>NZ_VLLF01000001.1 GCF_007830545.1 Roseibium hamelinense
GTTCAGCGCGTCCGGCGGTGCTCTGCTCTTCCATCTTCTGAGCAAGCTCTACGAGCGCACCAGCGTCATCATCACCACCAATCTGAGCTTCTCGGAATGGGCATCAGTCTTTGGGGACGCCAAGATGACCACCGCACTGCTCGACCGGCTCACCCACCACTGCCATATCCTTGAAACCGGAAACGAAAGCTTCCGCTTCAAAAACAGCACCGCAAATCAGGCCGACAACGAAGGGAGGAAACCAAAATCTTGACCACGGCGTAACTGCCGTTCCATACACAAAAGGCGGGTCAATTCTCGGTGGAAATACCGGGGCAGTTCTCGGTGAAAATCAACAGTCCTCTGGGAACATGCCATCCTCGGCGCACAACAGGTGCCTTTCGAAGCGTGGCAGCGGGGTCTCCGACCCATCCGCTTCTCGCACGGTCGTGGGCTGCATCCACGAAGCTGGCTTGGCCGAACTTCTCGCCCGCGGAGATCGCCTGAAGAAGCGTTCGATCAGGTTGCGTTGACGGCGCATTCTGTCCCGCCCTCTTTCGAGAGTTTGAATCAGCCGCCGCCAATCCGCGCAAACCTTAGCGACGAAATATGGGGCCAGACCTTGGCACAGCGCCGTGCGCGCGTAGGGGTGGACGCGAACGGCTCATAGGGTCTTCCGAAAATCCGAAGGCGAGACGCCGATCCAGCGCTTGAAGGCTCTCGAGAAGCTGGCCGCACTCGAAAAGCCCAGAGCGTCGGCAATCTCCCCGTTGGATGCGGGCTGAGACTGCGACAGCAAGTCCAGCGCTTTCTGTCGCCGGACCTCATCTCGGATCTCCTGAAACGACGTGCCCAGTTCGGCAAGTAGTCGCTGCAAGCTTTTTGGATGAACGCCAAGATGATGGGCGAGGCTGTCCAGATCGAAGGATTTTTCGTGTACCCTTTGAATGCAGACTTGTTCGACCCAAATCAGGATCGCCTCGCCCTGGGATGTATCACGAAACTCTCCGCGCTTGGTGGTCGGTATCTGCCAGTTCAATGCTAGCGGACGTTGCAGCCACTCGGAAGGGAACCCGATCTGGACACCATTCCATTTCCGTCTCAGGAATGAGGATTTCGGGAGCAGTTCCGGCGGAATGCCTGCGCCCTCCTGAGCAATGACCGTCATCCGGGTCGGGTCGAAATCGTCTTTGACCACCAGCCGAAGCAAGGTCACCCAAAGGCTCGCAGTCGCGGCATCCGCCTGAACGATGGGTGCCGCCGGAACGAAGCTCCTCACTGCGCGTATCAGCGTAATATCCGCAGAGATCTGGAGGGAGTATCGAACGTTGTTGATCTGCCGGTCCAGTTCGAGAATGGCCAATGGCAGGAACTCGGCCAGGGTGTGGGCTGCTGCATAGCTCTCGCGGACGAAGACGGGTCCTGCCTCCACGAAAGCCGCCCCTGCTCGTGCCGCGAAGTAGGGGTCGCCGAGCGCATCGGCCATTTCCTCGACGGCTTTGTAGAGCGCATTGCCGTTGATCAGCGCAGCCGGGTCGTTGAGGTCGACCCGGTCGAGGCCGGCAGCCATGAGCACAGGGGCAGCCTGGCCGCCGCGCTTCTCGAACAGGTCGAGGAAGGGGCGAAGCTGTAGCGCGCGGTTGAACACGATCCCTTCAGAGACCATTCGGCTGTCCCCCGGTGAGAGATCTGCGCGCACCAATACCCGCTTTTGCGTACAAATGCTCGGGGTGTGCGCTTTTGAGGACAGGTTTTAACTTTGCTTGTCCTGTGGGGGTAAGCAACCCGGCTCAAGATGTGCTTAGCATCTTTCGCGACAGGCCACCACTCTGGAAGGTGGCGGTAGGTGAAGGGAGACTGCCTGTGACAGCAAGAAAAGCCTGGCGCGCCATCAGTACGGTCGCCGTCTTCCTGGCGAGCACAACCGCAGCGTTTGCGAATGATGTCGTGATCCTTAATGGGCGCGTTATCGACCCGGAGACGGGCCTCGATGCAATCCGAAACGTCGGCGTGGAAGATGGTCGCATCTCCGCGATCAGCGAGTTCCCGCTGGAAGGTGATACGGTGATCGATGCCACGGGGCACGTCGTCTCGCCGGGGTTCATCGACCTGCACGCCCACGGGCAAAGCATCGGCGACGCCCGGATGCAGGCGATGCAGGGGGTGACGACCCAGCTGGAGCTCGAGTCCGGCGTCCTGCCCATCGGCGAATGGTACGAGGATCAGGCGGCGAAGAACCTGCCGATCAACTACGGGGCGGCCGCAGGCTGGACCTTTGGCCGGATCGCAACCTTCGACAATACCGACCCGCTGGCCACGGTCGCATTTTTCCAGGATGCGCAGGCAGAGAATGACTGGAAGATGGAAATCGCCGATCAGGACCAATCCACGCGCATTCTGGATCTGGTCGAGCAGGGGCTGCGGGAAGGCGGCTTGGGCATCGGTATCAATGCGGGCTACGCGCCTGGATACGGGCAGAAGGAATATTTCGCACTGGCGGAACTGGCCAACGAATATGGCGTGGCAACATACACCCATGTCCGGTACGCCAGCGTCACAGAGCCACAAAGCTCTTTCGAGGCGATCAAGGAACTGATCGCGAATGCCGCGATCACGGGCGCACACATGCATATCTGCCACATCAACAGTTCGTCGCTGGCGGATATCGAGGCAACGCTTTCGCTTGTCGAAGAGGCACAGGCGCGGGGCATCAATATCACCGTGGAAGCCTATCCCTATGGCGCGGCGAGCACCGTCGTCGGCGCCGCCATGTTCACGGGACCGGGTTGGCGCGACCGGATGCAGTCGACGGCTGAGAATTTCCAGCTCGGCGACGACCGCATGACCGAGGAGGAACTGGAGGACTACCAGGCCAACGAGCCGGGCACCTTCATCACATGGCACTTCCTCGACGAGAGCAAACCTGACGATTTGGCGCTGTTGGACATGTCGATCACCCATCCCGCGACGATGATCGCGTCGGATGCAACGTTCTGGTCCTATTTCGACGAAGACGGCACCATCCAGACTTACACGGGCGATGAATGGCCGCTGCCCGACAACGTGTTCGCCCATCCTCGATCGGCCGGGGCCTACGCGAAGATCCTGCGCTCCTATGTCCGGGAGCGTGGCCTCCTATCGATGAGTGAGGCGATCCGCAAGATGTCGCTGATGCCGGCGCAGACGCTGGAAGACTTCGTGCCGCAGATGCGTCGCAAGGGCCGCCTGCAGGTGGGCATGGACGCCGACATCGTCGTGTTCGACCCCGAAACGATCGCCGACCGGGCCACCTACGAGAACGCCAACCAGACCGCCGTCGGCGTGCAGACGGTGCTGGTGAACGGAGGCTTCGTCGTTCGGGACGGAAGCCTCATCCTAGATGCCCCACACGGCCAACCGATCCGTCGGGAGATCATTGAATAGAGGCGAAGACAGCACGCCCCCCAACCTTCCAACGCGACCCCCTCGAACGCGCCTTGGCAACTTTCGTGCCCGAAGCGTTCCAAACCAAAGGAACAGACATGAGTGTCGATGAAGAGATGAGCGGTTCGGAATTAACGCGTCGGGAGTTCAATACGACCCTCGCGGCGAGTGCCGCCCTCGTGAGCACTGCAGGTAGCGTAGCTGCACAGACCGCTGAGCCTTTCGACCTTGTGATCCGCGGCGGGCGGGTCATGGACCCCGAAACCGGGTTCGACCAGGTCGCCAATGTCGGCGTTCGGGACGGGCGGATCGTCGCCATCACGGCTGACGACCTGGAAGGCGGCCGGCAGATCGACGCCAGCGGACATGTCGTGGCACCGGGTTTCATCGACACGCATTTCCACTGGCCCCGGCCGATGGGCAACAAGCTCGCGCTCCTGGATGGCCGCACCTCCGTCATGGACCTCGAGATCGGCACGCTCGGCACGATGGTCGACGCCTGGTACGCTGAGCGTGCGGGCACCAACCAGATCAACTATGGCTGCGCCAGCGCGCATGAGTTTGCGCGTGCGCTCGTGCTCGACGGCAACACCGCAATCGATACGCCGGAGGCGCTCAACACGCGCGGGAGCGACAAATCGGGCTGGGCGCTCACCCGCCCCGATATCGACCAGGGCAACGAAATCCTCCGCGTGATCGACGAGGGAATGGCCGCTGGCGCGCTCGCTATGGGCTCGACGCTGGGCTACATGCGCGACGGCGCGTCCGCGCGGGAGGTGTTCGAGATCCAGCGCGTGGCGGGCCGCTACGGCCGCCCCTCCGCCTTCCACTTCCGCTACACGCCGGGCACAGACACCTCGGAGGCCAACGGCATTCAGGAGATGCTGGCGAACGCAGCCTCTCTGGGTGCGCCGGCCATCGCCTGCCACTTCAACAATCCCGGCTACAACCTCGTGCATGAGTTGCTCACTCGGCTTCGCGCGCAAGGTCACAACGTCTGGGGCGAACTCTACCCCTATGCCGCTGGATCAACCGCTCTGAACGCGGTGTTCCTCGAGCCAGAAGTCTGGGTGGATCAGTTGGGCTACAAGTACGAGGAAACCATCCAGGACGCCATTTCGGGCGAATGGTACACGGCGGAAAGCCGGGCAGAGATGATTGCCAAGGAGCCTGCGCGCCTCGTGCTGGTCTACAAGATGCCCGAGGAGGCTATCGTCGACTGGCTCAAGCTTCCGGATGTGGCGATCGCGTCCGATGGCATGCCGATCATGGATGGCAGCATCACCTGGGACACGCCGTACGAGGACCTGCCCAACGCGCATCCGCGAGGCGCCGGCTCCTACGCCCGTGCGCTTCGGCTGGGCCGGGAGAACGACATCCCGCTGATGCAGACCCTCGCTCAATGCAGCTACAATTCTGCCCGCCCCTTGGGTGAGACCGGCCTGAAGGCAATGCAGGAGCGTGGCCGGATGCAAGAGGGCATGGTTGCCGACATCACGATCTTCGACCCGGAAACCGTGACCGACAACGCCACCTATGCGCAGGGGAATCTGCCGTCCTCCGGCATTCCATTCGTGATCGTGAACGGCGTCGTGGTCGTCGATGGCGGCGAGGTCCTGCGTGATGTCAATCCCGGCCAGCCGATCCGCCATGAGCCGCGCGACAGCCTGTTCGAGCCGCTCGACGTAGAAGCGTGGGAGCGCACCTTCGTTGCGGTTCCAACAGATTTCGGCGGCGGGGTGCCGAACATGCAACCCGTCTACGATGCCAGCGTGATCCCTTGCTGCGAGTGAACGCGCAACGGGGAAGTTCCCGTCTCGTGCCCACTGGGGCGATCCGTAGCCGCTGCAGTCGCTCTCGGGTTGCATCTGGCAGCTGTTGCAGATCCACGGTTTCGACTGCGATACCGCACGCCTCGAGCAGGAACATGCGCCATGGAGAACTTGGCGGCGTTTGGAATTGATTGGCGTGGATAAATAAACCGCCACTCAAGAAGTACAGAGAGAGGAAACGCACCTATGAAGCTGAAAACGGTATTGCTTGGGGTCGCCATGCTCATCAGTGGCCCTGCGCTCGCAGACTCCCTTGAAACACTGCGCTCAGAGGTTTCGCGCATAGCTGAGACTGTCGGAGAGGGCGTCGGAGCAAGCATCGCGTTTCCTGGAGAGCCGCCGATCGATCTCATCAACGGGGACCGTTCATTCCCCATGATGAGCACAGTCAAGACACTGGTTTCGATGGCGGCGCTTGACCGGGTGTCCGAGGGAGAGATGACGCTCGAGTCTCAGATCACGATCATGGAAGACGATCTTTCGGTGATGTCTCCCGTGAATTTGACCTTCCCGCAGGCTCCCACGACGACGACGCTCTACAACCTCATCTGGACTGCCATCGTCGACAGCGACAACACGACTCCCAATACGATGATGCGCGTCATGGGAGGTCCCGAGAGCGTCGAAGCATTCGTGCGTGAACAGGGTGTCGACGAGATTAGCGTTGCGCGAAATCTCAACGGTCTTTTTGTGGATGTTTACGAGTTCGATGATTTCGACGAGGTCGTGGACTTTTTCGACGAGAAGGCGACAGAGCCCGGTGGCGTGATGGGATTCTTCATCCGTCCGATCGAGTCCCCGTTGTGGGACGATCCGCGGGACACGACCACACCGAACGCCATGGCGCGGCTTCTATCCGGGTTCCTCGCGGGTGACGTTCTCGATGAAGAGCGGACCGCGATCCTCATCGACATCATGGAGCAGACCCGAACAGGCAAAGCGCGCTTGCAAGGCATGTTGCCGCCAGGGACCATCGTTGGTCACAAGACCGGAACCGGCCATGACTCGATCAATGATGCGGGCTGGATTCGACTGCCTGACGGGCGGACGATGGTGATCGCGGTTTACAACCGCAACACCGCCTCGATCGAGGCGAAGGAGCAAGTTATCGCGCAAATCGCACGGGCGGCTTACGACTGGGCATTATACGCAGAGGAATAGTCTTCTCCTCCGCCCACTTCCGGGGCAGCTCGGTTGAGAACGGCGAGGCTCAAACCGAACAGGCAGCCTTCGAGAACGACAAAAATGGAACACGAGGGATGATATGAAGAGGATCCTATCCGCGGCAGTTGGCGTTCTGCTTGGATTTAACCTCGCGTGGGCCCAAGAGGAGCCGGCCGGACCGATCCTGATCGAAAACGTGAACGTCTTCGATGGGGTCAGTGAAGACCTCATCGAAGACGCAAGCGTCGTGATAACCGGCAACATCATCACCGAGATCTCGCCGGAGCCTTTGGCGGTGGCGGGGGGCGCGTCATCGATGGCGGTGGACGCACCCTGATCCCCGGCCTGATCGACATGCACTGGCATTCCGCCTACGCCGAGATCCCGTTTGAAGTGGCTATGGGTACCGACCACGCCTATCACCTTCTCTTGGCGGCCCAGGCGAACGAGAGAGCGCTGATGCGCGGCTTCACCACCGTGCGCGACGCTGGCGGCAATGTGGACTCGCTGAAAGCGATGACGGACCTCGGGGTCTACAATGGACCGCGCATCTTTCCCTCCGGTCCGGCGATAGGCCAGACCTCGGGTCACGTCGATTTTCGTCCCGCGACGGCCGTTCCTGCCGAGCCTGGAAGAATACTCTCCCATCAGCTCCAAAGGATCCCCAGGCGGTGGCGTCGCGCGCAAAGACCGGCCGCAACCAGGTCACCGCGCCAATCTTTTTGCTGGTCCCGCAAGTGAAGCTGCCGAAGCGGCTCGATCTTGACCGCGATGCTGAGCGGGCGCTGGACAGCGTGCCGGGGCTGATCGTGGCGAACTGGGTCGATGGAAGGTGGTAATCGCGGCTATGCGGGACTTTGCCGCCGTTCAAGTCCAGATGGGTTACGTCCGTTTTCGTTCGAACTCTTGTTCGATGACTTCCGTACCCCATTGCTTGCCGCGGTTTTCATGGACTAATAGCCTTGGCCGCCATCCCCACCGCCGCGCTCGATCCGGCCCACAGTCCGGCGTCTCCCGCGGTCCCCGCGCTTATCGGGTCCGGGTCCCCATCGGATCGAAGGCGCTGGCTATTCCGCGTCGGCCGGCACCACAGACTCCATCTCGGCGATGGTCTGAAATTCGGTCAGGAACTCAGGGCGCGTCTGCATCAGATACCGAACCACGCGCGCGTTCCCGAGGAGTTTGGCGACGTAACCGCGGAGCACGGTCAGCTGGAGATGGTCCTGGCCTTAGGTGTCCTGGATCTGTGTGATCCCTTCCTGAAGTCGGGCAAGCTCCTTTTCCATCCGGGCGACCGCCTGCGGTGTGACACCGTTGATGCGTTTGGGCTTGTTCGCCTCGACAAGCTGCGTCTTCGGAGTCCCGGCAAGGATCGCCGAGATATAGGCGACGGAGTAGTTGTTGGCGTTCACCATGAGCTCGGCGGCTTCGATCTGGCGCAAAGGGATCATCTTGCGCAGCGTGATGAAAACGGCCGCGGTACACGCATTGTCCTTCAGGATCGCTACGGCTTCGGGGCAAATGCCGTCGAGCAGCTTGACCTTCCGCTGGATGCTGCGCGGGTTGAGATCAAGCGCCGCCGCGATCTTTTCCTCCGAGACACCGCGCTCGATCGCTTTCAGGATCATCCGGTGCTCCTGAATGGGCGCGATGCGGCTGATCCGCTTGTTGTAGGTGAAGGCCTCGTCATCGGTCGACACGAGGCATTCAACCTGTTCTTGACCCAGATCCTTCAGGACTTCGATCCGGACATGTCCGTCGAGCAGCAGCCAGCTGCCGCTGGCATCCCCGTTTCGCGCGACCACCGGCGGCTCGACCAAACCGATCTCGTGGATCGACGCTGTGATCTGGGTGTATTTCCGGCTGGACTTGATGGACTTGCTCAAGACCCTGACGGGCAGGATGTCCGCGACCGGGATCGTGACGCAATCGTTCTCGAAGCCGAGCTGAACCTTCTTGGTCATGGCGCTGCCCCCTCGGCGAGGGAGTCCTGCAGGTAGCTGGGCAGGGTCTCCAGGCCTTCCGCACGCAGCAGCGTCACGAAATGATCGTCCTCAAGGAGGGTCCGGAATGCCTGGCAGATGAACAGGAGCCGCCCCTGCGTCAGTTCCGCTTTCTTGATCAGAAGCTTCTGACGGTCCGCTTCCTTCTGATAGGCGCGCACCAACGCTTCGCTCGTCAGAGGTCGCCGGTTTCGACTGTCGCGTCCGTATTGCTTGGGATGGATCTTCTTTCCACGCGCCTCGCGCTGTTCGATCAGGCGCCGGGCCGCCGCGAGTTTCTTCCCTCGCAACTTCTTCTGCGTGTAGGCGTCCATCAGCGCACGCTGCGCCCCTTCGGCATCGGTCTTCGATATGTCGATGGCGAGGTTGAGCGGCAGCAGACCTGTTTCGACGGCCGTCACCAGCCGCTCTTCGCCGCGCTCCAAAAGGCCCGCGATCATCCCGACGTAGTCCGGCGAAACGCCGATCTTGTCGCCGATTTGCCGGTCGTTGTAGCCGCGTTCGCGGAGCGTGCCGATCTCCCGCATCAGATCGATCGGGCGATGCTGACGGCGAGCGCAGTTCTCGACGAGGCTCATTACCAGGCAGTCGGACTCATCGGCGTCGATGACGATGGCCGGGATGGCTGTCTGTTTCAGCTCGATAAAGGCTTCGAGGCGACCTTGACCGCAGACAAGATCATACTCCTGCGGATCCGTGTCGGTGCGGCGGGTCACGGTGATCGGGCGCTTCAAGCCGATCTTGGCGATGTTTTCCACCATATCCGCAAATGCCCTGGGGTTTCGGACCCGTGGATTGAGAACCCGAATGCTGTCGGTCGGGACCAGGGTGACTTCCGTAGGGTGAGTTTCTTCCGCGCTTTTGGCCATCATGCCACCTCCGTCACCTTCGCCCGCCCGGCGAGGGCGTAGAAATCGTCAAGCGTTTCCGTTCGATAGGCGTCGAGCCACAGCCCGTTCTGCTCGGCCATCTTCAGGCGCGCGTCGGTCATGTCGATGCTGGGCAGCAGGTAGAAGTCGCGCGGTGCGTCGTTGGTCTCGTTCATCCGCACAGCAATCGTGATGTCCGGAACCAGGCCGGTGTCGAGCCTGATGTGCCAGCGCAAGGAGCCCGCTGCCGTCGCTTGGCAGCGGGCCAGAACGACCGAAACCGTGAATTCGTAATTCACGCGCAGCAGCTGCGTGTCGGGGTCCTGCACCACGCGACCACCTTGGATGGCCACGCCGTCCACGATTCCCTCAACGATCTGGGGGAGGGCCGCGCGCAGCGCCTTATTAATCTCGATGTAGCGGTAGTCCCGCTCTGGTTCATAGCCGATAAGGCGATAGGCGCGCAGAAGGCTGCCAAATCGGCTCCGGTAAGCGCTGGACGAGGGCAGGTCGTTCTCTTCATCGATGATCAGGCCGGACAGCGTGCCCTGCCGCTTCAGGATCGCCCGCAGGGCGTCGAGCAGTTCCTCGTCCGTGAAATGGCGGCTGCGCGCATCCACGATTTCCCGCGCGCAGGAATAGCGCCTTGTCGACGATGGCCGGATAGGCGCCCTCGGCACGGATCCACATGTCCCGCGGGTTCACGAAGCGGCGCTGCTTTAGCTTGAACGATACTTTGTTGAAGACGTTGTTGCCGATGTATTTTTCGTTGGTCAGCACCTGATGGACGGTCGCCCGGGTCCACGGCCGGTCGAGATCGGTGTGGAGCCCTTCGCCGTTCAGAACCTCCGCGATCTCGCGCTCGGGCCGCCCCTCATTCACGAACATCTGGTAAATGCGCTGGACGACCAGCTGTTCCTGCTCTGGGCCGGGGACCAGGATCACACGGTCGGTCTGCAGGCTCTTCTGCTCGCCGCGCGACAGCTCACCCTTCGGGTTGCCGTGCTCGTCGATCAACACGCGCCGAAGCCCGTACCCGGCCGCGCCGCCTTGGCGATATCCAAGCTCTACCAGGCGGCATTGCCCGGCAAATACCTTCACCGAAAGCTCACGGCTGTATTCGCCGGCCATCACGCGTTTTACGGTCTTCAGCAGGTTGGAGCCGATGCTGCCGTCGTTTTCGAACTGCTCGCCGCAGTAGTGCACACGGATTCCGGCACGGGAGCAGACGTGTTCATAGTATGCGCCCTCATCGGCATCCTGAAACCGACCCCAGCGGCTGACGTCATAGACGAGGATCGCCTTGAAGTCTGCTTGGTCGGATTGGACCTCGGCCATCAGGTTCTGCAGCGCTTCGCGGCCGTCCAGCCGTAATCCCGACCGGCCGGAGTCCTCGAACACGCGCAGAATGGTCAGGCCCCGTGCGGTGGCGTAATTTCGGATGATGTCGAGTTGGTTTTCGGTCGAGTACTTCTGGTGATCGGTCGACATCCGGACATAGGCGACGGCCGGGATGTCCTGCCCGGCCTTGTCGCCTCCGTCCGTTCTGTTGTCTCGACCGCTTTTCAAACAGTATGTTCCTTTTAGCCGTTCAAGCGTTGCTTGGCTGATATTTTTCCATCTGACACAAGCGCCTCTGGAAAGTCGTTTCCCAAAACGGGCAAGGTCTTTCCGTTTGCCCGGCCGTCAGGCCTCAAACTCCAATTCATCGCCGCGCCCCTCAAGTAGCTGTAGCCGTCGGACGCGATCCAATGACCCGTCACGGACAAAATCGGCACTCGCCGTTTTCATGGTTCTTCAATCATTTAACGAAGAAGGACGTGGAGATGCGCGTGAAGATGGGCACAGTTGTGCCGAAAATGGGCACATTTGTGCACTTGGTCGAAGAACCCACCGATTATCGAACCGCCTTGGCGATGGCTCTGCACGAAGAGCTGGGCGAAACGCATCGGGCGATCAAGATGGCCATGCGCTGGACTGGCGCCAGCGAACGCACCGTGAAGTACTGGTTCGCCGGCGAGCGGGGGCCGAGCGGTGATCATCTGATCGCCCTCGCGCGGCATTCGGATGCCGTGCTCTATGTTGTGCTTGCGCTGGCGGGGCGCCACATTGTCGATGAGGCTGACGGCTGAGGCGCGAATGATGTGCGACAGCCATACGGGGGAAATCCTCTCTTGTTTTGCGTTCGTTTTTGGTTATATTGAATACAGGAGAGATGAGAGGTGCTGCGCCATGTCCCGAACGACCACGATGACCGTCCGCCTTGGTGGGGCCCTGAGTGACTTCGTGTCAGCCAATGTGGGTGATGACGGATCCTATGAGAACGTCAGCGAATACATCCGCGACCTGATCCGGCGTGACAAGGAGAGGGCAGAGGCCGAAGCCTTCAATCGGCTGAAGGCGGAATTGACCCATGCCTTCGCAGCCCCGGAGGAGACGTACAAACCTCTGACCGCAGCCGAGGTGATCGCGCGGAACCGGGCCTGATCCGATGCCCGCCATCCGTATCCAGGAAGGGGCGTCCCACCGCCTCGATGACATCTACCGCTACACAAGCGACAGGTGGGGTGACGATCAGGCCGAAACATATATCACCGGCCTGTTCGCAGCCTTCGACAAGATCGCCGCCCACGGTGTCGCCTCAAAGCCCATCCCGGCCGAGTTCGGCGTCGAAGGGTTCTTCTTTCGCTACGAGCGCCATTTCGTCTACTGGCGTCATCTCTCGAACGGCGATATCGGTATTGTCACGATCCTCCACGAGCGGATGCATCAGATTGATCGTTTCCGGGATGACTTCGGGCTCGGCTGATCGGCCGATTTTCCAATGAGCGTCAGATTTGCGCAGGGTTTCGCGGCCGTCACGCGGCGGCAGACACTGGCACGGGAGAGAGTTCGGTATTTGTTACACTTCCTCCGCCACTTGCCCCGGCGAAAGCGTTCTCCCCATTCGGCTGCGGCCGGATTTTTCCGTTGTATTCGAGGGTTATGCAGGAGGAGCTGTTCACCGGCTGCGGCGCGAGGACCCCGGAAGCGGTCTCTCAAGGCCCATATTCTCCGGACCTCATGACTGAGCCAATTTGGTGAATTTCTTATAAGCCTCTGTAAGAGAAAAAGAAAATCCAGCGTCCGAAATTGCTTGGATTGGAGTCGCGTTAGCGTCTGTTGCGACCGGCTTCGGAATTTCTCAGGCCATGGCCCGTTCGAGCCTTTGCTTCCGACGCTCCCAATCGGGCATCACCTTGTCGAGGAGGTCAAAGAATGCTGCCCCGTGATGAGGCTCGGCCACATGGCAGAGTTCATGGGTGATCACGTAGTCGATGGCGTCGACAGGGGCCTGAACAAGACGACGATTGAGTAGCAAACGTCCGGCCGGTGACATGGACCCCCATCGCTGCCGGGTCTGACGTACGATAAGGCCCATCGGCCTGAATGCCTCGGGATCCGGGAACAGGCCGAGACAGAGTTCGATCCGCTCCGGAAACTTGATGTGGGCTCGGTCTCGGTACCATGCCTCGACTAGTTCGCGTGTCACCTCCGGACTGGTCGGTCGGTGAGTCTGCACGACGATGAAGCCGCGGATCAGCTTCACGCTTTCTTGGACACCCGGAACGGCACCGCACTCGGTAACGTCGTCTCGGCCGAGATCACCTATGCCAACAACCTCGACCGGATCGAGACCATTCGAAGCGACGGCCGCATCGACGGCGCCGACCCGTCCATCGCCGCGCTCACCGGCCGGATTGAGGTCCGCTTCGCCGACCAGACGCTGGTGGGGCAGGCGATCAACAGCGAGGCCTGCGAGATGGAGTTCGCCTACGTCCTGCCCTCGGGCGAGAGCTTCACGTTCACCGTGCACGCCGTCTACCAGCCGCGCCCGCGGATCGAGATTTCGGGGCCGCAGGGCGTGCAGGCGACCTTCGACTGGCAGGCCGCCCGCGACAGCGTGGTCGGCCGGATCTGCACCGCAACCCTGATCAACGACATCGAGGTGTACTGATGCTTTCGCTCGACCTGACGAATGAACCGCGCTGGCATGATCTCGCGCCCGGCGTCCGGGTGCAGTTGCGCCCGCTGACCACCGCGCTGATGGTGGCGACGCGCAGCGACCCCGTGGTGGAAGCGGTGCCCGAGGACGCATCGGACGAGGAACGCGCTGTGGCCTTCGCCAAGGCGCTGGCGCGGCGGGCGGTGCTCGGCTGGGAGGGCATCGGCGATGCGGACGGCAAGCCCATTGATCCCAGCCCCGTTGCCATCGACGCGCTGCTCGACGTCTGGCCGATCTTCGAGGCGTTCCAGCTGACCTACGTCTCCAAGGGTCTGCTGCTGGAGCAGGAAAAAAACGCCTCCGCGCTCTCGCCGAGTGGTCCTTCGGCGGGGGCGAGCGCTACTGCGACGCCTGCCAAAGGGCGTGCGAAGACTGCCCGGCGCGGCTGAACCGTCCGGAAACTCCGGAGGGATGGCAGGTCTGGGACCTTGTCGGCCGCCTCGGCGGGCAGCTGCGTGTCCTGCCCGGCGCGGTGATCGGCTGGGACATGTCCGCCGCGCTGGCGCTCGGTGACGCCCTCGGCGTGCCGCCGCTCGCCATGGCCGAACTGCTGCCCGTCATCGAAGCGGTGATGGTCCGGAAGCTGAACGAGGAACTGAGCGCGAATGGCGGCCCGGAGGTCAGGCCTTGATCTTCTCGATCAGCTTGACACCGGGCAGTCCCTCGAAATGTGCGTCGCAGGTCAGGAGCGTCGCGCCCTGTGCGCGGGCGGTTGCGAAGATGATCGCGTCGGCAGTCGCGAGCTTGTGCTCCCGGCACGACTCCGCCGCCGCCAGCGCGATCTCAGTGTCGAGCGGCACCACATGGCAGACCTGCGTGAAGGCGATGACCTGATCCGCCTTGTCCTCGCCGACCTCGCGCGTCAGCCATTTCGCCAGCTCGAACTGGACCATTGTCGGGACCAGCCATTCGCCCTGCTCGGGCAGATGTTCGGACAGCTTCTCGCCGGTCGGCGAGCCGATGAGCCACTCGATCCACGCCGACGTGTCGACGAGGATCATCAGAACCGATCCGTCCGGTCGCGATAATCAGTGGCGGACGCGCCGCGCGCGAGCCCCTTCAGCGCCTCCCGCTTGGGCACCGGGACCAGCAGGACGCCCGTGCCTTTTGGGATGAAGGCAAAGGTCAGACCGGCCTCCCAGTGCTGGGCGGCCCGGATCGCCTTGGGAATCGAGATCTGGAACTTCGAGGACAGGGTCGCGGTCTCGGCCATGGTCATACCTTCATTTGATCGATGGCATAAACGTAAGACGCCCATGCGGCGAAAGCAAGGAGTCTGACCGATGGCCGAGAAACGCGTCATCGTCCGCCTCGCGGCCGTGGGCGGACGGCAGGTGCGCGCCGAGTTGGAAGGTGTCGGTGAGGCCGGCTCGCGCGGCTTCGGACGGCTGAGCCGCGAGATGGAAGCGGCCAATGCCCGGCTCGCGGCCTTCTCGCGAAGGGTGCGCGTGGCCGCTGCTGCTGCGGTGGCTGCGGCCACGGCGGCCGGTGTCGCAATAATCCGCTCCGGTCTGCAGACCGTCGATGCGCAGGCGAAGCTCGCGCAGTCCCTCGGCACCACCGTCGCCTCGATCCAGACACTCGAGCGGGCTGGCGAACTAGCGGGCGTGTCGATGTCCGGCATCGAGCAAGCCACCAAGGATCTGACGCGCCGTCTCAGCCAGGCGGCCGCCGGGACCGGTCCCGCTGCCGACGCGCTGGACCGGCTGGGACTCTCCGCCAACGAGCTGATCGCCCTGCCGCTGGACCAGCGCGTCGGCGCGATCAACGCCGCCATCGAGGAGTTCGTGCCCGTGGCCGAACGCGCCGCCGTTGCGGGCCAGCTCTTCGGCGAGGAAGGCTCCATCGCCATGTCGCGGATCGACACCGCGACGCTGCGCGAGGCGACGGAGGACTTGCGCGCCTTCGGGGTTGTGGTCTCCGAGCAGGATGCCGAACAGATCGAGCGGACGAACGATGCGATCTCCCGGCTCGGGCTCATCTGGCGCAGGCTGTCGAACCAGCTGGCCGTTGCCGCGGCTCCGGCGCTGGAAGCCGTCGCCGACGCGATGGCGGCGGTGGCCAGCCGGACCGGTCCGCTCGGCATCGCGATCCGCGGTCTCTTCGACAGCATCGGCCGCCTGACGATCTATGCCGCGACCTTCGCCGCCTTCCTCGCGGGCCGCTGGGTGGCGGGGATGGCCGCTGCGGCTCTCTCGGTCCGTGGCCTCGCCACGGCGCTGGTCGTCCTGCGCGGAGCGCTGATCCGTACCGGCATCGGCGCGCTGATCGTCGGCGCGGGCGAGCTCGTCTACCAGTTCACCCGTCTCGTCTCCGGTGCGGGTGGCTTTGGCGAGGCGATGTCCCTCCTGAAGGACCTCGCCGTCGAGGTCTGGGAGCGGATCAGGATGGGGGCGGCTGCGGCGGGTGCGGCCGCCACGGCGATGTTCTTCGACCTGAAGGCCTCATCGTCCGTCGACACAAGGCATTCGACCTGTTCCTGAACCAGAACCGACAGCTTCGCGATTTGGTCAACCATACTCACGGATTTTGCGTCTCAATATCGGCAATCTGACCGTAGCAACCGCCCGCGCGGGTGCGTATCCCTATACGAAATGAGTTTCTTTCACGGAGGGCGGCCATGAATGGCGCCGAGCTTTTGACGCGGATGCTGATCGGATACGGGGTCAACACGATCTTCGGCGTGCCGGGCGACACCAATGTCCTGTTCTACGAGGCGTTGCAGCTTCACGAGGATGAGATTACCCATGTCATGGCGCGCGACGAACGCTCGGCTGGCTACATGGCCGACGCCTATGGCCGCTTCACCGACCGTCCCGGCATCGTGGAATGCCCCTCGGGCGCGGGGGCGATGTATACCTTGCCACCGATTGCAGAATCGAACGCGTCCAGCGTGCCGGTGATCGTGCTGACCATCGACATCCCGCTGCCGGGCGAAGGACGGGGTGTGCTGACCGAACTGGATTGCGCGCGGCTATTTGAGCCGATCACCAAAATGAGCGTCCAGGTCAAATCGCCCGAGAAACTGCCCGAGATCATCCGGCGCGCCTTTCGCACGGCCTGCTCCGGCAAGCCGGGCGCGGTGCATCTGCAGATCCCCGAGGACATGCTGAAGGCTGAAATCGACCCGGCCAAGGTCTCACTCCATGTCGAGGAGGCGTGCAAGACGTTCCCGGCCTATCCGATGCGCCCTGCGCCGGGGCTGGTGGAGGACCTTCTGGGCCATTTGGCGCGCGCCGAGCGCCCCCTGATCGTGGCCGGCGGCGGTGTGATCCGATCCTGCGCGGGTGACGACGTGCTGAAGCTGTCGGAACGGCTCAACGTGCCGGTTTGCACCACGATGACGGGGCAGGGCACGATGCCCGACGACCATCCGCTGTCGATTGGGGTGATCGGTGACAACGGCTATCATCCCCATGCCAACCGCGCCATGGAGGAAAGCGATTTTGTCCTCTTTGTGGGCTCGCGCATGGGCTCGGTGGTGACGATCGGCTGGACCTTCCCGCAACTAACGCTGAACAAGCGCGTGGCGCAGATCGACATCAACCCCGAGGTCATGGCGAACAATTACGAAAACGTCATGTCGGTTGCGGGCGACGCTAGGCTCGTGCTTTCGGAGATGCTGGCCGCTGTGCCGGAGAATTACAATATCGCGCGGCTCGAGCCTTGGATCACCCATCTCAACGCACTCAGATCCACCTTCTGGGAGAACGCGTGGCGGCTTCTGACAGACGACAGCAAGCCCTTGCGTCCCGAACGTGCAGTGCGCTGTTTCAACGAGGCGCTGGAAGCCTCGGGGCAGGCGTCGTTGATCTATTCCGATGCGGGCACACCGACGCCTTACATGACGCGGTTTCTCAAGATCAACGATCCCGCGACGCGCTTTGCCATCCCGCGCGCCTTTGGCGGCCTCGGCTCGGCGCTGCCTGCAACGGTTGGGGCGTGGCGGGCCGATCCGACGCGTCGGCCCATCGGGCTTTTCGGGGACGGCTCCTTCGGGATGACGGTGGGCGAGTTGGAAACGCTTGTGCGCTTGCAGGTCCCTGCCATCCTGATCCTCTTCAACAATGGCGTATTTGGCTGGATCAAGGGCCTGCACCGGTTGAATGGCCACAACCAGTGCTTTGGGGTTGACTTCACCCCGCCGAAGGGTCAGGCCATTGCCGAGGCCTTCGGCCTCAAGGCCTGGACGGCGACCAATTCCGCTCAGTTCGACGACGCGCTCGCAGAGGCCTTTGCTTGGCGGAAGGGGCCCTGCTTCATCGACCTGCATGTCGAGTCGATTGCGGACCGCGTGCCGCCGGTCTATTCATGGCTGACTAAGAAAGGCCGCGATCCACTGGCGCTCGAAACTGACGATATCTCCTTCTTGTGAGGCACCGTGGCGGTCCTGTCCCAAAGCTCACAGACGAGGCCCATAGAGGGGGCGGGGGATTTGGCCGGAACGACCGTCCATGTCATCGGCGCGGGCATGGTTGGCGTCTGCACGGCGCTGGAGCTTCAGGCGCGCGGTGCGCTGGTCACGCTTTTGGACCGGCGCGAACCGGGGCGCGAGACTTCATGGGGCAATGCCGGCGTGATTGCGCGATCCTCGCTGGTCCCGCTGAACAATCCCAGCCTGTGGCGCAGCTTGCCGGGCCTTCTGGGCAACCGGCGCGCCGCTCTGCGCTATGATCTGCGTTATCTGCTGAAAAACCCCGGCTGGGCGCTGGGGTTTCTCGCCAATGCGCGGGCGTCCACTTTCCATGAGACGACCCAGGCGCTCGATGGGCTGATCCGGCTGTCCATCGACATTCACCGTGAGCGCATCGCCGAGGTGGGGCAGTTGCACCGGCTGTCGGATGCGGGGTGGCTGACGCTTTACCGCAGTGAGACGGGATATGCCCGCGCCCGGTCGTTCCATGAGGTGATGACGGCTTTCGGGGTCGACACGGTGACGCTCTCGAGAGCCGATCTCACCGACCTGGAGCCCAGCCTCAAGCCCGTTTTCGACCGCGCCCTTTGGGTCCGCGACAGCCTGTCCGTGGACGATCCCGGCGCCATCGTCGCGGCCTATGCAGGGCGGTTCGCGCAAGCGGGCGGTCAAATCGTCCGGGCCGAGGTCACCGGCATCCGCAACGATGGCGATGCGGTGAAGCTAAGCTGCGCCGATGGCGACGAACTGACCTGCGGCCGGGCGGTGATCTGCCTCGGGCCCTGGGCGCGCGACCTCGTGGAGCGCATGGGGTGCAAAGTGCCGCTAGGTTACGAGCGGGGCTATCATCGGCATTTCTGTGGCGGCGTCGGCGCTGCGCCAAATAGTGGGCTGCAGCGGCCCGTGCATGACAGCGCAGGCGGCTACGTCCTGTCCCCCATGGCGCGTGGCCTGCGGCTGAGCACCGGGGTCGAGCTATCGGCCCGGGACGCTGTCCCGAATCCCAGCCAGATGGACCAGGCCGAACGGGCCGCGCGCCAGGCCATCGACCTGGGCGAGGCGATCGACCCCGAATGCTGGCTAGGTAGCCGTCCGACGCTGCCTGACAGTCGGCCCGCCATCGGGCCGATGCCAAAAGCGACAAACGTCTGGGCCTCGTTCGGGCATCAGCATATTGGCTTTTCGACAGGTCCCGGCAGCGCCCGTCTTCTGGCCGATCTGATGGAAGGTCGCACGCCGCCGATCCCGGCTGCGCCCTTCCGGCCGGACCGGTTCATTCGGGCGCGCTGATCGCGTCCGTCCGCAGGGCGCGTGTCTCTGCCAGCAGCCAGTCCCGCAATGCCAATGTGTGCCTCGTGTCGCCTTTGCTTAGCGGATAGACGATGTAATAGCTGAAGCCGCTGGGCACCGGCGGCCCCAATGCGGTGTGCAGACGCCCGGTCGCCAACTCGTCCTCGATCATGATCAGGGGGGCGATTGCCAGCCCGATCCCGGCCACCGCCGCCGAGATTACCATCGACGTCTGTGCGAAGCGCGGCCCCGAGATCGGGTGTTTCCGTTCGAGCCCCTTGGCCTCCAGCCAGCGCAGCCAGCTATCGGGGCGATGGGCGTTCTGGATCAGCGGAAATCGGTGATACTCGTCGGGGTTCAACGGCGCGCCCACTGGGATCATCGCGGGCGAGGCGACAACGGCCACGGTCTCGGGGAATAGCCGAAAGCTATGCGCCTCGGCCCAGGAGCCGGTGCCGCGCAGAATTGCCACATCGACGCCGTCCTCAACGAAATTGGGTGCCGCGCTGACCGGGCGCACGGTATAGGCGATCTCGGGCGCGAAGCGCGTGAACGAGGGCAGGCGGTGCACCAGCCATTGGCTTCCGAGGCTATCCTGCACTCCAATCTGGAGCGTGTTGCCAAGCCCGCGGCCGCGCACGATGTCAATGGATGTCTCCTCGAGCGCGTGGAGGATCGGGGTGATGGCCGTGGCATAGCTGCGCCCCGCCTCGGTCAAAAAGAGCTGCGGACCGACGCGCCGGAAGAGTTTGGCGCCCAATTGCTGCTCGAGCGCGGCAACCTGCCGGCTCACCGCGCCCTGCGTCACGCCGAGATCCTCCGCCGCGCGGGTGAAATTGCGGTAGGACGCAGCCGCCTCAAAGGCGGTCAGAGCAGCGAGAGAGGGCACGAAACGGCGCATACCATGATCGTTTATCATGATAAACCGAGCAATCAAGAGGTTTTGTCAGGGCAAAACTCGTGTCTTCATGCCCTTTTCAATGAAAAGGGGTAAAAAATGACACGGGCTCAGGACGCAATCGATCGAGAACTTCTTGCCCTTCTCAGTACCAATGCGCGGATGTCGACCTCCGAGATAGCGCGGCGCCTGCAACTGGCCCGCTCGACGGTCAATGAGAGGATTCTACGGCTGGAAAAGTCTGGCGTCATCGTGGGCTACCGCGCGATGCTGACCCCCGACAGCGACGCGATGCAGACCCGGGCCTATCTTCAACTGGACGTGGTGCAGTCGAAATGTCGGGGCATCGTTCACGCGCTTGGCGGCTATCCCGAGATCCAGGAGTGCATGACGGTCAGCGGGACCCACACCTTGATGTGTTTCGTCACCGCGCCCTGTGCCGAGGATATCGATGCGCTGGTCGATGAGCTTGCCGGTCTCGACGGGGTGCGGCAGACGCAGGTGACCATCGTGCTCTGCACCAAATTCGACCGGCATGCCCGGCAGGACATGTGCGCGGCCAAGCACCTGACGCTGGCCAGTTAGGCTGGCCCAGCCGCTGTTTCCGGCGGTCCCGATACGAAACGACCCGAAACGAAACGGAAATGACCAGATGAAAACGATTGCCGTTTTGGGGCTAGGCAAGGTGGGCAGGCTCGCGGCCGAGCTGTTGCAGGAGGCGGGGTTCCAGCCGGTGGGCTTCGATGCCAAACCACCATCTGTTGCCGGTCTTGAGTGCAACACGCTTGATGTCAGCGACGAGGCGGCGCTCGACCGCGCCTTGTCGGGGATGGATGCCGTCCTGTCCTGCCTGCCTTTCGCGCTGAACGCCGCCGTTGCGCGGACGGCCCACGCGCTTGGTGCGCATTACTTCGACCTCACCGAAGACGTGGCGACCACCAAGGCGATCCGTGAAATGGCTGCGACCTCGCGCGGTCTGATGGCGCCGCAATGCGGGCTGGCGCCGGGTTTCGTCGGGATTGTCGGCGCGCACCTGATCGAGACGCTCGATACCTGCCGATCCTGCCGGATGCGGGTGGGCGCCCTGCCGCAGCATCCCTCGGGACTGATGGGGTATTCCTTCAACTGGTCGCCCGAGGGCGTAGTCAACGAATATCTCAACGATTGCGAGGTATTGGAGGGCGGACAGATCAAGATGGTCTCAGCCATGGAATGGATTGAAAAGATCGTTATCGGCGGGGTCGAACTGGAGGCCTTCACCACCTCGGGCGGGCTTGGCACGATGTGTGAGACGTATCTCGGGCGCGTGTCCGACATCGACTACAAGACGATGCGCTATCCCGGTCACGTCAAACAGATGAACTTTTTCTTCCACGAGTTGATGATGCGCGACCGCCGAGAAGAGGCGGGCCGCATCCTTGTCGACGCCAAGCCGCCGGTGTGCGATGACGTGGTCTATATCCATGTCGCGGCGGAGGGAACGGCAGATGGCGATCTGGTGCGCCGCGAGTTTGTCCGCGCCCTCAGGCCCGTCGAGATCGGCGGCCGGATGCGCACGGCGATTTCCTGGACCACGGCCTCCTCGGTCGTCGCGGTGATCGAGATGTTGCGTGACGGTCACCTGCCCGCAAGCGGGTTCCTCAAGCAAGAGGACATCCCGCTCGGCGCCTTCCTGAACACCCAGAACGGCAGCCGCTACGACGAAAGATCGGCTTAAACTGCCGGTCTGGCGCCGCTTTGGGCCAGCGCGTTCGCCGCGTCGACGATGTGGAAAACAGGCAGCGACGTGGCGGCGCGGACGGACGCCGCATAAGGTGGCAGGTTCCCGCATTCCAGGATGATGGCGGATAGATCGGGATGATCTTTGGCCAGCGACGCAGCGCGTTCGCCAACCGCGCGTGCGACGACGGCCTGGTCAAAATTTGCCGGTTGCGCGTCGCGCGTCACCAGGATCGTGTCGCGAAACTCCGGCACGTCGTCGAGGCCCCGGATTGCGACCTCCGCCGCGTCAAGCCCGGCAGCGGCGAGCACGTGCGGTCCCAGCGACTTGGCCGAGGCCGTCAGGATGCCGACCCGCCCGGGGCGCGTGACCTTGACCAGTGGCGCCAGCGACAGGGCCGAGAGAAGCACCGGCACCCGCACCGATCTGGCCAGCCGCGCCTGCGCGGTCACCAAAAAGCCGCAGGTCGATACGATGACGTCGGCGCCCTCGGCCTCTAACCCGCGCGCGGCCTCCTCGAAACGGCGGAGCATGTCGTCGCCAGGCAGGCCGTCGCGCACGATCAGGGGACTGTCGGCGCCTTCGACGATCCTGACCCGCACAGGCATCGCGTAACTGAGCGGATTGCCCGCATCGCCGATGGGGCGAGGAAACTTCGTGTCGAGCGACAGAATACCTATGGTCGGCGGCTGCACCGTACTGTCGCTATGCCGCGTCAACTGCTGCCCCATCTGTTCTACCACCGTCTCAATTGTCCCATCCCGTTGGCAGACCCGATACGTCTGGACCCATGCCAGGTCTCTATTGTGCCGCCGCGATCCAATCCACCAAGCATCACTTTCCAGCAATCCCGGCGATTTAGCGGTCTTTTTCGGTGGATTGCTGGCAAGGCACGGCACTTTGCCGAGTTGTCACAAAGTTTGGCTTTGTTGGCGGCACAGTTCTGTTAGCGTCATGTAATCGACACGCAACTGTATTGCAACGGGGAGTATTCACCATGAAGCATATGGCTCTCGTCGCCGGATCGACGCTGGCGCTTTCTGCGGTCTCGGCCAAGGCCGAAACCTGGGACATGGCGCTGGCCTATTCGGCCACCAACTACCATTCCGAGATCGCGGCTGCCTTCGCCGCCGAGGTCACCGCAAACTCTGATCTGGAAATCGTCACGCATCCGGGCGGCTCGCTGTTCTCGGGCTCCGAGATTTTCGGTGCCGTGCGCCGCGGCCTCGCACCGATGGGCGAGCGTCTGATCTCGGCGCTGTCCAACGAGGACCCGATCTACGAAATCGACAGCGTGCCGTTCCTGGCCACCGGCTTCGACGGTGCTATGGCGCTTTACGAAGCTTCGCGTCCGGCGCTTGAGGAGACCCTGGAAGAAGCCGGGCTGCATTTCCTTTATTCCTGCCCCTGGCCGCCGCAGGGCTTTTACTCGGTTGTCGAGGCGACCGACATGGACGCCATCTCTGGCCTGAAGTTCCGTGCCTACAACGCCACCACCTCGCGCATGGCCGAGGGGTTGGGCATGGTGCCGACCACCATCGAGGCCGCGGAACTGAGCCAGGCTTTCGCAACCGGCGTGGCCGAGTCGATGATCTCGTCGGGTTCGACGGGGTATGACCGCGCCCTTTGGGAGCATGTCGACTACTTCTACGACGTGCAGGCCTGGCTGCCGCGCAACATGGTGTTCGTGAACGCGCGCATGTGGGATGGGCTGGATGCCGATACGCAGCGCGTGGTCGAAACCGCCGCCGCCAATGCCGAAGCGACCTGCTGGGCACGCGCCGAGGAACTGGCCGGCTGGTACCTGGAGCAGTTCGAAGCCAATGGCATGACGCTTGGCACGCTGAATGACGAAATGTTGGCCGCCTTCCAGGCCGTGGGCGCGGAACTGAGCGCCGACTGGCTGGAGCGCGCGGGCGCGCAAGGACAGGGCATCGTGGACGCCCTCCAATAACTGTCTCCCCTTGGCCGTCCATCCAAACCTGGTTGGGCGGCCGACGTCCCGTCATCGGTGCGCGGGCTTTCTATGAAAAGGATCGGCGACCATGTGGCGACGCATTTCCAACGGTCTCGACACCGTCTACACCTTTGCAGGGTACGGCGCCGCGGTGCTGCTCGTCTTCCTTTGCGGCCTTATCCTCTATTCGGTATTGGCGCGCCTCCTCAGCCTCTATCTCGGCGGGGTGAACGATCTTGCCGGCTACGTGATGGCAACTAGCACGTTCATGGCGCTCAGCTACACGTTTCGGTCCAACGGTCATATCCGTGTCGGCCTGATCATCCAGCGCTTCACCGGCCGGGCGCGGCGCGGGCTAGAGATTGCCTGCCTCGCGATCATGGCTGCGGTGGTCTGGTTCTTTGCTTGCTACATGGGGCGTCTGGTGTATTTCGCCTACATTTTCGGTGAGCGCAGCGAAGGCGCAGATGCCACGCCCCTGTGGCTCCCGCAGACGCCCGTGGCGCTGGGCTCCGCGCTTTTCGCCATTGCCGTCACACATAGCCTGATTCAGGCGCTCTTCGACTATGACAGTATCAATCCGGAAACGGCGAGCGGAGAGGTGAACGAGGTATGATCGAGACACTTGCCATCGTCATTTTCGTCGGAACGCTCTTCGTCCTTCTGGCGCTTGGCGTCTGGGTCGGGGCGGCGCTCTTGACGACGGCCGGCATCGGCATGGCGCTGTTTACATCGCGGCCCATCGGGGATTCGATGGCGCTGACCATCTGGTCCGAACAATCTTCCTGGACGCTGACCGCGCTGCCGCTCTTCATCTGGATGGGCGAGATCCTGTTCCGAACGAAACTGTCCGAAACGCTGTTCCGCGGGCTCGCACCGTTCATGAAAGGCCTGCCGGGAAGTCTGCTGCATGTGAATATCGGCGCGTCGGCGGTTTTCGCAGCGATCTCGGGCTCGTCTGCTGCGACCGTGGCGACCGTGGGCAAGATGTCCATTCCCGAACTGCGCCGCCGCAACTATCCCGAAAAGATGATCGTTGGCACCCTGTCGGGCGCAGGCACGCTGGGCCTTTTGATCCCGCCATCGATTGCCATGATTGTCTTCGGCGTCACCGTGAACGAGAGCATTTCCAAGCTCTTCATGGCGGCGCTGATCCCGGGTCTGGCGCTCGCGGCCTGCATGATGGTCTATGTTGTGATCTGGGCGATGATCAACAAAAAGACCTTCAACCCAATCGCGGATGTGGACACGTCGAATATCGGCCGGAGGCTTCTGGACCTGCTACCGGTGCTGTGTCTGATCGCGGCCGTGATTGGCTCGATCTATGCCGGCATCGCGACTGCCACCGAGGCGGCGGCGCTTGGCGTGTTCGGGGCCATCCTTCTTTCTGCGCTCCAACGCACGCTCACCTGGTCGAGCCTTGTCGAAAGCGTCATCGGCGCGGTGCGCACCAATGCGATGATCATGCTGATCCTGATGGGCGCGGGTTTCCTCAGCCTCGCCATGGGCTTTACCGGCATCCCCCGCGCGCTGGCCGAGGGCATCGAGGCCTGGGACCTTAGTCCTCTCATGCTGATCCTGATCCTGACGCTCTTCTACATCATCCTGGGCTGTTTCCTCGATGGGCTGAGTTCGATCGTGCTGACAATGGCGGTGATCGAGCCGATGGTGCGCGCGGCGGGTTTCGACATGCTGTGGTTCGGCGTCTACGTGATGATAGTCGTCGAGATGGCACAGATCACGCCACCCATCGGCTTCAACCTCTTCGTGCTCCAGGGGATGACGGGCAAAGATATGGGCTTCATCAGCCGCGCCTCCTTCCCGATGTTTTGCGTGATGGGCGTGTTCATCGTAATCCTGTTCATGTTCCCCGAGATGGCAACCTGGCTGCCCGAACTCCTGAGCGAAAGGAACTAGTGCCGTGACGGGTCCTATCCTGTGTCTTGTCGACATCGCCCATGCCGAGAGCGGCGGGGCCCTTCTGCGTCATGCCATCGACCTCTTTCCTGAGCGCGACATTCATGTCGCCTATGTCATGCCATACGGGTTTTACAGCTATGTCGAACCCTTCGTATCCGAGGAAAGCCAGAAGGCTGCCGCCGCGCGCGCCCATGACGAGTTGGGGGCGTTGGTCTCCGGGCTGAGGGCGGAGCTGACACTCCACGTGCTGCGCGGCGGGATCGGCGAGCAATCGCTGCGCTTGGCCGCCAAGTTGAAGGCTTCAATCATCGTCTTGAATGCGATGCGCAGCGAAAGCACCCATGTCACGCTCGGCACCCATGCGGCGCAGATCGCTCGCCACGCGGAATGCAGCGTTCATCTTGTCCGGCATCAGGCCAACGCCGCGGGGTACGGTTAATGCAGAAATCCCCATGTCGGGCTTAGTCTAAGGGCGTCAACGATCCATGTCCTTCGGTCCCGCGTCCTCTCGGATCTTGGCCAGCCACGTTACGAACAGGTCTCGGGGTTGATAGCTTGGTTCGTCTTTTGGCCAGACAAAGTAATAAGCACCAATGCTGGTTCTGCTCTCGGGCCAAAGCGCGACAAGCCTGCCATCCTTCAGTTCGGTTCCAATAAGGTATGTCGGTAGCAGGGCCGCTCCCATGCCATGGATGGCCGCCTGAATAATCGAAGCGAACTGATCGAACAGCATGCCGGTAGGGCATTCGAGCTCATCCCCCGTCGTCTGAGCCCAGGTTTCCCAAGCGTTCGGCCGTGTCTCGAGGTGCAGAATTGGCAGCGACAGTAGATCCTTCAGCGCACTGCCCTTCAAGGTTTTTGCCAAATCGGGCGATGCCACGGGCACCACATATTCCCGCATGAGTTCCTGGTAGGCGACATCGGGCCAATCGCACTGGCCAAAGTGGATGGCACCGTGAAACGGTTCTGCTGCAAAGTCGAAAGGTCTCAGCCGGGTGCTGAGATTCACGGTCACCTCTGGATGGTTTGCCACGAAATCCGGCAGTTTCGGCGCCAGCCAGCGCACACCAAAGGCCGGAAGTATCGCGATGTTCAGCTGACCGCCGGCTGGGTTCGCTTTGAGCCGCAGGCTCGCTGTGCCGATCTGTTCAAGCGCGCCGCGGACTTGCGTGCAATAGTCGCGGGCGGCCGGGGCCAGCTTGATGCTCCTCTTGTCCCGGATAAAGAGCGCCATGTCGAGATACTCTTCGAGCAGCCTGAGCTGGCGGCTGACCGCGCTTTGGGACACGCCCATCTCAAGCCCGGTTTGCGAGACATTCCCGGTCCGTTCAAAGGATTCCAGGGCTCGTAGGGCGGTCATCGGGGGCAGGAAGCGCTTTGGGTGCGGCATAGGTATGAATTTTTGGTATATGTTATTCGATAATTGTATTTCGCATAAGATCAGCGGACATGTCAAAAACGATCTGCAATAGGAGCGGAAAATGCTTAAGAAAGCAGATCGAATTAACGGAATCGAGCTTTCGGAGATTGTTGCGATCTCAGAAGAGGCTGTGCGGATGCGTGCCGCAGGCCATGACGTTTTAGCATTATGAACGGGCGAGCCCGACTTTCCGACGCCTGCGCATATCTGCGATGCCGCGTACAGGGCGATGCAGGCAGGACAGACGCGGTATCCGCCAACCGCCGGGACCGCCGCGTTGCGGCCGGCCATTGCCGACAAGGCGGGTGTGGCCGCGGCAAACGTAATCGTCGCCACCGGCGCGAAACAGGTTCTGGCCGATATGTTTCTGGCCACGCTGAACCAGGGTGACGAGGTGATTGTGCCGACTCCTTACTGGACCAGCTATTCGGACATCATCGCCCTGTCGGGCGGTGAAGCGTTGCTCCTGCGTTGTGGTGCCGACGCGGGTTTCAAGATGACGCCGGAACAGCTTGAGGCCACGATCACGCCGCGCACGCGCTGGGTCTTGCTCAACTCGCCGTCCAATCCGACGGGCGCCGTTTACACTGCCAAAGAGCTGGCTGCGCTTGGGGCAGTCCTGGCACGCTACCCCCATGTCTGGATCGCGTCTGACGAAATCTACGACCTGATCTGTTACGCGCCATTTACGTCGTTTTGCAACGCGTGCCCCGATCTAGCGGATCGGACGATCATCATCAACGGCGTGTCTAAGGCCCACGCGATGACGGGCTGGCGGATCGGCTGGGCCATTGCTCCGACCGAACTGATCCAGGCAATGATCGCCGTGCAGGGGCAAATCACCTCGGGTGCCTGCTCGATCTCGCAAGCGGCTGCGCTGGAAGCGGTGACCGGGGATCAAAGCCACATTACGGAGCGGCTCGACGCCTTCCGCGACCGCCGGGATTTTGTTGTGGATGCGCTGAACGCCATACCCGGCTTCACCTGCTCGGTGCCTGACGGAGCCCTCTATGTCTTTCCGTCCTGCGAGGCGGTGCTTGGCCTCCGCACCCCGGACGGCGCTCGGCTGGAAACCGACACCGACTTTTGCGCTTATGTGATTGCTACCACGGGCCTTGCCATCGTGCCCGGTCGCGCCTTCGGGCTGCCGGGGCATTTCCGCCTTTCTTACGCATATGCACGCGCCAGTCTTGAAGACGGCTGCGCGCGCCTGACCCGGGCTGTTCAAGGCCTGGCCTCGAACCAAAGGACAGCCTGATGAAATACCAAGACATTCTCGACGCCTGCGGCCTGATCGCGGCAGACACCACCGGCGGCATGCTTCCCGTCACCACACCTATTGATGGCAGCGAAATTGCGCAAGTCCCGATGCATTCCGTTGCAGACGCAAAGGCTGCGATTGCCAAGGGGGTGCATGCCTTCGACGTCTGGCGCAAGGTGCCCGCACCGCGCCGGGGCGAGCTGGTGCGCATCTTGGGTGAAGAGCTGCGCCGCGAAAAGGAGAACCTTGGCCGCCTCGTGTCGCTGGAATGCGGCAAGATCTATCAGGAGGGACTGGGCGAAGTGCAGGAGATGATCGACATCTGCGACTTCGCTGTCGGCCTGTCGCGGCAGCTTTACG
The DNA here is from genome assembly GCF_007830545.1 of Roseibium hamelinense. Classification (GTDB taxonomy): domain Bacteria; phylum Pseudomonadota; class Alphaproteobacteria; order Rhizobiales; family Stappiaceae; genus Roseibium; species Roseibium hamelinense. The sequence goes on from NZ_VLLF01000001.1 coordinate 28,556, forward strand.
GTTTGACCATCGCATCCGAGCGTCCGGGGCATTCGATGCGCGAAACATGGCACCCCATCGGTATTTGCGGCATTATCACCGCCTTTAACTTTCCCGCTGCGCCGTGGCGTTGGAACGCCGCACTGGCGCTGGTCTGCGGTGATCCAGTCATCGCCAAGCCCTCGGAAAAGACACCGCTGACACAGCTGGCGATTCAGAAGATTTGTGAGCGTGCCATGGCCGCCTTTGGCGAAGATGCGCCCAATGGCCTGATCCAGACCCTGATCGGAGAGCCTGATTTGGGCGAGGTTCTGACAGCCTCGCGCGATGTTGCGCTCATTTCGGCCACCGGCTCCGTGGCCATGGGCAAGGCGGTTGCGGCAGATATGTCGAAGCGTCTGGGCAAGAGCATCCTGGAACTGGGTGGCAACAACGCGATGATTGTGGCGCCTTCGGCTGATCTGGAAATGGCCGTGCGGGCGATTGTCTTTTCCGCCGTGGGTACGGCAGGCCAGCGCTGCACCTCGCTACGTCGCCTGATCGTGCATCAAGACATCTACGATCAACTGATCCCACGCCTGACCAAAGTCTACGAGGGGCTTTCCATCGGCAGCCCGCTGGAAGACGGGACCCTTGTCGGCCCGCTGATCGACGCCGGAGCCATGACGGCGATGCAAAAAGCGTTGGAGCAGGCCAAAGCCGAAGGCGGTACCGTCCATGGTGGTGCCCGGGCTTTGACCGGTCAGTACCCCGATGCGGCCTATGTCTTCCCCGCGATCGTCGAAATGCCTGAACAAAGCGCCGTTGTGCATATAGAGACCTTCGCCCCGATCCTTTACGCCATGAAGTACTCTGACCTCGACGCCGCCATTGCGATGCAGAACGCCGTGCCGCAGGGGCTTTCGTCCTGCATCTTCTCAACCGATGTGCGCGAGACCGAGCATTTCCTGTCGGCGCAAGGCTCTGACTGCGGCATCGCGAACGTCAATATCGGCCCGTCCGGAGCGGAGATCGGTGGGGCCTTTGGCGGCGAAAAGGAAAGTGGTGGCGGGCGCGAAAGCGGATCTGACGCATGGCGCGCTTACATGCGTCGCCAGACCAGCACGGTGAACTACTCGCGCGAGTTGCCGCTCGCCCAAGGCATCTCGTTCGAGATATGAGAACCGCGCCGTGCTCCGATGGTCTGTGGTCCGACACGGCCACTGACCGGGCGGAGCGGATGATCTTTGGGGCGTTTGGCACCGGAGACCCGCCTCTGTCGATTCATGATGCCCAATCTGAACCCTACGCTGCCGCCAAGGGCCTCTACTACGAGACCGGCGCGGCGCTCACACATTTAACGAACGGGCGCATTTAGACGCCAAAGGACCACAATATGACGGTTTCCCCGGGCCAGATTCGGGCCGACTTCTCGGCGGCAATGTCGGAGATGTACCGCACGGAGGTGCCCGCCTACGGCACTCTCGTCAGGATTGTCGAGCAGGTAAACGCAGGCGTTCTGGACCGCGATGACAATGCGCTTGCCTTGACGCCTGGCGAAGACACCAACCGCATCAGCGCCGAACGCCACGGCGCGATCCGGTTGGGTACCGCCGAAGAACTGGCTATGATGGGGCGGGTGTTCGCTGTCATGGGGATGGAGCCCATCGGCTATTACGATCTGTCTGTTGCTTCCGTACCCGTGCATTCTACCGCGTTTCGCCCTATTGGGCGGGAGGCTTTGGCCGAAAACCCGTTTCGTGTCTTTACGTCGCTGTTGCGGCTTGAACTGATCCAGGATGAAGTCTTGCGGGATAAGGCCGCCGCAACGCTTGCCCGCCGCTGTATTTTTACCGATGATGCAATTCGACTGACAGAAAAAGCCGAAGCTGAAGGTGGGCTCGGGGCCGAGGATGCATCGCGCTTTGTTACCGAGGTTCTAGAGACATTCCGCTGGCATCCAGAAGCCTGCGTCGATGATGCTACCTTTGACGAGTTGATCGCAGCACACCGTTTGATTGCGGATGTCGTCTCGTTCAAAGGGCCGCATATCAACCATCTGACGCCGCGGACGCTCGATATTGACGCGGCCCAGGCCGAAATGTTGGCCCACGGCCTGCCCGCAAAAGCCATCGTCGAAGGCCCGCCGCGCCGCGCCTGTCCGATCCTGTTGCGGCAAACCGCGTTCAAGGCGCTGAACGAGGCGATCCGCTTCCCCGTGGACGGCGGCTGGCAAGAGGGACAGCACACAGCACGTTTTGGTGAAATCGAACAACGTGGCGTGGCGCTGACCCCGAAAGGTCGCGCGCTTTACGATCAGCTTCTGGCAGACGTTCGTGCCGAAATACTGCCAGCTGCTGACGGCTCCAACGCGGCGGACTACGTCGCAAAGCTAGAAGACGTGTTCAAAGCTTTCCCCGACACATGGCGCGAACTTCACGATCAGGACCTCGGCTACTTTAAGTATGCGCCGGGAAATGGGGCAGTTAAGGGCGAGGGTCTACAGGCTTTGCTAGATTCGGGTGCCCTAACCCTCAGTCCCATTATTTACGAAGACTTTTTACCCGTCAGTGCCGCAGGTATTTTCCAATCAAATCTTGGCGACGAGGCGCGCACTGACAGCCAAGCCGCGTCGAGCCGCTCTTCTTTTGAGGCCGCCCTTGGCAAGCGCGTGATCGATGAGTTTGCCCTCTATGAAGCTATGCAAGCGGCATCCTACACGGCGGCGTTGGAACAAGTGAACAAGGGCGCAGCATGAGTTTTCCGGCGGGTATACAGTCGGTCACCGATCCCAAGGGTATCTAAGAGCGCAGGGTCCCGACTTCGCGCGTTTCATTCTGCTCGACGGCTCGTCTTGGTTCGCGTCCTTCCAGCAGCTCAATTTGAGCGGGGTGCCAAGATATAAGCGAGGGGCAACGCGTTGAAGAAGAGGCAATTTCCAGAAACTCGCTGGATACAATGATCATGTCGCTACTCTCGTGCCATTGACCTCAGAGGTTGGTCAAGCCGAGCCCTCACGCCGCTTCGCATGTGTAAGTGGTGATGATTCCATCCAGCTGGCTCTTGCGGCAGACAGGCCCGTCACGTGCGGGCCGAAAATCGATCTGAAGCACGTTGTTGCCAATGTCACTTCCGCGATGTGGCCGCTCGGTGTTGTAGTGGCGCACCCAAGTGCGAAGGATGTAGTCGATCCCGTTGGCCGGAATGCGGACCCGCAGGATGTCGATGTGGGTCCTCAGTAGCCGCACCTGTGCGTTGTGGCGGGGCATGAAGAACTGGGACAGTAAGAACAGGAGGAGAGAGAAGGTCTAATTTATCTTGCCGCGCTCGAGTTCTGAATCTAAAAACTTCGTTAAATCAACTCGATGGGCCAAGTTTACATTTTGGCACCCCGCTCACGGAAGCCAAAAAAGCGCAGACCAGAAGACGCCGGCATCAAGTCAGGGCAGCGGCCGTGATAGGGCCTGAGCCGCCGCCCGTTGATCCTCGTGACTGGCGGCGTAACACAGTGCTGAGCGCCGCAATGATACACTCCGCGATTATTGAGTGCGTTTGGATTCCAGACCCCTTTCGTGCCAGTTAGGTTTAGAGTCCGCGGTTCAGTTATGCAAAATCAATGGGTTAGGAGGTGGAGAGCGTTGGATTCCAAACCCATCCACTCCGCCATCATTTGGTTTTAACAATCTGTAATTGTTGAACTTTTGACAGCTGCATTGTTGCGGAGCTGAAAATCGCTCTGAAATTGTAGCGCGCAACTTCCTTTCGCAAATCGCGCAAGTTCATTTGGCACCCAATTTAAAGCCCCTTTTGGCCCACAGCGTTTGTTCGGATAGAGCGCGGGTAAAGTCCGAAAAGAGACCACTTTGGCCATTGCTGCGACTTATGCAAATGACCGCAATGCGGTGCCAATGCGAAGGATTTGAAATGTTAAGATTGGGTTGGGCCTTTTCCAGCTCTCGGGTTTGCACGGGTTCCGTCTGAGAGACCAATGCACAGCACGATTTCGTCTGCCCGCGGTGCATCTGGTACGCAAAGCGTCATTGTATCGATGTGATCAAACGACCAAGGCTCGTCCTTATGCCCAAGCGGCAAGTCAATGCACCCGCCCAATGGGCCGACCTTGTGATTTGACGGTATAAGAGCCTTGCCGCCACCGATGGCTGCTCGAACGGGTTTGCCAAGGGCGGGATGAAGTACAGCGGCACCATGCTCCATCGCGCCGGCCGACCCGATGAGAGCTGCTTTGCCATAGCAAACAGGTGGCCTACTCAGCATGTTCATAAGGTCGTGTACCAAGGATTGGCCAAGTTCCGCACTCACCTCGAAAAGCTGAGACAGATCTTGTTGATCGATCCCGGCATAAGGGTTTTTGAAGACAGCGGCGGCGGCGACGCGAATGATCGTATCACATGATCTGCCCATTTCATCTGCGGCGATAACTTCGCGAATGAACACCGTTTTCCGAACACTCCTCATCCAACTTTCCTTTCCAGACCCGCAAACGGGAGGCCTTTGAAATATTGAAAAGCAAGGCCCAAGGGGATTACCGCGGCGAACATGACGATGGCCAGCCAGATCGGCCCTTGCACATTCCCAGTCGCATCCAGGATTGCGCCCGCTATCGGGGGCGTGACCAGCATGATCGCGTAGTAGACCGTAAAGAAGATGCCCATTCCGAACGCCCGCACTTGAGGTCGCATCGCCTGGCCCGCCATTGCCATGATGACGCCGGCCGGGGCCATGCCGATCAGACCGAAAAGCACGCTCGCGCCCAGCCCGCCCCCTTGCACGCCAAGCAGCATGAGAGAAGCAACAGCCCCGCCCATGCAAACGGCCAAAACGGCATTCCGGCCGCCGAAACGGTCGACCACCTGGCCGCACACCGCGCCGGAAAAGATCATCAGCCAGCTTCCGATGCTGACGATACCAGCGGCAGCGATGGCAGATTGACCAAGCTCTTCAAGAACCTTTGGTCCGAACGAAAGGTACGTCACATAAGCGGCATTGAACATGCCCCACGCGGACGCCGCACAGACAACCAAACGCCACTCCTGACCCGTTAGGGCAACGGCCGAGCCACCCTGTGCAGGCGGCAAATCGTGTGGCGGCCTGTAGTACAGAAGAACTCCGAGCGCCGCGAACAGGCAGTAAACCGAGGCCGCCTGAAAAGGAACCTGCCACCCGTAAGCCTGCGCAAGCCAGGCGTGGCCGACCTGTCCCATGGCAATGCCAAATGGCCAAGACATGACAAGGATGCTCATGGCGGTCGCGATTTCACGGCCTTCGAACCAGTCCGCCACCATTTTTGTGAAATACAGCGTCGTGAACAGAAACCCGGCTCCGGCAAAGATGCGGCCCAGACCGATGGCCCAGCTTTCTGTTGCCAAGGACGACACGGCCCCGCCCAGGGCCAAAGCGCCCAGACCCATCACCACCATGATGCGGTCCGAAACAAAACGTCCCCAATAGCCTGCGGGTATGGCCAGCACCAATCCTGGAGCCATGAAGAGCCCGATGAGGAGCCCTATACCTGCATAGTCGAGTCCGAAGGCGACGACGAGGTCGTCGCCTACAGACGCCACTGTCTGAAACTGAAACCCAAGTCCGATGCGGGCCAGAAACAGCAGTGCCAGGATGCGCCAGCGCATCACGTCCAACCAAGTCCGCGCAGGGCATGCACGTCGTTCCAGATCTTGGTCATGTGAACGATCCTGTCCCCGTCGAAGTGCATGACGTAGGCATAGTCGGAAACGACTGATTTGCCGGTAGGTGGCACGGGTCCTCCATCACCGGTCTGTGTTCCGTGGAACTCGGCAGCCGCGACTGCAGCGTTATGCGCGCCGTCAAAGGCAAAGGCCTTGAGCACATAGCGCCCGTCCGGCACAGGCGTCAGCAGGCCCTTCATCCATTCGGCATAGTCTGCAAGCGTTTTCGTGTCAGCAAGCGCATCAGCTTGGCAGGAAAACGTCGCACCATCGTGGCAGAAGGGCTTGCACGCCTCCCATCCCTGACCGGTTTCGCAGGCCTCAAAGAAGGCTTTTGCAGTTTCACAATGTGACATCGCAGAGTGCTCCATGCAGGTGATTGCAGGATCACTTTAGATCGGCACCAGATACGCCCGGTATCGTGCAGATGCTGTAAAAAATGCCTCACCCTTGCAGTATTTCCATTGAAGCATTTTCAGGATTGCGCGTCGCAGCGGCCATGCGCACACTGACACCGGATAACCATCAGTGAGGCACGGCCCAACTTGGAACACGTCGAGCTTAGCCCAAGGGAGTTGCAAGTCGCGCAAGCCTACGCAAGTGGCGCGACCTATCAGAAGATCGCCGACACCCTGAACATTGCCCCGTCCACGGTGCGCACGCATCTGGCAACCATCTACCGCAAGCTGGAAGTGTCCTCGAAGCAGGAACTGGCAACGCGGCTGGATGGCGAAGCTGCGCACACCCGAAACCCGTCCGAAATCACAGCGGTGATGTCGGAGTTGGCGCTGAGCCTTGAAGAAGCGATCAGCCGGGAAAAGGCCCTCATCGAGGTGTTGCGCATCATCAGCGCCGGGAAAGGCGATCTTGACGCCGTGATGCCCCTGATCCTGCGGTATGCGCTCGAGCTTTGCGACGCCGAGTTCGGAATCCTCTTCGAATACGGGTATCGGGGGAAGTTTCACGCGACGTTTACGCTCGGAATTCCATCTGAGTTCAAAACATGGTTCGACGATCAGGGGTGGTTCACCGTAGGCGCTCAGACAGGGCTTGGCCGGATGGATGCGCAGCGCGAGGTCATCAATATTTTCGATGTCAAGTCGGAGGCCATATACAGAACCGACGATCCCTTGCGCTATGCCACTGCTGATTTGGGTGGGGCACGATCCTTTGTCGCCATTCCGATGATGGCCGCAGACGAATTGGTCGGGGCTTTCGCGCTTTACCGGAAAACGGTCCGTCCGTTTTCCGATGACACCACCCGGCTCGCCCAGATGTTTGCTGCCCAAAGCGTGATCGCTTTGGAAAACGCCCGGATCATCAGAGCCATGCAGGAGGCGCGCGCGTAACCCAGAAATCCCCGGAGGGAATAGCTCAGCAGCCGTGTGCGAAAGATCGCGGCAGACCTAAACTCGAGGCGAAAGCTGCCATAGAATCGGTTGCAGCGAAAGCTCACTTTGTCCGCAATGCCGCCGTTGGTTCCCGGTGCAGCGAATGTCTCGTATCCGCCCTTTCGTTTCGACAATAAGTCTTTAAGACTGGACACTTTTTCGGCCGTTTCGTCACACTCTCCCGCCAATCGCCTTCCAATCCAAAGGTCCGGGCTGGTTGAGGTTCCTGAAACCAAAAGTCAGCAAAGGCGGCGACATCGGGAATATAAACCAGTGTGCTGAGCCATCTGCATCGATCGCCCATCACACTTCATTCCTTGGAGCCTTTTTCCAGTCGATTTCATCCATGGCACCGGCCACCAAACTGATCCTCGATCCTGCCATTAAGGCGCTTTGAAACGTCCGCCAAAAGGTCTCTACAAGATAGGCAGCCGTGAGAGTTCGGTTTGCATACGCTGCCGCCGGTAGGACGCCGCCGTTGCCGGCTTTGGCTCGCGGGGATGTGGTGGAATGACGGGCTTCGCCAACCGCATCCCACGCCACATCAATCGCTTAAACGTCGTCCGCCAACCGTTTCAAGCCGCGACGGGACCAAGACGGACCAGATTTTGAAAAGCGGTTCATGGATGTCGGCTGGGATGCTGGACATGTTCGCTACACCAGCCAAATCCCATCATCGATCGCTGAGGCAACATTGGCCTTGTTTTCAGCGCTCTCTGAAAAGCCGAACAGAACTTCTTCCCTGGACGTCCCGCCATCGAGCAGGGAAAGCCAGCCGGTCAGGCCATCATCATCCGGGCCACGGTCCAATACGTTTTGATAGAGCAACGTCAGGAATGCGGTATTGTCCACATTTGTACCGTATGTTTTCTGGAATTCCTCGGAGCCGATAAATGCCGAGGCCATCTCCAGAATAGATAGTCCATTGTCCATCAAATTCACGTTGTGAGACAGGCCTATGTCGTCAGGCGTGCGGTCAAAGGCCGCTTGGTAGAGGCGGTAGGTTTGACCTGCTGATCCATCAAGATCAAAAGCGACCTGACCGTCATCAAACTCGATGCGCTCCACTGCGGCCAGAGCAAACTGAACTCCATCCAAGCCTACCGTTACGCCACTATCGCTGGACGTGACGATAAACTGATCCCGGTTCAGACCTGAGTAGTTTTGTTTAAATGAAACAGTATCCGTCCCAGCGGCGCCATCAACCGAATAGGTATCCTGCCACACTCGGGGGAGAACAAAATATTCGGAGTGCGAAGTTCCCATAATTTCCGAACGGCTTGCACCATAGTAGGTATATGTCTCCTGCCCAAATACCAGCTGCCCGGAAATGGCCGGTTCACCATACAAATACTGCAATGCCAACTGATCGAATGGCGCTTTCAAGGTACTGAGGTGGGTGTCGTTGTAGGACATTATCGTGTTTGCACGATTGTCTTCCGAACCCGGCAGGAACGGCCCTTCATCGAAACCACTGTACTGACCTGGATGCTTCAGGCCCAAGGTATGGCCGATTTCGTGGGCTAAAATCCAATATCCAACCGAACCACTGGTAAAGTCCTGCATTTTTTCAGATGTGTGATTGATCATCACATCACCGGCGTGCAAACCCGTATCACTTGGAAGAAACGCTTCGGCGTCGCTGGCAATACCGGCTGGTATTCCATTTCGACCGGAGTACATCATGAACTGCATTGCCGCGCTGTGGTCCGTTTCTTCAAACCGGAGTCCGGCCATTTCGGAAAACGCGGTGAGTATCTCGCGAGTTGCAATCCGCGCCTGATCCGAAAACGACTTAAAATCCTTTATACCCCACCATGTTTCTTGAAAGTAGTCGGGCAGTGTTTCGGAAAAACTATATGTAATTACTGTTGCCGATCCGAGATCCTGGGCTTTATTCCATCGGGACTGTTCGTTTGCCAGCGCATCAATCCGATAGTCATTACTCGACATAAATATTTCACCTATATTTAATTTGAGATATTGTCGTGCTTAGCGCATCTTTAACTGCCAATTCATTAAACGCACCCTTAAAAGTTGAAGATGCGCCCGTCGTATTCCTGAACTGTCAGGTTTCTTCCGCGGCAACACGGGTTTCATGGCACGGCCGGCTGCGACACCCCAGTGAAGTGGCGGAAGATCTTGGCCTCGGGGCACGCTGCGGCGCAGGCAATCTGCCGCGGGCACCGCGCCGCGCGTCACAAGCATCAGCCCGCAGAGTGTTGGTGTGCAGGGCGCGGCGGACTTGGTTGGCGATCGGCGGGCGTCGGGAGGTCCGGCCGGAGGCAAGCTGCGCTCTTGCGGACTGGGCTGGTTCTGGAATAATCTCGCATTGCCAGTGGGGTGGCATCCGGATCCGCGGAAAGCCGATATCGGCACCTCCTCAGACATTTGAAGCCGATACCTGCGGTTTTTCTCATGCCCGTCCAAGCGGATCGCCGGGCGCAATGATGAGGAAACCGATGACCAAATCCCTAGACCAGCTGCGCCGTGACGCAAAAACCCTGAAAAAGGCTTATGAGGCAGGTGAGCTTTATGCCCGACAGCGTGTCGCCAATCATCCGCCGCGCGCCGATTTGGGCACGCTCAAACATGCCGATTTTCTGCATGTGATTGCGCGGGAAAACAGTTTTCAAAGCTGGCCGGCGCTGAAACTTGCCGCCGATCTGGAAGGTTTGGACCGGGCAGCGCAGCAGCAGCGGTTGAAAGTGGCGCTGCATTTCGGCCAGGCCCATGTTGTGGAACGCCTGTTGCAAGGCGCACCGGATTTGGCAAGTGGTCACCTGGGGCTTCAAATCGCGCTGTACGAGCGAAACGCTGTCGAAGCCGCATTGAATGCAGATCCGCAAAACGCGGTACGGGATATCGGTGGACGCCCGCCAATGTGCCATCTTGCCTTCTCACGCTACATCCACCAGCGGCCCGAGCTGGCTGACAGCATGATCGCGATTGCTGAGATGCTCGTTGCTCATGGCGCGGATGTCGATGCGTCCATGCCTGTGGCTCCGGACAATGATCATCAGCTCTCAGCGCTCTACGGAGCGATAGGACACGCTGACAACATGGTGTTGGGCGGTGGCTTCTGGAGCGGGGCGCCAATCCGAACGACAATGAATCGCTTTATCACGCTACCGAGCTTGGCCATCACGAGGGACTGAAAATGCTGCTGGCCCACGGTGCTGACCCGCGCGGCACCAATGCGCTGTTGCGGGCGATGGACTTCGATGATGTCGAGGCGGTGCGGATGCTGCTGGACGCAGGGGGCTTGGCAGACGAGTTTGATGGCACACATGTCGGCGGCGAGCGGCCGTTTGTGGTGCCGGCACTGCATCAGGCGGCGCGCCGGATGTGTTCGCCGGAAATGGTGCGATTGCTGTTGGATGCCGGTGCCGACCCGGCCCGCCGGTTCGAAGGCTGCAGCGCCTACGGCTATGCCCGGGTTTTTGGCAATGCGGCGCTGAGCGCTGAACTCGAGGCGCGGGGCGGGGCGGTTGACTTGACACACGAAGAGCAGCTCTTGGCCGCCGCCGCAGATGGTTTACAGACCGGCGGGCGACATCTTGATCCGGAAAAGCTGCCCGGAGCCTACCGGACAATCATCCGCAGCGTCTTGCATCTGCCTGGCAGGCTAGCGCATGTCAAGCGGCTGGTAGAGATCGGCGTCGAGTTCGACCAGCCGGATGCGGAAGGTCTGACGCCGGTTCAGGTTGCGGGCTGGGAAGGGCTTGCGGACGTCATGGCCTACCTGATGTCGCTGGGTCCCGATCTTGATCACCAAAACGGCTATGGCGGCACGCTGTTGTCGACCATTCTCCATGGCTCCGAAAACTGTCCGAAGCGTGCCGGGCGCGATCATGTTGGCTGTTTGCTCCTGGCGCTTGAGGCAGGCGTGCCGCTACCAAGGACTGCAGCGGACCGGGCGGGTGTTCCCGAGCTTGCTGTGCTTTTGGAAAGCTGGGCCGCGCAGCATCCGGAGCAGGTGGTCGATGGCGGTCCGGTCTGAGACTCAGGCTATGTTCCACGCCTTTCGCGCAGCATGCATAAAGGCGGTGACGGTGCTGGATTTGCGCTTGTCACGCGCGGTGATCAGAAAAAACGGGGCAGTGTAGCGCATCCCGTCGAGTCCCAGGCGCCGCAATTGCGCGTTCGCGCACCAGCGTTCAGCATAAGGGTCCGGCAGAAATCCGAGATATCGGCCGGACCGGATCAGCATGAGTTGCGGCTCGATCTGAAAAACGGTGGCAGCCACGTTGTGGAACGCGTTCTGGCGGGCCTCGGCATTGTGCCAGTAACCGCGCTGTACAAATGGCTGGTCGAGGACTTCCTCGCGGTTCAGATCGTCGTCGGCGACTTGAAAAAATGCGTGGCCGCGCCCGCAATAAAGACTGTGGGTTTCGATATATAGCGGCAGATGGTCCAGCCCGTCGACCGGGGACAGGTCAACACCGATGCCGCAATGGTAGGTGCCGTCAGACACCTTTTGCTGAAGATCCTGGGCAGCTTCCTGGGCTATCAGGACTTTGACATCTCGTGCGGTTTCCAGGAAGGCGGCGATCGCCATGTGCAGGCGGTTGCCGGGGTCGTCGGAAATCGCATCCAGCGTTCCGATGCGCAATTCGCCGCTGATCCTGCCCTGAACAGAGCCAACATCGGCGGAAAAGTCATAAAGGGCAGCATTCAGCCGTGTGGCGGCGTCATGCACCGCGCGGCCTTCTTCTGTGAGCTGAAAGCCGCGCCGGCCGCGTCGGCACAAAACGATCCCAAGGCGTTCTTCCAGGGCCGCCATGTGATTTGAGATCGTCGATTGGCTGAGATTGAGTTCGGATTCTGCGGCCGAAAACCCGCCGTGGCGCACGACAGCGTCAAACACTTGCAGCAATCGCAGGTCGCTTCCGGTCGGGTGCATTCGGCGCCTTTTACATTTGTATTTTTCAATGTAATGATTGAAAAATTTCTATTTTACAAGCTTTCAAACAGATTATGATCATTTGTAAAGCATGCTTAGAAAGTGTGCGGAGTAATGACGGGCAGGGATGTGACGCACCCAAATTTGAACACGCATTTGGTCGACACGGCGACCCCACCAATCCCGGAAGCTGCCGGGTGGCTGGCAGGCTATGACGGCCGCTTTGGGCCGGCCATCAATCTCAGTCAGGCGGTTCCGGGCGATCCGCCGCCCCAAGTCTTTCTCGACAGGATTTCTTCAGCTGCAGCCAGCGCCGAGGCGACCCGGTATGGCGATATCTTTGGCGATGAGGCACTGCGGCAGGCTTATGCGAGAGCGTGCAGCAGCCTTTATGGTGCTCCGATCACCCCGGAAGAGACGGCGATCACCGCGGGGTGCAATCAGGCGTTTTTTGTCTCTATTCTGGCTGTAGCCAAGGCTGGAGATGCGGTGCTGTTGCCGTCGCCCTGGTATTTCAATCACAAAATGACGCTCGACATGCTGGGCATCGAGGCAAGGCCCTTGCCTCTTTCGGCCGAGCGGGGGTTTTTGCCGGATGCCGGAGCGGCGCGGCCGCTGATTGACGACACGGTCAAGGCAATCGTTCTGGTGACGCCGAACAATCCGACCGGCGCGGTTTATCCGGCCGCGACGGTCGCCGCCTTCAAGGAAATGGCCTTTGAGAACAACCTGTGGCTGGTGATTGACGAGACCTACCGGGACTTTCTGCCGGGTTCCTCGCTGCATCGCGCGTTCACGACGCCGGATTGGCGCAGCTGCGTAATCAGTCTCTACAGCTTTTCAAAAAGCTACGCGATCCCGGGCCACCGGGTAGGGGCCATTACGGCCGCGGCGCCGGTCATCGAAGAGATCGGCAAGGTGCTGGACTGTGTGCAGATTTGCCCGGCGCGTGCTGCACAGATGGCGCTCCCTTGGGCGATGGACAATCTGACGGACTGGCGGCAGGACGTGAACGCGACCTTGGCGGACCGGCTGATTGCCTTCCAGGCGGCGCTCGATCTGTGTCCGGGCTGGCGGCTTGATCAGATCGGGGCTTATTTCGCCTATGTCCGCCACCCGTTTGCCGGCGTGTCAGCGACTGCGGTGGCCGAACACCTGGCACGGGAATTTGGCCTTCTGGTGCTGCCGGGGAGCTATTTCGGGCCAGGGCAGGACGATCATTTGCGGTTTGCCTTTGCAAATGTGGACGCCGCCACGATCGAAAAGGCTTGCGAACGCCTCGCGCTTTATGCGCAAACCGCCGCGCAAACTGACATCGAAGCGAGAGATCAAGGGCATGGATAAGGCAAAGCTGGAGGCCCTGAGGGCGAAGTTTTCCGGCGAAAACGAGAGCACGATTTACACACCGCTCTACAAGTCGATTGTCGAAAAGCTGTTTGACCCCAACGGCACCCGGGTGGCGCCTTACGCCGGGGTTCCGACCTTTCTCGATATGCCATATCGCCAAACAAACTGGCAGGCGCCCGACTTTTCCGATCTCGACGTTGCAATCGTTGGTGTGCCGATGGATCTTGGCATCACGAACCGGAACGGCTGCCGGTTCGGCCCGCGGGCCGTGCGCACGATCGAGCGGGTTGGGCCGTTCAATCATGTTCTGGAATGCATGCCCGGCGCCGATTTGCGCGTTGCCGATATCGGCGATGTCCCATTCCGCAGCCGGTTCAATCTCGACCAGTCTCATCAAGACATCGAAGCCGCGACGTCAAAAATAGTGGATGCAGGTGTGACGCCGCTTTCCGTTGGCGGGGACCATTCAATTTCGTTGCCGATCCTGCGCGCGCTCGGCAAGCAACGGCCCGTCGGCATGATTCACATCGACGCCCATTGTGACACGTCCGGACCGTTTGACGGCAGCCGGTTCCACCATGGTGGCCCGTTCCGCCAGGCGGTGCTGGAAGGCGTTCTGGATCCGGACCGCACAATTCAGATCGGCATTCGCGGGTCCTCCGACTATTTGTGGGAGTTTTCAGCCGAGTCCGGCATGGCCGTGGTGCATGCCGAAGAGATATCGGCGCTCGGGTGTGAACGGGTCGCAGAAATGGCGCGGGAAAAAGTTGGGGATGGTCCGGTCTATCTGTCGTTCGACATCGACAGCATCGACCCGGCCTTTGCGCCGGGAACAGGCACGCCCGAAATCGGCGGATTGACCACGCGGGAAGCCCAGGAAATCCTGCGCGCGCTCAAGGGCGTCGATCTGATTGGCGGCGACATGGTGGAGGTTGCGCCGCAATATGATGCGACCACCAACACAGCTCATGCCGGTGCGCAAATGCTGTTTGAAATCCTATCGCTTATGGTGTTTAGCCCATCGGTTAGGCGTGGCGCCTGAGCTTTTTCGGCAGGCCAGCACCGGCAACAACGGGCAGCCTGTTTAAAAATGACCGTTGTCCAGGCGGTCCATCGACAAGGGGAACTGCAGATGACTGACAAGACAAACCTGACCGTCTCAAGGCGTGCCTTCCTGGGCGCAACAGCGCTCGGGGCCACGACGCTTGCCATGCCGAATGTGCTGCGCGCGCAAGAGCGCTCGATCAAGGTCGGCGTGTATGGCGGCTATTTCAAAGACAGTTTCGACCAGCACATCTTCCCGGAATTCACCAATGCGACCGGTATTTCCGTAGACTCCATCGCAGAACCCACCGGAGAAGCCTGGCTGGTTCAGTTGCAGCAGGCAGCGCGCGCCGGGCAGGCGCCGGCCGACCTGTCGATGATGTCACAAGTTGCGATGCTCAAGGGCCAGTCGACCGACCTGTGGGCGCCGCTCGACCTGTCCAAAGTTGCGGACGCCGACAAGATGCTGCCGCAGTTCATCAACGAATATCCGGATGGGCGGGTAGCCGGCGTCGGCGCCGTTGCCTGGTACATCACGTTGGTGTCCAACACCGACACCTATCCCGAAGCTCCGGAAAGCTGGGGGTTCATGTGGGATCCGGCCAATGAAGACAAGCTCGGTCTTCTGGCCCTCGTCTCCAACTCGTTCCTGCTGGAAGTCACTGCCAAGACATTCTTCGGCGGGACGGATATTCTCGACACGGATGAGGGCATCCTGCAGGTCATGGACAAGCTGGCCGAGCTCAAGCCGAATGTCCGCTTGTGGTACCGCGACGAGGCGCAGTTCGAGCAGGCGCTGAAATCCGGGGAGATCCCGATGGGGCAGTACTATCACGATGTGACCGGCCTTGCCGCTGCTGACGGCTTCCCGGTCCGCTCCACCTTCCCGAAAGAGGGTGGCATTCTGGACTCCGGCTGCTGGGCCTTGTCCCGCGCGTCAGACAAAGGCGATGAGGCTCACGAGTTTATCAACTTCATGAGCCAGCCGTCGATGCAGGCGCTGATGTCGCGCAAGGTTGGCACGGCGCCGACACTAAAGCGCGACACGCTCGACCTGACCGATGCCGAATTTGCATCCGTGTCGTCCGATATCGATCCGGTTTTGCCGCGGTACGACCTTTACACAACGAAGTCCGACTGGCTGAACCAGAAGTGGACGGAACTCATCGTTGGCTAAAGCCGATGTTCCGGGCCGGTGCTGAACTGCTCCGGCCCGCCCTTTGAAAATGTTCGGAAGAAGACATGTCGGGCCTCCAACTCGTTGATATTCATAAGCGCTTCGGTTCGGTTGCGGCCGTTGACAACATTTCCCTTTCGGTGGACGAGGGAACGTTCGTGTGCCTGTTGGGGCCTTCCGGATGCGGAAAGACCACGCTCCTGCGCATGATTGCCGGTCTTGAAGACCCGACATCTGGCAACATTTTATTGCAGGGCCGGCGGCTCAACGACACGCCGGCGCATCTGCGCAATCTCGGCATGGTGTTTCAGTCCCTCGCCCTGTTTCCGCATTTGAGCGTTGGCGAGAATATTGCCTATCCGCTGCGCATCCGCGGTAAAAGCAAAGCGGCCTGCGGCGAACGGGTGCGTGAACTTTTGGATATGGTCCAGCTGCCGGGTGTGGCCGACCGTACGATCACCCAGTTGTCGGGTGGTCAGCGGCAGCGCATTGCGATTGCCCGTGCGCTCGCGGTTTCGCCGCAACTGTTTTTGCTGGATGAGCCGCTTTCAGCGTTGGATGCCAAGTTGCGCGAGGCGATGCAGGTTGAACTGCGCCAGCTGCAGCAGCGGCTTGGCATTACCACTATCGTTGTCACCCACGACCAGCGTGAAGCCATGACCATGTCCGACCAGATCGTCGTCATGTCCAACGGCAAGGTGGAACAAATGGGAGCACCCATCGAGGCCTACCGTCGGCCGGCGACACCGTTTGTTGCCGACTTCCTGGGGCAGGCCAACCTGATCAAGGTTGCTGCGGGCGAGGGCGGTGCGCGGTTCTCCGGCGGCACCATCCCGGGTCTTGACGTTGCTGGCGGCGAGGGGGCGCTCGTATCGATCCGGCCGGAGGATATTGCCGTCCTGCCATCCGAGACAGGTCCGGTGAAGGCAAGCGTTGTGTTTGTTCGCGAGATGGGCGCCATCGTCGAAATTTATCTTGATGCGGGCGGAGAGCGAATTGTCGCCCATGCAGCGCCCAAGACCCATGGCGACTTCAAAGTCGGTTCCACCGTGTCACTCTCCATGCCGGCAGAAGCCTGTGTGGTGTTTGACGGTGCAGGGGCTTGAAGAGATGCGCCGCAGTCCTCCGCAGAAACTGACCGACTACCTGCCGATCGCCTTTCCGGCCGCCATGCTCGGCCTGTTTTTCGTGGTGCCGTTTGCCATCATGGTCGCGGTTTCCGTGTTCAAGCGGGTGCCAGGAGGGTTCTATGAACCTGCTTTCACACTAGCCAATTATGCGCGTTTTCTGTCGCCGTTTTTCGGCGAAGTGCTGGTGTTCTCCCTGTTTCTGGCCGCGTTCGTGTCCGCCATCTGCTTGCTGATCGGTGTGCCGTTCACGTATCTTTTGACCCGTTTGCGGCGTGGCAATCAGGTGGTTTGGCTGATCGCGCTGCTCGGCGTTCTGTCCCTGTCGGAAGTCATCATCGGCTTCTCATGGTCAACCCTTTTGAGCCGTACGGCCGGGCTGAGCAACCTGTTCGTCTGGCTCGGGCTGATGGATCGTCCGCAGTCCTGGACACCAAGCTTTGGTGCTGTGCTGACCGGCCTTGTCTACCAGGCATTTCCCTACACGGTCCTGGTGCTTTATCCAGCGTTTTCCCGGCTGGATCCTTCTTTGATGGAAGCCGCACGCACGCTTGGGTCTTCGCCAATACGCGCGTTTTTGAACGTGGTTTTGCCCGCCATGCGCACGACACTGCTGGCCACGTCCATCATTGTGTTCATTTTCGCGCTCGGGGCCTATTTGCTGCCGCAAATACTCGGGCGGCCGCAGCACTGGACCCTGTCCGTGCTGGTCACCGATCAGGCGATCTATCAGTCCAACATGCCGTTTGCCGCAGCCATGGCTGTCTTCCTAGTAATGGCAAGCCTGGCGTTGGTTGGCCTTTCCGTTGCGATCTCCGGCCGGAAGGGAGCAGGCCAGTGACAACGGTTCTGACACGTTCTTTCTTCGGCCTCATGGCCCTGTTTCTGGCAATGCCGATCATCGTGATTGCTGGGGTGGCGCTGAATGAGAAAAAGACGCTGGCATTCCCGCCCCAAGGCCTGTCCGCAGACTGGTACTTGAGCGTCTTCACTGACGAGGGCTGGCGCTCGGCGCTGATGAACTCGGTGCTGGTTGCAGCTGTTGCCGCGGCGATCAGTGTTGCGATCGCGCTGCCACTCGCCTGGTTTTTGTGGCGCCGGGTGGCACCTTGGGCCCGGTTGGTCGAGGTGATCGGTTTTTCGCCGTTTATTCTGCCGCCGGTGATCACTGCGCTCGGAGCGCTGAGTTTTTGGGCCACCACCGGGTTTTATGGCCAGCCCTGGACGGTGGTCATCAGCCACGGCATCTTCTTCGTCAGTTTGCCTTTGGTGACGATCACGCTCGGGTTCGCCACCATTGACCGGGAAATCATCGAAGCGGGCATGACCATGGGCGCCGATGACAAGACGCTGCTGAAGACAGTTATATTCCCGTTGATCCGGCCCTATGTGATTTCCGGCTTCGCTTTTGCGTTCGTCCTGTCGCTGAACGAATACATCGTGGCCTACATGACCGTCGGTTTCACGCTGGAAACCATTCCGATCAAGGTGTTCAACGCCCTTCGTTACGGGTACACGCCGACAATGGCGGCGGTCTCCGTGTTCTTTATTCTGGTGGCCATCGCGGTGTTCGGCCTCGTTGCACGCTTTGGCGATCTGCCCAAGTTGTTGGGGGCGTGGAGCGAAGGCGAAAAAGACTAGTCTTTTTCATCGTTTCCGCTTTTTTGAGTGTGGTCTTGTTTTGAAATGAGATTTCAAAATCCACGCACAATCGTGGATCAGGAGAGCGGCCTGTCGGGCTGCCGCTTGCCAAAAATGAGCTTACAAAACGGGTTGCGCTGGAATTTATGGCAGAAAAGCGCTCAGACGGTGCTTGCGGCAAAAGAAAACCATCTAAGTCTTGATCTGCAGCGGGGCGGATGAAATCTCTCGGCAACCCGTCGTTGAACCTTGAGCGGACCGGCGGAACGTCACTCCCGCAAAGCGACCGCAACCGCATATTCACCTACACCGAAATGCCGGCGGTAATTTATTGCCGCATTGCTGCTCGATACGAATACTCGTGTCTGATTGTATTAATTAATAATAATTATCAGTTTTGTGACATATATTTTACCGTATATTTCTTCATAATGGACACTATTTCATTACTTATTTTTTATCTAAAATACTATTATCCAATAATAGGCTATCTCTATTTCTATTAAGTTCTTTTGTTTAGTATTCAGTTCCTGGGTTTTGAACATGCACAGTTCAAATCTTTGTCAAAATTGTAAAAGGAGCCTTTTGCCGGCTTCTTTTCTGTTCCAGGAGATTTTCATTATGGCATTTAATCAGGTCAACGGCAGTTCAAAGGTCGGAGGAGCCACAAACACCCAGAACAATCAGAACGACACCAACGCCACCATGCAGGTGAACAACCGTCCAGCCAGGGGTATCGGCGGTCAAGGTGGACTTGCAAACAACTTCAATCGTAACCCGAATGCTTCCCTGTCCGGGATCCCCAACGATGTCAAGCGGAACGTGAACAGCTACCTTGATGTCAAATCCAGCGGCTCATTTCGCGCCGCAACAGCCTACCGCGATGATGATGGTACTGTTCGGAATGCGTTCCCGGCCCGGGAACTTTACGACCGGCCGACGGGCAATGGCCGGATGAATGTCTTGAGAATGGAGCCGCAGCGGATGCTTAACGCAGCTGGTGATCCGGCGACCCCACAAAATATTCTTGTGGACCTTCAGGCGCTTGGTGATGATGAACTCGACCGGGTAATCGCTGGAAACCGAAATGCGCCCATTGATCTTTTGCGGCAACTTGCAGAAATCGATGATCCACAAGTAGAGGTGGCGCTTGCAGGCAACCCTTCAACGCCTGTGGATATTTTGCGGGATCTTGGCAATATCGACAACCGGGATGATCTGACTGAAGCGCTTGCAGGAAACCCAAGCACACCTGCAGAAATGTTGGTGGGCTTTACCGGCAACGACCAGTGGGAGGATGTTCGCGTCGCCGCGGCTGGCAACCCCAGCCTACCCGCGAAGGTGCGTGACAGTCTCATCGATGTGAATGCTGAAGACCCCGAGGATCTTGCCGTTTCGCTGGCAGCGATCTCGAACCCTGGTGTTCCGGTTCAGGATTTGGCTGTCATGGCAAATCCGAGCAGTGGCAACAATTGGCAAGTGCTTTCGGCGGTTGCCGACAACCCGAGCGCCACACCTCAGATCTTGGACACTCTGGCCAACAGCGATCATGAATTCGTCCGAATTGCAGTTGCGGACAACCCGAATACTGCTGCCAACACGTTGACGCGCTTGGCAAATGATGAAGATGAAGTGGTTCGGGACAATGTCTACGCCCATCCGAACACACCGGCTCATGTTGCTGCAAATATGAATGTCGACGCAAACCTCAGCGACATAGACTGATGCGCTTAGACAGACGGCCCAGCATGAAGCTGTTTTTGGTCGATCGGATCCTCTAATGCATTACCGGCGCTGGTGCAGGTGCCACTCGAGTGCGGGCCAATTTGGCCCGCATTTTTTTGTTCCGATAAACTTCCAATTTGCCTGAATTGAAAAATCGGCTCGTGCACCTCGGTTTAAGGGAGCGCGCTGTCTGTGTTCGATTGCCTTGAAAAACGCCGGCCCGTTGATGCGCGGTCATTGCGGGTTTTTGAATTGGCGGCCGGTGCAACGGTGTTCCATGCCCAGGCGTCAATGAAGGCACTACCGGGATGGGTCTTCTTCTTGACCGCATTTTAAGCGGACTTGCCATCCGTTTCTTGGGACGGGCCGCTGCTTTTGGTTTCCCATTTGGGTACATGATTGGTTTATGGAGCTGCGAAGACGCTTGGAGACCTCAGTTATGAAGCTTGCCGTTGTCCAGATGGACGCCTGCGAAACCGATCCGGTCTGCCGCAGGCAACAGATGTCAGAAGCCGCGCACAAGGCGTCCGGCCAAGGTGCCCGGGTCATTGTTTTTCCGGAGCTGGCGCTGACGGGATATGGCGCGGGGGATCAGATCGCGGCCAATGCGCAGGGGCTTGATGGAGTGCAGGTGCGCTTCTTGAAAGACCTTGCGGCCGCAACTGGGAGCGCCCTTGTTGCGGGGCTGGCCTTGCGGGACGGGGAGACCCTGCGCAACGCTGCCATCTTCGCCGCGCCCGATGGCACTGTCGCCGCCTATCACAAGCTCCATCTTTACGGCGGCTATGAAAAGGCGTTGTTCACTCTGGGCCAAGAGCGCCCGCCGGTCATCGCATTCGAAGGCCTAAACCTCGGGCTTCTTGTCTGCTTCGATGTAGAGTTTCCCGAGCGGGTGCGGGATCTCGCTTTACGGGGCGCGGACGCCGTCCTGGTGCCGACCGCCTTGCCTCAAAGCGCCGGGGGTGCGTTCATCGCCGGGTCTGTTTTGCCGGTGCGGGCATTCGAAAACCAGGTGTTTGTTGCCTATGCCAATCATTGCGGCGCCGACGCCCGGTTCTCCTATCAGGGGCGCTCTTGTATTGCAGCGCCTGACGGAAGTTTTCTGGCTCAGGCTTCGACCACCGGTGCGGAGGTCGCTGTGGCCGACATCATGGTCACCGCCTACGATGCCTGCCGAGCCCAAAATCCTTATCTGGACGAGGTAAGGGCGTCGAGCCAATGACCGATAGCCAAGGGGAATCCCCAATTGGTCACCCGGCCGGCGCTCGGGCGAGAGTGGCGCGCAGGCACAGTTCCGCGGGCAGTTCGGTGCTATGCGGTGGGGGTGTGCCGCCGAGTGCGGCCAAAAGCGCCTGGGCCGCAAACTGGCCCATCCGTCTGTGCGGCACATGAACGGTTGTCAGTGGCACCGGGGCAAGCCCTGCCAGCTCGATGTTGTCAAAGCCGGTTATCGACACGTCTTCCGGGACGTTCATACCGAGCGCCAGCGCGGCCCGCAAAGCGCCGACGGCCAGAACGTCGTTGCCGCAAATCACCGCGGTTGGCGGTGTTTTGGCCCCGACCAGCGCTCGAAATGCCGCATCACCCGCATCGATCGCATAACTTGTCTCGATTATGTCGAGACTTGCCGGATCAAGTCCTGCGGCTTCCATGGCGTCCCGGATGCCATTGACACGCTCGCGTGCGCGGTCGTTTTCGGCAGTGTCGGCGGAGATGCAGGCGAGTTTGCGGTGTCCCTTGCCGATCACCTCGTCAGCAAGTTGCCGCATGGCAGCCCGGTTGTTGAAGCCGACGGAAAGATGCGGTTTCGCCGGATCATAGGCCCAGGCGACCACGTAAGGGATCCGGCGTTTTTCCAAAAACTCGTACAGGCGTGAATCGCGATGGTAGCCGATCAAAAGCAGCGCATCGGCACCGCGGGCCGTCAGCGCCCGTATCTGCTCCTCCTCAAGGTCTGACCGATAAGACGAGGACGCCACCAGCAACGTGCGGCCGTTTTTCTGCAATTCCTCCTGGAATGCCTGCAAGCCGCGGGCAAAGATCGCATTTTCCATCGTCGGGATGATGGCGCCGATCATGTTGGTGCGGTTTGAGGCGAGCGCCCGGGCGCTGAAATTCGGCGCATAGCCAAGGCGGTCCACGGCCTCCAGCACCTTTTTCAAGGTCTTTTCGCTGACAACGCCCGGCGAGTTGAGGCAACGGGACACCGTGGCCGTCGAGACGCCGGCCGCGGCCGCCACGTCCGCAACGGTCGGCACCGGAACACCGCCGGTCTTATCTGTCTTGTCCATTCTCACGGTTCCGTAACAAGGCCGCCACGCGTTTCACCGCCTAGCCCGATTTCCGATCGTAGAAAATACACTTTCTGCTTGCCACAAAAAATGTAACCGCTTACATTCAGTTTTACGCTAAGTGACCTGATCGTTGGGAGGTGATCATGCTTTTAGCCTTGGCTGGCGGTCTCTTTGCCGTTTTTGTGATCAATGTATCGATCGGTTCCTTCGGCGGAACACCGTTTTTCGGAAATGTTGGAGAGATGCTTTGCCTGTTCGCCGTCTCGGTGGCGTTCACGGCGGCTGTTCTCAAAAAGGAAGCAGAGAGGAAAGCCGGCAAGTAACCGGAACACCAAACGATTTCTTGGGAGGAAATCATGAAAAAGAGGGAAGACCTGGCCTCGCATGAGCGCCGTAATTTTCTGAAATTGACGGCCCGGGGCGGTTTCACCGCCGCTGTCGTTGCCGGCGCGGCCGGCACGCTCTGGTCCGACGCAGCCGTTGCCCAGACCGCGCAGGAGGAGCGCGAGCGCCAACAGGCAGCTGATCACACCATGACACTGGCAACCGCCTATGTGCTTGGCGCGTCGCGCAGCTACCCGATCATGCAGCTGGACCTGAAGGAAAACATCCAGAACGCCACCAACGGCAAGGTCTATGTCAAGCTCGCACCGGGCGGACAGCTTGGTGCCGGCGGTGCCCTTGCCCAGGCTGTTCAGGGCGGCACCATTCAAGCAGCCCAGCACTCCCTGTCCAACTTCGCGCCTTTTGCATCCGCTGTCGACCTGATCAACATGCCGTACTTCTGCGGCTCCAACCAGCGCTTCACCAACCTCGTGACCTCCGACGCCTGGAAAAGCGAAGTTCACCCCAAGATCGAGGCCTCCGGCTTCAAGGCCCTGTTCTATGTGGTGATCGACCCCCGCGTCGTCGCCGTGCGCAGGGGCGGCAACCAGGTGATTACCCCGGGCGATCTGGACGGTGTGAAATTCCGCGTGCCCGGCTCGAAGATGCTCCAGCAGTATTACCGCATGGTCGGCGCGAACCCGACACCGGTTGCCTGGGGTGAGACACCTTCGGCGATCAAGCAGGGCGTTGCCGATGCGCTCGATCCCTCTGTCGGCGCTCTTTATGTCTTCGGCTTCAAGGACATCTTGAGCCACGTGACGTTCACACAGGCCGTGCCGGACAGCCAGGTCTACTCGATGAACCTGGAGTGGTTTAACTCGCTGCCGGCCGATGTGCAGGAAGGCATTGAGTTTGCCGGTGAAATCACCGCCCAGCAAAACCTTGCCAAGGTTCCGGCCGCCCGCTCCTATGCCATGGCCGAACTGGTGAAATCCGGCGTCGAGTTCCACTCCCTCACTGAAGACCAGCTGGCCGAATGGCAGGATGCCGGCGGCTACCAGCGGTCCGAGTGGGACGAGTTCAAGGTTGAACTGGCCGGGTCCATGGACGCCTTTGCCCGCCTGGAAGAGGCTGCCAGCACGCAGGGACGCTACTACGTGCATGACGCCTGATAAGGGCTGAACGGTCCGCCGGCGCCACCAAGAGCGCCGGCGCCACCACTGTGTACTTCCACACCCTTTAACGCGCGACCACCGCATCGGGCTTGCCGCCTGATGGGAACGGTAGAGGAGTGCTTTATGTCGAGTGTCCTTCACGCAATAGACAAGAATGGCGAACGCTGGCTGCTGCTCGTGTTCTACGTCATGCTTGTCCTGACGATGTTCATCGAGGTGGTCCGGCGTGAAATCTTCGCCTACTCGTCCATCTGGGGCGAGGAAATCGTCCGCTACTCCTTCATCTATCTGGCCTGGATCGGGGCGGCTTCCGCCGTAAAAGAGCGGGGTCATATCCGGATCGACGTGCTGATGCAGTATGTCGGCCCCAGGGTGAAGGCACTGCTTTACATCTTCGGCGACATCATCATGGCGGCCGTTGCGGTGATCGCCTTCTACTGGTCGCTCGAGACCGTGCTTGTCTCGGCAAAATTCGGATCGGTGACCCATGGCCTGCGCATCTCGCAGGTCTGGTTCCTGAGTGCAGTGCCACTCGGTTTTGCGCTGATCCTTTTCCGCCTAACCCAGTCATTCCTGCGCGACATTCGCGACCTTCGCGACGGCAAGCCCGTCTACGAAGGCGACAAGCTGTTCGATTGAGGGGGGCGGCTATGCTTTGGCAACATCTTGAACCACAGACCATCGAACTCGGCTGGGATTTTTACGGTCCGGTCCTGCTGTTCGTTCTTCTTGTCGCACTGGCCGTGCCGGTCTGGGCGGCGATCGGCGCCGCCGCCAGCCTCATGCTAGTCTGGTCGGGGGCCCTGCCCCTGTCCCTTGTCGGTGAAAAGCTCTTCAGCGGCATCGACGCCTTCGCGCTGACGGCCGTGCCCCTGTTCATCCTCACCGGCGATGCGCTGGTGCGAACCGGGCTCAGTCGAAAATTTCTCGACGTGGCGGAGGCCCTCACCCAATTCGCCAAAGGCGGTTTCGGCTCGGCGACCGTTCTTGTCTGCGGCATGTTCGCGGCCATTTCCGGATCGGATGCCGCAGGGGCTGCTGCCGTCGGGCGCATGACCATCGACCGGCTCGTGGAAAGCGGCTATCCGCGCCCCTATGCCTGCGCCCTGGTGGCGGCTGGGGCCTGTACCGGCATCCTGATCCCGCCGTCCATCGCCTATATCATCATCGGCCTTGTCCTGGGGATCTCGGCATCCACGCTGTTTCTCGCGGCCGTCATTCCCGGCATTGCCATCCTGGTCTCGATCCTCGCCACCAACATCATCATGAACCGGCTCTACGGCTGGGAGGGCGGCGGCAACATCGGCATGAGCGAATACTTCTCCCGCCTTTGGGTCGCCCTGAAGTCCGGCTGGTACGCGTTTATCGTTCCGGTGATCATCTTCTACGGCATCTTCTCAGGCCGCCTGACACCGACCGAGGCCGGCGCCACCGCCGTCGTCGTGACCATTGTCATGGGGTTCATCCTCGGAACGATGAGGTTTTCGGACTTCCCGGCCATGCTGGTCAGCTCGGCCAAGGTCAACGGGGTGATCATTCCGATCATCGCCTTCTCCATTCCGTTGGCCGAAGCGCTCGCCATCATCGGTGTGCCGCAAGGGTTTGTGGCTGTCGCAACGGGCATCAGCGATGAGCCCTGGGTGCTCATCATGATGATGGTCCTCGTGCTGATCGCCGCGGGCTGCGTCATGGAAACCACGCCGAACATCGTGATCCTGGCGCCGATCCTGAAACCGCTCGCCGACAACATCGGCATGAACGAGATCCAGTTCTGCATCATGATGATCACCGCACTCGGTGTCGGGTTCATCACCCCGCCGCTCGGTCTCAATCTGTTTGTCGTCTCCGGCCTGACCGGTGAGTCGATATTGAAGATCGCCGCCCGCGCCGTTCCCTTCGTCCTCTTCATGCTCGCAGTGACCCTGCTGATTGCCTACGTGCCGGCAATCTCCACAACGCTGCTGCCTGAAATCTACAAGTAGGTTCAGCCATGACCGTTGAATATCTGAAGAAAGCAGATCTGACCTCAAAGACCGATGCGTCCGAGACCACGAAGATCGTTCAGGAAATCCTCGATGCGATTGAGGCGGGCGGCGATGCCGCCGCGATGGAGTACGCCGCCAGGTTCGACAAGTATGACGGCACGATCATCCTGACCGATGCCGACATTGAGGCCGCCAGCGCCAAGGTGCCTGAAAAGCTGAAGCGCGACATCGAATTCGCCCATGCCAACGTGAAGCGATTCGCCGAAGCGCAGAAAGCGACCTGCCAGAACATCGAGGTCGAGGTTGTTCCGGGCCTGATCGCGGGCCAGAAGAGCATCCCGGTCAACACGGCCGGCTGCTACATCCCCGGCGGCCGCTACAGCCACATTGCCAGCGCGATCATGACGGTCACGACCGCCAAGGTGGCGGGCTGCGAGAACATCGTCGCCTGCTCCCCGCCGCGCCCCGGCATCGGCATCAACCCGGCAATCATCTACGCGGCCCATGTGTGCGGCGCCGACAAGATCGTCGCCATGGGCGGGGTTCAGGGTGTCGCTGCCATGACCTTTGGCCTCTTCGGTCTTCCAAAGGCGAACATCCTCGTTGGTCCCGGCAACCAGTTTGTCGCCGAAGCCAAGCGCATCCTGTTCGGCCGGGTCGGCATCGACATGTTCGCAGGACCCACCGACAGCCTGATCCTTGCCGACAAGACAGCCGATCCTGAAGTGGTCGCCGCCGATCTCGTCGGTCAGGCCGAGCATGGCTACAACTCGCCGGTCTGGCTCGTCACCAACACACGGTCCCTGGCCGAAGAGGTCATGGCTTTGGTTCCCAAGCTCATCGACGATCTGCCGGAAGTGAACAGCCAGAACGCGGCGGCCGCCTGGCGGGATTATGCCGAAGTGATCTTGTGCGGCACCCGCGAGGAGATGGCGGCGACCTCGGATTCTTATGCTCCCGAGCATTTGACGGTGCAGGCCGAAGATCTGGATTGGTGGCTGGACCGCCTGGCCTGTTATGGCTCCTTGTTCCTCGGGGAAGAAACCACCGTTGCCTTTGGGGACAAGGCGTCGGGCACAAACCATGTGCTGCCGACATCAGGCGCGGCGTCCTACACGGGCGGCTTGTCGGTCCACAAGTTCATGAAGATCGTCACCTGGCAGCGGGCCACCCGCGAAGGAGCCAAGCCCGTCGCCGAGGCAACCGCGCGGATCTCGCGGCTGGAAGGCATGGAAGGCCACGCCCGCACCGCCGACATCCGGCTGCGGAAATACTTCCCCGGCGAAAACTTCGACCTGAGTGCGGAGGCGGCAGAGTAAGGCCATGTCCGGTCTGTTTAGCGTCTCGGGAAAAGTTGCCTGCGTGACCGGCGCCAGTTCCGGTCTCGGCCGGCGCGCGGCAACGGTTCTCGCCCAGGCGGGCGCGTCTGTGGTCGGTGTTGCCCGCCGTGCGTCTGACCTTGATGAGTGGCGGCAGGAAGCCGGCGGGTCGACCGCAGCCGTGGCGGCCGATTTGAGCGATCGCGAGCGTCTTGCCAGCATTGTAGACAGTATCGCCGAGGCATTCGGCCCACCTCAAATTCTGATACATGCCGCGGGGATCAACACCCGCGAGCCCGCCGATGAGGTGACCGATGCCGGGTGGGACATCACCATGATGCTCAATCTGACCGTGCCGTTCTTCCTGAGCAAGGCCTTTGCGCCTGCCATGAAGGAAAAGGGCTGGGGCCGGATCATCAACTTCGCGTCCCTTCAGACAACACGGGCGTTCCCGGGCGGCATCGCGTATGGCGCGTCCAAGGGCGGCATCGGCCAACTGACAAGGGCCATGGCCGAAGCCTGGTCGAAGGACGGGATCACGGCCAACGCAATCGGCCCCGGCTTCTTCCCGACAGAGCTGACGGCGGCCGTCTTCGGCGACGAAGACCGGGCGCAGCGCAATGCTGCCCAGACCTGCATCGGCCGCAATGGCGCGCTCGACGACATTGACGGCCCGATCCTGTTTTTGTGCTCGGAGGCGTCCCGCTATGTCACGGGGCAGGTCCTCATGGTCGACGGGGGGTTCACCGCAAAATGAAAGCCCTTGTCTATACCGGCCCGGAAACGCAGGCTTACCGGGATGTTGCCGATCCGGCGCCTTCGGCAAGCGATGCACTGATCAAGGTGGCGCACACCGGGATCTGCGGGTCCGACATGCATGCCTTTCTCGGCCATGACGAACGCCGCCCGGCACCGCTCATCCTCGGACATGAAGTTGCCGGAACCGTTATGTCCGGTCCCCTTCAAGGCAAGCGGGTGACTGTCAATCCGCTAGTGACATGCGGCACATGCGAGGCCTGCCGCTCCGGGCGGGACAATCTCTGCCCGGACCGGCAGATCATCTCCATGCCGCCGCGCGAAGGCGGGTTTGCTGAATACCTGAGCATGCCGGAAGGCAACCTGGTCGTGGTGCCGGATCACATCAGTGATGCCCAGGCGGCGCTGGCCGAACCGGTTGCCTGCGGCTGGCATGCCGTGCGTCTCGCCAAACGCGCCTTGATGTCAGATCCGGCAGAGGCGAAAGCGCTGGTGATTGGCGGCGGCGCCATCGGGCTCGGGGCGGCTCTGTCCCTGAAGGCTCAGGGGATCAGTCAGGTCCGCCTGATCGAACCCAATGCAGAGCGGGCTGGGTTTCTCAAATCCTCCTGCGGGATCGAGGTCCTGACACCGGAGCAGGCGGAGACGGGCGGGCACTACGATCTCATCGTCGACGGCGTCGGCTATGCCGCAACACGGGCAACGGCAACAAAACTGGCCAGGCCCGGCGGTGTCATCAGTCACATCGGGCTCGGGTCGGCCGAGGGCGGCCTCGATATCCGGCGCATGACGCTGCAGGAGATCACCTTCATCGGCACCTACACCTATACCGCCGAAGACTTCCGCGAGACCGCCAGGGCCATGTTCGATGGCCGGCTGGGCGCGCTCGACTGGACCGAGACCCGGCCTCTGTCCGACGGCCTCAAGGCCTTCACCGACCTGCGCCAGGGCGCGGTCGCTGTTCCGAAAATTCTACTCACACCAGACACTTGAGGAGACGTTCATGTCTGAAATTCCCCATCTTCTCGTCCACGAACATGCCGACAATGTCGGGGTGGTGGTTGTGGAAGGGCTGACCAAAGGCACCGACATGCTGTGCTGCGTCACCCATGACAATTCCACGTTTCGTCTCACCGCCGGCGCGGATGTGCCGATCGGCCACAAGATCGCGCTGAAAGATCTCGGCAATGGCGATACCGCCATCAAGTACGGCGAAGACATCGGCAAGATCATCGCCGACATCCCCAAGGGCGCCCACGTCCACACCCACAATTGCAAAACCAAGCGCTGGTAAGGAGCCGCCCGAAATGTCTACCAAATACTCCAACATGACGGTGAAAGCCTACCGGCGCGAAAACGGCCGGGTCGGGGTCCGCAACCACGTGGTCATTCTGCCCGTCGACGACATCTCCAACGCCGCTTGTGAGGCGGTCGCCAACAACGTCAAGGGCACGCTGGCCATCCCCCATGCCTATGGCCGCCTTCAGTTCGGTGAAGATCTGGAGCTGCACTTCCGCACCATGATCGGCACCGGCGCCAACCCGAATGTGGCGGCCGTCGTGGTCATCGGCATCGAGCCGGGCTGGACCAAGCGCATCGCCGACGGCATCCGCGAGACCGGCAAGCCGGTCGCCGAGTTCTCCATCGAACAGAACGGTGATTTTGAAACCATCCGCCGCGCCTCCTGGGCCGCGAAGGACTTCGTTCACAAGACGTCGGAATACCAGCGCGAAGAGTGCTCCATTTCCGAGCTCTGGGTCTCCACCAAATGCGGCGAGAGCGACACCACCACAGGTCTCGGCTCCTGCCCCACCGTCGGCAACATGTATGACAAGCTGCTGCCGGAGGGCATCACGGGCTTCTTCGGCGAAACGTCCGAGATCACCGGCGCGGAACACATCTGCCAGAAGCGCGCGATCAACGAGGAAGTTGGTGAGCGCTGGTACAAGATGTGGAAGGCCTATCAGGATGATGTCATCTTCGCGCATCAGACGGACGACCTTTCCGACAGCCAGCCGACCAAGGGCAACATCGAGGGCGGCTTGACCACCATTGAGGAAAAGGCCCTCGGAAACCTGGAAAAGATCGGCCGCACCTCGCAGTACATCGACATCCTGGAGCCCGCAGAAGCGCCGAAGTCGGGCAATGGCCTCTACTTCATGGACTCGTCTTCTGCCGCAGCGGAATGCGTGACGCTGATGGCCGCGGGCGGGGCCGTGATCCACACCTTCCCGACGGGCCAAGGCAATGTGGTGGGCAACCCGATCGTGCCGGTGGTCAAGATCACCGCCAACCCGCGCACGGTCCGCACCATGAGCGAGCACGTCGATGTGGATGTCTCCGGCATCTTGCGGCGGGAGATGACCATCGATGAGGCAGGCGATGCGCTGATCGAGATGATCTGCCGCACCGCCAATGGCCGGAACACCGCTGCCGAAGCGCTCGGTCACCGGGAGTTCTCCATGACCAAACTCTACCGCAGCGCCTAACCCCAACTGATCCGGTGGCTGGAAGCCAGCCACCAGATTTCCAGCATTTCGGTTTGGCCATCGCCAAGGCCCAGAAATTGAAATAAGTGTCGGCGATCTATCGTCTTTGGAAAGCATGAATACTTATGGAAGCCACCGAACGACTGAGCCTTTGTAACGCAGAACTTTTGATCAAATCCGCCTTCCTGGCCGTTGCTGTTCCAGACCTAGCCGCGCAGTCCGTTGCCAATGCGCTTGTCGCCGCTGAGGCGGAGGGGCAAGTGGGACACGGATTTTCGCGGGTCGAGGACTACGCCGCACAAGTCCAGTCGGGGAAAATCCGCGCTTCCGCCGAGGTCCATATTCATCAGAAAGGCACCTCCAGCCTTCTCGCCGATGCCGGTTTCGGGTTTGCATATCCCGCGCTTGATGCCGTCATCAAGAAAGGCTCCGGGATCGCATCGGAGCATGGTTGTGCAACCATGGGCATCACGCGGTCGCATCATTGCGGCGCCCTGTCAGTTCAGGTCGAAAAACTCGCCGAAAGGGGACTGATGGCGATCATGGTGGCCAATGCGCCGGCGGCGATGGCCCCGTTCGGAGCCAAGGATCCCGTGTTCGGCACCAATCCGATCGCGTTCGCCGCCCCCCGGCCGGGCAAGGATCCGCTTGTCGTGGACCTGTCCCTATCACGGGTGGCCCGGGGCAAGGTGATGAATGCGCGCAAGGCCGGAAAGGACATTCCGGAGGGATGGGCGCTCGACAAGGACGGCAACCCGACCACGAACGCCGAAGCCGCACTCGAGGGCACGATGCTGCCGATTGGCGAAGCCAAGGGCACGGCGCTGGCGCTGATGGTCGAAATTCTGGCCTCGGTCATGACGGGGGCCTCGAAAAGCACCGAAGCCTCCTCGTTCTTTTCCGCCGACGGGTCGCCTCCCGGTGTCGGCCAGTTCCTGATTGCCATGAAACCGATGGACACGGCGCATTTCGGCGCCCGCATCGAGGCGCTGCTCGGCCTCATTGAAACCATGGAGGGCGCGCGCCTGCCCGGCAGCCGCCGCGCTGCCGCCATTGCCAGGGCGCGGGCGGAGGGCATAGATGTACCGGTCCGTTATGTCGATGCGGTCCGAAGGCTTGCAGAAGGTCACAGCTGAACCTGACCGGCAACAGGTCACGGCATTGCTGGATGAGTTTCAGAAGGGGAGGATTACGATCCGATGTACAAGCATGTTTTGATACCGGTCGCTTTGGATCATGAAACGCTGATCGCCCGCAAGCTGGAAAATGCGCGCCATCTGATGGCGGCAGACGGCAAGATCACCCTTTTGACCGTTTTGGAGAACATTCCGGGTTTCGTTTCTGAGTTCGTGACCATGAAGGTCGACAATCACCTGACCCAGAAGGTTGAGGCCAAGCTGCGCGAAGCAACCGGCGGAGATGACAGCATCCGGTGCCAGGTCGTGAGCGGGAAGCCGGGCGTTCAGATTGCAGCCTTTGCCGAGGAAAACGATGTCGATCTCATCATTGTCGGATCGCATCACCCGACCGCCCAGGATTATTTCCTCGGATCAACCGCATCGCGCGTCGTCCGCCGGGCGGGATGTTCGGTGTTCGTCGTTCGAGACTGAACGTCCCCAACAAAAGACCCCGCGCCGAAGTGCGGGGCCAAAGGTGGGAGGAGCCCCGCCGCTATTGCAGGACGGCGGGGAGAAAAAGGGCAATTCCGGGCATCGCGATAAGCGCGGCGACCATCAGGCCCATGGTAAGCACAAAGGGTATGGAACCCAGCATCACGTCGCTCATGGAGCCGCTGCGCCGGGCGCCTTGCACCACATAAAGATTTAGCCCGACTGGTGGCGTGATAAGCGCCATCTCAATGAGTACGATCATCAAGATGCCGAACCAAACCGGGTCATAACCAAGCTCGAGAACCAGCGGCACAATAATCGGGATCGTCACCACCATCAGCGACAGCGTTTCGATGAAAAACCCGAGCACGATGTAAATCGCAACAATCACCAGAAGTGTCCAGAATGGCGTCAGCCCGAGAGACCCGAGGAACTCCTGTAACTCCCGGCCGAGACCGGCCGAGGCAAGCGTGAAGTTCAAGAACGAAGCGCCAATCACAACAAGCATGATCATTGCCGTGATCTTGATCGTTCCCAGAAGGCTGGCTTCCATCATCTTCCAGGTAATGCCGCTCGTGAGCGCTGCAATGAGCATGGCCCCAGCTACGCCCACAGCGGCCGCCTCCGTCGGGGTTGCCCATCCCATATAGATCGACCCGATGATCAAGGTGAACAGCATGATGATCGGCAGGAGCTCCGTGAGCGCCTTGAGCATGTCGATGAAGGGAAAGACACGCCGGGTTCCGCCGAGATCGGGCCGGATCGCGCAAATCAAGGCGGTCACCACCAGAAAGGCAAGCGCCAGCAAGAGGCCCGGCACGAGACCCGCCAGAAAAAGCTGCGGGATCGAGGTCTGGGTCAAGAAGCCGTAGACGATCAGGTTGATCGATGGTGGGATCATGATGCCGAGCGTGCCTCCGGCTGCAATAGCGCCGGAAAACAGTCGCTGATCATATCCAAGACGTTCAGCCTGTGGCATGGCAACGGTCGCAACGGTTGCCGCGGTTGCAACAGACGAGCCGGACGTGGCCGAGAACATTGTCGCGGTTGCCACATTGGCGTGAATCAAACCGCCTGGAAGCCAAGAGAACCAACGGTCCAATGCCGAGTAAGTCCGGCTTGCGATCCCGGAGCGGACAAGGATCTCCCCAAGCAGCACGAAAAACGGGATGGCGATCAAGGTGGCCGATTTTGAAGACGACCAGACCATGTTTCCAAGGCCGCGTATCAAGGGAAACGAGGAATAAAACTGATCAATTCCAAAGGCGAGCAGGAACAGCACGACCCCCACGGGCAGGGAAATCGACAACAGCGCGAGCAGGGAGACTGACAAGGTTCCAATCATGTTGCAGCCTCCGCCTCACGGGCAGCTGCGTCCGCTTCCGCGAAAACACCTGCAACACTTTCCGCTTCCTTCAAGCGGGACTGAAGCACCAGGAATGTTGCCGCGACGAGCGTGATCCAGGCTGAAAGGGCAAACCAGGCCCATCCCATGAACCACGGCACTTGAACTAGCGCCAACGGTGTTTCAAGCGGTGTGTTTGCCCGGCTGCCATTCGCCAGGGAGCGCTCGACAACCGGCCAGCACTTGTAGGCGATCACGGACGCAACGGCCGCCAGCGTTGCCATGCAGATGAGATCAAGAACCGCCCGGCCACGCGATGCGAAACACCCGCGCAGAAAGTCGATGCGCACATGGCCGAGCTCCAAGAGACAATAGGCCATGCCCCATGACGTTACGATGGCCATAACATAGCCCGCGATCTCGTCTGTCCCTCCAAGGCTGCCCCCCAGGAGCCGAAGGGCGATTTCGGCAAGGATGAAGACGGCGCATAGCAACAGGACCAAGCCCATCGCAAGCGCGATGAGCCGGTTTGTAGCCCTTAGCCGGTCAATAATCGTTTCGCTTAAACCGGGCACCGCCGTCTCCTCTTTATCAGCGCTTAGTTGGCGATCTGAACGCCGACGGTTTCGCCGACACTGGCATTCCAGCGCTGCGCCCAGTCACCGCCGGCCCGTTCGGCCCAATCCGGCAGCACTTCGCCGATCAAAATGCCACGCGCCTTTTCGAAGTCGGCATCGGATACTTCCACAAGCGTCATGCCCCGCGCATCACCGGCCGGGCATTCTCCATTGCCTGTCAGGCAGGCAATGTCGTTGACCAGCGCATCCTGGGCGACGGCCCAGGCGGGGTCTTCGAACCCGGTCTTGATTTCGGCCTCGATCGTGGCCTTCATTTCATCGCTCAAGCTGTTCCAGCGATCCATATTGATGGCCGTCACGACAGAATCCCAACCGCCGAGCGGAATCGGCAAAAGATGGGTGGACACTTCCCACCAACCGGCCGAATAGCCCGACCCTGCGCCGGTGACCGCGCAATCGACAACACCGCGTTGAAGCGCGCCAGGCACTTCTGAGAACGAGACATTGACGCCTTCCGCGCCGAGCGCTTCCAGGAAAATCGCCGTCATGCGCCCGGATGCCCGCACCTTCTTGCCCTGAAGATCATCGAGGCTGCCGATTTCGGCATTGCAGAACACCACTTGCGGCGGGTAGGGGGCGATCGCCAGGACGTGTGAATTGAACCGGTCCTTGTAGATATCGGCGACCATTGGGCGGGCCGCATTGACCATCGCGCGCGCATCGTCTGCGTTCAGCGCCAGGAGCGGCACATCAAGGCCTTCCAGCTCCGGAGCATCTGCCACCGCGTAGTCGGCGACCGTCATGCCGACATCGTAAACGCCATCCCCCAGCAGCCGGAAGACATCGGCGACACCAAGGCCCATTTGGTTATGCGTTGTCAGGTCCACCTCGATTTCACCGCTGGACGCTGCCGGAAGTTTTTCCGTCCAGAAGGGGGCTTCGAATTCCTTGTGCAGCGGCAGGCCGGACCAGCTGCCAACCACGGATAGCGTTTCGGCGCTGGCTGGGGCGGCAAGAAGGGCGGTGGACGCCAAAAGGATGGAAAGGTGCTTGGTCATATCGGTCTCCTCTGAGAGGGGCTGGAAGGTTTTTTGTTTTCAGTCGGATTGGATCACCGGAATGTCTGCGGTTTCCGGCACATCGGTGATCAGCATGTGTCCGGGAGTATGGGTGATGACCATCGGCAGGCTGGCGGCCAGGAGAACCGCTTGGGGCGTGACCCCGCAGGCCCAAAAACACGGTATCTCACCGGGCTCAATGTCGACAGGCTCGCCCCAGTCCGGAGTGCGCAGGTCTGCAATGCCGATGTCTCCAGGATTGCCTGTATGTACCGGTGCGCCGTGGGCGAGTGGAAATCTTGAGGAAATCGCAATGGCCTCAGAGACACGGGCTTCCGCAATTGGCCGCATGCTGACGACCATGGTGCCGGAGAATGGCCCGGCCGGGGTCAAGGCGATTGACGTGCGGTACATGGGAACGGTCGTGTCCATGTCGATGTGACGAACCGGAATTCCAGCCGCGATCAATGCGTTTTCGAAGGTGAAAGAGCAGCCGAGCGCAAAGCCGACAAAGTCGTCCTGCCACAAATCCGAGATGTCGGGTACCGTCGCCGTCAGCACGCCGTGTTCATAGACATTGTAGGAGGGCACATCCCGGCACAGGTCTACATCCTGGCCGAGCGTCCGGAACTTTGGGCTGCCGGCATCTGTCATGCCAACAACCGGGCAAGGCTTGGGGTTGCGCTGGCAAAAGCGTGCAAAATCGAGTGCGTGGGTTTCGGGCAGGACCACCAGATTGGCCTGAAGATATCCGGCGGCCAAGCCGGCCGTATGCCGACCATATGCGCCCGTGCGGATCGCGGCCCGCGCCTCGGCCGGGATCAAGGTCCGTATCTGTTCGAAACTGCTCATTTTCGTGCCACACTCCCTGCGTCATTTCGAGCATGTCCGCGAGGAGGATGTTGGTCAAATCAATAAAATTGGCAATTTCATATAAATATTTTTTATGCTCTAAACATGCTGCGAAGCGATTTCAGCGGCCAGAAGCGCCGCGCTTTCAACCATCTGGCTGCGCGGATCCGCAATGAAGGACGCGGTGAAAGTCAGCGGTTCAGGTCCCCAGCCCGGATCGAATGTCTTCAAGGTCCCGGCCTGAACGTAAGGCTGTGCAAGGACGCGCGGCAATGCCCCAACACCCAGTCCGGACTCGACCAGGCGGATCGCCGCAGACAATGAGGACGAGGGAAACAGCGGAACATCCGCCCCCGCTTTTTCCTGAACCTTGTCACGCAGCTCCCGGTAGGGACGGGTGTTCTTGGCGTAGGTGATGACCGGTTTGCCGAACAGCCCGGCAGCTTCGCTGCGGTCATCGGGAACATTGACAGAGGCATACCAGCCGAGCTCGAACTCCGGCAGCGCGATGTTGTCGACCGAAAATTCCGAAACCGGACCGAGCAAAAAGGCAAGATCGATTTCGCGGGCCAGCAATGCGTTGCGCAGATTGACCGAAACATCGACATTGAACTCGATCTGCAGCTTCGGGAAGCGGCGTGACAATTCGGTGATGAAGTCGGGCATCCAGCTTTGGGCGATCGTCTCTGACGCCCCAAGCCGCAAGTGGCCCTCAAGGTGGGCAGGATCGACGATGTCACGTTCTATCTGGTTCGACAGAACTTCCAGCTTGAGTGCATATTGAAGCAGCAATTCACCCTTTTTGGTGAGCCGGTTATGCCCGGCCGAACGGTCGAACAGCTGGGTGCCGAGCGTCTGTTCCAAGTTCTTCATGCGGGCCGTGACTGCCGGTTGCGTGAGGTTCAACGACTGTGCCGCTTTCACCACCCCGCCGCTGCGCACGACGATCAGGAATGTCCGCAGCTGGTCCAGATTGATCCGTAACATTCAAACGCCCCGAAAACCGCAACCATCGCAGAGCTTTGCGGCGAAGGAAAGAGGTGAGGCAGGGCGTTTGGAAATGTATGCGGCAGGTCAAAACCAGTTGGAGGGGGCCGGTTCTGGTGCGTTTTCTGCAGGCTTTGGCAGGTTAAAAGCCGTCAAGAACGATCTTGCCGCGCGCTTTGCCGCTTTCAAGCATCTGATGGGCCTTTATCAAGTTACCCGCTGAAATATTGCCGAGGCTTTCCGTGGTGGTTGACCGAATCTGACCAGCGTCCAAAAGCTCCGCGACATGTTGCAGGATATCGCTCTGCCTTTTCATGTCCGTTGTTTGAAACAAGGACCTTGTAAACATCAGCTCCCAGTGGATCGAGACGGACTTTGCCTTGAACGGCATGATGTCAAAGTGCTCGGGATCATCAATCAGCCCAAAGCGTCCCTGCGGAGCGATCATGTCTGCCGCATCTTGCGCATAACTGGCAGACTCATTGGTTGAAAATACAAACCCTGGCGCACCGACATCAAGTTCTTCGACCTGAGGTGCCAGCGGCTTCGAATGGTCGATCACGTGGTGCGCGCCAAGTTGCTTTACCCAAGCCTTCGTTTCCGGTCGCGAGGCGGTGGCAATGACTGTCAGGCTGGTCAGTGCACGCAGAAGCTGGATCGTTATGGAGCCGACACCGCCTGCGCCGCCAATGATTACGGCCGCTTCTGCCGCGCCTGGCACCGGCACATCCACTTTCAGCCGGTCCCACAGCATCTCATAGGCCGTCAGTGCAGTCAGTGGCAGGGCGGCAGCGTCTGACGGGGAAACCGAAGCCGGAGCCTTGGAGACGATCCGGGCGTCCACAAGATGGTATTCGGAATTCGTGCCGGGCCTGTTAATCGATCCAGCATACCAGACACGGTCACCCGGTTGAAATCCGGACGCCTTTTCCCCGGCAGAAACGGCTTCGCCTACTGCGTCCCAGCCCAGCACAACCGGGATGCCATCGTCCGCGGCGCGGGACATGCGTATCTTGTAGTCGACCGGATTGACCGAAATGGCAAGCACCTTGACCAGCAGGTCATGCCCGCGGGCTTCCGGAACGTCCTGTGTCAAGTCGACGAGAGCGTCAGCCCGGTCGATCGGACCAGGAGAGTTGTAGCCAACGGCTTTCATGAGTTTTGTCCTTGTATGAAGGCGAAGTTCGACCAAATGTCCTGGCTGTCAGCCGATTTTGGTCATCTCGGTCAGGGAGAATTCGGCGATGGCTCCTTCGGTGGCGGTCATGTAGGCGGCAAGATGCGGCGCATTCATATGGTCCCGCCAGAGTTCGCGGGTTTCCCAAATCTCGGTGAAGGTGAAATGCGCTGGATCTGCCGTGTTCTGGTGCAGTTCGTAAGTCAGGCACCCGCGCTCTTTCACGGTAGTCGGTATGAGCTTCAGCAGCTCGGATTTGACCAGGTCAATCTGGTTCGGTTTTGCGTGAATGTTGGCGATGATGGTCAAGTTGCTCATGCGATCTGTCCTGTTTTGTGCAGATCAAGATTTAACTCCTTGCCACAGCCGGATAAATAAGTAAGTTCCGCAAATATAATCCGGAAATACCGAATAATGCTGCTTGATAACCTCGCCCTGTTTGTCTTGATCAATGAGAAAGGCAGTCTCACTGCAGCCGCTCGCGAGCGTGGCCTGTCACCAACCACCGTTTCTGAACGCCTGTCCGCACTCGAAGCCCACTATGGTGTGGTGCTTTTGAACCGGACAACACGGGCCCTCAGCCTCACCGAAGAAGGCCGCACGCTTCTGGAGGGGGCGCGGCGTGTGCTGAGCGAGGTGGCGGATCTCGATGGCCAGATAAAGGCCGGCGCACAAACACTGTCCGGACCGATCCGCATCAGCGCACCAAGTGACACGGGGCGCCTGGTGGTCTCCGATGCACTTGACCGGTTTCAGCAGCGGCACCCGCAGATCAAAATAGAGTTGCACTTGTCAGATGGATACGTTGACGTGGTCGGACAGGGATTTGACTTGGCAATACGTTATGGCGAAGTCACCGACACAAGTTTGCGCCGGCGTGCGCTGAGGCCGGTGCGGCGGATCGTTTGTGCATCACCCGCATATCTGGCTGACAACGGCGAGCCGCAGCGACCTGACGATCTCAGGGCACATAATTGTCTGATCATGCGCTTCGGGCTCAATCTCGACAATCTCTGGAGATTTGGGTTCGGTCATTCGGCACAAACCATTGCCGTTCGTGGCGACCGTGTATCAAATGATGGGGCACTGGTGCGGCAATGGGCCGTAGAGGGCGGCGGGATCGCCTGGAAATCGGATATTGATGCCGGCCCAGACCTTGCTGCTGGCCGGTTGATCGAGGTTCTTGGCTCTTTTTCCGCGCCCAGCGTTCCGTTGCAATTGCTGTTTCCGCCGGCACGGGCGCAGCCCCGCCGCGTGCGGGCCTTGGCCGAACATCTGGCAAAGGCGATTGACGACAGGGTCGTTTGAACAATGGACCCTCGCCATTTTTGGCAAGTCATTCCATCGCCGTTCTTGCATTGTCCTTTTTTCTGGAAACGTAATGTCAATATCCGCTCGGTTAGTGTTGGTGCGTTGTTTGGGAACGTCTGATGAACCGTCTCCTTCTGGGTCTGCTGGCAGTGTTTGCTTCCGTGTCGGGATGCCTTGCGGAGGTCTTCCGTCTTGGTATCGTTGGCGAAGATGAAAGCCGTTACGACTACGAAATCGGATTGATTGAACTCGCCTTGCAAAAAGCGGAGGGTGACCACACGCTCGAAATCGTCGCGCACCCGAATTCGAGCCAAAGCCGGGTGTTGCTGATGCTCATGAATGACGTTGCAGACTTTGATGTGACCTTTTCAGGCATCGACAGGGAGCGGCATGCGCGGCTTTTGACCGTTCCTGTTCCCTTGCAGCGTGGTTTGTTGGGGCTGAGGATCCTGATTGTCAGCGAAAGGCATAAGGACAGGCTGGCGGGCGTTGAAACCCTGGAAGATCTGAAAAAGGTTCCGATCGGGTCGGGAACCGGCTGGCCAGACACCTCCATCCTGGAGAATGCGGGTTTTTCGGTCGCGCAGTCGGACTATGAGAGCCTCTTCAAGATGGTTTATAAAGGCCGGATCGCCGGGTACGCTCGCGGCGTTGCGGAACCTTATCGGGAGGTTGCGGTGCGCGCGGCGGACATGCCGGGTCTTGCCATCGACACCCGGCTGTTGCTGGCCTATCCGTTCGACACCTTTTTCTTTGTCGGCAAGCAAGACAAAAAGCGCCACGATATTTTGTTGCAAGGCCTGACGCGCGCTTATGAAGACGGCAGCTTTATGACTTATTTCGAAGGACACCCGCGGATTCGCAGCGTATTTTTGCAGGCGGACCTCGATCGCAGGGTCCGTTTTGACATCGAGAATCCTTTCCTGCCCGAAGCCTTTCAAAATATACCGGACAAATATTGGCATCGTTGAACATGCGATCTGAATGAAACAACGTGTTAATAGTAATACAGGTTTCAAACACTGTTGAAAAATACCAATAACCTTAAAGTAAGAGATCTGCCCCCCGAATAGTGCTCCATTGATTGGGAGGCAAACTATGAAGACCTTGTTGACTGCGGCAGTCCTAGCCGGATTGAGTTTTACTCCGGCCCACGCATTGGAATTTCTCGTTGGCGAAGAGCGCGCTGACAGCAGCTTGAACAGCTACGAGTTCGGCCTGATCGAATTGGCGCTTCAAAAAGCCGACGGAGATCATACCGTGTCACGAGCTTCGGTCGGCGAAGCCAACCAGTCCCGTCTCCTAGAGGAGCTCGCCACCGGGAGTGCGGACTTTCACATCATCTTCTCAGGAATTGATCAGGAACGGTTCGACAAGCTGGCGACTGTTCCAATCCCGCTGCAACGTGGCCTGCTTGGCCATCGCGTCCTGATCGTTAGCGAAGACTCCAAGAACAAGGTGGCTGCGGTCAAGACCATAGAGGACTTGAAGAACATCTCGATTGGGTCCGGCACAGGCTGGCCCGACACCCAGATTTTGGAAGCGGCTGGACTTAAAGTTTCAGACGCCAAATACGAAAATCTTTTCAAGATGGTCGAGGGTGGCCGAATTGATGGTTTCGCGCGGGGCGTTGCCGAACCTTACGCAGAGGTGTCGGCCCGCAGCGGCGAAATGCCAAGCCTTACGATCGATGAGTCCATCATAATCGTATACCCGTTCGACATGTTCTTGTTTTTGAACAAGGACGACAAAGAACGCTACGACATCCTGATGCAGGGGTTTACGCGCGCTTATGAGGATGGCAGTTTCATGGAGTATTTCGAAAACCACCCGCGTATCAAGGAAGTGTTCGAGCAAGCTAAGATCGATGATCGGATCCGGTTTGAGATCGAAAATCCGTTGCTTCCGAAGGAGATCGCAGCCATTCCAGATCAGTTCTGGCACGGCCGGTAAAGGGCCAGTCTGCAATAAAAGGCCTCGTGAATTGCTTGTCGGGGCTTTTTTATTCTTTGCCGCTGTTGGCCCGGCCGGAACTTGAATGGTACCGGGAAAATGACAAAAAGCGGGGGATCACATAGGGTACGCGCGACTGATAGACCTTGAACCTCGCGCCATAGATCGCGGAGAACCTGCGCTCTTTCAGCCGCGGAGCGAGAAGGCAATAGGCGGTGTAGCTCAGCGCGAGCGCCAGCTGATCGGGCGTCCAGACCGGGACGGTCCACAAGGTCAGGGCGAACGCTACATATATCGGCTGGCGAATGATGCGGAACAGCCCGGTTTCGGGCATGTCCGGAAACACCGGCTTGATCTTCTGGACCAGCGACATCCAGCCGAGCGCACCAGATTGAACTTCGGCGCCGGCATCGAAGCTGGCTTTCATAAGCACCAGCCAAGAAGCGGCGTACGCCGACACGATCAGCCAGAATAGCCCGCCTTCTGCCCGCCACCAGACAATGCCGCTCGGGGTCCACAGAGCAAACAATGCCAGGAGTTGGCAGGATGCAATGATGGCATATGTGGTTGTCGCCAAGGTCTTGCCGTGAGGGGCAGGAGCGAGGCGCTCCAGGATCCGCCGGCCACTCCCGGTCAACAG
Source organism: Roseibium hamelinense (assembly GCF_007830545.1). Taxonomy (GTDB): domain Bacteria; phylum Pseudomonadota; class Alphaproteobacteria; order Rhizobiales; family Stappiaceae; genus Roseibium; species Roseibium hamelinense. Next base: position 70,433 of record NZ_VLLF01000001.1, read on the forward strand.
AAACGAATGGGCAAGCGGGAATTGCAAAACGAGAAAGGCGTTCGCGGCAAGCGCCCAGGGCCAGGGAACCGAGCCCAAGCTTTGTGACATGCCGAAAAACATGGCGGTGATCATGGCAAGCACCGCCGCCGTGAATATGGCATGGCACACCCCGCCATATAGCAAAGCCAGGGAAATCCGGCCCATGCCCGGTGGTGCCTGAAACAGACCGGATACCAGCTGCCACAAGCGGGCCAGTTTTGCTTTGGTGTCTTGCATGGACAAGGAAGTATGCGCGCAGCAGCAAGAGGAAAGGCCTGTGCCGGTCTGTCGCAGTTTGAAACATCTTGAGAAGGCCTCTGGCGGTTCCCTCTTTCGCGCCATCCGGTTTGCCTGCAAGCTGTGACCAAAGACTGCGCCGCCCTTCACATCCATGGCGGTAGTTGGGAGGAACCATGGACTTCACGATATCGCCGGAGATCGAGGATCTGCGCGCACGCATCGCCGCGTTCATCGCAGACAATGTCATTCCGCTGGAAAGCGACCAGGGTGCTTATGACGGACACGGCAATATCGCCCGCGATCCACTCGAGGCGCTTCGTGCCAAGGCCCGCTCCGAAGGGCTGTGGTGTCTCCAGTTGCGCCGGGAAACCGGTGGTGGCGGTTTGAACAAGGTCGGCATGGCGGTGTGTTATGAGGAAATGAACCGGTCGATCTTCGGTCCTGTGATTTTCAATTCCGCAGCGCCTGATGACGGCAACATGATGCTTCTGGAAAAGGTCGGCACGGACGCGCAAAAACGGCGGTGGCTGCAACCGATTGTCGAGGGCCGGGTACGGTCGTCCTTTGCCATGACGGAGCCGCATCCAGGAGGCGGATCCGACCCGTCGATGATCCGGACACGGGCTGAGCGCCAGGGGGACAAGTACATTGTAACGGGGCGCAAATGGTACATCACGGGAGCAGAGGGCGCACAGCACTTCGTTCTTGTTGCGCGCACGTCCGATGATCCCAAAGCCGGCCTAACCGCCATGCTGTTTGATGCCGGCCAGCCGGGTTGGCGGATAGAGCGCCGGATCGGCATTATGGGGCCGGAAGAGCATGGCGGGCATTGTGAACTGGTTTTCGACGGTCTCGAGATCCCGGCCGAAAATGTGCTCATCGGGGAGGGGCGGGGCATGAAGGCCACGCAAGTGCGGCTCGGACCTGCGCGTCTCACTCATTGCATGCGCTGGCTGGGTCTTGCAAAACGCTGCACCGAGATTGCACGGGACTACGCCGAAAAGCGGGAAGGCTTTGGCGTCCGTCTGGCGGAGCGCGAGAGCGTGCGCATCATGCTGGGCGATCTCGCGATGGCGATCGAGACCGGCCGGTTGCTGGTCATGAAGGCAGCCTGGGAAATTGACCGCGGCAGCTACGCCCGCAAGGAGATTTCCATGGCCAAAATCCATGTCGCCAATCTGCTCCACCGGGCAGCGGACATCGCCATCCAGATCAATGGCGCGCGTGGCTATTCGACCGACACACCGCTTGAATGGATCTACCGGTACGCCCGGCAGGCGCGGCTGGTCGATGGCGCTGATGAAGTCCACAAGATGGTGCTGGACCGGGTGCTGTCGGAAGAGCAAAACGACTTCTGGCGCTGGGATGTTGCGGGCGCGGCGGAGGAGGGCTGATCCATGGCGGATGTCGAATTCGCCGGCCTCGACTTCGAGCGCCATGCCTTGCAAGAGGTTCTGAGGAACGAACTCGGCCCGGCCGGACGGTTTTCTGTCCAGCGTATTTCGGGCGGGCAGTCGAACCCGACCTATTTCGTCGATTGGGGGGCTGAGCGCCTCGTCTTGCGCAAGCAGCCAAACGGACCGATCCTGCGCGGCGCGCATGCAATCGACCGGGAGTACCGTGTCCTGAAAGCACTGTCGGGAACATCGGTGCCCGTGGCCGAGCCGTTGCTGTTTCATGAGGACCCTGGGGCACTCGGGACGCCGTTTTATCTGATGCAGCGGGTCGAAGGCCGTGTTCTTGATGACGCGGCGCTGGGCAGCGTGCCGCGCGAACACCGCCGGGCTATATGGATGGCGGTTGCCGATGCAATGGCGAAAATGCACGCGGTGCTGCCGGCGGATGTCGGTCTGAGCGATTATGGCAAGCCGGGCAACTATTTTGCCCGCCAAATTAACCGATGGAGCCGTCAGTACGAAGCCTCCGGGACGGGCCGCATTCCTGAGCTGGATCATCTGTGTCAGTGGTTGCCGGACAATACGCCGGAAGACGACGGTTTGGTCCGCCTGGCGCACGGTGATTTCCGGATCGGCAACATGCTGTTTCACCCGGAAAAGCCAGAGGTGGTCGCGATCCTGGATTGGGAATTGTCGACGCTTGGCCATCCGATGGCCGATCTGGGGTTTTGCTGCATGCCGTGGCACACTGCACCGGATGAGTATGGCGGCATTTTCGGCCTGGATGTTTCCGGATCGGGTCTGCCTCAGGAAAGGGATTTTATCGCGCGCTATCAATCACAAGTGACTTTCCCGGCTCAGCTTTTGCCGTTTCACAAAGCGTTCGCACTGTTTCGGTTTGCCGTGATTTTCGTCGGGATTTCGGATCGTGCGAAGGCTGGCAGTGCAGCGGATCCGCGGGCCGCGGAGCTGGGGCCTCTTGCACAGCGGTTTGCCATACGGGCGCTTGAGATCATTGATGGCAAACACGGCAGCTGACCGGCTGTCTTGCGCAATCCAAAATTATATATAATAAAGAGAGAAATCGTATAATATATATAATTTGAAAGTGTATGACGTCCAAAGCTGAAGCCGCTTATCTCACTCTCCGCCAGCACATTCTGGATGCGCAACTTGCGCCTGGTGCGCCGTTGCGCCATGACCGGCTGCGCGAGATGCATGACATTGGCTGGACCCCCTTGCGCGAAGCTTTGCAGCGGCTCGAGGCCGAACAGCTGGTGATCTCGAAACCCAATCGCGGGTTTTTTGTCGCCGAGATTTCGGAGGGCGAAATTTCGGATTTGCTGAACACACGTTTGGTGCTTGAAGAGCCCTTGCTGGAAGAAGCAATGCGCCTTGGCGATGAGGACTGGGAAGTCGGTATTGTTGAAGCGCATCACCGGCTCTCGCGTGCAGCGAACATTCTTAGCGATCTGACTCTGGAAAACCTGCGGGACTGGGATGCCCGCCATCGGGGCTTCCACCTGTCGCTGATCAATGCGGCGCGTTCAGTCTGGCAAAAGCGGCTCTACAACCAAGTCTGGGATCATCTGCGCCGACATCAGTTTCATATGACCATCGCCCCTTTGATCACCGCGAAACAGGCTGGCCGGGCGCCGGACGACACTTTGATGTCGCGGCTGCACAACGCCATGAACGGTCTGTCACACGAACGCCTGATGCGCGCTGTGCTTGACCGCGACACGGAAACAGCCCGCCTGCTGTTGAAGCTTCATGTCGGCGAAACACTTGGCGTCTACCGCGCCGTTCGCCAGAGTCACGGAACTCCCGATCACGCGGCCTGACCGCACTTTAGTTGACAGGATCAAATATGCCGTCTGTTGTCGAAAGCCCGTCCCGCTCCGTCAGTCAGGCCGACTGTCTTGCGCTTGATGAACGGGATCCGCTGAAACACCTCAAGGATCGGTTCGACCTCCCGGAAGGCGTGATCTATCTGGACGGCAATTCGCTCGGCGCTTTACCGAAATCTGTTAAGCCTCGCCTCGCCAAAGCGATAAACGAGGAGTGGGGCAAGGGGCTGATCCGGAGCTGGAACGATGCTGGCTGGTATCCGGCGCCAAAACGGGCCGGGGAGGCGATCGCGCGCCTGATTGGTGCAGACCGCGACGAGGTGATTGTCTGCGACAGCATCTCGGTGAATCTTTTCAAGCTTCTGATTGCGGCGCTTCGCAAGCGGCCCGAGCGTAAAATCATCGTCTCTGAGAAGGGCAACTTTCCGACTGATGTCTATATCAACGCTGAAGCTGCCGAGCTGATGGGCTGCGAGCTGCGCTGTGTCGAGCCGGGAGACGTCCAGGCTGCAATCGAAGAGGCGGGAGACGGGTTGGCGCTGCTACAGCTCACCCATGTGCACTACAAGACCGGCGCCATTTACGATATGGCGGGTCTGACCAGAACAGTCCAGAAGTTGGGCGGTCTGGTTATCTGGGATCTGGCCCACTCGGCCGGCACATTGCCCGTCGACCTCAATGGTTGCCGTGCGGATTTTGCGGTCGGCTGCGGCTACAAGTATCTCAATGGCGGCCCGGGCGCGCCGGCCTTTGTGTTCGTCGCCCGCCATCATTTGCCGGACCTACATCAACCAATTGCCGGGTGGCATGGCCATGCCCGGCCATTTGCGTTTGCGCAGGATTACGCCCCGCATGCAGGCATCGAGAAAATGCTCGCAGGGACGTCGCCGCAACTGTCACTGATCGCGCTCGAAGAGGCGCTCACCGTGTTTGACGGCGTCGACATGCAGGTCCTGCGGGCGAAGAATCGCACGCTGGGCGACCTGTTCATACAGCTTGTCGACCAGGAATTGGGCGCATTCGGCTTTGAGCTCGCCAGCCCGAGAGAAAGCGCGGAACGCGGCAGCCAGGTGTCGCTCACCCATCCGCAAGGTTATGCAATCGTGCAGGCTTTGATCGCGCGCGGTATTATCGGGGATTTTCGGGCGCCGGACATTCTGCGCTTCGGGTTCGCTGCGCCTTATGTGGGCTATGAGGATATCTGGAACGCAATTGCAGCGCTCAAAGACATAATGGCGACCGGCGTGTGGGACCAGCCGCAGTTTCACGCGCGCCAGGCTGTTACCTGATCAGCTGCATGCCATGCGGCAGACCGTCGGAATAACAGGGCCAAGACGCCGGGGCAGGTTTTTCTGCTGGAGCTGTCGTGTTCGTCTGGTGCTCCCCTAGAGGAGAAAATCTACTGGCGCGGGTGCTTTTTCGAAACACGTCGAGTTTGCGAAGACTTCGCTTAATTGGACCCGCTTCAATACCCAAAAAGAAGCTGGCAAAAGGAGTTGCCGGGGCGGATTTTATTTGCTGGCAAATAAAATTTATGGATGTGCACACGGTTTTTACTATCCGCGCCCGATTCTAGGTATTTTTTCGTCATTCTGTCACGGTCCTCCTGCTATCGAATCCACCTTTCCAGCCAAATCAGGTTGATGATTGAGCCAGAACAGGGAGACCGAGATGAGCGATTATCATGAAGAAATGTCTGCAGACGAATGGGATGAAATGAACTTTCCGCGTCCGGACGAGCAAGAGTTTGACCGCGTTGTTGAGAGCGCGATCTCCCGCCGCGGTTTCCTGTCAGGCGTTCTTGCATTCGGCTCCGGTGCTGCGGTCATGGGCACGGGCCTTTTGAAGAGCACGACGGCGCTGGCACAGCAGACGTCACGCTTTGCGTTTGACCAGCTCCCGATCCAGACGGACGGAACCGTGCACGTTCCAGCTGGGTACAAGTGGGACGTTCTCGTGCGCTGGGGCGATCCGCTGTTTTCAGACGCTCCGGAATTCAATGCTGAAACGGGGCACCCGACCGAAGGGTCCGACCGTATTTTCGGTGAAAACACCGACGGTATGGAACTGTTCAACGTCGGTGGCCGCGAGATCCTCGTCGTAAACAGTGAATACCCGAACCCGAAAATCAACCTGCCGGCCGGGCAGGAAGGTCAACCTGCTTCGGCTGACGATGTTGTTCTGCTGCAGAACATCCAGGGCGTTTCAGTCATGGAAATCGCCGAAGGTGAGAACGGTTGGGAAGTCGTTGTCGACAGCCCGTACAACCGCCGTATTCACCACCGCACACCGATGAAAATCGACGGTCCGGCTGCCGGTCATGATCTGTTGAAGACCGCTGCCGACAGCACCGGTACAGAGTCGCTCGGCACCTTCAACAACTGCGGGTCCGGCCGCACGCCTTGGGGCACATACCTGACCTGTGAAGAAAACTTCAACGGTTACTTCGGCGCAACCGCAGAAGTATCGGCCGACGAAGCAGTCATGGACGGGTTCAAGCGCTACGGCGTCAAGACCGACGTTGAACCGGGCCGCTACAACTATCACGGCTTCGACGAGCGGTTCGACATCTCTAAGAACCCGAATGAGCCGCACCGGGCTGGTTACATCGTCGAAATCGATCCGGCGAACCCAGATTCGACCCCGGTCAAGCACACAGCGCTCGGCCGCTTCAAGCACGAGAACGCTGCAACCGCTCTGACCCCGGAAGGCCGCCTTGTGGTCTATATGGGCGACGATGAGCGTGGCGAGTTCATGTACAAGTGGGTCTCCCGCGACATCTACGTTCCGGGTGGCGATACGTCGACCCTGATGCGTGACGGCCAGCTGTTTGCTGCCCGCTTCAACGATGATCTGACCGGGTCCTGGGTTGCGCTGACCCCGACCGCGACCGGCATGAGCGAGGCCGAAATCGCGATCTTCACGCGTATGGCGGCTTCCAAGGTTGGTGCCACCACCATGGACCGTCCGGAGTGGATCGCGGTCAACCCGACGGCGGTTGAGGCATATTGCTGCCTGACTAACAACAAGAACCGCGGCGTCAAGGCGAATGCCGGTGGTGACGACACGTCCGTCAACGGTCCGAACCCGCGCGAAGCCAACAACTACGGCCAGATCGTCCGTTGGCGTCCGCATGGCGATGACCACGGCAAGGCGACCTTCGACTGGGATCTGTATGTGATGGCCGGAAACCCGACCGTTCACGGCGACAGTGCCTACGGCGGATCTGCCAACATCAACGAAGGCAACCTGTTCAACTCGCCGGATGGCATGCAGATCGACACAACGGGTCTGATCTGGATCCAAACGGACGGCAACGACAAGAACGAAGGCGATTTCGCTGGTATGGGCAACAACCAGATGCTTGCTGGTGACCCGGCAACCGGCGAAATCCGCCGCTTCCTGACCGGCCCGAAAGGCTCTGAAGTGACCGGCCTGACCTGGTCTTCCGACAAGCGCACGATGTTTGTTGGCATCCAGCATCCGGGCAAGCCTTTCCCGGACGGCGAAGGCAGCCTGCCGCGCTCTGCGATCGTTGCTGTCAAGCGTGACGACAACGCCAAGGTTGGCTAACGATTTCTGCTGCAGCCGTTCAATCCGGGCGGCTGCACAGAGATGCGTTCAAACAAAAAGACCGCGGATGGCGACATCCGCGGTCTTTGTTTCTCTAAGGCGCAGGCCGTTCAGGCGGCTTCGGGTGCATTCACCCTTGGGAACAGCGCGACGATCTCGCCGAGCTGCGTGCCGCCTGCCAGCTTGTCGAGTTCCGCCTTCCATGGCGTTGCGACTTCCGGTGCGCCCAGCATCTCAAGAGCCTTTTTCGCCGAGCCCGGAATCACCTGGGTCAAGGCTTCGAACAAGATGCGCTGCAAGTCGAGCGTGACATAAAGCACGGTGGCACAGCGCTCGCGGGTTTCCTCATTCTTGAACAGCGACCAGGGTGCCTGCTGGTCGATATACTCGTTCATGGCTTCGGCCGCTGTCACCAACGCCTGAACGCGCCCCGGAATGTCGGGTAGGTACATCCAGCTGGCAAACCCGGCTACGGCGTCAACAACGGTCTTGCGCAGCGCTTCATCCTCCGCGGTGAGGGGCCCCGGCTGAGGCACTTTGCCGTCAAAGTTCTTGTTCGAGAACTTGGCAACGCGCGACAGCAGATTGCCGATCTTGTTGCCCAGCTCGCTGTTATAGGTTTGGCGGATCAGTTCGACCGAGATCTGGCTGTCGCTGTCGGCCCGCATGTGCCGGGCAAGATACCAGCGCAGGGCATCGACGCCCATCATCTCCATGACTTCGTTCGGATCGACCACATTGCCGATGGACTTCGACATTTTCACACCGCCTGCACCCGTCCAGTGACTGTGCACCGAAAGCCGTTTCGGCAGCGGAAGACCGGCCGCCATCAGCATGATCGGCCAATAAACCCCGTGTGGTTTCAGAATGTCCTTGCCGATCAGATGCTCGACATCGGCCCACCAGTCTTGGTAGCCGTCCTCCGGCCAGCCAATGTTGGTCAGGTAGTTGGCCAGTGCGTCGAACCAGACATAGGTGACGAAATCCGTATCAAACGGCAGTTCGACGCCCAGGGTCACGCGCGATTTCGGGCGGGAGATGCACAGGTCTTCCAGCGGCTCCGACAGCATCTGCTTCAGTTCCGTACGGAAGGCGGGCGGCGTGACGAAGTCCGGATTGTCCTCGATATGTTTCAACAGGCGCTCGCGGAACGGCTCCATCTTCAGGAAGTAGTTGGTCTCGTCCGTCTGCTCGACTTTCATGGTCGGGTGCAACGGGCACTGGCCGTCTTCCGTCAGATCGCTCTCCTTCTTGAACTCCTCGCAGCCCTTGCAATAGATCCCGGTGTAGGCGTGCTTGACGATCAGGTCCTTGTCGAAAATCGATTGCTCCATATCCGCAACGGCCTGCTTGTGGCCATCGCGGCTGGTGCGTACGAAATAGTCGTACTGAACGTCAAACTTGTCGAAAACTTCCCGGAACTCAGCGCAGCGCATGTCGAGATAGGCGCTGATTTCCATTCCGAGATCGGCGGCCGCTTCCTGGTTTTTCTGGCCATGCTCGTCAACGCCGGTCGACAGCAGCATCTCAACCCCTTGCGCCTGACGGTTCCGTTTCAGGATGTCTGCGACAATCGACGTGTAGGCGTGGCCGATATGCGGCGCGCCATTGACGTAATAGATCGGGGTGGTGATGTAGCTCTTCATCAGTCGCTTTCGAATATCAGGTTACCGGGCAGCCAATATGCGGGACTGCACTGCATGCCGAAAATGAGGGTGCTGGCTATATTTCACACTCACCGTCACAAGAAAACCCCCGGCCGCGGTTGGTGGCAGGGCTCAAGGCTCATCTAGGCGCTTGACGCTGAAATTTCACAGGTGCTGCCGCCGCGGACCAAAGCCCGCGCGCAGGCGTGGTTTAGCCCAGCAGCCAAATACCGGCGAGTACAAACACGGCCAAAAACGCCGTTTGGGTCACGACCATCCAAATTGCCGGGCCGCCGACTTCCAGCAGCTTTGGAATGGACGTTTTCATGCCCACAGCGGCAATCGCCGCCAGCAGCGCCCAGCTGGCCACCTGGCTTGCGAATTCGCTCACAAAAGTGGGGATCAGCCCAAAGGAGTTGAGCGTTGCCAGCACCAAGAAGGCAATCACAAACCCGGGGATCAGGGGCGGGCGTTTTGTGCCTGGCTCCACGCTGCTGCGCAGAATGAGAGCCGCGATGAAAACAACCGGGGCCAGCAACGTCACCCGGATCAGTTTGACCAAGGTCGACAGATCGCCGGTTTCTTCGGAGATGGAAAAGCCTGCCCCCACCACTTGGGCGACATCATGGATCGTGCCGCCCAGAAAGACGCCGGTCTGGTCCATGTTCAGCTTCAGATAGCTGGTCAGGATCGGATAAAAGATCATGGCCAGGGTGGAAAGCACGGTGACGGTGATCACCGTGAAGGCCAGATCGCGTTCGGCATGCTCGCGCTTGGGAAGAATAGACCCGATTGCCATGGCAGCCGACGCGCCGCAGATGGCAACGGCCCCACCAGACAAAAACGAGAACAGCCGGTCACGGCCGAACAATCGACCGATCAGCAATGAAAACCCGATCGTAGCGCCGACCCCGCTTACGATGACAATCAGCATGGGCAGCCCTAGCGATTGCACCATCTCAACCGAAATCCGGACACCCAGCAGCGCCACGCCAATCCGCAACAGTGTTTTGGCGGAAAACGCGACACCCTCCGCAGTGCGTTTTTCCTCGGCCAGGAAATTGAGCGGCATGCCGAGCAGGATTGCCATCAGCATGGCCGGCGCGCCGTAGTGTTCATTCAAGAACTGTGCGGCGATGGCAACGAGGCCAGCTATTGCAAAGCCGGGAAACAGCTCTTGCGCCCGGGCCTTGAGCGTTTCGATCATTTGAAACGTCCTTGTTGTTATTTGTCGATCGGCAGTCCGCTCGGGACAGTCTGAGGAATTCCAAGAGGTGGGGAGGCGACGGAATCTGTGCCTGTAAGCGCTTTCATAAATGCCACTATAGCATCGATTTCGGCATTCGAAACAGGGGTCGGCACGACGTCGCGGACGCGTTTTTGGCGCGCCAACTCGCGGCTGTCCTGCCAAACCACAAAATCGATTGCCTCCAGCCAGGGGGCAGAGGGCAGATCAGCGAGTTCCGGCCTCCACCGGGCCAGCATTCCGTTAGGGTCGAGATGATGGCGGATAATGCCCTCCAGCGTTGGGTAGGCGCCGTTGTGGCCGTACGGAGCGGTCAGTTCGACATTGCGAAGCATGGGCGTGCGGAAGCGGTACGCGTCTTCCAGGCGGTCGCTTTCGGCCATGCGCCCGGTATCGCGCACCATGGGATCAAACCGCCGGGTGCGGCCCGGACCGAAGGGAGGAAGGCCGAGGGCATGGAATTTCTGATCGCTTAGAAGCGGGCCGGAGTGGCAACGCGCGCACCCGGCTTTCCCGAAAAACAGATCAAGGCCTTGTTTTTGCTGGTTCGAAAGCGCGTTGGAATCGCCCGCCAGATACCGGTCGAACGGACTGTCGAAGCTTTGCCACTCGGTTGCCTGGAAAGCGGCCAGTGCATTGGCGATGTCGACGATCGTGACGTCTTCGGGCGACTTGATATGGTCGAAAGCACCGACAAATTTCCGTCCGTAGTCCGGGATCACACGCACGCGCTTGGCAAGAATCGGCCAGGCCGCATCGATCCGGTCGTGAACGGCACCGGCAATCTCGTTTTCCTTCGGGTTTCCGGCCATCTCGAATTGCGCAACCAGGGGAAAGACGGCCTGGGCGGCGAGCAGGGAATTGAACCCTGTCGGCAGCCACTCCTCTGCAGGTGAATTGAAGCCGTTTTCGTAAATATCGCTGACGGACAAGCGCCCGTCATGAAACGTGACAGTCAATTCCCTGGCGCCGAGATTCCAAAGGCCTGGGGCGTTCCGGGGAATACGCTTTTTTATGCGGTTTTCGCCGCGCCCAGCCGTGCGTTTCGGTCCAAGTCCGTCTCCGCCTTCCCCAATGCCAAGTGACAGACCGTCGCCTGTCCCGAAAGCCGGGTGATGACACGTGCCGCAGCTGATGTTCTTGTTGCCCGACAGGATCTTGTCGTAAAACAACAGCTGCCCGAGCGCGGCCTGCTTCTGATCGAACACGATGAAGTCGTAAGCGGTCAGCGGCGGCGGAAGAACCGGTTCCGAGTGCGCCGCATCGGCGTATGTGCAAAGGCTTAAGGCCAACAGGGAGAGCGACAAGACACAATGAGAAACCTGTTGAGCGCCAGTCTTTTCGGAATGCTTGTTGCGACGGGTGCTGCCTTTGCAGAAATCGAGGATGCGCGCGACCTGATGGAAGAGGGGCAGTTCCAAGCCGCCTATGAAGCGCTTTGGCCTGCCGCCCGTTCCGGCAATGCCGATGCGGAGGAGTTGATCGGCGTCATGTATGCCATGGGTCTCGGTGTCGAGCGGGACGATCAACGGGCGTTTGAATGGTATCTGCGCAGCGCCATGAAGGGACACCCGGGCGCTCAATCGGGTGTTGGGTGGTATTACGAGGTGGGGCGCGGGATGCCGGCGCCTGATCTTGTGCGCGCTTACATGTGGTACACGCTGTCGGCCATCGGAGGCGATCCGGATGCGGCCATCTCGCTGGAGGAGGTCGTCAAGAAAATGACACCGGAAGAGATTGAAAAAGCCCATGTTCTTGTCAGCGACTACAAGGTCTGGATGTATCCGTTCCGCTGAGCCGCTTCAGCCTCCCAGGTCTTTCAGCACCGCCAGGAGCCCATCCACGCTGCCATTTTCCATGTAGCGCTGAACTTCGATGACGATGCGCAACTGCTTCGCGAGATAGGCAAGGCGCCTGTGATCGTTTTCAATATGCTTGGCCGTGACCTCTGCGTCGATGGCTTCGGCCTCTTTTAAGAGCTTTTGGATCTCGGCCAGCGTTTTTTCGTTCTGCACCCCCTGTTTGCGCAGATGCGCCTTCACCGCATTCAACCCTTCAAGCGCAATCGCCCGCGCTTCATCGCGCACTGTCGTGTCTGATGCCGGATCTGCTATGGCGTCCAGAACCCTTCCAAGAGCCGCGTCCAGTTTGACAAGCAATCCCTCTTTCGTCCCATCCGGAGCGGGCAGGGCATCCTGTTTGGCGACCAGCGCCTGAGAGGCTGCTTTCGGGCCGATACCGGACTTTCGGGCTGCAACAAAAGTCTTGATGATGAACCGGGTTGCATCAACAGCCTCAGGCGTGCGGATTATCGTTGCCGCCATTGCCGCCCCATGTTCGGTGAACACCCAGGGTGGTGTCCGGCGTCCGCCATGGCCACTTGATGTACCAGATTGGTATATCAAGATTTCCGCCTCATCTTCAGTCAGTTGAAAGGCATAGCCGCCCTCAAACCGCTCCAGATGCGCCTTGACACGCTGATTGAATTTTGAGGTCGACAGGCCGAACAGGCGGGCAAGATCTGAGTCAAGCACGACCGCTTCGTCGCGGATTTCATAAATTTGCGGCGGTTCAAGCTTGGTAATCGGTGAAGAAGCGGCGGCCATGAGCTATTCCGGTGTCAGAGATCTCGAATGGGTAGCATTTGACGGCCGTGCTAATCTACTGGTTGTTTTAATGAAATTTGGTTTGCTGCCGGTTGCGAAAAAATGGGGCCGGAAATCCGGCCCCTTCGCAAGCCTTTGCGGTCAGTTCAGATCGGCCTGACGATCAGAACCAACTTCCCGTTCAGCTTCTGCCACGGCCTCGGTGAGCGCACCGAAAATTTCGTCGCCGCGGGCAACATTTTCCTTGAACCAGTCATAGACCGGGGTTGCGGCTTCCTTGAAAGCTTCCTTTTGCTCGGGGGTCGGAACATAAAGATCGCCCCCGCCTGCAACAAAGTCCTCATATGCCTGGATCGATTTGCGCTTCGGGGACGCGAAGGTTGCCTGTTGAAGCGCATAAAAGCCGTCGACCACGACACGGCGCATATCTTCCGGCATCGACAGGAATTTCTCGTTGTTCATCCACCACAGGGCGCCCATGTAAGCATGGCCGTCCAGCGTGACATATTGCAGGCCGGCATCGGGGAACTTCATGCCCATAATGTCGGTGATGCCGTTCTTGGACCCTTCGACAACACCGGTCTGGAACGAGGTGAACAGCTCCGGCCACGGGATCGGGGTCGGGGAGGCGCCAAGCGCCTTGACGAGCTCCTGCGGCAGGTCCGCAACGACGGTGCGGATCTTCAGGCCCTCCATGTCGGCCGGCTCGGCGATGCGGCGCTTCGTGTTGGCGAAGTTGCGCCACCCGCCCGTGTTGCCCACGGTCATCAGCCGGATCATGTTGTCGCTGTCTTCAAGGGCCATATCGCGCATGGTGCGCGTAAAATCGCCCTGAAGCACATGCTCTGCGATGCGGTCATCGGCCATCAGATACGGCAGGTCGAGAACCTGAACGTATGGAAAGATGCCCGACGCCCCGCCAGAGGTGGAGATGTAAATATCGATGGAGCCGTCTGCCACACCTTGCAGACATTCGGCACCGTTTGAGCACAGCTGTGTACCGATGAAAAGCTCGACTTCGATCGCACCGTTCGAGGCTGCCTCAACATAGTTCTTGAAGACAACGAGGCCGTCATAGTCTTCATCGTTCTCATTCGAGTTTGCGGTCGCGCGCAGCGTATAGTCCGCAGCTGCGGCGCTGAGCGCTGACCCGGCGAGCATTGCCGCCACCGTCAGGCATTTTAGGGTCGATTTGAGCATGAATAGTCCTCCCTTGGTGCTCAAGTCAGTTTGCAAATCCGGTCAAACGCGGAATTGTCATGGAAAACGCCGGGAAATAGGTGACCAGGAAGATCACCGCGATTTCAACGGCCAGAAACGGCAGGATCGCCTTTGAGATGGTCTCGACCTTTTCGCCCGACACAGAGGCTGCGACGAACAGCACAAGCCCCATGGGCGGCGTCGCCAGCCCGATGGTCAGATTGACGCTCATGATGATCGCAAAATGAATCGGGTCTACGCCAAGATCGAGGAAGATCGGCCCGAGGATCGGTCCGAGAATGATGATTGCCGGGCCTGCATCCAAAAACATGCCGACGATGAACAGCAGGATGTTGATCAGGAACAGCAGGATAAGCGGGTTTTCCGACAGGCTGAGAATGAAGTCGGCGAGGATCTGCGGCGCATAGGACAAGGAGACGACTGTCTTGAAGGCCATGGCAGCCCCGACCAGCAGCAGCACGACGGCGGATGTGATGCCGGCCCGGTTCAAGACGTCGGGAATGTCGCCCACTTTCAGGGTACGCAGCACGAACAGGCCAATGATCAGCGCATAGGCGACCGCAACAGCCGCAGCCTCCGTGGGCGTGAAGATACCGCCGAGAATGCCGCCCATGATAATGACCGGGGTCATCAGCGGGAAGAATGCTTTCAGCGAGGCCTGCCCGCGCTCACCCCATGTGGATTTCCGGCTCGCGACCGGAAAATCATACTTGTCCGCCAGAACCTTGATCATGACCATCAGACCGATGCCGACCATGACACCGGGAACGATGCCGGCAAGGAATAGGGCCGCAACGCTCTCGCCCATGACATAGGCGTAGATGATCATGATGCCCGATGGTGGGATGATCGGGCCGATGACCGAACTTGCGGCCGTGATGGCTGCCGCGAATTTACGAGTGTAGCCTTGTTTTTCCATGGCCGGGATCAGCATGGAGCCGAGCGCGGACGTGTCGGCCACGGCGGAGCCGGACAGGCCGGCAAACAGCATGGAAGACAGAACGTTTACATGGGCCAGCCCGCCGCGCAGATGGCCCATCAGGGCCTGGCTGAACTCGACCAGGCGCAGCGTGATGCCGCCGCGGTTCATCAATTCTCCGGCCAGCATGAAGAACGGGATCGCCATGAGAGGAAAACTGTCCATCCCATTGTAAACATTGCGGTATAGCAAGGTGATATCGCGTTCCTGGCCATTCAGCCACAACAATATGCCCGGGGCGGCCAGCAGCCCGAAAAACACCGGGAGGCCAACCATGAGAAGCACAAGAAAGACGGGCAGAAACCAGATCAGCATTATTCGGCTCCTGCCATCTCGGCATCGGGGATCGCCGGCAACTCCTTGGAGCCACCGAGCAACTTGATCAGGTTGCGCAGGATCAACTCGATATTGACTGAAATGAGCAGAGCGACGCCGACCAAAAGCGAGGCCATCATCCAGCTGCGCGGAATACGGAACCATTCGGAAAAGCCGAGGTTCAAGGGCAGGTACAAGGATGCTGTGGCGAACTTGCCGCCGAATCCGGTGACTTCTTTGTAGCCAATCTGCACGGCAACGGTCAGAACCGTGAGGCAGACAATGAGCAGGAACAGGTTCAGCAGGGCGCCAATTGTCCGGGGCAGCGCCAGCGGGACCATGTCGATGGCAACAAAGCCGCCGCGCCGGAAGGCTGTTGGGGCCACCAGCCCGGTCATCCAGAGCATGCAGAATCGCGCGGCCTCATCGGGCCAGGGCAGGGCGTTGTTAAAACCGTAGCGGAAGACGACCTGAATCAAAATGGCGACCACCATGGCCGCCATGGCCACAACACCGATGGCCCGCCCGATTTTCAGGACGAATGCGTTAAACCACCCGAGCGGCTTGAGCACCGCCAGCAATGCGCCCATGTGGGCCCTCCCATTCAAAACGGCGGCCGTTTTGAAGGCCTGCCGCAATGCGCCTTATTTTTTGTGCGCCAATTGGCCGAGTTTCCCGGCGTAAAATGTCAGCGCGTCCCCCTCGCGCATTTCAGCTTTCACCACCTTACCCAGAACAATCAGGTGATCGCCACCTTCATAAGCGGCCACGCGTTCACATTCGAAGCGTGCAAGGCAATGTTCGATCAGGGGAACCCCCCGTGCATTGCTGGTCAGTTCCAGGTCGTCGAATGCATGCGCATTCTTTGAAAAGCCGTGACACAGCTCTGCCTGGTGGTGGCTGAGAATGTGGATCGCGTAGTGTTCGGCCGGCTCAAAGTAGCGGAAGCGGCGCGATCCCTTGTCTGGTGCCCACATGACCAATGGCGGGTCAAGTGAAACGGAGGAAAAGCTGTTGGCCGTGATCCCCACAGGCCCGTCCGGGGTGGCTGTGGTGACAACGGTGACGCCCGTTGCAAACCGCCCGAAAGCATCCCGCAGGAGGCGGGTGTTTTCAGCGTCCGGCGCAAAGGTGACAGGATGATTGGATGTCTGCATGGTCATCAGGGCACCTCTTTTCCAAGGGCCGCCTCGTACAGGCGGTACCAGGTTTCGCGATCCAGCTTGACTTTGATGGCGTCGGAGATCTTGCCGATGCGCTCCAGATTGTTGGTACCCATGACCGGGATGATTCCGGCCGGATGTGCCAGAAGGAACGCGATTGCAACGGCGGACCGGTCGACGCCCGCATCGGCCGCGATTTCATCCAGAACGCTGCCGAGTTGGCCCTGGCCGGTCATCACGGATCCGCCGCCAAGCGGCGACCAGGCCATCAGGCGGGTTCCAAGTTTTTGGTGGAAGGCCAGATCGCCATTGGTGAACGGGCCGATTTCCGACAGGCTGATTTCGATCTGGTTGGTCGCGAGCTTCGTCGTCATCGCCGACTGCAGCAGGTCCCAGTCCCATGGGCGGAAATTCGACACGCCGACGGCGCGCACCTTGCCGCTCTTGACGAGATCGTCGAGCGCTGAACCTGTCTCATGGTGGTCCATCAACGGGTCGGGACGATGGATCAGCAGAAGATCGATCGTGTCGATCGCCATCTCCCGGAGCGAGGTCTCGACCGATTGTTCAATATGAGCACGCGAGGTGTCGTAGTGTTTCACGCTTGCAGATGCATACCGCCCCATCGGGGCGATGATGTCGCATTTGGTAACGATTTCCATCTTCGCCCGCAGGGACGGGTTGGCCTTCAGGGCGGCGCCCAACAAGGCTTCGGCCTGATAGCCGCCGTAAATATCTGCCTGGTCGAAGGTGGTAATACCCTGGTCGAGACAGGACTGGACTTTGGCTTCAACATGCGCCGGCGACGTGTCGGTGCCGTCGCCAAGACGCCACATGCCATAGACCAATCGGCTGAATTCCAGATCCGGGGTCAGGGAAAGGCGTTGCATCAGCGTCGGACTCCATTGCCAAGAGGTGTTGCGGGGGTGTCGACCGGAACGCGGCCGTAAGCGTGCGGAAGGGATATGGTCTTCAGGTTCGGCATGACGCGGGATCCGAAATGCTCCGCCTCCTCGATATGCGGATAGCCGGAGAAGATGAAGGCCCGGATACCCATTTTCTGATAGGTTTCGATCTTGGACATGATCTGATCGGTCGAGCCGACAAGCGCGGCACCGCAGCCGGACCTCGCGCGGCCAACACCGGTCCAAAGATTCTGCTCGATGTAGCCGTCGTCATCGGCCACATCCCGGTTTTTCGCCTGATGACTGACGCCCAGCGATTTGGCATCCAGCGCGCGTTCGCGGATTTCCTTGCCCTGATCGGCATCCAGCTTGGAAACGATATAGTCGGCATATTCGCGCGCTTCCTGTTCGGTATCGCGCACAATCATGTGGACCCTCAGCCCATAATCGAGTGTCCGGTCATATTTTTCTGCAACCGCGTTGACCGCTTTCATGCGGCCTTCCAGCTCCTCGGTCTTTTCCGGCCACATCAAATAGACATCGCAGTGCTCGCCGCACAGGTCGAGCGCGTCCGGCGAGTATCCGCCGAAGTAGAGCAGCGGTCCGCCGGTCTGATAGGGGCGTGCCGGATCCGTCGTCAAACCCTTGAATGAATAAACCTGGCCCTCGTGGTTGATTTCGTCGCGGGTCCAGGCCTGCTTGAGGATCTGAACCACCTCGCGCGAGCGCTGGTAACGGTAGCTGCTGTCGGCTTCCTCGCCCGGAAAATTCGACGAGATGATGTTGACCGTCAGACGGCCTTTCAGCATGTGATCGAGGGTCGCGATGGTGCGTGCCAGCATGATCGGCTGCATCTCGCCGCAGCGCACTGCAGCCAGCATGTTGATGTGCTCTGTGATCGGTGCGCAGCCGGCCACGAAAGACAGTGTGTCCTGGCCGACCTGGTAGGAAGATGGGCAAAGAATGTTGCGAAAGCCCTGTATTTCAGCCGTTTTTACGATCTCAGAACAGTGCTCCCAGGACGAGCGCAAGTGACCTTCGGGGATGCCGAGAAACTGGTAGTCGTCCGAGCAGAGCGCTGAAAACCAGGAAACTTCCGCCCCATCCAGATCTGGTGATGTGACCGGGACTACGGTCATATGTGTTCTCCCCAAATTCCGTGTCGTTTTTTCTTGCGTAGCATCCGCTTTGATGTAAATCAATAGTGTATCAATTTTTGGAAGACAGGTTGTTGCACCTCATGAATTCCGCGTCGCAAAGCGCGAATGCCCTGCCGCTTTATGTTCAGATCAGCGAGCTGCTGATCCGTGACATCGCGGCTGGGCGCTTGATTGATGGCGAGCGTTTGCCGCCCGAACGGGACATGGCGAACGACCTCGGCATCTCGGTTGGCACGTTGCGCAAAGCCTTGGCCGAATTGACCGATAAAGGGCTCCTGGAACGGGTTCAGGGATCGGGCAATTACATCCGGCAGGCTGGCGAGACCAACAGCGTTTACGCCATGTTCCGGTTGGAATTGCATTCCGGCGGCGGGTTGCCCCGCGCCGATATCCTGAGCGTCGACCGCCTTGAAAAGCCTGCGGATCTCAAACACTTCGGCCTTGCCGAGACCGGTACCCGAATTCGCCGTTTGCGCTATTTGAACGACGCGGTCATCGCTGTTGAGGAAATTTGGCTGGATGCCAGCGCAGGACTGCTCACCCTGGAGCAGATTTCGGATTCGCTTTATCACACCTACCAAAAGCAGCTTGGCTTTTGGATTACCCGGGCAGAGGACAGGGTCGGGATCGGCGCGGTGCCGGATTGGGCGCCCGACCGGTTCCCGAAAGAGCCCGGAGCCGTCACCGGCTACATTGAGCGGCTCAGCTGGTCGAACGGACCAGTGCCCATAGAGTTTTCAAAAACCTGGTTCGACCCGGACAAGGCGCTCTACGTGCAGCGTCTGAAGTAAGGAGCATTGAATGTCCGCGACTGTAAACTACGGCATCATCGGCTGTGGCATGATGGGGCAGGAGCATTTGCACAATATCGCATTGCTGCCCGGCGCCCGCGTCAGCGTAATATTTGAGCCCGATGTCGAAATGGCCGCCCGCGCAGCGCGCATTGCGCCAGACGCGCAGATGGTCGGGTCTGTCGCCGAACTGCTGGAGGTTTCCTCTCTCGACTGCATTTTGATCGCCAGTCCGAACCACCATCACGTCGCTCAGATGGAGGAAATCCGCGCCACCCGTCCGCTGCCGCTTCTGGTCGAAAAGCCGCTGTTCACCGATCCGCAGGATCTGCAGCGTCTGGAGGCATTCCGGGCGGCTTATCCCGCGCCCGTGTGGGTGGCGATGGAATACCGCTACATGCCGCCAATCGCCGCCTTGATCGAGCGCGCCCACGAGGCGACCGGAGGTATTTCCATGCTGACAATCCGCGAGCACCGGTTTCCGTTTTTGGACAAGGTCGGCGCCTGGAACCGGTTTAACCGCTATTCCGGCGGCACATTCGTTGAAAAATGCTGCCACTTTTTTGATCTGATGCGCCTGATACTGAAATCCGAGCCGGTGCGGATCATGGCCTCGGGCGGGCAGGCGACAAACCACTTGACCGAGCGCTACGAGGGGGAAACGCCAGACGTTCTGGATCATGGTTATGTAATCGCAGAGTTCCAGAGTGGCGCGCGCGCCATGCTGGAACTTTGCATGTTTGCTGAGGGCGCAAGATATCAGGAAGAAATCTCAGCTGTTGGACCTGCGGGGAAAATCGAAGCCTTCGTTCCCGGACCGGGCAGGTTCTGGCCGCCGACCCTTGGCCAGCCGCCAGTCCCGCAACTTGTTGTCAGCCCGAGAGCACCGAAGGGGCCTCAGGTGATCGATGTGCCGGTTGATCCGGACTTGCTTGCTGCCGGGGACCACAATGGGTCGACCTTTTATCAGCACGAACGGTTTTTGGCGCTTGTGCGCGGTCAAACGGCGGTGCCTGAAGTCTCCTTGGAGGACGGTTGGCGCGCTGTTGCAATGGGCCTTGCTGCCCAGCAGTCTGCCCGTACCGGGCAGACCGTTCCGGTTCAACTGGGCAAACTGTCGTCTGCTGCCTGAGGCAATCTGGTTTCGGGCGATGGCTGGATGTGAGCAGTGAGGCGGCGGGCAGCCGGAGCCTGACGGCCGGCGGTGTTTGTTGGGTCGTTTCGGTCAAGTGTTGCGCGTTGGTTACAATTTTAAGCTTTTTGCTCAATAGGTCTTTAAGCTCAATATAATACCAATATCGATATTTGTTCGTTCGGCTTAAAACGGATGTGCTATACGTAAAGCTGCTGCAACTCCATACAAGCGCCCAGTCTAAACCGAGAGGTGTCGGATTGTGTTTCTACACGGAAACTTTCCTAAGACGTTCTTTTGCATGTGGATTGCCGTCTGTTGGGTTTTCTTTTCCATTGAGGCGAAGTCAGACAATCCGGTTCGTCTGACCGTCGATTTCCAAGATACACAGCCAAAGTACGGGTCAACAGACCCGTAGGCTTCCGGCATATGTCCCGATCTTTACCGCGCTATTGAAGCCCACCTGGGTGGCAAAGTTGTCTTTGAATTTCCCGAACAATTTACCCCGCGAAAACGCATGCTGGTCAACCTTGATCAGGGGACGTCGGATCTAGATTGTGGTGCTGCTAAAAACGCCTCTCGGGAGCAGCGCTTCATCTTCAGTTCACAGCCGCTTTACAGTGTTTTCCATGTGGTTGGCGTTCGTGCGTCAGAGGCACCTCCGGCGCAAAGTTTTGAAGACCTTTCAAAACACGGTTCCCCAATCGTAGCGTTGCGGGGAGCCGGAGTGACCCGTTTTCTCGAGCGAAAAATGGCGGGCAATGAAAAGCCAATACTGGTTCAAACGCCAGATGAGGCGTTGCATCTGGTCGCTGAAGGACGCGTGAAAGCGTTTTATTATCATAGTCTTGGCTTAAACTATTATCTCGACCAGGAGTGGAAAGACAAAGGGTTGATCGTCGCGCCAGCCAAGTTCCACTCCTATGACCATTGGGTCATGTTTAGCCGCCATTTGCCCGAAGATGTGGTGGTGATGCTGGATGCAGCCATTTCACACCTGGTTGAGACAGGGGCAGTCGAAAAGATCCTTAAGCGTTACACCAACTAGCGGTCTTGTTGGGTTTTTGCGCCGGCATCAGGGCTGAACGGAGCAGCTCGCCGGATTTCGATAGCGTCTTTCCAACTTCTTGCCGCCCCTACATGGAAACACGTACGCGCGTTTTGCGGTTCTGACGTAACGTTCTCAGGGCGTCATAACAAACCGTCTCATAAGGCTGCCGACTAGATACATCTTGCGCCGGCACAGGCTCTATGTCTGATCGGGCGCGTTCAGGGAGAGCCGTATTTGCATGAAGAAATTCATTACTGTGCTCGTTTCCGGCTGCATGGCCGCACAAACCGTTTTTGTGAATGGTGCTTTGGCTGCGCCTGCCGTTACGACGGCAAATGTGAATTTTCGGGAAGGACCGGGGACCGGCTTTGGGTCTTTCGGGACCTTGCCCAATGGATCCCAGGTCGAGCTGGGTGAGTGCGACGATTCCGGCGCCTGGTGTTCGGTCACATATAACGGGCAAAACGGCTTCGTGTCAGGCAACTATCTGCAACTGACAGAACCGGAGGAAACAACCGGCTGGCCGCGCAGTTATGAGACAGGCAACGGCGCGACACTTGTCCTCTATCAGCCGCAAATCACCGATTGGGAGAACTTCAAAAAGCTCAAGGCCCTCGTTGCGGCCGAATACGTGAAAGACGACAAGGACAATCCGGTCTTTGGGGTGATCGGGGTCAGTGGTGACACGCAAGCCGACACGAGTACAGAAGAGGTTGTTGTCAGCAATCTTCTGGTCACGGAGTTGGATTTTTCTGCGCTTGACCGGGCCGACCTGACCGATTTGACCCTGCAAGTCGGCAAGATTATGCCGACGGGTACGATCACGCTGCAAGAAGACCGCATCACCGCAAGCCTTGCCGAATACAAACGTATGGAGGATGTGCAGGGCCTGGGTGAAGACGCACCACCGATCTTCATCAGCACCGAACCCGCCATTTTGGTTCAAACTGATGGTGAACCTATCATTGGACCGGTGAAAGGGGATTCAGGTCTCAGCTTTGTCGTCAATACCAATTGGGACATCCTAAAAACCGGGGACGGCGCATTTTATCTGCGCGACGAAAAATCCTGGCTGACCAGCTCCGATATCAAGACCGGCTGGACACCCGTTGAAACCTTGCCCGATCCGATTACAAACCTGCCGGATGACGACAATTGGAGCGAGACACGTGAGGCCATTCCGGCAGAGCCGTTTCCGGACAACGTACCGCCAAAGGTAATCTATTCCGACACGCCTGCGGAAATGATTGTTTTCGACGGAGAGCCGAAACTCGAACCGGTGCCAAACACTGGGCTTGAATGGGCCTCCAACACCGACAGCGATGTTTTCTTCCTGAAAGAGACCTCAACCTGGTACATCCTGGTCTCTGGCCGCTGGTTCAAATCCGCGTCTCTCGAGGGACCTTGGGTGTTTACGACGCCGGACCTTCCAAGCGATTTTCTGAATATTCCAGAAGATGCGCCCTATTATTCGGTCCGCGCATCCGTGCCGTCTACATCCGAGGCAGCGCAAGCCCGGCTGAAGGCCAGCATTCCCACCACGGCACGTGTTGAACTTGGCACTCTCAGCGCCGATGTTGCCTATGCCGGGGATCCGGAATTCGCCGAAATCGACGGGACCCGAATGTCCTACGCGGTGAACACCAATGAGCAGGTCATCAAGGTCGGCGACAAATATTATGTGTTGCAGAACGGTGTCTGGTTTGTCGGCGAAAGCCCGCAAGGCCCGTTTGAAGTGGCGGCTGCCGTTCCCGACGAAATCTATACCATCCCGCCGGCATCCCCGGTCTATAACGTGACCTATGTCCGTGTTTATGAAAGCGAGCCGGACGCCGTCTGGTACGGGTACACGATGGGGTATCTGACCGGCTTCCTATCATGGGGCGTTTTCGTTTATGGCACCGGATACTGGTACCGGCCATGGTACCGGCCTGGCGTGCGGCCGATCTATTTTCCCCGTCCGGTCACCTACGGCATCGGGGCGTTTTACAACCCTGTACGCGGCACATATGGCCGGTATGGATACGCTTACGGACCGCGGCGTGGCATTGCTGGCGGCGGGATCTACAATCCACGCACCGGCGGGTATATCCGCGGCGGCGCGATCAGCGGTCCGCGCGGAAGTGCCGGGTTTATTTCCGCTTACAATCCACGCACGGGGAACCGTGTCGTGGCTGGCGGTGCGCGCGGGATCTATGGCTCCTGGGGCGGTTCGGTCGTGTCCGGTCCGCAATGGGCACGGACACGCGACATTCAGGCGGGAGCCGTGCAGCGCTGGCAGAAAACCGGGAATGCGGGACGTCTTGCCTCGCTCGACCGGCGTGGAGATGTCTTTGCGGGTCGCGATGGCTCGGTTTATCGGCGCACCGGCGAGGACTGGCAAAAATTTGAAGGCGGACGCTGGTCGGAAGTTGCCCGTCCGAGCCGGGACCAGATCCGGGACCGGGCCAATGACCTTGGAGCAGGAAATCTCGGGAATGGCAATCTGGGCGCTGCGATCGGCGGGGCGGCGGCAGGCGCCGGTGTCGGGGCAGCCATCGCCAACCGTCCGGCAGGCGACCGGATCCAGAACCGTCCGAACCGTCCGGCAAACCTGCCTGCCGGCGAACGGCCCGCCAACCGCCCAGCGAATCGTCCGGCCAATCGTCCGGCCGAAACCCGGCCGGCGGATCGCCCGAATGTCAGCCGTCCAGCCAATCGGCCGGCTCAGCGGCCTGCAACCCGCCCGGCACAACGGCCGCAGGCGCCCGCGCACCTGAACCGGGATCACAGGGCCCGGGACGCCGGAAACCGGCAGGTACAGCGTCAGCGGACTGTTCAGCGGAACAGGCCACAGTCGCGGCCGCAGGCGCGCCCTGCAAACCGCGGGGGCGGCGCCCGCCGCGGCGGCGGTCATCGCAGGCGCTAACACAAGAACGGAGGGGGAAGAGCCCCAAGCGGCGTCAAATCGGCACATCGCGGCTGTCCGCGATCGCCTCCATGGTCATGTACGAGGTTACGGTATCCAGATCGACTTTGGTGATCAGCCGCTGATAGATCCGGTCGAAGGCGTTCATGTCTTCGGCCATGACCTTGAGCATGTAGTCGTAGTCTCCGGCGATCCGGTAAAAGTCGATCACATTGGGGATCGAGGAGACTTCCGTACGGAAGGTATCCAGCCAGTCCCGCGAGTGATGGCGGGTACGGATCATGACGAAGACAGTCAAAGTGAGCCCGAGTTCTGCCGGATCGAGCCGGATGGTATGGCTTTTGACCAGTCCGTTTTCATTCAAGGATTTCAATCGCCGCCAACAGGCATTTTGCGACAGGCCTACCTGGTCGGCCAGGTCACGCTGCGACAATCTGGCATCTTTTTGCAAGGCTCTCAGGAGCGCGCGGTCAATATGATCGATTTTTTGGCTCATAAAAGTTCAAATGACACAATTTTAGGGTCACAGCAATAAAATTAGGTGAGGAAATCACAGTGCGTAGGGTCATATGATCGTCTCAAATAGACTTGGAGGTGATCATGACAACGAATGAGCCGTCTGCTCTGGATGCATTCAAAACCGATTTGCAGAAGCCGGATCTGATCGCACGCCTGCAGGCCGGATTGATCGGCGAGGGCGCTGTCATTGACGGTCCGTTCGGTCCAAAAACGCTTATCTATGCCGATTACGTCGCCTCCGGCCGCGCATTGCGCCAGATCGAGACCTTCGTGATGGACAATGTCTTGCCCTACTATGCGAACAGTCACACCGAAGCATCTTGGTGCGGCAGCTACATGACCCGTCTGCGCGAGCGGGCGCGCTCTGAAATTGCGCGCTGCTGCGGCGCAACGGATGCGTTTGCGACTGTCTTCACCGGCTCCGGTGCTACGGCCGGCCTTAATCGGCTGGTGCATCTTTTGGGTGTCAGCGATGCCGTGCGCCGTCAGGCCATGCCGCTGGTGATTCTTGGGCCGTATGAGCATCATTCCAACATTCTGCCCTGGCGTGAGAGCGGCGCCGATGTTGTCGAGATCGGTGAGGCACCGGCCGGCGGCCCGGACTTGGCCGAACTCGAGCATGTCTTGAATATGGCTGGAGATCAGCGACTGATTGTCGGAGCGTTTTCGCTGATGTCGAATGTAACCGGCATCGTGACTGATGCTGATGCCGTCACCCGTCTTTTGAAAAAATATGGCGCGTTGAGCGTTTGGGATTGCGCCGGAAGCGGACCGTATTTGCCGATTGATATGAAGGCTGGCACGGATGCGGAAAAGGATGCGGTCGTCGTGTCCGCACATAAGTTTCCGGGAGGCCCTGGCGCCTCAGGTGTCATGATTGTGCGCAAGGACGCCGTTGCCAAAAACATTCCGGTGTTTCCGGGCGGTGGCACCGTCCGCTTTGTCTCTCCTTGGGCACACGATTATTCTCAGAACATTGCCTCTCGTGAAGAGGCCGGTACACCAAATGTTGTCGGCGACATACGTGCAGCCCTGGTGTTTCTGGTAAAGGAGGCGATCGGGCAAGCTTGTCTCGACGCGCGCCATCAGGAGCTGCGGGCAAAGGCTCTGAGCGTCTGGAAAAACAATCCGGCCATCGAATTTATGGGGAAGCCCAATGCGCACGCGCCGTTGCCGATGGTCTCGTTCCGGGTAAAGGATCTCGAAAACGGCGGCTACATACACCAGCAGCTTGTCACCCGAATGCTGTCGGATGTTTATGGCATACAAGCGCGGGGCGGCTGCGCCTGTGCGGGCCCATATGCGCACCGTTTGCTCGAAATCGGCGAAGCAGATTCAAGTGCCATCCGGCAAAGCATCTTGGATGGCGAAGAGCTGCAGAAGCCCGGTTGGACCCGGCTGAATCTCAGCGCTCTGATGACCGGCGAAAAGGCCGATTTCGTTATTGGTGCGGTCGACGAACTGACCCGCAACCCTTATCCGGTTTGCCTGTCCTACAGCTGTGATGAGACCACCGCACGGTTCAAGGTGTCGAAAGAGGCGGCATAATGTGCAGATGGGCAGCCTGGAGCGGCGCTCCGAAATACCTTGAAGAGCTGATTTGCGATCCCCAGCATTCCCTGATTGAACAAAGCCGCCACGCCTTGAGCTGCAAGACGTCCGTGAACGCGGACGGTTTTGGAGCGGCGTGGTACGGTGAACGGCTCACGCCGTGCGTCTACAAGGATGTTCGGCCGGCTTGGTCAGACCCGAACCTGCTGCAGCTTGCGCATCATGTGAAGGCGTCGGTTTTCCTTGCCCACGTGCGCGCCTCGACAGGCACGGCCACAGTACGCGACAATTGCCATCCCTTCACGGTCGGCCGGTGGAGTTTCATGCATAACGGCCAGATTGGCGGCTATGACCATTTTCGGCGCCGCATCGACAATCTCATTCCCGACGCTCTTTATGCGCACCGGACCGGTGCGACCGACAGCGAAGCGCTGTTCTTGATCGCATGCGGATATGGTCTGTCCGAAGAACCCGTGCCCGCCATGGCAAGGGCCGTGCGCGAACTCGAGGACATGGCCCGGACCCAAGGCGGTGCGCCTTTCATGCGCTTTGCATCTTGCTGGTCCGACGGCGAAACACTCTATGCCGCGCGTTATGCATCAGACCATCTGGCACCAACGCTCTATTACCGCTGCTACGGTGACGGCATATCGATTGTGTCTGAACCACTTGATGAGGCTCCGGGCGAGTGGCTCGAAGTGGAAAGCGGCAGCTTTATCGCTGTTCGGAATGGGACAGTTTCTGTAGGCCGGTTTTTTCCCGACAAGGTCGCCTCTTCGAAGGGAAATACACCAAAGGGTTGTTTTGACGTTGGCAGAGGGTTCGTCGAAAGCGGTACTGGCTAGCGAAAGTCTGCCTGCATAGCAGGTATTCAAAAGCTAAAATTTGACCAATTAGTCAAACTTACGCAACGAAAACAATGCGTTAAGTCAATTTGATTTCATTATTATTAAGCATCTGTTCCTGCTTCGCTTTTAGGTTAGTTGGCGTAACAAAAATTCAGTTTTATGACTGATTTGTGACGCGCAGCACATCCTGATTTGGTGCAGGTGTGTCACTCCAGCTTATCGCAGTTATTCCGGTGAATCCTGACAACGGACGCCGGAATTTTTTGCGGCAAAATAATAATAAGGAGAATGACACATGGCCCTGCATGCCTGGGATCACTTGGACACTTTGCGCCATCCGCATCGTCCGCCACACCATCACAAGCCGTTTCCAGAGCAGCCGGACGCACCCGATGCACCTCAGGAGAGCTGCGACCGTGCGCAGACGCGGTACGCCTTCCTGTTCGTGCCGAACAGCGACAAGACAACGGAGCATGCTCCAGGTGCGGTGTTGCGGCTCGGCGAATACTCGGACTTTGAGCGCGGTGCGCATGCGGAGGGCATGGTGGAAGACATCTATCCCGCGCAGCACATTCACGATGAAGGCGATGAAGAGGCCGCCTACACACAGGCTGCGGGCGGTGCAGAGGGTATCCTGCTTGCTTGCGATGGCCGGATCCTGATCAGGTCCGGCGAAAAAATGTATCTCGAGACCGCCGACTACCACCAGATGACCAATGGCGACTATGCTCTTGATGTCGACGGCACAATGACCACCACGGTGTCGGATGCCATTGAGCTGACCTCGGAGGACGGCTCGATCCAGATCAAGAGCGGATCCAAAAAGAGCCTGAAGATCAAGGCAGGTGGTGACACAGGCAAACTTGAGCTGTCCGGTAAGGACCATGATCGCACGATCAAGGGCGAGACCACCGAAACCTTTCACGGGCCGGTGACCCGGACTTTCAAGGACTCCAGTTACGTAAAAAAGTTCGGCTGGGATTTTTCGTCGATCTACGGCTTCAACATGGACACCTATTATGGTGGTAAGTGCGAATCCGTTTACGGCCTGCGCATGCAGTTCGACAAATACAACATCATTTCCAACTGGGGCTGCTTCAATTGGGTCGGCACACAGGTCGACTTGAAGGCCATGGTGATGAAGCGTGTGACCGCCAAATTCGGCAGCTCGAACTGTACGGCCGAGTGGAACGAAATCATGGTTGGACTGGAGCATCTAAAGGTCGGCTCAAACCAGGTGGAGGCGCGGCAGCGCGCTGTCTCGCTCGATTCTGGCCAGGTAGATGTAAAATCCGGCACCGCCGGTGTACGCGTTCGTTCTTTGAGCGCCTACGTTTAAATCAACCGCCCCGGGCTGGTGTCGGGCGGCGCTCGTCCAGTCTGGCCCGGGTCAACTCGTCGACTTTTTCTCGCAGGGCCCGGGTTAGGGGATGAAAATCTGTCTCCCGGCGCCCATATGCAAGGTTGAAAGAAAAATCAAAATCCGGCGGATTTTTGCCGACCAGGTGCTGAAGCATCGTCTCCAGTTTGTCAAAGGCCTTTGCAAGGCGTGCCTCCTCGGTCCGCCCCTCGGCGTACTCGTCCCAAAGGCTTAGCAAATCGCCCGCTAGCGCGGAGGGCAGAGGCGCGCAAAGGCTTTGAAAATCCCGCCTTTCCCGTTCCCGCCGACGGTCTCCGCTTTTTTGCGCCGGGGCTGGAACGTCACCAGAAATGGCTTCGCCAAGATCATGAACAACGCACAGCTTCAAGAGCTTTTCGACATCGATTCCGGGCAGGTCCCTGCCAAACAAAACAACCAACAGGCACAGGCCCCAGCTGTGCTCCGCAGTGCTCTCCGCTCGTCCGGTTCGGGTCCGTCCGGAGCGCAAGGTGTCCTTGAGTTGTTCGGCTGCCTGCAAAAAAGCAAGAATGCCGGACAAACGGCCATGGTCAATTGTGGCGGGATCGTCGCTGTCGGTTTTGTGCGTCATGGCCGCTAATCTACGCAGTGACCCGGTTCGTGGCGATGCCCTGAATTTTTTATTCAGGCGGCGGCAACCTCAACAGCGCGCACCAGCCTTGCATACGAACCGTCGGATAGCGGAACACGTGTTATTTTCACGCGGCTTTCGGGAATGGTCATCGCCGTAAAATCCGCGCGCTCGGTCTGAAAGACGATGTCAGGCGCGTGTGGCTCGAACCAGCCGGCCGCGTCAAGGCGGTGTTCGGCTTCTTGGATGCCATCGGACGCGAACGACCAAAGCGAGGTACCCTTGAGCGCCGAGACCGGGGCATGCCATTCGCGCGCCCGCGCCGGGGAAACGGCCAGCAGCCGGTGCGTGAGATCGCAGACAAGGTGTACGCGGTCGGCTGATGCCGAAACAAGCTCGAGCAGAGCTTTGTCGGCCGCCGTACTGGGCCGTGCGAGAACAATCCGCACAAGCCGCGACCGCTCGCGCCCTTCTGGCTCGGTGCGTCCGCTTTCCCACCGCGATATCATGGACTGTGAAACGCCCAGATCCAGCGCGAGCGCCTCCTGTTTGACGCGATTGACCAGCCGCCACCGCTTCACAGACGGACCGAGGTTTTGCTTGAGGACTTCGACGGTTTGGCTCATGTGCAAATGATGGCTGGCCGGTGCCTCCGGGCCGTCACGCAATCGGCTCGGGCGCAAAAACACGGCTGGTGATCGATATCGCGTTTCCGGCCGGATCGCGCGAATTGGAAAACTGATATCCGTCCCCTTGATGGGTGGGGCCAAAATCCAGGCCCTGGGCGGCAAAGGTTGCTTTGGCCTCCTCCACATCCACGACGTAAAACGACAGCTTGACCAGCGTTTGGCCGGACTTTCGGCCTTTGGCAAGGGGGTGTAGCAGCAGATGAATTCCCTCACCGGGAGGATGGAGCTCAATCAGACCGCCGGGTTTGGGATGCGCGATGTAGCCGAAGTGACGACCATAAAAATGTGCCACGTCTGTCGTGTCCGCAACGTATAGCGTAAGCCGTGTCAGCGGCGGTGGCATGATGCAACTCTGTTCATGCGCTGTATAGTAAGGCGCGCCTGAATTGCAGTCAAAGGCTGAATTCAGCGGTATTTTTCAATGAACGCATCGATTGACAAGGACCGGAAGTCCGGCAGGCGCTGTTTGAGCATGGCATGGTCCCAGTCCCACCAGGCGATGTCCATCAGTGCTTCTGCTTGCTGCTCCGAAAACCGGCGCTTGATCGGCTTCGCAGCAACACCGCCGACAATTGTGTAGGGCGGCACGTCTTTGGCAACGACCGCTCCAGCAGCCAAAATGGCCCCGGTTCCGACCGTCACTCCGGCAAGAACGGTCACGCCATGGCCAACCCACACATCATGCCCGATGGTCACCCAATCCTTTTTCCGCCATTCAAAAAACTCCGTATCATCCTCTCCAAGGTCATAGGCGGCGGCTCTGTAGGTGAAGTGATGTTGAGACGCCCGCCAGGTCGGATGGTTGCCGGGGTTCAGGCGGACCTTGCGGGCAATTGAGCAAAACTTGCCGATGGACGACCACACCACATCACCATCTTGCACGATGTAGGAATAATCGCCCATTTGCGATTGCCGCATTTCCGTAAACGCGCCAACCTCGGTCCATCGTCCAAGCTCGCAGTCGTGAACCAGCGCTTCAGGGTGGATTGACGGATCGCAGGAGAGGGCGGGTTTGTCTGCGGGGGAAAGCATGCGCGGCTCCGGTGTGTTCTGGCTCATCAAGCCGTCTTCCTAGCGGGTGAGCCGTTTTGACGCGCAACATTTTGACGACAGTTCTGTGAATTTTTTGAGGAATGCCCAGTTTGGAGGCAGGCCGACTTTAACCACCGAAAAACTTGAGGAGCAAAAGATTATAATTTATCCGGCTTATTAATTTACCCTGTTTTGCCAAGTGCTTCATTGAACTGACTTAATTTAGTCATCAAAACTTCAAGGATGCCGCCCCGCCTTGTCATGTGACTGTAATAGAGCCGTGGCTCTTGTGCGCTCAACATTGAGCAAAGCAACAACAGGGCCGGCTTGTGATTCAGTTCCAGGACGTCACAAAAACCTTCGGCGTGCGCACTGCCGTCGACAAGGTCACTTTTTCAATCGATCATCCGCAAATGATCGGGGTTATCGGCCGCTCGGGCGCAGGCAAATCAACGCTTTTGCGCATGATCAACCGGCTGACGCCGGCCACGTCCGGCCAAATCCTGTTCAAGGGCGAAAACATCTTGAGCCTGAAGGGCGCCACGATGCGCCGCTGGCAGCGTGACTGCGCAATGGTGTTCCAGCAGTTCAACCTGGTACCCCGCCTGGATGTTGTCACCAACGTGATGCTCGGCCGGCTGAACGGACACGGCACTTTGAAAAGCCTGTTCAATATCTTCAGCAAGGACGACGTCAATTCAGCGCTTGCGGCGCTCGACCGCCTCGGCATTGCGCAGGAAGCCACAAAACGCGCCGAGGAGTTGTCCGGCGGCCAGCAACAGCGTGTTGCGATTGCCCGCGCCCTGATGCAGGACCCGCACATGGTCCTGGCGGACGAGCCGATCGCCTCGCTCGACCCGATGAATGCCAAGATCGTGATGGACGCGCTGCGGGAGATCCACGAGCGCGACAACAAGATCGTGCTTTGCAATCTCCATACGCTTGATACGGCACGTGCCTATTGCGACCGCGTGATCGGAATGCGGGACGGCAAGATCGTGTTCGATGGTGCCCCGGATGCGCTGTCGACAGATGTCGCCCGGGAAATTTACGGCGCGGACGAGAGCTTCAACGAGGCGGCAACGTCTACCGCGATCGATAACGGCCAATCCAGCACACAGAATTCCGCCGGTGCGATGACCCCGGCGGCAGCGGCAGCGGGCTAGAAAGCCCGCGCCGGCCTTCAAACGTCATCACCTCATTAAAAGTCACGGGGAGTGTCCCACATGAACGTTGTTTCCAAGTTTGCTGCGCTTGCAGCAGTCTCCATGATTGCTCTGAACGCTGTGTCCGGCGCTCAAGCTCAAGAAATCTCGGAATTCCGCATCGGTATCCTTGGCGGCGAAAACGCTTCCGACCGTCTGCGCGCTTACGAGTGCCTCGAAGAAAAGACAGCCGACCTGCTCGGCGTTGACGTCAAGCTGTTCGCACCTGCTGACTACAACGGCGTTATCGAAGGCCTTCTCGGCGGTAACCTCGACATGGCATGGCTCGGCGCATCCGGTTACGCGAAAGTCTTCCTGACCGATCCTGAAGCTGTGGATCCGGTCCTTGTTAAGGTCAACGTGGACGGCGGCTACGGCTACTACTCCATCGGTTTTGCCCGCAACGACAGCGAAGTCAACTCGCTGGAAGACATGAAGGGCAAGGTGTTCGGCTTTGGTGACCCGAACTCCACCTCCGGCTACCTGATCCCGTCCATCGCCATCCCGCAGGAAGGCTTCTCCATGAAGCCGGGTGAATACTTCGGCGACGTCGTCTTCACCGGTGGTCACGAGCAGACAATCGTTGCGGTTTCCAACGGCGACATCGACGCCGGTGTTACCTGGGCTGACGGTCTTGGCGCTTGGGAAGACGGCTACAACTCCGGTGCCCTGCGCAAGGCGTCCGACGCTGGTTTGGTTGACATGACCGAACTGCGCCAGATCTGGCAGTCCCCGGTGATCCCGGAAGGCCCGATCGTTCTGTCCAAGAAGCTGCCGGAAGACGTCAAAATCAAGATGACCGGCCTGATCGCCTCCATGAACTCCATGGATCCGGATTGCGCGTACAACATCGCAGCTGGTGAAACCAAAGGCTTCATGCCGATCACGCACGAGGCTTACGTCAACATCATCGAAGCTCGTAAAGCTAAAAATTAAGAGCTTTCAAGACTTGAACGCGGGCCGGGTGACCGGCCCGCGTTTTTGATGCAAAGGCAAATCCTTAAAGGTTTTTTCCATGGCCGTTGCCGCCCTCGAGCAAGAGATCATGTCCTTGCGCAAACGCCGTCAGCTTTATTCGCTGATCGGCGTGCTGCTTGTTATCGCTGTCGTCGTGTCCGGATATTCGAAATCGAACTCGATGAACTCTGGCGGATTTTTGCAAGGTCTGTCGCAGTTTTTCGACTATCCCGGAGAGATCGTCGCTGAAGCCTGGCAGTCCGGTCCGGCCTTTTTCGGCCTGATCGTCAGTTTTATGCCGGCCATGCTGGAAACGCTTAACATCGCTGCAGTGGCGACGCTCATAGGCGGGGCGATGGCTGTGGTGCTGGCCATGGCGTCCTCGCGCAATGTCGACAGCTGGGGCCCGCTTATTCCGGTGACCCGCCGGATCATGGATATCACCCGCGCATTCCCGGAACTAATCATCGCTCTGTTTCTCATCTTCGTTCTCGGGTCGAGCCCGGTTCCAGCGATGATCGCAGTGGCCGTTCATACCGCTGGCGCGCTTGGAAAGCTTTTTTCCGAGGTCAACGAGAATATCGACCGCAAGCCGATCGAAGGCCTGTCTGCCTGCGGTGCCAGCTGGCTTCAGCGCATCCGGTTCGGCGTGATGCCGCAAGTCGCTCCAAACTACCTCAGCTATTTCCTGCTGCGCTTTGAAATCAATGTCCGCGCGTCGGCAATCCTGGGCTTCGTCGGTGCCGGCGGTATCGGCCAGGAACTGCGCAGGACCATCGGTTGGGGACAAGGGGCCGGTGATGAAACCGCTGCCATCTTCGTTCTCCTGTTCATCACCATCATGCTGATCGACCAGTTCTCCTCCTATATGCGGGGCAAGCTGGTCGGATCCGATCGCGCGCATTGAGGAGCTGACCAATGGCGCTTGATACGACTTCTGAACACGTCCCCGACCGCGATACGGTGTTTGCCAATGTCCAGCGCCGTGCGCTGATGACAGTCGCCGTTCCGCTCGCGATTTTCGCGTATCTGACCTACACGTGGTTTGCTTTCGGCGTTCCCGAGCTTCTGGAAAAGTCGCGCCCTGAGCGGGCTGTTATTCTGGCAACGGATTCGGTTGCCTACAAAGTGCATGTGGTCAAGGACATCCGCCGCGACGAAGTCGAGGTCGCGATCGAGGGCGAACGGACCGCTACCTATGATCCCACCGACTATCCTGAATGGGTTTCGGTGAATGGCGATCAGATCGACGTGGATCTGGGTGAGGGGTACTTCATTGAAATAGACGGTCAGACGGCACGTTTCACAGTGCCCGGGTACGGCACGATCTTGTCAACGGCCGTCAGCAACGGTGTGGAAACGGAACTGCCGCCTGGCCCGGTGCCGGAGTGGCTGCGGGACGACCCGCGCAAGCTAGATGCCCGGCCCACACTTGACCGGCGCCTGCAGATCACGCGGACAAAGATCGAGGTGCACAACTATTTCGGCGGTTGGGAGAACTTCTGGTTCCCGTTTAACTCCCAATTGTACGGAATGTCTGCCGGCCAGCTGTATGCGCTTGCGTTGAGCGGTGACAGGCTGGATCCGAATACATCCAACTTGTGGTTCATCGTCAATGAGTTCCTGGATAACCCGGACTGGCAGCACGGCAAGATCATGGTTGCCCTGTTCGAGACGATCATGATGGCGGTTCTGGGAACCATTACCGCTGCCGCATTCGGTTTGCCGCTGGCGTTTCTTGCTGCGAAAAACTTCACGCCATCGATTGTGTTGCGTTTTGGGATCCGGCGTCTGTTCGACTTTCTCCGCGGGATCGACATGTTGATCTGGTCGCTGATCTTCATCCGCGCTTTCGGACTAGGTCCGCTGACCGGGGCCCTGGCGATCGCATTCACCGACACCGGTTCGCTCGGCAAGCTGTTTTCCGAAGCGCTGGAAAACATCGATAACAAGCAGGTCGAGGGCGTACGGGCCACCGGCGCGAGCCAGGTGCAGCGCTATCGTTTTGGCGTGATCCCGCAGATTCTGCCCGTGTTCGTGTCCCAGGTGCTTTACTATCTGGAGTCCAACACCCGGTCCGCGACGGTGATCGGTGCGCTGGGGGCGGGTGGTATCGGCCTTGTGCTGGTGGAGACCATGAAAACCTCGCGCGATTGGGAAAACACCAGTTATATCATTGTCTTGACCATCATTGTTGTCATTATGATGGACCAGACGTCGGGGTGGCTGCGCCGGAAACTCATCGAGGGCAAATAGCCTTCGTCATCAACTGTCAAAGAAACCCCGGCGGGCGTCCCCCGGGGTTTTTTATAGAGCGGGCGGCAAGATGGCCCCGCACAAGATCCGGCCCCTACGTTGCCGAGCGATTCCGGGTCCCGGGATTGAGCGAGCAGGCCGTCAGGAAGGCAGCCGGCTTTCTTTTTGATATCCTGCCTACAGCGCTTTTTGCCGCATTTCCGTCGCGGTAGCGTGACAGCGTCATTTGCATCGATTCGTCGATTGGGAGGCTGAGAATGCACATCGCGAAGATCGCAGGACGCGCAACGACCTTGGTGGCTTCGGCCGGTTGGTGCGCAATTGCCTTGTCGACACCTGTTCTTGCGATTGAGAGCTGCGTTGCTTCGTTGAAACAACAGGCCGTTGCCGCGGGTGTTCAACCCAGTGTGGCCGACAAGATGCTGTCCGGCGCCAAATATGATGAAAAGGTCATCCGGTTCTCCACGGCTCAGCCGGAGTTCAAGACCGAAATCTGGGATTACATGGCGTTTCTGGTCGATCCACAGCGGATCCAGGACGGAAAAACACTTTTGAGAAAGCACCGGCGGACGCTGGAGGCGGTCGAACAGCGCTACGGCGTCGATAAGCATGTGGTTCTGGCGGTCTGGGGCATTGAAAGTGACTATGGCCAGTTCCGAGGCGATTTTTACACCCCGCACGCGCTTGCCAATCTGGTGTGCGCGGGTAAGCGCCGGCAAAATTATTTCCGGGGCGAGTTGATCAAGACCCTTCAGATCGCCTCGCGCGGAGATGTCCCTCACGATCAATTCCAGGGGTCTTGGGCAGGTGCCTTCGGTCAGACCCAGTTCATGCCATCGACCTACAACAGTCTTGCGGTCGACTTTGACGGCGACGGCCGGAAAGATCTGGTGAACTCCGTTCCCGATGCTTTGGCTTCCACGGCGAATTTCCTGAAAAATGCCGGTTGGCGGAACACCCGGGTTTGGGGGTTTGAGGTCAAGGTTCCCAAAGGCTATTCGGGCCCGTCCGGGCGCAAGAAATTTGCGTCCATGAGCACCTGGACACAACGGGGCCTGCGGAACATGGACGGCAGCACGTTTCGGAGCAAAGCCGACACGGCATTGATCCGACCTGCGGGCGTCAACGGGCCTGCTTTTTTGGTGACCAGAAACTTCAACGCTCTGCGGTCCTACAATGCTTCGACGTCCTATGGTCTTGCGATCGCGCTTCTGTCGGAACTGGTCAAAGGCGGCGATCCAATCATGACGCCGTGGCCGACCAATAATCCGGGGCTGTCGCGCGCGCAGCGCCTGGAATTGCAAAAACTCCTGAACCGGAACGGCTTTGACGTTGGCGAGCCCGACGGCAAGGTCGGCCCGAAAACCCGTGCGGGGATTCGCGCAGCGGAAGCGAAATACGGACTTCCGGTGACCGGCCGGCCAGCCTGGAATGTCTATTATGCCCTGGGCGGGCGGTAGCTAAGGTTTGGTGCCCACAATCGCGTCTTGGCCGCGCAGGTGCTGGCGTTCCCGACGAAAGGGTTGTTGCCAAGGGTTTCGCTGCATCGCAATATGCGGATCTAGCGAGTCTTGGGGGATTACATGGCCGGGCACATTTTGACAGTCGCACAGCAAAAGGGCGGATCGGGCAAGACCACCCTGGCTGCCCACCTTGCCATTGCTCTGATGTCGAAGGCGGATGGGCCCATTGCAATCCTGGACGTTGACCCGCAGGGGTCACTCGGCACCTGGTTCGAAACGCGTGAAGAGGTTCTGGGCGAAGATAAGACCGGACTGGCGTTTCGCACCGCTTCGGGGTGGGGCGCCCGCCGGGAAGCCAGAAATCTTGCCCGCGACCATGCCTTCGTCATCATAGATACGCCGCCAAAAACCGATACGGATGCAAAACCGGCGATCGACGCGGCCGACCATGTCATCGTGCCTATCCAGCCGACGCCGGTGGACCTGTGGGCTACGGAGCAGACGTTTCAACTCGCCGCTCGTGAGGATACACCCGCGATTTTGGTGTTGAATCGTGTACCGCCGCGCGCCTCTCTGACCCAGGAAATGGCCGATGCGATGAACGCCTCCGGTTATCCAGCCTTGTCCGCCCGGCTCGGCAACCGGACGAGTTTTGCCGCCTCTATGGGGAAGGGGCGCACGGTGATGGAAACCGACCCGTCCGGCAAGGCTTCCAAGGAAATGCAGGCGTTGATCGACGAACTCGTCAAGCATGTGAACGGATCCACCTGATCCGGTATTCGGGTTAGTCCTTACCCCGTAGCGCCTTGGCATTGTCATCAAGCCGTGTTCGGATATCCTTCCTGTCTCATCGGGAGGACGAGCAATGTTTATTTCCGGCCTGTTGCGCAAGAATGCCCAGGGCACGGGGCTTTTGGCCAAAAGCGCCTTGCCGATCCTCCTGATCCTCATGGGACTTGGCGTTCCAACCCCATCGGCGGCGCAAGACCGGCGGATCGTGACCATTGATGACGCCGATTTTTTTGGCGGAGACTACCGAACGGTAAAGGATGTCGATCTGGAGGCTTGCAAACGGGTGTGCCTTGCCGATCAGACGTGCCGCGCCTTTACTTTCAACACCTCTGCGGGGTGGTGTTTCCTAAAGGCTAACTATGGACAGCTTCAGGGGTTTCAGGGCGCAGTGGCCGGCCGTGTTGTCGAGGTCAGCCAGCCGCGTGAAACCCAGGAAGCCGACCGGAAAGCGGAGGTCGCGTTCCTTGACTCGGGCCTGATCGACCGGGCGGCGACGTATGCGCGCCGGGTCGGCGAGCAGGCAAGGTTGTCCGGCCAGACGGTGGATCAGCTGCGCCGCAACGGACAGGAGGCCCTGGCCGCCAAAAATGCAGAACTGGCCGAGCAGGATTTCGCCGGCGTTCTTGCGCTGGAACCGGAGGACTTCGCAGCCTGGAGCCAGCTGGCCGAGGCACAGCTTGCTCAAAATCCGCAGAATTGGCAGGACCGGCAGACCAAGCGGGACAATGCGGTCTCCTCCGCGATCAACGCATATATGCGTGCAATCACCGAATCGGAGCGGGTTTGGTCGCTTGAGCTGTTAAGCCGCGCGCTTGCCAAGCAAGACAACTGGAAACCGGCGATCAAATCCCTGCGGCTCGCCCTGACGCTTGAAGACCGGACGGATTTGCGTCGCCGCTACGACCAGATGATTGCCCGGCACGGATTTCGTATCGTCAGTCACGAGGTCGATGCGGATACGGCTGCCCCGCGCATATGCCTGGTGTTCTCGGATCGTCTGGCCAGCGCCTTTGACTATGGGCCATATGTTTCGGTTCAAGGGCCCGGTACCACTGCGATTGAGGCCGAGGGAAATCAAGTCTGTATCGATGGAGCAAATCATGGGGCCCGATACGAGATCCTGGCCAGAAGCGGGTTGCCCGCAGCCGATGGCGAGAAGCTGGAAAAATCGGCAAGCCTGTCTGTGTATGTCCGTGACCGGTCGCCAACGGTCTATTTCATGGGCCGGTCCTATGTATTGCCCGCGGGCGGAGATCCGACCATTCCGATTGTTTCGGTCAACACGACGGAAGTGGAGGCATCTATCTACCGGATTGGCGACCGTGCGCTTGCTGCAACCATTCGAGACGGCAAGTTCTTGCGCCAGATTGGCAACTATCAGTCCGACCAGATCGAGGACGACCTCGGCGAAAAGGTCTGGTCCGGGATTGTCGAAACTGAAAACGAGTTGAATGCCGAGATCACCACGGCCATTCCGATCAGCGAAACCGGGATCGAGCTGAAACCGGGCATTTATGCCATGACAGCCAGGTCAAAACTGGACATCAAAGACCAATGGGGGCCGTTGGCAACCCAATGGTTTCTGGTGTCTGACCTTGGGCTTGCCTCTTACACGGGGGACAATGGCCTGACGGTCAATGTCCGGTCTCTTACAAGCGCAGAAGGCGTTGTCGCGGCCAAGGTTCGGCTTGTTGCCGTCAGCAACGAGATCCTGGGCGAGACGGAAACCGGCAGCGACGGTTTTGCGCGGTTTGAGCCCGGGCTGCTTAGAGGCCGTGGAGGCATGGCACCGGGCCTGCTGGTCGTGGAAACCGATACCGGTGACTACTCCTTCCTGGATCTGAAGAAGCCGTCATTTGACTTGAGCGACCGGGGCGTCGAAGGCCGTCCGGCACCGGGACCGATCGATGTGTTTGCATGGACGGATCGCGGCATCTACAAGGCCAGCGACACGGTCCACATGCAGGTCCTCATGCGGACCGCGAAGGCAGCCGCGCAATCCGACCTGCCCATGACCATTATCGTCTACCGTCCGGATGGGGTCGAGCATCTCAGGCAAGTTGTGCAAGATTCGGGTCTAGGCGGGCATTTCCTCGATCTCGAGTTGAGCGCCACCGCCCAGCAAGGAACCTGGTCCTTTGCGGTTCACCTGAGCCCGGACGACACCGCGCTTACGCAGAAAACATTCATGGTCGAAGACTATCAGCCCGAGCGGGTCGACTTCGATTTGGAAACAGAGGCGGCCGCCTTCAGCCGCACGGGAGCGACATCCGTCTCCCTGACGGCTGCGTTCCTGTATGGGGCTCCGGCCTCCGGGCAAAGCCTGGAAGGGGATATTATCGTCCGGCCGAGCCGGGCTCTGATGCGCTACCCGGGTTATGTCTTTGGCTTGAGCGATCTTGAGAGTTATCCAAGCCGCAACGGTCTTCCGGAGGGACTGACGACGGACAGTTCCGGCGCGCTGAACTTCGAGGTCACACTGCCTGATCTGCCGGAGACAACAGCTCTTTACGAAGGAGAGCTTGTTACCCGGCTGGTTGAGGCCGGCGGCCGGTATGTTGAACGCCGCCTGGAGTTGCCTGTGGCAGGTGATGCGCCGAAAATCGGCATCAAACCGGCATTCGACGGCGGTGTCGACGAAGGCGGTCCGGCGGAATTTGATGTGATTGTGATCAATGCCGCCGGTGAACGCATTTCCGGAGATGGTTTGTCCTGGACACTTTCTCAACTCGACCGTCGCTACCAATGGTACCGGACCGATGGCCGCTGGGCCTATGAGCCGATTACCCTAAGCCGCCGTGTCGCCAATGGAGAGGTCAATGTGTCTGCAGGGCAGCCCGCCCGGCTCTCCCTGCCGGTCGAGTGGGGGCGTTACCGGCTTGAAATCCTTGGCGAAGGTGCAATTCCCGTTGCGACCAGCACGGAATTCAGTGCCGGGTGGTATTCTGCGGATGCGTCTTCTGAAACGCCGGATTACCTTGAGGTCGGACTGGACAAGAAGACATATCAGCCGGGCGAGACGGCCTTGTTGCGTTTGACGACGCAGGCGCCCGGGATTGCCTCGATCAGCGTCCTGGCCGGTGGCCTTGTGTCGACGCAGACCGTTGAGGTGACTGGCGAGACAGCTGAAATCGAAATTCCGGTTACACAGGATTGGGGTGCAGGGGCATATGTCACTGCAAGCCTTTACCGGCCGATGGACCTTGCCCAAAGTCAAATGCCGGCGCGTGCGATCGGGTTGTCGTGGCTTCAGCTTGATCCGCAAGACCGTGTTCTGGACATTGCTCTGTCCGCGCCGGACCGGATCCTGCCCTCGACAACGTTAGATGTGCCTGTTGAAATTTCCAACCTCCCGGATGGCGCTGACGCTTATGTCACTCTGGCCGCCGTCGATATTGGCATACTTAATCTGACCGGCTTTGAGACACCGGACCCGGATGCCTGGTATTTCGGTCAGCGCCGTCTGGGTACGGACATCCGGGATCTTTACGGTCTTTTGATTGACCGGACAGCGGGCTCCCGCGGCCGCGTGAGGTCTGGCGGAGACGCCGGGGCCATGCGGCTGGACGCACCACCACCCGAACAAGAGCCGGTTGCGCTGTTTTCCGGGCCGGTAAAACTGGACGGTGCCGGCAAGGCGACTGTGTCTTTCGAGATCCCCGAGTTCAACGGCGCCATCCGCCTGATGGCGGTCGCCTGGTCGGCCGACGGTGTCGGTCACAGTGAGGCGGACGTCGAAGTGCGCTCGCCGGTTGTCATCACCGCCAGCGGGCCAAGCGTTCTTGCGCCGGGTGACAGCACACGGGTTCTGTTCGACATCGACAATGTCGACGGTCCGGAAGGAAGCTACAGCCTGGAGATCGTGGAGGACGGCCCGGTTGCTGCGGCCAGCCTGACCGCGGATGCGGCACAATTCAGCCTTGGGGCGGGTGGACGGCAGCAAATCTCTCTGCCGGTTTCAACACGCGCCGGTCTCGGATCTGGCGAAGTCACTGCGCTCTTGACCGCGCCGGATGGGGAGATCTACAGCGAAACCCTGCGGTTTGATGTGCGGGATCCGTCTCCGAACGTCGTGCGCCGGTCGTCCTTCGCTCTCAATCAGGGTGAAAGCTTGCTGCTGGACAGCAATATAACGGCGGGCCTGCGTCCGGAGACTGCCAAGATCACGCTGACCACTGGCGGTGCGGCCCGTATTGATGTTGCCGGACTGCTGGAGGCGCTGGACCGGTATCCTTATGGCTGTACCGAGCAAACCACCAGCCGGGCCTTGCCGCTGCTCTATCTCAACGAAGTCGCCGAAGCGGCAGGGCTTGGCCAAGATGCGGCCATCCGCGAAAGGGTGACAGAGGCGATTGGAAATGTGCTTGCCAATCAGTCGGCCGGTGGAACCTTCGGCTTGTGGAACAGCTATGGCGGCGGCGATCTGTGGCTCGATGCTTATATCGCCGACTTTTTGACGCGCGCGCTCGAGCAGGGGTACCGCGTCGCAGAAACCGCGTTCTCCAGTGCCCTCGACAATCTTGAGAACCGGGTCGCCTATACCACCGATGTCAATGATGGCGGGGAGGGCGTGGCCTATGCGCTTTATGTTCTGGCTCGCAATGGACGGGCCTCCATGGGAGATCTTAGATACTATATCGATGCGCAACTGGACGCGTTCGGCACGCCGCTGGCAAAAGCCCAGCTCGGGGCGGCGATCGCACTTTATGGCGAGGGCGAACGAGCACAGATAGCGTTTTCAGATGCAGTCGCAAGCCTCGGCTTGCGCCCGGATAACGGAACCTATTCGGATTA
This sequence comes from Roseibium hamelinense, assembly GCF_007830545.1. Classification (GTDB taxonomy): domain Bacteria; phylum Pseudomonadota; class Alphaproteobacteria; order Rhizobiales; family Stappiaceae; genus Roseibium; species Roseibium hamelinense. Next base: position 112,713 of record NZ_VLLF01000001.1, read on the forward strand.
CGGGTCTGCCTTGCGTGACGGTGCGGGCGTTCTGACCTACGCAGCCTCAACCCCGGATGCGGGCGCATTCCGCGAGCCCGCAACGCGCTATGTGCGCGATGCCCAGCAAAACAGGAGCCATTTCTCGACGCAGGATATGGCATGGATGCTGCTCGCCGCCGATGGGTTGAATACGGCCGCCGCAGATGATGCCGTCACGATCAACGGCGAGACTGAGACGGGCCGGCTCATCTGGGACTTTACCGGAGAGCAGATTGCCAATGAGCAGGTTCGGGCGGAAAACACCGGCCAGGCCGCGGCTGATATGCTCGTCAGTGTATCAGGGCAGCCCTTGACCCCTGAACCCGAAGTTGGCCGGGATTATGCCATCGAGCGCACGCTCTACGATCTCGAAGGCACCCCGCTGCCGTCATCTTCCGTGCCGCTGAACACGCGGATCGCCGTTGTGGTAACAGTGCGGGCGCTGTCCGATACGCCGGGCAGGTTGATGATCGTCGATCGGATTCCGGCTGGTCTTGCGATCGACAATCCGCGTCTGGTCCGCTCCGGGGATCTGGGTGGCCTTGATTTTCTGGCCACCATCGATCAGCCGGAGCATGCGGTGTTCAAGGCAGACCGTTTCGAGGTGGCGGTTGACGAGACTCGATCGGGCGGCGACGAAATGCATTTCGCCTATTTGGCGCGTGCCGTAACACCAGGTGACTACTTGCATCCGGCGGCTTCGGTCGAGGACATGTACCGTCCGGACAGGCGGGCCAATACGGCGACCGGACGCATGACGATCCTTGACCGGGATCGGTAGGGGCGCCGGTCGTGACACGTGGCAGCAAAACCAGGTCAGCAAAACGCATCGCCGCCCTTTTGGGTGGCGCCGTTGTCTCGGTTGGGCTGCTTGCGGCCGCGGGTGTGCTGACCAAGATCAACCGTGACATTGAGGCCCGCCAGGCGGTCATTGCATCAGGGCCGCTACCGGTTTCTAAGGTGGTTCTGGACCGGGATGATCGTTTGCTGCGGGCGTTTTTGACCACCGATGATAAATGGCGCCTTCCGGTCGAACTCGATGAGATCGACCCGGTCTACTTCAAACTGCTGATCGCATATGAGGACAAAAGGTTCTACGACCATGCGGGCGTCGATTGGACAGCCATGGCGCGTGCGCTGTGGCAGGGCGTCAGCCGGGGACGTGTTGTCTCTGGAGCGTCGACCCTCACCATGCAAACCGCCCGGCTTTTGAATGAGTCCCCGACAAAGACGCTGAATGCAAAATATGATCAGGTCATCAGTGCGCTGGCCCTCGAACGTGGACGGTCGAAACAGGACATTCTTTCGCTTTATGCCCTCAGGGCGCCATTCGGCGGCAATCTGGAGGGTGTAAGGGCCGCAAGTCTGGTGTGGTTTGGCAAGGAGCCATCGCGTTTAACACTGGCGGAGGCCGCGTTGCTCGTTGCCCTTCCGCAGTCTCCGGAAGCACGGCGTCCCGACCGGTCTCCCGGAGCAGCGCGCCGCGCCCGGCAGCGGGTGTTGGACAGGGCAGCCGAGGCGGGTGTTATTCGAGCGGACGAGGCGGCGGCAGCTGCAAGGGACATCTTGCCGGAAAAATGGCGCAGAATGCCGCTCATCGCCGCGCACAAAAGCCGCGATGCGGTGTTGGAACATCCTGCTCGGTCAGTGCACCGGCTGACGCTGGACCGGGCACTGCAAGCCAGCGTCGAAGATCTCCTCAAGGCGCGGGTTCAAACGCTCGGTGACAAGGTGTCTGCGGCTGTGGTTGTCATGGATCACAAAACAGGCGCTGTCCGCGTCGCCGCCGGCGGGCCAGATTTGCTGGATGAAGGCCGTCTTGGACATGTGGATATGACCAAGGCTGTCCGGTCTCCGGGATCGACGCTCAAACCGCTGATTTACGGATTGGCATTCGAACAGGGGATCGCGCATCCCGACAGCTTGATTGAGGACCGGCCGATAGATTTCGGCGGATACCGCCCGACCAATTTCGATCAAGCCTATCAGGGCACCGTATCGGTCCGGCAGGCGTTGCAGCTGTCGTTGAACACGCCGGCAGTTCAGCTCCTTGATTCGGTTGGTTCCGCCCGATTGATGGCGCGACTCAAACGGGCAGGCGTTCGTCCGCATATGTCGGTGCGCAAGGCACCGGGCCTCGCCACCGCGCTCGGTGGACTTGGACTGACGCTTGAAGATCTCGTAGTTCTTTATGGCGCCGTTGCAAATGGCGGGACGCCGGTTCAACCGAGAATCAACAGGGACGGTGCGGGTGGCAGTGAGGCGTCGGCTCGTAACAGAGCACCTGTCTTGTCTCGAATCGCCTCATGGCAGGTTGGCGACATCCTGGCAGGACTGCCGCAGCCCCTTGCGGCTGAAACACGGGCAATCGCCTATAAGACTGGTACGGCCTACGGTCATCGCGATGCGTGGGCCATAGGCTTTGACGGCCGGTTTGTTGTCGGCGTGTGGACCGGACGTGTGGACGGCACCCCGGTGCCGGGATCTACCGGCGCGACCACTGCAACACCGCTATTGTTTGGGGTGTTCCGGCGGATGGGGAGCGAACCGGTTCCACTCCCTCATGCGCCACCGGGGTTGCCGGTAGGGGCGGGACAGGCACTGCCGGAACCACTCCGATACGCGCGCGTGCGCCGGAACACGTTTGCCGGCGATCAAAACGGATTGCGCATTCTCTATCCACCAGATGGTGCCGAAATCCTTGCAGGCGTGTCGCAAGATACGGGCCGGCAACCGGTAATCGTGAAGCTGACAGGCGGTTTACGGCCGTTTCGCCTGCTGGTGAATGGCAGGCCAACCGGACTTCAGGATGTCCGGCACCGATTCACATTTCAGCCTGAAAGCGGGGGATTCGTTGATTTGACGGTCATCGACGCAGCGGGTGCCAGTGAATCAGTGCTGATCAACATCCGCTGAAGCCGGTTTACATCCAAAAAACACTTTCGATTTGCAGTTGACGCGTGTCTGTTCCACCGCATCGCCGACAGGCGGCACGGCGTGGGGTCTGATTTTTACAAGCTTACTTTTGGTTAGGTCGAGATTTTTAGCGATCAAAAAATCAAACTTACGCTGGTGCAGAATTTTCTCACTAAGAGAGAGGTTTGGAATCAAAGCTACGAATACGCAAATTTGAAAAATTTCATATCAAATAAATTATAATATATTTTTGAGATCGTCTCTTTCTGGGTTCGTCTATTTGATCAAATCTGACTCATTGAAAAAAATGACTCATGTAAAAAAACTTCCTTAACGTAAAAATATCACGAAAACTCAATATGTTGAATCTCTGCAACAGTGTGCCGGGAAGCGTTTTGCAGGCGCGCTTTCAGCTTGAAGCGGTCAGCCGATTCTGGTTTTTTGCAGCCTGCGAACAGCGGTTAGCTGATCCCGAAACATTCCGTTTGGTTATGCAATCGAATGATTGGGCGTATCGCGGGGACAGGTGCAGTTTTGGTTCCTTTCGGACTAGGTCTGTGCCGCAAAAGAATTTGACTTAGGAGGTCAGAAATGAACTTTAAGAGCTTGATGCTCGGCGCTGCAGCTGCAGCTGCTGCAACCACTGCACAGGCAGCCGATCTTCCGGTTGCTCCAGAGCCAGTCGATTACGTTCGCGTCTGTGACGCTTACGGCTCGCGCTTCTACTACATCCCGGGCACCGAAACCTGCCTGCGCGTTGGTGGCCGTGTTCGCGTAGAATACAAGACCAGCAACTTCGCCGACAATGGTTCCTGGGGCGACCGCACTGCGGACGACGTTACGTTCCGTGCACGTGGTTACGTCTACCTCGACAGCCGCACAAACACCGAGTTCGGCCTGCTGCGTACATACACTTCCATGTACATGACTGGCGACACCGGCCCGTCTGACAGCTTCTTCCTCGAGTCTGCCTACATCCAGTGGGGCGGTATCACCGCTGGTCGTACAACTTCATTCTTCCAGTTCGCTACCGGTCAGACCTTCATGGGTGTTGTTTCTCGCGACTGGGCTGACACCACGACCAACCTGTTCGCTTACACCGCTGCATTCGGCAACGGCCTGTCCGCAACAGTTGCTCTGGAAGACTCCACTTTCACCGAAAGCAGCTCCACGATCTACGCTGGCCAGCGCCTGCCTGATCTGGTTGCCAACCTGCGTGTTGACCAGGGTTGGGGTTCTGCACAGTTGAGCGGTGCTCTCCACGAAGTTCGTCCGGCGATTGCTGCGAACGAAGGTAGCCTCGGCTGGGCCATCGGCGGTGGTGTTGTCTTCAACCTGCCAATGCTGTCTTCCGACTCCAACATCTTCTTCCAGGCTCAGTACGCTGACGGCGCACTGGACTACATCGGAAACATTGCAGGTGTTGCTGACTACGACGCAACTGTCGGCAGCTCGAACGACACGTCTTCCGGTTACTCGCTGTCTGCTGGTATCTACCACCAGGCAACAGAGACCATCGGTCTTGCACTTGACGGTTCCTGGTCCGACATCGACGGCGGCGGCAACGTTGCTGGCGCAACCCGTTGGGCAATCGACGGTTCGGTTCAGTACTCCCCGGTTTCCGGCTTCGCAGTTGGCGCCGACATGGGCTACGCGAACACAGACACCGACGGTGCTGGCGACCAGGACGATATCCGCTTCGGTGTTCGTCTTCAGCGCACATTCTAATCCGTCTGACGGTTTAGAGCTCTGACGAAAGTCTGTTTCTGACCTTCGATCAGTCTAGCGGCCCGGTGGCACCAAACCATCGGGCCGTCCCCATTCTACGGCATGGGGCGATTCTTCTTTAGATTCCCGCCATATCCGGTAATCTGCGTGCTTTCAGGCCTTCAATTCTTACTCATTTCTTAAGAACCTCACCAAAGCTGTGACATTGTCGCAACACCGGTATTGCAAATAGGCTGCTCAACCTACCCAAGGGCAGTTTCGTTGTTGAACCAATGATCGGGATGCGTATGGTCACTTTGCGAGCGGCTTCGGGCCGCACTGCTTTGCCCACCACGGAATTCCAACCTCCGGCAGGAAGCAAACGCAGAGAATTTCGCGGGGACAAAACATTCTAATTTGGGCGACCGCCTCGGAATGTTGGCTAGAAATGACTGATTGGAGGTCAGAAATGAAACTCAAGAGCTTGATGCTCGGCGCCGCAGCAGCTGCTGCCGCTACAACCGCCCAAGCAGCCGATCTTCCGGTTGCTCCGGAGCCGATCGATTACGTTCGCGTCTGTGACGCTTACGGCTCACGCTTCTACTACATCCCAGGCACCGAAACCTGCCTGCGCGTTGGCGGCCGTGTTCGCGTAGAATACAAGACCACCAACTTCGCCGACAATGGTTCCTGGGGCGACCGCACCGCGAACGACATTACGTTCCGCGCACGTGGTTATGTCTACCTCGACAGCCGCACAAACACCGAGTTCGGCCTGCTGCGTACATACACTTCCATGTACATGACTGGCGACACCGGTCCTTCTGAGAGCTTCTTCCTCGAAGCAGCTTACATCCAGTGGGGCGGCATCACTGCTGGTCGTACAACATCCTTCTTCCAGTTCGCTACTGGTCAGGCCTTCATCGGTGTGATCACGCGTGACTGGGCTGATACCACGACCAACCTGCTTGCTTACACCGCTGCATTCGGCAACGGTTTCTCCGCAACAGTTGCTCTGGAAGACTCCACTTTCACCGAGAGCAGCGCAGCAATCTACGCTGGCCAGCGCTGGCCTGACCTGGTTGCCAACCTGCGTGTTGACCAGGGTTGGGGTTCTGCTCAGTTGAGCGGTGCTGTTTACGACGTACGTCCGATCAGCGCTTCCAAGTCCGGTAGCTTTGGCTGGGCCATCGGCGCTGGTGTTGTCTTCAACCTGCCGATGCTGTCTTCCGACTCCAACATCTTCTTCCAGGCTCAGTATGCCGACGGCAAACTGGACTACATCGGAAACGCTGCTGGTGTTGCTGATTACGACTTTGTGATCGGTTCCGGTTCTTCCGACACGTCTTCCGGTTACTCGCTGTCTGCTGGTATCTACCACCAGGCAACAGAGACCATCGGTCTTGCACTTGACGGTTCCTGGTCCGACATCGACGGCGGCGGCACCATCAACGGCGCAACCCGCTGGGCAATCGACGGTTCGGTTCAGTACTCCCCGGTTTCCGGCTTCGCGGTCGGTGTTGACATGGGTTACGCTGACACCGATTACGACGGTACAGCAACTGACGTCGAAGACTGGCGTGCAGGTATCCGTCTTCAGCGGACATTCTAATCTTACCTGATTGCAGGTTAGATGAAAAACCCGGCGGAAACGCCGGGTTTTTTGTTGGGAGCACCAGCCAGCACAAGGCGGAGGACCGACGCCGGCCCGCACCGTGCTGGCGGGATAATGTCCTGCAGGGCCCATGCAGAACCGGAGCCCCTGAGGGCTAGGATTCTCCTGTTGCCGCTTGCTGGTTTTTAGCTTCCGCCGTCTCTATAAAATTGGAAATCGCGCTTTGTGTGGGCCTGTCCCACAACAGGGGGGCGTGGCCTTCGTCAGGCACTACATGCAGTTTGGCGCCGGGAAGCTCATCCAGCATTTTCTGACAGCTTTCTGCAGTCAGGAGATCGGACGTTTGGCCATGTATGATCAGCACCGGGATGCCTTCAAGACCTTTGTAGAGTGGCCACAAGTCAGGCCAGGGCGCGCCCTCGTCCAGGGTTGCCAGCGTATGCCCCAGAGCAGGGTCGTAATCGAGTTTCCACTTGCCGTCTGACCCGCTCGCCAGTTGGTCGACCCAGTCCAGCCAATCCTGTTCGCACAGCCTTGGGAATTGATGCTCCATATTGTGTTTCATCAGCGCTGCATGGGCGTGCTTGTCAGCAAACGTCATGTTGCGGCCAATGGTTGCCGCAAGACGGTGCACGCCGCGCATTTCAATGTGAGGGCCGATGTCATTGAGGATCACAGCGGCTAAGCGGCGTTTTTCGTAGCGTTGGGCCATCATCATGGCATGAAGTCCGCCCCTGGACGTGCCCAAGACGGCAAATCTGTCCAGGCCAAGCTTCGCAATGGCGTCGTCGATGTCGCCATCTTCCACGGTCAGGGCATAGTTTTGCCAGTCTGCGTCCCAGTCGCTCTGTCCGCGCCCCCGGTAGTCAAGCGCTATTACCCTATGACCTTGTTTCTGAAGGAAATCGGCAACCCTATTGAAATCACGCGTGTTTCTCGACAGTCCGGGAAGACACAAAACAGGAACCTTTGGGGCTGTTGTGCCGGCAGCAGGTTCCCAGATACAGCCGGACAAGGTCAGACCATCCCTGCTTTTCCAGGAAAAGCGGCTGGATGTATTTGCCGGACCGGATGCCCGATGTTCCGCCTTATCGAGGGCTACCTCCATAGATTGTTCCTCCTCAAATGTGTCTTATTGGTTGTTATTTCTGAACTTATGATGCCGCGCGCACTCCCGCCAGTCGGGAGAGATCCTTATCCGTCACACGAATCTTGTTCCAGAACCGTCTGTTCTTTGTTTCTGCGTTGTATTGCCATTGCTCCGCGTTCCGCCAAGCATTATGTTGCCGGTCCAGCCAGCCACAGTCTGCCACAAAACGACTAAAAATCTTAAGGAAACCGAAGATGTTCAAGGGATCGATTCCAGCGCTTGTGACGCCGTTCAAGGACGGAGCGCTTGATGAGAAACGGTTTCAAGAGTTTGTGGAATGGCAAATCGCAGAAGGCAGTCATGGATTGGTCCCCGTGGGAACAACCGGGGAGAGCCCAACACTGACCCATGACGAACATAAGCGCGTTGTCGAACTATGTGTCGAAGCGGCAAATGGCCGGGTTCCGGTCATTGCAGGGGCGGGCTCAAACAACACCGCCGAGGCGATTGACCTGGCGCAGTTCGCCGAAAAAGCCGGTGCAAATGCCTTGCTCGTTGTGACACCTTACTACAACAAGCCAAATCAGGCCGGTTTGAAGGCGCATTATAAAGCGGTGAGCAATGCCGTCGGCTTGCCGATCATCATCTACAACATTCCAGGGCGTTCGGTGATCGATATGCACCCGGAGACCATGGCTGAACTCTATGAGACCTGTGAAAACATCATTGGTGTCAAGGATGCGACGGCCAATCTCGCGACAACCAGCCGTCAACGCCACCTCTGCGGACCTGATTTCGTTCAATTGTCGGGCGAAGACATTACGGCGCTGGCCTTCAACGCTCACGGCGGGGTGGGCTGCATCACGGTGACAGCAAATGTGGCACCGCGCCTGTCGCACGAATTCCAAGAAGCTTGCCTGGCCGGCGATTTTGTCAAGGCCCTGGCGTATCAGGATAAGCTCGCTCCGCTGCATCGCGCCTTGTTCATTGAACCGAACCCGACCGGTGTGAAATATGCCTTATCCTTGCTTGGCCGCATGGAAAACGAAGTAAGGCTTCCTCTTGTGCCGGTCTCGGGTGAGACACAGATAGAAATACAAGAAGCAATGCGCCATGCCGGATTGATCAACTGATCAGTGTGCAATCGGCGTTTCGCGGATACTGAACAAGGATAACAAGAAATGGCCCCCAAAAAGGATGGGCCTCCGGGTCGGGCAATCATTTCCGATAACCGGAAGGCCCGGTTCAACTACGAGATCGAGGATACGCTGGAGGCCGGCATCGAGCTGAAGGGGACGGAGGTCAAGTCCCTGCGCACGGGAAAGGCGAATATCGGCGAATCTTACGCGGCCGAATACCAGGGTGAGATCTGGATCTATAACGTCTATATTCCAGAGTATCTTCAAGGGAACAGGTTTAATCACGAGCCGCGCAGACCGCGTAAACTCCTTTTGCACAAGCGCGAAATCGGCAAGCTTGCTGGCGCGGTCCAGAAGGAAGGCAAAACGATTGTTCCGCTGAAGCTCTATTTCAACGACAAAGGGCGCGCCAAACTCGAGATCGCACTCGCGCGCGGAAAAAAGGTCCACGACAAGCGCGAGACCGAAAAGAAACGCGATTGGCAGCGTGAAAAATCACGCCTCATGAAAAACCTCGGTTAGTCACTGGCGGCAGGTCGGGTGCGGAACAACTTGTGCACGGCTTGGGGGCAGGGTGTGGACAACCTGTGAACACTGATTAGCCGTCAAGGTTTTTCGCGTGAGCTGGAGAGCTCATCGAAAGCCGCCTTGAAATGTGCCGGTATCGGCGTCGGCCGCCGTGTCTGGCGATCAACGAGCACATGAACGAAACGCCCGTGCGCTGCGGTGTTGCCGTGTCCCTCGCGAAACAGGCCAACCCGATAAGTTACGGACGAAGAACCGATTTTTTCGATCAATAGTCCAGCCTCGACTGTTTCGGGATAGACAAGTTCGGCAAAATAGTTGCAACCGGTTTCAACAACGAGAAATATCTGCTGCGAGCTGCGTGGATCAAGCAGTCCTTTGTCGATGTACCAGCCGTTCACCGCGGTGTCGAAGAAGCTCAAATATTGCACGTTGTTGACATGGCCATAAATGTCCACATCCATCCACCTGGTCGGGATTTTTCGGAACGCGCGAAAGTGTCCGCGCGCTAAAGGTGTGGGCCGGGCTGGTTTTTCCGATGCTGCGGTCATAGGGCGGCCTGATAAATTGCAAGCGCATCGGCTTCCGAGAGATTGCGGGGATTGTTCACGAGGAGACGCGTCTGCTTCATCGCATCACGGGCCATTTTCGGGAGGTCAGAGGCGGTGATGCCGACATCTGTCAACCGCGTGCGAAGACCGAGTTTGCGGGTGAGGTCCTGCAGGTGCTCTGCAAATGCTATCGCGCGCTGCTCCGTGTCGACGGTTTCGGCAAGCTCTGGAAACACATGCGGCGCCATATCTGAATAAGGCTGGTGCGCCGCCGGTGCATTGAATTTGAGGACATGCGGCAGGACAAGCGCGTTTGAAAGGCCGTGAGGGACATGAAATGTGCCGCCAATCGGATAGGCGAGGGCATGCACTGCGGCAACTGGCGAATTTGCAAATGCCATACCCGCAAGCATGGATCCCAGCAGCATGGCGCCGCGCGCGTCTAAATCCGTAGGAGTGTAAACGGCGGTTTCGATACTGCCGCCGAGCAGTTTCAAGGCTTCAACAGCGAGTGCTCGGGACACGGGGTTGTTGTTTGCACTGCGCGATGAATAGGCCTCGATGGCATGCACCATGGCGTCGACGCCCGTCGCCGCCGTTACATGCGCGGGCAGGCCAAATGTGAGCGATGGGTCGAGCAACGCAAGGTCCGGCAGAAGAACGGGAGACACAACACCGCGTTTTTCATCGGCTCCGACTGTGACAATCGAGATTGGGGTCACTTCCGATCCGGTGCCTGCAGTCGTAGGCACCAAAACAAGCGGAAGGCGGTCGCCTGCGACATTGCCAATGCCCCAAATGTCGTCCAGACGTTCATGCGACTTGCAAAGCAAGGCAACGAGTTTTGCGACATCCAGAGAAGATCCGCCGCCGAACCCGATAATCGAGCTGGGCGCGTGTGCCTTGGCCGCGTCACATGCTGCCATGATGACAGAGACCGCCGGGTCGGCCGTAACCCGGTCGAACACGGCAATCTGACGCCCGCTTTCTGTTACGAACCCGAGGGGTTGGTCTATCAACCCTGCGGCAACAATTCCTTCGTCGGTGACAACGAACGGCCGCTCACCCAGGAGGTGCCCGGCATGGTCAGCCAAGGCGCAGGCGCTGCCGTTTTCAAACACGATCCGATTGCTGGTGTTGAATGAAAACGCGTTGATCATGATTCCCCCGAAACTCTTCCAGTTTCAAGAATGCCGGGGTTGGAGTGGAAGGTCGAGAGGCGAGCTGACGAAAACGGGCGGCCAATGCCGCCCGCTCGGATGTGGTTAGAGCCGGGTGGGTCTGAACTTGTTCGACCTTGGGAAGCCAGCGGGCGGTAAACGCCCTGCATGACCCCGATCGCCGCGCCATTCCATCAGGTCGTCCAGGGTCCGGGTGAAGGAGCGCCCGGAACTGTCGGTCCAAGTCAGGCCGTCTTCGCCCTTGAAGACGCGGATATCGGACACCTTGCCGTCCCGGTAACGCTGCAGCCGGACGCCACGGCCACGGGTCATCTGCGCGATCTGGCCGAGGGGGAAGACCAACAGCTTGCGGTTCTCGCCGATAATCGCAACCTGATCACCGCTGGCTTCAACGCACAGCCGGGCTTCATTGCCGTCAGACAGGTTGAGGACCTGCTTGCCTTTCCGGGTGTTGGCAATCACGTCGTCTTCGCCGACCACAAAACCGCGCGCTTCGTCATTGGACAAAAGCAACATTCGTCCGGGCTTGTGAACAAAAGCGCTGACAACGTCCTGCGCCTCATCCATTTCCACCATCAGGCGGATTGGTTCACCATGCCCGCGTCCACCGGGCAATTTGTCGGCGCCCAGAGTGAAGAATTTGCCACCGGTCGAGAAAATCAGAATTTTGTCTGTGGTTTCTGCATGGAACGACAGTTTGAGGGCATCGCCTTGTTTGAAGGACAGCGTGCTCAGGTCGCTCTGATGGCCCTTCAACGCCCGGATCCAGCCTTTTTCCGAGACAATCACGGTGATCGGCTCTTTTTCAATCATCGCTTGCTGGATATCGCCAAAGTCATGGTCCGGTGCTTCCACCAGACCGGACCGGCGCTGGCCCAATTCTGTCTCTGGCCCGTAAACCTTGGCGATGTCGGCAATTTCCTTGCTGATCTTCGTCCACTGGCGTGCGTCGGACCCCAGAAGCTTTTCAAGCTGGTCTTTTTCTTCCGTTAGCTTGTCATGTTCCTTGCGGATCTCGAGTTCTTCAAGCTTGCGCAAGGACCGCAGGCGCATGTTTAAAATGGCTTCGGCCTGAACGTCGGTCAGTTCAAAAGCCTTGATCAGCTCGGCCTTGGCGTCGTCTTCCTCGCGAATGATGCGAATGACTTCATCAAGGTTGAGATAAGCAATCAGATAGCCCTCAAGAACCTCAAGCCGGTGGTTGATCTGGCCAAGCCGGTGTTCCGAGCGCCGGATCAAGACGTCCTTCCGGTGGTCCAGCCATTCGCGCAGGACCTGCTTCAGCCCCATCACCATCGGCACCTTGCCGCCGGACAGCACGTTCATGTTCAAGGAAAACCGGTTTTCCAGATCAGTCAGCTTGAACAGCGATTCCATCAACAGCGTTGCGTCGACATTGCGCGAGCGCGGAACCAAAACGACGCGGATATCTTCGGCCGATTCATCGCGAACATCTTCAAGAAGGGGCAGCTTGCGCGCGGTCAAAAGCTCCGCGATCTTTTCTATCAGGCGTGACTTTTGAACCTGATAGGGGATTTCCGTCACCACGATCGCCCATTGACCGCGGCCAAGATCCTCAACCTCCCACCGCGCTCGCACGCGGAAACTGCCGCGGCCGGTCAGGTAGGCTTCCCGCGTAGCAGCTGCATCTGAAACCAGAAGGCCGCCAGTGGGAAAATCGGGCCCCTTGACGAATTGCAACAACTCCTCGGCCTCACACGACGGGTTCTTGATGAGATGCTGCGACGCCTCGCATAGCTCATGCACGTTATGCGGCGGAATGGACGTTGCCATGCCGACGGCAATGCCGGATGAACCGTTGGCCAAAAGGTTCGGGAACCCGCCGGGAAGAACGATCGGTTCCTTATCTTCCCCGTCATAGGTCTCCCGGAAGTCGACCGCGTTTTCGTCAAGACCGTCGAGCAGCCTCTTGGCTGTGTCGGTCATCCGGGCTTCGGTGTACCGCATGGCCGCGGCATTATCGCCGTCCACGTTGCCGAAGTTGCCCTGACCGTCAATTAGGGGGTAACGCTGTGCAAAATCCTGGGCCAGCCGGACGAGGGCGTCATAAACAGCCTGGTCACCATGCGGGTGGTATTTACCGATGACATCACCGACGACGCGGGCGCATTTTTTGAAGCCAAAACCGGGATCCAGTTTCAGCAGCCGCATGGCATAGAGCAGGCGCCTGTGAACCGGTTTCAGGCCATCGCGCAAATCAGGCAGGGCGCGGTGCATGATTGTTGAAAGCGCATAGGCGAGATAGCGCTCTTCAAGCGCTGCCCGCAGCTCAATCCCTTCGACGCCTTCCGGCGGTGTCACTTCTTTTCCCATCCCGGCAGAACTACCGTTTTGCGCGGTTTTTCTCAATCTTCCCGAACGTGCTGCGGCGGTTATCCCACCGCTTTCAACTGTTTTTTGCTCGCCATCCCCGAGGCGGCCCGCGGGTCAGCCACACGCAGTCTTTGGTGTCTACTGTCAAAGGCTGATTGCCAAAGCGTTAGGTGGTCTCAATGCCGCCAGCGTTTTCTAAGGCAATGAGAGTTTGATAGTTTTCGTTTAGCCGTTTAACAGTCTGATTTTAAATATTTACGGTATTTTTCAACTCGAATTAAGAGCTTTTCAAATTTTTATATGTATCTTTCAGGCGAAAACGTGAAGGCCATCGGCTAAATACACGGGTTCTGCTGAAAAGCTGCAGAAATTGGGGCGCAATTGACGTGCACGGACTTTATCGGACCCTTTCCGGGTTTTTCATGGTTCCTTCCGGTAATCCAGAACTGACGCTCGCGCAGTTTCGGGCATTGCACCGGCAGATTCCGCTTGTTTATTTTGTATGCCTGTTTGGCGGCTGGACGGTTGTTGCCAACATGTGGGGGCAGGCCCCACTGGCACTTGTGCTCTACTACCCCGTAGCTGTGACGGCCTTTGCGATTTACCGCTTGTCGATCTGGTCCACCGGGTTCGCCAGCGCTGAAGATCCGACCCACGCGCTGAGGCGTTTGCGCAGTGCGAACCGGATGGCTGTGCTGAACCCGGTGCTTTACGGTGCCTGGGCCATGGCCTTGTTCCCCTACGGTGATCCGTTTGCTCAAGGGCAGATCGTTTTTACGGTTGGCATTTGTAACGTCGCCTGCACGTTTTGCATGCTGCACTTGCGATCGGCGACGATCATGAACGCGTTGGTGGTCAATCCAGTTTATTTTTCGTATTTCGCCTGGGCTGGCGATGGTGTTTTCATTTACTTTGCCCTGTGCGGAATTGTGGTGTCCCTGGTCGCTGTCGCGATCTCAAACTTTCACTACAAGGATTTTGTGCGTCTGGTTTTGGCAGGCCAGAAACTGCATGATCAGCAGGCAGAGCTTGAAAAAAAGAATACCGAGCTGCAGCGGCTGAATTCCGAGAATGACTGGCTGGCCAAGCATGACCCCCTGACCGGGCTGCCGAACCGGCGGCTTTATTTCGCCGAGCTCTCCGATCGGTATGAAAAAGCCCGCCGTGAGGCAAGGCCGATCGCCGTTTGCGTGTTTGATCTCGGTGGTTTCAAGCCGATCAATGACATTTACGGCCATGAGGTTGGTGACAGCCTTTTGGTTGAAATCGCCAACCGGCTGAGACACTCGGTACCGGGCGTTGGCATCGCAGCGCGGCTGGGCGGCGATGAGTTTGCGGTGGTGATCGACACAGCCTCGTCGCCCGCAGACGCCGAACAAAGAGGCCGGCGGGTACTGAACGTATTTGAAACCGGTTTCAAGCTTCCGGAAGGAACGGTGCGGATTTCCGGCTATGTAGGAGTTGCCGTGTGGCCACAGACCAGCACCACGTCAACGGAACTGCATGAGCAGGCGCTTTACGCGCTCCAGACCGCCAAGCGCGATCCGTCATGCCCGTTTGCCGTATTCGGCAACGCACAGGCGGATGAAATGCGCCAGACTGTGCTCCTCGAACGCGCGCTCTTGGCGCCTGATCTCACCGATGAAATCTACTGCGCGTTCCAGCCCCAAATGAACATCCGCACCAACACGGTGACCGGTCTGGAGTGTTTGGCACGCTGGAACAGTCCGGATCTCGGGCAGGTGCCGCCAGGACTTTTCATTCCGGTTGCAGAGCGTGCCGGCTTGATCAACCGGTTGACCCTGCTTCTGTTGGAAAAGGCGCTCAAAGAGGTTCACAGATGGCCGTCGGACCTGCATTTGTCGTTCAACTTGTCGCCGTCGAACCTATCCTCCAAGGGCTTCATCTATCAGATGCTCGAACTTGTTAAGAAGCATGGGTTTCCCGCCTCACGGCTGGAAGTGGAAATCACCGAAACCGCAGTGATGTGGGACTTCGAGCAGGCGAAAGCGGCAATTGAAGTGTTGAAGGAAGTCGGGATTGGCATTGCGCTAGACGACTTCGGCACCGGCTATTCAAGCCTGAAACACATCCATTTGCTGCCACTGGACAAAATCAAGGTCGACCGCAGTTTTGTGCGCAATATCCGTCCCAACTCAACCAGCTATGGCATTGTCAAATCGCTGCTGAACCTCAGCCGCGACATGGGCATAAGCTGTGTGGTCGAAGGCGTTGAAACCGCAGAGGAATTGCTCGTGCTCCAAAACCTCGGAGCAGAGTACATACAAGGCTATTTCTTTTCCAAGCCAATCAAGGCCGAAGAGGTCGGGAGCTATGTTGCGGACTATCGCCCGGTGTTGAAGGGGGACGTGGTCAAGGCCTCCTAAGGTCTGGACAGCGGTTTCCAAACAACGCACCTGTGGTGTTCAAAGAAACTCCCACGGCCTGTGCTTGCGGAAATGCGCCTCCAGGCTGGATTGCAATTGCGTCCGCAACCCACCGGCAGACCGGCTGTCATTTGCTGACAGGTTGCGTTCCAGAAAGAAACCAGTCAGCGTGAGCCCATCGCGAATGTCGTGAAACGGGATCTCACTGCCTGGCTGGCGTTGGCCGTCGGCGAGAAAGGGCGGTAGGGGCAAGAGCTTGTCGTGATACGGGCGCCCGGCTTCCCGGCTAACGGCGCGTGCCGATTTTGGCGACACATAGGCCAGATCATCCATGCGGCCCGTGGCGGCGCAAGCTGAAAGGTCCAGGCCGAAACCGAGTTCTTCCAACAGCGCCAGTTCAAAACGGACGATCAGTGGCCCTGCGATCTCGGCATCGCCGAGGTGGTCGAGCACCACCTGTAGCGCTTCGTAGAGACGCTGATGGGCATCGCGTTCTGGAAGACTGCGCAGCAGTTCGGCGAGATGCTGCACACCGTGGAGAGCCAGCGAGGAGGCCATCAATTCCGCGGCCCGGGAACGGACCGGATCAATCGTAAAAGCGCCCAAATGCTGTGACAGGCGCGCTTTCCAGGTCAACTGCAGCTCATTGCCCGGTTGCAGGGCAGGGCGGTGGCGCTTTGAGCGGCCTCCGCGCACGAGCCCGAGATGCCGGCCCCGGTCGGGGGTCATGACTTCCAGGATGACATCTGTTTCGCTGTGCTTGCGGGTGCCAAGAACGATCCCGCGGCTTGTCCACTCCACCGTGCCTGGGACCCTCTCCGGTTAGCTTGGGAACTCAAGGCCCATTTCGCGGTAGCGTTCCGGGTCGTCGGCCCAGTTTTCCCTGACTTTGACGAACAGGAAGAGGTGCACCGGGGCTTCGATGATGTCCGAAAGCTCTTCGCGGGCGGCCTGCGAGATCGCTTTGATTGTCTGGCCGCGCTTGCCCAGGACGATGCTTTTCTGGCTGTCCCGCTCCACATAGATGGTCTGCTCGATCCGCGCAGAGCCGTCCTTGCGGCTTTCCCAGCGTTCGGTCTCGACCGTCGAGATATACGGGAGTTCCTGGTGCAGGCGTTCGAACAGTTTTTCACGCGTGATTTCCGCGGCCAGCACCCGAAGCGGCAAGTCGGACGGCTGATCTTCGGGAAACAACCACGGACCTTCCGGCACGGATCTGGCGAAATAGTCGAGTGTGTTCTCGGCCCCGTCGCCGTTGAGCGCCGATAGCATGAATGTTTCGTCGAACGCCAAAAGCGCATTGGCCTTTTGCGCCAAGTCGAGAAGCTTCTCACGTTTGACCAGGTCAATTTTGTTGAGAATCAAAACGCGGGGCGTCGTGAGCTTTGACAGCCGTTCGGCGATCGCCTCGACTTCTTCGTCAATGCCTTTGCGGGCGTCGATCAAAAGGGCGATCAGATCCGCATCGCGTGCGCCGCCCCAGGCCGTGTCGACCATGGCCCGGTCAAGACGTCGTTTCGGCTTGAAAATACCCGGTGTATCGACGAATACGATCTGCGACTTGCCGTGCATGGAAATGCCGCGGATGATCGCACGGGTGGTCTGAACCTTGTGGGTCACGATCGACACCTTCGTGCCGACCAGCTGATTGATCAAGGTGGACTTGCCGGCATTCGGAGCCCCTATAAGGGCCACAAAACCGGCGCGGCCATCCGCAGGGGGCGCGTCCAATGGATCGGGCAGGGGGATGTCGAACCGGGCCGGCCGCAGTTCTTCGGCGTTGTCGTCGAAATTGTCGTCTTGTGAGGACAAATCAGGTCTTTCTATTCTTTCCAAACGCCTTCCCGGCGCAAAACTGCTTCGGCCGCGTCCTGCTCCGCCATGCGTTTCGAGCCGCCGCGTCCTTGCCCTTGTTTCATCCCCTTTACGGTGACGCCAACGACGAAACGCGGAGCATGATCCGGGCCATCCCGCGACAACACATCGTAATGCGGGGTCGGCAAACCACGGGATTGCGCCCACTCTTGAAGCGTTGTCTTGGCATCGCGCAGAGGACCGCTGAACGATAGCATACGCGGGCTCCAAAGGCGCTCTACAAATGCCTTTGCCGCTTCAAAGCCGCCATCCAGATAAATGGCTGCAATCACCGCTTCGCACATGTCAGCCAAAAGCGCGACTTTTTTCCGGCCCCCGGTCTGGGCTTCTGCCTGGCCAATTTGCATGGCGTCACCGATCTGGATTTCCTCGGCAATTTCAGCGCAGGTTTCGCGGCGGACCATCTGATTGAAGCGGCGGGCAAGCTCGCCCTCATCGGCCTTGGGAAACTGGGCGTGCAGCATGCTTGCGACCACCAGACCAAGCACCCGGTCGCCCAAAAACTCGAGCCGTTGATAGCTGCCCTGTACGGATTCAGAAGGCGCAAGAGCACTCGCGTGGGTGAGTGCGCGATGCAGCAGATTGGGATCCTTGAACTCATGCCCGACGTTGGCGAGCAGAGTCCGGAAGGCCTTTCCGTTTCTTTCACGGGTCATGCCGTGATCCTTAAAGGTCTAAAGGGTCTTGCCGAGCCGGTCCCAGCGGACGCTCCAGGGCCACTTCCAAATCTGCCAGGCCGGATCGCCATCCTTGACCGAGAAGAACAGGATTTCGGCCCGGCCGATGAAGTTGTCGAACGGAACATAGCCAACCGAGGAAAGGACGCGGCTGTCAATGGAATTGTCCCTGTTGTCGCCCATCATGAAATAGTGGCCTTCCGGCACTTCATAAACGCGGGTGTTATCCCAGGTGCTGTTCGGATTGATGTCGAGCGTGTCGTAGCTCACGCCGTTGGGCAGGGTTTCACGGTACCGCGGGACCCGGTGCACTCCACCAAATGGCGTCGGCTCGATATAATCGTCGATTTGTTCGCGTTTGACCGGCTCGTCATTGATGTAGACGACGCCTTCGCGCACCTGGATCTTGTCGCCGGGCAGGCCGATGACCCGTTTGATGTAGTCGGTGGAATTGTCCCGTGGCAGCTTGAAAACCGCAATGTCCCCGCGTTCGGGCTCCGCCGACCAAATACGGCCGGAAAACGGTGCGAGACCGAACGGGAACGAGTAGCGCGAATATCCGTAGCTGTATTTCGACACGAACAAATAGTCGCCAATCAGCAGCGTGTCCTTCATCGAGCCTGACGGAATGTTGAACGGCTGGAACAGGAAGGTGCGGACAACCAACGCAAGCAGCAGGGCTTGGACGATGATCTTCACGGTTTCAAGGACGCCGCCGTCCTTGGACTTCTTGCTGTCACTCACGCTCATATTGTCCTTCAACATGTTTTCGGCAGACGGTTCGGAACCGGGCTGTGCCTTCCCCTGATTCCCGCCGCGCTGCAGCCCCCGCTGCGCCCCCTCTTTATCCCCTCGTTTCCGCACTGGCAACGTGCGCCAGCGCATTCAACACAGTTGCTCAATCAACTTGCGGTGGCTCGGGCCAATCGGAAGGCCACGCGGTGATAACGACGAATGCCTGTGCCAGGGGATAGTCGTCGGTAATTGTGAGATCGAGGCGAGCCGTAAAGCCATTTGGCGTCATGGAGATGAGGCGGTCTGCGGCACCGCCCGTCAGAGCGACAGTCGGTTTTCCGCTTGGCAGATTGACTACGCCCATTTCACGCCAAGCCACGCCCATACGCAGCCCGGTTCCAAGCGCTTTTGAACAGGCTTCCTTGGCCGCAAACCGTTTCGCATAGGATGCTGCCCGCTCGGCCCGGCGATCCGATTTTTGCCGCTCGATTTCCGTGAAAACCCGGTTGGTAAAACGGTCACCGAAGCGGGCGAGCGTTTTTTCGATGCGCCGGATGTCGCACAGGTCGCTGCCGATTCCAAGGATCATTGGGGGGGTCCGTCTTGTAGGGCTGCCGTCAAGTCCGGTGTAGCTTGTGAGGCGATGGTGTCAATCGCCGTCTTGGTCTTTGGTTTTTGCAGTTCTGAACAGCAACGGCCCGCGTTTGGCGGCAATGGTCTGCTTCCGGCGCCTCTGATACACCTCCACCGATTTGTAGACCGCCACATAGGAAACCGTTCCAACGATCAAACCGAGCGGGATCGCGCCAACCACCATCGGCTTGAGCATCGGCAGCAATGTATCGAGCGAGTTTTGCAGAAGTCGCTCCTGGAACTGCGCGTGAACCTCTTGGGCGTTCGCATCTGAGGTCTTTCCGCTCAGGATCATCTGCCCGATCTTGAATGTCGATGCCCAAATAAACGGAAATGTCAGCGGGTTTCCGACGGATGTTCCTAGTGCCGCCGCAATCATGTTGCCGCGCAGAAGATAGGCAAGCGCGAACGAAATCAGAAAGTGAAAACCGATCAGGGGGGTAAACGAGGCAAAGGCACCGGAGGCAAAGCCCAATGCAATGGCATGGGGTGTCGCGGACAGGCGCAGCACACGTTTGCTAAAATACCGCGTTGAACGGACCCAGCTGTGCCGCGGCCAAACCGCAACGCGGATCCGTTCAAGTCGTGTTGGTTTGTCTCGGCGGCGAAACAGCATGGCGTGCTGATGGTCCTTGAAAGAGGCCGGTTAAAGCTAGGAAAGCCCGCGGCTGCCGGGTTTTGCAGCTGGAATTGCAGCCAATTCCGGTGGAAGACTGTCGGCCGGGTAGGATGGTACCTTGTAGTCGGTCAGAGCGATCAGCGGCACACCGGTGTCGGCCTCTCCAGCGGACCGGTCGATCAGGCAGGAAACGGCCAGAACCTCGGCGCCAAGGGACTTCAGCGCGTCAACGGTCTCGCGGCTCGACAGGCCTGTGGTGACGATGTCTTCGACCACAACAACCCGGGCCCCTTTCGGCAAATCAAATCTGCGCAGCCGGAACTCTCCGTCTTCGCGCTCGACCCACATGGCCGGAACGTTCAGGTGGCGCGCGGTCTCGTAGCCCGGAATCAGCCCGCCAAGGGCCGGAGAGATGACGTAGTCGATTTCGCCAAGACCGGCTGCCCGGATCTTGTCGGCCAGTGCCTTGCACAGTGTTTCTGTCTTGTCGGGATGCATGAAGACGCGCGCCTTTTGCAGGAACACAGGGCTCCTGAGGCCAGATGACAGAATGAAGTGCCCTTCAAGTATTGCGCCTGCCTCCCGAAACAGGTCCAGCACTTCGTCGCGTGTCATATGCAAGTATCCTTGTAAACGGTGTCAGCCATTGACGCGTGTGACGCTCGACACGTTCGGCTTCGACCGGAGTTGATTGATGATCCGGTTGAGGTGTTTCAAATCCCATACTTCAAGGTCAATGACCATCTCATGGAAGTCTGGCGCTTTCCTTACCATTTTCACGTTGTCGATATTGCCGCTGTTTTCGCCGATGATCTGAGCAATTGTAGCAAGGGATCCAGGCTCGTTTACGGCAGAAATCGACAGCCGCGCGGGAAAACGCTCGGGATTGTTGACATCAATATCCCATCTGACGTCAACCCATCTTTCGGTTTGATCATCGAATTCCTTCAGGGCCGGTGATTGGATCGGATAAATCGTCAAGCCTTCCGACGGCGTCAGAATGCCGACGATCCGGTCCCCCGGAACGGCACCCCCGTCAGGGGCAAAGGATACGGGTATGTCGCCTGTCAGCCCGCGAATAGGAAGCGCCGGTCCGAAACCGGTCTCGCCCGGCTCATTTGGATCGGCAGATGTCGCAGCGGCCTGTGCGGCATTGGGAATTCGGAACTTGAGGCCTGCGCCTTTTTCCAGTCCAAACCAGCCTTCTTCATTGGTCGTTTGTGCAGGAGCAGCGCGCTCATCCTGGTAGTCGGGATGCGCGGATTTCAGAACCGACTGCGCACTGATATTGCCGCGCCCGACCGATGCCAAGAGTTCTGCCACCGACGCCTGCGCATGATCATTGAGCGCCGCCTCGAGCAGGTCTTCGGAATAGGTCTTGTCCGCGCGCGCGAAGGCACGCTTCAAAATATGCTCGCCAAGCGCACCGTACTGCTTGCGGACGGATTCACGCGTTGCGCGGCGGATGGCTGCGCGGGCCTTCCCGGTGACGGCGATTGCCTCCCACGCGGGAGGAGGGGTCTGAGCCGGCGAACGGATGATTTCCACCTCATCGCCGTTTCTCAGTTCCGTGACCAGCGGCATGATCTTGCCGTTGATCTTGCTGCCGACGCATGTGTTGCCGATGTCGGTGTGAACCGCGTAGGCAAAATCAATCGGTGTGGCACCGCGCGGCAGGGCGATCAGCCGTCCTTTGGGGCTGAAGCAGAACACCTGATCGTGGAAAAGTTCCAGTTTGGTGTTCTCCAGGAATTCTTCGGGCGTGTCGCCCTCCGATAACAGATCGATGGTCCGCCGCAGCCAGTCATAGGCGCGGCAATCTTCCGTGTGCTGGGAAATGTCCCGGCCACCGGTTTCGCCGTCCTTGTAGAGCGCATGGGCCGCGATGCCGTATTCCGCTACCCGGTCCATCGAGATTGTGCGGATCTGCAGCTCCACGCGCTGCCGGGACGGGCCCACAATCGTGGTGTGGATCGACCGGTAATCATTCTGTTTGGGGGTGGAGATGTAGTCCTTGAACCGGCCCGGCACGGTTGGCCATGTCGTGTGGATGACGCCCAGCACGCGGTAACAGGCCTCAACGGTGCCGACCGTGACACGGAAGCCGTAGATATCAGACAGCTGCTCGAACCCGAGTGATTTTTGCTGCATCTTCCGGAATATCGAGTAGGGGCGCTTTTCCCGCCCACGCACCACCGCTGCCATACCGCGTTCAGCGAGCCGTTCGGTCAATGTGTTTTCGATATCGGTGATCAGGCCTGCATTGCGTTCGCGCAGCCCGTGCAGCCGCTCCGCGATGGTTTCATAGGCGTCTGGGTTGAGTGTCTTGAACGAGATATCCTCAAGCTCTTCGCGCAAATCATGCATGCCCATGCGCCCGGCGAGCGGGGCATAGATTTCCATGGTTTCTTCCGCTATCCGGCCGCGCTTGTGCTCAGGCATATGCTCCAGCGTACGCATATTGTGCAGCCGGTCGGCGAGCTTGACGAGGAGGACCCGCACATCATCGGCGATGGCCAGCAAAAGCTTGCGGAAGTTTTCCGCTTGTTTGGCTTTGCGCGAGACCAGATCCAGCCGGCTGATTTTGGTCAATCCGTCTACAAGCTTGCCGATTTCCTCACCGAAAAGCTTGTCGATTTCGGCGCGCGTGGCGTCCGTGTCTTCAATCGTGTCGTGAAGAAGGGCAACGGCGATGGTGGCGTCATCCAGCCGCAGATCGGTCAGAATGGCGGCCACTTCCAGCGGATGCGAAAAATACGGGTCGCCCGAAGCGCGGCGCTGATGGCCGTGCTTTTGCATCGCGTAGACGTAGGCCTTGTTCAGCAAGGCTTCGTCAGCGTTAGGATTGTAGCGGTTGACCCGTTCGACGAGTTCGTATTGGCGCATCATGGCTGGAACCGACCATACCTCAAGCCGGAACCAAAGGGCGCAGTCGTTGGTGCGCCCGGTTCAACTTAAAACAACAAGGGGACGCCTTCGTCCCCGGCTGGAGTCTCAGCTTAGATGTCGTCAGTCCGCTCCGGCGGTACAAGGCCTTCAAGGCCGCGAAGCAGGTCTTCTTCGGACATACGGTCGAATTCGACCGCGCTGTCGTCAACCTGATTGACCTGGGTCGTTTGCTGCTGCGGCTGAGACGAAGGCACCAGCGGAACGGCATCAGCTTCAGGTTCGTCCACTTCCACATATTTCTGCAGAGAGTGAATCAGATCTTCCTTCATGTCTTCCGGGCTCACGGTCTGCTCGGCAATTTCTCGAAGGGCAACAACGGGGTTCTTGTCGTTGTCCCGCTCAACAGTGAGCGGGGAGCCACTTGAGATCATGCGAGCGCGATGAGCGGCCAGCAAAACCAGCTCAAACCGGTTTTCGACCTTGTCGATGCAGTCCTCGACGGTCACGCGCGCCATACGACGTCTCCATAAGTTAGGGAACCTTGATTGATCAGCGTATAATAGTGGGACCAGATGAAAGCAACCCCCGAGCCGCAAATGGCTTATCTACAGAAAAGCGGTTCTGCACTGTATTCCGGTGTTTCGGCAATGGCTTTATACATTGCAGAAACAGGGTGCTTTGGTGTACCCAAACGGTCCGGCAAAGGCCACAAAATAAGGCCAACCCGGGTTGGGTATGATAAAAGATTGACATTACGGGTCGCTGATTTCCCAAACGGCACTATATGATCGCATCACAAAATATTTGTGATGTGAGCGCCGACGTATGGCGTGCCGCTTAACGTCCGGGGAGGAATCGGCTCAACGTGAAAGGTTTCAAAGAAGATGTTTGATGCACGTGAAAAAGTAGCTTTGTTTATTGACGGCGCCAATCTCTATTCAACAGCAAAAGCAATCGGTTTTGATATCGATTACAAACGGCTTTTGAAGGAGTTCCAAGGGCAAGCCTATCTTTTGCGCGCCTACTACTACACAGCACTCATCGAAGACCAGGAATATTCCTCTATTCGGCCATTGATCGACTGGCTCGACTACAACGGCTACAAGGTAATCACCAAGCCCGTGAAAGAATTTATCGATTCCGCCGGACGCCGGAAGGTGAAGGGCAATATGGATATCGAGCTGGCAGTGGATGCCATGGAGCTTGTTGATCATGTTGATCACGTGGTTTTGTTTTCCGGTGATGGCGACTTCCGTTCGCTCGTCGAAGCCCTTCAGCGCAAGGGCCGCAAGGTGAGTGTCGTGTCGACCCTGAAAACGCAACCGCCAATGATCGCCGACGACCTGCGCCGTCAGGCAGACCATTTCATTGATTTGGCGACACTGGCCAACAAGATCGGCCGGGATCCCGCGGAACGTCCCATGCGTCCGGCTGTGTCCGACGACATGGACGATGAGGATGATGACTACTGATCAGGTCTGTGGTCATGACGTCTGTTGCCGGAACTGTGCCGGCCGACCCGCCGCTCAATTGCAACCTGTGCCCCAGATTGGTGTCCTTGCGGAACGATTTGAACACCGCGTATCCGGATTGGTTTAATGCGCCGGTTCCCAGCTTTGCATCCGCCGATCCGCCGGAATTGCTGATCGTCGGGCTTGCGCCCGGGCTGAAAGGGGCAAACCGGACAGGGCGGCCGTTCACCGGCGATTATGCCGGAGACTTGCTGTACGAAACCATGTTGGAATTCGGTTTTGCGTCGGGGCAGTACAATGCAGACCCCGGAGACGGGCTTACATTGCATGGCGCAATGATTACCAACGCGGTTCGTTGCCTACCGCCTGAAAACAAACCTACAGGTCCCGAAATCAGGACCTGCCGGCCTTTTTTGCTGTCGACCCTGGAGCAGAACGCCAGCGTGCGAACCGTACTCGCGCTTGGGCGGATCGCCCATGACACTTTCTTGAGCACTCTGTCCCTGCGCCGGGCAAGCTATCCGTTTGCGCATGGAGCCTCTTTTGATCTTGGGGTCCGGAACCTGCAGCTGTTCGACAGCTATCACTGCTCGAGATACAACACGAATACAGGGCGCTTGACGCCCGAGATGTTCAAATCCGTGTTTGCAGACATCCGGCGTTATCTGGATTCTCAGAAGCTCTAGGGCTTATTCAGCCTCGATCCAACCGTCGCCGCTAAGGTGTTCCTGGGGCTGGAAGCGGGCCTTGTAAGCCATTTTTGGCGAGCCATCGACCCAGTATCCGAGATAGACATAGGGAAGCCGCATGCGCCGTGCGCGTTCGATGTGTTCGAGAATCATATAGGTTCCAAGGCCATCGCCTTCCGGGCCCGGTTCGTAGAACGAATAGACCATCGAAAGCCCGTCGGCGAGCTGATCGCTGAGGGCCACGCCCAAAAGGGGCCCTTCGCCGGTTCCGGTCATGAAGGTGTCCGGGCCGCGGCGGCGGTATTCAAGCACCATCGTGTCGACATGCGTGTCCTCGACCATCATGGCATAGTCAAGAATGCTCATTTCGGTCATGCCGCCGTTTTCATGGCGCGATTGAAGATAGTCACGAAACAGGTCGTATTGTTCGGCCGATGGGCTGGCCGGCAGACGCGCGCCCACAACATCCTTGAACTGTTTCCAGGTGCGCTTGAACGATTTCGTCCATTTGAAGTCCGCGACGCGTACACGGATGGATACGCAGGCCCGGCAGTTTTCGCAGGCCGGGCGATACGCGATGTTTTGGCTGCGCCGGAACCCCCCCTGGGTCAGGACATCATTCAGCGCTGCGGCATGGTGGCCGATCAGGTGGGTAAACACTTTGCGCTCCTGGCGCCCGTCCAGATAGGGGCAAGGGGCGGGTGCGGTCAGATAAAATTGCGGGTGCTCAGTTGGGTGCCGCGTCAAACCGTTTGTCCGTGGATCTCGAATGTCTGCCTAGAGACCATAATACCATGGCGCGACCAGGGAGAACGTCAACCATAAAATCAGCGCAAGCGGTACGCCGGCACGTAGGAAATCGGAAAACCTGTAGTGGCCGGGGCCCATCACAATCAGGTTGGTCTGATAGCCGATGGGCGTTGCAAAAGAACAGTTTGCTGCAATGATCAGGCACACAATGAAGGCTTCCGGTGGCAAGCCGAGCTGATTGGCCATGTTGAGGGCAATGGGTGTGAACAAGACTGCCGCTGCGTTATTTGACAAAAAGTTTGTCAGCACCATCACGATAAAGAACAGGGCGGACAGAAGAACAGCGGGAGATTGCCCGGCCAGTCCCTCAACAAGACCGCTCGCAATGAGATTGGCGCCGCCGGTTGTTTCCAGGGCGACGGCGCCGGCGAGTGATGCGCCAACAAGCATGAAGATACGGCTGTCCACAGCGCGCAGCGCCTGACGCACATTCAAACACCCCAACGCGACCATCGCAAAGGTCCCGGCGATC
Organism: Roseibium hamelinense; assembly: GCF_007830545.1. Lineage (GTDB taxonomy): Bacteria > Pseudomonadota > Alphaproteobacteria > Rhizobiales > Stappiaceae > Roseibium > Roseibium hamelinense. Next base: position 139,050 of record NZ_VLLF01000001.1, read on the forward strand.
GCACAGGTGACGATCGGAACAAGGCCTGTTGCCGCAAAGCCGACCACCGCGGCGAAAATCGCCAGTGCTCGCGGGGCATAAACCTTGCGGGGAACCTCAGCGGTCGACCAGTCCAGAAGCAGGACATCGCGGTTTCCGCGAAGGCGCCCGATCCGATCGTCATTTCCTGCAACCAAAAGCACATCGCCTGCTTCAAGACGGATGTCATTCATGGCCATACGGGGCATCCGGCTGCGCCGCTGGATCCCCATCACCACACAGCCTGTCTCAGGGTAAAAACCAGACTGCGGCAAGGTTCTTCCCATCAGACGGGACGCTGGGGCCACAACAACCTCGGCCAGTGTCATGCTGCTTCCGGCCTGGGCCACTTGGCTTTCCGTTGTGTCCGCCTGGCCGTCAGCACCCGGGTCCATGATCGGCTGCCGGCGCGCAAGCGCATTTGCAAGCGCATTTCGGGTGGCCGCGACAATCACCGTATCTCCGGGCTGCAGCACAAGGTTTTCGAAAGGGGGCAGAATGGGCTGCTCGCCGCGTTGCACAAGCCGGACCGTCATGTCCTTGAGGGCGGGAAACATGCCGGACACGGATTCCACACCGACAAGCGGATGGCCGTAGCCGATCGCGATCTGGGCGATAAATTGTTTTCCGGAACTGCCCTGAATTTCTTCCGCCATCGTCTTGCGGGCTTTAAGCAACCTCGGCATCGGTCCCAGCACGTAAACGGCGCCTACGGCGGCGATCATAAGGCCGATCGGCGTGAAACTGAAAAAGCTTAGTCTCAAATCGGAATGTTGTGCGGCGTAATTGGCGACCAGCAAGTTGGTCGAAGAGCCAATCAAGGTCGTCATGCCGCCGAGGATCGCCATGAAGGAGAGGGGCATGAGCACGCGTGCTGCCGACCGGCCCAGTGTTGCCGCAACAGCGCTGAGGATCGGCAGAAACATCACGACGACCGGCGTGTTGTTCAAGAACGCGCTCAGCAGCGCGACAACGACCAGAACAGGCAGGATTGCCAGTGCGGAGCGGCCTCGCGTCCATTTGACAATGTATTTCGCGGTTGGTTCCAGGGCGTCCGTTTGGAACATGCCCTGGCCAATGATCAGCAGGCAGATCACCGTGATCAGGGCAGGGTTGGCGAAACCGATAAGGAAATCGTCTGTGGTGACGCGCCCGCTGCCTGTTTCGACCGGGAAAAGGGTGAAAATAACCACGAAGGCTGCCACCGACCCGAGCGCAACGAGCTCAATCGCGTATTTTTCAACTGCATACAGAACCACAGTGGACGCCAGCACCAAAAAGGTCAGCGCCATCGCGATATCAATTGACTGCATAAACCTGCCCGTTTCCAGCTCGGCTGCCTGCCGGAAGCGGCACTCTAAAACATGCTTCGGCGGAAAAGGAAGCGCCCATTCAAATTTGGCGGGGAAAGATTCACAGGGATGCCCGGTTTGAATCGAGCAAATTCAGCAGCTTATCTCACCGATCCAAAGCCGCGGAATTCACAACCACGGTGCCAAGAACGATATCGTGCAGCAATCGCTTGCGGTCCGAAAACAGCGAGACGAGCAAAATAAACGGGGTCAAAAGGCTTACCGAAAACCAGAAAATCAAGGCATGCATGACGGCCAGCAATGGGTAAGGCCGTGCTCCATACCAAAGCCGCATTTCCAGGCCCATGGCGCGCATGCCGGGCGTTGCCGCGTTCGGGCCGCCAAGGGTGAAGGCAACGTATAAAAGCGCTACTGCCTGTCCGAGAAACAGGTAGGCAAACCATGCCAGCCCCAGGGTGAAAATGCCCATAAAGCCGACGATGATCGCGGCGAGGGCGATCAGGATCGTGATGAAAATCGCATCAAAGAAGAACGCGAATATCCGCCGGGTGCGCACACCTTCGTAAAGATCGGGCCGAATCGCCGGATCAAAAACGTTCTGGCGGCCTTCGGTGCTCGAATAGTCGGCGGACATGATGATTCCTCTGCTCGGTGACACCTTCCATGTGGGAAGACACCTGAAAAATGCAAATGTTCGGGCACTATTGCTCAATGGACTCGGTGACGTCCAGATGGCGCACCGTGTAGCCTTTGGTGCGCAGGGCATCGACGATTTCGGTGCCATGCTGGGCATCAAACGCCTCGAACGTTACGTCCAAGGTCGCGCCTTTTGCCGGAACGTTCAAAAACAGCCGGTGGTGCGCAACATCAACGACATTGCCCTTCAAACCACCGATAATTCCGGCGATTTCACCGAGGACACCCGGGCGGTCCGGAGTGTCGATGCGCACGGACACCAACCGTCCGTCGCGGGCAAGTTCCCGGATCACGATGGAGGAGACGAGGCGCGGGTCAATGTTGCCCCCGCACAAAACCAGCCCGACCCGGCGGCCGCGAAAACGCTCCGGATCGGTGAGCAGGGCTGCCAGACCGGCGGCTCCCGCGCCTTCAGCGATGGTGCGCTGGTAGGTCAAGTAGAGATTGATGGCCCGTTCGATCGTGCTTTCCTTGGCCAGTATGATGTCATCCACGGTGTCTTTGACGATCTTGCGGGTCAACTGGCCGAAATCGCGCACAGCTATACCTTCCGCGATGCTCGCACCCTCGCAGCGCACGTCCTTGCCGTAAAAATGTCCCCACATGCCGGGGTACAGCACGGTTTCCACTCCCACGATGTCAATCGCCGGATTGACCGCCTTGGCGGCGGTTGCGACACCGGCGATCAGGCCACCACCGCCAATCGGCACGACGAGTGTTTCCAGGTTGGGAACATCCGACAGCATCTCCAGCCCGACCGTCCCCTGGCCGTTGACCACATGCGGGTCATCGAAGGGGTGAACCCAAACCAGTCCCTCCTGTGCGGAGATGCGGTCGGCTTCGGCCTTGGCCTCATCCACCGTGTCCCCGGCCAAAATCACGTTTGCTCCAAAGCTCCGGGTCGAGGCGATTTTCACGAAGGGCGTGAGAACCGGCATGACGATGGTTGCCGGTATGCCGAGCCGCTGTGCATGGCGGGCAACGCCTTGCGCGTGATTTCCGGCGGACATGGCAATCACGCCGCGGCTTTTTTCCGTCTCGGGGAGGGACAGCAGTTTGATCAGGGCGCCGCGTTCCTTGAACGAGCCGGTCACCTGCATGTTTTCATATTTCACGAACACATCCGCACCGGTCAGTTCCGACAGGCGCGGCGCTGGAAGGCAAGGCGTTTTGAGAACAGCGCCTTCAAGCAGTTCCGCTGCGCGCCGAACCGCGTGTTCACAGACGGTCCCGGTGCCGGATGAGACTGACGCGTTGTTGGGTGCCACCGGTTATGCTCCGCGCTGGAACAGTTCGGCAACCTTGGGCGCGAAATAAGTCAAAATTCCATCCGCGCCAGCGCGCTTGAAGGCCATCAGGCTCTCCAGCATGGCGCGGTCCTTGTCGATCCAGCCATTGGCGCCCGCCGCTTCGATCATGGCGAATTCGCCCGATACCTGATAGGCGAAGGTTGGCACCGAAAACGTGTCCTTCAGCCGTCGCACGATGTCGAGATAGGGCATGCCGGGCTTGACCATGATCATGTCGGCGCCTTCGTGAATGTCGAGTTCCGCTTCCCGGATCGCTTCGTCCGTGTTGGCTGGATCCATTTGATAGGTACGTTTGTCGCCAATGAGCGTGGCGTTGGTGCCGACTGCGTCGCGGAACGGGCCATAGAACGCCGAAGCGTATTTCGCGGAGTAGGACATGATCTGCTGATCGCGGAAGCCGTTTTCATCCAGCGTTTGGCGAATCGCGGCAATGCGCCCGTCCATCATGTCGGACGGTCCGATGATATCGGCGCCGGCATGAGCCTGCAGCACCGCCTGATTGGCGAGCTGCACGACCGTTTCGTCATTGAGGATGGCATCGCCCTCCATAACGCCGTCATGACCGTGGCTGGTGTAGGGGTCCAGCGCAACATCGGTCATCAGGCCTATGTTCAGCCCTTCCTGCTTGATCGCGCGGCAGGCGGAGCAAACAAGATTGTTTTCGTTCAAGGCTTCCGATCCGATGGGGTCGCGCAAGTCCGGGTCGGTATTTGGAAACACGGCAATTGTCGGGATGCCCAAACGGGCGGCCTTCTCCGCGTCCCGGACGGCCTCATCCACCGAGACCCGCTCGACCCCCGGCATGGACGGGACGGCCTCACGCACACCGGTGCCAGCCACAACGAAGAGTGGCCAGATCAGGTCGTCAACGGTCAATTGGTTTTCGCGCACCAGCCGCCGGGACCAGTCCGTCCTGCGGTTGCGCCGCATACGCCTGCCGCCGAGCAGATCGTCCATGTCTTTGGGAGTCAGGGAGGCGGGGCGGATGTGAGACGACATGTGAAAAAGACCTTGGCAAGTGAAGTTGGGCGGACATTAGCACGCAGAAAACCATCAACCAAGTATCTGCAATCTAACGAAAAACGTTGTGTAAATTCCGCTTGATTGACGTTCACGTCAAAAGTGACTAAGCCTTCTTTTTGACAAGGCATCCTCAAAATTGCCTGCCGGTGCCGAGTGGGAGGACGAAACGTGGATTTTGCGCTTAGAGAAGAACAGCGCGCGTTTCAGGACATGGCCGCAGGGTTTGCGCGCGATGAAATGGAGCCGTTCGCCAAGGACTGGGACGAAAACAGCACCTTTCCAGTCGATACCTTGAGAAAGGCGGCAAGCCTTGGCTTCGGCGGGATCTATGTGCGGGATGACGTTGGCGGCTCGGCTTTGACCCGCACGGACGCCGCCTTGATCTTCGAAGAGTTGTCCAAGGGATGCACCTCCACGGCAGCCTACATCTCGATCCACAACATGGCAGCCTGGATGATCGATACCTTCGGCAGCCAGGCGCTGCGATCGCAATTCCTGCCGGACCTGTGTTCCATGACCAAGTTTGCCAGTTATTGCCTGACCGAACCTGGATCCGGATCGGACGCGGCCAGCCTGCGCACAAAGGCGGAGAGCGACGGCACTCACTATGTCCTGAATGGCTCGAAGGCCTTCATTTCAGGCGGGGGAGCCGCTGACGTTTATGTCGTGATGGTGCGCACCGGCGGCGACGGGCCGTCCGGCATTTCCTGCGTATTGGTCGAAAAGGACACGCCAGGTCTGAGCTTCGGCGCTCAGGAAGTTAAGCTCGGCTGGAAAAGCCAGCCGACTGCACAAGTCAATTTTCAGGATTGCCGGATCCCGAAAGACTACCGGATCGGAGAGGAGGGTGATGGCTTCAAGATTGCCATGGCCGGTCTCGATGGTGGGCGCTTGAACATCGGCGCCTGCTCCTTGGGGGCGGCGCAATTCTGCCTGGACCGTTCCATAGCGTATCTGCAGGAGCGCAAGCAGTTCGGCAAGCCTTTGGCCGAGTTCCAGGCTCTTCAGTTCAGGCTGGCTGACATGGCGACCGAGCTCGAAGCTGCGCGCCTGCTTTTGCACAAGGCCGCGTGTCAGGTCGATCGCAAGGCGCCGGATGCAACCAAGCTGGTCGCAATGGCAAAGCGGCTGGCCACTGATGCCGGATTTCATGTGGTCAATGAAGCTTTGCAGCTGCATGGCGGCTACGGGTACTTGCGTGACTACCCGATTGAGCGTTTCCTGCGCGATGTGCGTGTCCATCAGATTCTTGAGGGCACCAACGAAATCATGCGGCTCATCATTGCCCGCCAGCTGTTGAAAGACTGACCACTTTTCCCGCCGTCACCTGGAGTATTTGCCTTGAGCGACGAGATCCTGTTCGAGATCCGCGGCCATGCCGGATTTGTCACACTGAATCGGCCCAAAGCCTTGAACGCCTTGAACCATGACATGGTCAAGGATCTGTCCGCGAAACTCGACGCATGGGCACAGGACAGCAATGTCCACCGGGTCGTGATCACCGGGGCAGGTGAAAAGGCGTTTTGTGCCGGCGGCGACATCCGCAGCATATATGACGCGCGCCGGGCCGGTGAGACAGACCATCTGACCGACTTCTTCCGGGATGAGTATCTGCTCAACGCCAAGATCAAATCCTATCCCAAGCCATACATCGCGGTCATTGACGGCATCGTCATGGGCGGCGGCGTGGGCGTTTCGGTTCATGGCACCTATCGGGTCGGAACCGAATTCACGACTTTTGCAATGCCCGAAACCGGCATCGGCTTCTTTCCCGACGTTGGTGGAACGTATTTTCTGCCGCGCATGCCACAGCGCACGGGTGTTTATTGCGCCTTGACTGCAGGTCGCTTGAAACAGCCAGACGCCTTTGCGACCGGCATCTTAACCCATACTGTGAAGCGATCCGGGTTGAGCGATCTTTTAGCCGATCTCGAAAAAGAGGACGTCACCGAAGCGCTGATTGGTGCACATCACCAGGATCCGGGCGAATCTGGCCTGATGAGCCGGGCTGATTTGATCGAAGACGCTTTCGGCGGGGCGTCCGTGGACAGCATACTTGCGTGTCTTGCAGCGGATGAAAGTGAATGGGCAAGCAAGACCGCTGATGCGATCCGCGCGAAATCGCCGACCAGCGTTCACATTGCCTTTGAACAAATGCAGCGCGGCGCAGACCTTTCATTTAAAGAGTGCATGACGCTGGAATACCGGATCGTATCCAAGATCCTGCAGGGGCATGACTTCTTTGAAGGCGTTCGTGCTGTTTTGGTCGACAAGGACCACGACCCAAAGTGGTCCCCGGCCGGATTGAACGAGGTGGACAGCGCAGAATTGTCAGCGTATTTCGAGGAGCCTGAAGGCGGTGATTTGCCGCTTTAGCAACGGGGTTGCGCCATGATCACGAGTTTTGCCGACCTGCTTCGCAGCCGTCCGCCCTGGAGCGCCGTCATGGTGCTCTATTTGCGGTGCATGGCCTTGCTGCTGCTGGGCGGCGGCATCATTCATTGGGCGCGCATCATCGGGATTGTGCCTTGGCGGGATACGTGGTTCTGGGACATGCCGCTCAGCTGGCAGACCGTAACCGTGTTTTTCGCCGTCCTGGACCTCGTGGCAGCAATCGGCCTCTGGCTGACGGTGTCCTGGGGCACCGTGATGTGGTTTTTCCGCGCCGGATGCCAGATCTTGATGCACACGGCTTTCGCCGACATGTTTGGCCGGCGCCCTTACGAGATTGCCTTCTATCTGCTGACCATCGCGATTTATCTCTTGCTTTTATATCTCACCGAACGCGAGGCGCGGGACACCTAGCGTCCTAAAAAGCGCGGGCAGACGTCGTTTGCGGTTTTGAACAATCAAAAATGGGAGGAAACCATGGCAACATCGATCGGGTTTATCGGTCTGGGCAACATGGGCGGGCCGATGGCGGCCAATTTGCTAAAAGCCGGGCACGCAGTGACCGGCTTTGATTTGTCAGAGGCCGCGCTTTCAAAACTGGAGAGCTTTGGTGGCAAACGCGCATCGGACGTTGCCGAGCTCGCCCGGGATGCGGATGTCATCGTCACCATGCTGCCAGCCGGCAAACACGTCCGGCAAATCTACATGGAGCCGGGCGGTATTCTCGAAACCGCGAAACCGGGAACGGTCCTGATCGATTCATCCACCATTGATGTCGACAGCGCCCGCGCAGTTGCCGTCGCGGCCAAGGACAAAGCCATACATATGGTCGATGCGCCGGTTTCAGGCGGCGTTGGCGGTGCTGAAGCCGGTACGCTCACCTTCATGGTTGGCGGTTCTGACACTGCATTTGAAGCGGCCAGGCCGTTTCTCGACATTATGGGCAAGACGATTGTGCATGCCGGGGGCAGCGGCAACGGTCAGGCCGCCAAGATCTGCAACAATATGCTGCTTGGCATTTCGATGATCGGTGTCAGCGAAGCCTTTGTTCTGGCGGAACGTCTGGGCCTTGATGCGCAAAAGCTGTTCGACATTTCCTCAACGGCGTCCGGTCAATGCTGGTCGCTGACAACCTATTGTCCGGTACCCGGGCCGGTTCCGACATCTCCCGCCAACCGGGATTATCAGCCGGGCTTTGCCGCAGAGATGATGCTGAAGGACTTGAAACTTGCCCAGGAGGCCGCTGGAAGTTCCGGGGCTGCGACCCCTCTCGGGGCGCAGGCGGCCGCGCTTTATGCGCTGTTTTGCAACTCCGGAGGCGAGGGCACAGACTTCTCTGCGATCGTGAAATACTTGCGCGGATCGTAGTAAACAAAATCTAAAAAGGCACGTCTGGATTGTTTTTGAAGATTAACTAATGATTCAGCGTGTCTTTTAAACGTATTTTAGAAGCATCTCTGTAAATTCGTCATCAAGGTAGGAAAAACAAATATCCACCGAATGACAGGAAACAGAGGCGCAGACAGATGATCACCGCAACCAGGGCAGTCGATGGAGTGGCATCAAGCGAAGGCGAGTTGGAGCTTAAGCCGCTCTACATGGAAGCCCTTACGCTCGTTGAACGGCTCCACAGACGACTTCTTGACGTAATCAAAGATGAATTCGACCGTATGGGCCGTTCCGATGTGAACAGCGTCCAGGCTTTGCTTTTGTTCAACATTGGCGACGCTGAGCTGACCGCTGGAGAGTTGCGCACGCGCGGCTACTATCTCGGGTCCAACGTGTCTTACAACCTCAAGAAACTGGTCGAGACAGGTTACATTCACCACCAGCGCTCGCGCATGGATCGCCGGTCGGTTCGTGTGAGCCTGACCGACAAGGGCCAGGAAGTCGCCAAGATCGTCAATAATCTTTATGAGCGCCACATCCTGTCGGTCGAACAGGTCGGTGAGATCGGTCCTCAGGATTTTGTTGTTCTGAACAAGTCACTGCGCCGTCTTGAGCGCTTCTGGACCGACCAGATCCTATATCGCCTCTAAGCAAGGCACAGTTCCAGATGACAAAAACGCCGCTCCGGGGCAGACGGGGCGGCGTTTTGCATTTGTCTGTCTCCTGTTGGAAGATCCCTTTAAGGAAACCGTTTGGCAGGCCGCGACATTATCTCGACACATTGCGGTGTCTTAAGCGGGGCTTACCCTAGCGAAAAGTTGATGGCGGAACGCAACGGTTTCTGCGCACCTTTCGGGTCTGAATGTGATTTGTTAATCATAGTGGTCCAAAAAAGGCGCAAACGGGATTGGCGTTGAGGAAAAATACGGCGAGTGTTGCCGGACCTTTGCGCAGCAAATACGGGTGAAACGAGGTTGATCATGGTCACTTTCCGGAAACAGCCGGATTTCCTTCAAACTGTCTTGGGCTCCTTTAAGGAATGCAGCCGGTCTGCGCTGCTTGCCTTTGCAGCCCTGTCCGCCAGTGTGATCGCGCCGGGCGTGGCTTTGGCCGAATCTCCTCTCGAAGCACTTCGCAACTACAATCAACGGGTCGAATGGGAAGACAATTTCCAATCGACGGTTGAATCTCTTCAGGCCATGAAATCCGGCGCGCCCACGCTGTCGCCTGAAACCGCAAACCATATTGCGGTCGCCATCGACCAATATTCGCGCATCGTGCAGATGGGTGGTTGGGGCACAGTTTCTACCGAGGGCCGCCCAATCCGCATTGGCGCCCGGGACAAGCGCGTGGTTGAACTGCGCCAGCGTCTGATGGCCTCCGGCGATTTGGAACAGACCGCAGGTATGTCCAACACGTTCGACTCCTACGTGGATGCTGGTCTGCGACGGTTCCAGTTGCGGCACGGCCTGATCCCCGACGGGGTTCTGGGGCAGGGCACCATCGAAGCATTGAATATCCCCGCTCAGGTTCGTTTGCGTCAGCTGGAAACCAACCTGGTCCGGTTGCGTTCGATGTCCGGCTTTCTCGGCGACCGCTATGTGATGGTCAATATTCCGGCTGCTGAAATCGAAGCTGTCGAAAACGGCCAGGTGCGGTCTCGGCATACCGCGGTGGTCGGCAAGATCGACCGCCAGACGCCGATCCTGACCAGCAAGATTTATGAACTGAACTTCAATCCCTATTGGACAGTTCCGGTCTCGATTATCCGCAAGGACCTCATCCCGAAAATGAAGGAGGATCCGCAGTATCTTCAAAAGAATGATATCCGGATCCTTGACTGGAACAGCGGTGATGAATTGAGCTGGCAGCAGATCGACTGGAACACGGACGAGGCCACCAAGTACCGGTTCCGCCAGGATCCGGGCAAAATCAATTCGCTCGGCTCGGTCCGGATCAACTTTCACAACAAGCATCAGGTCTACCTGCATGACACACCGTCAAAAAGCTTGTTCGGGTCCGACTACAGGTTCCACTCGTCCGGCTGCGTACGCGTGCAAAATGTCCGCGAACTCGTGACCTGGCTTCTGCAGTCCACCACTCCGGACTGGAACCGGGCCCGGGTTGACGAGGTCATCCGCACGGGTGCCCGGGAAGATGTGAAACTGAAATCCACCATCCCGCTCTACATGACCTACGTAACTGCGTGGGCGAATTCCGATGGCGTGGTGCATTTCCGCGAAGACATCTACAACCGCGATGATCTGTACAGCGCAGCGCCGGTTGACACGCAGGCGCGCCTTTAGGCTTTGATACGAAGCGATTTGGCGAGGAAGAGGCGGGGATGATTTCCCGCCTCTTCTGTTTTTTGGCCGCAGTCGGCCCTATACTCAGGGGATCGTCATTAGGTCGGCCAGAATGTCTTCAAACACACCGCGCGCGGGCGAAGTCTATTTCGAGTTTCAACAAGTCGGGCAACAGATCCGGGTTGCCGCGATTGATGGCGCGACCGGGATTGAAGTGGTCGTTTTCGGACCGCAGCAAGCGCCTCAGCGTGATCTGGAACAAATCGCCTTGCGAAAATTGCAGCGCCGCCTGCAACGCGAGAAATCGGATGTTGACCCGTTCCGTAAACAGGACGGGCGGGGTTTCGGAACGTTTTGAGGCTTTGGCCGCAATTACGGCAGACCGGCAGTCTTTAACGCGCTGGCCACTTAATCACTGGCGGGCATTCGTGTGAGGATGACCTGATTCCTGCCGTTTTCCTTTGCCTCATAGAGCGCTTCATCGGCTGCATTTATGATTTTCGCGACCGGATCCGCTTCGCCGGCCTTGCGGTCCGGCAACGCACCCTCAAGCGCGCACACCCCAAAACTTGCAGTCACCTTGAATGTGGTTTTTTCGGTCTCGATGGGGGTTTCCGCAACAAGCCGCCGCAGACGTTCTGCCAGCCTTTCCGCGTTTTCAGCATGTGTCGCGGGCATCAGGATGCCAAATTCCTCGCCGCCGATCCGACCGATCGAATCGCTCGGGCGCAAATTGCAGCGCAGTGTCTCGGTGATCTCTTGAAGCGCCTTGTCACCGCCGGCGTGACCATGCGTGTCATTGACTGACTTGAAATGGTCAACGTCGAGAACGGCTATCGCTAGCGGTTCAAGCGTTCTTTTGCGGCCGTTCACTTCGTAGCCGCACAGGTCCAGAAAATGCCCTCTGGAAAACACCCCGGTCAGAGCATCTGTTGTGGCCATGATCCGGAATTGTTCAGCCAGTTCGGCGCGCGCCTTGACTTCGCCTTGCAGCTTTTCTTTGACCGAAATCAGTTCTTCCTGCATCCGGTCACAGAGACGCACCATGCGTTTTTGATCCCGCACGGCACGCTTGTAGGCGCGGGAGAGCGACTTCACCAAACCGGTTGCGTGAGTGAGATTATCGAGAGCTGCTTCTGCATCCAGAAGGATGCGGTCTTCTTCGTCAAACAGAGTAAAGTCAGCTTCGTCCTTGCCGCCGGCCTTGAGCATGGCCTGATCCTGTTCGGCTTCAGGTGTGCTGAGACCGTGCGGATCTGCGTCCATCGATTTCTCTTTTCGTTTGGGCACCGACTTCATCAGGCAGTGAGATCCGGTTTCAGGTTGAACGTCGCACTTTCGAAATCCTCGGAAAAGTCCTCACCCATTTCCTCCATGGCGTCGTCATCCGCGTCATAGTGCCAATTTACTGTAACGGAGCGTCCATCCTCGGCGGCTTCCTCCAGCATCTGAAACATGTTCATGATCGCTTTGGCGCTGGATGAATTGAAGTAAATCAGGCGAATATCAACAGTCACAGACGGGCCGTCTTCGTCCGACAGCCAGCCTTTCAACGTCTTCAGGATCGGGCCGTAAAACAGGCTCGCATCTTCCGGATAGCTTTCACCAGACACTTCGAGGGTGCCTGTCGCCGGATCAAAGGACACCTTGGGGGACCGGGGAGTCTGGTCGATGTTGAGAGCGGTGTTTTCCATCTTCTGCTCCCCTCAAATATAGGCTTTCAGCACGAAGAACTGCCGTTCCTCGTCCAGCGTCATGAATTCAAACTGCAACGGAGCGCTTGCGCGCCTGGCGATCTCCAGCAAACCGATTGTCCCGCCTTCGCTTTGTTCCTCCGGCTCTTCCCGGAGCTTTTGTTTATAGTGCTGCCGCAGCTCCGGTTCATCCATGCTGACGATTTCGTTAAGCCGGGCCTCGAGTTTTGGGGCTTCCGACTGCTTGACAGTGTTGCCGCAGATTACGAAAAACCGGGTGTCTTCTATGCCTACCGCGATCACGCCTGCCGACTGCCGGTCGCGTTTATCGTCCGTGTGCCACTCTTTTTCGTCGGAATAGCGGATCACGTTCTGCACCTGCTCAACAAATACGGAGAACACCCGCCGGACGGTTTTGCTCTCGGTGTTCTTGATTTCGAGCTGTTGCTTGACCGTGCCACCAAGGGAAAACAGGAGTGCTTCGGACAGATATCCAGAATAGGCAAACAGGGTGTTGCGCTTTTGCAGCTCGTTCCGGAATGTCAAAATGTCTTGTGCAAGCATGGATTCACTTTCGTCAGGCGGCGTTTTGGGCGCGCGAAGTGTCGGTGAGAGGCGTTACTGCCAGCACGGTGTAATCGTCGCGCGGGGGTTCGCTGCCGCGGAAGGCATGCAGTTGCCGGTCCAGGTCTTCAAGCTGACCCGTCAGGTCGATATTGGAAGTGGTCGCCAGGACATTGGCAAACCGTTTGCGCCCGAACGTTCTTTTCGGAGCCCCTCCAACATGATCTGTGGTGCCGTCCGTTGTCAGGTAATAGCTCTCGCCCGGCTGAACGGCGCGCGTTGTGACTTTGAACGCGTCCGGCTTGCGCAAGCTGCGGTAGGCGAGGCGATGCCGGTCAGCGGAAATACGCTCCACTCCTTCGTCTGTCTTGACCAGCAGCGGAATGCCGGCCCCGGCATAGCAAATAGTGGCGTCATTCTCGTCAAAGATCATAAGGGCGGCTTCAAAGCCATCGTCAGTGGCCGTCGGGTCGTTCGGGTCGGCCGGCATGTCTTGTTTGAGCCGCTTGCGGACGCTGTCGTCCAAGGCCAGCAAAATTGTCTCGGGATCGTCACTCTGCTCTTCTTCCAAAAGCTGTTCCAGGGCCGCAGCGACGACGACGGTGATCAAGGCGCCTGGCACGCCGTGACCGGTGCAATCCGCGATGAACAGGAAAAGCTTTCCATTGCGGCGCGAGGTCCAGACAAAATCACCGCTCACTACCTGTAAAGGTTCCCAAAGGACAGCTATGTCGCCGACGCTTTGCCGCGCTTCCTTGAGGTCTGGAAGAATGCCTTCCTGAATTTTGCGTGCGTAATTGATGCTTTCCAATATCTGCTCATTGGCGTCGGCAAGGGCCGCTTCGCGGCGGGTCACCCGTGCCAGGGCAGTGTTAAGCTGTTCCATCGTCGTGTTGATTTTCCGGGCCATCGGGCGAAAAATGATGATCACCTCCAGCGCGATCACGATCAGCGTGGCAATCCACATGAACATGCTGAAGCGTGACAGCGAGGCGATCGAAACTTCGCCCTTCTTTTGCAGCTCGTAGACCAGTTTGTTGAGTTTTTGCGGCAGCGTCAGATACGCAAGCTGGACCAGATCCTCGATCTTCTTTTCAGACAGTTCACTGCCAGATGAGATCCCGTCGGCAAGACGGACATACTCACGGACGAGCTCATCGAGAGATGGCACCCCGCCGTAAAAGGCCCTGTCTATGCTCTCGTCCATATCACGCGCGACGAGCGGATCCGGCGCCCCGGACCGACACGACAATCCCTCTTCGATCGAAGACTGAAGCCTGTCCACTTTGCCGTTCAAAAGCGCGACATGGGCTCGCAGCAAAAGATCGGCACAGCCCTTGATCACGTCCCGGCTTTGCGCGTTCAGAACAGTTTCAAAACGGAGCATGTCCTGCGAGACCATGGCGATGCGCTGGCTGAGCATGCGTTGCCGTCCGGCAACGTTCACCTCAACGCCGATCCGGTTCTGCTCCTGAATCAGAAGGGAAGTGGAATACCAGATCCCGGACGCAAGCAGGCCCAGGATCAAGAGACCCAGGCTGTACGCGATTGTCGGCAAATTCCGCGCATCGGTTATCCATGACGCAAGCTTCATGCAGTCTCCCTGACCTAACGGGAGCCTATCGGCGAAACTGTAAATAAAAGGTACGTTTTGAAAATTATTATCTTGATGGAACAGTGTTTCAGGGTATCGCGCTCATTGGTTTACGGCCGACGAGCCTGCCGGTCCATTTTTGAACGCTAAAGCCGGAATTCTTATTTGTCGGCGATCTTCATACGTTGCGTCAGATGGCTTTGCTCGTAAAAGTAAGTTCAGTAAATATTTTATAATTCATGGCATCGGAATTGTGTTTTGGAGTTTTCTATTTTTGAGAGCTTGGGTTTATGCGCTTACTTGCTGCCTTTATTGTGTTTGCCGGGGTGGTTGTTCCGGCTTCGGCAGATGATCACGAGTGCCCCGGTCAGCTCGCCACCGTTGCCGAAACCGCATTGAACCGTATTTTGCTGGCTCATGTCAGGCCGCTCTATGCTCAACTAGGTTGTGACCTTGACGTGGTTGAATATCCTGGCCGCCGGGGGGTTCTGGCGTTTAATGCAGGCAAGGTTGACGGCGAACTCTATCGGTTGCCGGTGATTGAAAGCAGCTATCAGACAGCATTTGTGCGCTCTTCCGTTCCCATTGTGCAATTCCACCAGGCAGTCTGGACCCGGGAAGGTCGCGGGGCGCTGGACCGTTCGAGCCGCATCGGTTTTGTGATCGGCCGGAAATGGCATGAAAATTACGCGGAGGCGCACGCAGATACCTTCAGTTTCGTGCGGTACGTTGACGGACCCAACATGTGGTCCCACTTCGTTTCAGGAAAAATTGATGCGGTGCTGGCGATCGATACCACCATCACCGCACTCAAGCGCCGAGATGTGCTGCCAGATGACGTTATGCCAATCCGTGTTATCGGCGAAAACGCCTTGTTTCACTATCTGCATGCAGACTATGCACCTTTCATGGGTGCCCTGGATGCAGCGCTTGAAAAAGCAGAGGCGCTGCGGCCACCTGTGAACGAAAGAGCCGGCAACTAAAAAAGCTCAGCAGGGCGTCGGTTGTCGTTTTTGAGAGTGCGCTGCGTCGGTATGGCCCTTGGTTGTTTTGCGCAAGCATGCTAGTCCCACGGCCTAACGACGCAGGGTCTTGCGCCTGCAATCCGTGACCGCCCGCCGCTGCCAAAGCCGGGGCGACCCATCAACACCGTGAAAAGGATGGTGCCATGTCCCTGACCGATGCCGAAACTGGCCAGACAACACATTCGGACTTTTTTACCCGCGGTCTTGCAGAGGCAGATCCCGAACTGTTCGGCGCCGTTCAAAAGGAACTTGGCCGCCAGCAGCATGAAATCGAACTGATTGCGTCTGAAAACATCGTCTCCCGTGCTGTTCTGGAAGCGCAGGGATCGGTGCTGACCAACAAATATGCGGAAGGGTACCCGGGCAAGCGTTATTACGGTGGCTGTGAGTTTGTCGATATTGCAGAAGAGCTGGCAATCGATCGTGCAAAAAAACTGTTCGGCTGTGAATTCGCGAATGTTCAGCCAAGCTCGGGCAGCCAGGCAAATCAGGCCGTTTTCCTCGCGCTGATCAAGCCGGGTGACACGATCCTCGGCATGAGCCTGGATGCAGGCGGGCATCTGACCCACGGCGCCAAGCCAAACCTGTCCGGCAAATGGTTCAACGCGGTTCAATACGGTCTCGACACCGATACCGGCCTGATCGACTATGACGCGCTGGCCGCACTTGCCCGCGAGCACAAGCCTCAGCTGATCATTGCCGGCGGATCCGCTTATTCGCGCCAAATCGACTTTGCCAAGTTTCGCGAAGTGGCCGATGAGGTCGGTGCATACCTGATGGTCGATATGGCGCATTTTTCCGGTCTCGTAGCAGCCGGTGAACACCCGAGCCCGTTCCCGCATGCGGACGTTGCAACCACAACGACCCACAAGACCCTGCGCGGCCCGCGCGGTGGTTTGGTGCTGACCAACAAGGAAGACGTTGCCAAGAAGATCAATTCGGCTGTTTTCCCGGGGCTTCAGGGCGGGCCGCTCATGCATGTGGTTGCTGCAAAGGCCGTTGCCTTCGGTGAAGCGCTCGACCCGAGCTTCAAGTCCTACATCAAGTCCGTCCGCCAAAATGCACAGGTTCTTGCAGAAACGCTGCGTTCCGGCGGAGTTGAAATCGTCTCTGGTGGCACAGACACACACCTGATGCTCGTTGACCTGCGCCCGAAAGAGCTGACGGGCCGCGACACGGAAAAGGCGCTCGGCCGGGCCAACATCACCTGCAACAAGAACGGTGTTCCGAACGATCCACAAAAGCCGATGGTCACGTCCGGCATCCGTCTTGGCACGCCGGCAGCAACAACACGCGGCTTCGGTGTGGCTGAGTTTCGCGAAGTCGGGCTCTTGATCAGCGAAGTGCTTGACGGGCTCAAGGCCGGCAATCCGGAAGAGGGCAATGCCGATGTTGAAGCGGCTGTGAAGACCAAGGTGATTGCGCTGACGGACCGGTTCCCGATATACCCGGCATAAGGCTCATGACGAGCCGCTGATTTGCTGGAGATGTAAATGCGCTGTCCTTATTGCGGTGGGGAAGATACCCAGGTCAAGGATTCCCGCCCCACCGAGGACAACACCACCATTCGCCGGCGCCGGGTGTGTTCCACCTGCGCCGGCCGTTTTACGACCTTTGAGCGTGTTCAGTTGCGCGAGTTGATGGTGGTCAAGAGATCCGGCCGACGGGTCCCGTTCGACCGCGAAAAACTGATGCGCTCGGTTCAAATCGCTGTCCGGAAGCGTCCCGTTGAGCCTGAACGGATCGATCGGATGGTCAGCGGCATTGTCCGTCAGCTTGAAAGCTCGGGCGAGAGCGACATTCCTGCAGAAATGATCGGAAACCACGTTATGGAAGGCCTGAAGGGCATTGACGATGTGGCCTATGTCCGGTTTGCCTCCGTTTATAAAAACTTCCGGGAAGCCAAGGACTTCGAGGCGCTGCTGGATGAATTGAGCGGCCCGGAGGAACAGCCGGTGCAAGACCTTTAGACCCATTCCGTTGATTTCTGTCCTTTTGCATATTTCTTGCCATGACCTTTGATGCCACCACCGAACTTCGATACATGGCCGCAGCAGAGCGGCTTGCCCGCCGCGGCCTTGGAAAGGTCTGGCCCAACCCGCCGGTTGCGTGTCTGATCGTCCGCAAAAACGAGGCGGGCCAGCCGGTCATCGCCGGACGGGGTGTCACGTCGCCGCCGGGCAGCGCAAACGGATCCCATGCGGAGGTCAATGCGTTGCGTGCCGCCGGTGATCAGGCGATGGGAGCAACGTGTTTTGTCACTCTGGAGCCCTGTTCGCATTACGGACGCACGCCGCCCTGTTCCCTTGCCTTGATCAACGCCGGCGTCGAACGGGTTGTCATTGGAATGCGCGATCCGAACCCGCGTGTTTCCGGGCGGGGCGTTCAGATGCTGCAAGATGCTGGTATCGATGTGGCCGTCGGCGTGCATCAGGCGGCCTGCGAGGCGCTTTACCACGGATTTACGTCGCGCATCACCATGCAAAAGCCGCATGTTTTTTTGAAGCTTGCTGTCTCCAGGGACGGGTACATCGGCAAAAAGGGCGCCGGACAGGTCAAGATTTCAAGCGATCTTTCCATGCGTCATGTCCACGGCTTCCGGGCGACCCATGATGCAATTCTGATTGGTATTGGCACGGCACTTGCCGATGATCCGCAGCTGACCTGCCGCCTTCCCGGCATGGCCAAACGGTCTCCTGTGAGGGTGGTCCTGGACCGAGAAGCCCGCTTGCCGCTTAATTCGAAACTGGCCCGCACGAGCCCGGAGGTGCCTGTTTGGCTCATTTGCGGCAATGATGCGGACCCTGACCGTGTCCAGGCGTTGAGCGCTTGCGGGGTGCTCGTGATCCGGGTTCCGGCAAACAACGGCCATATCGAGATCGAGACGGCCTTGCGGGCGCTCGCAACCCGTGGAATTACACGGGTCATGGTCGAGGGCGGGGCACGTGTCGCACGCGCTTTCCTGGAGGCTGGGGCTGTCGACGACCTATGCGTTGTCACCGGCAATATCGAGTTGGGGGAAGGCAGCGTTCCAGCGCTTGCCGGCATGGAACTTGACGCTGTGCTGTCAGATCCCACATTCGCACGGATCGACGCGGGCTGCCTAGGCGATGACCGCTACCTGTATCTCAGACGGCGTGGAGATTAATCTTGTTCACTGGCATTGTAACCGATCTCGGCGAGATCCAGAGTGTCGAAAAAATCCCGGCCGGCCTGAAAACCCGCATTGGAACGACTTACGACCCGGACACGATCGATATCGGCGCGTCGATCGCCTGCGGCGGCCCGTGTCATACCGTTGTTGCCAAGGGCAAGGGGGACAACCGTAACTGGTTCGAGGTGGAATCGGGTGCAGAGACGCTCGCGCTGACGACAGTTGGCCGCTGGGCACCTGGCATGAAGATCAATCTCGAACGGTCACTTTCAATGGGAGCCGAGCTGGGTGGTCATCTGGTCCTTGGCCATGTTGACGGCTTGGCGACCATCACCAAACGCGAAGACCATCCCGACAGTGTCTATTTCCAGTTTGAGGCACCTGCCGAACTGGCACGTTTCATTGCCAAAAAAGGCTCGGTTGCCCTAGATGGCACATCGCTGACGGTGAATGAGGCCGACGGGAACCTGTTTTCCGTTTTTCTGATCCCGCACACATTGGATGTGACCACATGGTCGGAGCGTAATGTCGGCGACAAGGTGAATCTTGAAGTGGACATGATGGCCAGATATGCCGCGCGGCTTGCGGAATTTGCAAAGCAGGCGTAAGGCAGAGCCTCCGGATTTACCAGAATAAGTGATTGTGCCCCGCGCAGGCCTGCTGTGCGGGAATCAGGCTAGACAAATCGCGGTGGGCATGGTTCCTCTCGCGGCCTTAAGGAAGTTGATTGGATCCCATGACAGCTGCACCAAAACTTTTGATCATTGAAGCCCGTTTTTACGCCGATCTTGCCGATGCATTGGCGGAAGGTGCGATTCAGACGATCGAAGCCGCCGGCGCGAGCTATGAGCGGATTTCGGTTCCAGGCGTCTTGGAGATTCCGGCAGCGCTGTCCATGGCCCTGACAGCCATGGAAGGTGATGGCACATTTTACGACGGGTTTGTTCTGCTTGGCTGTGTCATCCGGGGCGAAACATCCCATTACGATATTGTTGCGAACGAGTCCGCGCGTGCGGTCATGGATCTTGCGATTGATGCCGACCTGGCCGTCGGAAACGGTATCCTGACAGTTGAAAACGAAGAGCAGGCTTGGGCCCGCGCCCGGGTGAGCGAGAAGAACAAGGGCGGCGGAGCAGCACAAGCTGCGCTGGAGATGATCCAGCTGCGCGAACGCCTGGGAGTATGACCTGACATGACCGAAAAGGTCGAAAAATCACAACCGAGATCCGTTAAGCCTGCGAACAAGCGCGGCGTGGCCCGCCTTGCGGCCGTTCAGGCGCTGTATCAGATGGATGTCGGTGAAGTGCCGATGACAAACGTCATCAGCGAGTTCACCGCCTTCCGGCTGGGCAAGGAACTCGACGGCGAGCAATATCGCGAAGCTGACGAGCAGTGGTTCAAATCCATCGTCTCCGGCGTTGTATCGGACCAAAAGCTGATCGATCCGTTCATCCACAAGGCGCTGGTTGAAGACTGGCCGCTTAAGCGGATCGACAGTTTGCTGCGCGCCATTCTGCGCTGCGGATCCTTTGAGCTTTTGCGCCGTAAGGATGTTCCGCCGAAAGTGATCATCACCGAATATATCGATGTTGCCAAAGCCTTCTTTGAAGGTGATGAGCCTGGTCTTGTAAACGGGGTGCTGGACCGTCTTGCCCACGATCTGCGCGAGGCAGACCTGGGCAATGCAAAGGCAGACGGCGGAGCCTGATATGGCCGTGGAGCGGCCAGGAGAGTTCGAGCTCATCAAGACCTATTTTGCACCGCTTGCGCATCATCCGGGCAGTGCAGGTTTGACAGATGATGCTGCCGTGCTGGAACCCAGCCCCGGGATGGACCTGGTTCTGACCAAGGACATTCTCGCAGCAGACGTACACTTTTTCGCTGAAGACCCACCCGAGGCGATCGCGGCCAAGGCGCTTCGGGTCAATCTGTCTGACCTTGCCGCCAAGGGCGCCGCCGCGCGCGGTTATCTTCTTGGCATTGCCCTTCATCGCGATTGGACGGCGGAATGGATGCAGCGGTTTTGCTGCGGGCTCAGCGCGGATCAAGCCGCGTTTGATCTGGTGCTTTATGGGGGTGACACGATCCGGTCGGGCAATGGCCTTCAGGTCTCCATAACGGCGATTGGAGAGGTGCCCACAAACCGTGCTGTGCGCCGGTCGGGTGCGTCAAACGGCGATGCGCTGTTTGTGTCCGGCACGATCGGGGATGCGGCAGCTGGCCTCAAGGTTCGGTTGGACAAGGGATTTTCGTCGCGGGGGGGCTTCTCATCCGCGCAGGCAGATCATGTTCTGAACCGGTATCTTCTGCCGCAGCCGCGCACACGTTTGGCACCTGTTGTTGCCGAATACGCCTCGGCGTCCATGGATGTATCGGATGGCCTGCTTGCTGATGCAGGGCATCTCTCGGCAGCCTCAAATGTCGATATTGAGATTAGACTGGATCAGGTTCCGCTTTCGCCTGCCATGCATCAGCTGCGCAAAGCAGACTTTGCCGCCTTTCTCGGCTGCCTGAACGGCGGCGACGACTATGAGATCCTTGCAGCCGTTCCCGCTGAAAAAGCCGACGCGTTCCGGCTCGCAGCCGAGGCCGCGCAGTGTCCGGTCAGCCGGATTGGCAAAGTGCGCGAAGGGTCTGGCCAAGTGGTCTTGCTCGACGACGGTGTTCCAGTTGATGCGACAGGGCCGAAGGGATTTCTGCATTTTTGAGGCCTCAAGCGCCTCTCCCTGGTAATTTGGGGCTGCCGTGAGCCGCGCTGTGGTGTAGTCAAGGGGCCGTCCTAAGCCTGCCTTGAGTCTTTGAATGTCGGCCACCACCCATATGTCACCCTTGATTGACGACCGCCTTGCACGCCGCAATGCCGTGTTGCTCGCGCTGGCGCAGGCCATAGGCGGGGCGTCGGCGTCGATTGTCATCGCGACTGGACCGCTGGTTGGCTACATGATGCTGGGCGAAGACAAGGCGCTCGCCACAGTGCCGGTTTCTGCCATGGTTCTGGGAACCGCCTTTGGAACACTGCCCGCTGGCATGATCATGCGGCGCTATGGCCGCCGGTTTGGTTTCATGGGGGCAGCGCTCCTTGGCGTTCTTGCCGGGGTTCTGGCCTCCTACGCCGTGTTCCAGGACGCTTTGCCTCTATTCGTATTCGCTTGTGCGTTGGGCGGCTTTGCGGGCGCATTCGTGCAGCAATACCGGTTTGCGGCAGCCGATACTGCCAGTGAGGCCTTTAAGCCCAAGGCAATCTCATGGGTTCTGGCGGGCGGGGTTCTTGCCGGCGTGGTCGGTCCGCAAACGGTTATCGCCACCAAGGACCTGTTTTCTCCGATCCTGTTTGCCGGAACCTATCTGGCTCAAGCCGGGCTGTCGTTGATCGCCTTGTGCCTGCTTGCGTTCCTGCAGATTCCAAAGCCGCCCAAACCAAAAACTAGCGATAAAAAAGGCCGTCCGCTAGCACAGATCATGCGTCAGCCCCGCTTCATCGTTTCTGCAGCGTGCGGCATCTGCTCCTACGCGCTAATGAGCCTCGTCATGACAGCGACGCCGCTCGCCATGATTGGCTGCGGCCTGTCCGAAACCGATGCTGCGCTTGGCATTCAATGGCATGTGCTGGCGATGTTCGGCCCAAGCTTTTTCACCGGAAATTTGATCGCCCGCTACGGAAAGGAGCGGATTGTGGCGATTGGACTGGCGCTTCTGGCGGGCTGTTCGATCGTTGCCCTGATGGGCATTGAGCTCGCTCATTTCTGGGTGGCCCTGATTCTTCTTGGACTTGGCTGGAACTTCGGGTTCATCGGCGCAACAGCGATGCTCACCGACACATACCGCCCAGAAGAGCGGAATATGGTTCAGGCAACCAATGACTTTCTGGTTTTCGGCTTCGTGGCAGCAGCCTCTTTTTCCTCTGGCGCACTGCTCAATGCATTCGGCTGGTCTACCGTCAACTGGCTGGTATTTCCTTTTGTTATTCTGTGCCTTGCGCTGCTGGTGTGGTTGCTCACCCATGAAAGAAAAGGCGTTGCAACTGTTTAGTATTGGGTGGTTGTAATATTGCAATTGCTAACGAATATGCTGCGCCGCAACTTTGTCTGACTTTTGGTCATATTTGCCCATTTTGTAAAGCTCACTTGACGCCATAGCAAAGTTTGCTGCTATCGTGAGTCCTGTCGATGCTCCGGTCACGTGACCGGTTGCTCTGGGGCGAGCTGACAAACACAATTAACCACAGCTCGTCATAGACTTGGGAGGAACTATGAGCGAGCTTTTGGTGATCATCGTCTGTGGGCTGTTGTCCATTGCCTACGGTGCGTGGGCAATTCAGTCGGTGATGGCAGCGGATGCCGGCAATGCGAGAATGCAGGAAATTGCCGGTGCTATCCAGGAAGGGGCGCAAGCCTATCTGACCCGACAATACACAACCATCGCCATCGTAGGCGCTGTCGTCTTCGTTCTTGCCTGGGTGCTCTTGTCGGGCACTGCAGCCATCGGTTTTCTGATCGGCGCCGTTCTTTCCGGTGTCGCCGGGTTCATCGGCATGATGGTGTCGGTGCGCGCCAACGTGCGTACCGCCCAAGCTGCCAGCCAGTCGCTGGCCGCCGGGCTTGAAATAGCCTTCAAATCGGGCGCTGTGACGGGCCTGCTTGTCGCCGGTCTCGCGCTTTTGGGCGTCGCGGTCTACTACGCTGTGCTGACCGCCGGAATGGGTTATGCACCAACGGACCGGGTCGTTATCGATGCATTGGTTACGCTCGGTTTTGGCGCCTCTCTCATCTCGATATTTGCCCGTCTCGGCGGCGGTATTTTCACCAAAGGCGCTGACGTTGGCGGTGATCTTGTTGGCAAGGTCGAGGCCGGAATTCCTGAAGATGACCCGCGCAATCCAGCGACAATCGCAGACAATGTTGGCGACAATGTTGGCGACTGCGCAGGGATGGCGGCGGATCTTTTCGAGACTTACGCGGTAACGGTCGTCGCAACCATGGTTCTGGCATCGATCTTCTTCTCCGGGGCGCAAGCGATCGAGCTAATGCTGCTACCGATGGTGATCGGTGCAAGCTGTGTTGTAACGTCAATCATCGGCACTTTTTTTGTGAAGCTGGGCGCCAATGAATCGATCATGGGCGCGCTCTACAAAGGGTTCATTGCAACAGCGCTGCTCTCCGCGGTCGCCTTGGCAATCATTACTTTCTTCTGGTTGGGGCAGGGGACCGAATACACCACCACTTCCGGCACCACTTTTGTGGCCCGCCACCTGTTTTACTGCGGCCTGGTCGGCTTGGTCGTAACCGGTTTGATCATTTGGGTGACCGAATATTACACCGGGACCGGCTTCCGTCCTGTGCGTTCCATCGCCCAGGCATCTGTTACGGGGCACGGCACCAACGTCATTCAAGGTCTTGCAGTGTCTTTGGAGGCAACGGCGCTTCCGGCGATCATCATCATCGCAGGCATCCTGGTGGCTCATTCGCTGGCCGGATTGTTCGGCATTGCGATCGCGGTGACCACCATGCTGGCGCTTGCAGGTATGGTGGTTGCGCTGGATGCCTTCGGCCCGGTGACTGACAATGCCGGCGGCATTGCCGAAATGGCCGACCTTCCGGCCGAGGTGCGCAGCACAACAGATGCGCTCGATGCCGTTGGCAACACCACGAAGGCGGTGACCAAGGGTTATGCGATCGGCTCTGCGGGCCTGGGCGCACTGGTACTGTTCGCCGCTTACACCGAAGATCTGAAGTACTTTGCTGCCAACGCGGCTCCTGGGTCTGTGTTTGAGGGCATCGATGTTGGAACCTTGTTCAATCTGTCGAACCCTTATGTTGTGGCGGGGCTGCTGTTTGGAGGTTTGCTGCCCTACCTGTTCGGCGGCATCTCCATGACTGCGGTCGGGCGCGCCGCCGGTTCTGTCGTTGAGGAAGTGCGGCGCCAGTTCAAGGAAAAGCCGGGGATCATGGCGGGCACCGAACGACCTGACTATGGCCGGGCGGTTGATATGCTCACCAAGGCCGCGATCAAGGAAATGATCGTGCCTTCGCTGCTCCCCGTTCTGTCGCCGATCGTGGTGTTTTTCATCGTGCGGGCCGTGGCAACGCCGGCCGATGCGTTTGCAGCCGTGGGCGCCATGTTGCTTGGCGTGATCGTGACCGGCCTTTTTGTCGCCATTTCGATGACGGCCGGTGGCGGCGCCTGGGACAATGCCAAAAAGTCTTTTGAGGACGGCTTTGTCGACAAGGACGGTACGACCCACCTGAAGGGGTCGGAGGCGCACAAAGCATCGGTGACCGGCGACACGGTTGGCGATCCTTACAAGGACACTGCGGGTCCGGCCGTCAATCCGATGATCAAGATCACCAACATCGTAGCCCTCTTGCTCTTGGCGGTTCTGGCCCACTGATTAGCGCAGTCAACAAAAAAGCCCCGGAGATGATCCGGGGCTTTTCTCATGTCGCTTGCGAAAAACGCCTAAAGTCCAAGGCCCGGGTTTGCAGCACCGCGCAATATTTGCGTCAGGAAGCCGTAATCCGTGCCACCGGTCCGGGTGGTCCGGGTGATGAAGTCGACGACCTTGCCGTCCTCCATGCCATAGTTTCCAAGGTCCCGGACAAACCCGTCTTCGTCAAAATAGACTGCCACAACACGTTGGTCGACAATGTCGGGCGCGAGGAACGCTGTGGTCTCGGATTTTTGTGAAATGTAGTAGTAGGCTTCGCCGTTCAGGCTTGAAGTGGTTGATGGCGTTCCTAGAACAAGTTCTACATTTTCTTTACTGGAGCCGACTTGGACTTGGGAGAGCATGTCGTTGGTGATCACATGCCCGTGGGTGTAGGTCTGTGTAAAGCATCCGGCCAATGGCAGGCTGACGAGAAGCGGAATGATTACAGCGTGGGCCTTCAGCGTCATTTGTGTCTTCCTGTAGCGCCGGTTCTTCAACCCGGCCATGGTCTCAAAGGTCTCTTGGCAACGTCCCTAACGTGGGTTAGGGCACAAGGCAACACCACATGTAGGGAGTCATAAATGGTCTTCGGCCTTTTCCGCCGCCGTTCTCACGATGCTGAACACAAGGTCTATGTCGAGATCGTGGCTCAAGCGCGGCAGCCGGTTTTTTA
The DNA here is from genome assembly GCF_007830545.1 of Roseibium hamelinense. Taxonomy (GTDB): domain Bacteria; phylum Pseudomonadota; class Alphaproteobacteria; order Rhizobiales; family Stappiaceae; genus Roseibium; species Roseibium hamelinense. The sequence goes on from NZ_VLLF01000001.1 coordinate 164,627, forward strand.
CACCGACAATGTTGTGCCCGACACAATCGATGGCCGGTATGACATGATCCTCATTCATGCAATTCTGTTTTTCCGCCGCCTTCAGGGCGAAGATAAAAAGGTAGCGGAGTTTGGCCAGAATGTTTTTGACCTTTTTTTCGCCGACATGGACGCCTCATTGCGCGAGATGGGCGTGACCGACACGCGTGTTCCGAAAAAAGTCAAAGTGATGGGGGAAGCGTTTTACGGCCGGGCCGATGCCTATTCTCCCTTGTTGAATGAAGGGGACCTTGACGGCTTGGAAGCAGCCGTCGGCCGAAACGTCTACCCTGACGCGGAAGAGCCGATTGCACAACGGGCGCTGGCACAGTACATGCTGCAGGCAGACAGGAACCTGGCTGCCCAGGACCTTAAGGACGTGCTGTCAGGCACATTCAGGTGGCCCGACCCGCAAGAGTTCATCTCTGCCGGTGCGCCGTAGCCGGCCAGGGAACGCGCAATCCAAGAAGCAAAAGCATGAGCACTCGAGACTTTCCGTTTTCACACAAAATCAACGCCGAACGTTTCGGAGACGCCACGAAGACACTGGTCGTAGAGCCGGAAGCGGCGGCGCTCAAAAAGATTGCCAAGGACTATGGTCTGGCGGATTTGAAGTCTCTCAAAGCCGAATTGACCATCGCTCCGTGGAAAAAGGCGGGAGCCCGGGTCTCCGGTAAGATTAGCGCGCACATCGTGCAGCGCTGTGTGGTGAGCCTGGAAGACTTTGACACCGTGCTGGAGGATGAGGTCGACCGCACGTTCGAGGCGGTGGCCCGCAAGACCCGCAGACCGCGCGATTTGAATGCCGACGGTGAAATCGAGATTGAACTGGAATCACTCGACCCGCCGGACGTTATGATCGACGGGGTGATTGATCTGGGAGCTGTCATTTGTGAACAGCTTGCGCTTTCCATAGATCCGTTTCCGCGCAAGCCCGGTGCGGCCTTTGAAGCGCCGCAAGAGGAAACTGAGGCGGATGATGCCGAAACGCCGTCGCCTTTTGCAGCGCTCGCCAAGCTGAAGCCGCAGGGTGAGGCGTGAACCGCCGGGCAAAAGCCGGTGCGCTGTCTGTGAAAACTGTTGTGTCGCGCGGCGAAACAGGTATGTTCGCCCCCGTTTCGTGGCTTCTACGCACCCGTCTTAGGGCTCGGCGCGATTTGCCTTTATATGCAGCTCATTCTGAACGAGACTTCAAAAGACCTGGTTGATGGCGAAAACCATTCCAATTTCCTTGGATGTCATGGGCGGGGATTCGGGTGCCGAAGTGGTCATTCCCGGAGCCGAGATCGCGCTTGTCCGCCATCCCGACATTCGTTTTCAGCTCTTCGGCAACGAGAAAGTCGTCAAACCGTTGCTCGACAAGTTTCCGCGTGTGCGCGACGCCTCGACATTCCAGCATTGCGATATCGCGATTGCCATGGACACCAAACCAAGCCAGGCCCTGCGCCAGGGGCGGTGGCGGTCCAGCATGTGGCGGTCCATCGAAGCCGTGAAGACCGGCGATGCGGCAGTTGCGGTGTCTGCGGGCAACACCGGTGCGCTGATGGCCATGTCAAAATTCTGCTTGCGCACCATGGCGAATATCGAGCGCCCGGCGATCGCCGCTATATGGCCGACCTCGCGCGGCGAATCTGTCGTGCTCGATGTCGGGGCAACAATTGGCGCCGATGCCCAGCAACTGATCGATTTTGCCATTCTTGGCGGCGCAATGGCACGGGCTCTGTTCGGTATTGAGCGCCCGACCATCGGTTTGTTGAACATCGGTGTCGAGGAGGTCAAGGGCCTTGAAGAGGTCCGCACTGCAGGACGGCTTCTGCGTGAAACGCCGCTGCGTTCGATCGATTATGCCGGATTCGTCGAAGGCGACGACCTGGGCAAGGGGACCGTCGATGTGGTTGTTACGGAAGGTTTTGCCGGGAACATCGCGCTGAAAACCGCTGAAGGCACCGCAAAACAGATCGGCGGATATCTTCGGTCTGCCATGAGCCGGACGTTCATGTCCCGCATCGGCTATCTCTTTGCCAAGAACGCGTTTGATCTGCTCAAGGCCAAGATGGATCCGCGGAAGGTCAATGGCGGCGTTTTTCTGGGTCTGAATGGGATTGTGATCAAGAGCCACGGCGGCACGGATGCCGAAGGGTATGCGGCCGCAATTGATCTTGCCTATGACATGGTGCGCAACGAACTGACCCACAAGATCGCGCAGGACCTTGTGCACTACCACCGCGGCCGCTTCGGCGAGACCGCGACCACTTCTACAGGTGATTTGTGAGCGTTACCCGATCGATCATAATCGGAACTGGCAGCTATCTGCCTGAAAACTGTATGACCAACGACGATCTGTCAAAGATCGTCGACACATCCGATGACTGGATTGTGCAGCGGACCGGCATTCGCAGGCGCCATATAGCCGCCGAAGGCGAAATGACGTCCGATCTCGGCATAAAGGCCGCAAAGGCCGCTTTGTCGAGTGCCGGAGTTGATTCGCAGGACATCGACACGATTATCCTGGCAACCGCTACCCCGGACAACACCTTTCCGGCGACGGCTGTTACGATCCAGGCAGAACTTGGGATTTTTCATGGCGCGGCCTTCGACGTCCATGCGGTGTGCTCAGGCTTCGTTTATGCGCTTGCCACGGCCGACGCCTACATTAAAGCGGGGCTCAGCAAGCGGGCTTTGGTGATCGGTGCCGAGACCTTTTCGCGGATCCTTGATTGGGAAGACCGGACAACCTGCGTTTTGTTTGGCGATGGCGCAGGCGCTGTCGTTCTCGAAGGCCAGCAAAGCGACGGGGAAATGTCCGACCGGGGCGTGCTGACATCCCATCTGCGGTCCGACGGACGGCACAAGGAAAAACTCTACGTCGACGGTGGCCCGTCTTCGACGCAAACGACCGGTCATCTGCGCATGGAAGGCCGCGAAGTTTTCAAGCATGCTGTGGGCATGATCACCGACGTCATCGAAGACGCCTTTGACGCGACGGGCCTGTCATCGGACGACCTGACCTGGTTCATCCCCCACCAGGCGAACAAGCGCATCATTGATGCAAGCGCAAAAAAACTCGGTATTGCCGCAGAAAAGGTGGTGACCACCGTTCAGGATCACGGCAATACATCGGCCGCCTCCATTCCGCTGGCGCTCGACACCGCAGTCAAGGACGGCCGGGTGAAACCGGGTGACGTTGTTCTGCTGGAAGCCATGGGCGGCGGCTTCACATGGGGATCGATTTTGCTGAGGTGGTAGGTGTTTCTGAATTCTCGGTATGAGTGTTCAGAATTGATAATAGTGCTACGGGCCCTACTTCCTGTTGACCGCCCCCCCCAGAAACAATACCGTAGCTCCCCACGGCAGTTTTCTAGCAATTTCAGCGAGATCGATACTTTCGCCAAGGAGGGGTTATGGGCGGCAAGACTATTACCCGAGCAGATTTGTGTGAAGCGGTTTACCAGAAGGTGGGGCTGTCTCGCACCGAATCCTCGGAGCTCGTAGAGCGCGTGCTTTCAGAAATTTCTGATTGTCTGGTCACCGGGGAGGCTGTGAAACTGTCCTCTTTTGGCTCCTTCGTTGTTCGCTCCAAGGGTGAGCGAATTGGCCGGAACCCGAAAACTGGCGAAGAAGTGCCGATTTCGCCACGCCGTGTTATGGTCTTCAAGCCCAGCAACGTCTTGAAACAACGCATCAATGATGCTCTGACCGAGCGCCACTCATAAAGATAATACCCAACAAGCATGAGTTCCCAGGATAAAAGCCCGGACGCGTTCAGAACGATTTCCGAGGTCGCAGACGACCTCGACCTGCCGCAACATGTGCTGCGGTTCTGGGAAACCCGGTTTAGCCAGATCAAGCCACTTAAACGCGGGGGCGGCCGCCGCTACTATCGTCCAGACGATGTCGAGCTTCTGCGCGGTATCCGGCACCTGCTTTATGGTGAAGGGTATACCATAAAAGGTGTGCAGCGGATCCTGAAAGAGCAGGGGCCGCGGTTCGTGATGCAGGTCTGGAAGGCCGATGGGCTTCCGGTGCAGGTTTTGGCAGGCCTGAATGAGAAAAACGCCGAGCCGCGTAAACCGGTCCAAGTTACGGCACCGCCGCAGGCCGCGGAAACCGCTCCTGCCGCTGCAGAGGCGCCCGAAACCGACGAGCCTTTGCCGAGAGGGCTGTTGCCGGACCCTCCCGTCGACAAGACCGCACCAGCGAAATCCGGCGGGTTTCGTTTGATGGAGCGGCTGCGCGGCCAGTCCGATCCGGAAACGGTCACTGCGAGTGACAAGGCTCTGTCGAAGGAAGACATTCGCCGGCTGCAATCGACACTTTTCGAGCTGCTCGAATGCAAGCGCATTCTGGATCAGGTGCGTTGAAACCGAGATCGCGTCGGCCTTTCTGCCGACGCTCTCTTGGTCTTTTGATCAGACGACAAAGCCGTTACTTCAATCCCATGCAACTTGCATAGTAGCTCGTCGTCGCGGGCCAGTCGGAAAACAGTCCGGCAATCCCGACGTCTTGAGCCAAGACATCGACAACCTCATACATCTGACCGTCATTTTCGATCGCATCGGCAATGGTGCGGTAGTACCAGCCGCCGCCACTGTCCAACGGCCCGGAGCGCTCGAGCGACCAGCTGATCAGCTCAAGTCCGGCTTCTTTCGCGGCCTTGGCGTAGGCCGACGGCACAATCTTTCCTTCTTCAAGCGTCAGCAAGACCCAAATCGGCGGAGCAAGATAGTTGACCCCGGCCGCCTTCAAGTCCTCCATGGTCGGGGACAGGGTTTCAGGCGCGGACGGGTCAAAACCATCCAGCGCATAACGGCCTTCCAAGAAGACGGCCTGCTTGCCAAATTCCGGTTCGTTGTCTATCCAGTAGAGAACATCGTTCAAGTTAAATGACTGGGGCCAGACGTCCTCCGGCGGTATGCCGGCGGCCTTGTACTCATCAATCAGTTTCTGGGCGTACATGTCCTGCGTGAAACCATCGAAGGGCATTTCTACAGACGGGCTCTTGAGTTCCGGCGTGAACTTTGCCCCGAGAGACTTTATCAGCTCGATTGACTCGGCATGGGTCAGCAAGGTTCCGGTGCTGGCGTAAAGATCGGTCCGCCACTGTGCGGTCCCGTTCATATAGTCTTCGACCGTCGCCGCAGACGGATTGGCCGCATCCATCTTGCCGTTCAGCGTTTTGAAGTCTGCCAGCGTAATGTCCGAAGTCCGGCATTCCGCGCTGGCGGGTGTGTCACCTTGAGCGGGTTCAAAGCCTTGCGTGCATTGGCCGGCAAGCCCGGTTGCCAGAATATTGGTTGTGGTGTTCAGGTCGTCTTGCGCGTGGCGGCAGACCAGTTCCTTGTCCTTGGTAAAGGTGACATCACACTCAATGATCCCGGCGCCCATGACCTGGGCGGCGCGGTAGCTCTCGGCCGTATGCTCTGGAAATTGCAGTGGCGCGCCCCGATGTCCGATGGAAAACAGCGTTTTGCCGACAGGCGCACCGGCGCAGCCTTCCAGTTTCTCCTTCAAGGGGCCGGGCTGCATTTTTGAAATGAGGTAGGCCGGGCGCGGGCCCACTTCTGCACTAAGACCAGTCGTGCCTGTGGATAACACAATGGCAAGTGCAGAAGACAAAGGGAAAATGGATCGTTTCATTGTGTATCAGCGCTTTCAAAACATGGGGATCTTAACCATAACGCGTAGTTCTTGTAATTGGCAGGGACATGACAAAACTGTCAATAATGCAGGCCATGTTCGCTAGGCGCCGCCCTGCACAAGCTTTTTTCCTTCGACTTTGAACTATGTGGAAAGCGAGGAAATGACAAAGCTGACAATAGGGGGCGGAGGCTGGCAACGCGTAGTTTTTTCGGAACGCGTGTTTGTACCGGGTTGTCACGCGGCTCCAGATCCAACCATTCGATGAGACCGGCATGACGATCCCCAAGGCGCTGCGCGCGGAATATGAGGACTTCCTCAAGGCAAACGGCTTTGACAAGCAACACCCGCAGGAGTTGTTGCTTGAGCTCGCCTCGCTCAGCATGGAAGTTTATCTAAAAGAGATCGCCTGGCTGTCAGACTTCATCGGCCGGATGGAGGATCACAAGCGGCAGGTGGCTTGATTGCGTATGGCGACATGCTCGGTTGAGCCCGCCAATTCGGCCTGTTCCTGTCTCCCTTGTGCAATCGCAAGCAGACAAACCGGACCATCAGCGTGTGATCGAAGCGGCTCCAGCCATGTAAGACCTGACGCTGGCGGGCGGAACCAGGGGTCAGTTTCCCTGAGATGGCTGGCGTGCGGGCAAAGCGGTCATCGGGAGGCCGGTCATCCGGGCGAACCGTTCAAGTGACCCGTCGGCGTGCAGATCGGCGAGGCCTTTGTTGAAAGCCTTGATAATTGCGGTGCCTCGTTCGTTCGTTTTGGGCACCATAAGATGATAGGTTTCAGGCTGAAGGAAGATGTCTGAACGATCTAGCGAAACGCCTTGCAGTACATCGCCAAGGATTTCTTCCTTGTTTGAGGCATCTGACAGGATCATGCCGTCGATCCGGTTGTGGCGCAAAAGTTTTACACAGCTCTCTATGATATCAGCTTCTTCCCGCAGGATTTCGCCGCTCTGGATCAGCTTCTCCAACTGATGGGGAACTGCATATTCGACGGGGATGCATATTGTTTCGCCAATGAAGTCTTTGGGCTTTGACAGATGCCTCAGATCATCCCTGTCAGCGCGGACATAAAGGCCGATGGCTTCGGATCCGAAAGCGTTGGAATAGTGCATGTTTTCCGCTCGCTCAGTCCTAAAGAACCAAGGAAAGGATCCATCGATTCGCCCCGATGACATCTCCACCAAACCGCGCCTCCACGGAAGCCAGACGAGTTCTATCTGAACACCGGCCCGTTCAAATGCGGCATTGATCACCAGGGTCGCATAGCCCTGACCCGGCGTGTCCTTTGATACAAGGGGAGGAATATCCGGATAGGCGGTAACAACGACCGGCTGTTTTAAGGGGCTGGAGAGAACACGATTTGAAACAGCCAAAGCAAGGAAACACGAAAGGATCACAAGAGAAAACGATGCTTTCATGATTGGTCTTCCTTCGGGCGCGCCGCAGTGTATGCAGCACAATCGCCTGAACCGGATTTCAAGGGGTTATACAAGACCCGATCCGCAAGCGCATCACAAATATTCCGTAGCGGAAGAGGATGGGGGGCTTTGGTAAACGCGAGATTTGTATCCGCGCAGTGGCTCAATACGCCCTGGCGCTGGTAGTCACAGACAAAAGGAATGCCCTTGTGAGTGCCGGATCGAAACGACACCCCCAATCAGCGCCCTCAGGTCCGTTGAAGAATTGGTCGGGCAGGCCGGATTTGAACCGACGACCCCTTCACCCCCAGTGAAGTGCGCTACCAGGCTGCGCTACTGCCCGAACGGACCCTACCTAGCCGGTTCGGGCCCTGCGTGCAAGCCAGATTGTTGTGCCCTTGCAAGGCTCCACATCTTATGGCGCTTCCGGGTTTCAAGGGCGTCTGCTGCGATAAAGCCCCAGGCCACGCCATACATCATGAAGACATGCCGCCAGTGATCGGTGTCGATGATCAGGCCAAGCAGGGCATGCGCCACCATGACGGCGAACAGGCACTGTACGAACGGCGTCCACGGCCGCATTTTGAAGACGAGCGGCGCCAGCTTTCTCATCGTCCATAGGGTGAAAACAAGGAAGGTGACCCCGCCGAGCCAGCCATAGGTGGTGAACCCTTTCAGATACACATTGTGCTCGTCCTCGGGAAAATACTTGTTGAACTGGAGCGGGCCGAGGCCGAACGGGCGCTCCATGACCATCTCGAAGCCGAGTACATAGCGCGCGAAACGCCCGAGCCGGTCACTATCGTAATCCTGTACCAGCCGGGCGCGTTGCTCGAACATGTCGGCGACGGTGCCGATCGACAATGCTGCGGCAAGCAGCGCCATCAGCCCTACGCAGCCAAGGACGGCCAAGACAAGCATTCGAAACCGGTGCATTGGATTCCGATCTGTCAAAAAGGCCAGCAAGTAGACGATGATGGTCGCGACGCTGACAACCATCCAGGCACCTCGCGAAAAGCTCAGGAAAATGCCCAGTATCAGAATCGGCAAGACCACGAGGGTCATCAGGTTCCGGCTCAGGTTCTCTGTTAAGAGCCTGCGAACAAACAGCACGGTCGGAAGTGCCAGAAACGGCCCGAACACATTCGGGTCCTGAAAGGTGCCGCGCGCCCGGTCGTAGAGCGTGAAGTAGTCCGTGCCAGGCAGCAGCTGGAAGTAGCCGATGATCCCGGCGAGGGCGACAAAGAGCGAGCTGAGCACATACCCGTTCTGGATCGGTTTGTAACGCCTTGGATCCTGGCAGATCACGGCGGCAAAGAAGATCGACGTGGCTGCGAGAAACGCGGTGACGGCGATGTACAGCGCGGCATCGCCAAGATTGTCCGCCAGCGGGACAGCTGCGATGCCGCCCGCTGAATACAGCATCATGCAAATGATCAGCGGACCGAATTCGGGCCGCAGCTTGAGCCCGCAAAGCAGCCAGATGAACAGGACCCCCACCATGAAAAGCTCGTATGGCGCAGGTTCGCGGATAACGAAGCCGGAGGAAAATGCGGCAAGCCACAGCACCGCGTTGCCGAGGCTCGACGCTCTCACGCTGTAAACCGGGGGACGCCTTTCGCCGGTACTCAAAACGGTGGCGGTGGCAATACTCAATAGGCATTCTCCGTATTGAGTAGCCGGAAAGGTGTCAGAAGCAGGATTTGCAGGTCAAACAGGATCGACCAGTTCTCAATGTAATAGACATCGCACTCGACCCGCTTCTGGATTTTTTCCGGCGTATCGACCTCACCGCGCCAGCCGTTGATCTGGGCCCAGCCGGTAACGCCGGGTTTGACCTTGTGCCGTGCGAAATAGCCATCGACGACCTCGTCCCAGGTGGTTTCGTTGGTGTGGGCGTTGACGGCGTGGGGGCGGGGTCCGACAAGCGACAACGATCCGGAAAGGACATTAAACAGTTGCGGCAGCTCGTCGATAGAGGTTTTGCGAATGATGCGGCCGACACGGGTCACGCGGGAATCGTTTTTTGTCACGACCTTTTTGGCGTCGGGATCCGACTGCTCGTGATACATTGAGCGGAATTTCAGGACCTCGATGATCTCATTGTTAAACCCATAGCGCTTCTGCCGGAAAATCACCGGGCCCTTGCTGTCGGTCCGGATGGCGATTGCTGCCGCGATCATCAGCGGAAACAGCATGAGGATCGCCAGGCTCGCAAAGAACAGGTCGAAGACCCGTTTGGCGACCATGTCCCAGTCGGTGATCGGCCGCTGCACAACATCGACAAATGGCACGGTGCCAATGAACGACGCGCCACGGTTGCGGAACCGGACCTTGTCGGTGTGGGCGGACAGACGGATGTCGACAGGCAGGATCCAAAGCTTGCGCAGGAGCTGCAAGACACGCTGTTCTGCGCGCAGCGGAATGCAGACAATCAACATGTCGATCCGGGCGAGGCGGGCAAATTCCACTAGGGCACTGATGTTGCCGAGCTTTGGATAACCGGCAACAACCGGCGGCGAGCGGTCATTGGCGCGGTCGTCAAAGATCCCGCAGATTTTAATGTCGTTATCGGCTTGGGCTTCCAGGTCGTGAATGAGTTCTGCAGCTGCCGTTCCGCCGCCGACGATAATCGCACGCCGTTCTAGGTGCCCGCTCTGCATCCAATGGCGCACAAGCCGGAATACGCAAAGCCGCAGGATCAGGAGGGCACACAGACCCAAAACATACCACGCGCCGAGCCAGGACTGTTCCAAAGCGGAACCGAGTCCCGTGCTGGTACGCAACAGCGCAAACATGGCGAAGACCAGGGTCCAGCCCGCGGCCATGCGTCCAAATTGAGACAGGCCCTGGCGCATGACCGAAATCTGGTACGCATCAGCGGCTTGAAAAAACGCAAGCGCGAAAACCGACGCCACCAGAATTGCGACGCCGTGTACGATATCAAGCGGAACCGATCCGGCATCGGTAAAGGCGGCGCCCACACCGGTCAGGACAATCACGGCAATGTCGGCAGCACGCACAGAGCCGGTCAATACCGGTTCTGAAACGCTCTTGTCACCCAGGTTTTGGGCGATTTCCAGCGCCTCGTCGCTCAAGCCTCCGCGTGTGCGTTTCGGCTTTTCGGCCATACCGCGCAGCCGGTACAAAGTTGAGGCGCTCGGCCCAAATGCAGGTTGCGTGTCGTCCGGCTGTGGCAAGCCGGACTGCAGCCGTTGACCGAGGTCAACCGGCCCTGCAGGGTATTTGTCCAGCTCTTCAGAATCCGGTGATCGCATGTACACTGTCTTTGTTATTCATTGCTGGAACGAGCATATGCAGTATGCGTGCCAAGCTTTTCCTTTGGGGCAGTGTCGGAGGTTCCGGCAGGGGCGTCTAGCGTACGACCACGTAGTTCAAGATAGAGTGATGTAATGCGCTCGCTCATGTGTTCTGCGGAGAACGTTTCGGCCAGACAACCGCGCATATCCTTTGCAAGGTCCAGCGCAGCCGCTGGGTCTTGCATGTTGCGCTCCATGGCTGATGTAAGCTTGCCTGCGCTTCCGGGCTCAACCAGGCGCGACGCAAATTTGCCAAAGATTTCCGGAATTCCGCCGACACGCGTCGCGATGAGCGGTCGTTGCGCGGCGATGGTTTCCAGAATGACATAGGGCATCGCTTCCGCACGGGATGGAACGACCACCGTGTGGGCCAGGCGAAATGCGTCGCGCGCGGGCAGGGGGCCGTGAAATGTTACCCGCTCGCTCAGGCCGAGCCGGTCGACCATGTTGCGGTAGCGCGCGGCATCCGGCCCATCTCCCACGATGTGCGCGCGTGGCGCGCGGCCCGTTTTCGTCTTGATGTTGTGGAGCGCATCAATGAAAAGATCGGTCCCCTTCAGATCGCGCAGCATGCCGATATAGACGAAATCCGCAGCATTTTCATCAGCACGAACGGCCTGGAATTCGTCCGGCAGAAGACCATTATAGACGACGCGGGCCGGACAGCGCGGCTGACCGACCTTGGTTTCGAAGGCGGCGTATTCATAATCGGAGACAAAAATCAGCCCGTCGGTGACGCGGCCCAGCAGCCGCTCGATCGTGTGGTAGACCTTGCCTTCAAGCCGGTTCGGATCGTAGTGCAGGCTGCCGCCATGCGGAGAATAAAGCCTCGAAACTTTATTGCCCTTCAGGCGGAGCCAGGTGCCTATCGTTCGCGCATAAGCACCGCCCTTTGCGCCGTGCCCGTGCAAGACGTCCGGCTTCAAATCGCGAATGTGCCGATAAAGATCGCGGGTCGCCCTGAAATCCTGCAGGGTGAGCTGGCGTTTCATAGGGAAGCGAGCAAGACCGAGCGTCAGGTGAGGCCGCAGGGCTTCCACCAGCCGGTTGTCAAAATCCGAGCCGGTTGTGCTGTCGCAAATCAGGCCTACGTCATGGCCTGCCTTGATCTGGTTGGTGGCCAGATCCTTTATATGCCTGAAAACACCGCCCACCGGTGACCGGATACAATGAATGATCCGGAGAGGCTCCTGGGTCATATGATGCGCTCCCTGTGCGGGCGTCGGGGTTTCTTCTAGAACCCTCGCCGCCGAACACCAGCATCTTATGACAGGGAAATGATTTTGCGGTTAATCCTGTGCGGCCTCAAAAATAGCGTTCACGCACGTAAATTGTGTCGCCGGGGCGAATCGGGTCCGAAATGGGGACACGTCCGTTTAGGATTTCGCCGTTGATCTGGCGCGTGATATCGACGTCTGCTTGTTGGGCCCGGGCGCTGAATCCACCCGCCGTTGCAATCGCATTTTGAACGGTCATGCCTGCAACATAGGAATACTGGCCTGCATTTTGCACCTCACCCATTACGAAAATGGGACGATAGGTATCCACCTCGACTGACACATCCGGATCGCGCAGGAAGCCCTGGCGGAGTTTGCGTGCGATTTCATTGCCCAGTTCAATTTGTGTTTTGCCGCGCGCGGCGACGTTGCCAATCAGCGGAAAAGAGATATATCCAGCTTGATCAACTACATAGGTGTTTGAGAGGTCGTCCTGGCCAAACACGATGATGCGCAGGCGATCACTTGAGTCCAGACGATATGGCTGCGTCAATGTCTCATGAAATGCCGTGGGCGGGCGTTGATACCCGCTGCAAGCAGCGAGGCCCAGGCAAACAGCAAGGACAAGGCAAATTCTCGTAAACATCCGCGACTCTCCAGACACATGCCTAAACATCGCAAGTCATGGTTAATCGACGGTGAATGTGGTCAATTTCGGTAATTTCTACATGTGAGAATTGACGATGAAAGAATTAACTGCCGAGTTTCGGAGCTGTACATCGGCTTAACCGATCGCTTACCCTAATTTGTCATTGTTGGTCCATCAAGTGGAGTGGATGGCAATGGGTTTGTCCCAACAACCGGATAATGCGGAAGACATGGCGCTGGATTTGGGGGGCTTGCTGAAAACCCTCGGCAAGGCGATGCGCTGGTTGTTGCCGCTCGTCATTGTTGTCGCGGGCGGTCTTTTTCTGGCCCTGCAAATCGTGCCGTCGAAATACACGGCCGAGGGGCGGTTGCTGATTGAAAGCAAGGATGCTGAGTTGCCCGGTTCCACGCGCGGGGCTGAAGAAGAACGCGCGCTTTTGGACACTGAAGGAGTGGAGAGCCAGGTTCAGCTTCTAATGTCGCGTGATCTTGCGCGGCGGGTCGCAAAGCGTCTCGACCTGGCAGCCATTCCGGAATTTGACGCGGAGGGACGGGGAAGTCTCCTGGGCGATGCCCTGGCCATGATTGGGATTGCAAGCCGTGAACGCGATTCCGCCGAAGACCGGGTCCTTGAACACTACTATGAAAATCTGGAGGTGTTCCGGCTCGATGGTTCGCGGGTGATTGCGGTACAATATACCGCCCGCGATGCCGAGTTGTCGGCTCTGGTCGCCAATACAATCTTGTCCGAGTACATCGCGCTGCAGTCCAGCGTAAAGCGCGTATCGACCGAAGAGGCGGCCTCGGCTCTTGAGCCACAAATCCGGGAACTGCGCCAGGAAGTGCAAAGCGCGCGCAAGGCTGTGGCGGACTTCAGAGCCCGCGCTGACCTGCTGTTCGGCTCGGAAAACATCACTTTGAGCCAGCAGCAGCTGACGGAAATCAGCACCGAGGTTTCTGCCGCTGAAGCCGCCAGTGCGGAGGCAAAAGCCAAGGCGGACCAGATCCGCGAGCTGTTGAACACGGGCGGGTCGCTTGAAAGCGCATCCGACGTTCTGGAATCGCCCTTGATCCAGCGCCTTCGCGAACGGCAGGTAGAGATCCAGTCGAATATCGCCGAACAGTCGATCACACTGCTGCCCAGCCATCCGACTTTGCGGGCCCTGCAGTCACAGCTCAACGATTACAACAATCAGATCCGTTCCGAAGCGCGCAAAGTCGCTGCAGGACTTGAGAGCGAAGCACAAGTTGCCCAACAACGGGCGGAGGCATTGAACCGCAGGCTGGAGCAACTGAAACAAGCCGCAGCGCGCACCAATGCCGATCAGGTCCGGCTTGCCGAGCTTGAGCGTGAAGCCGATGCGAAAGCGGATCAGCTCGATACGCTTTTGGCCCGGTTCCGGGAAGCGGATTCGCGGCTCCGGGCGCAGGTTCTGCCAGCCGATGCACGCATTATTTCCGAGGCCAGCATTCCGCTGAAACCCTCCTCTCCAAAGATCCTTTTGCTGACAGTGGTGGCCGCGCTCGCAACTTTTCTGATCGGGGCGGCCTGGGTGATCATGGGGGCATTCTTATCCGGCCGTGCGCTTTATCCGGTCTCTTACGGCGGTCCTGCCGAGCCCCGCGGCCAAGAGCCTGCTATGAACCAGATGGCGCCGGGACCACAGCCCGGGGCATACGGGTCTTATGCACCCGGTTTTGCGGGTGCAGGGGTCCGCATGACCGGCTCATTTTCCGGTTTTGCAGGGGACTTCCAGCCCAGAACAGAGGCTGATCGCCACGAACGCACCCGCCAATATGTTGCGGACATGGCAGAAGACAGCGCAGATCCCGGTTCTAAACAGCCGCCCGAGAGACCTTCTGCGCCCATCCAGTCGCAAGACAACCGGCCGCGGCCGGCGCAGCGAAAAGCCGTGGATCCATCGGGGTATGACAGGAATTTTGCTCCCGAATGGGTGGCGGCTTCTGCCAGCCCCGCAGCCTCGAAAGACCGTGTTTCAGAACCTGCGCAGCCCGTCGCACGCGATGCTGGTGTGGTCTATAAGGCTGTGGCCGGGTGCACCGTTGTCTTGAGCGTCGATGATGCCGAGCAATCCCATATGCTGGCATTTTCGCTGGCGCGCAGAGCATCCGAAGACGGTTACTCCGCTGTTTTGGTCGAGGCATTTCCGGAGATGGAAAATCCGAAAGGGGCGCCCGGATTTTCTGATCTTGCCCTGAGCAAGGCCGTCTTTTCAGAAAGTGTTTACCGGGACGCCCGTTCCCGCATTCACATCATTGAATCGGGCCGCTTTGCCATTCCTGACGATATCGCGGAGTCGCGCCGGTTCCAAAAAGTGCTTGATGCGCTGGCAACGACATATGAAGTGGTGGTTTTTGATCTCGGGCGGATCGATGGTTCTCTTGCCGGCGCCAAGTTGATGGCAGCCGCAGATCAGGTGTTTGTTGCTGCTGGGGATGCAGATCAGGACGAGGACCTCCAGGGAGCTGCTGACTTGCTTGCGCGCAATTCCGGTGCCCGGGTCGAGGTGGTTCCGGCCGGTTTCACCGACGATGGCTCGAATGGACCGGGCAAAGCCGCTTGATTCAATTATTTTGAGCTGCGCGCCAGCCGCTGCCGCATTTTCCGAACCATCGGCCAGAGCTTCTTTGACCGGCGAACGCGGGTCTTGACGGCCTGAAGCGCTTTGAGAGCCGTAAGGGCAATTGTCCCCTTCGCCGAGGTTGCACAGACCAGGTCTTTAAGCTGAACGGGATTGGTCCAGCTTCGTTTGTAGCGCTCATCGCCAATCCCGAGGTCAAGAGCCAAAAGACCTCCGGTCTGCATTTCGGTCTGCAGAACATTCTTCAAAAGCACCAGTCCGGGGCTGTAGACGCTCAAGTCATCCTCGGAGAAACTGATGGCATAGCCACTGAGATGGGATGCCGTTCGAACCGTAAGAAAGACGGCCCGGACTTTGCCAGCCACATTGAGCGACCAGACCGACAGAGGCGCAGTTCCGATATCGGGTTCGCTTGCCAGCTTGCGGACAAAATCCTGTTCGGCCTTGCTGCCGAATGCATTTGGGATGCCTGCGTTTTTCTCGCGGGCCGAACGCTGGGCAAAGAATGCCGACAATGCGGTTTCAATTTGGAGCGAGCTGGACGCTTTTTCGATTGAAAAGGCCCCGCTTTCACGTAGGCCGCGTTCCTTGCGGAGCAGTTTCTTGCGGCTTTCCTTTTTGTGTGTCTGCCGAAACAGCTCGTCGAACGACCCGCTCAGAGCCGTCTCGAACAACGGATGAACGCTCGGGATACAGGCCGCCAAATATAATGGATTGTCTGATCCGCCGGGACCGCTTGCAAGGTTGTTCAGTTGAACAAGGTCTGCCCCGATCTTTCCGGCCAGTCCGCGCAAGGCAGCCAAGAGTTCCGTGGGATCGAACTCGGCTTCCGCGTTATCTGCCCAAAGTCCGGTGTTCTGATTGACGTAGTTCTGACCTGCAAATGTCAGAATTTGGAATGTGCCTTTTGCGGTCACAGCCAAGGGCAGAAGGCCGACCGGGCGGCCCCTTGCGTGCACACTGACCATTACCGGGCGTGTTGCCGCGTTCTGACCGAGGGTCGTGAGCCAGCTGCGGATCCACTCCAGACGCTGGTATGGCCCGCAGGTGCCGTTGGTCTCCAGGTCTTGCCAAAGCTCTTCGAGCCCCTCGATTTCGCGAAAACCGAAGAGTTGAACCCGTCCTGCCTGCAATTGCGCAAACGCCCTGCCTTGGAAAGACTGTTCGGGTACTGCGGAATGATCGGGCGGAAAGGGGGCTTTGGACATCGGGTCGGACAGCGTCAGCTTTGCCATATGGTTGGGTGAAAGTGCATTCGAGCGGTGGACCCTGTCTGAAATAGCAATAAAATATAAACAATGCGTGCTAGCGTTGCGGCCCCGCATGATGTGACTTTGAGAGACTATGTCGGCCCGCGAAGCGTTCTTTCGTTTTGGTTTCAATGCCCTCCAGGCAACAGGGGTGAGCCGCGCAATCGCGCCCCTGACCCAAGGCTGCGGTGCGATATTCATGATGCATCACGTCTGCCCGCCGCGGACGGAGGCATTCCAACCTAACCGGCACCTTGAGATCACGCCAGAGTTCCTCCGGCAGACCGTCCAGCAGATCCGGTCATCGGGATATGAAATCCTGCCGATCGGTGAGGCGGTCGATCTCTTGAAGGCCGGGTATGCGCGCAAGCGTTATGCGGTTTTGACGCTGGACGATGGCTACCGCGACAATATCGAGCACGCGCTGCCTATATTGCAGGATTTGGACGCGCCATTCACTGTCTATGTTGCAAGTGGTCTGATCGACGAGACCGCAGAACTTTGGTGGATCGCGCTCGAAGAAATCATCCGCGAAAACGCGGAAATCCGTCTCACCGATGACGGCAATCCGCTGCCTGCGCGAACAGTTCAGGAAAAAAAGCAGTGCTATGCCCAGGTGTGCCGGCTCCTCACGTTAAAGGTGAGCGAAATGGAGCAGCGCCAGATCGTCCGCGATCTTGCAAAGCGGTATCGCTATGACCTGCCGGGTTTATCTTCCCGGTTCATGATGTCCTGGGACGATGTGCGTGCACTTGGCAGGCAGCGGCTTGCAACGATCGGCGCGCATACACAAAACCATTATGCTTTGGCGCGCCTTGAAACAAAGGACGCACGCGAGGACATTGTCACTGGCTCTGATCGTTTGGAACAGCAAACCGGCGTGAAACCGAGGCATTTCGCCTACCCCTATGGCAAAGCCTATGCCGTTTCCGAAAGGGACGCGGCATTGGCCGGGGAGGCGGGGTTCCTGTCCGCGGTGACGACCCGGCCGGGTGTTCTTCAATCAGCGCATGCCCGGCAGCCGCTGATGCTGCCTCGGGTCTCTCTCAACGGGTGTTTTCAAGAGCGGGCTGTGGTCGCGCAGTATCTGACCGGCGTGCCTTTCGCAGCCTATCGGGCTGTGTCGTGGTTGCGGAACGGTCTTGGCCTTAGGCCTGCCTGAAACCGGACCGGTAGGACCCCGTCAGCTTTTGTTGCGGGACGGGCGTTCCATCCAGGAAATGATGGCACCTGCAGGTATCACCCAAATGAGGCCAGCGAACGCATAATAACCGAAGGTCACCCAACCGTTTGCGTTTTGCAGTTTCAGATCGCCAATCACCATGGCGACGAAGGCATAGACAATCACAAACACGACCAGCCCGACCATGCCGATGAATTTTCGAAACGAGGGAACCATCCTCCAATCCTTTCTCTTCCCGCAAGCGATCAAGTGTCGCAAAGGTGCGGAATGACTTGCCGGCTCAGCCGTGCACCTATATCTCACCGGGCAACACGTCAAACCCGTCCACGGAAAAGCACGCTATTCTCATGTCGATCACCACGGCCAACACTGCGTCTACGATGAAAACCGAAGCCGAGATTGCCCGCGACCGGACAATCGTTCGCTGGTGGTTATATAGTGTGTGCGCGCTGATCCTGACCATGGTGGTGGTCGGCGGTGCCACGCGCCTGACCGAATCGGGTTTGTCGATCACGGAATGGAAGCCGATTCACGGCGTCATTCCGCCGTTGAGCGAAGCGCAGTGGGAAGAAGAACTCGAAAAGTACCGGCAGATCCCGGAATACCAGCTCATCAACAAAGGCATGAGCATGGAGGAGTTTCAGTTCATCTTCTGGTGGGAGTGGGGACACAGGCTTCTCGGGCGGGTCATCGGTATCGCATTTTTCGTGCCCATGGTGGTGTTTTGGGCGCAAGGGCGGTTGGAGTCCTGGATCAAGCCGTGGCTGGTATTCGGTTTGGTTCTCGGCGGACTTCAGGGCGCCGTTGGCTGGTGGATGGTGGCCTCGGGCCTTACGGAGCGCACCGACGTCAGCCAATACCGGCTTGCAACCCATTTGACGCTGGCCTTCATAATCTTCGCCTATCTGTTCTGGTTTGCGCGACGGCTTGCGCCACATCCTGCGCCTGACCGGTCCGATCAGGCGGCACTCCTTCCGGCCGGCTGGATGGTGCTTGGTCTGGTGTTCCTGCAGCTCTTCTTGGGCGGGCTGGTCGCGGGCCTGAATGCCGGGTTCACTTTCAACACGTGGCCGCTCATGGACGGGCAGATCATCCCCTCCGGATTGTTGGCCATGTCGCCATGGTGGCTGAACGCGTTTGAAAACGTCATGACCGTGCAATTCCAGCACCGGATGACGGCCTATCTGTTGGCGGCAGCGGTGCTTTATCTTGTGTGGCGAACCTACCGGACAACCGGCAACTCCCGTCTGCGCCGGCCTGCGCTGGTCATCGCGGCATTTACGGTCATTCAAATGGTATTCGGAATTGCAACACTGCTCGGCTTCGGCAACTACACCGGCACACTGTCTATGCATCAGCTTGCCGTCGCTCTGGTGCATCAGGGGTTTGCGGTGTTTGTTCTGGCTGCCAGCATCGAGTATTTGGTGGCGCTGAAGGGGCATTTCGCGCGCCCCGGATCAGTCTCGACACCTGTTTGAACGGATTGAAAGCCGAATGCGAAAGCCCGCCGGATCGGCGGGCTTTTTGTTTTTGCTTTGTTGATTAGTCTGCTGACATTGCCTGGTCGAGATCGGCGATGATGTCATCGACATCCTCCAGACCGACGGAGATACGCACCACATCCGGCCCGGCGCCCGCCGCGGTCTTCTGCTCGTCCGACAGCTGCCTGTGGGTGGTTGAGGCCGGGTGGATAATCAGGCTGCGCGTATCGCCGATATTGGCCAGATGCGAGAACAGTTCCGTGTTCGACACCAGCTTGACGCCCGCTTCATATCCGCCGCGCACGCCAAAGGTGAACACTGCGCCGCCGCCCTTTGGCATGTATTTCTGCTGGAGTGGGTGATACTTGTCTTCGGGCAACCCCGCATAGGACACCCAGCCGACGCTGGAATGGCCAGACAGGTGCAAGGCGACTTTTTTGGCATTGTCGCAGTGGCGCTGCATGCGCAAGGGCAGTGTTTCGATGCCGGTCAGGATCATGAACGCGTTGAAGGGCGAGATTGCCGGTCCAAGATCTCGCAGGCCGAGTACGCGGCAGGCAATCGCGAAGGCAAAATTGCCGAAGGTCTCGTGGATCACGATGCCCTGGTATTCTGGCCGCGGCTTGGACAGCAGCGGATAGCGGTCGTCTGCCGACCAGTCGAACGTTCCACCATCGACGATGACACCGCCCATGGAATTACCATGTCCACCCATGAATTTGGTCAGGGAGTGCAGCACGATATCGGCGCCGTGCTCAATCGGGCGGCACAGATATGGCGTTGCCATGGTGTTGTCGACGATCAGCGGGATCCGCTTGGCCTTTGCAATGGTGCTGATCGAGGCCATGTCGGTGATGATACCACCTGGATTGGCAAGGCTTTCGACGAAAATTGCTTTTGTGTTTTCGTCGATAGCCGCTTCAAAAGAATTCAGATCATCCGGGTCGGCCCATTTGACGTCCCAGCCGAAGCTTTTGAATGAATGGTTCAGCTGGTTGATCGACCCGCCATAGAGCTTGTTGGCTGCGACAATGTTGTCGCCAGGCTGCATCATGGTGTGGAAGGTCAAGAGCTGGGCGGAATGGCCCGAAGCGACCGCAAGCGCAGCCGTTCCGCCTTCCAGCGCGGCAACCCGCTCCTCCAGAACCGCGGTCGTCGGATTTGTGATACGGGTGTAGATGTTGCCAAAGGCCTGCAGACCAAACAGCGAAGCGGCGTGATCGACATCGTCAAAAACGAAGGAAGTCGTCTGGTAGATGGGGGTCGCACGGGCGCCCGTAGCTGGATCGGGCTGGGCGCCTGCATGGATCGCCAGAGTTGAAAAACCTGGAACGCCGTCGTTCATTATTGTACCTCCGCTTTCACAGGCCGTTGCTGTTGAGGGCCATGGTTGTGCGGCATATTGGCCGATGCGTCAGGCAAGGTCAAAGCCTATGCTGAGGCTGTGAAAGCGGATGCGCGATTCCAGCGTAAGCTGCTGAAAAACAATAAATTTTTATTTCAGGTTTTGCGGTCAGGGTTTTGCAGGGCGGTATCGCGGCCTGATTGCGGCTCGGCCTCGTCACGAAACCAACTTTCCTGGCGCGGGCAGAAAGGCGACCCCTTCTCAGGCGGTTTGACATAGAGCGCCAGGGCTGTCGTTAGTCCAGCAGCCATCACCAAAAGGGTCCATTCCATGGCGGTGAAGAGGAAAATCTGCTCAGACATTTCTGCGGTCCCCGTTTGTGCCTCGTGCCGGTTAACCAAGCCGTAGCGAGCGGGGATTGCGCGAAGCTGGCGCTGCCTGAATTGTCCAGTGCATTGCGCTGCCAGCGGTGGTGTCAGATTTTGGGTTTTGCGCCGAGTCCGCGGTGCTGAAACCCGGCCTTGAGCGAAGGGCGCCTGGACGATACCGTGCGCGAATTCACTCCGGCCCAGCCGATTTCCCCTGAAAGCCGCCCGTATTCGATTTTCGGGCACCGGTCCATCACCACTTTGATCCCAGCGTCTTCCGCCCGCTTGGCAGCCTCGTCATTGCGCACGGACAGCTGCATCCATATGACCTTCGGAAGGCTCTTCGTGGCGATTATATCGTCCACGATTTGGGCAGCCGCATCGGAATTCCGGAAAATGTCTATCATATCGGGTACTTTTGGCAGATCCGCCAGCGAAGCGTAGACCGTCTGGCCCAAAATCTCCTTGCCGGCCTGGCCGGGATTGACCGGCCAGACCTCATAGTCTTTTGCGAGCATGTATTTCAGTACGAAATAGGACGGACGCACGTTGTTCGCGCTCGCCCCGATCATGGCGATTGTTTTGACCTCGTCCAGGATCTGCCGGATGTAGGTATCTGAATAACTGTCGTGGTTCATGCGAAGATCCAGGCCGGTTCAAAAAGGGGACCTTAAGCCTTGTAGGGCCGGTCCGGATAGTCTCTGGTTGCTTTTTGCTACATGTTGTTTGCTCGGGTGATCCGGTGCTGCCCTTCATGCAAGAAACAGGTTGCTGAAATCTGACTGAGGTCAGTCGAGTTCGGTAAGCGAACATCATGAATGTCGGGCAGCGATTTTCCGCTTGCCTCGAACGCGCGATCAATCTGGGAAATCAGTATCATAGTCTGTCCGCTTTTCTGACAATACCTGTGCAGGATATCTAGCTGCTCAACCAGAGGTGGGTTCTGACGCTGATGATCCAACAACTGCATGTAGTCGATGACTGCAAAAGAGTTCGGCGGTGAATGCATCATCTTTTCGACGAGGTATCCCGCGCAAATTCCGTCAGAGAAATCAAGTGAGACCGTCCCCGTTTCGACGAGGTATGTGCCGCGCAGTTTTTCGAGCCGGAGGGCAACGTCTTTCGGGCTGTATTCCAGTGTGAAAAAGATTCCTTTTGACCGGCTTTTGCAGCCTCAAGCAGAACTCGCAATGCAAGCAGGGTTTTACCCTGGCCTGGTCGCGCGCCGATCAGGGCTAGATCGCCGGCAGTAAGGCTCTCGCGCATTTGCCGTTCCGGAGTTGGGCTCCCTTCACTTGATGAAAGGTGGCTCCAACTCCGAAATCCCTCGTTTATTGCGATCTGATCAAGTGCTTTGTGGAGAGGTAAGCCCTCCGCACGGGCGCGGCGTTTGGCGTTTTGTTTCAAACGATAAATTGGAGAAGAAAGCGGCATAGAACCTCCTGTTACAGGCAAAACCGCAGTCCCTCCTTATGCGAGCCAAACAAGCAGGTTAGATGTCGCTATTGTCCCACAGGTTAGCTGCTTTCCCGAGCGGAGGGGGGAGGCGTGGACTACACCTTAGGAGACATTAACTCCAGCCCGGCGATTCTTCAACACGCGTGAAAAGATGCCAGCCGCCTCAACTATCCGACCATTCCGGCGAGCGTTTTTGCAGGAACGCGGAAATGCCTTCTTCGGCATCGCGTGCAAGCATGTTTTCCACCATGACATTGGCCGCATGGTTATAGGCATCGGACAAGGGCATTTCGAGCTGCCGATAGAACGCTTCTTTGCCGACCTTCAACGTATGCGACGATTTGGAAGCGATGACTTCCGCATATTTCTGGACAACCTGATCGAGATAATCGCGCGGTACGATCCGGTTGATCAGGCCAAACTCCTTGGCCGTCGAGGCATCGATGCTTTCGCCGGTCAACAGCATTTCCATGGCCTGTTTTGGGGCGACATTGCGCGAGAGCGCCACCATCGGGGTCGAACAAAACAGTCCGATATTGACGCCGGGCGTGCAGAAGGTGGCGGTGTCAGTGGCCAGGGCCAAGTCGCAGGACGCAACCAGCTGGCAACCGGCAGCCGTTGCAACGCCGGTGACGACTGCAATCACGGGCTTGGGATGGCGTACGATCTGCTGCATCAGGTCGGAGCACTGGCGCATGATCCGTTCATAGGTCGCCCGTCCGCGGTCGCTTTCCGCCCGCGCTGCCGTCAATTCCTTGAGATCGTGCCCGGCGCAAAACACGTTGCCTTCGGCGCCCAGCAAAATGACACGGATCTCAGGGTCGTCAGCGGCCCGGGTGAGTTCGGCTGACAATGCCGCCATCATCTTGCTGGAGAGGGCGTTCATCTGCTTTGGCCGCTGCATGACAATCCGGAACACGCCTTCATGCAGCAAGGTTGCAACCAGAGGAGGCTCTGAAGGGGTTGGGGCGGCAGCGGCAGAATCGGTCATGGGGATCCTCATGTGTCGTCAAAAGACGGATTTGACGTGAGGTTTACACTGGATTTTCCTTTGTGACGAGAGCCCGGACAATCGAGGAAATGGTTCAAGCTGAAACAAGAGAACAGACCAGGCTGTCTAACAGGCGGCTGGCCAGGTGCCGGCTTTCCGATCATGCGCTGCAAGGGGCGGCGTACCGTCCCGGGCAAATTCCGGCTTGTGTGAATTTGATTTTGACGCTTACGTCAAAGGAATAAGGAGCCGATTGCGGGCGGGAGAAGAGGGCACCAATGAAAGCGGTTATGACTGCGGAGGAAATCACTGAATTTCTGGACAGAGAGTTCCCGCAGATGCATGCGGGCGGGCGCATCTATACCATCGATAGCGTGTCCGACGGAGAGGCCGTCGTTCGCCTGACAGCAAGCAATGATCATCTCAGGCCGGGTGGCACCGTGTCAGGACCGACCATGATGACACTGGCCGACTTCGCTGCCTATGTGGCAATCCTTGCACATATCGGGCCGGTGGCGCTTGCGGTCACCACGAATCTCAACATCAATTTTCTGAGGAAACCCGGTCCTGGAGATCTCTTAGGAACCTGCCGGATCCTCAAGCTCGGCAAGCGGCTTGCTGTTGTCGATTGCGGGATCGCCGGGGACGGAGACGAGGATCTGGTTGCCCATGCCACGGCGACCTACTCCGTCCCGCCTCGATAGCAGCACTCCCGCAACGGGTGCACATCCTTGGTTCTTGTCTAAAGTGCGGTGTCGAGCGCCGAGATGGCGTATTTTGCAATCGTTCTGAGGTCTTCGCGCGAAGCCCCGTCGCGGGCTTGCTGGCTCATGCCTTGCAGTGTAGCGGCTGCAAACCGCGCCATGTCTGGCGTCACACCATCCCGGCTTGCCATTTCCTTCACGTTGTCGTTGCGCATGCTCGCAAGACGGTCAGCCACATGTTTGTTGGTTTCCGTCACCGCCACAGCGGCACTGATCACCAGGCACCCGCCCGGGAACTGATCGGATGGATAGTGGTCCGCTGCCTCTAAAAGCAGGCGCTGCAACAACGCCCGGCCATCGGTTTCTTCTTCAAATATCTTGGACATGAAATTCCCGTGGGTCTGATTGTAATGGTCAACAACTTTAAAAAACAAATCTTCTTTTGATCCGAATGCTTTGTAGAGACTGGGCGGATTGATACCCATCGCCTTGGTCAATTCCGAGATGGATGCGCCCTCGTAGCCATGCAGCCAAAACACCAGAGTGGCTGCCTCGAGCGCGTCCTCGATCATGAACTTGCGGCCCTGGCCAAGCCTGGACACCATTTTTCTTCCTCCGTTTTATGCGTCCAAGCCATCTTGGGCGGCATTTTCGCGTCTTGCGCGAATTTGCATTTTTTTAATGTAGTGATCGCTAAACGTATGGTATGAATTTAGTGATCGCTACATGACGGAAATGTAACTTCGTTTTTCGTTTCTGCAAGATGAAAAATGTATTCTTTTTTGCTTGCTCATTTCTGCTGCAGCACATTTGCGCGCTGCGCGATCAAATTTGAATGAAGTCGTATTTTCAATCAGTTGGAGGGTGCGGTGCAGCACGAACAAAAGTCTTTTTATCACGACTCCGGATCAAGGGACCGGGGCAATGACATCGGAATTATCGGCCTTGGAACGATGGGCGGCAGTTTGGCGCTGAACATCGCAGAAAAAGGGTTTCTGGTTTCGATCTGGGATCAGAACCCCGACAAGGCAATGAGTGTCTATGCCAGTGCCGGTGCCATGCGCAAGAGTCTTCATCCGGTTCAGACTCTGTCGAATTTTATTCTGTCGTTGAGATCCCCCCGCACGGTTCTCCTGATGGTTCCGGCAGGGGAGCCCGTGGATGCTGTGCTCAGGCTTTTGCAGCCGCATCTGGATGTCGGGGATATCGTGATCGATGCCGGAAATTCGAACTTTCATGACACAAACTGTCGGGCGGAAACGCTTGACGCGATCGGGTTGCGTTACATGGGGGTGGGTGTGTCCGGCGGCGAAGCCGGAGCACGGCGCGGTCCGGCAATCATGGCCGGAGGCGATCTCGATGCCTGGGAACATGTGAAACCGATATTCGAGGCGATCGCGGCCCGGTACGGTGCATTGCCGTGTGCGGCCCATGTTGGAAACGACGGCGCAGGGCACCTCGTGAAGGCGGTTCACAACGGTATTGAATATGCGGATATGCAGCTTATCGCGGAGGCGAGCGGGTTGCTCACCCGTGGTCTAAAGCTTGGCTATCGCGCTTCAGGAGCCGTTTTTGAGGACTGGAACAACGGTCCTCTCCAGTCTTACCTGATTGAGATAACATCAAAAATTTTCAAGGAAACAGACCCGGAAACAGGAAAGCCCCTGCTCGATGTCATTCTCGACTGTGCCGAACAAAAGGGGACAGGGCGCTGGACGGCGATTGAAGCCTTGAACCTGGGAGTGCCTGCCGGTGTGATTTCGGCCGCTGTTGATTTTCGCTTCCTGTCCGCCCGGCCGGCCGAACGCAAGGATGGTCAATTCGTATTTAGCGGCTCTGGAGCACAGCTTTGTGCGGAAGACCTCTCGATAGCGGATATCGAGGCGGCACTGATTGCCGGAAAAATCATCAGCTACACTCAAGGCTTTCAATTGATTCAGGAGGCCGCTGATGACAATGGTTGGGACATTGACCTTGCAAGCGTTGCACGAATTTGGCGCAACGGCTGCATAATCAGATCCGCGATGCTGGACGAGATGGCCTCCGCGCTTGCCGGCGCGCCGGGAAAGAGCCTCATGCGCTCGGCATATTTTGCGCAACAATTAAGCCAAACCATTCCGAACCTGCGCAAGGTTGCCAGAGCGGGAATTCAAGCGGGCCAGCCCATCCCTGCCTTGATGGCGGCGCTGGCCTATTTCGACACCGCCCGCACTTCGCGTTGCACCGCAAATGTAATTCAGGCTCAACGGGACTATTTCGGCGCCCACGGCTTCATGCGGACCGATCAACCCGGCACTGGTTTTCGCGGGCCGTGGGCACATGAAAAGACCAGGGTTCTGGCGACAGCTTGAGCAGGTGGATGTCATAAACCGGGCCTTTTGGCCCGGTTTTTTCTTTCACACGACACAAGCCGGTTCGATTTCCAAGAAAGCCTGAAACAGGCTGCCCATGCGCCCAGCCGGGTGCAAGGGAAAATGGTCTTCACGCCTTAATGCAATTATGAGTATTATAAATGTGCATTGCACCAAAAAGTATTGAAGCGCCCTGTGAAAAAAAACGATGCGACTGCCCAGATTTAACTTGTAATGATCGCTACATGCATGCTATCCGTGTAACGAACGCTACATGATTAGGAGTTTTGAAATGACCCAAGCCAATTCTGACCGGATCATCGTGATCACGGGCGCGAGCCGAGGCATCGGAAATTCGATTGCCACCCGCCTCGCGGAAGATGGTTTTGTGACCGCTCTGCACTATGGAACGAGCGCGACAGAGGCCGAGAAAACTGCTGAAGAAATCAAGGCGCAGGGCGGAAGGGCATTTGTCTTTCAGGCTGATTTGTCAGAGAAAAACCCGGCGGCCACTTTCTGGGCTGCGTACAAAAAGGCTGCGGAGGGGGCCGCGCCCGGCTGCAAGTTGTTCGGGATCGTCAACAATGCGGGGGTGACCCTGCGTGGCAGCATTGAGGAGTTTGAGGAAGAGGACTATCTCATCCAGCAAGCTGTCAACATGAACGCGCCATACTTCATTGTGAAGGATGCCCTGCCTGAGCTGGAAGACGGCGGGCGGATCATCAACATTTCCTCCGGCGTGACCCGCATAGCCTTCCCCGAGATCATTGCGTATGCCATGACCAAGGGCGCAATCGATACGTTCACCTTCACATTGGCAAAGCATCTGGGCCCGCGTGGCATAACAGTGAACGCGGTCGCTCCAGGTGTTGTCGATACGGACATCAACGCATCATGGCTTCGCGGAAATCAGGATGCGATTGACTATGTTTCCGCAAGCTCCGCACTTGGACGGGTTGGGCAGCCCGATGACATTGCAAGTGTTGTCTCTTTCCTTGCGTCCAACGACGGACGTTGGGTGACAGGGCAGGTGCTCGACGCGACAGGCGGAACGCAACTCTAGATTTGGCCACATCGATCCAGGAACACAACACATGTCTCCCATGCTGACTGCTGGGATCGACCATGTCGGTCTCACTGTGCCTGATCTCGACCAAGCGGTTGCCACCGTGCAGGGGCTGCTGGATGGGGGCTTGTGTTACATCGAAGGCCCAATTCAAGAGCCTGAACCTGGGTGGATGGCAAAAAAGCTTGGCGCTACCCGCGCGACTTCCTTGCGGGTCGCCGCAATGAATGTGGGGGGCGCTAATCTCGAGCTGTTCGAATACCGCGTCAAAAATGGCAGTCGCGAATGCCGTGCGGCTGGCCGCGAGAATGGCTTTGCATTGCTCATCGAAAGTCCGGACATGGCCAAGCTGAGTGCCCGGCTAGCCGAAGTGCCTCACAAATCCTGGAAATGGGGCGGGGGAGATGTGCTTGTCAAAACCGCTAGCGGGTTGCGCTTGCTCATTCGAAAAGCGGCGGAGGACCGACTGACACCCATGGTGTTCCTGGGAACGGGCGAGTTCGAGGTGCTTGTTCCCGACTTCCTAACGCTGTTTGAAATGAAAGAGGTCAGACGGATCACGGCCCTTGGGGCCGTTGGGGTGGTGTTGCGCGGGCACGCCGGCGCGAATTTGGCAGTGTTGAAAGCAAATCAGGATCCGGTTCGGCCAGCAAACAGTGAACCCGGCGGTCATCATGTTGCGTTTCACGCCGACGATGTCGATGCCGCTGCATCCAGACTTTCAAAAGCAGGATACCGGCCGTTTGGAGAGCCGGAAACAATCGCTGACGGACCCATCGCCGGAGACCGTTGGGTGTACCTTGGTTCACCGACCGGTCTGCAACTCGAACTCATCCACATGCCTGATGGGAATCTTCCTTACGAAGCGGCAGCGGGGGCTTGCCGCTCACCAATCAGAAAAGGAATGTGACAGTGATACGGACCTCAAGACGGGGCTTCTTGGGTGCTGCCAGTGCGGTAGCGGTCGGTGGCTTATCTTTAAGGCCTTCAGTGGCCGGTTCTGGGAGCCGTCCCAGCGAACCCTACAGGGTGATAACGGACCTCTCGGAACAATATGACGACTTGCGGCAGGGAACAAACCTGCGCTGGAAGGGCAGCCCAAAGCGGATTGCATTCCCGAAAAACGCCGAAGATGTTGCACACGAAGTTGCTCTCATTCGCGATACTGGCCTCGTTCCAGCCGTGCGAAGTGGCGGACATTGCTACGAAGACTTCGTATCCAACGGCAGAGTGACGGCGATCATCGACACGTCCGCGATGAATCAGGTCTCGTGGGACCCGAACATGAAGGCCTTTGAAGTGGGGGCCGGAGCCCAGCTTGGTGCGGTTTATCAGCTGCTCTACAAACAATGGGGCGTTTACGTTCCAGCCGGAAATTGCCCGACCGTTGCCGCCGGCGGCCATATCGCTGGAGGCGGCTATGGCAGCATGAATCGCCGTGATGGTCTCGTCGTCGATCATCTCCATGCCGTCGAGGTGGTCCATATGCGCGCAGATGGTTCAGTTGCCATTTCCCGCGGGACCCGGGATCCAAACGATCCGCACCACGACTTGTGGTGGGCCTATACCGGTGGCGGGGGAGGCAACTTCGGTATTGCGACCCGGTATTGGTTGCGTTCTCCGCAAGCCATTGGCGATGCTCCGGAGACCGCCTTGCCACGTCCGCCGCGCCATGTGTGGATCAGTACCGTTTCCTGGAACTGGGACACTTTGGATGAAGCAGCGTTCAAGCGATTGATGACCAATCATGCCAAATGGCATGAAAAGCACAGCGCCCCCGACGCTCCCGAGACCGCGTTGTTTTCGCAACTCAAGACCTGGCACCGGACAAATGGTGCGGTCACCATGGACACCATCGTTGATGACGCAGCGCAAGATGCGGCCGGAATGCTTGCGCGTTATGTCCAGGCCGTCTCGGACGGGGTCGGTGCCCCAGCTATTCTGCAAGAGCGGCGGGTTCCCTGGATGCAGGCGACACAATGGGCCGGTTTCACGGGGCCAGACCCGACCCGGCGGTTTGACGGAAAGTCGGCCTATCTCAAACGGGCATGGACCGATGAAATGTTGAGCGCGGCATATGCCGGGCTGACGGATCCCAGGATGACCAATCCAGTCGCGCTTTTGATGATTGCCTCCTATGGCGGTGCGGTCAACAGCATCGCACCCGAAGACACCGCCGTGGCGCAGCGTGACTCCATCATAAAGTTTCAGGTCGTTTCGATTTGGGATGATCCTGAAAAAGACGCTGAAAACATAGCGTGGACGCGAAATACCTATGCCGGAATGTTTGCATCTTCCGGTGGTGTCCCTGTGCCCAACGGCACTGTGGACGGAGCATTTATAAATTACTGCGATACGGACCTCGACGACCCAAGATTCAACCGGTCCGAACTCTCTTCTTTTGATCTCTATTACAAACAGAATTTTTCACGGCTGCAAAAGGTCCGCAACACATATGACCCAAAGGAGTTTTTCCGCCATGGCCAAAGTATTCCACTCACCTGATACGGGGGGGCGTGCTGTCAAACCCGCACAGCGCCTCGACACCCTGACCGGATTGCGCGGGTATGCGGCGCTTCTTGTTGTCGCGTTTCATATCAGCTTGAACCGGTTTTTTGCGGGGGATGCCGGATTTGTTGAGCCGGGGAAATTCCTGCTGTCCAATGCAGGCTGGTTCGGCGTTACCTTCTTTTTCGTTCTGTCCGGGTTTGTCTTAACTTGGTCACTTCGGGAAGACGACACGCCGGGACGGTTCATGTGGCGCCGGATGGCGTTGCTTTGGCAATTGCCGGTCTTGGCGCCACCCAGGTCTGGGAAGCGGTGGCAAACCTGTTCTTGCTTCATGCCTGGATCCCGCGTGATACGGCGTTTTTTAGCATCAACAATCCGAGCTGGTCTTTGTCGGCGGAAATGTTTTTCTACGCCATGTTCCCGTTTGCCATTCCGTTGGTAAACCGGCTCCGCAAAACAGCAGTCCTGCCAGTCATGCTGGGGTTGGTGGCCGTCATCCTGTCGATGCCGCTGCTCGCGGGGATGTTGCCGTCCGGCGAGGTGTTTGGGTCAAATCATGCCCAGTCTCCGCTGCTGGGTGCTTCCATTCTCCAGGTTTGGTCTGTTTATGCATTCCCGCCGGTCCGGTTGTTGGAGTTTGTCGCCGGGATGCTGGCGGCACGGGCGGTACGTGAGGCCCTTTTGCCCCACCTGCCGATATGGCTCGGACTTGCGGCCGTCGCACTTTCCTATGCGGGCAGTTTGTTTGTGCCGCTGTTGTGGCAAGTCGATGCGATATTCGTCCTGCCGGTGCTGGTGCTGATTGTTGCAGCAGCTCAAACGGCTTCGCGGCCAGCGCTGCTGGCATCCCCCTTGGCTGTCCGGATGGGCGAGATCTCCTTCGCTCTGTACCTCGTGCATGACATCATTTTAGGTGTCGGCAGAAACTGGCTCGGACCGGTGCAGCTTACTCCTACCGGCGCAGTTGTTTTTATTGCCGGTCTATTCGCCGTTAGCCTCGTCGCCGCCTTGGCGCTGTGGCGATACGTCGAAGTTCCTTCAAACAATTACCTTCGTTCCCTTTCTTTTTCCCAACCTCGCAAATTGGAGGCCTGATTATGACTATTGCCGAAAACTGGACTGTTAAGTCCCAACAGGATGTCGCTTACAGCGTTGAAATTGTTAAAGATGTTCTTGATGTCTCCAATCTTGCACTCGTGGATGGGGAAAGCGGAGCTCGCCGTCTTATCGTCACGGACAATAGGGTCAATGATCTTTATGGCGACCGCATCAGGGCCTATGCGCAGACCAATATGGCCGAACATCGTCTTCTTGTGTTGCCGGACGGTGAGTTGAACAAGAACTGGCAGGCGGTCGAGACGGTTCTGGAGGCCATCGACAATTTCAAACTCGATCGGCGCCGCGAGCCGGTGATCGCGATTGGAGGCGGCGTGTTGACCGACGTCGTCGGGTTTGCGTGCAGCATCTATCGCCGCAATACACCTTTCGTGCGGGTTCCCACGACTTTGATGGGGATTGTTGATGCGGGCGTCGGCATCAAGACAGGTGCGAACTTCAAGACCGGAAAAAACAAGATCGGCACATATTTTCCAGCTGTCGGAAATCTGTTGGACATGTCGTTCCTTGGCACCTTGGACAAGCGGCATATCTCAAACGGTCTGGCGGAGATCCTGAAGATCGCGCTGATCAAGGACGAGCGCCTTTTTTCCTTGCTTGAAGAGCATGGGGAGACCGTTCTGGCTTCGCATTTCCAGGAGGGAACGGACTATGAGATCGAAATTATTGCCCGGTCCATTGCCGGCATGCTGGAAGAGCTGGAGCCCAATCTGTGGGAACACAAGCTGGAACGCCTGGTAGATTATGGCCACACCTTTAGCCCGAACATTGAAATGAAGGCGCTTCCGGAACTCTTGCATGGTGAGGCAGTGAATGTTGACATGGCGTTGACCACCGCGATCGGTCTGCACAGGGGGCTCGTCAACCGCGACCAGGCCGAGACCATTTTCGGGGTTATGCATCAAATGGGTCTGCCTGTGTCTCACCCCGTGGCGGATCAAAGACTGCTTTTGCAAGCCTTGGCAGATACCACCCGTCATAGGGACGGCAAGCAAAGGCTTCCCTTGCCGGTCGGGATCGGCAATGCGGTCTTCGTCAATGATCTGACTGAGGCAGACATTTCCGCTGGCTTGAAGCTGGTTGCCGTACTTGGCGCAAAGGCTGCAAGTGCCATTGCACCCCAGGTTGCTGGCAGTGAAGCCGCGCCGGTTGCTTCGGAAGAACCGGTATGACCCCGGCACCTTGTCTGGTGCCTCCTCCCCGGACCCCAAGAGGCCATGCAACCGTAATCGGAGTGCACGGCTCGGAAGGGGCAACAGGGTGGAAGGCCTTCTATACGCGGCGTGACCTAACGTCGCCAACAGAAGCGGTGGAATGGGCAACCCTTCCACCGGGGGCTGTGAGCGGGGAGCACCGGCACACCCGGACAGAGGAAATCTATCTGATCCTGGACGGGGAAGGCGAATACGCGTTGAACGGCATTCGTCACCCGGTGCGCGCGGGAACCCTCGCACTGACACCCCCTGACAACACGCATGGACTGGAGAACACCGGAAACGGTGTTCTCAACTGGTGGGTTATCGAGACGCTGACACCCCGTACCCAAGAGGTATTGGCCGGTGCGTCTCCGTCCGGGAGCAATTCAATGCCTGCGCATATTTTTGACTTAACCAAAACGCCGAACATCGATGCAACGCGCATCTTCTCAGGTCCTTTGACGAGTGTGAACCGCGCTGTTCTGAAACAGGGCGACCAGTCATTTTTCGGTGATGGGACGCATGAAATTGCCGTCTTTTTGAACCGGGGGAAAGCCAACATCGCTTTTCCGGGTTTCGATGGTCCGCTTGAGGGACCGGCGTGTTTTCTGGTGCCAGCGGGAGGCGAGGCCGCCGTCGGTGCGCTCAGCGAAGCCGAACTCTATTCGGTTCATTTGAGGGTGCCGCAGCAATGATCTTCAAAACAGTCGATCAAGATGACTATTGGACATGCCTTATACGGCGCGGAATGCTGCACAGTGACGCTGAATCCGTTGAACACTGGACCCTTGAAGGGGGGCGGGAACTTGAGTTTCCGGAAGGACATGGGGTCGATGAGACAATCATCGTGCTGTCTGGGCGCTTCCAGCTGGAGAGCGCAGTTCTCGAACCTGGCAGCGCTGTGTTTTTGGGAGAAGTGGACGGTTCCGTGTCACTCCGCTCCTTGCAGTCCGGCGCACTCCTAAGCGTTCGTGTTTTGAGCCAAAGGGCAATCTCGTCTTTGCCGGCGCGCGTCCCCGAACTCCCGGTGCATGAACGTGCCCTCTAGCTTTCGGCCGGCGGCGGTTGCCGAGCAATTGGCGCTGCCGTCCGCCATCTTTTTTGCCGTTACGGTTGAGATGGCACCTGCCGGGTCTGTTCACCATATTGCCGAAGGCTTCGGGGCGAGCGTGCCGGAGGCGGCCATGGGCTCGGCCTTTTACGCTGTTGCAACCGCCTTGCTCGCCTTGCCAATGGCGTTTATTTTGCGCCGGTCCAATCTCAGGCGCGCATTCATGGCAGCGTCATTTGCCTTCACACTCATGGCTCTTGCGTCAGCATTTGCGCCCGACATCCTTATCTACACCGGTTTTCGGGTTGCAAACGGCCTGGTTCATGCCGCGTTTTTTCCCCTTGCGCTCGCGTTGGCTGCCCGTTCGGCACGTGCGCAGCCGGAGCGTGCCGTAGCGAAAGCCCTGATGGGGAACGCGCTTGCCCTTGCGCTTGGAATTCCGGCCGGAGAGGCGATGGCGGAGCTTGCCTCCTGGCGGTTGCCTATGGCCGTTGCGGCCGTTGGCGTGGTGTGTTCTGCCGCTTTTGCACCCGCTGTTCCCGTCGGGGCATTTTCAACAGACAAAAGCGAGCCGCGATTCTCCTTGAGTGGTGGCCTTGTTTGTGTCGGAACACTGTTTGCCTTGATCATCACCGGGCATTTTGCATTTTACGCCTATTTCGCCCCGCTGGTTGATGTATCGAGCCGGCCGGTTGCCTTGTTTCTTGCGCTTTACGGAGCCAGCGTTGTGCTGGCAACAATGGTTTCGGGGTACCTTGCTGCCCGTGCACGGCTGGAAAGGGCCTGCGCGATTGTGTGTGTTGAAGCAGCTGTCTTGATCGCATCGGGCCTTGCCGGAGGAGAGCTGTCATTCTTCCTGCTGGCGATCGGTGCCGGTTTTTGCTTCGGTTTGCTGCCAACACTGGTTCAAACAGAATTGCTGGAGATTGAGGGCGGGAACGGAACGCTTGCATCTGGAATAGCCGTTGTGGCTTTCAACTCCGGCATCGCAGCCGGCACGTTTGCAGGCGGGATGGTGGAGCCTTTGTCCATGCAATACCCGCCGGTCCTGGGCGGCGTTTTTCTTCTGGCGGCTGCCTTTGGATTGAGTGTCCTGGTTTTCAGCAGCGTGACGCACTCAAGTGTCTTCAGCCGGTCTTCGGGCGAGTAATTTTTGCAGATCTGTCGGACAAGAGTTCCGCACATTGCTTTAGGGCTCGCCCTTCAATTCCTGATGTGCCCGCGATAGTGACTGCCATAGCAGCGCTGGAGTGGGCTTCGGCCGTTTGGACGGTGCCATGCAGTGCTGACCGTTTCCGTTTTATGGCGCCCGCAGTGCCCGGTTGCGCGAACCATTCGGAAGTCAAAGGGCAGTGGTGCCGATTGGCGTTCTCGGTCCGGGCCAAGAGGCAAGAGGCGGGCCTTTCGGAAAGCCCGCATTGCAAAAATGGTCAGGTCAAGGCGTGAAAGATGAAAGGTGCAACCGCATAAAACGCGGTGCGGCGTAAATCCGTGTCGAGCCAGATGGGGGACTGGGTTGCCGGTGCTGTTGCCAATTGACCAATTATGAGCGGCGCGCCCTTGGCGCCGCATTCCCCGTAAAACGCCTTGATTGCCAACCATTGGGGTATTGTCACGCGATCCGGCGGCATCAAGGTGACAATGGGTTTTGGCTCTAGGCCGGCTCGCGAGCTCTGATCGAGCGGTGCCGTCTTCCCGCAAAACAAACCGGCATATGGCGGTTTTTCGATCTGGCTTGCGAAGGCTGCAATGTACCACCGGCGGTGTTTCAAACCCGAAAAGACCGCGAGGCGGTCCAGTGCACCTTCAGGTGAACGGAAAGTGTCGCCGGAGAAAGCAGCGCTTTCCCCGACGACCAGTGCATTGCCGCACGGCACGTTTATTTCGCTTCCTTTGCAGGGGCGGGCGGAACCACCCGGCCTGGCAGGATTGGCAGGTTCTGATTGACCGCGAAGCTGCCAAACATGATCAGGCCGATGCCGGCGAATTGTGCCAAGGTAAGAGACTGGTCATAGAAGATGTAGTCCACTCCGATGGCAACAACCGGATAGATGAACGACATCACTGCAATCAAAGGCGTAGGAAGCTTTTGAAACGCTGAGTACATCAGGATGTACATCAGGCAAGTGTGGACGCCGCCAAGGATCAGAAGATATCCCCATTCGACATTGGTGACCGCTTCCAGAGATCCGAAGCTTGCGAGCGGGAACAGCATGACGATGCCGATCGAGACCTGAATCAAGGCAATCAGGTGCGGCCGGATCCCTTTGAGCTGTTTTGTGATCATGGTGGCAATCGCGTAGAGAACAGCAGCGGTCAGAGCCAGCAGCAATCCCAGAACATAGTCCGATGACAGCGAGAATGACGCCAGATCGGTGTTGCTGACCAGAACCACCCCGATAAAGGCAACAGTGACCCAGACGACCTTGTTGCCCGGAATTGCCTCGCGAAGCACGACAGCGCCGATCAGCAGAAGGAAAAACGGCTGCGTATGATAAACTGCGGTCGCGACTGAAATCGATGCCATCGAGTAGGAACTGAACAGAAACACCCAGTTGGCGACAATAGCAACGCCGCCCAAAGCCGTCATGAGAAGGGTGGTGCGGGTCAGCCCGGTATCCGTAAAGAACCCCCGGGCAAAACAGTACAAACCGAGGAAGATGGCGCCGAACAGGCAGCGGAAGAACACGACGTTAAAAGCATCCTGTCCGGATTCAACGACAAAATATCCAAGTGTGCCGGAAAGGAACATGGCAGCGGCCATCTCCAGTGTTCCCCGGGTCCGTTCGTTCAACATAGACATAACAAGGTCCTATCAAATGGTTTGAGTGTTAGGCGTAGACATTCCAGCGGTCGGTCTTTCGATGGCGCATCGGCCAGGTGTCGCGGCGAACATTTGCCCGCAAAAGCCAGCGTTCTTCGGGACCAAAGGTCGGTGTGAAATTCGAACGCGCGTGCATGCCCTTGCGGTTATTGATCAACAAGGCCTGACCGGAGCCGATCCGGACGGAGACGTGGTGCTCCGGTCTTCCACAGAACGCGAGAAGACGCTCCAGGGCAGCAGATGCGCGTTTGTTGGTGCCGCGCGTTCCGTTGGCCGCAACCGAAATTTCCGGAAAGTCCTCCGGCCCGGAAATGATTGCGCCCAGCCGCGACCAGATCTTTTCGCCGTTGTTGAGAAGCATCGTGAAGTTGGAGGGGGCGGCCAATTCGAACTGTGGCTTTCGGAGCTCGGCAATGTCGCTGTCGTCCAAAAGCGCGCAGAGCGTTTTGGCGTCAATGTACATGGTTTCCGCTTCACCGAACTTGTCCGGACGATGGCCGTAGAGAACGAGAAAATCGGCGTTATAGGTATGGAACCAGCCACTTTCGTCGTAAACACAATCGTTGTGGAAGTTCAAAAAGGTCTTGGAGCCGCGGTTGGATTGGGTCATCTCAGCGCCTTGGGCCGGGATGAGATTGTGCAGGATATCTCCGTCTTTTTCGGTGGTGTATCCAATCGGTTCGCCAATCAACTTCCCAAGCCCGTAGGTCATCGCCTCGCCGACAAACGCACGGCCCGTCAAAGCAGACGGATCGTCCAATGGTGTCGGCGGAAGGTCGCGATCGGTCGGCAGGTTGTCGATCAGCATCACGGCCGGACTGTCCGGCGCGGTTGCGAAATCATGGATTTGCATCAATGCGCCGGTGCCGATCGTCGACAGGCTGCGCCGGACCTGGGCGGCAAAGCTGCGCGGATCCTTGAAGGGATCGGTCAGGCCCTGAAGATCCCGGTACATGGCATCCCGCGTTTCATCATCAAGGATGAGCCGGCCAAGCTCGGTCCGCGGCACCTGGAAAGGAGCCTCGTGAGAGCGAAAGACAGTGTTCATTGCTATTCCTCCGTTTTCTAGTCTGAGTCAGGTGTGGTCGTGCAGTTCGGGGGCGACGTCCTTCGCGAAGTACAGGATGTCGTCACGCAGCTTGTGGAAGTCGCTGGTGCCCGCGCTTGCCGTTTTGCGTTCGAGCTGGCGGATGTGACGGGCTTTTGTGGCGTGCGAAAAGGGCAGGGCTCCGGGCCGTAAGATGCGTATCGCGCCGTCTCTGTCGCGGGCCGGGAGCACGTCCGACCGGGCGTACATGCTGGCTGAGAACGGCACGTCCAGCGTCCCCTTTTCAAAGGCGGCGCAGATGGCGGCGATCGGATCGCTTTGGGCAAGGATCGGCGAGATCAGCTCGGCAACCTCGGTTTCGATCCAGGCCTGCTCCTCAGAAACGCGCCCCTCGTCAATCGGAATGCTGTCGAACCCCCGGCCATTGAACAGCTGCGACAGCTGAATGCCCTTGGCATTAACCTTCGGCACCGGCACGCCGAGCGCTTCTTCAGAGGTCTTGTTGATCATCTTGGTTGCCCCGCCCATTTTTGCCGTCAGGGCGCCAAGTGCGATCAGGGAATTGGCAGGCAGGGGACGCTCCGGAAATGCACCCATGAACTGATGCAGCACCGGAAAGACATCGACACCTTCGGGCAGATAACGCTCGCCCAGGCTCTTGATCGCCCGAAGTGCAGCCACATCCTGGGCAACGTGACCACCCTGGCAGTAGGCGATCGAAAGACACCGGACCCCCTCGCGGGCGGCCAGGAATGCTTCGAGGAGGGACATTGCTATTGAGATGCCCGGCGGGATGAGGACAGCGGTCAGTGTGCCGAAGAACTCCCGGTCAACCGAGACGCCGGAAGCCCCAAGCTCGCCCGCGAAAGCATCCACCTCCTGCCAGTAGTGTAGTGATGAATCGAGCGGAACTTTTTTGCAGTAAGGGATGTTGTAGCCGATCCCTCCGCCTTCATAGGACGTGATCCCGGAGGCGATCGCTGCGGCAAACAGGAGCCGTCCGTCCGGGGATCCATGGCGCACCTCAATCGGTGTAGAGACCGCTTTGTTCAATGCGCGGGTCTTTTCCCAGCCATGGGACAAAAGCGGATAGCCATTCAGGTTTTGCGGGGCGGTTTCAACCACCCTGTCGAGGACTTCAAAACGCAACAGGCGTGTATGAGCATCGATTGTCAGAGACAGGATGTCCGGGTCTGAATTTGTCTCCAGATATCTAAGCAGTTCAGTCATCTCTGTGGGGCAACCGACCCCGCAGCGCGGCTGAACAAGGACCCGGCCGGTTCTTTGTGCATTTGCCAGAAGACTATGGACACTTGGCTTCGCATCGGCCTTGATCGCAGCGATGGTCTCCTTGAGGCACGGCGGGTTTTGTCCCCGTTTTGCGGCAAAGCGCTTGTAGGTATCGAACATCGTGTTGCACCTTTCCTGTTGGTTCGGCGGTCAGCAAAACGCTTGCGCAAGGACGGTGTGCCGGGATCTGGCAACGACCTCGAGAGCATCCGGAGACGGGCAAAGCGTCCTTTCAATCTCGCCATCAACGAGGAGCGTGAGGATCTTTTGATCCGTGCGACTGAAGGAGATTCGGGCTTCTTGAAGGATCCTGTCCGGGTCTGAAAAACCGCAGGTCACGACAACCGGCGCGCCGGTTTCTTCCGCAAGATCGATGACCGGAAGGTTGTTGGAACCTAGGACTTCAAGCGCAGAGCTGCGGGTGTCGGCGTCCGGAAAAACAAACACCTTTGACTTCTGGTCGGGAATGACCGCCCGCGCTTTTCCAGTTGGTCCAACTGTGGTGCCGGTATTGAACGGCGGCCGGTTGAGGCGCAATTCGAGTGGCACACCATGGTTCCGGGCAACTTCGATAGCGCGGTGGTGGAGAACCTTTGCCCCGGAAATCGACATCGCGATCGCATCTTCATAGCTGATTTCTTCGAGCAGCTGTGCGTCGGGGTAGGTGTTGGGATCTGCCGAGAAAACGCCCGGAACGTCGGAGCAAATCGTGCAAGCTTCGGCGTTCAAGTATGCGGCCAGCAGGATTGCACTGACATCCGAAGAGTTCTTACCAAGCCAAG
This sequence comes from Roseibium hamelinense, assembly GCF_007830545.1. GTDB lineage: Bacteria > Pseudomonadota > Alphaproteobacteria > Rhizobiales > Stappiaceae > Roseibium > Roseibium hamelinense. Next base: position 203,512 of record NZ_VLLF01000001.1, read on the forward strand.
TCAGGTCGCCTGACAGGCTGCGCGCCTGCCCCCCGGGAACGACAACGATTTTACCCTCGGCCAGCGTCTGCCGCACGCGGCTCATGTCGATGTTTTTGGGCGTCGCATTGCAAAACACAGAATCTGTTTCAATACCCAGCAGGTCTGCCGGCATCACCCGGCATGGCGCATTGACCGCATCGAAGGCCGCAGCCAGCAAATAGGCCCCCACAGTGTCGGCACGGGGCAACAGGCCGCCTGTGGTTTGCTCCTTGGGTTTGGGGTTGACGTCGGTGAGGAGCTTGCGCCAGCTCTCTGTGAGGTTGGGCGGTGCCGATACGACCACCACCATGTCCTTTCCGCGGGCCTGTGCGTTCATAACGTACGCCGCAACGCGGTGGAAACCTTCCGGGTCCGCAAAGCTGGATCCGCCAAACTTTATGACTGTCGGGGCCATGTCACTGCACCTGCATGTTGGTGACCGCTTCTGCGATCTGGATGGCGTTCAGAGCGGCGCCGATGCGAATGTTGTCGGCAATCAGCCAGAGCCAGAGCCCGCATGGATCGTCCGGATTGATGCGGATGCGGCCGACATGAACCTGGTTCGGATCCGAGAGAAAACGCGGTGTCGGATAGGTGACCTTGCCAGGTCCGTCGTCGTAAACGAGGATGTCCTCGAGCGAGCGGAGCAGGCTAACAACCTGTTCGCGGCCGACTGGCGTTTCGAAACGGATGTAGGCTGTTTCAGAATGAGCGTTGATGACCGGAACGCGCACACATGTTGCAGTCAGTGCAAAGTCCGGCAGTCCCATGATCTTCCGGCTTTCCTGAAGCATTTTTTGCTCTTCAAGGGTAAAGCCGGTGTCCAATGGCCGGTCGATATTGGGAATAAGATTGAAACCGAGGGGATCGCTGAACTTCACATTGTCTGTGTCGGCGCTGGTCTGATCGCTGAGCACACGGTCTGCGGACTTTCGCAGCTCGTCTATGCCGGACAGACCGGCGCCGGAGGCTGCCTGGTAGGTGGAGACCACAACCGAAGAGATCGGCGTATGGTCATGCAGCGGGCGCAAAAGGCGCACCAGCGGGATGGTCGAGCAGTTGGGATTTGAAATGATGCCAGAATCCGGGCGCTGGCGAACGACTTCCGCGTTGACCTGCGGGACCACAAGCGGGACATCATCGTCCATGCGGAAGGCATTGGTGTTGTCGATGACAAGCGCCCCTTGAGCGGCCGCCCGCCGTGCATGACGTTCTGAAACACTTCCGCCGGCTGAAAAGAACGCCAAATCAGTGTTGGCAAAGTTGAAACCCTCCAGGTCCTCGACCTGTCTTTCTTTTCCGCGCACGACCTGTTTGCGGCCTGCGCTGCGGGAAGAGGCAAGCAGCGCAACGTCATTCACGGGAAAGTCGCGTTCATCCAAAAGCGAGATGAGGGTTTGTCCAACGGCGCCTGTCGCGCCCACTATGGCAATGTTTGGGTGGTTGGTATTCATGACTAAAAAGTTCCCTGTTGAGCGGTTTGGACCGGCAATTGCGGCACGGAAGCGCTGGCCCCGGATGCAAGCTGTTTGAGCTTGATCAGCAGTTTTTCGGGGTCGTTGACGATTTCATTCACGCCGTCGCTGAGCAGCTGATCGACTTCGCGGCTTGTTTTCCGTGAGCCGACAGAGAGGTTTCCGCCAAGAAAAACCGGGCACCGCACCTGATAGTCGCGCTTTGCGATGCCAAGTCCGGCAAGATCGTCCGCTGCATGGCCGTTCAAGGAGCCGATGATGATGGCAATGACATCCGGATGCTTTTGATGAGCATCCATGATCTCCTCAATTGGTGTTGCCGCGCCCAGGTTGACGACCTCAAAGCCGTTGTCGCGCAGAAACATCGCGATCATGTGGTTGCCGACAACATGCGCATCGCTTGCCGCAACGCAGAGAATGACCTTTGGCCGGATGTCTTCACGGAGCGGCGGTTCAAATCCGTGGCCAATTGGGGGAAATTGCGGCGCCATGGGCGCCGGGGACTGCGTCAAGGACATGTGGTGAATCCTGTAATTGATGATTGAAATGAGGCGCTTAAAACGGCGCCGGGTGAAAAATCCCACCGTCGGCCGATGGAGCGTTCAGCCCTCGCGGCAGCTTTAGGTCTGAAAAACGACCCAGGTTCCTGTCGAAAATTTCTTGGTAGTTTCCGGTCGATTGCAGCATTGCGCGCAGCCGCTGCGCGGCCATTGGATCTCTTGGCCACAAGGGGAGGCCGGCTGCCAAAAAAGCGTCTTGGCGGGCGGTGCACGCAGTGTCAGTCACGCGGTCCGCCGTGACACCGAGCTCGGTGGCCCGGACAAGAGCGGCAAAGGTCCATTCGACGAGCCGGGCGAAAATTGGATCCTCAACAGGGACAACCGGCCCCATCAGCTCGCGCGAGATGCGTTCGTCCAAAATGACGAGTTGTTGTGGGTCCTCCAAGTCGGAGAGCACGCCTGCCAGACCAATGGCATCAAACACGACAGCGTCAACGTCTCCCGAGACAAGCGCGGATACCGCGTCTGCAAGGGTTTCAAATGGACGGATTGTTGCAGGACGCCCGCTTCGGTAGGCGTCGATATTGCCGGCCGAAGTGGTCCCACCCTGAACAGCGATGACCAGGTCTTGCCAAGTCGAGAATGTCTTTTCGGCATTATGCCGCTGTGTCAGAACCGCTTCACCGTCAACAAGGGTAACGACCGGAAAGGTGACCGCGTTCTGAAGCTCTCGAGAAAGCGTCTTACTGGCATTGTAAAGGCCGATGTCGATGGATTCTGCGGCGAGGGCACTGAAGCGTTCATCCGGATTGACGATCTCAAAGGCAACCGGCCTGTGATCTGCGAAGATGACAGCTGACAATGCGCGGCCGAAGTCGGCGTCCATCCCTTTGCAACCGTCATCCGTATGGACCGAAAGTCCTTTGATACCGGCACTTGTTCCGGCTTTCAGCATGCCGCGATGGTGGATTCGCGTCAGCGCAGGAGAGGCAGACAAAGCGGCCGGCAGGACCGTTGAAGGGGTCATGGGGGGCGAAACATGCGTCATCGGATCTACCACTCGCGTTCAGTGCTGAATTTCACGATTCAGTTGTAGACTTAAGCGTGTAGTGATCGCTATTTAGAAAAGCTAATCCTACCTAAGGGCAGTAGAATAATTCCGGAAAAACAACGCGCTAATTCTTCGAAGGGGCTGTCGAATTCGAGGAGAGCGCCGGTTGGTCTGATTGTCACTTGCCGAACGGATGGGCTGATATGGGGCGTGTCGCAGAGTTTTTTGCGTTAGCCCGGCCTTGAGATTTGGTTGTTGAAAGAGCGCACCTGTAATTGGAATTCCGCATCGTGATCCTCGGCTCCATCGTTGAAAAACTGAAGCGCCGGTCGAAGTCTGAAAATTGCTCTCAAAACGGGAGAAATCAGCCCGTCAGTGAAAGTTGCGACAGGCCCGATGGGAAAGGTCCGTGTTTCAGGGATCGGATCTTGTAAACGATCAAAAGATGTGCATGTTCAAATATGCAACCTATTTAGTGATTTGTATTTTGAGCAACCTACCCCCTTTGAATGCGCTGCGGAGTTTTTGCGCAGTCGGCCAGAAAAAATCCATTGCAGGAGCTGCTGCGGAGCTCAGTGTTTCGCCATCAGCTGTCAGTCAGCAGATCAAGACGCTGGAAGCCTGGATAGGCGTGCAGCTTTTACAGCGCCGGAATTCCAGCGTCGAGCTCACGGAAAAAGGCGCGTCCTACTATGCCAGCGTTTGGCAGGCTCTTTCCTTGATTGAGGATGCAACGCAAAACTTGAGGGGAGCGGAAAACTCGGCGCAACTCACCATTTCAGTTCTGCCGTCTTTCGCGTCTCTCTGGCTGGTCCCGCGGCTTGGAAAATTCACCTCAATGCATGCGGGAATTGATGTGTCTGTGCTGACATCCAACAGTCTGGTGGATTTTAGCAGCGACAATATCGACGTGGGCGTCCGCTATGGCATGGGTGGTTATGACGGGCTGACATGCCGCAAGTTGATGCCGGAATATGTGAACGTGGTTTGCACGCCGGCTGCACTCTACCGGTACATCAAGACTTACGGCTCTATCGAGAATATGAGCGGTTTGTCAGAAGTGCCTTTCATTGACGATGTGGGGCCGAAAGTGACCTTTAAACAGAGCGCAAAGGACTGGATGTCCGAAAGGGGGCTTGACCCAAACGGCATTTCCTATGCGTTCCGGTTCACTGACAGCCACATAGCGATTGAGAACATGATCTCTCAAAACATGTTCATGCTCGCGCGTTTGTCCCTGGTTGAAGGGCGGATGAAAACGGGGGAGGTGATCGCGCCATTTGGGCCCTGGACCGTAGAAAAAGCAGGGTACTATTTGGTGTCCCCCGAACATATGGTCTTGCGTCCGGCAGCTAAGGTGTTCGTCAGTTGGCTGACCAAGGAGTGCGAGGTCTGGGAAAAACGAGCCGAAACGCTCAGGGACTGGCAGGGCTGAGTTGTCGGGCCGGACCTAACGATCGTGCTGGGGAATTTTCAGGCTGACTTGTCTTCGGGTTTCCGGTCGAAAAGGTTTTGAAGATGGTCTGAGTATTCGACGACCTGGCCCCGCCCATTCTTTTTGGCTTGATAGACGGCAAGGTCGGCTTTGTGCAGGGCAGTGCGTTCCGTGTCCTGCGAGGTTGCAACATACGCTCCGACACTGAGGCTTGGCACATACGAATTGCCCTGATGCGTGCAAGGGGTGCGGGCGTTTTCGATCAAACGGCGGTAGACTTTGCGCAATTCATCCAGATCGACACCGGGGCACAAAAGAACAAACTCGTCGCCTCCGTACCGACCGACAATGTCCGTCGGGGCCCTTGTGCTGGATTGCAATATCCCTGCGACATGCTGCAGCAGCTTGTCGCCGCATTGATGGCCGTATTGGTCGTTGACCTGCTTGAAATAGTCGACGTCGACAAACAAAATGCCAAGACCCGCGCCGCTATTCCTTTGAGAAAAGATCGTCTCCAGCATGTCAGCAATGGAGTTGCGGTCTAAGGTGCCGGTGAGCTGATCGTAGCGCGTCAGCTCCAACAGTTCCCGGTCCTTGCGCATGAGCTGGCGCGTGCGGTGAACATAGGCGATCGCGGGAAAAAGCAGAACGAGGACGGTCCCGGTTATAAGATACCAGCTGATGCGTTGAAACGTGTCTTCCAGCGCCTCCTTCAGGGTGCTGACATCCACGTAGACTTCCATTGCGCCAATGCGCTCTCCGTTCGGAAGCCGGGCAGGGATATAAACCTCGACGTAGTTTTCAATGTCCGCTTGCCGGCTTTCGTCATCGTCCTCATGTTCGTGGAAGAAGACCAGTGTTTGACCACTGTCAAATGCCGACTTGGCCGTTGAATTGAAAACGTCCGAGGGTTCCAGAATGCCGGCATCGGACAAGAACGTCTGCATGCCGTTGCGGTCAAAAATCTCGAACCGGATGACATCCACCAAAGCGAATGAGTCCTCAATTCGGTTGACCTGATCCGGCGTCGTGATGCCCTGTTCCACAAGGCGGCGGAAATCATCTGCGGAATCAAAGAAACTGTTGGCCCAACGGGTGGCTCTGGTTTCGGCATTTTGCTTGATGGAGACTTCTACCTGCCAGTCGATCAGGCGGTCCAGCGCGGCCACGACTCCGCCCCAAAGCAAGGAGCCGGCGAGCACCGAAATCAGCAATGGATTGCGCCGAATGACTGAAAGGACAGGTGGCCGCATGCGCAGGGTCCGGATTCAAGGGTTTCATCCAGCTTGGCTCAAATTGCTTGACCAAAGCCTAAACCGGCCATTGGTCCGCGGGTGCCGTGGTAGATTTGGCATGGGGCAGAACGGTTTTCCTTGAAAAAGAACAGGAGAATATGTGGTATCTCTATACCGTTTTTATATCTTACTGAATTTACTGTATTTTCTAGAGTGATGTTGTCTTGTTTGTGCTTGACGACGGTTTTGTAACGCCGTATACACCCCCACGAACGAATTCAGGTCCGTTGGCTGGCATGACCGTGCCGGGCGGGCCTTTCTCTTTAACCGATCAATAGTGGATCAGTCACATGAAGACCTTCTCTGCCAAGCCGGCTGAGGTCGAGAAAAAGTGGATCTTGATCGACGCAGAAGGCATGGTTGTCGGCCGTTTGGCGGCTTACATCGCAAACCACCTGCGCGGCAAGCATCTGCCGACCTACACGCCCCATGTTGATTGCGGCGACAATGTTATCGTGATCAATGCCGACAAGGTGAGGTTCACGGGCCGCAAGTACGATAACAAAAAGTACTACTGGCACACCGGTCACCCGGGCGGCATCAAGGAGCGTACGGCGCGCGGCATTCTGGAAGGCCGTTTCCCGGAGCGCGTTCTCGAAAAAGCTGTTCAGCGCATGATGCCGGGCGGTCCGCTGTCCAACAAGCAGCTGAAAAATCTTAAGGTTTATGCAGGTGCGACCCACCCGCATGAGGCACAGTCGCCTGAACTGGTTGACGTGAAGAGCCTCAACGCGAAAAACGATGGCATGAGGGCTGAATAATGGCTGAGCTGCAATCCCTGGAAGACCTGGGCGGCGCGGTCGATACCGCAGCCCCTGAAGCACCGGTCCACGTTCAGAAGCTGGACGCGAATGGCCGTGCATACGCCACTGGCAAGCGGAAAGACGCGATTGCACGCGTCTGGATCAAGCCGGGCACAGGCAAGATCATCGTCAACAAAAAGGACTACACCGAGTATTTCGCTCGCCCGGTCCTGCAGATGATCCTGCGGCAGCCGGTCATGCTGACCGAACGCGATGGCCAGTATGACATTATCGCAACCGTCACAGGTGGCGGTCTGTCCGGTCAGGCCGGTGCGGTCCGTCACGGCCTGTCCAAGGCGCTGACACACTATGAGCCGGAACTGCGTGGCGTTCTGAAGAAGAATGGCTTCCTGACCCGCGACAGCCGCGTTGTCGAGCGTAAGAAGTTCGGTAAGCGCAAGGCCCGCCGGTCGTTCCAGTTCTCCAAGCGTTAATCGCCTGGAACTTGTCTTTTTCGAAACCCGCCGGAGCCATCCGGCGGGTTTTTTGTTTGATTTACCCGTTTCCAGAGGCCGCCATGAAATTTAATCACATCGGAATTCCGACCGAAAAGCGGTTTGAGGGTGAGGTTTATATTCCGCACTTGAAGATGACTGTGAGCGACCACAAGGCCAGTCCCTTTGGCATCCAATGGATGCGCTTTGACGCAGATGCGGACTATCCGGATCTGGTCAAAACCGTGCCTCATGCGGCATTCGAGGTCGATGATCTTTCAGCCGCGCTGAAGGGACAGACTGTCATCATCGCCCCCAACAGCCCGTCAGCCGGGCTCACCGTTGCCTTCATCGAATCCGCCGGCGCGCCGGTTGAATTGATGCAGTACGATACAAAGGCATGAAAGCCCTCCCGCAGCGTTTCTTGCTGCGGGACGCTCTGCTGCCAAGGCATGCAAGCGGCGGGTTTATGATACCGTAAACGCAGCCATCATCCCGGAATCTTCGTGTTCCAGGATATGGCAATGGGCCATGTAGGGTTTCTCGGCAGTGGCCGGATGTTTGAAGCGGACTTGCACCTCCACTGTGCCGCCCTGCGAGATCGCGGCCGTGTCCTTCCAGCCCTGCATATACTCCGGTGCTGGGTCACCGTTGACTGTGACCACCCGGTATTGGCAGCCGTGGACATGAACCGGGTGCAACATCTTGTCGGTGCCTTCGGAAAACACCATGCGCAGGTCCGTGTCTATGGGCAGGTCAAAATTGACCTTGTTCAACGCAAAGGACACACCGTTGATGTTGTTGGCCGACAGCTGAGCTTCCTGCGTGAGGTCGGGGCCTTCCAGGATCACCTGTTCAACGGCCTTTGCGATCTCCGGATCCGTTGAACCGCCGGCCCGCATCTTTGGAAGGCCGGCCTTCATGAAAAGCCCCATGCCTTCCGCATCAAGGTTCATGCCGAACTTCAGGTCTTGAGTTTGCAGGTCTTGAGAGCTGCTGAGTGGTGGAAGTGTTGCCAGGGCATCTGGCATGGTGCCCTCCGTCTCGGCACCATCTGGAGAGAAGGTCATCACCGGCAGAGTCTGGTCGAATGGCGGCAGGTTCATCGCCATTTGCATAACAGGACTGGTCACAAGATCGAACGCGCTGCCGTCTCGTGCATCGACCAGGATCTCATATCGCTCGCCCGCATGAAGCGGCAGGCTGTTCATGCGCACTGGCTGGGCGAGTAGCCCGCCGTCACTCGCGATGACATAGAACGGCCGATCGTCGGAAAACGCCAGCTGATAGCTGCGGGCATTGGAGCCGTTGAGCAGCCTCAGGCGCAACCAGCCCTTTGCAGTTGAAGCAACCGGATTGATGGCGCCATTCACCAGCACGGTGTCACCGACATAACCGACAGTGACGGCGGCCAAATTGAACCTGTGAAAGAATGAGCCGTCCGGGTTGAACCGCCGATCTTGAATGATGATTGGAATGTCATCAACACCCCAGGTGGAGGGCAATGGCAAACGGTCGGTATCGTCGTCTTCGATAATGAACAGACCGGCGAGGCCTTTCAAAACCAGTTCGGCGGTACTTGGGTAGTAGTGCGGGTGAAACCAGCAGGTGGCAGCGGGCTGATCAATGGTCAGGCTCGGTTTCCAGGTTGCGCCGGGCGCTATGGCCTCCGCCGGACCGCCATCATCATCGCCGGGAATTTCGAGGCCATGCCAATGCATGGTGACCGGTTCCGCCAGCGTGTTGCGCACATCCATATTAACGGTGTCGCCGCGTCTCACACGCAGGGCGGGGCCAAGGTAGGGACCGTTGATGCCGTATGTCGGTGTCGCAACGCCAGGCAGGAAATTCATCGTGCTGGCCTGGGCGCTGAGCTTGATTGTGCCGGCCGGATCCGCCCTCATTTCCGCTGGGATTGGCAGGGCAGGCCGATCGCTCGCCAGTGCGAGACGTGGGCTTATGCCTGCCATGAGCGCAGCGCTTGCGCTGCCTGCAAGAAAGAGCCGGCGGCTGACACAAAAATCAAAATCCTGTCCGGCCACGGTAGGCCTCCCGATGTTGTCTGCCCGTCGCTGCGGCGTTGCAAAAAAATAATGACGCCACACGGTTCCAGGCAACAGTGCCACAGCCGAAGGCGACTGCCGAGTGAACATTTTGTAAGGCATTGAATGACGTGCGGATCATTGAGCCCAGTTGACATCGTTTCAGCTTGCCGCCTTGCGCAGACCGCAGCAGGCGCGCGAGGAGCATTGCCATGAAAACACGTTGGCAAATTCAGCCGGTCCGTGTCATGAGATGCGCTCAAACATGCGCCCGCTGCCGACACGCCAGGACCTTTGATGGATCAACCGAAATTCTTGACCGGCAGCCTCTTCCGCCATGTCACGGTGATGTCGCTGACGTCCTCGGTCGGCCTTATGGCCGTGTTTGCGGTCGATTTCATCGACATGATCTTCATCTCCATGCTGGGCAAGGCCGAGCTTGCCGCAGCAGTCGGCTATGCCGGGGCAATCCTGTTCTTCACCACCTCCTTCAACATCGGGGTTGCAATTGCCGCCGGGGCTTTGGTCGCGCGCGCTTTGGGCGCAGGCGATAAGGAGCTCGCGCGCCAGCGCGCCTCCAATGCCTTGCTGGCCGGGGTTATTTTTGCGTCGGTGTTCGCATTTCTGGTCTGGGAGTTTCTTGACCCGCTGGTGTCTCTGATCGGGGCGACCGGGCCGACCCATGACTTGGCGGTCGATTATCTTGCGATCATTATCCCGACACTGCCGTTCCTGTTGCTCGGCATGGCCGGCGGAGCTGTGCTCAGAGCGCATGGCGATGCCAAGCGCGCGATGATGGCAACTGTTGTCGGCGGGCTTGTCAATGCGGTGCTGGATCCGATTCTGATCTTCGGCCTTGATCTGGAACTGACCGGCGCAGCAATTGCCAGCGCGGCTTCCCGGGTCGCAATCGCCGTGTTTGCGCTTGGGCCGATCTTCCGCCATCACGGCGGGTTGGCGTGGCCACACCCTGGGGCGTTCTTGACGGATCTGTCACCGATTGCCGCGATTTCCTGCCCCGCCATTCTGACCCAGCTGGCAACCCCTGTCGGCCAAGCGTTTGTGACCCGTTCTATGGCAGAATACGGTGAGGAGGCGGTGGCCGGAATGGCGATTGTGGCACGGATGACGCCTGTAGCCTTCGGGACTATTTTCGCCTTGTCCGGGGCGGTCGGCCCCATTGTCGGCCAGAACTATGGCGCCGGAAAATTCGACCGGGTGCGTCAGACGCAGAAGGATGCGCTGTTGTTCACCGGCCTGTTCGTGGTCTGCGTGTCCGTGCTCCTGTTCGTCCTGCGCGGGCCAATTGCTGCGCTGTTCGAAGCGGATGGGGTTGCGCTCACGCTGATCCATTTGTTCTGCGGTCCGTTGGCTCTGGCGTTTTTTTTCAACGGCGCGCTTTTTGTCTCCAATGCCTGTTTCAACAATCTGGGGCGGCCGTTTTATTCAACCTGGCTGAACTGGGGAAGGCATACGCTTGGCACGATCCCGTTCGTTCTGCTGGGCGGCGCATTTTTTGGCGCCCCAGGGGTGCTTGTTGGCCAGGCCGTCGGCGGCATTCTGTTTGGTGTCGCTTCGGTGTTTTTGGTGCGCTGGGTCATCAACGACGTGCAGGCGCGCGGCGTTGCCGGCAAGGGACCCGGCATTTTCCAGCGCCAGGCCCGGCAGGTGATCCTGTTCTTCAACCGCCGCTGATTTTCGGGCGTTGCGCCCGCTGCAGCGCTCAAACTGTCGTTTTAGATGGTATTCCGGCAATATAGGTCTCGACAATGCACCGGTCGTCGCCCAGGGTCTGCAGGAGAAAAAGCTCTTCAGACAGGCTTTTGACCGTTTCCATGCGCAGTGCCATCGGTTGGGTGGCAGCGCCATTCAGGACGATGATGTCAGCGTCGGTTCCCTCATCGAGCGTTCCGATCTTGTCTGACAGGCCCAGCGCTTTGGAATTGCCAAGTGTTGCCCAGTAAAACGCGGTGAGGGGGTGCATGCGCTGGCGTTGGAGTTGCAGGATCTTGTAGCCCTCATCAAGGGTGCGCAGCATCGAATAGCTGGTGCCGCCACCGATATCGGTTGCGACCGCTGTGCGGATACCCGCATTTTCCACGCTCTTTTTGTCAAACAAACCGCTGCCCAGAAACAGGTTTGAAGTCGGACAGAATACGGCAACAGAATCTGTTTCCGCCATAAGATCATGTTCGTGCGGGGTCAGGTGAATGCAGTGGCCGAACAGGCTTTTTGGGCCGAGCAGGCCATATTTTTCATAGACGCCGAGATAGTGGTCGGCCTCTGGATAGAGCTCGCGTGTGAAGGCGATTTCGTTATGGTTCTCGGACAAGTGGGTTTGCAGATGGCAGTCCGGATGTTCTTTTAAAAGTGTTCCGGCCGCTTCAAGCTGCTCCGGGGTCGAGGTGATCGCAAAGCGCGGCGTGATGGTGTAGTGCGCTCGGCCATTGCCGTGCCATTTGGCGATCAGCGCCTTGCTGTCGTCATAGCCTAACTGAGCAGTATCGCACAGGGCTTCCGGTGCGTTGCGGTCCATCATGGTCTTGCCGCCGAGCATCAGCATGCCACGCCGTGCAGCTTCCTCGAAATAGGCATCCACTGAATTGGGTTGACTGGAACAGTATGCCACGGCGGTGGTCGTGCCGTTGGAGATCAAGGCATCATAAAACCCCTTGGCGATGTGATCGCCATGTGCCTTGTCATGGAAGCGGGTTTCTTCGGGAAAGGTGTAATCGTTCAGCCAGTCGAGCAACTGATCGGCCCAGGAGCCGATGACTTGTGCCTGCGGAAAATGCAGATGCGTGTCGATGAACCCGGCGCAGATCAAATGCGGCCGATGATCGACGGTAACCGTGCCCTCGGGAAGCGACTTGGCCAGCTCGGCATAGGAGCCGGTTGCCGTGATTTTGCCGTTTTGGACGAGGACGGCGCCATCCTGTTCGAACCGGTAGGCATGGGTGTCTTCTGGCGCTTTCGGTTCGCTTGAAAACGTCAGCACGCGTCCGCGCAGCAGCTTTGCCTTGTTGTTCCCCACGGCTTCACATCCCTTATCATTGTTTTTCGATGCCCGTACTCAGGCAAACCTTTGCCTTGTAGTCTTTTAGGGGGGCACAAACAATCCTTGTCTCAGGCTTGGGCTGCGCGATCTGGGGATGGGAGCGAGATTTCGATCGTCGCGTGCGATATTCCGTGGGGTGTTTTCATTCGGTCGCGGATGGATGTGACCACTTGGTCGGCACCGTTTGCGCTCACTTCTGGCGTGTGGTCATGCGCATGTCCTGAATGTGCGTGACCTGTGTGGTCTTGGTTGGATTTCGCATCAGCCGGTTCGTGATCTGCCATATTCGAGATGCTCTTGACTTAAGGGCGATTGACCTCTGCCACTCGCTATGGAACCACTTGGCCCGACACGCAATGCCAAGGCAACAGATGGATCTCCCGATGGACACCGATATGCCGCGCCCGACCGACAACGCCTTTTTGGGCGACAGCCTGAAAGGAGGCTCCCATGAGCCGACCTACGCTGGCGCGCTCAGCTTCATGCGCCGCAGATACAGCCGCACGCTCGACGGGGTTGATCTTGCGATCTGGGGCATTCCGTTCGACGCATCGGTCTCGAATCGCCCGGGTGCGCGCTTTGGTCCGCAAGGAGTGCGCCGGGCCTCGGCGATTTTCGACGGCGACCCGCAATACCCGTTCGCGTTTGACCCGTTTGAGGTTCTGGCGGCGGTTGATTACGGCGACTGCGTGTTTGACTACGGCCTCAACGCCTCAATCCCGGAACATATCCAGAAGCAGGCGGAAGGAATCGTTGAAACGGGAACCCACCTTTTCTCGATCGGAGGCGACCATTTTGTCACCTATCCGCTGCTGAAAGCGCATGTGCGCCAGCACGGGCCGGTCGGTCTGGTGCAATTTGATGCGCACCAGGACACCTGGGACGACAAGGGCGACCGGATCGACCACGGCACTTTCGTTGGACGGGCGGTGCGCGAAGGCTTGATCGATCCGCACCGATCCATCCAGATCGGCATCCGGACCCATGCGCCGGAAACCTGCGGGATCGAAATCATCCATGGCTACGAGATGGATCAGCTCGGTCTAGCGGGTGTCATCAGCCGGATCATTGAACGGGTTGGCGCGGGTCCGGCCTACATGACCTTCGACATCGACTGCCTCGATCCGGCTTTTGCGCCAGGAACCGGAACGCCTGTAGCCGGTGGGCTGTTGTCCCGCGAAGCCCTGTCTATCCTGCGCGGACTTGGCGAAATAAATTTTGTCGGCGGCGATGTTGTCGAGGTCGCACCTGCCTATGATCATGCAGATATCACGTCCATCGCCGGGGCATCTGTCGCGTTGACCTATATCGGTTTGCTGGCGGAAAAACGGCGCGTCCGCTAGGGCGGACGATCCCGGTATGACGCCGTCTTCGGAGCCTCAGGCCTGTCCGGTCAGGGGCGGAAGCTGCTGAATTGTTGGTTGGACATCAGGCGGACTTGCGCTTGCGGGCCGGATTATCGTTGTCGGCACTGACGGACCAGAACCGGTAAAGCGGATGGGCGTCACGCATGCGCTCGTAGAGGATCGCCATGCGGTTTTGAAAGGCGAACCTTGCAATCACGGCCACCAAAAGCGCTGGCAAACACACCAGTGCGTTGGCGGCCAGGGCGCCCCAAATCATGATCAACAGGCCGGTGAGTGCTGTCAGGAACAGGATCAGCGCGCTGCGTGCATCATCTTCAGGGATCGGCAAATTGATCCGGTTCAGCCACATCCGTTCACCGTAGAGCGATTTCGCTGCCCAGCCGGGTGTACCCGATGCGGCAGGAAAAAATCTCGGTGCAATAAGCAACAGCAGAACAGTGGCGGCGCTCATTCCGGTCGCGGGTCCTGCACCAAACAATGTGTGTGACCAGACAGCTGCAGCAAGCAATGGCAAAGCAAGAACGCGCAAGTAGGCGGCCGCAGGGTGGATCCGATGTTGCCACAACGGACCACGGGCCAAAAACGGTTGGATACGGCTGCGCTTGACCGGGCTTGCGTCGGTTCCGACGGCCGGCTTGATCCGCTGCGCTTGCATGATATCGAGAAGCCTCTTCTTTTGCATGTTCATAGCGCATCAGCTGGCGGGCATGCAAATCACACTGAATTGCGACGGATATTTTTAACGCTACATCGTGAATGTGGGCTTGCCGTGCATTTTCAGATTTGAAACCGGTAAAAAGTCGAAGTTTTTTAAGTAACTTCCGTTAGGATATTAAAAAATAGTCGACGGGAATAAATTGCATGGGCAAGCAGCCCGAGAATAACTCAAAGACCATTTTCGATCGTGGGACAGATTTTGCTCTGTCGAACTCCGTCACGGCCATGTCCGAACTGTTTGGCACTTCATTGGACTGGGCGTCCGAACGCCAATGGCTGAATGTGGTCGCCGACCATCTGGTGGACTACCTGTTCGTCAAGGATCGTAATTCGCGGTTTTTGTTTGCCAATCAAAAGGTTGTCGAAAGTTTCGGATGTTCCCATCCGAATGAAATCCTCGGTAAGACCGATCTGGATCTGCACCCCCAGGCAATGGGGCAGAGTTACTTTCTGGAAGAGCAGCAGATAATGCAGTCCGGGCACCCCAAGCTGGACTTTGAAGAATGTGCCGTCACAAAGAACGGTGGGCACCGATGGTTCTTGTCGTCGAAGTTTCCATTGTCCGGAGCCGATGGCAATGTGGTCGGCATCGTGGGTGTGGCCCGTGACATCACCCCGCGCAAGAAAGCGGAGCTTTTGCGCGTGGGCCAGGCGCGGCTCCTGGAAGACCTGGCGAAAGGTGCGCCGCTTGAAGGACTGTTGCGTCAGCTTGTGCTCCTGATTGAAGAACAGCTTGATGGCGTGCACGGCTCGATCCTGCTGCTCGACGAGGATGGCCGGCGGCTCTTGACCGGGGCGGGCCCGTCTTTGCCACCGGACTATGTCGAGGCGGTCAACGGGGTTGAAATAGGTGAGGCGGTCGGGTCTTGCGGGACAGCCGCCGCCCGGCGCGAAACCGTGATCGTTGAAGACGTCCTCACAAATCCGCTTTGGGCGGATTATCGGGACCTTATTCGCCCAACGGGCTATCGCTCCTCCTGGTCGACGCCTTTTTTCGATCAATCGGGCGAAGTCCTGGGAACCTTTGCGCTTTACTCAGCCGCAGTGAGAAGCCCCGAAGAGCATGAGCGCCGTTTGATTTCCGAAGCAACCCGGATAGCTGCGATTGCCGTGGAGCGTTTGCGGGCAGAGGAACAGATTTGGAGTTTGGCTCACAATGATGTCCTGACCGGACTGCCGAACCGATACTCTCTGAAAAAACATCTCGAAAAGCTTTTGAACACCGAGGACGATGGGGTTGCAAACCTTACGCTGGTGTTCATGGATCTCGACCGATTCAAGGAAATCAATGACGGTTTCGGACATGCAACCGGGGATGAGGTTCTCAAAGAGGTGGCTGCTCGGGTCCGAAGTGAAGTGCCTTCACAAGACATGGTGATCCGTTTCGGCGGCGATGAATTCGTCATTGTTCTAGGGGAAGTTTCGGGCCATCCGGCCGTGCTGGATGATCTGCTTGATAGAGTGCGCACCGTTGTCGCGGCGCCGGTCCAAGCCCAGGGGCAACGGTTCTCGGTGACCTGCAGCTTCGGGGCTGTCCGCTATCCGCAGGATGCTCAGACCGCTGGCGACCTATTACGCAGGGCGGATGCCGCAATGTACGCCGCAAAGGCTGCGGGGCGCGACCGGGTGCATTTCTTCGACCGTTTCATGGGGCAGGGTGCAAAGAGCAGGCTTGTTCTTCTAGAGGATATGCGGGCCGGACTGCGCGAAAACGCGTTCTTTTTGGACTATCAGCCGCAGTTTGACCTGCAGACCGGAAACATTTTCGGCGCGGAAGCTTTGGTGCGCTGGCAGCATCCGGAGCTCGGGTTGCTGCCCCCATCGGAATTCATTCCGCATGCAGAAGAGACCGGCCTCGTCGTTGAATTGGGGCAATGGGTTCTGGAAGAAGCATGCCGTCAAAACAAACGGTGGCAATCGGAAGGGCTCGGCCCGTTGCTGGTCGGTGTGAATGTGTCAGCGCGCCAGTTTTGGGACGGGGATCTCGTTGGTCAGGTCAGGGCAGCTGTTCAGGCCGCCGGAATTTCTGGCGAATATCTGGAGCTTGAGATCACCGAAAGCCTGTTGATCCGCAACCGGGATGTGGCAATTGCTACCATGTCCGAGCTGCGCGATTTCGGCGTCAAGCTTGCGATCGATGATTTTGGAACCGGGTATTCATCGCTTGCAGCCCTCAAGCATCTGCCGCTCACACGGCTCAAGATCGATCGTATTTTTACCGGCGATATATCGTCTGAGTGCAGCATCATGCAGGCCATCATTACGCTCGGCAAAGAGCTGGGCCTTTCCGTAATTGCGGAAGGTATCGAAGAGGAGGCGCAAGTTCATGCTCTTCGCCGTTTCGGCTGTGATGAAGGCCAAGGGTTCCACTTGGGCCGTCCTATGAGAGCCGACCAGTTCACCAAATGCCTGGCCGGCCAGCGCCTTCAACGCACAGTGAACGTCCCCGACTACTCGATCTGAGACGCGTGGCTTTAGCCGGCCGGAGCCAGCTGGTTGCCGGTTTCTTTCCGGCGCGCAGCGCTATACGCGCTGCATCACATAAGAACCGGGCGCATCCTCCAGGATTTTGATGCGATAGGCGCCGGGTTTTCGAGCCTTGACCTTGGTGTCGTCGAGTGATCGGGTCCAGGCGTCCCAATGAGGCCACCATGAGCCGGGATGTTCTTCGGAGCCACGGATCCAGTCTTCTAGTGCGCCTTCCGGCTTTCCGCCGGTCCAATACTGATACTTGTTTTTGGCGGGCGGATTGACGACGCCGGCAATGTGTCCTGAGCCGGACAGGACATACTCCACCGGGCCGCCGAACAAGCCACTGCCTATAAATACCGAACGGGGCGGCGCGATGTGGTCTTCGCGGGTGGCAAGATTGTAGATCGGGATCGTGACCTTGGACAGGTCCAGGCGTTCGCCGCCGATTTCCATCCGGCCCTTGGACAGGGTGTTGTCGAGATAACAATTACGCAGATAAAATGAGTGGTTGGCGGCCGGCATACGTGTTGAATCGGAATTCCAGTAGAGCAGGTCGAAGGGGAACGGCTCCTTGCCCTTCAGGTAATTGTTCACGACGTAGGACCAGATCAGGTCGTTTGAGCGCAGCATGTTGAACGCTGACGACATCTTGCTGCCATCCAAATACCCGTGCTCGGCCATCCGCTTCTCCAGAAGCTGGATCTGCTCCTCATCTACAAAGACCTTCAGGTCTCCTGCGTATGTGAAGTCCACCTGGGTGGTAAAGAAGGTCGCGGATTGAATGCGCTGATCGCCCTTTGCTGCCATGTAGGCAAGCGTGACAGCCAGCAGCGTTCCACCAACGCAATAGCCGATTGCGTTGACTTCTTCCTGACGGGTGGCGCGCTTGATCACATCCAGGGTGTTGAGAATGCCCTCGCGCATGTAGTGCTCGAAGCTTTTCTGCGCCTGTCTTTCATCCGGGTTGACCCAGGAAATCACGAACACGGTGTGGCCCTGGTCGACCGCCCATTTGATGAAGGACTTTTCAGGTGTCAGATCGAGTATGTAGAATTTGTTGATCCACGGCGGAACGATCAGGAGCGGGCGCTTCAACACGTCTTCGGTCGTTGGCGAATACTGGATAACCTGGCAAACATCGTTTTGGGCGATCACCTTGCCCGGTGTGGTGCCAAGATTGTCGCCAAGCTTGAATTTCGAGGGATCTGTCTGACGGATTTTGAGGTCGCCATGGCCTGTGCGCAGATCCTCGACCAGATGCTGCATGCCTTTGACCAGGTTCTCGCCATTGCTTTCCATGGTCAGGCGCAGCAATTCCGGGTTGGTCAAGAGGAAGTTTGACGGCGACACCGCATTGGCGATCTGCGTAACGTAAAACTCGGCCTTGTGTTTTGTGTGATCGTCCAGCCCCTCGGCTTCATGGACCATGTCCTCCGCCCATTTGCTGGTGATCAGGTAAAGCTGCTTGATGAAATCGAAAAACTGATTCTCGTTCCAGTCTGGGTCCGCAAAGCGCTTGTCGCGCGCTTCGGGCTCTACAGCCGGCTTGCAGGGTTCACCCATCATGCGTTTGAGGGAGGAATTCCACAGATCGATGTATCCGGACCATAGGCGGGATTGCGCTTCCACGGCCCGCTGCGGGTCCGAAACCCAATATTCGCCAACTTGTGCGAGGGTCTTGATGACGCCGGTCAACTCATCGGCGCCGCTGTCCTTGATCTCGCCTTTTTCGCGAGGCTCGATATAGACTGCCATTGCCTTACCGGCTTGCTCAAGGGTCTTGGCAAGATTGTTTGCAAAAGCCTCAGGATTATTGATGATATATTGCAGCATGGGATGCTGGCGCTCGTTGGCCATCTCTGCAGGTTCCCTCCACCTTACACCGCTGCCTTTTCTCCGCTCATGCGGATTGTTGAGCAGCGTCATTATTGCGCCCGCGGCGAGCGGGCTTAACTCCCGGCATTATCAGTGTTTTATGACACAACTTCTGCCGTTGCGTCGAATGAGAAAAAGCGCCTACCTTTCAAAGCATGGTTGTTCGCCCTTGAAACTAGGGGGCGCCTGCGCCGCTTTAAGCCAAGGTCTGGAGACAAAAAAATGAAAATACGTCCAGCGGGCCTGCTTCTGGCGCTGCTACTTTTTGTGACCGGATGTTCGATTGAGCCCGGAACGTCTCTGGTTGAGGTCATGCAATCACCAACGGGACAAAGCCGCGCGGACCAGTCACAACAGCCGTTGCCGGCTGCGGGGTTCGATGGAGCACCCCCACAAGCGGCGGCGCCCAATCAGCCGGCCGGTTTGCTAGACCCGCAACAGCGCGACACGACGCTGGAATATCTCAAGTCGCGCAGTCAGGCTGCCAATGCCGACTAGGCTGTTTTGAAATGCGCCGCACAAATTTAGGTGGCTAGGCGCTGAAAGACGGGTGCGAAACCTTGCAGAGGCTGTTAAAAGGGCCGCCAAAGCGCCCGGGGCCCCGGTTTCGTGCGCCTTGAAGAAACCAAGTGTCTAACGATCGCAAGGACCCGCGCCATGGAGGAATTCCATAAGACCCGGCGGCTTCCGCCTTATGTCTTCGAACAAGTCAATCGGCTGAAGGCAAAGGCGCGAGCGGCGGGCGCGGATATCATCGATCTGGGCATGGGCAACCCGGACCTTCCAACGCCAAAGCACATTGTAGAAAAGCTGACCGAGGTCGTTCAGGACCCGCGCACGCACCGGTATTCGGCCTCCAAGGGCATCAATGGTCTGCGTAAAGCGCAGGCAGCCTATTACGGGCGGCGGTTCGGTGTGAAGCTCGATCCTGACACCCAAGTCGTTGCCACGCTCGGCTCCAAGGAAGGATTTGCGAACATGGCCCAGGCGATTACCGCCCCGGGCGATGTGATCTTGAGCCCCAATCCGAGTTACCCGATCCACGCCTTCGGGTTTTTAATGGCCGGCGCATCGATTCGCTCCATCCCGGCCGAGCCCGGCCCCGATTTCTTCCACGCCCTTGAGCGCGCAGTCATCCATTCGGTGCCAAAGCCGATCGCGATTATCTTGTGTTACCCTGCCAATCCGACCGCCTATTGCGCGGATATCGCGTTCTACCGCGACGTGGTCGCGTTTGCCCGCAAGCATGACATCTTCATCCTCTCGGATCTGGCCTATTCCGAAATCTACTTCGGTGCGACACCGCCGCCATCCGTTCTGCAGGTTCCCGGTGCGATGGACATTGCCGCCGAGTTTACGTCGCTGTCGAAAACCTTCTCCATGCCCGGCTGGCGCATGGGCTTTGCTGTTGGCAACGAGCGGCTGATCTCCGCGTTGGCGCGTGTAAAGTCCTACCTTGACTATGGTGCCTTCACGCCAATTCAGGTTGCGGCTACGGCGGCCTTGAACGGTCCGGAAACCTGCATCGAGGAAACGCGGGCGATCTACAAGAAGCGTCGGGACGTGGTCGTTGATTCGTTCGGAAGGGCCGGTTTTCCGGTGCCTGCACCGGAGGCGAGCATGTTTTGCTGGGCACCGATCCCTGAAAAATTCCGAGCGCTTGGCAGTCTCGAATTTTCCAAGCTGTTGTTGGAGAAAGCCTCCGTTGCCGTCGCGCCAGGGATTGGCTTCGGTGAACATGGCGACGATTTCGTACGCATTGGCTTGGTCGAAAATGAACAACGCTTGCGCCAAGCGGCGCGGAATATCCGGCGCTTCCTTGAAAGCGCGGACGAAACATTGCACAACGTGATCCCGATCGAGGCTTCTGGCTAACGATTGGTTCCTGTCTGAAATTGGATCTTCAAACATATGAGTGACGTGTTGAGAGTGGGGGTCGCAGGCCTCGGTACCGTCGGGGCATCCGTGGTCCGGCTGCTCACAAAACATGGCGAAAAGATCGCGCTGAAAAGCGGCCAAACGGCCGAGATTAAAGCTGTGAGTGCCCGCAATCGCGCCCGGGACCGGGGCGTCGATCTGTCCGGTTACGCCTGGTATGAAGATCCAGTAGAAATGGCCGAAAAAGCCGATATCGACGTATTTGTCGAGTTGATCGGGGGCGATAACGGGCCCGCTGAATCCAGTGTGCGGGCGGCCCTTTCGCGCGGCCTGCACGTGGTAACAGCCAACAAGGCGCTTCTGGCCAAACACGGTGTCTCTCTTGCCGAGTTGGCTGAAGCAAATGGTGTGTCGCTGAACTATGAAGCTGCGGTTGCCGGCGGTATTCCGATCGTCAAGACTTTGCGCGAGTCGCTCGCCAGCAACGAAATTACCCGCGTTTACGGGATCTTGAACGGCACCTGCAACTACATCCTCACCCGGATGGAAGCAGAAGGGCTGAGCTTCGAGGAGTGTCTGGCTGACGCCCAGCGGCTCGGATATGCCGAAGCCGACCCGTCGTTCGATATCGAGGGCGATGACACGGCACACAAGCTCGCGATTCTGACGAGTCTGGCCTTCGGCACCAAAATTTCGGATGAGAGCATCTATATCGAAGGCATTACGTCGATCACAACGGCTGACATTCAGGCGGCGGACGAACTTGGATACCGCATCAAGTTGCTCGGCGTTGCCCAGAGAACGGACACGGGCATCGAGCAGCGTGTTCACCCGACCATGGTCCCCAAGGCCTCCGCGATTGCCCGAATCGATGGTGTGTTGAATGCCGTTGCCGTTGACGGCGACTTCGTCGGCGAGATCGTGCTTGTTGGGCCGGGAGCCGGCGGCGATGCTACGGCATCCTCGGTCGTTGCCGATATTGTGGACATTGCCCGCGCCGACAAGACGGCCGTTCTGGGCATGCCTGCGGCCCATCTTGAAGACTACACCCGCGCCCGGATGCGCTTGCATGAAGGCGGCTACTACATGCGCCTGTCGGTTCACGACCGTCCGGGTGCGTTTGCCGAAATCGCGAAATGCATGGCTGATGAAGGCATTTCGCTGGAGTCCATCGTCCAGCGGCGTGCAACGCGCGCGGTAAACGCGCCGGGATCCGGTGGGGACAGTGCACCTCAGCCTGTCATCTTGATCACGTATGAAACCACCGAGGTCGCCGTTAAAAAGGCCCTTGAGGTCATTACGGAGAAGGGGGTCGTGTCTCATCCTCCTCAGATGATCCGTATTGAAAAGTTGAAGTAGAGGGACTGCGGTATAATTGCGCCGCAGTTGGGAGAAGTTTGGAGAATTTGATGGCGAATAGTGATGGTGCCGCGACCAGTGGGCTCGACCGCATCCTGACATTGGAGCTTGCACGCGTTTCAGAGCGGGCTGCCGTGTCGGCCGCTAGATTGCGCGGCCGCGGTGACGAGATGGCTGCAGACCAGGCGGCTGTTGACGCCATGCGCCGCGAGCTGAACCGGTTGCCGATCGACGGGACGGTGGTGATCGGCGAGGGCGAGCGCGACGAGGCGCCCATGCTTTACATCGGCGAGAATGTCGGCACCAAACAGGGGCCCAAGGTCGACATCGCACTCGATCCGCTTGAGGGCACCACGATTTGCGCCAAGAACCTGCCAAACTCCCTAGCGGTCATTGCCTTGGCCCCGGAAGGTGATCTCCTGAACGCGCCCGACAGCTACATGGACAAGATTGCCATTGGGCCGGGTTATCCGGACGGGCTGATTGATCTGGATGCCCCGATTGCGGAAAACCTTGCCGCTGTTGCCCGGGAAAAGGATGTGCCGATCGGCGAGGTGACAGCCTGTGTTCTCGACCGTCCGCGTCATGCCCGTCTGATCGAGGATATCCGCGCGACCGGAGCTGCCATCCGTCTGATTGGTGATGGGGATGTTGCCGGTATCATCCACACCACGGATCCCGACGAAACCGGGATCGATCTTTATGCAGGGATTGGCGGCGCGCCAGAAGGTGTGCTGGCCGCTGCCGCTCTGCGCTGCATTGGCGGCCAAATGCAGACCCGTCTGGTCATCACCCGACATGAGCAGGTCGAGCGGGCGCACCGCATGGGCATTGAGGACGTGAAAAAGAAATACACGCTCGAAGAAATGGCCGGACCGGATGTCTTGTTTGCGGCAACGGGTGTGACTGATGGCAACTTCCTGCAAGGTGTGCGCTTCGGACGGAACAACATCACCACGCATACCGTGGTGATGCGCTCGTCCACAGGGACTGTCCGCTACATCAAGGCGCAGCACAACCAGATCGAAAAGTTCCACTTGGACTGAGAGACGCAAGGGCATGTGATGGGCCTGGGCCCGAACGAACGGAAAACCTCATGAGCGGCCCGGCCGGGATCTCCCCAGCCGGGCGGCTTGTTCTCGGCGTCGAGCGCTCGGCGAATGATTACGCCTGGCGCGAGCGGCTGGACGAGGCGCAGGGGCGTCATGCCATGGCGATTGCCCAGAGGCATGACCTGCCGGACGTGCTGGCACGGGTCATGGCCGCGCGGAACGTGCTTCCAGAAGCGGCGGAAGACTTTCTCGAGCCCTCGCTCAAGACGTTGATGCCTGATCCATCGCGCCTGGCCGGCATGGATGCTGCGGTTCAAAGGGTGGCTGATGCTGTGGAGGCGGGCACGAAGGTTGCGATATTCGGCGATTATGACGTCGACGGCGCAACGTCCTCCTCCGTTCTGGCGCGGTACCTGCGTTGGGTCGGGCTTGATCCGGTCATCCACATTCCCGACCGCATTATTGAAGGATATGGACCGAACGGCCCAGCGATTGAGGCGCTGCATGCAGATGGGGCCCGCCTTTTGATCACGGTCGATTGCGGCAGCACGTCATTCGACGCGTTTGAAACAGCAGCCGGTCTCGGACTCGATGTTGTCGTCATCGACCATCACCAGGTTGGCGAAACCCTTCCAAAGGTTGTGGCCCTCGTCAATCCGAACCGGCAGGACGACCTGTCCGGGCAGGGGCATTTGGCGGCAGTTGGCGTGACATTTCTGTTTCTGGTCGGGCTGAACCGGGAACTGCGCAATCGCGGATTTTTTAACGGGTACGCCCAACCGGATTTGATGTCCCTGCTCGATCTTGTCGCCTTGGGAACGGTCTGCGACGTGGTGCCTTTGCTTGGGCTGAACCGGGCTTATGTGACGCGCGGCCTTGCCGTGATGCATCAGCGGCGCAACCCGGGACTGTCGAACCTTTCCGACGTTGCGCGCGTTGCTGGAAAACCCGCGCCCTATCATCTCGGTTTCCTGCTGGGGCCAAGGATCAATGCCGGCGGACGTATAGGCGATGCGGCGTTGGGTGCACGGCTTTTGACCTGTGATGATGGCGCAGAAGCCCGGCAGATTGCTGAAAAGCTCGATCAGTTGAATGCAGAGCGCCAGGCCATGGAAGCCGTCATGCTGGAAGAGGCCGGAGCGCAGGCGTTCCAGGCCATGGAACGCGGCGATCCTGCCGTGCTGATGACCGGGTCGTCGGACTGGCATCCGGGTATTGTCGGTTTGATCGCCTCCCGCTTGAAGGAAGCCAACCGGCGTCCGGCGTTTGCCATTGCCTTTGACGAAACAGGCAAGGGAACCGGTTCGGGCCGGTCGATCAACGGCGTTGATTTGGGCAAGGCCGTGCGAGAGGCGGTCGAAAACGGGTTGCTGGAAAAGGGAGGCGGCCACGCCATGGCGGCCGGTTTGACGGTTCGCAAGGAAAAACTTGACGAGCTGCAAGCGTTCTTCAACGAGCGTTTAATGGCGGATGTCGAGCAGGCAGCCTCGTTCAGGGACTTGAAAATCGACGGTGCGCTGACCGCAACGGGGGCGTCGCTCGACTTCATGGAGCTGCTGGAAAAAGCCGGGCCTTACGGAGCCGGGCACCCCGAGCCCTTGTTTGTGTTTCCCTCACACCGGGTTGCCTTTGCAGACGTAGTCGGCAACGGGCATGTGCGCGCGAGCCTTGCAAGTTCCGACGGCACAAAGATCAAGGCGATCTGCTTCAAGGCTGAAGACAAACCGCATGGAAAAATGCTCTTGGAGGGTCGTGGCCGGCCACTCCATATCGCCGGGTCGCTGTCAATCGACACATGGCAGGGCGTGCCGAAGGTGCAGCTGCGCATCGTTGATGCCGCCGATCCGCAGAAGACCCGTCTGTAGGGCCTAACGGCATTAACCATTCCGCAAGCCTTGCGGTTCTACGCTGATCCAGCTGAAGGAATCGGCGGAGAGACCCATGCGTGCTCAGGACGAGTTGAAAGCCCATTTCAAAAACATTGATCACCACACCGACCGGGCGCTTGCCCACCTGGTGAAGATCAGGCGTCAGCCGAAGCTGGCAGTGATGCCAGAAAGTGCGCATGCACAGCGCCTGGGTGCTGCATTCATCTTTCTGCTGATCTCTTTCGTGGCGGTTCTGTTTGTATGATCCGGCATTTCGGCTTGCATTTTTAACGTCATTGACTGCAAGAAGCATGCACTGACGCGGCATTTGCCGCGCTGATCCAAGTGCAGGCCTCGTCTTATGCAAAACTATAAAATCGGCCTCTGGTCCATGAATATGGGCTTTGCGCCTGCGTCCGTGCAGGCGTTTGCGGACCATATCGAACGGCGCATGGAAGACACCGCGTCAGCGGGCGGCCGTTTGCTGGTGATGCCGGAATATGCCGTCGAAGCGGCGCTCAGCCTGAAGACAGAGGGCCTGAAACCAACCGAAGAGATGGCGTTTCTTTGCCATGTCGGACATTCCTTGAAGACTGCTGTCCGTCATCTTCCCGAACAGACCGGCGTTTCGCTGCTTCTCGGGTCAATGCCGGTAAAGCGGCAGGCCGGTTTTACTAACACGGCGCTCCTGCTGACCAGCGACGGCCGGGAAATCAGCCAGGACAAATTGTGCCTGACACCGGGCGAAGCCGATCCGGACAGCTGGACCCTCGTGCCGGGCACCGAGCTTCAGGTCTTTGATCTTGACGGTATAAAAACCGCTATACTGATCTGCCTCGATGTTGAGATGCCGGCGCTGTCGAGTCTCTTGGCAAAGGCTGATATTGAGCTGTTGCTCGTTCCGTCCATGACCGAGCGCCTCGCCGGATATCATCGGGTCTACGGCTGCGCCAAGGCCCGGGCGGTGGAACTGATGTGCGCGGTTGCCGTGTGTGGCACGGTAGGGCCGGCCAAGGGAACAACCCAAAACGAGACCAACGTCTCCGGGGCCGCGCTTTATCTGCCCTGTGAGGAAGAACTTGGCCATGCCGGTATCGGAATTGATCTTCCTCCGACCGGCGGCACACACGCATATGAGCACTTTTCGGTGGCTTCCGTCCCGATTGATACGCTTCGCAAGCTCAAGGCGGGAGAGGCCGAGGTGTGGCCCGGTGCATGGACCGCCGATCACGTTCGCCTCACGAAGAATTATCAATAAAACGACTTTCCGCGACGTAAGGATGGTGCACACTGTGCATCTTTTTGTGGACATTGCCCGGAACTGGGCTGTATAAAGCGGGCAATATCACAGCCGACCTTTCCGACAAGGCCTTATCCATGGCAGTTTTGGACTTTGATTGGGCGCCTCGCGCCCCTTGGCTGCGTGGACTAGTTGATTTATTCCGCCGGCCTGCGCGCCTACAAATTGCTGCATTGTGCTATCGGGTTCCCAAGGGAGCGGCCGAGCCTGAAGTGCTGCTTGTGACGACGCGGGACACCGGCCGCTGGATCATTCCAAAAGGCTGGCCGGAGCCGGACAAGCCGGCTTTCGAAACGGCTGTGATCGAGGCCTATGAGGAAGCGGGTGTCGTTGGCAAACCCGAGCGGCGTGTCTTCGGGCAATTCAGGTCCTTCAAGGGGCTATCGAACGGGTTGACCCTGCGAACCAAAGTTCTCGTGTTCAAGATCCGGGCCACGAAGCTGCTCGACAGTTTTCCGGAAAAGGGTCAGCGCAAACTGGCTTGGGTCCCGGTTTCGCAAGCCATCGAGCAGGCAAATGAGAAAGGGCTGCAAAAGCTCCTTCGCCGCTTTAAAGCGGAAACCGCCGTCTAAGTTGCCACGCAGACCGTTGAGCACTCCTTGAAATCGCAGGGGGATGCCTGTCTGCGTCACGACGGTCACAAACACCAGTCAGACTGCAGCCAGACGCTGGGTCAGGGAAAAGAGCGATGCCGTCATCTGAGAAGGCGGGCTACAAAGGGCCTGCCCTCGACAAGGATCTGGACAAGATCACCTTTGTAGGCGAGGCCGCCGAAAGCCTTGGCCGGCGCATGCTCCTGCCGGGTCTGGCAATCGTTTTCATCGCCTTGTGTGCCTTTGTCGCTGCCTACGACGTCGTTGCCGTCTCGCTCAGCGACACGCTTGTCATTGGAGCAGCGGCCGCGATCGGTGGCTATATGGCGCTGAACATCGGCGCAAACGATGTTGCCAACAATGTCGGGCCGGCCGTTGGCGCAAAGGCGCTGCCGCTGACAACCGCATTGATCCTGGCGGCTGTGTTTGAAAGTGCTGGAGCACTGCTGGCCGGAAGCCGGGTGCTTGAGACCGTTTCGGCCGAGATTCTGCCGCAACATGCGGTGGTGGATGCCAACATGTTCATGGTGGCGATGATGGCCGCGCTGGTGTCGGCTGCCGCCTGGATCAACATTGCCACCTGGATCGGAGCGCCAGTTTCGACCACGCACTCCATCGTGGGCGGTGTCGTCGGTGCCGGTATCGCGGCCGCGGGACTGGCGTCTGTCAACTGGGAAACGGTCGGGGCGATCACGCTCAGCTGGGTGCTTTCACCTGTTCTCGGCGGGCTGGTGGCTGCCGGTTTTCTGTCTTTCATCAATCGGTTTATCACCTACAAAAGCGACAGGATTGAAGCGGCCCGTTTCTGGCTGCCCATCCTGATCGGCTTGTTGGCAGGAGCTTTCGCCGCGTATGTTATGGTCAAGGCAGGCGATACGCTGTTTTCCGTCCGCGACACCATGATACTGCCGCTTGCGCTGGTG
The DNA here is from genome assembly GCF_007830545.1 of Roseibium hamelinense. Taxonomy (GTDB): domain Bacteria; phylum Pseudomonadota; class Alphaproteobacteria; order Rhizobiales; family Stappiaceae; genus Roseibium; species Roseibium hamelinense. The sequence continues at coordinate 231,030 of NZ_VLLF01000001.1, forward strand.
ATCGCCCTGGTGGTTTGGCTCGCATACCGGCCGCATCTTGAACGTGCAAGTCAAGGCATGGACAACAAGACGCAGTCGTTGCGCAAGCTCTTCACGGTTCCACTGATGTGCTCTGCCGCGCTGTTGTCCTTTGCGCACGGGGCCAATGACATTGCCAATGCTGTCGGCCCGCTTGCGGCGATCGTCCGGGTTCAATCCGCGCACGTGGATCAGCTTGATCCCTGGGCCCTCGATGTTCTGACCTCCAGCGTGCCCTTGTGGGTTAGTGGCGTCGGTGCATTCGGTATTTCGGCGGGGCTTTTGCTGTTCGGCCGGCGTTTGATCAAGGTCGTTGGCTCCAAGATCACCAAACTCAATCCGATCCGCGCTTTCTGCATCGCCCTGTCCGCCGCGATCACCGTCCTGCTCGCGTCGAGCTTAGGAATGCCGGTCAGCTCAACTCACATCACGGTGGGTGCGGTGTTCGGGGTCGGCTTTTACCGCGAGTGGTACCGCAGCCGGTATGTCTTGTCGGCCTCCGGAGCGGATGACGGGCGCGGCCGTCCCCGGTATCTGCGCAACAGGGAGGAGCACCGCCGGCGCAGACTGGTGCGCCGGTCCTATGTGTTCACGATCATCGGCGCCTGGGTGGTGACCGTTCCGGCTACGGCGGTCCTGTCCGGCGTTGTCTTCGTTCTGGTGCGGTTTGCCGCGCTTTAGACCTGCCTCGTACTTGCGGAAACAGCCCGTCCAAGCGGCTGGCACACCGGCATTTCAGTTGGTTTGCGAAACGGCATTGGGGAAGAAAAGCTGCTCGCCGTTGACTTTAAAGCCAGCAATCGCCTTTTGCCCATCCGCGCCGGTCAGCCAATCGATGAATGTTTGGCCAAGGTCCGCTTTTACGTTTGCATGCTTGTCCGGGTTCACCAGGATCACGCCATACTGGTTGAACAGCCGGTCATCGCCTTCAGTGAGGATTTCAAGGTTGCCCTTGTTGTTGAAGGCCAGCCATGTTGCCCGATCCGTCATTGTGTAGGCGTTCATCGCTGAAGCCGTGTTCAGAATTGCACCCATGCCCGAGCCTGTTTCGCGGTACCAGTTGCCCGAAGATGCTGCCGGATCAACCCTCGCGAGGTTCCAAAGGGCCTGTTCTTTCTTGTGGGTGCCGCTGTCATCACCGCGAGAGGCGAACGGCGCCGCGCTTTGGGAGATCTTGGCCAGTGCAGCGGGCGCATCTCCCAGGCCGCGTATGCCCGCTGGATCGTCTTGCGGGCCAACGATGACGAAATCATTGTACATCACGTCGAACCTTTGAACGCCGAACCCGTCGGCGACGAATTTCTCCTCCGCAGGTTTGGCGTGTACAAGCAGCACGTCTCCGTCGCCATTGGCAGCGTTTTTCAGTGCCTGCCCCGTTCCGACAGCAACAACCCGAACATCAATGCCGGATGCGGCCTCGAATTCAGGCAGGATTTCATCCAGAAGCCCGGAATTCTGTGTTGAAGTGGTCGACTGAACAACGATGAAATCCTCGGTCGCGGCTGCTTGGCCCGCCAGCAACGCCAATGCCAGCGCGCCGGCTGCAACGGATTTGAACACTGTCATGTCGGTCTCCCTTATCGAGTTTTATACCAGTATTTCGCCGTCCAGGTATGCGCGCGCCTCGCGCATGGCCGGGCGGTCGAAGAACGTTTGAGCAGACGAATGCTCGATCAGGCGGCCCCGGTGCATGAACAGAACGTCTTCTGCAAGCCGTCTGGCTTGGTGGGTGTCGTGGGTGACAAGGATGACCTTGACGCCCTGCTGGCGCACGCGCTGGATTGTCTGCTCGATCAAAAGCGTTGAGGCTGGATCGAGATTGGCGGTCGGTTCATCCAGGAACAGCACTTTCGGCTCCAGGATCAGCGCGCGCGCAAGAGCGAGCCGCTGTTGTTCGCCGCCCGAAAGCACATGGGCGGGCCGGTCCGCCAGATCAGCCAGTCCGGCGCTGTCAAGCGCGCTTTGGAGCCGTTGCTTGCGATTTTGAAACGGACGCAGCCCAAGGGCGAAACTCAAGTTGGCCTTCACCGAGCGCCGCAGGAGAACCGGTTTTTGGAACACGAGCGCCTGTTGCTTGCGGGTCGCTGCGCAGGCCGGCTCGCCGTTCCACAGCACTTCGCCAAAAGTCGGTTTGATCAAACCGTGCAGCAGGCGCAGAAAAACGCTCTTTCCGGCCCCATTCGGGCCCATGAGTACCGTTAGGGCATCGGTGTCGAGTTTCAGGTCAATGCCCATCAAAATGGCGATGCTGTCAGCCTGAAAGGCCAGGTGCCTCAGCTCCAAAGGCATCGGGGACGGTCCGATGGCCAGCGGCAATGTCTCACGTTTTGGGAATGACAGCACCTCAGACATGGACCGCACTCCGGTCGGTTTGACGCAAAAGGGCGACCGCCGCATTGACCGATAGCGCCATCAGCAACAGCACGAAGCCGAGCGCGAGTGCGAGGGCCAATTCGCCCTTCGATGTTTCGAGCGCGATGGCGGTGGTCATCACGCGGGTAACATGATTGATGTTGCCCCCAACGATCATCACGGCGCCAACTTCCGCGATGGCGCGGCCAAAACCGGCAAGCAGCACGGTCAGCAGCGAGAACCGGGCGTCCCAGATCAGTGCTGCGATCGCAGTATGTGCGGGTACGACCATGGACTTGAAGGTTTCCGCATAGCTGCGATTGAGATCGGCGATCACCTGACGGGTCAGCGCGATAATGATGGGAGTGATCAAGACCGCTTGCGCGATGATCATCGCGGTGGGGGTGTAGAGAAGTCCCAGCACGCCAAGCGGTCCGGCGTTGGACAGCATCATATAGACGAGCAGACCGACAACCACCGGCGGTAGACCCATCAGGGCATTTGCCAGCACGGACAGCGTGGCCGATCCCGGAAACCGGGCAACAGCGAGCAGGGCGCCAAGCGGCAGGCCGATCAGCGCAGAGATGACGAGCGCGGTCAGCGTCACTTGTATCGATAGCGCAACAATCTCGGCAAGAGCAGGGTCGCCACTGACGACCAGCTGGCCCGCCAGCACAAAGCTTTGTGCAAAATCCTGCATAATTGTAATTTTCCTCCCAAATCACATGATTTTCACATCGTAACGCAGGAAACGCAGTGAGGATAGTCAAATGCGGCACGCCGTCGGGTAAAAACCGACCCGGATTTTTTTTACGTTTGTAGTTTTGAAACAGCCGGTATCAGGCCGCGGCGTCTGCTTCAATCTGCTCTGTCGCGGACTGAAGTGCCTTGAAACAGATCGGATCGATAGCCGTTCCGATGTCGCCTTCCATGATGCCGAGCGCCTTGGGCAGGGGCATGGCGGCGCGATAGGGGCGCTCGGCAGTGAGCGCGTCAAAAATGTCAGCTGTCGTCACGATCCGGGTTTCCATGGAAATCCGGGTGCCGGCCAGCCCGTCCGGGTATCCGCGCCCGTCGATCCTCTCGTGATGTCCGCGTGCAATGGGCGACAAGTCTTTGAACGCGTCGATCCGGCTGAGGATCTCGTCGGAATAAACAGGATGCATCCGGATCTGCACCCACTCGTCATCATCCAGCTTTGCCGGCTTGTCGAGAACCGAATTGCTGACGCCTAGCTTGCCGATATCATGGAGAAGCGCTGCCCGTTTCAGCAGTTGCCGGTCGCGTGCGCTGTACCCGAGCTGTTCGGCAATCATATCGGTAAACAGGGTCACCCGTTCGCTGTGGCCAGCGGTAAAAGGGCTCTTGCTGTCAATCACCTGCGCGAAACCATGCGCTATCTGGTCGAGCTGGCTGTCATCGACGTATCTGACGTCCTGCGCCGGTTCCAACCCGTAGACCTTTGCTTCCAGATCCTCGCTGGACAGACTTGCCCAAAAGTCCCGGTTTTGAGCCACGGCTTCAAAAGCGCCAACCAGGGCGGGGTCAAACCAAGTGCCTGACCGGCCCCGAACCTCAACAAGGGCGGCCTCGGGTCCGACATTCATCTGGAATACGTCGACAATCTGGGCCAGAAGCGCGATTTGGGAAAACCGCGGGATTTCGTTTTCCTTCGCACCATTGGGCCGGCCTTGGCCGTTCCAGTGTTCGTCGAGACCGTAGATGCCGCTGACAACGCTCTCTGAAAACTGCATCTGTTTTGCAATATCGGCCCCGCGCTGGCACCGGGTCTCGATCATCTCGTTGGCGATGTCGCCGCCATTTCGCAGGATATTGACGATCGCCCGCACGCGTTCAGCGAAACCGTGTTTGAGGCCGGTATGCGACAGGACAAAGCGCAGCGCGGCGGGCAGGCTGTCGCTCATGGTTTTGAAGTCGTGTTTGAAAGTCAGATCATCCGTCAGATAGAGTTCGCAGATGCGGGCGGCATTGCTCGAGCAGCCCAGATCCTTGAGCAGCAGAGTGTAGTAGAGATCGCTGAGATCATTGTCGGGAAGCCCGATCTGCCGGCCAATGTGAATGCCGATCCAGCAGCAGCGCACGCAATGTCCGCGCGGCTGGCCCTCGGTGATGTCGAGGGCGTGACTGAGCGCGCCAAGCAATTCTGCAAGCCTCAATGTCCGGCTGGTTTGCTCTGACACCATGTTGTCCCCCTGTCGGCCTTCAGGGAGAGAGTCCGGCAACTGTCTTAAGATGCCGTTTGCGCAGCGTCAGTTTTGCCTGCCGCGTCCGCATCATCCGGACCCGCGTTGAGCTTGAGCCGCGCCCAGACCGGTAAGTGGTCCGAGGCAACTCTGGCGGTTTTTGACCGGTGAACCCCGGCTTCAAGAACCGAAAATTCCGGGCTGGTCACGATACGGTCCAGGCTTGCAAGCGGCATCGGGGAAGGAAAGCTCTTGCCCGGACTGGTTACTTCATAATGCGATCTGAATAACTTCAGGCTGGTGGCGGTGTCCCACCATTCGTTCAAATCACCCACCAGGACAGTCGGCAAATCGTATGTATGGCTGTGAAGCTGATGCATCAGCGAGGAAATCTGGCGCTTCCTGTAGGTGGCGATCACGCTCAGATGCATGGCGGCAACCCGGACCAATGATCCGTTTATCTTCAGATCCGCCATCACAGCGCCGCGCGGCTCCAGCGTTGGCAGCTCCAGGCGTTTGAAATCGATGATGGAGACCGTGTTGCGCACCAGGATCGCATTGCCGTGCCAGCCGATACTGGCCTCGCGAGTCGCAATCGGTACCGGTTTGTAGTCGGTTTTTTCCGCAATCAGCTCCGGACGCAAGGTGGTCTCGCGCGGCCCGAACCGCTTGTCGGCCTCCTGCAACGCGATGATATCGCAATCCATTTCCGTCAGCACCTGAAGCGTGCGTTCCGGACGCCTGCGGCCATCAACGCCGATGCTTTTCTGGATGTTGTAGGAGCCGATTTTGAGCATGGGCGTATTTGTGCCCGAAACCGGGCAGGCGGCAAGGCCATGCTGCGAGAAAACGGGCCTCACCCTTTAGAATGTGTAACCCGCCGAAGTCTGTCCAAGCCGCCCGGCGGGTGTGATGACCCGCCGGACTGCTACTCAATCAGGCTGCTTTCAGCTCTTCCGCGGCCTGAACCAAAAGACCAGACACGTAGTCCATGAAAGACACCCAGGCCTCAACCACGAACGTGTCGGGACCGATGCGCCACAGAACGACCGGAACCTTGTGATAGAGCGTACGTGTGACCGTTCCGACGGGCAGGGCGCTTTCGTGCAGGTCGATCGGGACACCGGAATTCAGCAGCCACGCTGCTTTTTCGCCGCTGACAAGGATCGCAAGCTGGCGGTCCGAAATGTCAACGAGCGCGTGGGGTTCGGCCGACAAAGCGCCCTCAAGTCGCTCCCATACAGATGAAAGGTCGGTTTCAGGCGCCAGAAGGGTCCATTCGTCCGGTCCCATCCACTGGGCAACGCGGTTTCCCGAAACAGTCGCCGTCATTGCGATTACCGGGAGGTCTGCGCCGAACGCCTTTCCCGCTGCAACCCGGGCTTTCTCCCGGCCGCGGAACGACAGGCGGGTGACGGGGGCGGCCTTCAGGACAGACACGCCTGCAATGGCCAGGAGCGGAGTTTCCGCCGCGTCGGGAGCATAGATCTCGGAAGCCAGAAGATCAGACATTGAGCCGTGCTCCTTCCTTGTCATAGAAAATCGGTTCGACGACTTCGACCGGGATGGCGCCGTCCGGCATCGGGACGTTCAAGGTCTCACCCATCAAGGCCCGTCCGTTCTTAACGATGGCAAGCGCGATCGAGCGGCCTGCTGCAGGGCTGTGATAGGACGAGGTTACGTGACCTTCGGCCGGCGTCCCGGTTGCCGGGTTCGCGTCCTTGGTGATTTGAGCGCCTTCTTCCAGAACCACTTTTGGGTCTTCGGTCAGAAGGCCGACAAGCTGCTTGCGGCCTTCGGCAACGAGGTCCGGCCGGGCAAGGCCGCGCTTGCCGACAAAGTCGGCCTTTTTCTTGCCGATCGCCCAATTCATGTTGAGGTCGTCCGGGGTCACCGTCCCGTCGGTCTCCTGCCCAACAATGATGAAGCCCTTTTCGGCGCGCAGCACGTGCATTGTTTCCGTGCCATAGGGAACGCCGTTGTGTTTTTCGATTTCCTTGGCCAGCGTTTCCCAAACCATTTTGCCATGGCGGCGGGGCACGTTGATCTCAAAACCGAGCTCGCCGGTGAACGAGATCCTGAACAGGCGGCACGGCACGCCGCAGAAAGTGCCGGTGGCGACGCTCATATGCGGGAAGGCATCGGCGGACAGGTCAATGCCCTCCACAAAAGGAGCAATCACCTCACGAGCCTTCGGCCCTTGAACCGCGGCAACGGCGAACTCTTCCGTTGTCGACGTGATCCAGACATCCAGATCTGGCCATTCGGTCTGCAGGTAGTCCTCCATGGTGGCAAACACATGGGCGGCACCGCCGGTGGTGGTTGTTACATGGAAGCGGTCCTCTGCCATGCGTCCGACAACACCGTCATCGATCACAAAGCCTGCATCGTTGAGCATCAGTCCGTAACGGCAGCGGCCCGGCGCCAGCTTTTTCCATGGATTGGTGTACATCCGTTCCAGAAATTCGGCCGCGTCCGGGCCAACCACTTCGATCTTGCCGAGGGTTGAGGCGTCAAACAGGCCAACGCTTTCGCGGGCAACCGCGCACTCGCGGGCAACCGCTGCATGCATGTCCTCGCCATCCTTGGGGAAGTACCAGGCGCGCTTCCACTGCCCAACATCCTCAAATGCGGCTCCCTGTGCAACGGCCCAGTCATGCGACGGTGTTTTGCGAACCGGGTCGAAGAAATCGCCGCGCGATGTCGAGGCGAAGGTGCCGAAGGTCGTCGGTGTGAACGGCTGGCGGAATGTGGTCAGCCCCACATCGGTCAACGGTTTGGCGAGCGCAGTCGATGCGATTTGCAGCGCATTCATATTCGACAACCGGCCCTGATCGGTGGCCATTCCGGTGGTCGTATACCGCTTGATATGTTCGATCGAATGCATGCCCTCGCGCACAGCCAGTTTGACGTCTTTTGCCGTTACATCGTTCTGATAGTCGACAAAGGCTTTCACTCTGGAAGCATTGCGGTCGTGCGGCAGATCGCCAAGCGTTCCGCCTGTTCCCGCATCCGCTCCTGAAGCAGTGGCGTAGGTGAGTTTTGCCGTCTTGCCAATGGCTGCCTTGGCTGCGTCCTCTCCGGCGGCATAGCCATCGGCCAGCGTCTCGGTCAGGCCGTAAACGCCATGGCATGCTCCGGCGGAGCGTTCGTTTTGAACATGAAGGCCTGGCACGAATGCGCCCATATCCTCTTTCCAGACCACCTTGCCGCGTGACTGGGAATACAAGCTAACGGTGGGTGTCCACCCGCCGGACATCAAGATTGCGTCACAGGTCACTTCGCCTGCCGAGCTGACAGCGCCATTCGGCGAGACCCGGCCGAGCAACGCTCCCGATACGCGCTTGCGCCCGTTTGTGCCGGTGATGACACAGCCGCGCTCCACCCTAATGCCCCGGGCCTCCGCGATCGCGATCAGGTTCTCCGGCGGATTGTGCCGCAAGTCGGCAATCGCCACGACTTCGGTGCCGTGATCAGCAAGGTCAAAGGCGGCTTGCCATGCGGTGTCGCAGGCGGTCGCAACCAGCACCTTGTGGCCGACTTTTACTCCATAGCGGTTCAGATAGGTCCGGCCCGCATCTGCGACGAGAATGCCCGGACGGTCATTTTCGGGAAACACCATCGGGCGTTCGATCGCGCCGGCGGCAATCACCACTTCCTTGGCCCGCAGTTGCCACAACCGTTCGCGCGGCAATTTCGGATCGGGATCGGACAGGTGTTCTGTCACACGTTCTGCAAGTGCCACATAGTTTTGCGCGAAATAGCCGAAGGCCGTTGTGCGCGGCAAAAGCGTAACGTGGTCCTTGGCTTCCAGAGCCGCAATTGTTTCTGCTACCCACTCGGAAGCGGCCTTGCCGTCGATGGTTGCGCCGTCTTCGCTTAAAAGGGAACCGCCGAACTCCGCCTGTTCATCGCACAAGATGACCCGTGCGCCGGTCTCGGCGGCGGCAAGGGCGGCGGCGAGGCCGGCTGGCCCGGATCCGACCACAAGCACATCGCAATGGGCGTAAAGGTTGGCGTATTTGTCGTGGTCGGGATTCTTCGGCGGTTTGCCGAGACCGGCCGCCGCGCGGATGATCGGTTCGTAGACCCGGTCCCAGAAGGCTTTCGGCCACATGAACGTCTTGTAGTAAAATCCGGCCGGGAACAGAGGCGACATCAAGTCATTGACGGCACCGATGTCAAAGCCGAGTGAGGGAAAGCGGTTCTGACTGATGGCTTCCAGTCCCTCATACAGCTCGACCTGTGTCGCGCGCATGTTCGGTGTCTGGTCGCCCTGGCGGTAGATCCCGACAAGTGCGTTCGGCTCTTCGGATCCGGCGGTCAGGATGCCGCGCGGCCGGTGATACTTGAACGAGCGTCCGACGAGGTGAATGCCGTTCGCCAAAAGCGCAGAGGCAAGTGTGTCGCCCTTGTGGCCCTGAAGGGTCTCACCGTCAAAGTTGAATGACAACTGCGCGCCGCGATCGATCCGGCCGCCTTTTTCCGTGCGGAATGGCTGGCTCATTTGCCGGCCTCCTTCGCAATCTGGTCAAGGTCAGGCTTGGGTTCGCCGGCCTTGTACACTTTCAGGAATTTGTCGCTTACAGTCTCGCGCACGGCATTGAAGAACCGTCCGCAGCCATGAATGTGGCGCCAGCGCTCTGCGTAGACACCCTTGGTGTTGGTGCGCAGATAAAGGTATTCGGCCCATTCCTCGTCAGTGGTTGCAGAGGGGTCGGCCGGGCGCGCGATATGGGCTTCGCCGCGACAGCTAAACTCGATTTCAGGGCGTTCGACGCCGCAATACGGGCAATGAATCAGCAGCACAGTGCGACCTCAAATCTGGTGTTTGACGACGGCCGTTTCCGGGTCGCCGGTGTTCGGCGTTCCTGACGGCTCAATGATGATGAGATGGGTTTCGACTTCGGCCTTCGGGCAATGTTCGACGCCCTTCGGGACCACATAGATCTCGCCGGGGCCGAGCGTGACATTGCCATCAGGCATCTGGATGGTCAGCTCGCCGGACAACACCATGAAGAAGTCGTCAGTGTCGGCGTGCGCATGCCAATTGAATTCGCCCTGGACTTTGACGACCATGATGTCGTGGCCGTTAAAACCGGCAACGATTTTCGGCGACCAGTGATCCGAGAATTTCGACAGCTTTTCGGCCAGGTTGACGGGGTGATATGTCATCCGCCCTCCTAGTGCGCGACGGCGGCCGCTGCCGCTTCATCGATCAGGCGGCCGGTTTTGAACCGTTCGATCGTGAAGGGCGCGTTGATCTTGTGCGGCTCGTCCTTGGCGATCGTGTGCGCAAAGACATGGGCCGAGCCCGGCGTCGCCTTGAAGCCGCCCGTGCCCCAGCCGCAGTTCACATAGAGGCCGGGCACCGGCGTCTTGGCGATGATCGGCGACCGGTCCGGGGTGACGTCAACAATTCCGCCCCAATTGCGCAACATGCGCATGCGGCGGAACATTGGGAACAGTTCGCAAATCGCATCGATCGTGTGGTTTGAAATATGGATGCCGCCGGTTTGCGAGTAGGACACGAACTGGTCGGTTCCTGCACCGATCACCAGCTCACCTTTGTCCGACTGGGAAATGTACGCGTGAATGGTGTTGGACATCACCACGCAAGGGAAAGCCGGTTTGACCGGTTCCGACACCAATGCCTGCAAAGGATTGGACTCCAGCGGCATGCGCACACCCGCCATTTCCATCAGTACGGATGTATGTCCGGCGGCAACGATTCCGACCTTCTTGGCCTTGATAAAGCCTTTTTGGGTCTCGACACCTTCCACCGAGCCATCCGGCTTGCGGCGGATGCCGGTGACCGCGCAGTTCTGGATGATGTCGACGCCAAGGTCATCTGCAGCGCGTGCATAGCCCCAGGCCACGGCATCATGGCGTGCTGTGCCGCCGACCTTCTGCAACGCGGCGCCAACCACCGGATAGCGAATGTTCTTCTCGATGTTGAGCGGCGGGCAGTATTCTTTTGCCTGCTCCGGGGTCAGCCATTCGTTCTGAACACCTGCAAGCCGGTTCGCATGTACATGGCGTTTGAACACCTGAATGTCGTGAACCGTGTGCGCCAGCATCATCACGCCGCGCGCCGAGTACATGACGTTGTAGTTCAGTTCCTGGCTAAGGCCCTGCCATAGATTGACCGAGTGGTTGTAAAGCGTCGCGCTTTCCTCCCAAAGATAGTTGGAGCGAACGATTGTGGTATTGCGGCCAGTGTTGCCGCCGCCCAGCCAGCCTTTTTCGATCACGGCGATGTTTTTCAGGCCGTGTTCCTTGGCAAGATAATAGGCTGTTCCAAGGCCATGCCCGCCCGCACCGACTATGACGATGTCATATTCATGTTTCGGCTCGGGTGCCCGCCATTGCCGGCCCCAATTCTTGTGCGCGGAAAAGGCGTTTTTCGCCAGTTCCAAAAAGGAATATCGCTTCATCGAGCAGCTCTTCCAACCGTCCAGAGGCTAACCGGTCACGCCTTGGGCGCTTAGGGTCAATTCATGCTGTTCATGGGTGAAGGGCGGGCGGCTCTAAATCAAGACCCCGGCCTTCTCCAGTTGCGGGCATCATCACGATTGCGCCGCTAAATGCCTACCGGTTTTCAGTCAGCTGGTGGTTTAAATGCGACATGGCTTGTGACGCATTTGCAGCGCGGTGCCGCGGCCTTGGTGATGCTGGCTACGGTGGAGACGGTTCTGCGGCCTCGTTTGCCGCAATTGAATGGGTTTTCAGAGCGGCTCGTCGTCTATATCACTCTCAGACCGATTTGATTTTCCAAGTGTTTTAAAACACATCGACGGGAGGCCTAAAACATGGAAGTACGTGCAGCGGTGGCCGTGGGCGCTGGAAAGCCCTTGGAGGTGACGACCGTCAATCTGGAAGGGCCGCGCGCCTTTGAAGTTCTGGTTGAAATAAAAGCCACAGGCATCTGTCACACAGATGAATTTACGCTTTCAGGTGCTGACCCGGAAGGGCTGTTTCCCGCAATTCTTGGCCATGAGGGCGCGGGCGTAGTCGTTGAGGTGGGCAAGGGTGTCACAACCTTGAAGCCCGGCGATCATGTCATTCCGCTCTACACGCCCGAGTGCCGAAGCTGCGAATACTGCCTCAATCCGAAAACCAATCTGTGCCAGGCCATCCGGTCCACGCAGGGCCAAGGATTGATGCCGGACGGTTCCTCGCGCTTCACCACGCTCGATGGCGATCCGATCCTGCACTATATGGGGACGTCGACTTTCGCGAATTACACGGTTGTGCCGGAAATCGCGCTTGCGAAAATCAATCCGGACGCACCATTCGACAAGGTTTGTTACATCGGATGCGGTGTCACGACCGGGATCGGGGCCGTGATCAACACGGCCAAGGTGGAAATAGGGTCCAAGGCGATCGTCTTTGGCCTGGGCGGTATCGGCCTCAATGTGATCCAGGGTCTGCGCCTTGCTGGTGCAGACCAGATCGTGGGCGTGGACCTCAATCCGGCGAAAAAGGAAATGGCGGAACGCTTTGGTATGACCGATTTCGTCAATCCCTCCGAGGTTGAAGGAGATCTGGTGCCCTATCTTGTCAATCTGACCGGCGGCGGCGGGGACTATACGTTCGATGCGACGGGAAATGTCGGCGTCATGCGGACCGCGCTTGAATGCGCGCACAAGGGATGGGGCGAGTCGATCATCATCGGTGTTGCGCCGGCAGGTGCCGAAATCGCGACCCGTCCGTTCCAGCTTGTGACCGGCCGGGTTTGGAAAGGCACGGCCTTTGGCGGCGCGCGTGGGCGCACGGATGTGCCGAAAATCGTCGACTGGTACATGGACGGAAAGATCGAGATCGATCCTATGATCACCCACACGATGCCGCTGGAGGACATCAACAAGGGCTTTGACCTGATGCATGCTGGCGAATCTATTCGCTCGGTGGTGCTCTACTGAACTGATGACGGACCTTCTTGTCAGACCTGCCGATCCTGGAGACGCGGACGCCATTTGGTCCATGCTTCAACCGGTGTTCACGGCTGGTGAAACCTACACGGTCGATCCCGGTATCGGCCGTGACGGGGCGCTCTCTTACTGGACCACAGGGAAGAAGGTGTTTGTCGTTGCCCGTGGCAATGAGCTTTTGGGCACTTACTATCTCGTCCGGAACCAGAAAGGCGGCGGCAGTCATGTCTGCAATTGCGGTTTTGTCACCGCCGCTGCCGCACAAGGTTTGGGCGTTGCCCGGTTGATGCTCGAGCACTCGCTTGAGATGGCCAAGTCCGATGGGTTCCGGGCTATGCAGTTCAATTTCGTTGTTGCAAACAACACCCGCGCCGTTGAAATCTGGCAGCGTTACGGCTTTGACATTGTCGGCCGGCTGCCGGAGGCATTTCATCACCCGCGCGATGGCTATGTCGATGCGCTTGTCATGTACCGCAAGCTATAACGCTTCCGAACATTCCCGCTTTTCCGATCAAGGGGCCGATCATGGAAACCATATCTGAAGCACGCGCCTATGAGGGCGTGCAGGGCGTCTACAGCCACAGCTCCCACACCACGGGCTGTGACATGACCTTCGCGGTTTATATGCCGCCGCAGGCAAAATACGGTCCCGTGCCCTGCTTGTGGTACTTGTCTGGGCTGACATGCACCCACGAGAACGCCATGACCAAGGCGGGCTTGCAGGCCCATGCGGCCGAATTCGGACTTGCAATCGTTTTCCCGGATACGAGCCCGCGCGGTGACAAGGTGGCCGATGACGAAGCCTATGATCTTGGAAAAGGGGCTGGGTTTTACATCAATGCGACCGAAAAGCCTTGGGCTCCGCATTTCAAAATGGAAGACTATATCGTCAAAGATCTAAGGGCTCTGGTTCAAAACGCGTTCGAAGTCTTAGACAGTCACGGCATCACCGGCCATTCCATGGGTGGCCATGGCGCTTTGACTCTCGCCATGAAATATCCAGAGCTCTTTCGGTCGCTATCGGCGTTCGCCCCGATTGCCAACCCGTCACAATCGGATTGGGGCCGAAAGCAGTTCAAGGCGTATCTTGGCGACAACGAAGCTCTCTGGGCGGCGAATGATGCCAGCCTGCTCCTCAAAGAGGCCGGCTGGCCTTCCGATATCCTGATTGATCAGGGGGCGGGCGACCAGTTTCTTGAGCTGTTGAAACCGGAGAGCCTTGCGGCCGCGTTGGCCGAGACACGCACACCCTCCACCATTCGCATGCAGGAGGGATATGATCACTCCTATTATTTCGTCTCGACGTTCGGTTGGGATCATGTGGCCTGGCATGCCGAGCGACTGGGCGCTTAGGCGATCACCACCCGGCGCGGGTGTTTTTTTGGGAAAGGACTTGCGCATAAGGTCCTTGCTCAAACCCGTCTGGTAACCTGATTTCGCTCAACATGTACCATTCTTCAAGATTTTCGAGCACCACCGGCTCATAAACCTCATTGAGTGCCGAGAGAGTTGAGGCGATCGGATAGGTCCCGTCGCTGCGCGCCACCGGCGGGCAGATCGTCAGCTTGAAGCGGGTGCCGGGCAGCCGGGTCAGGTAGAGCGGAACGATGGTTCCGCCGCAAGCGTTGGCAAGTTTGATTGCTGCAATCCCGTTGCCCTTGCTTGGCATTTCGCGCCCGAAAAAGGGAATGTGAACCTGCCGCTCGCGGACTTCATCGATGAAGATGGTCAGTGACGTTTCGCCAGCTTCCAGCAGACGTCTCAGGCGGTACGCGCTCTTTTGTCCGGGCGGAAACAGATACTGGTTCCGCCGTTTGCGCAGCTGATGGATGATATGGTTCGTGAAGCGGTTTGGTTCAGGCTGGAAAGGGCCAATGCTGGGGCCTGCAAGCCCGTGATGGACCGCAACGAAAACCGCTTCCCATGTGCTCAGGTGCACTGATGTAAAAATGAGGGGCCCGCCGAGTGCGCGGGCGCTCTCCAGATGCTCGCGGCCGTGGACCTCTATCCGGCCGTCCCGCCAAAGCCGGTTGACGATTGCGAACTCGGACAGGGTTCGCCCGGTGTTGAGCCACCAACGGTTGAGGCGCTGTTGTTGCGTGGTTGCGTTGTGCTTGCGACCGCATGTCAGGGCTTTGAAATTGCGGGCAATGCGCTGCGCGAAAATCCGCTTTTGATACCGCCTTTGTGCCGAGGGAGCACTGACTGCACCGAACCAGGTTGCGAACCCGGTTGGCATGGCACGTACCATATGATGGAACAAGACGCTCGCGAGGCCGTCACGGGTATGCACCAGCCAGTGCAGCCGGGCTTCTTTCGCCTGGTCGGGATCACGGCTGAACAGGTTTGCGAACCGCGGAGGCCGGGGCTCCACGGGACGCGTTTCTTCGAACGCGATGTCCGACAGCCTCAGGCGTTTGCCGGGTGGCGCGCCCTTCATTGTGTTCGTGGATGCAGCGTCATGGGGAGATCTTCGCCGGGGCGCAAGGTCAAACGTGCGACCGGCTGAACGTCGGTGCCCGGTTTCAAGGCCAGCTTAAAGTGCTGCGCAAGATGGGCTAGGCTGAGAATGGATTCGGTCAAGCCGAATTGCAGCCCGGCGCAGATCCGGGGTCCGATGCTGAATGGCACATAGCCATACTTGTTGGGCTTTTTCGCTTCGGGGTTCACAAACCGTTCCGGTGAAAAGGAATCCGGATTGTCCCAAAGCACCGGATTGCGATGCATCAGCCAGGGCACCACCATGACCAGGGAGCCCTTTGGGACCTCCTTATGGAAAATGCGTGTTGGTTCGATTGCCTCCCTGGCCAAGATCGGAACCGGCGGATAAAGCCGCAATGTCTCCTCGATCACCGCTTTGGTATAGGGCAGGTTGCGGACATCCTGAAAGGACGGCACCCGTCCGGCCAGCACTCCGTCCAACTCGGCGTGCAATTTTGCGGCGACCCGCGGCGACTGGGACAGCAGGTACCATGCCCAGGCGAGTGTGTTTGCTGTTGTCTCATGCCCGGCCATGAAGATCACCGCGGCTTCGTTGCGAATAGCGTCCCGGCTCAGGGGATTGCCGTCATCATCGCGGGCTTCCAGCAAGCCGCCAATGACGGAGGCCTCGCCCGCCTCTTTTTGTGCGCTGTAACTGTCGATGATTTCATCGAGCACATCCATGATCCGTTTCACCGGTTTGCGAATGGCTTTGCCCCGGAAACGCGGCAGCCACTCCGGCAGCCCGAACATGGAAATAAGGTCAATCTGGTCGATGTGGCGCTGGTAGTCGGTAAAGCCTTCCACCACTTCACGGGCGTAACTCTTGCCGAGGTTGCGGCCAAAAATCGTCCGGCAGATGATTTCGGCCGTGAGGTGTGCCATGTCGGCCAACGCGTCGGTCTCCGCGCCATCGCCCTTTGAAGCCCAATGTACACGGGTTTCCTCAATGGTCTCGACCATGATCGGTGCAAAGCCTGGGACGCGAGACCCATGAATGATTGGCGCCACGACCTTGCGCCGATCGGCCCATGTCTGGCTGTCGCTGACAAACAGGCCATCGCCCAGCAAAGGTTCCAATGCGTGACGCATTTGGGGACTCTTGCGCTGCAGGGCTTCATGATTTGTCTTGAAGGCCTCACGAACGACATCGGGACGGTTGCAGATAATCAGTTCCCGAGACAGGACCTTCTGGCTGCGCAATCGCCCCTTGAAATCGTCTGCGCCCCAAATTGATAGGAAGTTCTTTTTCGCCATGCCGATCAGTTTCCAGATCGGCGGCATGTGCTCGTAGCGGAACGGATAGGGGGGAACAAAGTCTTCGGAGGGTACTGTGCTTTCCGCAGTGAGGGACAAGTGCAAGATCCTTTTGCGCAGTTCAACGCCGTTTTAGCTGCAAAAAGGGCAGGGCAAAAGCCCTATCTCGGGCGGATGCGCAAGGCACTTAGAGCCAGGGTAAGCCAGCTTGCTATGATCAGCGTGCCGCCGGTTGGAGCGGACATGGCAAAGAGCCTGCTTTCGAGAAACACCCGGCTTGCCAAATCGCCACAGAAAAGCAACAGGCCTGCCACTAGTCCAAACAAAGCAAACGGCAACAATGGGACCCGGCGAAGGAGCGTGATAACGCCAATACCCAATATCACCGGCGCATGAAACAACAGCATCTGAGCAGCTGTTTCGAGGACCCCCGTGCTATCCGCATGAGCGGAGAGCGCAAGGAGGGCAACCCCCGCAGCCCCAGCAAGGCCTCCGAGCATCAGACACAGGCGAAAGAGCGGGGAGCTCTGATCAGGGTTTGGAGAGAACATTTGAAACCGGAAAAGGTGAGGTCACGTGTCAAAGGGGCCGGTTGACCGGCCCCAATTAACGCTAGGCGGCAAGACCGCGCCGTTCAAGCAGTGAATCGATTTTGGGCGCCCGTCCGCGAAAGGCTTCATAAGCTTCTTCCGGATCTGGCCTGCCGCCCGCCGAATAAATGTTGGTGTAGAGCCGGTCGGCGGTCTCCGGATCGAAGATATCTCCGGCCTCTTCGAAGGCACCGAAGGCATCCGCGTCCATAACTTCGGACCACATGTAGCTGTAGTAGCCAGCCGAATAGCCATCGCCGGCAAAGGCATGAGCCAGATGCGGCACCCGGTGGCGCATGATAATCGCGTCCGGCATTCCGATGTCTTGCAGTGCTTCAGACTCGAATGTGCTGACGTCGAGATCAGACACATCGGTCAGCTGATGCAGTTTCATATCCACAAGCGCAGTTGCAGTGTATTCGACGGTTGCAAATCCCTGGTTGAAGTTTTCGGCAGCCAGCAGTTTGTCCAGCAGAGCCTTCGGCATCGGTTCTCCGGTTTTGTAGTGCACCGCATAGCGCGACAAGACGTCCGGCTGAGACAGCCAGTGTTCGTAAAGCTGAGAGGGCAATTCTACAAAGTCGCGTGCCACGCTGGTGCCAGAGATAATTGGGTAGGTGACGTTTGACAGCATGCCATGGAGCGCGTGGCCAAACTCGTGGAACAGGGTCCGGGCGTCATCAAAGGTCAGCAACGTTGCTTCTCCGCTCGCGCCTTTGGAGAAGTTCATAACATTGACAATGATGGGCGGAACGGTGCCGTCGAGCTTGTGCTGCGACTGGAAGGCACTCATCCATGCGCCGGACCGTTTGGAGGAGCGTGCAAAATAGTCGCCGAGGAACAGGGCGACATGTTCGCCGGTTTTGTTGGTGACTTCAAAGGCGCGGACATCGGGGTGATAAAGGTCAAGGCCTTTGATTTCCCGGAAAGACAGACCGAACAACCGGTGCGCCGTGTCGAAGGCCGCGGCGATGATCTGCTCTAGCTGCAGATATGGTTTCAACTCGGTCTCATCGAGATCATGTTTTTCTTTGCGTACTTTCTCAGAGTAGTAGCGCCAGTCCCATGGTGCGATCGGTGCGTTGTTGCCTTCGCGCTGGGCAAGATCCGCCAGATCTGCTTCTTCCTCGCGGGCCCGTGCAACAGCCGGGGTCCAGACATTCATTAAAAGGTCTTCAACAGCTGCAGGCGTTTTTGCCATCGTGTCATCAAGCTTGAAATCGGCAAATGACTTGAAGCCAAGCAGATTGGCTTTTTCGGTTCGCAATTTCAGGGTCTCGGCCACAAGCTTCCGGTTATCGGTCTCACCGCCCTGTTCGCCACGGCTTGCCCAAGCTTGAAAAGCTTCCTCGCGTTTCGCCCGGTTGGAGGAGAATTGCAGAAATGGTTCGATGGACGAGCGGGACAGGGTGATGACGTGCTTGCCCTCCAGTCCACGCTCCCTGGCAGCTTCGGCCGCTGCGGCGAGCAGGAAATCCGGCAGCCCGGCCAAATCCTCTTCCCTTTCCAGCACAAGCTGGTAGTCGGCTTCGTCCTTAAGGACGTTCTGTGCGAATCGGGTTCCTAGTTTGGCCAGTTCTTGAGAGATCTCTGCCATTCGGGTCTTGCCCGTCTCATCCAGCCCGGCGCCCGCACGCTGAAACATGATGTGGTACCGCTCCAGAACTCTGGCTTGTTCGTCAGACAAGCCGAGACTTTCGCGATTGGCCCACAGTGTTGCCACACGTTGGTATAGTTTTGTATTCAGCAGCGTATCCGAGCCATGTTTTGCAAGCTTTGGCGAAATGTCCCGCTCTATTTCCTGAAGCGCCGGGCTTGTGTGGGCCCCGGTCAGGTTGAAAAACGTTCGCGCGACTTTTGTCAGAGCTTTGCCGGTCTTTTCCATCGCTTCAATGGTGTTCTCAAAGGTCGGTTCCGACGGGTTATCCGCAATGCCGTCGATCTGTGTGCGCGCGTCCGCCATGGCCGCCTCGAAAGCGGGGCCAAAGTGGTCTTCCTTGATGTCTGCGAATGGGGGAAGGTTGAACGGCGTCGTCCAGTCTTGGAGCAGCGGATTGGCGGTCATGAAAGTCCTCTAGTGTGTATAACGAACCCGGTTGGGATATGGCGTCGGCGTCTTCCGGTGCCAAGGGCTTATCCGCCAAACAGCACGTCATACATCAAACGCCCGGGCATGAATGCGAAGAACCCGGCGACCAGCAATGCTCCTGTATACAACAAGATCATCGTCCTGCGGTGCTCACGGACATCCTTGCGACGGGCTTCCAGGATTCCGCTGATCAGGCCAAAAAGAGCCAAAACAGACAGAACGTGGATGGGGCTGAATGGTCCCCAAAGCCGAATGTCGTAGATCAGGAAGCTCGTGGCCGCCGTCCAGAGCATCAGCGCCGCCCAGACATAGCCGACGGCCTGATGGCGACCAGTCCCCTTTGCGGCGATCAATTGATAAGTGCCGATGAAAAAGGCGGCCAAGGCAGCCAAGGCGTGGCTGGCAATCAAGAACCCGGCGTCGATGAGCGGTGCAAAGCCCATAATTGCTTTTTGCCTTTAGCGCGTGGCCGGTTGCTGCTGTGTGGCACAGTGGATGCCGCCGCCGGTTTCGCCAACAGGATCCACATTCAGCATCATGATTTCCCGGTCCGGGTAGAGATCTGCCAAGACACGGGCCGCTTCCTGGTCCGTATCCCTGTCGCCGAATTCGGCAGCGATCACGGCACCGTTGCAAACATAATAGTTCACATAGGAGGCTACGAAATCTGCAGATGTCACCCTCGGCCGTTCCGGGTAGGGCAGGTCAACAAGCTGCAGGCGCTGTCCCCTTGCATCCGAAGCTTCAGCCAGAATGTCGTAGGTCTCAAAAGCGGACAGAGAAAACGGATCCGTGTCCGACACGTCCGGCAGCTGGATCAAGATTTGGCCAGGGGCAACAAAGCGGGCGAGGGCATCGATATGGTCATCGGTGATATCCGCACCGGCAATTCCGGGGGCCCAAATCATCTTCGTCGCGCCATAGGCGGCAAGCAGGCGCGCCTCTATTTCAGCGCGGTCCGAGTCATTCCGGTTCGGATTTACCCAGCTGCTCTCATGGGCCATCAACGTGCCCGCGCCATCAGTCTCCACGCCGCCGGGTTCTCCGGTTATACCGCTGTCATATACGGGCAGTCCCAGCCTTTCGGCCACGCGCTGGGCAACCAGGCCATCGTTGCGGTGAAACTGCTTGTTGCCCCAGCCGTTGAAATTCAGATTGGAAACGGCCAATCCACCGTTTCCGTCAACGGCAAACAAAGGGCCTGAATCGCGCGCCCACAGGTCATCTGTCGGAATGTCCCAGATCTCCACATTGTTCGACAGCATCCGGCGCGCCAGCAGAGCGTGTTTCCTGTTCATCAGCATCACAACCGGTTCGAATGCCGAGATCGTATTGGCGATGTCTGCGATCGACTCCTGGAGATCCATCAGAAAATCGGGATCTGGATGGACCCTTGTGCTGGCAGGCCATTGCATGAAGGTGCGCTCGTGCCTGACTTCTTCGGCTGGCACAAAATAACCGTCCGGCAGACCAAAGCTTTGGGCGGCAATAGGCATGCGCAAGCCTCCGCAGGCAACACCGGTGAGGGCACCGGTCAACAGGGTTCGCCGTGTTAACATTTTCCACTTCCTACTACATGGTTTTGGCTGCGCGTGCTGGCCAATCGCGATCATAAGCCGATCCATCGAAGTGTGTTTGGGTTTCCTGCATGTTTTGTCCAGGTGTTGGCAACGTCCCTGCGTCGGGACGCGAAGGCGTATCCCTTCGCCGGACCGGCATCAAGGCTCGGGCGCACTGGAAGTAGACGGCCCGGATGCTGATCCTGATCACGGATCTCCTTGATACGGGACGCTTGCCCGGCCGTTCCGTAGAATGTCTGAAGTTGCTCGCACGATCTCACTTCACAGCCATGAATCGGGAATTCCTCTCAGACAGTCCCGGATTGGGAGTCACTATTCGCCTTTGGTCTTTCAAACACAAAAACAGTGAAACTTCATCGGACTAAGGGGCAATGCGTACAATATTTGCGCGCAAAGCGTTTAGTAATAGGTACTTCAATCTAAGGGGGATATTTGGTCTATAACTTTCGGATAAGGGCGTTGCCTGCGGTGGAGGCAGCCCACATTGTTAAGCAAGATGTTGGGATGCAAAAAAGAAACGGCTAGGCGGCTGATAAATATCGAAAATTGCTCTTGCTGCAGTGCAGTATTCAGATACTTACGTTTACGTAATATATAAGTCATTTCCCTAATAATGTTCCGTATGGTGATGCAAACCGCGCCGATAGTCGTATTGCGGCAAATATTCGCCTTTCCCTAAAGTCTTTCCAGCCTGCATGCCCGGTGCTTGAGGGACCGCTTCGGTCGGGGAACTAGTTTCTGGGTCTGCTGGCGGACTGCAACTCAGCAGCCAATCATCAGGCTTACGGGCTTTTCTGGGAGGAAAGCATGACCCTTATTCGTAAACCACTTAGCCGCCGTTCCATTCTGCGCGCAGGCGCAGCGGGCGGAGCTTTGCTGGCGACACCGACAATCTTTACCAGCCGCGCATGGTCTCAAGGTTATCTGAACGAGCCGACAGGCTCGACAGTGACCCTTGGCTTCAACGTTCCGCAAACCGGTCCCTACGCGGACGAAGGTGCCGACGAGCTGCGTGCTTATGAACTGGCAGTCGAACATCTGAATGGCGAAGGCGATGGCGGCATGATGTCGACATTTTCTTCCAAAGCGCTCAAGGGCAACGGCATTCTCGGCAAGAAGGTCGAGTACGTGACCGGTGACACCCAGACCAAATCTGACGCCGCGCGGGCATCGGCCAAGTCGATGATCGAAAAAGACGGTGCGATCATGATCACCGGTGGTTCGTCCTCTGGTGTGGCCGTGGCGGTTCAGGCCCTTTGCCAGGAAGCTGGCGTCATTTTCATGGCCGGGCTGACACACTCCAACGACACCACCGGTAAGGACCGCCGCGCAAACGGCTTCCGCCACTTCTTCAACTCCTACATGTCCGGCGCTGCGCTGGCTCCGGTGTTGAAGAACGCCTATGGCGATGACCGCAAGGCATATCACCTGACGGCGGACTACAACTGGGGCTACACAACCGAACAGGCGGTCCGTGAGTCAACGGAAGCAATGGGTTGGGAAACGGTTGAAACCGTCAAGACACCGCTCGCAGCGACTGACTTCTCTGCTTACATCACGCCGGTTCTTCAGTCCGACGCAGACGTGCTGGTTCTGAACCACTACGGCGGCAACATGGTGAACTCCCTGACAAATGCTGTTCAGTTCGGCCTGCGTGACCGTGTTGTGAATGGCCGCGACTTCGCAATCGTGGTTCCGCTCTACTCGCGTCTGATGGCGAAGGGTGCGGGCGAGAACGTCAAGGGCATCTTCGGGTCGACCAACTGGCACTGGTCGCTTCAGGACGAAGGGTCCAAGGCATTCGTCCGGTCCTTTGGCCAGAAATACGGCTTCCCGCCAAGCCAGGCTGCGCACACCTGCTACGTCCAGGCGCTTCTGTATGCGGATGCCTGTGAACGTGCCGGGACGTTCAACCCATGCGGTGTTGTCGAAGCGCTTGAAGGCTTCGAGTTCGACGGTCTGGGCAACGGCAAGACCTTGTACCGCGCCGAAGATCACCAGTGCTTCAAGGACGTTCTCGTCGTGAAGGGTAAAGAGAACCCGTCTTCGGAGTTCGACCTTCTTGAGATCGTCGAAGTAACACCTGTCGAGCAGGTCACCTACGCACCGGATCACCCGCAGTTTGCGGGCGGCGCCCTCGGCACCTGTAATTCAGGCGCGTAACAACTTTCCTTGGCTGGGCGGCTTCCGCCGCCCAGCCAGTCTTTAATGGATGCGCGGGGGGCAGAGGCTTTCGCGCTCATGATCCGAGCTGAGAGCTATGGACGCGATACTTCTTCAAATCTTGAACGGACTGGACAAAGGCTCGGCCTACGCGCTGATTGCCCTCGGTCTCACCCTCATCTTCGGCACTCTTGGTGTGGTGAACTTCGCGCATGGTGCGTTGTTCATGATCGGCGCGTTCTGCGCCGTTATGCTATCCAGACTGCTGTCTCTTTCCTACACCACCATCGACCCGGACCGGACCGACTTCCTCGGGAACCCGCTTAAGGTCGAAACGCCCTATGTGGAGGCGTGGTTCGGGCCCGAGACCGGTGCGGCGATCATCGACTGGTCTGTGCCGCTGGCGATTCTCTTCTCGATCCCGATCATGGCCGTCATCGGCCTGGTGATGGAGCGGGGCCTCATCAAGTATTTCTACAAGCGTCCGCATGCAGACCAGATCCTCGTGACATTCGGTCTGGCCATCGTTCTTCAGGAAATCATCAAGTATTTCTTCGGCGCCAACCCCATCCCCACGCCAGCGCCCGATGTATTCGCCGGGAGTTTCGACTTCGGCGCAATGATCGGTATGGATCCGAATGTCATCATCTATCCCTATTGGCGGATCGTGTACTTCCTGTTCGCGGCAGTGATCATTGGCGGCGTGTTTGCCTTCCTGCAATACACCACATTTGGCATGGTGGTCCGCGCCGGTATGGCGGACAGGCAGACGGTCGGGCTCTTGGGCATCAACATCGACAAGCGCTTTACCGTAATGTTTGCGCTCGCTGCCGTTGTTGCCGGGCTTGCCGGCGTCATGTACGCACCAATCAACTCGCCCAACTACCATATGGGCATGGACTTTCTGGTCTTGAGCTTCGTCGTGGTGGTCGTCGGCGGAATGGGCTCGCTTCCGGGCGCTGTTCTTGCCGGGTTCGTGCTTGGTATTCTGGAGAGCTTTGCCTCCATGGCGCAAGTCGTCTCGCTGCTGCCGGGCATCAACCAGATCATCATTTACCTCGTTGCCATCGTAATCCTGCTGACACGTCCGCGCGGATTGATGGGGCGCAAGGGCGTTATGGAGAGCTAAGCGATGTTGGGCTTGAACAAAAAAGACTCTTCCCTGTTCCTGCTGGTTCTTCTCTTGGTGATCTTCGCACCATTCCTGTTGAACCCGTTCCCGGAAAACTCAGAACTGGCACAGTTCAACGCTGGATATCCGGACTTGATGCAGCGCTTCCTGATTTTTGGGATTTTCGCCATCGGCTTCAACATCCTGTTCGGCCTGACCGGCTACTTGAGCTTCGGTCACGCTGCCTTCCTCGGTGTAGGCTCCTATGCCGGTGTATGGATGATGAAGCTTTTGACCATGAACGTGCTTCCGGCCATCATTATCTCCGTGATTTTTGCTGGCTTGTTCTCGCTGCTCGTCGGCTACATCTCACTGCGCCGGTCGGGGATCTACTTCTCGATCCTGACATTGGCCTTCGCACAAATGTCATTCTCTCTCGCCTATTCGGTGCTCACGCCGATCACGGCCGGGGAAACCGGGCTGCAGCTCGCACTTGACGATCCGCGGATCCTCGGTGTGAGCCAGGTCGATGGCACGATCCCGCTCGCTCACTTCTTCGGATTGAACATGCGGGAGAGTTATGAGCTGGCGATGGGCGGTTGGCTGTTCACTTTCAACGCCGGCTATTATCTATGCGCCGTCATCATGATGATTGCCTTTTATGTGGCGATCCGGATTTTCCGGTCCCCGTTCGGCATGATGCTGCGTGCGGTCAAATCCAACCAGCAGCGCATGAACTTCACCGGTCTGAATTCCCGGCCCTATACTCTTGCGGCCTTCGTGATCTCCGGCATGTATGCCGGACTGGCTGGCGGCTTGATGGTGGCCATGGATCCTCTTGCTGGCGCGGAGCGCATGCAATGGACAGCGTCCGGCGAGGTGGTATTGATGACCATCCTGGGCGGCGCCGGTACGTTGATCGGTCCGGTCCTTGGAGCGGGCTTCATCAAGTATCTTGAGAACATCTTCTCCAAGATCAATGACAACATTCTCTACGAATGGTTCTCCGCTCTGCCGACTGCTGTTGCCGATGTGCTGGTCTTCGTGATCCATCCGTTCATCGGCAAAGGCTGGCACCTGACACTCGGGATCATGTTCATGCTGATCGTCATCTTCCTGCCTGGCGGCATCATGGAAGGCTTCCAACGCATCGGCAAAATGTTCTCGCGCAAGAAAAAAACCGCAACCGGCCCCTCGGGCGCAGCACCGGCACCGGCCGAGTAAGGAACCTGCGATATGGAAATCCTCCGCGTAGAAGGTGTGAACAAGTCGTTCGGCGGCCTGAAAGCACTCAACAACGTGAACTTCTCTGTCCAAGAGGGCACTGTTCACGCGATTATCGGACCCAACGGTGCCGGGAAATCAACCTTCCTCAACTGCATGATCGGGCGCCTTGCGCCCGATACCGGAACGGTGATGTTCGGCGATATCTCGCTGACGGGCATGAAACCGCATGAGATCAACCAGGTTGGTGTGTCTCGCGTTTTTCAGACGCCGGAAATCTTCGGCGATCTCACGTTGCTTGAAAACATCATGATCCCTGCGTTCGCCAAGCGGGACGGGGATTTTGCGCTGCATCCGTTCCGCCGCGTGGACCATGATGCGGAAATCCACGACAAGGCACTCCACATGCTGGAGGACGTCAATCTGGCGGAAAAGAAAGACATGGTGGCCAGCAGCCTGTCGCGTGGCGACAAGCGGCGTCTGGAACTGGCCATGTGCTTGTCCCAAGACCCGAAACTTCTCCTGCTGGACGAGCCGACAGCCGGTATGTCGCGCGCGGACACCAACAACACGATCGATCTTCTGCAACGCATTGGCGATCGCGGCATCACAAAGGTCGTGATCGAGCACGACATGCATGTGGTCTTTTCACTTGCAGAAAAAGTAACGGTGCTCGCGCAGGGCACAATCATTGCCGAAGGCAAACCGGAAGACATCAAGGGCGACCCGCGTGTTCAGGAAGCCTATCTGGGAGGCGCGCACCTATGACCATTCTTGAAGATCAGTTTGCAGGCCATTCGGCGCCGGGTGTTGCCCCGCGCAAGGCACGCGGCGGCGCTCCGGCATTCTTCTCGGCCTGGGATCTGCACGGATACTATGGGGAAAGCTATATCGTTCAGGGCGTCCACTTCGATATCCGCGAGGGCGAAATCCTGGCGCTGCTTGGCCGGAACGGCGCGGGCAAGACGTCGACCTTGCGCTGTATTGCCCGGATGGACGATCCGCAACTCACGCACGGTGAAATCTGGCTCGACCACAAGCCGCTTCATGAGATGAAAAGCTATGAGGCGGCCCGCAATGGCGTCGGTCTTGTTCCTGAGGACCGGCGGATCATCCAGGGCCTTACCGTGCAGGAGAACCTTGAACTGTCCCAAATCGCCGAGCCGAAGGGCTGGTCGATCGAGCGGATTTATGAACATTTCCCGCGCCTTGCAGAACGGCGCGCGCAGGATGCCGTGACGATGTCTGGCGGGGAACAGCAGATGCTGGCATTGGCCCGCGTTCTGGCCCGCGACATCAAGCTGCTTTTGCTTGATGAACCCTATGAAGGGCTTGCTCCGGTGATCGTTCAGGAAATCGAGAGAATCCTGGAGGGCGTCAAGGAACTGGGCATCACGACCATTATCGTGGAACAGAATGCGATCGCGGCGCTGCATCTGGCTGACCGCGCGGTCATCCTTGACATGGGAGAAGTGGTGTTTGACGGTACGGCCCAGGAAGTGCTCGACAATGCCGAGTTGAGACAGGAATATCTGGCGATCTGATCCCAGTCTTCTGAGCTTGACCGAATACCGGGCCGGCGCTGTCAAAAGCGTCGGCTTTTTTGTCGGCGCAACGCACATGATGAGGATGCCCGATGCTGCTTCTGTCGGAAAGCGAGACACAAAATGCCCTGCCATTTCCCGGTTTGATCGATGCGCTTGCCGATATGTTCAAGACGGGCTGTGATATGCCCGTGCGCCACCATCACGACATGAAAGTGCCCGGCGAGCCGGATGCAACCATGCTTCTCATGCCGGCCTGGGTGCCAGGCACCTATGCCGGGGTCAAGATCGCCTATGTGGTCCCTGGCAATTCCGCACGGTCCTTGCCGGCGGTCTCGGCCTCCTACATGCTTTCGGATGCAGCCACCGGCGCACCGCTGGCGCTGGTCGATGGCGGCGAACTGACAGCCCGGCGCACCGCGGCTGCGTCTGCGCTGGCCTCCAGGTATCTGGCCCGTCCGGATGCACGCAGATTGCTGATCGTTGGAACCGGACGGCTGTCGATCAATCTTGCAGGCGCGCATGCTGCCGCCAGACCTATCGAAACCGTGCAGGTCTGGGGCAGATCTCTTGAGAAGGCGCAAGCCGTCGCAGATGCAGTCACGGCGGCGTTTGGCATCAAAGCGAGCGCAGTCTCAGACCTCGAGGGCGCCTGTGCAGAGGCGGACATCATTTCTGCCGCCACCCTGTCACAGGATCCATTAATCAAGGGCGCCTGGCTGCAGCCCGGCACACATGTCGACCTGGTGGGCGCGTTCAAACCTTCCATGCGTGAGAGTGATGACGAAGCCGTGCAGCGGGCGACCGTGTTTGTCGATACGCGGGACGGCTGCACCAAGGAAGGCGGGGATATTGTTCAGCCGCTTCAATCTGGTGTGTTGAAGCCCGGCGATATTGCTGCCGACTTGTATGAATTGACCCGCGGGACGCATCCCGGCCGGAAGGCGCCGGACGAAATCACCCTGTTCAAGTCGGTGGGGGCGGCGCTGGAAGATCTTGCCGGAGCGATACTCGCATACCAAACAGCATCCAAGGGCTGATACGGACGGAACCGGGGAGAAAGCGCATGACTGCGGTCAAATCGGAACTCGCATCGCTGATCGGTTTTCTGCTTTTCGGGCTTTTCCTGCTTTTTGGCGGGGCGCTTTACCCGTCCGATATCGGGCTTGGCGCTTCTGGTCTGGTCTTGGCAGGCTTGTTCGCGGTTATGGCTTGGTGTGCGTTTTCGGTTGTCCGCCATGCAGAGTGCCTTGCAACGCTTTTGGGCGAACCCTACGGCACGCTGATCCTGACGCTGGCAGTGATCGGCATAGAAGTGGCTCTGATTTCCGCCGTCATGCTTGCTGGAGACGCCAGCCCGGCCATGGCACGCGATACCATGTTTTCCGTGGTCATGATCGTGTTGAACGGCCTTGTCGGCCTGTGCCTGTTGTTTGGTGGCCTACGGCACACCAGTCAGACCTACAACCTACAGGGGGCAAATGCGTTCTTGTCGGTGTTGATCCCTCTTGCGATTTTCGCGCTCGTATTGCCGCGGGCGACGCAATCGGCCCCAGGCGGTCAGTTATCTCACCTTCAGGCAGGGTTCGATATCGTGATGTCGGTGGTGCTATATGGAGTGTTTCTCGCCATCCAGACGCGCACGCACAGCGACATATTTCAACAGCCGGAGCACAGATCGGTAGAATCGCACCATGATGTGGTTGTCCGCAGCATTCCGTTTCATGTCATCGGGCTGTTCGGTGCGCTTTTGCCGATCATTCTCTTGTCGAAGAAGCTGGCGCTATATGTCGATTTTGGAATTGCCGGCCTGGGAGCGCCGATCGCGCTGAGCGGTTTTTTGGTCGCAGCGCTTATCCTGATGCCGGAAGGTTTGAGCGCCATTCAAGCCGCGCGCGACAACATGCTTCAGCGCGCGGTCAACATTTGCCTCGGCTCAGCTGTTGCAACCATCGGCCTGACCGTGCCGGCGGTTCTGGCAATCGGATGGTACACCGGACAGAATATCGAGCTAGCGCTTGAGGTGCCGGAGATCATTCTTTTGGCCCTGACTTTGTTTGTGTCTGTCGTCACGTTTGTCAGTCCGCAAACAAACTACCTGCAAGGCGCCGTGCATCTGGCGTTGTTCGGTGCCTATGTGATGATGATTTTTGATCTGGCCGGTTAGCCGATTATTGGTCTGCTACCCCAGTTCGAAGGTCGTGATTCCGTAAATCCGCTGCAGAGGCAGATCCGGTGCTGGGCCTTTATACATACGGGCGGTTTCGAAGCTGGCCGATAGACCATACCGTTCCGCAAGCTCCAATCCTGCGGCATTCGGTTCGGGTACATCCAAAACGACGGTTTGACCTTTTACTTGACCAGCCAATGCCCGGAACAGAATGTCAGCGTGCTTGGGCGTTTCCGCGAAAAGCGGACCTATCTTGAAACCATCCAGGCATTTGCGAATGACGCCGTATCCCAAGATGCGACCGTCTTCGATAAGGGCAAAACCGCGCCGCGTTGGGTGCCCGGGCATTGTCCATGCTTTCAAGAACGGTTCCCGATCTTCCTGGAAAAACGCGGCGTCATAGTCGCGGATGGAGGGAAACAGGCCCTGGCCAAGAATGCTGAGCCGGGGATCCATCGGCGTATCCACCAAGGGCACGCCTTCGTAGCGAATGTTGCGGTGCTTGTTCTCAAAGCCCGATTTACGGTAGTTGTCCTGCTGGTCGATAACGCCATCCAGACCCACTGTGCGGCCCTGAAGATGGCTCATTGCATGCTGCCAAATGGCCCAGCCATGTCCGGACCCGCGATGCTCCGGGTGGCAGATGTAAAATCCGATGAAACCGAAACGGCTGCCATATCGGACAGCGGAAATGACTGAAAGCGGTGTGCCCTCAGCGTCTTCGCGGATGAAATAGCCGCCGGGATCTGTATCGAAGAACACGTCGAGATCATGTTCGCCCGGGTTCCAGCCTTCGTTCGCGGCCCAGTCGATGGCGCATTTGAGGTCGTCGCGGGTCATGGAACGGATAGTTGGATTAAGCGGCATGATTTCCTGTCCAGATGCATCAGGATGACAAGTTGGCACTGCGGAGGGTGCGCCGCAAGGCGGTCTGTCATGCCGTTTACTGGAGAGAAATGGCACGCCCAACGGGACTCGAACCCGTGTTTCCGCCGTGAAAGGGCGGCGTCCTAGACCGCTAGACGATGGGCGCGCGGTCGACGCGTCTGCGTCGTGGGGAGGCTTATAGGCGGGATTTTATTGGGCCGCAAGTCCTCCATGAAAAAAATATTACAGGCCCGGTTGCCCGGGCCCGTATTCAGTTTGGTTTCAAGTCTCTACCAGGATCCGGTGTTCGACATGGACGCCCAAGGCTCTTTGATTTCAAGGGCTTCGCCTTTTTGCAGCAGCTCGATGGAGATGTTATCCGGCGAACGAATAAATGCCATCCGGCCGTCCCGCGGGGGCCTGTTGATGGTCACGCCATTTTCCTGAAGGCTGGCGCATAGTTCGTAGATGTTATCGACCTCATAGGCGAGGTGGCCGAAGTTACGCCCACCGTCATAGTCTTCGGGATCCCAATTGTACGTGAGTTCCAATACCGGGCTGCTGTCGGCCTTGCCTTTTTCAACATCATCAGAGCTGGCAAGAAAAATGAGCGTAAAGCGGCCGTTTTCGTTTTCGTAACGGCGGACTTCCGTCATGCCCAACTTGTTGCAATAAAAGTCCAAGGACTCGTCAAGATCCTTTACGCGGACCATGGTGTGCAAATAACGCATGGAATGCCCTTTTCAAAATGCGTTCAAATCCGGTGCGCAAGGCTAATCAAGGTTTCCCATGAATGAGATAACTGATCTGCATGATGCACATGTTTTTGTGAGATCTTTCCTGAACGCCGGGCGCGGAGATATCGTTGCATTGACTGGCGCAGGGATATCGACAAGTTCCGGCATTCCAGATTTCAGGTCTCCGGGCGGCATATGGTCCCAAATGGAGCCGATTCAATATCAGGACTTTGTTGCAAGCGAAGCCTGCCGCCTGGAAGACTGGCGCAGACGGTTTGAGATGCAGTCTTATTTCCGAAAAGCCGAACCGAACGCGGCCCATCTTGCGTTGGCGCATCTCGCCGATCTTGGGTTGCTGGATATGTTGATCACTCAAAACGTTGATGGTCTGCACCAGGCGTCGGGTATTGATGACAATGCGCTGATCGAGTTGCACGGCAATTCCACATACGCCACGTGCCTGTCATGCGGAATGCGCGCGGAATTGGACGATCAGCGTCCCTCTTGGGAGGCTGGGCATGCGCCGGTGTGTGACAGCTGCGGCGGCTTCCTGAAGGCTGCAGTTGTCAGCTTTGGCCAGATGATGCCGGAAAACGAGCTTCAGCGTGCCGCGCTTGCGGCGCAAAATGCTGCTTTGTTTGTTGTGATCGGTTCGTCTCTTGTCGTGCATCCGGCAGCGCAACTGCCGGTGCTGGCGGTGCAGGCTGGGGCTGAACTGGTCATCATCAACCGCGAATCGACTCCTCTTGATCAAGTTGCCCACACGATAATTCGCTGCCCGATTGCCGAGACATTCGCGGGTTTCGGCGCAATGCAGGGGTAATTGGGCCCACTGGCCTGTGGTTAGTTGGACAAATGCCTCTTTGCGGCATCCGTCGCGATGTTATCCTTTTGTTAGGAATCAGTTGGGTGGTGAGTCGCGTGACGGCCGATCAACTGGAGATGCGGACCAGAGATGGGGCAGTTGGCTATGGGGAGTAAATCCGCGACGGATCCCCGCGCACTAGAAACACTCACGGACGAAGTTGCCGTTGATGTTTTTGAGGTTGCGGGCACGATCAAGTGGTTTGATGTCGCCAAAGGGTATGGCTTCATCGTGCCCGATGACGGGACATCCGATATCCTTTTGCATGTCACCTGCCTCAGGCGAGACGGTTATCAGACCGCCTACGAGGGTGCACGGGTCGTCTGCGAAGTGCTCGACCGGCCGCGGGGCCTACAAGCGTTTCGGATCCTGTCCATGGACGAAACGACGGCACTGCATCCTTCCCAGTTGCCGCCCTCGCGCACCCATGTCCAAGTGGTGGCCGAAACCGGGTTTGAAACGGCAACCGTGAAGTGGTTTAACCGGGTCAAGGGCTTCGGCTTTCTGACACAGGGCGAGGGGACGGAAGACATTTTCATTCACATGGAAACGTTACGCCGTTTCGGTATTGCCGAACTTCGTCCCGGCCAGGAAGTGCTGGTGCGTTTTGGCACCGGTCCAAAGGGCCGCATGGCTGCGGAAATCCGGCCGATCGGGGCGGGTACCCATATTCCAGCATCACATTAGAAGCGCGCAAAACAGCTTTCAAAGACACGGCCGGTCAACACCGGCCTTTTTTGCGGGCGCTTCCTGGGGCATGTTAAGAAATAGTCGTCCCGCGCTCAAAGGTTTCCTCGTGCCCAGACGTTTTAAAGTTTTCTCGATCTTCTTCGCATGTTCGGGCTTTTTGTCTGCTCTGCTGCTGCATGCTCAAGCCCTGGACGTGCCGCTGCGCACCGAACAATTGGCCATCTCGACCGAAAGCGGCGAGTTGCTGTTTACGGTGGAAGTGGCCGAGAAAGACATTGAACGGTCACGCGGTTTGATGTTTCGCACAGAAATGCCATCCGATACGGGCATGCTGTTTGTGTTCGAAAGGCAGGGTCAACGGTATTTCTGGATGAAAAACACGCCGCTGCCGCTCGATATCATTTTTATCACCAATGACGGCGAGATCGTGCATATCGCAAAACAGACCACGCCCTTTTCGGAGGATATCATTCCTTCGCGGGAGCCGGCGCGCTATGTCCTGGAAATTAACGCCGGCCTATCCGATGAGCTTGGCATCAAGGCCGGTGACAAAGTCACCGGCCCGTCAATCGGCACGGAGTAGCGGCAGCTCCTACGTGCGTTGATGACCGGTCGGGGACTTGCCACGTTTGCAGCCGTGTTTCTAGTTTTTGCGTGCGACAATCGTGTTCGATACCCAAGCCCCGAAGTGTCCGATGTCACCGTCTTCCTTGATGCTCAACGGCTGGCAGCCGTGCACTTCGAGCAACTTGAAAATCGAAGACTGCGGCAGGACATGCATCTCCATGCCGGGTTTGGCGGTCTTCAAGTAGGACCGGGTCTCAAAGCTGTAGCCATCCATGTAGACCGGGATCTGAAAGATCGCCAAACCACCTGAATTCAGATTTTTAAGCAGACGATCCAGGATGTAGTGCATGATTGGCGGCGGATTATGCTGCAGAACAATCCGCGAGTAAAAGAGGTCATAGGCTGGCAAAGCATCGAGACCTGCCCGATCAACCTTCTGAAAACAGATATTGCCAATGCCGTCTTGTTTGGCCTTGCGATCAGCGATCTCAAGATGATTCGGCGAGATGTCGAGCGCATATAGCGTTTTGAACAACCTGGAAAGAAAAAGCGACGCCCGACCAACACCGCAGCCATATTCAAGCGCTGTGGGGAATTGGTCTGCGGATAGGCCGCACTCTTTGAAAATCATCGAAATGCGATCAAAATCGTGCACGCCGGTCGACCAGAACTTTTCCTCGTTGGCGGGAATGTTCTCGGAAAGATACTCATCGCTCGTAACGACAGAAAAATAGGGCTGTTCCTTGCCAAGCTGAGACCATGACCGTCCGACGTGGTCCCAGAGCTTTTCGAGGTCCTGTGCCGAAGAATCGACGTCGACAGACTGATTTGTCCGATGTTCAACAAACGAAATGGGATGATGGAACTGGCTGCCAAGCACCCGTTTGTGAAACTCTTCAGAGCGCATCACAAGAGTACGCAGCTCTTCGGTCGAGTTGCAATTCTGTCTGAAATGTTCGACAGCCTGATCTTCTGCGCTGCGTCCCAGCAGGAACTGAAAGCAGTTTTGGACATCTTCTGGTGTGATGCTCATGAGAATAACGCCTCTTTTTGTCGGGCGCTTATATCAAGACGCGGTCGCCATGTTCTGCCTTATTTATAAAAGTTGCAGGGTTTTCCCGTCTTGATTGCTGTTGCTGCGATTTAACTTTGTGCTGACGTCGGGGCGATGTTTTGAATTGCGCACGAGCAAAACCTGCTCCTGCCCATGTCCACAGGAGGACGGCATTTTCAATAGATACTCACTTGACGTGGACCAGCGGTGTCTGTAAACCGCAGCCAATCAGGACGTCGGGGTATAGCGCAGCCTGGTAGCGCATCTGGTTTGGGACCAGAGGGTCGCAAGTTCGAATCTTGCTGCCCCGACCATTTCTCACTTCGTTTACGTCCTCCATAATTTCAGTTTTCCGGTTTGCGGAAGAGCTGAGTCGGTGAAACGTGTTGTTTGTTTCCGATGCAGCACGTGGAGCTGAGGGCAATGACGCCTCTATTTTGGCCGTGCCTGTTTCCACTCTTGAAGCAATACCTGCCATCCGCAACGCTCGGTTTTTTGATTGCTGTGATTTGCCGACAGTGATGCGGCATCAACAAAATCCATTGTGAATTCTTACATTTTCCTTTTTCTTGGAAATACAACCTCAAGTACATCTTTTGCGGGAATAGTTTTGTTTTTCCTGATTTTTGTATTTATTAAGTAATGCGTACCGTTATACAGCGTAAAAAGCTTACGTAACGTCATAAAATCTCGTGCAGAAAACGGGTCGCCGTCTCCCAGCGCTTTTAAAGGCGCGCAAATTCAAGCACACTGGTTAATGTATTGTTAATC
Source organism: Roseibium hamelinense (assembly GCF_007830545.1). Classification (GTDB taxonomy): domain Bacteria; phylum Pseudomonadota; class Alphaproteobacteria; order Rhizobiales; family Stappiaceae; genus Roseibium; species Roseibium hamelinense. Next base: position 265,298 of record NZ_VLLF01000001.1, read on the forward strand.
ATGCGTCGGAGTGAGAGTTGCTTTCCATACGCGCGGACAACACCGGTGAGGCGACCTTGACCATTACCTCAGCCCTTGCCCTTCTCAAAAAACGGGTCGAGGCGGAAGGTCTTTTGGTCCGTGAGAGCACAGATTTCACACGGTTTGAGGATACGATCCGGGCCACGAGTGACCGGTATCTGATGGAAGACTTTTCAAGCCGGTTTTTCGATTTGCACGGCTCCATGGCGTTCTGGATCGGTGCCTGGGACAAGGCGCATACGCCGGTTTCGGTTCAGGCGGCGAAACTGGAGGATCTGCGAGACCGCAGCCTGGCAGAGCACTGGCAGCAGCAGCAAAGACGCATGTTTGTCGATCCTGCGGATATGGCCGAACTTGGTGAAGAGCATGCAGATGATGCGTTCTTTCTTCGCGGGCGGATTGTCTACCATGGCAACCTGTGGCTGCGCAGCGACATGCGCGGCAAAGGTCTGGCGGAAGCGCTGACGCAAATGGGATTTTTGGTGTCACTGCTGAAGTGGTCGCCGGATTATCTGTATGGGCTCATGGCTGCCAAGAGTGCGTTGAAGGGGTTTGGGCTTCGGGTCGGCTATCGCCGGTTTGCGCCGCGCGGGACGCACTGGGTGAGCGCACCCAAACATATCCGGCCTGATGATTGGCTGGTGTATTCCACCCGCTCAGATTTGGCAGGACTTGCCAAAACTATAGTTGCTGAAGCTGATGCAAGTCCTGGATGACACCGAAATAGGCGCAAAAACGCCGGCCTGACTGCTGGGACGGGCGCAATGTCAGGATCAGGCGTTCAAATGCGATATCAACAGATGTGCCTTGAAATTGGATGGTGGTTCTAGCGTAGCCATAATATGGCCGTCCGGCCAGCGCGCATCTGTAGCCGTCCGCCGAGGCGTATTCCAAATCCGGGTCGGGCGTACGCAGCGCTTGACCCTGCTGCAAGGCCCAATCGTCACCAAACAACAGGCGCTGGCTAGACCGCCGTCCAACGTAGAAAATCGGTGGAGGTCCAAAGCCCTCCAACTGGTCCGAGCACAGGCTCAGATAGGGCATATGCTCACGCAACTTTTCAGTTACGATGCCGGATTCAGACATCATGCTCTCATAGAACGCGGACAGTTGAGGGTCCGCAAGGCCCTTGTCGATCGCTTGCGTTCCGAGTTCTGTGAAGACGGGGCGCGTTACATTGAGCACTTTGATGTCGGATCCTTCGCGGATTGGTTACTTTTTAAACGCCTGTATCAGGAGTTCGATGATATCGCAGAATTCCTCACAGGTCTCGCTGGACAACTTGTGAACGTTATCAACTTCATAATCCATTGCGAGAATCATATCCCACATCTCGGTAAGATTGTGGCGGTCGACCTGTTTTTTGAGATGTGTGGCGCGGCTGCATACCGGTTTGATGTGCTCGTGCACATATTCCGCGCGGGTAGAAGTGGAAAGGTGGTTCATGGACCGCTCTCTTATCGTCCTTGTCTGACCTTTGCGGCTCGCAGACAAGCCGGGTACGTTTCTTAACACGATTTAGACAAGTCGCATGTCACATCTAAGGTTGTATAGATGTAGGAATTATCACTCGTATTTATATCAATAATTGAGCGCATCAGGATGCAATGCGATTGGAAGGGGCTGAGGTTGCTTCCTGGTGAAAACAGCAAAAGCCATAGACCGTTGCCGCAGGTTTTGATAAACACCGACCAACCGAAATGAACAAGGACGTGCTGAATGGTTGCGCGCATCTATCGCCCTGCGAAAACCGCAATGCAGTCAGGCAAAGCAAAAACCGAACGCTGGGTGCTCGACTATGAGCCGGAGAAGCCGCGGTCGGTCGAGCCGTTGATGGGATACACTTCCTCATCGGATATGAAACAGCAAGTTCGACTGTTTTTCGATACAAAAGAAGAGGCGGTCGAATATGCGCGCCGCAACAAGATCCCGCACAGGGTCGAGCATGCGCATGAGCGGAAGGTGCGCGGAGCAGCCTATTCTGACAATTTCAAGTTTGACCGCATGACGCCATGGACGCACTAAGCGCTGCGGATTATACGATGCGCAGTCCGGTTTCGTGACACAAACGTTAAATCACCTTTAGGCCCCGTAGCTCAGTTGGATAGAGCACTCGCCTTCTAAGCGAATGGTCGCAGGTTCGAATCCTGCCGGGGTCGCCACTTCTGCAGCAGATCCAACTTCAGGACATGCTTCCGCAATAGGACTATGACCAAGCTGGCCGACAGCGCATTTGAGGCCAGCTGGATGATGCGAAATGCCGGTTCGGCCGGCGCTGTGCGGATGCAGGGGATGGGCGTTTATTGCAGGCGTTGACTGCAGTATTAGCGCATAAGCAAAAAATGCCCGGGAAGGGGAGTCCCGGGCAAGTTGCAGCTGACTGGAAAACGAGGATCCGATGGAGCGTAGGGTGCGCTCCATGGTAGTGGTTTAAATTGTTGAATTTATTATCTTTTTAGTTCAGCGCTTAGGGCTGGTTGGCCACGTATTCCTTTTCGCCCGGAATCGGCAGGCGCGTAACCTTGGCCTTCAAGAGCTGGTTCATCTCTTCAGAGTCTTCTTCTAGAGCGCTCAGGGCCATATCGAGAAAGTAAGCGCAAAATGCGCGGCCATCTTTCTCTGCCTCGCGTTTTGTGAAATAAATCATGCGCTTAAGGGAGTCGCGCTCCAGCTCTTCACTGACAGCCTCATGCAAATCGCGATCAGTTGCTTTAGACATTTGAATACCCACCATCCTAGTTGCTCAAACCCACATTTCAGAGGGTCGACTTTAGCGGAGCTTGAGTTTAACCCGTGATACAACCGTGATATTGTTCCGTTAACGGCACTCTGCCGGGACCGCGCTAGGGATTACATATGGTCACAGACGCGCAAAGAAAGCCAGATCGTTCAACGGTGTTGGATGATGAATTGTTAAAACTGCGGAGTATGGGGGTGCCGCAGCTTTTGACGGCAGACGGCAAACCAATTCCGGTAAAAACACGGAAAGCCTTCGCGATTCTCGTGTTTATTTTACGCGCGCCCGCCCGGACCGTGACGCGCGATTTGCTTGCTGACACATTTTGGAGCGGTGCAGAGCGTGAAAAGGCGGTTCAGTCCCTGCGCCAGGCCCTTCGTCAGATCCGGGTGGCGCTGGAGCCGGCGGGAGCGGACGTGCTTGTGACCAGGTCGGGCACGACCTCCATTCAAGACATTGCGCTTTCTTTCGACCTGGAAGAGATCGAACGTTGTGTGGGACGTGGCGCTGCCGAAGACTATGACATGGCCGCCGAGCTGTGGCTTGGCGAGTTCCTGTACGGGTTCGAGGGCATTGATTCGCAATTTGACGCCTGGCTGTTGGTCGAACGGGAAGGCATCCAAGCCGCCACCGTCTCGAAAGTCTTGAAGCAAATCGAGTACGCGGCGCTGCCGGATAATTCGGCCAAAGTCGAAGCGGCATGCAGGTTCCTCCTGAAGATTGACCGGGCAAATGAAACCGCGCATCGGATCTTGATCAAACTGTATTTGGCGCAGGGGCACAGAGAGCGGGCGGTTCAGCAGTTTCAAACCTGTGAAAAGGACCTGATGACGCTTCTGGAGGTGGAGCCGGACGACGAAACCCGTGCGATCCTTGAGGAGACCAGCTATCTGCCGTCAACCCAGAAACTGGGTTTTCCGCAAACTCAACTCACGCGCCAGACCGATTATCGGCCTGCGCAGGTCGAGGACGAGATCAGACTACCTGAGATCCATCTGTTTTCTTTGATGTCTCGCACACCTTCCGACAACAGTGGGCGCGTTTTACGGGACGAGATCGCAGCAGGCCTTTCCGCCTACCGGTCTTTCGAGCTCTATCAGGCCGAGTATCAGGACGACCGGTCGGGGCATGACGTCATGCGGGTTGACGGGAGTGAACTTGGAAGTTTCCTGCTCCGTTGCCGCGAAGACGACCAGCAAAACAAGCTGTATGTTCAGTTTGAGGATCGATCGAACGGCAGAATCGTTTTCAATGAGATCATAAATTTTGGTGCGGGCTTTGACGAACAAATCGCGGTTGATACAGCTGTTCAGGTCGTCAGCCGGGTGCATTCGAATGTGATTGAACGGCTGCGGCGGAAAGGCGGTGAAACGCCTTTTGCTAAGTGGTGCCAGGCGGAGTCTTATCTTTGGCAATTCGCGCCGACGGCAGACGCAAAGGCGCTTGAGTTGCTGAATGAGATCGAGCGGAAAAACCCACAGTTTTCAATGACATATGCAGGTTACGCGTCAATCGGTATGAAGCAAATGCTTTACTATCCGAGCGAAACCCGCGGGACTGAAAAACGGCTCGACGAGATCTATTCTGCAGCCGAAAAGGCTGTCAATCTGGATCCTTGGCAACCGGTCAACCAGCGCCTGCACGGATGGTCCCTGATTCACAACGGTATCGCCGATGATTCAAGGAGAGCCTTTGAGCAGGCCGCGCGTCTTAATCCGCGTGATCCTGCAAACCTGATGTCCGTTGCCGAAGGGCTTGCATTTGTTGGCGACAATTCAGCGGCCCGCAACTATGCCGAGAAAGCCTACAACCTGTTCCCGACAATCCCGCGTGTTTTTTATGAATATCTTGCCAACATCAGCTTCGCGGCGGGTCACTTTGAAGACGCGGTGCTGAATATGGAGCGCGCGCCATCTGGCAGTATATACGGGTTAACAACGCGAATTGCAGCCCTCGTGTGTATGGGTCGCGAGGCGGAAGCGCGTGATGTCCTTGAGGCATATCAAACACGGTTCGATGAACTGTCCGGCTTTCAAAGCATAAAAACACCTGACCAGATGGGCTGGTATCAGATGATCAATTTCTTCCAGAATAAAAAAACGCGAGACAATTACCGGCGAGGCGCTGAAATGGTGCGCGCTTATCTGGGCAACTGAACTACTGAATGGTCGCTGCGACACTTGCCAGATATTCAGGGTCCTGGTTGGCGAGTTTCGTCTTGTTGAGGCGATACGGCAGGACGGCTATTTTCTGGTCTGCCTCGCTTACAACTTCGAACGAAAACAAATCCTTTGTGACGCCTGGAAGAATGCCGTTCAAGGCCGCTTTCGGGTCATCTTGCAGGCGCGAACGTGTTTGTTCGTCTACTGCGGCCTGCGCCAGCAAACGGCCGAGGTCAGCCACTTTGTCTTTGCGGTAGGGAAATCTTGCCATGTTTTCCTCACGGGCTCTGGTCATCCGCGGTGCGGATGACCATCAAGCAACTCCAACGGCTTATTGCGGGACGTCTTCGTAAAGACATGCACCCAAAGCCTGGCGGCCAAGTTCCTCAAAGTAGGCTTCGTCTTCTGCGGCAACACGTGCAGCGTCGATGTTTGCCGGAATGACCAGGTGCACTGTGTCCGCGGTGTCAGCCAGAATTGTCAGGTCAGACTTTGCGCCCAGAGCGGCCAGAGTGGTGCCGGGATCCTTTACAAGGTCTGCGCGTTTTTCGGAATCTTGTAGCAGGGCGCCGAGTTTCGCTCCAAGGTCCAAGGCGTGATCTGAAGAAATCGAACGTGTCATTTTGCCGTCTCCTGCGTTAAGTAGTGGTACTTTTCTTTCTAATCTTCCGCCACCCAAGAAGCGAAAGAAGAAGTAAAAGTGAAGAATTTAATCAATTCGCTCCGAGTGAGCGTTTAAACTGATTGATTTTTATCTTTCATCTATTCACGGATTGGGCAATGTTTGGTTTTCGATTCTTGGTGTGGGCAACTAATAGTTGATATCGGTGGGCGTTTATAAAAATGAGTAAAGTAACTTTGGGCGAAATTGCGCAGCATTTCGGGTTGGAGGGACCCGGTAGACCGTTCGTAGTCAAGCCAGATGCAGACCTGTCAGAGCCTGTGCAAGATCTCGTGCGAGCGGGAATATTGTCGCTGCGGAATGGGGGGCTGATACCCGCGCATGATGTCTCCCCCGCAGACCTGGCACTGTTCGCGCCCATGGTCGATCTCGTCAGGCCGAAGCTCAGACATCTGGCGCAGGAACAAAGTCCCTGGGCATTTTGCACAGCGATGGCCACTCCCTATGCCGGAAAGGTGTGCGGTGAGGGGGGGAGCCACAGGACGATTGCTGCGGGCGGTCAAGGGGAAAGTGCCGGCCATGCAGTGCTTGCCTGCCTTGGTGAACTTTCAGAAAGACTTAGCTTTTTTCTCATGGGTGAAGACAACAGAGTGTCGAAAGACTGCAGCGGATTGCCCGATCTGGCGCTTGGCCCGGTGCTTGGTTTCAGTGCGCGTCAGGAAATGGAGCTGGCCCGGCGCCACGCGGTGCTCAGGCAGGCTTTCGACGGCAACCTGATCGATTGGAACAAGCTGAGCCGACGGAGGGTCATTGCGAAGAACGTGACCCTGGGTGGCCGTGCGGCTGTGCCGTCAATGGGCGTTTTTTTTGGCGAGGCTCCGGCAGCCGGTGTGCCTGTTCGGGGGCTGGCCTCGACGGTCGGAGCTGCCGTTTGGGGGAGTTTTGAGGGGGCTGTCGAGCGTGCAATTTACGAGGCTATCGAGCGCGATGCCGTCGCCATGGCTTGGTACAACCGCCTGGGGATAACCTCTCTTGAAATGGGGGGTTATCCACAGGCTGAACATGAAAAAAAATTAAGTTGGCTCGAAAACCGAAGCCGTCAGACCCGGTTTTTCAGGGTCGAAAGTGATCTTCCGGTGCACGTGGTGTGTGCAATATCGGCAAACTCCGATGGGTATTGGGGAGCATTTGGTGCTGCGGCATCCGGCAGGCTTGGTGATGCTGTTGCCGCCGCAGCGCGCGAGATGCTCCAGTGCGAGCAATCCTTAAAGATGGCCGCGCGGTCTCATGACAAGGGACACTTGGATGCAAAAGAACCAATTGCGCTCAAATATGCGCGCTATACGCGTATTTTTGACGATCTCAGATTAAGTGGGGTGCCCAGGGCGCCAGAAGCGCTTTTCGATCAATCCTATTCATTTGAAGATCTTTTGGAGGCCTGCCGCGCCAAATCGATCGCGCTCTGGGCCTGCGATATCACCCACCCGGCGTTCAAGATTCCAGCGATCAAAGTACTGTCGCCGCAGCTGTGCACCTGGCAAGCTCGGTTTGGCAAGCGGCGGCTTTTTGAGACACCCGTCGCGCTTGGCTGGCGGGGAAAACCGGCTGAGGAAGACACTTTTGAAGAGCGGGTATCCTTTCCATTCTGAGGGGATCCAAAGCCAATATCCGCCTGTCCTTCTATGGCGTTTCGTTCAGAATTCAGTTTGACAACGGCGCGAAGGCGAGGTTACAAAATACTTGAGAATAAAACTCAAGTTATTGAGCGGCCTTCTCACTGGCGATTGCCACCCCCCTCAAGGGGTCTCTGGAAACGACTTGAGGCGGGAATTTCCCGCCTCCTTTTCGTTTGGCTGCATGCTGTCTGGCAGAGACCGGGCGCACGGAGTTGGAGAATTGAGTTAAAGAACGGGGCGGCCGTCCTCAAAAGGGCGCGATAGGGTCATCACCCAAAAATTCCGCCATTTGCCGTCAGACCGATTGACGCGCGCAATGCCGACCCGCGTCACATAGGGGTTCAGCAGGTTTTTGTTATGACCGGGTGAGCCTTGCCAGCCTTCAAACGCGGCGGACAGGCTTGAATAGCCCGAGCCGAGATTTTCAGCTCCGGCATAATTTGCGTATCCGGCCTTATCCAGCCGTTGCGAAAGACCAAAGGCGCTGTGTTGCCAAGTGTCCATACTGTCACGTTCGGCAATGTGCCGCGCCATGTCCGCGGACACCTCGTTCAAGCGCGTATCGAGAATGAGGCCGGTTTGGCCGTTGTTCCGGCGATAGGCATTCAGCATTGCCAGCATGGCCTGTTCATCAACCGACACACGTTCGATGACGGTTTCGGAGGTGATGTCCTTGCCGCCGCCAGGCAACGCGCTGCAGCCGGTCAGCATCAGGAAAATCACAAGCGGCAAGTGGGAAAGGCATGTTTTCAAGGGAAATGAACTCCGCAGGAGTGTGGTTTTACGGTCTTTCGTCGCCAGGCCATACAATCCCTTCATCGGCAAAGAAGTCACAGGGCCCATCAAACGCTTCGACATAGGCGGTATGGGTTACAACGTGGCCATCTTCGGGCATGTCGTGCAAAAAATAGGCCGGGGGTTCAAAATTGAACATTGCAGGCCCGTCGGCGGTCAGATCAAGCGCAACCTGATGACATGTGCTTGGTGCCAGGGTCATGATCGTTCCTGCAAACTCGGTAATGATCGGACGATGGACATGACCGCACAGAATGCGTTTGACCTGTGTCTTGCCCTTCAGCACAGCGGACAATTCGGCGGAATCGCGCAGACCCATGGCATCCATGTGTTTGATGCCGGTCTGGGCCGGTGGATGGTGAAGGGCAATCAATACCAGCTTGCGGGTCTGCTCAAGCTGTGCTTGGCCGATGTGACCGGTCGGCCGGCCCGGATCATGGCTGTCCAGAACAATCATACGCAACCCGCCAATGTCTGCTGCGTACCAGAGTTTTTCGCCGTCCGCACTCTGGACCCCCGGAAAGTCTGTAAGGTTGGTGCGCATACCCTCGGTGCTGTCATGATTGCCCGGTAGAACGTAGACCGGCATTGGCAGCATCTTTAAGAGCCGCCGTGCAACGGCATATTCCCGCGGGTCGTCCCGATCCGTCAGGTCGCCGGTCACCACAACAGCGTTTGGGCGCGGAGTGAGTGCGCACAGCGCTTTAATGGCACGTTCTGCCAGCATGTTGGTGTCGCTGACCCGGTAACAGGGCAAGCCGCGCGGGCGCAAATGCAAATCAGTGATATGGGCAATCAGGGTCATGATGGATCCGGAGTGTCGGGGCGGATAAGGATTTTGCCGCGCACACGATAAAGAAGCGGGCATCGGGGGCAAGCTCCGGTTTCCCTTTTCGAAATCCTCATGTAGGAGAAGCAGCGCAGGGACGTGTTTTTTCCGCCAGCCGGTGTGTCTTTGCGCGAACGAATATGTGGACGCCCATGACTTTAACATCCGAACCGGACGCACAACAGCAAACCCCGCCTGCACCCGCACGCAAGCCCTTGTGGCTCAAGATATTCGGGCATGATGTGTCCGCACCGCTGTTTTTGCTGGTGCTGGCGCTTTTGTTGTTTGTGCCCGGTCAATGGACCGTGCCGCCACTGGACCGGGACGAACCGCGCTTTACCCAGGCCACCAAGCAGATGCTTGAGACCGGTGATTATGTCGACATCCGGTTTCAGGACGAGGCGCGGCACAAGAAGCCGGTCGGCATTTACTGGCTGCAGGCCGCGGCTGCAAAACTCACTGGCAAAGGCGCGGAGGCGCCTCTTTGGGTATACCGCCTGCCGTCCATCATTGGGGCAACGCTGGCCGTGCTGGCGACGTTTTGGCTGGCGAGGGCGTTCATGGGGCCGGCCGGAGCGCTGGTTGCGGGCATGTTTGTTGCCAGCGCGATCATTCTTGGTGTCGAAGCGCGCTTGGCAAAGACCGACGCCATGCTCTTCTTCACAATCGTGCTTGCACAAGGGGCGTTGGCGCGGATCTGGCTGAGGCGGACCGGCACGCGCATGTGGGGCATGGCGTTCGTGTTTTGGACGGCGCTGGCAGGCAGCGTACTGATCAAAGGGCCGGTCGGCCCGATGGTTATCGGGTTGACGGTGGTGCTTTTGTTTGCCCTGGAACGCAAGGTCACTTGGTTCAAGAGCGCAGCGCCGCTTGTCGGTTTTATCTGGTTTGTGCTTCTGGTTCTGCCCTGGTTTGCCGCAATCTGGATCGCAACGGACGGTACCTTTTTTACCGAAGCCATCGGCCAGGATCTGCTCGGCAAGGTTCGGGAAGGCCAGGAAAGCCATGGCGCTCCACCGTTGACGCATCTGGGCGCCATGTTCGGTGTGTTCTGGCCTCTTCCGGCGTTTTTCCTGATCAGCCTGCCTTTGATCTGGTCTGAGCGTAAAAGTCCGCTGGTGGTGTTTTGCTTTGCCTGGTTTGTGCCGTCCTGGATCATTTTCGAAATGGTCGCGACCAAACTGCCGCATTACACCATGCCCCTGCTGCCTGCCCTGGTTTTGCCGGTGGCTGCTGCATTGGTGGACGGCGCCGGCGGGCAGGTCAGGCCCTGGCTGCGTTGGGTCGCTGCCATTTTGCTCGCGGTTCCGGTGATCGGGGTCGCTGCAGCGGCCTTTGGCGGGCCGTTTTTCCTTGGAAACTGGCCGTCGCCGCCGGGCACGGTTCTGTGCGCGTTTGCAGTCGTACTGGCACTTGCTGCCGCCACCCGGATCGTCCGTGCGGAACCGCTCAAGGCGCTATCTCCCTCCGTTGGCGCAGCCATACTCACGGCTGTCGGGGTCTGGGGGTTTGTCGGCCCGGCACTCACCGGCATATGGATCAGCCCGCGTCTTGTGGCCGCGATGGATGCCATACCCGGATGCCAAGACCGATCGGTTGTAACAGCCGGTTTTCATGAGCCGAGCTTCATTTTTCTCGAAGGAACCCATACCAAGATCCTCCCCCCTGCGCAGGCCGCCGAATTTCTGGCGCAAACCGGCCCGGGCTGCCGTATTGCGGCCATAGAAAGCCGCGAAGAGGGCGCCTTTCTTGAAGCCGCAAAGGCGATTGGGCTTGTGCCGGTCGCCGTAAGCAGGGTAGACGGCCTCAACATCAACGGCGGTGACGAAACGGACATCGGTCTTTACCGCGCGGGCGGGGCGTCGAGCGAGCGTTAAGTGATGGATATGGAACAAGCAACTTTTGGCAGCCGGGTCCGGCAGATTGCAGCGCGCCTGCGCGCCAATATGCGCCGCGTTCGCCAGATTTTTGCAAGTCGGCGGGAGCGCGCCAGCAAGCTGACCTATCCGCTGCGTCCCGGTCAGCGGCCGCAGGACATCCTGGCCATTTTGATCCTGACGGTCGGCATCTCGATTATTCTGTTCGACATTCCAAGCTACCCGTGGATCCGCTCCCTGCCGTCCGAGTATTGGGCCACATTCAATTTCTTCACCGACTTGGGCAAGGCCCACTGGGTGCTTTGGTCCACAGGTCTTGTCTGTTTGGCTTTGCTTGCGCAAAACGCGGCACAGTTGACGTTCCGTCTGCGCATGACCGTCGGCGCCGTTTTCACTTACGCCGGGTTTGTTTTTTATTGCGTCGCCGCAACGGGGATTCTGGCGATCCTGTTCAAATGGTCACTTGGCCGGGCGAGGCCAAAACTGTTTGAAGAGCTCGGGCCCGTAAAATTTGACCTACTGGCCTTCAATTCGTCCTATACCAGCTTTCCATCGGGGCATTCGACCACGATCGGCGCGGTGGCAACGGCGCTTGCACTGATTTTCCCGACGTACCGCTGGCTCATTGTCGTTTTCGCTTTTTGGGTCGCCTTCAGCCGGATCATGGTGGGGGCGCATTATCCGAGCGATGTGATTGCAGGGACGCTGCTCGGTTTCACGTTCACCTTCTTCACTGCGCGCGCGCTCGCCCGGCGCCGGATCGGATTTTACTACACCAAGAACGGCACCGTCATGCCGATCATCAGCCAGCGGTCTGCAAAATTCTGCCTGGCAGCGGTTTGGTACGCCATGCGCGGACGCCGCCGTGCAGTTCAGATGACGACCCGCGCCGGGGCCGGCGCCGCGCACACCACACAGGATCCATCATGAGCCTTAGCTATCACGATGCCATGGCGGCATCAGACGGCACCATCGAGGTTACCGTCGTCGTTCCCGCGAAGGACGAAAAGGACAATTTGCCGATCCTGCTGGACGAGATTCGCGATGCCTTGGAGGGCCGTCAGTTCGAAGTCATCGTTGTCGATGACGGATCAAGCGATGGAACGGGCGAGGTTTTGAAAACCTATGCCGCCGAGCATCCCTGGTTGCGGCCCTACCGGCATGAACTGGCCTGTGGTCAAAGCTGTGCCGTGCGAACCGGTGTTCAAAACGCCCGCGGCGAGGTTGTTGCCACAATTGACGGCGATGGCGAAAATAATCCGGCCTATATTCCGAAGCTGCTGGAAGCGCTGGAAGCGGGAGGGCCGTCGGTAGCTTTGGCCGCCGGTCAACGGCTTGGCCGCAAGGCAAGTCTTGCGAAACGCTACGCGTCCAAACTCGCAAATAAAGTGCGCGGGGCGATCTTGAAAGACAACACGCGCGACAGCGGTTGCGGGTTGAAAGCCCTTCGGCGCGACGTGTTCCTGCAGCTTCCTTATTTTGACAGCTGGCACCGCTTTCTGCCGGCCCTGGTCATTCGGGAAGGTTTTGGTGTGGTTCACATCGACGTACAGGATCGCCAGCGCCGCCATGGCCAATCCAAATACGGCATTTTCGACCGCGCGCTGATCGGTGTCCTGGATCTTTTCGGCGTTTGGTGGTTGCGCCGGCGCCGCAAGAAGATACCCGCAGTTTCGGCGCTGCTCGAAAACGCTGACCAGGCCGCTTAGCCGCCTGCAGGACCCAAGACCAAGAACGGACCTTATATATGACTGCGCTCTTAGACTGGCTCTACATCGTCTTCGTCGAGCAATTCGATTTTTGGATCATTCTCGGCTTTTTTGCGCAGGCCATGTTCATGATGCGATTTGTGATCCAGTGGATTGCATCCGAGCGGGTTGGCCGTTCAATTGTTCCGGTGGCATTTTGGTTTTTTTCGATCGCCGGAGGATCGCTTTTGCTGATCTACGCGATCCAGCGCCAGGATCCGGTGTTCATCGCAGGGCAGGGCCTGGGACTGCTGATCTATTTCCGGAACCTGTGGTTGATTTTTAAGGAAAAGCGCAAGGATCCGGCGATCTAGTCCGTCCGGACCCTCTCGTTTTTTTGGAACTCTAGGATAACGCCTTGTCCAGCGCCTGACCCAAATCACGGATCAGGTCTTCCGGATCTTCCAATCCGATATGCAGGCGCGTGGAGAGCTGGTTCGGGTCCGGCAGGTTCACCGTACGCGCGCCTTTTAGCCTTACCGGGATTGCCAGACTTTCAAATCCGCCCCAGGAGTAGCCGAGCCCGAATAGGCTAAGCGCGTTGAAAAACGCATTGCTTTGATCTTTCGTTGTGCCGTTCTTAAAGTCAAATCCAAAAAGGCCGCTGGCGCCGGAAAAGTCCCGTTTCCAAATGTCGTGTCCAGGATCGCTCTCAAGGGCCGGATATCGAATATTTGCCACCTCGTCCCGGTCTTTCAGCCAGCCTATGACCTCCAGCGTGTTTTTCATGTGCCGTTCCAGCCGCACAGACAGCGTTCTCAGTCCGCGCAAGGCAAGATAAACATCATCCGGACCGACGCTCACACCCATGGCACCATAGATCCTGTCGAGCGATGGCCATGCCCGCTCGCTTGCGGCAATGGTCCCCAGCATCACGTCCGAATGGCCAACGATATATTTGGTGCCGGCCTGAATCGACAAATCGACACCCATCGGAATTGGCTGGCAATACAGCGGGCTGGCCCAGGTATTGTCCATCAAAACGGTTGCACCGACTGTTTGCGCCGCCTCGACAATCGCCGGAGTGTCTTGCATTTCAAATGTCAACGAGCCGGGAGCCTCAACAAAAACGGCACTGGTGTTCGGCTTGAAGTGCTGGCGGACAGCGCCGTCGAGCGACGGATCATAGTACTCCACCTGAACGCCGTAGATCGGCAGCACTGTGTCTGCGAAATGGCGCGTGGGGCCATAGGCTGAGTCCGGAACCAGCAGATGATCCCCCGCTTTCAGACAGGACAGACAGGCAAGGGCAATTGCATTCAGGCCGGAGTTCGCCAGTTTGACCCCGGCTGCGCCCTCAAGTTCCGCGACGGCCGCTTCCAAGGCGTCTGTGGTTGGTGTGCCACGCCGGCCGTAGGTGTAGGTCTGTTTGCCGGTGGCCATCGTTTCCACGTCCGGAAACAGGATGGTGGAGGCATGAACAACAGGCGGGTTTACAAAGCCATGGAAGTCGCGCGGGGACCGGCCCGCATGCGCCAGCGTGGTATCGATTTTCTTTTCGTTTTTGGAATAGACGTTTGTCATTTTTGTTCACTTGTCGAAAGCGTGGGAGTGAGTTGAAGCTAAGAGCGCATTATCGATAATTTCATGTTCCTTCAAAGATCTGAAATTATTGTTCGATTCAAGCTATTGCTCGCAACAATAGGCATCTCGATCCCTGTGGTTTTGCTTCGCTCGTAACATCATGCGATCTGGTGCCAAAGCGTTTTCGTTGCACCCGTGTAGCTGGAGGAGCGGCAGGCTGGCAACTGGATCAGGGCCAGAAGGGGGAACATGACCACTCGTTTGAAACGCGTAATCGGTGAAACCGCACTTGTCATCGGAGCATTGACATTTGCATGCACAGCTCAAGCAACCACACTTGAGAAGGTGAAGCATAGCGGTTTCTTCACCTGCGGGGTAAGCCAGGGAAATCCCGGCTTTTCCAACCCTGACAATGAGGGCAATTGGTCCGGGTTCGACGTCGATTACTGCCGGGCTGTCGCGGCTGCCGTGCTGGGGGAGGCGAGTGCTGTCAAATTTCGTCCGCTGGCATCACCGGAGCGCTTCACCGCACTGCAATCCGGTGAAATTGATATCTTGTCGCGCACAACAACCTGGACCATGTCCCGCGATACGTCGCTCGGCGCAAATTTCGCCGGTGTGATGTATTACGACGGTCAGGCGATGATGGTGCGCAAGGAGCTCGGCATCACTTCCGCGCTGGAATTGGCAGGGGCTTCGGTCTGTACGGCAACCGGAACGACCACCGAGCTCAACATCGCCGATTTCTTTCGGGTCAACAACATGCCCTATGAAGTTGTTGCTTTTGAAAAAAATGATGAAGTGACCCAAGCCTATGATGCGGGCCGTTGCGATGTTTACACGATCGATGCGTCTGGGCTCCACGCAAACCGGCTGAAGCTTACCAACCCCGGTGACCATATGATCCTGCCAGAGATCATTTCAAAGGAACCGTTGGGCCCTGTGGTCCGGCAAGGGGATGATCAGTGGCTCAACATTGCAAAGTGGACGCTGTTCGCGCTTGTCAACGCGGAAGAGCTTGGCATCACGCAAGCCAATGTCGAGGACATGAAGGGCTCCGACAATCCGGAGGTCAAGCGGTTCCTCGGCGTGGAGGGCGCCTATGGTGAAGCGCTCGGTCTGGACACGGGCTGGGCTGCGCGCCTGATTGCGGCGGTGGGAAATTATGGCGAAGTGTTTGACCGCAATCTTGGCCCGCAGACACCGCTTGGGATTGAACGCGGTTTGAACGCGCTTTGGTCAAATGGCGGTATTCAATACGCCCCTCCGGTGCGTTGACAAAACGGATTTGACCCGAAAAGTGCTACCGCCGCATCCTGAATGGGGTGCGGCGTTTTTTTGTCTGGCAACGATTTTTGAGCAGCATTTTCCTCTGTCGGTTGAGTGTCCGTGATGGGTGTTCTTGGATTGGCAAAAATAACAATTATTCTACGCCTCGATAAGCCTGCGATATCCGGCTCGCCCCTGAAACGCGGCTTACTCGCGCACGTTTCAAAAAAACCAAAAAGGCAAAGACATGAAACATCAGCTCCTCGGAGCGGCTCTGAGCGGCGTTCTGGCTTTCGGGGCAATACCGGCGTCTGCTGCAACCCTTGACGTGGTCAAAGATAAAGGGTTTTTCACCTGCGGCGTGACTCAGGGCAATCCGGGATTTTCAAACCCCGACAAAGAGGGGAACTGGACCGGCCTTGAGGCCGATTACTGCCGCGCCTTGTCGGCGGCCGTTCTGGGAGATGCAAACGCGGTCAAATTCCGGCCAACATCCCCGGCCGAGCGGTTTGTTGCGCTTCAGTCCGGTGAAGTCGATGTGTTGTCGCGGACCACGACTTGGACCATGTCCCGCGACACGGCGCTTGGAATCAATTTCGCCGGTGTGATCTTTTATGATGGCCAGGCGCTGATGGTACGCCGGGACCTGGGAGTTACCTCCGCGTTGGAATTGGCCGGTGCGTCCGTCTGCACGGCGTCTGGAACGACCACGGAACTCAACCTTGCCGATTTCTTCCGTCAGCATGACATGCCTTATGAAATTGTTGCCTTTGAGAAACCCGATGAGGTGATTGCCGCTTATGATGCCGGCCGTTGCGATGTCCACACGTCCGACGCATCGGGTCTTGCTTCCGACCGGCTCAAGCTGACCAATCCCGGCGATCACATCATCTTGCCGGAAGTGATTTCCAAAGAACCGCTTGGACCTGCGGTGCGCCAAGGCGATGATCAATGGTTCAACATTGCCAAGTGGACATTGAACGCGCTGATCAATGCAGAAGAGCTCGGGATTACGCGTGACAACGCCGACAACCTGACGTCCTCCGAAGATCCGGCTGTTCGCCGCCTTCTCGGTGTAGAGGGGAGTTATGGCGATGCACTCGGGCTGGATCCGGAGTGGGTCTTGCGTGCAATAAAGTCGGTCGGCAACTATGGAGAGATTTATCGCCGCCATGTTGGTCCGCAGACGCCGCTTGACATCCCACGTGGCCAAAATGCCTTGTGGAAAGATGGCGGCATCCTGTACGCGCCGCCAATCCGCTGACGCCCTGCACGACTGTGTCGTGTCGCCCGCTGCATTGTTGCGGCGGGCGGATTCCTGTTTCCCGGAAACCGGCCGAGATCAGGACATGCCTCAAATTGCGTCTGCAGATGCCCGCAAAATGTTCGTGTTCACGTTCTGTGCATCCTATTGGTAACCAAAATGATAAAGCGGCTCCCCAAATGTGACGGGTCAAAGACATCAAAGTCTTGACCCCACCGCCGAAATGCCATCGAATGCGCACATTGGGACGGCGATACAGTGCCTGGAGGAACCATCCGGTCAAACGGGTGGACGCAGCCTGCCACGGGAGGCGGTCGAGGGGATTGTGTCGTCCGGACCGATGCTAACGACAAAGTATGGGTAACAATAAAGGCTGCATATCCATGACTAAAACACTCCTTCCGCTCGTGCTCGGCACAGCCATGGGCGTTGTCGCGTCGGCTGCAAACGCCGCTACGCTTGACGACGTTAAGGCCAAGGGCTTCATCCAGTGTGGTGTGAGCCAGGGTCTCCCGGGCTTTTCGAATCCGGATGCACAGGGGAACTGGACCGGTCTCGACGTTGACTACTGCCGCGCCATGGCTTCTGCCGTGTTTGGCGACGCGTCTGCCGTAAAGTACACTCCGCTGTCTGCTAAAGAGCGTTTCACCGCGCTGCAATCCGGCGAAATCGATGTTCTGTCCCGGAACACCACCTGGACCATGTCTCGCGACACCCAGCTGGGCCTGAACTTCGCTGGCGTCAACTACTATGACGGTCAGGGCTTCATGGTTCGCAAGGACCTTGGCGTGACATCCGCTCTTGAGCTGTCCGGTGCGTCGGTTTGCACCAACACCGGTACGACCACCGAGCTGAACGTTGCCGATTATTTCCGTGCGAACAACATGCCGTACGAGATTGTCGCGTTTGAAAAGGCTGACGAAGTTGTTGCCGCGTATGACGCCGGCCGCTGTGACGTTTACACGACCGACGCATCCGGTCTGTACGCTCAGCGTCTGAAACTGACCAACCCAGGCGACCATATGGTTCTGCCGGAGATCATTTCCAAAGAGCCGCTTGGCCCTGTTGTCCGCCAGGGCGACGACCAGTGGTTCAACATTGCGAAATGGACCCTCAACGCAATGATCAACGCCGAAGAAATGGGCGTGACATCCGAGAACGTTGACAACATGAAGACCTCCGACAACCCGTCGGTTAAGCGTCTTCTGGGCGCTGAAGGTGCCTTTGGCGAGGCGATCGGCCTGTCCAACGACTGGGCTTACAGCATCATCAAGAACGTCGGGAACTATGGCGAAGTCTTCGATGCAAACGTTGGCCCGGACACGCCGCTTGGCATCTCCCGCGGCGTAAATGCCCTGTGGTCCAACGGTGGCTTCCTTTACGCTCCGCCGGTCCGCTAAGGTCGACGGTCAAACAAACGGACCCCGGCGCGTCTCGCGCCGGGGTCTGCAAGAATAAGCAAGACAAAGGCGTCTGAAGGCAGCTGAAAAAAATGCCGGGCGCACTTGGCTTTTTACAGAGGGTGGTCGTCTCCACCGACGGGGTTGGGCCCACGCAGGGCCCCTAATAAAAGCGGATGACGATCTAGAATTGCCGTGGGTTGCCGGGAGACTGTGGTTTCGCCGGACGATCCGCCGCAAGGACACTCGGGCGAGGTTAAATGGCAGTACAGGAGCAGGACTCGGCGGGGGCGCCGGCGCGTGCTTCGCTGGTGAATGATCCGAAAGTTCGCAGCCTATTCTACCAGGTGATCCTGGTAGCCGGACTTGTGGCGCTTGGATACTTCATAGTCACGAACACAATCGCCAACCTGGAGCGGCAGAATATTGCTTCCGGTTGGGGATTTTTGGAAAATACGGCCGGTTTTGGGATCATCCAGTCTTTGATCCCCTACGCTGAGACATCGACATACGGAACCGCGATCATGGTCGGGTTCTTCAACACCTTGATGGTGGCGGTTGTCGGTATCTTCTTCGCAACGATCATCGGGTTTGTTGTTGGCATTGCGCGGCTTTCGAACAATTGGGTTATCAGCAAACTCGCCTACTGGTATGTCGAGCTTATCCGCAACGTTCCGCTGCTGCTTCAGATCTTCTTCTGGTACTTTGCGGTCTTGCGCGCTGTTCCCGGCAAGCGCGACAAGTGGTCTTTTGGCTTCGACACATTCCACCTGAACATCACCGGCCTCTACGGTCCCAAGCCAATCTGGGAAACGGGATCGGCGTTCATCGTCTACGCGTTTATTCTGGCGATCGTTCTTTCCGTCGTGATCGCTAAGTGGGCCAAAAAGCGCCAGGATGCGACCGGGCAGCAATTCCCGGTGTTTCTGACGGCGATCGGGTTGATCGTAGGTCTGCCGGTGATCACGTATTTCGTGACAGGCATGCCGGTTTACCTGGAACATCCGAACTACGTCGAGAAAGGCCCGATTCTGCGCCGCGGCTTTGAACTGGGTGTCGGCGCAAAACTGATCCCTGAATTTCTCGCTCTGACGGCGGCACTCGCCATCTACACCGCTGCCTTCATCGCGGAGATCGTCCGGGCAGGAATCCAGGCGGTCAGTCACGGTCAAACGGAAGCCGCCCGCGCTCTGGGGATCCGTAACGGTCCGACGCTGCGCCTGGTGATCATTCCTCAGGCCATGCGGGTCATCATTCCGCCGCTGACGTCTCAGTATCTGAACCTCACCAAAAACTCGTCGCTCGCTGTTGCGATCGCTTTCCCGGACCTTGTGTCCGTCGGTGGCACGGTGCTCAACCAGACGGGGCAGGCGATCGAGATCATTGCGATCTGGATGGCGGTTTACCTGTCGCTCAGCCTGATCACATCAGCCTTCATGAACTGGTACAACCAGCGCATGGCGCTCGTGGAAAGATAAGGAGCGCGAACTCATGGCAAATCTTGATATTGCTCAGGTGCGAACCGAGGAAGCGCCAAAGCTTCCCGCTCCGGTCTCCACCACCGGTGTGATCGGATGGATGCGGCAGAACCTGTTCTCATCCATCGGCAACACCGTTCTCACAGTGATCGGGATCTATATCGCATACTCCCTGATCGCGCCTTTTATTCAGTTCGCGTTGATCGACGCGGTTTGGACCGGGGAAAACCGCGAGGCGTGCCTTCCGAAAGACGGACAGCATGCCGGGGCCTGCTGGGCCTATGTGAAAGCGTATTTCCCGCAGTTTATCTACGGGCGCTACCCGACCGAGGAAGTCTGGCGGGTCAATATCGTCTATTTCCTGTTCGCAGCTCTTCTGATCCCGCTTGCGATGCCAAGTGCACCGTTTAAACGGACGAATGCGCTCTTGTTCCTGGTTGTCTTCCCGATCATTGCCTATTTCCTGCTGACCGGTCTGGTCATTGGGGGCAATGTGATCCTGCCGGTCGTCGAAACGGCACAATGGGGTGGATTGCTCGTGACACTCGTCATCGCCGTTACCGGCATCGTGGCGTCGCTCCCGCTTGGCATTGCGCTGGCGCTCGGGCGCCGTTCGAAGATGCCGATTATCAAGCTGGTGTCAGTGATCTTCATCGAGTTCTGGCGCGGTGTACCGCTGATCACGGTGCTGTTCATGTCGTCCGTGATGCTACCGCTGTTCCTGCCGGAGGGCGTGACCTTCGACAAGCTCCTGCGCGTGCTCATCGGTGTGACGCTGTTCTCGGCAGCATACATGGCCGAGGTGGTTCGCGGCGGCCTTCAGGCCATCCCGAAAGGCCAGTATGAAGGCGCGATGGCGCTTGGGCTGCGGTTTTGGCCGATGATGTATCTCATCATCCTGCCGCAGGCGCTCAAGCTGGTCATCCCGGGTATCGTGAACACCTTCATCGGTCTGTTCAAGGATACGACCCTGGTTCTGATTGTCGGCATGTTCGACCTTCTCGGCCAGATCCAGTCGTCCTTCACGGACCCGACATGGTCTACACCAAGCCAGGGGCACACCGGCTATCTGTTTGCCGCGATTGTGTTCTTCGTCTTCTGTTTCGGCATGTCGCGTTATTCCATCTTCATGGAACACAAGCTGCATACCGGACACAAACGATAACGACCCTCCGGGGCGCGCGGGTTGAAAGCGCAGCGCCCCGGAGCCACCCCAATTCTGGAGAACGAAATGACTGAAAACGCTGTACGCGACGACTTGGCAGCCGACCGCTCGAGAATGCAGATTTCCGAGACTGACGTGGCCGTGGAAATCACCAACATGAACAAGTGGTACGGGGACTTCCACGTGCTGCGGGACATCAATCTGAAGGTGATGCGCGGCGAACGCATCGTGATCTGTGGACCGTCGGGTTCCGGCAAGTCCACAATGATCCGCTGTATCAACCGTCTGGAGGAGCACCAAAAGGGCAATATCGTTGTTGACGGTATTGAACTGACCGACGATTTGAAAAAGATCGACGAGATCCGCCGTGAGGTTGGCATGTGTTTCCAGCACTTCAACCTGTTCCCGCATCTGACGATCCTTGAAAACTGCACGCTTGCGCCGATCTGGGTGCGCAAGATGCCGAAAAAGGAAGCCGAAGAAGTTGCAATGCACTACCTGGAGCGGGTGAAAATTCCCGAGCAGGCATTAAAATATCCAGGACAGCTGTCTGGTGGTCAGCAACAGCGCGTTGCGATCGCCCGTTCCTTGTGCATGAACCCGAAAATCATGCTGTTTGACGAGCCGACATCCGCGCTTGACCCTGAGATGATCAAGGAAGTGCTCGACGTCATGGTGGGGCTGGCCGAGGAAGGCATGACCATGCTGTGTGTGACCCACGAAATGGGTTTTGCCCGCAAGGTGGCCAACCGCGTGATCTTCATGGATGCCGGCCAGATCGTCGAACAGAACGAGCCGGAGCCATTCTTCACCAATCCGCAACACGAGCGGACCAAGCTGTTCCTGAGCCAGATCCTGCATCACTGATCCCGACTCAATTGCGACTTCGAAAACCGCCGGGCGCATTCCGGCGGTTTTTTATGCCCAAGGCTTGGCCGTGCGGCCGCTGTCCGGGACCTGTGCCAAAAGAGAGCGGAAAAGGCTGGCAAGCGTTGCCGGGTTCTGCAATTGTCGTGACGGCAACGCACCGCAGCTCGGCCTGCACAACACGCAAAGGTTTGGGAGGACTTGATCGTGATGTCGTTGGGAAAATGGATTTCAAGGGGTTTGCGCCGCGCGCGCGCTGCCGGGGTCGGCGGATTCACGGCATGGGCAGTTGCCTTCGCACCGGGCGCGGTGTGGGCTCAGGAGGAAGTTCCGCTCGATCTTCTGGGCAAATGGCAGGTGGTCTCAATAGAGGGGACAGCCGTCACCGATGCCGCCACGGTCATTCTTGAGTTTGAGGAAGCCGGCACGATCGATGGCAGCGGCGGCTGCAATACCGTTTTCGGCCCGCTCAGGTTCGAAGGTCGAGGCATTCTTATTGGGCCGCTGGCTGCGACCCGAAAAGCCTGTGAGCCGGAGATCATGGATCAGGAAAAGAATTTCCTGAAAGCCATTGGCACCGTCCGCGATTTTCGCAGTGAAGAAGGTCAACAAGTTCTGGTGCTTTTAAATGGCCAGGGCGAAGAAATCATCCGGTTGGCCGCTTCAAACTAGGAAGCGGCCTGATGAAGGTCCGGCGCAGAGCTATGCGCCGCTGACGACGTCCGTGTCCTCCCGGCCGCCCCATTCGCTCCAGGAGCCGTCATAGAGTGTTAGATCCGTCGCGCCCAGGGTTGTGAGCGCCAGCGTAAGCGCGGCGGCTGTCACGCCGGAACCGCAGGTGGTTGTTGCCGGTTTGGTGATATCGACGCCCGCCTCTTCAAAAAGAACACGGAGTTCTGCAGCGTCCTTCAGCGTGCCGTCCTCACGGGTCAGGCTCATTACCGGCACGTTGAGGGCACCGGGCATGTGGCCCGAGCGCATGCCCGCGCGCGGTTCTGGCGCTTCGCCAGAAAACCGTTCCGCGGCGCGCGCATCGATAATCTGGCGGGATTTGGTTTCGATGATTTTTTTCACGTCATCCAGGTTTGAGACCGCGCCGCGGTCGAGACGAGCGGTGAAATGCCGCTCACGGACCTGAACGGGCCCGTCCTCCAAGGGGCGGCCTTCTTCGGTCCACTTGGGCAAGCCGCCGTCCAGGACATAAACATCCTTCACCCCCATGACCTTGAACATCCACCAAACCCGAGCGGCTGACCAAAGACCGATTCCGTCATAAACGACAATCGTTTGGCCGTCACCGATACCGAGTTTGCGCATTTTCGAAGCGAATACATGGGGTTCGGGCAGGGTGTGCGGCAGGCCGGAGGCCGAATTGCTGACATCGTCGATGTCGAAGCGGATCGCGCCCGGAATATGACCCTCATTAAATTCGGCATCCGCATCGCGGCCCATTTGTGGCAGGTAAAGGGATCCGTCGAGCACGACGATGTCAGGGGAGTTGAGGTGGTCTTCCAGCCATTGCGTCGAGACAAGCGGCGATGTCGTCATCTGGATCAGTCTCCCTCGTAAAGGTTCTTTTGTTTGTGCCAGTTTTCAATCGAAAGGTCCGGATATTCTTGATAGTGGCTCTCCGTAGAGCCAACGGCCACCTCAACCCATTCGGGCTTGCTCTCCAACAGGATATGCACGGTTTCAGGCGTTCTGGGCAGAGGAGTGTCGATTGCAGCGGCAAGGGGGTGAACGAGGTCCGGCCAGCGCGGATCCCAAAGCCACAAATGACTGCCGCATGTTCCGCAAAAGGAGCGTTCCGCGGGGCTCAGCCCGGTCTCGAATTCGGCCTGGTAGATTTTGCGTGCCTTGTGCGGATCGTGAATGTTCAGCGTGCGTGCATCACCCATCAGATTGATCGCGTATCCGCCGCCTCCGGTGGTCTTGCGGCACACCGAACAGTAACAGCGCATGTAGGGATAAGGTGTCTTGCTCTGGACGGTGAAATGGATCGCCCCGCAATGACAGCTGCCTTCCAGTTCCATCGCGTCCGCCTCCTCAATCGTCCAGTCGAAGGCGCACGCGCCGGTTCTGTTTGCCCTTGTTTTCGACTTTGCCGAGGCTCAGCGGTCCGATTTCGGATGTGCGGCTGACATGCGTGCCGCCGCAAGGCTGAAGATCAACATCACCGCCTATTCTGACCAAACGCACTTGGCCAGAGCCGCGCGGCGGTTTGACAGACATCGTTTTCACAAGACCGGGATTGGCATCAAGTTCCGCGTCTGTAATCCATTCCGATGTCACCTCATGATCGGCGGCCGCGAGTGTGTTCACCGTTTCAATGAGGGCATCCTTGTCGAGAGCCGCATCGCACATGTCGAAGTCAAGCCTGCCTTCACCATCCCCGATCTGACCGCCGGTCACAGGGAAGGGTAGGGCGACGGAAAGAAGGTGAAGCGCTGTGTGCATGCGCATCATGCGGTAACGTCTTGCCCAATCTAAATGGACAACGACCGACATACCGGCAATGGGGACCGGCTGGGTGTCTGCGGGCACGTGAACGATTGTGTTGCGGTCTTGGTCATAGACCGTCGTTTCGATCTTGATGTGTGTGCCGTCATCAAGCTCGAGAAATCCGGTGTCGCCTGGCTGGCCACCCGCGGAAGCGTAGAACACCGAGCGGTCCAGAAGGATCCCGCCGCGATCATTCACACCGATCACCTTTGCTTCGCAGGTCCGCAAATAGGCGTCGTCGCGGAACAGGGGTACGGTCATTGGAAACTCCGGAGCGGGCAGGTATCTGACAGGAAACGCCTTGAAAGGTGCCCCGGCAGATAAGCTCGGGTCAATGCTAAAGACGCGCTCCGCCACTCCAAATTCATGACGCATGGACCAGTGGAGCCAAGGCCTACCGGGTGGCGGCTTGAGCTGCCAGCAGCTTCAGCGCAAATCCGCCCATTATACCTGCGAAGGTCCAATCAAAGGCCCGCATGGCCCGGGGGGAGTTTTTCAGGAACCGGGCAAAGGCACTGGCAAAAAACACCATCAAAAGGCAGGACGGCACCGCTAGCACGATGAAGTAGAAACCTAAGAACAATAGCTTTTGAGCTGCGAACGGGTCACTTGCAGACACGAACTGCGGCAGGAAGGTCACGAAAAACAAGACGATCTTGGGATTGAGCAGATTTATAGTCAGGCCCTGCAGCCAGACGCGCGACAGCTTTTCTTTCTGAGTTGCAGCTTGTTCAAGCGACAGCGCTGATCCGTTGCGCACGGCTTGTACCGCCAGAAAAACGAGATAGGCTGCCCCGGCATATTTCAAGACTGCAAACGCCGTTGCCGACGTAGCCAGTAGGGCGGAGATACCGAGCGCTGCAAATAGGGAATGCACCACAATGCCGGAGGCCGCACCGAATACCGCGGCTGCGCCGGCCTTGCGGCCCTGAGTCAGGGTCTTGCTCATGAACAGTGTCATGTCCGGACCGGGGGTAATGGTCAACACAGCAGCAGCGGCGGTGAACGTTGCAACAACGGCCAAGTCAGGCAAAAAAGCAAAAGTCATTGTGTTGGACCCCGGTGATCAAAAGCGTTCCTAACACGGAAATTCCGGGCCTTGGAAGATATAAATCGTAACCTCAAAGGATCGGGGACAGCAGCTGGGCGCCTTGGGCGAGTACCCGGAAGCCGTAGCTGCGTTTGTCGAGATCATCCGGCTGGGTTTGCCGCGCGTTCACAAAGTCCTGTTCCAGCATTTCAGCGACCTTCGAGATCATCCGCTCATGGGTGAACCACAAGGTGATTTCGAAATTGATCCGGAAGGACCGATTGTCGAAATTGACGGTTCCAATCGATGCAAGTTCATCATCGACCAGCGTCACCTTCTGGTGCAGGAACCCTTTTTGATACCGGTAGACTTTGACCCCGCGGTCGACCATGACATCCGCATGAGCATGGCTTGCCAGCCAGACCGTCAAATGATCTGCCTTTTCCGGGAGCAAGATACGCACATCAACACCGCGCATGGCGGCGGCAAACAGCGCTGTTTGAATGTCGATCGAGGGCACGAAATAAGGAGATGTAATCCAAAGGCGCTTGCGTGCCCGCCCCGCCGCCTCGGCAAACGCGATGGCACACTCTTCCAGCACATCTGCAGGACCGGTCGGCATGACAAGGACTGGCTCATCGCCGGGCTTGGCGATCCGGGTGACCTCGGGCAGATCGATTTCCTTGCCCGATGCCCATAGCCAGTCTTCAGAAAACGAAACGGCGCAAGCGACCGCAACCGGACCGGATACTTTGACATGGGTATCACGCCAATGGCCAAACCGTTCGGACCGTCCCAAATACTGATCGGCCACGTTGTGCCCGCCCACCCACGCATGCTCGTAGTCAACCACCACGAGCTTGCGATGGTTTCTGTAGTTGAGCCGCATCGGCCCCATCATTCGCAAAAACCGGTGGGTCTCGTTGAACCCGCTAACATGGACGGCGGCCTGTCTCAATCTGTTGAGATAGGAGTGCGGCAGGCTCTTGCAGCCGATTTCGTCATATAAAACGTAGACCTCGACCCCGGCCTCTGCCCGCTCGATCAGAGCGTCGGCCGCCTCCGTTCCGATCTGGTCATCAGCGATCGTGAAGAACTGGAAGAAAACGGTGTGGTTGGCCGCTCTGATGCCGTCCAGCATCGACCGGAATGCAGCGTCACCGTCAACCAGAAGATCGCACGCGTTTCCGGCCAAAAACGGCATATTTGACACCTTGGCCAGAACCGGCCAATCCCGTGTTTCAGCCTCGTCAGAGATGCGCAGTTCCTTGGCCCGCCGGGCCCGTTCAGAGCGTCCGAGCTTGGTTTGAACGATTGCGTAGTCGGTGAAGGATCGCCAGCCGAAGATGAAGTACAGCGGCACGGTGACATACGGAAGGAAGGCCAGAGACAGGAGCCAGGCGATGGAGCCCTGGGCGGTACGGCTGCTCATGATTTCCCGGATCGCGCAAACAAACGCCAGCGCATACAGAACAACGAGAAGGGCGGCAACAATCCCGAGATTGTTTGCCACCGTATCGACGACGGTTACGTCGGAAACCGCGTCACGAACAACGTCTTTCGCAGTCTGCGACGCATCGTTTCCAAGTGCGGGAATGCTCATGAGCCGTCACCCGGTAAAAGCTGTTGTGCTCAAACGAGCGGAGCTTGTATAGCCTCACGCGGTTCCAGCCATGACGGTACGGGAAGGTTTTTGGATCTTAGGAAATCCAGATTGTAGAGCTTTGATTGATAACGCGTGCCATGGTCGCACAAGATGGTGACGATCGTATGCCCCGGGCCCATCTCCTTTGCCAGCCGCCGGGCGCCTGCAATGTTGATTGCCGAGGACCCGCCCAGCAACAGACCTTCATTTTCAGCCAGGTCGTAAATCAGCGGCAACGCTTCTTCGTCTGGAATGGCGAAGGCGTGGTCGGTTTTAAGGTCTTCGATGATTGGGGTCACCCGGCCGAGCCCGATCCCCTCAGAAATCGAGCCGCCGTCTGTCGCCTTGGCTTCGCCGGTCGTGAAAAGTTTGAACATGGCCGCACCCAGAGGATCCGCACATCCGATGACGATGCCCGGTTTTTGCTCGCGCAAATATGTGGACACGCCTGCCAGCGTTCCACCGGTTCCCACAGCGCAAATAAACGCGTCAATTTTGCCATCGGTGTCGCGCATCATTTCGGGGCCCGTGGTCAGATAATGCGCCTTACGGTTGTCGAGGTTATTCCATTGGTCGGCGAACAGCACACCGTTCGGTTCATTTTCAGCAAATTGTTCGGCAAGCCGCCGGGCGACATGCTGATAGTTGTTCGGATCCTTGAAGGGTTTCGCCGGGACCTGAACCAGTTCGGCGCCGCACAAGCGCAACATGTCCTTTTTTTCCTGGCTCTGCGTTTCTGGAATCACAATCACTGTCCGGTAACCGCGTGCGCTGGCCACCAAAGCCAAGCCGATCCCGGTGTTGCCAGCTGTGCCTTCAACGATCAAACCGCCGGGCTTCAGATCACCGCGCGCCTCCGCCTCCAGAATCATCTGCCGCCCGGCGCGGTCCTTGACCGACTGGCCGGGATTCATGAACTCGGCCTTGCCGTAAATCTCGCAGCCGGTTTCATCTGAAATCGCGTTGAGACGGATGAGGGGAGTGTTGCCAATGGCGTCGACAACGGACGAAAACGCGGTCATGAAAACTGTCCTGATACGGGAGAAGTAAAAGTGGGGAGACGCTAAAGCCTGTCACGCGCGCAATCAACCACTTGGCAAAGTCGGTCGTGGCCCTCATTGAAAATACAGAATGAGTTTATCTGTGCAATCGATGGAAAAACACGGCGGTTCTATGTATTTTCTTTGTGTATTCTATGATCCGGCGAAGTGTGGATGGCGTAATCTAACCAAACCAAATGCCGCGCATCGCGGCACAAATTGAGAACTGTCATGGAAAAGAATGTAACAGGCCTTGATGAATTGCTCGCAAGCTATGCCGCTGGGACGCTTGCCTCGCCTGCCCAGGCGCTTGTGGACGCGCATCTCGAGCTGTCGAATCAGAGCCGTGCTTACGTTGGTTCGCTCGAAGCGCTTGCTGGCGCTGGACTGGAAGACACCGCCCCAGCGGAACTGAGCGACCGGGACGCCGCACTTGCCGCAATTTTTGCGGACGACGAGCCGATTGTGAGCAAATCAACATTGACTGAACGCGAAAATCCGGATCAGAGAATTCCGAAAAGTCTCCGCGCGATCATCGACGGGTCGATCGACGACCTGCCGTGGCGGACGCTTATTCCGGGTGTGCGCGAAGTCAAACTTGGCGAAATCGATGGATGCAACGCCAGCCTTCTTTGGGTGCGCGGCGGAAAAGCGATGCCTTCGCACACCCACCACGGGACCGAATTGACCCTCGTCATTCAGGGCGGCTTCAAGGACAGCGACGGTCACTATGTCCGCGGCGATATTGCGTTTGCAGATGACAGTGTTGATCACAAGCCAATCGCTGATGAAGGTGAAGACTGCATTTGTTTCGCCGTGACAGAAGGGCGCTTGCGCCTGACGGGCCCGGTCGGCCGCTTTTTTGCGCCCTTTGTCGGGTAACGTTCATCCAAGCACCTGGGTTGGCTCGTATAGGGCATAACCCAGGAGGCGTAAGTGTCTGACAAATATGTTGCCCAGTCCGCAGACGGCTGTGTTTGGATAACCGGAGCAAGTTCCGGGATCGGTCGCCAGTTGGCTCTTTCTTTCGCCTCAGACGGCTGGACAGTCGCGGCGACAGCCCGTTCTCAAGACAAATTGGACGCACTTGCGGGCGAAAGCGCGAAACTCAGCGGCAAGATCATTGCCGTGCCGGGCGATGTGTCCAGCCGGGACGAGATGCGCAGCGCTTGCGAACGCGTCGAAAATGAGGCTGGTCCGATTGCGCTGCTCGTCGCCAATGCCGGTGTGTATTATCCGCAGGATGGTCTCAACAACAACGCTGACGAGTGGCAAAAAACCATCGACATCAACCTGACCGGGACGGTGAACACCATTCTGCCGGTCATTGACACGATGAAAGCGCGGCGCCGTGGTCAAATCGCCATCGTGTCCTCTGTTGCAGGCTATCGCGGACTGCCAACGTCTGCTGCTTATGGGGCGACCAAAGCCGCCTTGATCAATATGGCCGAGGCCTTGAAGTTCGACCTCGACCTTGCCGGGATACGGATCCAAGTCATCAACCCGGGCTTCGTGGATACGCCGGCCACCAAGTCCAACCCCTTTCCCATGCCCCATTTGCTCAGCCCGGAAGAGGCTGTGGCGGAAATCCGCACAGGGCTCAAACATCCGAACAAATTCGAAATCGCTTTTCCCGCCGCTTTCGTGCGCCAACTCAAACTGCTTCAAACACTCCCCTACGGCCTGTATTTCAAGCTGGTGCGCAAATCGACTGGCTGGTCGAAAAAGCAGGCCTAGCCGGGAGCGGTTTAAGCAATCGGCCCCGGATTTGTCACAGAGCCTTTGCGATACAGCCCGATATCCGGAGTGTATCGCCAGGTTCTCCGGAGACGGTCCGGTCAGGCAGTCTCGGTATCGTTGACCAGTTTTTGGAACCGGGCCGCAGTCCGCGTATCATCTGATGCTTGTGGATGGCGTATTACCAGGTTCAGGATTTCGTTGGTCGAGCGTTCGTTTTCGGCAAGCGCATTCAAAACAGTGTCGTTGAGCCCGGGAAGCTGGGCAATGTCCATCAGCACGTCCACGGGGGTGTCCGGTTTGCGGGCTATAAAGGCACGTAGCGAATTTGACGGGATGTGCAGGACGGCAGTTTTCTCGCGCGCTGTCAGGTTCGCCACTCCGCCTTTTTGCTGAATCATGCGGCGCGCATGATGCTTGTTCATGCCAATGAGAAGAGCTTCAGGGCGAATGCTGGAGGCGACGGTGTTGTCCTGTGCACAGCTTGCCTTGCCTTTCGGGGGAAAAAACTCAGCGATTGGTTGGATGGTCACCTTTTGCGCAGGCGCAAGTGTTTTCAGTCCTGTCGTGACCTGCCGTCCGTGTTGTGATCTGCCCACGGTGCAGGGCGTTTCAGCGGATGGGGCCTCGCACGCATTTGAACGCTGTTTCGCTTTTGAGAAACCGGCAGGTTTTGGAGAAGTCATTGTATAGTCCATTGTTTTTGTTTTTATCTGGCAGCACTGGAGTTTGGTGCGTACCAATAAATTGCAAACGATTGTTTTTGGTGTCCATCGCGCGCTGCTCATGACGAATTTGTCATGTTGGCGGTTAGAAGGACGGATAGACACAGGCACAAGCAGGCAAATGCGTCCGCTCTGTGTGAGATGGCAAAAAGCTGATGCTGATTTGGAAGATAGTGCCCGCTTCCCCAAAAGAGGCTAGTCGGTCTTCATGTTGTTCAGCATGACCTGCCAAATCGCCGCAGAAACGGTTTCTTTGGATGAACGCTTGTGCCCGGTCACCTTGTGCAAAATTTCATCGGTCGAGCGCTCGTTATTGGCAAGGGCGTTCAGGACCTTGTCGTTGAGACGCGGCAAATGAGCGATCTCCAGGAGGACTTCGGGCGGAGTGGTTCGCAGGCTTGCAATGTAGGCCCGGAGCGAGTTTGACCTGATGTTCATGACTGTCTGTTTTTCCAAAGCGCTGAGTTTGGCTATTCCACCCCGCTGCTGGATCAGGCGTGCGGCTTCTGACCTGCTCATACCGGTAAGGACAGTGTTCCGGCCGATGCTCGACGCAATATCGGAATTGGTCAGCGCAAAACGCACGGTGTCCTTAGGTGGCAGAAATTGAGCAATCTGATCAATGTTGACCCGCGGCGTTCGCGCAAAAGGGTTGAGCTTTTTTGGTGCCGACGGACAACTGCGTGTTGTGGTGCTTGCCTCGAAACTCTGGTGCGTTGTCGATGTAGAAGTCTGCGCCGCAGACGGATTGCCGTTGAGCGGGCCGTTCAGTTTTAAGGTCGCCATGGTTCATTCCATTGATTTGGTTTTGTTAGCTGGCGCTGAATATCAATATGCACCCATAAATTGTAATTGATTGTGTTTATCGCTTATGAAGCGCTGTTTATGACAAAACTGTCATAAAAGTGTAAGGTTCGCCTTCCGGCCATAAACGAAAAACGGCTGGCTGGAGCCCCTGGCGCCTGACCTGAATGCGGGCGTCTGGCAAAAGGCTGAGCTGAACACCCCGGTCCAGCCGAACTTTCTGGTCCAGCCGAACTTTCTGGTCCAGCGGGGCTTTCGGTGGTCGGACAAGCTTCAAAAACCGGTGCCAGGCAAGAAGTAGCCAGGCAGGAGACGGCGACGTTCCTGGCTCAGCGGCTGTATGAACGAAATGCGTCCGCTCTGCGCCCGCAATTTGGTCCTTGGCCAGCACGCGGCTTTATCCCGAATGCCGCCGTTCCTCGCACAGCAGCGAATGAGCGGGATGGGCGGGAAGCAAAAGTTCGCTGCGGTATGCAGGAATAACTAGATGCCGATACGGGACGGCGCTACTGCCCCCGTCTCCTCAAAACGGCCCTGATGCCTGATTGTCGTCGAGGCCGGAACCCCGAAACCGCGAGGCTGCCCCACGCCGCGTATTGCCACCATTCACGTTCGCGACAATGCGTTTACGTAAATCTGCCGATCAAGATTTACCCATGATCCACCGCCTGTCACGGTGAATCACAAATCAAACCAAATAGGGAATCCCGAAAAGGATTCTGACTATCCGCCCGACGCTCTAGTTTGGGTGGATGAACTGGCATGAAGGGCGGCACGAACCGGTGGTCTGCACGCAGGGTGTTTCTGGCACGCCAACGCGCCTCCATATCATCAGATCAAAGCCGCGCCCTAGTCCTTCGCAACCGCCGTGCAGTCGATTTCCATGGCTGCTCCCATCGGAATTTCAGGCACAATGATGGTTGATCGGGTTGGCGGGTTCGTGGGGAAAAACTCCCGGAACACATCGTTCATTTTTGGAAAGTAATCGATATTCGACAACAGAACGATGCACTTTACCGTCTGATCGAGCGACGTCCCTGCCAACTCCATCATGTCCTTAACGTGGTTCAGAGCCTGCCGCGTTTCGTCTTCAACACCGCCGGACACTAGCTCGGCCGTGCCGGGCGCCGTTCCCAAAACGCCTCCGACATAGACCATGCCCTGTGCCTTTACGACACCAGAGTATGGCAAGCCATCGACAGCAGTCGATGGGTATGTTGTGATATCGCGCGCTTGTGTATCCGCAACATAGCCACATACCAAAAGTGTGGATGCCAAAAGTAGAAATACCGTCCTAATCCGTTGAATTCGCATGTGCTTTTTCCCATTCTGTAAAATGTCCTAATCGACCTGCGACGCCCTAGCGCCGCTGCCAGAAGGCACTGCCGGGAAAACGGTGTTCCCGGCCGTAGATCTGTGCCCTGCCTGTAATGTATTGGGAGACGCCTTCGGCCACCCGGTTCTGGTATTGCATCAGCGGATCAGAAGTTCCGTCCAGCCACAGTGCGGCAGCTTTTGCGCCCTCTATTCCGGTCCACAACGCCGACGTCATGCCGTGGGATGACAGTGGATCGAACGCGGCAGCTGCATCACCGACTGCCGCCCATCCCGGGCCGGCTGCGGTCGATAGATAAGTCGTTCCAGCACTGGCAAGAGACGGTGGGCGGCTCACGCCAAAGCCCCCAGTGTCAATCCAGCGGCTGATGTATCGGCTTTGTCCGATGATGCGTTTCCAGGTCTCAACGTCATGGCCCAACCCCTTTGGCATGAGGTCCGGATCCGAATAATAGTTGACCGCAAGGCGCCGATCCTGAAGCAGCGTTGCATACCACCATCCATCAGCAACGGCTTCGATCAGTGTTGCAGGTGTTGGCTCGATGTCCTGGTCAACTTGGATAAGAAAATCATACGCCGCCGCCAGCTTATCGCTTCGGTTGAGCGTCGTATATTTACGGCCGACGGCCGAATGACGCCCCGTTCCGTCAATGACGAAAGCCCCCTCAAACTGAGAACCGGAGTTGGTCGTGACTGTCCAACTGTCATGAGATCTTTCAAGAGAAACGGCCGTGTCGAAGCACCGCGATATCTCAGGTCTGCGAACTGCGGCGCAATAGATGTGATTTTCAAATACCGACCGGTCGATCACATAGCCCAAATCACCAGCGAGGCCGGTCCGGTTTTGCTCAACGAGTTGATCCGTTCCCCAGCTCGAAAACAAAACCTCAACTTTCCGGTGCCCGGGCGCCTCTAAAATGCAGGCAAGACCAAGTGTCTTGAGCAGCGGCACGGCTGAGGACGCAAGGCTTTCCCCCGGTTTTGGTTTGGAAGATCCCTCAGGCGCAATCCAAATCACCGGCACGTTCTTTTCGGCGAGCATCATGCACGCCGCCATGGCGCTGATCCCTCCCCCCAAAACAATGACGGGAGCGTCATTCCTACGGAGGTTCTCAGGTGCCATCAGGGCAATTGGCCGTGCGCCGGGTCCCAATCGTACCGGCTTTCAACACTGCCTCGACCGACCTCCACAAAGACCTTTCCTGGAATACCCGGGACTTCACTGTCCTCGGATGGCCCCGGTCGAGAGACCACAAAACCCATCTCTTGCCAGATAGAGATCATATTCCGGATCCCGTCCCAGTAACTCGCATTGGCGTGATATCCAATTCCGGGAACCCCGCGTGCCCACCAGTCGCGATTGTTGAAAAACTTCACACGGTCTTCCGCAGACAGGTCCTCTCGCATCATCTGTTCGTAACTGTGCTCTGACAGCACATCCACCGGCAGCAAGGCGGGCCACCAAACGGGTATTGGGAAATGATCCTGCATGGCGACCCTCTGGCAACTGAACGCATCGGGCTGCCAGGGCAGTCCCATCCAGCGGGTCAGATCACCGGGCATCTGAGGCCCGATTGCAGGCGAGTCGCCCCTTGTGGCGGCCTCAAAGTCCAGCAAAAAGCCCAGGTCCTGAACCAAAGTCGTTCGGCTGCCGCGCGCAATTCGAAACGGCTCTGCTTCGCTGTCAAAATGTCGTTGATAAAGTGGCGCGAGCCGCAGGTAGTAGGAGAGCTCGACACCCGGGTGAAATGCACCGCCCGAGCACGGTTCCAACGCGGCTTCCGTGAGCGCGTGCGGTCGGGCTTCAACCGGCAGATCGTCTATGTCTGCAACCTGATCCAGCGCCGGATCTTCAAAGTCGTCGATGAAGTCCCCGTCCGCCCAGCTTTTCAACATGTCGTATTGCAGCATGGGGAACTGAAACCAGGTCAAAGGGCTTCCATTGTGATTGACGCCGTCGCCTGGCATGAGCGGTATTTTGAGGTGCTGATCAATGAAGGCGGTGGGCGAGAGATCCGATGGATCTCGGAAGTTTTTGAACACCGATTGCCGAAATTCCAGGTTGGCGTCACTGGGATCCGCCAACTTCTTCAAGTACTCGGGATCTGAAAAATCGCCTATGTCCAGCCAGCCCTTGCGCAAATTGGCCGCTGTGGAAACCCACTCCATGAGGGCGGTCCGGCGGAAGGTCGGATATATATCCCGGCGGAACGACAACGGCTTGTCCGGCTCGGGTATCCAGCCTTGCTGCCAGTGCATACTTGCGATCACGTCGTACAAAGAGCTTATTGGAGGGATCTCCGGGGCAAAGTTGGGCCCAACGCAGGCGACCCAGGATCCATCTGCTGTCAGAACCTGGCCATCAGGAAGCGTGACGGTGGCGTCGACGGGCCCGTCGCACCAATCGTCATGCCAACCATCGTTATCTGCAAAACTTGTGATCGGCTCGCCCCGGGGACTTGCGGCAACTCCGTCAGGCGGCACCACCAGAAGTCGCCCGGCATCATCCGTTCGAATCTCCCCGAGGGAAACGTCGACACTGTCCCAGAACCGGCCGGTCATGCCGTAGTCAGGATTTCCACCGTCCCAATTCGTTCCAGCGCCAGAAATGGAGACCGGACCTGGATCAATGACCAGCATGCGTTCTCGCTGTTCTTGCGTCTGCAGGAACTGGTTGCGTCTTTGGTTCGGGATACCCGGTGCTATTTCACCGTTGTCG
Organism: Roseibium hamelinense; assembly: GCF_007830545.1. Classification (GTDB taxonomy): domain Bacteria; phylum Pseudomonadota; class Alphaproteobacteria; order Rhizobiales; family Stappiaceae; genus Roseibium; species Roseibium hamelinense. The sequence continues at coordinate 300,269 of NZ_VLLF01000001.1, forward strand.
AGCGGATTGTTGAATCCATACCAGGCAGCCTTGGTATTGGCGACATGGACACGCCATTCAATTTTCGCAGTCTCATCGGTCAGTTCTGAAATCACACGGCCTTCGCTATCAAAGGCATACACTCGAAACCGCTGGACTTGTTTCTTGATCTTGCTCGACCCGTCTTTAAATCCGCCGTCCGGATTCGCCGGCACGCCAGGCAGTTCAGGCGCAAAAAACCATTTCGCGCTGCCACCAACCCGGCAAATGCCGATCGCGGGATAGATCCCCACTCGGGCAATCTTCGCATCCGGTGGAGCTGCCTCCAATTCCGGCTCTGAAGACAAAGCAATTTTGGGTAGGAATGGCAGGCCCGAAACAGAAAGCCCCAAACCAACGCCTACAGACGAAAGAAAATCGCGCCGCTTCATATCTGTTCACCTCAGGAAACATAATTTTCTGTTCCAGCGCCAAGACTAATGATGTTATTAACTTGGAACAATGCGCATCCAAAAATATTTTGGTCAAACATGAACGCGGGAAATTTTTCGCCAGGTTTGCGCAGAAAACGGCGTTATAATCCTGAAGGGTGTTGTTTCGAGCGATCACTCCATATCTCTTTGTCCGTCCTGCTAAAGCTGACAATCAGCGAACTTATGCGACGGGGCAGGGGCCGGTCAGCCCACAAACTCTTTCGCGAGTTACCGCGCTTGAAGAAGCGCTACTAGGGCTGCAACTTCTGGGCCGCGGGTACTTTTCGACCACAAACGGTGCAATCACTGAAGATGTCTTACTTCAGTACCTTGAGAAGCACATCGATAATCCTACTGGCATCAACCGGTAATGGTTTAGTATCCACGCTGAGGCTAGCATAAACGAACTTCCTGCCAAAAATGGCCGTGAGTTTAGGCCATCCGCGACCACGCAGCACATTACACCCTGAAAAGTCTTTGCAAGTGGCCGCTGTGGGCTCGTTCTGGACCTTCGTTGCACAAATCACGCACGACAGCTCAGGGCCGAAAGCGACGGCGGGCCTGCAGGGCGCGCATAACTGTTTTGCTCTGCGCCGGGCTCGGAATCTGAACGGCAAAAATGACAGCACTGGAAAAAAGCTCTCGCTTTGTGAAACAAAGCGAGAGCAGATATACGTGCAACTACGGTTACTTAAGGGCTGGAGTCGCCCGTTTTTAGCGTTTTGTGATCGTGTGTCTGCCGATCAGGTGTTTTTCACATAAACCATCTGCCGCACATCAATATTGCCGGCCCGGAATCCCGCCTCACAATAGTGCAGATAAAACTCCCAAAGCCGCTTGAACCGCTCATCAAATCCGAGCGGCCGGATGCGCGGCCAGGCGTCCCAGAAGCGTGTTCGCCATTCGGCAAGTGTGCGTGCATAATCCTGTCCGAATATCTTTTGATCCTTGAGGTCAAGGCCAAGAGACTTGCCGATCTCGGTGAGCTTTGACGGCGGCGGGAGCATACCACCCGGAAAGATGTGCCGCTGAATGAAGTCGGCACTCCGACGGTAATCGTCGAACATCCGGTCTTGGATGGTAATGATCTGAAGTCCTGCCCGGCCACCGGGTTTCAAGCAGTTTGACAGTTGTTTGAAATAGGTCGGCCAATAGCGTTCACCGACGGCCTCGAACATTTCGATCGAGGCGATGCGGTCATAGGTGCCGCGTTCGTCCCGATAGTCCTGAAAGCAGATTTCCACCTTTTCGTTCAGGCCCGCCTTGAAAATGCGCTCCCGGGCGAAATCATACTGCTCGCGGGAGATGGTCAGTCCGCGGATATGGGCACCAACTTCCTTGCCCACGAATTCGGCAAAACCACCCCATCCGCAGCCGATTTCGAGCACTTTGTCATTCGGCCCGATTTGGGTTTCCCGCACGAGCGAGGCATATTTCAAGGCCTGTGCGGCTTCCAGATCGGTGGTCTTGTCGTCAAAGATCGCCGAAGAGTAGGTCATCGACGGATCAAGCCATTCCTTGTAGAAGGCGTTGCCAAGGTCGTAGTGGGCGGAAATGTTGCGTTTTGAACCGCGCTTTGTGTTCATATTCAGCCAATGGCGCACCGAAAGCAGCGCGCGCATCAGCGGCCGCCCATGCAGAGCCTCGAATGTGGCATCCCGGTTGATGCAGAAAAGCTCCAGGAATCCCGTAACGTCAGGCGACGACCAGTAGCCAAGCATGTAAGCCTCGCCAACGCCGACATTGCCGCCTTTCACGACCATGCCTGCAAATCGCCAGTCATGAACATGCAGAATGGCGTCGGGACCGGGTTCAGCACCTTTCAGCATGAAGGCTTGCCCATCCGGCAAATGGACAAGCAAGGATCCGTAGCGGAGCGACAAGAGCATGGTGAGGCCCAGCCGGGTCCAGCGTGGAAGCCCCCGCAAGTGTTCGCGGGCGTTTGAGGAATTCAATACAACGACATCAGTCATGGTTCAGCCTCATGAGGAAGATGCACCGTGCCCCGTCGAAAACGTCTGGCAGGAATTGGGTTCTTCTATTGTTCCGTTCGGTCCGTAGTTTGACCTTGGATGAAAGCGAATGCGTTTGCGCCAAATCTTGAATGCCTCCCAGTGAATCGCCGCGATAACCTTAAACGTCAGTAGCGGCATGCGCAGACACAGCCTTAGAATGTTCGGTGTCGCGAAATCTTGCAAGTTTCCGGTGAAGGTTGCCGATAACAAAGGACCTTGCGGGTCGGTTTCCAGGATCCTGACCCGGGTCGATTTGCCAGGCGGCAACAGCCGGAAGTGGTAGTGTTGCTCCATGTCGATGAAAGGCGACACGTAGAATACTTTGCGCTGATCCTGCCGTATCCCGGCTTCGCTTACGTGGCCGGGCTCAACCTTGTGAACGTAGCTGTGCAGATCACCGAATGTGTTGCGCACCTCATAAATCACGCCGGTCAATGTGCCCTGTGCATCATAGCCGTAATAAACGCTCAGCGGATTGAACACGTAGCCGAGGACGCGGGGATAGCACAGCAGCAGCACCCGGTCAGGTTTGACAACGCCTTTCTCCTGAAAGCGCGCATTGACATAGTATCTGAGGTCGGAGCCATCCCTTGGCCCATGATCCGCCGGGTTGAAGGACAGAAGATTGAAACCGTTGACCGAGAAAAACGGGCTCATGCGCTCTGCCTCAACCAGCCGGTCAATATCGATCAGCAGGTTGAAAACGTCATATGTGAACCGGTGCTCCTTCGGCTTCATCCGATGGTGCATCACCTTCCCGGCATAGAATGCTGCGGCGGCATCCGGCGGCGGGCCATTTTCGGCACATGTGGATGCCGCAATCTTCGTCATTCGGCAGCTTCCAGAACCGGGGTCTGGCCGGCGGTGTCCCACGGCAGACTCGCGCCCAGTGCGCGGGCGACATTCAATCCGGACGCCATTCCGTCTTCGTGGAAGCCGTGACCGGCCCACGCCCCGCAGAACCACGTTCGGTTTTGCCCCTGGATTTCGTCCAGACGCTTTTTCGCCGCCAGCGCACCAGCGTCAAACTGTGGGTGGTCATACACGAAGCGCGCGAAGGTCTTGTCGTCTTCCGGTGCTGCCGGCGGGTTGAGTGTTACGAAAACAGGTTTTGATTTGTCGATGTTCTGCAGCCGGTTCATCCAGTAACTCACCATGACGTCGCCGCCAGCTTCGGTTTCCAGCGTCGACATATAGTTCCAGGATGCCCAAACCCGCTTGCGCTTTGGCATCAAGGCCGGATCCCGGTGCAGATACACCGTGTTGGGCCGGTACCGGATGTTGCCAAGAATTTCACGTTCAGGGCCGGTTGCATCTCCAAGCAAGGCAAGGCTTTGATCTGTATGGCTGGCGAGGACCACCTGGTCGAAATAATCGGTATTGCCCGTTGAATCGGTGATTGCTACGTGGTCTGCCTCGCGCAGGATCTGTGTCACCGGGGTCCCAAGCCTGATGCGCCCGGCGAGCGGGGCGACCAGGCGGTTGACATAGTTGCGGCTTCCTCCGGACACGGTCCTCCAGATCGGGCGGTCAAAATGGATGAGCCGGTGATTATCGAAAAACGACACGAAACTCTCTGCCGGGTATCCGTGCATGTCTTTGATCGGTGTCGACCAAATTGCAGCACCCATAGGCAGAAGGTAATCGTTGATGAAAGCGCTGGAATACCGGTTGGCGGTCAGATATTCGCCAAGGGTCACACCCTCTAGCTTTCCGGCCCGCAGGTCGATAACGCACTGCTTGTTGAACTTAAAAATCTCGCGCAGCATCATCAAAAAGCTGGGGGAGGCGATATTCCGCCGCTGTGCAAAAATCGTGTTGAGGTTGTCGCCGCACCATTCTTTCTTGCCGCTCCGCGCTGACAGGGCAAAACTCATGTCGCTCTCTTCGGTTTTGACACCGAGATGGTCGAGCAGAGCGGAGAAATTCGGGTAGTTCAGGTCATTGAAAACGATAAACCCGGTGTCGACAGACATCGGTGTGCCATCATAGTCGATATCTACCGTTGCACTGTGCCCGCCGGGCCGAAGTCTTTTTTCGTAAAGAACCACTTCATGCTTGTCGCAAAGGGCCCAAGCTGCACTGTTCCCGGCAATACCGGAGCCGATGACGGCAATCCGCATGGCAAATCCTTTTGATGCATTTCATTCTACGGCGGGCGGGGTGCGTTCGGAAGACACCGTTGGCGGAGATCATCTTTCGCATCCCGATTTGGCCTACGCCTCTTGATACGACTCAGATCAGCAAAGGGTTTCAATTAAACTTTGATTCTGTTGAAAAAAAAGGCCCGCGACGTGCGGGCCGTATTTTTATGCTTTCAAATTGCAGGCGCGGTTACGCGTGAAGCGTGTCCACCAGCCAGTTCCAGGCGATTTGAATGCGGTCTGCCGCGGCCTGGAAAAACGCCATGGTTTTTGTCCATACGCTCTGGCCAAACTCGGCAACGTGAAGCAGGGTCGATTTTTCCCGCTCTTCTGTTGCTTCAATGAATTCGACAGATGTTGCCGCGTTACCTTCTTGAACCACGCGCCGGGTCACGACCAGATTGCCTTCGGTCGGGACACGGGATTCATCAGTTTTTGCAATTTTGGTCGCCGGGTCGATTGATCTCACAACAACCGCCCGCCCGTCTGGAAGCAGATGGGTTTCGTTGCTGAGAACTTCTGAATTGTAGATGACTTCGCCATACCCGTCGATAAGCTCGACCCAGATGGTGTTACGACCCTGCAATTCGATTTCGCCAACCCAGATTGTCAAATCGCTATTAAGCGGATCCGCTTGTTGCGGCGTGGCCGAAGCCACGGTCACGGCAAGCTGATCTTCCGGGATTGTATAGGTTTCCTGCGCTACGGTCTTCGCGGATGCGCCGGTTGCCATCATCATGGCAACGAGCCCAGCCATTCCTGCTAGTCTCAATACCTGTTGCATTTTACGCCTCCCAAGGCCAACACAACTGTGTTTAAGCAAGCGATGTGCCAGGCGTATTTTTGCTCTCTTGGCGTTTGTGCCCTAGCGTCATCGGTCACGATTTCGCCATTATTGCACCAAAGCGGCCGGACCGGGTGTAACTTAAGTCACAAATTCACGTGAATCCGTTCATTTTTGATTCATTTTTGGAGCTAAGGCCGGAATTTACCTTAAGATTCACGGTCGGGGCAGTAAGTAGCATGGTCATTACTGCCTATGTTTGGGTTTTTATTTTTTACTATATCGACGCATGCGGGCAATGCCGACGTGCTGGTTTGTTCAAATATCGAAGGACAAACCCGTATCGAAATGACCGATTGTACAGTCTAAAGAGGCCTGGGAGGCGATTTACAGAGACAAGTATTAACGTCACAAGCTTGCGCAAAGCTGACGTTGCGCCACAATTGCGGTCATAATCCGGCCTTGCTGCTTCATTCTGCGAAGCGGGATTCGCATTTTTGACAATCACTAGGGTTCGGTCCGAGAACGTGCTGTGCGGAGACGCACGAGGCAGCGCCGAGCTTCCGGTGAGAGCAGCCGTCCTCTAGACAAAAGCAGTCAGGCGATCATCCAAAGCACACGGGTTCGGGGCAAGGTTCGGGGGAGGGGGCGCATCCCCCGCCGCCGTGACGTTTGATTTCAGGACGGCTGTTGTCCAAAGCGCCGCGTATTGGAAAGATTTGTTTCAAGTCTTTGTAAAGGATGAGTGGGAAATTCAGGTGCCCGTTCATAATCGGGTTCCTGAATGACGCATATGGTACGCGCAAGCCGAGACGGCTTTAAATCACATGCTTGTTGGAGATGCTCAATCATGCTTTTGAAACTCAAGCCTACGGTTCGCTACAGCATTGCCGCTGCTGGTCTTTCTGCCGCGCTGTTGGCACCGATCAGCGCCCAAGCCGAAGACATCGTCGTTGGTGTCGAGAACCTGTCCTACTATCCGCACTATACCATGGACGGCGGCGAGTATGGCGGGTTCGCCCGCGCCCTGCTTGATGCATGGGCTGCGGATCAGGGTCACAATTTGACCTACAAGCCATTCCCGATCACCCGGCTGATGAGCATGCTGGTCAATGGCGAGGTCGATCTGAAATACCCGGACAATGCCTATTGGTCCGCAGACATGAAACAGGACAAGAACGTCATCTACTCCGAACAGATCGTTGAATATATCGATGGCGTGTCCGTGAAACCGGAAAAGATTGGTGCTGGCATGGGGGCCGTTGAAACCCTCGGCACCGTGCGCGGCTTCACGCCATGGTCGTGGCTTGATGAGACCAAGTCCGGGCAGGTAAAGCTTTCAGAGGTCAACGAGCTGGATGGGCTGGTCAAGCAGGCGGTGAGCGACCGGATCGACGCAGCCTACGCCAATGTGGCCGTGATCCAGCATCATCTGAGTGAAACCGGTCAAGATGGCGCCCTGGTGTTTGACCCGGATCTCAAGCATACCCGTGACTTCTACTATATGAGCTCCACGACCAAGCCAGGCTTGATTGAGGATTTTAACGGCTGGATGGCGGCCAATCAGGACAAGGTCGATGCGCTGAAGGCCGAGTACAACGTCGCGCTCGACTGAACGGTTTGCAGTTTCCAAAAGCAGCAGCAGGGCAGCGTTCTCGGATGCTGCCCTTCGTGCTTTTCTCAAGAAGCGTCATGTATTGTCCGGCAGATTGATGACATGCCACGTCCGTGTCCGCTCCGGGTACACCCCTGCCGCATTGTAGGCGCGCTCGATGGTGCCATCTTCGGCCAGCAGCATGAGCCCGCGGTCGAGCGCTTTGTGTGCTTTCGCACCCGCAGGATTTGCCAGAGAGATCGCGATGACCCTTTCGCCATTCAAGGACAGTCTCACACCCATCAGAGGCACAAGCGTCTGACCGAACGCCCTGAGTTCCATGCCTTGTCCCGATTGGAAGGGGGCGAGCAACACGTCGGCACGCCCCGAGCTCACCATGCGGACCATCGACTCCCACGGCCGGATGTTTGACAGATGTTTCGGGGCAAGCGCCGTAAGGGCGCTCCAGTCGGGCCGCCAGGATTTGCTGGAGACGAAATGAAGGGTCTTTATTTCGTCGGCTGTCATATTGGGAAAAACATCCGGATGGTTCGGGCGGGTGTATAGGCCAACCAGAAATTTGCCATTCGGAATAAGCGGAAAACTGGCGGCAACAGCCTCCTTGGCTTCGAAGTCGTTTTTCCACGTTGAACTTCCGGTCAGCGTGACCTGACCTTGTTCAACTTGTTGGATCATCCGCGCATAGGATGGCATCGGTACAAGGTTTATCGCTTCGTCGTAGCCGCCCCGGCGCAGGGCCTTGATGACGAGGCCCACTTCAACCACATCGCGCCGCGCAGACGGACGCTCAAAGACGGTGAATGTTTCCGTGTCTTGCTCAGCGGTATCCCCGCCTTCGTTCATGAAGGCGCGAAAGTCTGCCAAAACGTCCTCCACAACTGCGATTTCCGCCGCTTGGGCAGGGACTAGAACACCAAGAACAAAACAAAGAATGCTTGAAAACAAGCAAAGCCTGAGGTGCCAGCTTGGCCGGAGGCTCTTGGATTCTGTCATAAGGGGCTCCTGCGCCAAGGATGAGCGGCTCCGGGCATCCAGCCAAAGAAAAGACGTTGCGCGCCGACGCACTCTGGCGCCTATCGCCAAGGCTCGCAAGTGACAAATGCCGTAACGGAAGAAATTGGATGGCGCCTCTTTGAAAAACTGACATGCGTATATCCGGACGGCGCAACTCTGGGCTGCTAACTGCTGAGCGGTCGGCGGCCTTTGACAACCATCGGTGCCAGTACGGGGGAAAAGGCCGCTGGATTGACGGCCGTCTCACGGCTCTGTCAGTGCTCCGTTTTGTACCGCTTTGCCCGGCATAGAACATTTTTTTGAACCGTTTCGGAGGCGACTGTTGTGGCCAATCCTGAGCGAAATATACGTTACGGAAAATTTTGCATGCGAGCCGCTTGAATACAAGCAATGGTTGTTACAACATGAGCGCGCAACCTATAAAAATCCAGAGGTTAAATATGTGCAAGTTATGTTTGAGCAATCAGCTTTCGGTCTCTTACGAGCCGAATGCGTCGCCGGACAAGTCCGGAGGCGATCTGACAGGCGCTTCGGGAAATGGCGTTGGTGTTCTCGATTTTCCGGCAGTCCAATTGCCGTTGTCTGATCAGGCGATCGCCTACTCGGAAACGACCGATGCTGCTGCCAGCACCGGGACCATCTACTCCATGAGTGCGGGAGATACTTTCGAAGGCAGTCTCAGCTTTGGCGATTCGGACTGGGTCCGTGTGGAGTTAACCGCTGGGACAAGTTACACGCTGGATCTGTTCGGGAGCGGATCAAACGGCGTTGCGGACACGGTTTTGCGTCTTCACAACAATTCGGGAGACCTGGTTGCCTTCAATGATGATGGCGGCAGCGGTTTAAATTCCAGGCTTGAATTCACGGTGAACACCGGCGGGACCTACTACATCAACGCATCTGCCTACCGTTCATTGCAGACGGGTGATTACACCATCGCCCTGCAGGAGGCGTCCGGTCCAACACCGCCTCCGGGTTCATCCCCTCTGGATGCGCTGGACTGGGGCGGGTCCCGTGTCGCCACCACAAATATCGAGGTTTACTTTGCCCGTGCCGGCGAGCGGTTCGACGGCCAGACTTCGCAAGGCTGGACGCAGGCTCAGATCGATGGCGCCATGGCGTCTCTGAACGACTTGTCCGAGAGCACCAACCTGACATTTTCCGTGACGAACAACGCCAGCTCTGCGGAATTCAAGTTTGTCACGAGTACTCTTGCCGGGGGGGCGTATGCCTACATGAACCCGCCGAACACCGGCAATCCCGGTGTCGCTGTGTTCAACACAAACAACATGGACCTCAGTAATCTTGGCAAGGGTTCCCTGGAGTATTTCGTATTCCAGCACGAGGTCGGTCACGGCCTTGGCATGTCGCATCCGCATGACCGGGGTGGCGGCTCGAACGTAATGGAAGGTGTGTCCAGCCCACGGGGTGATTTGGGAGATTTCAACCTAAACCAGGGCATCTACACAATGATGAGCTACAATGTCGGGCATGCCGAGCTGTACCCGGTCTGGCCCGACACATTCGGGGCGACCGCTGGTCCGATGGCGTTCGATATCGCACTGCTTCAGGAAAAATATGGGGCGAAGGCCGCCAACACAGGCAACGACGTCTATGTGCTTCCTGACAGCAATGGTGCGGGCACTTTCTATTCCGCCATTTGGGACACCGGCGGAACCGACACGATCGCCTATAACGGAACCGGCAGTGCAAATATTTCGCTGGTTGCGGCCACCCTCGACTATAGCAGCACCGGCGGCGGTGTCCTGTCCTATGCAAACGGCATTCGGGGCGGATTCACTATTGCCAACGGCGTCGAAATCGAAAACGCCACCGGCGGTTCCGGGTTTGATATTCTGCAAGGCAATGCACTTGCAAATGTCCTCGACGGTTCCGGCGGCAACGACATTTTGAATGGCGGGCTGGGCAACGACCTGCTGCTCGGCGGGGCGGGAAGCGACCGGTTCGACTTCTCCAACGCGGGCGATATCGACGTCATCGCCGATTTCGAGGACACACTCGATATTATTCAGATCCTGTCCGGCTCAAATGGCTTTGGGGCGACTGGGTTTGCGGACCTCAGCCTCAGCGAAACGGGTAGCGATGTGCTTGTCGAATACGCGGGAAGTCAGATCGTTATTCAGGGAACCAGTCTTGCCTCGATCGGCAGCGATGATTTCGTGTTCGTCTAAGCCTGAACTGCGATAGTTCCATGACAAATGCATATCGCATCTGCCACCTCGGCCGGTGCGAAATGTTCAGGAATTGGAGTAGAGGATGATGCGCCAGTTTTGCTCTGGCATTGCCGCGAGGGCCGCCGAGCCTGTGGCGGCCAAACGGGTCACACAGGTTGCACCGTAATCGCATGCAAGAACTTTTAAGGTATAAAAAGATGGCTCCCTGAGCAGGACTCGAACCTGCGACCCAGCGATTAACAGTCGCTTGCTCTACCAACTGAGCTATCAGGGATCAGCACATCGCGGGGTGGGCAAGTCGTCCGCCCCGTTGGTGAGGATGCGTATATCAAACGCTTTGCCGGTTTGCCAAGTCCCAAATTGTGTTTTTTTGTTCAGCTTCGTTCATGACCCATCGGCATGTGGAAAACCGTCGAAGTTTCAGTAATCTAGGCTGTAGACGGCTTTGTGTTTTGAGCGGGTTTGGGCAGCTTTTGCAGGTATGAATGCAAAATTTGTCGAGTTCTTCCCACGGCTTCGGCCGCCCGCTTGGTTGCGATCGCCGCTTGTGCCCTTGAAGAAGACCCGATAGGACTTGTGACATCACGGTTTCCAAGACCGCTGCAGGCTTGGGATCAAACGGGAATTCGGTGCGGGGCAAAGTGTATTGCGCCCCTATGCCGAAGCTGCCCCCGCAACTGTGAGCGGCGAGCTGGCACGCGCGTCCACTGGGATCTTCCCGGGAAGGAGCGTGTCCGCAATAACCCGCGAGCCAGGAGACCGGCCGTGATGGATTTGAAACTGCCAAAGCTGTCGGGTGGACGGCACTAGGTGAGGATATGAGCGCATTCTGTTCCGGCAATCCGCCGCCATTCGCCCAACCGGGCAATCCCGGCGGGATGCCATGTTGAAGAACCCCGGCACATTGGTGATTGGCGGCGCCCGTTCCGGAAAAAGCCGGTTTGCTGAACACCTGATTGTCAGTTCCGGCTTGCCGCGCACCTACATCGCCACCAGCACGCCATTTGACGACGAGATGACGGCGCGCATCGCCAAGCACCGCCGGGAACGCGGCCGCTGGTGGGCCACAATCGAAGAGCCCCTCGATATTGCATCCGTGATTTTCCGCGAAACGGGGCCGGAAAAAGCCGTTTTGGTCGATTGCCTGACGCTGTGGCTCAACAATCTGATCTTTTATGAAAAGGATATCGCGGCCGAAACGCTCCGCCTGTGCGAGCTTGTAAAGGATCTCAGGGGACCTTGCGTTTTTGTGTCGAATGAGGTGGGGCTGGGCATTGTGCCGGAAAACCGCCTGTCCCGGTCGTTCCGGGATGCGCAAGGCCGTCTCAACCAGGATATCGGCGAGGCTTGCGGCAAGGTCGTCTTTGTTGCCGCGGGTCAGCCTATGCTTCTCAAGCCACGTCAAGAACCGGAAATAACATTATGAAAACAGGACAAAAAATCCCAGCGACTATCATCACCGGATTTCTTGGTGCGGGCAAAACAACCCTGATCCGGAACTTGCTGCAAAATGCAGACGGCAAGCGGATTGCCCTGATCGTCAATGAGTTCGGCGACATGGGATTTGACGGATCGCTCGTCAACGGCTGCGTCGATCCGGGATGCGCCGCTGAGGAAGTGGTGGAGCTGACAAATGGTTGCATCTGCTGCACTGTCGCCGATGACTTCCTGCCGACTATGGAGATGCTGCTGGCGCGGGAAGCGCCGCCGGAGCATATCGTCATCGAAACATCGGGGCTTGCCCTGCCGCAACCCCTGGTTCGGGCGTTTTCATGGCCGAGCGTAAAACCGAAAGTCACGGTTGACGGTGTGGTGACCGTGCTGGACGCTGCCGCGCTTGCCGAAGGCCGTGTCGCGCTGGATGAGGCCGCGCTTGAAGCGCAGCGGGCCGCAGACGAAGCGCTGGATCACGAAAGCCCCGTGGAGGAACTGTTTCACGACCAGCTGAAATGCGCCGATCTGGTGGTGCTCAACAAGGCGGACCTTGTGTCCGCAGATGCGTTGGCCGAAGTGCAGGCCCGGATCGCCAAAGACCTGCGGGCCAACGTTCATATCGTCTCATCGGAAAAGGGCAGCCTGCCAATTGCGGTCCTTCTGGGCCGGGGAGCCGCAGCCGAAGATGATATGGCCGCGCGCCACGAGCACCATCATCACCATCATGACGAACACGACGACCATCATGAAGAGGATGATGACGAGCATCACCACCATGATCACCACCACCATGACGACTTCGAAAGCCATGTCATGACAGTTCCGGCGTTTTCCAGCCTCAAGGATGCGGAGGCACGGGTGCTTGAGGCCATGGGGCAAAAAGGCGTGTTGCGGATCAAGGGCGCCGTCGCGATTTCGGGCAAGGCCGCGCCGGCCATGGTTCAGGCGGTGGGGCCACGGGTCGAGACCTGGTTTGCCGCGGGCGCAGAACGTGCGGGCCGGCTGGTGGTCATTGGCCTGAAGGGACTTGACCTGGACGCGGTGTCCAGCCAGCTCGGACTGATCGGCGAGGCGGCAGAATAACCCTCGGCACCGCTCGCCCTGTGTTTTTGCAGGGCCGGATCCAAAAATCATAACAAAAGGACCCGCAGCCGATGCATATTCTCGCCAGCCAGGCCCGCCGGATTGATGACGGGGGCGACGCCGTCGACCTGGGGCAGGCGCCGGCCGACATCGTTTTTCTGTCGGCCGCCGACACGGAACTGGGCAGTCTCGCAAGCGCGCAAGGCAGCATTGAACCGGCATCGGTAAGTCTGCGCCTTGCTTCGATCATGGCGCTGCAGCACCCGTATTCCGTTGATCTGTATGCAGAACAGACGATCGCCGGCTCGAAACTGGTGATCATCAGGCTATTGGGCGGCGCTGAATACTGGCACTACGGGTTGGAGCGGCTGGAGGAAGAAGCGCGGGCATCCGGTGTCAAGCTGGCCGTCATTCCGGGAGATGACAAATGGGACAAGGAACTGGCAAGCCGGTCCAATCTGCCCGAAGCCGAGGTGCACCGGCTCTGGCGGTATCTTGTTGAGGGTGGGGCTCAGAACTGTCGCAATTTTCTGGAGTTCGCCGGATTCCTGCTCGGTAAGACAGAAGACCCTGCGCATCCGGTGCCGCTGCCGCGTGCCGGAATTTACATGCCCGGCGCCGTGGCTCCCGATCTTGAGACCCTGAGAGCGTCCTGGACAGATCCGGCCCGTCCGGTGGCGGCCATCACCTTTTACCGCGCTCTGGTTCAGGGCGCGCAGACGCCGCCTGTCGATGCGCTGGTCCGTGCACTGGACGATGCCGGGGTCAATGCGCTGCCGGTCTTTGTCTCCAGCCTGAAAGAGTCGGAGTCTTCAGAGATTCTTGCGGGTTTATTTGAGGGCGCCGATCCTGACGTCGTGATCAACGCAACTGCTTTTGCCGTTTCAAAGGTCGGTGCTGAGCACCAGACGACCCCGCTGGATGCCCCTGGAAAGCCCGTGCTGCAAGTCGTGTTTTCCTCCTCCTCCAGGGAGGGCTGGGAAGAGAGCGATCAGGGTCTTTCCATCCGCGATCTCGCCATGCATGTGGTGCTGCCTGAAATCGACGGACGGTTGCTGACACGGGCCGTGTCCTTCAAGGAAGAAGGCACCTTTGACGCGGCGACCCAGTCAACCCCGGTGCGCTTTGTGCCGGAGCGCGACCGAATTGCCTTTGTCGCACAGCTGGCGGCAAACTGGGCGCGGCTCGGACGAACAGCTGCGCGGGACAAAAGAATTGCGCTGATCCTGGCAAATTATCCGAACAAGGACGGGAGGTTGGCCAATGGTGTTGGTCTCGACACTCCGGCGTCGGCGGTCAAGGTGTTGGCATCGATGGCAGAGGCGGGCTACGGCACCGGACATGCTCCAGCCTCGTCCCGCGCGCTTATGGAACTGTTGGGCGCGGGGGTCACCAATGCGCTGAGCGGGAGAGAAAACCGCGAGTCGTTTGAATCGCTTGCGCTTGAGACTTACCACACTGCTTTCAATAGGCTGCCGGTGCGGGTGCGCGCAGCTGTCCAAGACCGGTGGGGCATGCCGGAAGACGATCCGCATGTGGTGGACGGTCATTTCCGTTTGGCGCTGCACCGGTTCGGCAATCAGGTCATCGGAATACAGCCCGCCCGCGGCTACAACATCGATCCGAAAGAGACCTATCACGATCCGGATCTGGTTCCGCCGCATCATTATTTTGCGTTTTATATCTGGCTCCGGCAGGAATTTGGGGCCCACGCGGTTGTGCATATGGGCAAGCACGGCAATCTGGAGTGGCTGCCGGGCAAGGCACTGGCGCTCTCCCAAGGCTGTTTTCCGGAAGCGGTGCTTGGGCCGGTGCCCAACATCTACCCGTTTATCGTCAACGATCCGGGTGAGGGCGCTCAGGCGAAGCGCCGGACCTCCGCCGTGATTGTGGATCATTTGACGCCTCCTTTGACAAGAGCTGAAAGCCATGGGGTGGCGGAAGAGCTTGAGACGCTGCTCGATGAATATTACCTCGCCAGCGGGGTCGATCCCCGGCGCCTGAAAGCCTTGACCCGCGATATCCTGGATGTTGCCGCGCGCCATGGTCTCGACAGGGACATTGGCATCACGGATGACATGGACGAGGAGACGCGCCTTGCCCGGCTCGATGCGCATCTGTGCGATTTGAAAGAGCTGCAAATCCGTGACGGGCTGCACATTTTGGGTGAAAGCCCGTCCGGCGGCCTGTTGCGCGACCTGGTGATCGCCTTGACGCGGGTGCCACGGGGCAAGCAAGCAGAGGATGAAAGCCTTTTGCGGGCCCTTGCGCGGGATTTTGGACTTGACTGCTTCGACCCGCTGACTTGCGATTTTGCCGCTGCCTGGGCCGGGCCGCGTCCTCCGGCATTGCATGAGATATCGGAGGCTCCATGGCGGTCCTGCGGCGACACGGTGGAGCGCTTGGAACTGTTTGCACAGCAGCTCCTGGACCAAGAAACGCTTCCGGACGATTTTGAAGCGACACACGCGGTGCTGCACGAGATCCGGACACGGATCGAGCCAAGTGTCACCGGCTCCGGGGATGCTGAAATCCGGGCCGTGCTGAATGCCCTTTCCGGAGCTTTTGTGCCGCCGGGGCCGTCCGGGGCGCCGTCGCGCGGACGACCTGACGTCTTGCCGACCGGGCGGAACTTTTACTCAGTGGATGTGCGCGCCGTGCCCACTGAAACCGCGTGGAGGCTCGGCCAGCAATCGGCTGCGCTGGTCGCGGAGCGCTATTTTCAGGAGGAGGGCGAGTGGCCCTCCGCACTTGTGCTCACCTGTTGGGGCACGGCGAACATGCGCACCGGCGGCGATGATATTGCGCAGGCGCTGGCCATGATTGGTGTACGTCCGGTCTGGGAGGCGGGATCTGGCCGCGTAACCGGATTTGAGGTGATGAGCCTTTCGGAGCTGCAACGCCCGCGGATTGACGTCACTCTGCGGGTTTCCGGGTTCTTCCGCGATGCGTTCCCCCATCAGATTGATCTGTTCGACAGTGCTGTGCGGGCGGTCGCCAAGCTCGATGAGCGGGCGGAGGCCAACCCGATTGCGGCCCGGGTGCTGAAAGACCGGATGAGCTTCGAAGCGGAAGGGCTTGATGCCGATGAGTCAGCCTTTCGGGCCGGGTTCCGGGTGTTCGGTTCCAAGCCAGGCGCCTACGGTGCCGGTCTGCAGGCGCTGATTGATGAAGGCATCTGGAGCGAGCGCAGCGATTTCGCAGATGCCTTTGTCGAATGGGGAGGCTACGCCTATGGTGGAGGGGCGGCTGGAAAGGCGGCGAAGAGTGATCTGAAAACCCGCCTGTCCGGTGTCGATGCGGTGCTGCACAATCAGGACAACCGGGAACACGATCTTCTCGACAGTGACGATTACTATCAGTTCGAAGGGGGGCTGGCAGCCAGCGTCGAAGCGCTGAAGGGTGCGGCGCCGAAAGTCTATCACAACGACCATTCGCGTCCCGAGCGCCCGGTTGTGCGCAGTCTTTCAGAAGAAATCGGCCGTGTGGTGCGCGGGCGTGCCGCCAATCCGAAGTGGATCAAAGGCGTGATGCGCCACGGTTATAAAGGCGCGTTCGAGATTGCCGCAACGCTGGACTATCTGTTTGCCTTTGCTGCAACGACGCGGGCGGTTGGTGACCATCACTTCGATCAGTTGTTTGAAGCTTATATCGAAAACGCCGAGGTGCGGGATTTCCTGTTAGACGCCAATCCTGCAGCCTACGGTGAGATACTGGCGCGATTCAACGAGGCCATCCGGCGGGACTTGTGGACCCCGAGACGCAACTCGACCCACGCGCAACTGGCCGACTTCAAGACAGTCTTGACCGAGGAAACACGCAAATGAATGACAAAAAAACGGACAGCCTGAGCGAAGACGAGCTGAACGAGCGTCATGCGGAGAAAATGCGCAAGAAGAAGGCCGCACGCGACAAGATCATGGCCACCAAAACCATCGAAAAGGGCCTGATCATCGTCAACACCGGGAAGGGGAAGGGCAAGTCGACCGCGGGCTTTGGCATCATCTTCCGCTCGCTCGGGCATGGCCACAAGGTCGGCGTTGTACAGTTTGTCAAGGGACGGATCGACACTGGCGAGCGCTTGGCGCTGCAAAGGTTTGACGATCTCGTCACCATCAAGCGCATGGGTGAGGGCTTTACATGGGAAACGCAGGACCGGCAGCGCGACATTGACGCAGCGCGTCAGGCCTGGGACGCTGCCAAGGAAATGATCACCTCGGGCGAGTGCCGGATGGTCCTGTGCGACGAGCTGAACATCGTCTTGCGCTATGATTACCTGCCGATCGAGGAAGTGGTCGACTTTTTGAAAAATGAAAAACCCGAGGACGTTCACGTCGTCATCACCGGGCGCAACGCCAAGGACGAGCTGATCGAGGTCGCGGATCTGGTCACCGACATGACGCAGGTCAAACATCCGTTCCGGTCCGGCGTAAAGCCGCAGGAAGGGGTTGAATTTTAGCCGCAACCTGGTGACGTGACCGGAAACGCTGCCCTCTGTATCTCAGGCCTGCAATGTTGGAACCCTTTGAAATCAAACTGGCGCGCCAGCAGCAGGCTTCTGAAATCGCCTTGCTATTGCGCCGTTCGATCATTGAATTGTGTACGCGTGATCATCGCGGCGACGCCGAAAGCTATTTGCCATGGGTGCAAAACAAGACACCTGAAAACGTAAAGGCTTGGATCGCAAAAGAGGGTGCCTTTTTGACCGCCGAAACTTCACAGGGGACTGTTTTGGGTGTCGCGATGGCCAGCCAGGCAGGAGAAGTGCTGCTGAACTATGTGCTGCCGGAGGCCCGTTTTCGCGGGGTGAGCCGTGCCCTGATGGCGGAATTGGAAGGCTATCTCAGAGCCAGCTGCGGTGCCGGGCATGTCTACTTGACAAGCTCCCGGACAGCGGAGCGGTTCTACAGGTCGCTTGGATATACCGTTTACGGCGAAGCCGTTATCCGCAAAAACATGACTTTCCGCAGGTTTAGGAAGAGGATTTCGCATGCCCAAGCTGTTTGACGGAACACTCAGAGTAGCCTCGCAGGATCATGCGGAGCTTGTCCGGCGGTATGAGCTTTACCGGACAATCGTTGAGTTTCTCGCAGCCCTGACATTTGTGATTGGCAGCGTGTTCTTCTTCTACGACAGTCTGATTTACGCCGGGACCTGGTTCTTTTTGATCGGCTCGATCCTTTTCGCGGTCCGGCCAACCATCCGGTTGCTGCTCGAGTTGCATTTGGCGCACCTGCCGGTCCCCAAGGAGTTCCGGCCTTATGGTGCCGAACCCGTCGCATCCAACTCCAAGGCATGACGCATTTGGTCAGAAAACCTGCATTGATGGTGCAAGGTACAGGCTCCAATGTCGGCAAGAGCGTGATTGTTGCCGGTCTGTGCCGCCTTCTCGCGAACCGTGGTTTGAGTGTTCGGCCCTTCAAACCTCAAAACATGTCCAACAATGCGGCCGTGACCGCCGATAGCGGCGAAATCGGCCGTGCGCAGGCCCTGCAGGCCCTGGGGTGCAGGGTGCCTTTGTCCGTGCACATGAATCCTGTCCTGCTCAAACCTGAAACGGACACCGGTGCGCAGATCATTGTGCAGGGCAAGCGGTTTGGAGCGATGCGGGCCCGCGAGTACGGAAAGCAAAAAGCTCAACTGCTTCCGAAGGTTCTGGAGAGTTTTTCAAAGCTTGAATCCGACGCCGATATCATTCTGGTCGAAGGTGCGGGCAGCCCGGCAGAAATTAATCTGCGCGCCGGAGATATCGCCAATATGGGGTTCGCGGAAGCGGCCGATCTGCCCGTGATCTTGTGCGGCGACATCGACCGCGGCGGCGTAATCGCTTCCGTGGTGGGCACACATGCCGTCTTGGAACCCGCCGAACAGGACCGGATAAAGGCGTTTTTTATCAATCGGTTTAGGGGCGATGTGTCCCTGTTCGACGATGGGATGCGGGAAATTGAGCAGCGCACGGGCTGGAGCGGACTTGGTGTCGTGCCCTGGTTTGCCGATGCCAGCAAACTGCCTGCCGAAGATGCACTGGACCTTGCAAGAGGACAGGGCACGGGAGCCGTGAAGATCGTCGTCCCGGTGATCTCCCGGATCGCGAATTTCGATGATCTTGATCCCTTGCGGATGGAACCCGATGTCACACTTGAGCTGATCGGTCCGGGCACGCCGCTCCCGGGCGACGCGGATCTGGTCTTGCTGCCCGGCTCCAAATCGACGGTCGGAGATCTGGCATTTTTCCGGAAACAGGGCTGGGACATCGACCTTGCCGCGCATCACCGCCGCGGCGGGCATATCCTCGGCGTGTGCGGCGGCTACCAGATGCTCGGCAAAACAATATCCGACCCGCAGGGTATTGAGGGAGCGCCCGGACAGGTGGACGGACTGGGCTTTTTGAATGTCGACACGGTCCTGACACCGGACAAGTCACTGGTCGAGGCAAGTGGCATTCATGTTGCCACAGGGGCATCTGTCTCCGGTTATGAGATCCATATCGGCCGGACGGACGGACCGGATTGCGGCGTCCCCATGATGCGTTTGAACGATATCTCCGCCCACCGGCCGGACGGAGCGGTTTCGTCAGATGGCCGGGTGTCTGGCACATACCTGCATGGTCTTTTCACCGATGATGCATTCCGACGGGCATTTCTGGCCGGCTTTGGTGCCGCCTCGGATTTGGCCTATCAGAACCGGATTGATGCCGTGCTCGATGATCTGGCAGGTCATCTTGAGGCGGCGCTGGATATCGACCTTCTTCTGAAAATCGCGTATGCGCGATAGAAGGACACCGATGCGCATTTACGGCCTAGGCGGGCGGATGCAAAGGGTGTAGGCGAGAAGCATGACCCAGCTTGCTGCCTCAGCGCCCCTTTCGCGCCCTGCCGTTGCCATAGGCTTCGTTCTCGTCGGTATGGCTGCCATTTCAATAAACGACATGCTGATCAAGCATTTGTCGGGTGCCTACCCCTTGCACCAGATGATATTCACACGTTCCGCGATCGGTTTGGTCTTCACGTTGGTTTTGGTGCAGCTGGAGGGCGGCTTTGCGATCCTGAAGACGAAAACACCGGGCCTGCATCTGTTGCGCGGGCTCTTGATCGTGTTGGCCAATATGAGTTTTTTCACTGCCCTTGCCGTGGTGCCTCTGGCCGACGCGACGGCGCTGTTTTTCGTGGCTCCGCTTCTCATCACCCTGCTGTCTATCCCGATTTTGGGCGAAAAGGTCGGCCCCTTCCGGCTTGGTGCGGTGGCGGTCGGATTTGTCGGAGTGGTGTTGATGCTGCGGCCGTGGGAAAGTGAGCTTGATGTCGAAGGCGGACGGCTGGTGCTGTTGCTGCCGGTGATCGGCGCACTGTGCTATGCGCTCATGCAAGTCCTGACGCGCAAACTGGGCGGCACCACAAAGGCGTCCGCACTGGCGGCCTATATTCAGACAACGTTCCTACTCGTGTCTCTCGGTTTTTTCGTCGTGGCAGGAGATGGCCGGTTTGCTGACGGGTTTGACAATGCAAGCATGAAGTTTTTGCTGCGCGAATGGATCTGGCCACAGGGCCAGGACATCTACTATTTCATCGCTCTTGGCCTGTGCGCCGCGGTGGTTGGTTATTCCCTGTCGCAAGCTTACCGGACGGCCGATGCGGCTACAGTTGCGCCGTTTGAATATGTCGGAATGCCATTTGCCGTCTTCTGGGGATGGATCATGTTCGGCGAGTGGCCGGCACCGGTTGTTCTGGCCGGCATCGTGCTGATCCTGGGCGGCGGACTGGTGGTTTTCCTGCGAGAGCGGCAAAAACAAAAACGCCTTGCAATCTCCCGCCGTGCGATCCGCAGATAGGTCCGGCGGGTGTGCGGTCAGCCCGGCCTTTTCCAGATAACGAGCTGGTTGTTGGCCGGCATTGCATGGTCGGCATCGAAGACCAGCCCGGCTTTCCGGGCCAGCGTGTCCAGCGCCTCGAAATCCCGGATGCCGCTGACCGGGTCCCACGACTTCAATTGCGCGTCGAATGCCTCATTGCTGGGCGTGGTGTACTTGCCCCCGTATTTCAGCGGCCCGTAGACGCATAATATACCGTCCTGGCCATGCAGGGTTTCAGTGGCCCGCGCAAAGAAATGTTCCACGTGGTTGAACGACATGATGTGCAGGGTGTTCGCGGTGTACATGACATCGAAGGCGTCGGCATCATCTCGTGCGGGCAGCGGCCATTGGCTGACCGACACATCAAGCGCGAGGGGAGGCGGAGTGCGTTCGTCGCCCTCCAGTTCCAGCCGGATGGCGATACCTTCAATGTTCTCGTCCAGATCACTGCATTGCCAGACAAGACCCGGGATTGCTGCTGTCATATGGACCGCATGCTGACCGTTGCCGCTGCCGATCTCCAGCAGTTTCCGGTGACCTTCAAGGATTGGCTTCAGGGTTGTGAGGATCGCATCCTTGTTGCGGTCGGCAGCAGCGGAAAAAGGCAGCACAAATAAGGTCCCTGGCTTGATCAATTACAAGGGCTGAAAAGTATAGGCCGCCCAAAGAACGGCAAGCGCCTGGAAGACGCAAGCCCCGCACAGCAATGTGAGACTGCGTGAGATGTCCCGCGCGGTCGCGTCGCGGCGGCCGTTTTCGTTCATGTAGGGATCGTCAACCGTGTAGCCGGAGTAAATCCGGGGTCCGGCAAGCGCCAGATTAAGTGCCCCTGCGGTTGCTGCCTCCGGCCAGCCGGCATTTGGCGAGCGGTGTTTTCGAGCGTCCCTGGCCACCGTCCAAAGGCTTTTGAAGGGCGAGCCGCCTGCGAATGGTGCGGCAAGCGCGATGAATATTGCGGACAGCCGGGATGCAGGCAGATTGATCAGGTCATCAAACCGTGCACTGGCCCAGCCGAACTCGGCATATTTCTCGTTTTTGTGGCCGATCATGCTGTCGGCAGTGTTGACAGCCTTGTAGGCGATCAGGCCGGGAAGACCCAAAAGGGCAAACCAGAACACCGGGGCGACAACCCCGTCGGAAAAGTTTTCAGCGCAAGATTCTATGGCCGCCCGCGACACGCCGGCTTCGTCCAGCTGTTTTGGGTCACGGCCGACGATCATCGCAACCGCCTGACGGCCGCCGGCGAGGCCGTCCTGCAGAAGGCCCCGGCGTACGGCGGCGACATGCGCAAAAAGGCTGTTTTGGGCAATAAATACGGCGCCGATGATCACGGTGAGCACGCCGCCATGGGGCAAAAGGCTTGCGATCAACTGAAGAACGGCGCCGACAAGGAGCCCGCCAAACACAAGAATTACAAGCAGCAAAACTCCTGCAAACCGGCGCTTTTGTGCAGTTGAATGCGAGCGGTTGAAGCCGTGGTCAAAGGTTGAAATCACCTTGCCGATCAGTGCGACCGGGTGCGGCAGGCGGCGCCACAGCCAATCTGGATCGCCGACAACGGCATCGACGAGAAGGGCAGCCAAGAGCAGCCAGAGGGTGGTGTCATAGAGCAGCATGAGAGCTGGTTAGAGCTCTTTCATCGCTTCGGCAAGCGCTGCCGTCAGGCGGGTGAGATTTGCGTGTGAGCCCGGCAGCCCGATCCGGATCCAGGTCGGGGCATAGTCGAACACCCGTGTCCAGATGTGGCGGCGTGCCAATGCGTGATGCAGGCCGGCGGCATTGCGGGCCGCGGCCAGAGCATAAAGTGGCGTGCCGCCAAAAACACCCAGTCCGGCCTCTGACAGGGCGAGGGTCAGGTCACCCATTTCATCGGACACCTGACGCTGGATCTTTTGTTGCCAATCGAGATCGTTCAGCGCTTCAGTGCCGATATGCAGGGCAGGGCCGCTGACCGCCCAGCTGTCGAGCATGGCGGCGGCTCGTCCGACAACGTCCTTGGGTCCGGCAAGAAATCCCAAGCGCAATCCGGCAAGCCCGAAGAACTTGCCGAAAGAGCGCAGGACCAGGACCGGCTCGTCCTTGACATGCGGCAGGATGCTTGCGCCCGGAATAACATCGGCAAACGCTTCGTCGAGGATGAGGTATCCGCCGCGATCACCAAGCGTACGTGCAATTTCCAAAAGGCTTTTGACATCGACCAGACGGCCATCCGGATTGTTCGGATTGACGATCACAGCCGTTTGGGCGCTGGCCGGAAGCGCATAGACACTGGACAGTTCGGTCGTCCGGTGCCCGGCGCGGACAAACGCGCTTTTGTGTGAGGTATAAGTCGGGACGGCGATGGCAACTTCGCCCTCCGGCATCAGCCCGGGAAGAAGTGAGATCAGCGCTTGTGTGCCCGGTGCCGCGGCCAGACCCAGATGATCTGGAACCTGGTAGGCGCGGCGCGCAGCGCTCAGCAGTTTGTCGTTGGACGCCCGATCCGGCAATCGCGTCCAATTTAGGGGCGGAACGGCCCTTCTAGGCTCATAAGCGTGCGGGTTTATGCCGGTTGACAGGTCAAGCCAGCCGTCGGATGTGCCGCCATAGGTCTCGCAGGCCGCAGAAAGGTCTCCGCCATGAAGCATGTATGTGCTCTCCCCTGTCCGCCCGATTCCCGGTGCGGCCTTTGCCAACATCTTGTTATTCTATGAGAAATTTACGCAAAACCACGACCGGAACACCGGCGCGGAATGCGTCGATTCCGACAGAGAAACCGGAAAAAGACCGTTGTCTACCCCGCAATAATGACAAGGGTTAAATCCTGACCTTTACGTAAAATAGAGTTTGACGCCTCTTAAAAGTGTGTATTTATAAAAATGCAACTATGGGAGGAATAGATGCCACTTTTCACTTACAAGAACGGCGATGCATCCAGCTTGGTCAGCAACGCAATTGCACTGTCGGCTTACGCAAACCAGACCTACGCCAGCTCAGTACAAGCCGGTGACATTTCTATAGATGTGAGCCGTGGACGGTCCGAGGGAGGATGGACCGTGCTTGCGCCGGATGTTCTGGGCTATGACGGCATTGTAGATGGCAACGGCACTTACAATGGCGAAACCAACCAATTCAAAGACGCGCAGGCCGAAGTGTTCGCGCGCTATGACGCTTCGGGAGAGGTGACGGGCGTTGGGCTTGCCATCCGCGGCACGGGAGGTCCCGAAGAAGACCAGGTGATCGACACGATCGGCGATGTCATCGACTATCTGGAATTCCTGAAGTCCGAGCCGCAGTATGTCGAAAACGCCTTTGGCAATCTGCTGGTCGCTATCCGGGATTTCCTGACCGCGAACGGACTGACGGCGAGCGATTTGATCGTGACCGGGCATTCGCTTGGCGGCGGTGCGGTGACAAACATGGCCGAGCGCAGCGATGACATTCTCGATGGCTATTTCGTCGATGCAAATTACATCGGCTTTGCATCCCACTACACGCCGGAGGACGGCAGCTCCGTATTGTCGTCCGGCGCCGAGTTGTTCAGCATGGACTTCGAAAACGACCCGGTTCCCTCGGTGATTTCCGACGGCCGCATCAACGTGCTCGGCAATGACACCGACTATGGCTACGACACCAGCAACCTGATTTTTTACAATGATTATTATGGCACGCCGCTTTATTGGGACGGTGGCAATGTCATCAATCCGTTTGCCTGGTCTGCGCATTCGTCTGCAAACTACGCCAAGGCGGTGAATGTCGTCCTGTCTTCGAAATTCTATGACGAGATGAGCCGGGACAGCCTCGTCATCGTCTCGGGACTGTCGGAAGACAAGCGTGACGACCGCTGGGTAGAGGACGAGTTCATCCCGTTCGACAATACCGGCCATTTGGGGGACGCAGCCTTTATTCTCGGCTCGGAAGGCGGCGATTGGCTGCGTGGCAACCGTGGCAACGACACGATTGAGGGATTTGGCGGCGATGATCACATCACGGCGGGTAAGGGCAATGACCGGATTTGCGATGGCACCGGTTCCGATGTGCTGACCGGCGGCAAGGGAGCCGACATCTTTATTTTCGTCAATGACGGCACCAAAGACACGATCACCGACTTCAAGCGCGGCGAGGACAAGATCGATCTCAGCTACGCCGGAGTGTCCGCCTTTGATGAACTCAGCTTCGACGACAAGGGCTGGTTTGGCAACTTTGATATCCTGTATGACCAGGACATCCTGTCCTTGGAAAAAGGCTGGTTCTCCGGTTACAGCAATCTTGCTGCAAGCGACTTTATTTTCGCAGCCTAACACCGTCCGCAGCAGCGCCTTCGGGCGCTGCTGTTGTCAGTTTGACGCGCCGGTTGCAGGTGTTTTTTGGTTTGCCTGCAACCGGCGCAATGTTGACCACGGCACGGTGAATTTATGATAAGAACAAAATAAGAACATTTGGAACTGTGCAGGATTCTGAGCCATGACATCCACGCGGCGGACGCGCACACCTTTGGATTTCGACAAGGACGCGGTTTTGACCCAGCTCGGCGCGGCCCGGCGGACCCTGATCGAGGCACGCCGCGTCATGCGGCCCAAGTCGGGACTGGCCCGGGCCGCCGATGGGGTGATTGCGGAAATCGATGAATTTGCGCTGGTGCTCACCGGCGATCGAACTTTTTTCCACGCCCGCCCGCATGCAGCGCTATCGGGAAACAAACACCCCGGCGGAAGCGAAAACAATCAAGAGAATTAGCGGCGCTTACAGGCCATGATCCGGATCTTGGGCAGCCAACAGTGCACCATAGCTCGACTATTGAGGCTGCTGATGCGGCAGACAAGACAGCGTCGCTTCAAGATCTCATGGAAGAGTTGGAGGCCCCGACCGGAATCGAACCGGTGTACACGGATTTGCAATCCGCTGCGTCACCACTCCGCCACAGGGCCAACCTGTTGTTATTATTTATTTATTCGGAGCGTCTGAAGTGGTGCAAGACAGTGTTGTCCGATGCGATAGACACTTATTTGTTCGCCGGCTGTTCGTCAAGTCTGGAAATTCTTTTTCACCACTGCGCCGGCGTGCCGGTGCACGAGGGGCTTGGAACCGAAGGACAGCGGTGAAAAAAGGCCCTATCCCTGCCTTTGATAGTCCGTGCGCCTGATGGGACATGTCAACATGCTGAAAAGGCGCAAGGCAGGGAAAACCAACTCTGCCTCGCGCATCATGCGTGTTCTATTCAAGCCACGCTTTCGCGGTCAGTTCTTCAGTTTTTCCTGTGCAGCTTTTTGCACATTCGGATCGGACGCGTTTTCTGCCATGTATCCAATCAGTTTGGAATCGGCATTGCCGTTTGCGATAAAGGCCAGCTTGGCTTCCGCCTTAATAT
Source organism: Roseibium hamelinense (assembly GCF_007830545.1). Classification (GTDB taxonomy): domain Bacteria; phylum Pseudomonadota; class Alphaproteobacteria; order Rhizobiales; family Stappiaceae; genus Roseibium; species Roseibium hamelinense. The sequence goes on from NZ_VLLF01000001.1 coordinate 326,201, forward strand.
CTTCATCGAATGCAATGCGTGTCTGAATGGCCTTATGCATGTTGTCGCTCTGCAAACCCTTCATGACTGTGCTGTTCTTCTTTGCGCCGTTGACGATGTCCCGCAGCACATTGTCCGGGGTCGCCGGATGGTTGGCCAGCAGCGCATGTGTATGTTCTTTGCCATCACCTAGCTTGTTGCTCAGATGGTAGAGAACTTCCAACGCCTCCGGGGCGGTGTGGTAGTTCATCGCCATGTTCTGAATGGTTCTTATATTTTTGTTGGGATTTTCCATGCATGTGATGAGTGTATTGACCAGCTTGGACTTCACGTTGCGCATCGCAGCGATCTCAAGATCGCGCTCCTGCTTGCTTACGTTGTTGTTGGTCGTCAGCCGTTTCATTGCGCTCAAGGCGTTGCCAAAAGTCCACTTGCTGTTTTTGGCATCGGTTTCCATCCGGTTGCTCATGAGCCGAAGGGCGTTGGTATTGGTGAGCCCATTCTTCAAGGCGTTCGTATTGTGACCGTTTTTTTCTGCCTGTTTTTTAGTAAAGACCTGAAGGTGTTTAATTTGGCCGCGGAGCGACTTTGAAGTCGTTCTAAGTTTAGATGTGGATGTTTCCAATGAGAAGTCAGTAATGTTCTGCATTACTTCGTTCGGCATTTTCGTGATGTGAGCATTGGTGTTGATTTTTGGTGAGGACATTTTTCTCTCTCAATTTGTTTTGGTGATGCGAATTTCGCAAGCAACCCGTTCTGATGGAAATAAAATTTTCAAATGAATTGATTAGATCTTGCGTGTTTGCATGGTTTCCTGCCTTTAACCGGAGGTGCGGGTTCTTGTGACGGAGCACTTCGATGCCTTGGCCGGAAGCCGGGTCCTGAGTGTGAAGCCGGTGAGCGTTGGCCCCGCTGAAAAAACAACCCCCTGTCTAATTGTGGCGGACCGTAGTAGTTTTGAAGCGTTAGCGCTGCCATGCGCATCTTTCGTCCGGCGCAAGGTTTTCGCTTTCTGGGCGCAAGGCACAGGTATGGCTTGTCAGGCAGGATTTGCCTCGCTAAGGAACGGCAGACGTTCAGGCTGGTGATCAGAAGAGGGCCGATATGACGGACTACACCCAGTCCCGCATCAAAATGGTGAACACGCAACTTCGGACCAACGATGTCACGGATCATCGAATTCTCGATGCGATGGAAATTGTTCCGCGTGAGAAATTTGTTCCGGCATCCAAACGGGTGGTCGCCTACATCGACGAAGACCTGCCCATCGGCCCGGAAGGCTCCGGCCGTGTTTTGATGAAGCCGCATGTGCAGGGCAAGCTGATCCAGATGGCCGCCGTTGCAGCGGACGATGTTGTGTTGGTTGTTGGGGCTGGCACCGGCTATTCGGCGGCCGTTCTTTCCAAGCTGGCCGCGTCCATCGTTGCGGTGGAAGAGGATACGGGCCTTGCACAATCCGCCGGTGAGGTTCTGGTGGAGCTCGGGATTGAAAATGCTGTCGTGGTCGAAGGCAAGCTGACCGACGGCTTACCGGGCGAAGGCCCATATGATGTGATCTTCGTCAACGGTGCGGTCGAAGTGCTGCCGGACGCATTGCTGAAGCAACTCAAAGACGGCGGGCGGCTGGTTGTGATCGAAGGTCAGGGCGGGGCCGGGCAGGCACGCGTTTACTACAACTCGAACGGTGTCGTCAGCTCGCGGTTCGGCTTCAATGCGTCTGCCGGTGTGCTGCCCGGTTTCAAAAAAGAAGCCGAATTCGTTTTTTGATTGAGCCCTCAAGGCGTGTGGCGGGGTCCCCGCTGCAAACGCTGGTTTCACAGAGGTTGCCGCACCTTTCCGGCCGCCAAGCCGGTATTTGGTTGTCCGTTTGTCTGCTGATGTGCTGTTGCCGAGCTGCCGCACTGGTGTCTTTTTCCATAATCTTCTGCATGAGTCGGTTGCGCCTCAACACTGCTCAGTTTACTCAAAACAGCTATCGTGCGGTGGGTGCGCTCAAGGGAGCATAAATTGTATTTGCGTCTGAAGAAAAAATCGGGCTTGGCAGGTTTGTTGACTGCCACCGCTTTAACGGCAGCTACACTGTTCGCGCCATCACACGCGGCCCGGGCCGAAACGATTTCCGAAGCTCTTGCGCTGGCCTATTCAAACAATCCGACATTGAACGCAGCGCGCGCCGAATTGCGCGCCGTCGATGAAAATGTCCCGCAGGCGCTGGCAGGCTGGCGCCCGACCATCTCGGCAGCTGCGCAAGCGGGGCGAGTGGCAACGGAAACGAACGGATTTGACAGCTACCGAAACAATGCGTCGATCTCGCTGTCGATCAGTCAGGCGCTGTTCCGCGGGTTCCGGACCATCAATTCCACCCGCCAGGCCGAAGCACTGGTCCGGGCGCAGCGGGAATCCCTGGTGTCGACAGAGCAGGACACGCTTTTGTCTGCCGCCCAAGCTTATGTGGATGTCATTCGCGACACGGCACTTGTATCGCTGCAGCGCAGTGACTTGACATTCTTGCGCGAACAGGTGCGCGCAGCACGTGACCGGTTTGAAGTGGGCGAAGGCGCCCGGACAGACGTGTCGCAAGCGGAAGCCCGCGTCGCCGAAGCTCAGGCCAATCTCAACACGGCACTGGCGAATTTGAACACCAGCCGCGCGATTTACCAGCAGGTGATCGGCACTGAGGCGCGCAACTTGTCCGCCGACACCACCATTAGCCGCCTTGTTCCGCCATCGCTTGAAGAGGCCCTGCGCCTTTCAGAAGAAAATCAGCCATTGATCCGCCAGGCGCGGCATCAGGTGGATGCGGCGATTTTCAGTGTAAAGGCAATTGAAGGCGAGTTGTTGCCGACTGTGTCGCTCGAAGGCAGCCTGTCGCGCAGCGTAAACCCGTCAACGACCATCCGCGACCAGAACAACGCGCAGATCTTCGGAACAGTCAGCATCCCGATCTACCAGGCTGGCAGTGTGACGTCGCGGGTTCGGCAGGCAAAAGAAGAGCTTGGCCAAACCCAGTTGCAGCTGGATGTGACGCTTGATCAGGTGCGGGCGAATGTGATTTCGGCCTGGGGTGTTTATCAGGCTGCGGAAGCCTCGATCACCGCGGCGCGGGCTGCAGTGGAAGCTTCACAGCTTGCTCTTGAAGGTGTCATCGAAGAACAGCGCGTCGGTCAGCGTACGACCCTTGACGTTCTTGACGCTCAGCGTGAGCTGGTCAACCAGCAATCAAACCTCGTGACGGCGCAGCGGAACCGGATCGTCGGCGGTTACCAGTTGGTCTCCGCGGTCGGCAAGCTCGACTCCACCACCCTTAATCTGGCGGTTGCGCAATATCGTCCGACCGAGCATTACGAAGCGGTTCGGGACAAGTGGTTTGGCCTGCGGACACCTGACGGACGGTGAGCCATTGTGGCTTTGGGCAGGGCGAACAAGGCGCCGACTTCGCCGGTGTCGCGCAGTTCCTGATTAACCATGTCAGCTTTTAGGCCATAACATCACGCCTTTATGAGGCGCTTTCCCCGTGGTGCATTGATTAAAAGGGGAAAAGGGCGACGGACGTGTTTCCGCCGCTTTCCGGTTTTTCGAACCGTCCCCTATACTCGCCGTTAACGAATCGTTCAGGTGTTCTGAGTGAGTCGCAGCGTTGCCGGGTACAGTGACTGGGGGAATATATGGCAAAGGCGAGTCGGGCCGAAGAGCCGTCGATGGAGGAAATCCTCGCATCGATCCGCCGCATCATCTCGGATGAAGAAGCCCCCGAGAGCGGCGAAAGTGCAGCCGCGGACAAAAAACCCGCTGAACCAAGCAACGACACACAAAAAGCTGAGGCATCGGACGATATGGGCGACAGCACAGAAATGTCCCAGGACGATCTGGACAAGCTGTTCGATATGGACGGTGATGACGATGCTGCGGATACCGGGGATGATGCCGACGACATGGCAGCTGCAATGGCGGCCGACGCGGCCGAGGACGAGCTGCCTGACGACGCCGGCGACGACGATATACTTGAGCTGACCGAGGATCTTGAAGTCGGCGAGGATGATGACGAGATCGAAATGGTCGGCGGCATGGCCGAAGACCTTGAGGGCGATGATGCGGACATCGCCTTTGTCGAGGAAAAGGAAGACGAGCCGGAGCCGGAACCTGCTCCGGAACTGACCGCACCGCCGCCGCCGAGTTATGCCAAGCCGATCCCGGACACGGACTTCGCCCCGATGGAGAAGGACGCGCCGCTTACATCTGACGAAACCGGCCATGCCGTGCACGCTGCGCTGGACAGCTTCTCCGATATGCTGATTTCCAGCCAGGCGCAAACCATCGAAGAGCTCGTCCGCGAGATGCTGCGCCCGATGCTGAAGGCATGGCTCGACCAAAACCTGCCACCCATGGTGGAAGAAATGGTCAAGAAGGAAATCCAGCGCGTCATCCGCCGCCGCTGACGGCAGGCGTTGCGCTTCGCGGATTGAGGCCGGCTGGCCAAAACGCTTTCCCTACTCGTCATCCGGCGGAGCCTTTCGGAGATGGTGGTGCCAGCCTGCAGCTTGAATACCCATCGGCTGCGAGGTCAGAACACAAGTCAAACCACTCGCACTTGTGGCAGGCATTGCGGATCGCACCGGATGAAAAGGCGATGCGCAGGGCAGAAATGTCATTTCGGGTCAGTTTCAAACGCGTTCCAGGCGCAAGGGGGCGACCGAGCACGATGGCTGCATCCGCCAGCGCCGTTGCGTCGCGCCAAGTGACGCTCTCGTTGAAGCAGTGGCAGTCTGGTGCGGCAAGCATGGGCTGGCAAATGGTATCCGGGCCGGTAACAATCTCAATAACTTCGCCGGCATTCAGGCGGGCCACGGTTTCATCATAGTTGGCAGTGAAACGCGGCGTGTATCCCTTGCCGGCATAGGTAAGCATGCACAAGAGATGGTGGCCACGGATTTGAATGCTCACGAACGAGCTCCTGATGTTTGAACTGGTGCTGCGCCGCATCATCGGATCAAGTGTAGAGGCGTAAACAGGCCGGTCAGCGGTTGACTTGCGCGCTGCCATCCGATTTACACGTGAATTCAAAAAAACGGTAAAAAACCCACACCTGAGTACCCCAATGCTTGAAAAAACATACGATGCGGCCAGTGTTGAGCCGCGGATTTACGAAACCTGGGAAAAGGCAGAGGCTTTCAAGGCCGGAGCCGGTGCAAAAGACGGTGCCGACGCCTTTACCATCGTAATTCCGCCGCCCAACGTGACCGGCTCTTTGCATATGGGGCATGCGCTCAACAACACGCTTCAGGACGTTCTCGTCCGCTGGAAGCGGATGCAAGGCTATAACGTTCTGTGGCAGCCGGGCACCGACCACGCGGGCATTGCGACCCAGATGGTTGTCGAGCGCGAGCTTGCTGCCGAAAACAAGCCCGGACGCCGGGACATGGGCCGGGAAGCTTTCATTGAACGTGTTTGGGAACAAAAGCAAAAGTCCGAAGGCACGATCCTTGGCCAGCTGAAGCGTCTTGGCGCGTCCTGTGACTGGAGCCGGACCGAGTTCACCATGTCGCCGAACCTGTCGGATGCGGTCCTGAAGGTCTTCGTCGATCTCTACAAGGAAGGCCTAATCTACCGCTCCAAGCGGCTGGTGAACTGGGATCCGAAGTTCGAGACAGCGATTTCCGATCTGGAAGTCGAAAATATCGAAACCGACGGCCATATGTGGCACTTCAAGTATCCGCTGGCGGGTGGCGAAACCTACGAGTATGTCGAGAAGGACGAGGACGGTAATGTCACCCTGCGCGAGACGCGGGATTACATCTCCATTGCCACGACCCGTCCGGAGACCATGCTGGGCGACGGCGCTGTTGCGGTTCATCCAGATGATGAGCGCTACAAGCCAATTATCGGAAAACTTTGCGAAATCCCGGTCGGCCCAAAGGAACATCGCCGCCTTATTCCGATCATCACCGACGAGTATCCGGATCCGGATTTCGGCTCCGGTGCGGTCAAGATCACCGGCGCGCATGACTTCAACGACTATCAGGTCGCGCTTCGGAACAAGATCCCGATGTACCGCCTTATGGACACGAAAGGTCATATGCGCGCCGACGGAGCGCCATATTCCGAGGAGGCCAAAAAAGCCCAGTCGATCATCGACGGGGCCGAGATGACGATCAACGAGATCGACGAGATCAACATCGTTCCCGACGAGCTTCGCGGTCTGGACCGGTTTGCGGCCCGCAAGCGGGTTATCGACCAAATCACAGCGGAAGGCCTCGCTGTCATGGTCCCTAGCGATCATCCGGACGTTGCCTGGATGAAGGGGCCGGCGCCGGAGTGGGACGAACAAGGCAGGGCAAAAGTTCAAAAGCTCGGCGAAGACGAGGAAGGCCCGGCCGAGTTGCCGATGGTCGAATCCAAAAAGATCATGCAGCCGTTCGGCGACCGCTCCAAGGTCGTGATCGAGCCGATGCTCACCGACCAGTGGTTTGTCGACGCCAAGACTCTGGCCGGACCGGCACTCAAGGCGGTTCAGGATGGCGAGACCAAGTTCGTTCCGGGCAACTGGGACAAGACCTACTACAACTGGCTGAACGACATTCAGCCCTGGTGTATTTCGCGCCAACTCTGGTGGGGCCATCAGATTCCGGTCTGGTATGGGCCAGATCTCCCAAAGGGATCTTATCTTCGATCGCCTGACGAAGTTGGTTCCGGACTTAAAATGTTCTGTGCTTCCTCTGAAGAAGACGCGATTGAACAGGCGAGACAGCATTACGGGGAACATGTCACAGTCTCGGTTGCTTCAGAATCGTACGGATCTGGAACTGGTATTCACAACGTAGTGTCTTACGGTACCACGGCTGCTCTTGAAGGCGGCGGAGGGCAAGTCACGAGTGTCGAGCTGTGCCGCGACCCTGACGTGCTCGACACGTGGTTTTCCTCTGCGCTGTGGCCGTTCTCGACGCTCGGCTGGCCGCATCAGACGGCGGAACTGGAGCGCTATTACAAGACGGACGTTCTGATCACCGGCTTCGACATCATCTTCTTCTGGGTCGCCCGGATGATGATGCAGGGCATCCACTTCATGAAGGAAGTGCCGTTTCACACGGTCTACATCAACTCGATCGTGGTCGATAAGAACGGGAAGAAGATGTCCAAGTCCCTGGGCAATGTTCTCGACCCATTGGATCTCATCGCGTCTTATGGTGCGGATGCAACCCGCTACGCTCTGGCAAGCCAGGAAGTTCAGGGCCGCCGGACACTGCGCATGTCGGATCAGGCCGCCGAAGGCGGCCAGCGCTTCGCGACCAAGCTCTGGAACGCGGCCCGTTTTGCTGAAATGAACGGCTGTGGCCGGGTTGAGGGCTTTGATCCTGCCGCCACGAAGCACACGCTCAATCGCTGGATTGCGACCGAGATGGGCAAGTGCATCATCGAGGTCACCAAAGCGCTTGAAGACTACCGCTTCAACGATGCCTCCGGCGGGATCTACCGGTTCACCTGGAACACGTTCTGCGACTGGTACCTGGAACTCGCCAAGCCCATTTTCAACGGCGACGACGAAGCGGCCAAAGCCGAGACACGGGCAACAGCCGCTTGGGCAATCGACGAGATCCTGAAGGTTCTGCATCCGTTCATGCCATTCTTGACCGAGGAACTCTGGGAGCGTCTTGGCGATGAAGGGCAAAAGGCTGACACGCTGTTGATGCTGAGCGAATGGCCCAAGCCGGTCGTCAGCGACGAGTCTGCTGCCGGTGAAATCAACTGGCTGGTCGATCTGATCTCCGAAATTCGTTCGGTCCGCGCAGAAATGAACATTCCTGCCGGCGCAAAGGTCCAGTTGGTTGTCGTTGGGGCCAACGCGCAATCCAAGTCACGTTTTGCAACGCACGAATCTGCCATCTTGCGGCTGGCGCGTGCAGACGACATTTCGATGGCCGATGCAGCTCCGGCTGGAGCCGCCCAGATCATCATTGGCGAAGCAACGATCTGCCTGCCGCTTGCAGGTGTGATCGACCTTGGCGCTGAAAAAGCGCGGCTGTCCAAGGATGCCGGCAAACTGGAAGCCGAAATCTCGAAAATCGAGAAAAAACTCTCCAATCCGAAGTTTGTTGAAAAAGCGCCGGATGAGGTGGTTGCCGGTGAGCGGGAAAAAGTAAGCGAAGCCAAGGAAAAGCTTGGCAAGATAAGCGTGGCGCTCGGCCGGCTTGGTGAGATCGGCTGATCTTGAAATCGGCCCGGCTCGGCCCGGAAACTGTCTTTTCCGGGCCGCAATCGGGTGATAGGTGCCGCGCAGGCAATGAAATTTGAGTGCGAATCTGATCCATTCAACGGACTTAAAAACGAGAAAAACGGCGCAGTTGATGGCCAAAGGGCAGAAAAGAAAATCGGTTGCTTTTGCAGCTATCCTGACGGCGGCAGCATATGTGTTGCCCGCAACCGCGCAGGATCAGTTCGATCAAACACCGGACGCTCAAGGCCAGCCTCAACCAGACAAGATCGAGAACCCGGTCGCCGTGTTTTCCGGCCTCGACAAGATTACCGGTCGCATCATTTCTTTCGATGTCTACATTGGCGAGACGGTGCAGTTCGGCGCATTGCAGGTTACGCCGCGTGTGTGCCACACCCGGCCGCAGACGGAATCGCCGATGACGACCGGGTTTGTCCAGGTTGATGAGATCACGTTGAACAATGAGGTGCGGCGGATTTTCTCGGGCTGGATGTACGCGGCAAGCCCCGGTCTTCATGCTGTTGAGCATGCGGTCTATGACGTGTGGCTGACCGACTGCCGCTTGAGTTCAAGTGTGCCGCCACCGGAGAACTATTCGGGCCCGCCGATCTCGGAAACCGTGGCTGACGGCGAAGACCCGCTCGGGGGGCCGGATGACGGCCTCGAAAGCATCGGGGTTCCGCGTTCAAAGCCGTTTCAAGGCTGATCGGTCCGGTCAAACGATCAGATATAGCCGGACTTCGGGCTTGGTTGAGCAGCCTACCGTCGGTAGCCGTCGGTCCAATTATCGAGGACGTTCAGCACTTCGGCGCCGCAGGTATTTGCCGGGAAGGCGAAGAAGTCCGTCTCCAGCTGTAAGGCTGTGTTCAGCCGCTTGTTATAATCGGATTGTGTGATTTCAAGTGTTCCGAACCGGCTGAGATGGTCGGTGACGAATTGCGTGTCGAGCAGCGAATACCCCCCAACGATCAACCGTGCCACGAGATGGGCAAGGCAGACCTTCGAGGCGTCTGTCCGGAATGTGAACATGCTTTCGCCGAAAAAGGCGCCGTTCAGACTGACGCCATAAAGGCCACCGACAAGCTGGTCGTCTTGCCAAGCCTCAATGGTGTGGCAATGGCCCATATCGAACAACTCGCCGTAAAGACGGCGGATCTCGGTGTTGATCCAGGTTTTCGGCCGGTCGGGCATGGGCGCGGAGCAGCCGTCGATCACGCCTTGAAAATCGGTGCTGACGCGCACTTCATAAATGTCGTTGCGGATCGTACGGCGCAGGCGGCGGGGCAGGTGGAACCCATCTAGCGGCAGGATCCCCCGGCGCTCAGGCTCCAGCCAGAACAGTCCCGGGTCGTCCGCCGATTCAGCCATGGGAAACAGGCCGCAGGCATAGGCTTTCAAAAGCACCTGCGGCGTGATTTCCATAACGATGTCGTCTTTGTAGCCTGCCATAGACGTGTGCCGACCCGTTCCTAGGCGGTCAGTCCGACTTTTCGGCCAAGTGTTTTTCCAGCCAATGAATGTCGTATTGACCGTTAGCGATATCCTGATTGTCTACCAGATCGCGAAACAGCGGAATGGTAGACTTGATCTCATCAACCACAAACTCGTCCAGGCAGCGGCGCAAACGCATCATGCACTCAACCCGGTTCCGCCCGTGGACGATAAGCTTCCCGATCAGACTGTCATAGTATGGCGGAATTTTGTAGCCCTGATAAACGGCTGAATCGACCCGAACGCCCAATCCGCCCGGCGGATGGTAATAGGTGATCGTGCCGGGCGAAGGCATGAAGGTGCGCGGATCTTCGGCATTGATCCGGCATTCGATGGCATGCCCTTCAAAGCGGATATCATCCTGCTTGATGTCCAGGCTGCCGCCTGCGGCGATCCGGATCTGTTCGTTGACGAGATCGATGCCGGTGATCATCTCGGTGACTGGGTGTTCGACCTGCAAGCGCGTGTTCATTTCGATGAAATAGAACTCGCCATCCTCGTAGAGGAATTCCACCGTCCCAACGCCGCGGTATTTGAGCTTGCGCATGGCATTTGCGACAATTTCACCGATCTTGTTTCGTTGTTCAACATTCAGGCTCGGTGACGGAGCTTCTTCAAGAACTTTCTGGTGGCGCCGCTGGAGCGAGCAGTCGCGCTCGCCGAGATGCACCGCGTTGCCCTTGCCATCACCCAGGACCTGAATTTCGATGTGCCGGGGTTTGGCGAGGTACTTTTCCATATATAGCGCATCGTCGCCAAAAGCCGCCTTGGCTTCAGCGCGTGCAGTGGACAGGGCGCTGTCCAGTTCGCTCTCCGTGCGGGCGACCTTCATGCCGCGCCCACCGCCGCCTGCCGCGGCTTTGACCAGAACCGGATAGCCGATTTCTCGGGCAATCGCGTGCGCGTCATCTTGCAAAGTCACCGCGCCGTCGGAGCCTGGCACAACCGGGATGCCGAGTTCGATCGCGGTTTTCTTCGCCTGGATCTTGTCGCCCATGATCCGGATGTGTTCTGCGGTCGGCCCGATAAATTCGATGTTATGCGCTTCAAGGATCTCGGCAAACCGCGCGTTTTCTGACAAGAAACCGTATCCCGGGTGAACGGCGGCCGCACCGGTTATCTCACAGGCGGCGAGCAGCTGCGGAATGTTCAGATAACTGTCAGTCGCCGAAGGAGGACCAATGCACACGCTTTCGTCAGCAAGCCGAACGTGCATGGCGTTGGCATCGGCCGTTGAATGCACAGCAACTGTGGAAATGCCGAGCTCTTTACAGGCGCGCAGAATGCGAAGCGCAATCTCGCCCCGGTTGGCAATCAGAATTTTGGAGAACATGGGCCGCACCCTTATTCGACGATGATCAGGGGTTCGCCGAACTCAACCGGCTGCGCATCTTCAACGAAAATCTCTTTGACTGTGCCGGACTTGGTGGCCGGGATATGGTTCATGGTTTTCATGGCTTCCACGATCAGGATCGTCTGGCCTTCCGACACCGTGTCGCCGATCTCGACAAAGCGGCGGGCGCCGGGCTCGGGTGCCAGATAGGCGGTGCCGACCATCGGCGATGTAATTGTGCCCGGATGCGGTCCGCTGGCGGCCGGTTGCGCAGGCGCGTCGGAGGCAGGTGCTGCTGCGGGTTGCGGCGCCGGAGCGGCAGCCGGCTGTGCAAAGGAGACCGGTGCGTCGATGTGCAATTGCCGCGCCACGCGAATGCGGAAATCGTCTTGTTCCAGCTCAATCTCGCTGAGATTGGTCTCGTCCAGCAGGACGGCCAGATCGCGGATCAGGGCCGTGTCAAATTTCTTGTTATCTTTGGACATGTTACATGGCTTTCGTGTTCGGGCCGCATGACACTTGCATCGGTGGTTTTGCAGCGCGGCCCGGGACGGGCCATGGCTCGTTGTGGCGGACCGATCTGCCTGCCACGCGGCGCTGTTTCCACTCATACACACGCTCGGCGTGGCCCTTTGTTTTTTAATTGAAGGGCCAGACGCATAAAAACATGGCCCGGCAATACACGTGCGGGCCATGCACCTTATAGGGATTGATTTGAGCGAGGAAAAGCCCCGATCTTAGGTGACGTTAACTGCAGCTGTGAGTCAGCAGCTCGTCTCACCGCAATTCGACAGGGCAGTCACCTTGGATTGCAACTGCTCGTAACCGACGGCCCCCATGACAACCTCGTCGCCGATGACATATGACGGTGTTCCGGTCAGCCCCAGACGGTTGGCCAGGCTATAGACCTCCTCAATGGTTTGACCGGCTTCATCGCTGGCCATCGCTTGCTGCAGCTCGGCTTCGTCCAGGCCGACATCAAGCGCGACTTTCATGGCCGAAGCCCGGTTTGCCTGCCCGCGTTGCATCAGCAGGCCTTCATGGAATTCGCCGTATTTTTCCGGGGCAACCGAATTGACGGCAACAGCCACCTGGGCCGCCTCAACCGAACCTTGGCCAAGAACCGGAAACTCCTTGAGCACGATGCGCAGGTCCGGGTTTTCCTCAATCAGTTTGACCATGTCGCCATGGGCGCGCTTGCAATAGCCGCAATTGTAATCGAAGAACTCGACCAGCGTGATCGAGCCTTCCGGGTTGCCCAGCACGGCCTGACGGCTTGAATTGAACAAAACATCGGATGCGTCGCTCAAGGCTTGCTGGCGTGCGGCTTGTTCTGCCTCTTGCTGGCGCCGGTCCAGCTCGTTGAGCGCATCGGCAATCACCTCAGGGTTCTGGAGAAGATATTCCCGGACGATGGTTTCGACTTCTGAGCGGTCAAGATCTTGAGCGCTGGCCGGTATTGCGGCAGCCGAGGCGATCAGAACCGTTCCCAGAACGGTGCCGGCTGTTTTGAGACCAAAGCGGCGGAATGCGCTGCAAGCGCGCGAAATCAGGCTCATCAAGTGCTCCTTCGGGGCAGGGGGCAATGTCAACGGCCCCGATCCAATTGCGGTGGTTGATACGACACAATATCATCGGCCTGAAGCCATGACGGTGAGCCGCGCTTCAAATTCTGTTGAGCGCGTGCGGCATAGCGTTTTGCTCCTGCAAAATCGCCCCGCACCATAAGGCCTTTTGCAGTGGCCAAATCGGCCTCGGCGCGCTCGCCTTGGCGGGAGTGGGCAATGGCAAGCTGGCTATAGGCCACGCCTGAGTTCGGGTCACGCTGAATGGCCTGTTTGAGAACGCGTTCGGCTTCTGGCAGGTTGGCCGGATTGTTTGCGCCGACCAGGGCATATCCCAGCCAAACCATGAACTGCGGTTCATTTGGTTTGATCGAAAGCGCCCGGCGAAACGGCGCAATGGCCGCTTTCGGGTTTCCGCCCTCCAGAAGCGCCTGGCCCTTGAGTTCATGGAAATAGGCATTGTTTGGATGTTGCCGGATCAATTTGTCAATGTCCGGCACAGCGCCCTTGCCGCGGCTTTTCATGGCTGCAATCGCGCGGGCGTATTGCGCAGGCAAGCTCTTGTCCGAGCGTGGGTATGCCCGTGCAACGGCCTTGGGGTGACTGGTGTAAGCGCGCAGTTTCGCCCGCACCATATCGTGTCTGTACTGAAAGACCGGATCTTCCGCCTTATTGAAAAATTTGCTTTTTTGGGCCTCGTTCTCCAGCGCTGAAAAACGCTCGCGGGCCATCGGGTGGCTCTGGGCATAAGGGTCTGCATAGCGTGAACTGAACAATTGCTGCTCGGCCATCCGCTCGAAAGTCTTCAGCATGCCCCGTGCGCTCTGGCCGGTTGCTTCGAGATATTTCAACGCAGCTCGGTCCGCCGCCGATTCCTCGCCGCGCTGATAGGCCAGCAAGGAACGCTGTCCGATCGACCCTGCGCCGAGTGTGGCGGCCACGCCGCCCTGGGTCACACCGCCGGAACCGGCTGCGGCGCCCGCGGCCACAGCCCCAGCGCCCAACAACATGCCGATGACCGACATAACGGCGGCGTTTGAAGCGGCTGCGCGAACGCGCACAAGATGGCGGCCTGCGATGTGCCCGCTTTCGTGGGCGATCACTCCGATGACCTCGCCGGGTGTTTCTGCTTCCATCAAAACACCGACATTGATGAACATCCGCCGGGAATCTGGAACAAAGGCATTGAAGGCTTTGTCGTTGACGAGAATGATCTGCGGCTCGCTGCTTGCTATGCCGGCCGCCCGGAAGATCGGTTTGGCGTAGTCGCGCAGCAGTTCTTCCGTTTCCGCATCGCGGACCAGCGAGATTTTGCCGCGCTGCGCGGATGCCGGGGCAGGGGCCAGCGGCACAAGAAGTGCTGCCGCCAGCAGCATCGAGAGGCCCTTCCGAAGCAGCCCATGTGGCCGGTTCTGTTTATGAGACGTAAGAAAACCTGTCATATCGCTCGGATCGGTGTTTTTTGTTTTCCTCGGGCGGTCAATACCGGCCCGGTCCAGTTGCGCAAGACCGTAGGTTCGCGGTTGAAACGGGTCAAGCACAGGGCGGATTACTTTTCTGCCAGCATCCTGTAAGTACCAAGACTTCTTACCCGAATTTGCATGTCGATTTGGAGCGCTTTATGACCGGTCACCGCCTTTTTCCATCCAAACGAAGCGATGTCGCGCCGTTTTTGGCCATGGACGTTTTGGCGCGGGCAGCCGAATTGGAGAAACAAGGCCGTCGGATCATTCACATGGAAGTTGGCCAGCCAGCGGCTCCGGCGCCAAAAGCGGCCCGCGCCGCAGCAGCTGCGGCTCTGGTTGACGGCAAGCTCGGATATACCGAAGCGCGCGGCATTTCTGCGTTGCGCCACCGGCTGGTCACCCACTATCACGATACCTATGGGGTTCGTGTGCCGGAAAACCGGGTAATGGCGACAACCGGTTCTTCAGCCGGTTTCAATCTCGCGTTTCTGGCCGCGTTCGATCCGGGCGACCGGATCGTTCTAACTGCTCCCGGCTACCCGGCGTATCGCAACATCATCAAGGCGCTCGGGCTTGTTCCGGTCGAGGTCGAAGTGAGCGCCGAGACCCGGTGGAGCCTGACACCGGAGTTGATCCGGAAGGCCGAAAAGGAGGGGCCGGTCGCGGGTGTGCTGGTTGCAAGTCCGGCCAATCCGACCGGAACCATGATGACGCCTGAGGCGCTGGCGGAGCTGGTCACTTTCTGCGAATCCAACGGCATCTGGTTCATATCGGACGAGATCTATCACGGCCTGGTGTTTTCCGGGACCCAGGCAACGGCGCTTTCGACGTCGCACAACGCGATTATCATCAACAGCTTTTCAAAATACTATTGTATGACCGGATGGCGGATTGGCTGGATGGTGCTGCCGGAGTGCCTCGTTCGCCCGGCGGAACGCATAGCGCAAAGCCTCTATATTTCACCGCCCGAAATCTCGCAGATTGCGGCGGCGGCGGCGCTCGACGCCCATGAGGAACTGGATCTGGTGCGCGCGGGATATGCTGAAAACCGGGCATTTTTGCTGGAGGCCTTGCCACAGATCGGCTTTGATGACCTTCTGCCGGTTGATGGCGCTTTCTACATCTACGCAAACACCAGCCGGTTTGCGCCCGTAAGCCTTGATTTTACCCAGCGGATGCTTGAAGAAGCCGGTGTTGCGGCAACGCCAGGCGCCGATTTTGATCCGGTGCATGGCGCTGAATACACCCGGTTTTCTTTCGCCGGCAGTTTGGCGGACATGCAAGAGGCTGTTGAGCGCCTGAAGGCCTGGTTAGGTTAGCCTCACCAGACTTTCTGGCCGGGCCATCGCGGCCACGCGGTCCGTCCGGGCCTATCCCGGTCTTTTCACGGGTCGGGCAGCACAAACGTCCCTTCTGGCAGATCTATCTGTTTTGGAGGGAGATACATGCCGCCACTAATCAAACACAGTTGCTTATGCGCATTGGCGTTCGCAGGGGCAATCGGCTCGACGAACGTTCTGGCAAATGGTGCCGTCATCATGACGTCTGCGATCTGCCAGGACCCGCGGGATGCAATCGACACGCTTTGGGTGTCGCGGCGTTATGGCGCAAACGACGTCTACTTCATGACAGATTTTGGCAATGTCCTGGCAATGGACAGTGCCCAAGCACTCGATGGCTTTGAAAACCTATATGTGGTGTCGCATGGCAACGCGGATGAGATCGGAGATATCGCAAAAGCGGATTTTGCAGGGTTTCTTCATGCCGCCCATCCATCAACACCCGCGACTGTTTATTTCGACAGCTGCAGCGCAGCCGTGGGAAACAACACGGTCCTTAAACTAACAAATGGACAGTATGGCGGAGAGGTGAAGGCGCTTTATGGCCCAAGAGGAGATTGCCAGCTCGTCGGAAACAACAATCCCGATGTTGCCAGCGCAGAGAACCGGTATGACGTGCAGCTTCTTCCGGGGAACCAGTCGGCAGCTGTAATCGGTAACATCATGAAGATCTGGGAAGAAGCAGAGTACGTCGATAGCGGCATGACATGGCAAGCAGCGTGCGAAACCTACACCGCTCAGCCGGATATGGCCTCACTCAATACGTTCCGTCTCGCTGTCCAGGACAAGTTTTTGAACGCATCGATCTATCCTGAAGGTGAAAGCCACAACTACGGGCTTCTCATTCAATGGAACACAGGCGGGACGAATTTCTTCCAATGCGGACAGGCAAATGGTGTCGATTGCCCCTAGATCGGTTCAGCCGGATATAAAGAAACGGCGGCTCATGGGCCGCCGTTTCCTGTCAGTTTGCCGAGCGCCTTTCAGAAGAATGACCGGCGTTGCCACCATCCTCCGCGCTTCGGTTTCTTCTCGTCTTCCGTTTCCGAGCTTGTCTCACTGGTGACCGTTGGTTCCTTCGGAGCTGACGGTTTGACCTCTTCAGGCTCTGCGTCGCTGTTGTCTGAAGGAGCCGAATCGGGCTCCGGTCCGGCTTTTGTGTCATCGTCAGCGGGCCCGGCGTGATCGGCCGCCCCGTTCAGCTGCGGCGCCGGGCTGGTGTCTACCTGAGATGCGCCAGCTTCTTCCGAACCAATCACCGCTCCGGTGTCTGCGGAAGCTTCTGCAGGTGGCTCTGCGGGGGTGTCTAAAAGGCTGTCGCTGTGATCAGATCCGTTCGAGGCTGCGGCAGCTTCGGACGGTGCATCTGCGCCGGTCTCGGCCGCAACTTCTTTGCTATCCTCAGCCGGCTTTTGTTGCCCGCCGTCCTGCGCATCGGTTTCGCCTGATGCGGTCTGGCCGCCATTTTCCTCGTGATCGAAGTCGCCGTTTTCGTTGCGCCGGCCACGTCTGCCGCCACGCCGGCCGCGGCGGCGCTTGCGGCGGCGGTCATCGTCGCCATCGGCGGTCTCACGCTTTTCGGTCGCATCGTCGCTATCGTCATCGCCGCTGTCGCCGTCATCGTCTGCGGTTGCGTTATCGGAACGGGCGCTGGCCTCCGGACGGTCGTCCTGATTGCCACCCCGCCGCCGTTTCCTGCGGCGCCGGCGCTTGCGATCCCGATCTTCGGACTGATCGTCGGACGCTTCCTGTTCGCCTTCGGCCTCCACATCCGGTTCAGGCTCGTCTTCAATCTCGATCGTGTGCGGTTGAATGATCGGAGCCTGCGGCTGCGGGTTTTCCTCCCGGTCGATTGGCGAGGTCCGCTCAAGCACATAGAGCTGCCCGTTGACCATATCGTCGGCCTGGACCTCGACCTCAACCGCGAACCGGGTTTCAAGATCGAACAGGTTCGACCGCTTCTGGTTGAGAATGTAAAGCGCGACCGTCGTGGTGGTCCTAATTAGCAGATTGTGCGAGGCGCCTTTGAGAAGGTTGTCTTCCAGAGACCGCAGCACATGCAAAGCGACTGATTCCACCGAGCGGATCATGCCAGTTCCGCTGCAATGCGGGCAGGGGGTTGTCGAACTCTCCAAAACTCCCGTGCGCAGCCGCTGACGTGACATTTCCAATAGGCCGAAATGCGAAATCCGTCCGACTTGAATGCGAGCCCGGTCGTTCTTGAGACAGTCTTTGAGTTTGCGCTCAACCAGCCGGTTGTTCTTGTTTTCCTCCATGTCGATGAAATCGATCACGACTAGGCCGGCAAGGTCGCGCAAGCGCAGCTGGCGGGTGACTTCCTCAGCCGCCTCAAGGTTTGTTTGAAGAGCTGTGTCTTCGATATTGTGTTCGCGCGTCGACTTGCCCGAGTTCACGTCAATCGAAACAAGGGCCTCGGTCTGGTTGATGACGATATAGCCACCCGACTTCAACGTGACCTGAGGCGAGAACATGGCATCCAGCTGAGGCTCCACGCCATAGCGGATGAACAAAGGTGAGGGGTCGCGGTACGGTTGCACGTTCTTGGCATGGCTCGGCATGAGCATGCGCATAAAGTCCTTGGCCTCGCGGTAGCCCTCGTCACCGGCGACCGAAACCTCGTCAATATCCTTGTTGTAGAGATCGCGGATCGATCTCTTGATCAAGCTGCCTTCCTCGTAAACAAGGCTTGGCGCGCTCGATTTCAATGTCAGCTCGCGCACATTCTCCCAAAGGCGCATCAGATACTCAAAATCGCGCTTGATTTCCGCTTTGGTCCGGCTTGCGCCCGCTGTGCGCAGGATTACGCCCATGCCTTCCGGCACATCCAGCTCGGAGGCGATTTTCTTTAAGCGCTTGCGGTCTGTCGGCTGAGTGATCTTGCGGGAAATACCGCCGCCCCGCGCGGTGTTCGGCATCAAGACCGAATACCGGCCGGCCAAAGACAGATAGGTTGTCAAAGCGGCGCCTTTGTTGCCGCGCTCTTCCTTGACGACCTGGACCAGAATCACCTGGCGCCGCTTGATGACTTCCTGGATCTTGTATTGTTTGCGCGGGGGCTGGCGCCGTTCGGGCAATTCCTCAAGCGCATCTTCTGCACCGACGGATTCGACCTGATCGTCGCTATCGGCCTCCTCATCGGAATCGGCTTCAGCGTCCGCCTCGTCCTTTTTGCGGCGGCTGCGGCTGCGGCGCGGTTTCGCGTCTACAGCATCGTCCGCCTCACTGCTCTCCAGATTTTGCTCTTCCGCGCTATTTTCAGTCGCTTCCGCACCGTCTTCGTCTGGACCACCAACAGAAGCGTCATCGGAATCACCGGCGCTGTCACTGACGGCAGCCGTGTCGTCGTTTTCGGCGTCGGGTGCCTCTTCGCTTACAACATCTTCCGGAGTTTCATTTTTCGCAGCACGTGTGCGCCGGCGCCTTTTCGGCTTTTCCTCGGCTTCAGGTTCGCTGTCCTGCGCAGCCTGCGAAGCTTCAGCTTCCAAAAGCGCCTGACGATCCGCCATCGGGATTTGATAATAATCAGGGTGGATCTCGCTGAACGCGAGGAATCCGTGGCGGTTTCCGCCGTATTCCACAAAAGCCGCCTGCAGCGACGGTTCAACCCGGGTAACTTTAGCTAGATAGATGTTTCCGCGTAACTGCTTCCGGTTTGCTGCTTCAAAATCGAATTCCTCAACCCGATTTCCACGTACGACGACGACCCGGGTCTCTTCCGGGTGGGCCGCGTCGATCAGCATTTTGTTTGCCATTGGTATAGTTCTCCACGGCAGTGGACCCGGTCGCGCTTAAGTCGCGCCGTCCGCCCGAGGCGTCTCCTGCTGCCGTTCTGGTTTCAAAGAAGAGTGGATTGGAACCTGTTGTTTGCGGAGCCCTGCGAACACCATATGCGGCCGCCGAAACGGGGCCTGCCAATATGTTGTTCGTCATTTGCATCACGCGGTTCCTTTGGTGAGCCCGTCGGGCTCGAAATTCTTAAGCCGTTGTCTGTTCAGGACGGGAAGCAACAAAAACTTTGAACGCCCGCACTGTCTTGCGGATGTGCCCAATCCCGGAACATGTCGTCTGAGGACCGATAAAGCGCGTTCAAAAAACGCGAATCAGACCGGCGGGACCGGGCTCTGCCTGCTGCCGAGTTCTGTAGCCGTTTATGAAGGGTGCCAAGAGTGCGCCGCGGGCGTGGCCTCAATTGTTGGCCCGAACGCGCCCCAAGTCCCTCGATGACATGTGGAAACCTTCCCAACTGCGTCATCGCGACAGGTATCGATAGCAGACCGAAATCCGTAAGGTACTATTACGTTTCTATCAGGCTGTTGGCAAGCTATGTGAAACACCCAATTCAATTTAACCTTTCCGCACTTTCTGCTATGCGGGGACATGTGGCGGTTAAATTCGGGGCCTCGAAGGGCGGTATGGCGGACGGATTCGGCAAAACATACGATTTTTTCAGCGGATTTTTGAAGAGCCAGCCATCCAGCCTGGCGCGCTGGTTTTCGGTCGTTTTCACGTTTTTGGCCGTGGCGCCCATTTTGCAGACCGGTCTTGCGGGCCAAGCACAAGCGCAGCAGCCGAACCCGGTCGTGAGCGGCGCACGGGTCGCTGGCGACGAGGTGCGAACCCGGTTCGTGCTCGACCTTGATCGGCAGATTACACCGGTCATTTCCGCACTGGCTGATCCCTACCGGTTGATCATCGATTTGCCGGAGGTTGATTTCCGTTTGCCCGAAGATGCTGGCCGGGACGGTCGGGGGCTCGTGACCGATTGGCGCTATGGCCTGTTTGCAACCGGAAAATCACGCATCGTGCTGGATATTTCGGAACCCGTTGCAATCGACAAGACCTTTGTTCTTCCCGCCGTAGATGATCAGCCGGCAAGGTTTGTGATTGATCTTGTTAAAAGCACGCGTGAGACATTTGTCGCCTTCGCCGCGTCCTCGCGGGAAAAGCTCCGGTCCGGCCAAACCGTGTCGAGCGCGAAGGGAGACCGGCTGGGCAATGACGGGGACAGGCCCTTGATTGTACTCGATCCGGGGCATGGCGGTATTGATTCGGGTGCGCGCGGTATTGGTGGAACGCTTGAAAAGGCCGTTGTTCTGGATTTTTCCAGCATGTTGAAGCGCAAGCTGGAGGCTACCGGCCGGTACGAGGTCCATCTCACCCGCGAAACCGACACGTTCATTTCGCTGAGTGAGCGGGTGGATATTGGGCACCGGCTGGCCGCTGATCTGTTCATCTCGATTCATGCGGATTCGGTCCGCCGTTTCCGCAAACAAGTGCGCGGCGCGACCGTCTACACGCTCTCGGACCGGGCATCGGACGATTTGGCTGAGGAATTGGCGGAACGCGAGAATATGTCGGACGTGATCGCCGGTGTTGAGCTTGAAGCTGAGCCCACTGACGTCACTGACATCCTGCTTGATCTCGCGCGGCGTGAAACGCGCAATTTCTCGGTTTATTTCGCGCGCACTCTGGTCACCGAGTTGAAAAGCGCCGTGCGGTTGATCAACAATCCGCACCGGTCTGCCGGCTTCCGGGTCCTCAAGGCAGCGGATGTGCCTTCCGTCCTGGTGGAACTTGGATATCTGTCGAACGAACATGACGAGAAACTGCTGATTTCGGAGGAATGGCGCGAGCGCATGGCCAACGCCATGGTGGACGCGATCGATAACTTCTTCCGTCCGCGCTTGGCGCAGGATCAGACGGAACGGGGCGATGCACCGGTCCGAAATTAGGGGCACGGCAAGAATTTTGATCCATTCTTGGCAATGAGTTGCGGGTTTGGAGTTTGCCTCAGCATCGCCATATTGGTGATGGTACTACGCGAAATTGCCTCAACCCGTTGCAGGCATGGATTTTAAACAGTGATGAGTGCTCTTCCGCTGCGAATGTGGTAGGAGTCGGCGCGGTCAAACGTCGGGGAAAGACGAGCCCGGATTATGAAGTTTCTTGTGAAGTTTTTTGGCTACCTGTTCGGCATTGGGGCGGCGCTCGGGCTCCTGGTGGCCGCCGGTGTGTGGATGTATCTTGACCATGTGAGTGAAGATCTTCCCGATTACACCGCGCTGAAAAACTACGAACCCCCGGTCATGACACGGGTCCATGCTGCGGATGGCAAGCTGATGGCCGAATATGCCACGCAGCGCCGCATGTTCCTGCCGATCCAGGCGATACCTGACAGTCTGAAGGAAGCTTACATCTCCGCAGAGGACAAGAATTTCTTCAGCCATATCGGAATCGATCCCGAGGGCATCGCCCGCGCTGTGGTCCGCTACGTGCAAAATCTCGGCTCAGGGCGCCGTCCGGAGGGAGCGTCGACCATCACACAGCAGGTCGCGAAGAACTTCCTCCTGACAAACGAAGTGTCCATCGAGCGCAAGATCAAGGAAGCGATCCTGTCGCTGCGCATTGAGCAAGCCTATTCCAAGGACGAGATCCTCGAGCTCTATCTGAACGAAATTTACCTGGGTCTCGGCGCCTACGGAGTGGCCGCGGCTTCGCTGGTGTATTTCGATAAGTCGGTTCACGAGCTGACACTGGAAGAAGCCGCTTACCTGGCCGCGCTGCCGAAAGCGCCAAACAACTATCATCCGTTCCGCCAGACCGAGCGGGCCGTGGGCCGCCGGAACTGGGTCATCGACCGCATGGTCGAAAATGGGTATGTCAGCTTTGAAGAGGGTGAGGAAGCCAAGGCCAAACCTTTGAAAGTTACACCGCGGGACCGGGGAACCAAGATCTACTCGGCTGAGTACTTCACCGAGGAAGTCCGCCGCGAAGTGGCGGACATCTTTGGCGAAAAGCGCCTTTACGAGGGTGGCTTGTCTGTGCGTTCCACCCTTGATCCTGAAATGCAGGAACTTGCGCGCGAATCTTTGATGAAAGGCCTGATCGATTTCGATCGCAAGCGCGGCAAGTGGCGCGGGCCGGTGGGCACCATTGAGGCCGGCGCCGATTGGGGCGTGCCTCTCGGCAAGATTGAAGCGCTTGGCGATATCCCCGAATGGCAACTGGCTGTTGTTCTCGAGGCCGGTCAGAACCAGGCAACCGTTGGCATCCAGCCCGGCAAGCTGGTCAATGGCAGGCTGTCAGACGAGCGCAAGTCCGGACCGCTGTTCCTCGATACGATGAAATGGGCACGGGTGAATGGCCGTGCGCCGAGTGCGGTGACCGATGTGCTCAAGCCCGGCGATGTCGTTTATGTGCAGGAGAGCAATGTTGCTCCAGGTGCCTATGAGCTTCGCCAGATCCCTGAGGTCTCTGGTGCGCTGGTCGCCATGGATCCCTACACGGGACGTGTTCTGGCCCTGGTCGGTGGCTTCAGTTTTGATCAGAGCGAGTTCAACCGGGCAACACAGGCCTACCGTCAGCCCGGGTCTTCGTTTAAGCCTTTCCTGTATGCCGCTGCGCTCGACAACGGCTACACACCATCGTCGGTGATCATGGATGCGCCGGTCGAGATCAGTCAGGGGCCGGGCCTTGCCACATGGCGGCCGCAAAACTACGGCGGCAAGTTTTATGGTCCGTCGACGCTGCGCACCGGGATTGAGCGCTCGCGAAACGTAATGACCGTGCGCCTTGCGCAGGACATGGGCATGCCGCTGGTGGCCGAGTACGCGAAACGTTTCGGTATCTACGACAATATGTTGCCGGTTCTCTCCATGTCGCTCGGCGCAGGGGAGACGACTGTGATGCGCATGACTGCCGCCTTCGCGACAATTGCAAATGGCGGCCGGAAAATCCGCCCGACCCTGATCGACCGGATTCAGGATCGGTATGGCCGCACGATCTTTAAGCATGACAGCCGGATCTGCGACGGCTGTACCCAAGACGCGTGGCAGGGGCAGGAAGAACCGACCTTGATCGATGACCGCGAGCAAGTGCTCGATCCGATGACCGCTTACCAGATCACTTCGATGATGGAAGGTGTTGTCCAGCGCGGCACCGCGACATCCGTGCGCGCGGTCGGCCGTCCGGTTGCCGGCAAGACCGGCACGACAAATGATGAAAAGGACGCCTGGTTTGTCGGTTTCTCGCCGGACCTCGCGGTCGGGGTGTTTGTCGGTTACGACAACCCGCGTCCCATGGGCCGGGGAGCGACCGGCGGGCAGGTTGCTGCGCCGATCTTCACCGACTTCATGAAAAAGGCGCTGGCCGAGCGGCCGCCGGTGGAATTCCGTGTTCCAAAAGGTCTTCAGCTGATCCCGATCAACAAGAACACCGGCCTGCGCACCGCCGCTGGCTCACCGGGAACGATTCTGGAGGCCTTCAAGCCGGGCATGGCTCCGCCTGACAGCTACTCTGTGATCGGGTTCCAGGATGAGATGGGCGTTCCGCGCACCGTGTCGCCTGAAGCGGGCCAGGCGGTGCTGTCCGGAACCGGCGGTCTTTATTGATCAACCGGATTGCGTACGGCATGACTTGAGCTTTTCCGGCTCTGCCACTAATGTCCGCCCCCGATTAAACGGGCCCGGTACCTGTGACAGGTGCCGGGCGCTTTTTCCAAAACAAGCGAGGTATCCGATGCGCGCCGAAATGGAAGCCATCGTCGATGAAATCAAGCAGGCCATAAGCCTGCTGAGGAGGCATCTTTGACTGGGATCAGGCTCTGGTCCGTCTGGATGAACTAAACGCGGCTTCGGAAGATCCAGAGCTGTGGAACGACCCCGCACAAGCCCAAAAGCTCATGCGCGAACGTCAGCAGCTTGACGACGGAATCAACGGTCTCAAGTCCCTGCAGCAGGATCTTGCCGATAATATCGAGCTCATTGAGCTTGGCGAGATGGAAGGTGATGACGGTGTTGTAAAAGACGCCGAAGACGCCTTGCGCGGGCTCCAGGACCGGGTCAACCAGCTTCAGCTGCAGTCGCTTCTGTCCGGAGAGGCCGATGCAAATGACACCTATCTGGAGATTAATTCCGGAGCCGGCGGCACGGAAAGCCAGGACTGGGCGTCGATGCTGCTGCGGATGTACCGCCGCTGGGCTGAAAAGCGCGGGTTCAAGGTGGAAGTCCTGGAATACAATGATGGTGAAGAGGCCGGTATCAAGTCGGCGACCTTGTTGATCAAGGGCGAAAATGCCTATGGATGGCTGAAAACCGAGTCCGGCGTGCACCGGCTGGTGCGCATTTCACCCTATGACAGCAATGCGCGCCGTCATACCAGCTTTTCCAGCGCCTGGGTTTATCCCGTTATCGATGATTCGATCGAGATCGACATCAACGAAAGCGATTGCCGGATCGACACCTACCGTGCGTCCGGCGCGGGCGGGCAGCACGTGAACACCACCGATTCGGCAGTTCGGATTACCCACCAGCCGACCGGCATTGTCGTGCAGTGCCAGTCCGAGCGCTCACAGCACAAGAACCGGGCAACCGCCTGGTCGATGCTGAAGGCGCGGCTTTATGAGGCCGAGCTGAAGAAACGGGAAGAGGCGGCAAACGCTGAAGCGGCGTCCAAGACCGATATTGGCTGGGGCCATCAGATCCGGTCCTACGTTCTGCAGCCTTATCAGCTGGTCAAAGACCTGCGCACCGGGGTTGAGAGCACATCACCGGGCGACGTGCTCGACGGTGATCTCGACAAGTTCATGGAAGCCTCTCTGGCCCAGCGCGTGTTCGGTGGCGGCCCGGTTGAGGTCGAAGACGTCGAATAGTCCGGCCAGGGCCTGGAGGAAAAAAACGGCGCCGTTTGGCGCCGTTTTTGTGCCGGATAAACCATGCTTTTCCTAAAATGACAGGATGGGTGTGAGCTCGGCGCCAGCTTTTACGAATGCGGCCGGATCAAGTGGCTTACCGTGGTGACGGACCTCAAAATGAAGATGCGGCCCGGTTGACCGTCCGGTTGAGCCGACATTGCCGATCACGTCGCCGGACAGTACGTGTGTGCCTTCCGCCACCTGAAGCCTGCTTAGATGCGCATAACGGGTGACGAATCCGTTTGTGTGCCGGATCTCGACCATCTTTCCATATCCGCCTTTCCAGCCAGCATGGATGACTGTCCCGGGACCGGCCGAATAAATACGGCTGCCGTAGGTCGCCCGGAAATCCATGCCGGTGTGCATGGCAAGGCTTTTCAAGAACGGATCAACCCGCGGTCCGAAATGGCTGGAAATGGAAGCCTCTTTCATCGGGCGGGTAATTGGCAGGCGGCGCGCTGCATATTTCAGGTCTTCAAGTGCGGACAGGGCGCGATCCGCGCGGAACACGCGTGCTTCAAAGGACTGGCCCGTGATAGATACAAACGGACCACCCGCACCGGTGACCAACGGGGCATCGATGGTCTTGTCGAGAGAAATGCCCAGCGGTTTTGTCGCGTTGAGAACGGTTTCGATCTTGCTTTCCGCCGCAACCGCCAGTGCATCGAGAACCGCGGTGCTTTCGCGGTTCATGGTATAGAGCTGGTCTTCAACGCTCTTCAGGGCTGCCTGGCGGTCAGAGTTTTTTTTTGAGCCGCTGGGGTGCTGGCAGTAGCCTCGGGTGCGGAGCCTGCCGAACCGCGTAGGCCAAGGGCCGCAAAGGGATCGTCCAGGGGTTCGCTTTCGCCGCCGATTGCAAGAAGTGCATCCGCTTCGCTGGTGCCGGCAAACGCATTGGCAGCGAGGGCCGGCTTTTGGGTGGGCACCGGATTTTTGATCGCAAGACGGATACCGCTGCGTTCTGCCCGCGACATCAAATCGGCGACAATGCCATGGCGTGTGCTGAGATCGTTTTGACGCTGCATCAGGTTTGCGACCTGCTGCTCGACGCTCTCCCGGTCCACCATCCGCCGGCTGTTGAGCCGCTCTATTTCTGCGCGCAGCCGGTCAATCCGGTCCTGGTAGAGCGTTTCGATTTGCGTGCGGTCATTGGCTGCGGAGGCAAGCATGTCATCCCGCAACACCCAATAGGCGGTGGAGGCGATAACGCCGGCTGCCAACACGCCGGCAATCCCTAACGCAGCGAATGCATGTTTGAGCGGCACATGGCGCGGCAGTGTCCATGTTTCGGTGCGACCCTCGGGGCGCCGATTCTTCGGCGCCTGTCCGGCCAACTGGCCTTGGGTGGTGTGTTTCTTCATCATGGTCGCGAACGTCACTCGCTTACTGCAAGGTCAAACTCTGACCGTGATTAGAAACGGTTAAGGTTAATAAATCCTATTTGAATTGAATCGATTAGCCGATCAAGGGCGCAAGAGGCTTGTAAAAACCGGGGGTTAATCCGGCTTCGGACCGTGCCCGGTCGTTGAATGGCGGTTTTAAATTGCCACGGAAGTGTTTGCGCACATACGTGTGAAACGAGGATTCCGGCCGCTGTCCGATTCTGTCGCACCAGTAGCGGAACCATTTGGCACCGAAGGCGACATGGTTTTTTTCATCGCGGTAGATCACATCAAGTACCTTGGCGGTGTCCTCATCGCCGATGGCACGTGCTTTTTCGATCATCGGCGGGGTGATGTCGAGGCCGCGGGCTTCTAGAACGAGCGGAATGATGGCAAGCCGAGCCGCGAGATCATGTCCGGTGTCCTGAGCCGCCTGCCACAACCCGTCATGGGCAGGCATGTCGCCATAGGCGGCCCCAAGCTTTGCCAGCCTGTCCTCCAGCATGGCAAAATGCTTTGCCTCCTCCAACCCGACACGGACCCAGTCATCATAGTAGGAGCGGGGCAGCTTGATGTGCGCAAACCGGCCAATCAGGTCCCAGGTGAGATCGACAGCATTCAGCTCAATATGAGCCAGCGAATGGATGAGGGCGATCTTGCTTCCGTCGCCGCCGAGCTTGCGTTTCGGCATATCACGCGGTGCCAGCAGAACGGGCTGGTCCGGCCGGCCGGGACGATCCGGCATCGCGCCGTCCCGTGTCGGCGTTCCAAGCGCCAGATCCCTTTGGAACCATGCTTTTGAAACGGCATATGCCAGCCGGACTTTCTCATCGGTCTGACTGGCGGAGACGATCGCGCGTGCCCCGGCAACAAGTGTTGCCGGAACAGGTTTGGTGTGAGTTTGAGGCATAAGTCCCGGGTGTTTGGCGGTTAAAGGGCTTTTACCGCGTCCAGCACGGCCTCCGCATGGCCCGGCACTTTCACCTTGCGCCAAATTTTTGCAAGATTTCCGTCCTTGCCGACAAGGAACGTGGAGCGTTCGACACCCATATACTTCTTGCCGTACATGTTCTTTTCGACCCACACCCCATAGGCCTGTGCCGTCTCGGTGTTCGTATCCGCGGCCAGGAGCACGGTCAGATCATGCTTGGCTTTGAACTTGTCGTGCTTTTCAGCGGTGTCTGGTGAAATGCCGATGATTGTGGCGCCCAGATCGGAAAACTCTTTTTCAAGTCCGGAAAATGCGATCGCTTCCTTTGTGCACCCGGGTGTGTCGTCCTTGGGGTAGAAGT
Source organism: Roseibium hamelinense (assembly GCF_007830545.1). Taxonomy (GTDB): domain Bacteria; phylum Pseudomonadota; class Alphaproteobacteria; order Rhizobiales; family Stappiaceae; genus Roseibium; species Roseibium hamelinense. The sequence goes on from NZ_VLLF01000001.1 coordinate 353,967, forward strand.
AAACAACCACCGGCTGCCCCTTAAGAGAGCTGAGCGCAATCCGGTTTCCACCGTCGCCATCGAGATCGAAATCCGGTGCCGGGCTGCCCACGTCCAAATCGCTCATACGTGCCTTCCTTCTGTCACACTGATGTTGTTAATGCGGCGCTTGGCCTGCCGGGTCGGCATCGCTTTTCGCCTGAGATTGTGAGTATCATAGGTCATGATGCGACTCGTTCAATCGCGCATTGCCGAGATCCGATCTATCGCGTGCTGGAATGTGTGGACCGCAGGCCGCATCTGCAAGACTTGAGAGCCAACGCCCGCAAATGACATCTGCGCCCGCGAATGACAGACCTGCCGGAAAGCCGAAATCCAATTGGCGCAGGTGGGTCGCTGCCGGGCTTCTGTCATGTGTGTTTCTGTCCGCCGGCTACATTACCTACCGCTGCCTGACAGGCCCGGTTCAAGTGCCCTTTGTCGCGCACTTTATGGCATCGCAGGCCAGCCAGGGTCCTGCAACACTGTCCATCTTTGATGCGTCTGTTGATTTCACCGATCCGGAAGGTATGCGGGTCGTTGTTCGGGACGCGCATCTGAAGGTGGACGGAGACGTTCCGGTCGAGATCATTTTACCGCGTGTTGAAGCTCCTGTCAGCGTGGCGGCGCTGCTTTCGGGCGAAGTGTCCTTCAACTCGCTCCTGCTGGATCGTCCGGAAGTTCAGATCGGGCTGAAAGGTGGTGGCACCATTCCGGAAATGGACGAACTTTCGGAGGCGGTGAACCGCGTCAGCGACATTGTTGATGAGAGCTTTGCCCGCCGGCAGCTCGAACATGTCACAATCGAGAACGGGAGTGTTTCGTTCACCGGTCAGCTCGCCCGGAAAGTGGAAGGCATTGATGCGGAAATCCGCCGCGCGCCGACCGGAGAATTACGGGCCGCGGCCCGTGTTGCCGGCAAGGTTGGGCCATGGGAAATCGAGCTCTTGCGCACGGCACCCGATGCCAACGCAGACCGGCGGATAGCCGTGCTTGCCAGTTCCGTCACCCTTGCAGAGCTGCTGGATCTTGACGTGACACCTGGGGCCGGAAAAGGCTTCGGCCAGCCTTTCGAAGTCAAGGTCGATACGCGGCTTTCCCCTGACGGAGAATTCAAAGCCACCAATATTGTCGCACGCACTGTCAGCGGCTGGGTACAGCTCGGACGAACAACGGTCTCTTTCGATGATGTTGCGCTGTCGTTGGTATGGAACGCGGATACCAGGGCGATCGAGGTTACGCGGTCCCACGCGGTTAACGGCAACACGCAAATCTATTTCCGCGGGCAAATCATTCCGCCGGAAAACGGTGAACGCTTTTGGGATTTGAAGCTTGCGACGGATTTTGCTCAGTTCGGCTCATCTGACATTCCTCTGCCGCCTATGCTGCTGGAAGAAGCCGAACTGGTTGCGCGGGTCGATCCGGGCGCGCGAAGTGTCCTGATTGACCGGTTGGCGGTCAGCAATGGCAAGTCCAAAGCGTTTGGAGCAGGGTCTGTCGATATTGCCAGGGACGGTCCCTATTTGGCGTTTGTGCTCAGTGGCACGGATATCCCGGTTGCCCTGGCAAAGCAGGTTTGGCCGATCACGCTGGTTCCGCCTGCACGCAAATGGATTATTGAGCGGATAAAAGACGGCAGGATCGACACAGTCTCGCTGACGGCGGCAGTGCGCCCACCGGCATTCGATCAGTCGGATCCGGACCCGGGCTGGTCTGGCGACGACGTCACAGTGGACTTGAGCTTTTCAAATGGGCGGATTGCGCCAGTCGGCGATGTGCCGGATGTCTCGAGCTTGAGCGGAACCTTACGGGTAGCCAATGAGGTTTTGCGTGTCGAGGCAGCAGATGCAGAGATCAAGGTGGCCGGGCGCGACAATATCCGGATCCCGACCGGCAGTTTCGAAATACTGAACCTGCCGCTCAGGACCGGAAAGATCGGTGTTTTGGATGTCGATCTGCAAGGTGGGGTCCGGCAGCTTGGCGATGTGGTCAACAGCGCGCCGTTTCGGGTGCTGGACCGGGCCGGGCTTGGAGATGAAGGTGTCAGCGGCACGGCTGATCTGAACATCGCGGCCCGCTTTCCGATTGAGGAAGACATTCAGGTCGAGGATGTTTCCTGGAAGGCGACGGCGGTCTCCGACAATTTCTCTGCCGAAAAGCCGATCAAAGGTCAGACCATCCGGAACGCTGACGTTACGCTGACGGCCGATCCAAGCCAGGTGTCGATCGCGGGCAATGGCGTTTTGAACGGCTTGAACGCGGACATCGACCTCGTCATTCCGCTGAATGATTCCAACGTGGCCGCGCGTCAGGGCGTGGTTGTTGATGCGACTGCTGCCCAACTGAAAGAACGTGGAATTGATCTGACGGATTTCGTGTCGGGCGATCTGAAAATGACCATCGACGAGACGGAGGCTGGGCAAAACTTCTCGATCAATCTTGCCTCGGCCGCGCTCAAACTGGACGCCCTGGGGTGGAAAAAGGCGAAAGGCGTCCCGGCAGAAGCAGCCTTTTTGCTGGTTGAAAACGAAGAAGAGCGCCGCGTCGAGAATTTCCAGCTGACATCAGACAGTGTCAACCTGGAAGGCGGGATCACACTGACGCTGGACGGCGAGGTCAAGACCGCCTCTTTTTCAAGGTTCCAGCTGCGTGAGGGCGATGCCGTGTCGCTCAGTATCCAGCGGTCGGCCAACGGGCGCTACAAGGTTGCCTTGGACGGAGATACATTTGACGCCAGAGGACTGATCCGCCAGCTGCGCCAGCCGGGAGGTGGCTCGTCTTCGAGCGGGTTTGCCGGTGGCCTGTCCATCGCTGCCAACATTTCCAAGGTAACCGGTTTTAATGGCGGAAGGCTGGACGATTTCGCCGGCACACTGAGCCTGAGCGGTTCAAGCCTGACGCGGGCGGAATTGTCGGCCTCGGTCGATGGCCGCGCGCCGTTGACGTTCAGTGTTCAGCCTGCTGGAAGCGGACGGTATGTCGATGGGAAATTCGAAGATACGGGCGCTTTGCTGCGTTTCCTTGACCTTTATGCGCGGATGCGCGGTGGCAACGGCCAGTTGGCGGTCACCATGTCTGACGATGAGGTTTGGGATGGCAGTTTTCACATCACCGACTTGTCGATTGTCGAAGATCCTGCCATTCGTCAACTCGGCCGCGGTGTCCGGCTGACGGACCGCCGGGACGGAAGCCGTATTGTGGCGAATGCAGCGGCGGCCGGGTCCGGCCAGGCGTCGTTCGACACGATGGACATGCAATTCCGGCGCGACGGCGATACGCTCACGCTGACCCGAGGCGCACTTCAGGGTGCGGTCATCGGTGGCACAGTGAGTGGTACCGTGAATCTCAAGACACAGCGCATGGACCTGACCGGGACCTTTGTGCCGATCTATGCGCTCAACAACTTTTTCGCGAACATCCCACTGCTTGGCTTTGCGCTCGGCGGAGGCAGCGGGGAGGGGCTTTTGGGGGTCACTTACAAACTGTCCGGACCGCTTGTGGATCCTGTTCTGACCGTCAATCCGATCTCCGCCATTGCACCCGGCATTTTCCGGAAGATGTTCGAGTTTCAATAAAAAACCGGGCATGCCGCCCGGTTTTGTCATGCAACACAGGTGATGCTGCTCACACCGGCTTGAGCAGGACATGCTTTTTCTTGCCAAGCGACAGCTTGATGATGCCGTCATCCGTAAGGTCTGCCGGGGAAAGCTGGCGGTATGGGTCCTGCTCTCCACTGTCGTTGATCTTCACCGCACCGCCCTTGATATTGCGGCGGACGTCACCGTTCGACGCGCATAGTCCGGCTGTCACAAAAGCGGTGAGCACGCCGAGCCCGGCTTCGAGGTCAGACCGGGAAACTTCCACCGTCGGCAGGCCTTCAGCAGACTGGCCGTCCTCAAAAGCCTGACGAGCCGTCTCGGCGGCCGCTTCGGCCTTCTCCCGGCCGTGGATCAGTGCCGTTGCTTCGGTGGCCAGAATTTTCTTGGCATCATTGATTTCCGAGTACTCAAGGGCCGCAAGCCGCGTGACCTCTGCCATTGGCAAGACCGTGAACAGCTTCAAGAACCGCTCAACATCGGCGTCTTCGGTGTTGCGCCAGTATTGCCAGTAGTCATAGGCCGAGAGTTGTTCCTCGTTGAGCCAGACGGCCCCTGCAGCCGTCTTCCCCATCTTGGCGCCGGAGGCGGTCGTCAAAAGCGGCGAGGTGAGAGCAAAGGCCGTTGTCTCTTCGAGCCGGCGGACCAAGTCGGTGCCGGAAAGAATATTGCCCCACTGATCCGAGCCGCCCATTTGCAGCCGGCAGCCGGTGCGGCGGTAGAGTTCCAGATAGTCGTAACCCTGGAGCAGCATGTAATTGAATTCCAGGAACGACAGGTTTTGTTCGCGTTCAAGACGCAGACGCACGCTGTCGCGCTGTATCATCTGGTTCACTGAAAAATGACGCCCGATATCGCGCAAAAACTCGACATAGTTCAGTTTCAACAGCCATTCGGCATTGTCGAGCATCATGGCATCGGAAGGCCCGTCGCCAAAGGTCAGCAGTTTTTCAAACACCTTGCGGATGCCGGCCTTGTTGTCTTCAATCAGCTCCGGCGTCAGCATCTTCCGGCTTTCGTCTTTTCCGGACGGATCGCCCACGCGGGTTGTCCCGCCGCCCATGAGTGCGATGGGCCGGTGACCGGTTTGCTGGAACCAGTACAGCATCATGATCGGAACCAGGGATCCGGCATGCAGGCTCGGAGCGGTACAGTCAAAACCGATATAGGCGGTGACGGTTTCTTTTGCGCAAAGCTCATCAAGCCCTTGCGGATCAGAGATCTGATGGATGAAACCGCGTTCCGAAAGAACCTTCAAAAACTCGGATTTGTAATCGCTCATAAGCCTCGTCCGTTTTGATGCCGGTCATGCGGCAAAGTCTTTTGCTGTGGCTGTATACCGGCTGGCGGGCGATGTAAATCACAGGTCAGGACCGATCAAGACGCATCATGGTCCGCCAACTCAAACTCCAATGCCAGGGAGGTGTCATCAAATTGTCATCCAAGTGATCGCGATCACAATCCGCAGCTCCTTCCCGGTCTATACCCGAAAGCGTCGGTGGGATGGAACCATCAGTGAGGGGATGGACTGGCATGTGGAAGACTGGTTTTTTTCTGAGCGCAGTAGTGGCAAGTTTTGTCGTCTCAATGGTGCTGGTGACACCAATTTTGACGGCTGAGCGACCGGCGCATGCGTCGAGCGCAATCAGCCCGCAAACTGTTGTGTATGCCCCTGGTGTCGCATCAAATACGCACCAGACTTGCGCAGCCCGGGCAATCTATAAATTCGATGCCGACACGCGTCTTTACAACATCGTTGGATACAAGCCGACGTGCTACTAACCTGGCCCGAGCAAAAAATGCCCCGGAAGTCTGGGGCATTTGCCGCGTGAAGGTCTGCCGCGTGGTGTTCTAAAGTCTACCCGGCGCAGGCGTTTTGTTGCGTGATGCTGGAAGGTTCGTCAAATGACTGGATTGGAGCTGTCACGCCGGCCGCTTTAAAGATCTCGTCGACTTTTCCGCTTGTTCTTAGCTCATAGAGTGCGCAGTTAAGATCTGCAAAATACCTGGCATGGTGACCGGACTTGGGAACAGAAAAGAACCGTCCGTTCAAGAACACCACTTGGTAGGCCGCTGGCTCAAAATGTTCATCATACGGCAGTCCCACGGCTTCTGCGTTTTCCCTGAACAGCGCTTGGTCATCGCTGACCACGAGATCAAGCCGGCCGGCATGGAGCATCCGAATGAGGGTTTGTTCACCGGTGGCTTCCAGCTTTTGCAAGTTCGTGCTGTTGTTAAATTCGGGATAGTAGTAGGCGCTTGCCCGTTGCCCGATAAGGTAAGGTTTTAGCTCCTCAAATGATGCAGGATTCGCGGCGCTGTCCTTCTTCCGGATAAACATGACTTTGCGGCGTTCATAGCCGTAGGGCATGGAATGCAAAAACGCAGCGCGCTTTTCATTCATTGAATGCCGGACCAGAACACCTGCCTTGCCTTTTCGGGCGAGCAATAGGCTCCGTTTCCAGGGAACGACCACATATTCCGCGTGGTAGCCGGCTCTGAGCATGACGGCTTCGATAAGCTGGTAGACTGGCCCGGAGACTTTGCCGTCCGACACGACAAGGTCCGGCGGGCGGTTGCGGACTTCGACCGTCACCGGGTTTGCTGTGGCTGATGCGACACCAACAAAGAGGACAGCAAGCGTGGCCAGAAGCCGCATGATTGGTTTCCCTAGAGTGCACTGACACTCTTAGGAGTTAGGGTATGAAATAACCATGAAAAACCTGACTAAACTCAACGACAGATCGCGGATTTCCGGAGTAAACAGTGTTTTCGGCTGTATTGGTAGCGTGCAAAAACCAGCACCTGACGGGGCCAATATTTGAGAAGTCTGTCCGGCTCAAAACAGGGAAAAATGCCTTGGGTGGTACTTGCCCCGGCTTCTAAATCGCACGGCGTCCGACAAGAGATTTGAGGGCTTTGCGGTGTCAATCCGGGGGCACCCATAGGGTCTCATAGGGGTTAGTGTCCGCTTCTTGCCATAGCGCGGCGACGCTCGCGACCATGTTGCCACCATCGCATTTGGGGACTTCGACAGCGAGTGCAGTTCCAACACCGGCCATGCAGGTCAGGGGAGTGCTTGCAAAAAACTGAAAGACTCATCGGCCTTGCGCCAATTGGTGCAACACTTCGAGAGACGCTTTGCGTTATGACCCGTTAAAAAACCCCGGCCAAATGACCGGGGTTTTCCATTTCTCAATTCCTTGGGAAGGATCAGACGGAGTAATACAGGTCGAACTCAACCGGGTGCGGCGTCATTTCGTAACGCTCGACCTCTTCCATTTTAAGTTCGATGTAAGCGTCGATCTGGTCGTCGTCGAACACGCCACCGGCTTTCAGGAACTCACGGTCTGCATCGAGGGCTTCGAGCGCTTCGCGAAGGTTGCCGCAAACGGTCGGGATCTCGGCCAGTTCTTCAGCCGGCAGATCGTAAAGGTTCTTGTCCATCGCATCACCCGGATGGATCTTGTTCTTGATGCCGTCAAGACCAGCCATCAGAAGGGCGGAGAAGCAAAGGTACGGGTTTGCCGTCGGATCCGGGAAACGGACTTCGATGCGTTTCGCCTTCGGGGATGCCGTGAACGGGATCCGGCAGGACGCAGACCGGTTCCGCGATGAATAAGCCAGCAGAACAGGAGCTTCATAGCCCGGGACCAAGCGCTTGTAGGAGTTGGTCGACGGGTTGGTGAAGGCGTTCAGAGCTTTTGCGTGCTTCAAGATGCCGCCGATGTAGTAAAGGCAGGTTTCGGAGAGGTCCGCATACTGGTTGCCGGCAAAGGTTGGCTCACCGTCTTTCCAGATGGACTGGTGGCAGTGCATGCCGGTGCCGTTGTCGCCGAAAACTGGCTTCGGCATGAAGGTCGCCGACTTGCCATAGGCATGTGCGACCTGATGCACGACATATTTGTAAACCTGCATGTTGTCGGCACACTTGGTCAGTGTGTCGAATTTCATGCCAAGCTCATGCTGTGCCGCTGCCACTTCGTGGTGGTGCTTTTCGGTCGGTACGCCCATTTCTGCCATGACGGACAGCATTTCGGAGCGGATGTCCTGCGCGCTGTCGATCGGCGGGACCGGGAAGTAGCCGCCTTTGGTGCGCGGGCGGTGGCCCATGTTGCCGGTCTCGTATTCCGAGCCCATGTTCGACGGCAGTTCCGTGCTGTCAAGAATGAAACCGGTGTTGTACGGGTCGGCAGAAAAGCGGACATCGTCAAACATGAAGAACTCGGCTTCCGGGCCGAAGTAGATGGTGTCGCCGAAGCCGCCGGACTTGACGTAGGCTTCCGCCTTCTTTGCAGTCATGCGCGGGTCGCGGTTGTAGCCTTCGCCGGTGATCGGATCCACAATGTCGCAGAAAACCGCCATGGTGGATTGCGCGAAGAACGGGTCGATATGCGCTGATTCCGGGTCAAGGATCAGCATCATGTCGGACTCGTTGATCGCCTTCCAGCCGGCAATCGACGAGCCGTCAAATGCGACGCCTTCAGCGAACATGTCTTCATCGACCAGAGCAACGTCCATCGTGACGTGCTGCATTTTACCGCGCGGATCGGTGAAACGCAGGTCTACGAACTTGACGTCCTTTTCCTTGATTTCCTTCAGGATCTCTGAAGCTGTCGTCATGATGATCATCCCTTGTATTGCGTGTGATCAGGTTGGGTTGTGTTCGAACCGGCCCGGTCTGGTGGTTTTGAGCTGAGCGCTGGTTTGAATGGATTGGCCGGCAAGGGCCGTTGGTAAGGATCAGATTGCGTCGGTTCCGGTTTCGCCGGTCCGGATGCGCACTGCTTCTTCAATGTTGGAGACGAAGATTTTGCCGTCGCCGATGCGGCCCGTTTGGGCAGCGGAGCGGATTGCCTCCACGGCCTTGTCTACAAGGTCGGCGCTCAGCACGATTTCAACCTTCACCTTGGGCAGAAAGTCGACAACATATTCTGCGCCCCGATAAAGTTCGGTGTGGCCTTTCTGACGGCCAAACCCTTTCGCCTCGGTTACAGTGATCCCCTGGAGGCCGACCTCTTGGAGAGCTTCCTTCACTTCGTCCAGTTTGAAAGGCTTGATGATCGCTTCGATCTTTTTCATCACCTTTTGTCTCTCTCCCGCAATTGGTGGTCGGTAGCAATGGCTGGACCCGCAGTGTCCAGAACGAGCCCGCCGGAGCTGGCGCCTGCTCGCCCGCGTTGGCAAAGCACGAGCCGTGCCAGATTTATCAGGGCGGCGAGAATTTTCAGGAACAGGCGGTTTTCGCCGTAAAAAGCGGCAGATGGGCCGTTCCAATTCGAAAATAGTGTTTTGCGAAACCACGGAAGTGATCAATAAACAGGCATATTGATGAAATTATATGCAAAAGCCCTGGCTGGACACGCTAGCTGGCGGTGGTCTCTTGTCAGGCAGGCTGCCAATCAGCACAGATAGCTGGCCCTGTTGTGAAGGACTGTTATGCAAGCCAATATGGACCGGATCCCGTATCTCTTGACACCGGAGGAAATGGGCCGGGCAGACGAACTGACGATTTACGCCGGTACCCCCGGGTCTGTTCTTATGGAGCGGGCAGGCGGGAAGGTTGCCGCTGCTGCGCAACAAATGGTGCCGGATGGTGGCCATATTCTCATCCTGTGCGGACCCGGCAACAATGGCGGCGATGGTTTTGTTGCTGCGCGGCAGCTTGATGGGGCGGGTTTCGACGTCTCCGTGCTTCTGCTCTGCGACCCGGCGCGGCTCAAAGGCGACGCGGCACAGGCATTCCAAAACATGCAGTTGCCTTGGTCTCAATTGACCGAAGAATCGCTCAGCCTTGGACTCGGCAAGGCCGGTCTTGTCATCGATGCCCTTTTCGGCGCGGGCCTCGACAGAGCGCTTGAGGGGATGGCTTTGAAAGCGGTGAAAATGCTGCGGGCCAGCAAGACACCGGTTCTGGCCGTTGATTTGCCTTCAGGCCTCAACGGCGCCACCGGAGCGGCGCTTGGGGCTGTGTTCGAGGCGGTCCGCACTGTGACCTTTTACCGGCGCAAACCTGGTCATCTTCTCGAGCCGGGCAGGTCCTATTGCGGCATCGTGGAGGTCGTCGACATTGGCATTCGTGATGACGTGCTGAAGGACATAAATCCCAAGACATTTGCCAATGAACCGTTCTTGTGGGCAGCTGTTTTTCCGGTTCCGGGGCGGCGGGCGCATAAATACAGCCGGGGCCATGCGCTGGTTTTCGGCGGACAGTTGCAGACAACCGGCGCATCCAGGCTGTCGGCCATGGCAGCGCTGCGGGCCGGCAGCGGACTGGTGACCATGGCGGTTCCTCCCGGTGCCTTGTCGACCTATGCGGCGCATTTAACGGCCATTATGGTTCGGCCTCTCAAGGGCGAGGATGCACTTGCGCGCGCCTTGTCGGATGACCGGCTGTCCGGTTGCCTGATCGGGCCGGGCTATGGCACCGGCAGCAAAACGTCAGTGGATGTTGTCTCGGTTTTGGCGCAGGGACGTGCCACGGTTTTGGATGCAGATGCGCTGACATGCTTTGAGGCGGATACGCAGCGGCTTTTTCAAGCGATTTCTGCTTGCAATACCGCAGGCTGGGCCGAAAATGCAGGCGCGACCCCAAAACCCGCAAAGGTGGTTTTGACACCGCATGAAGGCGAGTTCAAACGGCTGTTTCCCGATTTGAACGTGAACAACCGCCTCACAGCTGCACGCCAAGCGGCGCAAGCGAGCGGTGCCGTCGTGGTTTTGAAAGGACCGGATACCGTAATTGCAGCCCCCGATGGTCGTGCGGCCATCAATGGCAATGCCCCGCCGTGGCTGGCCACCGCTGGGTCAGGCGATGTGCTTGCTGGTTTGATCACAGGTTTCTTGGCCCAATCCGTTCCGGCATTCGAGGCGGCGGCTATGGGGGTATGGTGCCATGGTGAAGCCGGTTCCATAGCCGGGGCAGGGTTGATTGCCGAGGATCTGCCTGCTGCTGTTCAGCCGGTCATTGCAGGCCTGGTTGCAGAACGGGCGGGATAATCCGAAACAAAGTTGTCATTTTCCCTTTGACCGGAAAAATTCGGGTGGTATAGAGGCCGCGCTCTGGCGGCACCGCCGCCCGGACGCGGATGTGGTGAAATTGGTAGACACGCCAGATTTAGGTTCTGGTGCCGCAAGGCGTGGGGGTTCAAGTCCCTCCATCCGCACCATTTTAAACAAGTGCTACGTTTCGCTACGCTGTTTACTTCGTTCTTTTAGTGCACTTGAACAATCCGACGATAAGGATTTTGCGCCATAAATAGACCTGCGCTCATTCATTGGTGCTGCGTGTATACGCCCTGATGAGCTTGTATATCAGCACGCCCGCCACCGGGATCGACAGCGCCAGGCCGACCAGCATGATCGGTACGCCGAACTGTTCCGGCAAAAGGCTTGGGATCAGGAAGACGGTTGCACCGGCAAAGACCCCGAAATGGGTCAGCCGCTGTGAATAGAGTTTGATATCGCTCTGCCGGGTAGATCTCATCGTATTTTCCGTGGCTTGCTTAGCTAGAACGTAGGTCGGCTCTGTCGGCCCGCAAGGAGCGCCTTGGAAAGGCCGTCAAGGCTGCGCGAGAAGGTGCATGGTTTTCCCTGTTGCATCCAGTGGGCTGTACTCCTGCCTCCAGGCGCTGTTACGTCGTTGCAGGCGCATGCCCGCTTATTTGTTTCCTACGCGTCGTTTTAACTCTGCCGGCTCTCGAGTTTGATGTTCCCGCTTTGTGGCATCTGTTTACTGGTCTGCTTATCAAGTGATAAAGCGATAACATGACCTTCCGCAGCGTATAGTTGCTAAATTCCCTAGCGATATATTTCGCGAGGAGAAAAAGGTAATGTCATTTTTATCCATCTTTTCCAGTTGTTGTGGCGGCTCATCCCAAAAGGCCGAGAAAACCGACAAGAAAAAAGAACAAATGGCGATGGAACAGACGCTGGCCGACGCAAAACCGGCAAATAAAAAAATCAAGACGTCGCCAAAGCTCCATTCCTTTAAAAGCCCATCGACGAAAAATGATGCTCTTTCGCTTCAATCGACTCAAGACAATGCTATAGCAAAAACAAGCACTAAGAAGACCGACGAAGACTTAATGGCCGACTTGTTCGGAGCGGAAATTGATGATGCGTTCGCGTTGAGCTTTGGACACGACAGCGCGTTTAATCACGAATATAAAAAAGCAACACAGAAAGAAAACTACGTGCCGACCGGCGACTACATCATTGCTGACAAAGGGAAGGGCGCGACAACAAGCGATTTCTCAACTTGTCTCGTCTTCGGGGCGCGCGGAAATGGAAAAGTGGTGCTCTCGCACATAGATGCAACTAAGCTTGCGGTTCTGAATGGTCATGATGTCAAGGAAACCAAGGGAATTTCACTTAAACAAATCAAGGATGCAGCCGAAAAAAATGTAGGCGGCAACCCGGAATACTTTCTCTGGTACAATAAGGACTACAAAAGCCCCGCGTCTGAAAACAATGGAAACACGCATCAAAGTGCTTTTCATGAGGACGTCTACTCTAAATTTAAGACAGAGATGTTCGGTGACAGCGATAGACTTCATGAGATCGCAGTCCAGGGAAAAGATGCCTACGGGTCAACGGTCGGATTTGATGAGAACCATCAGCTCGTGTTCAAGGGTGACGGGGACGCGAACATAAACGGCTTCGAGAATCTCAAGTAAAAGGAGGGCGTGAATGCCTGGACGGGCTCCAATGGCCTGCGTGGCAGTCGGGCGCGCACCTTGAGCTTGAAAAAGACATGGGCCCTTGCATTCCGGGTCAGAGCGACCATCTCAATGGCGCGCAGGACGGCCTGCGCGCTTCTCATCAAATCGATGCGGGACGGCCCGCAAAAGGAGCAAGTCATGGCTTGGATCTTTTTGCTTGCGGCCGGCATTCTGGAGGTCGCATGGGCGACCGCAATGAAGGAATCGCACGGCTTTAGCCGGTTGGTGCCGACTGTGGTGATGCTGGTCACAATGGCCGGGTCATTTGGCCTATTGGCGGTTTCAATGCGCAGCTTGCCGCTCGGCACGGCCTATCCGGTCTGGGTGGGGATCGGTGCAATCGGTGCCTTTTGCGTCGGAGCGCTTGTGTTTGGTGAAGTGTTGACCCCGCTGCGGGTCGCAGCTGCACTTATGATCCTCGGGGGTGTCGTCTTGATGAAACTTGCCTGAGGTATCCAGAGTTTGCCGGCCGTTGCAAGGAAACAACCTGCGTGCGGCGCTCCAATTCACGACCGTCTGATGTGCGAGGCTTCCTGCACAGGAATTCCCGGCAAACCGATCTGGAAGCCGCAGAAGACTTGACAGTCCATGGTGTACCCGGTATCGCGCATCCTCACGCGCAGGTGGATTTAGGCCGCGGGCGGAGAATGCGATATGGCGGGTTTTGCCCGCGCTTGCAGCGATCACTTCAAGGATCAATGGCAAATGCAGGCGTTCCTCGAAAGCGCCTGGTGGTTTTCATTCTCCGAACCGGCAAAAACAAGCCGCGCACGCCTCCTTCGGCGTTTGGCCGTCAGGCCGTACGACAGGAGGTGCGTAGATCTTTTAACTCGAAACACGATGAAGCGTCAGCGCCTCATCTAAGGACGAAGCAAGAGCACCATGCAGGTTACCGAAACCCTTTCCGAGGGCCTCAAGCGAGAGCTGAAAATCGACATTCCGGCTGGCGACCTGGCCGCTAAACTCGACGCCTACATGGACGACATGAAGTCCAAGGCACAGATCAAGGGCTTTCGTCCAGGCAAGGTGCCGGTCGCACACCTGAAAAAGATGTATGGCCGTCAGGCGATGGCGGAAATTCTGTCGAACACCATTCAGGAGTCGACACAAAAAGCCATCGAAGAGCGTTCAGAGCGCCCGGCTTTGACCCCGTCCATCGATTTGCCGGACGAAGAGGCGGAAAAGATCCTCGCAGGTGATGCGGACCTGTCCTTCAAGATGGCTTATGACATCCTGCCGGAATTTGAGATCGCGGATTTCTCCACAATCGAAATCGAACGCCCGGTTGTCGAGATTGCCGAAGACGAAGTTGATGAACGCGTCAACGACATCGCGCAAAACAACAAGCCATTTGAGACCAAGGAAGGCGCCGCTGAAGATGGCGACCGGGTCACAATGGCATATGTCGGCAAACTCGATGGTGAGCCGTTTGAAGGCGGTGCAGACGAGAACGGCCAGCTTGTTCTTGGGTCCGGCCAGTTCATTCCGGGCTTCGAGGAGCAGCTGGTCGGCGTCAACGCCGGAGATGAAAAGACCATCGACGTCACGTTCCCGGAAGACTATCCGGCAGCGCATCTGGCCGGCAAAACCGCCCAGTTTGACGTTACGGTCAAAGAAATCGCAGCGCCTGGAGACGTTCAGGTGGATGACGAGTTCGCCAAATCGCTCGGCCTTGAGTCCCTAGACAAGCTGAAGGAAATCATCCGCGGCCAGATCGAGAACCAGTTTGGTGCGATGACCCGTCAGCGCGTGAAGCGCCAGCTTCTGGACGCCCTTGACGAGCATTACACCTTTGATCTGCCAGAGGCGCTATTGAATTCCGAGTTTGACGTTGTTTGGCGTCAGGTCGAGGAAGACATGCAGCGTAACGGCAAGACCTTCGAAGATGAAGACACAACGGAAGAGGCTGCCCGCGAGGAGTACCGCAAGATTGCGGAACGCCGCGTCCGCTTGGGTCTGGTTCTGTCCGAAATCGGCGAGAAGAACAACATCCAGGTAACGGATGAAGAGATCCAGCGGGCACTGCACGACCGGATCCGCCAGTTCCCGGGCCAGGAGCAGCAGGTCTTTGATTTCTACCGCAACAACCAGCAGGCGCTGGCCTCCCTGCGGGCTCCGATCTACGAGGAAAAAGTCGTCGACTACATGCTGGAGCTTGCAAAGGTTACGGACAAGTCCGTTTCCAAAGAAGAGCTTGAGAAGCTGGTCGCCGAGGATGAGGACGACGCCTGATTGGCTTTGAACCGTCACATTCAAACGCGCGCGCAGTCCGGGTTTAACCCTGCAACGATTGCGCGCGTGCAATGACTTCCAGAACAAGGCGACATCCCCTATGTAAGGGGTGTCGCTTTTTTCGAGTCAGGCTACGGTATCGCGACAGCACCCGCTGAAACGGTAGCGCAGCTTGTATTTGCTCCGGGCTCTTCGGCCCGGGGATCATCTCAAAGAACATGGATGAGGTATGAAGGATCCTGTCGATATCTACATGAACACTCTCGTTCCGATGGTCGTGGAACAGACCAACCGGGGCGAGCGGGCCTTCGATATCTATTCGCGCCTTTTGAAGGAGCGTATTATTTTCCTGACCGGCCCGGTCGAAGACCATATGGCGGCGCTGGTCAGCGCGCAGCTTCTCTACCTGGAAGCCGACAACCCGACCAAGGAAATCGCGCTTTACATCAATTCACCGGGTGGCCTGGTCACATCGGGTCTTGCGATTTACGATACGATGCAGTTCATCCGTCCGTCGATATCTACGCTCTGCATCGGGCAGGCGGCGTCCATGGGGTCGCTGCTTCTGGCCGCTGGTGAGAAAGACATGCGTTTTTCCCTGCCAAATGCGCGGGTGATGGTCCACCAGCCGTCCGGCGGGTTCCGTGGCCAGGCAGCAGACATCATGCTCCATGCTCAAGAAATCTTGAAAATGAAGCGCCGGTTGAACGATATTTATGTCAAGCACACGGGGCAGAGCCTTGACGATGTTGAGGCAGCGCTTGAGCGCGACAATTTCATGACTGCCGAAACCGCCAAGGAATTCGGTATCATCGACAGTGTGATCACAGATCGCGCAAGTCTCGGTGGCGAAAGCAAGGAATAATGGTAAAAGCGGTTTGCCGGCTTGAAAAATGAGCTGCCAAACCGCGCTTTCGCGGTCAGGGAAGAGCCTGTTTTTCACCTTTGCCTTAAGCCTATATTGATTTTTAAGGGCGAAGCATGGTGACATCAGGTAAGAATAGGTTGAACACGCTCCCGGGCGTCGATATCGGGCCAGTCCGCCATAATTTGGCTCGATCTGAACAGTTAAGGGGGGAGATGTCCTCCCAAGGAACGCGGGGTTGAATAAATGACTAAGGCCAGCGGCAGCGATTCTAAGAATACGCTCTACTGCTCCTTCTGCGGCAAAAGCCAGCACGAGGTGCGCAAGCTGATCGCCGGCCCGACTGTTTTCATTTGCGATGAATGTGTCGAGCTGTGCATGGACATCATCCGCGAGGAGAACAAATCCTCGTTGGTAAAATCTCGGGACGGGATCCCGACACCTCAGGAAATTCGCGATGTGCTCGATGACTATGTCATTGGGCAGGGCAGTGCGAAAAAGGTGCTTTCGGTTGCAGTCCACAACCACTACAAACGCTTGAACCACGCTTCGAAAAACAACGACGTGGAACTTGCGAAATCCAACATTCTTCTGGTCGGGCCGACCGGTTGCGGCAAAACACTGCTCGCGCAGACCCTGGCCCGTATTTTGGATGTTCCGTTTACAATGGCGGATGCCACGACGCTAACGGAAGCCGGATATGTTGGCGAGGATGTCGAGAACATCATTCTGAAGCTGCTGCAGTCTGCGGACTACAATGTCGAGCGTGCACAGCGCGGCATCGTCTATATCGACGAGATCGACAAGATCAGCCGCAAGGCCGACAATCCATCGATTACCCGGGATGTATCGGGTGAGGGTGTGCAGCAGGCACTCTTGAAGATCATGGAAGGCACCGTGGCCTCGGTGCCGCCGCAGGGCGGTCGCAAACACCCGCAGCAAGAGTTTCTGCAGGTGGACACCACGAACATGCTGTTCATCTGTGGCGGCGCGTTTGCGGGTCTCGACAAGATCATCTCGGATCGTGGAACGCAGACCTCGATCGGGTTCAAGGCGCAGGTGCATGCACCCGAAGATCGCCGGATCGGTGAGCTTTTCTCCGAACTTGAACCTGAAGATCTGTTGAAATTCGGTCTCATTCCGGAATTCGTTGGCCGTTTGCCGGTGATTGCAACACTGGAAGATCTCGACGAAGACGCATTGATCACAATCTTGACCGAGCCGAAAAACGCTTTGGTCAAGCAGTATCAGCGGTTGTTCGAAATGGAGCAGGTCGAACTGTCGTTCCATGAGGATGCTCTGCGCGCGATCGCCCAAAAAGCAATCGACCGCAAGACGGGTGCTCGTGGCCTGAGGTCGATCCTGGAGTCGATCCTGCTCGACACGATGTATGAGCTGCCGGGTTTGAAGGGTGTCAAGGAAGTCGTGATTTCGCCGGAAGTCGTGAAAGGTGAGGCGCGTCCGCTGTACATCTACGAGGACCGCGAGGAAAGCTCAGCGACCAGCGCGTGAGCCTGACAAAAATAGCAGATCAGATGCCGCCAGAAATGGCGGCATTTTGCGTTTTTGACAACCTGCATCACGGGACAGTTCGGTTTGGGTCGACATTGTCTAGATTCGTCAACAATGAATGAACCAATGCGGCATTCGGTGCCTTGACACCATGGGTGCCGGTGTCCACCTAATGAGAGAACGAGACGGCTGAGCATTCCTGATCGTGCCCGATACGGGGCGGTTCGGTTTGGCCTAAGACGCAAGTCCCTCCCACCTTGCAGCCGTTCTTCCAGTGTTTGTCGCCGCCATTCGATTGACAGGGGCGCAGATACGCAGAGAAAAGGAAAAAAAATGAGCGAAACAGAAAACCGCTCGATTGAGGATGCAACCTCAGGCGTTTACCCCGTATTGCCGCTTCGGGACATCGTCGTTTTCCCGCACATGATCGTGCCGCTGTTTGTCGGCCGGGAGAAGTCCATCCGGGCACTCGAAGAAGTCATGACAACCGACAAGCATATCCTCCTGGCAACCCAGGTGAATGCTGCGGATGATGACCCCGATTCCGATCAGATTTACAAAGTCGGAACGCTTGCCACCGTGCTGCAATTGTTGAAGCTGCCGGACAACACCGTGAAGGTGCTCGTCGAGGGTGGCGCGCGCGCGGAGATTGGCGAATATTCGGACCGCACCGACTACTACGAAGCGACCGCAACGGTTCTGCCTGAAAAAGACGGTGAGAACATCGAGGTCGAAGCACTGGCCCGGTCGGTGATTGCCGAGTTCGAGAACTATGTGAAGCTCAACAAGAAAGTTTCGCCGGAGGTCCTGGGCGCGGTCAATCAGATCGACGATTATTCCAAACTGGCCGATACGATTGCCTCGCATCTCGCGATCAAGATCCCCGAGAAACAGGAAATTCTTGGTGTTGTCTCTGTCGCCGAGCGCCTCGAGCGCGTGCTTGGCATGATGGAGAGCGAGATTTCCGTGCTCCAGGTGGAAAAGCGCATCCGGTCGCGTGTGAAGCGCCAGATGGAGAAGACCCAGCGCGAGTACTATTTGAATGAGCAAATGAAGGCCATTCAAAAGGAACTCGGCGACAGCGAAGACGGCCGCGACGAAATCGCGGAACTTGAGGAAAAGATCAAGAAAACCAAGCTGTCGAAAGAGGGCAAGGAGCGCGCGGCTGCGGAGATCAAAAAGCTTAAGCAGATGAGCCCGATGTCGGCCGAGGCCACGGTTGTGCGCAACTATCTCGACTGGCTGATCGGCATTCCGTGGAACAAGAAGAGCAAGGTTAAACACGACCTCGCCCTCGCTGAAAAGACTTTGGATACAGACCATTACGGGCTCGAAAAGGTCAAGGAACGGATCGTCGAATATCTGGCGGTTCAAAGTCGGGCCAACAAGTTGCGCGGCCCGATCCTTTGCCTCGTTGGCCCCCCGGGTGTCGGCAAGACCTCGCTTGGCAAGTCTATCGCCAAGGCGACAGGCCGTGAATTCGTGCGCATGTCGCTCGGCGGCGTCCGTGACGAAGCCGAGATCCGCGGCCACCGGCGCACCTATATCGGCTCAATGCCCGGCAAGGTCATTCAGTCGATGAAGAAGGCGAAGAAATCCAATCCGCTGTTCCTGCTCGACGAGATCGACAAGATGGGCATGGATTTCCGTGGCGACCCGTCCTCTGCGCTTCTTGAGGTGCTGGATCCGGAGCAGAACTCGTCTTTCATGGACCACTACCTGGAGGTTGAATACGACCTTTCGGACGTGATGTTCGTGACAACGGCAAACACCTTGAACATTCCTGGGCCGCTCATGGACCGGATGGAGATCATCCGCATTGCCGGCTATACCGAGGAAGAAAAGGTCGAGATCTGCCGCCGCCATCTGATCAAAAAGGCGGAAAAAGATCACGGTCTGCGCGAGGGCGAGTTTTTCATTGAGGATGACGCGCTCCGGTTCGTGGTGCGACGTTATACACGCGAAGCCGGCGTCCGGAATCTCGAGCGTGAAATGGCAACCCTTGCCCGGAAGGCTGTCAAAGACATCTTGATGAGCGACAAGGAAAGCATCACGGTTACCCAAGAGGTCGTCGAAGAGTATCTTGGTGTTCCGCGGTACCGGTACGGAGAAGCCGAACTGGAAGATCAGGTCGGCGTGGTCACAGGTCTTGCGTGGACGGAAGTCGGTGGGGAGCTGTTGACCATTGAGGGCGTCATGATGCCTGGCAAAGGCAAAATGACCGTCACCGGCAACCTGAAGGATGTGATGAAGGAATCCATCTCCGCGGCGGCGTCCTACGTCCGGTCGCGGGCCGTCGACTTTGGCATCGAACCGCCGCTGTTCGACAAGAAGGATATCCACGTCCACGTTCCCGAAGGTGCGACGCCTAAAGACGGCCCGTCTGCGGGCATCGGCATGGCGACGGCGGTGATTTCGACGCTGACCGGCATTCCGGTGCGCCGGGATGTGGCCATGACGGGTGAGATTACCCTGCGTGGCCGGATCCTGCCCATCGGTGGTTTGAAGGAAAAACTACTTGCGGCTCTGCGCGGCGGGATCAAAACCGTGATGATCCCGGAAGAGAATGCGAAGGATCTCGCTGACATTCCGGATTCGGTGAAAAACTCGCTCGACATCATCCCGGTTTCCAGCATGGAAGAGGTCCTCAAAATCGCCTTGACCAAGTTGCCGGAACCCATTGAGTGGGATCAGGAAGCCGCTGATGCTCAGGCAAAACCGGCCCCTTCGGAAGACGAATCAACCGGGCTTTTGGCCCATTAAGATCCCCGTCATCCACAAATGAATCGAAAAGCCCCGGATTTTCCGGGGCTTTTCTTTTGAAAATCGCCAGAAATGGCGGTTTTCCGCCAGATTTCGCTTGCGTTGAAGCGCTTTTCGCCCGACTTTCCGGCAACGGCGCTGACGAGAATCGTCAGCTATCTGCCGTTTCTTAGAAAGGTATCTGCTATGAATAAGAACGATCTGATCGCAGCTGTTGCAGAAAAGACCGGCCTGACCAAGGCGCAGGCTGGTGAGGCTGTTGACGCAACTTTTGACGCTGTGACGGAAACCCTCAAATCCGGCGACGAAGTCCGCATCATCGGCTTCGGTAACTTCACTGTTTCAGAGCGCGCTGCCACTGAGGGCCGTAACCCGCGCACCGGTGAAACCATCCAGATTCCGGCTTCCAAGACGCCGAAGTTCAAGGCAGGTAAAGGCCTGAAAGACGCTGTGAACGCGTAATTCCGTTCTATTCGGTTCTAAAGAAATCCCGTGGACCTTCGTTCGCGGGATTTTTTACAGGCCCGGCGCGAGCGTCACCTGACGACGGGAAGAGGTCAATCGCGATTTTTCGTCGTCAATCCGATCACCACATTGACAATACCGAATACCAGGATCGTACCAAAGGCGTAGGTGCCAAGCGTTTTTGTGTCGAGCCCAATATCGACATTGAACAGCAAAACAAACAGGCCCACCAAAGCGATCAGCATGATGACGGCTAATAAAGTGTCTCTTGAGCGCACTTGCGGTATCTCCCCATGAAAATCCGCCAATTTCGGCGGACTACCCAGAGCCCGGAAAGCTGCCGGTTCCGGCTTCACTGCTCTTGCGCCGTCTTAGTGTTCGCTGCGGCAAAGGGTGAAGCTGCGGCTGTTTTCCAGGCTGTTGAAAACTTCTCATAATTAGGCTTGCAAAGCGATCCGATTATGCCTAAAAGGCGGCTCTCAACGCGGCAACGCACCGCGTGCGGGCGATTAGCTCAGTTGGTAGAGCGCTTCGTTTACACCGAAGATGTCGGGAGTTCGAGTCTCTCATCGCCCACCAAAATCCCTCAAATACACCATCAGATCCATTGTACCGCCGCGCTCAGGCGGTCCGGCTCCTGATTGATTTCACGGAGGGTGTGCCTGCATACCGTTCCGCATGGGCCGGTAGTACGGTAAGCTATTTTCAGCATGATTTTGAAAGACTTATCCACATGGGAGACACTTCCTGCCCAAGCGGAACTGGTGGCTTGTCCGGGTGTTTTACAAAATCGACATATTAGTGAGGCGAGGGCGCTTGACTTCATGTCTCAGCCGCCGTACATCAGCGCCACTTCGCGACGACATAACGTTGCCGCGCGAAGCGGGTGTAGCTCAGTTGGTTAGAGTGCCGGCCTGTCACGCCGGAGGTCGCGGGTTCGAGCCCCGTCACTCGCGCCACCTTCCTGAAAGCAAAACGCTTAAAGTGAAGGCGGCGTATTATCCGTGAAGTGTGCGGGTGTAGCTCAGTTGGTTAGAGTGCCGGCCTGTCACGCCGGAGGTCGCGGGTTCGAGCCCCGTCACTCGCGCCACTCACGGAAACATCTCCCCCAAATTTGAAACATGACAAACGGCGCGGCTGCATCAGGCGGCGGCGACCGGGCTTTGTCGTCTGCGGACTAGGCATGCGCCCGGTTTTTCCCGGATTTGATTGTTAAGCGTTTGATTCTCTTTATACTGGTATGGCTATTGCGCTGCGGCGAATTGGCCCGCTGCCTGTGCACAAATGCGCGAACACGCTAAAACAAGAGGGAAAGCCGGACTAACCCGTTGGCACAGATCTGCTCCGGGCAATTCTGGCAAAGGTTTGACCGGCAAAGGGTCTTGCGTTGCATGTGGACGTGGGCTAAGCGTGCGCTCGCATGTTGGTTTTTCAGCCGGCAGGGCTGAGGCAAGCGCGACGCACGATGGTTGTGTTCCTCAGGCCCCGGACCACCTCCCGGTCCCAACGATATGCAAGGACGCGAAAGACATGGAAGAGCTTCTTCGGGAATACGCCCCGATCGTCGTTTTCATCGGCATTTCGCTGGTGATCGGCCTGGCCCTGCTCATCTCACCGTTCATCATCGCCTACAAAAATCCAGACCCGGAAAAGCTGTCCGCCTATGAGTGCGGGTTCAACGCGTTTGACGATGCGCGCATGAAGTTCGACGTCCGGTTTTATCTGGTGGCGATCCTGTTCATCATTTTCGATCTTGAGGTCGCCTTCCTGTTTCCCTGGGCGGTTACATTCGGCGAGCTCGGGTGGTTTGGTTTCTGGTCAATGATGGTCTTCCTGGGCGTCCTGACCATTGGCTTCATCTATGAGTGGAAAAAGGGAGCTTTGGAATGGGATTGACCAACACCCCGGGCACTCTGATCACCGACAAGCCGAAAGGCCTGATCGACCCGAATACCAGAAACCCGGTCGGCTCCGACGATCCGTTCTTTCTGGATGTCAATGAAGAGCTTGCCGACAAGGGATTTCTCGTCACGTCTACGGACAACCTGATCCAGTGGGCGCGGACAGGCTCCTTGATGTGGATGACTTTTGGGCTCGCCTGCTGCGCCGTCGAAATGATGCAAATGTCGATGCCGCGCTATGACGCCGAACGGTTCGGTTTTGCGCCGCGTGCGTCCCCGCGCCAGTCCGACGTGATGATCGTTGCCGGTACCTTGACCAACAAGATGGCACCGGCCTTGCGCAAGGTCTATGACCAGATGCCCGAGCCGCGTTACGTCATCTCCATGGGGTCCTGCGCCAATGGCGGTGGCTACTATCACTATTCCTATTCGGTCGTTCGCGGCTGTGACCGTGTTGTCCCGGTAGACATCTACGTTCCAGGCTGCCCGCCAACGGCGGAAGCGTTGCTTTACGGCGTGCTCATGCTGCAGAAAAAGATCCGCCGGACGGGTACGATCGAGCGCTGATTTCGCGCTGAACACTGAATTGAGGTTCCGGCGGCGGTCCCGCCGGCCTTTGAGAGGCTCCCAAAGGGGTGAGGTCAAAAGACTATGGACGAGACACTCAAGGAACTGGCTGAGCATATCGAACTCGGGCTTGGCGAGTCCCTTTTGTCCTGGACCATCGAATATGGCGAGCTGACCTTATCGGTGGCCGCCTCCGATGGTTTGGATGTGGTGCGGTATTTGCGCGACAACAGCTCCTGCAAATTCGTCAACCTGACCGATATCTGCGGTGTTGACTGGCCAGGGCGCGAAAAGCGGTTCGATGTCGTCTACCATTTCCTGTCGCCCATGCAGAATCAGCGCATCCGCGTGAAACTTGCAACCGATGAGAACACACCGGTTGCCTCCCTGACACCGCTCTTTCCAGGTGCCGAATGGTTTGAACGCGAAGCCTACGACATGTACGGCATCTTGTTCTCGGGCCATCCGGATCTGCGCCGGCTCCTGACCGACTACGGTTTTGATGGGCATCCGCTGCGCAAGGATTTCCCGCTCACCGGGTTCGTCGAGGTCCGCTACGACGACGAGAAGAAGCGCGTTGTCTACGAGCCGGTTCAGCTCAATCAGGAATTCCGCAATTTCGACTTTCTCTCGCCCTGGGAAGGCACGGATTACGTGCTGCCGGGCGATGAAAAAGCCAACACGAATTAAGGCGGCCGGACATGGCAGAAGCTCAAGTTCGCAATTTCAACATCAACTTTGGTCCGCAGCACCCGGCTGCCCACGGCGTTTTGCGCCTGGTGCTCGAGCTGGACGGCGAAGTGGTAACCCGGGTCGACCCGCATATCGGCCTGTTGCACCGCGGCACTGAAAAACTGATCGAGCACAAGACCTATCTTCAGGCGGTGCCGTATTTCGACCGGCTCGACTACGTTGCGCCAATGAACCAGGAGCATGCGTTTGCGCTTGCTGTCGAGCGGATGCTCGACATTGAAGTGCCCATGCGCGGTCAGCTGATCCGGGTGCTTTATTCGGAGATCGGCCGGATCCTGTCGCACATATTGAACATCACCACCCAGGCGCTTGACGTGGGTGCCCTGACGCCTCCGCTTTGGGGATTTGAGGCGCGCGAAGAGCTCATGGTCTTCTATGAGCGGGCCTGCGGTGCGCGATTGCACGCGGCGTATTTCCGGCCGGGCGGCGTTCATCAGGACCTTCCACGGGATCTTCTGGACGATATCTGGGACTTTTGCGATCCGTTCTTGAAGCTGTGCGATGATCTGGAAGGCCTTTTGACCGACAACCGCATTTTCAAACAGCGGAACGTCGATATCGGTGTCGTGAAACTGGAAGATGCGTGGGCTTGGGGTTTTTCCGGCGTCATGGTGCGTGGCTCCGGTGCGGCATGGGACCTTCGCAAGTCCCAGCCCTATGAGTGTTATGCGGGCCTCGATTTTGACATCCCGGTCGGCAAAAACGGCGATTGCTATGACCGCTATCTCATTCGCATGGAAGAGATGCGCCAGTCGGTCCGCATCATGAAGCAGTGCCTGGAAAAGCTGACGGTAGAAACCGGTCCTGTTTCGTCTAGGGACGGCAAAATCGTTCCGCCGAAACGCGGTGAGATGAAGCGCTCGATGGAGGCGCTGATCCATCACTTTAAGCTTTATACGGAAGGCTATCATGTGCCTGCCGGCGAAGTTTACGCGGCTGTCGAGGCGCCGAAGGGTGAGTTTGGGGTGTATCTGGTCGCGGACGGGACCAACAAGCCTTACCGGTGCAAAATCAAGGCGCCGGGTTATTCGCACCTCCAGGCTATGGACTTTTTGTGCAACGGCCATTTGCTCGCGGACGTTTCCGCAGTGCTGGGGTCGATGGATATTGTGTTTGGTGAAGTCGACCGGTAATCCGGCCAAGGCTTCTTTTTGACCAGCCGTACCGATGCGGTCTGGTCAGGTAGAGAAACGGGGAATGCACCATGGCGGTTCGCAGACTTGCCGCGGAACAACCTGAAAGCTTCGAGTTCACGCCAGAGAACCTGGCGTGGGCCAAAAAGCTGATCGACCGGTATCCATCCGGGCGGCAGGCCTCTGCCGTGATTCCGCTGTTGTGGCGGGCGCAGGAGCAGAACGAGGGCTGGGTCAGCGAACCGGCCATCCGGCGCGTGGCAGACCTGTTGGATATGCCGCACATACGCGTTCTGGAAGTTGCGACCTTCTACACCATGTTCCAACTGCAGCCGGTCGGCAAGAAAGCCCACATTCAAGTGTGCGGAACGACACCGTGCATGCTGCGCGGCGCTGGCGACCTGATCAACGTGTGCAAAAGCCGGATTGCCAAGCACATGCACGAACTGTCCGAAGACGGACTGTTTTCGTGGGAAGAGGTTGAATGCCTCGGCGCTTGTGTGAACGCCCCGATGGTTCAGATCTTCAAAGACACTTATGAGGATCTGACGGAAGAGAGCTTCAACACGCTGCTCGACAACATCGAAGCGGGCCGTGAAGTGACACCAGGCCCGCAAAACGGCCGCCGGTTTGCAATGGCCGAAGGTGGTCAGACAAGCCTGACCGAAATCAACGACAACACCAAGGGCGGCGACCCGGAGCCGCATGTTGTTGACGGTGCGGAAAAGGCCTCTCATGTCTTTGCAGGCAAGGCGATCAACGCTGGCGGCAAGGATTTTGATGGCGTGCCGACTCCGGCCGACGAGGCGGTCGATAAGGTGAAAGGCGCTTTCGCAGCCAAGAGTGGGGCGGCGAAAGCCGAAGCCGCGCCTGCAGCGAAACCGGCTGCCGAAACGCCTGCGTCACCGAAGATCGAAAAGAAGGTCGAAAAGGCTGAAAAAACGCCCGAACCGGCTCCGGTCTCGAAAGCAAAACCGGATGAGGTAAGCGAAGCGTCGGCGGTTGAGGAGAAAGAGCCTGAACTGCTCAAGGAAGCTCGCGGTGGAAAACCGGACGATCTGAAAAAGCTGAAGGGCGTAGGACCGAAGCTCGAAGGCATCCTGCATGAACTCGGTGTCTTCCATTTCGATCAGATTGCTTCCTGGGGCGCAAAGGAGATCGCCTGGGTGGACGAGCGGCTTAAATTCAAGGGTCGTATTGAACGTGATGGCTGGGTTGACCAGGCAAAGTTGCTCGCCGGTGGCGGCGAGACCGAATTCTCCAAACGCGTGGACGCCGGTGATGTGGCATCCAGCAAAGACGAAAGTTAGGAGAAGACATGCTCAAAGATCAGGATCGGATCTTTACGAATATCTACGGTCTTCACGACTGGGGTCTTGAAGGCGCTAAAAACCGCGGCCATTGGGACGGAACCAAGGCGCTTCTGGAAAAAGGGCGCGACTGGATCATCGATGAGATGAAGGCGTCGGGTCTGCGCGGACGCGGCGGCGCCGGCTTCCCAACCGGCCTCAAGTGGTCCTTCATGCCAAAGGAATCCGACGGGCGTCCGGCATATCTGGTCGTCAATGCGGACGAATCCGAACCGGGCACCTGTAAAGACCGCGAAATCATGCGCCATGACCCACACACCTTGGTGGAAGGCTGCCTAGTTGCCGGTTTCGCGATGAATGCGGTAGCGGCCTACATTTACGTACGCGGTGAGTTCATCCGCGAGCGCGAACGTCTCCAGGCGGCGATCGACCAGGCTTATGACGCGGGTCTGATCGGCAAGAACAACAAGAACGGCTACGATTTCGACATCTACGTTCACCATGGCGCGGGCGCTTATATCTGCGGCGAAGAAACCGCGCTGCTTGAAAGCCTGGAAGGCAAAAAAGGCCAGCCACGCCTGAAGCCGCCATTTCCGGCGAATGTTGGCCTTTATGGTTGCCCGACCACGGTGAACAACGTTGAATCGATCGCGGTGGCGCCAACGATTCTGCGCCGCGGCGGCGCGTGGTTCTCTGCGCTTGGGCGCCCGAACAACACCGGTTCGAAGCTGTTTTGCGTGTCAGGGCATGTGAACCAGCCGGCAACTTTCGAAGAAGAGCTCGGTGTTCCGTTCCAGGAGCTGATCGACAAACACTGCGGCGGGATCCGCGGTGGCTGGGACAATCTTCTGGCGGTGATCCCTGGCGGGTCCTCGGTTCCGTGCGTCACCGCAGAAAACATCAAGGACGCACCGATGGACTTTGACGGGCTGAAGGAAAAGGGCTCCGCTCTTGGGACGGCCGCTGTCATTGTCATGGACAAGTCGACCGACATCATCAAGGCGATCTCGCGGATCAGCTACTTCTACAAGCACGAAAGCTGTGGCCAGTGCACGCCGTGCCGTGAAGGTACCGGTTGGATGTGGCGTGTGATGGAGCGCATGGTCAAGGGCCAGTCTTCGCGCGAAGAAATCGACATGCTGTTCAAGGTGACCAAGCAGGTTGAGGGCCACACGATTTGTGCGCTCGGCGATGCTGCAGCTTGGCCGATCCAGGGACTGATCAAAAACTTCCGCCCTGTGATCGAAGAGCGGATCGACGATTACATTGCCAAACCGCGTAAACCGGCTGAAACGCTGGTTGCTGCGGAATAAGGCGGCGGGGAATTTGGAGAGCACGCGATGACGAAGCTCATCATTGACGGCAAAGAAGTGGAAGTTCCTTCGGACTACACGCTGCTACAGGCCTGTGAAGAGGCTGGCGCGGAAGTCCCGCGGTTCTGCTACCACGACCGTCTGTCGATTGCCGGCAATTGCCGCATGTGTCTGGTCGAGGTGAAGGGCGGCCCGCCCAAGCCGACAGCGTCTTGCGCCATGTCGGTCAAAGACCTGCGTCCGGGTCCGAATGGTGAGCCGCCGGTTGTCGAAACCAAAAGCCCGATGGTCAAAAAGGCGCGCGAAGGGGTGATGGAGTTCCTGCTCATCAATCATCCGCTGGATTGCCCGATCTGTGATCAGGGCGGCGAGTGCGACCTTCAGGACCAAGCGATGGCCTATGGCGTTGATGGCTCACGGTTCCACGAAAACAAGCGTGCGGTTGAGAACAAACAGATCGGTCCGTTGGTCAAGACAATCATGACCCGCTGCATCCACTGCACCCGGTGTGTGCGCTTCACCACCGAAGTCGCGGGCGTCTCCGACATGGGCCTGATCGGTCGCGGTGAAGACGCTGAAATCACCACATATCTGGAAGCGGCTCTTTCTTCTGAACTGCAAGGTAATGCCGTTGACCTTTGCCCGGTCGGTGCATTGACGCACAAGCCATACGCATTCCATGCGCGTCCCTGGGAATTGACCAAGACCGAGAGCATCGACGTGATGGATGCGGTCGGGTCGGCCATCCGGGTTGATACGCGCGGCAAGGAAGTGATGCGTATCATGCCGCGGCTCAATGAAGCTGTTAATGAAGAGTGGCTCTCCGACAAGTCCCGTTACATTTGGGATGGATTGAAAACCCAGCGGCTTGATCGCCCTTACGCCAAGAAAGACGGCAAGCTGCAGGCGGTATCATGGTCTGAAGCGTTTCAGATGATCGCTGATAAGACGAGCAAGCTGGACGGCGCCAAAATGGGCGCGATTGCCGGAGATCTGGCAACTGTTGAGGAAATGTTTGCGCTGAAGCGACTTATGGAAGGCTTGGGGTCTGCCAACATCGATTGCCGCCAGGACGGCGCAGCGCTTGATCCTGCCAAAGGGCGTGCCAGCTACATTTTCAATCCGACAATTGAGGGCATTGAAGATGCGGATGCCGTTCTAATCATCGGATCCAATCCACGCCACGAGGCTGCAATCCTGAACGCCCGTATTCGCAAGGCGTGGCGGACTGGCAAAGTGAAAGTGGGCCTGATCGGCGAAAACGCAGAGCTGACCTACGATGCCCAGTACTTGGGCGCAGGTCCGGACACGCTCGCCGATGTCGTGGCCGGTAAACATGCCTTCGCTGATGTTCTTAAAACCGCCGAGCGGCCGATGATCATCGTTGGTCAGGGCGCTTTGGCGCGTGTCGACGGGACTTCGGTTCTGGCGAATGCCGCGAAGCTTGCCGACAAGGTTGGCGCGGTTTCCGGCGATTGGAACGGATTTGCGGTGCTGCACACAGCTGCCAGCCGCGTTGGCGGTCTCGACATCGGATTTGTGCCCGGCGAGGATGGTCTCGGTGTCGCCGGCATTCAGGATGCGGCGCAAAAGGGCGATCTGGAAGCTGTTTTCCTGCTCGGCGCTGATGAACTGGATATGGACGCTTTTGGAGCGGCCTTCGTGGTTTACATCGGTACCCATGGCGATCGGGCCGCACACCGGGCGGATGTGATCTTGCCAGGGGCGACCTACACCGAGAAGTCAGGCCTTTATGTCAATACCGAAGGCCGTGTTCAGCTGGGCGAACGTGCGGGATTTCCTCCTGGCGATGCCCGCGAGGACTGGGCGATCCTGCGGGCCCTGTCGGCCGTTCTTGGCAAGACCTTGTCGTTCGATTCCTTGGCGCAATTGCGTAGCGAGCT
This sequence comes from Roseibium hamelinense, assembly GCF_007830545.1. Lineage (GTDB taxonomy): Bacteria > Pseudomonadota > Alphaproteobacteria > Rhizobiales > Stappiaceae > Roseibium > Roseibium hamelinense. The sequence continues at coordinate 383,022 of NZ_VLLF01000001.1, forward strand.
TGCCGAGGCGCATCCGCATATGCTGTCCATCGACATGATCGAGCCGGGATCCGCCGGCGATGTCACCGCCTTGGCAAAAGGCGCAGGCAAGATGGAAAGTGCAGGGTTCGCGAATCCGATACGTGATTTTTATATGACCAATCCGGTCGCGCGCGCATCAGCGACGATGGCCGAGTGTTCGGCGCTCGCCAAGGCGCGCGCCGCAGAAGCAGCCGAATAAGGGGCAGGGGACCGTAATGTCAGACTTCATGACAACCTATGGCTGGCCATTTCTCTGGATCACTTTCCAGAGTGTGCTGATGCTGGTCTGCCTGTTGGTGATTGTCGCCTACATCCTTTACGCGGACCGCAAGATCTGGGCGGCCGTTCAAATCCGCCGCGGCCCGAACGTGGTTGGTCCCTGGGGACTTTTGCAAAGTTTTGCCGATCTTTTGAAATTCGTCTTGAAAGAGCCGGTCATTCCAGACGGGTCGAACAAGACGCTGTTCCTCCTGGCGCCGCTGGTCACAGTGCTTTTGTCTTTGGCGGCCTGGGCGGTGATGCCCGTTGCCGATGGCTGGGTGATCGCGGATATCAATGTCGGAATTCTCTACATCTTCGCGATCTCTTCTCTGGGGGTTTACGGCATTATCATGGGCGGGTGGGCCTCGAACTCGAAATACCCGTTCCTGTCGGCGCTCCGGTCAGCGGCGCAGATGGTGTCCTATGAAGTCTCCATCGGCTTTGTGATCGTCACGGTCCTGCTGTGTGCCGGCTCTTTGAACCTTACGGAAATCGTCAATTCCCAGCAAACGGGTCTGGCAACGGCGATCGGTTTGCCTTGGCTGTCGATCCTGAATTGGTACTGGCTGCCGCTGTTCCCGATGTTCGTGGTCTTCTTCATTTCGGCATTGGCGGAGACAAACCGTCCACCGTTTGATCTGGCGGAAGCTGAATCTGAGCTTGTGGCCGGCTTCATGGTGGAATACGGCTCCACCCCGTACATGATGTTCATGCTCGGTGAATATGTTGCCATCTCGCTGATGTGCGGCCTGATGGCAATCATGTTCATGGGCGGGTGGCTGCCTCCGTTCGATTTCGCACCGTTCACCTGGGTTCCGGGCGTGGTGTGGTTCCTTTTGAAGTCCTTCCTGGTGTTCTTCATGTTCGCCATGGTGAAGGCAATGGTGCCGCGGTACCGCTATGACCAGTTGATGCGCCTTGGATGGAAAGTCTTCCTGCCGCTGTCACTGGCCATGGTCGTGATCGTTGCCGGTGTCCTGCAGTTCATGGACTGGGCGCCGAAAGGGTGAGTATATCGATTGTCGGTCTGATTGGAGCGGCGGTCGGGCTTTATCTCGGTTGGCTTGACGCGAAGATCCTGAAAGGGATGCTGCAGGCGACGGAGATGAAAAACAGACAGGCAGGCGGGGACGGCGGATTTGCCGCCCGGCATGCACGCCTCTTGAAGGGGCTGATTTATGCAGTGGGGATGGTCGGGTTTCCGGTCATCGGATATTGGGCCGGCAGCACGCTGACCGGTTGAGCGGAGAAGGAAGGCAACAGGGCGATGGGACTTGATCAAGCCGCCAAATCGCTGTTTTTGAAGGAGTTCGTGTCGGCGTTTTTCCTCGCCATGCGGTATTTCTTCAAGCCAAAGCCAACGGTGAATTACCCGTTCGAAAAGGGACCTGTCGGTCCGCGCTTCCGCGGTGAACACGCTCTGCGGCGTTATCCAAACGGCGAAGAGCGGTGTATTGCCTGCAAACTATGCGAAGCGATCTGCCCGGCTCAGGCCATCACCATCGAAGCCGGTCCCCGGCGGAATGACGGCACGCGCCGGACGACCCGCTACGATATCGACATGGTGAAATGCATATACTGCGGTTTCTGTCAGGAAGCTTGCCCAGTAGATGCCATCGTCGAAGGACCGAATTTCGAATTCGCCACCGAGACGCGCGAAGAGCTGTATTACGACAAGCACAAACTGCTGGCGAATGGCGACCGGTGGGAGCGTGAAATCGCGCGCAACATTGAAATGGACGCTCCTTACCGTTAGGAGCTGGACGCAACTTCACTTTGGACCGTCTCACGATCAGGCTGAGGCGGCCCTTTCCAAAGGCCGGTTCCGGCCAGACGACAGGCAGGTTTATCCTATGATCCTGAGCGGGCTCTTCTTCTATCTCTTTGCAGGGATAACCGTCGCATCGGCCTTCATGGTCATTGCGTCGCGCAACCCAGTTCATTCCGTTTTGTTTTTGATCCTCGCGTTCGTGAACTCGGCCGGATTGTTCATTCTTTTGGGAGCGGAATACCTGGCAATGCTGCTGATCGTCGTTTATGTCGGCGCGGTCGCGGTTTTGTTCCTGTTTGTTGTCATGATGCTCGACGTTGATTTCGTCGAGCTTCGCCAGGGGTTCTTGCAATATTTGCCGGTTGGCGCGCTGGTCGGTTTGATCCTACTGGTCGAACTGCTTCTTGCGCTCGGCGCCTGGGTGATTGCACCGGAGATCGTCGCACAGGGGGCGCAGCCAATGCCGCCGCTTGACCAGGTCTCCAACATCGAGGCGATCGGTCAGGTTCTCTACACGAAATACATCTTCTTCTTCCAGGTCGCGGGCTTGATCCTGCTGGTTGCGATGATCGGGGCGATTGTCCTGACACTGCGCCATAAGGAAAATGTCAAACGCCAGGACATCAATGTTCAGGTTGCCCGGACCCGGGAGACGGCCATCGAAGTCCGCAAAGTCGAGACGGGCAAAGGCCTTTAAAAAAGCGTCCGAAGCGGCGCAATTCGAAAATCTGGCTTGCAGCGAAACCTCCGCGCTGCCTGCCGGTTGGGGTAAAGCGAGGGGAGCACGGCGAGGCGCCCATGGAAATCGGTCTGTCGCACTATTTGTCGGTCGCGGCGATCCTGTTCACGATCGGGATCTTCGGGATCTTCCTGAACAGGAAAAACGTGATTGTCATTTTGATGTCGGTTGAGCTTTTGCTCCTGGCCGTCAACATCAATTTTGTCGCCTTCTCACACTTCCTCGGTGATCTGATGGGACAGATCTTCACCATGCTGGTGCTGACTGTCGCCGCTGCGGAAGCTGCGATCGGCCTTGCGATCCTCGTTGTCTTCCACCGGAACCGCGGTTCCATCGCTGTGGAAGACGTGAATATGATGAAGGGCTAGGGACACACCATGTATCAGGCTATCCTGTTCCTTCCCCTGATCGGCTTTCTGATTGTCGGTCTGTTTGGAAACCAGCTCGGTGCGAAAGCATCGGAATACATCACCAGCGGGTTGGTGATTGTCGCAGCGCTTCTGTCTTGGGTGGCGTTCTTCTCTGTTGGATATGGCGAAACCGCGCTGTATCAGATCGAAATCATGCGCTGGATCACGGCGGGCGCGCTTGATGTGTCCTGGTCTATCCGGGTCGACACATTGACCGTTGTCATGCTGGTGGTGGTCAACAGCGTTTCAGCGCTGGTGCATGTCTATTCGATTGGCTACATGCACCACGATCCGCACCGTCCCCGGTTTTTTGCGTATCTGTCGCTGTTTACCTTCGCGATGCTGTCGCTGGTGACCGCCGACAACCTGCTGCAGATGTTCTTCGGCTGGGAAGGCGTTGGCCTGGCGTCCTACCTGCTGATCGGCTTCTGGTACAAGAAGCCGGCCGCGAATGCGGCTGCGATGAAAGCTTTCGTCGTCAACCGGGTCGGAGACTTCGGATTTGCGCTCGGTATCTTCGGCGTTTTCTTCCTGTTCAACAGCATCGACCTATCGACGATTTTTGCAAATGTCGGCGCTGTAGCAGGTGAAGAAGGGGAGGTCATGACCTTCCTGGGCTACCATTTGTCGGCCGATACCGCGATCACCGTGGTCTGCCTTTTGCTGTTCATGGGTGCGATGGGTAAGTCGGCGCAGTTCCTGCTGCACACCTGGCTGCCGGACGCTATGGAAGGCCCGACCCCGGTCTCCGCGCTCATTCACGCTGCGACCATGGTGACGGCCGGTGTGTTCATGGTCGCGCGCCTGTCGCCGATTTTCGAATATTCCCACACTGCGCTGGTGGTGGTGACGTTCTTTGGAGCAACAACCGCGTTTTTCGCCGCGACTATCGGTTTGGTTCAAAACGACATCAAGCGCGTCATTGCCTATTCTACCTGTTCTCAGCTCGGGTACATGTTCGTAGCGCTCGGCGTTGGTGCTTATTCGATCGGTGTGTTCCACCTGTTTACGCACGCCTTCTTCAAGGCACTGTTGTTCCTTTGCGCGGGGTCGGTCATCCACGCGGTTTCGGACGAGCAGGACATGCGCAAAATGGGCGGTCTACGCAAACACATTCCGATCACCTACTGGACAATGATGATCGGAACACTGGCCCTGACCGGTGTGGGCATTCCGCTGACGCATATCGGGTTTGCCGGGTTTGTGTCCAAGGACGCTGTCATTGAAGCGGCCTATGCCGCCGCCGGTGGTGATCATCCGAATTCGATGGCGCTTTACGGCTTCTGGCTGACGGTTGTCGCTGCGGCGCTGACGTCGTTCTATTCCTGGCGCCTGACGTTCATGACCTTCCATGGCAAACCGCGTGCACCGGTTGATGTCATGAAACACGTTCATGAATCGCCTCTGGTGATGACCGTTCCCTTGTTCATCCTGTCGATCGGTGCGGTTCTGGCCGGTGTCGTATTCTACGGTTCGTTCTTCTACGACGAAGCGGCCTACGAAGCCTTCTGGAAAGGGGCACTGTTCACCAGTGAGACCAACCACGTGCTTCATGCGATGCACGAAGTGCCAAAGTGGGTGAAGGTTTCGCCGTTTATCGCGATGGTCCTCGGTCTTGTGGTCGCCTGGTATTTTTACATCCGCTCTCCCGAGACGCCGAAGCGTCTGGCAGAGCAGCATTCCGGACTTTATCAGTTCCTGCTCAACAAGTGGTATTTCGATGAGCTCTACAACTTCCTCTTCGTTCGCCCGGCCATGTGGATCGGCCGCGTTCTCTGGAAGAAGGGAGACGGCACGGTGATTGACGGCTTTGGTCCGAACGGTGTTGCTGCACGGGTTCAGAATGTGACCACCTGGGTTGTGAAGCTTCAGACCGGTTATCTTTACCACTATGCATTCGCCATGCTGGTCGGGGTCGCTGCCTTGATCACCTGGTCAATGTTTACCGGTGCAGGGGGAGCAAACTGATGATTGATTGGCCAATCCTCAGCCTGACGACCTTCCTGCCGCTGGTCGGGGTGCTGTTCATCCTGATTGCAAACGGGGATGACGAGAAGGCGAAAAATCAGATCCGCTGGCTGGCTCTTGTCACCACCGGGTTCACCTTCTTCCTGTCACTGTTCATCTGGATTGCATTCGACTACTCCAATCCGGGTTTTCAGTTCGTTGAAAACCGCGAGTGGCTCGGTGGCACCATCACCTACAAGATGGGTGTTGATGGCATCTCGATCCTGTTCGTCATTCTGACGACCTTCCTGATGCCGTTCTGTATTCTGGCGTCGTGGAACGCGATCCAGAACCGCGTGCGCGAATACATGATTGCGTTCCTGGTGCTGGAAACGCTGATGATCGGCGTATTCTGTGCGCTGGACTTGGTGGTGTTTTACATCTTCTTCGAGGCCGGCCTTATTCCGATGTTCCTGATCATCGGTGTCTGGGGCGGAGCACGGCGTGTTTATGCGTCCTACAAGTTTTTCCTTTACACGCTGCTCGGGTCGGTTTTGATGCTGATCGCAATCATGGCGATGTATTGGGAAGCAGGCACGACCGATATCACGGTTCTGTTGGACCATCCTTTCCCGGCAACGATGCAGACCTGGCTCTGGCTGGCGTTTTTTGCAAGCTTTGCGGTCAAAATGCCGATGTGGCCGGTGCATACCTGGCTGCCTGACGCGCACGTCGAAGCTCCGACGGCAGGGTCGGTTATCCTGGCCGGTATCCTGCTGAAACTTGGCGGCTATGGTTTCCTGCGGTTCTCATTGCCGATGTTCCCGCTGGCATCAGAGATGTTTGCGCCATTCGTCTTCACTTTGTCGGTAGTGGCAATCATCTACACCTCGCTGGTCGCATTGGCGCAGGAAGACATCAAAAAGCTGATCGCCTACTCATCGGTCGCTCATATGGGGTATGTGACCATGGGCATCTTCACGATGACCGAGCAGGGCGTGCAGGGCGGTATCTTCCAGATGCTGTCGCATGGCATCGTCTCCGGCGCGCTCTTCCTGTGTGTCGGTGTGATCTATGACCGGATGCATACCCGTGAGATTTCAGCCTATGGCGGACTGGTCAACAGGATGCCAAAATACGCGGTCGCGTTTATGATCTTTACGATGGCGAACGTTGGCCTGCCGGGAACGTCCGGTTTTGTCGGTGAAATCCTGACCCTCATGGGTGCATTCCAGGTCAACACATGGGTGGCGTTCTTTGCGACCTTCGGTGTGATCCTGTCGGCAGCTTATGCGCTGTATCTTTACCGGCGTGTGGTGTTTGGCGAAATCACCAAGGAAAACCTGAAGTCGATCCTCGATCTCAATCTGCGGGAAAAGGTTATCCTGATCCCCATGATATTCCTGACGATCTTTTTCGGGTTCTATCCGATGGCGATCCTGGATGTGACACAAGGCGCGGTCGATAATCTCTTGAACAATTATCACGCGGCGATCGAAGCTGCTGGCGCCGTCCAGCAAGCTGCTGTCGGCGCGAACTAACGATCTGAAGGACGAGACAAGAGCTATGTCAGAAATGACCCAATTGCCAGATCTCATGCCGGTGTTGCCAGAATTGTTTCTGGCAGCCGGTGCGCTGGTCCTTTTGATGATCGGAGCGTTCGGCGGACAGCGGATCAGCTTCCTGGTGAACGGCATGTCGATGGGCCTGATCGCGGCAACGGCCCTGTTCGTGCTGCCGTTTGGTGCCGAAATGGGCGAGACGTTCGACGGCGCCTTCGTGCTGGATCAGTTCGCCTATTTCATGAAGCAGCTGGTGCTGATCGGTTCGTTCTTCGCGATCGCCATGTCATGGGCCTACGCCAAGTCGCAGAATTTCGACAAGTTCGAATATCCGGTCCTGATCGTGCTCGCGACGCTCGGCATGATGCTCATGCTGTCCGCCAATGACATGATCGCGCTTTATCTGGGCCTTGAGCTGCAGAGCCTGTCGCTCTACGTCGTTGCGGCAATCAACCGGGACAGCGTGCGTTCCACCGAGGCGGGCCTGAAATACTTCGTTCTCGGTGCTTTGTCGTCCGGCATGCTTCTCTACGGCATGTCGCTGACATACGGCTTTACCGGTCAGATCAGCTTTGAGGGCATTTCCAGCGTTCTGGCGCAGGAGGGAGCATCGCTCGGGCTCGTGATCGGCCTCGTCTTCATCCTGGCTGGCCTTGCCTTCAAGATCTCGGCGGTTCCTTTCCACATGTGGACGCCGGACGTTTATGAAGGTGCCCCGACACCAGTAACGGCGTTTTTTGCCGCCGCGCCGAAAGTGGCTGCCATGGGCATGACGGTCCGTATTGTGATCGATGGTTTCCAGCCGGTCACCAGCGACTGGCAGCAGGTGCTGGTCTTCGTTGCGATCGCATCAATGGCGCTGGGGGCTTTTGCTGCAATTGGTCAGACCAATATCAAACGCCTGATGGCCTACTCTTCCATCGGGCACATGGGATACGCCTTGGTCGGCTTGGCGGCCGGGACCCAGACCGGTGTTGAAGGTGTCGTCTTCTACATGGCCGCTTACCTTGCCATGACCTTGGGTGTGTTCGCGTGTATTCTGTCGATGCGCCGCGCAGAGGGCATGGTGGAAGACACCAGCGAACTGGCAGGTTTGTCCAGGACCAACCTTCCGATGGCTATTCTTCTGGCTGTGCTGCTGTGGTCCCTGGCGGGTATCCCACCGTTCATTGGGTTCTTTGGCAAATGGTTCGTGTTCTCGGCCGCGGTTGAAGCAGGTCTTTATCCGCTTGCAATCATCGGTGTCCTGATGTCGGTTGTCGGGGCGTACTATTACCTGCGGATCATCAAGATCATGTTCTTCGATGAACCCGCCGAGCCGTTCGAGCCGATGCCGATGGAGCTTCGGGTTGTGCTAGGTCTGTCCGGTGCATTCGTAATCCTGTTTGCATTCATGCCAGGGCCGATCGTCCAGGCAGCAAATGCCGCTGCGGGGTCGTTGTTCTGACCGGACTTTACAGTTCTTTCGACATGACACATCGAAACATGACAAACCCGGCGTCTCAGGCGCCGGGTCTTCGCATTGAAAGGCATGAAAGCGCCGGGTCAACAAACACGCTTGCTTTCGAGCGGGCGCGGGCAGGGGATCCCGGCAATTTGTGGATCCGGGCCGATCGGCAAACCACCGGCCGGGGCCGGCTTGGGCGGAGCTGGTCTTCGCCCAAAGGCAATCTGTCGGCGAGTCTGCTTCTGATTGATCCGCAACCGCGTGAGCGAATTGGCGAGCTGCCGCTGGTTGCCGCTGTCGCACTTGCGGACGCGCTCGACAAGGCTGCCGGAACGTTCGGGCTGGCAAAACTCAAATGGCCGAATGATCTGCTGGTGGATGGGGCAAAGCTGTCCGGCATCCTCTTGGAGGCTGAGCATTTGAGCAACGGCAAGACTGCGGTTGTGCTCGGGATCGGCGTGAATTGCGTTGCTCATCCGCAGGACGGGCTGTATCCCTGCACGGATCTTGCCGCGCTCGGTTATCGCGTCTCTGCAGATCTTTTGTTTGACCGCCTGTGTGAGGCCTTGAAGGAGCGTCTTGCCAGCTGGAGGGAACCGGGCGGCTTTTCGGTTATCCGCAGGGATTGGATCGCACGGGCGGCACACAAGGGCCAGCACATCACGGTCAAGGGGCCGCGGGAGCTGACTGGCCGTTTTTTGGACTTGGATGAACGGGGCTATCTCGTTCTTGAACTTGAGAATGGAGGGAAGGAGACCATCTATGCAGGCGATGTCTTCCTTCCGGGCTTTGAGCACTAGGGCTCGCCCGAGACTCCTGGACATTTTGGAGCAGTTTTAATGGCAGTTGCCAACGATTTGGTATTCCTCCCGCTTGGCGGGGTGGGTGAAATTGGAATGAACCTGGCGCTTTACGGCATCGGACCGGAAGACGACCGCTCGTGGCTGATGGTGGATTGCGGTGTGACTTTTGCCGGCCCGGACCTTCCTGGAATCGATCTTGTGGTGCCGGATATCAAGTTTTTGGAGGAAGAGCGCGACCGGATCGTCGGCATGGTGATAACGCATGCCCACGAAGACCATTATGGCGCGATCATGCACTTGTGGCCTTTCCTGAAGGTTCCGGTTTATGCGACCGCCTTCACCGCCGGTATGCTGGAAACGAAAATTGAAAACGAGCCGGGTGTTGAAGAGGTGCCGGTGAGGATTATCAAGCAAGGTCAAAGGCTTGATATTGGCCCGTTCGATGTAGAAGTCGTTGCCATGGCGCACTCGATCCCCGAGCCTTGCGCTTTGGCGATCCGCACCCGGGCCGGCATGGTGCTGCATACCGGCGACTGGAAAATCGACCCGACCCCGGGCGTGGGGTTGCCGATCGATATGAAGCGGCTTGGCGAGCTGGGAGAAGAAGGTGTCATGGCACTGGTGTGTGACAGCACCAATGCGGTGCGCGACGGTGTCAGCCCGAGCGAGTCGGATGTCGGCGTGGAACTCACCAAGGTCATGAAGGCTTGCAAGCACCGGATAGCGGTGACCACCTTTGCGTCGAACGTTGCGCGCATCCGGGCAATAGCGCTTGCCGCAGCGGCTGCCGAGAGGGATGTCGTTGTCGTTGGCCGGTCCATGCACCGCGTGATCGAGGTGGCCAGCGAACTCGGCTATCTCGACGGTCTTCCCGCGTTTCATGACGAGGAAGCTTACGGCTACTTGCCACGGGAAAAGACCGTTTTGCTGTGCACCGGCTCCCAAGGCGAGGACCGGGCGGCCCTTGCCCGGATCGCGGCGGGCGATCACCGCAATATCGGCTTGTCCAAGGGCGACACGGTGATCTTTTCCTCACGGACCATTCCGGGCAACGAAAAGGCCGTGATCAATGTCATGAACAATCTGGCGAAGATCGGCGTCGATATTGTTACAGACCGGGATGCGCTGGTGCATGTGTCCGGCCACCCGCGCCGCGGGGAACTGGAACAATTGTACAATCTGATCAAGCCGAAAGTCGTGGTTCCCGTTCACGGCGAACCCATGCATCTTGCCGCTCATGCAGAGTTTGCCAAGGCGCAAGGTGTGCGGGAAGTCGTCGTCGCCGGCGACGGCGATGTCATCCGCCTGGTGGCGGGGTCCGCCGGTGTCATTGACGAGGCGCCGTTCGGGATATGGGTCAAGGATGGCAATATCCTGGATGATCCGGAAGTCACCGGGGTCAAGGAGCGGCGCAAGTTGTCCTTTGCGGGCTGCGCGGTGATCTCGCTGGCGCTGGACAGCGCCGGAAACATGGTCGATGTGCCGCAAGTCGCCCTGATGGGCGTGCCCGACACCGACGATGACGGCGAGCCGATGGAGGACATTGTCCGCGAGGCGGTGGAGGGTGCGCTGACCAGCGTGCCCAAAGCGCGCCGGAAGGACAAGGACCTGATGGCCGAGGCCGCCCGCCGGGCGGGCCGGTCAGCGATCCTGGAGGTCTGGGGCAAAAAGACGCTCTGCAAGGTGCTGGTAAGCCGTGTATGAACGGCTTGCCCGAAAACCCGGGAGGAGTTTGAGGAATGATCGGACGTTTGAACCATGTCGCCATCGCAGTCTCTGACATTGAGGCCGCGACCGCCGTGTATCGGGACACGCTCGGCGCAGACGTATCGGCAAAGGAAGCTCAGCCGGACCATGGCGTAAGCACGGTTTTCATCAATTTGCCAAACACAAAGATCGAGCTTCTGGAGCCGCTTGGCGACGATTCTCCGATCGCGAAATTCCTGGAAAAGAACCCGTCCGGCGGCATCCATCACGTTTGCTACGAAGTCGATGACATTCTCGCCGCCCGGGACAAGCTGGTGGCCGATGGCGCGCGTGTGCTGGGCAGCGGAGAGCCTAAGATCGGTGCCCATGGCAAGCCGGTGTTGTTTCTGCATCCCAAGGATTTTCTCGGCACTCTCACGGAACTGGAACAAGCGTAAGGCACCTATGTCGGTCGTATTCGGAATTGCAGTCTATTTCATGATTTGGTGGATCGTGTTGTTCGCGGTCCTGCCATTCGGGTTCAAGCGCTCTCAGGTGGAGGCTGGGGAGGTGCTTCCCGGTTCTGAACCGGGCGCACCGGAAAAGCCTCATTTCAAGAAGATTTTCGTGATCACGACGATCGTCGCCAGCATTGTGTTTGCCAGCTACCTGGGTGTGCGCAATTCCGGTTTGACTCTTGATGACCTGCCGATTCCGGGGCCAAAGACCTACCGCACCGAAGGCTGACGCCCGGCCAATGAGCGCGTAGCCGGTAACCCGGATGCGTGCGATTGTTGGATGTGCATTGCTCTTGCGAAAACCATCGCCGGGACAAAGAAAAAGGCAGAGCCAAGCTCTGCCTTAAAAGTTCCGCGACTAATCACCCGCACTACGCATTAAGCTGTTTTTGCTTTTCAGCGTCGGCTGCGGACCCGAAGGTGCGCCAAGCAGGTTCTTCCTCCCAAGACTCAGACCGCGATGCCTGTAGGGGTCAAATCATCAGTTATCGACCGCCCCTTGTTCTTATGAGGCTGGAACATATATGACGAAACTATGCTTGTCACCTTTTTGTCGTATTAAGCATAATTTTTGTGCTTGCCTCTTTATCTGGCGGTGCTGGTTCTCGCTGAATTAACCTTCGCGGATGTGACCCCGGCATTTCCTGCCTTATGAAAACACCGGAAAAATCGGCTGCATTCCGGGCAGGGGCTTGTGTTTCCCAACGGCTTGCGCTTTGACTGCGCACCATCCTTTTCTTGATAGAATACAAGAGACCCGTTTATGCGCCTGTCCCGATATTTTCTGCCGATCCTCAAGGAAACGCCAAAGGAAGCCGAAATCGTTTCCCACCGGTTGATGTTGCGCGCCGGAATGGTTCGCCAGCAATCGGCTGGCATATATTCCTGGTTGCCGCTCGGGCTCCGGGTTCTGCGCAAGATCGAGCGCATTGTCGAGGAAGAGCAGGCGCGTGCCGGTGCGGTTCAGCTTTTGATGCCGACGATCCAGCCGGCTGATCTGTGGCGTGAAAGCGGGCGTTACGACGCGTACGGCAAAGAAATGCTGCGCATCACCGACCGGCATGAGCGCGACATGCTTTTCGGTCCGACCAACGAGGAAATGATCACCGATATCTTCCGCTCGTCGGTGCGCTCCTACAAAGACCTTCCGCTGAACCTCTACCACATCCAATGGAAATTCCGGGATGAAGTCCGCCCGCGTTTCGGTGTCATGCGAGGACGCGAATTCCTGATGAAGGACGCTTATTCCTTTGATATCGACAAGGAAAGCGCACGTCATGCCTATAACCGGATGTTTGTGTCTTATCTGCGCACGTTCGAGCGGATGGGGCTGCAGGCAATCCCGATGAAAGCCGATACCGGACCGATTGGCGGCGACATGAGCCACGAATTCATCATTCTGGCTTCTACCGGCGAAAGCGAGGTGTTTTTGGACAAGGCACTGCTCGATCTCGACACCCCGGCGGCCGACACCGACTTTTTCGCGGATCTGTCTCCGATCGTGGAGGCTTGGACAACACCTTATGCGGCAACCGATGAAATGCACGATGAGACCGCGTTCGGTGCGATTGCCGAAGACCGCCGGGTTTCGGCACGCGGCATCGAAGTTGGCCACATCTTCTATTTTGGTACGAAATATTCCGATGCAATGAATGCCAAGGTGGCAACCTCCGAAGGCACCGAAGTGCCGGTCCACATGGGATCTTATGGCATTGGCGTGTCCCGCCTTCTCGGTGCCCTGATTGAGGCCCATCATGACGACGATGGCATTATCTGGCCGGCATCCGTTGCTCCGTTCCATGTCGGGTTGGTCAACCTGAAGGCGGGCGATGCGCTGACCGATGGTGCGTGTGAGGATCTTTATGCCAAGCTCGAGGCCGCTGGTATCGAAGTGCTTTACGATGATACCGACGGCCGGGCCGGCGCGAAATTTGCCACAATGGATCTGATCGGGCTTCCGTTCCAGGTTGTTGGCGGGCCGCGCGGGCTCAAGGACGGTTTGTTCGAGGTTAAGGACCGGGCAACGGGGGAAAAGGAAATGCTGTCCCCAGAAGCGACCTTGAACAAGCTGGTGGCGGCATTGACGGCGTAAGCTGGCTCGCCGATCCTCTCAAGAGGGATTCGCGCTCCGGGGGCGGCGCTTTGAAGCGGATGGGACATCAACGTGTCGAACACAGTCGAAGCTGACGACCAACAGGCCGGGGGGCCGCCAACGCGCCCGTTTGCCCCTTTTGAATGGATGATCGCGGGACGTTACCTGCGCTCCCGGCGACGCGAGACCTTCATCTCGGTGATTGCCGGGTTCTCTTTCGCCGGGATCATGCTGGGTGTGGCCACCTTGATCATCGTTATGGCGGTAATGAATGGTTTCCGGTCAGAGCTGCTGGGAAAGATCCTTGGCATCAACGGTCACATGCTTGTGCAGCCGGTCGATACCGCATTGACGGATTATGACGCCGTTGCGGTCCGGCTGGAGGGGGTGCCGGATGTGGTCAGTGCAATTCCCTTTGTGGAAGGGCAGGCCCTCGTTTCCGGGCCGGCCGGAAGCCTTGGCGCGCTGGTGCGCGGTGTGCACGAAAGCGATTTGCGCCGCGTTCCACTTATTTCCGGCAATGTGCGCAACGGCACGCTCGACGGTTTTGACGAGGGGGAGGGGATTGCCGTAGGTTCGCGAATGGCGCAGCAACTCGGCGTGACGGTGGGCGACAGCATCACCATCGTGTCCCCGAACGGCAATGTGACGCCCATGGGGGTGACGCCCCGGGTCAAGGCCTATCCGATCTCGGCGATATTCGAGATCGGGATGAGCGAATATGACAGCACGTTCGTCTTCATGCCGCTGACGGAGGCTCAGGGCTACTTCAACATGGACGGCCGCGCGACCGGGATCGAGATATATGTCGTCGATCCGGACAAGGTTGGCCTTATGAAATCAGCCATCGAAGAGGGAGCTGGCCGCCCGGCCTTCATCACCGATTGGCGGCAGCGCAACACAACCTTCTTTTCCGCCCTTGAAGTGGAGCGGAACGTGATGTTCATCATCTTGACGCTGATCGTCCTGGTGGCCGCACTCAACATCATTTCCGGGCTGATCATGCTGGTGAAGGACAAAGGCCGCGATATCGCGATCCTGCGCACCATGGGCGCAACCCGCGGAGCGGTCATGCGTATCTTCCTGATCACCGGTGCGAGCATCGGCTGTGTCGGCACCATCGCAGGCTTTTTGCTCGGGCTTGTTGTGTGTTTGAACATTGAAAGCATCCGCCAGTTCATTTCGTGGCTGACGTCGACCCAGCTGTTTGACCCCACGCTGTACTTTCTGTCCAAGCTGCCGGCCGACATCGACAGCGGCGAAACCGTGATGGTGCTTGTCATGGCGCTGGTGCTGTCCCTTCTGGCGACGCTTTATCCGGCCTGGCGGGCCGCCCGGCTCGATCCCGTCGAAGCCTTGAGATACGAATAGGCTCTGCCATGAACCAGCAATCAATGGCCGATGTTACCCAGGCGCCCGCCCTTGCTTTAAGCGGGATCACCCGCACGTTCAGCGAAGGCGATCAACCGCTCCATATCCTGAACGGTGCCGATTTTACACTGGCCGCAGGCGAAATGGTCGCGTTGGTCGCCCCGTCCGGCACCGGGAAATCAACCCTTTTGCACATTGCCGGACTTCTGGAAAAGCCAGACAGCGGGGATGTGTTTATCGGCGGGCGCAATTGTTCGGATTTGAACGATGAAGCGCGCACGGAAATCCGGCGCAACGACATAGGCTTTGTCTATCAGTTTCACCATCTCTTGCCGGAATTCACTGCGCTGGAAAACATCATGATGCCGCAGATGATTGCCGGCCTGGCGCGCAAGGTTGCCGCCGAGCGCGCGCAAGAGCTGCTCGACTACATGCGCATGGGCGCAAGGGCCAAGCACCGGCCGTCCGAACTCTCCGGCGGTGAGCAGCAGCGGGTCGCGGTTGCCCGGGCCGTTGCCAATGCACCCCGGGTGCTTCTGCTGGACGAGCCGACGGGGAACCTGGACCCCGTGACCGCGAATTATGTCTTTGATGCTCTTTCCGCTCTGGTACGGGCATCCCGCGTTGCCACGCTTTTTGCCACGCACAATCTTGAACTCGCGGCGCGGATGGACCGGGCCATCACCCTTCAGGACGGCAAGATCGCACCTTTCAAACCACAGGGCTGACGCTGCACACACAGCCGTTGCCACGCGTGAGACCCTTTGAACAGGTCGCCAGCGAGGATCCGGGCCAGCCGTTGCCGATTGTCGATCTCATGAGAACAAAATAAAAACAAGCACTTGATTACTGTTTGAAGCGATCCCGCTTCGATAGGAACAAAAAGTGCTTGCAAAGAGAACAAAAAGAAAACATAATTTTCCCATGATGTTGATAACGCTACGTCGGAGGGGATAATGCTTCATTTTGCACGGGATTTTGCGGCCCTTGGCTCCCTGGTGTGCTTTGGTGCGACCATCGCCGTTTGGGGCGATGTTCTGCTTCACATTCAATAGAATTGACGCCGCCTGTTGAGCTGCGGCCGGGTTCGTGCCGCAGTCTGGGCAGAGTGTTTGGAGCCAAGCTTTGATCACGGGGGCGTTTTGACCCTGTTGAAGCTGGGGGAAACGTCCGTCTCCTCTCGACATGCTTGGATTGAACCGGTTGACTTGTCCGCGACTCAAACAGCGATGACGGGCAACAAATGGACGCGCCAGCGATCGACCGGGCAGCGATAAGTCTCAATGCGGGCGAAGGCAGCGTTGCCTTCACAACAGCGCCCGGCTTTGTTCACCTGCGTGTGCATTCTGCGCTATCGCTCCTGGAAGGCGCTTTGCCGATCAAAAAGCTTCTTGATCTGGCCAAGGAGGACGATCAGCCGGCCCTTGCCATCGCCGACACGGGTAACCTGTTCGGCGCGCAGGAGTTTTCCGCCAAGGCATGGGCGGCAGGGATTCAGCCGATCACAGGCTGCCAGCTTTCGATTGCTTTTGATGACGGTGTCGACAGCCGCCGATCGGGAGATGGGCTGTCTGACGTGGTGCTGCTTGCCATGAACGAGACCGGCTACGAGAACCTGATGGAATTGTCGTCCCGGGCGTTTCTGGACACCGAAACCGGCTTGCGGCCGCATGTCAGCATTGACTATTTATGTGAGAAAGCCGGCGGCATAATTCTCCTGACCGGCGGCAGTCTGGGGCCGGTCGGCCTTGCCCTGTTGTCGCAACAAAAACACAAGGCGCGCGAAAGACTGGAGCGCCTGGCCAGGGCGTTTCCCGGCCGGTGTTACGTCGAAATTCAGCGCCATGGGATGGAAGAGGAACGCCGCACGGAGGCGGCGATGCTCGACCTTGCCTATGATCTCGGCTTGCCCATTGTTGCCACCAATGAGGCATTTTTCCCCAAACGCGAAGACTATGAGGCTCATGATGCGCTGATCTGCATCGCCGAGGGCCGCGTGATCATCGAGGACGACCGCCGGCGCTTGACGGCGGAACACCATTTCAAGTCCCGCGCGGAAATGGTCGAGCTTTTCTCCGATCTTCCCGAGGCGCTGGAGTCTACCCTCGAGATTGCGCAGCGCTGCTCGTTCCGCCCACTGAAGCGGGCGCCGATCCTGCCGCGTTTTGCCGGTGCAGATGCGGATCCGGAGGAAGCCGAGCGGGCCGAGGCAGGCGAACTCAAGCGCCAGGCGCGAGAAGGCTTGCAGGCCCGGCTCGACAAACATGGCCTGGCGCCTGGTCTGGAAGAAAAGGACTATTGGGACCGGCTGGACTATGAAACCGGCATCATCGAACGGATGAAGTTCCCCGGTTACTTTTTGATCGTTGCTGACTTCATCAAATGGGCAAAGGCACAGGACATTCCGGTCGGCCCCGGCCGCGGATCCGGTGCAGGGTCACTGGTTGCCTGGTCGCTGACGATCACCGATCTGGACCCGATGCGGTTCTCATTGCTGTTTGAGCGGTTCTTGAACCCCGAACGTGTCTCAATGCCTGATTTCGACATCGATTTCTGCCAGACACGGCGCGAGGAGGTCATCCGCTATGTTCAGGAAAAATACGGCCGTCAGCAGGTCGCGCAGATTATCACATTCGGGTCGCTTCAGGCGCGCGCGGTGCTGCGTGATGTCGGCCGTGTTCTGCAAATGCCCTATGGCCAGGTCGACCGGCTGTGCAAATTGGTGCCGGCCAACCCGGCCAATCCGGTTACGCTCGGCCAGGCGATTGAGGACGAGCCGCGGCTGCGCGAAGCCGCGCGCGAAGAGGAGATCGTCGAAAAGCTGCTGAATATGGCGCAAAAGCTGGAAGGGCTTTACCGGCATGCGTCCACCCATGCGGCGGGCGTCGTGATTGGTGACCGGCCGCTGGAACAGCTGGTGCCGCTGTACCGCGACCCGCGGTCGGACATGCCGGTTGCGCAGTTCAACATGAAGATGGTGGAGGATGCGGGTCTGGTGAAGTTCGACTTCCTCGGCCTGAAAACCCTGACCGTCATCGACACAGCAGTGGCGCTCATCGCCCGGCGCGGCGTTGAAGTGGATGTCGAGAACCTGCCGATCGACGATGAAGTGACTTACAAGCTTCTGGCCAAGGGCGAGACGTTTGGCGTGTTCCAGCTGGAAAGTCAGGGCATGCGCCGGGCGATCGCGGGCATGAAGCCGGACCGGTTTGAGGACATCATCGCACTGGTTGCACTCTACCGGCCCGGGCCGATGGAAAACATCCCGGTCTATAACGCGGTCAAGCATGGTGAACAGGAACCCAATTTCCTGCATCCGTTGCTTGAGCCGATCCTGAAAGAGACGAATGGCATCATTGTCTATCAGGAGCAGGTGATGCAGATCGCGCAGGTCCTGTCCGGCTATTCGCTTGGCGAAGCGGATCTGTTGCGCCGTGCGATGGGCAAAAAGATCGCCGCCGAAATGGAAGTTCAGCGCGCGCGTTTTGTCGATGGCGCGGTCGAGCAGGGCGTCAACAAGGGGCAGGCGGGCACGATCTTCGACCTTGTGGCCAAATTCGCCAATTACGGCTTCAACAAGTCCCACGCCGCCGCCTACGCTCTGGTGTCCTATCACACGGCCTGGCTGAAGGCGAACCATCCGGTCGAGTTCATGGCGGCATCCATGACGCTTGATCTGGGCAACACCGACAAGCTCGGCGACTTCCGCCAGGAAGCACGTCGCATGGGCATTGAGATCGTGCCGCCGTCCATCAACAACGGTCAGGTTCATTTCGATGTTGCCGACGGCAAGATCCTCTATGCCATGGGCGCGATCAAGGGCGTCGGGGAGCAGGCGGTCGAGCACATCGTTGAAGTGCGCGGTGATCGGCCGTTTAAGGATTTGGGGGATTTTGCCCGCCGGATCTCGCCGAAATTCCTGAACAAGCGAACGCTGGAAAACCTGGTTGCGGCAGGGGCTTTTGACGAGCTGGAGCCCAATCGGGCCCGGGTTCTGGAAGGCCTCGACCGGATTATGGGCCTGGCACAGCGGACCCAGGAAAACGCCGCCATCGGCCAGAATGACATGTTTAGTGGCGGCGGCGAGGAGCCCCTGCAGCTTCCTGACGTCCAGCCCTGGAGCGCTGAGGAAAAGCTCAACCGGGAACATGCCGCCATCGGTTTTTATCTGTCGGCCCATCCGCTGGACCAATACAACGGTGTTTTGGAGAAAATGCGCGTTCAGCCCTGGTCCAAATTTGCCGAGGCGGTGAAAAAGGGAGCCTCCGCCGGACGGCTGGCAGGGACTGTCATTTCCAAACAGGAGCGCAAGACGAAGACCGGGAACAGGATGGGCATCGTGCGCCTGTCCGATGCGACCGGGCAGTTCGAAGGACTGCTCTTCAAGGAAAAACTAGAACAATTCCGCGATGTGCTGGAGCCCGGCCGCTCGGTCATGCTGCTCGTGGGAGCCGACATGCGCGATGACGAGCCTTCGATTCGCATCGAACAGGTGGACCCGCTCGAAACGGTTCTGTCCCGGGTTCAAAAAAGCATGCGTGTGTTCCTGCGTGATGAGCGGCCGATTGCCAGCTTGTCACGCCACTTGAAGATACGCGGTGAAGGTGATGTTACCATTGTGGTTTTGCTGGACGAAGGTGCGCGCGAGGTTGAGGTGAAACTGCCCGGGCGGTTCCGCTTGTCGCCCGAAATCGCGAGTGCTCTCAAGGCTGTGCCCGGTGTAACTGACGTGCAGATGGCCTGACCGAACAGCTCGCGAAGAGTTCAGAACCGGACAGCCGTTTGCCGCTTCCGTTTCAAACGGTGGTGCCGTATCCTGTGGAATGTTGGTGTCGCGCGAACCCGGGAGATCAGACCATGTCCCGTTTGTCAGGAATTGTTGTCAGTGTCAGCGTTCTCGCGGCAAGCCTTGCTTTTGACGCCCGGCAGGATGCGCAGGCCAGCTCGCTCATGACGGCATGCAAGGTCGATATCGACACCCTCTGCAAGGGTGTTAAGGAAGGGCGGGGCCGCGTATCGGCGTGCCTGTTCGCCCATGACACCAAGGTTTCGGGCACCTGCAAGCCCGAGCTTGCGAAGGTGACCGGCAGCAGCACCTTCAAGAAGATGCTTCCCGCCAGCCTGAACAGTCTTCACGGCAGCGATCAGGCCGCAGCGCTCCAGCAAACCTGCGGCAATGACATCAAGGCCCAATGCGGCGGGGTCGGAGCTGGCACGGACAAGGTTTTGGCTTGTCTCTACTCCCGCTCCTCAAGCATCAGCAAGCCTTGCTATGCAAAGGCAAAGGCCTTGATCGAAGGCGAATGAGGTTCACCCTCCGCCTTGGGGTGATCTTCCAAGGCCACGGAGCGGGCTGTGGTATCGGGTCCTTCACGGCTGCGCCCGCGCGTTTTTTGCTGCAGAAAAGCGCAGGCCGGACCTTGAAATAATATTTCTTCCCAACTATAAGGCGCGCATTCCACACGCAAGGAGCGGATACCGAGCTTATCGGATGTCCATCCGGTGACCGGAGTGCGGCGGTACATGCGCCAACCTTTGGTCCAAAACTCCTTGCGGAGGTAAAACCGGAAAATCAGGAGGTACAGGGCCATGGCTTTGCCCGACTTTAACATGCGTCAGCTGCTCGAAGCTGGCGTGCACTTCGGCCACCAGAAGCACCGCTGGAACCCGCGCATGGGCCAGTACATCTTCGGTGTCCGCAACGACGTTCACATCATCGATCTCGCGCAGACCGTGCCGCTGCTGCACCAGGCGCTGAAGGCCGTGTCCGACACAGTTGCTGCCGGTGGCCGCGTTCTGATCGTCGGCACCAAGCGCCAGGCTCAGGAGCCGGTCGCCGATGCTGCGCGCAACTCTGCTCAGTACTTCGTTAACGCCCGTTGGCTGGGCGGAATGCTGACCAACTGGAAGACCATCTCCCAGTCGATCCAGCGTTTGCGCAAGCTCGAAGAAACTCTTGGTTCCGACGCGGCCAACGCGCTGACCAAGAAAGAGCGTCTGTTCATGGACCGTGAGCGCGAAAAGCTTGAGCGGAACCTGGGCGGCATCAAGGACATGGGCGGTATCCCGGACCTTCTGTTCGTGATCGATACCAACCGCGAAGCAATCGCCATTCAGGAAGCCCGCCGTCTGGGTATCCCGGTTGCAGCGATCCTTGATTCGAACTGCAACCCGGATGGAATCACTTACCCGGTCCCGGGCAACGACGACGCCGGCCGCGCTCTGACGCTTTATTGCGATCTGATCCAGCGCGCTGCGATCGACGGTATTTCCCGTGCACAAGGTGCTTCCGGCATGGATGTCGGTGCTTCTGAAGAAGCTCCGGTTGAAGAGGTCCTCGTGGACGCACCTGCTGAGGCACCTGCCGAAGCCGATGCGGCTGCGGCACAGGCCTAATTTGATAGTGTTCCTGGCGTAGGCCCGTTCTGCGTCAGGAACTTGTTGAATTTACCCCAGGGGCTGCATTTTGTTGCAGACCCGTCATAAAGACACCGGAAGCTGTCGGCTAAACCGGGTCATATCTTAAACCCCCCATCCACGAGGCAATCGATGAGCATTACCGCTGCGATGGTAAAAGAGCTCCGCGAGAAATCCGGCGCTGGCATGATGGACTGCAAAACCGCTCTGAAAGAAACAGACGGTGATATGGAAGCGGCTGTTGATTGGCTGCGTACCAAAGGCCTGGCAAAGGCAGCTAAAAAGGCTGGCCGCGTTGCGGCTGAGGGCCTTGTTGGCGTCGCTGCTGAAGGCACGAAGGCGGCGGTCATCGAACTCAACTCCGAAACAGACTTCGTTGCCCGCAACGAAGGTTTCCAGGAGCTGGTTTCCAAGGTCGCACAAGTTGCTGCAACCACGGACGGCTCGATTGAAGCCGTGTCTGCGGCAACGATCGACGGCAAGAGCGTGACCGACGCGGTTACCGACGCGATCGCGACCATCGGCGAAAACATGACGCTTCGCCGCACGGCGGTTCTGTCTGTGAATTCCGGCGTTGTTGCGACCTACATTCACGGTGCAGTTTCCGATGGTCTCGGCAAGATCGGCGTGCTCGTTGCGCTGGAATCTTCCGGAGACGCGGACAAGCTGAACGCACTTGGCCGTCAGATCGCCATGCACGTTGCGGCAACCAGCCCGCTCGCCCTGAACACAGCGGAACTTGATCCGGCTGTTGTTGAGCGTGAGAAGACCGTCTTCGTCGAACAGGCCCGCGAATCCGGCAAGCCTGAAAACATCATCGAAAAGATGGTTGAAGGCCGTTTGCGCAAGTTTTACGAGGAAGTGACCCTCGAAAAGCAGGCATTCGTCATTGATCCGGACAAGACAGTCGAACAGGCTGTTGAAGCTCTCGCGAAAGAGCTCGGCACCGATGTCAAACTTTCCGGCTTTGTCCGCTTCGCCCTTGGCGAAGGGATTGAGAAGGAAGAGCAAGACTTCGCCGCAGAGGTGGCCGCCGCCACCGGGCAGTAAGCTTCGAAAGCGCCGGCATTGACCGGCGCTTTTTTTTTAGAAGACAATTTATAAGAAAAAGGATGCTGCCATGTCCAAGCCACTCCGCTGGAAACGTATTCTCCTGAAGCTGTCCGGTGAGGCCCTGATGGGGTCCCAGTCCTTCGGCATCGATCCGATGATCGTGCAGCGGATCGCAAACGAGATCGCGGATGCGGTGGCCTTGGGGGCTCAGGTGGGTGTCGTGGTTGGCGGCGGCAATATCTTCCGCGGCGTTGCGGTGGCGGCAAAAGGCGGCAATCGCGTAACCGGCGACCACATGGGAATGCTCGCCACGATTATGAATTCCCTGACGCTGGCCGACTCGCTGCGCCGGTTGAAGGTGAATGCCCGCGTTCTGTCTGCGGTCTCTGTGCCATCCATCTGTGAGACCTTCTCGCAACGTGTTGCCGACCGTTATATGGAAGATGGCGATGTCATCGTGTTTGCAGGCGGGACGGGCAACCCGTTTTTCACCACTGACAGCGGTGCGGCACTGCGGGCTGCGGAAATGAAATGCGATGCTTTTCTCAAAGGCACCCAGGTGGACGGCGTTTACTCCGAGGACCCGAAGGTCAACCCGGATGCGGAACGCTACGACACCTTGACCTATGAAGACATCATCAAACGCAATCTCAAGGTCATGGACACAACGGCGATTGCGTTGGCACGCGACAACCAGATTCCGGTCGTGGTGTTTTCCATTCACACCCCCGGGTCACTTGTCAGCGTGTTAAACGAGACTGGCACTTATACCGTTGTCGAAGGCTGATTCTTTTGCCAATAAGCATCGGGCGCCTCTTGTGTTTCGGCGCAGCTGTGCCATCTTGGCGCCCGGCTTTTGATGATTGATCAAGAAACAAAAATGAAGTGAGGACAACATGCCGGTAGAAGGTGTCGATCTGGATGATTTGAAGCGCCGCATGGAAGGGGCTTTGTCGGTTCTTAAAACCGATTTTTCCGGTCTGCGCACCGGCCGCGCTTCGGCAAGCATGCTGGATCCAATTTCCGTTGATGCCTACGGCCAGCAAATGCCTCTCAACCAGGTTGGAACGGTTTCCGTTCCCGAGCCGCGTATGGTGGCCATCCAAGTATGGGACAAGGGCATGGTGGCGGCTGTCGAAAAGGCAATTCGCGAGTCTAACCTCGGTCTCAACCCGGTTGTTGACGGCCAGCTGCTTCGCTTGCCGATCCCTGAGCTCAACCAGGAGCGCCGCCAGGAACTGATCAAGGTAGCGCATAAATACGCCGAACAGGCCAAGGTCGCGATCCGGCATGTGCGCCGCGACGGAATGGACTCTGCGAAAAAGGCTGAAAAAGATGGCGACATCAGCCAAGACGACAACCGGGTTGCTTCTGACGAGGTGCAAAAGCTCACAGATTCGATGATCTCCGAAGTTGACAGCATGCTGGAGAGAAAAGAGCAGGAAATTTCGCAGGTCTGATTTTCAGGACCTGTTTTGCCCCGTGCGTGAGGCCGTTTCATGACCGCCACTCCAGATCGAAGCGTTGAAGCTCCGCAGGTCAGCCGTGTTAGTGGCGACTTGCCGGAGCACGTCGCGTTTATCATGGATGGCAACGGCCGGTGGGCCAAGGCTCGGGGCCTTCCGAGGACTGAAGGCCATCGGCACGGGCTGGAAGCATTGCGTCGGACGGTGCGTCACGCCGTTCGGATCGGCTTGAAATACATGACCATCTACAGCTTCTCCTCCGAAAACTGGCGCCGGCCGGAGGGGGAAGTGTCGTTCTTGATGGGATTGCTGCGCCGTTTCCTTCAGCGTGATCTGACCGAGATCCATAATGCCAATGTGCGCATTAAGGTGATTGGGGAGCGGGACGATCTCGAGCCCAGCATTCTCAAGCTGCTCGTGGATGCGGAACATCTGACCCGCAACAACACGGGTCTCACTCTTGTCGTCGCGTTCAACTACGGTGCGCGCGACGAGATTACGCGCGCAGTTGGCAGGTTGGCAAAAGAGGTTGCCGAAGGCCGGATTTCGCCGGACGAGGTGAATGAGCGGGCCATCGAAGACCGGCTTGATACCGCCGGTATTCCCGATCCAGATCTCATCATCCGCACGAGCGGGGAACAGCGCCTGTCAAATTTCCTGATGTGGCAGGCTGCGTATGCAGAGTTTTACTTTTGTCCGACCTATTGGCCGGATTTTGATGCCGCCGATTTCGACGCGGCTCTCGATGCGTTTTACAGCCGTGACCGGCGGTTTGGCGGATTGACAGCGAAGGCCCTGTAATGACGTCAGACCAACCGAAAGGGGCTGGCGCTTCCAAAATGTCCGATCTGAAAGCCCGGTTGCTGTCGGCGATCGCCCTGGGTCCTGCAATCCTGGCAATTGCCTGGTTTGGGGGGCTGCTTTTTTCCGTCATCGCGCTGATCGGCATGTTGGTGTTCTTAAAGGAATGGTTTGCGGTGACCGGCACCCAGGATACGTCCAGGCGGGCGTTCGCCGGTTATGCTGTTCTTGTTGCGGTCGCAGGCGCCTTTTCCCTGGATTTTGCCGGTTTAGCGCTGCTTTTGGTCCCGATGGGCGCCATCGGCGCATTTGTATTGGGCCAGGGCAGCAAGACCGCCCGGTGGGCGGCCGAGGGGATTCTTTACAGCGGTCTCGCGCTCTATGCGTTGCTCGGAGCCCGTGCCGGGCCCGGTGGGCAGATGTTCCTGTTCTACTTGCTGATCGTGGTCTGGGCGACCGACATCGGCGCCTATTTCGTCGGCCGCAAGTTTGGCGGGCCCAAATTATGGCGCAGGGTATCGCCCAACAAGACGTGGTCCGGGGCGATTGGCGGATTGCTCGCCTCGATCGTGTTGGGCGTCGCGCTGGTCGCTTTTTTCGGACGGGAAGAGCTGTGGCTATGGGCCAGCCTTGCAGCTATCTTGTCAATTGTCAGCCAGCTCGGCGATCTGATGGAATCTGCGATCAAGCGCCGGTTCGATGTAAAAGACAGCAGCGGTCTGATTCCAGGGCACGGCGGTGTCATGGACCGGCTGGACGGGCTCGTTGCCGCCGCAATTGTCGCCTCAGCACTTGGCCTGGCCTTTGGTGGGACTTTCGCGGAGCCGATGTCCGGACTGGCGCTGCGCTGATTAGGGGGGAGAATGGACGCGGCACATCAAGAAAACCAGGCTGCACGCCGTCCTGGAAAGTCTGCTGGAAGCACGGATCAGCCGATGCGGATTACGGTCCTTGGTGCTACCGGGTCGATCGGGAAAAGCACTCTTGATCTCATCAGGCGCAACCCGGACCGGTTCTCTATTGTTGCCGTTGTCGCCCATTCAAAAGCCGTTGAGCTGGCCGACTTGGCGCGTGCCGTTGATGCGGACTGTGCCGTTTGCGCGGACGAAGCAAGTGGGCTGGCCTTGTCCAGTGCGCTCAGCGGGTCAGGGATAGCAACCGGTGCAGGAGAGACAGCTGTCCTCGAAGCCGTCGACAGGCCTGTCGATATGGTGGTCGGCGGTATCGTCGGCTCGGCCGGACTAAAGCCGACACTGGCCGCCTTAAAACCCGGCCGGATTCTTGCTCTTGCCAACAAGGAATGCCTGGTTTCAGCCGGCGATCTGTTCATGCGGACTGCGGAAGACATGGGTGTACGCATCCTGCCGGTCGACAGCGAACACAATGCCATCTTTCAGGTCTTCGAAGCCGACAATGCCAGCGAAGTCGAGAAGGTGATTCTGACCGCGTCGGGCGGCCCGTTTCGCACTCTCAGTCTTGCCGAGATGGAGCAGGTCACGCCGGCACAGGCCCTCAAGCATCCGAATTGGGAGATGGGGCGCCGGATTACGATCGACAGTGCAACCCTAATGAACAAAGGCTTTGAAGTTATTGAAGCCTTTCATCTATTCCCGATTAGGCGGGACCAGCTCGGCGTACTTGTACATCCGCAGTCGATTGTTCATGGGCTGGTTCAGTACACCGATGGATCCCTGCTTGCCCAGCTTGGTGCGCCCGACATGCGGACGCCTATCGCCCGGTGTCTGGCATGGCCGGAGCGTATGTCCGCGCCAGTCGAGCGGCTTGATCTTGGAAAAATCGCGAATTTAACATTCGAAACGCCGGATCTTGGCCGGTTCCCGGCCTTGAAACTGGCAATGGATGCGCTGGATCACGGCAGCGTTGCAACGGCGGCTTTGAACGCGGCCGACGAAATTGCTGTGGAGGCTTTTCTGACCGGCAGGATTGCGTTTCTCGATATTGCAAGGCTGGTGGGCGAGACCGTTGACGCTGTTCTTCAGCAGCATGGCGGGGTCCGGTTCGCGGGCGTCGATGATGTTCTGGCAGTGGATGCACATGCGCGGGCGCTCGCAGTCGAGTGGACGGAGCGGCGCGCGTCGTAAATGAGGGATTGCACGGCTTGCTGCGGGCAATATAACTCCGGCAGGATTACTCTTGACTGGCCTTGCGGCATTAACCTGCCGTAATCATCAGTGATGTATACGAGCACGGCTGTTGTTGCCGCTCAACAAAGCAAAACCGAATGGAAACCTGATGGAAATTCTTTCCTCCGCCTATGACCTCCTGATCGGCTATATCGTGCCGTTTCTTTTCGTTTTGACGATCGTGGTTTTCTTTCACGAGCTGGGCCATTTTGCAGTTGCGCGGTGGTGCCGTGTGAAGGTCGATGCGTTTTCGGTTGGGTTCGGCAAGGAGCTCTTTGGGTTCACGGACAGGCAGGGCACGCGCTGGAAACTGTCGGCTATCCCGCTTGGCGGCTATGTTAAATTTGCTGGAGACGAGAACGCGGCCAGCGTCCCTGACCGGGATCGCATTGCCGCCATGTCTGAAGAAGAGCGTGCGACGGCCTTCGTCGCCAAACCGGTATGGCAGCGCGCCGCTGTGGTTGCGGCTGGCCCAATTGCCAACTTTATTCTCGCCGTCGCCATTTTCGCCGCCATTTTCGGATTTTTCGGGCGCACAGTCATTGCACCGGTTGTCGAGACTATCCAGGCAGGAAGCGCTGCGGAAAAGGCCGGTCTTCAATCGGGCGATCTTATTCTGGCAATCGATGGGAAACCGATCGAAACCTTTGCCGATATGCAGCGTATTGTCTCTGTGAGCGCGGAAATCCCGCTAGATTTGGAAATTGAGCGGGGCAACACGGTCCAGACCATCACCGTGACCCCGGAATATCGGGAGCTGACAGACCGGTTCGGCAATGTTCAGCGTCTCGGATTGCTGGGGATATCCCGCAGCCCCCAGGACGACGACCTCATTCAGCAAACCTTTGGCCCGCTGGAGGCGATCAGTGAGGGGGCAAAAGAGACCGTCTACATCGCTGAGCGCACCGTTGACTATCTTTGGGGGGTGATTTCCGGGCGGGAAGCCGCCGATCAGATCGGCGGACCGATCCGTGTGGCACAAGTGTCCGGTCAGGTTGCGACCCAGGGTATTTTGCCGTTGCTGTCACTCGCAGCGGTGTTGTCGGTCAGCATCGGGCTCTTGAATCTCATGCCGATTCCCATGCTCGATGGCGGGCATCTGGTTTACTATTTTGCCGAGGCGGTGCGCGGTAAGCCGCTGAGTGAGAACATACAGGATATCGGTTTCCGGATCGGGATTGCGATTGTTCTGCTCTTGATGGTTTTTGCGACTTGGAATGATGTCATGCATTTGACGAGGCTGTGATCTGACGTGGATAAACCGGAGGCGTGGCATCCCCGCAACGCCTTCAACTTAAATCTGTTTTGGGTTCTCCAGACGGTTGCGCATTTGGGAAAAGCCTGTAAAACGATGGCGGTTCCTGAGAATCTCGCGTTGAGAGCGCGCCCTCGGGCGAGACGTTTACAATAAAAGGCATAGCGCACTTATGCAGCGATTGCAGAAACTTAACCGTGCCGCTCTTCTCGCGGCTGCCGTCTATTCATCAGGCGCTATCCTGCCAGAGGCCCTCGGTCCTTTTTCCTCAACGTTCGCTGAAGCTGCTGTCGCCCGGAATATCGTGGTGCGCGGAAACACGCGGATCGAGGAAGAGACTGTTCTCAGCTATCTGACGATCACTCGCGGCCGCAATTACAGCGCCTTCGATGTGGATGAATCGGTCAAGGCTCTTTTTGCCACCGGCCTGTTCGCTGATGTCAGCATTCAGCCGCAAGGCAGCACGGTCATCGTCAATGTGACTGAGAATCCGATCATCAACCGGGTGTCTTTCGAAGGTAATCGAAAGATCAACGACGAAGCCCTTGGAACAGCCGTGCGTTCGCAAGAGCGGACGATGCTTACCCGCGCCAAGGTGCAGACCGACGTTCAAAATATTCTTGAAGCCTATCGCCGCTCCGGACGCTTTGGTGCGTCCGTCGAGCCGAAGATCATTGAGCGCTCGAACAACCGTGTCGATCTGGTCTTTGAAATCAACGAAGGCGATAAGACCGGCGTTGAGCGTATTTCGTTCATCGGCAACAACTCTTTCAGCGACCGGCGTCTGCGTGACGTTATCCGGACGCGTGAAAGCGGGTTGTTGAGCTGGATCCGGTCGACCGATACATACGACCCGGACAGGCTTGCGGCTGACCAGGAACTTTTGCGCCAGTATTACAACCGCAAGGGCTATGCTGATTTCCGGATTGTCTCGGCAACCGCTGATTTGGACCGTGAAAACAACATCTTCTACGTCACCTTCACGGTTGAAGAAGGTGAGAAGTACGAATTCGGTGATGTCGAAGTGGTGTCGTCGATTGCCGAAATCGATCCGGACGAGCTGCAATCACAGGTCCGTACACGGACTGGCCGGACCTTCAATTCCCTGCGTGTTGAGCAGACAATCGAAGATTTGACCGTGCGCGTTGCGGAAGACGGTTATGCATTTGCGAGGATCCGCCCGCGTGCCTCCCGCAACTACGACGACAACACCATCTCGTTGATCTACTACATCGAGGAAGGCCCGCGCGCCTATGTCGAGCGGATCAATGTGATCGGTAATGACCGGACCCGCGAATATGTTATCCGCCGCGAATTTGATCTGGCGGAAGGCGATGCCTTCAACAGAACGCTGGTTGATAAAGCGGAGCGCCGCTTGAACAATCTCGGGTTCTTCGAGCGCGTCACGATCACAACACAACAGGGCAGTGCGCCGGACCGTGTTGTCGTGAACGTGCAGGTGGAAGAAAAAGCCACCGGTGAAGTGTCCTTCGGTATCGGTTACTCGACAGCGGACGGTATTATTGGTGATATCTCCATCACCGAGCGCAACTTCCTCGGCCGCGGCCAGTTCGTGCGCGTGGGTGTTGGCGGTGGTACGGACACCCAGAATTACGAATTCCGTTTCGTTGAGCCGTTTTTCCTCGGCCGCCGTGTCGCACTTGATGTTGATGCTTATCGCCGTGTCCGCGATGCGAACGACTACCGTTCGTTCGACCAGGATACAATTGGTGGCGGTTTCGGGTTCACCCTTCCGCTTCGGGAAGAAGAGCTGACACTGCGTCTGTTCTACAGCATCTTCCAGGAAGAGAACGACGACCCGAACAACAATTCAACGAGCGTGACGAACTGTAACACCGCTGAGCTCTCGCTTGCTGTGTGTGACTCGCTTGGCACCTTCCTGACATCGCTTGTCGGCTACGAGCTTGTTTACAACACGCTCAACTTCAACCTGAACCCGACGGACGGCGTGTACGCATCCTTCGGTCAGGATTTCGCAGGGCTTGGCGGGGACTCCTACTACATCAAGACCGAAGCCCAAGCGCGCGGTTACAAGGAAATCCTTCCGGATCTTGGCATCGTCGGGTCTCTGTCGCTTCAGGGCGGCCACATCACTGCGATCGGTGACGAGCGTCTTCGGGTATCCGAGCAATTCATGGTCGGCGGCAACCTTGTTCGCGGCTTTGAGAACCAAGGCATCGGACCGCGCGACAGCCGTACAGGCGACGCCCTTGGCGGGACGTTCTATTTCGCCGGAACAGCTGAAACCACATTCCCGTTCCCAGTCATCCCAGATGAAATCGGCCTGAGTGGTGCCGCTTTTGTTGACGCCGGCTCGGTCTGGGATGCGGACAGCGATCTTGTCAACCTCGTGAACAACAGCGGTACCAGCACAGTGCAGTCCAATGACTTTGCTCTTCGTGCTTCGGTTGGCGCAGGCATCCGCTGGCAGTCGCCATTCGGTCCGATCCGGGCCGATTTCGCGTGGCCGCTCCTCAAGGAAGACGAAGATCAGACTCAAGTCTTCCGCCTGAGTGGGGGGACGCGGTTCTAAGCCGTTCCTCGAAACTTTTTCAGACCGGCCGCCGTCATAACGGCGGCCGTTTTGTTTTGACCTCGAATGGGTTAAACCGGTGAGGCCATGCCTCCAAAGGGGTAGGGCGCAAACTACAACAAATGGCCTTCCTTATGTCCGAACCAATTTTCTTCAAAACACCTGATACCGTTTCGCTGTCCAAGATTGCAGACTGGGCAGAGGCGGACATTGTTCGCGGCAGTGCGGATATTGAAATTTTGGGTGTCGCGCCGGTGGAAGATGCAGATGCGGGCAGCCTCGTCTTCTTTGACAATACCGCCTATCTCGACAAATTGTCCGGCACTGCCGCGGCCGCATGCCTTGTCGCTGAAAAGCATGCTGCGAAAGTGCCCGAAGGGGTCGCTGTCCTGGTGTGCAGAGAGCCGTATCGCGCATGGGCGAAGGTGCTCGCGCAGCTGTTTCCCGACGCTGTTGTGCCAGCCTATGGCGCAGGCTCCGGCGTCTCGGAGCGGGCGGTTGTTGAAGACGGGGCGCTTCTTGAAGACGGCGTCGTGGTGGAAGCCGGGGCGTTTGTTTCGAAAGGGGCCGAGATCGGCTCCGGGACGGTTGTCCGGGCCAATGCGGTTATCGGTGCCGGGGTCCGGATCGGCCGGGATTGTGTGATCGGAGCAAATTCAACGGTTCAGTTCGCGCTGCTCGGCAACTGCGTATACCTGCATCCAGGTGTATGCATTGGCCAGGATGGCTTCGGCTATGCAATGGGGCCGGGCGGGCACCTCAAGGTCCCGCAAATTGGTCGGGTCGTGGTTCAAGATGATGTTGAAATCGGTGCCAACACGACTGTGGACCGCGGCGCGAACCGTGACACGATTATCGGTGAAGGCACCAAAATCGACAACCAGGTTCAAATCGGCCACAACGTGGTCATTGGCCGCCATTGTGTCATCGTCTCACAGGTTGGCCTGTCCGGCAGTTGCACACTGGAAGATTATGTCGCCATAGGCGGCCAGACGGGCGTCCGCGGCCATGTCACCATCGGAATGGGGGCGCAAGTGGCCGCTGTCAGCGTGGTCAATACGGATCTGGATGCCGGCGGACGCTACGGGGGCACACCTGCAAAACCTGTGAAACAATGGTTTCGGGAAGTTGCTGCGGTACGAAAGCTTGCAGAACGCGGCGGCGGCACGTAAACGGAACTAGCAAGCAAGAAGACTTTTCGGCGTGTGTTCTGCGCCAAGGGGCATGTGAATGGAAGAGACAGAAAAAAAGACGCTGAAGAGCGCGGACATCATGCGGATTATGGAATTGCTGCCGCATCGTTATCCTTTTTTGCTGATTGATCGCATTATAGAAATGGACGGTGACAACAGCTGTATCGGCATCAAGAACGTGACGATGAACGAGCCGCATTTCACCGGTCACTTTCCCGGCCGCCCGGTTATGCCCGGGGTTCTGCTGATCGAAGCCATGGCACAAACCGCAGGAGCCTTGTGCGTGGATGCGCGCGAAACGGATGGTCCGCCGCAGCTGGTCTACTTCATGACCATCGACAAGGCGAAATTCCGCAAACCCGTGGAACCGGGCGATCAGGTTCATTTCCACGTCAACAAAATCAAGCAACGCTCGAACATCTGGAAGTTTGATGCGATTGCCAAGGTCGATGGAGCCAAGGTTGCCGAAGCTGAAATCAGCGCCATGCTTGTCGACGCGTGAGGGTATATGACTGACATTCATCCGACAGCAATTGTCGAAACGGGCGCGGCTATCGGCGAAAATGTGCGGGTCGGACCTTATAGCACAGTTGGTCCGAATGTCCGCCTGGCGGACAATGTGGTGCTTGAATCGCACGTCGTCGTGGCCGGGCATACGGAAGTCGGTGCCGGGACACATATTTTTCCGTTCGCAAGCATCGGGCACAAGCCGCAGGACCTGAAATATGCCGGTGAGGAAACCCGGCTGTTGATCGGCAAGAACAACCAGATCCGCGAACATGTTACCATGAACCCCGGCACGTCAGGTGGCGGCGGTCTTACCCGAGTGGGCGATAACGGCTTGTTCATGATGGGCAGCCATGTGGGACATGACTGCAAAGTCGGGAATTTTGCCATCCTCGCCAACAACGCGACGCTGGCCGGCCACGTTGAATTGGCGGACCATGTGATCCTTGGCGGCCTCAGCGCCGTGCGCCAGTGGACACGCATCGGAACCGGCGCGATTGTCGGCGGCATGACCGGGGTCGAATTCGATGTGATCCCGTTCGGCTCGGTAATCGGTGACCGGGCGCGGCTTGCCGGTCTCAACCTCATTGGCCTGAAGCGCAAGGAATTTCCGCGCGAGCAAATCCATGCGCTTCGCGCAGCGTACCGGGACCTGTTCGACACGGAGGACGGAACACTGCGGGCTCGCGCCGAAGCGGTGGCCGAAACCGCCGCGGACCAGCCGCTCGTGAAAATGGTTACGGATTTCATCTTGGAGAAAGATGACCGACGCTTTTGTACACCGCGAAGCGGCGAGTGATTAACGCGGGGCATTAGAACATGTTTGGCGGCTCCGAGCCTGAGAACCAGGTCGCCCTGATTGCAGGAAATGGTGCCTTGCCTCGGCAGGTCGCCGAAGTCCTGACGGGCCGGGGCGACACCCCGCTGATTGTCGGGATCAAAGGTGAAATCGACGCCGAGATGGCGGAAAAAGCCGATGCGGTCCTTGGGTGGGGAGAGATCGGCCGCCTATTCAATCTGCTGACCAAACGCCGGTGCCGAAAAGTGCTTTTGATCGGCGGTGTCAGAGGCCGGCCAGACTATACATCCGTTCTTGGCGACATTGGGACGCTGAAGCGACTGCCTCGGATCATCAAAGCGCTCAGGGGCGGCGACGACAGCCTATTAACCAAGGTGATCGGCCTGTTCGAAGTGGAGGGCTTTCAAGTGGTTGGCATTCACGATGTGGCGCCGGAGCTGTTGGCCAAAGGGGGCGTGCTCGGCAAAATCAAGCCGGACGAGATTGCGATGGCAGATCTCGACCTGGCACTCCAGGCGACTGACCGGCTGGGTGAGCTCGATATTGGGCAGGCTGCGGTTGCCATGGGCGGGCGCGTGATCGCCTTGGAAGGCGCGGAAGGCACCGACTTGATGCTGCAACGC
The DNA here is from genome assembly GCF_007830545.1 of Roseibium hamelinense. Lineage (GTDB taxonomy): Bacteria > Pseudomonadota > Alphaproteobacteria > Rhizobiales > Stappiaceae > Roseibium > Roseibium hamelinense. The sequence continues at coordinate 416,462 of NZ_VLLF01000001.1, forward strand.
TGTGCAGACATGCGCAAGACCGGCCGTATCCGCCAAAAAGGCAAGATCGGGGTCTTGGTCAAGTCGGCAAAGCCTGGCCAGGATCTGCGCGTGGATCTGCCGACGATCGGCCCGAAAACCGTCGAGCTTGTCGTTGAAGCTGGCCTTGCCGGTATTGCGGTCGATGCGGGCGGTGCGTTGATCTCAGAGCATCAGGCAACCGTCGAAGCCGCCGACCGAAACGGGATTTTCCTCTTCGGAATCGAGCGTGCGCAACACGGCAAAAGCACACCATGAATGTGGCGAGCGGCAGACCGGCGCGCGTGTGTCTCGTGATGGGCGAGGAATCGGGCGACCAGCTTGGCGCCGAGCTCATGAAGTCTCTGAAAGAGCGTCTTGGCGCGGACACCGTCTTTACCGGACTTGGCGGCGAGCGGACCCAGGCTCTCGGGCTCAAGAGCTTTTTCGACATGTCCGACGTATCGGTGATGGGTTTGTCGGCCGTTCTTGCCAGACTGCCGCTGATCGTCAAACGGGTTTACCAAACAGTCGACGGCGTGATCGCTGCCGATCCAGATGTCCTTGTGATTATCGACAGCCCCGATTTCACACATAATGTGGCCAAGCGGGTGCGCAAACGGGCTCCACACATTCCGATTGTTGGTTACGTCTCGCCATCGGTCTGGGCCTGGCGTCCCGGCCGAGCGCGCAAGATGCGCGCCTATGTCGATGAACTTTTGGCGCTCTTGCCGTTTGAGCCGCAGGCCCATGAACGTCTCGGCGGACCTCGTACCCACTATGTCGGCCATCCTTTGAGCGAAAATGTTCATGCACTGCGCCCGGCGGCTGGAGAACGGTCCAGGTTGCGGGACGGCAGCCCGGTCCTTCTGGTTCTTCCAGGAAGCCGGGGCAACGAGATCACGCGGTTGCTGCCTGTTTTCAAGGACGCTGTTGCCAAAACGGCAGCTCAACAGGAAAACCTTGAGATTCTATTGCCCGCGGTTGCGCATCTGGAAGACCGGATCCGGGAAGCGATTGCAGACTGGCCGGTCAAACCGCAAATCGTCTTTGGCGTGAAGGCAAAAAGAGCAGCGTTCCGGCGCGCGCATGCAGCCCTTGCAGCTTCCGGAACAGTATCGCTGGAGCTGGCGCTTGCAGGCGTTCCGATGGTGATTGCCTATAAGGTCGATTGGTTTTTCCGGCGTTTGAAGGACCTCAATGCGATCTTCAAATTCTCCAGCGTTGATTCCATGGTGCTGCCGAATATTGTTCTCGGCGAAAAGGCTGTCCCCGAGTTTTTGGATGATGATGCCGACCCGGATACGTTGAGCAGCCATCTGGTGGACTTGCTCAAGGACAGTCCGGAACGTGCGCGCCAGCAGGCAGCGTTTGCACGCCTTGATGCAGCCATGCGTTTGCCCGATGGCTATAGCCAAAGCCGGGCCGCGGCAGATGTCGTCATTCAGTGCATGACAGCGCCGCCGGTCAGCGAAGGGCCCTAGCGCACACCAGACCGGCTGCTTGGTTTATGCCGATGCCACGTCGGTGAGAAAGTCCTCGACTTCGCGTTTCAACAGATCGGTTTTCTCCGTCAGTTCGCCAGAGGCGCTCAACACCATGTCTGCGGACTGATTGGTCTGGCCGACAGCACGGGACAGCTGGCTCATGTTGCCTTTGACCTGTCCGGTGCCTTCTGCCGCACGCTGGATGTTCTGCGAAATGTCGGTTGTAGCGGCACCTTGTTGTTCCACGGCGGCTGCGATCGCAGACGTATAGCTGTTCACCTCTTCCATGATCTTAGAGATTCCGGAAATCGCGTCGGCGGTGTCGGTGGTTGCGTTCTGGATCTCCGAAATCTGCGTGCTGATTTCCTCTGTCGCCTTGGAGGTCTGGGTTGCCAGTTCCTTGACTTCTGCTGCAACCACAGCAAACCCTTTTCCAGCCTCTCCGGCGCGGGCGGCCTCAATTGTCGCGTTCAACGCCAACAGGTTTGTCTGCTCGGCAATAGCTTGGATCAGGCTCACAACTTCGCCAATTTTGGTTGCAGAGGCTGCAAGGGTTTCCACTTTCTGGTTTGTTGAACGCGTTCCGAGGGTTGCCTTGTCGACAACCTGTGTTGTCTGGCTGACTTGCCGGGAAATCTCCCCGATAGAGGCCGCCAATTCTTCGGCCGCACTGGCCACAGTTTGCACATTTTGTGTGGCTTCGTTGGTTGCTTCAACGGTATGCGCGGCGTATCCGGAGCTTTCTCGGGAAATCTCGGTGAGTGCCCGTGCGGTTTCGTCGAGGCCCGCCGCGGTTTCGCTCACCGACGACAAGACCTGCGAAGACCGGGCCCGGAAGCTGGATATCAAGTCTTCGATCTTGGTCTGCCGCGCCTTGCGAACAGCCTCTTCCTGAGCGGTTTGCTGTTCGAGACGGGCACGTTCAACTGCGTTGGCCTTGAACACCTCGACAGTGCGGCTCATGTCGCCAATCTCATCGCCGCGTTCAGTGTCACCGATCATGACATTGGTATCCCCCTTGGCGAGGAGGGACATGGTCTCCGTTGTGCGTATGATTGGACGGGTAACAACATAGTTGAGGGCAAAGGCCAACCCGATGCCAGCCGCAATAGCCAGAAGAACCGAAACACCAATGGTGCCGAGCGCTTGGCTGCTCGACGTCTGCGCCGCAAGGGTCTGATCTGAGGAAATCCGGGAAATCAGCGCCTGGACATTCGCGGCAAGACGTTGAAGCTGGTTGCTTTCGTCAGCAAGGCGCATGCGCCCCCCCGCCAATTCTTCGAAAGACAGGCTGAAGATCGACAAGGACCGGTTGATTACCTCGGCTTGTTCGGCAATTCCCGGATAATTCGCAGCCTTGGCCAAGAGGTCGGCTTCGGTGTCTTTGATGGTGCTAAGACAATCCAATACCGCGGATTTTGTATCGGCCACCGGGTTGAGCAAGAAGGCGAGGGAGGCGGCCTTGACGGTCAGGGCTTCCGTGTTGAGGCGGGCTGCCGTGTCGGAGATGCTGTCGACCTCTTTGAACTGGGCACTGGCTTGTGCGGCCGCGTTGTAGACGCGATCAACCGCTTTGTCCGCGTCGGCGCGTATGGTCTTGGTCAGCTTGTCGATTTCGGCAAAGCCAAGCTTGGTAGCATCGGTCAGGTCAAAGATCTTGATATAGTCTTTGGTGGTGGTCAGCTCGTTCAGTGTTTCAGCGAGAGATTGGGTGCGTTCCGCAAGTGCGCGCATGCTTGCGGGGTCAACCCCTTCCATTTCGGTCGCTGCAATCTCGCGTGCCGCGGGAACCAGCGCAGTGACACGGTCCGTCACTGCGGCAAGCTGTGCGGCGTTGTTGGCAGCGGCGTTGAAAAGGTTCTGCAGGGTCAGTGCCTCTTCCTGAAAACCGGCGGCTGCCTGACCAATTTTATTGGCTGAAAATAGCGTTTCTCGCGCCGTTGCATCCTTTGCGCTCAAACTCCCGCGCTCGCCTGCTGCGGCCTGGGATATGGCGCGCGCGGTTTGTTCCAGGTTACCCAGTACAGCATCGAGCAGGGCGCGTTTTTCGCCCTGTTCTGCTTTCAGCGATATTATGCGTTCAAAAGCAGCGCGGAAACCGGAGACCGCCTCCCGGGCTTCTCCGATCGAGGCGTTTGCGGCAGGATCACCCTGTAGGTTTTCCTCAAGCAGGTCGAGGGCGTTTGTGAGCTCTGCAATCCCGTCAAGCGTTGCCGTTGCTGCTGATTGATCGGCGCGTGACAGAAAGTCCTCCCGCTTTTCGGACAGATCCTGAAGGGTGGCAATGGCCGAGGTTGAATACCCTGTTACTTCAATCCGGTCGGACAGATTACTGACAGCAAATGCACCGACGCCGCCAACAACCGCCGTCAATGCAAGGACTGCAGCAAACCCGCCACCGACCTTCTTGCCAAACTTCATGTCATTGGCGAGTTTAAACATACGTATTGCCCCATCCCAAGCCGAAACCAGCATTTTTCAGGAGGGGATCCTAGGTCGCGAACCTTTATATAATTGTAAATATTCACATTGTTATTGTGGCGTATCAGGCAACAGGGCAAGCCGAATTGCACTGGATGATGCTCACCAGGGGTGCAGCCTTGCCGTATCACACAGCATTTCTAGGCCTCTTCGGCTGGAAACGCTGATTGTTGAAACGACTGTTTGGTAAAATCGATCAAGAGACGCAGATTTTTTGACGTGGACGCGCCGGGGGGAAACACGCCGAACAGCTGAATGTCTGGCAGAGCAAGACCCGGCAAAATCTCTTCCAGTTTGCCTGCTCGAATCCGCGGATCCGCATCGTACCGCGGGATGCGTCCGAGGCCGTGGCCTGCTTCCACAAAAGCGGTGCGGGCTGCGGCGTTGTTGGTCGTCACGCTGCCTTTGAGAGCGATCTGGCGGACTTTGCCGTCTTTTAGTTGGAGCTCAAGCGGCTGGCCGCGCTCGTAGACCACCCACTCATGCTGCAAGAGCTCATCGACCGTTTGTGGACGGCCATGGGCCTTGAGATAGCCTGGTGCGGCACACAGGCAGGTCTTTATGCGTGCCAGACGGGTTGCCTGCAAACCGGAATCGGGCAGGGGCGCGCCACGTATGGCGAGGTCAATGCTGTCCTGCAGAATGTCGGCGACTGCGTCGGTGAAACTGACGTTCAGACTGATCTTTGGATACAGCTGCCGAAATGCACTCAAGATGGGAACCATCCGTTCCAAGCCAATGCTGACCGGGCAGGAGAGCCGAAGTGAACCCTCCGGTTCACTCTTAAACCGCTCAACGGCATGTTTGGCCGCTTGGGCTTCGGCCATGATGACACGGCAGTGCACGGATAGCTTTTCACCCGCTTCGGTCAGATGCAGAACTCGGGTGGAGCGGTTGAACAGACGCAGCCCGTATAGCTTTTCCAGTTTGTTGATGTGATAGCTCACCACGGCACGCGATAGGCCGAGCTGGCGTCCGGCTGCACTGAACGTGCCACGTTCCACCACGGTCGCAAAGACGATCAGGCTTTTGAGCTGCTCAAAGGAGACGTCCATAAGTTCCAAAATTATTGTCAGAATTTTTTTGACATTATAGTCAGAAATATGCGCGTTGGAAGGAAGATTGTTCCAAACTAAATGAAGGTCAGCGTTTCAAGCGCAGACAATTCGACCAAGGAGTTACCAATGGCCAATGCAGCCGGCAAAAAGATCCTGATTGTTCTTACCAGCCACGAAGACCTCGGCGATACCGGCCAAAAGACCGGTTTTTGGGTCGAGGAGTTCGCTGCGCCCTATTATGTTTTCAAAGACGCTGGGGCAGACATCACGCTGGCATCGCCGAAGGGTGGTCAGCCGCCAATCGATCCGAAAAGCGCAGACCCCTCCGCCGCGACCGAGGCGACGCGCCGGTTCGACGCAGATCCGGATACTCAGAATAAGCTCGCCAACACGGTAAAATTGTCTGAAGTGAAGGCAGATGACTTCGATGCCATTTTCTATCCGGGCGGCCACGGCCCGCTGTGGGATCTGACGAATGACAAAACCTCGATTGCCTTGATCGAGACCTTCTTCGGCGCAGGAAAACCTGTTGGCGCAGTCTGCCACGCACCTGCTGTGCTGCTGAATGCACAGGCACCAGACGGTGCGGCCCTGGTGTCGGGCCGGAAAGTCGCAGGATTCACGAACTCCGAAGAAGCGGCCGTTGGGCTTGTAGACGTGGTGCCGTTCCTGCTCGAGGATTCTTTGAAGGAAAAAGGTGGCCTTTACGAGAATGGTGAGGACTGGGGAGTTTTTGCGGTTGAAGACGGCAACCTCTTCACCGGCCAAAACCCGGCAAGTTCTGAAAGGGTTGCCGAGCACATGCTCGCAAGACTTGGCTAAAGCGTCGCTTGTTTGACGTAAAAAGGGCGCCAGCTGGCGCCCTTTTTGTTGGTTCTTACACGTGAAGTCCAACCGATGGCCAGCGTTTACTGATCAATCAAGCCGGCTGCATATGCGATGGCGCGCTGATAATTGCCGCTGTCGTTCCACGTGGACAAGACACGGAAGTTCGCAGACCCGTCAGCGAAAGACCGTCCGCCGCGCCAGCCATTGCGGCGCAGCATGTTCGCAGCTGTTGCAAGGGCGTCAGCCGCATTGTTTGGATCCGCACGGCCATCGCCGTTGCCGTCCACCGCAAAGCGGACCCAGTTTCCGGCCAGAAACTGCATGTGGCCCAATTCACCGGAAGGGCCGCCGCGGCTGTTGTTATTGATCAGCCCCCGGTCGACCAGCTGTAGCGCGGCGATCGCATCATCTTCAAAGCGCGGGTGCCGGCGGCAATAGGAGGCCAGCGTGACAGCGCCGTTGACGATCGGCGTTTTGCCGGTGTAGCCGCCCCAACTTGTCTCATAACCCCAGATCGCCACCAGGATCGAGCCCGGCACGCCGTAGCGCTGCTCAATGGACTGGAACAGCCGGGCGTTTTGCTGCAGCCGGCGTTTGGCATTGGATACAAATGAATTCACGCTCGAAAACCGGCTTTTCAAAAACTGTTCCGGACTGCGGTAACGCATACTGGATTGCGAGGCGGGATTTGATTCAAACCGCCACGTAATGCCGGAAAGCTTTGCCTGTTGCAGGGCCTGCAATCCCCGTTGTCCGACACCTGACCGCGTCGCCTGTTGCGCCAGCTGCTGTTTATAGGCGTTGAATTGGCCTTTGCTGGTGATACAGGTCGCGGCCGAGGCCGGTGCCGTCAAGAGCGCCGCCGCGACGGCAACTGCCATCTGCCATGTGGCCCGTTTTGCTGTCATATCCCTTGTCTCCAATCCGGATTATCCACACTCAAACTGACACACATGTCCGGGGATTTCAGATATGCATTGATACCAAAAATCCGGCTGAATCGCCTAAAACGCCGATCCGGTTTGTATACTGCCCCGAAGTGACGGTTGTGTCATGCACTGCGGGCGTCAATTGTCCTTAGCTATTTTATCCACCACACAATGCGCTCGGGCTGTGCCGGGAGCGCCGGCTCCGTGGGCTCCATTGGTTTTCAAGTGGCACAGTTGGCCGTCCAGCCCAATCGCAAGATGCCGTCAAGCCGGACGCATTCGTTATGGCAAGGCCGTCACCGCATGAAACGTGACAGGTATCACAGCCGGTTTTGCCGATTGGTTGCATGTTCATGACATCGGATAAGTGCAACGAACCAATGGAGGAGATTATGGGCACCTTACTCGATTTCACCTCTGCCACGCGCCAATATACGCGGGTGCGGACAAGAGTTTCCATGGCATCCAAGAGAAAACCTCAGCGTGATGCAGACATCATATTGTTCCCGGGAGTACGGCGTGAGTACAACGCCTGAACGCTTTTAAGCCCCTCGGGTGCGCCCGAAGAAAAAGCCAAAGAAGGGAACTCACTCAGCGGCCAGTAGGGACCGAAAAGCTTCCACAGCCGATGAGATAAATTGCCGGAGAAGCTTTTGCAATTGGACGCGAGCACGTACGGCCAGCTCGGCAAAAGACGGGAAACGGACAACAAAAAACCCCGGACCACAGATCCGGGGTTTTTGTTTAGGTCGACTATCCGAGACTTAGCTGCGCTGTTCGGTTGGTATATAGTCCCGCTTTGGCGAGCCGGTGTAGAGCTGGCGTGGGCGGCCGATACGCTGAGACGGATCTTCCACCATTTCCTTCCACTGGGCGATCCAGCCGACGGTGCGGGCCAGCGCAAACAACACAGTGAACATGTTGGTTGGGAAACCGAGCGCACGCAGGGTGATGCCGGAGTAGAAGTCGATGTTCGGGTAGAGCTTTTTCTCGATGAAATACTCGTCGCTCAGCGCAATGCGCTCCAGCTCCATGGCAACGTCCAGAAGCGGATCATCCTTGATGCCAAGTTCGCCGAGAACTTCATGTGTGGTCTTCTGCATGATCTTGGCGCGCGGGTCGTAGTTTTTGTAGACGCGGTGTCCGAAGCCCATCAGGCGGAACGGGTCGTCCTTGTCCTTCGCGCGGGCGATGAATTCCGGAATGCGGTCAACGCTGCCGATTTCCGACAGCATGTTGAGCGCCGCCTCGTTTGCACCGCCATGGGCGGGACCCCAAAGGCAGGCAATACCAGCTGCAATGCAGGCAAACGGATTGGCGCCCGACGAGCCGGCGAGCCGGACAGTCGATGTGGACGCGTTCTGTTCGTGGTCTGCATGCAGGATGAAGATCCGGTCCATCGCGCGGGCCAGCACCGGGTTGACCTTGTATTCCTCACAAGGCACGGCAAAACACATGCGCAGGAAGTTCGAGGAATAGTCGAGATCGTTGCGCGGATAAACGAACGGCTGGCCGACGTGGTATTTGTAGGCCATGGCGGCGATCGTTGGCATTTTCGCGATCATGCGCAGAGATGCGACCATGCGCTGGTGCGGGTCGGCGATGTCGGTGCTGTCGTGATAGAATGCGGACAATGCGCCGACTGTACCGCACATGATGGCCATCGGGTGCGCATCGCGGCGAAAGCCGGCAAAAAAGCGGTTCATCTGCTCGTGGATCATCGTGTGGTAGGTGACACGATGGACGAAGTCGTCTTTCTGGGTTTTCGTCGGCAGGTCACCGTAGAGCAGAAGATAGCAGGTTTCCAGGAAGTCGCCGTGATTTGCCAGCTGATCGATCGGGTATCCCCGGTAGAGCAGCGTGCCCTCGTCACCATCAATATAGGTGATTTTAGATTCGCAAGAGGCGGTGGATGTGAACCCTGGATCGTAGGTGAACATCCCGGTGTCCTTGTAAAGGGACGCAATGTTCACGACGGACGGGCCAATGGTTCCGTCAAGGACGTTGAAGGCGTGCTCGCCGCCGTCGACGTTGAGCTTGGCGTTGTGTTCGGCCATTCAGGTAACCCCCTTTTTCTAACACTCATAGCAGCCTTGAATAGGCCGGCTTGAGCGCCAAACAACGCCAAACCGGATGCCCGCCAGATGCTGCTGGAGGAATGGTGGGAACTGCCTATCCCATTTATTGCAGTGCCGCAAGCAGGCCGGTCTAACGCTTTGGTCAAAGCCTTGGCAACGTTGCGCAAGGTGGTGATGGCACGCGTGGTTTGCCGTCAAAAGGCTTCCCCGCGCGTGCCCCCGCGTCTTGTCTAGTTTGCTTGGTCCTGAATGCGCGCGAGCGATTCAGTCCGCCCGAGCGCGACCAGGACGTCATAGATGCCCGGCGACGTACCGCGGCCGGTCAGGGCGGCGCGCAGCGGCTGAGCCACCTTGCCGAGTTTCAGATCCTTTTCCAAAGCGTAAGCCTTTACGGCCTCTTCCAGTGGCTCTGCGTTCCAGGCTTCAACACCGGACAAGATGCCGTGCACATCCGACAGGATGGCTTTTGCATCGCTGTCCAGAATTTTTTGCGCCTTTTCATCGCAGTCCAGCGGGCGCTGACGCCATAAATAGCTCGCACTTTCAGTAAGTTCGACCAAAGTCTTCGCACGCTCTTTCAAGCCGGGCAGGGCTGTCAACGCGGTCTGTTCATTGCTCTTTTCGGCAAGCCAGGCCAGCACCGCGTCGCCGTCCTCGGCATGCTGAAGATAGGTTTTCCAATGGATCATCAATTCCGCGTCATCGGTCGCACGCATGTAGTGGCCATTGAGGTTTTCCAGTTTCTTGAAGTCAAACCGGGCGGCGCTTTGGCCGACCGCGTCCATGCCAAACCACTTGATCATGTCGTCAAGGGACATGATTTCCTCGTCGCCATGGCTCCAGCCGAGCCGAGCAAGATAGTTGCGCATAGCCTGCGGCAGATAGCCCATTGCGCGGTAGGTCTCTGCCCCGGTTGCGCCATGACGCTTCGACAGTTTTGCCCCATCTGGCCCGTGAATCAGCGGAATATGCGCCATGTTCGGCACATCCCAACCCATCGCCTTGAAAATCAGGCTCTGGCGGGCAGCGTTTGTCAGATGGTCAACGCCGCGGATGATATGCGTGATTCCCATGTCGTGATCGTCGACCACAACAGCCAGCATGTAGGTCGGTGTTCCGTCAGAGCGCATCAGCACCAGATCGTCCAGATCCTTGTTCGGGATCACGACCCGGCCCTGGACCATATCCTCAACAACGGTTTCGCCATCTTGCGGAGCTTTGAGGCGGATGACCGGATCAACCCCGGCCGGTGCTTCGGACGGATCCCGGTCCCGCCATGTGCCGTCGTAGCGAGGCGGCTTGCCTTCGGCACGCGCCTTTTCACGCATGGCTTCCAGCTCTTCTTGAGAGGAATAGCAGCGATAGGCCTGGCCGCGGGAGATCATCTCCTCAACGACTTCCTGATGCCGGCCGACCCGTGAAAACTGCGAGACCGGTTCGCCGTCCCAATCCAGGCCAAGCCAGCTCAGGCCATCCAGCAGGGCGTCAACAGCCTCTTGCGTGGATCGGGCGCGGTCCGTGTCCTCGATACGCAAAAGCATCTTGCCGCCGCCGTGTTTTGCGAACAGCCAGTTGAACAATGCGGTGCGGGCGCCGCCGATGTGAAGAAAGCCGGTCGGGGACGGCGCGAAACGCGTGACGATTTGTTGAGCCATGGTTCTTTTTGAAAGTCTCTGTCATGATGAAGCGGGGAACCCGCAAAGCCGGCGCGGTCTTACCATAGGCCCGCGCCCGGCAAAATAGATGGCACCGCAAAGAATTTTGCGCGGCTTGCCGGCGGGAAGACGGGGAGGTGCAGTGGAAAGGCAAGGGCCGTCCGGCCCGGCACCGCCAGACCAGGTAAAACAGCGGTCCGAAATGCCGCCTGAGAAGACCGCTGCCCCATCCGGAATACGATCGCCCGAAGCGCCTTTGCAACTTTTTCTGACGGCGCGGCGCTCCCGTTTCGGCGCTGCCCAGGCTCCAAGAGCGGGCCTATTCAAGAGTGTCACTCGCCGGATCTTGGCCGATCTGGGCCAGCTTTGGGAGCAGAACCGGCTTCTTTGGTGTGTCCTGGCTTTCGCTGCGGGCATCACGGCGTATGTCTTGTTGCCGCAAGAGCCGAATACACTGGCGGTGGTGGCGCTCTCCGGGGCCGTGATTGCCCTGACGGTAAAGCAGCACCGCAGGGGAACGCTTGCGGCGTGGGCGCTGGTCTTGTGCGCAATACTCTGCGGGGTAACGGCGATGACCGTGCGGACCGCGCTGGTTGACGCCCCGCGTCTGACGGAGCCGGTGATCGGCTCTGGTACGGGCACGGTGGCCCGGGCGGAGAGCACCCGGCGCGGGCAGAGGTGGATCGTCGACAAACTGTCCTGGGACAATACAAGGCGGTCGGATTTGCCGCGCCGGATCCGGTTGTCTGTGCCCGACACGTCACAGGCGGGCCCGGGCGACCGCATTCGGTTCCGTGCCCGGTTGTTTCCGCCGGCCGGCCCGGTACGTCCAGGCGGATATGACTTCTCCTTTCGGGCCTATTTTCAGGGTCTTGGAGCGACCGGTTTCAGTTTTGGCCCGCCCGACATCCTCGATCCGGCCCAAACCACTCTTTCAATCAGGCGCTTGATAGATAACGGCAGACAGGAGATTGCTGCCCAGATCCGAGCTCTTTTGCCTGCCGGAGACGCATCAGCGCTTGTGGTGGCGCTTCTTGTCGGTGACAGAAGCGGGCTCTCCGAAGAGGGCGAAGAAGCGCTGCGCGCGGCGGGACTGGCCCACGTGCTTGCGATATCCGGGCTGCATATGGCCTTGTTTGCAGGCGGCGCATTCGCAGCTGTCTTGTTCCTCTTGTCTTTCAGTGAAAGGGCAGCTCTCAGTCTTCCGACCCATCGTATCGCGGCATGCGTTGCTCTCGTTGCCGCCATCGTTTATTTGGGCTTGTCCGGCGCATCTGTGGCTACACAAAGGTCGTTCATCATGATTGCCCTCGTGTTTTTGGGCATATTGACCGGGCGCCGCGGACTGACACTGCGCAGTGTCGCCTTGGCAGGGCTTGCGTTGCTGGTTCTTGGGCCCGAACGGTTGTTTTATCCGGGTTTTCAAATGTCGTTTGCCGCTGTGCTCTGTCTTGTGGCGGTCTATGAGGGATGGGTTGCCAAGCCGGACAAGCGGGTGCACCGGCAGCCCCGGCGCGGGGTCCCGCTCCACATTGCGTCCAAGACCGGAACATGGATCGGCGGGCTGCTGATCACCTCGCTTGTGGCCGGAGCGGCGACAGGTTTTATCGGAGCCTATCATTTCGGGCGTGTCGCACCCATGGGGCTTGCCGGCAACATGCTGGGCATGCCGGTGTTCTCGCTGCTGGTCATGCCGGCCGGCGTGCTCGCGCTCGTACTCATGCCGTTTGGGCTCGCCAGCCTGCCGCTTTCCCTCATGGCGTGGGCGCTGGACCTCTTGCTGGCCATCGCAGCCTGGACCGCGTCTTTGAGCGAGACCGCAATCGGGTTTGGCGGCGAGGGGCAGGTGGTGCCGCCTTCCGCCATGGCAACCGGAGTTGCTGTCGCCGCCCTGTTCAGCGGCTTGCTTCTTAAAGGGCCGCTCAAGGGCGTGGCCCTGTTACCTGCAGCCTTGGCGGCAGCGCTGTTTGTCGCAGCCCGTCCGCCCGATATCACAATCTCCGAGCGGGGCAAATTGCTCGCGGCCTACGACAGGCATGGTGTGCTCAAGGTGAACGCGAGACGGTCCAGTTTCGGGGCGCAGGCCATGCTCGAGCAAGCTGGTTTAGGCGAGAGGGAATTTGCCCATCACAAGATGGCGGCGGATCAGATCAGGTGTGACGACAAAGGCTGCGTTGTTCATGCTTTCGCCGCAGAACGCGGTCCTGGCCTTGGTGCCGCTCCGCTCGCGATTGCCTTGCCGGCATCTCCAAGCGCCTTGCTGGCGGATTGCAGGTTTGCCGATGTAATCGTGACAGATCTGGTTGCCCCCGCCGATTGCGAAGCGGCCCTGGTGCTCGATGGTCCAAAGCGCAAATTATTTGGCGCAGTGTCGATCTGGCTCGAACCGCCGCGGCAACCGGCCGCCAGACCAGACGGGCTGACCGGCACATCTGCCGGCCTAGCCAAGGTTGGGCAATTCCAAACGAAAACAAGCGAAAGTGCAGAAACACGAAATGCCGCCGGCCCCAAGCCGGTGATCATCCGTGTCAAAACAGCCCGGTCAGCCCCGCCGCGGCCCTGGCATCGCTGAACCGCCAAGAGAACAGGACACAACGGGCCGCGCGCAGGCAGAATTCAAACCGCAACCGACATCCGCAACCCGCCAGAAATCCGGAAACGGTGCCCCAAGAAACCGGTTTCCCGGAAGACGGGTCTGCAGAAATCATGCGGCACAGCCCTAGTATTGGCGGAACAGTGCCACCAGCTTGCCCTGGACCCGAACCCGCCCGGGGCCGAAAATGCGGGTTTCATAGGCCGGGTTTGCAGCTTCCAGCGCGATTGAGGCGCCTTTTTTGCGCAGCCTCTTCAGTGTCGCTTCCTCGTCATCGACGAGCGCAACCACGATGTCGCCGCTGTCTGCGCTGTCTGATTTGCGGATTAGCACCGTATCGCCATCGAGGATGCCGGCCTCGATCATCGAATCGCCGCGCACCTCGAGCGCATAGTGTTCGCCCTTGCCAAGCAGTTCGGCCGGGACCGTGATGGAATGCGAATGGGACTGGATTGCCTCAATCGGTACGCCTGCGGCGATCCGGCCCATGACCGGAATTTCCGTCGCGCTTGCCGGTTCCGCCACGACGGGCGCCGGCGCGGGTTTGGGCTTGCCCAGGGAGCCTTCGATGACTTCGGGCGAAAAACTCCCCCTTGGCCGCGGTGCGCCAAGACCGGGCGCAATTGAATCAGGCAGTTTGACCACTTCCATCGCCCTGGCCCGATTCGGCAACCGCCGGATAAAGCCGCGCTCTTCAAGAGCGGTGATCAACCGGTGGATGCCGGACTTCGATCTGAGGTCCAAAGCGTCCTTCATCTCGTCGAAGGACGGCGGAACCCCGGTTTCCTTGAGCCTTTCGTGGATGAACATCAGCAGTTCATACTGCTTGCGTGTCAACATGGTGGCCAGTCTCCGTTGCGGTCCGGCAGTGGTACAAATCAAGAACGTACATTACCTGTTCTTATTGTGTTCTACAAGAGTTAACGGTGCGTTTAGCCTGTTGGCAAAGCGGATTTCCAGCTTGCAGACGAAAAAATGCCGCGGGCTGGGCCCGCGGCATCGAACATTCGGGGAGTATCGGGTCAGAGCACGCTCAAATCTGTATTGCCCAGTCCGATCAGCTGATCGATTACGCCATCCTCTCCAGTGATCGCATCGCTCCAGCTTGGTGCCTGAAGGTTGTCGAGCGACAGATCTTCGGCCTGCAAACCTTGAAGAATATAGGCATGCCCGCCGTTGTTGAGGACGTTGATCACAAGGTCATCGCCAGCTTCGGTGATCTGAATATCGCCCTTCGGCAGGCTGCCGAAGTCGAAACGATCCTCTTGAGCATTGAAGCCGGTGATGGTGCTGACATTTCCCCAGTCCCATGTGATGGCGACGGTATCGGTGCCATCGGAGAGGGCAATGGTGTCGCTTGGGTCTGTGGGAGGGGTTACCGGCGGCACCACCGGGTCGCTCGTGTCGCCTGGATCTGTAGGCGTTCCTGGCTCGTCCGGTGTGGGTATAGTGCCGGAACCTTCGCGAACCTGCCAGCCATCCGTGGTTGCCCCATCCGGGGCTGCCGGGGTCAGAAGGTCCGCCCGGGAAACCAGGCTGACATCATTCTGGTCGATGCCGAACGGTGCTTCGAGATTGTCTTCCATAACCTGGTCGAAGTGGAATTCGAGGTTGGCGGGGATCAAGTCCGCTTTCGACACACCGGTGAAGGTGAAGCTTTGCCCGCTTGGCAGAGAGCTAATCACCAGACCTTCGGCCGTGTCCTCGACCGAAAGTCTTTCACGGGTGCCAAAATAGAGGAAGCTGATCTTCATCGTTGCCGGATCGAAGTTGTCGATCACCTCCGATGCTCCGTATTCGTGAGACCTGACATAGACCGTGTCTGCATCCCTAGGGCCAATGCCTTTTTCCCAGGACAGGACGCCGCCGAGGTCTTGGCGGAGGTGCTCGTTTCCGACAATGCCAAAGTTCTCAATCGACAAGTCGGACAGCTGAACCCCTTGCAGGATCTGCATGTCCGGTCCCCACGGGTTGTCGATCACCGGCTCGCCGTTCGGAGTCATGTTCAAAATGAGCCCATGGACGGAAGCATTGCCGAAATTGATCTGATCCGTGGCCGGATTGAAACCGATAATGTCATCGGATCCGAAGCTTGCATCATAGTTGACACCCCCAAGCGCACTTGTGCCTGAGGTTGGCGGCGGAGAAGATCCGTCATTGTCATAGACAACGTCGAATCCTGTGCCCGGTCCTGGTGTGACAATCACCTGACCGATCAGCGATGCCACTTCGTTGAGTGCCGATTCCTCAGCCACCATGAAATTGGACATGGACAAGTCTGCCAGTTCGACGCCCGTCAGAACCGTGGTGCTGGCAATCGCTCCTGTCGGTGTATACACGGTCACCGTGAGGCCATCTGATGTGTCCACGATCTCCAGGCGTTCGGCGATGACGCCGGCTTCGAGATGCAGCATATCCCCGCGTTGAACATCGAAGTCGGTAATGACCCGTGATGCGCTTTGCG
Source organism: Roseibium hamelinense (assembly GCF_007830545.1). GTDB lineage: Bacteria > Pseudomonadota > Alphaproteobacteria > Rhizobiales > Stappiaceae > Roseibium > Roseibium hamelinense. Next base: position 432,032 of record NZ_VLLF01000001.1, read on the forward strand.
GAGTGATCATGATCATCTGGGCTTCGGAAGGCATATCCGTTCCGCCGTCATGATCGGCGTCGCCGCCATGGCCATTGTCCATGCCGTCGTTACCGTCCATGCCACCATTGTCGGAACCGCCGTCGTTCATACCGCCAAAGTCTTCAACCGTACCCTGAAGGGTCCAAGGTTTACCGGTTCCCGGTTCGCCATTTTCTTGACGCGGGTCGGTCTGAGTCCACCAGTTGGCGAGATAGACCATGCCGTCAACGGCGACGTATTCACCGCCGGTGTAGGTTGCTGAAGCCGCCCACGGCACGATATTGACATCGGTGCTGCCGCCGTTATCGGTGCCACCGTTATCGGTTCCACCGTTATCGGTGCCTCCGTTATCGGTTCCGCCGTTGTCGGTGCCTCCGTTATCGGTACCTCCGTTATCGGTACCTCCGTTGTCGGTGCCACCATTATCGGTGCCGCCGTTATCGGTTCCACCGTTGTCGGTGTTTCCCTCCGGCGGACGGTATGTCCAGCCATCCGGTGCCTGGAAGTCGGACAACACTTGGCCGTCACCGCCAAAGACTGTTTCGAACTCAAGCTGGGAGGCGTTCGCGACATCGGCAAGTGATTTGCCGGATATCAGGATGTCATAGGCCGCCTGCAGAAGACTTTCCGGATCACCCGTCGCATCGTTGGAAAGATCCCAGAACATCATCCCGCCGAGGCCTTTTTCCTGGGCCCATTCCGCCTTCACACCGATTGTTTGGGGTGTTTCGATGGAGCTGAATATCTTCTGGTCCTGGTTCCAGACGAATGCGGCTTGCGCATCATCGTCGTAGTAGAGCTTCCATCCGCTGGCCGGATCCTCCAGTTTCTGCAAAAGATCCTTGTAGTCGTAGACCCCGGCCTCGAAGCTGCCCGGAGCCTTGCCGCCCGCGACCACGCCATGTGCATCGGCCGGACCATTTGCGTCCACGTTTGACCAGGCACGGGTGTACATCGGGGCTCCCAGCACGATTTTGCCGGCCGGTACGCCCTGGTCGAGATATTGATCGACCGCTGTCATGATGTCGTAGTTGGAGCCGGATTCATCGTAGAACCCAGCCTGGTGTCCGGTTGTGTCCTGCCAGGCTCCGTAGAAGTCGTAGGCCATCAAGTTGATGAAATCGACCTGTTCAGCGACACCGGATATGTTGTAGGTCGCGATCTTGTCGTGACCGGCCGGTGAAGCGACGGATATCTGGTAGTACTCGCCGGTCTCCGAACCCAGTGTGTCGAGATCCTGGCGCAGTTCCGCAAGAAAGAGCTCATAGTTTTTGCCGTCGTTTTCAACGTCAACTGCGTTGCCAGGCGCCCCCGGTGAGCCCGGATACTCCCAATCGAGATCGAAACCGTCGAACATCGGGTATTCCTTGAGAAATTCCACCATGGAATCCACAAGCTTTGCCCGGCCTTCTTCGGTTGCAAGCGTTGTTGAGAAATTGCCGGACAGGGTCCAGCCGCCGACGGCCATCATGACTTTCAAGTGCGGATTTGCGTCTTTCAACTCTGCTATCTGGTTGAAATTGCCGCGCAAGGGCTGGTCCCAAGTGTCGGCAACACCGTCGACGCTTTCTTGTGCGGTAAAGGCAGCGTCTGTCGCCGCATAGCTGTCAAACAGGGCAAGCTCGCCGTTTTCGTCGATCTTGGTGAAGGCGTAGATCAGATGGGTCAATTGCTCGGCCGGAACATCGGCGATGTTATAGTCACGGCCATAAATGCCCCATTCGGGGAAATATGCGGCAACGATCGGCCCGTCTGTGCCGGGCGTTCCGCCGGTATCTGGAGTGTCCGGCTGGTCAGGTGTATCGGGTTGATCCGGCGTGTCAGGTGTATCGGGTGTATCTGGAGTATCCGGGGTGTCTGGAATATCCGGCGTGTCGGGTGTGCTGTTGCCGCTGCCGACAAGTGACAGGATTTCTTGAGCCGTCCCATTGTCCTGAATGGTGAAGTTTGCCGGCGACAGGTCACTCAAGGAGGTCCCGGTCAATGTTATGGTCTGATTGTTTCCGGGTATGGAGAAGACAACGCTCCCGTTCACTTCGGTGACCGAGATTTCACCCGCCCTGAACCAGTCGACAAATATCGTGTCAGACGCGGCGTCGAAACCGTCTATGACCGTGTTTGCACCCCAGTTCCAGGTTATGGGCACATCCGCTGTTGTCTTGGTGACGTTTGCGGTTCCGTTTCCGTTCATGTCATTCCCAGGACCGGTGTTCGGGTCGGTGTCGGGCCCTGTGTCTGGCCCTGTGTCTGGCCCTGTGTCTGGGCCCGTATCAGGCCCGGTGTCGGGCGTTCCAAGGCCTTCATCGCCGGTCAGCCGGCTTTCATAATAGGTGATCAGTTCTTCGACGGATGGAGATTCGAACCCACCAAATTGCTGCACATATTTCAAAATAGACGTGCCGTTTTCGTCCGTGCTGACCGCCCCGCTTTTTAACAGATCTGCGGTGCCCCAAGCGCCGCGCAGATGCGCCGCCGCAAGGATGCCCGTCATGGTCAAGGTCACCGACACCTGCTGGCCGTTTTCGGTATAGGTTGCTGTCTGGCCGATAAAGTCGGACAGGCTCTGGCCATTCGCCCCAAGCTGTTCTTCAAGCACTTTCAGATTGAACCCAAAGGCTTCGCGAATTGCGACATCCTGCGCCGCCTTGGTCTTGAATTCGCTGAGCGAATTGATGCCGTTCTTGCCGGTCCAGGTCCCGTCCCACGTGTTGGTGGCCGCGCCATTGCCGTAGAAAACGTCATCGTCATAGTACCCCATGTCGATGAGAAGGGCTTCGCCAAACTGAAAGCCGACAAAACCAAGTGAGTTGGTCGAACGGTAGGCCATGGTTTCCCATTCGCCATCGCTCAGCTGCGACCAGCTTGAATATTGCGGATAAAAGGTCTCCACCGGACCGCCCGCCCATTGATCCAGCTGCCAATCAGCGATGATCCCGTCATCATAGCGAGCCCGGTCCCAACCGGTCTCAAACGCCAATAGCGATGACAGAAAGTCGTCGAAAGTTCCGCTCATTTAAAAGCTCCGTGAGAATTACCCCGTCCCCACGAAAGACGTTTCCAGAAAAAATAGGTGCGAACATTACCAAAAGATTACAGTTTCAAGGCTACGCAAGCCTTAATCGTGCCTTGAAAAAATCATAATCTGATAATTTGAGTATTTATAAAATTTGTAGAAAAAATATACTTAAATAAACAAAATATAATTTGAATTAACATTCTGTAATGGTGGTTTTTGCTTCTTCTGTGCTGCGGTGGCGGCGCGCTAGTTCTGGGCGCCAACCGGTTCTGGATGCGGTTCTTCGGAGTCTGGCGCCAGGTCTTGATCCGCGTCCTCGGTGGGCTGTGTGGTGAAACCCTTGAGGCCGGCGAACTCGCGCGCGTCGCGTTGGATTTCGACCGGGCTCATCGAGTAGCTGGTACACAGTTCGGCCAGCGAGCGCAGGGCGTGCATGTGAATGCGCTCATAGCCGTGGCTGGCATCCACACCGAATGTAATCAAGGCCGTGCGAACATCTGCACCGGCTTCAATCGCCGAGGCAGCGTCCGAGCGGTAGTACCGGAAGACGTCCTTCTGGTGCTTTATGTCGTTGTCCTTGCACAGCTGCACCATTTTGCGGGTCAGGTGATAGTCAAACGGTCCGGTCTGGTCGGCCATGGCGATGGTCACGCCAAATTCCTCGGAGTTTTGGCCGGGAGCCGATGTTCCGTTGTCGATGGCCACCAGAGACGCAATCTCAGGCGTTAGGATGGAGGTCGCGCCATGCCCGGTTTCTTCAGCAATTGTGAACAGCCAAAACGTATCGACCGTGGGCTTTTTGCCTGATTCGACCATCGCTTTGAGCGCTGCCAGCATGACGGCAACACCAGCCTTGTTGTCCAGATGGCGGGAAACGATAAAGCCGTTTTCCAAAAACTCCGTGGCCGGATCGATTGCCACCATGTCCCCGATATCGATGCCAAGCCGGTGAATGTCCTCGACAGACTTCGAATAGGCATCAACGCGCAGCTCCACATATTCCCAGCCGACCGGCAGCTCGTCGATGCCGTCATTGTAGGTGTGGCCCGAGGCCTTGTTCGGCAGGATTGTGCCGCTGTAGGCGCCGCTTTCGGAGAACACCGTCGTGCGGGCCCCTTCAGCGAAACGCGCGGACCAGTGACCGATCGGGACGAGTTCCAAACGTCCATTGTCTTTCAGCGACTTGACCTGAGCGCCAAGCGTGTCGAGGTGTGAGACGAATGCACGGGCCGGCTTGTGCTTTTTGCCAGCGAGCTTCGCGCGGATCGCACCGCGGCGGGTCACCTCGTAAAAGACACCGAGCTTGTCCAATTCCTTGGAGACATGCCGCGCAATTTCATCGGTATAACCGGTCGGACTCGGGATCGCGAGCAGTTGCTCGAGAACCTTGCTTAGATAGGGAATATCAATGGTCATGAGGCTCATGAGTATTCTCGGTTCATGGTGTCGCGGACAGACTGGGGCAGGGACAGCGGGAACAAGAAGTCCACGAAACGTTCTGCGGTCGGTTGTGGCTCGTGATTGGCAAGACCTGGGCGCTCATTGGCCTCAATGAAGGCATAATCTGGTTCGCGGGGGTCTTTGACCATCAAATCTATGCCTGTCACGGGTATTCCAATGGCTTTGGCTGCCCGGATGGCAGCTTCTATCAAGGTGTGATGCGTCTCGCCGGTGACGTCATGAATGGTGCCACCTGTGTGAAGGTTGGCAGTGCGTCGAACGGCGAGCGGTTTTCCGTCCTCGAGTATGGCATCAAGCCCATATCCCGCCTCATTCAGACACCGATGCGCCTCCGCATCAATAAGGATTTTTGATTCGCCGCCCGTTGCTGACGACCGGCGCCGGGACTGAGTTTCGATCAGTTCTTTAATGGTGCTGCGGCCGTTGCCCATAATCTCGGCTGGCCTGCGCACCGCTGCTGCAACAACCTTGTAGTCGATGACGACCAGCCGGAGATCCTGGCCTGTCACGCATTGCTCGATCAAAACTTCATTTGAGTAGTTCCTAGCGACCTCTATCGCATTTTCGATTTCCGCGACCGTCTTCAGTCCGATAGCGATTCCCTTGCCTTGTTCGCCGCGGGCTGGTTTGACAACGACCGAACCGTGTTGTTCCAGGAATGCAACCAGATCTCCCTGATCCGCCGTTATCTGGTCCGGAACGGAAATGCCTGCCGCGCTGACGATCCGCTGGGTCGTTGCCTTGTCATCACAAATCGACATCGCAACAGCCGAGGTGAATTCACTCAAGGATTCCCGGCAACGTACTGACCTGCCGCCATAGGAGAGGCGGAAAAAGCCACCCTCGGCGTCTATGATCTCGGCCTGGATGCCACGCCGGCGTGCTTCGTTGACGATGATTGTCGCATATGGGTTCAAGGTCTCTTCGACGGCCGGACCCGCGAACAGGGATTCGTTGATCATGTTTTTGCGTTTGACCGTGAAAAACGGTACCCGCTCGAAGCCGATTTTCTCGTAAAGGGCGATCGCCTGGGTGTTGTCGTGCATGACGGACAGATCCATGTGCGGATTGCCTCTTGCCTTGAACACTTCCGACAGACGGCGCACGAGCGCTTCGCCAATGCCCGGGAACCGTGCTTGCGCCGAAACGGAGAGGCACCAAAGGGAAGATCCCATATCCGCACCATTTGTCGCCCGTTCATGATCGATGCCCATCGCTGTGCCAACGATCGTACCTGTCTCGTCCTCCTCGGCCACTAGAACCGTGATCATGCGCGGATCCAGTTCCGACCAGAAGAACTCCAGCGGAATTGGCACCATGCCGCGGCTTGCGTAAAGCGCGTTGATCGCCTCGGCGTCGCTGCGCGATGACAGGCGCCTGATTGTGAACCCCTTCCGCCGGTTGCGGGCAGGCCGGTAGGTGGCCAGGTTCAAACGGTAGGTGTGCGAGGGGTCGAGAAACAGTTCCTGCGGCGCCATGCCGACCACAACATGCGGATCGCGTACATAGATGGCGATATCGCGCCTGTCCGGCTGTTCTTCGCGGAGAACTTCGACAAGACTGTCCGTCGCGGCAAACGTGTTGCCGAAGATCAGCCGGCCCCAGCCGCAATTGACGATCTGATTGCGCTGGTTCTCGCTTTCCTCGCCCCGGTACTCCGGCTTCATGCCATGCTCGCGCATGCGCTTGAGCCGGTGGCCCACCGCTTTTTGGCGTTTGGGCGCCTGATTGTCAGACATGGATCAGACCTCCTGAGCCTGAAGCCACATTTCCAGGAGCGCCACCTGCCATAGTTCCGATCCCCGCAGTTTGGTGATGTACTTGGTCGGGTCCGCAAACAGCTTTTCAAGATAAGAGGTGTTGAACAACCCCCTTGAGCGGGCTTTTTCGTTGGTCAGTGTATCTCTGACCAGATCGAGATAGTCGCCTTGAATGTATTTCAGGGCGGGCACGGGGAAATACCCTTTCGGCCGGTCGATCACGGCGCTTGGGACAACAAGACGCGCTGCTTCTTTCAAGACGCCCTTGCCATCATGGGCGAGCTTATGTTCCGCCGGAATGCGGCCCGCCAGCTCAACCAGCTCATGATCGAGAAACGGCACGCGCGCTTCCAGGCCCCAAGCCATGGAGTGGTTGTCCACGCGCTTGACCGGGTCGTCGACCAGCATGACATTGGTGTCCAGCCGCAGGGCTTTGTCGACCGGGTCTTCCGCGCCAAGTTGCTTGAAGTGCTCTTCAACGAACGCGAGGCTTTCGTCCCGTGCGCACCGGTGTTCGGGCGCGATGGCCTCGGTCATCTGTTCTTCGGTACGGTCGAAAAAGGCATTGGCGTAGTCTGCAGCCGGGGCATTTGAACCGGTCAGTTTCGGATACCAATGATAGCCTGCGAAAACCTCATCGGCACCCTGGCCGGACTGGACGACCTTGATGTGTTTGGAGACTTCGCGGGAAAGTAGATAAAAGCCGATATTGTCGTAAGACACCATCGGCTCCGACATGGCCCCGATTGCGCCGGGCAGGTTCGACTGCAGTTCGGAAGAGGGGATGAAGATCTTGTTGTGATTGGTGCTGTAATGGTCGGCGATCAGATCCGAATACTGAAATTCATCGCCTTTTTCCCCGTTTGCCTCTTCAAAGCCGATCGAGAACGTTGCCAGGCCCTTTTGGCCTTCCTCGGCCAGCAGACCGACAATCAGACTGGAATCCACACCGCCCGACAATAGAACACCGACCGGGACGTCTGCGACCATACGTCGGCGGACAGCGGTGCGCAGGCCGTCGAGCACCATATCGCGCCACTCGTCGGCAGACCGGTTGATATCGTCTGACGATTTTTCAAACGACGGCGCCCAGTACGTGAAGTCTGAAGATGTTCCATCCGCCTCGAAGCTGCGGACCGTTGCTGCCGGCATCTTGCGCACGCCGTTGAGGATTGTCCGCGGCGCGGGCACGACCGCGTGCCAGCTCATGTAGTGATTGAGCGCAACCTTGTCGATCGACGTGTCGATGTGACCGCCGGCCAGCAGTGCAGGCAGGGACGAGGCAAACGCCAAACGCTTGTTGGTTTCGCTAAAATAGAGCGGCTTGATGCCAAACCGGTCGCGCGCCAGGTGCAAACGCCCGCTGTCATGTTCGTGTATCGCGACAGCGAACATGCCATGGAACCGGGAAAAGCAGTCTTTGCCCCATTCCGCCCACGCTTTCAGAATCACTTCCGTGTCACTGGTGGAGAAGAAGGAATAGCCCTTTTCTATGAGCTCTTTCCGCAGATCCTGATAATTGTAGATGCAGCCATTAAAGACGAGCGACAGACCAAGCTGCGGGTCCTGCATCGGCTGCGCGCCTTGGTCGCTGAGGTCAATGATTTTCAACCGGCGGTGACCGAAAGCAACCCGCCCGCGCATGGTAACGCCCATTGCGTCCGGGCCGCGTGCCGCCATGGCTTGTGCCATGCGGTCAACCCGTGCCGTGTCTGCCTGTTCGGTTCCGAAAACGACTTCGCCGCAAATGCCGCACATAGATGAAAATTTCCTCGTTCCAAAATGATTGCGCCCACTATATAGACCTCTTATCATTAGAGTTCAAATGATCAGAGCTGAAATAATGGACAGTCACGATGCAGCCCGCATTTTTAAGGCGATCCGCCGTATTGTCAGGGCTATCGACTTGCGTTCGCGAGAGGTTTCGCGCGCGACCGGATTGACGATCCCGCAAGTTGTGGTGCTGCAAGGCATCGCTGATTTGGGGGAAGTCACGACAAAAGCACTCTCCGACCACGCGGACCTCAGTTCCGCAACGGTGGTTACGATCCTCGACAAGCTGGAGGACAAACGCTTGATTGAGCGATATCGTTCCAAAGAGGATCGCCGGGTTGTGCATGCAAGACTCACCGGCGAGGGGGAATCAGCAGTCCAGGCACTGCCGTGGTTGCTGCATGAAGAATTCCAAAAGAAATTCGCCGCGCGCGACCCGGAAACACAAGCCATGCTGATCGCCGCTATCGCTGAAATTGCCGATATGATGGATGCGCGCAACCTAGACGCGGCCCCAATTCTGACGACGGATGATGTGCCGCAATAAGCCTCTTGAACGCGGCACCGGCTTGAATTGGCTTCACCGAGTGTGGTTTGCATCGACCGTCCGGTCACGCGCAGGGCAACAGCTTGTGAGAAGCTGTGACGCACTTGCCATCCGGTGAGTATGTTTTGTGCGCTGATGTTACCTATATTGTCGGCGACGGGGTTCGAAGCGAACCGGTCATCTGACCTGGGACTGGCTCGCCGGACCGAAACATTGGAGGGCTTAGTATGACACACAACCAGCAACGCGCCGTTTTGGCCGGCGGATGCTTTTGGGGCATGCAGGATTTGATCCGCAAGCTGCCGGGCGTGATCAGCACACGCGTCGGGTATACTGGTGGAGACATCGCAAACGCCACATACCGAAACCATGGCACCCATGCCGAGGGCATCGAAATCATTTTCGATCCCGAAAAGACCAGCTATCGCGACCTTCTGGAGTTCTTTTTCCAAATCCACGACCCCACCACCTTGAACCGGCAGGGCAACGATGTCGGCCTGTCTTACCGTTCCGAGATCTTCTATGTCGATGAGACGCAGAAACAGATAGCGCTCGATACGATTGCGGATGTGGAAGCGTCGGGTATCTGGCCCGGCAAAGTCGTCACCAAAGTATCTCCGGTTGGTGATTTTTGGGAAGCCGAGCCCGAACATCAGGACTATCTGGAACGATACCCTAATGGCTACACTTGCCACTTCCCACGGCCGAACTGGAAGCTTCCGCGCCGGGACGGCCAGGCGGCGTAACTCGGCCACCGCCCGCAGCTTTAATCTGCTGCGGGCATTGAAGGGCAGTGTCATGACAGTTCGAATTGGTTTTGGCGGTGGCTGCCACTGGTGTACCGAGGCAGTGTTCCAGCAGCTGCGAGGGGTTCTGTCGGTCGAGCAAGGCTTTATCGCAAGCGCTCCTCCGGCGGATATACATTCCGAAGCCGTGATCGTCAGCTTCGATCCGCATGTGATTTCAGTAGAGGTTCTTGCGGAAGTTCACCTGCGCACGCACGCAAGCACGGCTGCCCACAGCATGCGTGGGAAATACCGCAGTGCGATCTATGCCTTTGACGAAGGGCAACAAGAAGAAACATCGGCTCTCGTTGCGAAGCTGCAACCAGACTTCGAAGGGGCTCTGATCACTCAAGTGCTGCCGTTCGTTTCGTTCAAGGCGTCCGACGAGCGGTTTCAAAACTACTATGCTCAAGGCCCTGACCGGCCGTTTTGCACCCGTTACATCGATCCGAAACTTGATCTCCTGCGCATCCAATTCAAACGGCACCTGGCTGTCGGCTGATCAATTCCCGGCTGGCGCTTCATCCACTATGTCAGCCTTTATGATTTGACCACGAGACGCAAAGCTGAACGCCTGTGTTCCCGACCCGCCCATCATCACCGCTTCGGCAAGGGGTGGAATCGTGGGAGATTCAGCTTGCCAGGTGAGCACAAAATTTGCGCCGATGCCGCCGGTTTGGTCGTTGACTGGCACAAGGTAGGATTGGGATGCAAACGGCTGCAGCGTGACCGGAGCATCGACAAACGCTTTCAGTTTCTTTCCGGTGTGATCGTAGTAGTCGACAGAGGTCAAAGTTACGGAAACGGCGTCGTCAACATTGTGAAACACCAGCGTTGCCGCCGTCAAAACCCGCTCCTGACTGCGAAGATTGACCTGCGAATATGCAGGCACATAAACCGTTGCGGCGGTCATGCGCGTCAGGCAGTTTCCGGTTTGCTCGCAGGCTGTTGCTGAGCCGCCGCCCGGAAGAAATGCCGTTAGGGGCACCAACAAAGCCGCAACATGAAGGTAACGGAAGGTTCGTGGTCCTGGCCGGCATTTTGCCATCACGCTTTCACCTTGAGCTTTCCAGTGTCTTTCTTGCCATTGGTCTCCGGCGTCCAGGTGACGCGGACATCGATCCGGCAACGGTTGTCATCGTTGGACGCGGTTACCTTGAGATTCATCAAACCGTCGGGCTCAAGGACGATGCCGCCCTCTTCGTCGGAAAACGAGATCTCGCCCTTGGCGATCCCCTTCGAGATTGCGTTCAAAAGCTGCTGGATAGATTTTTTGTCCTGCAGCGACTCGTGCCGGAACCGGTCCTTGCGTTCCATCATGACTGAAGAATGCCCTTCGCCCCATGAGCCGCCGGATTGAACACTTTAGCGTGCGGAAAGTCCCGGCTGAGCCCGACAATATCTCCTGATGGATAAATGATTGTGCAGCCGGTGCCAATGCCGTCCAGACCTTCGGATTTTCGGGAATGCCGGTCGAGCGTGATGTCTCCTTCAAGATGAAGCAGGCCCTGCATGGATTTCAGCCGCTGGCCCTCGGCCCGGTTTACATGGCCATGGACCAGAAGTTTCACGCCGCTGTCGTGAAGGTGCCGGACACCTTGGGCGGTCAGTGGTTTGTCGACAGGACGGTATTTCGTACGCATCAGATTGCCGATGCTGCTGGAATAGAATGTAAATGGGTTTTCCCGGCTTTGCTGCTCGAAACGCCGGTTGATACCCTTGGCACCGGTTTCCGCCAGTTCCCGGGCCATGGCATCGTCCATGCCAGCGTGGATGAATAACAACGATCCGGCCTGATACAAGGCCTTCATCTCGCGGTAAAACCAGCCATAGGGCCCATGGGGGTCGAGAAACAGGCTTTGGCATTTGGCCGCTGCGACATAGAGCTGGCGCATGTTCAGGCCGGCGTTTTCGGCAGCTTCCTCAAAATTTCGAACTTTCTTGCGCAGCCGTTTCAATTCTTTTTCTATTGCCGCTTCATTAAGGTAGTCGGCGGCTGCCACGCGGAAGTGCCGTTCCCACTTGGCGCCTGGAAAGATGCGGTTTCGGCACTCTGCAATCTTTGGAGCGGTTTTCAGGTCAAGGTCGGGATCGACATGAAGGTCGAACACCTCCCTTAAGAGCGGCAGCACCTTGTTGCCCATGCGCACGAACATATGCTCGTTCAGCGGTGTGCGTTCGCCCACCAGGGCCCGGACCCCCAGCAGCAGACGAAGATCATGATTGCCCGCCAACAGCCGGATCTCAGCACCGAGATCCATGACCCGTTTGATTGCGTGGAGGAGATCAAGGTTGCTCGGGCCTTTGTCCAGGCAGTCGCCACCGATAATGATCAGGGCAGACCGGCCGAAGGCTGTCAGCTCCAGTCCAGTCAAACCCTTGCCGTCGCGGGTGAGGGCGCCTGAAGCGATCAAGGATCGCAGAAAACCTTCTGCATCGGCATGAAGGTCCGACACGAACACCACCGGCCGGTCCGGCCAGTCCCACGATCCGATCGCGTTGGTCGATAAAACACTCTTTACCAGCTCGTCGGCTTGATCCGCGTCGCGTCCGCCCGAATGGGGATCGGTCAAGGGCCAGGCTATGCAGCTTTGGGGGACGCCCAATTCGGCGCGCTCGTGGTCTTTCAGGCGGGGCAAAAGCGGGTGCCCAACATCAGGAAACATGTTTTCAACTGCCTTGATCGGGTCAATCGACCGGGGTTTCGTTGACCTTGCGGGGCTTCCATTCCCCGCAAACATGAGTCCAGCTGCCGGAAGCATCACGTTGCACACAAACCGGCCGCGCGTGGTACATGCTGAGCCGGGTAATATCTTCCTTTCGCAAAAGTCCCATGACAGTCGCCGCATGGCGGATGCTCGCGCCATGCCCGACAAAGATCTGTGCTGCGGGTGGCGTGCTGTCCGGTAGCCCATCAAGGGTGGTGTTGATCAGGCTGGCAACCCGGGCTCCGGCATCATTCAGGCTCTCAGCTCCTTGAAATGGCAAGCGAAAATCACTTTTCGACTTCCAGTCCCGGGGCAGCGCTTCATAGCGCGGATCACTTGCAACGACGGCCTCGATCTCTCCAGTCGTCAAGTTTGCCACTGCTCCAACGCTGCGTTCCGCGAGCGCTTCGTTTTCCACAATTTGCATATCCCGGCTAAGTAATTTGCTCAATTCAGCGCCGAGAATCGTGGCTGTTTGGTATGCTCTGAGTTGTTTTGAGCATATAATTCGCGCATTGATGGTGATTTTTCGATGTCGAAAGAGGGCAAAAACCTCTTCCGCGCATTTTTTTGCCTGGCCGGCTCCTTTTTCCGTCAACGGAAATGGCTGAAGTGCACTGGGTGCGTCAATTCGTTGATGGTAGTCGCCGTGGCGAATAAGAATCGCGATTCGGCTGCTCATACGGGCTCTGGCGCCTTCAATAGCCGGGCGCCGGCCGCGTAAACGGCTTCAAAATCGATTTTGCCGGACACCTCCTGGATTTTTACGCCCTTTAGAGCGGCGATATAGCCAGCGGCGTCGACATGCTCGTCATCCGTCCAGAAAATGCCATCTGGTTTGCAATAGAAAGGGCCGGGGTTTTTCATGATTGCGGACAACAGATCTGGCCGTTCCGCGATGTTCACCTCGATGAATTGCGTCGGCTCGTCAGTTTCACGCGACCAATTCAAAACCCAAAAGTCTGTCAGTGCGGTTTGATGCGCAATCCGGTTCGGGCCATAGACCTCGTCGACAAAAAGATCGTATTTCTCTTCAAGCTGCCACAGCTCTTCCTGGGGCATGGACAGCAGAGTGTCGGTCCGTTCGCTGCTGAGCATGCCTTTCAGTCTGGGATTGGTGACGATCGTGCCCGGATTGATGCGCGGTAGTTTCGGAATGCCGAGAGCCTTCGGGAGGGGGGCATCGGCCCCAACCAGCAAACGGTCATTGGTGACGTAGCTCGCGCCGTCGAGATCCATGAGGCGCAGCATTGTGGTCGATTTCCCGCCGCCGGAAAGCCCGGCAATGGCCAGCGTACGGGTTTCGCAGGCCACGGCGGCGGCATGACAACCGACCCAGCCTACGCGTTGGTAATGATTCAGGATCTGCGTATTGATGAAGTTGATGACCTGGTTGGGATGCGCACTGGTCGGACCGAATGCAAGGCGCCAGGTTGCCGACTGCAGGAATGTAACGCCCGTGCGAACCTTGAACACCATACGGCCGTCTTCAAGATCCGCGATTGCGTCCTTGCGGCCAGTTTTACCCGGTTCGCGGGCCCAGTCCTTGTAATCGACATGGAATGGCAGAACGGCTTCGCCGAAAACATGAACAGTCATATCGGCGCTCTCGCAGTCACTGATGACATGGCCGAAATACCGCCGCAATTCTGCGCAAAGGCTATCGTTTTCGAACAGGCAGTCGAGCGTCAATTCACCGACGCGGATGGTAAATCTGTTCGGGGTTTCAGAAAGGCTTGCCGGGTTGAGGGCATCGACCAGATCCTGGACGGTTATCGCGCTCATGATGTGACCTTCTCTAAAACGTAGTCGGCATAAAGGGTGGCAGCTTCAAGTCCGGCTCCCTCCAGCGCCCCTTTGAATCCACCGAATGCAGAAACTTCAAACACGATCGGCCCGTCAGGTGTCAACGCCACATCGACGGTGGTGAAATCAAGCCCAAAGGGTCGCTGCGCCTTTTCTGCAAGTGCGATGAGTTCTTTGTCCGGCTCAAAAGGCGCGTATTTGCCGCCGCTTTCGATCGTTGTGTTCCAGGTGTCTGTCTGGGAAACGCGCGCATAGGTGCCAAGATACCGGCCACCCAGGAACACCATCCCCAGATCCTGGCCCGAAAGATCGGCCTTCTGCTGGATATACATGACCGGGTTTTCTTCCGAAAACGATGCGATTTCTCGCTGAAGGTCCGCTTCAGGGCTTGAGGCTTCAAGCACACACATGCCGCGTGCTTTGGTCGAAAAAAGCGGTTTGAAAACGGCGCTGCCAAACCGTCTGACAGCCTCCAATGCCGCCGCGCGGTTTTCGGTTACGATCGTGTCCGGCATCGGGATACCGGCGTTGCGCAGGGAAACCGTACAGCTCAGCCGGTCAATCAGCCTCAAAATGGCGGTCGGATTAGAAAAGATCTGCACACCCCGGGCTTCCGCAGTGCGCAGCATTTCCAGCCGGTCCAGCGTATGCGGGCAGTACTCCTGGCTGATTTTCTTGATGATCAGCCCGTCGAACGTGCTGAGGTCGGTGTCTCCGTGCCACAGGGCGCCAGTGGCAAGATCGAGGGAGACGTCGGCCATGTCGATCACGTGGCGGAAGCCGGTTCGGGCCTCGACTGCATCGCACAAGGTCTCCGTCGACCATTTGCCGGGGATCCCGACCACACCGATTTTGACGTTAGTCAACGAAGATCTCCTTGATCGGCAGTTTGAATTTATGCTCGTCCCCGGCAGGACAGGCAAGGGCACGCTCGATCAGGTACCGCGCGCGCAAGTGCATGCGCCGGGCGTGCGACTTGTCCAGGATGAACCGTGTTGATGTTTCAAAGGAGCGGGCAAGGCCGAGGCAAAGGCGGTAATCGAACGTCGTGTCCTGCTGCTTTTTCGCAAAGGCGCGCACCAGTTTGTAAAATGCGCGAGTCACAGACATGATCCGTCTGCGGACGGGAGCTTCAAAAACCTGCAGACGGTAGTTCGACACCATGAACACGGAAACGTCCTGCACGTAGTCCATGTATTTTGATCTGTGCAGGTCGATAAAGTGAATGCGGTTCTCGTCCGGGTCGTAGATGATGTTGTCGATGTTGAAGTCGCCATGAATGTAGACGGAAAATGGCGCCTTCACGGATTTCTCCCGTTCAGCCGCTTCTGCGATCAGATCCTTCATCGCCGGCAGCTGCACCCCGTTGAGGTCGACCAGTGACCCCTTGAAGGCAGGGTGCACACGGTAGACTTCACCGATCCGCTTGGCCAGCTGCTGCATGCTTCCAAGGTCAGCGGGCTGATCCGTCCTGGTCTGCTGCCAGATATCCTTCAGCGTCTTGCCAAGAACCGACAGGGTTTTTTCGCACAATTCATCGGTCTCGTTCAGGACAATATTCTCGAAGGTGAGCCCGGGCAGATGCTCGATCAGGAGCGCCGCGGATTGATCGCGCTTTTGATAAGCAAGGATTTTGGGCGCAAGACCGGGATAGATGGAGTGCCAGCTCTCGACGCCTTCGCGTTCTTCCTTCACCTTGCGTTTCTCGCCGTCTTTGAAGACAGCCGTGACCTCATCGGTCTTTTTGTCCGTGATGGCTGAAATCGCGCTGCCCGACCGGGTTTCCGCGATGGTCTCGACCTTGAAATCGCCCTGGCTTTCCAAGTCCGACATGAGACCCTGGAGTGCAAAATAGCGCTCAAAATTAACCGCCTGGCCGATGTTGGCAGAGATCAGCGCCTCGCTAATGGATTGGAGCGAGTCGCCCATCCGCTGGATTTCGCTGGCCACCAGAAGGCTATGCGCCAGGTCTTCAGGGGCATCTGCGCCGTTCATTTGTGCCGTGTAGCCCAAAAACAGCTTCTTGTAGTCCTTTTCGATGTTTTGCCGCAGTCGGCCGATTTCAAGCGCCTGGTCCGTGTTGTGATCCAGAACGGCCGGCTCGATGTGGGCGACACCCTTACGCACCATGTTGATGATCGGCGGATAGCGCTTCGGAAAGAGCGTCTCGAAAATCTCGATATTCTCCGCGTGGCGCAAACACTGCCGGCTGAGATTTGCGATCCGCTGCAGATCCGTTGCGATGAACTCCAGGCTGCGCAACGTCAGATGGCGCCGGTTCCCTTTCTTGGAGGCTGACAGATGCCGCAGGCAACCTGCGTGGATTCGCGTCTTCAGATTGTGCGCGTAGCCCGCTCGGTCGTAGATTCTCCGAGCAACCGATAGGGACGGGTTCTTGAAAAACGTTTCCAGCTGGGACAACTGCCCATCGATTTCCGCGCACAGGAAATGAAGGTTCTCGCGGATGGGCTTAGGAACGCTATTCATCGAAACAACCAAGATAGAGCGGAGCGTACGAGCTAACGCTCCTTCGAAACAGATTTGTGACATAGGACGGGCGCAGCATGTCCGCCTTGTCTGTAGAGAGCCACAGCGTCGCCACTTGAGAGGGATCGGGATGATGACCCATTTGCGGGGTGTATCCGTCGTCGACGCTTGCGGCAAAGACAAAATCCAGCTGATGCGCCCGGATCACCGGATTCGTTTTCAATCGGAATACCTCGGCCACATGGATCAGCCGGTCAATCGTGATATGGGCACCAATCTCTTCCAAACATTCGCGATGGAGCGCGTCCACGAGGCTTTCGCCGGGGTCCTGCTTGCCACCTGGCAAGGTGTAGTAGTGCCCTTTGATCGGGTGCCGTTTTTCCTGAACAAGCAGTTTGTCTGCCTTCAGAATAAAGGCTCGGGGGGTGGAGCGGATATCGGGGGCAAACTCTTGCATTTTTTAGAGAGACCGTTTTGTTAAGCTCTTAAGTCTATCGGGTCATGACCGGCCACACCAATACCGGATGGAACTTTGTCTGAGATCAGCGTTACCCGAAGCGTTTCATTGCCCGATCCCCTGCGGATCGAAAGATGTTTGAGCCAGCCGGATCTGGGCCCCAGATTGCTTTTTTTCAGTGGCGGAACAGCTCTGAACGGGATTTCACAGGCGCTCAAGCGCTACACCTACAACTCGGTTCATCTTGTGACACCGTTTGATTCAGGCGGCAGTTCGCAAGGGCTTCGGCGGGCGTTTGACATGCCGGCCATCGGGGATTTGCGGAGCCGGCTGATGGCCCTGGCGGATGAGACCGTCCTCGGGCATCCGGATATTTTTGAGCTGTTCACACACCGGTTCAAAAAGAGCGTGGGCAAAAAAAACCTTGAGCGCGAGTTGAACGACATGGTCGAAGGATCGCATGCGCTGGTTAAGGCCATCGAACAGCCCATGCGCACGCTGATCATGAACCAGCTGGGTGTCTTCCGGGCGGCAAAACCGGACAGCTTCGATTTACGTGGCGCCAGCATTGGCAACCTCATCCTTGCGGGCGGCTATCTCAACCAGCAGCAGGAACTGGAACCGATCATCTTTCTGGTATCCAAGCTCGTCGGTGTGCGGGGCACGGTCCGGGCGGTGGTGGATGACAATCTCCATCTTGCTGCCGAACTTGAAGATGGCTCTTTGGTCATCGGTCAGCATTTGATAACGGGCAAAGAACATGAACCGCTGACGTCACGGATCAAGCGGCTGTTCTTGAACAAAAAAGGTGCCGAGCTCAAGCCGGCATCTGCGAAATTCAGCAAACGCAACAGGAAGATGGTTGGAAGTGCGGATCTGATTTGCTTTCCGCCGGGCAGCTTCTATACAAGCGTTTTGGCCAATCTTTTGCCGTCAGGGGTCGGCTCGGCCATTGCCAACCGGACAGTGCCAAAGGTCTTTATTCCCAGCCTTGGAACCGACCCTGAAGCCCCCGGGCTGTCGGTAGTTGAGCGCACCGATATCCTGCTTAAAACCCTTAGAGCGGATGCCGGGGACAAGGTACGTGTCCAGGATCTTTTGAATTTCGTTGTGCTGGACAAAGGCACGCACAAAGACGTGGGCG
Source organism: Roseibium hamelinense (assembly GCF_007830545.1). Taxonomy (GTDB): domain Bacteria; phylum Pseudomonadota; class Alphaproteobacteria; order Rhizobiales; family Stappiaceae; genus Roseibium; species Roseibium hamelinense. Next base: position 449,997 of record NZ_VLLF01000001.1, read on the forward strand.
CGATTTGTGCCGGCCTACAAAGCCGGGGTGTTGAGCCTATTCTAACGGATCTTGTGTCGCGCAACTCGCAGCCCTTCTACGACCCGGAACGGGTTTGCGAGATGCTGGTCTCTCTGACCTGAGAGCTCCCCGGCCTATGCGGTTGCTGCGTGCTTTAACGGAGCACAATGATAGGGCAGTTCGGCCCGGGGCATTGGTTTTGCGAAATGATAGCCTTGTCCCAGGGGAACGCCGATGGCCATCAGGAAGTTATGGTCGACCTGGGTCTCGATGCCTTCCGCGACCAGTTCCAGGTCAAGTTTGCGGGCAAGATCGACCACACTGCTGACGATCGAGGCACAATCCGGGTCTGTGGTGACGTCGGCTACAAAGCTCCGGTCCAGCTTCAGCTTGTCGAACTTGAACTTGTGCAGATAGGACAGGGATGAAAACCCGGTTCCGAAATCATCCAGTGCCAGCCGGACACCGAGTTCGCGCAATGCCTCCAGTTCACCAATGCAAGCAGTGTCCGGCTGCATGAACACGCTTTCGGTGAATTCCAGTTCCAGCCGGTCTGGAGCAAAGCCATATGTTTCAAGAGCTTTCTGGACGCATTTGGCGAAATGACCGGTTCCGATTTGACGCGGAGACAGATTGACCGCAATCCGCGCGCCGTCGGTCCAGCTTTGCGCTTCCCTGACCGCCGTCATCAGAACCCACTCACCAATGTCACCGATCAAGCCCAGGTCTTCAGCGATTGGAATGAATTCGGCGGGGGATACATAGGTGCCATTTGGGCACCGCCATCTGATGAGCGCCTCATAGGCCTTTGTCTCCTGTGTATCGAGTAAGACAATCGGCTGGTAGTATAGTTCAAAGGATGTGTTCAAATCAGCCCGCAACAGCTTGTTTTCAATTCGCTTTCTCCGCGCGAAACTCTGTTCGATTTCTTCGTCAAAGACCCTGAAGCTGCTGCCCGGCAGGCCTTTGGCCGCATAAAGCGCGCCGTCGGCCGGGAAAATGGCTTCGGCCGTGGTCGAAAATTCATTCGGAAACACGGCGGCACCTATGCTGATTGATATGTCGAGGAACAGGTCGCCAACTTTGCAGGGTGTCGAAAATGCAAATGCGACCTCGCTGGCGCGACGCTTCAGCTCGTCCTGATCTGCCGCATTGATCAACAGCGCAAATTCGTCGCCTCCCAGGCGCAACGCTATTTCGCCGTCTCTTGCGCATTGCTTCAGCGTCCGGCCAAGCGTCCTCAGAACTTCATCGCCGACCGTATGACCGAACGTGTCATTTATCATTTTGAACCGATCCACATCGACCAGCAACAGCGCATTGGGGGGCTCAAGGGTGGCCTCTGAGTCAATTTTTTGTGCTAACACTTTTTCGAAGACCGAGCGGTTTTTGAGCCCGGTCAAGGCATCCGTGGTTGCTGCGATCTCGATCTGTTCTGAGGCGCGGACCTGGTCGGTAATGTCTTCGTGCGTCTCGACCCATCCTCCGTCCGGCATCGGCCCGATGGTAATGGCAACAGTTCTCCCATCAAGCAGCGGCATGCGTGAACGCAGGATCTTGCCGGAAGCAAGTCTATCCCGAATGGTTTTGACGGCCTTTTCCGCCGGAATATGAAAAGTACCGCGCTTTTGATGCCAATCGAGAATATTGGAATAGGGCATTCCGGCGACGACCGTGTCCTCGGGAAGATTAAAAATCTCGCGGGCCTGATCATTCCAGATTATGAGGTTGCCGTCCTTGTCGATCACGGCAAGGCCGTGTTTCATCGAGCCAAGGGTTGCTTCAAGCTCGTTGGCGAGGATTTCTGCTTGCTGGCGCTCCTGCCTCAGGTGGTCTTCTAGCCGTCTCGATTGACTGACATCCTGCTGGATACCGGTCAGCGTTGACTCAGAGGGATCGCCTTCCGCGGTTCCGCTTCCCTGAATGCAGATCCACGCTGTTTCCCCATCCCCGCGCTTCAAGCTCACGTCAACCGAAAAGGTCGCCGTCGAACAGCAGGCCTTCTTGAGAGTGCTGTGAAGCTTCTCCCGGTCTTCTTCGACCAGCAATGATTGCCACTCGCTGAGCGTCAAGCTTCTGGCGGCGTTTTCCAGGCCGTACATCGCCGCAGTAAACCCATCGAAGCGTGCCAAACTTTTTGCCTGATCATACTCCCAAACGCCCGCTTGTCCGGCGCGCATCGCCAACTTCATGATGATGGCTTCCCGGCGGGCTTTGCGGTTGCGCTCATAAAGGCGTTGAAACAGACGGATCAACAGACCCAGCACAAGTACGCCGGTGAAGTTGCCGAGAACGAGCATAAACCAAGCGATCTCGAGAATTGACAAGCCAAAGGCAATTCCCTCGTCAACAAAAAATGCGGGCAGGGTACAGAGGGTGCCCACACCAGCCACTAAGCTGAGTGTTATCGTGGTCAGCTTAGGCTCTGCCGGCCCCAGCAGACGCCGCAATCCGTAGCCGACAATGGCATAGATGACCAAGCTCAATGCGCCGCCGACAGCCATTGGGCCTCCAACGGCAAGCCGTGCCGCGCCTCCCATGGCAGCTGTAATCGCCGCAGAGATTGGGCCGCCGATAAATCCAGCGAGGAGGGCGGGTCCCGCTCTCGTGTCAAAGGTTGCCCCGAGGGACAAGGTGATCGGTGTATAAACAACGAGGATACACAGGGCGCCGAACAAGAGGCCCAGGAAAACCTCGCCACGGATTGAAGCATACGTGTTGCGTACGAGCAGGACGATCGCGGCGCCAACTGACAAAAGCGCGGCGTTCGATGCCAATCCTGTAATGAATGACCAATCAGCCATCCGCCATCCGTCTCGTTCATGGTGTCTATGTTAAATTACGTAGCGAAAATTTTATAAAGTGTGAAAGTATGCGTGTAAACATTGGCGTTTGTTTTGTCCGCGCCTGTTTCATTGGCGGGTACGGATCTATTTTTGCGGTGTCGGTGAACACGTCGCTCGCCCGGACAAATTTCGGTCTTTTGTTCGCCGATCGGCTCCAATGCTCTTGGTTTCATTGCCTTTTTTCAGCAACCGATCAGGTGATCGGGTCATCACACGTGATTTCACAAGTGGTTGGCAATAGGCGACTTCGGCTTCGCAAAACTTTAAGCCTCGGGTCGTGAAAGCCTTGAAGATTTCCGCTTCTCATCCAATTGATGCAATTGCAAATTAGTCGCAATAAAGTTGACAGTTGCGAGTCGTTTGCATTAGCAATAATAACCAAGATGCAAGATTGCCGGATGACCGGCGTATTTGGTGAGGGATGTAAGAATGCTGACACGGCGTGGTTTGATGGGAATGGCAACAGCTCTGGCCATTTTGCTTCCCGGTGCTTCTGCATGGGCAGCAGAGAAACTTGATGTCGTGGCCACGACCGGGATGATTGCGGATGCCGCGCGCCAGGTGGGTGGCGATCTTGTAGAGGTCAAGGGGTTGATGGGCCCTGGCGTTGACCCGCACGCCTATCGCCAGACCCGTTCGGACATCGTTGCCATGGCAAATGCCGATCTGGTTCTGTGGCACGGCCTTTATCTTGAAGCCCAAATGGAACAGTTTTTCGATGGTCTATCGGAAGATGGTAACGTGGTTGCCGTCGCCGATAGCCTTCCCAAAAATCTTCTCATCAGCCACGATGACTACGACGACAAATATGATCCCCATGTCTGGATGAACCCGAATTTGTGGTCGCGTGTTGTTCTGAATGTTCGTGACGCCCTGATCGAAACCCAGCCCGAAAGTGAATCCGTCTTTCGGGAAAATGCCGAGGCGCATTTGGCAGATCTGACGCGGCTTGCCACTTACACAACTGAAGTCTTGGCCTCGGTTCCAGCGGAAGAACGCGTTTTGCTCACATCACATGATGCGTTCAACTATTTCGGATCGGCATACGGCTTTGAGGTCATGGGAATCCAGGGGATTTCGACAGAAAGCGAGGCTGGTCTTCAAAGAATTGCTGCTCTGGTGGATGAACTCGTCGAGCGCAACATCAAGGCCGTATTCGTTGAAAGCTCGGTATCCGACCGGAACATAAGGGCGGTGATCGAAGGTGCGGCTGCGAAAGGCCACACAGTAAAGATCGGCGGAGAACTGTTTTCCGATGCCATGGGTGAACCTGGTACCTATGAGGGCACGTATATCGGGATGATCGACCACAACGCGACAACAGTGGCGGGGGCGCTCGGCGGTCAGGCACCCGAGCGCGGCATGCAAGGATTGTTGAATTGATCACACCCAAAGCGACACCTTCCGGCAATGTGGAGTTGGCCTTCGACCAGAAAAGGCCAGCTGAAACCGCGCAAAAGATTGAAAGGTCGCCGCTTGCGGTGCGCGGGCTGACGGTGTCTTACGGCCAAAAACCCGCTGTCTTTTCGGTTGATGCGACCTTTGAGCCGGAGGCGATGACCGCGATCATCGGCCCGAACGGCGCCGGAAAATCGACGCTTCTGAAGGCGTCGCTGGGTGTTATTCCCCGATTGTCCGGCGATGTCACGGTATTTGGGCAGCCGATTGAATTGGCGCGTGAAAAGATTGCCTATGTACCTCAGCGGGCAAGCGTCGATTGGGACTTTCCAACCACAGTGATTGATGTGGTGTTAATGGGTCTTTACCGCTCCGTCGGACTTCTTGGACGCATCAAGGGAGTGCACCGCGCGCGCGCACTCGACTGTCTTGAACGCGTTGGAATGGCAGACTTTTCCTCGCGGCAGATTGGCCAATTGTCTGGTGGTCAGCAGCAGCGTGTGTTCCTTGCAAGGGCGCTTGCCCAGGAGGCGGAGCTTTATCTTCTGGACGAGCCCTTTGCGGGTGTCGACGCGGCGACCGAGCGGGCCATCATCAATGTTCTGAAGGGTCTAAAAGAGCGTAGAAAGGCCGTGGTCGCCGTGCATCATGATCTTGCAACGGTTCAGGCCTATTTTGACCACGTGTTCTTGATCAATGTTCGGAAAATCGCCGAGGGCCCAGTTGCCGATGCGTTTACCGCCGACAGCCTCCACGCCACCTATGGCGGCCGGTTGGCAACGGCACATATCGATCAACTGAACATCGCGGACAGCGGCGTATGAGCAACATCGTTACGGCACTGTTTTTGGGTGCTGGATACAATGCCGCCCTTGTCGGCATCGGGGCTTCACTTCTTGGCTTTGCCGCCGGCGCTGCCGGTACGTTTTTGTTTTTGCGCAAACGCGCACTTGTCTCCGATGCGGTGGCGCATGCCACATTGCCAGGTGTCGGGCTCGCGTTCATGCTCATGGTTTTTCTAGGTGGTGATGGCCGGAATCTTGTCGGCTTGCTGGCCGGGTCCATGCTCACTGCCTGGATCGGACTTCTCCTGGTTGAGTGGATGGCCCGGCGGACCCGGCTTGCCGAGGATGCGGCTATCGGAGCGGTTCTGTCGGTCTTTTTCGGCGCGGGCATCGTTTTGCTGACCATCATCCAAAACATGTCACAAGGCCGTCAGGCCGGACTTGAGAGTTTCCTGCTCGGCTCCACTGCCGGAATGCTGTTCCAGGATGCGGTTGTGATTGCAATTGGCGGTACGCTTGCGGTTCTGGCGACTTACGTGCTGCGCAGGCCTATGACCATGGTGGCGTTCGACGCCGAATATGCTGCAGCGTCCGGCATGAATGTGCGGCGGATCGATCTGACTATGATGGGCCTCGTGATGGCGGTCACCGTCATCGGCCTGAAACTGGTTGGTCTCATTCTGATTGTCGCCATGTTGATCATTCCGGCGGTTACGGCGCGGTTTTGGACCGAACGCAGCGACCGGGTGATCTGGTCGGCGGGCATCATCGGCGCGGTTTCCGGCTATGTCGGGGCTGCCATTTCTGCCTCGGTCCCGGCCATGCCGACAGGTCCGATTATCGTGCTGGTATGCGCGGGCCTGTTTTTGTTTTCCCTGTTTTTTGCGCCCTCGCGGGGCGTCGCCGCCGCGATCATCCGGCACTACCGGTTTCAAAAACGCGTGCATTGGCGCCAGGGGTTGTTGTCCGTGTCCCGTGGTGAACCGATCCACGATCCGATGACCTTGCGCGTGTTGCGGAAGGAAGGGCTCTTGCGGGCCGATGGCGTCGCGACCGAAGCAGGGCGCGCCCGTGCAGCTAAGATCGCACGGGATGAGCGCCGCTGGGATATTGCACGCGAAGTGCATCAGGATGCGGGCCTGACCGGCCGTTATGACGGTTTGACGCCGATCGAAGATGTGTTCACACAAGATGAGATTGACGAGTTCGACAGGATCATTGGCGGCCCTGTTTCGGTTCAAGGGCAGGGGGCTGCATGATGGGTAGTGAATTTGTCATGTTCTCGCTGACCCCGCTTCTGATCGGCATTTTCGCCTCGATTGCATGCGCGCTTCCGGGCAATTTTCTGGTTCTTCGCCGTCAGGCCCTGATTGGAGATGCGATCAGCCATGTAGTTCTGCCGGGCATTGTCGTTGCTTTCCTGTTTACCGGTGTCGTGTCCGCCGTGCCGATGCTGCTCGGGGCCGCCGGAGCTGCTGTGGTCGCAGTTGTTTTGATCGAAGCGGTTAAGCGGTTGGGCCGGATCGAGCCAGGGGCCGCAATGGGGGTGGTGTTTACATCGCTATTTGCCGGCGGGGTTCTTCTTTTGGAGCAAACAGACACCTCGACGGTGCATCTTGACGTGGAACACGCGCTGATGGGCAATCTTGAAAGCCTCATCTGGTTCAAGGCCAAGGGCTGGCACTCGCTCCTTGATCCAGCCGCACTTGCTTCAATCCCGGACGAGTTGTGGCGAATGGCGGCAGTGTGCGTTCTCATGATCTTACTGACCGCGGTTTTTTGGCGCCCGCTCAAAATCTCGACCTTCGACGAAGGTTTCGCGCAGGCACTCGGTTTGCCGATTAATGCGATCAGTTTTGGATTGGTCATTGCGGCGGCGATTGCAGCGGTTGCCGCGTTCGATGCGGTTGGCTCGATCATTGTGATCGCCATGTTCATCTGTCCGCCGGCGGCGGCCCGGCTGATGACCAACAGGCTGGAGGTCCAGGTCCTCTGGAGCGTCGCCTTTGCAACACTTTCGGCCATTCTCGGATATGTGTTTGCCGGGTACGGGCCGCTGTGGTTCGGGTCGGCGAATGCCGTCAGTGCGGCTGGTATGATCGCAGCCGTGTCCGGTGTCATACTGGGGCTTGCCTGCCTGTTCGGCCCGCATCGATCAAGAATTGGCGCTGGCCGGGACGCGGCAGCGTAAGGACGATCGCGCTCTGGAATTCACTGGTTGTACGGTGTCACCGGTGGCTCTAAGGGGCTCGGCCCCGGCGGCGGGTCGAGCGGTCCGCGTTCGGTGCCAAGATCACTGGGCCGCCCTGGAGATGGCACCGGATAATCATATCCATAGGCGCCGGGACCTCCGTGAAGTGTCGGGTCACCAAGCGTCTGAGGGTGATGCGTGATGGCCGAATTCTGATTCTGACACAGGCGGAAGGCCATGTCGTAGAGCGCGTTCCAGCCTTCCGGTGTTGAGCCTAGACTGTCCAGAACGCCCAGCGCACCGCCCGCCAGCGCGCCCCGCCGTGCGCCGCTCGGTCCCCGCCAGGCACCGCCTGCGACCGCGCCGCGCATTGCACCATCCACGGCATCCAGATCCTGATTTCCGCTTCCAATGTAGGAATTGGCATAGCTGCGCGCATAGGCATCGCAATCAACCGGTTGGGCCAGAGCGCTTTCCGCGGAAAGCAGCAACAGTGCACAGACCGTGGGCAGAACGCCTTTCAGCCTTGCTGCGCGCTGTGAGGGGCGAGGTTTGCGCGGTCCCGGCCTGAGTGGCGGCGAGCCGCTCAAAAGAACAGCGTCATAACGTGTGCGATCAATATACATGCGGTGTTTCCAAATCACGCGAACCAGGATCTGCAGAGGTCTTTATCAGCCGGAGTTTGTCCAGGGCTGACCCAGGCATCCTATGCCGGTGTCATCCTTCAACAGCCTCGGACAAGGTTGTGCTTTTAGACCTTTATGCGAACCAAGCTCGTTTGGAGGTCGTTCGATGGAACCAGTGTTCCTGACAAAACTAATTTCCCAAAACAACGACTGGCTTTCGGTCAGGCAAACGGCCATTGCGCAGAATATTGCAAATGCAAACACGCCCGGCTTTTCCGCTAAGGATGTCGAGCCATTCGTGTCCGTGTTAAGCAAGTCTCATTTGGCAATGACCGCGACCCACGGCAGCCATATGGGAACAGCGACCGAAATGCCCAGGACGGGCAAAATGGAAAAAGCCGACAGCTGGCAGATCACCCATTCGGGCAATAGCGTGAGTGTTGAGCAGGAATTGATGAAAGCAGGCGAAGTCGCCCGCACACATTCGCTGAACACCAGCATCGCAAAGTCTTTCCACCGCATGTACCTGACAACACTGAGGTAGATCCATGGCTGATCCCTTGACCGCAACCATGCATATCGCCTCGTCGGGCCTCCAGGCTCAGGCGGAGCGGATGCGTGTTGTTTCCGAAAACCTCGCAAACGCGCGTTCGACTGGCGAGGTGGCCGGATCCGATCCCTATTCGCGCAAGACCATAACGTTTGAAAGCGAGATGGACCGGGCGCGCAATGCCGAGATGGTGCGCGTGAAAGATATTGGTGTCGACAAGGCTCCGTTCACGGTCGAGTACGAGCCCGGCCACCCGGCTGCGGATGAAAATGGCTACGTCAAAATGCCGAACGTGAATGTCCTCATGGAAATGGCGGATATGCGCGAAACCAACCGGTCTTACGAGGCCAATTTGAAAGTCATGACGCAGACCCGCGAAATGGTCATGCGTCACATCAGTTTGCTGAGTGAGTGACCATGATTGATGAAATCTCCGCGCTAAGCGCAAGTTCCAACAGTGTTATGAGATCCACCTCCGAGACACGTTATGTTTCTCAAGGATCAGAAATGTCCGCCTTTGGTGTCACCGAGACGGCCCCGGCGGGCGAAATGAGTTTTTCTGAGGCCATGGCAAACGTCTCCATGGATGCAATCAACAAGGTCAAGCAGGGCGAAGCTGCCGCTTTGTCCGGCGTTGATGGCCAAGCCTCGGTTCAGCAGGTGGTTGAGGCCGTTATGGCCGCTGAGGCCAGTGTGCGCACAGCCGTTGCCATTCGCGACAAGGTGGTTGCCGCCTATCAGGAAATCAGCCGGATGACGATCTGACGGCCGTTTCTCAACGGTCCCCGTTTTTGGAGAGTTTAACATGAAAGCCCTTGCTATCGCCGCAACCGGCATGAGCGCACAGCAGCTCAATGTGGAAGTGATTGCGAACAACATTGCCAACATGAACACAACCGCATTCAAGCGGGCACAGGCTGAGTTTTCCGATCTTCTTTATCAGGCAGAACGTCTGCAGGGAGTACCGAACCGCGGCGGTGAAGATCCGGTGCCGGAAGGCGCGCAGCTGGGTCTTGGGGTAAAGACGGCGGGTATCCGCAAGCTGCACACACAGGGCACATTGACCAACACGGGCAACCAGCTGGATGTCGCGCTTGATGGCCGTGGCTGGTTTGAAATCACCGGTCCGGATGACGAGATCCTTTATACCCGCGCAGGTGCCTTCAACAAGAACGCCGATGGCCGTTTGGTCACGATCGACGGGTACGCCGTTGAGCCGGCCATCGTGTTTCCTGAAGACACGATCGACATCGCGATTAATGAATCCGGTCAGGTATTTGCCCAAGTCGATGGCGAACTTGCTCCACGTGAGCTGGGTCAGCTGACGCTGGTCAACTTCGCCAATGATGTCGGGCTTGAGCCGATTGGTGGCAACTTGTTCCGCGAGAGCGAAGCCTCCGGTGTGCCAATCAACGGCGTGGCCGGCGATCCGGGCTTCGGCATTATCCGCCAAGGTTACACCGAAGCCTCAAATGTGGATCCTGTAAAGGAAATCACTGCGCTGATTTCCGCACAGCGCGGCTACGAGATGAACTCGAAAGTCATCAAGGCCGCTGACGAAATGGCCGGTACGGTCACCAACGGTATCCGCTAAGCGTTAAAGGAGAGGTAGACATGGTTGCTCGCAGTCTTGCATTGGCATTTGGGCTCTGCCTCTCGCTTACCGCACCGGTTCAAGGTGCGAGCCAGTCCGGCGTCGATCTGCCGGTCCCGAAGGTGACCATTCATCCGGGCGATGAACTCAACACAGACAACGTGATCATTCGCCGGTTCCCGCGTCAGACCACGCAGCAATTCGCTGTCATGACAGACCGCTATGCGTTGAAGGGCATGGTTGCACGCCGCACGCTTCTGCCGGGCAAGCCGATCCCCACCACTGCAGTTGAGGCCGAGGTTCTTGTCCGCCGGGGCGAACCGGCCCGCCTGGTCTTCCAGGAACAGGGGCTGACGATCGTTATGCAGGTTGAGGCGATGCAAAACGGGGCTGCAGGGAAGGTGGTCCGGGTCCGGAACATTGACAGCGGTCTGGTTGTCACCGGCATCGTGCAGTCGGATGGCACCATCCGGACAGGGAAGTAACCCCATGCGTTTTCTTTTAGCTTGTTTTATTTGCATCGGGCTTGTCTTTCCGGCCCAGTCCATGGTCCGGATCAAGGACATCGCGTCCCTTCAAGGGGTGCGTGACAACCAGCTTGTCGGCTATGGACTGGTCATTGGTCTGAAGGGGTCGGGTGACAGTCTTCGCAACTCGCCGTTTACCGAGCAGTCTCTGCAATCCATGCTCGACAGTCTCGGGGTCAATGTGCGCGGCGCGCGCCTGCGGACCCGGAACGTTGCCGCAGTTGTTGTGACTGCGGAACTTCCGCCATATATCAGCAAGGGATCAAAGATCGACGTCAGCGTTGCCTCTCTCGGTGATGCCACGTCGCTTGCTGGTGGAACACTGGTTGCAACCCCTTTGCTGGGCGCGGACGGTCAGATTTATGCGGTCGGTCAGGGGCCGGTCGCCGTGTCCGGTTTTCAGGAGCAGGGCGCTGCCGAGACCTTGTCGCAGGGTATCCCGACAGCGGGGCGGGTGGCCAATGGCGCGCTTGTCGAACGGGATCTGCCGGCTGAGTTTGCCAATATTCCAAGCCTTGTTTTTGAATTGAGCAACCCGGATTTCAGGACAGCAGTGCGGGTGGCAGATGCCATAAACCGCTACACACGCGAGCGCTATGGAGTTTACACAGCGCGAGAGCAGGATCTGCGCTCGGTCAAGCTGACGCCGCCGCCGAATGTCAGCCTTCCCCGGTTTATTGCGGAAGTTGAAGCGCTTCGTGTCCGTCCGGATCAAACCGCGAAGGTGGTGATCGACGAACGCACGGGAACGGTTGTGATCGGCCGGGATGTTCAGATTTCGACCGTTGCTATCACGCACGGAAACCTGACAGTCCGGATCACAGAGGCTCCCGAAGTCTCGCAGCCGTCGCCGTTCTCGCCAAACGGGGAGACCGTTGTTGTGCCGCGGACCTTCGTCGATGCGCAGGAGACCGGCGGCCAATTGGCCTTCGTCGGCGGGACGGACTTGCCAACCCTGGTGCGTGGCCTCAATCGGATCGGACTGCGTCCAACCGGGATCATCGCGATCTTGCAGGCGATCAAATCCGCAGGCGCTTTGCAAGCCGAGCTGGTGGTGCAATAGCAAACGGGCTTGGCGTGGGCCGGAGTAGAGAAGAGTATGGCGCGGTTTTCGGACCGCGCCTTTTTTGTTTCCAGCCCCGCACAAGGAGCGTGCCCGAGTATGGCGCTGGAAACGATAAAGGGGACTGTCGTCCATGAAACGCTTTTCAACGGGAACCGGTCTGTTTCGCGGATTTCTCGTCTTCGGAGCGCTTGCGGTTGCCGCCTCCAGCGCGACTTATGCGCAAGCGCCGATGCCCAAGCCGGACATTCCGCAGCCGCGCGAAGATGCCGTGCTCTACTGCGAAAACACCGCGGACAAGGCTGCCGAGGCGCGTTTGCAGTGGCAGACCTGGAAGCTGGTATCCCTGGAAGCCAAACTGCGCTCGCGGATCGAAGAGCTGAACCGCAAGCAGAAAGAATTCGAAGTCTGGGTCGAACGCCGCGAGAAACTTCTGGAAGAAGTAGAAGGCCAGGTCGTCCAGATCATCGCGCGAATGCGGCCGGAAGCCGCTGCGGCCCAGCTTGCGACCAGCGATGACGACACGGCAACCGGAGTTCTTTTGAAACTCAAGGCGCGGGACGCCAGCAGCATTCTTGACGAAATGGACCCTGCACGCGCCGCGCAGCTGACCCAGTCCATGGTCGGATTTACAAACGATAACGATAAAGACCGGAGTTTTTAAATGGTTCGTGCCGCTGGCCTTATGTGTGCGCTGCTTTTGACCGGGTGCGCCGGGCAACTCGAGGATGTTGGCCGGGCGCCAACCATGACACCTGTCGGGTATGGCCTTGCGGCGCAGCCGCCGGCAGTTTACCCGCTGAATACTTTCGGTCCGTCTGAGCGCAAGGACTACAATTCACTTTGGGTCAACGACCGCGACGACTTCTTTTCAGATCCCCGTGCCCGCAAGGTGGGCGATGTTCTGACTGTTCAGATCGCGATCAATGACCGCGCAGATCTGGAGAATTCGTCCGACCGCAGCCGATCCTCGAACGTCGGCCTGGGCGGCAACTTTTCTGCAGGTTTCGATGGCGATACGACATCCGGCGATGCGGATATTTCCGGCAACAGCGGATCGTCGTCAATCGGGCAGGGGTCCATCGACCGGTCTGAAGAAATCGAATTGTCGGTTGCGGCTGTCGTGACCGAACGGTTGCCGAATGGAAATCTTGTGATTTCCGGATCCCAGGAAGTCCGCGTGAACTACGAGATGCGGATCTTGCAGGTCGCCGGCATCGTGCGCCCGCGTGACATTCAGTCGAACAACAGGATCGACTACGACAAAATTGCCGAAGCCAGGATTTCCTATGGCGGACGCGGCCGGATTACGGAAGTCCAGCAGCCTGGCTGGGGTCAGCAGGTCTACGACATCATTACGCCGTTCTAAGGGATCTGACGAGCCATGGCCAAGTTGCTAGTCGCGCCGGATGAGGAACCCCGGCGCCGGGACGATAGCTCGGGGAACTCCGGGTTCTGGGCAAGCTTCTTCTTGCTCACCTTGATTTCGGTCGGTACCGGCGCCTTTGTGGCGTTCCAGTCGGTCGAAATGACCAAGGAAAGTCTTTCCGCAGAGTATGAGCGTTCAAGAAACCAGCCAGCCATTGAGCTGAACTACGAGGACAATGCCCGCCTGCGCAAGCTTGATCCGCTGGTTACAAATCTGGCGGCGCCGACCGATGCGTGGGTGCGGGTCAAGGCTTCAATCGTGCTCTCGGACGAATTCACCGACGATGTTGCCGTGTTGACCGGACATATCGAGGAAGACATGCTGGCCTATCTGCGCACCTTGACCATTTCGCATCTGGAAGGTGCTGTCGGCCTTCAGCATTTGCGCGAGGACCTGAACGAGCGTGCAAAGGTCCGCTCCAACGGTCAGGTCCATGAAGTTATCCTTGAATCGCTGGTGATCCAATAATGCGGCTGATTTTAAGTCTCGCGTTCCTGGTGCTGTTTGCCGGGGCAGCGCACGCCCAGGTGCCGGACCTGTCCCAATTGTTGCCGGCGGGCGAGGCGAGTGCATCGGGGCGTATTGTCCAGATCATTGCGCTGCTGACCGTCTTGTCGGTCGCGCCGGGCATCTTGATCATGGTCACCAGCTTTATCCGGTTTACCGTAGCCTTTTCCTTTTTGCGCTCCGGCATCGGTCTGCAGACCACACCTGGCAACCTGATCCTGATTTCGCTGGCACTGTTCATGACGTTCTATGTGATGGCGCCGACATTCGACAAAGCTTGGGAAGACGGTGTTCAGCCGTTGATCAACAATGAGATCACGGAAGCCGAGGCCTATGAGCGCATCACAGAGCCTTTCCGGGAATTCATGCTGTCCCAGGTGCGCGAGCAGGATCTGGTGCTGTTCGACGATTTGGCGATCGGGCGGGTCACTGACGAACCGGCAGCAGCTCCGGAGGAAGTCGAGTTGAGGGTTCTGATCCCGGCTTTCATGATCTCGGAGTTGCGGCGCGGCTTTGAAATCGGGTTTCTGATTGCTCTGCCATTTCTGGTAATCGACATGATCGTGGCGACGATTGTCATGTCCATGGGCATGATGATGCTGCCACCAACCGTGATCTCGCTGCCGTTCAAGGCACTGTTCTTCATTCTGATCGACGGTTGGAATTTGCTCGTCGGAAGCCTTATCCGCTCGTTTGTATAGTTTCGAAACTCTCAAAAAAAACAGAGGCGTAAGTCACGTGCTTGCGCCTTTTTTCTGATTTAATTGCGCCCGATCTCATCGCTCAATGAAGCATGCGTCCCTTTCGTAAAAAATTTTTTGCTTGCGGTCAGCGTCGCACAAGCTATGATATTTACGTTGAAATTACACGACGGGTTGAGCCCCACCTAACCAGCTCAAAGGCATGACGCTGCCCCGCCGTCCCGGTGCAATTCCGGAATGTCCCACTCTCAACATCTCCTATGATTTGAAAGGGACATACTATGTCTAGCTTGCTTACAAACAGCTCAGCGATGACTGCTCTGCAGACGCTGACCATGACCAACAAAAACCTGGCAACCACTCAGAACCGGATCTCTACCGGCCTGCGCATCAACGATGCGGCTGACAACGCTGCTTACTGGTCAATCGCAACCACCATGCGGTCTGACAACAAAGCGCTGTCGACTGTCCAGGATTCTCTTGGCCTTGGTGCTGCAACTCTTGACACAACGTTCACCGCGCTGAACGAGTCGGTCAACATCCTTGACGAAATCAAGACAAAAGTTCTTGCTGCTCAGGGCCAGACACCGGCAAACCGTGCCAAGATCCAGGAAGACATCACTCAGCTGCAGTCTCAGCTGCAGACTTACGCCAACTCGGCTGTGACGTCTTCCGGCGACAACTGGCTGGCACGTGATACGCTTGCTCAGGACATCCAGCCGGACATCGTGGGTTCCTTTACCCGTGATTCGCAGGGCAACACCCGCATCGAAAAGATCACTGTTGATCTGACCGATGTGGTCTTGATCGAACGTAGCACAGCAGGTTCTGCGACAGGTCAGAACGGCCTGTTTACACGTGACCTTCTTGTTGCAGGTTCGTCTGAAAACGGCGCTGCCGGCACTGGTACAACAATCCAGACGGCTGCTAACACGGCCCTGGGTGCCGGTACAGCCGATCTTTCCCGGCTCGCCGCCGGTACCGGTGCCACTGTCACCATCTTGAACCTGGACATCACGGGTCTTGATGAATCGGCAAACGACAATGCTGTTCTGGAAGGTCTGGGTAACCTGATCGACAAGCAGATCGCTGCGCTTACCGACGCTGCAACCACGATCGGTTCGGCTAAGAAGCGTGTCGACAGCCAGATGGACTTCATCAGCGCACTGTCCGACTCCTACTCACGCGGTATCGGTCAGCTGGTTGATGCGGATATGAACGCTGAATCCACACGCCTGCAGGCACTTCAGACCCAGCAGCAGCTTGGCATTCAGGCTCTGTCCATCGCGAACCAGGGTTCTCAGAACATTCTGTCGCTGTTCCGTTAATTTCTCCGAATTTCGGAGGATATGGGCCGCGCTCCTTTGGGAGCGCGGCTTTTTTTATGCGCAACCCTCGCACAAGCTGAAGTGCCGATAGTGGCCGAAGAAGATTTGAGCTCTCTTTAAGGGGTGTTTTATGCCTGGCCGCGAACAAGCTGAAAAAATTTGGGCAAATCTGCTGGAGCTTGGGGTCAAACGCCTGATCGCTCTGGCCTTTATTGGAATTGCGACCATTTTGACCGTTGGCCTTGGAGCCTATTACCTGAGCCGTCCCGAGCAAACGGTGCTCTACACCGGGCTCGACGGGGACGATGTTACACGCATCGGTGCGGCGCTCCAGGACGCGGGCATCACCTTCGACGTGAGTTCGGACGGGACAGCTGTTTTGGTCAACCATGCGGCGACCTCGAAAGCCCGCATGTTGCTGGCCGAGCGCGGTCTGCCGCGCGGTGCTGATGCCGGATATGAGCTGTTCGATGAGCTGGGGTCGCTTGGCCTGACGTCGTTCATGCAGGAAGTGACCCGAGTGCGCGCGCTCGAGGGGGAACTCGCCCGGACTATCCAGCTCATGCAAGGAGTGCGCGCGGCGCGTGTTCACATTGTTTTGCCCGAAAAGGGGTCATTTCGCCGGGATCAGCAGCCTCCATCTGCCTCCGTCGTCATCCGGACCGACAATCCGGATGACGTGCGAACCGCAGATGCGATCCGCCACCTGGTTGCGGCCGGTGTTCCGGGTATGATGTCGGACAAGGTCACTGTTCTGGACACGTCCGGCGGGCTCCTGGCGGCAGGCGATGATCCGTCGAAAGCAGCGGCGGGCCAGCTTGCGACGCTGGAAGGTGCAGTCAGCAACCGCATCCAGGAAAATATCCGCAAGACACTGACACCCTATCTCGGTCTCGACAATTTCCAGGTCAGTGTCGCGGCAGACCTGAACACGGACCGGAAAATGATCGCGGAGACCATCTTCGATCCGGATTCGCGGATCGAGCGGTCGGTGCGCACAATTCGCGAAAGCGAAAACGCTCAAAATGCCAGCACGGAAGCGCCAACGACAGTTGAGCAAAACCTGCCGGATCAGGATGTAAATGCGGAAGGCGGTGAACGGTCCAGCGAGGAAAACCAGCGCCGCGAAGAAACCGTCAACTACGAGATTTCGTCAAAGCGGATTGAAACCTCCCAGGACGGATACAGCGTCGAACGGCTGTCGATTGCGATCCTGATCGACCGGGCACGGCTTTACGATTCCCTTGGCGGGCAGCCGACCGACCTTCAGGTCGAGACGCAGCTGAATGAAATCACCGAACTGGCCGCATCTTCGGCAGGTGTGAACAATCAGCGTGGCGATATCGTCAAGGTGTCAGTGGTCGACTTTATAGACGGTGGCCGCAACATGCAGCCGATCCCGCCGCTGACGATCTCCGAATATCTGCTGCGCCAGTCGGGCAACATCATCAATGCACTCGCCATTCTGGCGGTTGCAGGGCTGGTCGTCTGGTTCGGCCTGCGTCCTGCGATCTCGGCTCTGGTGCCGCAAGTTCAAACTGCTGATGCCGCCTTGGGCAACATGGATCTTCTTCCTGATGGAACAGAACCACAGGAAGGCGTCTACGCCCAGCCAAGCCTGCTGACGGCGGCCAACCACGAAGAGATGATCCAGGAGCTGACCTCCAAGTTTAACGAATCTCCGATCCGCAAACTCGAATCGTTGCTGGAATACAATGAAGAGCAATCGGCCGCGATCTTGCGCCAATGGCTGTATGAAGGGGAGCGCATTTGATGCCGCTCCCCGCACAGACCATCCTCCCCAAGCTCTCTCATCCGCAGCTTGAAAACTTCAACAAGCAGCAACAGCACCTGATTCCAATCGTCGAAGGCGAAGTGGCCGAACCCGAGCCATCTCTGGAAGAGCAGCTGGCCGCGGAATACAAACGCGGTTTTGCCGAAGCAGACACCCAGGTGGCAGAAAAAGCCGCCGCCGAGCTGGAAACTGTCCGCAGCGCCCACCAGGCGGAAATGGACGCTTTGCGCAGTTGTTTGATGGATGAGCTTGCCGGTCAGATGGCAGCGCAAATAGAGCAAGGGTTTCAAACGCTGGAAGACCGGTTGTCGCGATCTGCCGCATCGGTTCTGGGTGAGGTTGTCGAAGACGGTATCCGCGCCCAAATGCTCGAGGCCTTTGACAAGACGCTCCGCAAACTTCTGGAAAACGAAACTGCGACCAATATTGCGGTTTCAGGACCTGAGATCCTGCTGGATCCGCTTAAAGACAAGTTGGGCGGCGTCGGCGAGCGTTTGGTCTTCAAGCCGAACGATGCAGCCGAGCTGAAAGTCAAAGTCTGCGACACCCAGATTGAAACCCGTTTTACCGAATGGATGGCGCAGCTGCGCCAAATGCGGGAGGACCAGTAGTCATGCAGGAACCGCTTGCTGGCGAGATCGTTGTTGTCCGCCGAAAGAATGCTTGGGAAGACGACGACCAGCCTCATGGTGTCTGGAAGATCGCCTACGCCGATTTCATGACCGCAATGATGGCATTTTTCCTCGTGATGTGGCTGATCAATGTCACGGATGACAGTGTCCGGCGCGGGGTTGCCCAATATTTCAATCCGGTCAAGCTTGCATCGACCGCACCCAACCAAAAGGGGCTCAATGACCCCGCGATCAGCGGTGCGACCAATGAAGGTGGCAGCGGCGAAGAAACTGGCGAGTTGGCGCCTCCCACTGGCGATGGCGATGAGCCCGTCACGAAAGGTGACATGGATGCGCAAAGCCAATCGGGAGCCGTTCAAACACCCGCTGCGGCGGATAGCCAGTCAGGTCAATTCAGCCAAGTCTTTTCGGAAACGCAGATTTTCATCGACCCCTATGCGGTGCTCGATACGCTTGCTCAGAAAGTTGTCATGCGTGATGCCGACCGCACGGGGCAAAGCGCTATCGGCGCCGGTTTGGACCGGGAAGCCGGTGCTCAAGGCGGTGAAGCCTACAGGGATCCGTTCGATCCGCTTTACTGGCAGTTTGTGCCCAATCGGGGCATAGCCGAAGCGGACCGTGCAGAGCCCTTGCAACAAACCCGGAATATTGAAATTGACACCGCTGCTTCCTCCGGATCAACCGGCGAAGGTCCTTATGACAGCGTCCGCGATGTCTTCAGTCCGCAAAATACCGGATCAGGCAACACCGGCCCGTCTCTGACCGGGCCGAGTGAAGCTGCAACTCAAGACACTTTTGACAGTGTGACGGAGACACTGACTGCTGAAGTCAGCGGTCAAACGCCAAAGATCGGTGACGGCCCGCGTCCGCAGGTCGAAAACGGTCAGGGCCCGAGCGCTGCCCCGATGGAACGCACTCCCGTTTCAGAGCCGGCTGACCGTTTGCCGGAAGACGGCGCAGGACAAACGGATGCCCAAACGGTTGCCGAGTTGCGGGATGAGCTGAAAAACGCCGAAGGCACTGTGCTCGAGGAAACGGCAGCCAGGGTCGAGGTTACCAGAACCGACGAGGGAATCCTCGTCAGCCTGACCGATGACCAGAATTTTGAAATGTTTGCAATCGGATCGGCTGAGCCGCGGCCGGAACTTGTTGCGCTGTTGAAAAACCTTGGCGGCGTTCTGGCAGAGAAGCCGGGCCAGATCGTCGTCAAAGGGCACACGGATGCGCGCCCCTTCCGGTCCAAGAACTATGACAATTGGCGGTTATCTACCGCGCGGGCGCACATGGCCTTGTACATGCTGACGCGTGGCGGGGTCGACAAGGAGCGGTTCGGGAAAGTTGAGGGGTATGCGGATCGTGAACTCAAGAACCCCGATGATCCCAACGATGCCGTCAATCGCCGGATCGAAATCCTGCTTCGGGAGGCGGTGTGATGGATTTGCTCAAGCCCATGCTCCTTGGCCTAAAAAGCCTGGTTTCAGCCCTTATTCTGTTTGCGCTGGCGCCCAGCGTAACAGCCCAGGGCGTGGTCAATGGCACTGAACCTTATGAAATGGTCCGCACCTTGCAGTCGCTTCAGTCCCAGGTGGCGCAGGGCAATAGCCATGCGCTGGCCGCTCAACGGGCGCTTCTTTTGAAGATGGACGACGACTTTCTGCTGATGCCGATCGACACCTGGCAGGACCCCCGCAATGCACGCGCGGCTGTTATCCACCTCTTGAGCGGGGGGCATCCGAAGGTCATTCGTGTGCTTCAGGAAATGGAGCCTGCGCCGGCCATTGACCCGCGCTTAATGGATGGGGCTCTCGCTTATGTTGAAGGGCGCGAGCAGGATGTCGCCGAAAGCCTGAAGGATATTGACCCCAAAACACTCGCTCCAAATCTCGGTGGGCACGTGGCGCTGATCAAGGCTGCGGTTACTTTGCGAACAGACCCGGCACAGGCTCTCGAGTTGCTTGCGGTTGCCCGCCTGTTGATGCCCGGTTCCCTGGTGGAGGAAGCCGCGCTGCGGCGCGAGATTTTTGTTGCCGGAACGTTGGACGATGTCGAAAAATTCCAGTCCCTGTCGATCCGGTATCTGCGCCGGTTTCGGGATTCCGTTTATGCCGGTGATTTCCGGCGCCGGTTTGCCTTGGCAATTGATGCGCTTGGATTTGGAAAAAGCCCGGAAAAATTTGCGCTTCTGGAGAGCCTGATTGCCGAGTTCGACAATGATACCCAGCGCAGTCTCTACCTCAGACTTGCAAGAACGGCCCTGTTGAGCGGGAATTTGGGAATTGTCGAAAAGGCTACCCGTGAAGCGATGCCGCTTGCGATGGGCGGCACGCGCGAGTCGGAGCTTTTGAAGCTTTACCGGGCGGGTGCGCTGATTGAGATCGAAGACATTAAAAAGACCCGGGACCTTCTTTGGTCAATCAACAAGGACCTTTTGTCTGCGAGCGAGCAGAAGCTCATGGCAGCGATATTTTCCGTCGTGAACAACGTCCGGCATTTTCCAGATCCCCCGCGGAACGTGATTGGCGATTTCGAGATCTATCTGCGGATGGAAGATCCCCAGGACACGAACTGGATCACCCCTGTGATGGGAGATGCGGAGTCGATCTTGAGATCCTCCGAAAAGTTGATGAACCGGATGGGAGACAACAATCAATGACAATCAACAATTCGGTTTTAATGCAAACTCTGCGTAATTCCGCAAACCCGAACGCCGGCGGCAGCAAAGGCGACATCAATACGAGTCTTGGAGACCAGGAATCGGCTTTCTTGGATCTCATGAAAGGTCTTGCCAAAGGGAAGACCGACCAGCCGGTTGGGCAAAAGTCTACTGCTTCGGAGGGCAAAACCGATGGCGAGCAAGACAATGCCTCTGCAAAAAAGACGAAAGGCAAAACAGCCCAGTCAAAAACCGAAGGTTTGACAGAACAACTGGACGGTGGGGCCACCAAAAACGATGTCAAAGCAGGTGATGCCCACGGTGCCAAACAAGCCGGTGGTTCGGCTGAAAGCGCCATCGACCGGATCGCTCAAGCGCTGGCTGCAACCGGTCAATCCGCCGTTCGGGTAGAAGCTGCGGCCGGTCAGAAAACAAAGGGGCAAGCACAGGCTCAGTCCGGGGCTGCCCAAACGCTTGCTGCAGCGATGTCTGCGGCAAAAGCGGGCTCTGGCGAGGCCGCCTCTGGCCAAACGGCCAAGGGCCAGACTGGCGGCGATGGAAAGACCGATCTTTTCTCCAAGTTCGCGGTCAATCCCGAGACGGTCCGGGACGGCTCGGCGGCCAAGTCGGAAAAGTCCGGCAAGGTCCAGGTTGATATCGGCTCGGTCAAGGTCCTCAAACAGGAAACGCACTTCGCACCGACCCTTCGCTTGTCGCCGGTCCAACAGGTTGGTGACGCGGTCTCGAGCTTCTTGAAACAACAAGTGACGGAAATGCGCGCGTCCGCGTCACCGTTTGCCATCAAGTCCGAGGGGCCTGTTCTGAAGACCTTGGAGATACAGTTGCAGCCGATTGAGCTGGGCACCGTCAAAGTCTCGCTCAAAATGGTTGGCGATCAGGTCGAGGTATCCTTGCGGGCAAGCAACCCTCAGACCGTCGAGCTGCTGAAGCAGGATCGGCAATTGCTCGACCAAATGTTGCGCGCAACCGGGCACAAGCCTGATGCCATTACCATTCAGGGTGCGGACGATCGGCCGGTGGCCCAGTCTCCAACGTCAAGTTCCAGTCAAAACACCCAGTCTGGCCAAGGTGATAGCCAATTCGGAAACGGGCAGGGCACATATGGCGGCCAAAATGGCCAACGTGGTGGTGAGGCCGGCGGACAACGCGGTGATGACCGTTTCGGTCAAATCATGTCGGGACAGGAAAACGGTTCTGAATTTGGTGAAGAGGTGAGTGATGTTCGCCAAGACGACAACATTTATCTGTAGCGCAATCGGCGCCGTCGTCGTTTCGATGGCTGCCGCAGCTTCGGCACAAAATGTGTGTGAGCGCGAAATGATGGCCGCGGCCAAACAGTATGAGGTTCCGCTCGGTGTGCTTTATGCTGTTGGGCTGACTGAGACCGGACGCAAGAACTCATTGTATCCGTATGCCCTCAACATCGAAGGCCGTTCGGTTTTTCCGCCCAGCGCGCGGGCGGCACTACAAGACATTGCCAGCGCACAGCAGGCGGGCAAAAAGCTGATCGATATCGGCTGTATGCAGATCAACCACTACTACCACAGCCGTGAGTTCCGTTCCGTCGATCACATGCTCGAACCACGGGCCAACGTTCAGTATGCGGCCCGATTCTTGAAGCAGCTCAGATCAAGCCATGGGTCCTGGACGATGGCGGTGGCCCGTTACCACGCTGGACCAAACAATAATCCGGCTCAAAAGCGGTATGTATGCAAAGTCATTGAGAACATGGTTGCATCCGGATTTGGCCAGTGGACAAGAAATGCCAAGAAATTCTGTGGGTGACCAGTTTAATACATCGGATTATCGAAATTTTATTTGAAGAATAAAAATTTAATAAAATCAATATTTTGAAAACTTTCGGGAAACAGTCCCGGCAACAGCTTCACACAAGATAGACGCCGTTGAATGGCGTCAGTTAATTCTGGCAACTGGAGACAGTCCATGGGTCTTTTCGGCGTAATGCGCACCGGCGTGTCCGGCATGAACGCGCAGGCAAGCAAGCTCGGCACAGTTGCCGACAATATCGCGAACTCTTCGACGACCGGCTACAAACGCGCGGAAAGTGAATTCTCCTCGCTGGTCTTGTCACAAGGCAATGGCACCTACAATTCGGGCGGTGTCGAAGCAAAAACGCGCTACGCGGTGTCGGACCAAGGCACGCTGAGCTTCACCACATCCAGTCTCGATCTGGCAGTCGACGGAAACGGCTTCTTCATCGTTGCCGACGCCGCTGGAACCCCGACACTCACCCGTGCAGGCGCCTTTGTACCAAACGGTGAGGGCTTCCTGGTGAATACCGCGGGCTATCGTTTGCAGGGGTACTCGCTGGCCAACGGCGCGCAGCCGAATGTTGTTGCGAACGGTCTTGGTGGACTGGAAGACATCAACATTTCGCAGAACCAATTGGATGCTGTCCCGACAGACCAAGCTTTGCTTTGGACAAACCTGCCGGATGACGCTGTGGATGTTGTTCCTGCGAACCTTCCGTCTGCGAATGCCGCTACCGCTGAGTTTTCCGCAAAGACTTCACTAATCGTCTACGACAATCTCGGAAACGAGGTAAAACTTGACGTTTACTACACACGAACAACACCAGCGGGAACCAACCCGGTGGATTGGGAGGTCACAGTTTTTGACGCTGCGAATGCGGCGCCTGGCGGCGGATTTCCATACACCGGTGCGGCTTTGTCGACGACCAACATCCAATTCGACGAGACGACGGGCAATTTTAATGCCGGTCCACCTGCTTCACCCACGACAATCAACGTCGCTGTGCCGAACGGCTCCACTTTCGATATCGACCTGAGTGGGTCGACATACCTGGCTGCAGACTTCACCGTCATGGAAGTGAACACCAACGGCAACGCACCGAGTGCGGTCGAAAAGGTTGAATTTGACACTGACGGGACTCTTTACGCCATTTACGAAAACGGCGACCGACGCGGTATCTACAAAATTCCGCTCGCTGACGTGGCAAGCCCCGACAAGCTGCGGCCGTCCACCGGTAATACATTCGAGGTGACGACGGACTCCGGCGATGTCCGTGTCGGCTTTCCCGGGCAGGGGGGGCTTGGTGATCTCCAGGTCGGCGCCCTCGAAGGCTCCAACGTCGATCTCGCGTCCGAGCTGACGTCGATGATCGAATCGCAGCGAACCTACTCAGCCAACTCCAAATCGTTCAAGGCGGGATCCGACCTTTTGCAGGAACTGGTGAACCTTGTCCGCTAACGGTGCTCACGCCCGATAAGAAGAGAATGAGAAAATGAGCCTGTCAGTCGCCCTTCAGGTCGCGCAATCGGCCCTCTCGGCCCGCCAGACCGAAACCTCCACGGTGTCCCGCAATATTGCGGGCGCCCAGGAGCCCGGTTTTTCGCGCAAATCGGTGATGCTCAGCACCATCGTTACCAACAGCGGGCAATCCGGCGGTCTCCGTGTGGATGGGATCGCCAGGGTCACTGACAGCGCACTTTACAATTCTCTGCGCATGTCCAGCGCAACCGGTATGTCCCAGCAGTCGGTGCTCGACGGATTGACCAAACTTGCCGAAACGGTGGGGGATACAGCGCTTGAAATGTCGCCGGTCGCGCAACTTGGAAACCTGAAACAATCGATCCAGGCATTCTCGTCCAAGCCGAACGACACTATCCTCGCAACGGACTTCCTGCGGACCGCCAACGATATGGCCGCTGCCCTGAACGATGCGAGCACGCTTGTCCAGTCGACCCGCGCCGATGCCGACCGGGATATCGACGCCAGCGTCAAGGAGGTGAACAAGCTCCTTGCCCAGCTGGAAACGCTCAACAACACCATTGTGAAGGGGACGCAGTCCGGCCAGGACGTCACGGACGCCTTGGACAGCCGGGACAAGGTACTCCTGTCGTTGTCCGAGGAAATGGGTATCAAGACGCTCAATCGCGCTGATGGCGATATTGTTGTCTATACCGATGGCGGTGTCACACTGTTTGAGACGACGGCGCGCGAAGTGAGCTTTGCGCCGACGCCTACCTTCGACGCGTCAACGACCGGAGCGGCGGTGTTTGTCGATGGGGTGCCGGTTGCCGGACCCGGAGCGGTCATGCCGCTCAAGTCCGGCCGGATACATGGCCTTGCTCAGGTGCGGGATGATTTCGCCGTGACCTATCAAAGCCAGCTTGATGAAATTGCCCGCGGTCTGATCACTGCATTTGCCGAGGCGGATCAGCTGGGCGGCGGTGGTCCCGACCAGACCGGCCTGTTTTCGTATGGCGGTTCGCCGGCAGTTCCGGCGGCAAGCACCCTTGTTCCGGGTATTGCATCTCAGATCAGCGTCAATCCGGCAGTCGATCCGGATCAGGGCGGCAATCTCGACCTTTTGCGGAATGGCGGCATCAACGGGGCGGCATATGACTACAACCCGACCAATCTGGGTGGGTTCAACGGGCGGCTCAATGAGTTCCTGACCGAAATCGATGCCCAGCGGAATTTTGATGGAACCGTCGGTCTCGATCCGACCGACAGCCTGACCGGTTTCGGTGCGTCTTCGGTCAGCTGGCTGGAATCCTTGCGCAAGAGCACGACCAGCGATGTGGAGGTTCAGTCGATCATCGTGACCCGCACCGCGGAATCTCTTTCCAACAACACCGGCGTCAACATCGATGAAGAGATGACGCTGCTACTCGACATCGAACGGGCCTATGGCGCGGCCGCAAAACTCATCACGGCCGTCGACAAGATGCTCGACGATCTTCTGGCCGCAGCGAGGTAACAGGTTATGAAAACGTCCTTTATTTCAACATTCACCCTGTCCAACACGGCACGCAATCAAATTACGTCGCAAACCAGCACCTTGAACAAGCTGCAGCTTGAGCTGGCGTCCGGCCGCAAGGCCGATGTCGGGCTTGATCTTGGCGGACGGACCGGCGATGCAGTGTCGCTGCGCAGTGATTTCCGTTTTTTCAACTCAATTATCGATACCAATGAGCTGGCCAAGTCACGGCTGGATATCGCTCAGGCGGCTATGGATGACATTCGCACAAGCGCGGAAGACCTTCAGTCGACGCTGATAGGGGTTCGGGATACTGGCAATTCCGCGCCGGGCGTTGCCGCGGAAGCCGATGCCGGTCTTCAGCAGCTGATCGCCCGGCTGAATACCCAGCTGGGTGGGAGTTACCTGTTCAGCGGAATCAATTCGGATGTCCCGCCGATCAATGACTACTATGCAAATCCGGCTTCACCGAACAAGACGGCAGCAGATGGGGCTTTCTTTACAGAGTTCGGCTTTGCCCAGACAGATCCGGGTGTTGCGGGGATCACCCCCGCTCAGATGGATACCTATCTGAACGGCAACTTCGAAGCGCTGTTCACAAGCCCCAACTGGGAAACGAATTGGTCGACGGCGACCGATCAAACCGCACAAACGCGAATTGCCGCCCGAGAAGAAGTCGAGACATCTGTCAGCGCCAATGAGCAGGCGTTCCGTGATGTTGCATCCGTCTTCGTCATGCTGAGCGACCTGGGAAATCTGGATCTTCCAAACGAAACGCAAAAGGTCGTTGTCGACAAGGCAATTGAAAAACTGGGCTCAATCGTGGGTGACCTGGCTGATATTCAGGGCAGTCTCGGGATTTCACAGGAGCGGGTAAAACTCGCAAGTGAACGCCTGGACGTTCAAACGAATATTCTGAACGAAGGCATCAACAGCCTGGAAAATGTCGACAAGGAAGAGACGGCGGTGCGCCTCAATACGGCGATCACGCAGTTGGAAATTTCCTATTCGATCAGCTCGCGCATCCAGCAGCTTAGCATCATGCGCTACCTGTAAGCGCCCAACGCCACACGAGAGGGCACATGTATAATCTGTCTTATGCCGAAACTGCGGATGAGATCTGCACAGACGACCGCCTCAACGAAGCAGAGGCGCTCAACATCGTCATCTCCAAATTAATGTCGGCACGCGAACACGGGGTTAAGTCTTTGGAGGCGGTGGATGCGCTGTTCTACACGCGCAGGTTATGGGCGTACTTCATGGAGAACCTGGCAGATGATGAAAATGCCTTGCCGGAAAACACCAGAGCAGAGCTGATTTCAATCGGGATTTGGATGCTTAAGGAAGCCGAGCGCCTTCGTCAGGAGGAGATCGAGAGCTTTGATGACATGATCCAGATCAACGAAATCATCCGAGACAGTTTGACCGGGAAAGCCTCATGAAGATAGCACTGAAAGCGGGAGAGCGGCTGTTTATCAACGGTGCGGTGCTGCGTGTCGAACGCAAAACCAACATCGAGCTGATGAATGATGCAATATTCCTCTTGGAGGCGCATGTCCTCCAGCCGGAGGAAGCAACCACGCCGCTTCGACAGCTATATTTCATCCTTCAGACGATGATCATGGATCCGGCTGCCGCCGACAAGGCGATCGACATGTACGACATGGTGATGGGGTCCGTGCGGTCCGCCTTCTCCAATCAGCACATCCTCGAACATCTGAACGAGGTAGATGCTCTGGCCAAATCCAAAAAGTGGTTTGAAGCCATGAAGATCATCCGGGGTCTGTATCCCATTGAGGCCGCCCTCATGTTTCGCCCCAAGACTCAAGAGCCAGTTTCCGAACAAGCGGAAGCGCCGCGCCTCGCGGTTGGCCAATAGGAGCTAAAACGATGGATATTCCTACAGCAACAGCAGTAAATGTGAACAATCCTCAGGCGCTCTCCAAGGCTGACAAGGCAAAAGAGAGCCTGACGGTCGACTATGATGCGTTCTTGACGCTGATGATGGCGCAAATGCAAAACCAGGATCCGACTAATCCGATGGATCCGTCCGAGCAGTTGTCCCAGTTGGCGAGCTTCTCCCAGGTCGAGCAGGCAATCGAAACCAATGCAAAACTTGAGACCCTGCTGTCGAATATGGCATTCGGTCAGGTCGATGATCTCATAGGCCGTACTGTCACCGATCCGAGCGGTGTGAGTGGCACAGTTACCTCCGTGGAGGTCTACAGTGACGGGACGTTGCTCGGACTTGACAATGGCAAGGGCATTTTGCTTGGGCCAGGCGTGAAGATCACCTGATCATGAATGAGGTTGATGCACTTGATCTGGTGCGTTCGGCGATGTGGACGATCCTCATCGCCTCCGCACCGGCAATTGTCCCGGCCATGGTGGTCGGGATCGTGATTGCTCTGTTTCAGGCTCTGACGCAGGTTCAGGAAATTACGCTGACATTCATCCCGAAGATTGTCGCGATTTTGATAATGATTATCGTCGGCGGTCCGTTTATTGGCGGCCAAATGCAGGCGTTGACGGCTCTTATCTATGGCCGGATTGAAAGCGGATTTTAAGCGGCGCGGCGTTTTCCTGCCGCTTTGATGTCTGATCCACCTTCAGACAAGCTTCACAGGCGAGGTTACGGTCAACGCAGTCCTCATTGAGAGTAGGCATGACCGACGTTCTAGCGCCCGTTTCCAGCTCAGAAAGCCCCGAAAGCCGCCGCGATATTGGATTTGCGGTCGGTATCGTGCTGATCCTCGCTGTCCTCTTTCTGCCCATTCCGCCATTTCTGATCGACATGGGACTGGCCTTGTCCATCGCCTTGTCCGTCTTGATCCTGATGGTGGCCTTGTGGATCCAAAAACCTCTCGATTTCTCATCGTTTCCCACGATCCTTCTGATCGCGACGATGTTGCGTTTGTCGCTCAACATAGCAACGACCCGCGTTATTCTTGCCGATGGCAATGAAGGGTTGAATGCCGCCGGCTATATCATCAACGGCTTTTCGCAATTCGTCATGAGCGGCGACTTCGTGATTGGTTTGATCGTGTTCATGATTCTGGTGACGGTGAACTTCCTCGTCATCACCAAGGGCGCGACGCGTATCGCGGAGGTTGGCGCCCGTTTTACCCTCGATGCGATCCCGGGCAAGCAGATGGCAATCGATGCCGATCTGAACGCGGGCTTGATCGACGACAAGGAAGCCCAGCGCCGCCGCGCGGAGCTGGAAGAGGAGAGTTCGTTTTTCGGCGCCATGGATGGGGCGTCAAAATTCGTTCGCGGCGATGCGATCGCCGGCCTCATCATTACGGCCGTCAACATTCTGGGGGGGATCATCATCGGCGTTACGCGGCACGACATGAGTGCGGCGGATGCTGCGGATATCTTTACCAAGCTTTCCGTCGGTGACGGGTTGGTGTCACAGATCCCCGCTTTGATCGTCTCGCTTGCCGCCGGTCTTCTGGTGTCAAAGGGTGGCACCCGCGGGTCTGCGGACAAGGCGGTTCTCGGACAGCTGGGCGGCTATCCGCGCGCCTTGTTTGTCGCGGCGATCCTTATGGGCATTTTCGCCCTGATGCCCGGTCTTCCGCTTATACCATTTGCACTGCTTGCCGGTGTGCTCGGATTTGTTGGCTACATAATCCCGAAACGGATCGCAGCGCGGCAGCAGGCGGCGGACGCCGTTGCCGAACAGCAAAAAGCGATCGCCCAGGCGGAACAAAAGGACTCTGTCAAAGAGAGTCTCAAAACGTCCGAAATCGAGCTTGTGCTTGGCAAGCAGTTGTCCGCAAAACTGATGGCGAACCACGGTGAACTCTCACGCCGCGTTGCGAAAATGCGCCGCAAATTCGCCGAGCAATACGGTTTTGTCGTGCCCGATATACGCGTGACCGATAATCTCGTTCTCGATCCGAAGTCCTATCAAATAAAGATCCACGGCACGATTGTCGCAATGCATCAGATCCGGGTCGGTGAGTTGCTGGTCATTCCGAATTCGGAGGAAAAGCTGCCTTTCCCGGCGGATGAAACCAAAGAACCTGCGTTCGGCATGCCGGCGTTCTGGGTGCCTATTGCGTATCGTGAAGATCTGAAACGCCAGGGGCTGATTCCGGCGGAAAATGAAACGGTCATTCTCACCCACCTGAGCGAAGTGATCCGGAACAATCTGCCGCAGCTTCTGTCCTACAAGGACATGCGCAACCTGTTTGACCGCCTGGAACCGGAATACCGCAAACTGTTGGAGGACATCGTTCCGGCGCACACCTCCTATTCAGGCCTTCAGGCTGTTCTCAAGCTGCTTCTGTCAGAGCGCGTTTCGATCCGCAATCTGCATTTGATCCTTGAGGCCGTCGCCGAAATCGTTCCGCATGTCCGCCGCTCCGAGCAGGTTGCAGAACATGTGCGGATGCGCATTGCGCAACAGATTTGCGGTGATCTTTCCGAAGGTGGCCCGCTCAATGTCCTGCGGCTCGGAAACCGCTGGGACCTTGCATTCCACCAGAGCCTGAAACGCGATGCCAAGGGCGACGTGATCGAATTCGATATTGAACCGCAGCTTGTCGAGGAGTTTGGCCAGGAGGTTTCCACTGCGATCAAGAAGCACATGAAGGCCGGCAAGAGGTTTGCGATCGTCGCGGCTCCTGACGCTCGGCCCTACGTTCGCATGATCGTGGAGCGCATGTTCCCGAACCTGCCGATCCTGTCGCATCTGGAAATAGCACGCGGCGCCGAAATCAATGCTTTGGGCAGCGTGTCGTGACATTTGGCAGCCTGTTTCTCGCGGAAACCGGATCAACGATCGTTCTTTCCGTATTTCTGCTGTTTTGCAGGATCGGCGGGTGTTTGATGATCATCCCCGGCTACGGAACATCGCGTATCCCGACAAGAATCAGGCTGTTTATTGCATTGGGCGTTACACTGGCTCTAGCGCCGGCATTGCTGCCCGGTATGCAGGCGGCGTTGCCGGACCAGCGGCTTGGGACGGTGTTTGAGCTGATTGTCTCCGAAACGTTTGTCGGACTTCTCATCGGCCTTCTGGGCCGTTGTTTTCTAGCCGCTTTGGAAACCCTCGGCACACTGGTGTCGATGGCGATCGGCCTGTCGAACATGCCCGGCGCTGCCGTGGAAAACATCGAGGCGTTGCCCCCGGTTGCGAACCTCTTGACGCTGACGGCGACCGCCATGGTGTTCATCACCAACCAGCATTGGGAGGTTCTGCGCGGGCTGGCCGACTCGTATCAGACCATTCCGCCAGGTGTGGGAATCGACACTCTCACGGCTCTTGAACGCTTTGCACAGCAATTGGCAGAAGCCTTTCTGCTGGCTTTGCGCGTTGTCAGCCCCTTCGTCATTTACACTGTCATCATAAATCTGGCGATCGGTCTGGTGAACAAGTTAACCCCGCAGATCCCGGCGTATTTTGTCGGTCTTCCATTCATCATAGCCGGTGGTCTGTATCTGTTGTTTCTCGTTTCAAGCGAAGCAATTGCCCTGTTTCTGGACGGGTATTTCGTTTGGCTCCAGCAAGGATAATCCCATGGCTCGCAACAGCCAGCAGATAGAGCGTGTGCTCAAACTCCAGAAGCAGATCTACCTATTTTCATTCTGGCTTTTGCAAAAGCTCGATGCGCAGGCTCACAACCTCTCCGAAAAAGAACGCAGGATTATGGACGCGCTGTCCAACGGTGATCTGGCTCAGCATGACCGCTTTATTGCAAGTGCAGCCAGCCGCCTTCGCCGGATCCTGGATGAGCGCGGCGAATTGCGCGAAGCCCGTAACAAAATCAATGAGGAGTTTTCACGTCAGCGGCAGATGTTGCAGATGATGGAGAACCGACTTTCCCGTGTTCGCGGCGAAGAGCAGAGGAAGTCAAGCGACAAACAGCTTGAAGAGCTTCTGGAAACCCAATTGCGCCGGAAGGCGTAAGCCTGCCGCAAGCTGATGTTCCTACTGTAGATCGAGGCCGGCGCCCATTTGGACGCGCGGCCGCCCTTTCAAGCGCAGCCCCAAGCTGCCAAACGGAGTTGTTTTCATGGCGATTTCGCCTCCGTCCGACCTGATCATGGATGTCGTCAAGGCCGCCGAGCCGACCGCCATGAAACAGGCCGCACAAAAACTGCAAAAGCTTGCAATGGCGCCGGAAGGTGCGAGCCAGGTTCCGTTTTCGGACCTATTGAGCGGTGTACGCCCAGGGGCAGCGATGGACCGGGCCCCGATGGCCCAGCGCGTGACACAATCGGAATCCCCGGCACAAAAGTTTGAGGCCGTCATCCTGCACCAGTTTGTCGAGACCATGC
This sequence comes from Roseibium hamelinense, assembly GCF_007830545.1. GTDB lineage: Bacteria > Pseudomonadota > Alphaproteobacteria > Rhizobiales > Stappiaceae > Roseibium > Roseibium hamelinense. The sequence goes on from NZ_VLLF01000001.1 coordinate 481,684, forward strand.
TTCCGAAAAACGCCGAGGCAGTCTTCGGAGAGGGGTCTACCGGTGAGATTTGGAAATCCATGATGGCGGAACAGGTCGCGAACCAGATCGCTGCGAGCGGCGGCGTGGGCATTGCCGGACTGCTGTCCGATAAACTTCAGATGGGAGCAAAGGTATGATGAGCGAACACAACCTGCAGGTCGTGCCTGAAGACACGCTCACAAGCTATTCGACAGCGCCGCTGGCCGCCGCAATCCGGAGGGCCCTGGATGTCGTGACATCGGAGACGGTTGCTTTGCGTGAAAACCCAAGCACCAACCTCCAGTCGTTCGAGTACCGCAAGAGCCAGGCCCTGCTTGACCTGACCCGGGCGCGGCAGGCGATCCCGGCAGACGCCTTGGATTCTGACATCGAAGATCTGCTTTATCAGCTCCGGCTTGCTCTAGACGACAACATGTCATTGCTGTCCCGGCATTTGAATGCAGTCGGAGAAATCGCCGAAATGCTTGCCGAGGCGATTTTGGAAGCAGATTCCGACGGCACCTATCAGCAGCCGATCCCGGAGCCCGTCGATGATTAAGGTTGCGATGCTGGGCATCTGGATGCCGCTGGCAACGTTTGCTTCCAGCTATCTAACGGTCAACTGGCTCAACGAACAAAGTCTGACGGAGCAGGTCGATATCATTGGTGGTCTCGATTATGAAACCGTTCAACCGGTCAACGTTCCGATGATTGCAGATGGCGCGCTTCAGGGATACGTGGTGGTGAAGATGGTTTTCACCGCCGACGCAGATGCTCTGCGCAGTCTATCGGTTCCTCCGCATCCATTTTTGGTCGATGAGGCGTTCCGCCGGCTGTATTCCGACCAATCACTCGATTTTCGCAGGCTTGAGCGCTACGACCTCGACACGATGAAGACCGAGTTGCGCGAGACCGTCAACGCACGCCTTGGCCAGGACATCATCCATGACGTCCTGGTGGAAGAATTCAATTACTTCTCGAAAGACTTGGTCATCACGCATTAGCGCGTGAGCGGCGCTCGCCGATCAAAAGACTTCCAAATGCCTCCCTGACCTGGCCGGCCTCCCTTGATTGGAGTGCCGGTATTTTTTTATTGTCTCAGAGCAAACGGGGGAGGGTCATGAAGTGACTGGCCGAAGTCTGGTCACGTGCTTCAGATACAGCGGTCGCATCAAGCGAAGCACACCGCACCATTCAAACTATGGTTGTTGCTGGCAGGTTGGATGGGTTTGCGAACAGCAGGCGCCAACGGCCGGACGGACGTCTGTCGGCATGTATGCGGCTGAGAGCGTGTATTAGAACCGAGGATGCGCGCGGGCATCTTCCAGCGCGTCGATCAGCTTACGCATATCGGCTTCCGGATCACCGGTGGAGTTTGTGACCTCCACATAGGAGACATTGATCGAATTGTCCGGATTGCTCAGGACCAGCGTGAAATAGATCCAGACGCCCTGATGGTAGAATTCCAGATCGAGAGCGATTGTTGGAAGCCGGTCCCAGTCCACTTCGGCGCTCGCCGCCATTCCGTAGCGTAAAGTGTCTTGCTTGAAGAACATTTCCACGGATGAGCGGACGATATCGGAAATATTCGCGTGATGATCTGTGCGGATGTAAGCAATCAGATCCTCGACATCAACAAGTTTCAGTTCGCGGATGACGTCCTTCAAGGCGCGCGCAAGGGCTTTCTTTCGTTGTTGTTCAACGACATTCAGTTCCGATGCTGACTGATCATCCTCTTTGGGTTGATCCTGCATACGCTTTATCCTCGACGCACAGACGCTATCCAACCTTGCCCGTATTCCTTGAATAAACGTAACTGATAATCTCGGCAACAGCGCGGTAAAATTCGGGCGGAATCATGCGGTCAAGTTCTGTCGCAGAATAAAGCGATCGTGCCAAGAGCTTGTCCTCAATGACCGGTACGTCATTTTCCTCTGCGATCTGCCGTATTTTCAGGGCAATCAGATCCTGACCCTTGGCCACAACTACGGGGGCTGCGGTTTTCTCTGACTCGTATTTCAATGCAACGGCAAAGTGTGTCGGGTTGGCAACGATCAAGGTGGCGTCAGGGACAGCTGCCATCATCCGATTGCGGGCCCGGTCCCGGGCAAGAGAGCGCTGACGGGCCTTGACGATGGGGTCGCCTTCGATCTGTTTGTGTTCGTCCTTGATCTCTTGCTTGGTCATCCGCAGGTTGTTTCGCCAATGCGTGCGCGACCAGAGAATGTCCACCGCGACGAGCAGGATCGTTATGACGCAAACGCCGCCAACCAGCTTCATCGAGATTTGGAGTATGGTCTCCGGCAGGGCGCTCGGATCGACAAACATGGCGCTGATCAGCTCGGTCTCGCTGGATTGAAACTGTATGAAAGCCACAATCGAGACAGCGCTAAACTTGAAAATCGCCTTGAAAAACTCAACCCAGCCTTGAGCGCCGAAGACACGTTTCCAGCCTTTGATGAGCGAGAGTTTGGACAGGTCCGGTTTGATGCGTTCTGCAACGAGCCTTGGCCGGTTCTGCAGAAAGGCCGATGACAGGCCGGCGAGCGCAAATGTGATGACGAGTGGAGCCAGGAAAATACCGGTATCCATGCCCAGGACATGGGCCAGCATGAGTGCATCCGCGCCGTTTTCAAGTCTGAACCCTCCCGCATTGTCGATCAGATGCATCAAGCTGGAGTTTAACGCGATGACACCGGATGTCATTACGAAGCTTCCAAGAAGGAGGGTGGCTACAAACGAGGCAAGGGCAGGTGCTTCCTTGGAGGTCGGGATATTTCCCTTCTCAAGGGCGTCCTGTATCTTTTTCTCGGTCGGCTCTTCTGTCTTGGAGTCTTTATCCTGATCGTCCGACATTCAGGCGCTAGCCCCCCTGAACCAGGCCGGCACGCGGTGCCGGCCGGATCCGTTGCATTAGTTATAATAGGCCCCGTCATCCTGCTTCGCATTGAGCTCGATCTCGCCGCGGCTGGCCATTTCGAGCGCAAGATTCGTAATGTTGCTGCGCGCCTGGAGCACGTCGCGCTGTGCGGCCGGTTCTCCCGCGTTGAGTTCGTGCTCTGCAATGCGCCGCGCTCTCGACGTGAGTGAGGACAAGATAACTTCCCGGAACTGCTTGTCCGTTCCCTTGAGCGACAAAACGATCTGATCGGTCGGGATCTGATCGAAGATCGCCATCCGTGTGCGCGCGTTGAGCTTGACGATGTCGTCGAACGTGAACAGAAGGCCTTTGAGCATTTCTGCGGTTTTCGGACGTACCTCGTTCAGATTGTCCAAGGCGTCTTCCATGTGATCGCGGTCCATCTTGTTCAAGATGTCTGCCATGCGTGCATAGGAGTCTGCCTCCAGTGTCCCCGAAAGGTTGAGCATGAAATCCTCGTGCATGGTCTTTTCGACCTCTCGCATGATCTCCGGAACCACCGTCTTGATCGACAACATGCGCCGAACCAGTGCATTGCGCATTTTCGGATTGATCTGGCCGAGAACCTTGGCAGCGGCACTTGGCTTGATTTTCGTCAGGATCAATGCGGCGGTCTGAGGGTGTTCATTCATCAAGTAGTTGCTAAACACCGTTTCCGATACTGTTGCCAGCCGATCCCAAATGGAGCGGTTCGAGTTGCCCAGAACATCAGACATGATGTCGGACAACTGATCCTCGGGAAGCACGCCATCGAGCATTTTTTCGACTTCGTTGGCGGAGCCATACAAACTTGTCCCGTTTGAGAACTGTTCGATGAACTCTTCCGCAAGCCGGTCAAGCTCTTCGGCCGCAACCGTGCCGAGTTGTGCCGCCGTCACGGTAATGGCGCGGATTTCTTCCTGGTCGAAGTGCTTCAGCAACCGTGTGGAACTCGTTTTTCCAAGGCAAAGCAGCAACGCCGCGACCTTTTCAACGCCTTTCAGCGGTTTCACCGGGAGGTTTGGTGTGGTTGAGGAGAGGGATGCTGCGCTCATTGCCTTACGTTCCACTCACTACGCTTCAAGCGGACCATTCTGGGAGCTGATGATCTCTGTCAAAGAGACACCGAAGCGCGAATTGTCGTCTTCAACAACAACGACTTCCCCACGGGCAATAACGCGGCCATTGACCACGATATCAATTGGCTCGCCAACCCGGTGGTTAAGAGGGATGACCGCGCCCCGTCCCAGTTTCAGAAGGTTGGACACCAGCATGGTCGCCGAACCAAGCACGACCTGGATATTGACCGGAATGCCAAGGATTGTGTCGAGGTTGCGGTCGTCGCCCAGAAGGTCCGACCCACCGTCCTTGCCGGAGGCACTGCCGTCGGATTCGACCTTTGCAAAATTTGAACTGGTCGCCGGGTTCACCTTTGCGTTCGCATCAACTTCAACGTGATCGACAATGCCATCAGTGGTGTCATTCATCACAGCTCATCCTTCTGATTCATAGAGACCGACCGGAACGGGCTTCCAAAAGCGTCGTCGATGCGGTGTATGCGAGTTGGTTTTTTTGACACTGGCGTATCTAGCTGGACGGAAGCTTGCGTCTGTGCACCTGCAGCAGAATTTGCGCGTGATTTCCGGCCGCCCAGGACTTTTGCAGCCAACGTGTCTTCTGAGCCCTTGCTCTTGCGAAAGGTTTGCGGCGCCTGAAATTCCGCAGTCGCACGGGACAGCTCTTTCAATTCGGCCTTCAGAACCGATTGCTGGCGTTTGGCCTCCCGGGTGATGCTGTCTATTTCAGCAATCAGCTCGCGGGCATCATCCATACGGGTGCCCAGGGCATTGAGCAGCTGCGAACTGCGCACGTTGATTTCCTGGATGGACACTTCAATGCCATCAAGGGCGAGTGCGGTCTGGTCGAATATACGCTGGTACTCTGTGTGGTAGGCACCAAGGCGCTTCAGTTCCCGGTACATCGTGACGATCTTGATCGTCGTCACGATCAGGGCGAGTAAAAGGACACCATCAACTATTGCGGAGATCATCGAGAAGATCCTTCTCTTCGTGGATGAGGTCTTCAATCTGCAGCGTGTATGAGCCATCGAGCTGACCCAGCTGACAATTGAAGATTGGCTGCTGATTGCAGGACAGAGTGACCGGAGTGCGGGTTGTCGCCTGCAGCTCGATAACCTGTCCCACTTGCAGATTGGCAATTTCTTCCAGTGTGAGTTCGCGTTCTTCCAGGATCGCCTCGAGCTTCACCTCGGTGCGCTGGATTTCGTGATGGAAATGCTGTGTCCACTGTTTGTCACGGTTCGACATTTCGCCTGAAAGAACTTGTGACAAGCGCTGGCGCAGCGGATTGAGCGTCGCATGAGGCAGAACGACGAACACCTCGCCGCCGCGCCCGATAGCCTGCAGCAGCAACCGGCCGACCACCGCAGGATTGTTCCTGCGTCCGACGATGGCGAAGTCCATCCGGCTTTCGATACGCTCAATCTTCAGCGTCGTTTCCGCTATCGCTTCAAACGACTCCTCAAGCGCTTTGGCCGCCACTTCGAACACAAGCCGTGCGATGCGGGTTTCAATGTTCGAAAAGGTGCGTTCCTCGTCAATCGGCGGTTCGGTGCCGTCGGCGCCCAGAAGAACGTCGGCAAGCGTAAAAATGAAATCCCGGTCAAAGCCGATCAGAACGCGTGCATCCCATTCAGGCGAATAGAGAATTGCAACAAGAGCGTTTGCTTCATATTCGTCGAGAACATCCCCGATCCGGTCATTTTCAACGTTACTGACTGAAATATATGACGGGGAGGCTGACTTTTGACGCATCTGGTCCGCCATCACACGTGCCATCCGGTCGAAGACCACCGGCAGCATCGGCAGGCGGTCGACCGAGATGCCGGCAGCATCCAGCAAACGGTCGGTGATCATTGCGCGTTCGGAGCTCGAACCGCCTGCATTTGCAGAGACAGCTTCAAACATCACTTATGCCGCTCCTTTTTGAAGAATGTCTTGTACGTTGTCAGCTCCACCAGGGCTCATGGTTTCGCTTTCGACCTCGTCAATGGTTGGGCGGTCATGTTCGGAAATCGTTTTCCGGCCATGTTCAAGGGCGATTTGTGGTGCGGCACCATTCATGAAGGCGAGCAGGGTTTGTTTGACGGCGATGTATGGCCGCAAACGTTTCTCGCGAACCGATTTGATTTTTTGCGCCAGCGGACCGACGATCGCGTAGGAACTAAAGATCCCGATGAACGTCCCGACCAGGGCGGCACCAATCAGTGAACCGAGGATTTGCGGCGACTGGTCAATTGCGCCCATCGCCTTGATCACCCCAAGCACTGCGGCCACGATGCCGATGGCGGGCAAGGCTTCCGCCATGACCGACAATGCCCCATATGGCTTCATTTGATCGCGGTGAATGGTGTGCAACTCTTCATCGACAAGCGCCTCGATTTCATGGGCCCGTGCGTTGCCGACGATGATCAAGCGGAAATAATCGCAGATGAAAGTTGTCAGGCGCGGGTTGTTCAGAACGCTCGGAAAGTTTTGAAAGATCGATGAACTGCGCGGGTCTTCAATATGCGGCTCGACCTCGTTACGGCCCTTGGCGCGCAACTCACGCATTAATCCATAAAGCAGCGCCAGAACATCCAGATAGTCGCGTTTTTTCGGGATCGCGTTGCGCATGATTTCACCAAGCGCGCGCACGGTATCCATGATCGATTTCATCGGGTTTGCGATGATGTAGGCGCCGAGCGCGATCCCCAAAATGATGACGAGCTCCCATGGTTGCCACAGGACAGAGACTTTGCCGCCCAACGCAGCGAAACCGCCGATCAGCGAAACGATAGTGATTATAAGGCCGATAATGATTGTCACCGAGCAGCTCCTGGATGGACTGAGTGAGACTGAATTATCGGCACGCTAGACCGCGAGACTTGTCCGAAGCTGTTCTGTGAAAGCGTTAATTTCAGTCAGCCCGGCGCAAGCTCCGCAATGGATTGTGACGTCAACAAACGCGCTGCGCTGGCAGGGTGGTACCGTTCAGACGTGAAGGCAGGAAAGCGAGCAGACCGATGATAAGCACGCTGTCGCAGTATCAGCTGGTATCCAACAATATCGACCGGTCTTTAAAGATCGTCGGGTCTGACCCGACCATCGAGCGGCAAAGTCAGTATTATCAAGACAACATCCGGAACATTAAGTCGATTGACGACTTCATGAGCAATGACCGGATTTACAGCTATGCCATGAAGGCCATGGGTCTTGAGGAAATGACCTATGCGAAAGCCTTTGTCCGCAAGGCACTGGAAGAGGGCATTTCTAACTCGGACAGCTTTGCGAACCGGTTGAACGACAAGCGCTATGCCGAGTTTGTAAAAGTGTTTAACTTCGCAGCCTTCGGCGAAGCCGCAACCAGTTTCTCAAGCGCGCAGCAGGGTATTGTCGACAGCTTCATGCGTCAGTCTTTGGAAGAGCGCGAAGGCAGCCAGAATGAAGGTGTGCGCCTCGCGCTGTATTTCGAACGGAAGGCCTCCGAAATCACCAACGCCTATGAAATACTGGCGGACAAGGCGCTCGCGCAGACCGTGTATACGGCACTCAACCTGCCGCAATCCTTCGGGCTTTCCGACATCGACAAACAGGCTGAGTACATCTCTGACCGGATTGATTTCGATCAGTTCAAGGACCCGGACTACCTGAAGCGCTTCTTGGAAAAGTTCAGCGCCTTGTATGACATGCAAAACGGGTCGCCGGGAGCCTCTCAAGTGCCGTCGTTGATTGTGGGCGCGGCCGGCGGCACCGGGGTGATCGGTCTTGGTGAAGGGCTCCTGTCCAGTATTCAAAACCTGAAGCTGGGAGGCTAACCGCATGCAGTCCGCACTTTATGTTGCTCTTTCCGCGCAGGTCGCACTTCAAAACCGGATGGAAACGGTTTCAAAGAACCTCGCCAATATGAACACCACCGGATACCGGGCCGACGAGATCAATTTTGCCGAACTGGTCTCCAAAGCCGGCGACAACCGGGTGTCTTACGCCACACCGGGAGAGGTGTTTATTTCCCGCCAGGGCGGGGCTCTTCAAAAGACCGACAATCCGCTTGATATGGCGGTCGAAGGCGAAGGCTGGTTTGCGATCCGGGCTCCGGAAGGCATCGCTTACACACGTGACGGGCGCATGGATCTCGATGAAAACGGGGTGCTGCGGACTGTAAACGGCTATGAGGTTCTTGACGCGGGCGGCTTGCCGATCGCGCTTGATCCGGAGGGAGGCCCCGCGCTGATCACGCAATCGGGTGAGATATTCCAGGGGGATGACAACCAGATCGGCCAGATCGGCCTGTTTACAATTCCCCAGGACGCGAAACTGACACGGTTCGACAATTCGGCCGTTGTACCGGACCTTCCGGCCGAACCCGTGCAGGTGTTTGCCACAGACGGTATCCGCCAGGGGTATCTTGAAGGCGCAAATATCAACCCGATCCGTGAAATGACTAAGCTCATCATGATCACGCGCACGTTCGAGAGCGCTACAAAGATGATGGATGGCACCGGGGAAAGCCAGGAAAAGGCTATCCGGGAACTCGGAAAAACGTCATGACGCTTGTTTCGCCCGTTGAACCGCCGCAGCAAACCCTGGACCACGTCCGAACCAGCGTCGGCAATCCGGCGAATGCCGACCGGCCACGGGAAGTTCAGCGCTCCAATCCTGCCATGGGTTTTGGCGACTTTCTGGATGTCATTAACCCGCTTCAGCACATTCCGGTGGTTTCAAACGTCTATCGCGCGGTGACGAACGATCAGATATCCGATAGTGCACGGTATGCGGGCCATGCCTTGTACGGAATGGCTTTCGGCGGGCCGATCGGCCTTGGCGCGATGCTCGGTTATTCCGTTGGCGAGACGGCGGTTGCCAAAATGGCGGCGCAGCCTGGCGGACTTGAGGAGACACCCTCTGGACCTGCGCCGGCTCCGGAGAGTTCTGAAGCAACCATCGCAGCAGCTGTCGACATACCGGTGCCGGGCAGCAAGCCGGACGACACCGGGCCTGCGCGCGAAATCAACGAAGTGCTCGGCGCGGAGATCGGACGGACCAGTGAAGGTGCGGTCAAACCTCCGGTGGACTTGATGCAATTGCTTTCGGACACGGTTCCTTCACCACGCGAAAAACCAACCGGTGAGAACCCACCGGGATCAGAGGACCGGCAAAACGAGCCCGCGGTGTCGCCGGAGCAAAAACTGGATGCGATTGCGGCTCATGGAGCCAATCATCTGCCGCTCGAAGTCCTAAAGGTCCTTCAGAAACGCCATGTATCCCGAACACATGCTGAACAGTCTTGACCGGCTGGCCGTAACACTCAGTTCGGCCAAAAAGGAAATTGGGCCGATCAAGGTTGGCGGCCGGGTAACCCGTGTCTCTGCTGACGCGGTTCACGTTTCCGGGTTGTCGCAGATGGTTTGCCTGGGCGACCTTGTGGTGCTTGAGGGCCGAAACCAGCCTCGCAAAAGCGAAGTCATTCGCCTGGACGAGACCGATGTGATCGTCAAACCGTTTGAGCGCACGAATGATATCGGCATCGGCGCGGAAGCGTACTTGATGGGCGGACTTGCAATTCATCCGGATCTGAGCTGGAAGGGCAGGGTGATCTCTGCGCTTGGCCGGCCGATTGATAGCGCTGGCCGGCTGAATACCGGACCGGAAGCGTTTCTGCTCGAGAATGATCCGCCGCATCCGATGGCCCGAAGCCGCGTGGACACGCCGGTCCGCACGGGTGTGCGTGTGATGGATCTGTTCACGCCCATGTGTGTTGGGCAGCGTCTTGGTATCTTTGCCGGCTCGGGCGTCGGCAAGTCGACCCTGCTGGGAATGCTGGCGGGGTTTGGGGAATTCGATACCGTCGTGGTCGGCCTTGTGGGCGAACGCGGGCGGGAAGTGCGCGAGTTCATTGACGATATCCTCGGGGAGTCCATCTCAAAGTCGGTTGTAGTCGCCGCAACCGGAGACGAGAGTGCGATGATGCGCAGGCTTGCGCCGAAAACAGCAATGAGCGTGGCGGAGTATTTCCGCAGCCGGGGTGAATCTGTCCTGTTGATCCTGGATTCGGCAACACGGTTTGCACATGCCGCCCGCGATGTCGCCATGGCCGCCGGTGAGCCGCCCGTGGCGCGTGGCTACACGCCAAGCGTATTTTCGGACCTGGCGCAGCTTTTGGAGCGTGCGGGCCCCGGTCCGGACGGCGAAGGCAGCATCACCGCGATCTTTTCCGTGCTCGTTGATGGTGATGACCACAATGACCCGGTGGCAGACGCGCTGCGCGGTCTGCTCGATGGCCACATCATCCTGAACCGGGAAATTGCAGAAAGCGGACGGTATCCTCCGGTCGACATCTTGAAATCGACCTCACGGCTGGCAAACCGCGCCTGGAGCGATGATCAAAAAGAACTGATCATGCGTTTGAAGGGGCTGATCTCCCGCTTCGAAGACACGCGCGACCTGCGGATGATGGGCGGGTATCAGGTTGGCGCCGATGAAATGACGGATAAAGCCTGTCAGCTTGTTCCCAAGATCTATGAAAACCTGCGACAGGCGGCCGACACATCGGATTTGGGCGATCCGTTCACCGAGTTGGCCCGCGCACTGTCCGCTTAGTAATCAATCAGTAAAGAAATTGTTTACCAATCCGGGTCGTTAGGTATTCAGTCCGGTTAATTTCCCTTTAACTGAATTCTTCGAGATGAGCCCAAATTTCGCCCAATTATGAGTCAATGGTGACATTGTAACTTTTCCAATCGGTATGTTTGGCGTTATGGAAATGTCACAGACTTTCAGTTTAGCCGCAGAAATTCGCAACGCGGCGATTTTTAATTGAATTTGCTCATTATTTATCGTTTTAAAAATGTGCAATTTTGAGATGTATTCGACCGTATGCCTTTGTAATTCCTTGGCTATAAGGTCTGATTTAGATTTTGTTAACTCTGTCTTCCGTTGACCCATTAGGCCTGGCCTTTTACTTAGTGAGTAACGTTTACTTGCGGAGTGGGCACAGTGTTTGTAATCGTCGATGAACGAGAAATTGTAACTTCCGGATATGCGTCAGCGTTTGAACGGGAGGGGTATGCGTCCTTGGAGTTGCATCCGGCAGAAGTGCTTGACTGGCTCTCTATTGCGCCCGACGGCGACCTTCAGGCTGTCGAAGCCTTCTTGATTGGTGCCTGTGCCGAGCGCACAACCTTCCCGGCCCAGATCAGGACCAAATGCCAGGATGCCCAGATCTTCGCGCTTGAGGACAAGGCCACACTGGAAACGACTCTTGAGCTCTTCGCGGCCGAGATTGACGACGTTCTGAAAAAGCCGGTTCACGTGAAAGAGATCCTCGCCCGTGTTGGGGCGCACCGGCGCCGGAAAACAGTGGACCCAAAAGGGACGGATATCGGTCAGATCCAAGTGTTCTTTGATGGCCGCGACCCTGTGATCGCCGGCGAAGTTATGGAGCTGCCGCGTAGAGAGCGCCGCATCCTCGAATACCTCGTCCGGAACAAGGGCCGCCGGGTAACCAAAACGCAAATTTTCAACGCCGTTTACGGTCTCATGAATGACGGTGTCGATGAGTGCGTTGTCGAGAGCCATATCTCGAAATTGCGCAAGAAAATGCGTCAGCGGCTCGGCTTTGATGCAATCGAATCGACCCGTTATATTGGCTACATGCTGAAAGTGCCGTCGGCTGATCCGGTGAAGCAAACAGCGCAAGGTCAAGCCAGTTCAGGCGTTTCCGGATGGGGGGCAAATTCTCGCAATGCCTCCGGGCTCGGCCTGAAAGAAGCTGTGGCATGTCTTGCGCAGGCCGATCGCTAGGTCGTAAAACGGCAGCGGACATTATCGCTGCTGTTTGAGGACGCATTTGGCCGGATCCAATTTCTTGAATGCGCGTACCGCGGACCTGTTCGAACCCGCGTTGCACGAAATACGGCCCAAAGCGGCCAGTCTGATCGTGTCCATCTATGGTGATGCCATAGAACCGCGGGGCGGGATCGTGTGGATGGGGAATTTGATTTCCATCTGCGCCGCGTTTTCCATCTCAGAAACACATGTGAGAACAGCCGTGTCGCGCCTTGTGGCAGCGGGCCAGCTGATTGGCGAACGGGAAGGGCGCAAAAGCTACTACCGGTTAACAGGAGAGGCGCAGCAGGAATATTTGCGCGCAGCGAATGTGTTGTTTTTCGAGCGCCCGAGGCCGGAGCGCTGGTGCTTTCGAACTGTTTCCGAGCCAGAAGACGAAGAGCGTCTTCGGACCGCCGGATTTACCCCCGTCGCCGCCGGACTTTGGGTCGGGCCGGAGTGGATCGGTCCTTCTGCCATAGCTGGTTTGCCCGGAACCTCCGTCTTTCAATCGGCACAATCCGGCAATCCCACAGCCGTCGCCGCATTTGCCCGGGCTTTCTGGGCACTGGACGAACTGGGTGCGCGCTATGACGGCTTTTTGCGGTTGTTTGATCCTTGGTTGACGCAAGACAGCATCGCCAGCTCCCTTGGCCCCGAAGGCTGCTTCCTTGCGCGCGTCCTGCTGGTGCATGCCTATCGGGGAATTTTGCTGAAAGATCCTCATTTGCCAGAGGATGCCACCGGCGCAGATTGGCCTGGTCGCGCTGCGCGCCGGTTGTTCGCCGAACTGTATATCCGGTTGTCGCCGCCAGCAGATCGATACATCGGAGCCAGTTTCCAAACAGCCGATGGCGCTTTGCCGGAATGCACTGAAAAATCAATGGCACGGCTCAAAAGCCTGCACGTCCTAGCCGGCTCCTAAACCCGTTCGGTGGAAGCACAAAATGGCAAGAGGCAAAAAGCATCACAAATATACTCAAAAAATCTCTTTTGTTGTGATGCTTTTCGCGCTATAAAGTGACCGACCGGTCAGCGAATGATGTTGACTGTTTGGGAGGATCACGAACCGATGCCGGACGCTTTCATTTGCGATGCAGTGCGGACACCGATTGGCCGGTATGGCGGCGCGCTTGCATCCGTGCGAGCGGATGATCTGGCAGCGGCTCCGCTCGAAGCACTCATGGAGCGCAATCCGGATGTCGATTGGTCCAAAGTCGATGATCTGATCTACGGCTGCGCCAATCAGGCGGGCGAAGACAACCGCAATGTCGGCCGGATGGCTGCGCTGCTCGCTGGATTGCCGATTTCAGTTCCCGGCACGACCGTCAACCGGTTATGCGGTTCAGGCATGGACGCGATCGGGATGGCAGCCCGCGCAATCCGCTCCGGCGACTGCGAATTGGTGATTGCGGGCGGCGTGGAGAGCATGTCGCGCGCGCCCTTCGTGATGCCGAAGGCGGAGACGGCGTTTTCCCGCACGAACGCGGTTTACGATACGACCATCGGCTGGCGGTTCGTTAACCCGAAGCTCAAAGCTGCCTTCGGCACGCACTCCATGCCCGAAACGGCGGACAATGTTGCGGCGGATTTTGACATAACCCGCGAAGATCAGGATGCCTTTGCGGCGCGCAGTCAGGCGCGGTGGGCTGCAGCTCAGGAGAAGAGCTTGTTCGAAGACGAAATCATTCCGGTTGTGGTGCCGCAGCGCAAGGGGGATCCAGTCATCGTTGCGAGCGACGAGCATCCGAGGCCGGGTACCCGTCCGGAGCACTTGGCCAAACTGCGGAGCATCAACGCGCCGGATCTGACAGTCACCGCCGGCAACGCGTCCGGCGTCAACGATGGCGCGGCGGCACTCCTCCTGGCGACTGGAGAGGAGGCTGAGCGGCAGTTTTTGATCCCGAAGGCGCGCGTAGTTGCCATGGCTGCAGCAGGTGTCGAGCCACGGATCATGGGTATTGGCCCTGTTCCGGCTGTGCGCAAGGTGCTTGAAAAGGCCGGCCTGACACTCGGCCAGATGGATGTCATCGAGTTGAACGAGGCCTTCGCTGCACAGGCTCTGGCGGTTTTGCGCGAACTTGGGCTCGCCGATGATGCGCCGCATGTCAATCCGAACGGTGGGGCAATCGCGCTCGGCCATCCCTTGGGCATGAGCGGGGCACGGCTGGTGTCAACGGCACTGTACCAGCTGCTGCGCACCAAGGGCCGGTACGCGCTTTGCACCATGTGTATTGGTGTTGGCCAGGGAATTGCGATTGTCTTGGAGCGGGTATGACGGCCACGGGCAAGGGCGGGCAGGAAGAGATGAAAGAATTGGGTGCGCGTCAGTTCGGCGGTAGGCTCTGACGCCACAAGAAGGGGGCTGCCGGGCACCCGACAGGAGGACGGATCATGTATGCGCAATTGGTAAAATCGGATGGCATGAAGTCGCGCGAAGAGATGTCGCCGCAAGAACGTGCCTTTCAGGACCGCATTGACCGCGGTGAAAAGATCGAACCGAAAGAATGGATGCCCGAGGGCTATCGCAAGACGCTGATCCGCCAGATCGGTCAGCATGCCCACTCTGAGATTGTCGGCCAGCTTCCTGAGGGAAACTGGATAACGCGGGCTCCGACGCTTGAACGCACGGCAATTCTCCTGGCCAAGGTTCAGGACGAGGCTGGCCACGGTCTTTATCTTTACTGCGCGGCCGAGACGCTCGGTGTCAGCCGCGATGAGCTGATGGAGAAGCTCCATTCGGGCCAGATGAAATACTCCTCCATCTTCAACTACCCAACCCTGACCTGGGCCGATATAGGGGCCGTGGGCTGGCTGGTTGATGGCGCTGCGATTATGAACCAGGTGCCTCTTCAGCGCACCTCATTCGGTCCCTACAGCCGGGCCATGATCCGGATCTGCAAGGAAGAGAGTTTTCACCAGCGCCAGGGCTACGACATCATGATGAAGATGGCCCAGGGGACGTCGGAGCAAAAGGCGATGGCGCAGGATGCGCTGAACCGGTTCTGGTATCCCTCGCTTATGATGTTCGGGCCGTCGGACAAGGAGTCGGTCCATTCCGCTCAGTCGATGGCCTGGAAAATCAAGATCAACACGAATGACGAACTGCGGCAGAAATTCGTCGATCAAACCGTGCCGCAAGCCGAGTATCTTGGTCTTAGCATCCCCGACGACACGTTGAACTGGAATGAGGAAAAGGGCGGCTATGACTTTGCCGAGCCGGACTGGAGCGAGTTTTTCGAAGTCCTGAAGGGCAACGGTCCTTGCAACAAGGAGCGGCTTGGTGCCCGGGTGAAAGCCTGGGAAGACGGCGCGTGGTTTCGCGACGGGTTGATGGCGCATGCCGAAAAACGCGCTGCCGCTCGTCAGGCCGCGGAGTAACGGCCATGAACGGTCATCATCTCGCCGAGTTGAACATTTCTCGATTGAAATATGACCTAATGGATCCGCGTGTTGCCGATTTCGTCAACAATCTCAATCGTGTCAACGCGGCCGCTGAACGCTCGCCCGGCTTTGTCTGGCGCTACGAAGATGGCAGTGGAAACGCCACTGGCGCCACCGTTCTGAATGATCCGATGGTAATCAGCAATCTGTCGGTATGGGAAACCGTGACCGACCTGGAGCACTTTGTTTTCAAGACTGTGCACAAACGGATTTATGAGCGCGGGGATGAATGGTTCGGCGGGCTGCAGGGTGCGCGCTTCGTCATGTGGTGGGTCGAGCCTGGCCATCGTCCAGCCATTGCAGAGGCGATGGCGCGCCTCGCTTATCTCAACCAACATGGCTCGAGCGACCACGCTTTCGGTTGGGACCATTTGCCCGAGGCGGCCTACTCGCGTCAGGCGGCCTGCAACCGGCCCGTAGAGCCGCGCCAAATCTAGAGGGCTCGTGCGCCCGAGGGAGGATGAAATGTCTAAGGAATGGCCACTATGGGAAGTGTTCATCCGGGGCCAGCACGGTCTCAACCACCGTCATGTTGGCAGTCTGCATGCGCCTGATGCCGAAATGGCGATCAAGAATGCGCGCGACGTCTACACCCGCCGGAACGAGGGCGTATCGATCTGGGTGGTGGAGTCGAAAAACATTGCGGCGTCGGCGCCCTCCGAAAAGGGTCCCCTGTTCGAGCCGTCAAACTCAAAGGTCTATCGCCACCCGACTTTCTTCGACATTCCTGATGATGTGGGGCATATGTGATGCCTGAAACTCCTGAAATGACCTTGAATGCGGCCCTGTTTGAATGGCTGCTGCGGATGGGCGACAACACCCTGATCCTCGGACACCGGGTATCGGAATGGTGTGGCCATGCCCCCGTGCTGGAAGAGGATATCGCTCTTGCCAATACGGCTCTGGACCTGATTGGCCAAACCCAGCTCTGGCTCGGATTGGCCGGGGAAGTGGAAGGCAAAGGGCGTTCAGCGGACAATCTGGCTTACCTGCGTGATGCAAGCGCGTTCCGAAATGTCTTGCTGGTCGAGCGGCCAAACGGTGACTTCGGCCAGACTTTGATGCGCCAGTTTCTGTTCGATGCCTGGCACCTCGATATGTTGAAGGCGCTTCGGCAATCGACCGACGGCCGGGTGGCGGACATCGCTGAAAAGGCGCAAAAGGAAGTCGCCTACCATCTGGAACGCTCAGCCGATCTTGTCATCCGGCTCGGCGATGGATCACAGGAGAGCCACCGGCGGCTGCAGGCTGCGCTGGATGATCACTGGTCTTACACCGGCGAATTGTTTGTTGGCGATGAGGCTGATGAACAGGTGGCAAAAGCCGGGATCGCACCCGCGGCAGAAACACTGCAAGGCAGCTGGTCGAATACCGTTGGCGAGGTGCTGCAAGCCGCCACCCTGACTGCGCCGGAAAGCAGTTTCTCTCACAAGGGCGGCAAGCGCGGCATTCATACCGAGCATTTGGGGTACATCCTGGCGGACATGCAGTTTTTGCAGCGCGCTTATCCAGGGGCGACTTGGTGAGGTCATGCAGCCGTCCATCGAAACAGTCTGGTCCTGGCTTGGTGAAGTGCCCGATCCCGAAATACCGGTCATTTCACTGACCGACTTGGGCATCATCCGGAATGTTGCCTGGGAGGACGACACCCTGGTCATCACGGTGACACCGACCTACTCCGGATGCCCGGCAACCAGTGTGATCAATTTCGAAATCGAGGCCGCCTTGCGCGGACATGGTGTCTGGAATTTGCGTTTGGAGCGGCAATTGTCACCGGCCTGGACGACGGACTGGATCAGCCGGGAAGGGCGCGAAAAACTTAAAGCCTACGGCATCGCGCCGCCCGTGGACGGCACAGCCGCGGACGGTCGGGCGGTGGGCCTGGCAAACCGTCTCGCAAACGGGACACCGGGCGGAAATCTGGTGATCGAGTGCCCGCGCTGCGCTTCGGCAAACACCGAGCGTGTCAGCCAGTTCGGATCCACCCCATGCAAGGCGTCCTATCGCTGCAAGGACTGCCTGGAACCGTTTGATTATTTCAAGTGCATCTAGCGGCGAGCGAACAGATGCGGAGGAGTTGAGATGGCGCGTTTCCATCCCTTGGAAGTCACGGATGTGCAAAAGGAAACCCGCGATGCGGTCGTCGTGACTTTACGCCCGCGAGAGGAAGACCGGCAGGCTTTCGACTTCGTGCAGGGCCAATATCTGACATTTCGCAAGCATTTTGACGGCGAGGAGCTGCGCCGATCCTATTCGATTTGTGCCGGTAAAGACGAAGGGGTGCTGAAGGTCGGCATCAAGCGGGTGGATGGCGGCGCATTTTCCACCTGGGCCAATGAGGACCTGAAACGCGGTGCGGTGATCGAAGCCATGCCGCCCATGGGCAAGTTCCACACACCGCTCGATCCCGCTGCGGAGCGCCACTATCTGGGTTTTGCCGGCGGCTCCGGAATCACACCGCTCTTGTCGATCATCAAGACCGTTCTGGCCCGCGAGCCCGGGTCCCGGTTCACATTGATCTATGCGAACCGGCAGATCACCTCGATCATGTTCCGCGAAGAACTGGAGGATCTGAAAAACCTCTATCTTGGCCGCTTTTCCGTGCTGCATGTGCTGGAAACCGAGGCTCAGGAGATCGACCTTTTCACCGGCCGGATCGATGAGGCGAAAATGAAAGGTCTGTTCAAGACCTGGATCGACCCGGCCTCCGTCGATACGGCGTTCATCTGCGGGCCCGAGCCGATGATGCTGACGATCGCTGCGAGCCTGCGCGCACACGGCCTAGACGATAGCCAGATCAAGTTCGAGCTGTTTGCATCCGGTCAGCCGGGGCGCGCGAAGCAAAAGGCGGTCAGCCGCCACGCAGTCGAGGCAGGCGCCGCCACCGAAGCCACCGTGACGCTGGATGGCGCAACGCGCAGTTTTAACATGCCAAAACAGGGCCAGAGCCTGCTGGAGGCCGCGCTCGACAACAATCTGGACGCGCCATACGCCTGCAAAGCCGGTGTTTGCTCAACGTGCCGGGCGAAAGTGCTCGAGGGTGAGGTCGACATGCAAGTCAATCATGCCCTTGAAGACTACGAGGTCCGGCAGGGATACGTGTTGAGCTGCCAGTGTTATCCGCTCACGGACAAAGTGGTCGTGACCTACGACGAATAACAGGCCGGGCACACCGGCAACGGGGAGGACAATCATGTCGGAGACGATGGAGCTGGAAGACTATCTTGCGGCAGGCGGCAAGCTGTCGACCCCGCTGAACGCGCCGCCGCGGTACCGGGGTGAGTTGATGCGGCTGATGGCCTCGTTCGTGGACAGTGAATTGGCAGGGTCTGCCGGATTTGCGGATGTGATCAACGAAGCGCCGGGCATCAAATCGCGGATCGCCGCTGCACGGATCGTTCTCGAAAAAGCCGATCATGCTGAACGGGTCCTGGAGATCATGGGCGAATTCGGCGCCGACACCGCGCGCTACGCTGTCCACCAGCCCTGGAGCGCCCGTCTTGACCGGCATGCAGACCTCGGACAGGTCCGGCGCGGCGGCGATATGCGCCTGTCGGTGTTCCATTACCCTTTGGAGGGCTGGACCGATGCGGTTGTTTTCAACGTCCTGATGGGTCTTGCCACAGGTGTCCAGCTGGATGAGTTGTGCCGCATCTCGTTCGCACCGCTCGCGGAAATTTTCCGCGACATCGCCCCGCGCGAAAAACGTCACACCGAACTTGGCATCGAGGGCCTGGAGTTGCTCGCCACACAGTCTGGAGAGCCGGAAAAGATCCGGGCATCGGCTGCCTATTGGATGCCACGGGTGGAAGCCACCTTCGGACTGGCGGCCTCCAAACGATTTGACATCCAGAAGAAATTCGGTCTGCGCCACATGCCCAACGAAGATCTTGCCGGTGTCTGGAAACAGCAGGCGGGCGCGGAACTGCAGAAAATCGGCATCACCTAACGTGCCTCAGGATACAAGAAGGGAACGACCCCAATGAACACGCATGTTTCAGCGCCCCGGCACCTTGAGAGCTACCTGAGCGGAGTTTGGCAACGCGGCGCAAAGGACGGCAAGGCGCTGCTCAATGCATCGACGGGCGACCCGGTTGCCTTCATTGATGCAAGCGGTCTTGATCTTGCCACAGCACTTGAGTGGGGGCGGCAGGTCGGAGGCGCCAACCTGCGCAAGCATTCGTTTCACGAGCGGGCATTGATGTTGAAAGCCCTGGCCCAGGCTCTGATGGACCTCAAGGAAGAGTTCTATCAGGAAAGCTTTGCGACCGGCGCCACCCGCAAAGATAGCTGGATCGATATTGAAGGTGGGATCGGAACCCTGTTCGCCTATTCCTCAAAGGCCCGGCGCGAGCTTCCCAACACAAGGGTTCTGACTGATGGCGATGTGGAGCCACTGTCCCGGGACAATAGTTTTTCCGCGCAGCATATTCTGTCTCCCTTGCACGGTGTTGCGGTACACATCAATGCCTATAATTTTCCCTGCTGGGGCATGCTGGAAAAGATTGCGCCGAGCCTGATTGCAGGCGTGCCGTGCCTTGTGAAGCCGGCCAGCCAGACCGCCTACCTTACCGAACTCATGGTGCGACGCATTCTCGAAACCGGGATCCTTCCCGACGGTGCACTTCAACTGTTAGCGGGCTCTGCCGGTGACTTGCTCGATCATTTGACCGAACAGGACATCCTGACCTTCACCGGATCCGCGTCAACCGGCCAGATGCTGAAACAGCACAAAACGGTCGTTCAAAACTCGGTCCGGTTTACGATGGAAGCGGACAGTTTGAACGCGTCGGTGCTGGGCACGGATGCGGCCCCGGGCACACCGGAATTCGACCTGTTCGTGAAGGAAGTTGCCCGTGAGATGACGGTGAAGGCCGGACAGAAGTGTACCGCTATTCGGCGGGTTATCGTGCCTTCGGCTTTTCATGAGGCTGTGATCGACGCTTTGCGCAGCCGGCTCGGCAAGACGGTGCTTGGCGATCCTGCCAGAGAGGAAACCCGGATGGGACCGCTGGCCTCGCTCGATCAGCGTGACGAGGTTTTGGCGCGGATTTCGGACCTTTGTGAAGACGCGGAGATTGTCGCTGGGCACCCGGACCGGATCGATGTGGGGTTTGGCGATGCAGAAAAGGGCGCATTTCTCAATCCGGTTCTGCTCAGCTGCAGCAATCCAAAATCGGCACAGGCGGTTCACGATGTCGAGGCCTTCGGTCCTGTTGCGACGGTCATGTCCTATGACACGCTTGAGGATGCAGTTGATCTGGCGCAGCGCGGCAAGGGCTCGCTGGTTGCTTCCCTATTCACCAACGACCGGCGTGTTGCCGAAGAGATCGTCTTGGGAATGGCGCCGTATCACGGCCGTGTTCTGATCGGAAACCGCACCAGCGCAAAGACCTCGACCGGTCACGGGTCGCCGCTGCCAAATTTGGTTCATGGCGGGCCTGGCAGGGCAGGCGGCGGCGAGGAATTGGGCGGCATGCGCGGGGTCAAGCACTACATGCAGCGCACGGCCGTACAGGGCGCACCTGAGTTGCTATCTGCGGTGACCGGCCGCTGGATCTCGGGTGCACAGGGCCAGGACGCCGGTGTCCATCCGTTCCGCAAGTCATTGGCCGAACTCAAAATTGGTGATCAGCTGATCAGCAACGCGCGGGAAATAACGTTGAAAGACATCGAGCATTTCGCCGAGTTCACCGGGGATACCTTCTACGCGCATATGGACGAAGCGTCGGCGCGGGCCAATCCATTTTTTGAAGGCCGTGTGGCCCATGGCTATCTGATTGTGTCCTTTGCGGCCGGTCTTTTTGTTGATCCGGCACCAGGGCCTGTGCTCGCCAACTATGGCGTTGATAACCTCCGCTTTCTGACGCCGGTTAACCCGGGAGACAGCTTGAAGGTTCAGCTAACCTGCAAGGAGATCAACGAACGGATCAATGCGGACTATGGCGAAGTACGTTGGGATGCGGTTGTGACCAATCAGGATGATGAAATCGTTGCGCAATATGATGTCTTGACCATGGTTGCGAAGACCTGGCCTTTGGCCATGGCTGCAGAATAGGCTGCCGTTCAGGTTTTCAAAAACGGGACGCGGCCGTCGGGCGGCCGCATGACCCGGTGTCAGGCGGTGTCAGGCGGTGTCAGGTGGGCGAGAGGGGCGGCGAGCGTCTCAAGACTTGACCGCCTTGACGCCCTCCAGGATCAGTGTCGTGGCCACGTCCGCATAGTCCTGACGCGTAACAGGACCTCCCTCCCGAAACCACATGTAAACCCAGTTCATCATGCCGAAGAGTGACATGGTTACAGGCATTAAAAGCGGCTTTTCACCGGTTTGAAGGTTCGGATTGATCTCGTCGAGAATGGCGGAAAACCGGCGCACGATCTTGCGCTCAAGGGCGTGAATTTCTGATTTTTGCTCTTCGCTCAGCATCGGTCCGGCGTTCAGCTGGACTTTGTGCTGGTTGTCGGCATCGCGGTAGTTTTCCAGCACCGCGCGCACAAGCCCTTTGAGCCGGACTTCCGGCTCTGCGCCGGTCACATCAGCTGCCTCGATGTCCATGTCGAGTTCTTCGAGATGGCTGCGGATGATCGCAAAGATCAAGGCGTCCTTGTTCGGGTAATAGTGATAAAGCAGAGACTTGGAGACACCAGATTCACTTGCAATAGCCGACATGGAGGCTTTCTCCATGCCTTGTTCTGCAAATACCGCGGCAGCGCTGATCAGAATGTTACGCTGCTTGTCTTCAAAGTCTTCGGCGCGTGTTCGGGCCATTCGCACTGCTCTTTCGCGAGACGGAATATCATTTGATTAATATTGGGCGCTCATGCGCAATTAGTCTGCTTTCGGCCGGTTGTCGACCACGCGTTTTGCTTTTCCTTCTGAACGGGCAACGCCGCCCGGCTCGGTGACATTGATTTTCGTCGATATGCCGACAACGCTTTTGATGTGGTGGCCGAGTTCTTTAGCCGATGCCTGGCGGGGCCCGTCCGCAGCTGCAGCCGCCGTACTCTCCACATGAACGATCATCCCGTCCATCCGGCCATCCCGGTTGAGTTCGATTTGGAAATGTGGTGCCAATCCATCGCATTTCAGGATTTGTTCCTCGATCTGGGTCGGAAACACGTTCACCCCGCGCAGGATGATCATATCGTCGGAGCGGCCGGTGATTTTTTCAATCCGGCGCATCGAGCGGGCCGTTCCCGGCAGCAACCGGGTCAGATCCCGGGTGCGGTAGCGCACCATGGGCAAGCCTTCCTTGGTCAAAGTGGTGAACACCAGTTCGCCCATTTCGCCGTCCGGCAAAACCTCTCCGGTTTCGGGATGGATGATCTCCGGATAAAAATGATCCTCCCAGAGCGTCAGGCCGTCCTTTGTTTCAACGCATTCATTGGCGACACCCGGGCCGAGCACCTCGGACAGGCCGTAGATATCGACCGCGTGCATGTCAAAGGCCTGTTCGATTTCCGAGCGCATGGAGTTGGTCCATGGCTCTGCACCGAAAATCCCGACGGCGAGAGAGCTTTCTCGCGGGTCAATACCCTGACGGCGGAATTCATCCAGGATCGACAGCATGTAGGATGGTGTGACCATGATGATTTTCGGCTTGAAGTCGTTGATCAGGGTCACCTGGCGTTCGGTCATTCCACCAGACACCGGGATCACGGTGCAGCCAAGCCGCTCGGCGCCGTAATGCGCGCCGAGACCGCCAGTGAACAACCCATAGCCATAGGCGATGTGGATCATGTCTCCCGGGCGCCCGCCTGATGCCCTTATCGATCGCGCAACAAGGTCCGCCCAGATGTCGATGTCTTTTAAAGTGTAGCCGACAACGGTCGGTTTTCCGGTTGTGCCGGATGAGCCATGAACGCGCGCCAGTTTTTCGCGCGGCACAGCAAACATGCCGAACGGATAGGTGTCGCGGAGATCTTGCTTGTGAGTGAAAGGGAATTTCGACAGATCCGCCAAGGTTTTAAGGTCCGACGGATGAACGCCGTGATCATCGAACCGGTTCTTGTAGAACGGTGAATTTTTATAAGCATGATTCAGGGACCATTGCATGCGCTCAAGTTGCAGGCCGCCGATCTCATCGCGCGACGCTGTTTCAATCGGGTCCAGATCTCCGGGGCGCGGTGACAGATCCAGCATGGCGTTCCTCCCAAAACGTCTTCTTGCCCGTCAAACGGGCAGATGCGTGCCTTTTGTAGTGCGTGAATGTCCGCGAAACTCGGCGATATGTTCGCCGTTCTGATTGGTGACGCGGATGTCATAGATGCCAGACCGGCCCTGACGCGCCACTTCCCGGGCTGTCGCTGTTAGGCGGTCGCCGATTTTTCCGGGCGCCAGATATGTCACGGAACAATGCTGCGCGACTGTGATCTGGTTGTAGGTGTTGCAGGCAAAAGCAAAGGCGCTGTCGGCGAGTGTGAAAATATAGCCGCCGTGGCAGGTGCCGTGGCCGTTTGCCATGGTCTTGGTGAGCGTCATCGAGATGCGGGCCTCGCCCGGGGTGACATAATCGAGCGTCATGTCGAGTGCCTGGCTGGCGTGATCGGTAGACCACATCGCCTTGGCGCAAGCTTCGGCAAGCTCCTGGCCGCTCATTTCCGAGACGGGTTTTACGGCCTGGTTTTGGTCTGCGCCGCTCATCGGCCTTGAAATTCCGCGGACCGCTTTTCGAGAAATGCAGTCACACCTTCCGCGTAGTCCTCCGTCCGTCCAGCCTCTTGCTGAAAATCCCGCTCGAGATCGAGCTGATCGTCGAACGAATTTTCGCTGGCGGCCTGAATTGCAAGCTTGGTGAGGCCGAGGCCCCGGGTCGGGCCCGAAGCTAATCTCTTGGCCAGAACGAAGGCTTCTTCCACGACCAGATGATCGTCAACGACGTCCCAAATCAGCCCCCAATCGCGCGCCTTTTCCGCCGGCAACGGTTCCGCAGTCATGGCCAGCGCCTTGGCGCGCGGCTCTCCGAGAATGCGGGTCAGGTTCCAGCTGCCTCCAGCATCGGGAATCAATCCAATCTTTGAAAAGGCCTGAATGAACTTTGCCGATCGCGCCGCGATCACGATGTCGCAGCACAGGGCGATGTTCGCACCGGCTCCAGCGGCCACGCCATTGACCGCGCAAACGACCGGTTTGGCAAGGTCCCGGATCAGGCGCAGAGTCGGATTGTAAAATGTTTCGAGCGTGTGGCCGAGATCCGGAGCCGGCCCACCCTTTCGCGGGTCGCGGTCGCCCAGATCCTGACCGGCGCTGAAACCTCGTCCGGCTCCGGTCAGCAGAACACACCGGACGGCAGCCTCGTCATGAGCGCGCTGCAGCGCCTGCCTGAAACCGAGGTGCATGTCCTCGTTGAAGGAATTCAGTTTGTCGGGACGATTGAGGGTAATGGTGAGAACGCCATCCTCAAGATGGGTCAGCACCGCACCGGTATCGCTCATTCCAGTCCTCCCTTCGCGACCGATTGTTTCGTGAGGCCGCGATATTTTTCGTAAAAATTGTGTTGCATAGACCGAACGGTCAGTCAATAATAAATCATGGCTCACGACAAGAGCCACACTATGGTTTCGCTGGGAGGGCGGAATGTCGAGCAAAATCGACACAGGCAGACTTCGGTCCGGCGGCCGCGTAACGCACCGCTACCCGATAGGCCAAACCTGAAAGCCCTTCCAATTGAAAACAGAACATGTGTGACAGTTCCGGCGGTTGCCGGCCTGTTGGGAGGAGACAAATGAAGGTACTTGCATCCACCGCATTGGCGGCTTTGATGGCAGCTGGTCCGGCAGGCCCGGCGCTTGCCGATATCAAGATTGGGTCCACTCTTGCCATGACCGGGCCCGCTTCGTTTCTGGGCGACCCCGAGGCAAAAACACTCGAAATGCTGGTCGAAGAAGTCAACGCCGCAGGCGGGATCAACGGCGAAATGATCGAGCTGATCCAATATGACGACGGTGCCGATCCAAACAAGGCGCGCACATTCGCTGTCCGGCTCATTGAGGATGATGAGGTGGTTGCCATCATCGGCGGATCGACCACCGGGACAACGCTTGCGTTGATGCCGGAGGTCGATGCGGCCGGCATCCCGTTCATTTCTCTGGCTGGGTCAATTTCGATCATTGATCCAGTGGAGCCTTACACGTTCAAGACACCGCATACCGACCGCATGGCATGCCAGAAGGTCTTCGAAGACATGCAAAAGCGCGGGATTTCAAAAATCGGCATGATTTCCGGAACCGGCGGGTTTGGAGCGTCCATGCGCAAGCAGTGCCTGGAAGTGGCCAGCGATTACGGGATCGATGTGATTGCCGATGAAAGCTACGGCCCGAAAGACGCCGACATGACCCCGCAGCTCACAAACATCAAGGCCACCGATGGCATTGAAGCCGTCCTCAATCCAGGTTTCGGCCAGGGGCCGGCGATTGTCACCCGAAACTACAGCCAGCTTGGAATTGATCTGCCGCTTTACCAGTCGCATGGTGTTGCATCGCAAGGTTTTATCGATCTGGCGGGCAACGAGGCGGCAGAAGGGGTCCGCCTGCCGGGCACCGCGCTTCTGGTTGCCGACATCTTGCCAGCCGACGACCCGCAGACGGAAATAGTTAGAGCGTACAAGACCGCTTTCGAACAGAAATACGAGATGCCGGTGTCGACCTTTGGCGGTTATGCGCACGATGCTTTCCGTATTCTCGTTGCCGCCATCGAAAAGGCCGGATCGTCTGACCCGGAAGCCATCCGGGATGCGATCGAGGAAACCAGCGGCCTCGTCGGAACAACCGGCACCTACACCTTTTCGGCGGACGACCATCTTGGCCTGGATCTTTCAGCGTTCAAGATGCTGGAAATCAACAATGGCGGGTGGACCCTGGTCGACTGATCGGCCGGGCTTGTTTTCATGGAAAATGAAACGGCGGGGAAAGTCCCCGCCGGCCTGTCTCCCGTTTTGCCGGAGCACTTAAAGCATGCCGGAACTCATGCAGTTTCTTCTGTCAGGCCTGACCGTCGGCGCTGTCTACGCGCTGGTCGCGCTTGGCTTTACCATCATCTACAACGCCTCGGACGTCGTTAACTTTGCGCAGGGCGAGTTCGTCATGCTCGGCGGCATGATCACCGTGTTTGCCTATGGCGCCGGCGCTCCGCTGCCACTGGCCGCGGCGGTCGCGATACTGACTACGGTGTTTGTGGGGGTTGCGCTCAACAAGCTCGCGATCGAGCCGGCACGCGGTGCACCGGTCGTGTCTTTGATCATCATCACGATCGGAGCGTCGATCTTAATTCGCGGCGTTACCCAGATCGTGTTCGACAAGCAGATCCATCGGTTCCCGGCTTTCACCGGGGACGCGCCGATCCCGTTCTTCGGGGCAACGCTCTTGCCGCAAAGCCTGTGGGTCGTCGGCGGAGCGCTGACCGTTTTTGTTGGTCTCTACCTGTTTTTCACCAAAACTCTGACGGGCAAGGCGGTCTTGGCAACAGCGAATAATCGTCTGGCCGCACAGCTTGTCGGCATCAATACCGGGTGGGTGATGACGCTGTCGTTCGGATTGTCAGCGGCTATCGGCGCTCTTGCAGGTGTTCTCGTCACGCCGATCACTCTGACAAGCTACGATGTCGGGATCGGGTTAGCGCTGAAAGGCTTTGCCGCAGCGATGCTCGGCGGGATGGGGAACCCAAAGGGCGCCCTGGTTGGCGGGCTCTTGCTTGGGGTCATCGAAGCGATGACCGCCGGTTATCTCAGTTCGCAATACAAGGACGCAGCCGCGTTTGTGGTCATCCTTGCGGTCCTGTTTGCAATGCCACAGGGCTTGTTCGGCGCCAAATCGACAGAGCGGGTGTGATCTCATGAAACTGGGTTCCAAACACACGACGCTGCTTGTGCTGGCGGTCATTATCATTGTTGCGCCGTTCTTTTTCCCGTCCTCCTACTACTTCCGGGTCGGGTCTCTGATTTTTATCAATGGTTTGGCCGTGACCGGGATTGTCATCCTGACCGGATATGCGGGACAGGTAAGCCTTGGTCATGCCGGATTTGCGGGTATCGGCGCTTATGCCTGTGCTCTGGCACCCGTCTATCTTGGTGTTCATCCGGGATTGGCTCTCATCATCGGCGCGCTTCTCTCTGGCGCCATAGCCTTTTTGGTAGGCAGGCCGATCCTGAGACTGAAGGGCTACTATCTCGGCGTTGCGAGCCTAGGATTCGGCATCCTGGTCGCGATGCTGTTGACCAATGAAGCGCAAATCACGGGCGGTCCTGACGGGATTCGCGTGGCAGATCTCGGCATACGCGGCCTGCTGCGCGAAATGGGATTCCGGGTAAAGGGCTCCGAGCTCTGGTATGTGCTGACCGGAATATGCCTTTTGATCGGCGCCTGGCTTGCACTTAACCTGCATGACAGCCCGACCGGGCGGGCACTGCGGGCGCTACACGGATCCGAGGTGGCAGCGCGCACCGTCGGTGTCGATGTTGCCCGGTTGAAGCTGCAGGCCTTCGTCATATCCGCGGTGTTTGCCTCGGTCTCCGGCTCACTGCTAGCGCTGCAGAACCGCTTTATCACCCCGGAGGTCGCCGGCTTCCTGCATTCGGTCGAGATGGTCACCATGGCGGTTCTTGGCGGTGTCGGGTCCGTGCTCGGCGCGATTTTTGGAGCCGCCATTCTCACGACCCTGCCGCAGGTGCTGACCGTTTTTGCAGAATATGAGTATGCGGTGCTCGGGCTGGTGATGATGCTTGTGATGATTTTTCTGCGGGATGGCTTGTTGCCGTCGCTTGCCAAGCTGATCAAGGGGAGGGAGCAATGAGCCTTCTTCAAGTGGATGGCCTAGGCATCGAATTCGGTGGCCTCAAGGCAGTCGATAATGTCGGTTTCAAGGTTGAACCCGGCGAAATCGTCTCGGTCATCGGGCCGAATGGGGCCGGCAAAACAACATTGTTCAACATGATCTCCGGCATTTACCTGCCAAAGGCCGGCCGGGTGACATTGGCCGGGCAGGATGTCACCGGCATGGAGCCGCATCTCCTCGCGCGTCTGGGATTGTCGCGAACGTTCCAGAATCTGCAGATATTTCAGCACATGAGCGTTTTGGAAAACGTCGTTGCGGGATTTCATCTGGAAGAAAGCGGCAACGTTTTGAGCGATCTGTTTGCTCTGCCGGGCTCGCGAAAACGCGCCCGCACTGTTCGCGCCAAAGCGGAGGTGCTGCTCGCACGCGTCGGGCTTGAGCGTGCGGCCGGGGCGGAAGCGGGAAGCCTCTCATACGGGGCCTTGAAACGGCTTGAAATCGCCCGCGCGCTGGCCCTGTCGCCCAAGATTCTGCTGCTGGACGAACCGGCGGCAGGCTGCAATGCGGTGGAAACCGAGGAGATCGATGAGCTGATTGCCGAGGTCGCCAAATCCGGAGTTGCGATCCTTTTGGTCGAGCATGACATGAAGCTTGTGATGCGCATTTCAAACCATATCGTTGTGCTGGATCATGGTGAAAAAATCGCGGAGGGCGACCCGGAAACCGTGAGCCGAAATCCGGATGTGATTGCGGCCTATTTGGGAACAGCGGCGGCGCAGGAGAGCGAGCATGCTTGAGATCAAGGCGCTCAAATCAGCCTATGGCCGCATCGAGGTTCTGCACGGTATCGACCTGAGTGTGTCGTCCGGCGAGATCGTCACGGTTGTTGGCGCAAACGGCGCGGGCAAAACCACCTTGCTCAAATGCTTGTCGGGCGTCCAGCCGGTGATCGGTGGCAGCATTTCGTTTCGCGGTGAAACCATGACCCACGTTCCGGGGCACAAACGGCTCAAGCGCGGGCTCGCCCAGTCTCCGGAAGGACGTCAAATTTTCACAAACCTGTCTGTTGAAGAAAATCTGCGGCTTGGTGCCTTTCTATTCACCGACGCGCGTGTGGATCAGGACATGGCGGAGGCGTTCCAGATGTTTCCGGTGTTAAAGGAAAAGCGCAATTTGAACGCGGGTGGCCTGTCCGGAGGCCAGCAGCAAATGCTGGCGATCGCACGCGCGCTCATGGGCCGGCCGGCGTGTCTCTTGCTCGACGAACCGAGCATGGGCCTTGCACCGATCCTGGTCGCACAAATTTTCGACGTCGTGAAGGGCCTGAAGGCTCTCGATGTGACCGTTCTGCTGGTGGAACAAAATGCATTCGGCGCGCTCTCGATCGCCGACCGCGGATATGTCATGGAAACGGGACGGGTAACCATTTCCGGGTCTGCCAAGGAGTTGATTGCAGATCCCCGGATCCGGGAAGCGTATCTCGGTCATTAAGATTTTGGTTTAAAAAAATGCCTATAAATATTGAAATAAATGATAAAATAGCGATTATTACGGTTGATAATCCACCCGTAAACGCTCTGTCCCAAGCAGTGCGCAAGGGACTTTGGGAAGCGGTTGAGCGGCTTGATGCGGATGATGCTGTTTCGCTTGTTCTGCTGCGATGTGCTGGCCGGACCTTTATTGCCGGTGGCGATGTCACCGAGTTCGACAAGGCGCCGGTCGAACCGCATTTACCTGATGTGGTTGGCCGTATTGAACGCGCGAAAAAGCCTTGGATTGCGGCAATTCACGGCACCGCCCTCGGTGGCGGTCTTGAAGTCGCGATGGGCTGTGCGTGGCGGGTCGCGGATGAGGCGGCATCTCTCGGCCTACCGGAAGTCTCCCTCGGGGTCATCCCGGGTGCGGGCGGCACGGTGCGCACGCCACGGCTTATCGGCATCAAGGCGGCGATCGCCTTGGTGACTGGCGGAAAGCCGGTGAAAGCGGCGGAAGCTGTCCGGCTCGGTCTGATTGACGAAGTCCTCTCCGGCGATTTTCAGAGCCAGGCGATCGCCTTCGCAAAACGAACACTCAGCGCGTCAAGGCCAGGTGCGGTGTCTGATAAAAGAATTGAAGAAAGCTTTGTAACTAATTGGACAAAAATTGAAAAAGAGGTCGAAAAATCAGCGAAGGGCGCACATGCGCCTGTTCGGGCATTGGCCTGTCTAAGAAAGGCCGCCACCGCGTCTGCCGATGAAGCAGTGGCCTATGAACGCGAGACTTTTCTGGATCTTCGGAATTCCAATCAGGCAAAGGCTCTTCGGCACGTCTTTTTTGCAGAACGCGCCGCGCTCAAGCCTGAGGATTTGCAAGGTGTTTTTCCGAAGCCCGTCAAAACGGCAGGTGTTGTGGGCGGCGGTACAATGGGTGCGGGGATCGCCGCTGCAATGCGCGATGCAGGAATCAACGTCGTCTTGCAGGAGAGGGACGCGCAAGCCCTTGCCGCCGGCATGGCCCGGATTGAAAGTATTTTTTCGGCCTCTGTGAAACGTGGCCGGTTAAGCGCCGACGAGGCTGCTGTGCGCATGGCCGGTGTTTCCGGTACAACGGATGTCGCTGATTTTTCTGAGGCCGATCTGGTCGTTGAGGCGGTGTTTGAGGATCTGGATGTCAAGCGCGCGGTCTTTGCCGGATTGGCGGAGAGCTGTCGAAAAGACGCGATCTTGGCCACCAACACCTCCTATCTTAACCCCGAGGACATTTTTGCACAGCTGCCCAATCCGGACAGAGGCATCGGGCTTCACTTCTTCAGCCCTGCCAACATCATGAAGCTCCTGGAGATCGTTCCAACCCGTGCTACGGCGCCGGACACTCTGGCGGCGGGCTTTGCGCTGGCCAAGAGCTTGCGCAAAGTGCCTGTGCGCTCGGGTATCTGCGACGGATTTATTGGCAATCGTATCTTGAAGGTGACGCGTGCACAGGCAGAAAAGCTGCTTCTCACCGGCGTCAGTCCTGCCGAAATTGATGCGGCCTTGAAAGACTACGGCTTGCCGATGGGGCCATTCGCGGCTCAGGATCTGGGCGGGCTCGATATTGCAGCCTTTCAAAGAAAAGCGGCCCGTGCGCGGGGTGAAACGGTGTTTGCGCCGATCGCTGATCGTCTGGTGGCGGATAACCGGCTCGGCCAGAAAACCGGAGGCGGCTGGTATGACTATCAGGACGGTTCGCGGCACCCTATGCCGTCGAATATCGTGGCCGGCATCGTCGCAGAAATCCGAAATGAGCAAGGGCGAGCAGAGCTGCCGGACGGCGT
Source organism: Roseibium hamelinense (assembly GCF_007830545.1). Lineage (GTDB taxonomy): Bacteria > Pseudomonadota > Alphaproteobacteria > Rhizobiales > Stappiaceae > Roseibium > Roseibium hamelinense. The sequence continues at coordinate 512,973 of NZ_VLLF01000001.1, forward strand.
CTCGCTGGCCGATGCTGTTCTCCTTCCGATGGTCAACGAAGGCGCGCGCATTCTGGATGAGGGCATTGCCGCATCTGCGACCGATATTGATCTGGTCAAGATCCACGGGTACGGGCACCCGCGCTGGCGCGGTGGCTTGATGTACGATGCCCAGCAAGGCGGTCTTTCCGCCGCAGTCGGCAAAATTCGCCGCTTGTTTGAAGCAGGCCTTGCGGAGGCACCAAGTGAACATTTGATTGCTGCGGCGGAGGCGGGGAGGTTCTGATGTTTTTGCCGGTGGTGAGCTGTCTGTTAACCCATTGAAAAGCATAGGTTGGCGCCTGTGACCGGCTGCCGCAGGGCATGGCGCCGCATGCTGTCCGATTTGCGTTGCGGGCCATAGGTAAAACCCCATATCCATGTTCATCTTCTTCTTTATGAGGTGAGCTATGGAAGAGCTGCTTCTGAGCCGGATCCAGTTTGCGGCGAACATATCGTTCCACATTCTGTTTCCAACCATCACGATCGCCCTTGGCTGGGTGCTGCTGTTTTTCAAACTGCGGTTCAACGCGACCGGCGATGACCGCTGGATGGCGGCCTATCAGTTCTGGGTGAAGATTTTCGCGCTGTCCTTTGGACTAGGCGTGGTCAGCGGCATCACAATGAGTTTCCAGTTCGGCACCAACTGGCCGGGCTTCATGGAGACGGTCGGCAACGTGGCCGGACCACTGCTGGCCTACGAAGTGTTGACCGCGTTTTTCTTGGAGGCGGCCTTCCTCGGCATCATGCTCTTCGGCGCGCGCAAGGTTCCAAACTGGCTCCACACGCTTGCAACGTTTCTCGTGGCATTCGGGACGACCATCAGCGCGTTCTGGATTCTTGTGCTGAACTCCTGGATGCACACACCTGCCGGATTTGAGCTGCGCGACGGCGTCGTCCATGCAACCGACTGGATGGCAATCATTTTCAACCCGTCCATGCCCTACAGGCTGGTCCACATGCTGCTTGCCAGTGGTTTGACGGTTGCGTTTCTGATCGTCGGCGTTTCGGCCTACCGCCGGCTCGTCGGTGACACGTCCAAAGGCGTGCGCCTCACTCTTAAGACGGGCGTTTGGATGGCTGCCATCCTCATTCCGCTCCAGATTTATGCGGGCGACATGCATGGTCTCAACACGCTTGAGCACCAGCCACAGAAGGTGGCTGCGATGGAGGGCAACTGGAACACAGGGCCGAACGTGCCGCTCTTGCTGTTTGCCCTGCCGGACGAAGAGGCGCGCGAGAACCGCTTCGAGATCGGCATACCTAGCGGGGCATCCCTGATATTGAAGCATGATCCAAATGGCATTGTGCCGGGTCTTAATGACTTTTACGCCGAAGACGGCACCGCGCTGCATCCACCTGTCAGCCCGGTATTCTGGTCCTTCCGCGTGATGGTCGGAACAGGCGTTTTGATGCTGCTTGCCAGCTGGGGCACATTGATTGCTTTGCGCCGGTCAAAGGGCGTCGATAACCTGAACCCGTGGATCCTGCGCGGTCTTGTGGCCATGACATTCTCCGGCTGGATTGCGACGCTTGCGGGCTGGTACACAACGGAGATCGGCCGTCAGCCCTGGCTCGTCCAAGGGGTCCTGACCACGGAGGCCGCTGTCGCGGATGTACCGGCGCCGATGGTCGCCACAACCCTTGCCGCCTATCTGGTGGTCTATGCAGTCTTGCTGGTTGCCTACATCACGGTGATTTTCCGCCTCGCGCACAAATCATCCAAGTCGGATGAGCGCCCGCACTCCGGTGCTGCGCAAGTCGCCCTCGTGCCGGCGGAGTAGAGAGATGGAATTGTTTGGAGATCCAACTGTCTGGCTGCCGCTTGCCTTTGCCGCGCTGATGGGTGTGTCAATCCTCGTTTATGTTATCCTGGATGGGTTTGACCTTGGCGTCGGGATATTGTTCCCGATGGCAAGCGCGGACGAGAAAGACCGTATGGTGGCCGCCATCGGCCCGTTCTGGGATGCCAACGAGACCTGGCTTGTGCTTGCGGTCGGATTGCTTCTTGTCGCCTTCCCGGCGGCACATGGCACGATCCTGACCGCGCTCTACTTGCCCGTGGCCGTGATGCTGATCGGTCTCATTTTGCGTGGCGTCGCATTCGAGTTCCGTGCCAAGACAACCGGCGTTCACAAGGAACGTTGGAACTTGGCGTTTTTCAGCGGTTCGCTGTCGGCATCGCTGGCTCAAGGATACATGCTCGGCATTTACATCATGGGGTTGCAGCAAACGCCCATGACCGTCGGGTTTGGCATCTTGACGGCAATTTGTCTGACCGCAGGATACGGTTTCATCGGAGCCACCTGGCTGATCATCAAAACGGAAGGTGCACTTCAGCTGAAAGCAGTCTCCTGGGCCCGCCGCCGTTTGTGGGGCGTCATGATTGGCCTTGGCGCGATTTCGCTCGCAAGTCCGTTTGTCAGCGAGCGGATTTTCGAAAAATGGTTCTCGTTCCCATCGATCATACTGCTTGCTCCATTGCCGCTGATGTCCGCTTTGCTGGTGTTCATTCTGTGGACTGCGCTCAAGCACCTGCCCGCCAAGGAAGACCGCTGGAACTGGGTACCTTTCAGCGCGACGGCCATACTGTTTTGCCTGGCTTTCGCCGGTTTGGCCTATTCATTCTATCCGTATGTCGTGCCGGAACAGCTTACGCTGTACGAAAGCGCCAGCGCGCCCGAAAGCCTGTTCATCATTCTGCTGGGCGCGTTGTTCGTGCTGCCGGTGATCATTGGCTACACGATCCTGGCCTATACCGTGTTTCGTGGCAAAGCGACGGAGTTGCGCTACGACTGAGAGAAGTGGTGTCCGGCCGGTTGTGACAGCGCCCGCGCCGGACACCTGCTTCAGCTGACCACCGGACCCGAAACGTACAGGTGGACAGCGTTGCTGAAAATCCCGCTTGCACCGGGCGCCTGCCTCCAAAATCCGGTGGGCTGCGAAATCTCCCCTAAAGGCATTAACTCGGCGCGTGTGGTTTCGGTTCGCTGTTGTTTCCCCATCTAATTGCACTCAGAGCTCCCCTCTGGATCGGGTTATGTCGCAATTTCGCAACATTGTGTGGTAAACCTGCCGCAGTTTTGTGGCTCAAAGCTGTGCGGCAGCCGGGTCATTTTGCGGCTTACGGGGTTTTATGATTCTCAGCAGCGTACAGACCGGAGGGGTTACTCAGGTCTCCAGCGGGAAACTTGGCAGACGCGTCGGTTTGGCGATCATGATCGTCGCACTTGTGTCGATCGGCGTGACATTTGCGATCCTTATGGGCATGACACCCATCGCACCGACGCGAGATGTCGCCTTTGCAGCCATGACCGTCAACGGCTTGCTGGCGCTTTGCCTCATGATCTCGATCGCTTGGGAAATCGGAAAACTGTGGACCGCGCGGCGCAAGGGCAGGGCAGCTGCACGCCTCCATGTCCGAATTGTTGCGCTGTTCAGTGTTGTTGCTGCCATTCCCGCGATTTTGATGGCGATGCTGGCGACTTTTACATTGGACCGTGGTCTCGACCGCTGGTTCGAGGACCGCACCCGGCAAATCATCGACAATTCACTAACGGTCGCTCAGGCATATTTGCAAGAGCACGCCCGCGTTCTGCAGGGCGATATCATTGCCATGGCAAATGACATTGACCGGGCGCGCGCCGTTTACGATTTCGAACCGAGCCGGTTCGACAGCTTCTTTTCTGCGCAAGCCTCGGTGAGAGGACTTTTGGCAGCTTATATCGTGAATGGTGACGGGACTGTTGTCACGCGTGTCATCTTGGATCCAAATGCGAATATTCCAGCCGCGCCGCCTGACAGTTTGCGCAAGGCTGTGTCCGGTGAGCCCATCCTGATTGCGCCCGGGCGTTCCAATTTTGTCGGCGGCGTCATGAAGCTCTCTGCTTATGACGATTTTTATCTTTACGCTACGAGGGCCATGGACCCGCGGGTTGTTGAATACCTGCGCCTGGCCGAAGCCGGCGAAGACGAGTATTCCGATCTTGAGAACAGCCGGTTCGGTGTCCAGGTTGCCTTTGCACTTGTTTATCTCGGTGTCGCGCTTGTTCTTCTGTTGTCGGCAATCTGGTTGGGATTCGGCTTTGCCAACCGGCTCGTTGCGCCGATCCGGACGCTGATTTCTGCGGCAGACGAAGTGTCCAAGGGCAACCTGGCGGTCAAAGTCGAGACCGAAAAGTCCGGCGGTGATCTCGCCAATCTGGGGTCAACCTTTAACAAAATGACCGGTCAGCTGCTTGGCCAGCGGGATGCTCTGCTGGCCGCCAATGAGCAGATCGACCGGCGGCGCCGGTTCAACGAGGCGGTGCTTTCCGGAGTGTCAACGGGTGTGATAGGGATCGACGACGAAGCGTCGATCATGCTGGCGAACAAGTCGGCTCAGGAACTGCTTGGCGTGAACGAGGTTGAAATTCTTCACAAACCGCTCGGCGAAGTCATTCCGGAACTCAGGGAAACGCTTTCCATTTGGCTGGAGCGCGACAGTGAACGGGTTCAGGAGACCCAGGTTGATATCAGCCGCGGAGGCCGGATCAGAACAGTCAATGTCCGGATCACCACAGAACAGTCGACCCGCAGGGAGCACGGCTATGTGGTTACCATAGACGATATCACAGATCTCGTTTCGGCACAGCGCAACTCGGCTTGGGCCGATGTGGCCCGGCGGATCGCCCATGAGATCAAGAACCCGTTGACCCCGATCCAGCTTTCAGCCGAGCGGATACGGCGCCGGTATGGCCGTCAGGTCGAGGACGACCGAACCGTGTTTGATCAGTGTATCGACACCATCATCCGTCAGGTGGGGGATATCGGGCAGATGGTTGATGAGTTCTCATCCTTCGCCCGCATGCGCAAGCCGAAGAAGGTGCTCGGAGACTTGCGCAATTCGGTGCGTGAAGCGGCGTTTATGCAGACGGTCGCAAATGAAAACATCAAGATCGAAACAACACTGCCGGAGGACCGGCTGGACATTGTCTTTGATCCGCGGCTGATCGGACAAGCCCTGACAAATGTCATCAAGAACGCGACCGAGGCGATTACCGGCCGTCCGGAAGGCGATTTCCCGCCCGGCCATATCAAAGTCATGCTCTATAGGGATGGCGAACGGATTTTCATTGATGTGATCGACAACGGGGTCGGTCTGCCGGCCGAAAACCGCAGCCGGTTGTTGGAGCCGTATATGACGACCCGCGAGAAGGGAACTGGCCTTGGTCTTGCGATCGTCCGGAAGATTTTGGAGGACCATGGCGGCGGCATTGAATTGCTTGATGCTCCCCAGGTCGCAGAGGGCGGCACCGGAACCTTGGTGCGCCTGACCATGGCTGCGCAAACAGAAGACGCAGCTGACACAGACAAGAACGAAGAAGAAGAACTTCATGGCGCATGATATTCTGGTCGTAGATGACGAAGCCGATATTCGCGAGATGATCGCGGGAATCCTGGATGACGAGGGCTTCGGCACACGCACGGCAAGCAATTCCGATACGGCGATCGCGGCGATCAAGGAGCGGCGGCCGTCCCTCGTGATTTTGGATATCTGGCTCCAGGGAAGCCGGCTGGATGGTCTGGCCGTACTCGACGTGATCAAGGAAACCGATCCGGATCTGCCGGTTGTGATCATTTCCGGCCACGGCAACATTGAGACAGCGGTTTCTGCCATAAAACGCGGCGCGTATGACTACATTGAAAAGCCGTTCAAGACCGACCGTCTGATCCACATCGTCGAGCGGGCACTGGAAGCTTCGAGCCTCAAGCGCGAAATCCGGGATCTGAAACAGCGCAGCGGTGATGTCAGCGAGCTGATCGGCGAGTCCAGCGCGGCGAACAATTTGCGCAGCACGATCCAGAAAATCGCCGGCACCAACAGCCGGATCCTGATCACCGGGCCTTCGGGCGCCGGCAAGGAATTGGCCGCGCGTCAGATCCATACCTTGTCACCGCGCGCCAAGAGCCCGTTTGTGGTCATCAATGCCGCCACAATCACGCCAGACAGAATGGAGGAGGAGCTGTTTGGTGTCGAGGATGAGAGTGGCAACTTGAAGAAAGTCGGCGCGTTCGAGGAGGCCCATGGCGGCACGCTGTATCTCGACGAAGTGGCCGATATGCCGGCCGAAACCCAGAGCAAAATTTTACGGGTCCTGGTTGATCAGAGCTTCACCCGCGTTGGCGGGGCCAGCAAGGTGCAGGTCGATATCCGGATCCTGTCTTCCACCGCCAAGAACCTGGAAGAACACATCTCCGCCGGCCTGTTCCGTCAGGATCTCTACCACAGGCTTGGAGTGGTCCCACTATACGTCCCGGGCCTTGCAGAGCGCCGCGAGGATATTCCAACTCTGGTTGGTTTCTTCATGGAGCAAATTTCATCCGCGTCCGGTATTCCACTCCGGCCGATCGGAGACGATGCCATGGCTGTTCTGCAGACACATGACTGGCCCGGAAATGTCCGGCAGCTGCGCAACAATGTTGAGCGTCTCCTGATCCTCAGCCGCGGTGAACCTGACAGCGTGATCACCGCTGATCTCTTGCCGGCGGAAATCGGCTCAATGCTGCCCAATCTGCCGACCACGGGCGGCGGTGAACATTTGATGTCGGTGCCCCTGCGCGAAGCCCGCGAGATTTTCGAACGCGATTATCTTCAGGCTCAAATCAAGCGGTTTGACGGAAACATCTCCCGAACCGCGGAATTTGTGGGCATGGAGCGCTCTGCCCTGCACCGCAAGCTCAAGTCGCTGGGTCTTTCCTAATCCGCGCCATGGGTGTACGAGCGGATGACAAACGCGAAAGCAAGTTGAGGTTGGGCCGATGAAAGTCGTCATATGTGGGGCCGGGCAAGTTGGCTACGGGATTGCCGAGCGCCTTGCTGCCGAACAAAACGACGTGTCGGTGATCGATTCTTCACCCAAGCTGATCAATGCCATCGGCGATCAGCTTGATGTGCGCGGTTTTGTCGGCCACGGCGCCCATCCGGACATTCTTGCGCAGGCGGGCGCCAAGGAAGCGGACATGATCGTGGCGGTGACGCTTTACGACGAAGTCAACATGGTCGCCTGTCAGGTTGCGCATTCCCTGTTCAATGTGCCGACCAAAGTCGCGCGCATCCGGGCACAAAGCTATCTCACCGGGCAATACCGGAATCTGTTTTCGCGCGAAAACCTTCCCATCGATGTGATCATTTCGCCGGAGATCGAGGTTGGCGAAATGGTCCTGAGGCGCCTTTCTTTGCCCGGAGCGGTCGAAACGGTGCGCTTTGCCGATGATCAGGTGGTGGTTGTCGGGATCATGTGTGAGGAAGACTGTCCGGTGGTCGACACGCCGCTGCGCCAGCTGACCGAATTGTTTCCGGATCTCGGCGCTGTGGTCGTCGGCATCTTCCGAAATGGCAAACTTTTCGTGCCCAAGAGTTCCGACACCATCATGGAAGGCGATTTGGCCTATGTGGTTGCACGGCGGGATCAGGTACGCCGGACCCTCGGCATTTTCGGCCATGAAGAGCCCGAAGCCAGCCGGGTGGTGATTGCGGGCGGTGGCAACATCGGTCTTTATGTCGCTCGGGCGCTCGAAAGCCGCCAGAGCAAGACCAAAATCAAACTGATTGAGGCCTCGCGTGAGCGTGCTATAGCCATTGCCGACGATCTGAAGCGTTCAGTCATCCTGCATGGCAGCGCGCTTGACCAGACCATATTGAATGAAGCGGACGTGGGCGACGCCGACACAATGGTGGCGCTGACCAACGAGGATGAGGTCAACATCCTGGCCTCTGTCATGGCCAAAAAACTCGGCTGCCGCCGCAACCTGTCGCTGCTCAACAATCCAAGTTATCCAGCCTTTGCCAATGCTCTGGGGATTGATGCTTTCATCAATCCGCGCGCAGTCACGATTTCCCGTATCCTGCAGCATGTCCGGCGTGGCCGTATCCGTGGCGTTCATTCGCTGCAAAACGGGGCGGCCGAAGTGGTCGAAGCGGAAGCCCTGGATACATCGCCGCTCGTTGGCAGGCCCTTGAGGGACATCGACCTGCCGTCCGGAATCCGTGTTGGAGCGGTTTTCCGGGATGGGAAAGTGCTGACCCCGGATGGCAATATCCAGATCCAGGCGCAAGACCGTATCGTAATATTCGCGATTGCGAGCCGCGTCCGGCAGGTCGAGCAGATGTTCCGGGTCAGCCTCGAGTTTTTCTAAGCTCTGTCTTCGGCTTGCTGCCGGTTAAGTCCCCTGTTGCAAACACTTATCGACGTTTCGGTGTTGCCCCGGCCTAGTCGGGACAGCAACTATGTCCTATTGTTCGGGTAACAGCGCATAGTGCGCAGCACCCGACGAGTACAGGAAAGTTCCATGAGCAGAGTAGCCTACGTGAACGGCCAATATATTCGCCACAAAGACGCCGCGGTGCATGTGGAAGACCGTGGCTATCAATTTGCCGATGGTGTTTACGAGGTATGCGAGGTTTGGAACGGACAGATCGTTGACATGCCGAGGCATCTGGACCGGCTTGATAGATCTTTGCGCGAGCTGCGGATCGATTGGCCGATGTCGCGGCAAGCAATGGAATTTGTCGTTTCCGAAGTGGTTCGCCGCAACATGGTGCATAACGGAATAGTCTATGTGCAGGTCACGCGCGGGGTCGCCAAACGGGACCACTTTTTCCCGGGCAGCGATGTTGCGCCGTCGGTGGTTGTCACCGCGCGTTCCGCCAGCCCGGCAGTCGCGGCTGCTCAAGCGGAGAAAGGCATCGCGGTTGTCACCTATCCGGAAAACCGCTGGCCGCGCGTTGACATCAAGACCGTTGCGCTTTTGCCGAATGTGCTGGCAAAGCAGAACGCCAAGGAAAACGGCGGCAAAGAGGCCTGGTATGTCGATACTGACGGAAACGTCACCGAAGGCGGCTCGACGAACGCATGGATTGTCACAAAAGATGGGGTTTTGGTCACCCGCCCGGCGGAGAGTGGCATCTTGAAAGGTATCACACGCGCAGTGGTTCTCGATCTTGTTGCACGTGAAGGTATTTCTTTTGAAGAACGGCCGTTCAGTCTCGAAGAGGCCCTCGAGGCACGGGAAGCATTTGTGACCGCTGCGTCAACGCTTGTCATGCCGGTTGTAAGAATTGATGATACAGTTGTGGGGAATGGGCATCCGGGTTCCGTCGCGACAAGATTACGTGATGCGTTCCATACTGCTACTGATTTGAAAGCTGTTGTGGCTTGACAGGGCATTTGGTCAAGCCAGCCACTATGGAGAAGGTTTCATTGGGCAGGCTGCAGAGGGGGCGGCAGCGTTTGTGTTTAGGGCCCCGCTGACGGTGAAAAGAGAAAACCCGGACGCCCGGCCGCGTCCGGAAAAACAGGACAAAAAGACTGATGGCTGAGCGCGCGCAAAATCTTCAAGACACTTTCTTAAATCATGTTCGCAAATCTAAAATACCGCTCACGATCTTCCTCATTAACGGAGTGAAGCTTCAGGGCGTAGTAACCTGGTTCGACAATTTCTGTGTGCTGCTGCGCCGGGACGGACACTCCCAGCTGGTCTACAAGCACGCAATTTCCACAATCATGCCAAACGGGCCTGTTCAATTGTTTGAACCGGGAGAGGAAACAACCGAAAAGGCAGGAAGCTGATTGGAACCTAAGTCTCGTTCGGAAGACTTTTCGACACAAAAGGGGGCCGTGGATCAAGGCATTGACCGGCGGCCCCAACCATACCGGGCCATGATTATTGAGCCCGTCCTTCAACTCCGCCGCGAAGACGAAACCGACTTGCGCACTTCAAGAAGTCCGGAGGCGCGCCTTGGTGAGGCCGTCGGGCTGAGCGCTGCCATAAATCTTGAAATCGTCTCCTCGGGCGTCGTGAAAATCAACGCTCCCAAGCCGGGTACGTTGTTCGGCGAAGGTAAGGTTGCCGAGCTCGCCGGCATTGTTGCGGCCGAGCATCTTGATCTGGTGGTTGTTGATCATCCCCTGTCTCCTGTGCAGCAGCGCAACCTTGAACGCCGGTTCGCCTGCAAAGTGATCGACCGGACGGGTCTTATTCTGGAGATCTTCGGCGATCGCGCGCGGACAAAGGAAGGCAAGCTGCAGGTCGATCTGGCACACTTAATGTGGCAGAAAAGTCGTCTGGTGCGGTCCTGGACCCACCTGGAACGGCAGCGCGGCGGTGCGGGCTTCATGGGTGGCCCCGGTGAGACGCAAATCGAGGCGGACCGCCGGCAAATTCAGGAGCGGATCATCGCCCTGCAAAAGCAGCTGGAACAGGTCCGCCGCACCCGCGAATTACACCGGAAAAAACGCAAGAAAATCCCGCAGCCTGTTGTGGCACTTGTCGGATACACAAATGCCGGGAAGTCGACCCTGTTCAACCGGCTCACCGAGGCAGACGTTTTTGCCAAGGACCTTTTGTTCGCGACATTGGACCCGACTTTACGCAGGATCAAGCTGCCGTATGGCCGTGAGGTGATCCTCTCCGATACTGTGGGTTTCATCTCCGATCTGCCAACGCACCTTGTTGCTGCATTCCGGGCAACTCTGGAAGAGGTTCTGGAAGCCGACCTGATTCTGCATGTGCGTGACATCAGTCATCCGGACACCGATGCCCAGGCCGAGGACGTCAAGAAGACGCTCAATGATCTTGGTGTCAGCGGAAGCCATGGCGCGCCGATCATCGAGATCTGGAACAAGATTGATGCTCTCGATCCGGCCTACCGGCAAAAACTCCTTGAAAAGAAGGAGGGCGAAGGTCCTGTTGCTCTGTCCGCCATGACCGGGGAGGGCGTTGAGCAGCTTTCGGCGCGGATCGATGCATTTATGGCGCAGCATGATGATGTTTTCACGGTGCGTCTGCCTGTGACAGAAGGGGCGCTGCTAGCGCAGCTTTATCAAGTTTCCGAGGTTCTGGACCGCGAAGACGGTGATGAGGTGATCGTTGCCGAAGTGCGGGTGTCGGACAAACAGCGCGGGCCATTCCGGGAGACGTTTGCCCGGTTTCTGGATGACTGAGCGGGATTGGTGCCGCTGGACATGATAGCTGGTGGGCGCCCGGTTTTTCCGGGCGCCTTTTTTGTCTTCAGCTGTAGGCGCCTGCCGAGTAAGTCAACTCGTAGCTGTGGCTGTAGAGTTCGAACACGATCCCGAACGGGTCTTCGACATACACCATACGATAAGGTTTTTTTCCCGGGAAGTATTCACGAACCGGCATGCGCTGCTTGCCTCCGGCGGCCACGATTTTCTCCAGGAGCCCTTCTACATCCGGGTCCTGTATTGCGAAATGAAACGTTCCGTGCTCGCGGAAAGCGAAATTGTTTGCGGGTTCCGTATTGGCGGCAAATTCGAACAACTCGAAACCGATCCGGTCTGCGGTTGAAAGGTGAGCAATACGGAGACTGTTCCAACCCGAACCGAAAACATAAGTGCACATCTGGCCTATCGCGCTGCCGTCTTCCGTGACTTCCGTCGGCGCCATGATCACATAAAAACCGAGGACTTCTGAATAGAACTGTACTGCGCGTTCCAGGTCCGGAACAGACAGGCCAATATGAGACAGTGTTCGGGGAGTGGTGGTCATCGGGTGTCCTTTCTCAAGCGTTGTTGAGCGGACTGTAAACGGTTACAGAATATACCAAAAATTATGATAGATTCTTTTTTTCATAACATGGCATCATGATAATGCTTGATTCCCGCTGGCTGACAACTTTTCTCGTTCTGTGTGAAACCGGTCATTTCACCAATACCGCCAACAGGCTTCACATGACCCAGCCAGGCGTTTCGCAACACCTTCGCAAGTTGGAAGCGGAGGTCGGCAAACCTCTGATATTTCAACATGGCAAAAGCTTTTCGCTAACACCGGCCGGTGAGGCGGTACGGGCATTGGGCCAAGCCTGGCAGCACGAGGAGACGAGACTCCGGGAAACACTGATGTTTGACCGCGCGGATTCCGGCCGTGTCGCCGTGGCGAGCTCCGGTAGCTTTGCGACATTGCTTTATCCGGCTTTGATTGAGGAGATGGCCGAGGCGCCGGCCCTTGAGATCAGTTATGAAGCAGCGCCGCAACACCGAGTTCTGGATGGTGTTGTCGACGGGCGGTTTGATTTGGGAATTGTCGGATATGATCCAGATCATCCACGGCTTGATTGCCACTATCTCGGCCGCGAAGAGCTGTGTCTTGTCCTGCCGCAAAATGGCCGATGCCGCGGCTTTTCACTGCAGGATCTGGATGCCTGTGGGCTCATAGCTCACCCAGACGTGTTCGCGTATGCAGATGTCTTGTTCAGTGCAAATTTTCCCAGCGCGTTTCGGGGAAGCGACAGGCTGAAAGTGCGCAGCACCATCAATCAGATAAGCCAGATCCTGGAACCTGTTGCCAGCGGTATTGGCTATACAATCCTGCCAAGAAGCGGTGTACTGCCTTATCCGCAGCAGGACAGGCTCTTTATCGCCGACCTCAATGAGCGCATATACTTGGATCTCTGGCTCCTGTCGCGCCGGGGGCGGTTGTCGGTTGCCCGTATTCAACGGATTGCCAATATGATCCAGGGGGTCGCCGGAAAGCTCGCGGCCTGATTTATGCCAGATGACGCGTTGAGCGTGCGTCAAGTCATGGAATTCGGTTCGGCCGGGGCCGACCGGGGGCTCTTGAAGGAGTTTGAGGCCATCATCGCCGTTGTGATCGGCGGCGCGCTTTTGACCGGTGGATACGGATCGGTGATCGGAGCGGCCCTGGGGGCGCTGATCTTCGGTGTGGTCCAGCAGGGGCTGTTCTTTGCAGGTGTCGAAAGTTCCCTGTTCCGGGTGTTCCTGGGGGTCATCCTGCTTTTCGCGGTGATCCTGAACACCTATATCCGCCGCATCATCACCGGGGAGAGATAAGATGAGCTCGACACATGCTCCCATCATCCAGATGAAAGGCATCGAGAAGCATTTCGGCTCGGTGATCGCACTGGCCGGTGTCTCGGTCGACATCTATCCCGGTGAATGCCATTGCCTTCTTGGCGATAATGGTGCCGGTAAATCCACTTTCATCAAGACCATGTCCGGCGTTCACAAACCCACCAAGGGCGAGATCCTGTTTGAGGGGAAGCCGATGCATTTCGCGGATCCGCGTGATGCGATTTCCGCAGGCATTGCAACCGTCTATCAGGATCTGGCCATGATCCCGCTCATGTCGGTCAGCCGGAACTTCTTCATGGGCAACGAGCCGGTGCGCCGGATCGGCCCGCTCAAACTCTTCGATCATGACTATGCCAACCGGGTTACGATGGAAGAAATGCGCAAAATGGGCATCAATCTGCGCGGACCGGATCAGGCTGTGGGAACGCTCTCTGGCGGGGAACGCCAGACGGTTGCTATTGCCCGCGCCGTGCATTTCGGCGCCAAGGTCCTGATCCTCGACGAGCCCACATCGGCATTGGGTGTCCGGCAGACCGCCAATGTGCTTGCTACCATCGACAAGGTGCGCAAACAGGATATTGCCGTGGTCTTCATCACCCACAATGTCCGCCATGCCTTGGCCGTCGGCGACCGCTTCACAGTTCTTAATCGCGGGAAAACTCTTGGTACGGCACAGCGCGGCCAGATCACGCCTGAAGAGCTACAGGACATGATGGCCGGCGGTCAGGAGCTCGTGGCCCTTGAGGACTCCTTAGGGGGAACCGTATGAACGGCGTTGTTGCATTAATCCGCTTTGTGCCGTACCTGACGGGGCATTGCCAACTTAGTTTGGTCGGCCCGCACGGGTCTCTTTTTTGGCGGATTTCAGGCGTGTCGTTTCTTAGCGGCTTGCCAGGCGGCTTCCATATCTTCAAGTGGCATGTCTTCCAGCGATGTGCCGGTTTCGCGTGCAACCACTTCAATGGCCTTGAAACGGTTCCGGAATTTCCGGTTGGTCCGGCGCAGAGCGTCTTCCGGGTCGATGTCCAAATGGCGGGCGAGGTTTGCAAGCGCAAACATCATGTCACCAAGTTCGTCAGCAACGCGATCCTTGTCGGGCTCACCTGCGTCCAGCTCCTCTTCCAGTTCGCCCGCTTCTTCGCGGATTTTCGAGATGACAAGCGCCGGGTCGTTCCAGTCGAAACCGACTTTCGAGGCGCGCCGCTGCAGCTTGTCTGCCTCTTGAAGTGCTGGAAACGCCGTTGGCACATCATCCAGAAAGGCCGGGGGGACGTTCTCCACTCCGAGAGCCTGGCGCTCGGCTGCCTTTTCGGCCCGCTCCTCGGCCTTGATCCGTTCCCATATGCCTTTCACGAGTTCGGCTTTTTCGCCTGTCTCGTCTCCGAACACATGCGGATGGCGCCGGATCATTTTTTTCGTGACGCCCTCGACCACATTGCCGAAATCAAAGTGGCCAGCTTCCTCCGCCATCCGGGCATGATAAACCACCTGAAGCAGCAAATCGCCGAGTTCCTCGCGCAGGTTCAGATAATCCCGCTTGTGAATGGCATCGGCAACCTCGTAAGCTTCCTCCAGTGTGTATGGCGCAATCGTCTCGAATGTTTGTTCCAGATCCCACGGGCAGCCCGTTTCAGGTGTGCGCAATTCGGCCATGATTTCGATCAGACGGGAGACGTCGCGACTTGGTTTCATAAAATGCTCCGAAAGATTGCCTGGATAGGGGCGCGCAAGAGTTCTACTTCAAAGCTTTTGGACGCGCTATCGCCTGGTAAGGTGTTTGTTGCGGGCGCACGGAAAACATGCCGTTGTGGAAGAATTGAAACCCGTCTTTCGCTTGCCACTTTAAATCCATAGGGTGCACCCCATTTCGGTCCGGTCATAAAGGGGAACCCATGAAAACGTTGTTCTGCGCATGTGCGGCCTCGACAGCTGCGCTTTTGGCCTCACCGGCACTTGCCGAAACCTGCGGAGACGTCTCGATCGCTCAAATGAACTGGGCATCGGCCGCCACAATGGCGCAAATCGACAAGATCATCCTTGAAGAAGGCTACGGCTGCAATGTTGATCTGACTGTCGGTGACAGCGTGCCTACCTTCACCTCCATGACAGAGAAAAGCGATCCGGATATTGCGCCGGAAATGTGGGTAAATTCGATCCGCGAACCGCTGGAAAAGGCCGTAAACGATGGCACCTTGGTGATCGGCGGAAAAGTACTGAAAGATGGCGGCCCCCAGGGTTTCTGGATCCCGGCCGAACTTGCCGAGAGACATAATCTCAAAACACTGGACGACGTGCTTGCCCGCCCGGACTTGTTTCAAGGGGCAGACGACACGTCTAAGGGCGCATTTTTCACCTGTCCGTCGGGATGGGACTGCGGCCCGATCAGCGCCAATCTACTTCGTGCTTGGCAGGCGGAAGACAAAGGCTTCGAAATCGTGCCCACCGGGTCCTCGGCAGGTCTTGAAGGCTCGATCGCCCGGGCGATGGAGCGCGGCGAGGGATGGTTTGGATACTACTGGGGGCCGACGGCTCTTTTGGGCAAATATGATATGACGCTTGTCGATTTCGGAGTTCCGTTCAACCAGGCAGAATGGACCCGCTGCACATCGGTTCCCGATTGCTCGGACCCTCAGAAAAACGCCTGGGAACGCGGAGAGGCCTATACGCTTGTGACGAGCGAATTCGCGAAAAGCGCCGGTGTCGCGATGGACTACATCAAACAGCGTGGCTGGGACAACAAGACGGCCAGCAGCGTGCTTGCCTGGATTGAAGAAAACCAGGCGGACCCGAGCGACGGGGCCTATTACTTCCTGGAGAACCACGCAGATGTGTGGACCGCGTGGGTTAGTGCCGAAGTCGCAGACAAGGTCAAGTCGGCGCTCTAGTTGTCATCATCGGCCGACACGGCTGCCTCAGCATGGGCCGCAGCCGTGTCGGTTTGCATTATCCCCGGATTGACGGGTGCCAGAAGGTAACGGCGCGTTCCAACAGCGCAATCGCGCCATAGAATAGCGATCCTGCCAAAGCGGCAACGGCAATTTCAGCCCAGACCATGTCGACATTCATGCGCCCGACTTCCGTCGAAATCCGGAAGCCCATGCCGACGATCGGCGTGCCGAAAAACTCCGCCACAATGGCACCGATCAGGGCCAGGGTAGAGTTGATTTTCAGCGCGTTGAAGATGAACGGCATGGCCATCGGCAAGCGCAGCTTGATGAGGGTTTGCCAATAGTTCGAGGCGTAGGTGCGCATCAAGTCGCGCTGCATGGCCTCGGAGGCGGCCAGGCCCGATACGGTGTTCACCAGCATCGGAAAAAACGTCATGATAATCACGACCGCGGCCTTGGAAGGCCAGTCGAAGCCAAACCACATCACCATGATCGGCGCGACCCCGATGATCGGCAGGGCGGACACCAGATTGCCGACCGGCAGAAGTCCCCGGCGCAAAAACGGGACCCGGTCAATGGCAATAGCGGTGATGAAAGCCGATCCGCAGCCCAAAGCGTATCCGATCAGCACGGCTTTGAGAAAGGTTTGCTGGAAGTCAGCCCACAGGATCGGCACCGAGTTGGTCATCCGCAGCCAGATTTCGGACGGGGCCGGCAGCAACACTTTTGGTACCCCGGCTCCGGTGACGATAAGCTCCCAAAGCAGGAGCAAGGTAGCGCCGAATGCGACCGGAATTGCGAAATTTACTGCGCGGGCAAGCGAAGGGTCTTTCATTTGCAAGCTGGCAATGCGCTCGACAAAAAGCCAGGCGCTAAGCCACAACGCCACGACAACTGCCCAAAATCCGCCAGTGGCTTCACCCACGTTTTGATGAGCGAGGGGAATGAGAAGTCCCGCTGCACACAGGATGGCAAGCCCGAGCGCCGCATCCAGCAAAGCCGTCCCCCGTGCCGGACCATTGAGAAATCCAGCGCCTGGTGCTGCTTTGAGGACAAACACCAAAGCCAGAGCTGCCAGCAACAGCAACACCAAAGTGAGCGGTAGATCGGCAAAAAGCGAAGCTCCGGTGTCAAACGCGGGCGTCACCAGCGCGGCGAGGGCACATATGACGATGCCGGCGCTCAACAGGCTGGATGAGTTGATCCAATTTGGGGGCTTCAACGCCGTGTTCATCGCGCCATCCCCATACGTTTCAAAGTGACTTTTTCAAAGACGCCGATCAGCGCAACCAGGGAGCCGGCAAGGAAGGCGGCCATCAGCAACGCGGACCAGATTTGAACGGTTTGCCCGTAATAAGACCCGGCCAGCAGACGCGCTCCAAGGCCCGCCACAGCCCCCGTCGGCAATTCTCCGACAATAGCGCCAACCAGCGAAGCGGCCATGCCAATCTTCATGGAGGTGAACAGGTAAGGCACGGCATAGGGCAATCGCAGTTTCCAGAAGGCCTGAATCCGGGTGGCGGAATAGGTGTGCATGAGGTCCATGTGGATGACTTTAGGAGACCGCAGGCCTTTCACCATGCCGACGGTCACGGGGAAGAATGACAGATAAGTAGAGATCATCGCCTTGGGCAAAAGCCCGGAAATGCCGACGGCGTTCAAAACCACGATGATCATCGGGGCAATGGCAAGTATGGGGATCGTCTGCGAGGAGATCACCCAGGGCATCAGGGATTTGTCGAGGACCCTGGAGTGCACAATGCCGATGGCCAAGAGGATGCCCAGGCTGGTACCGATGAGAAAACCGAGCAAGGTCGAAGATAGCGTGATCCCCGAATGATAGATCAGAGATCGTTTGGACGTGATCTTCTTTTCAAAAGTCGTCTCATAGATTTCAGTGAGCACCTGATGCGGCGCCGGAAGGACAGGCCGGTCTTGCGCGAGTGTATCGGCGATCAATTGGGTAAAGGGCACATCCGCCTGGTTGCCGCGCTGATAAACATCTCGTTGAAAAGGGGTGTTGAGGGCGACAGCTGCCATATACCAGATTGCAATGATCGCCAGCACAACGACGGCCACCGGACCTGCCGTACCGGCCATAAGGCCGGCAAACGGGTTGGTGCCGGCTCGCTGTGGAGAAAGGGCCGTGTCGGTCATGCCGGTTTTCCCGCCGCTGTCCATCGGTACAAAATGTCAGGCAGATGCTCCTCGTTATCCCCTTTGGTCCGGCGGACTTCCTGAAATCCCTCACGGTGATAAAACGCCCGTGCGCCTGAGTTGGCTTCAAAGGTCCAAAGCGAAAGGTCGCGGGCACGCTCTGTCTTCACATGGTCCAGAAGCTGTCTTCCAAGTTCCCGACCGCGCGCAGCCCGGGCGAGGTAAAGGGCGGTGATCAAGTCATCTGTATCGATCGCAAGAAACCCCATGACACAATGTTCGGAATCTACACCGACGAAAACATCACAGTGTCTGAACACGTGGGTCTGATAATAATCGATCACGGACTGATGGCTGTGGACGCGCGGCATCCAGGCCGTCTCGTCAATCCAGGCGTTCAGGATGTTACCGGCTGCGGTCATCTGTTCCTGCGATGCACGGCTGACACAGTACCGGGAAACCGCATCAGTCCTCATAGGAATGCCCCGCCTTCAGACCTTCGCGGACGCGATGGGCAATTTTCAGAAATTCCGGGGTTTCGCGCAGGTCCAGTGTGCGCTCGCGCGGAAGGTCGCTTTCGATCACGTCATAGATCCGGCCGGGGCGGGGGCACAGCACCACGATCTTGGTCGACAGGAACACCGCCTCCGGGATCGAGTGGGTGACGAAAACGACAGTCTTGTTCGTTTTTGCCCAAAGCTGCAAAAGTTGTTCATTGAGATGATCGCGCACGATTTCATCCAGTGCGCCAAATGGTTCATCCATCAAAAGAAGGTCTGGTTCCACGGCGAGAGCGCGGGCAATCGAGGCGCGTTGCTGCATGCCGCCGGAGAGCTGCCAGGGGTATTTCTGCTCAAAGCCGGTGAGATTTACCAGGTCCATGTTTTTGGCGATGCGTTGGTCCTGCTCGGATTTTGGCAGTCCCATGATTTCCAGAGGCAACGCAATGTTACGTGCGATGGTGCGCCACGGATAAAGTGCTGCCGCTTGAAACACATATCCATAGGCGCGGTTTAGCCGAGCTTGTTCGGGTGTTACCCCATTGACAGTGATCGTGCCTGCCGTTTGCCGCTCCAGATCGGCGATCACCCGCAAAAGAGTGGTTTTCCCGCAGCCGGATGGTCCAATGAAGGAGACAAAATCGCCTTGTTCGATCTTTAGGTCGATATCGGACAGGGCATGCACCGGTCCGTCATTGGTCTCAAAGGTCAGCGACAGGTTTTGAATGTCGATGACCGTGTTTTTTTGTCCGGATCGGGAGTGCGGGGCCGGATCTGCCATGGCGGCGTCCTTTACGCTGGCGGCTTTGGTCATGAAAATTCTCGCTTCGCGGCTTGCGTCTCGGGTAATGCTGTTTCTGCGAACAGCCCCCTCGAAAAGGAATGTTACTCAATGGCAGACACCTTCACACCGGACAAAGAGCAGGCGGGATCCGGCGCCCCCACATGCCGCGTCATCCGGCCGAACAGCACATACGCAGGAAAACAGGGGTTTGACTATCTTGCGGGCATTGCCAGCGAAACGGTCGGCTCGAAGGCGATTTGCATGCACCTTCTGGAAATTCCGCCGGGTGGCCGGGCCAAGGCCCACAAGCATGACAGCCACGAAACCGCGATTTACATGCTGGAAGGCACCGTTGTGACCTACTACGGTGATCATCTCGAACATCGCATGGAAAACCGTGCGGGCGACCTGATCTACATTCCGGCCAATGTTCCGCACCTTCCAATGAACCTTTCGGACAAACCGGCAAAAGCCGTTATTGCCCGCACGGATCCGAACGAACAGGAAAGTGTCACCCTGCTGCCGGAACTGGAGGCTCTGGTGCCGGAGTAACTCCGGCACGGTCTTTTGGACGGGCTCAGGCACGGTTTTTCTCGAATGCTTAAACGCCGCTGACCGGGATGCCGGTGCGCTCCACCTTGCGCGGGGCGGTGAGTTCCTTCCAGGTCGACAGGGCCTTGTTGACTGCCTGGAATGGCTCGCGCTTGACGAACTGGCCGTGGCCTTGCGCGGGGATCACCTTGCCATCGTCAACTGCAACCCGTCCGCGGGTCAGTGTAAAGCGTGGCAGGCCCTTCACGTGCTTGCCTTCAAAGACATTGTAATCAATGGCTGATTCCTGGTTTGCCGCAGAGATCGTTTTCTCCTTCGCCGGGTCCCAGACCACAAGATCCGCATCGGCGCCGACCAGAACGGCGCCCTTTTTCGGATAGATATTCAGGATCTTGGCGATGTTGGTGGAGGTCACGGCCACAAATTCGTTCATGGTCAGGCGGCCGGTGTTGACGCCATAGGTCCACAGCATCGGCATCCGGTCTTCCAGGCCGCCGGTGCCGTTCGGGATCTTGGTAAAGTCGCCCATTCCCGTGCGCTTTTGATCTGTCGTAAACGCGCAGTGATCGGTTGCAACCACTTGCAGTGAGCCGCTGGCAAGGCCGGCCCACAGGCTGTCCTGATGCTTCTTGTCACGGAAGGGCGGGGACATCACCCGGCGCGCGGAGTGATCCCAGTCATGATGATAGTATTCGCTGTCATCAAGCGTCAGGTGCTGAATCAGTGGCTCGCCATAGGCGCGGATACCGTTCTGACGGGCCCGGCGGATGGCTTCATGTGCCTGCTCAGAAGAGGTGTGGACGATGTAGACCGGCACCCCGGCCATATCGGCAATCATGATGGCGCGGTTGGTGGCTTCGCCTTCCACTTCCGGCGGACGGGAATAAGCGTGGGCTTCCGGTCCATTGTTGCCTTCGGCAAGCAGCTTTTGCTGCAAGGTCGCGACAACATCGCCGTTCTCCGCATGAACCAGGGGCAGGGCACCGAGTTCAGCACAGCGCTGGAATGACGCGAACATTTCGTCGTCATTCACCATCAAGGCTCCCTTGTACGCCATGAAGTGCTTGAATGTGTTGATACCGCGCTCGCGGACTACGGTCTCCATTTCGTTGAACACCTGCTCGCCCCACCAGGTGATCGCCATGTGGAAGGAGTAGTCGCAATGCGCCATGGTGGACTTGTTGTCCCACATTTGCAGCGCTTCGAGCAGGGATTGCTCAGGCGCGGGCAGGGCGAAGTCGACAACCATCGTCGTGCCGCCGGACAGGGCGGCGCGGGTGCCGCTGTCGAAATTGTCGGAGGAGTAGGTGCCCATGAACGGCATTTCGAGGTGGGTGTGCGGGTCGATGCCGCCCGGCATGACATAGCAGCCGCTTGCATCGAGCGTGGTGTCACCGGACAGGTTTTCGCCGATCTCAATGATCTTGCCACCCTCGATCTTGAGGTCGGAGGTGTAGGTCAAATCGGCGGTGACGATCGTGCCGCCCTTGATCACTGTCGTTGCCATTGTTGATCCCCTCGTTCTCGTTTCGGCTTGCCGCCTGTGTAATTCATCGGTTCTAGCTCCGGACCAGGCCGGCGGGCAGGCTTGCGTCCAAGTGCACCCATCTCCGTCAGTCCTGCTCCGGCCCCGGTCCAGGGCCCGGTATTTTCCTATTCCACAATCTCCGCCGTCTCGACCACCGCGTGGAACAGCACGTCACACCCGGCTTTCGCCCAGTCCTTGGAGATTTCTTCCGCCTCGTTGTGCGACAGACCGTTGACGCACGGGCACATGATCATCGCGGTCGGCGCGACCTTGTTGATCCAGCAGGCATCGTGCCCGGCTCCGGAAATGATATTCTGATGCGAGTAGCCGAGCCGTTCGGCGGCGTTGCGGACGGCGGCGACACAGGTCTCGTCAAAGGTGACGGGATCAAAGCCGCCAACCTTTTCAAACTTAACCTCGAGGCCCGTTTCGTCACAAATCTCCTTGGCGCCGACCTTCAACCGGTCTTCCATGTCCTTGATCACAGCGATATCGGGCGACCGGAAATCGACCGTGAAGACAACCTTGCCCGGGATCACATTCCGCGAGTTCGGGTAAACGTCGATATGGCCGGCGGCGCCAACGGCGTGCGGTTTGTGGGACCAGGCAATCTCGTCGACCAGATTGAGAATGCGCGCCATACCAAGGCCCGCATTCTTGCGCATTGGCATCGGCGTTGAGCCTGTGTGGCTGTCTTTGCCTGTCACCGTCACTTGCGTCCAGGACAAACCCTGGCCATGGGTCACAACGCCAATATCCTTGCCTTCGGCTTCCAGGATCGGGCCCTGCTCGATATGAAGTTCGAACATCGCGTGCATCTTGTCCTTGCGGGCGCCGACTTCCTCGTCACCCACCCAGCCAATCCGCCGAAGTTCATCGCCGAATGTCAGCCCTTCGGCGTCTTGTTTGCCATAGGCTTCCTCGAGCGTATGAACCCCTGCAAAAACCCCTGAGGCCAGCATGGCGGGGGCAAAGCGCGTGCCTTCCTCGTTGGTCCAGTTGGTCACGACGATCGGATGTTTCGTCTTGATCCCCAGGTCGTTCAATGTCCGGATCACTTCGAGCCCGCCAAGCACCCCGAGAACGCCATCATACTTGCCACCGGTCGGCTGGGTGTCGAGGTGGGAACCAAGGTAAACGGGCAGGGCGTCCGGGCCCGTACCGGGCCGGGTCATGAACATGTTGCCCATGGTGTCGACCGCCATTGTGAGCCCTGCGTCCTCGCACCATTTTTGAAACAGCTTGCGGCCCTCCGCATCGGCGTCAGTCAGCGTCTGGCGGTTGTTGCCCCCGGCGACACCGGGCCCGATCTTGGCCATCTCCATCAGGCTGTCCCACAGGCGGTCCGGATTGATGCGCAGGTTTTCGCCCGGTGCTGGCATGATCGTGTTCCCCTTGTTCTTTTTGCTCTGGTTCGGCGGTCTTTGGTGTTCGCTGGGTGCAGGCTCCCGGATTGCGACGGGAGCCTGCCCGTCAATCAATCGATGGTCATCAGGACGGTGCGGAGCTTGCCGAACAATTCGTCGATCTGGTCCTTGGAAATGATCAGCGGTGGCGACAGCGCGATGATGTCGCCTGTTGTGCGGATCAGGATGCCATCGTCATAGGCCTTCAGGAAGGCGGAGAACGCCCGCTTGGTCGGCTCGCCGGCAATCGGGTCGAGCTCCACCGCGCCGATCAGCCCGAGATTGCGGATGTCGATGACATTCGGGCAGTCTTTCAAAGAATGAAGGCCGTCTTCCCAGTGCTGGGCGATGTCCGCAGCACGGGTGAGCAGTCCCTCCTCTTCATAGGTATCCAGTGTGGCGAGTGCGGCCGCACAAGCGATTGGGTGAGCAGAATATGTATACCCGTGGAACAACTCGATCAGATGTTCCGGTCCATGCATGAACGCGTCGTAGATCGCCTTGGTGCAGAACACTGCGCCCATTGGAATAACACCACTCGTCAGCCCCTTGGCGGTTGTCACGAGATCCGGTGTGACGCCGAAATAATCGACGGCGAATGGTGTCCCCAAACGGCCAAATCCCGTAATGACCTCATCGAAAATCAACAGTATGCCGTGCTGGTCGCAAATCTCACGCAAGCGCTCGAGATAGTGTTTCGGCGGGATCAAAACACCGGTTGAACCGGCCACCGGTTCGACAATAACTGCAGCAATCGTAGAGGGGTCGTGCAACTGGATGATGCGGATCAGATCCTCGGCGTATTCGGCGCCGTTTTCGGGCATGCCGCGCGAAAACGCGTTGCGAGCCGGGTCATGGGTGTGACGCATGTGATCCACACCGGTCAGCATGGTGCCGAATGTCTTTCGGTTGTTGACGATGCCGCCGACCGAAATCCCGCCGAAGCCGACACCGTGATAACCGCGTTCGCGGCCGATCAGCCGTGTGCGGGTGCCCTGACCGATGGCCCGCTGGTAGGCAAGCGCAATTTTAAGCGCCGTGTCGACACTTTCTGACCCGGAACCGGTGAAGAAGACATGGTCGAGCGGCGAGGGCATCAGGGCCGACAAGCGGGCCGCCAGCTCAAACGCCTTCGGATGACCCATCTGGAATGCAGGCGCATAGTCCATTTCGGCGACCTGGGCTTGCACCGCTTCGACGATTTTGGGGCGGCAGTGCCCTGCATTGCAGCACCAGAGCCCTGCCGTGCCATCCAGCACCTGGCGGCCGTCCGACGTGGTGTAGTGCATGTCCTTGGCCCCAACAAACATGCGCGGCGACTGCTTGAACTGCCGGTTGGCCGTGAACGGCATCCAGAAGGCGTCGAGATTGTTGGTAGAAACTTGAGCGGTTGATGCCGATGTCGACATGCGTCCTCCTCGCGGCGTCCGGTTCCCGGCGCCGGCTTGTTGATCTTGTCATGCCCGGTATGGAAAAGCCGATCCGTGACATAGGGCCGGTTCCGGCCTTACACACACTTGCCTCAGCTTTCAGGAATCCACCCGCGCTGTTCCCACTGTTGCATCATCGCCCGGCTGTTTTCAGCCCATTTTTTCGATCGAGGATGCATTTGCCTCTGGAGTGGCGGGCGTTTGGCCCGCCTGCCGGCTTTCCGGCTTGTTTTGGCTTGGCACAGATACTTGCTGCGCAAAAATCTGACCAAACGGTCAAAAGAGGTTAGAAACGGTGGGGCGCGTGGTCAAGATGAGAATTCAATCGGCATGCTGAATTTCTGGTCATTTTTGGATTGACCAACATACAACCGCTTTGGAACAGCCATTGATTCAATCCGCAAGGCCATTATGATTTGAGGCGCGATCGGCAACGGGAGCGCCGACAGCCGGGATAACAAAACGGGACAAAACAGCGAATGAGCGCAGTAGACGCGGTAGAAGAACCGGCACACCTCAGCCGCATTCAAGAAAAGAACCGGGCGCTGATCCTCGACGCTGCACTCAGTGAATTTTCAAAATATGGCTTTCAGGGCGCGACCATTGAGAAGATTTCGAAAGCCGCCGGCATGTCGAAATCGAACCTCCTGTATTATTTTTCGTCAAAACCGGCGGTTTATCAGGCCGTCCTGGCCCATATCCTTGATGAGTGGCTGACTCCCTTGCGCACGCTCGATGCGAATGGTGATCCTGCGGAAGAACTGTCAAAATACATCATGCAGAAGATGAAGGTTTCTGCTGAAGCTCCTGAAGCATCTCGGTTATTTGCGAATGAAATCATGCAAGGCGCGCCGCGTGTCATGTCCGTTCTTGAGCATGAACTCAAGCCGCTTTTTGATGAAAAGTCGCAAGTGATTCAGGACTGGATCGACAGCGGCAAAATCGAGCCGGTTGATCCAGCACATCTCATCTTCACCATTTGGGCCATGACCCAGCATTATGCGGACTTCGAATCGCAGATTTCCGCATTGACCGGATCGACACTCGGAAAAAAAGCGTTCCGGTCAGATGCCACAAGCACCATCATTCGGATGGTCCTGCGCGGCATCGGGCTTGAGCCGGCGAAACCGAATCCAGGATGAGTCTTTTAGAAGAGAAAGCGCTCAAAGGGCGCCTCCAGATCAAGAATGGACTCTTCATCGATGCCGATGATCTGACGGAGGATTTTGTCCGCGCCTCCGGTCCCGGCGGGCAAAACGTCAACAAGGTATCGACTGCGGTTCAGTTGCGGTTTGACCTGCGCGGCAATGCCACCTTGCCAGAGAGCGTAAAAACCCGGGCAGCGCAGCTTGCCGGCAGCCGGTTGACACTGGGCGGGGAGGTGGTGTTGCAAGCGGACAGGCACCGCACGCGGGAAAGAAACCGGGAAGATGCGCTCGAACGGCTTGTGGAATTGCTCCGAAAAGCCTGTGAGCGTCCGAAGCCGCGCAGACCGACCCGGCCCACGCTTGCTTCCAAAAAACGGCGGCTTGAAACCAAGAAAAAGCGCGGCTCGATCAAGAAAATGCGCGGCAAAGCGGGTGCAATCGACTAATTCCCTGCGGTGCCGCGGCTATCTGTCTGTGTCCGAAAGCAACGTATGCAAAGCATGGAATGAGGCCAGCCATCCGGACCCGACCCCCTTGCGCGCGTCGTCACTGCGTATTTTTGAGTGCACGAGCTTGACTACGCAGCCGTTTCCTTTTTTCCGGAACTCGACCTCGACAAGCGAGTGTGGCGTTGCTTCGCGCTTGCCGCTTTCATACGCAATGACGTGCGACCAAGAAAACACCAGCCTATGCCCCGGTTCGATTACCTTGTATTCGCCTTCGAACAAGATTTTCGTGCCGTGATCTTCTGCTTTGAGAAAACACCAGCGCCCGCCAACTTTCAAATCGACTATTGCGTCCGACAGACTGTTGGGCTGGCGGCCAAACCACTGCTTGACCGCGTCGGGGTCTGTCCACGCATTGAAGACCCGCGCCGGAGAGGCGGGGAAGTAGCCTTCGACGATGACCGGTTCTGACCCGGGTGCATTTTGCAGGACTTCCATGGGTCAAAGACCGTCCTTTGCCAGATGGCGAGCGAGGTTTTCGAACTGGTTTTGCCAGAACGCTTCGTAATCCGTGATCCATTGCCGGGCGGTCTGCATGGGATCGTCATTCAGCTGGCAGAACCGTGTCCGGCCGCGTTGCTCAACCCGTACAAGTCCTGCCTCGTTCAGGATCCGCACATGTTTGGAGACCGCAGTCTGAGACATGTCAAAAGAGCCCGCCAACTCTGACAGGCTTTTTTCGCCTGAACGCAACTCTTTCAAGATCGTTCGCCGTGCGCCATGGGCCAGTGCCGCAAAGGTATCATCCAGATTTTCCATTCCTTGAGTTTAACACTGAACCTTTTGGTTGACAATCGGCAGACTTCATGAATACTGAACCATTTAGTTCACTAACCCATCCGGGACATCGATCCGGGTGGGCCTTCAGGGAGAGAACAGATGCCGGACTTCATATTTGCCTATCACGGTGGCAAAAAACCGGAAACCGAGCAGGAGGGAGCAGAGGTTATGCAGCGTTGGCAAGACTGGATGGAAACCAACAAATCCGCGTTCGTAAACCCGGGCAATCCTGTTGGCATGTCCAAAACCGTCTCAGCCGCGGGCGTTGAGGACCATGGCGGCTCCAACCCGCTGTCCGGCTTTTCGATCGTTCAGGCTGACACAATCGAGGCGGCGGTCGCAATTGCCAGAAGTTGCCCGCATCTTGATGCGGGCACGGTTGAGGTGGCGCCGATAATAGAGATGTAACGGCTCTTGGTCTTGGCGCAGGCCGTTTTGACGGCCCATGTGGTATCAGGCCCGGATATGCGCCCGGGTCACTCGGTTGTTTCGGAAATATTGATCAGCGCGTCAAACAGCTCATTGCGATTGTCTTCAGGCAGGCAATCAACCCGGACCGCGGCGTTGAAGTCTGCCTGATCCTTTGGGCTGACGGACAATGACGAAAGCTGTTCAATTATCTTGTCGCCGAGTGAGATCAGCGCCGGCCTGACATCTGTCACAAGATCAGGCACGTGTTCAGGGCGGGGGGATCCAGTATGCCATCTGTTTGCCCAGCACAGCTGAATGGCTTTTGCGGCCTCTATTTGCGCTTCAAAAAACACTTCCACCGTATCGGTGTTAAATCCGGCCTTGGACGCTGCTTCAGAGGCGGCTTTTAGCACGATCTTTTCGCGAGCCGGGTCTTCTATGGCATGCTGGTTTTCGACCTTCCACGCAGCCACCGCCTGCATATAGCCCAGCCGGTCGTTGATGGTGTCAAACAGGTCCGGCGGCGCGGCCTGAACATTCGAGGTGCCCATGATGATCAGGATCACCGAAAAGGTATGTCGAAATTTCAAGGTGATAGGCCTCCGTTTGCCTTGCAAGGGTGTCATGACTGGTGTTTGCAGGACATGTTCTGGCAAATGTGGCAGATTGCTGGTCATGATGATCATTGACTTGAAAAAAATCGCTGTTTCCCGCTCCAGGAACGCTGCAACACTGGTGGCTCTGTGCGCGATCGGTTCGGCTGGTTTCATGGCAGATGCTTCGGCGCAAGACTTGCGGCATCCGCAGGCACGCATGTCGCTGATGAATGGCTCAGGCGACAGGGTTAAGATTGACGGGCATAGCAATTGTGCGGGCCGATGGGCCCAGGCTTGGCCGGCGTTCCTTGACCCCGGCAGGTTCTTCGACAACACGCTCTTGAGCAGCTTTCCAAATTCGGTTGCCTGCCAAATCCGGGTGAGTTCGCCATCTGGAACGGCGCATTGCCGCTATGTTGTATCCCGGCTTAAAACAACACTTGCCGGTCCATGGAAACCGGGAAAGGTAGCGGTGCCTGTTTCGCGAAAATTCACCTGCACATCCCAGCTGGAACATACCGGTGTTGCACCGGGTGACTTTGCCATCACGCTGGATGTCCAATAGCCGAGATGATGGCTCCGCGGGGCCCGGGCAATGTGCGCGTCAATGATGATCACAAAGCGATTTTCGGGCATCTAACGATGCTTCAGCGGATATCGTGGGTTGGTGATCATAGACATTGCAGGCTTCTTAAGCGCTCAGGCAGTCAAAGCCCGTCCTGCATCCCAACGTTGACATTGACCAGCGTCAGACGGACGGGAAGTGTCGCACCACTGAATGGCTTGTGACTTCTAGTGTAAATGCAACAAGGGCTTAAAAGCCGCCGCAGAGCGGGGCGGTTAGCCCCCGGGTCACAGGCGTGCTGGTCGGGGGTGCAAAGCCTGTCAGGGCGCGGATGGCGACGAGCTAAAGAGTTTGACCGTACGATTTTCGATAGCATTTAGAAGCGAGATATTTGCGGCTCGTCTTCATGGATTTCGTAGTAGTCGGCTTTATCTTTGACGAATATGTGTTTTCCGACTGTCAGACCTGTCGGCCCGTTCAAACTCCCAGCGGCAATGGCGATATTGCCATCTCCCTTCGTCTGGTAAAAAAGGCTGGACCCACAATACTTACAGAATCCTCTTCTGGCAAAGCCCGAAGACTCATACCATTCAAGGCCATCCTTATTGGAGAAGTGCAATTTATCCGTCGGTGCATGC
Source organism: Roseibium hamelinense (assembly GCF_007830545.1). Lineage (GTDB taxonomy): Bacteria > Pseudomonadota > Alphaproteobacteria > Rhizobiales > Stappiaceae > Roseibium > Roseibium hamelinense. Next base: position 541,752 of record NZ_VLLF01000001.1, read on the forward strand.
GTGCATGCCCAGGTGTGACCGCTGATCCGTCTGCATTGACTGCAATGGCAAACCGTTACCGTTTCCCGGACAGCTTCCACTTCAAAGGCAACCTTGCCGCATTCGCATTTTCCGGTGATCAACTCAAACCTCCAATAGCTGCGCCCGTCTTTGATAGCAGTTCGTGGCCAAAGTCGAGAAGCATATCGAACTGCAAAATAGTGATTTCCTCAATTCGCTAGGCAAGTTCCATCCAGAACATCTCACTGAGCATCTTGGAGCCGATTAGCGCCTTTGTTGCAGTTCGGGATAGAATGTGCCGCGCTATATACATTATTCGCATAATCAATATTATGGAACTTTTTCTCTGCGCTGATGCCAGTGGTCCGGTGGCTGCGCGATAGACCATCGGCCAGGTCGTGACAGCACCCTTCCGCTGAAGTCAACGCGCCATCTTGCAAAAACATCGCAAGCAGAGACGGTAAATCGATCTGCTCGCTTTATTCGTTGTCTTCGCGCACCTGTGTACCGAAAACCCCAAGCGGTTCTGGCACAAGCCCCAGATACCGCGTTTCAATTGTTCGGGGAGAATATGGTGTCCTGCCACTCCAGTTTTTGTCCCAAGATTTACTGCTCAGGGACCAGGCAGTCATGTCCTTCATCTGCTTGTTGATTGCTTTATACTGCTCATTTAAATCCGTAAAAGCCGAAAGTGGTGTGCTGATATTTTGACCAATCCAGTTCCCACCTGCCGCAGAAGAAAGCGGAACCGGGTAAAGGCGGATGTTGAACCCACCACTGGCAGCAAAAAGACAGTCTTCTGATGTTTTAACAGTAAATTTGATAGCGCCGCTATCACTACTAAACCGTCTCAAGGACTTCCGGCGCGTCGCAACCCGATACGACAAACTCGCCAGGAACTTCCTGTCCGCTGTCGCCCTCGCAACACTCGTCGCATTCTGGATATGATTGAGTCTGAACCCTAAACACCTAGTCTACGGTAAATAGTTTGGGATAGACGCGCGTATATGCGCCATCCAAAGTGTCGCTTGTCATACCTGCAAGTGACGAAAGATACGGAACAGCTAACACCAAGAGTGATGCCGCCAGCAGACATCCCCCACTGATCATCAGAACGACATTCTGAGTTTCGAGAGCTGATAAAATCCCAAAAAACCACATTCCAATCGGAATCGTCGACATGCAGGCCTGCCGCGAAATTCTTCAAAACATTTCGAGTAAGTACGAAGAATATGCAAGGCGACAAGAAGCATCTCTTGAAGTCGAAGAGATTAAAGTCGACCTGGAACAGGTTTGACCCGGCAAAACTTAAGTGAGCTTATGCACTCATATTATTTAAATATCATGCCGAGTATGTTTATTTCCAGAACAAACTGGCTGTAACAAGACATCAAATCCAGTCTTTTTGGGTGGTTAACGGTGACAGATCGCAAAATCTCCAAGAATCATCCAAATCAGATTAAAACTTGAAGGGAAAGATGCGCACTTAAGTGTTGAACACCGCAGATAAATGGGCAAGCGTCGGCCACTCAGGCTGGACTGCTTGCCCGGGAGGCGCATTGCAAGGCCACAGACCCATAAACCGGCTATGCAAATACGATAAATTCATTTTCAGAGTCCAGGACAGCTGTTTGGCCATGTCAGATAGTTTTTTGGCTCAGCGAAGAGCTGTTTCCCGTGTCGCCGCCAAATCCGAACACTATCTGCGGCAAGCTTCGTGTTGATAAACGGCGGGTGATTGGTAGCGTCGCCCCTGTTCTTAAGTCGGGCGGCGGCAGGATTGATCCATCAGAAATCTATGATCTGCGGTACCACCCTCTAAAACCGCTTTGATCGCTGGTCCGTGGAGGTGGGCTGAACGGTTACCTTCAACACGACACGGCAAAACTGCGGCCCCGTTCTGCAAGTTAAGTTCGGCAGTACAGCTGTTTAGGCGCATAGTTCGCCGATGGCGGCCAAGTGACCTCAAGCCGATGCCCTCAGCCAAGCGGGTAATGGCCGATGAGAAATATCTGCGCCTTCATCGATGAATGGGGGCGCCGACGCGCCTTTCACCGGGCCGAAGTCAACGTCTTCGGCATTATTGACGCACAGGCATCCTTGCCGCTAACTCCGGCATAAGGCGTTCCGCATAGAGGTTAAGACTACAACGGTGACAGGATCCGATTGATCTTGCAGGTACGTGGAACTTTGCCCAACACCCTTTATCCCAGAACCTCCAAATGGGAAAACGATTGCTCGACCTATTTTTATAAGGGTGAGAATGTTATCACGAGTTAACTTGGTCAACTCAACAGATAGAAAAGGGTAGTTACACGCTATCGCTGTGTTTCACAATCATTAGTTGTTGTTTGTGGGTCCGAGGTCCTAACCCTCCCGTGACCGTTCAAGATTGATCGGCGATCACCCGCCGCGAAATGGCGTAGGAAAAGCCTGCCCGGCACAGTGCAGCCATGTCTTTTTCCTGACGGGCCGCCCGTTTCGATGGATCCGAAAAAGGGCCAAGGCGCCGGCGCTGCGCATAGCGAATGGCAGCCTCCATCTCCGATGTGCCGTCCTGCTCCAGCACAGAACTGACAGTTTCCGGCGAGACGCCTTTTGATGATAAATATTGCTTAATTTGGCGCTCCGAGCGCCCCTTGCGGCGCATGGATGCAAGCTTGGTTTCCGCATAGCGCGTGTCGTCGATCAGACCGGTCCGCTCGCATTTTTCAACGACCGTATCGATCAGGCCGATATAGTCTTGCGGGCTCGTTCCGTGATCCCGCGCAGCTTTTATGACCTTGCGTTCCAGAACGCGGCGAAGGTTCGCGCTGGACGACACATAGCGGTCCAGATAGTGCAAGGCGGCACGTTGGAGCCGCTCTTCCGTCGGCAGCTTTCGCTTTTTCCGCTCAATTGAATCGGCCATGGCTGTCTGAACCTGTCAGCTGTCCGAAGGCCGCTCTATGATCAGGCCGTCATAAGCGGGTTCAACACCCGGATGAAGTTCCGAACACAAGGTCCGGTAATCCAAATCGTTGTGCATATTGGTCAAGATGGCACGGCTGGGCTTCGTGCGCTCCAGACATCTGAGTGCGTCGGACAAGGAAAAATGGCTGGGGTGCTGAGAGCGCCGCAATGCGTCGAGAATGAACACGTCGAGCCCCTCGAACTCCGGCAGTACCGGTTGCGGGATATGAGACACGTCGGGCAGGTAGGCAATCCCTGCGAATTTGAAGGCCAATGACATGATATCGCCGTGTACGACTTCGATCGGCTTAAAGGTGATCCGCCCGCCCGGCCCGTCAATCTCGACGGTCTGACCTGCGACAAGGGGATGCGGCTCCAGGATCGGCGGGTAAGACGATCCTGCGGGCGTTTCAAAACAATAGCCGAACGCCGCTTCCGCCCGCCCGCGGGTTGCTGTGTCCATATAGACAGGAATCCGTCGCCTGTTGCGGATGGTGAACACTCGGAGATCATCGATGCCGTGCAAATGATCGGCATGGGCATGCGTATAGAGTACGGCGTCGAGATGACCGATCCCGGCTTCCAGCATTTGCTGTCTCAGGTCCGGTCCGGTATCGATCAGCACCCGGGTCGTCTCGTTGTCGCGGACACGCTCAACCAGAACTGAGCACCTTTTCCTGTTGTTTCTCGGCTCTTGCGGATCGCAGGCGCCCCAGTCATTTCCGATCCGGGGCACACCGCCGGAGGACCCGCAGCCGAGAATCGTCACCCGCAGCACAGCGCTCATGCCACGTCCGCCGGACGGGCTGCGGGCCTTGGAACCTTGGAGAAAAGCCGGAAAAAATTCTCTGTTGTTTGGGTGGCGATTTCATCCAGCGGAAGACCGCGCGTTTCAGCCAGCACCTGAGCCGTCATTGCGGTATAGGCCGGCTCGTTGCGTTTGCCGCGTTTGGGCTGTGGCGCCAAATAAGGTGCATCGGTTTCGACCAGAAGCCGGTCGGCGGGCAGTTCCCTTGCAATGTCTCGAAGTTCTTCAGACCTCTTGAAGGTCAAAATACCGGAAAAGGACACATACAGCCCGAGCTCGACCCCGGCCATCGCCAGATCGCGTCCGGACGAAAAGCAATGCAGAAGCGCCGGGAAACTGCCTTTGCTCATTTCGTCGCGCAGGATAGCCTCCATGTCGGCGTCAGCATCACGTGCGTGGATTACAAGCGGCAGGCCGGTCTGGCGCGCGACATCGCAATGTACCCGCAACCCCTCCGCCTGTGCATCGCGCGGGGCTTTGTCATAAAAATAATCAAGACCGGCTTCACCAACTGCAACCACTTTGGGGTGTTCTGTCAGTTTGACGATTTCGTCGGCCGTAATACCCCGCTCCTCACCCGCGTTGTGCGGATGCGTGCCAACTGAACAAAAAACTTCCGGATAGTTCTCTGCTATGGCCAGTACGTTTTGAAACTTCCTCACCCGCGTACAGATCGACACCATGAGATCGACGCCTGCAGCGTGTGCGCGCTCAATGAGCGCGTCCCGGTCCTCGTCGAAATCTGGAAAATCAAGATGGCAATGACTGTCTACAAGCATGGAGTTCCGCTGCGGTCGGTTTTTAGGTCAAATAGCGTTTTGGTGTCCACTCGGTAGTCATGAACGAAAAGAAGTTCAAGTGCCGTGCATGCTCAAGCAGTCGTGCTTGGTCGTTTTGCCAGTTGGAAAAAGAAATCCAGCACCACCTGTTTGCGGTCGAGATTGAGGGCATCTGTTTCCCGTATGGATGCATTGATCCGGTCCCAGAGCTGCGTCCAGAACAGGAGATTACGTGCCGCCACGCGAGTATCCTCGCGCATTTGCGAATGCACCCACGTGCGCGCGATGTGCTGAAAGCTCTGCCAGTTATCTTCCTGGCCGCGCGCCGATACCAAATCGCTGAGCCCATGGAGAGCGGGAACATCAATGCTAGGCGCAGCCGCCGCCAGGCCAACAAACCCGCGTGTGATGGCCAAGCCGTCACCTGAAAGCAACGTCAGCGCGGACCGCAGGCTGCCATCGGCAAAATGCGTCAGATCTTCAAGATGCGAGCGGTCCTCGATTTGTCCGGGTGCCAGTTCATTGAGGCCGATTTCCAGTTCGTCAGTTTGCAAAGGTGCCATGTCCAGACGCCGGCACCTCGACCGGATGGTTGGCAGCAAGCGGCCAGGCGCGTGCGACAGAACCAGAAACAGGCATTGAGCGGGCGGTTCTTCCAGAATTTTCAGGAGCGCATTCGCCGAGTTCGCATTCATCTCATCCGCAGAATCAACGATACATACCCGCCACGCCCTTGCGGAGGCTGTCGTCCCGAAAAAAGAGACTGTTTTGCGGACTTCATCGACTGGCAAATCCGCCTTAAAGCGCTTGCCCTTGTCATCCCATGGACGCCGTAAATGCAGGATGTTCGGGTGCCCACCAGCTTGCACTTGCCGAAACACGGGATCGTCCGCCGGAAGCGACAGGTCGGAAGCTTCCGCAACCACAGACCCGAACCGGTCCGGATGAGCAATGACATATTTGGCAAACCGAAACGCAAGCGTCGCCTTGCCGATGCCTTTCGGCCCACCCAGGATCCAGGCGTGATGCAGGCGGTCGGAGCGGTAGGCGTTGAGGAGCGCGAATTCGGTTGCCCCGTGGCCGATCAAATTGGCCCGTTGCCTCGGTAGTGGTATGCCATCCAGAGCGTATACCTCCGGGATCAGTTCAACCTCTCCCTTACGCGCCATCGTGGTGTGCCTTTCCAGAATTTTCCGGCTGCAACTGTTCCAAATCCTCGTTTTCCGCTTGAACTTCAGAAAAGTCCTCGGGGAAATGTGTCCTTACAGTCTGCCAGACGGCTTCGGTCACTTCGTCCTGAGGTTTCCGGCCATCTATGACAGACACCCTGTGCGGCTCCGCCTTGGCAAGATCGAGGAACAGAGAGCGCCGCCGTTGGTGAATGCCGAGGGCTTCCCCCTCAAACCGGTCAGGAGGCACACCGCCTTCGGCTTTTGAGCGCTTGCGCACCCTGTTCAGTCCGACTTCTACCGGGATATCTATCAAAATCGTCAGTTCGGGGCGTACACCGGCAACAGCTGCTGCCTCCAGCATTAAAAGGTAGTTCGGGTCAACACCGGCCTCCCCTTGATACACACGCGTGGAATCGGCATAGCGGTCGCAGATAACCCAGTCGCCGCGCTCCAGCGCTGGACGGATGGTATGGTCCACATGGTCTGCGCGCGCGGCCGCAAAAAGCATGGCTTCACCGCGGGGTCCCAGATCCTGCACAGCGCCGGACAAAAGCATCTCGCGGATCTTTTCCGCCCCCGGAGATCCGCCTGGCTCACGCGTTACCACAATAGTGTGGCCTGACGCCTCAAGACGTTTTTTCAGCTGGGCGATCTGTGTCGACTTCCCGGCGCCCTCTCCGCCTTCAAATGTAATGAAACGCCCTGGCACGCGTCTGCCTTCCCTTCCCAAATCTGCTCAGCTTCCACACGGTGTTACAACCATCCGAACAAAAGCTCTGCCAGACCGTCGATTGCACGTGCCTGGAGTGATCCACGTTGAACAGCGGCTCCGGTTTGAAGGGCGCTGGTGTGAACGACCCCGTCCTGCCCGACAACACGTAATTCACCGGCCGGCATCCCTTTGCTCACGGGAGCTTCAAGTGGGCCGTCGTAAACAACTCTGAGCCGATAGTCCAATGTTCCGCCCCGAGGCAGCAATACATCCACGTTCTGTGCTGCGATCAAGGGGACAGTCCCGTGCTCGCCACCAAACACAGATGCTTCGGCAACGACATCCCCTTTTTGATAAAGGGTTTGAATTGTAAAAAAGTCCCAGGCACCTTCGATCACTTCGCGCATCGCCTTGAGGCGGGCATTCACACTGGGAAGACCTGCCACGACTGCGACCACACGCAAACCGTTGCGTTCGACGGAGGCAAGGCCGGCAAACCCGTCCTGTTCGCTCTGCCCGGCACCCAGACCGTCCAAGTTGCGAATTTCGCCGATCAATGGATTTTTGTTGCGCTGAAAGATGTTGTTCCAGGTGAACTCGGGCTCTGAGAACAACGCATATCGATCTGGATGCGATTTCAATATGTAGCTTGCAAGCACTGAAAGGTCCCGCGCCGTTGTTTGCGCACCCTCCATTTCATACCCGGTCGGGTTCATGAACCGGGTTGCAGTCATGCCGATCGTTTCCCCGAAAGCTGTCATGCGCGCCGCGAATCCCGCTTCGGTTCCGGATAGGCATTCGCCAAGAATGATTGCGGCATCGTTGGCGTTATGGATCAGCAAACCGCGCAACAGATCCTCTACCGGGATATCTGACTTGATCGCCGCGAACATGGTCGCCCCCCGCGAAGGCGCGCCGCCGGTTCGCCATGCATGTTCGCTTACGGTGCAGTTCTGATCAGAGGACACCTCAACTTGGTTGAGTGCCTCGAACACAACGGCAGCGGTCATGACTTTTGCTAAGGATCCGGGTGCAAAGGGCGTATCGGCCTCTTTGGCATAAAGGGTGGTGCCGCTCTGCGGGTTGGTGAGGATGGCAATGTCGGCCGACGTTGACAGCGTATCTGCTGTGGCAGCACAAACGGCCGCTTGAAACACGATACCCGCAGCCAAACCGGCCTGTCTCAAGCGTTTCAAAACACCCATGGTTTGTCAGCTTCCTGTCTGTCTCAGTGCCCCAATGGCCACGGCGCTTGCGTTGCCGCCGGACCGAACGGGATCTCTACAGTCAGAAACCTAACGGCGCTTTGCAAGCTCCGCCAGCGAAATGGATCCGCCAGACACAGTTCCGAACACATCATGGGCGGCTGCTACACGGCCATTGGCCATGTAAGACGACACCGCACTACCAGCCTCAAAGGACTGCGGTTCGGCCGGGGCCGGGACCCGCAAGACCCCAAGTGTTCCAGCTGCGGGGGCCGGACGCGGCTCGGAAAATGCCGGAACCGGGACAGGTGTTGCCGACGTCGGTGTCACAACCTCATCGCCGGTGAGGCCGCCGGCGAATGTGTTGAGCGACGCAACCTGCACGGTGCCGCGAGACGCCTCGAACGCGATCGCGGGATCGAAAGCGGCCTGGGCGACCTGTGTCTGCCCTGCATAAGCGATTGCAGGCTGAGAGTTGTATGGCCGGGGCGCGGGCGCAGGCGCACCGCCGAATATGAGTTGTGGAGGCACCGCCTGGGCGAGCTGTGTACCGGGGAACGTTCCTCCCGGCTGGACTGCGTCAGGGCCGCTGTAAGATGCCATCAGATATTTTTCGTCCTGGCCATCAAGACGGGCTTTGCCGATATACTCGACCTTGACCTTACCGATGCCTTGATCTTTCGTGCCGAGCATTGTCGCAACGCGCTCGGAAAGATCGATGATCCGATTTCCGTGGAACGGGCCGCGGTCATTGACGCGCACGATCATCGACCGGCCGTTTGAGACATTGGTCACGCGCGCATAGGACGGCAGCGGCATGGTGGTGTGGGCAGCGGTCAAGCCGTTGCGGTCAAAGACCTCGCCGTTGGCAGTCTTGCGGCCATGGAAGGTCGGCCCATACCATGACGCCAAACCGACGTTTCTGTAATTCGGATCATGCTTCGGGTAGTACCATTTGCCGGCGATCTTGTATTTTTTGCCGACCACATACCGCCCCCCGCCTTTAGGAACGGGCTGACCTGCGGCAACCACTTTGGGGCTGCCTTTCACGCCGTATTTCTTAGGGCTGAATTTCGCCTTGGGTGTTTCGGGTGTTGCGCTACACGCTGCCAGGACGCCAGCGGCAGCAGCAACCAAAAGTCCGGTGCGCAACGGCGCCCAATATTGCTTGAAGTGACCGGAACCCGATTTGTTCTGCCCCATGCTGCCCCTCAAACACGTTTCCGCAAGCCTGCGTTGATCGCCAAAGTCTTGCATCCGCTACCCTAACTCACATGCGCCGGCTGCCCCGCACTGCGCAAATTGACGATGGACCATTGGCTGGCAGCGCCACCCATATCCTGACGGGAGACAAGCTCCCAACACAACAAGCACGGCCAGCCCCCGCTCGGCCCCGCTTAGCTGGTTAAACCGCAACTTTCTTACTCTAAAGTGAATCACCCGTCGAGAGGTGTTTGCTCCAGCGATCGATTGCCGGCGAACCGTCCACACCGAACCGGCCTAAAATCGGAAGAACGAGTGCGTGATATGTACCAAATGCACGTTTGTGATCCAGGTCACAACCTGAGGCGGCCGGACGTCCTAGCGTATTGGTGTTGCAAGCGACCGCCCTGTCGCCTTGCAGTCGCTGGAACCCACCTCCAGCAAATTGGCCGCCGGTCTACTCCCTGCCCACGACACCGGACCGGCGGCCCGCCCCTTCTACGTTTTCCAAATGTGTTTAATGGAATTCCTGTTTGAGGGGCTTGACTTTATGCTCTGAAAAAAGGAAACGGAGGCCCTGCGGCCTGGAGGGGTGGCAGAGTGGTCGATTGCAGCGGTCTTGAAAACCGCCGAGCGTGCAAGCGTTCCGTGGGTTCGAATCCCACCCCCTCCGCCATTTTCCCGTTCGTTTTCCGATATTTCGTAGGGTCCGTCGTACATCCAGCTGCGCGGAAGATCATGGCGCGTTGCGCTGCGACGGATCCTTCAAAAAGGCATCTGGACGGGTGCCGTTTCCGGTTGCACGGGCCGTCTTCGATGCGGCCGCCCACCACAGAAGCTGTGAAATTGTCCGGCCCAGATAGCCATCCCATCGCTCAGCATCCACATCGGCAAGGTAGGCCCCGCTTTCAGCAAACACCTCATGCGCCTTTGGCACATGGATCATTGCAGACACTGGCAGGCAGCCAAGTTCAGACAGGAATGTCCTCATATTCACTGCGGCCCGCGCCCCGCCCCATTGGCCGGCCGAATAAGTTGCAATCGCACTGGGCCGGTAAGAGAACAAAGAACTGCCGAAGTGATTCAGCAGATGCGCAAGCGCCGGCGACATGGAGTGATTGTATTCCGGGCTGACCATCACATAGCCGTCGGCGGTGGCTATTTGATCGGCCAGCCTGTCCAGCTGCGCAGGAGCCTTGCCTTCGGAGTAGGAAAACTGGGGTTTGAACGGCAGCGGCAACTCAATTTCAAGCGGATCAATCAGCACGGGATCCGCCCCGGCGGCTGCAAGGCGCTGGACGCAGGCGCGCGCCACCCTTAAGCCCAATCTTGCCGGCCGCGGCGGAGTTGTATCGCGGACCGTTCCCAGAAAAACCAGAATGCGCATGAAGCCTCCCTTATACGCGCCAGGACCGCGTCTTCACGCCTTTTGAGCATGTTTTGCTTTGCGGCCCGACACCCTTTTGCGCCACAGGCGAAAACTCGACGGTTTCATGTTCCGGCGCATAAGGGCAATGACCTGTGGTTCTGACAGACCTGTCTGAATCGCAATATGATCAAAAGCAACCTCATCGTCCCATGCCATGCTGATGATTTCGCTAATCTCGGCATCCGACAAAACTGGTTCGGCTTTGTCCGCCCCATTGGCCACGCCGTGGCGCGTCCGGTTCACCTGCTTGTTCATCCTCACGATAGCCTTGTCTCAAACAGCTTGTGAGACTGAGAGCTAGGGCAGCAAACGAAAAAAGCGCGCAATAGCTGCGCGCTTTTTACAAGGGTCTGAATATCGATCTGCCTTAGAATTCGATCGGCCGGTCGCCGTTGGCGTCTTTGATACGCGTCGGCAGGCCAATCCTGTTCAAGATGCCAAGGAACGGATGCGGCGGCAGTTCTTCAACATTGGCCATCTTCTTGACGTCCCATTCGCCGGTTGCAATCAGCATCGCGGCGGCGACCGGCGGCACGCCGGCTGTGTAGGAAATGCCCTGGCTGCCGACTTCCGCATAGGCTTCGGCATGGTCGGCCACGTTGTAAATAAAGACTTCCGTTTCCTTGCCGTCCTTTGTGCCCTTCACGAAATCGCCGATACAGGTCTTGCCTTCATATTCAGGCGCAAGCGACGAGGGGTCTGGCAAGCAGGCCTTGACCACTTTGAGCGGCACGACTTCCTGACCTTCAGCTGTCGTGACGGGTTGCTCGGACAACAGGCCAATATTCTTAAGCACCGTGAATACGTTGATGTAATGCTCGCCAAAGCCCATCCAAAAGCGGACATCGGCGCCGTCCATGTTTTTCGCAAGCGAATGGACCTCGTCATGGCCGCACAGATAGGCCATGCGCTTGCCGACCACCGGCAGGTCGTATTCCTTGCCGATTTCAAACATCTTGTTGGATTGCCACTCTCCACCCTGCCAGGAATAAACCGTGCCGGTGAATTCCCGGAAGTTGATCTCCGGATCAAAGTTGGTGGCAAAATACTGCTTGTGGCTGCCCGCATTAATGTCAACGATGTCGACGTCGGTCACCTTGTCGAGGTAGTCATCCTTGGCAAGGCGCGCATAGGCGTTGACGACGCCCGGATCAAAACCGGCACCGAGGATTGCTGTGACGCCGGCTTCTTCGCACTCTTGCGCGCGCTTCCACTCGTAGTTTCCGTACCACGGCGGCGTTTCGCAGATTTTGCCCGGCTCTTCATGGATGGCCGTGTCGATATAGGCCGCCCCGGTGTTGAGGCACGCACTCAGGACCGACATGTTCAAAAATGCCGTCCCGACATTGATGACGATTTCAGACTTCGTCTTGCGGATCAAATCCGCAGTGGCCTCAATATCAAGGGCATTCAACTCATGAGCTTCCAGCACACCGTCCTGTTTCATCGCCTTTTTGGCATGCACGGTTTCAATGATCTGGTCGCATTTCAACTTGGTGCGCGAGGCGATATGAATGTCGCCGAGAACATCATTGTTCTGCGCGCATTTATGCGCCACCACCTGTGCGACACCTCCGGCGCCGATGATCAGAACGTTTTTTTTCATCTGTGCTTTTTACCCTTTTTGAGCGTGAAAAGTGACTTTGGACGACAGCATGTACCGGATTGGCCACGCCTTACGACAAGCCGGATTCAAAATCGTCATACGTAAATGCGCGCACCGTTTGCACTGTTCCGTCGGTTTCCTTGACGGCTATCGCCGGCATGGCCACGCCGTTAAACCAGTTCTTTTTGACCATGGTGTAACCGGCAGCGTCCTCGAAAGAGACCCTATCGCCGATTTTCAATTCCTCTGGAAAATCAAACTCGCCAAAAATATCCCCTGCGAGGCAAGATTTACCGCAAATCATGTAGCGATGCGGGCCCTTGTTCGGTTCGACTTTCGCAGTTTCGCGGTAAATCAGCAGATCCAGCATGTGCGCTTCGATGGACGAATCGACTATCGCAAGGTGCTTGCCGTTATAGAGGGTGTCCAGAACCGTCGTTTCCAGTGATGTCGATCTGGTGATCGCCGCTTCTCCCGGCTCCAGATAGACTTGTACACCGTACGCATCCGCAAACCGTTTTAACCGGTCAGCGAATTGATCGATCGGATAGTCTTCACCGGTGAAGTGAATGCCGCCGCCAAGGCTGACCCATCCGGCACGCTTTAAGAGCGGTCCGAACTTATGCTCGATATCGTTCAACATGCGGTCAAACAGATCGAAATCGTCGTTTTCGCAATTGTTGTGGATCATGAACCCGCTAACCTGGTTCATTACCCGATCAACCTTTTCCACATCCCATTCACCGAGCCGGGAAAACGGTCTTGCCGGATCGGCAAGATCAAACGTCGATGAGCTGACCTGCGGGTTGAGGCGCAGCCCTCGGATAATACCGTCGGCCTTGTCGCCGAAACGCTCCAGCTGGCTGATCGAGTTGAAGATGATCTTGTCCGCATGGGACACAACTTCATCAATCTCATGATCGGCATATGCCACAGAGTAGGCATGGGTTTCTTTGCCAAAGCGGGTGTTGCCCAGTTTGACTTCGTTCAGGGACGAAGACGTTGTCCCGTCCATGTAGTCGCGCATGAAATCGAAAACGCACCAGGTTGCGAAGCATTTCAGCGCCAGCAGCGCTTTGGCATCGGACCGCTCGCGCAGATAGGCGATCTTTTCCATGTTGCGCAGCAGCTTTGACTTGTCGATCAGGTAGTACGGTGTTTGAAGCATACTGTGACACAAACCTTCAAAACGGGAATTGGTCGGGCCGTCTCGCACGGGTGGCCCGGCAGATTGTTAAACGCCCGTCGTTTCGCTGTCCGCTGGGCGCTTTTGCCGTTGCCAAGGCGCCTGTTTAATGCAGCTTGGCTCAGCTACAGGTTTCGGGAGGGGGTATAAAACACCCAGCCCATTTTGGCCACACCTTGCACTGTGCAAACTGCCGCTCTGGTGTGTTCTCCGAACAGCACTATGTAGGACCGGGAGACGATTTGGAGACCAGTTTTGATACGCAGAACGGTGGCAGCTGTCTTATTCAGCGGGGTTTTAGCAACAGCATCGTTGTATTATCCGCACCCCGCTTCAGCGGATTTGGAAGAGCCAGCCTATAAAGTCTTGCAGAAGGACGGGTCCGTTGAGATTCGTCAATACGAGCCAGTGACCGCCGCCCAGGTAACGGTATCAGGAAGCCGCAGCGCAGCATCGCGCAAAGCGTTCAATATCTTGTTCGGCTACATCTCGGGCGAAAACACGGAAAAACAAAAGATCTCAATGACTGCGCCAGTTCGGCAGACCAGGGAATCCGTCAAGATTCCCATGACCGCACCGGTTGCCCAAGTCCCGGCCGGCTCCCGGACATGGAATGTCGCCTTCTATCTGCCGTCATCCTTTTCCGAGAAGACCGCACCGGTACCCGACAATGACGCGATTTCGATCATCTCAGTGCCGGGTCAAAAAGTAGCAGCAATCACGTTTTCCGGGCGCTGGACCAATTCAAATTTCCAACGCCATACAAAAGCACTGGAGGCCTACATGAAAACAGAGGGTTTAAAGGCAATCGGATCACCTGTTTTCGCCTATTTCAATGCGCCTTTCACTTTGCCGCCATTCCGCAGGAACGAGGTGCAAATTCCGATCCGGAACTAGTCTTTGCCGTGTTGCCCTTATCCTGAAGCCGATTCGCACCCCTGGCATATCAACGTCATCTGGCCGACACACTTCGGCTCGTCTTCAGAATCTAGCGCTGTAAAGACTGACAAGACCGTTCCGTTGATTGTTTAAAAACGCGATTCAGTTTGGCTAGCGGATTGCGCAAAACGCTGCTCAAGATACCGTTTCCAAGTCATCGGACTGGAGGCGGCGCATGGCGCAAACAGGCACAGAACCGGCACAAACCGCACTTCAATTTGATACGGGGCCCGGTGGTGCGCCATCGACCATTTACGCAAGTTATCAATGGACCGCGCGCGGCTTGACCGAAAACTTCGACGGCGGCGCCGTGCTCTACGGGTTCTGGGATCGCCGCTTTGGTTGCTGGACCGCGCTTGTCAATCGGAAACCGGAAGAGATTTTGCCGGATTGGCCAATCCTCGATTGTCCGGCCTACGGTTTGAAAGCGGAAAGCCTGAGTGTCCTTGGCCACTCTAAACCGGTCGACGGTCACAAGCTCAAACCTGGCCATCGGGCGGACATCTATTTCGCAGAATATCTCAATTCCCTGCCCGTTCTGTTGAAGCGGCTGATCGCTCCCTTCGGACGATCGCAATGGCTCCTACTAGACCTTTGCGCACAGCATCCGCGCCTTTGGCGGCACGTTCACAGGCATGCCGCGTTCGGCCGCGTTGGCGCATTGTCGCTTGCTCTGGACATATTCCGCACCACACAGCATTCCAAAGCCCAGAATAGATTTGCGTTTGCGGATTTCATCGCCAGCGTTCCGCGCGAAAAACTGTTTTCCCAGCTGCTTAACCGGGATTTTTCAAGTGCTGTTTTGGGTGTACTCGACCTGCTTCCGCCCTGCTTGGCGAGCGATCAAGCCGCAGCGCTCGTCAAGGTTCTTGACAACAATCCCGATGGCTCTCCCATGAAACCTGGGCCCGAGCTCCTCGCGCTCAGCGCAGACATCATCAGCACGGCCACTTCGCAATCACCACTCGTCAGTCAGTTTGACAAGCAAGACCTCTTGAACAAGGGCATTTCGCTCCCACGGTTCACCTACATGGTGAGCGAGGGCCTCCGGCACCTGACGGACGCCCAAAAGACAGCCGCTCTCAAAGCGCTTTGCGAAGTCGCCGTGCCACAGACCTTTCAATGGTGGTTCGCACGTTTCACGGACCTTGGGTACAAAAGCCGTGTCTTTCCGCCGCCACCGGTATCCACGGCCGCGCCGCTCTTTCCAATCTCCGACCGGGCCGCGCTCAATTCGGAAGACCATGAAATGCGCAATGGAGTCAGTGCCTACCTGCCCGAAATCCTTGCCGGAGAGCTTTATTTCTATCACTGGGCCGGCGCCCGTCCTGCCACTGTGTGCCTTGCTGCAACCGGTACAGGCGATTGGATTTTCTTTGAGGCTTTCGGTCAGAATAACAGTGTGATTCCAGATGCTACGAGCGCTGAAATTCTAACCTGCCTTAGGAGCTGAGACCCGTTGACTCCAGAGTGGAATATATGAAAATATTTCGGGTAAATTTTGTAACATATAATCCAAAATCAGCGTGTGTGCGTACAATAGAAAAACAAACCGGAACTGACAGTCATCAGACAAGAGTTACTGTGCACGTGGCCCTGCTACATAAAAAAGCCCAAGCAATTAAGAGCTTGGGCTTTTTTATGCGGTTAGGACGCGTAGTGCAGGTCGCCAAGACCACATCTGCTTCGAAGATGGGCGGGAGGTCTCTTCATCGCAGTCGATCGTCAATCATTTGGTCGATAAACGACCGGTACGCGTCGGCACTTAGATCACTCCCCTGCGCTTTCCGGAAGTTGTAGTCACCGGTCAGGACATCGAGCAGGTCTGTAAAATCATTTTCGGAAATCACGTTCAGTTGGTTCATTTGAACCAACTGATCCCGTGCCTGGTGGAACGCGGTATCGAGATTTGAGCTGACATGGATGCCTTTGTGCAAGGTGTTCAAATTGTTCTCTATGCTCGACAAACCGGTCTCCAGATCGTCGACAAAACGATCGTAGGTCGCGCGGGTTGCATGCGTGAACGGATCGGCACCGCTGTTCGGATTGAACGGCTTGCCCGCATTTTCGGACAGCTGGTTTGCCTGATACTCAAGGTTCATCATCATGTCCGTGTATGTATTCTGGATGTTCTGAGCGTACTGGTCCGGAATACCGCACCACCGGAAAAGACGTTGATTGAACGGACCGGCGCCGTTCTGGTACGGGACGTTCTGTTGGTTTCGCTGCGGACCGCTCGACCCACGGTTTGCGATGTTCTGACTGGCTCTGGATTGTTGTGGTCCGGATTTGCGTTTGAAGCTCTTCATTCCGGGGCTTCCAGCCGAAATCCGCTTGTTTGTCCTTGGAGCTGGTTGATCCCAGTTCTTTGGCTGACCCGCTTCGTCATAGCCGACAGAGGCCATTCCCTGGTTCAGGAAAGATTGTGAAAGGTTCCAAAACGGGTTCCAGGATGACATGAGTGTCTCCTTCTTCATTAAAGTTGCAAACGATCGGAATGGCCGCAGGGTGCCAGCCTGGAGTGCCCCGATGTCAAGACACCGGCGAAGAACAGCTCGTCCTGGAGCCCTGGAAGTTGGACAAGCCAACGTCACACAATCGTATCTCGTTGTGACAATTAAGAGAGAACAGTCCGCTTGGTGAAATGCTATCCGGTTATATCGCGATAACCTGTTCCGGCGGCGGGCGCTAACTCGACATCATCACTGTTTTTTGCTGCTGTGATGTGATCAATTGGCGCGCACAAAACCGCCTCCCCGGGCGGTATTAGGTTTGGTTTTGGAGCCACAGATGTATTTGCCCGACCACTTTGACCTGGGGCCTCAAGAAGACGTGTTCAACGCAATCGACGCGGCTCCCTTTGCCAATCTGGTCACAATCACCGACCAAGGACCGTTTTCCACGCCGCTGCCGCTCTATCTCGACCGTGAAGAAGAGCCACATGGCGTGCTTTACGGGCATATCGCCCGCGCCAATCCCCAATGGAAGACCGCGGTGCACGGTACCGCGCTTGCGATCTTCATGGGCCCGGATGCCTACGTATCGCCGTCCTTTTATCCGACCAAGCAGGAAACCGGTAAAGTGGTGCCGACCTGGAATTATGTAACGGTGCAAGCAAGAGGGCCGGTAGAATTCTTCACAGACCAGGACCGCCTGCGTGACGTGGTCAACAAACTGACCGACTTGCAAGAAACCGGCCGCAGCTCCCCTTGGAAGGTCTCCGATGCACCAGACCGGTTCGTAGAGGTCCAGCTGCGCGGGATCGTGGGCGTCCGGCTTCCGATTGCGCAATTGTTCGGCAAGGCGAAACTCAGTCAGAACAAGGCGGGCACTGATTATTCCGGGGTTGTCACGGGCTTGTCGGCGTCTGCCGATCCGAAGGAGACGCAAGTCGGGCGCGCGATGGAAAAACTGTCAAGAAACTAGGCGATTGTGCAGCCGTACATTCTGTTGGACAGTAAGACGATTGATCCTTTAAGCTGCACCTAGGAGCAGTTCCCTTGACATTTTTTTCCCGTTTGTTGCGAGCCTTTGCTGACAATTTGTCAGCATTCGGTCTGATCATCGCAGTGAGTGCGTTCGGGGCATCCCTCACCCCTACCTTGATGCCGCGTGACCCGGCAACGTCCGGTGTTGTTGCTGGTATTGTTGCCGCACTCGGGTATGAAATTGGCAATTGGATCGTCGCCTTTTACCGGTTTTTGGAACTGCCGCGCGGATCGCGACGAACCATTCGGGTCATGAATGTCTGTTCAATTGCGGCGGCAGTTGCGATTATCGCCTATTCCCTTTCGAAAGCGGCCGACTGGCAAAACGCAACCCGCGCCGCGATTGGGCTTGGCCCGGTTGAAACCTCCTATCCGTTCGAAATCCTCGGCATAGGCGCTGGTGTTACGCTTGCACTCTGGCTCATCTTTCGCCTGCTCGGTCTTGCACGGCGTTGGTTGAGTGCGCGTCTTGATCGGTTTGTGCCGCGCCGCATCGGCTATGCTCTTTCCACCATCCTCGTCCTGTATCTGTTTTGGGCCTTGGTCGACGGTGCATTGATCCGCACGGCATTTCGCGCGGCAGACGCCTCTTTTGAAGCAGCTGATATTCTCATCGAACCCGATGTCCCACAACCGAGCGACCCGGAGAAAACCGGCAGTCCGCAGTCTTTGGTCAAGTGGGAGGAAATGGGCCGCTGGGGCCGCGCTTTCGTCAGCACTGCGCCAACATGTGCGGAAATCGAAGCGTTTTTCCCCGGCCCCGCCCAGGACGCCCTGAGAGTTTATGTCGGACGCAGGTCCGCAGACACGGCTCAAGAGCGAGCTGATCTGGCGCTTGACGAATTAATACGGGTCGGCGGTTTCGACCGCTCATCTTTGGTCGTTATGGTGCCGGTCGGAACCGGCTGGATGGACCCGGGCGCGCAAGACACGCTTGATTTCATATTGGGTGGCGATGTCGCAACCGTTGCAGTCCAGTATTCCTACCTGACCAGCGTTTTGTCGCTGCTGGCACATCCGGACTACGGCATTGAACAGTCAAGGCTGCTGTTTAAGACGATATACAATCACTGGACCAAGTTGCCGCCTGAAACGCGACCCCGTCTTTATGTGCATGGCCTCAGCCAGGGTGCGTTCAATTCACAAGCGACATTGCCGCTTCTGGATATGCTCAGCGATCCGATTGACGGCGCCATGTGGGCTGGCTCACCGTTTTTCTCCCGGTACTGGTCTGCTGTCCGGGACAACCGCAACCCGGGCAGTCCCGCCTGGCGCCCAACCTACGGCAACGGATCGGTGGTACGCGTCATGAACCAATATGGCGGCCTGAATGAAGGATACGCCGACTGGGGTCCGATCCGCGCCGTGTTTTTGAACTACGGTAGCGATCCAATTGTCAATTTTACCTTCGACAGCGCATTTCGCCCGCCTGCCTGGATGGCACAACCCCGTGCACCGGACGTTTCAGACAAGCTGAGCTGGTTCCCGATTGTCACCATGCTTCAATTGGCGCTCGATTCTTCGGTTTCCCTAAACGTTCCACACTTCGGGCATTACTACGTGGCTCCGGACTACATAGACGCGTGGGCCGCCATTTTGGAACCGCAGGACTGGTCGGAGCAGAGGGCAGACCAGCTCAAGGAAATTTTCCGGAAACGTGGCCCCGCGTTCTAGCGGCTAGTGATCCTCCATCAGCTCGGCAATCTGCCGCTTGAACCGGTCTTTGCTGGCGTCAACCGAGGTCAGGATGTTCTCAATCTTGAAGAAGTCCATTGTGCTGAAGGTCCCGACCGGCGGTTCAATCAGCAAATCCGGTGATTTTCGTTTGAGTTTCTCGGTGACCAGCGAATGCAGGGTGATGCTGAAGGATCCGATCCAGGTTTCCAGTGCGCTGGGCAGCTTGCCGTCATCGACAAAATCAGTTCCCGTCACATCGACCCCGATGGTTTTGAAGCCCGGATCCAGAACATCAAACGGTGTCGGATTGACAAAGCCGCCATCGATCAGAACGGATCCATTGATCCTTACCGGTGTCAAAAGCACCGGAAGCGCTGAAGAAGCGGCGACCGCTGGGAGCAACGGGCCCTCATTCAGAACAACCTGGCTCTGGCCGTGAAAATTGGTCGCAACGATTTTAAGCGGGATTTGAAGATCGGAAAAAGACTTCGGGAAGCTGCACGGCAGCACCGCTTCGAATAGCACCAATGGGTCAATGATCGCAGGCCTTGTCAGGTTAAACAGGGAAGATATTGGCCGCCCACTGTCCAGAAAAAGCCTTCGTAACAGGGGGCGCCGTTTGGCAAACAACTCGATGACATATGCACGGATCTCAACAGCCGCCATGCCACCGGCGTAGAGGCTGCCCAGGATTGCCCCCATGGATGTTCCGGCGAGCTCGTCCGGCTTGATTCCCAGTTCGTCAAAAGCCTCCAAGACCGGGATATGGGCAAAGGCCTTTGCTGCGCCCCCGCCAAGCGCCACCGCAAGGCCCGATTTTTCGGCAGGCGAAAAAGCAGTTCCTGAAGACGTTCCGGCACCCGCTCCGCTTGTACCGCCTTGTGCTTGGGCACCAGATGCCAGACTGAGAGACGCCGCAGATGACAGGGCGCCCATCTGGAGAAATGTCCGTCTGTGAAGCATGCTCTCTCCCGGCTTGATGCGCTTTTCGTATCACCAAGCCTCCCACTCACGAAGTCCTTTTTGGCCCTTCGTCTAAGCACCCGGCTATGAAGCGATCCGCTCTTCCAGGCGGAACCGGAATATCCGGGAGATTTGCGACAGGGCCATTGCAAACTCTGCGTCCGGCGTATGCTCGATGCGGTCCTCGAATGCCGCCAAAATCATGTGTTTGGTCGCGCCTTTGACCGCAAAGATAAACGGAAAGCCGAATTTTTCACGGTACCGGTCATTGAGGTCGGTGAACCGGGCATATTCGGCGTCAGTCAGCGTATCAAGCCCGGCGCCTGCTTGTTCTTTCTTGGAATCTTCGGCGACCACACCGGCCCGCGCCGCCTTGCCGGCAAGGTCTGGATGCGCGCGGATCAGCGCAATTTGTTCATCCCTGGACGCAAATTGCATGGCTGCCTCGAATGCCGAGATCACAGCATCCCGATTGCGATAGGGCAGCGCGGCAAATGCACGTTCGGCCACCCAGGGAGAATGCTCTGCTACATCGCCAAACGCCTGCAGAAAGGTGTCTTTTTTGAAGCAATTTATCTGCTCAACCGTATGCATGCCCCCTCCCTCGATATCGGCTGTTTGTATCAGTCCTGTTGGGCAAGCCACGTTCCCAACAACACCCTTTCTTCGTCTGACATACCAGACTCATTGCCAAGCGGCATGGCATCGGACTGGACCGCCTGCGCCATGACCAAATCGGCATACCGGCGCAGGTCCTCAGCCGTTTCCAGATGAATGTTTTTCGGAGCTTCCTCAAACCCGTCATAAGTCGGGTTTTGCGCATGGCAGGCAGCGCAATGCAATTGCGTGATTTGAACAGCCGTCGCATCGGCGACCACGTCGCCGCCAATGAAATCACGTGGCGCGGTCATGATAAGCGCGAGCACAAGCCCGGCCGCAGCACCTGGCAGCGTCCACCAGAATTTGGCAAAGCTGTCGCCCGCATCGTGGCGGTTCAGCAAGTGTCGCACCATTCCGCCGATCACCAGCACAAGCGCCACCAACAGCCAGGACTGCGGGTGCCCGGTCAGCATCGGATAGTGGTTGGACACCATCATCAAAAGGACGGGGAGCGTGAGATAGTTGTTGTGGATCGAGCGCTGCTTGCCCATGGCGCCCAATGCGGGATCCGGCGCTTCACCTTTCATCAGGCTGGCAACGATTTTCTTCTGGTTCGGGATGATCACGCCGAACACATTGACAGCCATGATGGTGCCCATGAACGCGCCCACATGGATCAGGGCGCCGCGCCCGGAATAAACATGGGTGAACATGTACGTCGCGGCCATGATCAAAGCGAAAACACAGACTGCAAGAAGCAGCGTGTTGTTGCCGATGGGCGAACGGCAAAGGCGGTCATAGATCAGCCAGCCAAGAACGAGCGATGCCACCGAAATCAATATTGCTTCACCGGCAGTCAGCTCAAGCACACTGGGATCAATAAGATAAGCTGATGCATTGAAGTAGTACTGCACGACCAGAAGCGCAAAACCGGTGACCCAGGTCAGATAGGCTTCCCATTTGTACCAGATCAGATCGTCCGGCAGTTCCTTCGGCGCGACCGTGTATTTTTCGACATGGTAGAACCCGCCGCCATGCACTTCCCAGGCGGTTCCGAACACGCCTTTCTTCATCTTTTCCCGTTTCCGAAGGGAAAGATCGAGCGCAATAAAATAAAACGATGTGCCAATCCACGCGATCCCGACGATCAGGTGGGCCCAACGGAATAGCAAGTTCAGCCAATCCATTGCAAATGCAAGGGTCATTGCAGCGCGTCCATGTCGATTATGAGGGGCAGCATCCGGGCGTTTGAATTTGCGCCCGGATGCGCCTTTTAGCTAAGCGTAAGGCCTTTGCGGCTTACTGCTCCAGTTCGTCGTCGATGCCTTGAACGTACCAGTTCATCCCGAGGATCGCGCCGTCATCCAACCGCACGCCCTCTTCCGCGACAACGGTTCCATCCCGCTTGATGATCGGACCGGTAAACGGCTCCCAGCCATCAATGATCTTCTGTTCCGTCGCTTCTGCCATCGCGACGACATCTTCCGGCAGGTTCGTGTAGGGCGCCATCACGACGTGGCCTTCCGCCAGACCTTCCCAAGAGGAATGGCTTTCCCAGGTGCCGTTGAGGACCTCTTCAACGCGGTGAATATAGTAGGGCGCCCAATCGTCGATGATCGCCGTGTATTGTGCGTCCTTCGCAAAGTTGATCATGTCGGACGCCTGGCCGAACCCGTGAACGCCGCGTTCCTGAGCGACCTGAAGCGGTGCGGTGGAGTCGGTGTGCTGGCTAATGACGTCAGCACCCTGGTCGATCAGCGCTTTCGCGGCGTCGGCTTCCTTGCCCGGATCAAACCACGTGTTCACCCAAACAACCTTAACCTTGAAATCCGGGTTGACGGACTGAGCCCCAAGCATGAATGCGTTGATACCGGACACCACCTCGGGGATCGGGAAAGACGCAATGTAGCCGGCAGTCCCGGTCTTGGATTGCTTGGCTGCGATCTGACCGATGATGTAGCGGCCCTGATGAAACTTTGAATTGTATGTCGCCACGTTGTCGGCGGTCTTGTAGCCGGTCGCGTGCTCAAACTTCACATCTGGGAATTTCTTTGCCACCTTGATGGTCGGGTTCATGTAGCCGAAGGATGTGGTGAAGATAATCCCGCAGCCTTCCCGGGCGAACCTCTCAATTGCGCGCTCGGCATCCGGGCCTTCCGCCACGCTTTCAAGATACGCGGTTTCGACCCGGTCGCCGAAATGCTCTTCTACGGCCAGGCGGCCTTGATCGTGCTGATAGGTCCAGCCGAAATCGCCAACCGGCCCGACATAGACAAAACAGGCCTTCAGATCAGCAGCCTGAGCGGCAGATCCGGCAGCAGCGAAGGCAACGGCAGCAACCGTGGCTTTCAAGAACTTCTTCATGTTGACATACCCCTCAGGATTATCATTTGGCGATCGGTTTGGAGGAAGAACCCGGCACATGATCGCAGATGCGACGGGCTGGACATGTGTGGCAGCCCTCACCTGTCCGGTACAAACGGCTTGCCAAGGCAGGCCGGCGTATTCACCAGTGTCAGTCTGCGGTTTGCAGAAATCAAAACAAGCACAACAATTGTCGCCAGGTAAGGCAGGCTGGACAGGAATTGAGACGGAATATCGAGTTCAATCGCCTGTGCATGAAGGTTCAGCACCCCCACCGCCCCGAACAGATACGCCCCAATAATCACCCGGAATGGAAGCCAGGACGCGAACACAACGAGTGCCAGCGCGATCCAGCCCCGCCCGGCTGTCATGTTTTCCACCCACTGCGGCGTGTATGCCAATGACATGTAGGCGCCGGCCAGCCCTGCACAGGCGCCGCCGAAAAGGACGGCCAGAAACCGGACCTTGATAACGGAAAAACCGAGCGCATGCGCGGACCCGTGGTTGTCGCCAACCGCGCGCAGGACCAGCCCCATCCGGGTGCGGAACAGCCCGTACGCAACCAGGCCGACCAGCGCAAAGCTCAGATAGACAAGCGCATCCTGCTGAAAGAAAACAGGTCCGATGAAGGGTATATCGGACAGAACCGGGATGTACAGCTCGGGTATTTTCAATCCCGGCACACCAATGAAGGCTTCTCCGATCATGCCGGACAGACCAATTCCGAGAATCGTCAGCGCCAATCCGGTGGCAACCTGGTTGGCGACCAGAAACAGAACCAGAAAACCGAACAGGGCCGACATTGCCATGCCAGCCAGGATCGCACCGACCACGCCCAAGGCCCCGGATCCGGTCTGGTTTGCGACCGCAAATCCGACGACCGCGCCCATAATCATCATGCCCTCGACACCCAGGTTCAAAACGCCGGAGCGTTCAACCACCAGCTCGCCGATGGCGGCAATCAAAAGCGGGGTGGCAGCGGTGATGACCGTCAACAATATGGCTTCAAACATGGGACGGTTCTCCGGTTGTTGCTGAGACTTTGCGGGTAACCAACCGGACCCGATAGAGTATGAGCGTGTCGCAGGCCAAAACAAAGAACAACAACAGCCCCTGGATCACGCTGGCAATCTCATTGGACACGCCAAGTCCGGACTGGACGCCTTCGCCACCAATGTACGAAAGCGCCAAGACGAACCCCGCGATAATGATCCCGATCGGATTCAGCCGGCCCAGAAACGCGACAATGATTGCCGTGAAGCCGTAGCCAGGCGAAATCGACGGCAGAAGCTGATTGAGCGCGGCCGAGACCTCCATGGTTCCGGCAAGACCTGCCAGCGCACCAGCAAGGGCAAAGGAGAAGATCGTCAGTTTCTTGGCGGAAAAACCGGCAAAGCTGCCTGCACGCGGGCTTTCGCCCATGACCCGGATTTCAAAACCTTTCAAGGTCTTTGCCAGGACAATTGCGAGGACGATCGCAATGACAATCGTGATTGGCGTCGCAAGGCTCATCAGTCCGCCAAATACGTCCGGCAATGTGGCGGCATCGGAGAAAATCCGCGATTCCGGAAAGTTGAATCCGTCCGGATCACGCCACGGTCCACGCACGAGGTAATCGAGCAGCAGGCTGGCCACATAAACCAGCATCAAGCTGGTGAGAATTTCATTGGTGTTGAACCGCGTCTTCAGAACCGCGGGTATCAACGCCCACAGAGCACCGCCAACAGCACCGAAAATCAGCATGAGTGGCAAGGTCAGCGCATTCTCAAAGCTTGGAAACAGAACGGGCAAGGCCGATCCGAACAGGGCCCCAACGACAAACTGGCCTTCTGCCCCGATGTTCCAGTTGTTTGACAGGTAACAGACCGCCAATCCGCAGCCGATCAGGATCAGCGGCGTTGCTTTGGCGATCGTGGCCTCCAGCGACCAGCGCTCGGTGAGCGGATCTATGAAAAACTCATACAGTCCCACAAGTGGATTCACACCGGAGATCGCGAAGATGATTGCCGCTGCCAGCGCCGTCAGCCCCACGGCAACCAAGGGCGACATCACCGCCATGGATGCACTGCGTTCCTTGCGTTTGACGAGTTCCAGCCGCATCAATGCGCCTCCCCTTGCGTTTCGGCGCCGCCGGCCATCAAGAGGCCGACACGTTCGCGGGTCATCTGGGCAGCCGGTTCGGCGGCTGAGAGATAACCGCGCGAGATCACGGCAATGCGGTCAGAGATCTGGAAGATCTCGTCGAGATCCTGGCTGATGACCAGAACGGCAGAGCCTTCGCGCGCCAGATCGATCAAGCCTTGCCTGATGAGCGCAGCCGCGCCCGCATCAACGCCCCAGGTTGGCTGATTCACCACCAGTATCCCGGGTTTGCGGTCGAGCTCGCGTCCCATCACAAATTTCTGCAGGTTTCCTCCGGATAGTGAACGCGCCTCCGGGTCATCATGGGACATGCGCACGTCGTAGTGCTTCTTGATCCGCTTTTCGAGATCGTTCGCCTTGCGAAGCGACACCATGCCTGCCTCGATCAGTCCGTCTTTGGTGGCATGGCGCGTCAGGACAACGTTCTGAGACAATTTCAGCCCGGGCACAGCGCCATGACCGAGCCGCTCTTCGGGAACAAAGGCGGCGTTTTTCTTTCGGCGCCAATTGATTGCGCGTGCCCCGGCGGCCTCGCCATCCAGAACCACCATGCCCGGCTGCACCCGCATTTCACCTGACAGAGCGTCAAACAACTCGCCCTGCCCATTGCCGGCAACGCCTGCAATTGCGACAACCTCGCCTGCGCGTACATCCAGATTGATGTCGTTGAGCGCGGTCGCAAACGGCGTGCCTGCTGGCGCGCTCAGGCCTTTCAAGCCAAGCCTTGGTTCACCAGCTGACAGCGCCTTCGTGTGAGATCCGACACCAAGTATTTCTGACCCGACCATCATCTGAGCGAGCGATCCAGCGGTTTCCTTGGTCGGGTCGCATTCGCGCACCACCTGTCCGTGACGCAGGATGGTTGCGTGATGGCAGATCCTTTGCACTTCTTCGAGGCGGTGGCTGATGTACAGCACGGCGCATCCTTCAGAGGCCAGGCGCTGGAGCGTTAAGAACAACCGGTCTGCTTCTTGTGGCGTGAGCACGGATGTCGGCTCATCCATTATGATCAGTTGGGGTTCCTGGAGCAGGCAGCGCACAATCTCGATCCGCTGGCGGATGCCGACGGGTAGATCTGCGACAAAGTCTTTGGGATTCAAGGGCAGACCATAGTCGTTGGACACCGCCTCGATGCGTTTCGCAAGCTCAGCCATATTGCCCGGATTGGGCAGGGCAAGGGCGATATTTTCAACGACTGTCAGCGCTTCAAACAAGGAAAAATGCTGAAATACCATGCCGATACCGAGCGCACGGGCCGCAGCAGGATTGTCAATCCGCACTTCCTTGCCTTGCCAAAGGATCGTGCCTCCATCCGGCTCAAGGGAACCGTAAAACATCTTCACAAGGGTCGATTTTCCGGCGCCGTTTTCTCCAAGTAGCGCATGGATTTCGCCTTTGTGGATCGCAAGATCGACCCGGTCATTGGCGAGAATGTCGCCAAAACGTTTTGTCAGTCCCCGGGCATCGAGAAGATCTCCGGTTTCTTGTCGCGCGCCAGGCGCTTTTTTGTCTTCCGGAGCC
Organism: Roseibium hamelinense; assembly: GCF_007830545.1. GTDB lineage: Bacteria > Pseudomonadota > Alphaproteobacteria > Rhizobiales > Stappiaceae > Roseibium > Roseibium hamelinense. The sequence continues at coordinate 568,498 of NZ_VLLF01000001.1, forward strand.
TCTGCCATCAACACGTCTGCCACTCTGTTCCCCCCGAACGATGCCGCCTTATTGACCAAGTGCTAGAAACTGTGCAACCCCCTCGACTGCACGGTTTTGTTGATGAGCCGCCTCATTTCTGTGCAAGAGGTCGGCTGCAATCCCGGCAGCTATGGCCGCCGGGTGTTTCGACTTGATATCAGGATGGCCTACCGGGCAGACCATGTTCGCGATCACGCCCTCGCTTAGCCCGCGCGCCTGCAGTCTTTTGCGGAATCTGGCCCGTTTGGTCTGACTTCCGATCACACCGCAATAGTCAAAACGCTGCGCTTTAAGCGCGGCTGCCACGATCTGCTCATCAAGCGCATGGCTGTGCGTCATGACTAGAATAAAGGCACCGCTTGGAGCCCGTTCCAACTCGAGAGCGGGATCGCCGCACAGGATTTTCGTGACATTGGCCGGAACTGCCGCAGGAAATATGTCCGGGCGCGGATCAATCCACGTGACCTTGAACGGAAGCGGTGCCAGCGCCAGCACGGCGGCCTTGCCGACATGGCCCGCGCCGAACAGAAAAAGGGGCCGCTTCACATCGCCGAAGCATTCGACCAGTGCGCCATCGTTTCGCAGATCAAACGGCTCACCAGGCGTTTCATTCCATCGCTTTCGGACGACCGGCTGCCCGTCGGCCACAGTCCCGAAAGTCACGACCGGGCCACCCGAGGCTTCGGCTTCCGCCAGATCCCGCGCGATTTCCAGTTCGCTGACCGGAATGACCTCTAGGGCAATATCGGCGCGCCCTCCGCAACACTGGCCAAGATCCGGCCCGAGCGACAGGGTCCGGATTCTCAGCCCGGAATACCCCTCTTTGATCGCAGACCGGGCGAGCCGAATGGCTTCAAACTCAAGGGTTCCTCCCCCAATGGTTCCGAAGAACCCGCCATTCGCCCGGACAATCATTCTGGCTCCGGGTTCCCGCGGCGTTGAGCCTTTGACCGCGGCAACTGTGACAAGGGCACAGGCGCTGCCGGTTTCCAGCGTGTTCGCGATGTGCCCCCAGACCCTCATGATGTTTCCGGCTCCCCATGTCGTGCCGCCGGTGCTCTCTTGATTTTATGCACCGCAGACATGATCGCCTCAGGTGTTGCCGGTGCGTTGAGTTCGGGTACAACGCCGGGTTTGAGGCTGGCAACAGCGTCGTTGATTGCGCAGAACACTGAATTTGCGAGCATCAGTGGCGGCTCGCCGACAGCTTTTGAACGGTAGATGGTTTCAGCCGGATTTCCTCTTGATTCATATAGCTTTACCCGGAAGTCTTCAGGCACATCCGAAGCCGTTGGGATTTTGTAGGTAGATGGAGCATGGGTCCGCAGGCGGCCATGTTCATCCCACACCAGTTCTTCCGTTGTCAGCCAGCCCATGCCTTGCACAAAGCCGCCTTCGATCTGACCGAGATCAATCGCCGGGTTCAGAGAATGACCGACATCATGCAGGATATCGACCCGGTCGACGGTCATTTCGCCTGTCATCGTGTCGATGGTCACTTCAGAGCACGCTCCGCCATAAGCAAAGTAGAAGAACGGCCGGCCGGTCGCGGACTCCCGGTCCCAAGTGATGCCGGGTGTTGCATAGAAGCCGGCATGGGACATCTGAATGCGCGCCATGTGCGCCTGTTTGGCAATTTCGCCGAGGCTGAAAGACTTGTCGCCCACAAGAACCTTATTATCGCCGAAGTGAATGGCTTCGGCACCGCAGCCGTGCTGCTCACACAAGAAGGCGATCAGTCGTGATTTGATTTCCGATGCCGCGTTCCTGGCTGCCATGGCGTTAAGGTCCGTTCCGGACGACGCGGCTGTCGGAGCCGTATTGGGAACTTTCGAGGTGTTTGTCGCGGTGATACGCACCTTGTCCATGGTGACGCCAAACTCGTCGGCAACGACCTGTGCCACCTTCTGATAAAGCCCCTGCCCCATCTCCGTTCCACCATGGTTCAGATGAATGGAACCGTCCGTGTAAAGATGCACCAAGGCACCGGCCTGGTTCAGATGTTTAAGAGTGAATGATATGCCGAACTTGACCGGTGTCAGCGCCAGCCCTTTTTTCAGCACCGCATTTTCCGCATTGAACGCGCGAACTGCATCGCGCCGCGCCCAGTAGTCTGAGCTTGCCTCCAGTTGCTGGATCAGCTCATGCAAGGTCTCGAATTCTTCGACCGGCATGCCGTAGGGCGTCAGGTTTCGCTCGCCGTCGTAGAAATTCAGCTTGCGAACCTCCAGAGGGTCCATTCCCAGTGAAATCGCAATGGCGTCAATCATCCGCTCAGCCGCCAGCATGCCCTGCGGGCCGCCAAATCCGCGAAACGCAGTGTTCGAACACGTGTCGGTCTTCAGGCGACGGCTGCGGATTGCCGCATCCGGATAAAAATAGCTGGAATCGGCGTGGAACATGGTCCGGTCATTGATGCCAAGCGAAAGATCTGCCGAATAGCCACAGCGGCCCAAGAAGTTGATTTCGACGGCCCGGATCCGGCCGGCACTGTCATGCCCGATTTCCCATTCAACACGGAAATCATGCCGTTTGCCGGTCATGATCATGTCGTCATCCCGGTCCAGCCGCATCTTGCAAGGCTTACAGGTTACCTGAGCGGCCAGAGCAGCCAGGCTCGCCCACTGATTGGCCTGGGATTCCTTGCCGCCAAAGCCGCCGCCCATCCGCCGGACTTCGGCCGTGACAAGTGCGTCCGGAACACCGAGCACCTTCGCAACCGTATGCTGGATTTCGGTTGGATGCTGGGTAGATGAATAGACAAACATGCCGCCGTCTTCCTGCGGCACGGCCATGGCGATCTGCCCTTCGAGATAAAAATGCTCCTGGCCACCGATGTGCATCACGCCGGACAGCCGTCGTTCGGCGGCTGTCATACCGGTTTCCGGAGAGCCTCTCCGGAACTGATAGTCGGGCAGCACCGTGATATCAGCGGCGACGGCGTCTTCGGCCGTGATGATCGGGGTGATCGGCTCAACTTCAATGACGGCCTGTTGGGCGGCTTTGCGTGCCGCATCTCGTGTCTCGGCCACGACAGCAAAAATCACCTGGCCGTAGAACAAGACCTCATCACTTGCGAGCACCGGGTCATCGCCGAAGGCCGACGAACAGTCGTTCGTGCCCCTGATACTCTCTGCGGTCAGAACCTCGACCACGCCTGGATAGGCCTTCACGGCATTCAGATCGAGCCGCAAAATCTTTCCGCGAACAGACTTGCGGGCCCAGCCGGGCGCAATATGGAGGGTTCCGACCGGCTCGACGACATCGTCTATGTAAGTCGCAGTGCCTGCGACATGCTTTGCCGCGCTGTCATGCGGCAAGTCCTTGCGAACAAACCTGGTTTGCGGTTCTGCGGTTCGTGGATCAAGCGGCGCGGTCATGCGATCCCTCCCGCGTGTTGAGAACCCTGATCTGCGCCGGATCGGTGCCGCTTGCCTCCATCAGCGCCTTGGCGAGCAGAGCGCGAGCCGTTTCCATCCGGTATTCGGCGCTGGCGCGCATGTCGCTGAGCGGCGTGAAGTCGCCCAACAGAGCCTTCATGCCCGTACTCCAGGTTGACGGGTCATCCAGCACCGCACCAACCAGACCCGTTTCGGCAGCGAAAGCGCGTTTCGGCGTTCCGGCCATGCCGCCATAGGCAATACGCGCAGCGGCGATTTCGCCGTCGACGATTGTGAACAGGAATGCGCCCATCACCGACGAGATGTCCTGATCAAACCGTTTTGAAATCTTGTAGCAGCGGAAGACCTGGTTGTCGTCCGGCCGCGGGACGAACAGACCGGTGACAAATTCGCCCGGTTCCCGGTCCTGCTTGCCGTAGTCGATAAAAAAGTCTTCCAGTGCAAGGGTGCGGCTGTCATCAGCCGACTGCAACTCAAGTGCCGCGCCGAGCGCGATCAGCGCTGGCGGCGTATCCCCGATCGGCGACCCGTTGGCGATATTGCCACCGATCGTTCCAGAGGCTCGCACCTGTTTTGATCCGATCCGGCGCCACAGCTCTGCCAAATCCGGCGATATCCGGCCCATGGCTGGTTCCGAGGCCGCATAGGTCGCTGTTGCGCCGATTAATATTCCGGTCGGCGTTTCTTCAACCCTGTCCAACCCGTTTACGCGGCCGAGCCAGATGGTTTTCGGCAAATCGCTTAGGTGTTTGGTGATCCACAATCCGACATCCGTCGCACCGGCCACGAGCGTTGCATCCGGATGCTGACCGTACAGAGCAGCCAAGCCGTCGATCGAGGCGGGCGAGGCAAAGAAGCTGTCGCCGTTTCCGATATAGATGTCGCGCGAATCCATCAGCGCACGCAGAACCTCGCGGGTTTCATTTGCCCGCCAGGCAAAGGCGTCGTCGGCTGCATCGAAACAGCTTTGCAGGGCCGCATCCACGATGGGCCGGTATCCTGTGCAGCGGCACAGGTTCCCGGCGAGCCAGTCAGTCACCGTTTTGCGGCTCTTCTCCTGACCTTCGGCATGATACAACGTGAACATGGTCATGATGAAACCGGGCGTACAAAACCCGCACTGCGATCCATGCAGCTCGACCATGGCCTGCTGCACCGGATGAAGCCGCTCGTCCTGCCTCAGATCTTCAACGGTCACCACCTCGGCACCATCGATCATTCCGAGCAACTGAATGCAGCTGTTTACCGGTTGGTAGACGACTTTACCGTCCATCAGACGCCCGAGCGCAACCGTGCAAGCACCGCAATCGCCCTCGCCGCAGCCTTCTTTGGTGCCGGTTTCCCGGCGGCGCAGACGAAGATAATCCAAAAGCGTTTCGGTCGGCTGCACATCGGTCAATTCGACCACTTCACCGCCTTTCAAAAACCGGACCGTGTCGCGCATCGTCTCAACTCCCCCTGTAGGTCGAGTAGCCGAAAGGCGACAGAAGCAGCGGTACATGATAGTGGCCGCCCGCCTCCGCGATACCGAACCGGATCGGAATCTCGTCCAGAAAAAGCGGATCGGGCAGGTTTTGGCCGGTCGAGCGCAGATAGGCACCCGCCTTGAAACGCAGCTCGTAGGTGCCGGCGGCAAAGGCTTCACCGGACAAGATCGGACCGTCCACCCGGCCGTCCTCATTGGTCACATGGGTTGAGATGTGACTGGGCTCGGACCCGGTCCGCCACAATTCGATTTTCAGACCCTTGGCCGGTTTACCAAGAGCCGTGTCGAGTACATGCGTCGTCAAACGCCCCATAAAGACCCCTCTCCCTAAAAGCGCTGCAATCTCTTTCATGCTTGCGCCATCGAATTGTCACAAAAAAGGTTGCCCCAAAAAAACGCATATCCAAAGCGCTGATTTGCGGACGCATTGTTGCCTAAATGGCATCAATGCTCGCCAATTGATCCTTCAAAGCGATCAGCGCGTGGTCAAAAAACATTCCCGGCGCCAGCGCCAGCGCCCGCAGCGACGATGTTACCACACAAAGACGGTCATCTTGCAGGGGGGCATCGGTCAGGGGCCGGAACACCAGTTTTTCCGTTGCCAGATCATCCTCCGAACCGATTCGCGTTTGAAATCCGATAATGTTGTCGGACCGGGCCAATGCCCTCATGAAACGCAGGGAATTCGCCTCAACGTAAGTCTTTGTCGCCCCGCTGATTCTCGAGCGGACTGTATCAAGCCGCGCCCGCAAGGACAGTCCCTCGGCGGGCATCGCCACAGGAAACTTCAAACACTCGGCGAGCGTCAAAGCCTCAACGTTGGCCAGCGGATGGTCCGGCGCCATAAGGGCACCAATGACAAGGTCCTGATGAAAGGCAATTGTCAGCGATGAGCTTTGCGGCGGGTCGAAGGTGAAACCGACATCGGCTTCCGCCGCCTCCACCAGCCGCGCCGCTTCTTGTGAAGAGGTGACAATCACCCGGACATGAATGCCTGGGTAAGACTTGCGAAACCCGCTGATCAGACCGGGCAACAGTTTTTCTGACACGCTTTCAACGGTGGCAACGGTTACAGTACCCCGCCTCAGCCCCTTGAGCGCGTCAAGCTCAGCAATCGTGGCATCGAAATCCGAATAGGTGCGCCGGACATGAGCAAGCAGCACTTCCCCGGCCTGAGACAGCCGCAATGTGCGACCCACGCGCTCGAACAACTGCATGCCGAGCGCTTCTTCAAGCCATAACACCTGCCGGTTGACTGCCGAAGACGCCACATTCAATTCACGGGATGCGGCGCGGATCGACCCGAGCTCGGCAACCATCGCAAAATAACGCATGGCAGGCGCATAAAGATTGCGGGCTTTGTCCTGGTTGCCGATCGCGCCACGCATTGAACTACGGGATCAGGACAGTTGTGCCGGTTGTCTTACGGCCTTCCAGGTCGTCATGAGCCTGCTTGGCGTCGGCCAGCCGGTACTCCTGGTTCACGTCGATTTTCACAATACCCGACTTCACCACGTCAAAGAGATCGCCGGCCGTTTTTTCCAGATCCGCACGGGAGGCGATGTAGGTGAACAAGGTTGGACGGGTCGCGTATAGCGAGCCTTTCGGCCCCAAAAGAGCCAGATTGAAATCCTTGATCGGACCCGAAGACTGGCCGAAGCTTACCCAAAGGCCGCGCGGCTTAAGACAGTCAAGCGAACCGGGATAAGTGTCCTGGCCAACTGAATCATACACAACGTCACAGCCTCTGCCGCCCGTGATTTCGGCAATGCGCTCAACGAAGTTCTCAGTTCGGTAGTTGATCACGTGCTGGTAGCCGTTTGCCTTCGCAAGTTCAACTTTTTCCGGCGAGCCAGCCGTCCCAATAACGGTCGCCCCGAGATGCCCAGCCCACTGTCCGGCAATCAGACCAACGCCACCGGCAGCGGCATGAAACAACAACGTGGTTTCGGGGCCGACGTCATAGGTCTGGCGCAGGAGATATTGCGCGGTCATACCCTTCAGCATCATTGCGGCAGCGGTCTTGTCGTCGATCCCGTCCGGAATTGCCACAAGACGATCGGCAGGCACAATCCGTTCCTGAGCATATGCTCCAAGCGGTCCGACATACGCCACCCGGTCGCCCGGTTGAATATGCGAAACATTCGCGCCCACGGTTTCGACGATCCCAGCCCCCTCATTGCCGGGGATGAACGGTGTGCCATTCGGTGCGGGATAAAGACCTGAGCGGAAGTAGATATCGATGAAGTTCAGGCCAATTGCCGTATGGCGGATGCGCGCTTCGCCCGGTCCAGGTTCGCCAACATCGACCTTTTCCCAGGTAAGTGCGTCCGATCCCCCGGTTTCGTGCACGCGCATTGCCATAACCATCAGCTTCTCCCTTGCCCCAAGCGGGAACAGAATTGTTTCAAATCAGATGAGAGGCGCCAAAAAGCGCTCTGCCGCCGGCACCTTAACGGCACCGGCAGCGCGCGCAAAGAGCAATCAGACGGGCTAGAAGTAGCGCTCAAGAAGCTGCTGAGCGGCGGACACGAGAAAGAGATAGAAACTGGCAGCCGTCAGGATGGATGCGGCCAGGCCGGTCAGAGCCATGCCATCGACAATGGCCATGGCGGCCGCCCCGAACCAGATCAGGGTGACCAGCAATGTCAGAGGACGCCAGCGTTTGACGCGCACGGGATGAACAAACCGGATCGGCAGAAAGGTGAGAACGCAGCAAAGGAGAACAAAGGAGATCGTGAAAGTCACCGAAGGCGACAGCGCCATCAGCCCGAACACAACCATGTTCCAGCCTGCCGGAAAACCTTTGAACGAGCCATCCGGCGTTTTCATGCCGTTGTCTGCAAAATAAAGCGCACCTGTAAACACCACCAGGCCGCCGCAAATCCAGTTCCAAGGCTGGGGTAGCATGCCGCTGGCCGAAAGGGCGAAAGCTGGCAGGAAGACATAGGTCGCGTAGTCGATCACAAAATCCAGCGACGCGCCGGACCAGCGTGGAAGTCGCTCAGCAATCCGGTATTTACGTGCAAGCGGTCCATCGATTCCGTCGACAAACAGGGCCAGCCCAAGCCACGCAAACATTTCGCCCCAGGCGCCACGGGCGCCGGCCAGAAGCGCGATCAACGCGATTGGCGCACCGGATGCGGTCAAAAGGTGGATCAGGAACAACGCGGGTTCCTTGGTTTCCTTCTCGGGGGCTATTTCGGTCACGGGGCTTTGGTCTCTGCCATGTGTTGATGCTGCTATGCCCGGCGATGCACATGCCACGGCAAGGGTCTCAAAATACTGCGGTCCACGGCTCTATCACACCGCAGCGCGTTTCTATTATTTCAATTTCATGACAGGTTGAACAGTGTTTTCTTGCAAATTTTGCGAATAGCTGTGCGGTGCAGGTTTGTTATCCGGCTATTCAGATTTTTTCAGGCACCAGCACCAAGAACCAGAACGAGTGCAAGGCCCCCTCCCCAGGACAAGAACAACAAGCCCATCAACGGTGTAAGCACCCTGTTCGGAAAGGTCTTTTCCAGCGCCATCAGAGCGCCGAGAACTGCAATCCAGACAATATTCATTATTCCAACGGCAAACATGACCGTCATCATCGCCCAGCAGCAACCAAGACATAAGAGCCCCTGAAACAAGCCTTCCCAGAAGGCGTGTGCAGGGCGCGTGCCGTGCGGTGACTGAAGTGCAAAATGCCAGCGCGGGTACCAGCAGCGGGCAAGGCAAGCCTGTTTGGCGGGGGTAAACTGATAGATACCGGCAGCCGTTAGAACGCTGGCGGTGACAGTAAGGCTGATTGGCGCCATCATCTGGTCCAGCAGGCCAGCGCCGGTCATCAGCCATTGAGCACCGGTTGCCAGCAGCGCATAGCCGGTCCAGACAACGATATATCCCAGGGCCACGAGGACCGTGTCGATGCGTATCCGGTGAACACTTGTCCCGGTGTGGGCGGCTGCCGTTACATAGCAGCGCAGCATCGGCCCCGCACTCGGCAGCATCATGGCCAGCACCATCATGAACCACATCAGGAACACCTTGAAGAGGTCACCGGCGGCCCAAACGCTACCAGGCATTCCAAAGGTTGACACACTGTCAGGGAGGCACAGGGCAGCAAGGGCGGCGCGCGCTTCTGGAGGCAAACCGGCAAAGCCGTTGAACAGATTGAAGATTCCCATACCCGGTCCAGCCTCGCTCATGTCCATGAGCGGGACCATGCCGGCAATCATCGCGCTGAGATATGCCCAACCGGCTATCGAAAGTGCGGCGACGACCGCACTGACGAATGGCCACGCCCGCTCGGCAGCAAGCACGGAGCGCGTCTTGTCCGGACCCGGTTGTTTGTCCGTGACCGGGAAAGCCTCATCAGTCAAAGTGCATCCTCGAACTGTTTCCTTCATGTGGGACTGCAGGCAAAATCTGTTTATCGATCTCTGCCCCGTCCGTCTTTGACATTTCTCATACACTAACGGGTAGACAAGCGCGGCCCGTGGATCTGGACTGCGTCCTCTAGCCACGCGGTCAATTTGCGCCAAGCCCTTGCAATTTGTACCGGATTACTCATCCTTCTCGCCATAGCAACAAAGATGAGTTTTGATCATGGCACGTACCGCCGCACCGCTTGAACCCGTCGACATTTGCGTTGTCGGCGCGGGTCCGTCCGGCCTGTCGGCTGCAGTGATGTTTGCGCGTGAGGGATTTTCCACCGCTTTGGTGGCCCCGGTGGGCGGGCCATCGGACGGCCGTACAACGGCGCTGTTGCAAGCCTCGATCGACCTGTTGGACCGGCTCGATGTGTGGAATGAGCTCGCCGTCAAAACCGCCCCCCTCGCCCGTATGCGGATGATCGACGATACCGGCCGGTTGATGAGGGCGCCAGAGGTGACGTTTGAAAGCGGCGAACTTGATCTTGAAGCATTTGGCTACAACATCAAAAACCAGGATTTGACCGCAGCCCTGAGCGCTTCTGCCGATACGTTGCCCAACCTTTCGGTCATTGAAGAGAAGGCATCCAACGCTCATTTGGGGCCGGACAAAGCGGTGATCGAGACGGAAACAGGACGGCAGATTGAAGCGGATCTCATCGTTGCGGCTGATGGGCGCAAGTCCATGTTGCGCGAGGCCGCGGGAATCGGTGTGCGAAAGTGGTCCTACCCTCAGGTCGCCGTTGTTCTCAATCTCGAACACGATCGGCCGCATGCCGACGTCTCGACCGAATTTCACACACCGACCGGACCGTTCACCTTGGTTCCGCTGCCCGGCAGGTGTTCTTCGCTCGTGTGTGTTGAGACTGCCGAAGGTGCCGAATCACTTCTCGCCATGAACGACGATGATCTGGCGCTTGAATTGGAACGCCGCGCTCATTCCATCCTTGGCCAATTCAAGATTGCGACCAAACCCCAGACCTTTCCGCTCTCCGGCATGAATGCGAAAAACCTGGCGGCAAACCGCGTCGCTTTGGTCGGGGAAACCGCGCACGTTTTCCCTCCGATCGGAGCACAAGGCCTGAACCTTTCCTTGCGGGATGTTGCAGTTCTTGGCGACATTGTCGCAAAAGCCCGTGCATCCGCCGCCGATATCGGCGGCGCGCAAACACTGTCCAGCTATGAGAGCAAGCGCAGGACCGACATTGTAACCCGGACCGGCGCCGTGGATTTGCTGAACCGCTCGCTCCTGAGCGATTTTCTGCCGCTGCAGATAGCGCGCAGCACCGGGCTTTATCTTGCGGACAAGATCGGCCCGCTCCGTCGACTGCTTATGCGCGAAGGCATGGCACCTGGCACCCGGCAACGCAACCGCCGGTCTTTGCCGAAAAGCCCGCGCCTGCTGCGGCCGTCCGAAAACTAGGGTGTCCTGAAACGGCGCGCAATCGGGCTGGCCACAGCCGGATGATCTGTTGCCGGAAACAGGCCGCGGCCCGCGAAATGCGGGTCCGACAGGGCCTCCGAAAGCGGTTCGACCACCGTCACACAACAATCCCCGGCCTGAAATACCGCGCGCCACTCAGCGGACGGTCTGGCGCTCAGTGTGCCGGCAATGCGTGCTGCCGTTTCATCAGGCGTTTTTAGGTCATTGCGCAGGCTGGACGGCAGCTCGATCAGGTCGCAAAACCTGTCCCAGAATTTTTGCTCCAAGGCAGCAACAGCGACCGGAGCATTGTCGGCAGCGAAGTAGATCCGGTACCGCGGCGAGCCTCCGGTCAAAAGTCCGGTCCCGGCTTCGTCAATCGGGCCGCCCGCCAGATGCTGGGCATATGGAAACAAGCCAAAGGTGAACATCGCATCCGCCATCGCGATATCAAGATGGCAGCCCCTGCCCGTTTTCTGACGCTCCACAACCGCCAGCAAAATGTTCATGACCGCCGGAAAGCTACCGCCTCCAATGTCTGCGATCTGTGCCGGCGGCATGGATGCATGTGCGGCAGAACCGTAGGATTGCGCCAGCAAACCGGTGAGCGCCTGGTAATTGAGATCGTGGCCGGCTTCCTGAGATCTTGGTCCGGACTGGCCGTAGCCAGAAATCGAGCAATAGATCAGAGCCGGATATTTTTTTGACAAGGTTTCATACCCAAAGCCCAATCGGTCCATGACGCCGGGGCGGAATTGCTCGACGAGAATATCAGCCGTATCCAGCAACGGGGCGATTTGCTCTGCCGCGCCAGGGTCCTTGAGATCCAACTCGATGACGGTTTTACCATGGTTGAGCATCGTATAAAGCACTGGCTCTCCACCCTTGAACGGTGGAAACCTGCGCATGTCTTCGCCGCCCGGCCGCTCGATCTTGGTCACATGCGCCCCGGCATCCGCCAAAAGACGTGTAGCAAGCGGACCGGGCAGAAGTGTTGTGAAATCGAGCACTTTGAGCCCGCCAAGCGGCTGTGTCATCGGGCGGCCCTCCCAAGCCGTTATCTCGTTATCCGGTCGGCAGGACCCCGGTGGTGATTGCCCAAATGAAGCCGGTCACCGTAAACACCGAGGCGATGGTCCCGATCAACACGAAACTGGAGGCGCGCTGAACATAGGTGTTGTATTGCTGCGCAATCACGAAAACATTGGTTGCCGGTGGCAGGCATGCCATCAAGACCGCGGTTGCAACCCAAATCGGATCAAAACCGCCAATCCAGCTCAGCAATAAGAAAACCATAACCGGGTGCACAATGAGCTTGACCACCAAGACGGCCGGCAGCTCGATAGGGACGCGCCCCGCCGGGCGAAGTGCCACGCCGACCCCCATGGCAAACAGCGCGCAAGGCGCCGCAGCATTGCTGAGATAAAGCAGGAGTGTGTCAATGGCTTCGGGTGGTCTGAAATTGATCGCCGCAGCCCCGACCCCGGCCATTGTTGCCAGAATGAACGGATGGCTAAACACCCGCCAGGCAATCTTCTGCAGTGTCTTGGAGATCGGCTCTTTTTCGGTGCCCCCGATCGCCATCATCAAGGGCGCGAGAATAAACAAAAGCGTGTTGTCAAAGCAGAATATCAGCGCTGTCGGCACCGTTGCTTCCGGCCCGAGCACTGCCAGCGTCAGACCCGGTCCCATATAGCCGATATTGGAATAGGCTCCCGCGATCCCGAGCACTGTGGATTCGGGGATACTTCCATTTGTTGCAAGCACCCCGATACAAAACGCAATGGCGAACACGGTATAGGTGGTGAAGGTGGTCGCCGTCACAAACGACAGGTCCGTCAGCTCTTCGATGGGCGTTTCAGACAACAGCCGGAAAAACAGCGCCGGCAGGGCGATGTAGATGATAAAGAAATTCATCCACGCCAAACCGCTTTCCGGCAGCTTGCCGAGTTTTCCTGCCGCAAAGCCCAGAAAAATCAAACCGAAAAATGGAAATGCGAGCGATATGACGTCTTGCATGGACTTGTCCGGCGGTGGTGCAGCGCTTGGAATCGCAGAGGAAGGCGTCTGAAACAGACCGTTCCCGCTTGCATCCCGGAACCGGCTTGGCTAATCACGCCTAACCCGATCCCCTTTGGCGGTCAACGACCCTGCCCCGATCCAGCAGTGCAGATGAGCGATGCTGTTAGCGCGGATGTTTGACCGAATACAAGTGCTGTTCATGCAAAAGCCGTCCCGTCTTCAAAACCTGCAATTCAAACTCGAAGCCGCGGCCCTTCACACAGCGGTTTTCCTGTTCCGTCTGATCCCGATCGACGCAGCATCCAGCCTGATGGGTTTCTTGTGGAAGAGCTTTGCGCCGTTCAACGCACGGCACAAGCGGGCGCTGAGGCATCTGGAGGTGGCCTTTCCGGACACAACCGTGCAGGAACGCGAAAGGATTGTTCGCCGGATGTGGGAAAACCTGGGCCGGGTGGCAGCAGAGACTTTTTTCATTGACCGGTTGCTCACCCAGGACCGCAGGTTTGAACCGGTTGCAGACGAACTGACCCAAAAGGTCCTGGAAGGCAACCAGCCGTGCATTTTCGTCTCATTGCATTCGGGAAACTGGGAACTGTGCGTCCAGCCCGCTGTCCGCAAGGGCATCGAGATCACCGGCGTTTATCAGGCGCTTAAAAACCCTAGCGCGGACGAGCTGCTGCGGGGCATGCGTAAAGAGCTATATCGAGGCGGCTTGTTTTCTAAAAGCCATGAAACCGCCCGCAAACTCATCAGCGCCCTTCGGCGCGGCGGCGTGGTGGCGATCATGGGCGATCTGCGCGAGACCCGTGGAATCAAGGTCCCCTTTTTCGGCAGGCCGGCCTTTGCGAATCCAATCCCGGCCTCGCTGGCACGCAACAATAAAGTGCCGATTATTCTGGGAAGGACCGTGCGTAAAAACGGCGTCCATTTCATGATTGAAGGCCGCGGATTGGTCGTACCGGTCACGGACGACAAAAAAGCCGACATTGAAGCGACCACGATCGAAATCCATCGGGTGTTTGAAGAATGGATCCGCGAGCATCCCGAACAATGGATGTGGATCCACAAAAAATGGGCGAAAATCTAGGCCTTCGCGTTCCATGTTTGCGCCCCGCTTCCCTTAGGTCTGCGCCTTAAGGGGAATGGTTGCACTGCAACACTCGCGGTATAGGGGGGTGGTCAGTCAAATATCCGCAGGGGATCAACATGGAAAAGACGCCGCGCGCCTTCTACACACCGCTTGCCATCGGCGCGCCGGAGCCGTTCCGCGAATTGCCCGTCACTCTGGAACGCATGATCCATTTCGTGCCCCCGCATATTGAAAAAATGCGCGCCAAGATCCCGGATCTTGTGTCCAAGGTGGATGTCATTCTCGGCAATCTGGAAGATGCCATTCCGGCCGACGCCAAGACAGATGCCCGCCGCGGGTTCATCCAGATGGCGACAGACAATGAGTTCGGCGAGACAGGGCTCTGGACACGCGTCAATTGCCTGAACAGTCCCTGGTTCCTGGATGATTTGATGGAAATCGTTCCGGCGGTCGGCGACAAGCTGGACGTCATCATGCTGCCCAAGGTCGAAGGTCCCTGGGATATTCACTATCTGGATCAATTACTGGCACAGCTGGAAGTCAAGGCAGGACGAAGCAAGCCGATCCTGATCCACGCAATCCTGGAAACAGCCGAAGGCGTCAAGAACGTTGAGGCAATTGCCGGTGCCAGCCCGCGCATGCACGGCATGAGCCTGGGGCCAGCCGACCTTGCCGCCTCAAGGGGCATGAAGACCACCCGCGTTGGCGGCGGACACCCTGACTATGCGGTCCTAAGCGATCCAATAGAAGGCGCAGCCCGCACACCGTATCAGCAGGACCTGTGGCACTACACCGTCGCTAAAATGGTGGACGCCTGCCTGTCCTATGGCTTGAAACCATTTTACGGCCCGTTCGGCGATTTTTCCGATCCGGATGCATGCGAGAGCCAGTTCCGCAACGCGTTCCTGATGGGATGCCTCGGTGCCTGGTCATTGCATCCGACCCAGATTGACCTGGCGAAAAAGGTCTTCAGTCCTGACCCAGATGAAGTGACCTTCGCCAAGAAGATCATTGATGCAATGCCCGATGGTACCGGTGCGGTGATGATTGACGGGAAGATGCAGGACGATGCAACCTGGAAACAGGCCAAGATCATTGTCGATCTTGCCAAGTTGGTTGCATCAAAAGACCCTGAACTCGCAAACGTTTACGGACTTTAGACAAAAACGCTGCTACGATTACCCTTTAGGCGGTTACTTCACTCCGGCTTGCATACCGGCATAAGCCGCGCTATCTCCGCCTAAGCAGCTGAGTAGTCAGGTAAACAACATGCGTACGGCAAAATTTAAAATCGGTCAGGTCGTACGGCACCGGATTTATCCCTTTCGGGGCGTCATTTTCGATGTCGATCCGACCTTTAGCAACACCGAAGAATGGTGGAACGCCATTCCGGAAGACGTGCGGCCCCGGCGTGATCAGCCGTTCTACCACTTGCTGGCGGAAAACGAAGAAACAGAATACGTTGCGTATGTCAGTGAGCAGAACCTGGAGGAGGATCTGACGGGAGAGCCCGTACGTCACCCCCAGGTGGATGAGATCTTTGAAGAACTCTCCGATGGATCCTACAGCCCGCGATCGGTCGAGATGCATTGATCACGCGGTTCTGCAAATAAAAAACGCCGCAAGTCCAGGCTGACTGCGGCGTTTTTTATTTACTGGCTGCGTGCGCTTACTGCGCCTGCTCCTGAGCATCGATCAACTTCTGACGCGCTTCATCCGCACGGCGCTGCAATTCATTCTGCAGTTTTTCCTGCTTTTCCTGCAGCTCGGCGACATCCATAGGCTCGCCCTCATAAACCTTGGTGAACCCGATCAGGGTAAGGTCCATCGGGATAGCCTTGGCTTGCTGGTTCAAAGTGGTCAGAACCATTTTGCCACCCTGCTTCATGGAGGCCACAAAGCTGTCGTCAATCACGAGCTCGGAATAGCATGCATTCGGGAAGCATATGCCATATTTGGCGTTTGTTTGCTTGCCGCTGTCGATCTGGACGCGCAAACCGGGCTGGATCAGCATGCCGGTTGGCACCGCGATCAAGAGCGTCTTGCGTGCTTCGCCTTCGATTTCACGAAGAGCGACGGATGCCAAAAACTGTCCGGTGTTGGTCCGCAGCTCCTGAGTGATCAGGCAAATTTCCTTGTTCACCTTGGGATCGACGTTACAAACCTTCACCCAAGGGCTATCTGTCTCTTCCGACTGCGCGGATACACCCGAGACAGAAGCGGTGAGTGCGAGCGCTGCAACCGCGCTACCAATCAAACCCCGCTTAAAAAACTTCGTCATTCGAAACATCCTCAATCGTCCGTCCGCGATACTCTGCGCGTCGTTCTGAGGCAAGACAGTTCGAACATCAAGGCCCCTCACGCGCATTTAACCCTTCCGACAACGTAACGCGTCGATTGCGGCAGAAGGGTGACCGTTATGCAACGCTTTGTATATCACAAAAAGAAGTTTGAATATCTTGCGAGAACCTGTTGCCACATCACCGCTGTATTTCCGCACTGTGCTATTCTTGTGCAACAGAATCACGAGTATCTCATGACCACCGTAATGAATTCCCTGCGCGCGCCCACTGTATTTTGGCGCAAAACATTGACCGCCGTCGCCTTGGCGGCCGGATTGACTGCCCTTGCCCTTTCCGTTGGTTCAGCCAAGGCGGACGGTGACGAAATCCCGTGGAGCCACGGCATTGCTATGCATGGCGCCCCGGCTTTGCCCGCAGATTTTACATCCCTGCCCTATGCAAATCCGGATGCGCCGAAAGGCGGCGCTCTGACTTTGGGGGTTCAAGGTACATTTGACAGTCTAAATTCTTTTATCATTCAGGGTGGCTGGACGTCGGCACGCGGCATGCGTGAGAGGCCATTCGGGAACAATATCTGGGAAAGTCTTCTAGCCCGGTCTTATGCCGAACCCTTCTCGCTTTATGGCCTGATCGCAGAACAAGTCCGCATGCCGGAAAGCCGCGAGTGGATTGAGTTCAAGCTCAATCCCAAAGCCAAGTTTTCAGACGGGACACCGGTCACGGTCGACGACATCATCTTTTCCCTCGAGATCATACGCGACAAAGGCCGCCCGCCCTACCGCGACAGGTATGCCCAGATTGCGGAAAAGCAGGTCACTGGCCCGAACCAGCTGAAACTGATTTTCAAAAACGGCGATAATCGCGAACTTCCGCTGCTGATTGCTCTGGCACCGATCCTGTCTAAGAAGCACACGGATGCGGAGAATTTCGACAAGTCGAGTTTGACGCCTCCAATCGGCAGCGGTCCCTACACGTTCAAGGAAATTGTGCCGGGCAGCCGGACAGTTTATGAAAAGAATCCGGATTACTGGGCCAAAGACCTGCCAATAACGGCTGGTTTTTACAATTTCGACGAAATCCGCGTCGAGTATTATCGCGACGAGACCACCCTCCAAGAGGCTTTCAAAAAGGGCCTGATCGATGCGTTACAGTTCCGCGATCCCGCCAGGTGGGCAACCGGTTTCGATTTTCCCGCGGCCAAGAACGGCGATGTCGTGAAAGCCTCGGTGAAGCTTGGCATCCCAGCCCGATTTCAGGGCATCATGTTCAATGTCAGGCAACCGAAATTCGCCGACCTGTCTGTGCGCAAAGGCCTGCGCATGCTGTTCGATTTCGACTGGGTAAACCGCAATCTTTATTTTGACCTTTACACCCGCACGGCGGGCTATTGGGACAATTCCATTCTGTCTTCCATTGGACAGCCCGCCAGCGATACCGAAAAAGCGCTCCTCGCTCCGTTTCCGGATGCCGTTTCTCCGGACGTTATGAATGGAACCTGGCGGCCCGCGAACGGAGACGGGTCCGGACGGGACCGCAAGGTTTTGCGGGCGGCCTTGAATGAATTCAAAAAAGCCGGATATGCGCTGGAAGGCAAACAGCTGGTCCATACCGCAACCGGACAGCCTTTGGCCTTCGAGATCATGACCAAAAACGAAGACGAGGAAAAACTCGGCCTCGCCTATTCGCGGATTCTCGAATTGCTGGGGATCAAGGCCTCGATCCGGACGGTCGATCCGTCCCAATTTGAAGACCGCCGGGTGAAACGCGAATTCGATATGGTATTCAATACCCTGACGGCTTCGCTGTCCCCCGGCGCAGAACAATACGGGCGGTGGTCGTCCGCTTCGGCAGATGCGCCTGGCTCGTTCAATACCTCTGGTGCAAAAAGTCCGGCGATTGACGCGATGATCGATGCTTTGGTGGCCGCACGCACTGAAGACGAGTTCGTATCTGCGGTCAGGGCGTTTGACCGTGTTCTGATATCCGGTGCTTATGCGGTCCCACTGTTCCATGTCTCCGAAGACTGGTTCGCATACTGGAAGCGCGTTGTCCCACCTGAAACACATTCGCTTTACGGACACCAGTTTGACACTTGGTGGGCCGCACCAGAGTCTACCAACTGATTGGATCGACGGAAACACATGAAAGCCACGCCAGAGACCCTTTCAGAAGACTATCATGCCGCAGGCCTTTGGGACCATAAGACACTGGACGGCCTGTTCCGGGAAACCGCAGACCGGGCTCCCGACCGACTGGCCATTTCCGATGCGCCGAACAGGGAAAGCTGGACGGGCGGCAATCCCCGCCAGCTGACCTATGCGGAAGCCGAAAACGAGATCAACCGGCTTGCAGCGTTCTTCCGGATGGTCGGTCTGTCGGCCGACCATGTGATCGGGCTTCAAGCCCCCAACACGGTCGATACGGTCATCGCGTTTTTGGCCGCGCTACGCGCTGACCTTGTTGTTTCGCCGCTTCCGCTTCATTGGCGCCAGAAAAATGTCTTGAGAGCGCTCAACTCGATTGGGGCCAAGGGTTTTATCGCCGCTGACCGGGTCGAAACCCGGCAGGTTGGGACAGCAGCCCGGGACGTCGCCGCAGATCTTTTCAGTTTGCGTTTCGTTTTCGGACTTGGCTCGGACATTCCCGATGGTCTGATCGATCTTGGCCCGATGCTCAAAGAGATGGGGGATGATCTGGAATTTTCCGGCAGCGAACGTACCGACAATGCAGACCATATCGCAACCATTTGCTGGAGCCGAAGCGGTCAGGACAATATCCCGGTCACCCGCAACCACAATCACTGGCTCACCGCGGGACGCGAAACGCTCAACGCCACAAGTCTGGCCGACGGCGCCGCGTTGCTTGTACCCTATTCGCTCAGCGGCCTAACCGGACTTGGGGCAGGACTTGTGCCATGGATAGCATGCGGTGGAAGTCTTCATCTTCATCACCCAACATCTCTTGCCGGCTTGGCGGATCATGCGAACGATATCGGCGCGGACTGCGTCTTGGCTCCCGGTCCCCTTGCCCACACGCTGGATCGCAAACTCAGCCACAGGAAAACGAAAATACTTGCGGCGTGGAATATTGCGGCCCCTCGCGCCACCAAGTTTGTCGCAAAACACCCCATTGTCGATCTTCAAATTGCCGACGAATTCGGCCTTGTTGCCAAGGCGCGAGGACCCTCGGCAAAAGCCGGGGCCATTCCGTTGGGAAAGGCTGACGGGTCGAACGGGTGT
This sequence comes from Roseibium hamelinense, assembly GCF_007830545.1. Lineage (GTDB taxonomy): Bacteria > Pseudomonadota > Alphaproteobacteria > Rhizobiales > Stappiaceae > Roseibium > Roseibium hamelinense. The sequence goes on from NZ_VLLF01000001.1 coordinate 587,904, forward strand.
GAAAGCGGACCAGCCCCTTTAGAAATCTCGGTTTCGGCACAAAACGATCTCTTGCCGGACGCGCCGCGCACCCTCCTCGTAAAAGGGGCCATGGTTCCAGAGACGGGATGGCATTCATTGGGCGGCGAACGTAACCTACCGGTCAATAGCGATGGGTTTCTCGAAACCGGCATCGTGGTCGAAGTCGAAGGTGACAGCCTGAACGGTTTTGGCATCCCCGGCCAGACAGCCCCAGGGTCGGGTGACCTTGAGGCCATTGACGAGATCTACGCTTCATTTCCGGGAGTGCGCGAAGCCGCCGCTTTTGTGGTTGAAGACGAAGTGCTCGGTGGCCGGCTTCAGGTTGCCCTCGTGCCGAATGCCGGGACAGTTCCGGATGCCCGAGCCTTTTTCGCATTTCTCGACGCTGAGGGCGTTGATCTTGCCAAAATCCCGAACAGGGTTCTTGTTTTAACCGCGATCCCGCGACGGGACGATGGTAGTGTCGACCGGCAACGGCTGACCTTGCGCACCCAGCGGCTGCCTGCTGTGGTGGCCTGAGACCATTTGCGGAGAGCTAATTCGGATGGACCAAGACAGCTCGCTGATCTGGCAGGGCCCGGTTTGGTATGTTGGCGAACGGCCGCCAGCCTTTTCGGTGTCCGGTATGTCGGACAGGCCGGGACATATCAATCTGGCTGAGGGGGACGTTGATCCTTCCGCTGGTTTGCCAAGTGCAATCGTTGCCGATATGCCGGCCCTTGCAGGCGCCGGGGACGAGCTTACGCAAAAACTCGAAGCGGCCTTGGTGACCTTGCCGGCAGAAGCCCCACTGATCTTTTTGTCCGATGGCCGGACCCCGATCCCGAGCCGCTTCAAACCACATGGCATCCTGCCGCAAACCGTCTCGCAAACAGCGCTATTTGACCAGGTGTGCAAGCTGCAACGTGCTCTGCTGCGGTCGGAAGAGGCCCGCATACGTCGCGTCGTTTTCGGACGCATCCCCGGCTATGGAGCGGCGCCGCACTACCAAGGCACCAGCGGTTTTCTGGTGGTTGGCCTCGGTACGCGGTTTCTGGATCTTCAAGCCGCCAGCTCCCCGAAGGTCGATGTGATCGGTGCATTCAGCCCGGGCATAGCTGAAATCTTTATGTCGCAGCGCGCCTTCGACGCAGTGGTTCTCGACGGAAGCCTCGGCGACATGCTGGAAAACCTCTACCAGATCCGGATGGACGCGCGCTTTGCATCCCTGCCCGTCATTGCATTCGCAGATCAATGGGACGACACGGCGATGCTGTTTAAGGCGGGGGCGACGGATGTCTTGACTTCCAACGTGGTGGAAGAGGACCTGAAACGCCGGCTCTCGACAGCAATCCGTATGGGCAAGCGCCGGCGGCTGGCAGACCGGATGCTTGCGGAAAGCCACCGCTGGCTTCTTCTGCAGATGCTGAGCGGAGGTGTGCGTGAAGACGCCTATGACCACTATCTGGAGCGCGCCGGAAAGGCACTTGCCCTGCGCGGCCTTAAAATCTGCGAGATGAAACTCCTGCCGGAGAGGTTCTCCCTGCGGGCAGAAACCGTCATGATGGCGAACGACCTTTACACCACACTGCTCTCGGTCGCCGATGCGGCCAGCCGCGAGGAGGACCTTGTTTGTGTTGTGCGCGACATAGGCCCAGTGGCAGTGCTCAAGAACGAACGCGGCAGGGAGCGGCTTCAGGCGCGGATCACATCCATCTTGGGACACACGGCCCTTTGAGCTTGCTTGAACTGGCCGTGGCCGGGAAATTGCCTTAGGGTATCGTTACGAGAGAATGGAGTGAAGACATGACCGAAGCCGCAACGATAACGGTCGACGTGATTTCGGACGTGATGTGCCCATGGTGCTACATCGGCAAAAGGCGACTCGAAGCTGCCTTGCGCCAGGTGACAGACATCGACGTTTCCGTGCGCTGGCATCCGTATCAATTGGACGGCACCTTGCCAAAAGAAGGCAAAGACCGTCAGCAATATCTGAGTGACAAGTTTGGTGGTCTCAACAATGCGCTCAGCTTTTACCAGCAAATCGAAGCTGCTGGTGCGGAGGAAGGCATACCCTTCGCCTTTGACCGGATCAGGCTGTCGCCCAACACGCTCGACTGCCACCGGCTGATCCTGTGGGCACGCGCAGATGATCTGCAGGACGAAGTTGTGGAGCGGCTGTTCAAGGCCTATTTCATTGACGGAAAAGATCTGACCAATCCGGAAACGCTGGTCGATGTCGCGCAGGACGCCGGCATGCAGTCCGACCTGGTCGAACAGCTTTTGGAAACAGATTCCGATTTGGAAAAGACCAAAAAATCAATTGGTCAGGCGCAGGAAATGGGCGTCACCGGCGTACCATGCTTTATCATTGATGGCCGTTTTGCAGTTGCCGGTGCCGAGAAAGCCGAAACGCTCGCAGCTGCGATCCGCCACGCGGATGAAACCCGGACAGCCGAGCCGAAACAGGCTATGCACTGACGGTCAGCTCTGCCCGACAAAAGGGGCCCGGGATGCAGCCCGGCCCCTAACCTAAATGTGGTTGCAGGTAAAACGGCGTCGTCGTTTATCGAAGCGGATATTCGCGCCAGGAAGGCTCGTAAGCGCTTCCCGAGCCACCGGGACATTCGATCACGCCGCAGCGAAAGTCCGCATCGAGCCCAAAGTACTTGATGCTGCATGGCCGTCGAACGTCGGGTTTCGCTCTTTCGAAGTCTAGACATCTAGTCAGTCAATGAGCCAGTTCTTAATCGTTTCCTTAAGCATTTTTGCTCCGGCTGCAGCAGTGTTGCGCTCGGCACTGAGGCATTGCGCTGCAAGCGCACCCCAGACAACACAAATCAAGAATTCTGCAGCTTCTTCGGGATCGACATGTCGTGCGAGCCGTTCTGATTGCTTGTCCCGCTTAAGCACCCGCTCCGCCTTGCGAACAAGCATTTGTCTGTAGTCCTTCACGATCTGCAAATGGCGTGGTTCGATGGTTTTGCTTTGCGTCGCTGACATGACCATCAGGCATCCAGCAGGCTGTTGCGAAGGCTTGTCCGATCCTTCCATCATGGCGCTGATCACATCGACGAGCGCCTCGCTGCCCCGCCCCTGCGTTATGGACTCGATCTGATTTTCAATCGTCTCGTGATACAGCTTCAGACTGTCCAGAAACATCTCTGGCTTCTTGCCGAAAGAGTTGTAGAGGCTGGTGCGAACGAGTGACGTTGCCCGTTCGAGATCACTCAAGCTCGTTGCCTCGTACCCCCTTGTCCAGAACACCTGCATGATTGCGGCTCTCGCGGTCTCGAGATCGAATTCCAGGCCACGCGGCATTTTGTACTACTCCAAACAAAACGATTGACTCGGCACGCTGAAAGCCATTAAGTATATTTTGTACTGATCGAGACAATACAGCAAACCATGGTGAAAGGAAATGCAAAATGACCCCCGAGATGATCTCCCTTCTTGTCTTTCTAGCGACGTTCGCCGCACTGCTTCTCGCTCAACCTTTGATCTTGGCGCGGGCCAAAGGCATGCAATATGTGACCGGCAACCGTGCCCACCCGGTGGACGCAGACGCTCCGGTCGCTGGTCGTCTTGACCGGACCGTCAGAAACAGCATCGAAGCCGCCGTCCTGTTCGTCCCCCTCGTTCTGGCGACTGAGCTACTGGGAACCTCAAACGTTCTGACGCAATGGGGTGCTATTGTCTTTGTCGCCGCGCGTGTCGTGTATGCCTTAACATATCCTCTCGGCATCGTGGGTTTGCGCACACTTGCTTGGAATGCTGGCTTTGCTGCACTAGCCGCAATGGCATTGGGATTGGTGCAGGGCTAGAATCTTCGACGAAGTTGTAAAGCGGACCTTGAAAAACAATGCTTGAAGGTCCGCATCGTCCGCTTTGCTGCCGCTCGTTCACATTGCAAGGAATGCCCGTTTTCCGTGCGCCAAACGACGGTATTCAGGACAAGGTGGAGCGCTGGTGAATAACCAATTTGCGGACGCAAAGCGGGCGATTTATGTTGCTATCAGCGCGAAGCTGGGGAAGTCGCGGTTTTTGACTTGTTTTAGATTTTTAAAACAAGTCCGAACCCCAATAGCCCTGCTGGACCAAGAGGTTCGGCTTGATAGTTGGCTTTACGCCGACACTTGGGTCAGGGGCCGGGATCGGCCCCTTCTTTGTCATCCAGAGGCCTGTTCAATCAGGCCTTCAAAATGCTGCTGCCGGCAAATACCGCTTGCGGGCCCAGCTCCTCTTCGATCCGGATCAGCTGGTTGTATTTTGCAAGCCGGTCGGAACGCGCCAGAGAGCCGGTTTTGATCTGACCGCAATTTGTTGCAACTGCGAGGTCTGCAATGGTTGAATCTTCCGTCTCACCGGAACGGTGCGACATCACGGCCGTGTAGCCGGCTTTGTGCGCGGTTTCGACTGCATCAAGTGTTTCAGACAACGAGCCGATCTGGTTCACCTTAATGAGGATAGAGTTCGCGACGCCCTGCTCTATTCCCTGGCGCAGACGCGTGGAGTTGGTAACAAAAAGATCGTCTCCGACGAGCTGGCATTTGTCTCCGAACAGGTCGGTCGCCGCTTTCCAGCCGGCCCAATCGTCTTCAGCAAGACCGTCTTCGATCGAAATAATCGGATAACGGGCCACGAGATCGGCCAGATAGTGTGCCATTTCATCCGGCGCGAGAGATTTGCCCTCGCCTTCCAAAACATATTTGCCGTCTTTGAAGAACTCGGTCGACGCCGCATCAAGTGCCAGGAACATGTCTTCACCCGGCTTGTAACCTGCGGTTTCGATTGCTTTCATGACAAAGCCGATGGCCGCGTCGGTGGATTCCAGGTTGGGTGCAAAACCGCCCTCGTCGCCAACATTTGTGTTGTGCCCCGCATCGTTGAGCGCCTTTTTCAACGTGTGGAACACCTCAGCACCCATGCGGACGGCTTCGCGCAAGGATGACGCGCCGACAGGCATGATCATGAATTCCTGGAAATCGATGGGATTGTCCGCATGCGCCCCGCCGTTGATGATGTTCATCATCGGCACTGGCAATGTGCGTGCAGACGTGCCGCCAACATAGCGGTAAAGCGGCAGGCCGGTTGCTTGTGCTGCCGCACGGGCTGCAGCAAGAGAAACGCCAAGGATCGCATTCGCACCCAGCCGGCCCTTGTTATCCGTGCCATCAAGGTCGATCATCGCCTGGTCGATCTTAAGCTGATCTTCTGCATCGAGGCCGCCGACGGTTTCAAAGATCTCGCCATTGACCGCATCAACAGCCTGCAGCACGCCTTTGCCCTTGTAGCGGTCGCCACCGTCGCGCAGCTCAACGGCTTCGTGTGCGCCGGTTGACGCACCCGATGGCACGGCAGCCCGGCCAAACGAGCCGTCTTCCAGAAAAACATCCACTTCAACGGTCGGATTGCCGCGGCTATCGAGGATCTCACGTCCCACAATATCGACGATGGCGGTCATAGAATTCACTCCGGTTTCAGGTCTTAAAGCGATCCCTGCGCGGACAGCGTCAGGAATAAAGAGAAAAGCCGCCCTCGGGACGGCTGAAACGATGGTTACGCGGCTGAAGGCTGGCCTTTGACAACTGCATCAAGCGCCTTGAGCTGGGACAACAAGGCCCCAAGATCCTTGAGAGGGATCATGTTCGGCCCATCAGAGGAGGTCGTATTGTCGGGATCTGGATGGGTTTCCATGAACAGGCCACCAACCCCTACAGCAACGGCTGCACGGGACAAAACAGCAACCATACGACGGTCCCCGCCTGAAGATGTGCCAAGTCCCCCCGGCTGCTGCACAGAGTGCGTGGCATCGAATATCACTGGTGCGCCGGTTTCGGCCATAATCGGCAAGGACCGCATATCGCTCACCAATGTGTTGTATCCGAAGCTTGCACCGCGCTCGGTGAGAAGCACATTCGAATTGCCGCTTTCAACAATTTTTCCAAGAACATTTTTCATGTCCCAAGGTGCCAGAAACTGCCCCTTCTTGACATTAATCACCGCGCCGGTTTTGGCAGCGGCGACCAATAGATCGGTTTGACGGCACAAAAACGCCGGGATCTGCAACACGTCGACGACCTCGGCAACCGGGGCACATTGCTCGGCATTGTGGATGTCCGTCAGGGTTGGCAGGCCATACGTTTCCTTGATCTCGGCAAAAACAGGAAGCGCGTCCTTCAGGCCAACGCCGCGTGTTGCCGCGATTGACGTTCTGTTTGCCTTGTCGAACGACGCCTTGAAAACAACCGGAATACCGAGACCGCCGGCAATTTCCTTGACGGCTGCTGCACACTCCAGCGCATGCGCCTTGCTCTCCATCTGACACGGGCCTGCGATAAGGCTGAAGGCTTTGTCATTCGCAAAAGAAACATTTTCAGCGGTGACGGTGGAGTTGGCTTGGCTCATCAGATGTCCTTGGTGGGTACACTTATGCTTTGGTCGAATTGGCACGTTCAATACCGGCCTTTTGCCGGGGCCGCAACTCGCTCAGAAACGTTCCGGTCCAAAATCATTGTATGCGTCCGGCTGTTAAACATGTCACGGTGTGGCCATGGTTTGCCCACAAACCCCTGATGTTGTTTAGTGCGCTCAGCCCGGCCACAGGTATGTCCGGGCAGCCAGACAGATGAATGAAAGACAAAATTCATGATCAAGCCGATCCGAAAAGCCGTCCTGCCCGTTGCCGGACTTGGAACGAGGTTCCTGCCCGCGACCAAGGCCGTGCCCAAGGAAATGCTGACCATCGTCGACCGGCCGATTATCCAGTATGTGGTCGATGAGGCCCATGCGGCGGGCATTGAGCACATCGTATTCGTGACGGGCCGCAACAAGACCGTTATCGCCGATCATTTCGATCGCGCATATGAGCTTGAAGAAACCCTCAAGCGGCGCGACAAGGCCGAAGCTCTGGAACTCTTGGAAAAGCTGCGCCCGTCTGCGGGCTCAACCAGTTTCACCCGGCAACAGGAGCCGCTCGGGCTTGGACATGCCATCTGGTGCGCTCGGGAAATCATCGGCAATGAGCCCTTTGCCATTCTCCTGCCGGATGTGATTGTCAAAGCACGGCAAAGTTGCCTCAAACAGATGGTTGACGTCTACAACGAGGCCGGTGGAAATGTGATCGCGGTTGAAGAAGTCCCGATGGACCAAACCCATCAATACGGGATTGTGGAATTGGAGGCAGGCCAAACCGGACGGGCGCAGAGAATTGCAGGCATGGTTGAAAAACCTGCTCCTGGAACAGCGCCCAGCAACCTGATGATAACAGGCCGCTACATTCTGCAGCCGGAGATCTTCGGTCTGCTATCGGGCCAGGAAACGGGAGCCGGGGGTGAAATCCAGCTGACCGACAGCATGCTCAAGCTTATGGAGTCTCAACGGTTTACCTCCGTAGAATTCGAGGGTGAAAGTTACGATTGCGGCTCCAAGGCCGGTTTCATCAATGCAAACCTTGCCTATGCCTTGGACGACCCGAAACTGGCGGCGGAGGTGATGCCGCATCTGTCAGCATTGGTCAGCAGCCGGACCGCCGCGGAATAATTGGCGCCGAAAGAGTGTCCGGCCAGATCAGGCCGGACCGTTGCTCACATGAAAAGCTTTCCCTTTACGCAAACGTAAGATTTCGGTTGATTTCCCCATGTTTGCACGTATAGCGTGCTTTTAAAGCTGTGGTGCGGACAGGGAGATCAACCGTGACAACAAATATCATTGACCTTACGAAGGGCATTTTCGACGCGCAGCCATTTTCGCAGTTTGTCGGCGCACAGCTTGCACATGCGGATGGCAACTCCGTCGAACTCCGGCTTCCAATACAAAAAAATGTTCAGCAACAGCACGGTTATGTGCATGGTGGCGCCCTTTCGTATCTTGCGGACAACGCTATCACCTTTGCCGGCGGGATCGCTTTGGGCGGGGACGCACTAACCTCTGAATTCAAGATCAACTACGTCAAACCAGCCGCCGGAGACTTCGTCAGCGCACGGGCAACATCGGTCAGCACCGGTAAACGGCAAGCCGTCTGCCGATGTGAGCTTTATGCGGTCAGCGGTGACACCTCAACCCTGTGCGCGCTCGCGCAAGGCACGGTCATCAAGAAGGGCTGACCGCTTCTCGAAGGCTACAAACCGGCAGAGAAACCTGCTCAGATCATATCGATGCCGTTTTGGCACTGTCCGTTGATTGCAAAGACTGAGCGATCGCTGCATCCACATTCATTTGAAAAAGCGTCAAGAGGCCTTCTTCTAGCCCGAGTGTGTGGACCGTGTTGCCACCGCGCGCCATGCCGTTCTGGACACCCACTGAGACCTCAAAATCCTCGTTGTCGAACACGGCGTCATTGGTAAACGAGAAGCGTTTTTGCAGCCGGTCCATGCCTGTCTCATCCGCATAGAGCTCGGGCCGGTAGAGCAATTCGTGGGTCCACAGAGTCCGGTCCGCGCTCAGTGGATGGAACAGATTCAACGACACATAATCCGGGTGCATGATGAAGAACGCGTTGGGAAAGAACGAATAATAGACCGATGCGAAATCCAGGATCCGCCGGTCTTGCTCTGGTATTTCCCGCGCATCGAGAAGGTTTGTTCGCCCCGCACACAACCGGAAATGCGGACCATGCCGGTCAAAGGCAATCACGCCCTTGCGAAAGGCCCCTGCCAGGGTTTCAGCATGTAGATAAGGTACGTGATAGCCTTCCAGATAAGTCTGGATCAAAAGCTTCCAATTCGCTTTCTTTACAATCCGCGATTGCGTGAAACTGACATGATCGGAGATTCCAAAACTCTTTAGATCATCGGCAAACGGCCCCAGATAGGCAGCGATGTCGAATTCCGGCTGCTCCTCGGGTAGAACCCAAACGAGTCCGCCCAACTCGGCGACAGGGACCGGATGCAAGCCGTAGTTTTCCTTTTGCAGATCCGGAAACTGTCTGGCCTGGGTGACCGATCTGAGCTTGCCGTCCAACCCATATGACCAGCCATGAAAAGGGCAGACAAACGCTTTGAGGCGGCTGGTCTCGCGGGCAACAAGCTCAGCGCCGCGATGGCGGCATTGGTTCAAGAACGCTCTGAGAACGCCGTCCCCGCCCCGCACGATGATGAACGGATATTCGTCCCAATCACTGACAATGCACTGGCCGGGCTCGGCAACATTGGAGGAAGGACCGGCCAGCAACGGGTGTTTATTGAAAACATGTTGCCTTTCTTCGGCAAAGATATCGGAGGATGTGTATACCGAGGTCGGAATATGGCTCACCTCCCCCAGCATATCATCGTGTTTGCCCTGCGCGCGCAGCGCAAACAGTCTCTTAAACATCTGAATTTGAATATCTCTTTGCATGACCGTCCCCAGTTTCGGGCCCGGCCCCGCGTCAATCAGCGGCCCGCGCACCTCTACATTACGTCAACGGAATATGATCATGCGCATTTCTCGCATAGATTGCAATATTAGCCAAAAATACAATCTATAAGCACCGTTTCACCTGCAAGCATTTTGCTTTAAAGCTTCGCCAATTCTGCGACTCCCCGTTAGGACCCACCCATGACAGGCCAGCCATTTTCCAAGCAATCTATTGCCGTGATCGGTCTTGGGTATGTCGGCTTGCCTGTTGCCGCTGCCTTTGCCGGAGCTGGTCACACAGTGATCGGATTTGATGTGAAAAGCGATCGGATCGCAGCGCTCAAACGCAAGCAAGATGTCACCGGATCCGTTGCCCCGGACGAATTGGGGCATGCCGGACTGACCTTCACCGACAGACCTGAAACTCTGAAAATCTGCGACATCTTCATCGTGGCTGTGCCAACTCCGGTCGATCAGGCAAAGCGCCCGGACCTGACCCCATTCAAAGATGCAGCCGCAACCGTTGGCCGCGTGATGCGCCCGGGTGCGATCGTCGTATTTGAGTCGACGGTCTTTCCAGGAGCCACGGAAGAGGTTGCAGTCCCCATTCTTGAGGAAGCATCGGGCCTGAAGTTGGGGCAAGATTTTGAGGTTGGCTATTCACCCGAGCGGATCAATCCAGGAGACCGCGACCGCGGGTTCAAGGATATTGTGAAGATCGTGTCAGCCAGCTCAGCCGCTGCGGCCGGCCGGTTGATGGACCTTTACGGATCGGCGGTCAAAGCCGGATTGCACCATGCGCCTTCGATCAAAGTTGCAGAAGCGGCGAAAGTGATTGAAAACACGCAACGCGACCTCAACATCGCGCTGATGAACGAGCTCTCCATGTTGTTTCACGCAATGGGTATCGACACCCGCGACGTGCTGGCCGGCTCTGCGACAAAGTGGAATTTTCTACCCTTCCAACCCGGCCTGGTTGGTGGCCACTGTATCGGCGTCGATCCCTATTACCTCACGCACAAGGCGCATGAGATCGGACTGACACCACAAGTCATTCTTGCCGGCCGCGGCACCAATGAAGCCATGCCAGCTTTTGTTGCCGGTAAAGTGATCCAGGCCTGCGTCAAGCTGGGCTGCGCAATGCCTCTGAAAATCGCGGTTCTCGGGCTGACCTACAAGGCGAATGTGCCGGATACCCGGAATTCGAAGGTTGTCGACCTCGTTCGCGAACTGGAAGATTTCGGCGCTGCGGTCCACGTCTTCGACCCTTTGGCGGATCCAGTCGAAACACATGCGGAATACGGGATTGCCTTGTCAGAATGGCACGATCTGACCGGCGCCGATGCGGTGGTTCTGGCCGTCCCGCATGACACATTTCTCACCGATGGCGACACTTGGTCCCGCATCCGCGAACTGATTGGTGAAAAAAATGTCTCGTCGCAGACATTCCGGCAAAACTTGAGCGCCAAAAAACGCCAGAAAATGCAGTGCTTTGGCGTTTGTGAGGGCAAAGATCTAAGAAATTTTATTTCAATCACGGACCCTTGATCGTAATATCAAAGATCCTTTCACCGTATTTTCGCGTAGTATTGATCGGAAACAGTGAAAAGGAGAAACCAGAATGCGGGTCCTGACTTTCTGCCTTTGGGTATTCGGGGCAATGATCTTTGCAGCGGGCAGCGCTTCCGCTCAAACCGCCGGAGATGGCGCGGCCTTTCAGAAGATCATCAAGAACCAGATGAACGCCTTTCAGCGCGGCGATGCTGCAGCTGCCTATTCGTTTGCAACGCGCTCCCTTCAGCAGCGGTTTCAAAATCCCGAGTTTTTCATGCAGATGGTCAAGCAGGGTTATCAGCCCGTGTACCGTCCGCAGTCTGTCACATTCGGCAGTACGCGCGATACGCCGCATGGGCCCATGCAGGAAGTATATGTCACCGGCCCCAAAGGCGGTTCATGGCTGGCGCTTTACAGCTTTGAACTGCAGGAAGACGGCTCTTGGCGCATATCAGGATGCTATTTGACAAAATCTCCAGGCGTGGCCGCCTGATCTCAGAAGTCAAAGGGCGGCGATGTCGCCCTTTGCCCAATCTGCCTTGGTCTTGAGACGGAAATATTCGAACCGTCCCTCGTCAATGGCATCACGCATGCCCTGCATCAGGAACTGGTAGTAGGCAAGGTTGTTCCAGGTAAGCAACATGGCTGCCAAAGCTTCGTTTGCGCGCACGAGATGATGCAGATAGGCCCGGCTGTAGCTGCTTGCCGCCGGACACGCGCTTTCCGCGTCCAGCGGACGCGGATCATCCATATGGCGCGCGTTCTTCAGGTTGACCTTGCCAAAGCGAGTGTAAGCCAGGCCATGGCGACCCGCCCGTGTGGGCATGACACAGTCGAATTGGTCGATCCCGCGCGCAACGCTCTCAAGCAAATCGTCCGGCGTGCCAACGCCCATCAGATAGCGCGGCTTGTCCGCCGGCATGACCGGAGTTGTGACCTCGAGCATCTTGAGCATGACATCCTGGGGTTCTCCGACCGCGAGCCCTCCGACGGAATAGCCTTCAAACGGCATCTTTGCCAGTTCTTCGGCCGAGCGCACGCGCAGATGCGGAACATCGCCGCCCTGGACAATACCATAAAGCCCCTGCCCCTTGGCGGGACCGCCCATCTTTTCGAACTGCACACGTGAGCGTTCCGCCCATCTCAAGGACAGCTCCATCGCCCGCTGAACTTCTTCTTCCGGGCTTGGCAGTTTGATGCATTCATCCAGCTGCATCTGGATGTCCGATCCGAGCAAGCCCTGGATCTCGACAGACCGTTCCGGCGTCAGGTGATACTTCTGGCCATCGATATGGCTTTGGAACCGGACACCGTCTTCATCCAGTTTTCTCAGCTGCGCCAGGGACATGACCTGAAACCCACCACTGTCGGTGAGGATGGTGTGTGGCCAGTTCATGAAGGTGTGCAGTCCGCCGAGCCGATCAACGCGTTCGGCCGTCGGGCGGAGCATCAGATGATAGGTATTGCCGAGGACCACATCCGCGCCCGTCTCACGCACCTGCCCGGGATACATCGCCTTGACGGTGGCCTGCGTGCCCACCGGCATAAAGGTCGGGGTTCGGACCGTACCGTGCGGCGTTGTGATCTCACCGCGCCGCGCCAGCCCGTCGGTTTTTAAAAGCTTGAACGAAAACGGCTTTTGGGTCTGATTTGTCATGTGTTTAACCTCTGGCAGCCGTTTCAGCCGGGAACAGCAGGGACGAATCTCCATAGCTGTAAAACCGGTAGTCTGTCTCAATCGCATGGGCATAGGCCCGTTGCATGGTTTCCAGGCCGCTGAACGCCGAAACCAGCATGAACAAGGTTGAGCGCGGCAGGTGGAAATTCGTCATCAGTCCGTCAATCGCCCTGAACCGGTATCCAGGTGTGATGAAGATCGACGTCTCGCCGCGGAACGGCTCAAGCCCGGTATCACCCTGCGCAGCGCTTTCCAGGATCCGAAGGGATGTGGTGCCAACCGCAACCACCTTGTTGCCGCGCGCCTGAACCGCCTTAAGGGCGGTCGCAGTTTCTGCTGTCACTTCACCCCATTCGGCATGCATCTTGTGGTCTTCGGTCTCGTCGCTCTTGACCGGCAGGAACGTCCCCGCCCCCACATGCAGCGTGACGATGTGCCGTTCGATCCCGCGTTGATCGAGGGCGTCCAGGAGTTCCGGCGTGAAATGAAGGCCGGCTGTCGGGGCAGCAACCGCGCCATCCTTCTCTGCATAAACGGTCTGGTAGTCTTCACGGTCCTGCGCGTCCTCGCCGCGCTTTTGGGCAATGTAAGGCGGCAACGGAATGTGACCGACAGCCGCGATTGCAGCGTCCAGGACTGGACCTTTTTCGTCAAAGCGCAACAGGACGTCCCCGGCATCGCCTTTTTCCAAGACGTTTGCGGCAAGTTCCGCGCCTTCTGCGCCTTTGAACACCACTTTATCGCCGGTTTGCAGCTTTTTGGCCGGGCGGACGAAGGCCCACCACGTGTCGCCGGATGCCCGCAGATGCAACGTGGCACTGATATTGGCAACCGCGTCGCCGCGCGTGCGTGTTCCCTCAAGCTGCGCCGGGATCACCTTGGTATCGTTGAAAACCAGCGCGTCGCCAGGCTCCAGAAGATTTGGCAGATCTCGAACGCCCCTATCCTGAAGGTCCGGCGCTCCAGCTAACGACCCCTCAGGCCGGACAACGAGCATGCGGGCACTGTCCCGCGGGCGGGCGGGCCTCAACGCAATGCGTTCATTCGGCAGGTCGAAATCAAACAGATCTACGCGCATCGAGCCATGCTATCCGGGTCATTAAGAGAAAGGATTTGCCGAGCGCAGGCTTTACCGTGCTTCAGGCAGGTCGCACGGCTCTTAGACGGAGCGCCTTTAACGGTCAACCCAATCCGGCATAAAGGGGCGGGCAAACAAGAAAGGCGCCCCGGGGTTGCCCGGAGCGCCGAAGATTTCGACCAGTCACCACCAATCAGGCCGCGTCGGCAGCGACCTTCAACGAGGTGATCTTGTCCGGGTCGACAACCGGCTCGCCGCGCTTGATCTTGTCGACATTGTCCATGCCTTCGAGCACCTCGCCCCAGACAGTGTACTGGCCGTCGAGGAAAGAGGCATCGGCAAAGCAGATGAAGAACTGGCTGTCGCCAGAATCCGGGTTTTGAGCGCGCGCCATGGAACAGACGCCGCGCTTGTGGTTCGCCTTGTTGAACTCTGCTTTCAGTTTCTGACCGGAACCACCTGTTCCGGTTCCATTCGGACAGCCTGTTTGCGCCATAAAGCCGTCGATTACGCGGTGAAAAACGATCCCGTCATAAAACCCTTCACGCACCAGTTCCTTGATCCGCGCCACGTGGTTCGGGGCAAGGTCCGGTTTCATCTCAATGACCACCGGGCCTTGAGTGGTTTCCATAAGCAAGGTGTTTTCAGGATCTTTGATATCTGCCATGTCGGCTGTCTCCAAACTCTGGGAAGGTGTTGTCGTATCGGTCAGGCAGCGTCGGCTGCAACCTGCATTTTGATGATCTTGTCCGGGTTCGCGGGCGGTTCCCCGCGGGTGATAGCATCAACATGCTCCATCCCGTCAACCACCTCGCCCCAAACGGTGTATTTTCCGTTCAGCCAGTCGCCATCGGCAAACATGATGAAAAACTGGGAATTCGCGCTGTCGGGATCTCCTGCACGCGCCATGCCCAGAGCACCGCGCTTGAATGGTGCATTGTTGAATTCCGCCTTCAGATCCGCCTTGTCCGACCCGCCCATGCCGGTTCCGGTCGGGTCGCCCGTTTGGGCCATGAAGCCGTCAATCACACGGTGGAAGACAATGCCGTCATAGAAGCCTTCGCGGGTCAGGTCCTTGATCCGCGCCACGTGGTTCGGTGCCAGATCCGGGCGCAGTTGGATCGTCACCCGGCCGTCCTTCAAGTCGAGATATAGGGTGTTTTCAGGGTCAAGGTCCTGAGCCATAGCGGTGAACGGCAACAGCACAAAGGCCGCAACCACCGCAAACAAGGTGAGAAATCGTGTCACAGGGATGCTCCATCTTTCATGTGGATGAATACGTTGCTGATGCGCGGCGGCTACTTGGCCGCGCGGCGGCGTAAGGGGTCCGCCACGCTTTCCGGTACAAAAGCGGTGATATCGCCGCCCATTTTCGCGATCTGCCGGACAAGGGTGGCGGTGATGTGGCGTACGCTCGGGGACGCAGGCAGGAAAACCGTACGGATATGAGGCTCCAACGTTCCGTTCATGCCGGCCATCTGCATTTCGTAGTCGAGGTCGGTGCCGTCGCGCAGACCGCGCACGAGGTAGGCAGCACCTTGTTCACGGGCCGTGTCGATGACGAGGTTTGAAAACGAAATCACCTCGATCCGCCGGGCGTCTTCGGCCGGAAACTGTTCATCAGCGGACGCATGAATCAAATCGACTCGTTCTTCAAAGCTGAACAGTGGTGTTTTTCCGGGATGAATCCCGATGGCGACGACCACCTTGTCCGCCAATGCAAGCGATTGACGAAGAATATCGACATGGCCGTTTGTGACTGGATCGAATGATCCGGGATAAAGCGCGATGCGAGTCATGAGGTTTTCCTACTCTGCCACGCGCTCGCGAACAAGGTCGCAGTTCAGCACTCTGGAAAACGCCCCCGGACCGAATGCGTGCATAGTGTGATGCCGATCACGGTTTTCTGGCCAAAACAATGAGAAAACGATCTCATCAACGAAGGGCAACGAGCCTTGAAGGAGAGACCCATGAGCTTCGACCGTTCACATCACGACGCCAAAGTTCAACGTCAGGCAACCGACGCATTTGGCAGTGCATCAGCAACAACCCATCCTGCTGGTTTTCTTCAGGTCGCTGTTATTCTGGCAAGCGCATTCCTGATGAGCCTCATGGTGATTTTCGCAACACTTCAGCCGGCCAGCTCCATGAGCGCTTCCAATGCAGGCGTTGCCGAGACACAGGGCAACATCGCAACGAAGTCCGCTATGGCCGCATCAATCCCAGCTAGAAACCTCTGCGAAGGTCAGGCATGGGGCGCATGGAGCACGGACTGTGCCGCGGCACTTTCCGGCGCGCAAAACGTACGCCACGTGCAATTCGTTACCGTCGAGCAAGCCACTCCGACCGTTAACGAAACTATTTTGAGCCGCTTTCCGGCTTCCGAACTGTAAGACGACCTTCCTCCCCAGAACGGCAAACAGCGGCTCCAGGTAAACCTGGCCGCTGTTGTCGTTAAAGGCTTGACTGAAGATCAGTCTTCCGGGGTATCGTCGCCGGGAGCGTTCGGCGCGTCGCCGCCGTCAGGAGCCCCATCCTGTGGCGCTTCACCTTCCGGTGCCTCACCTTCTGCCCCTTCCAGATCCTCGTCCTCATCGACCTCACTAATCCCTTCGACAGCAACAACCTTTTCGTCCTTTGCCGTTTTGAAGACTATCACACCCTGGGTCGCGCGGCCCGCGATCCGGATGCCGCCAACCGGACAGCGGATCAGTTGCCCGCCATTGGTGACCAGCATGATCTGATCGCTCTCTTCAACCGGGAACGACGCCACCAACTCCCCATTGCGGTCGTTCACGGCCATGGCCGTAATGCCCTTGCCGCCGCGGCCGGTCACCCGGTATTCGAAGGAGGACGTCCGTTTGCCGTAGCCGTTTTCCGAGATCGTCAGGATAATCTGCTCGGCCGCGCTCATTTCGGCATACCGTTCCTGCGGCAGATCGCCGGCAACAACACCGTCTTCATCCGCGCCGTTGCCGTTTTCATCGGCTTCGCCGCGCATGGCCCGGGACAGCTTGAGATAGGCCGCCCGCTCTTCGGCGGTTACGTCAATATGGTGCAGGATCTGCATGGAAATGACCTTGTCGTCATCCGCCAAGCGAATGCCCCGGACACCAACGGAGTTGCGGCCGGAGAACACACGCACATCCGGCACGGGGAATCGGATGCACTGGCCAGAGGCCGTGGTCAGCATCACATCGTCATGCTCGGAACAGGTGTCCACGCCAACAATACCGTCGCCGTCTTCCAGTTTCATGGCGATCTTGCCGTTGCGGTTGATCTGAACGAAATCGGACAACTTGTTCCGGCGCACGGTGCCGCGCACCGTGGCAAACATGACATCGAGATTTGCCCAGCTGTCCTCATCCTCGGGCAGCGGCAAAATGGAGCTGATCTGCTCGCCCTGCTGCAGCGGCAGCATGTTGACGAGCGCCTTGCCGCGCGAGGTCGGACCGCCAAGCGGCAGCTTCCAGACCTTCATCTTGTAGCAAATGCCGCGCGACGAGAAGAACAGCACGGGCGTATGGGTGTTGGCGACGAACAGGCGCGTGACGAAATCCTCGTCCTTTGTCGCCATGCCGGAGCGGCCCTTGCCCCCCCGGCGCTGCGCGCGATAGGTCGCGAGCGGCACGCGTTTGATGTAGCCGTTGTGGGACACGGTCACGACCATGTCTTCGCGCTGGATCAGGTCTTCATCGTCGAAATCGGCACCGCCCTCGGTGATTTCCGTGCGGCGCGGGGTTGCAAACTCGTCCTTGATCTCGGTCAGCTCGGTGCGGATGATGTCCTGAATGCGGGCACGCGAGCGCAAAATGTCCAGATAGTCGGAGATTTCAGAGCCGATTTTCTTCAGTTCATCATCGATTTCATCGCGGCCGAGAGCCGTCAGGCGCTGGAGCCTCAGATCCAGAATGGCGCGGGCCTGCTCCTCGGACAGTTTGTAGGTGCCGTCCGCTTGGACCATGTGGCGCGGATCGTCGATCAGCTGGATCAGCGGCTCGACATCCTTGGCCGGCCAGTTGCGTTCCATCAGTTGCCGGCGGGCAGTTGCCGGATCCGGAGCCGTTCGGATCAGCTGGATGACTTCATCGATATTGGCAACGGCAATACCGAGCCCGACCAAAATATGAGCCCGGTCGCGCGCCTTTTTCAAAAGAAAGCGTGTGCGGCGGCCGACAACCTCTTCGCGGAAGGCAACAAAAGCCTTCAACATGTCCGACAGGTTCATTTGCTCCGGCTTGCCGCCGTTCAGCGCAACAATGTTGCAGCCGAAGGAGGTCTGCAGCTGCGAGAAACGGTAAAGCTGGTTCAGGACAACATCCGGCACCGCATCGCGCTTGAGCTCGATTACCACCCGCATGCCGGACCGGTCACTTTCATCGCGAATGTCCGAAATGCCCTCGACACGCTTGTCGCGGACCAGTTCGGCGATTTTCTCGATCATGGTCGATTTGTTGACCTGATACGGGATCTCCGTGACAATCAGCGCATTGCGGTCCTTGCGGACCTCCTCTACGTCGACCTTGGCCCGCATTACGACCGAACCACGCCCGGTCTCATATGCGGAGCGAATGCCGGAGCGTCCAAGGATCATCGCGCCCGTCGGGAAATCAGGCCCCGGGACAATGTCCATCAGCTCAGGCAGCGTAATGGCCGGATTGTCCATGATCGCGATTGCCGCGTCGATCACTTCGCCCAGATTGTGCGGCGGAATGTTCGTCGCCATGCCGACCGCAATGCCGCCGGCGCCATTGACAAGCAGGTTTGGAAATTTGGCCGGCAGAACGACCGGTTCGGTCTCGGAGTTGTCGTAGTTGTCCTGGAAATTGACGGTATCCTTGTCGATGTCATCCAGAAGCTTGTGGGAGACTTTTTGCAGCCGGCACTCGGTGTAGCGCATGGCCGCCGCGGGATCGCCGTCAACCGAGCCGAAATTGCCCTGGCCGTCGATCAGTGGCAGCCTAAGAGAAAACGGCTGCGCCATGCGGACAAGCGCTTCGTAGATCGCGCTGTCACCATGCGGGTGGTATTTACCGATCACATCGCCGACCACGCGTGCGGACTTGCGGTACGGCTTGTTCCATTCATAGCCGTTTTCATTCATCGAATACAGAATGCGGCGATGGACCGGTTTCAGTCCGTCCCGAACGTCCGGAAGCGCGCGTGAAACGATCACGCTCATGGCGTAATCGAGATAGCTCGCTTTCATTTCGTCGACGATTGAGATCGGCTTGATGTCGGAGGGCGAAGCGCCTGACGGTGTGCTGTTATCCTGGTCTGCCAAGGAGACACTCATTTCTTTGTTATTGCTGGCTCCCTTATATCCGATTCCGGATGGCTCACCAAATCCGCGCGTCTTTTCTAACCGTCTAATTATATCGGTATTTCAGTGACTTACACGGACTATTCACAGGTAGCCAAATTGATTTGCCCTGCGAGCTGCCCAAAACCGGCTAATTGACGTAAAACCGGCGGCAAAACCGGCTGTTTTCTGACCTTGCGGGACCCATGACCGACTTCTTCATCAACGCCTTTGCAACCCTGTTCGTCACCATCGATCCCGTCGGGCTGGCGCCCATGTTCCTGGCCGTTTCGGCTGGAATGTCGACACAAGACCGCCGGCGGGTTGCGATCCGTGCGACGGTCACAGGCGCATTGATTTTGCTGGTGTTTTACGTGTCTGGCCAGACGGTTTTGAACATTCTCGGTATTTCCGTCTCCGCCTTCCGGGTTGCAGGCGGGATCCTTCTGTTCATCATCGCAATCGAGATGGTGTTCGGCAAAAGACAAGAGCGGAAAACCGAAACCGCGGAAAAGGCCGTCGAGTCGGTCGAATCGCATCATGGTACGATCAATGAAATTGCCATATTTCCGCTTGCGATCCCGCTGATTGCCGGCCCAGCAGCGATCTCGGCGATTATTCTGCTGTCAAGCCAGGCACCGGACACTGTGGCCTATGCCGGCCTGGGAGGTGTGATTCTGGTGATCCTTGGCCTGTGCCTGCTCGCATTCCTCGCCGCTGAACGGATTGAACGCATGCTCGGTGAAACGGCGCAGTTGGTCATTACCCGGCTACTGGGGGTTCTGCTTGCCGCTCTTTCAGTACAGTTCGTGGCAGATGGGGTGCTGGCCTTCGTGGGTCAATAAACTCTGCGTATCCGGGAATAGAGCAAGTCTTCAAACTGAAGTTCTTATTGAAAATAGCCGCATTATTTATTGAAATATATTGTTTTAAAGTCGTCACACAACTTGACCTGATAGTCAGTCGAGACGGACGGTATATTCCTGATCCGAAAAGCCGTGAACGCTGTCGCGCGCTCGAATCTTGACCTCTGAAATCCCATCGGGGATCGCGACGCCGGACAAGGCTCGCGTGAAAGGCTGTTCTTCTACATGGGGATGCAAAAGAATGCGTTCGCCGAGCACCTGACCTTCTGGACCGATGACCTGCCACAGGTCCGCATAGTGATCCCAGCCGGTGTCGCCGTGTTTGAGCGTGACCGAAAAGCGCCACGTTCCGCCGCTTGAAGAGGCTTTGGCATCAACGATTTCAACTTCCCCCCCCGCTGCGGGAACCACGCTCACAACAAGTGAAATGGCAAACACTCCGGCTTTCAATAAGTGGATCACGCAAACCTCCTGCACCGCTCAAGGCACCAATGTGCATCGGCGCGCTTATGGGCGAAAATCACGAAGCTGTCAGCTTAGTTCAACGCATGGCGGACCGAGGCGAACACACGCGTGACGGAATCCCGGTTAGGCTGGTTTTTCGGCAATAACCAATATGTTTTTACCGAACAGCATGCGAAGGCCAAGCGCATCGATTTCGCGGCTTACCGGAAACACGAACTTGTCGTAGAAATTCAGCGATGCCTGGCTGCCCAAACCGTCTTGCGGATTGTAGCCCCAAAACCGAACCAAAAGAGATGCAAAGAAGCCGATGCAGTCGACAAACCGGACCTTGTTCACCTGGAAGCCAGCTTGCTTGAGCTTTGAACAGATTTCCTTGCGGCCATACCGGCGGTAATGGCCAACGCTCTCGTCTAATCCGGAGTAAAGCACCTGAAACGCAGGCAAATAGAGCGCGACCTTGCCGCCGGGCGCAAGCTTTGCATGCATTTGCTTCAAAACGGACACATCATCCTCAATGTGCTCAAGAACGTTGGAGCTGAAAAAACCATCCAGACCATCCGGCATCGCGTCGATCGTGTCATAGACCGGAAATCCGCGCTGGCCGAGAATCGCTTTGTTCGTCTCATCGATCTCAACACAAGATGGCAAACGACCTGTCTTGTCGGCAAAGATCTCGGCCAAGGTACCAATCCCTGCTCCAAAATCGGCCACTTTCCGACAGCCGGACAACTCGCGTACGAAGTGATTGACGATAAACGCATTGTATCCGCGCATGGACGCTTCAACATTCAGGAGTTCGGTAAGTCCGCTATAGGCTGTGTTTTCCCGCGTTTGCACCTGGCATCTCCTGATCCGCCCCCTCGCCTGTGCGAGAAGAAGACTGCTTTCAGTTGCCAAGTGTTCCCGAAATGTGTTGCCAATCCCTTTCCATTTTTCGAACCTTACGTAAAAATCCGGAACAGGGAGGAAAAATGGCGCTCACAGACAAACTCATACGGGACAAACTGCATGCTTTGAGACGCGAGCTGGAAGATATCAGCAACCTCTCCGCTACGTCGCGGGAGCCGGTCGCCCTCGATCAGCAATCTGTCGGCCGCTTGTCCCGGATGGATGCGTTGCAGGGGCAGGCCATGGCACAGGCTTCCGAACGGCAGAGACGGACTGAAATCCAGCGCATCGACGCGGCACTTAAACGGCTTGAGGACGGCGATTACGGATGTTGCGTTGAATGTGGAGATGACATTGCCGACAAGCGTCTCGAAATCGATCCGGCGGCAGCCATGTGCATTTCCTGCGCTCGATAGCCTGTTTTGCTCCCAAGAGACTTAGCCCAAGGCGGCTTTTTCCAAAACAGAGACTTGATGCTGAAACTCGGCAAGGGTTCCAGGCGGCATATATCTTTCAATGACCGGAAAACCGCTCAGTTTTGCCAAGGCGCCGGTATTTTGCGCATTTAACCGGCCACGCGACAAAAGGGCTGCCCGGTACCCGCTGTCGCCGATACACCTGAGCGTATGAGGCGTAAACGTGTCCAAGCCGCCAAACGGTATGGAAAACACGTCCGAGACCGGCAGGTTCATGCGCGCCAAAACCTCTTTGTTCGCTTGTATCTGATCTCGCTGGACAGCGTTTTGGAGCGACGAAAACACATAGTGGTTTAAGCTGTGATTTCCGTAGGCAAGAAGTTCATGGCGCGGAAGATCTGTTCCGGCATCGACACAAAAACGAGTGACATCCTCTTGCGTGTTTCCGAACGCCGTCAGGAAGTCTGCCATCAAATCATCGATCTTCCGGCTATCGACCGCTGGATCTTTGCTGCGCTTGTAAAAATTTCCCTTTGTGATGCCATTTGCCGCGCAAAAGGCTTCGGCCCAGTCAACAAATCGTTCGACATGACCGGCACTGATCAAAAGCCTGACTTTGTCGCGCCAGAAAATGTCACCCGACAAGGTACAACCGATCACAAAAACAGTTGCGGGAACCTGCAAGGTTTCCAGAACCGGCAGGGCTTCATCGAAGACGCTTTTGTAAGCATCGTCAAATGTGACCGAGACCGTGCCGCGCCGGTCCTCCATGTTCAGCAGGTCGTCGAGCCGCACCACATCAAAGTGCTGTTTCATCCACTCCAGCTGCCGGAAAAGCGCATCAGGCGTCACATTGTGAAGACTGCTGCCGAGTTCGGCCGGTACCCTTGCGTAGGCGCCATGGTACAGCAGGACATGCGAAAAGCTGCGATTTACTGATCCGTCAGCCAAACACTTGCTTCCCGTTGTCGACGGTCGCGATGTCACTGGCACCGCCATCGTCCTGTTGCGCGATTGCTGCCTGAACCACCCGGTCCCGGTTTCTCAGATAGACGGAAGCCTTTCGGAAATCCCAATCCTTGTCAAAGTACAGCCTGCCGCAAGTCCATTGCGGCAAGAACGCGGCAGAACCGTCTGAAACGCGCCGGATCACATCAATCATCAGGTCCGTCCCGGTAACAATCGCCCGTGAATTGATGGTTCCAAAATCATCGCCTGCCGATACCGCTATACGGCGGCTATGGAGAATATCGCCCGCGTCTATGCCCCCGGACATCTTGTGGATCGTCACCCCGAAATACCCTGGTTCGCCCTCAACGAAAGGCCAGAAATTGGTTCGCCCGCCGCGATAATAGGGTGACAAACCCGTGTGCATGTTGAGCACAAGCGGGGCGCAGTCCATCAACCGGCGCCCGATCAAACAGGTGCCCATGACGACGATCAGATCCGGTTTTTGGGCGCGGACGAGCTCAACAAAGCGCGCGTCATTGATCGATCTGTCGTCCGGTCCGACTGCTGCAAGGTGAAGGTGGTTGTAACGGTCCGCAAAACGCTGCGTTTCTCCGCCAAACGCCGCTTTTTCCGCCCGCTTCTTTTCAGCCTTCACTGTGAGACCGGCGTTTTTGTAGAGGACTTGAAAAACGCGTTTTTGGACTGTCCGAGCGAAATGCCGTCCCCAAGCCCGTTTAAACTCCTCTGCAGCGGACCGGCGGATCTCCTTACCGCCGGTCACAACCCCGACAACGCCTCCCGTTTCTGCGATGATCTTGTTGCAGAAGTAGAAATGCCGGTCAGAGTTGTCCGTCAGGATGACAATGCGCATGGGAGACAAGCTTATCCGCGCAAAAGGGCGAGCGTCACTCCCACTCGATCGTGCCCGGAGGTTTCGAGGTGATGTCGTAGGTCACACGGTTGATGCCTTCGACCTCGTTGATGATCCGGGTTGCCGTCTCGCCTAGGAATTCATGGCTGAACGGGTAGTAGTCGGCGGTCATTCCGTCTACGGAAGTTACAGCGCGCAGAGCGCAGGCGTAATCGTAAGTCCGGCCATCGCCCATCACACCGACCGTGCGCACCGGCAGAATCGCAACAAACGCCTGCCAGATCTCGTCGTAAAGGCCGTGCTTGCGGATCTGATCGATGTAGACGGCGTCCGCCTTGCGCAGGATCTCAAGTTTGTCGCGGGTGATTTCGCCGGGACAGCGGATGGCAAGGCCTGGTCCCGGGAATGGATGCCGGCCAATGAAGCTCTCGGGCAGGCCGAGTTCGCGGCCAAGCGCCCTCACCTCGTCCTTGAACAGCTCGCGAAGAGGTTCAACCAGTTTCAAGCCCATCTTTTCCGGCAGGCCGCCGACATTGTGGTGCGACTTGATCGTCACCGAAGGCCCACCTGAGAAGCTGACGCTCTCGATCACGTCCGGATAGAGTGTGCCCTGAGCCAGGAATTCAGCACCCTCGATCTCATTGGCGTGTTTCTGGAAGACGTCAATGAACAGCTTGCCAATAATCTTGCGCTTGGTTTCCGGGTCGGACTGGCCGTCCAGTTCACCGAGAAACAGATCGCTTTCGTCGGCGTGGATCAGCGGGATGTTGTAGTTGTCCCGGAACATCGAGACGACCTCTTCCGCCTCGTTGAGCCGCATCAGTCCGTGGTCGACGAACACACAGGTGAGCTGATCACCGATGGCCTCGTGGATCAGGACAGCAGCGACAGAGCTGTCAACGCCGCCGGACAGACCACAGATGACTTTCTTGTCGCCGACCTGCTGACGGATCTTCTCGATCGCATCGTCCTTGTAGGCGCCCATGGTCCAGTCACCGGTGAAACCGGCCAGCTTGACGAGATTTTCGTAAAGCGTCTTGCCGTTCGGTGTGTGGTGCACTTCCGGGTGGAACTGAACGGCGTAAAAATTCCGGCTGGTGTCCGCTGTAATCGCGTAAGGCGCGTTTGGCGAAGTGCCGAAAACCTCGAACCCAGGCGCGAGCTTGGCGACGTGATCGCCGTGGCTCATCCAGACCTGTTCCCTGCCGCCTGCAAACCAGCCGTTCAGGATCGAAAGATCCGACCCGGCAGGCGTCACGAAGGCGCGGCCGAATTCTGCGGTGCCGCCCCCGCCGGAAATCTTGCCACCATGCACTTCGCCGCCCAGCTGCTGCATCATCACTTGCTGGCCATAGCAGATCCCGAGGATCGGAACGCCGAGACTGTAGACGCTTTCCGGCGGGCGCGGAGACCCTTCCCGCGTTACGGAATCCGGTCCACCGGAGAAGATCACGGCCTTGGGCCCAAACGCGGCCAAAAACGCGTCGGTAACATTCTGATACGGGTGGATTTCGCAGTAGACATTCAGCTCGCGCAGGCGCCGGGCGATCAGCTGGGTCACCTGCGAACCAAAGTCGATGATAAGGAGGCGGTCGTGATGATGTGTCATGGCGCGCTTTTATCTGCCTTTTCGGCGAAATTGAACCGAAAAAACCTTCTTTTGGCTGGTGGTCCACTCCCAGCGAATTTCTGTTGCCGAAACTCCGGGCAGCTTGTGCGATCAACAGGAAAATCAGCCCTCCGTCTTCCTTAACTCCTGAGCCTCGCCCACCATTGGACGCAAGCATTGTCGGCAAGCAAAACGATTCGCCGGCCGCACCGCCCATCGCGGCGAAAGGACCTTTGGAATGACTTCTGCTGCCAGAATGGCTTTCGAGCGCGCCATCGCTCACGAAACCAAGGGGGAAGACGACAAAGCGCTGGCAGCTTATCTAAGCGCGCTCGAACTTGCGCCCGAGGACACGGAAATCGCCTATCGCACTGCAGTCTCATTGCTCCGCTCGGGTTTTCTCGACGAAGCGGTGTCGCAGCTGCGCCGGATCGTGTTCGCCGATCCCGAGCATGTTTCCGCCCGTGCAAGTCTTGGAAACTGCCAGCTGCTGATGGAAGACTATGAAACCGCCGAGACCAATTTTCTGGAAGTACTGAAAGCGGCGCCGGACAATAGAAACGCGCTTTATGGACTCGCGAGTGTCTATTTGAAAACCGGGCGTGCCCAAGATGCGGAAAAACCGGCTGCGCATCTGGTTGAAATCATGCCGGGCTCTGCGCCCGCATTGAGCCTTTATGCAGCTTCCAAAGCGCATGACCCGCAGGCCTCCGCGGCCGTTGCGGCGTTTCGCAAGGCTCTCCAGATCGATCCGGACTACCGCCCGGCCCTGCTTGGTCTTTCGCATGTGCTCAAACGTAGGCAGCGGATCGACGAGGCCATAGACCTGGCCGATCGCGCCATTGCCCTCAAGCCGAAGGAAATGGACGGGCTGCTCGCCCGAGGCGACGCCCTTCAGACCGCGGGCCGGCTGGAAGAAGCACGCCAGGATTTTGTTGAAGCGCTCAATCTCGACGAAAAAAACAACGAGCTGAAGGTGCGGATCAGCGTTATCAGCCGGAAACTGGGCGAACACGGCATCGCCCTCGCCTTTGCAAATGACGCCTATGACGACAACCCGGCTGCAATCGGCGCCGGCAATGCGCTCGGCGCGGCTCTTGCCGCCCTGTCCCGTCCCAAAGACGCGCAGGCCGTGCTCACGAGTGTCGCAGCAAACAAACCCTTGCCAGAGGATTTGAGACAGCGGATCGGCGATCTTATTGTAAAACTGACCGGCGAGCGCGACTCGCCGGATAACGCCAACGATTTGGCCGCATCGACCTGATCAGCTGAGCCTTCAAATCGCTATTGCGATTTCTCCAAGATCGAGACGAAAAACCCGTCGGTATTGGTCGAAGCCGGAGACAGGGTTATGTCGCCGCGCGCGGTAGCGTATGCCGGCAGCTCCACCGCTGCCGAACCGCCGCCCGCGCACTCCTGCCACCTTGCAGCAGCGGAAACAGATAAGAAGTCCTGGTATTTCTCCAAGAACCAGCTGACTTGTCCGGTATTTTCAAGCGGCAGAACCGAACAGGTCGCATACACAAGGCGGCCACCGGGTTTTACATATTGCGCGGCTCGATCCAGAACGTTGCGCTGGTCGACAATCCGGTCCTCCAGAGCCTTATCCGACAGGCGCCATTTGCTGTCCGGCCGGCGCCGCCAGACACCGGTGCCGGTGCATGGGGCATCAATGAACACCAGATCCATCTCGCCGATCAGATCGTCCAGCGAGGAACTGGCCGGATCGCGCACCTGGATGTTCCGGGCGCCGGCACGCTTCAATCGCTCATGGATCGGCGCCAAACGCAGTCGGTCCGCATCAAAGGCGTAAATTTGGCCCTTGTTTTCCATTGCGGCCGCCAATGCGAGAGTCTTGCCACCGCCACCGGCGCAAAAATCCAAAACCTGGTCGCCTGGTTTGGCACCTGCCAGCAAAGCAGCCATCTGACTGGCCTCGTCCTGCAGTTCAAACCAGCCCTTTTGATAGGCTTCTTCCGCCTGAACATGCGGCATTCGCAAGGCACCGGGCGTGGGATAAATTCGAAGACCTGCCGGTGACCAGGGGCACGGAACCGCATTGACATGCGCCAGACGTTTCAACAGCCGTTCACGGTCGTATTTGAGTGTGTTCACACGCAAGTCGATCGGCGCACGTGCAGCCAGAGCTTGTCCTTCTGCAACAGCCCTGTCTCCAAAAGCATCTTCAAAATGCGGCCAAAGCCAGTCCGGAACATCCGCTGCAGCTGCTCCGTCTATTTCGACACCTTGAGCCTCTGTCAGCGCTGACAGCTCTGCCTCTGAAGGTGTTTCGGGTGCATGCCGATCATCGCCGACAACAGCGAGGAGCTGTTCGGCGCCTTTTTCCCAGCTAAGAACATAGGTTCCGAAAACAAGCATGCGCGCCGTGTCGGACTTCAGACGCCCCGAGAGACTTGCTTTATGCCGGAGCGCATCAAAGACCAGGTTGCCAATTGCCGTACGGTCACCGGATCCGGCAAACCGGTGTGAATTGCCCCAGTCTTTGAGCGCCGCCTGAACGGGCCGGTGGCGCGTTTCGATTTCCTCAAGAATCTCAATCGCCGCCTGAAGGCGTCCACCATCTTTCATGAAATACTCCGCTGATCCGGATCAAGCCGGGCAGCTCATGTGTCAAACGTTTGAAGGGTAGTTCGGGCTTTCGCGCGTGATTGTCACATCATGCGCGTGGCTCTCACGCAACCCCGCGCCGGAAATGCGGACAAAACGGGCTTTTTCCTGGAAGTCATTGATGTTTTTTCCGCCGACATATCCCATGGCAGCCCGCAATCCGCCAGCCAACTGGTGCAAAACGCTGGACAATTGACCCTTATACGGCACCTGACCTTCAATGCCTTCCGGCACGAGTTTGAGGCTGTCGCGCACTTCGGCCTGGAAGTAGCGGTCGGCCGAGCCACGCGCCATTGCGCCGACCGACCCCATACCGCGGTAGGATTTGTAGGACCGGCCCTGGTGAAGATATACCTCGCCCGGGCTTTCTTCCGTGCCCGCCAGCAAGGATCCGACCATCACGGCCGATGCGCCTGCAGCAATCGCCTTGGCAAGATCGCCTGAAAACTTGATTCCGCCATCGGCTATGACTGGAATGTCCTGCTTCTGCGCTTCAGCAACAGATTCCATGATCGCGCTCAGTTGCGGCATACCCACACCCGCAACGATACGGGTGGTGCAGATTGATCCGGGGCCAATGCCAACCTTTATGGCATCCGCGCCTGCATCGATGAGCGCTTTTGTGGCTTCGCCGGTTGCAACGTTTCCAGCCAGAACCTGAACAGAATTCGACAATTGCTTGACCTTGGCAACCATCTCCAGAACGCGGCTGGAATGGCCATGGGCTGTATCGACAACAACCAGATCCACACCCGCATCCACGAGGCGCTCGGCGCGTTCCATACCTTCATCACCAACACTGGTGGCAGCAGCAACACGCAAGCGGCCCTGATCGTCCTTCGAGGCGTTCGGATTCAGCTGGGCCTTTTCCATGTCCTTGACGGTAATCAGTCCGATACACTTTCCGTCAGCGTCAGTGACCAGCAATTTCTCGATACGGTGATGGTGAAGCAGGCGCTTTGCTTCTTCCTGGCTGACACTTTCTGAGACCGTGACGAGACTTTCGTGGGTCATCAGCTCGCGGACTTTCTGATCAGGTCTTGATGCGAACCGCACATCCCGGTTGGTCAAGATACCAACGAGCTTGCCTGTGATTTGACCGCCGGTGCCGCCGTTTTCGACCACCGGCACACCCGAGATCCCGTAATGCTTCATCAAGTCCAAGGCTTCCTGAAGCGTCGCATCCGGGCCGATTACCAGCGGATTGACAACCATGCCGGATTCGAACTTCTTGACCTTGCGCACCTCTTCAGCCTGCTGATCAAGCGACAAATTGCGGTGGACGACACCAATGCCGCCCGCCTGGGCCATGGCGATGGCCAGACGGCCTTCTGTGACCGTATCCATCGCCGAAGAGAGGATCGGTATGTTCAGCTCAAGGCTCTTGGTCACCTTTGTGCGCAAATCCGTTTGCGCGGGCATGACCTCTGAATGGCCGGGCAGGAGCAGCACATCATCAAATGTGAGCGCTTCACCACCAGTGGACGGAACGAAAAACGAGGCCATGCCAATTCCCCTTGGAATAAAAATAAGGTCCGGGACGCAGAACCGAGTCGGGGTTTTGCGTCGCATCGAGTCGCTTCGGCTGTGCCGGAGAAGTTGGCGCGGGTAAATAACATGCAGGTGACAGGATGAAAAGTCCTGTTTCAAAACCAGGTGCCGCAGCTCTCAACTTCGCCGCGGCGCCGGCAGGTCATCCAAGGTCATCATCCATCTGATGAGGACCATCTGTTTCGGCCCGTCCGCGAAACCCCTTGGCAATGACATACAACTCCGGGCTTTCTTTACGGCTGGCCGGCGGCTTTATGTGCGCAACGGTTTTAAAATCGCTTTTGAGGGCCCGCAGGAGCTCGTTTTCCGTTCCGCCTCTAAACACCTTGGCCAGAAACGCTCCGCCTGGCACCAGATTCTGACGGGCAAAATCGATCGCCACCTCAAACAAATGGGTGGTGCGCAAATGGTCCGTCTGGCGGTGCCCAGTGGTCGGCGCGGCCATATCGGACAGGACAAGATCCGGCCCCTGCCCGCCGAGCGCCTCAATCAGAGCATCCGGCGCGTCATCATCCAGAAAGTCCTTTTTCAGGAAGGCGACGCCGGGAATGTGGTCCATATCAAGATAGTCAATGCCAACCACCTTGGGCGCTTCCGGTTTCGATTTTACCTTGTCGACAGCAACCTGGCACCAGCCCCCCGGAGCCGCCCCGAGGTCCACCACACGGTAGCCCGGTTTGAGCAGGTTGTACTTGTCGTCGATCTCCAGAAGCTTGTAGGCAGCCCGTGAGCGGTAGCCGTCGATCTTTGCCCTGCGCACATAGGGATCGTTCAGCTGCCGTTGCAGCCAGCGGGTCGATGATTCCCGGCGCCGCGCGGCAGTCTTGACCTTGACGCTCATGCCGCGGTCGCCGGTACCCTTTTTCGATCGGCTCATGGTTTGCCCCGATATCGGCCACGTTCGCGGCCTGTGTGTTTTCGCCGCCGGGACCAGACCCCATCGGCGGACATCAATTCTGTCAAAATTCCCTCACGCAGCCCTCTGTCGGCAACCCTCAGGCGCGAACAGGTCCACCGGCGGCGGATGGCCTCCAGGATTGCGCAGCCCGCAAGAACGAGATCAGCGCGGTCTGCCCCGATGCACGGATTCTCGACGCGCTCTTCGTAAGGCATGTCCCGGAGGCGATCAATCATGGAGCCCACTTGCGTGTCATCGAGCCACGCGCCATCCACACGCCGCCGGTCGTAGCGTTTCAGACCGAAATGAACACCGGCCAGCGTTGTCACCGTTCCGGAGGTTCCCAGCATGTGCACGGCGCCGCCGGAGATTGCCGCGCTCAAGTCGTTGCCAAGGGAGAAGTCTTGCAGGTGGGCGCTCACATCATCGACCATCGCCTCAAACACGTCGGGCGTGACATGCACACCGCCATGCCGTTCTGCCAGATTGACCACCCCGACCGGCAAGGATGCCCAGGACCGGATAAACCGCGTGAGCGCATAACCGCGCGCACCGCACCGGTTGCGCAGGTCAAGCCAGACGATTTCCGAAGAACCGCCCCCAATATCAAACAGGATGACGCCGTCCGCATCGCGGTCCACCAGAGATACGCAGCCCGCGACGGCAAGCCGGGCTTCGGTTTCGCGGTTGACCACTTCCAGATCCAGACCGGTCTCGTTCCTCACCCGGTCAATGAATTCTGTGCCATTTTCGGCAGCCCGGCAGGCTTCTGTGGCAATAAGACGGGATCGTTCGACGCCGCGGTCAACCAGTTTGCGCTGACAATTGGCCAGCGCTTCAACCGCCCGGTCCATCGCAGCGTCGCTCAAACGCCTGTTCGCACCGACGCCTTCGCCCAGCCGGACGATCCTTGAGTAAGCATCGACAACCCGAAATCCGCGCTCTTCGGGCCGCGCAATCAACAGCCGGCAGTTGTTGGTGCCAAGATCAAGTGCTGCATAGAGCGGTCTATCAGGCGTGCTGACGCGGTGACGCATATAAGGCGCCACACCGGCCCGTTCCGCAGGCTGACGCAAGGGGTCAGACCCGCTGCGCGAGACTGCGCCGTCGGGCCGGCCATTCAGACCGGTGCCGTTGGACAGCGTGCCGTTGGACAGCGTGTCGCCGTCCGCAGAAGCATCACAAACCTCGGACCGCCGGTGCCCCAGCGGCCCCTGTCCCGCCGCATTTTGCGGTTTCGCATCGCTGCTGGGTGAACCCGGTGACAGACCCGGGCCTGGTCCGGCAGGCACCGCCCGATTGCGGCCTTCTGACCGTCCGCCCCGCCGTTTGCGTTTTCGACCGCGCCGAGTGTCCTGCCGTTCGTTTTGCAGCTTGTCCGGCGCACTGGCGGGAGTTGCGGCTTCTGCATTGTCTGCAGCGCCGGCCGCATGACCTGTGAGTTTTTTAGCGCCCGGCCGCCGCCGGGCTCCGTTGGCACCAGGGCGCGGCGCACCCGGCTTGCCGGGTTCGCTTTTCCCATCCGCTGCGCGATGCCCATGCCGGGGCTCACGTCCGCTCAAAGGGTCGTTTTGCAGACCGGAAGCGTCAGTTGCTCCCTCTTGGGCACCGCCACCCGCCTTCGCGGCGTGTTCCGCCCGTGCCTTGGCGCGGCGCTTGCGCCGCCGCCGTTTTGATCTGCCGCGCTCGGAAAGAGCGCTTCCCTTGTCGGACGTGTCAGCGGCTCCACGCCCATTTTCGGGCGGCTCCTGACCTGACTCAGTCACTGTTTTACCTTTCAGCCCAGCTGTTTAGCGCGAAAGCTTAACACTGCGCGTATCATGTGTTGGCAAAACTGTAACAGGTTGCTCGGCGCACGGAAAGAACTGGTTTAGCTGCACCTGCAAACAAGCACCTGACCTGGCGCTTGTGCCAGGCTTGCCAACCTGTTTTCAGCAGGCGAAAAAAATGGTGTGTGGCTGTTGCATATTCGAGCAGCTTGGATGTATACGACCCTCTCATTCAGGCGCGCCCTGCGCCCGCTTGGGGAATAGGTTAACGGTAGACCCGCGGACTCTGACTCCGTTAGTCCTGGTTCGAATCCAGGTTCCCCAGCCAAACGTCCTTTTTCATATTTTGCAGCCGGGCGTTTAGCCACGGCTGGCCAGCAATTGCATGAGATATTCGCCGTAGCCGTTTTTCTTCATCGGCTCCGCCAGGGCTTCAAGCTCGGCACTGCCGATCCATCCATTGTCAAACGCGATTTCTTCCGGAACCGAGATGCGCAGGCCCTGCCGTTTTTCAATGGTTTGAACATAATTCGATGCTTCAACCAGGCTGTCATGCGTACCGGTGTCAAACCATGCAAAGCCGCGGCCCAGCTGTTGGACCGTCAGCTGCCCGGCCACCAGATAGTGGTTGTTGACATCGGTGATCTCAAGCTCACCCCGCGCACTCGGCTTAATTGACCCGGCAATATCAACAACCTGATTATCGTAAAAGTAGATCCCGGTCACCGCCCAATTTGATTTCGGCGTGCTTGGTTTTTCTTCTATGGAAACGGCCCGGCCTCCTCTTTCGAATTCGACCACGCCATACCGTTCCGGCTCCCGCACATGATATCCAAAAACGGTGGCGCCATGTGACTGTGCCGCAGCCTGGCGCAGCTTCTGCGTCAGGCCGTGGCCGTAAAAGATGTTGTCTCCCAACACCAGTGCGCAGCTGTCATCGCCGATGAACTGCCGGCCAATCAAGAATGCCTGCGCAAGCCCGTCCGGGCTCGGCTGCACCGCATATTGCAGGTCCAATCCCCATTGCGACCCGTCCTGCAACAATGCCCGGAAATTTGACTGATCATTCGGCGTTGTGATGACCAGAATATCGCGTATCCCGGCAAGCATCAGACAGGACAACGGATAATAGATCATAGGCTTGTCATAGACGGGCAAAAGCTGTTTCGATATGGCCCGCGTAATGGGATGAAGCCGGGTCCCGCTCCCACCGGCCAGAATAATGCCCTTCATATTCCATTCCCTCAATTGTCTGATGTCAGGGCTTCAAACAGCCGTCCAGCATTCTCGCTAGACTCTCTTCCCAACGCGGCATTCGATATCCATAAGTGTGAGCAAACCGGCTGCAATCCAGCACAGAATTTGCCGGCCTTGGCGCAGCCGCCGGATACTCGGCACTTGAGATCTTGTTCAAGACACGGGGAACCTGAAACCCTCTCGCACGTGCGTGGCGAAAAATAGCCTCGGCGAACCCATGCCAACTTGTTTGTCCGTCCCCTGCACAGTGAAATGTCCCGAAGAACTCTCTGTCCTCTGCACGGTGATGCCGTTTTCCTGCTGCAGCAAACACCGCTCCGGCAAGATCGCCGGCCCATGTCGGGCAGCCGACCTGATCTGCGACAACGGACACTTCCTCCCGTTCAGTGGCCAGGCGGAGCATCGTCTTGACGAAATTGTTCCCGTCAAGTCCGTACACCCATGAGGTTCTCAAAATGATATGCCGGTCAAGATGCCGGCGTATCGCCTGTTCGCCAGCTTCTTTGCTGCGTCCATAAACACCAAGCGGAGCAACTTCGTCCGACTCGGTATACGCTCCGGTCTTCTTTCCATCAAACACATAGTCCGTCGACAAGTGCACGAGAACTGCACCTTGGCGGGCACAGGCTTCAGCCAGATAACCGGGCCCTTCCGCATTGACCGCAAGAGCCTTTTCGGGTTCGCTTTCAGCCCGGTCCACAGCCGTGTAAGCCGCTGCATTCACCACCACATCCGGTTTTAAACGCAGAACGCTGTCTTCGACGGCCTGTTGATTGGTGATATCAAGATCGGACCTCGTAAGCGCGGTCGCTGCAAGCCCCTGTTCGGATGCGCCCCGCACAAGTTGGCGGCCGACCTGACCGTTCGCCCCGAGAACAAGCATACCCGTCATTGCAGCGCCTCAGACCGGCGGGAGGTCGACAGCCCAAGGCGTTGACCGCGGTACGAACCATCCAGGATGGCTTGCCACCAGCCATGGTTCTTCAGATACCAATCGACGGTGGCTTCCAGTCCGGCATCAAACGTGGTGTCCGGTGCCCAGCCCAGTTCCGAGCGGATCTTGGAAATATCCATCGCGTACCTGGCATCGTGTCCCGGACGGTCTTCAACAAAGGTAATAAGCTCATTGCGGCTGGTTTTTGCCGGTGCGCGCGTGTCCAACAACCGGCAGATCTGCCGCACCACATCGAGATTTGTTTTTTCGGCCTCTCCGCCGATGTTGTAGGTCTCGCCAGCACGGCCGCGTTCGAACACGGTCCACAACGCCTTGGCATGATCTTCCACAAACAGCCAGTCGCGGATATTGGCTCCATTGCCGTAGACCGGCAGCGGTTTTCCGGAGTATCCGTTCAAGATCATCAAGGGTATGAGCTTTTCCGGGAACTGGAAGGGACCGTAATTGTTGCTGCAATTGGTTGTGATAACCGGCAGCCCGTAGGTGTGGTGCCACGCCCGGACCAAATGATCAGAGGATGCTTTGGACGCGGAATAGGGTGAATTGGGCTGGTAGGGAGTGTCCTCCCGGAACAGGCCCTTTGGCCCCAATGTCCCGTAGACTTCGTCGGTCGACACGTGAAGAAACCGGAATCTATCCTTCTGGACAGCCGGCAAACCCGACCAATAGGCACGGCAAGCCTCGAGCAACGCATATGTCCCAACCACGTTGGTCGAAATAAAATCCGCCGGACCATCGATTGAGCGGTCAACGTGGCTTTCAGCAGCCAAGTGCAACACGCCGTCAGGCTTTTCGATGTCCAGCAGGGATGACATCTTCTTCTCATCGCGGATGTCAGCATGGACGAATTTGTGCAACGGCGATGCCAAAACCGGTTCGAGCGAAGACAGGTTTCCCGCGTAGGTCAGCGCATCGACTGTCACCACCGAGTGGTGTTGTTCTTTCACCAAATAACGAACAACAGCAGATCCAATGAAACCGGCTCCGCCTGTGACAACAACCTTCATGCCTCATCAGCTCCGCATTTGACGGACAGGCCTGTTCCCGTCTGGAACGGGCGGCGCCCGAAAGGGAAAAGCCGATGCCCGTTTCCAATGTGACGAAGGCGTGTGGGTGTCTGGCTAGGAAATGCTGTTGAGAACAAGCGGAAGGTCCTTTTCAGGGTCAAACTGGAAAAACTGCGGAAGATCCTTAAGTCGGGGATGCGTGCGGTCCTTGTCGGACAAATGCGCATCAGCTTCGGCAACGCCCCAATCAATGCCAAGATCGGGATCGTTCCACAAAAGGCCTTTGTCGTGGTCCGGCGCGTAGTTTGCCGACACCTTGTAGAGCACCTCAGTCTCCGGCTCCAAGGTAATCAAGCCATGGGCAAACCCGGCTGGCACCAATATCTGACGCCAGTTGTCTGCCGAGATCGTGGCGCAAACATGCTGACCATAGGTCGGTGATCCACACCGAATATCAACCGCCACATCGAGAATTGCACCGCGGGTCACACGGACCAGCTTGTGTTGCGCAAAAGGCGGCGTCTGGAAGTGCAAACCCCGCACCGTATGTTTGGCCGCAGAAAACGCATGATTGTCCTGAACGAAATCAATGGACACTCCCGCTGCTTCAAGCTGGCTTTTTTTATAAGTCTCGGAAAAGAAACCGCGCGCGTCGCCGTGCTTTTTCGGGATTACAATAAAGGGATTCACATCATTTCCCGGTCTGAAGCCTGTCTCGTGTTCCCGGCCATTCCTAAACGCATGACAGCATTTGGCAAGATCGGCCAAGGTAAATCTGTGTGCGACCAGCCCGTCCCGCCCGGCGGTCGCCCGGGTTCTCTGCAAAAATGTGCTGGCGGCTTGCTCGTAGAAAGCGACGGGTTTGTCTTGACGGGCGGCGCGGGGTTTGCGATTTACCGACAAAACTTGAGAAAATGATGTAGGTTTCGGTCAAGCTGCGACAGAACCGGAGCAAACCTGACAGGCCAGAGCATGGTTCGCTCTGGCGCTTTGACACTTGAGGGCATTCCCCTGACCGACGTTGCAAATGTGTACCGCTCCGGGGCACCAAAAATCCGTCCGACCCGGAAAACCGGCGATACCCCATTCTTGAAATACGGCGCCTATCTGGCTGCCGGCCTGTGTCTTTTGCCCATGGTCGCCGTCGCGCTTGCGGCTGCAACCGGCTCCCTGGAAACCTTGCGCCACCTCGCCGACACCGTCCTGATGCGCTACACGATTACAACCGTGCAGCTGGTTGTGCTGGTTGCGGTCATGACGACCGTTATCGGTGTCGGCGCGGCCTGGCTCGTGACCATGACGCGGTTTCCAGGTGTTCGGGTGTTCGAGGTGGCGCTCGCCCTTCCCTTCGCGTTTCCCGCTTACGTGATGGCCTATGCTTATACCGATTTCCTGGATCACCCGGGCGCTGTTCAGACCGCGCTTCGCGATCTGACCGGTTGGGGACCGCGCGATTACTGGTTTCCCGAGGTCCGCAGCACGGGCGGAGCGGCGCTTATGCTGGCGCTTGTTTTGTACCCTTATGTCTATCTGCTCGCCCGTGCGGCTTTCATGCAGGAGTCGGCCACCGCAACGCTTGCCGCCAGGTCCATGGGACGCAATGCCTGGGGCGCATTTTGGAGCGTTTCGCTGCCCATGGCGCGGCCCGCGATTGCCGGAGGTGTGCTCTTGGCGGTCATGGAAACAATCGCCGATTTTGGGACGGTGAGCTATTTCGGCGTTCAGACATTCGCAACAGGCATCTATACGAGCTGGTTTTCGCTTGCTGACCGGGGCGGCGCCGCGCAGCTGGCTCTTTGTCTTTTGGTTTTTGCTCTGTTTTTGGCCGTGTTGGAGCGGGTACAGCGCGGAAAAGCGCAAAACCACGACGCCGGAAAGCGGTTCGAGCGGTGTCCTCCCGTACCGTTGAAAGGATGGGCCCGTTTTGGCGCAATTCTGTTTTGCGCTGCCCCTGTGCTGTTCGGTTTCGTCCTGCCGCTGGTGCTTCTGTTCACGATGGGCCTCCGGTCAGAGCAAGACCTGTTTTCCGCGCGATATATCGGCTTCATCACGAATTCGGTGACGCTTGCCGGCGTCGCCGCAGTGGTCACCGTAGTTGGAGCACTGCTGATTTCCTTTAACCAGCGTCTGCATGCCGGCAAACGCGCCACCTGGGCCGCCCACACCGCACGGATCGGATATGCGGTTCCCGGTGGTGTCATCGCGGTGGGGCTTCTGGTGCCGTTTGCCTTCTTTGACAATTGGGTGGACGCGCTCGCCCGTACCTATTTCGGCATCTCCACCGGACTGATCTTCACCGGAACCATCACGGTTCTCGTCATGGCATATACGGTGCGGTTCATGGCCGCTGCACTCAATTCTCTCGAGGGCGGCATGACCACCATCAAACCGAGCGTCGATGCTGTCTCCCGCACCCTCGGGCAATCTCCGATGAAAATGTTATGGCGGGTGCATCTCCCGCTCTTGAGACCAAGCCTGCTGACGGCTCTTTTGATCGTGTTTGTCGATGTCATGAAAGAACTTCCGGCGACGTTGATCATGCGGCCGTTCAATTTCGATACGCTTGCTGTTCAAGCGCACCGGCTGGCGGCGGACGAGCGGCTTTCGGGAGCTGCCGTTCCGTCTCTGGTCATTGTCGCGATCGGCCTGTTGCCGGTGTTTCTTGTGTGCCGCAATCTTGCCCGCCCGCATTCGTCAACTAGCCGCTCGTCCGGCACCGGCGCGTAGGCGATCACACCAATTTGCCACCGAACCAAAAAGCCTCCCGATGTTTCCACCGGGAGGCATGTAAGGCCGCCTTGCACGAGCCGGAACAGTTACTTCCAATTGACCTCGTTGAGGATCTTCTGGGCTGCCGGGATGTTTGCGGCAATCGCGGACGCATCCACGTCGTCCGGCTTGAAGAAGCCGAGTTGCGCAACCGACGGGCTGATTGCAACACCGGGAGCTGCCGGATACTCGTCATTGCCCGCTGAGAAGTACTGCTGGGCCTGGTCGGAAGCCAGATACTCCAGGAACTTGATGGCGTTTTCCTTGTTTGGCGCATGGGCTGCAACACCGCCGCCAGACAGGTTCATGTGGGCGCCAATGCCATCCTGGTTCGGAAACACCCAACCAATCTGGTCAATGCTGTCGGAAACACCGTCAACCGGCTTGCGAATGGCGCGGGCAAAATAATAGGTGTTCGACATGGCAATGTCGCACTCGCCGGAGACGATCCCGCGCAGCTGGTCGGTGTCGCCGCCTTGCGGATCCCGCGCGAAGTTGCCGACGACGGCGGCGGCCCAATCACGGACCTCTTCTTCGCCCATGTGCTCAATCAACGCTGCCGTGATTGTCTGTGTGTAGACGTTCGAGGACGAGCGGATGCAGATTTGGCCTTCATATTTTGGATCAGCCAGATCCTGATAGGTCATCGGCGGCTCGGCGACGTCGTTTTTGTCATAAAACAGGATCCGGGCGCGCTGGGAAAAGCCAAACCATTGATTGTCATCGTCGCGCACATAGTCGGGAAGACGTGCTTCAAGAACATCTGACTCAATCGGTTGCAGGACGCCAGCCTCTTTGGCTCGCTCAAGACGGGATGTATCGACGGTCAGCAGAACATCGGCCGGGCTGTTCACGCCTTCAGCCTGCATGCGGGCAATAAGCTCGTCGGCATTTCCTTCGATCCGGTTGATCTTGATGCCGGTCGCCTCTTCGAAGTCGGAATAAAGGCGTTCATCGGTATCGTAGTGGCGGGACGAATACAGATTGACTTCGCCATTTGCCAAGGCCGCGGATGACGCCGACAGCAGCAGCGCAGCAACAAGGCCGGCGCTTGCAAAGGCGGTACGGGTATTCGGCATATATTTCTCCCTTTGAGTTTAAAACGGGTGGCCAAACCTGACCCAAACATTCCACTAAAGGATCCAGCGCCTGCGTCAAGGAAAATCGGAGAAAATACCTCAGGTTTCCATGGATCGCAGCCAAATGACCCTAAACGCCTGTTTTTGTTTAGAAAGATTCTAATTTTAGATGCGCAGCGGACTTTCAGGCCTATTCAAAAAACTAAAAGCGCAGGTTTGCAAAGCGGTCCCCAACGTAGGAAGGTTGCACACAGACATTCCCCGCTTTGAAAGCCCCTGGATCATTTCATGCGTCACACGTCCAACACCCTGACCCGCCGCATCCTGGCCTTGCCGGGCCAATTTCTGGTTGCCCTGATCAACGCGACGTCCATTTTGGTGATTGTCGCGGCTGTTCTGGTGATTGTCATGCTCAACCGCATTGAAACAGCAAGCGAAACGCTTGCAGCAGCAGCAACCGAAGCCGCTCTTGCACGGATGGAAATCGCGCCCGGCGATTTGAAGGCCAGGCTGGACGGGCTTGAAATGCGGATTGAAACTCTCACCCAGGCCCTTAAGAACCCGGATCTACCGCAGGCTCCCGCCCTGCGTGAAGACCTGAACCGCCTCAACAACAACCTGGCGCAGCTGAATAAGTCTGCGCAAGCGCTGTCTGCCGCCGGACCGGAGCTGACCGAAAACGCTCTAAAGCAGGCAGGCAACAGTCTGACAGAGATCGTCCTGGCGTTGTCGAGGTGTTATTCCGGCACTGATCAATGACCCAGGCCGTTCACGCCTGAAAGAGCCATTTTCCGCAATCGTGCCCGCTGTTCATCGGGACGGGCGCAACACCTGAATGTCCAGATCCCTGATTTTTTTACGCAACGTGTTCCGATTGACGCCCAAAAGCTCCGCCGCCTTGATCTGGTTGCCCCGTGTTGCAGCCAGAGCCGCGCTGATCAGCGGGTATTCCACTTCGCGCAATATCCGGTGATACAGCCCCGGAGGCGGCAAGGCATCGCCGAAAGTATCGAAATATCCCGTCAGGAACCGCTCCACCGAGCCCCCCAAATTTGCAGCTTCTTCGCTTTCCTGCTCGATCGGAACCGTTGCCGGCTGGCTCAACTCATGTTCGAGCAGGCTTTCGCTGATGACATCCTGCGGGTAAAGCGCCGCGAGCCGCCGCACGAGATTTTCCAGCTCACGCACATTGCCCGGCCATCGATACCGGCGCAGCAAATTGAGTGCCGCCTGATCCACCTGCTTAGCCGGCAGTCCCTCCTTTTCGGCAAGGGTAAAGAAATGCCGCACGAGATCGGGAATATCCTCGACACGCTCCCGCAGAGGCGGCAAGCGGATCGGCACGACGTTCAGGCGAAAGTAAAGGTCCTCACGGAAAAGCCCTTGATTGATCAGATGGCGCAAGTCCTTGTTGGTGGCCGCAACGATCCGCACATCTGTTTTGATCGGTACGCGCCCGCCCACAGTGGTGTATTCGCCCTGTTGCAGGACACGCAGCAAGCGGGTCTGGGCTTCCATCGGCATGTCGCCGATCTCGTCCAGGAACAACGTTCCGCCATCTGCCTGCTCGAACCGGCCGGAACTGCGCACCTGTGCCCCGGTAAAAGCGCCTTTCTCGTGGCCGAAAAGCTCGGCCTCTATCAGGTCGCGCGGAATCGCCGCCATGTTGATTGCCACAAACGGGCCATTGCGGCGCTTGCCGTAATCATGCAGTGCTTTGGCCACCAGTTCCTTGCCGGTCCCGGATTCGCCGTTGATCATGACGGTCAGATCGGTTTGCATCAAACGGGCGAGGACCCGGTAGATCTCCTGCATGGCGGGAGACCTGCCAACCAGGGGCATCCCCTCGCCCATATCCTCATCGTCGTCGACCGGACGGCGCACTTTCGGTTCTTCGAGCGCCCGGCCGACAATGCCGGTCAGTTCTTTCAGGTCGAACGGCTTTGGCAGATATTCATAGGCGCCCTTTTCGGAGGCCTTGATGGCCGTCATGAACGTGTTTTGAGCGCTCATCACAACAACAGGCAAATCGGGCCGCAGCTTTTTTATGCGCGGCAGAACATCAAAAATGTTTTCGTCCGGCATCACCACATCGGTGATCACCAAATCACCATCGCCGGAACTGACCCAGCGCCAAAGCGTCGTCGCATTCGACGTCATCCGCACCGTGTATCCGGCGCGCGACAGCGCCTGGTTCAACACCGTACGGATAGCAGCATCATCATCGGCAACAAGGATCGTGCCAGTGGGCATGGTCGATTGGTCCTATTTGGCTTCGCGCGGATTTGGCGCTGGTATGTCGGAGCCGGCAAAGGCCGGCATCAAAATACGGAACCTGGTTTTTCTCGGCTGGCTGTCGCACTCGATGACACCGCCATGATCGCCGATGATTTTTGCAACCAGGGCGAGCCCCAGGCCTGAACCGTTTGTCTTTGTCGTAATAAAAGGTTCGAAGAGATGCGGGATCAGATCATCGGGAACGCCGGGACCGTTGTCTTCGACGCAGAACTCGAGCGGAAGACTAACCCGCTCTTCAGTGCCTGGCACAGACAGCCGAACGCCGGGTCGGAAAGCGGTCGAAATACGGATCTCGCCGTCCACCGCCCCGCCGATCGCCTCGCTCGCATTCTTGATGAGATTGAGAAACACCTGGATCAACTGATCCTTGTTGGCGTAGACCGGCGGCAAAGACGGGTCGTATTCTTCGTGAATCTTGATTTCCCGCGCGAATCCGCTGTCGGCAAGGCGCTTCACGTGATCAAGCACCACGTGAATGTTCACCGGATCGCGGGCAATAGGCCGCTCGTCGGAAAACACCTCCATACGGTCCACCAATTTCACAATCCGATCGGTTTCATTGGTGATCAGCTGGGTCAGTGCCCGGTCTTCGTCGGGAACGGATTGCTCAAGCAGTTGTGCTGCGCCGCGAATTCCGGAAAGCGGATTCTTGATTTCATGGGCCAGCATCGCGGCAAGACCGGTAACCGTTCGGGCCGCACCGCGCGATGTGAGTTGCCGGTCGATCTTTTCCGCCATGGTGCGTTCCTGAAACATCAGGACGACGGCTCCCGGGCGGTTAGCAACCGGTGCCGCATTGATGTCGACGACCCTGGGCGCGCCGATCCGGGGAGATCCGATGTCAACCTTGTACTCATTGACCGCCGCGCCCCGGTCCCGGACCTGCTCGATCAGGGTCAGCAACGGACTGCCGAACGGAACGAAATCGCTGATCGGATGGCGGCGGAGCACGGCCACGCTCGAACGCATGAAGATCTCGGCGGCCATGTTTGCCGATTCAATGACGCCGTCAGGCGCAACAAGCAGAACCGGATGCGGCAAGGCATCAAGAATGACCGGTCCATCGCTGGAAAGGGTTTCGGCGCGGCCCGCCGCGAGCTGGGTATCGGTCATGCCGCGCTCCGCACACCGGGCTCGGCAAGGCAGATCTCCAAGGCAGACAGGACTTCAGACGGTTCGGTCGATGTCATGATTCGGCGTTTGATCCCGGCGTCGGGCTGCACTGCGGGCATCGCCGCATCCAGGTACCAGCCAAGATGCTTCCGGGCAATACGCAGCCCGAGATAGGTTCCGTAATGGCTCAAGATATCCTCATAGTGGCCGGTCACCAGATCACGGAACTCAGCGCCCTGCGGCGCTTTCAACCGATCGCCAGTGTCGAGATAATGGGAAATGTGGCCTGGCAGCCAGGGTTTTCCATAGGCGCCACGCCCGATCATGACAGCGTCCGCGCCAGATGCCGCCAGCACCTTATCCGCCGTCTCGAAAGATACGCAATCACCATTGGCAATCAGAGGAACCGAAACAACGTCCTTCACTGACCTAATGGCGTTCCAATCAGCCTGACCTTTGTAAAACTGGCACCGGGTCCGCCCGTGCACGGTGATCATCTGAACGCCCGCATCCTCCGCCCGTTTTGCCAATTCAGGCGCATTCAATGAGCTGTCATCCCACCCCAGCCGCATCTTGAGGGTCACCGGCACCTCGACAGCTCCGACCGTCGCCTCGATCAGCGTCAAGGCATGATCGAGATCGCGCATCAGAGCCGATCCGGAATAGCCGCTGGTCACCTTCTTCGCGGGGCAACCCATGTTGATATCGATGACATCCGCACCAAGACCTTCGATCACTTTAGCCGCTTCAGCCATCCAGCGTGCTTCCCGGCCCGCGAGTTGCACGACATGCAGCCCCCCCTCTTGCGCTTCCGTGCGCATCTGGGTTTCCGCATCGCCTTTGACAAAGGACTCGCTGGCGACCATTTCACTCACCACCATCCCCGCTCCGTAGCGGGCCGCAATGCGCCGGAACGGCAGGTCGCTGACACCGGACATCGGCGCAAGGACTGCGCGGCCGCAAAGCCTATGCGGCCCGATCTTTATACCGGCGGTTTGAGTGGTGTCGCGCAAGGGCTTATTGCTCATAACGTGTGCACTTTATATTTTGCCCATATAATAGACATTAACATCAAAGCGGCAAGCGGAATTTGCTTCCCGGACAACAACATGGTTCAAGACGCCCTTAGCAGAGAATTGCCGCCATCCTGTAACTATGAGGGGTTCATGACGGGTCAAATTGCCGCTTTGATCGTGGCGGCCGGACGCGGCAGCCGATTTGGCGCAACCGCCTCCGAAGCACCGAAGCAATATCAGCTCCTCTCCGGACGGCCGGTGCTGAGCCATACACTGGATGCGTTTCTCCGTCACCCAAGGATTGGTACCGTTGCTACTGTTATCGCGCCGAATGATCTGGCGCACTATGAAGCGGCAATCGCAGCCCTTACAGCACCAGCTCGGAAATTGGCGCAACCGGTCCATGGCGGCGAAAGCCGGCAAGTCTCTGTACATAACGGCTTGAAAGCTCTCGAGATTGCGCGCCCCAACCTGGTGCTGATCCATGACGGAGCCCGCCCTCTTGTCACCTCTGAGGTGATTGATGACCTGATCGGCACATTGCAATCCGGAGCCCAGGCCGGTCTTGCTGCCGTTCCGGTGTTCGATACCTTGAAGCGGCGGCCCGAACACGGCGGTCCGCTCGAAACCGTTGACAGGACGGGCCTTCACGC
This sequence comes from Roseibium hamelinense, assembly GCF_007830545.1. GTDB lineage: Bacteria > Pseudomonadota > Alphaproteobacteria > Rhizobiales > Stappiaceae > Roseibium > Roseibium hamelinense. Next base: position 631,911 of record NZ_VLLF01000001.1, read on the forward strand.
GGCTCAGACACCCCAGGGGTTTCGCTTTTCCAGCATTCTTGAAGCCCATGAAGAAGCGCTTTCCCACGGCTTGCATCACTTTACCGATGACACCAGCCTTGCCGAATGGCGCGGTTTGACCGTCCAACTGTCTGCCGGCGACCCGGAAAACATAAAGATCACAACCCGTGAAGATCTCGACCGCGCGGAACGGATTATGAAGATGAGCAAACCTGATCACGAACCGGCACCGCTGTCTCGACTTGACGATGTGCGCATGGGAACCGGTTATGATGTCCACGCCCTGGAGCCGGGCGACGGTATCATGTTGTGCGGGGTTAAAATCCCTTTCGACAAAAGGCTGAAAGGCCATTCGGATGCCGATGTCGCACAGCATGCCGTCACTGATGCCATCCTTGGTGCGATCGCCGACGGCGACATCGGCATGCATTTTCCGCCATCAGATCCACAGTGGAAGGGTGCGTCCTCAGACCAGTTTTTGAAGGACGCAATCCGCCGCGTCCGCCAGCTGGGTGGGCAGATTGCCCATATCGACGTGACGATTGTGTGCGAGGCACCCAAAATCGGCCCGCACCGTGATGCCTTGCGTTCCTCGATGGCAAAGATTACCGGACTGGACAGGAGCCGGATCTCAGTCAAGGCGACAACCTCCGAACGACTTGGGTTTACCGGGCGATCGGAAGGCATCGCGGCCATGGCGAGTGCGACGGTGCGCCTCCCCTTTTCGGACACGCCCTCCCCGGCTTGAAGGAGCGGACTTCAGATGACCACGCTTTCCCTCCAACAATACGAATTCCTGCTCGCCCGGGCCGAGACCGTCATTCAAGCCTGCAACAGCCGTGGCTTGATGCTGGCGACGGCAGAATCATGCACCGGCGGCTTGATAACGGGTCTCCTGACTGAAATTTCCGGCTCCTCTTCCGTTGTGGATCGAGGCTTCACCACCTATTCCAACGAGGCCAAACACGAGATTTTAAATGTTCCTGAGCCCCTGCTGGCCGAGTTCGGCGCTGTGAGTGCGCCTGTGGCAAAGGCGATGGCGGAAGGAGCTTTGAAAAACGCACGTGCGGATATCGCTGTCGCCGTGACCGGCATTGCAGGCCCCGGCGGCGGCAGTGCTGAAAAACCTGTTGGGACTGTTCATTTTGGATTGGCAGCCAAAAACGGCAGGGCACATCACGCGCATTACGTATTTTCGGATCTCGATCGCCAGGGAGTTCGCGCAGCGACTATCAACACTGCGTTTACGATGATCCTAAAGGAATTAGATAAAATAACGGGGGACTGATTTTATATCCCTAAATGTGCCTCTGGTAAGCCCCGCGCAAGAAACCGCGTGAAACCTGACAGCGCAAAGCGATATGACGTTCGAGACGAAAATGAAGAGCCTGATTGTTTCAGGACTGCTGATTGCCGCCGGGACCTCTGGTGTATCCGCGTCAGGAATCCCGTCTGTAGGCGATTTCTACCTTATCGCACGCACAGACGCCGGAATGTTCCGCAGCAGCCACAAGATCTTCAAACGTCCGTCCCGGGGCCTTCACGAAGTTGTCTATTGCAACAGGACATACTGGGTTCGGCCCTACACTGTCGCCTGGAGCGAAATACAGGTCGAGGGCGGCTGGCACGTGCGCGTTGAGTATAATCAGGGCAAAGGCTGGTTTCCGATCTGCGAGGATCCGGAACGTCAGGTTTCGCTGAAGGACATCGGGATAGACCTTAACCCCCGCGAAGTAGCCTATGACACTGGCGACCAATCGTCAGGCGCAAGCCGATTTGGTGAAATTGGCCGGACATTCCGGGCGCTGAACGGCAGCAGCGCGACTACCGACGCGAACAAAACTGACGCTACGGCAAATCGATAAAATTGCAATCAAATGCCCTCGGTTACACCAAGGCTTTATTGAAACCCAGCGTTTAAAACCAGAGCCTGCAAGGCTTGGCGATGAATGATTCATGCGGCCAACGCCCGCCATAACGTGGACACAGTGGAAAATGTTTAGATTTTTCCAAGTGATGGCCATGATCGCCATTGCTTGTACAGCAGCAAAAGCCGAGGCGTTGCCGGAAACCGGCGATGTTTTCATGATTTCGCGCGGCGCCAATGGCACCTTTCTCGGAAGTCATAAGATTTTCCTTCGGGAATCCGATGGACTGGTTCAGGTGACATATTGCGGCCGTGAATACTGGGTCCGGCCCAAAACCGTGGCATGGAGCGAACTGGAAATCGACAACCGTCACGATGTTCGGGTCGAATTCAACAAGGGCCGAGGCTGGATGCCGATCTGCAATCGGCCGACCCAGTATGTCACGCTCAAAGATCTCGGCATCACAATGGACCCCGTTTTGATCGTGCGGTCGAACGGCGAAGAACTCAAACGAGTCAATCGGTTCTCAGCAGTCAGCGAATCGTTCCGCAAAGGTGACCGGTCCCTGCGCGGACAGTCGACTTTTCACGATCGCGCCAACTGATGTGAATATCGCAATTAGTAAACGAAAGTTAACGATTTTAGGTTACGAAGAGTAATCAAGCTCCAGGCCAGATTGAGGGGGTAATGTCTGGGCTGGATTGGCAGATGCGGTCCAAGGGTGGAGATCACGATGCGTGCCTTATTGCCCCTTTTCCTTTCCTGTTGCTTCGTTACCGAAGTCAATGCACAGGTGGTCGCAGCTCCGCGCGGCGACTACTACATGCGCTCAGAGCATACCAACGGCGCCTTCAACGGTATCCATCAGCTTTTGACCCAACCCAGACCGGGATACATCCGCGCAGTGTACTGCGATCGTGCTTTTTACGTGAGCACAACAACTGTCCTTTGGTCGGAACAGGAAGCCGAGGCAGGCCGGAGGTTGGTCATCGAAAGCAATTACGGGCGCGGCCGCGAGCTGTTCTGCGAACCGGAAGCGGCCATGCTGAAGGCCGAAAATCTTGGGATCTCGCCAGCGGAAGTGGAAGAGATCCGCGAAGAAGAAGATCCGCCGACCGATATGCGCAACCGACTGCGCACGATCCGCGACGCTTTTAAGGATTATCAGTAGACGCGCTTGACGAGCGGCTGCCTCAAACGCCGTAGACCTGGTCGGCCCGCGCCTCAAACGCGCTTGAAAATTTCCGGAACGCGCGGTCAAACATTACGCCCATCAAGGAGCCCAGTGTCCGGCTCTTGAATTCATAATCGATGTAGAACCCGACGGTGCAGATGTCCTCGCCGGCGTCTTCGAATGTCCAGCGGTTTTCCAAGTGCTTGAACGGCCCGTCAAGATACTCCACCAGGATTACCTTCTCTTCCGGCCGCAATTCCACTCGGCTTGTGAAGGTTTCCTTGAACAGCTTGTAGGCAACGGTCATATCGGCGACCAGAATGCTTCGCCCGCCCTCCAGTTCCTTGCGCCCGCGCACATTGAGATTTTGGCACAGGGGAACGAATTGAGGGTACTTTTCAACGTCGGCGACAAGGTTGAACATGTCTTCCGCGTTGTGGTTCACCTTATGCGAGGAGGAGAAGCTTGGCATATCTTACAAGGTCTGGTCGCCGCGAGTGGTTCCGGTCAGTGTCCGAGCTTGGCTTTGCGGGCCGCGCGCAGATCAGCGAAATCTTCACCCGCATGGTGTGAAGACCGGGTTAGCGGGCTTGCCGAAACTTTCAAGAAGCCTTTTGCGTAAGCAATGCGCTCATAAGCCTTGAACTCCTCGGGCGTGACGAACGACATCACCGGATGGTGTTTTTTTGACGGCTGCAGATACTGACCAATGGTCAGAAAATCGACATCGGCCGACCGGAGGTCGTCCATCAGCTGCAGAACTTCATTCCGCTCTTCCCCAAGGCCGACCATTATGCCGGACTTGGTGAACATTTCCGGATCCTGCTCTTTCACCTGCTGCAGCAGGCGGATCGAGTGGAAGTAGCGCGCTCCCGGACGGACTTTAAGATACTTCGACGGAACGGTTTCCAGATTGTGGTTGAATACATCCGGCTTCGCGTTGACGACGATATCAAGCGCACCTTCTTTGCGCAGAAAGTCCGGCGTCAAAACCTCGACAGTGGTTTTCGGCGACTTCTCGCGGATGGCGCGGATCACATTTGCAAAGTGGTCCGCACCGCCGTCATCAAGATCGTCACGGTCGACGGATGTGATCACCACATGTTCCAATCCCATGCGGTAGACAGCTTCTGCGATGCCGGCCGGCTCGTTTGGATCGACCGGACCAGGCATGCCCGTGCGCACGTTGCAAAATGCGCAGGCGCGGGTGCAAGTGTCACCAAGGATCATGAAGCTGGCGTGTTTCTTCGACCAGCATTCACCGATATTCGGACAGCCGGCTTCTTCGCAGACGGTCACCAGATTGTTTTGGCGCACCACTTCCTGCGTCTCGCGATACACCGGTGATGTCGGTGCCTTGACCCGGATCCATTTCGGCTTGCGCTGGACCGGGTTGTCCGGGCGGTGTGCCTTTTCCGGGTGGCGTGGACGTGCAGGTTTTGCGTCGTCCTCTTCGGAACGCGGATCTGCGGTGCGGGTGAGCGTGTCGACGATCGTAACCATGCCGTTTAAGTGTCGCTTTTCCGGTGAAAGGTCAAGGTTCCAATGGCGTAGCAGCTATGCGCCCGGCGCAAAAGCCATCATCCGGTTCAGGCTATCGACAGCCTTTTCGGACAGGGGTTTGGACTTTCGGGTCGCGAAGTCGGTCTGGACGATGGTCGACACAGCAAAACCTGCGAGGGTCTCACCTTGGAATATGCCCTGCTCAAGGCCGAAGGAGCTGCGGCCAACACGCATGACCCGCGTCCCGACATCAACCGTTCCGGGCCAAGTGATCTCGGCGATAAAGTCGAGTTCCAGCCTGACTATGACAAAGGCCGCCCCGGCATCGACCAGCGCGCCCTTGCCATCATAAAGCATGCCGATCCGGCCGGCTTCCAGAAAGGTAGCAAACACCGCGTTGTTGACGTGGCCCTGACGGTCAAGATCACGGTAGCGCAGTTTTTCACTCACCTTGACTGGAAAATCGTCGAGCGTCACTGAAGGTGCAGTCATCCAGCAAGCCTTTCTATTTGAACAGCTTTTTCCAGACGAACAGGAACAGGATCGCCCCGAGAACGGCGATAATCAGCCGATCAAGGAAACCGCCGGTGACGTTGAGGTTCAACATCGACGCAAGCTCACCGCCGACAAGAGCGCCGACAAGACCGACCACAAGGCTGCCCAAAAAACCGCCCCGGCTGTTCAACACGCGGTGAGCAACGGCGCCCGCAATCAAGCCGATGATGATTGTGATGATCAAACCCATCAAAAGGCCTTTCCGTTATTTTATGAACCGCGCGAGAAGCACGACGACAATCGCGCCAATGGCAGCGACAACGATCTCATTCACATAAACATTGCCGAGATTCAGGTTGATCCCGAGGAAGTTAAACAAAAAACCGCCGACGAATGCGCCGATCAGGCCGGTTATCAGATAGCGGACCAGGCCGCCTCCGCCGACGATAATGCTCGCAAGCCATCCGGCGATGATGCCGATCGCGACCCAAATAAGGATTGCCGTGCCACTCATGTGAAGTTCCTTCCCCGTCAATCAGCCAGAGCATTCCGGCGGCCCGGTCAAGGGCGCCGCGCCGCCGCCGGTCTAGCGCATCGCAGTGCTTCGTGCCAGTGCGGCTTTCTTCAGAAGGATTTGGGGCCACCGGGCCGGGCGTTACTTTTCGCCACGCACCGGCAGCCTGCTCAGTCTTATGCGTTCAAAACCCGCCCATAGGCATCCAGCACAGATTCCTTCATCATTTCCGACAGGGTCGGGTGCGGGAAGATTGTGTGCATCAGCTCTTCTTCTGTCGTCTCCAGGTTCATGGCAACCACAAATCCCTGGATAAGCTCGGTCACTTCCGCACCAACCATATGCGCGCCAAGAAGTTCACCGGTCTTCTTATCAAAGATGACCTTGATCATGCCGTTGTCTTCGCCGAGTGCGATTGCCTTGCCATTGGCATTGAACTGGTAGCGCCCGACGCGAATATCCCGGCCCTGTTCCTTGGCCTTGGCTTCGCTCAAGCCAACCGAGGCGACCTGTGGATTGCAGTAGGTGCAGCCTGGGATCTTGCGGTGGTCCATCGGGTGGACGCCTTCGACACCTGCGATCTTTTCAATGCAGATGACCCCCTCATGCTCCGCCTTGTGGGCCAGCATCGGAGGCCCGGCGACATCGCCAATGGCGTAGATGCCAGGCACATTGGTCTTGCCGTATCCGTCAATGACGATGCAGCCGCGGTCGGTTTTCACACCGAGCTCTTCCAGGCCAAGGTTTTCGATGTTGCCCTGGACGCCGACAGCAGAAATCAAGTTATCAGCCTTGATCTGGGTGGTCTTGCCGTCCTTGGTCTCGACATGGGCCGTGATGCTGTCGGAGGCCTTGTCGACTTTGGTGACCTTGGCTTCGGTCAGGATTTTCAGACCGCGCTTTTCCAGTACCTTGCGGGCGAATTTCGAGATTTCCTCATCTTCGACCGGCATGACGTTTTTCATCAGCTCGACGACGGTGACATCCACACCCATGGAGCGATAGAAGGATGCGAATTCGATACCGATCGCGCCTGATCCCATGACCACCAGAGATTTCGGCATCTTGGACGGTTTCATAGCCTCAAAATAGGTCCAGATCAGCTTACCGTCCGGCTCGATACCCGGCAGAGCACGCGGGCGGGCGCCAGTCGCCACGATAATGTGCTTGGCGGTGTAAGTGCCCTCGCCTTTGACGCCTTTTGGCACCGGGTGCTGCGGCTCGACGGCCGGCTTGGACGGCTTGCCGACAACGATCTCACCGGGCTTTTTGAGCTTGGCTTCGCCCCAGATCACATCAATCTTGTTCTTTTTCATCAAGAACCCGACGCCGCCGTTGAGCCGGGCGGACACGCCGCGGGACCGGGCAACGACATCTTTGACGTCCGCTTTCATGGTGCCCTCAAGCGTCAGGCCGAAGCTTTTGGCATGATTGGCGTGGTCCATGATTTCAGCCGACCGCAGGAGCGCTTTTGTCGGGATACAACCCCAGTTCAGGCAGATACCGCCCAAGTGTTCGCGTTCGACGATTGCTGTTTTCAAGCCCAACTGGGCTGCGCGGATTGCGGTGACGTAACCGCCGGGTCCGGACCCGATGATGATCACGTCGTAGTTGGTGTCAGCCATGGCGATTTCCCCGGCGCATGAAGTCTGTTTCGAAAAAGGCGCGGCAGTCCGGCCGCGCCTTGCGATGCATGCCTCAGACCAGCATGCTCATCGGGTTTTCGATGTAGCCCTTGAATGCTGCAAGCAGCTCGGCCCCGAGCGCGCCGTCCACACACCGGTGGTCGGTCGACAGTGTCACGGACATAACGGTCGCAACCGCCAGCTCGCCGTCCTTGACCACCGGCCGTTTTTCACCGGCCCCAACGGCCAAGATGGTCGCATGCGGCGGGTTCACGACCGCCGAGAAGTTCTTCACGCCCATCATGCCCATGTTGGAAACAGCTGTCGTGCCGCCCTGGTACTCTTCCGGCTTAAGCTTGCGGTCTTTGGCACGCTTGCCGAGATCCTTCATCTCGTTGGAAACGACGGACAACGGCTTTTCTTCCGCACGGCGGATGATCGGTGTGATCAGGCCGCCAGGAATGGCGACGGCAACACCGACATCGGCGTGCTTGTGCTTGACCATGTTGTCGTCTGTCCACGACACGTTGGCATCCGGCACATCGCGCAAGGCAAGCGCCAGCGCCTTGATGGTCATGTCGTTGACCGACAGCTTGTAGGCTGGGTTGCCGTCCTTGTCCTTGGAGGCAGACGCATTGAGCTGCGCCCTCAGGGCCAAAAGGGCATCCAGTTCACAGTCCACCGACACATAAAAATGCGGGATGGTCTGCTTGGACTCGGTCAGGCGCTTTGCGATGGTCTTGCGCATGCCGTCATGCGGCACAAGTTCGTAAGACCCCTCTTCGTAGAGCTTGAGCACCTGATCGGCAGACGGTCCGCGCGGCGCGGCGGCTGACGGAGCAGCTGCTGCAGGGCTGGGCGCAGCTGCCGCAGGCGCAGCCTTTCCGGTGCCCTTCTCCATTGCCGCTTCGATGTCTTTCTTGACAATGCGCCCATGCGGGCCGGAGCCGGAAATCTGGCCGAGATCCAGACCGTTCAGCTTGGCAAGGCGGCGCGCCAGTGGCGACGAGAAAATGCGCTTGCCATCAGCGCCCTTGGGCGCCGGCATGGGATCAGTCGCCGCTTCCGCGCCGACCGGAATCACGTCCTTGGCACCGGCGTCCGTTGCCGGGGCTGCGTCCGATTTCGCCTCGGCGGGGGCAGCTGCCGGAGCAGACCCGCCGGATGAATCGATGGCACTCGCATCTTCCCCGTCCTCAAGAAGAACGGCAATCAATGCGTTGACCTTGACGCCCTCAGTGCCTTCCGGAACGACGATTTTTCCGAGCTTGCCCTCATCGACAGCTTCCACTTCCATGGTCGCCTTGTCGGTCTCGATCTCTGCGATGACGTCACCGGCCGAAACCGTGTCGCCTTCTTTGACAAGCCATTTGGCCAGATTGCCCTCTTCCATCGTCGGAGAGAGCGCCGGCATGGTGATGTTGATTGGCATGACCGTTTCCCTCGCCCTTAGCTGGTGTAGGTGACGGCTTTGGCCGCATCGATGACTTCCTGAACATTGGGAAGCGCGAGCTTCTCAAGGTTCGCCGCATAAGGCATCGGAACGTCCTTGCCCGTGACACGCAGGATCGGTGCATCCAGGTAGTCAAAGGCCTGTTCCTGGACCTGGTAGGCAATTTCCGAAGAGACCGAGCACATCGGGAAAGCTTCCTCGATGGTCACAACCCGGCCCGTCTTGCGAACCGACGCCAATACGGTGTCGATGTCAAGCGGACGAATGGTCCGCAGATTGATCACCTCGGCGGAAATACCCATGCCGGCCAGTTCTTCGGCTGCCTTCAGCGTGTAGGTCATGCCGATGCCCCAGGACACCAATGTGATATCCGTGCCGGCGCGTTCGATTTTGGCCTTGCCGATCGGCAAAACGAAATCATCCATGTCCGGAATTTCGAACGAATGCCCGTAAAGGATCTCGTTTTCCAGGAAGATGACCGGGTTTGGATCACGAATCGCAGCTTTCAAAAGGCCTTTTGCATCGGCAGCCGAATAAGGCTGGATGACCTTCAGGCCCGGTACATGCGCATACCAGGATGCATAGTCCTGGGAGTGCTGAGCCCCAACGCGGGCCGCAGCGCCGTTGGGCCCGCGGAACACGATCGGCGCGCCCATCTGGCCGCCGGACATGTAGAGAGTCTTTGCTGCTGAGTTGATGATCTGGTCGATCGCCTGCATGGCGAAGTTGAAGGTCATGAACTCGACAATCGGCATCAAGCCCGCCATCGCGGCCCCGACGCCGAGACCGGCGAAACCGTGTTCTGTGATCGGCGTGTCGACAACCCGCTTCGCACCGAATTCGTCCAGCAGTCCTTGGGTGATCTTGTAGGCGCCCTGGTACTCGGCAACCTCCTCACCCATTACGAACACATCACCGTCACGGCGCATTTCCTCGGCCATGGCATCGCGCAGGGCTTCACGTACGGTGGACGACTTCATTGCCGTGCCTTCCGGCACTTCCGGATCTTCGGCCGATTCGGGTGCTGGCGCTTGCGGTGTCGGGGCTGCAGCCACCGGAGTGGGTTCGGACTTCGCCTCGGCCGGGGCAGAAGGTGCCTCGGCCGGCTCCGAAGAGGAGGCACCGTCCAGTGCGCTGGCATCTTCCCCTTCGCCCAGCAAAATAGCGATCTTCTCGTTCACCTTGACCGCGTCGGTGCCCTCGGCAATCAGGATCTTGCCAAGCGTGCCCTCATCGACAGCTTCCACTTCCATGGTTGCCTTGTCGGTCTCAATTTCGGCAATCACGTCGCCCGCAGAGACGGTGTCGCCTTCGGCTTTGAGCCACTTGGCGAGCTTTCCTTCTTCCATGGTCGGCGACAGGGCCGGCATCAGAATATCAATCGGCATGATGTCTCCCCCGCCTTAAAGCAAAATGTCTGTATAGAGTTCGGACGGATCCGGCTCCGGATCGGTCTGCGCAAATTCAGCAGATTCGGCGACGGCGGCGCGCACATCCTTGTCGATGCCCTTGAGCTCGTCTTCCGTTGCCCACTTGTTGTCGAGCAGACGCTTGCGGACCTGTTCGATCGGATCGTGTTCGGTCCGCATCTTTTGCACTTCGTCTTTTGAGCGGTATTTTGCAGGGTCGGACATGGAGTGTCCGCGGTAGCGATAGGTCACCATTTCGAGGATGTAGGGCCCCTTGCCCTCCCGGCACCATTCAAGCGCCTTTTGCGAGGCCGCCATAACGGCACGCACATCCATGCCGTCGACCTTTTCGCCCGGTATTCCGAACGACGCACCGCGCTGGGACAAATCGGTCATGGAGGATGACCGCTCTACGCTCGTTCCCATTCCGTACTTGTTGTTCTCAATGACATAGATGACCGGTAGCTTCCAAAGCTCGGCCATATTGAAGCTCTCATAAACCTGACCCTGGTTGGACGCACCGTCCCCGAAGAAGGTCATCGAGACATTACCGTTTTCGCGGTATTTATTTGCAAACCCGAGCCCGGTACCAAGAGACACCTGCGCGCCGACAATGCCGTGTCCGCCGTAGAAGTCTTTTTCCTTGGAGAACATGTGCATCGAGCCGCCCTTGCCTTTGGACAAGCCGCCGCGGCGTCCGGTCAGTTCAGCCATCACACCCTTGGGGTCCAGCCCCATGGCCAGCATGTGCCCATGATCCCGGTAAGCTGTGATCATTTGGTCGCCGTCGACCTTGGCCATCTGCATGCCGATCACAACGGCTTCCTGGCCAATATAAAGGTGGCAGAATCCTCCGATCAGGCCCATACCGTATAGCTGGCCGGCCTTTTCCTCGAAACGCCGGATCAGCAGCATCTCCCGGTAGGCGTGAAGTTCCTGGTCCTTGTCGAACTCGATGATCGCGGGCGCTGCGTTTCTCGCGGCGCTGCGGGACCGGCTGGAGGCGCTTTTTGTGCGCGTGCCGGCGGAAGTCTTACTGCTTGCTGCCATATCCCTCATCTCAACGTGACGTTTCCCCATGGAGAGCCAAGCGGAGGTTAAACGGCTCCTCTTGTCAATCCAAGTGCCAGCGTTCGCCGGCTCACCTAGTTCAAGTTTCTGATTTATTTTCGCTTTTTAAGATTAACCGAAAGTCGATTAATAGCCGTCTATCAACCGTATTCCGGTTTATTTACTGGTAAGAGTGCCCTGGACGGAGAATGACAAGCTCATCCGCGTGCATCAGATTAAGATTGAGACGGGCGCGTTCGTCAACCATGTCAGGGTCGAGACTTTCCGGACGGAGCAGACTTACACGCGCGACAAGCTCTTCGCGCTGGCGGGTCAACACATCCAGTTTCGCCTGAAGCTCAGTAACTTCTCGCTCAATGCGGGCCCGGCCAACCAGCCCCAACTCGCCGTTGAGCGCGTGAAAACCAAAATAAACAAGCGCACCGCAGGCAGCAAAAGGAATGACAAGCCGACGGAGAAAAGACTGCTTACGTTGACGGGTAGTAGCGGGCACGGACGAGACCTTGACGCAGATACAAATGGGCCTTGAGTCTGATCAAGATGACTCAATCAGACTTAACAAGTCCTTTCGCAAATGTGGCAAATCCTCATAAAATCGCCGAAGAAGAGCGCGCGCAGCCGTTCATCCGCCTCGCCTCGCAAGCTATGCCGCCGCCGCGAGGCGGGACAATTTCGTAAGGACAGTTGCCGCCCCCTTGAGACGCGTTTCGGTTTGTTCCCAATCCCTTGTGAACACCACCTTCTGGTCCGGACGGATCTTTGCCAAGACACCCTGTTCCGCGATGTAGCTGACCAGCCCGGCGGGATTTGCGAATTCGCTATTCCGGAAAGTGATGACAATCCCTTTGGGCCCGGCATCCACCTTCTCGATGTTTGCCTTGCGGCACAGCCCCTTGATGAAAACAATCTTCAACAGATGCTGAACTTCTTCAGGAAGCGGGCCGAACCGGTCGATCATCTCCGCACCAAACGCATCGATATCCGCGGCTTCGGTCAGATCCCCCAAGCGCCGGTAGAGATTGAGACGCAACTGCAGATCCGGGACATAGTCCTCCGGGATCAAGACCGGGGTGCCGATGTTGATCTGCGGCGACCACTGTTCTTCCCCGATATCCGTCCCGCCATCCTTTAGCTGGGCAACGGCCTCCTCCAGCATCTGCTGATAGAGTTCGAAGCCGACTTCCTTTACGTGCCCGGATTGCTCCTCACCAAGCAAATTGCCCGCACCGCGGATGTCCAGATCGTGGCTCGCCAGTTGAAACCCGGCGCCGAGGGTTTCAAGCGACTGCAACACCTTGAGGCGGCGCTCTGCGGTGGCGGTCAGTTTCTTGTTGGCCGGCACTGTGAACAGCGCATAAGCCCGGGTTTTCGATCGTCCGACACGCCCGCGCAACTGATAAAGCTGCGCCAGGCCGAACATGTCGGCCCGGTGCACGATCAGCGTATTTGCTGTTGGAATATCCAGACCGGACTCCACGATCGTGGTGGACAGAAGCACGTTGTATTTGCTCTCGTAGAAGGCGTTCATCACGTCTTCCAGCTCGCTCGGCGGCATCTGGCCGTGTGCGACCGCAACTTTGAGCTCGGGAACGCTCTCGGCCAGAAATTGCTGTTGATCTGCAAGATCGGCCAGGCGCGGGCATACATAAAAGCTCTGCCCCCCGCGGTAGTGCTCGCGCAACAATGCTTCGCGAACGACGAGCGGATCGAATGGCGACACAAATGTGCGCACGGCGAGCCTGTCGACCGGCGGTGTCGCGATCAGCGAAAGCTCGCGCACACCCGTCAGGGCGAGCTGCAACGTGCGCGGGATCGGCGTTGCGGATAGGGTCAACACGTGAACATCGGTTTTCAGCTCTTTCAGGCGTTCCTTGTGCTTCACGCCGAAATGCTGCTCTTCGTCAATGATCAACAGTCCCAGATCCCGGAAGGTCACACCTTTGCCAAGCAGGGCATGAGTACCGATCACAATATCGACGGACCCGTCGGCCAGGCCCTTCTTGGTAGCTGTCAATTCGCGGGCTGGCACCAGGCGGGATGCGTGGGCGACATTGATCGGCAGCCCGTGAAACCTTTCTGCAAATGTGCGGTAGTGCTGACGCGCCAGCAACGTGGTGGGGACGACGACGGCGACCTGCCGGCCGGACATGGCCGCCACGAAAGCGGCGCGCAGGGCCACCTCGGTCTTTCCAAAACCAACATCACCGCACACCAGCCGGTCCATCGGGCGACCGGCGGCCAGATCCTCGAACACCGCGTCGATGGCATTCAACTGGTCATCGGTTTCTTCATAAGGGAACCGCGTGGCGAACTCGTCGTAAACGCCGTCTGGGGTTTCGACCACTGGCGCCGTCTTCAACGCACGGGACGCTGCCGTCTTGATGAGCCCGTCAGCGATTTCAAGAATGCGCTTTTTGAGCTTGGCCTTACGAGCCTGCCACGCGCCGCCTCCAAGTTTGTCAAGCTGGGCTTCCTGGTCCTCGGACCCGTAGCGTGACAAAAGCTCGATGTTCTCAACCGGAAGATAGAGCTTGTCGCCGCCTGCATATTGCAATTCCAGGCAATCATGGGGTGCCCCGATGGCTTCTACGGTTTTCAGGCCGATAAAGCGCCCGATCCCGTGTTCGACATGAACCACCAGATCGCCCTCGGACAAACCGGTTGCCTCGGTAATGACGTTGGCGCCTTTTGACTTGCGCCGGGTTTTCCGCACCAAGCGATCGCCCAGAACATCCTGTTCGCCAATGATCGCAACATCAGCCAGCTCAAACCCTTGCTCAATGCCAAGCACACACAAGGCTGCGGTCTTCGGCGGAAGCTTCATCGCCTCTTCGAACGTGGCAACATCCTGCGCCGTGCCCAGTCCATGATCTTTCAGGATCTGCCCAAGCCGGTCGCGCGAACCGTCCGACCAGCAGGCGATAACCGCACGTTTGCCGTCTTTTTGAAGATCGCGAACATGTCCCGTCAACGCGTCGAAGATGTTGACGTCGCCCGCTGCCCGTTCGGCGGCAAAACTCCGCCCTTGCCTGCCATCTATGGAGACGACGGTCTTTCCCTGACCCGGTGGCGGCGTGAACGGATCAAGCGCGCCAGTGGCGCTGTCGGCCAGCGTCGACGTCCAACCGTCCTTGTCAAAATAAAGCGCGCCCGGCTCCACCGGCATGTAGGGCACGGTCCCGGCACTTGTGCCCGCTTCACGAGCCTCTCTGCGCGCCTCATAATGTTCTGCGACCTGGTCCAGCCGCTCGCGTACGGCATCTGCCGCCATCGCATCCAGGACAACCGGCGTGTGCCCGATATAGTCAAAGATTGTTTCCAGCCGCTCGTGGAACAGTGGCAACCAGTGTTCCATACCCGCATACCGGCGGCCGTCACTAATCGACTGGTAAAGCACGTCTTCCCGGCTTGCCGCCCCAAACGACGACAGATACGCCTTGCGAAACCTCGAAATGGCCTCTTCTGTCAAGACCACTTCACTCATCGGCAACAGGTCTAGCCGTTTGAGCTGTTTCGACGTCCGCTGAGTCTCCGGATCGAACGACCGGATCGATTCCAGGGTATCGCCGAAAAAATCAAGCCGGACGGGCTCTTCCGCGCCGGGTGCGAACAGATCGACGATCCCGCCGCGCACGGCGAACTCGCCGGTCTCCCGGACTGTCGGCGTGCGCGAAAATCCGTTGATATCCAGCCATTTGGCTATCGCTGCCATATCGCCCCGGTTGCCAGGCGCAAGACCAAACGTTTGCTCGCTCATCCAGGTGCGCTCGGGCAGCTTCTGAACGGCTGCATTGACGGTGGTCATCAACACGACCTTACGGTCTTTGGAAATCCCGTGTGCCAGCTGGCCAAGAGCCAGAAGTCTTCTGGCACTGATCGCCGGATTTGGGGAAACCCGATCGTAGGGCAAACAATCCCATGCGGGCAGTTGAAGAACTTCGACATCCGGCGCGAAAAAGGCCAGTGCCTCCGTGACCATCTGCATGCGCGTTGCGTCACGCGCGATGAACACCAGCTCAAGGCCGCCGGCCGCATGTTCCTGCAGCACTTTCGCCAGCGCATAGCTCTCGGCACCGTCCGGCACGCTGGCAAGCGTTATATTGGCCTTGTCCTTCAACAGGCTTTCAAACACGGGAAATTCCTCAATTGTTATTGCTTATTGCTTATTGCTCGCCGTGGCAATTTGGTCTTCGTGAAACGCAATGATCCGGCGGTAGAGCGGTCCGTCCCATTCGGGCGGCAAGGGCTTCCGACCCGTCATCCAGGCATAAAGATCCTGGTCATGGGCGGTCAAAAGATGTTCGAGTTCCGACAGCTCTTCTTCTGTCAGGCTGTCGATGGTGGCATGGGCAAAGCCGCCGAGCAGCAGATCCATTTCCTTCATTCCGCGATGCCAGCAGCGAAACAGGATCTTTTTGCGCCGCGGCTCTCGCTCGCCAGCATCGCCGGCGGTTCCGGAGGCTGAAAGGTGTGCGTCGTCGCTCATTGAAAAACCCCAATTCCGCTCGTGTTCGCAGGATACAGTCCGGACCAAATGGTCTGGCCGAGATAGCTGGCCTCCGGATGCGTGGCAGCTATATAGCGCTCAAAAAACAATCTGTCAGCGGCGAAGGCCAAGGCGTTTGCGAAAGCGCCCCGCTTCGTGGCAATAGAAGCAGTCCGCACTCCCGCTTTTCCAGCACACGCCGGTTTCTTGATGCGTCCTTCGGTTCTCGATCCGCTCTTTGCCACCGTTACCACCCTTCCCGGTGTCGGGCCCAAGATCGCAAAGACCATCTCCGGCCTTGTGGGCGGGCAACCGGACCGTGAGGCGACACTTGCCGACCTCCTGTTTCATATCCCGCACGGTCTGATCGATCGGCGCCACCGGCCCGGAATCGCTTTTTCGGAAAACGGACAAATCGTCACCCTCCAAGTGACGGTCGACCGGCACTTTCCTGGCCCGCGCGGCGGCAAAGCGCCCTACAAGATCACAGCGTTCGACGCAACCGGCGCAATCTCGTTTGTTTTCTTTCACCCGCGACGGGACTGGCTTGAGAAAAACTTCCCTGAGGGCGAACAGCGTATCGTGTCGGGCAAGGTCGAATGGTTCAACGACCGCCCGCAGATGGTGCATCCCGACTATGTGTTGAGTCTCGAAGAGGCGGCCAATATGCCGGCTATTGAGCCGGTTTACCCGATGACGGCCGGGCTCGCCGCAAAAACGCTGCATAGGGCCATTGCGGCAGCGCTTCAGAAGCTGCCTGACCTTCCCGAATGGCAGGATGGAGCGTTCATCGAACGGAACCTTTGGCCGCCATTTACCGAAGCACTACGGGCAATCCACACACCGCAAGAACAGCAGGACTTGTCACCGGAGGGACCGAACATCCGGCGGATTGCCTATGACGAACTACTGGCCAGCCAATTGGCACTTGCCTTGGTGCGACAGACAATGCGTCAGCTTGGAGGGGTGTCCCGCCGTCCAGACGGGGCGTTGCAAAAACGGGTGATCTCTGCCCTGCCCTTTTCCTTGACCGCCAGCCAGGCGGCCGCAATCAGGGACATCAATGCAGACCTTGCGGAGCCAACACGCATGCTCCGGCTGTTGCAAGGCGACGTCGGTGCCGGGAAAACCGTTGTGGCCCTGGCTGCGTTGGCGCAGGTAATCGAAAGCGGCGCGCAAGGGGCACTCATGGCGCCGACGGAGATACTGGCCCGTCAACACTTTGCCTCCATGAAGCCGTTATGCGATGCAGCCGGCATCCGGCTTGCTCTAATGACAGGCAAAGATACCCAAAAAGAACGCCGCCTTCTTCAGGAAAAGATTGACGCCGCAGAGATCGATCTCGTCGTGGGCACCCACGCTCTGTTCCAGGGGGCGGTGACCTTCAAGGATCTGGGTCTTGTAGTCGTCGACGAACAGCATCGGTTCGGGGTGCATCAGCGCCTCGCCCTCTCCGCAAAGGGCCGCAGCGTGGATGTTTTGGTCATGACCGCAACCCCGATCCCGCGCACGCTCGTTCTGACCTGTTTCGGCGATATGGATGTGTCGCGCCTGACCGAAAAACCGGCGGGACGGAAGCCTGTTACCACCGTGTCGGTTTCGCTTGACCGTCTGGAGGAAATCATTGGCCGGATCGGAGCTGCAATATCAAATGGCCAGAAAGCTTACTGGGTGTGCCCGCTGGTGGAGGAGTCTGAAAAAATCGACCTGGCTGCAGTTGAAGACCGGCATCAAGTACTTGAACAGGCGCTGGGCCAGCGGGTTTCGCTTGTGCACGGCCGGATGAGCGCCGACGAAAAGGACGCAGCCATGGCGGCCTTCAAAGCCGGAGAAACCCGCATTCTTGTCGCCACCACAGTGATTGAAGTCGGAGTCGACGTTCCCGACGCAACCATCATCGTTATTGAGCATGCCGAGCGGTTTGGCCTTGCGCAGCTCCATCAGCTGCGCGGACGGGTTGGGCGGGGCGACAAGCCATCCTCCTGCGTTTTGCTGTTTAAGGGGCCGCTGGGCGAAACGGCAACGGCCCGCCTGAACATTATGCGGGAGACGAACGATGGCTTTCTGATCGCAGAGGAAGACTTGCGATTGCGTGGAGGCGGTGAAGTCCTTGGCACCCGCCAATCCGGCACGCCAGGCTTCAGGATTGCGCAAGTCGAAGATCACGCCGACCTCATGGAAATCGCACGCGATGACGCCCGCCTCATCCTGGAGACCGATCCGGAGCTGAAAGAAAAACGTGGCGACGCGCTCAGATGCCTGCTCTACCTGTTTGGTCGCGACGAAGCGATCCGCCTGCTTCGTGCAGGCTGAGCCTCTACCCACTCAAACCGGCTCGGTTTCCTTTTTTAAAGGCTCTGGACTGCCGGGTGCGGGGTGCAATTCTATCTTGTCGTCCAGCATCTCCCGATAGTCCGGGTTGACCAAGCCAGCCGAAATTACGAGTTTTGCTGCCTCTTCCACCGTCATCTCTAACTCGATGATGTCTGCTTTCGGAACAAACAATAAAAAACCGGAGGTCGGATTTGGCGTCGTCGGTAAAAAAACCGATACCGTGTCTGACTGGTCGGCCAGCCGGTTTGCCACCTCCCCTTTGGTGGTGGTTGAGATGAACACAATTGCCCACAACCCCTTGCGCGGGTACTCAATCAAGGCTGCCTTGGTGAAAGTGTTACCGCGTTCATCGAGCACGGTCTCGAAAATCTGCTTTAGCCCGCTGTAGAGGTTTCGCACCAGGGGCATGCGCCCCAACAGCGACTCGCCGAACGAGATGAGGCTTCGACCCGCAAAGTTGGCGGCCAGAAAACCGACGATCGTGATGACCATGATGGCAACGATCAGTCCGAAACCCGGAACCGCAAACGGCAGATATGTGTCGGGATTATAAACCTTTGGCACGAAAGGTTTGACCCAGCCGTCAACCCATTGAACAAACGTCCAGGTGAGCCACATCGTAATTCCGATAGGTCCGGTGATCACCAAACCGGTGAGAAAATAGTTTCGGACCCGCATCGCCGAATGGCCCCGGCCGTGATCGTCTTTGTTTTTCTGCTTCGTCATTTAAGACGGCCTTCCATTGCCGGCCCCGCGTTGCCGGCAGTCCTTTGCCAGCACTTTCCAAAGACATATTTAGCCCAGGACGCGAACTTGCAACTGTTCAAATTTCATTATCACGATCAAAACAACTGACCATAATGTAGGCAAGATTATAATTTGAACATATTATGCAACCACGCAAGCCATTCCAACCGCAAGCGCCATCGGCGCCAACGACCACACTTACAGGGACTAAAGAACACCCCCTATGGCCGCCCCTTAGGAACCGCAAGCGCTATGACCCGCTTTCAAATTGAAAGAAATCACCGCGAGGGCGAAATTCTATTAAAGATTGCATTTTTGAAAGATTTTTTAGTTAGTGAAATATTTCTCACAAGCGGCACCGCGCGACATAAAGTTTCAAGAACGGATTTCTCACATCCTTTATATTACTGACCAAAAACAGTTAATTTGGCTGTTTTGGTGTATTTTTCAGCAAAATATTATCCACAGTAGCTATTTTTTCATCTTGCAACCCCTGATATTTTGCACACTCTTGAGTTGTGTTTTTATGAGGCAATAACAAGGCCCGGAGAACACCTGGCGTTGAGAGCAAAACAAATTGAATGGCGCCGGCCACTCTAGAGGAAATGGAACATGACAATGAGCAACACCGCTGCGCAGTCTGCGTTTGCAGACGCGAACACCCAAGTATTCTCAAATCAACAAATCGCAAACTATCTCCGGGTCGGGTATTGGAATGATACCGGACGTGGGCAACGCAAATTCGACGTTGAACCGGGTGACACCCTCACCTTCAACTTTCAGGGTTTGACCAGCAAGGGCAAGGCGTTTGCTGAAAAGGCTCTGGAACTCTGGTCGGACGCGACCGGTATCAATTTCCAATCATCCTCGTCCTCGCGTGCCGATATCATTTTTGACGACAATGACAGCGGGGCCTACGCATACTCGACCGGGACCGGCGACGGCATCATCAATCAGTCCTTCGTGAATGTCTCCAGATCCTGGATATCCCGGGACTCGTCAAATGATGTCAGCAACTATTCGCTGCAGACATACATCCACGAAATCGGGCACGCACTCGGTTTGGGCCATGGCAGCAACTACAATGGCTCGGCCACATACGGGCGGGACAATGACTACGCCAACGATTCCTGGCAGGCATCGATCATGTCGTATTTCAGCCAAACCGAAAACACCTACGTTGACGGCAGCTTCGGCTATGTTGCAACACCGCAGATTGCCGACCTGATTGCGATCCAGGACCTTTACGGCACTCCCACGAATACGAGAGCTGGCAACACGGTCTACGGTGACAACGGAACCGCTGGCAGCTTGATGAACCAAATCACCCAGGACCGCGGCGCGATTACCTATACGATCTTTGACAGCGGCGGATACGACACACTGAACTATTCGTCCGGCGGCTCGAACCAAATCATCGATTTGCGGGAAGGCACATTTTCGAGCGTCCGTGGGCGAGAGAACAACCTGATCATCGCAGAAGGCACGAGAATCGAAAACGCGATTGGCGGCCGGGGCAATGATACACTGATCGCAAACGACGCCGACAACACGCTGACCGGCGGCGAAGGTGCAGATACCTTCCTGTTTTTCCTGGTCGGGGAACAACAGGCCAGCCAAGACATGATCACGGACTTTGAGGACGGGGTGGATACCATCCGCTTTGTCAATCAGAACTCAAATGGTGAGGCAGCCGCGATCAACTTTGACCTTTTGGATATCATCGACAACGGCGCAGATACCACGATTGGTTTCGGCGGCCAGGAAATCGTGGTGACTAATGTCGGAGCAGCAAACCTGGATGCCGCGGATTTCATTTTCGCGTAAACCTGAAACAAACAGGTGGGTAAACCAGCAGAAGACCCCGGCCACAGCGCCGGGATCTTCCCCTTTTGGCATCGGCAAAAATCTGCTTGCGAACGATATTTGTGTCCAGCGTCTCGACAAAGCCTTACGAATGCGCACATTAGGCGCGGCCCTACAGTTTCAAACAAGGGTCCGCTTAACGGAGGCCCGGTTGCGGCGCGCATCATATAAGTTGCTGGGATTTTTGAGCCTTGGGATCGGCGCGGTCGGCGCGGTTCTGCCAGTGCTGCCGACCACAATTTTTCTGATCCTAGCCGCCGCCTGTTTCGCCCGGTCATCCCCCGAACTTGAAAAACGCCTGCTCGACCACCCGACGTTTGGCCCGCCCGTTCTTGCCTGGCGCGAGCACGGCGCCATCCCGCCAAAAGCGAAGGCTTTTGCGGTTGGTGGCATGTTTGTCGGTTTCACGCTTTTTTATGCCATGACCAAGCCGAACGGCTTGGCCCTTTTTCTGGCAATCCTGTTTTTCGGTGGCAGCGCGCTTTATGTTCTCACGCGGCCATCCTATCCGCGCACATAGACCGAGACGAACGCATGCCGCGTGCTTTGCTCATTCATTCAACTGTGACGGATTTCGCCAGGTTGCGCGGTTGATCAACATCTGTGCCCATGAACACCGCAGTATGATAGGAGATCATTTGCACCGGCAGAGCGTAAATGATCGGCGCAACCAGATCGGGAACATTCGGCATGATCACCGTATCTCCGGCAACACCACCGCTTTCGTGGTCGCCAGCCGCATCAGTGATCAGGATGATCCGTCCACCGCGGGCAGCAACCTCCTGCATATTCGACAAGGTCTTTTCAAAGATGGCGTCGTGCGGAGCGATCACAAAAACCGGCAAATTTTCGTCAATCAGGGCGATTGGACCGTGTTTAAGCTCGCCAGCCGCATAGCCTTCGGCATGGATGTATGACAGCTCCTTCAGCTTAAGAGCGCCTTCCATGGCAAGCGGAAAGTTCGTGCCGCGGCCAAGATAAAGCGCGTTGGAGGCGCGCGATAAGGGCTGAGACAGCTTTTCGATCTGAGTTTCGCAATTGAGCGCTTGAACCGCGAGCGATGGAACCGCCGCCAGGTCGTCAACAAGAGCGGCTGCCGCGGCTTCACTGAGGGTTCCGCGCTGGCGCCCTGCATGGATCGCCAAACATGCTAGTACGGCCAGCTGGCAGGTGAATGCCTTTGTAGAGGCAACGCCGATTTCCGGGCCTGCAATTGTCGCGAAAGTCACATCCGCTTCGCGGGCGATCGTGCTTTCGGGAACGTTCACAACCGCGCCAATCTTTGCCGCATTCGCCTTGCAATACCGCAAACTCGCAAGCGTGTCTGCGGTCTCTCCAGACTGCGAAATAAACAACGCGAAATCCCCATCGATCACCGGGGTCTCGCGGTATCTGAACTCCGAAGCAATATCGATCTCAACCGGCAGGCGCGCGTATTTCTCGAACCAGTATTTGGCCACCAAACCGGCATAATAAGCGGTGCCGCAAGCGGAAATCAGGATCCGGTTCAACGAACGGAAATCAACTTTTTCTGCAGCTGGCAAGGACACGGACTTTTTTGCATAGTCGAGATAGCGCGACAAAGTATGGCCCAGCACTTCCGGCTGTTCGTGAATTTCCTTGGCCATAAAGTGGCGGTAGTTGCCTTTGTCCATCAAGGCAGCCGTTACGGATGAGACCGATTCAGGACGCTCTGCGATATGGTTTTCAGCGTCATAGATCGTCGCGCCTTCCCGGGTCAGCACCACCCAGTCGCCTTCCTCCAGATACGTGATACGGTCAGTGAATGGTGACAAAGCGATCGCGTCCGATCCAAGGAACATCTCGCCTTCCCCGTGTCCGACCGCAAGCGGCGAGCCCTTTCGCGCACCAATGAGTAGATCCTCGTAGCCGTCAAACGTGATCGCCAGCGCAAATGCGCCCTTGAGCCTCGGCAAAACGGTTGCGACGGCGTCACGCGGTGCTTTGCCGGCCTCAAGCTCACGGTTGATCAAATGAGCAACGACTTCCGTATCGGTATCGGTTGCGATCTGGGCGCCGGCTCTGACCACGTCTTCGCGCAGCTCAAGATAGTTTTCGATAATGCCGTTGTGCACCACCGCGACGCGGCCCGAGGTGTGCGGATGTGCATTGACCACATTCGGCGCCCCATGCGTGGCCCATCTGGTATGTCCAACCCCTGAAGTGCCCCTAATCGGGCTTTGCTCGAGAAGCGCCTCGAGATTTTTGAGTTTCCCGGCGGCCCGGCGCCGCGTCAAATGCCCGTCTTCAAGTGTTGCCACTCCGGCAGAATCATACCCGCGATACTCCAGGCGCTTCAGCGCATCGACAAGCCGGGGTGCGACTTCTGAATTCCCTAAAATACCGATGATGCCGCACATGAAAATTGTCCTTAAATCAAACTCAGTTTGTTGCTGCTGCTTTAGCCGAGGCGCGGCATTTGTTTGAAATCAATCCCTGTTTCAGAACATGACAGGTTGGAAAACCCAGTATTTTCAGCGCCTTTGGTCCTTGGCAGCTTTGAAGCGTGCGCGCAGGTCTTTTGCCCTTTGATCCTTGACAACCTGACGCCCACGTCCAATGACCAGCGCATCCGTCGGCACCGCCTCCGTTACGGTGCTGCCTGCAGCAACGTAAACACCCGAGCCGAGCTTGAGAGGCGCAACGAGGGTAGAGTTCGATCCGACAAAGCTCCCGGCACCAATTTCCGTCCGGTGCTTGCCAAAGCCGTCATAGTTGCAGGTGATTGTGCCCGCGCCGACATTTGTTCGCGATCCGACGCTCGCGTCTCCAATGTAACTGAGATGGTTGATCTTTGCGCCGACACCGATCGTCGCATTTTTGATTTCGACGAAATTCCCGATATGGGCGCCTTCCGACAGACTCGCGCCCGGCCGCAAACGGGCATAAGGACCAACCGTCGACCCTTCTCCGACAGTAGCCCCTTCAAGGTGCGAAAAAGCGCGGATGACAGATCCGGCTTTCACCCGAACCCCCGGCCCGAACACCAGATTCTGCTCCAGAACAACATCTGGTTCGATCACGGTATCGTGGGCGAAATAGATTGTTTCGGGAGCAAGCATTGTCACGCCTGTTTCAAGAACAGCCCGGCGTTTGCGTTGTTGAAACACCGTTTCACAAGCCGCCAGCTGCGCCCGGGTATTGATGCCCTGCACCTCGTCTTCAACGGCAACCGCAGTTGTAATGGTCAGCCCCTTGGAGCGCGCTATTTCGACCGCGTCGGTAAGGTAGTATTCCCCCTTTGCGTTGTCATTGCCGATGGCTTCCAGAATCTGCATGGCATGCGCGCCGGACAACCCCATAATCCCCGAATTGCAAAACGTGACCATGCGTTCCTCGTCTGTGGCATCCTTTTCTTCCCGGATTGCATAAACACCGTTCGCATCCGACAATATACGTCCATAGCCGTGAGGGTTCGCCGCCTCAAACCCGAGAACGACGACATCTGCCCCCTGCCCCAGCTTTGTGCGAACGGACTGCACGGTGTCCGCTGTGATCAAGGGTGTGTCGCCGAACAGGATCAGCACTCCGCCGTCATGGGTGCTCAACGCCTCATGCGCCGCAAGCGCTGCGTGTGCCGTTCCAAGACGGTCCGTTTGGATATGGCACCGGGCATGCGGCCAGCGGCTAGACACGAATTCGGTCAGCCCCTCCATATCGGGGCCGGTAACAACAGAAACTTTGGGAACTTCAGCCTCTCCAAGGGCTTTCAGCACATGCCCGACCATCGGAAGATGACCAATGGCATGCATGACTTTAGGCAGTTTAGACCGCATCCGCGTCCCAAGTCCGGCCGCCAAAACGATGGCCAAAACGTCTTTATCGCTCATTGGCTGTAATCCCACCTCGATGTGCTGAAGCACCTTGTCGGGCGCCTATATGACCCGATCCACAAAAGTTTAAAAGATCTGCGGGTAACCGTGCCCGCATTTCTTGTTCCTTAACCATAATTGACGTCAGATGGGGACGCTTGCAGCAAAGATTCGCCGGATGCCCGGCCAGACGTCAGGAACAGGCCTTTTGCCGAAGGAACGCGCAAAGAAGCCGGCACGGGAAATCGTGCGTGAAACGCTTACGCCTCAAAGGCTCTCAATGTTGTCCTGGGCCGGGGCTGCAGCTCTGTTTGCGTGCGTGGGCCTCGCCTCGTTTCAGTTTGCAGGTGGCATGCGTATCGATACCGTCACGGCGCCTGAGTTTGCGGGCATGCCCTTGCCGGGCCCAGGAGGGAGCGTGGAAACGACGGCATCAATCCGCACGCCACAACCGGCAATCGCGCTTTATGATCAAGTAGCCTCTCAAAACCCCAGCCCAGGCATTGAACTGGATGAAGCCCAAGCCGGGCTTTTGCGCGAAGAGATCATACGCCTCCGGCGCCGCCTGAATGCCCTCAGCGAGCAGAATTTAAGCTACTCCCGCCGGATCGCAGCGCTTGAAAAACAGGTCGCGCTTTTGGAAGCGAGCACCCCGGCCGGAAGTGTTCTGGATCGTGAACCGATTCCTCTCGCCAAACCAACGCCACACCCTATTCCACCACAGCCGGGCATTGTTTCGCAGGCCTATAACACGCCGGCTCAACCCGCAGGCACAGGCACAAGCGCGGCAGCGCCATCTGCCGAGGTGTCCGCGCCATCTGCACGAGAGCGGATTGAATCCGTCCCTGCTCCGGAAACGACCGGAGCCTTTCAAAAGAAAACACTCGAGCAAATCATCGCGGAACGCAAACTGTCACTTCCGGCACCGGCACCGGTACGCATCGTCTCACTGAACAAGACAATTGCAGACGGCCCTGTTACCACCGGTTCCATTTCCCCGGCCACGTCCCTCCTTCCGCCGGAGACGGCCGCAGACACGGCTCAAACGGCTGCGTTATCTCAAACGGACGCCTCATCTGAACCCGCTCCCGCCCCAGCAGACGCAGATCCGGTCTCCAGCCTCCGCCCAAAACTGATCACCCCGACCGCCCCGGCTGGCCGCACAAAAGGCGGCGGGAAAAGCAAAATCAGACAGACCCAGTTTGGAGCCCTGATTGGAACCTACGGATCGGAAGACGCAGCGCGGGAGGCATGGATCCGGTTTGCAAAACAGAATGAAGAGCGTATGCGCGACCTCAGACCACGCATCCTCCCAGCCGAACCTGATGGAAGCACCATGACCCTCCTCGTCGGGCCATTCGGAAACGCATCCGAGGCGTC
This sequence comes from Roseibium hamelinense, assembly GCF_007830545.1. Classification (GTDB taxonomy): domain Bacteria; phylum Pseudomonadota; class Alphaproteobacteria; order Rhizobiales; family Stappiaceae; genus Roseibium; species Roseibium hamelinense. The sequence goes on from NZ_VLLF01000001.1 coordinate 657,669, forward strand.
AGTCGCTTGTCTTCGGCTCCTGGAGGTTAAGGACCTCTGCCGCCCGACCCTGTTTTCGGGGGAAGAACTGGTAATTACTACAAGATAAACTCCCAATCCCACCGACTAAAATCTCATAAATTACGTATTGTTTCTAATTAATTGGTTACAAATACTTTCCTGAGACGATTTGAACGGATCGAATTAATCTCGTAGGGATAAGTCAATGCGCAACCATACAGTTTGCAATTTTTTTGTTGCATCAGCCGCCATGCTGGTCGTGATGACGGCACATGCAACCGCGTTGGACTGCCCACGCGGTGGAACACTTATTGCCGGCGCCAGTGATTACAGGCCATATCAGATTGTCGAAGGCAACATGACAACCGGCATGGATTTTGAGGTTGCAGAAACTGTTCTTTCGAAAATGGGTTGCAGCTTAAAGGTGGACGTTCTGCCTTGGGCCCGGCACCTGAAAGGGCTTGAGGACGGAGATGTCGATATCGCCTCTCCGGTCAGCAAGACCGCTGAACGCGAGGCATTCGCAACATTCAGCTCCCCCTATCTCAATTCTACCGAAGTGCTGTTTGTGCCCGCTGCTGACAAAGATGCGTATGCGGATCTCAAAGCCTTTTTCGCATCAGGAAAGAAACTCGGTGTTATCCGCGAATATGCCTATGGTGGAGACTATGCAGCCCTTTCGGAGGAATTCCCGGACCAGATCGAGGTCACGGATTCAGCAGAATCCAACTTCAAGAAACTGGCAAGTGGGCGTATCGGGGCAACTTTGGGAGATCTTTATGTCATGAGTGCCGAAAATAAAGCGGCCGGCACCGATGACGCGGTTGTTGCGAGCGATGTCGTCGTCTCCGAGTATCCGCTTTATTACATGTTCTCAAAGAAAAGCGTTCCAGCCGAGTTTGTTGACGCGTTCAGCGCTCAACTGACGGAGATCCAGGAAAATGGCGAATTTGAAGCGATAACTGCAAAGTATCGCTAGTTTCATCTGCTCGTCTGATTTGGATCCATCGGCCAGCCCTTCGGTTCGGCCGATGGATCCACTCAAGGTCCCATAGTTCGCTGGGCCTACAAGCTGTTTTCACTCAGAGTTCCGAAACACTTGGCAAATAAACTACAGCACACAGGTACCTCAAGCAGGAGCACACTCATTTCCCATGGCCATTGGAGCGACATCAAGATCCTACTTTATTCGCTTTGTATCCGCGTGGCTGCTTGTGGCGGTGGCGACAGAAATCCAAGCTGCAGGTTCCGTCTGCCCCGACGGGGGCACACTTGTAGCGGGAACGGAAGACTACCGCCCCTACCAGATTGTTGAGGGAACTAGCGTCAGCGGAATGGACTTCGAAGTCCTAGAGCTGATTCTGGCACGTATGGGCTGTGAGCTTGAAATCCGAATAATGCCGTGGACCCGGCATCTGAAAGGCATCGAAGACGGTGACGTTCACGCTGCATCTCCCGTGGCGAAATCACCGGAGCGCGAAGAATACGCCTATTTCAGTATACCCTATTTGAAGTCACGGGAAGTTCTGTTCGTGCCCCCTGAGCATCGGGCCGACCACACCAGCCTTCGCGAATTTTTTGAGGCCGGAAAGATCCTCGGCGCCGTACGCGATTATGTCTATGGCGGCGATTTCGTTGCTTTGAGCAAAGAATTCGACACGCAGATAACCGTCCAAGATACTGAAGAGCCCATGCTCAAACAGGTCGCAATCGGCCGGATTGACGCTGTCATCGGGGATGCATTTGTCGTGACCTCCGTCATCAGCCAGCTCGGTCTTCGCGAAGAGGTGGTCCGCAGCACCACGGTGGTTTCGGAGGACGACGTCTATTTCATGTTCAGCAAGGCCGCAGTGTCTCTCAAGTTTATCGACCGCTTCAACGCTGAACTCCAGCAGATGCAGGAGAGCGGTGAGTTTGCACGGATAACTGCGAAATATTTGTGAGCGTTAGCCGATGACCTGAAATGCTGGAAAGGTCTCCAGCAACCAGAAAGAAAACACTGCCATCTGCCCCGTCAGGAACATGATCCCAGTCAGGACCAACACCCCGCCCATCACTTTCTCCACCGTGCCCATGTGCTTGCGGAAACGTGACATGAACTGCATGAACGGGCGGGCAAACAGGGCCGCAAGCAGAAATGGGATGCCAAGTCCCAGTGCGTATGCGCTCAACAACAAGGCTCCCTGCCCGACCGTGTCTTCCGATCCGGCCACAAACAGGATCGCGGCAAGGATCGGCCCGACGCATGGCGTCCACCCGAACGCAAATGCCAGCCCGATAAGGTATGCGCCGATCAACCCGGCCGGCTTACGCTCCACATGGACCCGGGCTTCCCGGTATAAAAGCCCGATCCTGAAGACACCGAGAAAATGCAGGCCCATGACGATGATCATTGCCCCGGCGATGTATCCGAGAAACTGGATATGCTGCGTGATGAACTGGCCGAGAAAACTGGCGCTTGCTCCCAAGATCACAAACACGGTCGAGAACCCAGCCACAAAGGCAAGTGCCGAAAAGAACACACGCTGAGAAGCTGCCGACTTGTCGTCTTCGCCGGTCAGTTCTTCCAGAGACACCCCGGCAAGGTATCCCAGATATGGCGGCACGAGCGGCAAAACACATGGTGACACGAAGGACAACACGCCGGCAAAAACCGCACCGAGGATCGTAACGTCTTGAAGCATATCTTTATTTGACCGTTTTTAAGCAATGCACCGGCGACCGGCCTCATCCTTCTACATGGAGATCGGCGCCACAGAAAGACACAGCCGCCTCACCTTTTAGAGAGGCGGCTGTTGGTCGCAGTCAGTTCTGAACACACGGCTTGTCTAGTCGCGAACTACAAGAACGGATTGCTTGGCATGCCGCACAACACGGGCTGCATTGGGTCCAAGCAGATAGTCCTTCAATTCCGGCCGGTGCGACGACAGAACAATGAGATCACAGTCCAGCTTGTCGGCCGCGGCGTTGATCTCTTCATAGATCGTGCCGTGAGCGACATGACCTTTGACCTTGATCCCCTTTTCCTCATGTTCGGTGATGAACTTTTGCAACGCGTTTCCTGCAGCCTCCAGAGCGTCATGCTCATAGTCCTTCGGAAAATAGCTGCCGACAATCGACCGCCCGAAGTCAGGAACCACGCTGACGAGATGCAACTCGGCATCAAATGTCCGGGCCATGGCAACCGCGGTTGGCAGAGCTTTTGCCCAGGAAGTTTCTTCACCGAGATCTATCGGCACGAGAATGGATTTATACATGCCGGACCTCCTTAAAACGCGGGCACATCAGTGCGCCGCCGCTGCAACGCGACGACACCGAAAAGCAACAGGAGCGCCGGAATGTAGAAGACCTCCTTCGGCAACCGTTCGGCCTGTTCCTGGACATCGATGACTTCAACCGGCTGATCACCGTAAAAGTCAAATGAGCTGAACTTCTCGAAATACGGGGTACCGGGGAACGGTTCCTCCAGCACAGCTTTGTCGCCCTCCATCATGACAGTGAGCCCTGCATCAGTGACCCGGTTTTCGCCGTCGCCTTTGGCGCCAAGGGGCAACTCCACAAAAGTCTCATGGAACTGATCCGGATTGTCGAAGTCCGGCCCGCGCACCACCAGTTTCAGATAGCCGTCATCGGGAACATCCGATGCGGTCTGGAACAGGGTTGCCGGCGGTGTCGAGACGTAGGGCGGCTGAACCATGTCGAGCCAGAACCCGGGACGGAAAAGGGTGAAGGCGATCAACAGCAGTGCAACAGCTTCCCAGATCTTGTTTCGTGCGAAGAAATACCCCTGTGTTCCGGCGGCAAACAACATCATCGCGATGGTGGCAACGAAGAAGACAAAGACCGCCTCGATCGGTCCGACATCGATCAATAACAAGTCCGTATTGAAGATGAACAGGAACGGCAAAGCGACGGTCCGCAGTGAATAGAAGAATGCGGTGAACCCGGTCTTGATCGGGTCTCCCCGCGAAATCGCCGCAGCGGCAAAACTCGCCAGTCCGACCGGCGGCGTCACATCTGCCATGAGGCCGAAGTAGAACACAAACAGGTGCACAGCGATCAGCGGTACAATAAGACCGTTCATGGCACCGATCTCGACCACAACACCCGCCATGAGCGATGAAACCACAATGTAGTTTGCAGTTGTTGGCAAGCCCATGCCAAGGATCAGGGAGAAAATCGCCACCAGGACCAGCATCAGCATCAGATTTCCGCCAGACAGGAACTCAATGAACTCTCCCATGATCTGGTGTGCGCCGGTCAGTGAGATTGTCCCGACGATGATGCCTGCGGCAGCCGTCGCAACGGCAATGCCGATCATGTTGCGAGCCCCGGAAATCAATCCCTTGATCAAATCCGCAACGCCTTCGCGCGCAGCAGCGCCAACATTACCGGATGCGCGCATTAGCGCTTTGATCGGTTTTTGAGTCAGCAGGATAAGAATCATGCCGACGCTGGCCCAATAGGCCGACAGGCCGGGCGAGAACCGCTCAATCATCAAGCACCACACGAGAACGATGATTGGCAGCAGATAATACAGCCCGGTCAAAAGGGTCGGTATGAACTCCGGCAAGGTCGTCACCGGCGCATCCGGGTCATCAAGCTCAAGGTCCGGGCGTTTCGAGGCAACAAACAACAAACCAAGATAAGCGGCGAGGAAAATAACAATCACAGCTTCAAATGTTGAATCGCCAAACACCTGCTTGGTCCACCCGAGGCCATAATGTAGAACCGCGGCCAGGATTGCGAGGCTCAGGAACCCGGTCAGAACGCCCAAAATGCTCTGGATCACAGTCTTTGCCGGACCCGGTTTTGGCAGCCCCTGCATACCGGCCTTCAACGCTTCAAGGTGCACGATATACAGCAGCGCGATGTAGGAAATCGAAGCCGGCAGGATCGCATGACGGACGACGTCAAGGTAAGTCACCCCGACATATTCAACCATCAGGAACGCGGCCGCGCCCATGACCGGCGGCATGATCTGCCCGTTCACCGAGGATGAAACCTCAACAGCGCCCGCTGTTTCCGGCTTAAAACCAACCCGCTTCATGAGGGGAATGGTGAATGTACCTGTCGTAACGGTGTTGGCGATCGAAGACCCTGAAATCAGGCCGGTCATTGCCGAAGACACCACGGCCGCTTTTGCCGGTCCGCCGCGCAGGTGTCCGAGCAATGCAAATGCGACCTTGATGAAATAGTTTCCCGCCCCGGCCTGATCGAGCATCGCACCGAACAGAACAAACAGGAAAATCATGGAAGCAGAGACGCCAAGCGCGATGCCGAACACGCCTTCGGTCTGCATCCAGTAGTGCCACATAGCCTTGCCGTAGGAAGCCCCCTTCCACTGGATGACTTCCGGAATAAACGGCTGATCGCCGAAAAAGACATAAAACAGGAACACAGACGCAACGATAACCAGCGGCAGGCCGAGCGCACGGTAGGTCGCGATAAGAACACTCAGCAAGCCGATCGTGGAGATGATCAAGTCAGCCTGTGTGGGCAGACCCGCCCGGGCGGAGATCGCCTCCTTGTTGAACACAAGATACATGCAAGCTGTGACCGCAAGTGCCGAAAGCACCCAGTCATACCAGGGCACATGGGTCCGCGAGCTGTTTTTAAAGAGCGGATAGGCCATCGTGGCCAGAAACAGCGCAAACGCCAGATGCACCGAACGCGCAGTATCCGAGTTCAGCGTGACATTGATGCCGATAAGGTCCGTCAGCAGAAACGGCAGCGTCGAGGCATAGTAGAGCTGAAACAAGGACCAGCTTAACGCGATCAGCGACAACATGAGCCCGATGGCCCCGGCCGGGTTCCGGGCCCCGGTGTCGCTTTGCGCGACCAGCTCCTGAAGGTCGATTTCGTTGGACGCAGTTCCCGCGTCCTTGGCGACGTTATCGCTCATACGCACCCCACCCGCCGGGACACGCCCGCAATTTTTTCGCAGCGTTCCGCGGTCTCTTGTTTGTTATTATGGACTTTGAAACAAGTCGGGCGGGCGCCGTGCGCCCGCCCGGAACATCAGCCGGATTACATCCAGCCGCGTTCTTTGTAGTACTTTTCGGCACCTGGATGCAGAGGCGCGGACAGGCTGTCCTTGATCATTTCCTCTTCTTTCAGGTTTGCAAACGCCGGGTGCAGCTTCGTGAAGCTGTCAAAGTCTTCGAACACGGACTTTACAAGCGTGTAAACAACTTCATCAGGAACGTCTGCAGAGGACACGAAGGTCGCGCCAACGCCGAAAGTGGTGATGTCATCTTCGTTATTGTACATGCCGGCCGGAATGGTGGCGGTACGATAATAAGGACGATCAGCAACAAGCTTTTCGATTTCCGGACCGGTCGCGTTCACCAGAACAGCTTCACAGGAAGAGATGGTTTCCTGGGTCAAAGCAGACGGGTGGCCAACAAGCCAGAAATAGGCGTCGATCTTGTTGTCGCACAGAGCCTGGCCGGTTTCGGCCGATTTCAGTTCGGCAGCCAGCTTGAGATCGTCACGGCTCCAGCCGAGCGCGCCCTCGATAACGTCCCATGTACCACGCGTGCCGGAACCAGCATTGCCGATGTTCAGGCGTTTGTCTTTGAGGTCGGTGATGTTGGACACACCGGCATCGCCGCGCGCCAGGATAGTCACCGGCTCGGGATGAACGGAGAAGACCGCACGAAGGTTTTCAAACGGACCAGCCTCTTCAAACTTCGACGTGCCGTTATAGGCATGATACTGCCAGTCAGACTGGGCTACGCCGAATTCCAGCTCGCCTGCGCGAATGGTGTTGATGTTGTAAATCGACCCACCGGTCGACTCGACCGAACAGCGAATGCCGTGTTCTTTGCGGTTCTTGTTCACCAAACGGCAAATTGCGCCGCCGGTCGGATAATAGACACCGGTGACCCCACCGGTCCCGATCGAGATAAACTGCTGTTCAGCTGCCTGTGCTGCGCCAAAGCTGCTTGCCATCATGGCAGCACCGAGCGCGTAACTCGCAATTTTCATTGGAAACCTCCACCTTTGGTTTTCCGACTTTCTAAAGAAGTCTGACCGGACTTTTGGGTCCGGTTACTTTTAACTAACCAAAAAGGTGGTGGATTAGGAAGCCCCTAGAGCCAAATTTCATCTTAAATCAAAGGTTTTGCGGATTGGCGCAAAGCACCGGGGTGTCAGGATACCCGACCGCCTTGGATCACCTCAAAAAGCTTAGCCTTCAACGCACTGTCGTCCGCGCCTTCGCGCAAGCCTTTTCGCCACTCGTCAAGCACAATACGCAGACCCATGGTGTCGGTTGAATGCGGAAGTTCGTTTAAGAACCCCTCAAAAAACCGGTCAAGACGGTCACGATCCAAGATGTCCTGTTCGACCAATCCTAAAATAAGCGTCATGGTTGCCGCAATGTGCCCCTTGACGAATTGGATTTCCAAGGAGGGGTTTGCATCCGCCGGGTAATATTGCATTGGGCGTCTCTTCTCTGTGAGCTCTAAATCGTGCCGCCCGCTTCCGCGGTTTCGACCGTTCGTGTTCTTAGGTGCACATGATCCCGACAACGAAAAAAGGCCTCGACATGGCCTACGCTTCGACATCTTAGGGCCGGATTTAACATTGACCGCAGAGTTTTGCCATTGATCAGGCGGCAGAAACCCTAGCAATGACGTTTTCTTATTAACACAAGGTCACACATTTTCTTAGAGTTGCCAATCGCGGTTTTTGACTATTCCGTTACGGAATTTACCGCTTTCCATCGCCTCGACGTTAACAGCCGTTCATACTTGATCAAAAACACACGCCATCCTGCAATTTTGCCAATTACAAAAAACACATTGCCCATTTAAACACATCCTCAAAAATGAGGAGGCGTGGGTGATTGCGCAATTCAATCACGTGCCGGCCGTGATCCGACTTTCCACAGGTCAAATGCCTGCAAAAACGCGGCAACAGGACGGTGCCGCAACGCTCCCTTGAAAGGCGTTGGCCGCTGCGTTCGGCAGGATTCGGTGAGGGCAAACCCGCTGCTCACAAACGCGGCTGAGACCCTTTCCGGTCTGTAAAATCGGTAATCTGTAAAAAAGGTGGCAAAATGCCTCTTGCATCCTCCAAAAGATATCAGTACACACCGTCGCCAACGGGAGCCGATAGCTCAGCTGGTAGAGCAACTGACTTTTAATCAGTAGGTCCAGGGTTCGAACCCCTGTCGGCTCACCAAAATCTCCCGGGTTTCCTCGGAACAAAAAAGCCGCTTTCAAAGCGGCTTTTTTGTTTTTTGGCCTGACACTTGAGCCGCCCCTTCGAATTTCGGCCCCCTGCCCAGCCCGAGCATTCAGATTAAATGTAATTTTTACTGATAAAGGCCTAGCCTTCGAAAGTTGCATTAAATTTGGATCTTGTACCGGTGACGGATACGGCAATTTTTCCAGTCAGAACGTTTGACGATCTGCGCGGGTATCCCCGGCGCACCTGCCAATGGCCGGCAATCCTAAAACCTGCAACACAAGCGGGCGGGCCGCCTATGCTGACCGTGCCGCATCGCCGATGCATGATTGAGGATATTAGCGCCGGCGGTTGCCGGATCGCGGCAAAAACCCAAGGGCTTGCGGAAGGCCAACAAGTGATAGTCGAAGTTCCGGCTAGGAAACTGCGGTTCCATGGCGAGATCCGTTGGCACAACGGCGAAGAAGCCGGCATTGAATTCTATTTTATGGATTAGGCCGCGCAGGGTTTCACCCTATTGTTTAAAACCGGAGACCAGCCGGGCAGTAAAGTCCGCGAACCGTCGGTTCGCGTGATCCTGCAAGGACTTGATCCACGGATCTGCCGGTACCGGGCGGCTTTTTTCCCAGCTCAAAGCCGTACGCGGTGCCAGGTCACGGGCCTGCAAGACACGCAGCGCACGGGCTTGCAGCTGCCGGCTGATGTTTTCAAAGGCTTCGCGTTCATCATTTGGGGAAGCGCCGCCTGTTGGTTTTTGAAACGGTACAGTGCGCCCGTCTTCAGCAGGCGAAACAGGGCCTTCGATCTGATCGACGAGGCCGAGCGCCCACAAAATATTCACAAAGACGCCCAGGCTGATGGTCGGGTCCCCTTTTTCGACCCGGGCGACCGTTGCCTCGGAAAAATACAAACACGCGGCGAATTCTGACTGCGACAGCCCAAGAAAACGTCGTTCTGCTGCGATGTCTTCCCCCCAAGACATCAACAGATCATGCATTTCAACAGGTGCAGTCTCGTGCCGTTGGTCGGGACGGGGCATAGGGTCTCCAGAGCTGACGGGCGGTGCGGTCAATTACTAAAGAACGCTACCATTGAGTCCCAAACCCCGGAAAACCCGGAGTCGCAGTTATAAACAGCGGGTACCTTAATGGACGCAGCCAGGACAGGCGGCGCGCTTTACCTCTGCGGCTGGGCCACGTCCAATTCTTTGGAATCAATGAGCTTTCAAAAACCGCGCGCACCACCTTGGAGCCGCTGGCGCAGAACCCGTTGATGCCCTGCTTACCTCCGTTTTCGAGCCAATGTAGACCGAAATCTGCCTGTTCGCTGCTCCACGGGGCCGAATCGGCCTTGCCGCGCCGACTGCCGCCCGTTTGGATTGCGTGGGAAAGCACTGTGACGCGGGAGGACGCTTTGGCAACCATCACCTATCTGACACGGATCGAACTCGAACCCGGCGCGCTGTCAGGGCTCCCGTCCTTTCTTGCCCAATTCAAGATGGAACGGCCACTGATGGTCACAGATCAGGGTGTCGTGTCGGCGGGACTCTTGGCGCGTCTGCAAAGGTCGGCCCCTGCAGTGTCCTCCGTCTTCGACCAAACGCCTCAAAACCCGACAGAGACAGCCGTTTTGGCAGCTCTTGACCGGTACCGGGAGGAAAACTGCGACGGGCTCGTCGCGCTTGGCGGCGGGTCTTCGATTGATCTTGCCAAGGCCTTGCGGCTTTTGGTGCATCATGAAGAACCCCTTTCACACTATGCCGCAACGGCAGGAGGCATTTCCAAGATTACAGCCAACATGCCGCCGCTGATCGCCATTCCAACCACAGCAGGCACTGGGTCGGAGGTGGGCCGCGGCGCAATTATCAATCTGGAGGATGGGCGAAAGCTGGGTATTTTGAGCCCGCATCTTTTGCCCAGCCTTGCGTTATGCGACCCGGAATTAACGCTCGGCCTGCCGCCCTTTCTAACTGCTGCAACCGGTATGGACGCCATGTCTCACTGTCTTGAGACCTATATGTCCAGCGCGATCAACCCGCCTGCCAATGCAATTGCGCTCGACGGATTGACCCGCGCCATGCGTGCGCTGCCGAAGGCGGTGAAAGACGGTGGCGACCTCGACGCCCGTCTCGACATGATGACCGCCGCGATGGAAGGCGCAATGGCGTTTCAAAAGGGACTTGGAGCTGTTCATGCCCTCACCCATCCACTCGGCGCAATCAAGGACCTCAATCTGCATCACGGCACGCTGAATGCGATCTTGATGCCAGTGGTCCTACGGTTCAACCGGTCTGTAATTGGCGGGAAATGGGACACCCTGTCCAATCTCATGGGCGGTGAGCCTGATCGTATCCTCGAGACCATGAACAAGGATATCGGCATCCCCTCCGGCCTCAACGCACTCGGCCTTGAAGGGACCCATCTGGATGCGGTCGCTCGGGCAGCGCTAAAAGACCATTGCCACGCAACCAACCCAAGGCTTGCGACAGAGTTCGAATACCGCTCGCTGCTGGAAGAAGCCCGATAACAAAGAGAAACAAAAAAGCCCGCGCCAACCGCGGGCTTTTCATGATGGCTGTTATTCGGCAGGTGCCGTTTCTGCACTGTTCGGCGGTGCCCCGTCACCGGATTTCGGTTCATGCGGATTTGACCCGAACATGCTTTTGACCCTCTCACGCATCGACTGCATGAAGACATACAGTACCGGTATCAGAATGACGCCGAAGATCGTGGCGAACAGCATGCCCCCAAATACCGCAAAGCCGATCGCCTTCTGACTGGCGGCCCCGGCACTTGAAGCGGTCATAAGCGGGACAACCCCCAAGAGGAACGACAGGGCCGTCATCATCACGGCGCGGAAACGCAAGAACGCCGCTTCTTGCGCGGCATCGATGATCGACTTGCCGGACTCCCGTTGCTCGATAGCGAATTCAACAATCAGGATCGCGTTTTTGGCCCCCAACCCGACAAGCATGATCATCCCGATCTGGGTATAGAGATTGACATCCCCTCCTGTAACCAGAACCGCCACGAATGCCCCCAGTAGAGCAACGGTCACCGACATCAGGATCGCGACCGGCATGCTCCAGCTTTCGTACTGGGCAACAAGAAATAGATAGGCAAACAGGATCGAGAACAGCAAAACGACCACCACAATCGTTCCTGCGCCTTGTTGCTGGGCAGCCGTGCCGGTCCATTCATACGTATAGCCGGGAGGCAATGCTTCGACCGCCGCGGCCTCCATTGCATTGATGATGACCCCGGTCGAGGCACCAGGCGCGGGTTCACCATTGACGGAAGCGGAACGGAACATGTTGTAGCGGTTGAGGGTTTGCGGCCCGAGAACGTTCTCCGTTGTGATCAGGGTGCGCAAGGGCACCATCACGCCGTCACTGGACCTCACATACAGCCGTGCAATGTCGTCGACCTTGTTGCGGTATTGTCCCTCCGCTTGGATCATCACTTTATAAACGCGACCGAAAATATTGAAATCATTGATATAGTATGACCCCAAATATGCTTGCAGCGTTGTGAAAACATCCGAGACATTTATGCCAAGGGTTTTCGCCTTGTCGCGGTCCAGGTCCACAAATATCTGAGGCACGTTGGAACGGAATGTCGAATAGGCCTGAGCGATAGACGGGCTCTGGTTCGCCGAATACACCATAGAACCGATCGCCTGTGCGAGATCCTGCGGTGTTCCGCCGCCCGTCTGCTGAACCTTCATTTCCACACCGCCTGTGGTGCCCAGACCCGGGATCGGCGGCGGATTGAATGAGATAATATTGGCCGAGGCAATCTGCGAGAACTCACCCCAAAACTTCGCAAGGATCGCATTGATGCCCAGATCCGGCGCCTGGCGCTCATCCCAGGAGCTCATTGTCGTGATGACGAGCGCCGAATTTGAAGCCAATGCCGCGTTCAGGATCGAATAGCCGTTCACCACCGTCACGTTCTCGACGCCGGGCGTTTTCTTGGCGATGTCAACCACCTGAGCCGTGACGTCCTCGGTGCGCTGCAGGGCAGCACCGTCGGGCAGCTGCACATCCACCATCAGGTAGCCCTGGTCTTCCAGAGGCAGAAAACCTTGTGGCAGCCGGCCGCTGAGAAACACGATCATCACCACAACACCGACCACGGCGACCAGCCCCATGAACGATACCCTGAGCAACCGCCGGACGATCCCGGTATAGCCGCTGCGGATGCCGCTGATGCCTTTTTCGAACACCGCCAAAAGCCCCTTCGGTGGTCCAGACCGAGGACGTAGGAAAAGCCCGCACAGAGCGGGCGACAGTGTAAGGGCATTGATCGAAGAAATGATCACCGCGAAGGAAATCGTGGCGGCGAACTGCGAATAAAGCCGGCCCGTGATGCCAGGCATGAAGATCGTCGGCACGAACACCGCCAGCAGCACAAGGGTTGTCGCGATCACAGGCCCGGTGATCTGCTCCATCGCTTTGGCGGTCGCCTCTTTCGGCGGCAGTCCCTCATCCGCGATGATGCGCTCCACGTTCTCCACGACCACAATGGCGTCGTCCACCACGATCCCGATGGCGAGCACGAGGGCGAACAAAGAGATCGTGTTTAGCGACATCCCGAGCGCCAGCAAGATCGCGAATGTTCCAATCAGCGACACAGGGATTGCAACGGTTGGAATGATCGTCGCGCGCCAATTGCCCAGAAAGATGAACACCACGGTCACCACAAGGACGAAGGTGATGAAAAGGGTCTCGATGACATCGTTCAGCGATTGCTGGACGAAGTCCGTGGTATTGAACGGAACAGCATATTCGACGTCATCGGGAAACGCTTGTGACAGACTGTCAAGCCGCGCCAAGACACCATCGGCGACCTGCAAGGCGTTGGCGCCCGGAGCCTGATAAACCGCCAAAACCGTTGCCGCCTGGCCGTTATACTCACCGCTGGCGTTGTAAAACTGTGCGCCCCGCTCAACGCGGGCGACGTCGCCAATCGTGACGATTGCTCCGTCCTCGCCCGTGCGGAGCACGATTTGCTCGAATTCTTCGGCGGTCGACAGGCGGCCCTTGGCGGTAATGGTGTACTGAAATTGCTGGCCGGAGGGAACAGGCGGCGCGCCGATCTGGCCGGCCGCGACCTGAACGTTTTGATCGCGGACCGCAGAAATAAAGTCCGTCGGCGTCATGTTCAAACTGGCAAGCCGGTCCGGATCAAGCCAGATGCGCATACCATAGGCGAAGTCGGTCATGACGTCGGCGTTGCCGACCCCGGGCACACGCGCAAGGGCGTCTTTCAAATTGATCGATGCATAGTTCGACAGGAACACCTCGTCATAGGTGCCATTCGGCGAAAATAGCGTGATCACCAGCAGCATGTTGGTGCTGGCTTTTTGGACGGTCACACCGTTCGCTGTCACCTCGCTGGGCAGCTGGCTGGTTGCCTGGCTGACCCGGTTTTGGACGTTGACGGTCGCAATGTCCGGATCGGTACCAACCGCAAATGTCACGTTCAGCGAGTAGTTGCCGCTGTCGGAACTGTTTGACGACATGTAAATCATGTCATCCACGCCGTTCACTTGCCCCTCAATTGGTGCAGCGACGGTTTCTTCCAAAACACCGGCATTCGCGCCGGTGTAGGTGGCCGCAACATTAACCACAGGCGGCGTGATATTAGGAAATTGTTCGACGGGAAGCGCGTAATATCCGACCATCCCGGCAATGGTAATAACAAGCGAAATGACCAGCGCGAATTTCGGCCGGTAGATAAAAAACTTTGAAAACATATTAGCTTTGCGCCTCCGGCTGGTTTGCCAGAACCGCGTTTACCGGCACGCCGGGCCGGACTTTCTGGAGACCTTGAACAATGACGGTCTCGCCCTCCTGAAGGCCTTTCGTGACGACGAAGTCTGCGCCGGTCTGCGCGCCCAAAGTGACAGAGCGTTGTTCGACGGTTTGCTCGCTGTTCACCACCAGCACAAATGGGCCCTTTTGATCGCGCTGGATCGCGGCCTGAGGAATGACCAGCGCTGTGGTCTCCTGCGGCGCCTCAATGATCACAGTGACATATACCCCGGCGAGCAGTTGATTGTTCGCGTTTTCAAATTTTCCGCGCATGGCAATCGTGCCGGTCTGCGGATCAACCCGGTTGTCGATGAAGACGATTTCGCCCGTTTCGCCATAGTCCTGGCCGTTGGGAAGCACAAGGCGCAGCTTGGGTGGCGTGCCCGCGGTAGGATCCGTTGGATCGATCTGGTGCTTTTGTACTGCATCCAGGTATTCAGATTCGCTCACCGAAAAATTGACATAGACCGGCGCCAGCTGGATCAAACGCGCCAGCGATTGTGTGTTGGGTCCGACCACTTCCCCGACCGAATAGGTCGTCTTGCCAATTTGTCCGGGAAACGGCGCTTTAACATCCGTGTAACTGAGATTGAGCTCTGCCTGTTTCAGCGCAGCGTCAGAAGCCTGCACTGCCGCGTCTGCCTGTTCTTTTTGGGCCAGTGTCGCCTCATAGGCAGCTTCTGAAACATGCCCCTTTTCAAGCAAGTCCTTGTCCCGCTTTTCGTCGGCGGCCTTGAGGGCCGCATCGGCTTTTGAACTTGCCAGATCCGCTTTTGCCCGCTCCAGCGCGGCTTCGTATTCCTGCTTTTCGATCTGGAACAGAAGTTCGCCCTGCTTCACGACGGCGCCATCTTCGACCTCCTTTTTCTCCAGGAAGCCGCTGACCCGCGCCACCAGGTTCACTTCATCGACAGCTGCGACCTGCCCGACAAAACTGACGCTCTGCTGAATCTGCTTGTTCACTGCGGCCACGACACTCACGGAAGGCGGCGGCGGGCTTGCGGATTGCTGCTGGCCGCTGTCGTCACTGCACGCTGCAAGCGCGAGGACACCGAGAACAGCTACGGAAAGGCGGACAGATCGATTTGGGCGACCGGTGAAAAAGGACATGGCAGATGCTCCGCGCAAGCGGTTTCATGAAAACCGCTGGAAATCTGCCCTTACACTAGCCGGACTTCCGGTGCGACAACAAGGCCTTATCCTAGGAGAAAGCCGTCTCCAAACAGCAAAAGTATGTGGCCGGTTTTGCTGGCTAAACCGCTAAGCCGCCCAATTGGCGGTCTTATGCCCTATGAAATGGCCTTGAGCGGCTCTAGAATCAGCGTCAGCCCGTTCATTTTTTCTGCCGGATAAACGTGCCGCGTTTCGAGCCCCGCACATCCGATCGCGAGCGCTGCGATAGATGGCAGCGCTTCGGGGGCGGATTCGCCAGTCAGTTGCCGGTATGCGACCGGAGACAGCACCGTGATGGTGCCTCGCGGAGTTTTCAGCTCCAAGCCCAGGCTGGTGGCGCGCATTTCACGCTGGCCGGTGAAGCCGCCGAGAAATTCATGGTGATCGGAGGGATCGGCATCGACCATGATGATGTGGTCAACGCTTTTCGCGCCATTTGGGTGAATTTTGGCCTCCGGGCGCCAGAACACATCCGGATACCGGTTATGGCAGGTAAAAAAGCCAAGCCCAGGGGCCGCCGGATTGCCAACAATGGTCAGATCAAACCCGACTTTGCCGGTTGTTCCGTCCTGAAACGTTGCCGTGCGTTCGAAAGAAAACGGATCAAAAACCCGAAGACCAAGGCGTTCGAAATCTTGCCGGTCCCTGGCTGGATCCTGGCTTTCCAGAACGATCATCGAAGCGCCTTCGCGCCTTTCCAGAAATTCCTGGTTGAAGCGGCCGAAGGAAAACGATTTGCCCTCGAACGGCGGGATTTTGGCCGCTTCGGCCACCGACAACAGCTCGACAAAAAATCCGTCGAGCTGAACCAGCCGGTTGGTCGTCCCCCATGGATGGAAAGCCTGGGGTGTTACCGTAAAGCCGAGATCTTCCCACGCCGCCGCAGCAGCATTGAGATCCTTCACCGCAACGACGAGATGATCCAGACCGCGAACCATATTCACCCCACGTCCTTTCGTCAGACCAGCCGGCTTTGCTGAAGCGCCGCGCCAACAAACGACGCGAACAGCGGATGGGGCTCAAATGGCCTGGACTTCAGCTCCGGGTGGTATTGAACTCCGATAAACCAGGGGTGATCCTCGATCTCGACCGTTTCGGGCAACACACCGTCTGGCGATGTGCCAGCAAACACGAGCCCGCTTTTTTCCAGCTGCTCTCGGTACCCGATATTGACCTCATACCGGTGGCGATGGCGCTCCGACACGGAAGTGGCCCCGTAGATTTCGGCAATTTTCGAACCCGGTTTCAGGGCCGCCGTATAGGCTCCCAGGCGCATGGTTCCGCCAAGATCGCCGTCCTCGACACGCGTTTCCTTTTGATTGCCCTTGGTCCACTCGGTCATCAAACCGACGACCGGTTCTTCCGAGGGGCCAAATTCAGTTGAATTTGCTTTCTCAATGCCGGCCAGATTTCTGGCCGCCTCGAGCACCGCCATTTGCATGCCGAAACAGATGCCGAAATACGGAATATGATGGGTCCGCGCGAACCTGGCCGCCGCAATCTTGCCTTCCGCCCCGCGCTCGCCAAACCCCCCGGGCACAAGGATACCGTGTACGCCTTCCAGATAGGGGCTTGGGTCTTCTTTCTCGAAGGTCTCGGATTCGATCCATTCCAGATTGACCTTCACACGGTTGGCGATGCCGCCATGGACAAGCGCCTCAATAAGCGACTTATACGCATCCTTGAGAACCGTATACTTTCCGACAATGGCGATATTGACCTCGCCTTCCGGGTTGGCAACACGCTCGGATATGCCCTCCCAGCGATCAAGGACCGGCGCCGGGGCACCCTTGATACCGAACGCTTCCAGCACCTCCCGGTCCAGACCTTCCTTGTGGTAGGCAATCGGCACGTCATAGATAGACTTGACGTCATAGGCCGGAATGACCGACGTCTCGCGCACATTACAGAACAACGACAATTTCCGCCGTTCGGTCTCAGGGATCGGCCGGTCACAGCGGACCATCAAAATGTCAGGCTGGATCCCGATCGACCGCAGTTCTTTAACGGAGTGCTGCGTTGGTTTGGTTTTCATTTCGCCGGCAGCCGGGATGTAGGGCATCAAGGTCAAATGCACATAAACGGCATCGCCGCGCGGCAGGTCGTTGCCAAGCTGGCGGATCGCTTCGAAAAACGGCAGGCCTTCGATATCGCCGACGGTGCCGCCGATCTCTACCAGAACGAAATCATATTCGTCATTGCCGTCCAGGACGAAATTCTTAATCGCATCGGTGACATGCGGAATGACCTGCACGGTCCCGCCGAGGTAATCGCCGCGGCGTTCCTTGGCGATGATGTCCTGATAGATGCGCCCGGTGGTGATGTTGTCCTGCTGGTTCGCCGGACGACCGGTAAACCGCTCATAGTGCCCTAGGTCGAGGTCTGTCTCCGCGCCGTCGTCGGTCACAAAACACTCGCCGTGCTGATAGGGGCTCATCGTGCCCGGATCCACGTTCAAATATGGATCCAGCTTGCGCAGCCGGACCTTATACCCACGGGCCTGCAACAACGCGCCCAAAGCCGCTGAAGCCAGACCTTTTCCAAGCGAGGAAACCACGCCGCCAGTGATGAAAATGTATCGCGCCATGGAGCAATACCATATCTTTGCCAATGGCCGCTTGACCACCGGGAGTTTTCAATAAGCACATAAAAATGCCCCGCGATGACAACGCAGGGCACTAATGTCGGTGAACCGGGCATCCCGCCCGGGCGGCGGCTTACTGGGCCGCCGGGACTTGTGGTCCGGAAGGTTCGCTTTGCTGGCGCAGGGAATCGAGAATGCCGCCGCCTTCACCACCATCTGTTGCCGGAACATTCGGCTGATTCGTGGTCGCCGGCACCGCATCGAGAACCGAAGACGGAGCATCGCTGTTTTTCGCAATAAGGCTGAGGCCGAGCGATGTCGCAAAAAAGGCGACCGCAAGCAAGGCTGTGGCACGTGTCAACACGTTCGCGGTTCCGCGGCTGGACATGAAGCCACCGCCGCCGCCTCCACCGCCGCCCATACCAAGGGCGCCGCCCTCGGAGCGTTGCAAAAGAACCACGAGCACCAGGGCCAAAACGACCATCAGGTGGATTACGATGACTACGGTTTCCATCGAGTACCAGTCTTATTGTTCGAGTTTGGCGGCCTTCTACACCACTCTTGCCCGCCTTTCTACCCTCTCATGTGGGTTTCAAGGCCTGACTTGTCGAGCTTGTTATCCGTAAGCCGCCGCAATTCCCAAAAAGTCGTCCGCTTTGAGACTCGCGCCGCCCACAAGGGCTCCATTGACATTCGGCACGGCCAGCAGTTCGGCAGCATTTGCAGGCTTGACCGAACCGCCATACAAAATCCGCATACCCTCGCCGTGTTCCTTGAACCGCGCGGCAAGCGTTTTGCGGATGCTCTCATGCATTTCGCGGACATCTTCGGCCGTCGGCGTCAGTCCGGTTCCGATCGCCCACACCGGCTCATACGCGATCACCGTATTGTCGGCCGTCGCACCAACGGGCACCGAACCAGCCAGCTGCCCAGAGACGACTTCGATCGCCTTACCCGCTTTGCGCTCCGCTTCGGTTTCGCCCACGCAGATGATTGCACCCAAACCCGCGCGCCAGGCGGCCTGCGCCTTGGCGGCAACAGTGTCGTCGGTTTCGCCGTGATCTGCTCGGCGCTCCGAATGGCCGACAATGACTGCGACCGCCCCCGAATCAGCAAGCATCTCCGCTGAAATGTCGCCGGTATGCGCGCCCTTTTCTGCCATGTGGCAATCCTGCCCCCCAACAGATATGGCGGTTTCCTGTGCCGATGCGGCCATCGCGCCCAGAAGGGTTGCGGGCGGGCAGATCATGAGATCGGTGGCAGCGGCCAGATCTGCGGAGGCGTGTTCACACAGTTTTGAGAATTCGCCCAGGGCGGCCTTCAAACCATTCATCTTCCAGTTTCCCGCAACAAGCGGCTTGATCTGCACAGCCATTCAATCCTCCGGCACGTCTTCAAATTGATTCCGGTGCCGGGGTATAACGCAAATTCGCGCTCACACGGCACAAAAATTCAAGCCCCACGGGCAAGTGCGGATTTCTCGGCCGGTCCCTTGCAGCACCCGGCAGCGCTCATTATGATCCGCGCGCTCCGGCGGGTGCCGGAGACAACCGGTTTAAGAGAACGGCGCCGGGAAATCAGGAAGTTACGGGAGACAATATGCTCAACGCGTTGCGCAAGGGTGCGGGCACCTGGGTTGCCAAAATCTTTATCGCCCTGCTGGTCATGAGCTTTGCCATCTGGGGTGTTGCGGACATATTCACCGGGTTCGGACAGAACGTCGCCGCCAAAGTTGGCAATACGGAAATCTCCGCGTTTTCCTTTGACCGCGCTTACCGGCAGGAATTGAACCGGATCGGTCAGCAATTGGGACGCCCGCTGTCGACAACCGAAGGCGCTCAATTCGGCATCCCCCAGCAGACACTTGGCCGCCTGGTTGCCGAAGCTGCGCTGAACGAGCGCGCGAGCAACCTGAAGCTCAGCGTGTCCGACCAGCGCCTTGCCGAACTGATACAGCAGGACCCGGCCTTCCAACGCCCCGGCGGCGGCTATGACCGGGCGCTGCTGGCGCAAATTCTGCGCAGCAACGGCTTGAGCGAAGACGAATATGTGATTGAACGGCGCCAGCTCGCTGAACGCCAGCAGCTGGCAGAGGGGCTGACAGGCCGTATGGTGGCACCATCGGCATATGTTGAAGCGCTCTACCAATATCAAAATGAAACCCGCGACATCGCTTTCGTCGAACTGACACCGCAAGATGCCGCAGTGATTTCAGATCCCGGCACCCAAGCACTTGAGAGCTATTTCAACGCCAACTCGACAGCGTTCCGCGCGCCGGAGTATCGCAAGATCGTGCTTCTAGAGTTGACCCCGGAAACGGTTGCACGGCCCGACGACATTACCGACGAGGACGCTCGTGCCGAGTACGAGCGTGATCAGGAGCGCTATTTCACGCCGGAACGCCGGGATGTCCGGCAGATGGTTTTCCAGTCCGAAGACGAGGCTCAGGCCGCCGCTCAGGAAATTGATGGCGGTAAGACATTCGATGCGCTCATGGCAGAGCGCGGCCTGTCGAACAGCGACGTGTCACTTGGCTTGATGGAGCAGTCCGACTTTCTGGACGAAACCATCGGCCAGGCTGCCTTTGAGCTGGACGCTGGCATGACCAGCGGCGTTGTGGATGGCCGCTTCGGTCCAGTCATCTTGAATGTCACGGACGTAAAACCGGCGAGCACTCAGCCGTTTGAGGACGTAAAAGACGAAATCAAGGCCACGCTGGCGGCCGAACAAGCTGAACGCGAAGTGCTTGACCTCCTGACAGAAATTGAGGACGCGCGTGCCGGCGGCGCCCTGCTTGCCGAAATCAGCGACCGCTTCTCCCTGCCTTTGAGCGAACCGGCAGCGTTTGACCAGTCCGCGTTGGACGCGAATAGCAATGAAGTCAGCCTTCCAGAAGTCAACGGCTTGATCAGCGGAACCTTCGACAGCGACATCGGCATCGAAAACGACCCGTTGACCATGGGGCGTACCGGGTACCTCTGGTACGAAGTGACAGAAGTCACTCCTGCGCGCGACCGGACCCTTGATGAGGTGCAGCCTGACGTCATCGAGGCCTGGAAAGAAGACGAGGCACAATCGCAGTTGTCCGCCCGTGCCGAAGCCATCATGGAAGAACTGAATGCCGGCGCGGATCTGGAAACACTGGCCGAACGTGAAGGCTTGACAGTCGGAACCGAAACCGGCTTGACGCGCGATACGGCTCAAGGCGCGATCGGGCGTGGCGCCCTTCCCGACATTTTCGCCGGGCCCCAAGGACACGTTGCAAACGTTGAAGCGCAAGGTGAAAGCGGCGGCCGGTTGATTGTTGTGGTCACCAGCGTCGGCACACCAGCCTATTTTGCCGAAGCTCAGGATGTGCAGGCGCTCGGCCAGCAACTGGCACAGCAGCTGCAAGACTCCATGATGAACCAATACATCGCCGACATTGAGCAAACAGCTGGTGTCGAGGTCAACAATGCGGCCGTGGCACAGGTTATTGGTCTCAACAACCAGCAATGACGGTTCGGTTAAGCGGGCAGCATCATGAGCAGCTTTAAAGACTATATTGCGCGGGTTGCCGACGGCCATTCCCTGAATGCCGAAGAAGCCCGAGCCGCGTTTGAAATCATCCTGTCGGGCGCTGCTACGCCCTCGCAGCTTGGCGGATTTTTGATGGCCTTGCGGGTCCGCGGCGAGAGCATCGACGAGGTGACCGGCGCGGTTGCCACCATGCGGGCCAAGATGTTGCCGGTGACGGCACCCGAAAATGCGATCGACATCGTTGGCACCGGCGGCGACGCCTCCGGCAGCTACAACATTTCGACCTGCACGGCCATCGTGGTCGCCGGTTGCGGCATCCCGGTGGCAAAACACGGCAACCGGTCTCTGTCCTCCAAATCCGGCTCTGCGGAAGCTCTGGCTGAGCTTGGCATCAATATCGACATCGGCCCCGGAAAAATCTCTCACTGCATCAAGACAGCCGGCATCGGTTTTATGTTCGCGCCACTGCATCATTCGGCGATGAAACATGTCGGGCCGACGCGTGTCGAAATGGGCACCCGCACCATTTTCAACCTGCTTGGCCCGTTGTCCAATCCGGCTGGCGTCAAACGCCAAATGGTGGGCGTGTTTGCGAAAAAATGGGTTGAACCTGTCGCCGAGGCGCTGAAAGCCCTTGGGTCCGAACGGGTTTGGGTGGTTCACGGCTCGGACGGCATGGACGAGATCACGACCACCGGGCCGACCTTCGTGACCGAACTGAAGGACGGCCTCGTCCACTCATTCGAAATTACACCGGAAGACGCAGGTTTGCCGATCGCAAACGCTGCGGATCTCAAGGGTGGCGAACCTGCGGAAAATGCAAAGGCGCTGCGCGAGGTCCTGAGCGGTGCTAAAAATGCATATCGAGACATCGTTTTGTTGAATGCAGCCGCTTCTCTGATCGTTGCCGGTGCCTGCGATACCCTGCCCGATGGGGTTGCCCTTGCCGCACAGTCGATTGACAGCGGGGAAGCTGCCGACCGACTGGAACGCCTCGTTGCCACTTCAAACGGATAGGGTCTGATGACAGACATCTTGAAGAAAATCGAAGCCTACAAGCGCGAAGAGATTGCTGCGGCCAAGGCAGCCGTGCCGCTTGAGGCGCTCAAGGAACAGATCGCCTCCACCGCAGCGCCGCGCGGCTTCCAGAAAGCCATCGAAGCCAAACTCGACGCGGGTGACTATGCACTGATTGCGGAAATCAAGAAGGCGAGTCCGTCCAAGGGGCTTATACGGGCGGATTTCGACCCGCCGGCCCTGGCCAAAGCCTATGAGGATGGCGGAGCTGCCTGTCTGTCCGTCTTGACCGATGCGCCAAGCTTTCAAGGCAAGCCCGAATTTTTAGGCGCTGCCCGCGATGCCGGTGCACTGCCGGCCCTGCGCAAGGATTTCCTCTATGACACCTATCAGGTCTACGAGGCCCGGGCCTGGGGCGCCGACTGCATCTTGATCATCCTGGCAGCCGTCGATGACGGCTTGGCAAAGGCCCTCGAGGACACGGCATTCGAACTTGGCATGGACGTCCTTCTGGAAGTCCATGACGGGGAGGAGCTGGAGCGGGCCTTGAAGCTGTCCTCCAAATTGTTGGGCATCAACAACCGCAATCTGAAGACCTTTGAAACCAGGCTGGAGACCAGCGAAACGCTGGCGCCGCGCATTCCGAACGAGCGCATTGTTGTCGGAGAATCCGGCCTATTCACACCTTCCGACCTGTCCCGCATGGCGACAGTCGGGATTTCGACCTTTCTTGTCGGCGAGAGCCTGATGCGCCAAGACGACGTGAGCGCAGCAACAAAGGCTCTTTTAACCCGCGAGACCGCGGCTGCAGCTAGCTGACGGTGACCCCATGACAGACACCGGCGACAAACTCACTCACCTTGACGACAGCGGCGCCGCCAACATGGTCGATGTGTCGGACAAGGCATCGACGTCGCGGATCGCAGTGGCGGGCGGCTCGGTCACCATGCGCCCCGAAACGCTTGAACTGATCAAGTCCGGCAACGCCAAAAAAGGCGATGTCATCGGCATTGCTCGGATTGCCGGTATTATGGCGGCCAAAAAGACCCACGAACTGATCCCGCTGTGTCACCCGCTGATGCTTTCCAAGGTCAGTATTGACATCGAACCAGACGACAATCTTCCCGGCCTGCGGGTGCGTGCAACAACAAAAGTCAGCGGCCAAACCGGGGTGGAAATGGAAGCGCTGACAGCCTGTTCCCTCGCCTGTCTGACGATTTATGACATGGCCAAGGCAGTTGATCGCGGCATGGTCATCGGGGACATCAGGCTGCTTGAAAAAGCCGGTGGAAAGTCCGGCCACTGGACCGTTGAGGACGGCGGGACAGGCGGCACGTGATGGGGGGAAAACAAACCGTCTCAAACCCGTTGATGCCGGTCGCCGAGGCCCTTGCCCGTCTTGTGGATGAAGTTGACGCAAGGCCAGCAGAAACCATTGCGCTTTCAAAAGCCAATGGCCGGGTGCTGGCGGAGAATATCGCCTCAACACGGACCCAGCCGCCGTTCGCGGTTTCGGCCATGGATGGATATGCCATCCGGCATGAAGACCTTGCCGCATGCCCGGCGCAGCTTACCGTGATTGGCGAAGCACCGGCCGGACATGGATTCCAAGGGAAGGTTGGCACAGGCCAAGCGGTCCGGATCTTCACCGGCGCGCCGCTCCCCGAGGGCGCCGACACGATCCTGATTCAAGAAAACACAACCCGCGCTTCAGAAACGGTCACAGCGCTTGAGCAACCTGCCGCCGGCGCATTTGTCCGACCCGCCGGCCTCGATTTCAAAACCGGCGATGTGCTTTTGCGCGCAGGCCGGTCTCTCAACTACCGGGATTTGGCGCTCGCCGCCTCAATGAACCACGCGCAGTTGCCGGTCCGCAGAAAACCGGTTGTCGCGATCCTGGCCACCGGCGACGAACTGGTGCCGCCCGGTGCCGAACCCGGCCCGGACCAGATCATTGCCTCCAATCACGCAGGGATCGCCGCGTTGGTCGAGGATTGCGGCGGGACCCCGCTTGATCTCGGTATTTCAAGGGATAACCCTAGGGAGCTCGTCTCGCATGTCCGCCGCGCGCTGGAGGCCAAAGCCGACATCCTAGTCACGCTTGGCGGCGCTTCTGTGGGCGATCATGATCTGGTGCAGGATGTGCTTGGTAAGGAGGGAATGGATCTCTCATTTTGGCGCATTGCCATGCGCCCCGGCAAACCACTGATGGCGGGGCGTCTGGGACACACAAAGGTGCTTGGTTTGCCGGGCAACCCGGTATCTAGCCTGGTCTGCGGCCTGCTGTTCCTGAAACCGCTGCTTTCAAAAATGCTTGGCCGCGACGACCAAGAGCCTCAATTCGGATATGCCGTCCTCGGGGCACCGCTCCCGGAAAACGACCGGCGCCAGGACTATATCCGGGCAGGCCTGAACCTTGGAGATGATGGACAGCCGATCGCAAGTCCGTTCCAAAAACAGGACAGCTCGATGCTCGGCCTTTTGGCCCAATCCGGCGCCCTCATCGTGCGGCCGCCTCACGCTACGGCAGCCTCTGCCGGAGACAAGGTCCAGATCATTAGGCTTTAGGTCCGGGATTTCTCGAATTCAAACCAAGCTGCTTCAAATTTCTCAAAATTGAAACCGGGTGCACGCGCCGGTGCCAGGATCAATTGCTCCGTTTGCAGCAGCTTGCGGATCGCCGTTTCAAGCCTTGGGAGAATGTTTTCTTCAATGATCACGGCACCGTGGCGGTCGGCATGCACCAGCTCGCCCGGTTGGATCTCCAAGCCGAAGACTGTGACGGGAACATCGATCTCGCGCACATGGACGAAACCGTGACTTGGACCGATCGACCCTGCGACCACAGGAAAACCGTCCGGCAGATCGCCGAGGTCCCGCATGACGCCGTTGGTCAACGCTCCGGACAGTCCAAACCCTTTGTGAACGGTGGTGTTGATTTCGCCCCAATATGCACCGATTGCATCTGGATAATCGAGGTCTTCGACGACTGCCACGGCAGGGCGCAGCCCCTCCGCCATATAGCGGTAATACGCCATCCGCCGGGCCTTGATCACTTCCGGTGGTTCGGTTGGAGGTGCCACAGCCGCGATCTTCGCTGTTCTGGCATAGCCGACCATGGCGCCGCCTTTTGGCGCGGAAGACAGCATGGTGCCGCGGGTAAAGCGGTTGAACCCGCGCTGTCCTTCGGCAACTTCAATGGCATTGCAAACAGTCGGAGTGTCGACCGACTTCAAGAGTTCAATCAGTTGCGGGGTCATTCCAGCTCCATCCAGGCGGCCAGGGCGCGGTTGACCGCGTCCGGTTGTTCCAGCGTCGGCAAATGCCCGGCTCCGTCAATGATCTCAAGGGTCGATCCCTTGACCAGGTCGTGCATCAACTCGTGCCGGTCGAGCGGGCACAGCTTGTCTTCCTTGCCCATGAGAATGAGCGTCGGCTTGCGGCACTGGATCAGGACATTCTGCTGATCAGGACGCGATTGAAGCGCGCGCGACTGACGCTCAAACACCTCGGGACCAAGGCCAAGTGCCATTTCCATACACAAGTCCAGGATCGGCTGGCGGTTTCCGGTCGGTGCAAGATATTGCGGTTTCAATTCATCCCGCATGACCTCAAGAAGCTGTCCATTGCGCACTTTTTCGATTTGCGGTTCGCGCTTTTTTTTCACCTCGTCCAGTTCCGCCCGCGGATTGGTGTCCAATAGAGCCAGCCGGTCGACGCGCTCAGGCGCCTGGCGCAGCACCTCCATCGCAACGATGCCGCCCATGGACAAGCCAGCCAATGCGAACCGTTCCGGACTGTGCTCGATGATCTCCCAGGCCAGCTCTTGAACCGTTTCATAAGCCGTGATCGGCGCAAGATGCACAGGCATTCGACTCGAAAAAAAAGCGAGTTGCGGACCATAGAGCCGCGCATCACACATCATGCCCGGAATGAGCAGCAATGGGATCACGCTGCCGCTCCCGCGGCTCTCAAACCGGCAATCCCAGCTCCCTCGGCTAAGGCTCCAAGCTTGGCATAGGCGATTTCCGGATCCACTGCGCCATATCCGGCAAACGTGCCAAACCCGCAATCGGACCCCGCAATCACGCGGTCCGCGCCAACGATGTCGGTGAAGCGTTCAAGCCGTTGGGCAACCACTTGCGGATGCTCTATGAAATTGGTCGTCGTATCGACCACACCGGGAACCAGGATCTTGTCCTCCGGGATTTCCGCCTTCCGGTCCCGGAACACAGTCCATTCATGGGCATGGCGCGGGTTGGAGGTCTCAAATAGAACATATCTGGCGCGGGCGTCCATCAACGTGGAGAACACCTTATCCATGGAGATGTCGCACACATGCGGGCCTTCATAATTGCCCCAACAAATATGGATGCGAACCTGTGCGGGGTCGATGTTTTGTAACGCATGGTTCAAGGCTTCGACATGAGTTGCCGCGATCCTCACGAACTCATCATCGGACAAATCGTTGAACAGCATATGCCGCGACAGAGCCAGGTCCGGACAGTCCAGCTGCAGGTCCATCCCGGCTGCGACAATCGTCTCATACTCAGCCTTCATGGCATCGGCGAGCGCATCCAGATAGGCTTTCCGAGTCGGGTAGAAATCGTTTTGCAGAAACAGCGAAATCACACCAGGCGAGGCCGCATTCATGAAGCCTCTCTCCGCTCCGTGCTCAGCCATAGCCGCCTTCAGATTGGCGATGTCCTTTTCAAGCTCGCCCTGCCCTTTTGAAGTCACCTCCCCGGTGCACATCGGCCTTGCGTATTTTGGCGTGCCGCCGCTTTCGGCGAGGCGTTTCAAAAAGGTCGGATACAGCTTGAGATCCGCAGGGGCGTTGCGCGGGCTGTCGCCGGAAAAGCCGGTGTAGCGGTCCTTGACGTAAGTCGCGTACGATATTTTCGAGGTTTCGCCATCGCTGACAATGGTCACGCCGGCATCAACTTGCCGCTTGACCGTGTCAGAGACCGCTTTTGCCATTGCCGCATCAAAAGCGTCCTGGTGGAAGGGCTCTTCGCGCTCCCGCGCAAAGATGAAATCAACGACCTCCTGTGTGCGCGGCAATGACCCCACATGAGTAACTTCTATTTTGGCCATCGTTTTCCTCGTTGTCTCACAAGCCGTCTGTGCCCGCTATTTTTCAAAAAAGCTTCCGCGCCTTCAGTTAGTCCAGGTCGGTCCGGCCTTGTCTGCCGTATTCATGACACGAAACAGGCTTGCCTCACCGCTCATCGCCGGGACCAACGTGTGTTCAAGTCCTGGCGGAACCGCGCAAGTGTCTCCCGGCGCGAGCGTTTTTTCTCCGCCCGCCCAACCGAGCTTCCAGTGACCGCGCATGACCATCAAGATCTCATGTGCTGACAGTTTGTAGGCATTTTCCGGCAGCGAGCCGCGGGTCAAGAATTCGACCTCAAAACCGGGCCGGTCCTTCAGCAGACCCGTTTCGCCAATGACCTGGCACGGCCGTTTTGCGGCCAGGGCCATCATGTCCCAGTATCGCGCTACATAATCGCGTACGACCTTATCGTTTTCAGGCTCCGGAAAGGCGCTCAACTCAGCATCGCTGAGAAGCGGCATCGGGCACACTCCGGCCGGCAGCGTCTGGCCCTTCTTGGTGTCGTACAAAACACCATTTTCACCAAGCACCAGACCGTGATCCTTGGCATCTTCGATGACCTGCGGCGCCCAGATCACGCCGCCTCCGGCATCATCTCCGCCCAGGATTGCCATGATCATTCCGTAGTCGGTGCCAATGTTTTCAAATCCCCGGAAAATACCGGTCGGGATGTTGAAGATATCGCCTTCCTCTAAAACAACCTCGCCCGCTGTGCCCCAGCGCCCCCAGAAGAACCGCCAGCGGCCTTTCAATACGTAGAAGACTTCTGCCGTCCGGTGTGAATGAAGCGAATTCCGGCATTTGGGTGGCTGACCAGCCGCGCCGATATTGAAGCCCGGTGTATCCTTGATGTGAACATGCTGGTCAGGACTTTCGGACACCCCGCCGCCGATGATGGTGAAATTCTCTTTATGGTCGGAACCGGGTGTGTGCGCATCGATGAAGGCGGTCCGGCACGGTTTCAAGTCGCCATAGCGGACGATTCGGGTTTCCATTTCCTCTGGGGTCATAATCGGAACTTTCTTGAAAACAATAATTCAACCGGTCTTAAGGGCGATCTGCTTCCAGATCGCGGTTTCGTCGTAGAGGACGTATTCACGGCGCAGCCCCCACGGACCGAACTCGGCATGGCTTGCCCCCATGACATAGACTTCGGCCCCCGTCGGGGCGCCGAACACGCCCCAGCCATCATGCTTACCGTGCAAAGACCACCGGATCGCCGCGCGCGGCGGCATCAGGGGATCGTCGCGGCCAATCTGGTGTTCAATGTTAAAGTTCGCGGAGGGAAAGCTGGCGCGCAGCCCCATCCAGAACCTGTCGGCATCCTCGAAGGAAACACCGTTTGTTCCGCCGGGATAGGCAAGCTGGCAGGCGCGGTCATATTCAGCTTCGATGGCCGCCATATCCGCCCCCATGATCCGGGTCAGAATGTTGGCATATTTTGCGCCCCACTGGTTGTCGTTTCCCTTGCCGATGTAGGGGCCGGGCTTGTCAATGGCGGGCGTAAACGGGCGAACGCAGGCCTCCGCCCCTCCTTCGCGCACGATCAAATCGTGTGCATATTGTTTCGGGTCCCAACCCATCTGGCGCACGATCGCGCCCTGATCGCGTATCAGCCATTCATCGTTGATCTGGTTGTTGATTGCATGGCAATCGGCGATGATCCGGTACTTGAGAGCCTTGCCGGTCGCCGCGCCATAAACGCCGTCACCCAAATGCGTCGCGGTCGATATTATCCTGTGCGATGACAGCATGCCGTCCTCGGGTGTGCCGGACCAGATCACATCCTCGCCAAGCAGCTTGCGATCCGGAAACTCCGCCAAAGTGGCCATCGTAGCGCCGATCACCCCTTTGTTGCCGACCACCACCGACCCGGGCGAACGAACAACGATGTTATCGGAATAATAGTGATGAAGAGTCGCGATCTTGCGGTCTTCCCAGATCTCTTTGGTGATCCCGATGATGTAGTCTGGAAAGTCTTTCCAGCGCGGGTCAAAGCCTTGCATCTGGCCATCCTTCAGGTATGCGTACGGACCCGCGGATCATCAGCGGACCATCAATCTTGATTTTTTGAACATGTGTACCGCCCTCCTCGATCCAATCGAGCAGCGTCGTGACCGTAGCCTCGACCATTCGGTTAGAGGGCTGGCGCAAGGTCGTGAGATCATAGGCAGGCCAGGACGCCAGAGACACATCGTCGTAGCCGACAACCGAAACATCCCCTGGCACCGACAGCCCCAATTCAAAACGCAGCACATCCATGACCGCAAAAGCCATGTGGTCGTTGCCGACAAAAACAGCATCAGGCCGGTCAGTGCCCGCAAACAGCTTGCGAGCGGCATCGGCAGCAATTTCACGCTTGTACATGCCATCGATACACGCAATCAGCTCCAGCCCCGCCTGTTCCAGTCCCGCGCGAAAACCGGCTTCCCGGTCCCGTCCGGTCGACGCGCCGGACCAGCCTGCGATGTGGGCAATTTTCTGATGCCCGCCGGCGGCCAGAAAGGACGCGATCTTGCGCCCGCCTTCGAAATTGTCCGAGGTGACCTGATTGAGCCGGTCGTCGTCCTGACCGCGGTTGAACAACACGACAGGAACCCCGGCCGCGGCACATCTGGCCGCCAGATCGTTCGACATGCCGACCGACGCTGTAATGATGCCGTCAACCTGATAGTCCAGCAGTTCGCCCATAACCTGATCGATCCCGGCTTCGTCGTTTGACACCATGAAGACGAGGATGTGATAGCCGCGCGCCTGAAGCGCATTCGACAGCTTTTCCAGGGCATCCGGATAGAACTGGTTTTCAAGATAGGCCACAACGAGGCCGATGATCCGGGACCTTCCGGTAATGAGGGACCGGGCCAGAACATTCGGCCGGTAGCCAAGCTCATCGGCGGCTCTGAGAACCTTTTCCGCCATTTTCGGGGAAACGGAGGCACCGGGTGTAAACACCCGGCTGACCGCCGACTGGCTGACGCCCGCCCGCTTGGCAACATCCACCGATGTGACCTTCTCCACCGTCATCAATCTGCCGTCCAGCCCCCGTCAACCAACAGGGATGTTCCCGTGACCAGCGCAGACGCGTCGCTGGCGAGATACACAACCGCGCCCATGATGTCTTCAACGACACCCGTCCGGCCAAGCTTGATTTTTTCTTCGACCCACTTGACCCTTTCCGGGTTGTCGAAGGTGGCCTCAGTGAACGGTGTGCGGATGAACGTCGGGCAGATGGTGTTGACGCGGATCCTTGATTTTCCGAATTCCAGCGCCATGGCTTTGGTGAACCCCTCCACGGCGAATTTCGAAGCACAATAGACCGCGCGGTCTATGCCGCCGACATGGGCCATCTGGGACGACATGTTAATCAAGGAGCCCGTCTTGCCGGCTTTCAGCAACCCCACGGCCACGGCCTGCGTGACGAAATAAGCGCCGCGCAGATTGACATTCATAACCGCATCAAAGTCTTCAGGCGACGTTTCGGTCGCCGGGGAATGGCGGGCAAGCCCGGCGCTGTTGACGAGGACATCAAACGGGCCTTTCTTGGACACGCTGACCTGCATATCCATGACGTCGGCGACATCCATTTGCAGTGCCGTCGCCGACCAGCCCCTGGCTGTCATCGCCGCAACGGCCTCTTCCAGCTTTTCAAGCCGCCGGGCCGCCAGAAACACATGTCCGCCGGCCTCAGCCAGGGCTGTGGCGCAGGCAAGGCCAATGCCTGAAGAGGCCCCGGTGACCAGCACCTTCTTTCCGGTTAGGGAAAAGCTCGGGGTTTTTGGAAGATCCATCATGACAAGGCAACTCCGGTTTCTGGGTCAAAGCCCGCGCGGGCCTTGTTGAAGTCCCGGAGTCGCCGGAAAACGTCAACGCCCAATTGTGAGTAGGCATCGAGCAGATCGACCAAGACCCAGTTTTCGCGGATCAGTCCGTTTTCGACCCGCCAGAAATCGAGACTGCGCATACTGATGCGCTTGCCTGATGGCGCAATGCCCATCCAGCCATCATCCGAAACGGTCTGGATCATGTTCGGCCAGCCTGTCACAGCGGCATAGTTGCGGTCTCCAAAGAAATGATAAGTGATATCATCGACATATTGGCCCCGGTCCGGCATGCCGCTCAAGAACGGGATCTGATGCCAATTCCGGAACCCCCTGATCCCGCGCCCGGTCCCGATGCCGGACGGCCCGTACCAGCTCATGCGCGGATGCCAGAAGCGCGGCATTTCCATCACTTCAGGCCCGCCCTGCGACGGATGCTTTTTCAAATACTCGAGCATTTCGACGATATGGAAGCAGGTCGCAGCCCCCTGCTCGCCGTCATAGGGCCCTGGTACCAGACCGTCCTGGGTTGCGGGACCTGGAACATGCCACTCGCGGCCAAGGCTGGGAGCCATTGGCCAACTGCCCGCCTGCATCATGACCTCAGGAATATCCCAGAGCGCCTGAAATTCGGTCACCTTTCCGTCGGTAAACTTGAAAAATTCATGGAACCTCAAGGAAACCTGATGGCCGGTCGGTGGAATATCCAGCCAGGACCGTTCGAATGACCCGGTATAGTAACCGCCGCAACCAACCCAGTTGTCACCCTTTTCCGTCGGCCCGGCCATGACGATTGTATCGCGGCGCTCGAGATCCGGGATCGCTTTGAGCAATGGCGCGTAGGCCGTGTTGTAAAACGCATCAGGGCCGACGGTATCGCCAAACGGATGGCACAGACGGAACAAGGCATCCGGGGCGCTTAGTTCCTGTAGCGCTCTGCGGACAGCACTTTCCTCGAAATCATACATGGCCGCCCGCAACGGAGCGATCAGAGCCTTGTGACGGGTATGCGTGTCCATCATTATTCCGCGGCCTCACCATAAGGCACATTGCCGCCGCCATACCGGCGCACCCGGATGTTTGCCTGCTCTGCATGCCCGACAAACCCCTCGAGCATACACAGGCGTGAGCAATATGCGCCCATCTCCGCGGCCGCCTCATCCGTCAGGATTTTCTGATAGGAGTGGGTCTTCAGGAACTTTCCAACCCACAGCCCTCCGGTGTACCGGCCGGCTTTCTTGGTGGGCAGCGTGTGGTTGGTGCCGATTACCTTGTCTCCATTGGCGACATTGGTTCTGGCACCGAGGAACAGGGCCCCGTAACAGGTCATGCGCTGCAGGAACCAGTCATCGCGGTCGGTCATGACCTGAACATGCTCGGATGCAATGTCGTCAGCCACTGCCAGCATTTCGTCATAGGTGCCGCAAAGGATCACCTCGCCATAGTCTTCCCAGGACTTTGCAGCCGTATCGGCGGTCGGCAGGATCTTCAAAAGCCGGTCAATCTCCTCCAGGGTCTGAGTGGCCAATTTGCGCGAATTTGTGACGAGGACCGCTGGAGAATTGTAGCCGTGTTCCGCCTGCCCCAGGAGGTCGGTGGCGCACATTTCCGCATCTACGGTGTCATCGGCAATCACCATGGTTTCGGTTGGCCCGGCAAAAAGGTCGATGCCGACCCGGCCGAAAAGCTGCCGTTTGGCTTCGGCGACAAACGCATTGCCCGGTCCAACCAGCATGTGCACCGGATCAATTGTTTCCGTGCCGATTGCCATTGCACCAACAGCCTGTATGCCGCCAAGCACGTAGATCTCATGCGCTCCGCCCAGATGCATCGCGGCAATCACCGCCGGGTTCGGAGCGCCCTTAAAGGGCGGGGTTGCAGCGATGATCCGCGGCACTCCGGCCACAGAGGCCGTGGCGACCGACATATGCGCCGAGGCCACCATCGGGAATTTCCCACCGGGCACGTAACAACCGACCGATTGGACGGGAATGTTCTTGTGACCCAGGATCACACCCGGCAGGGTTTCCACTTCAATGTCGAGCATGGAGTCGCGCTGGGCTTGAGCGAACCGGCGCACCTGAGTCTGAGCGAATTTGATATCGTCCATGTCGCGGTCTGAGACCTGGCTCATCAGCGCTTCAATCTCGGAGGGGGTCAGTTTGAAACTGTCCGGAGCATAATTGTCGAATTTCACTGACAAATCCCGGACCGCTTCGTCTCCTCTGAGTTCGATATCCTTGAGTGTGCCTTCGACAATGGCCCGCACCTTGGCGTCGTCTTCAGACCGTTCCGCTTCGGGCTTGCCGCGCTTAAGATACTCAATCGCCATGTTTCATCCCCTTTAAACCGCCTGAGGCCCTGGTCTTCCGCTGCCGGAGTTCATTCTTTTCCCGAGTGAATATGCATACG
The DNA here is from genome assembly GCF_007830545.1 of Roseibium hamelinense. GTDB lineage: Bacteria > Pseudomonadota > Alphaproteobacteria > Rhizobiales > Stappiaceae > Roseibium > Roseibium hamelinense. The sequence goes on from NZ_VLLF01000001.1 coordinate 691,325, forward strand.
TATGCACCTTATATTAAAGCGCCGTTCAAGCTGCCCTTTCCGGTGCCGGTGGCACACGCTCGCCGCGATCAAAGGCTTCCCAGCCTTCGCCTGAAAAAACGTCCTTTCCAAGCTGTGAGAGAACATATGGAAAGTCGACCATGACCCAGTTGTCGACAATCTTGCCGTCAACAACCTTCCAGAAATCCATGTAGCGGATCTCGACGCGTTTGCCGGTCGGCTCAATACCCATGAAGGAGCCGGAATGAGTTGCCTCCTGACGCCCGAATGCCGCCGCCCATTCCCCCATGTAGAGGCGGGCCTCATCGACGCAGACCTTGTCAGAGAACGCGGCCTGGAACGGCTTTTGCCAATTGTCCTGGAATTCCCGCAAACCAGTTTTGGTGCCACAGCCGTAATTGCCCATCCATCTGAAGCTTTCTGCGAAAAACTCGCCTATGTCTCCGATGCGATGGTCGTTGAGGCCATCGACCATACCTTCGATGACCCGGCGGGTGTCTTCGGTCTTGGTCAAGTCCGTCTCGCGGCTCAACACCGCCTGTTCTGGACGCGATCCCTTCATCGCCACATCTCCTGAATGTCTCGAAACATCATCTGACCGATTATCCCTTTACCGCGCCCGCGGTGAGTCCTGACACGATCTGACGCTGGAAAATCATCACCAGCAGGAACAGTGGCGCGGTGATCGACACGGCCGCTGCGACTGCCTCGACCTGATCGGTCGTTGTTGTTTCGCGGTTGAAATAGCCGGCAATCGCCGGAACCATGGTCTGGTTCTGCGCATCCAGAAGCAGCGAGCAGACCAGATAATCATTATAGGCCAAGAGGAAGCTAAACAGGCCGGTGGTGATAACGCCCGGCCACATGACCGGCATGATCACCCATCGGAATGCCTGAAAATGCGTACAGCCATCAACCCGCGCCGCTTCATCCAGCTCTGTAGGAATATTCTGGAAAAAGGAACGCAACATCCAGATCGTGAACGGCTGGTTGATGGACACCAGAACGGCGATCACCGCCCAGGGCTGGCCATAGAGCGTCGGCGCCGCGTCCCCAAGGATCGGGCGCAGGATTTCCGCGGAATTGATGAAGGGCGGCAGATATCCGGCCACCAGAACCGAATGCGGCAACGCGCGGAACACAAGCGCGATAATCAGGATCCAAAACGCGAGGTTCGAGCCGGAACGTGCCAGACCATAACCTGCCAGCGTTCCGACCGTCAGCGATACGGTGACGACCCCGGCGGTGATAATCAGCGAATTGATGAAATTCTCATAAAACGCATTGTCCACCCAGACGGCCCGGTAGTGCTCGGTCGTCATGCCCAGGATCGGCTTGCCGAAGGGGCCAAGGACAGTGTTCACGGCACTTAAAACCGGCGGTAGCAGACCGAAGAACACAATCAGGAAACCAAGGGCGAACACCAGCACGCCAATGATCCAGCCAACCACAAGAAGATGCGGCGGCGAATACTGCTTGATCAGCCGCGGCAAGGTGTTGAGCGCCAAATGGATGGCCGCCCAGAGAACCGCGATGCCAACAACGATGCTGACAATCGACAAACCGCGTCCACTGGCCACTGTTTCAGGCCCAAAAATCACCTCGAACGGGTTGGCGGCAAACGCATCGACCGGGTCCTTCACGCTCATCACCGCGATCCAGAAGATCGGAAAGGCCGCGATCACACACCAGAAGGCAAGGAACCCGGCGGAAGACAGGCGCAGCGCCATTGGTTGACGCATGGAAGATGGAACGCTCATACGCGGCCTCCCTTGTGATCGCGCCATGTCTTGCGCAGCAGCGGCACCAGCAGGACGACAATGCCGATCATGGTCAGCATGGCGCTTGCCGATGCGCGGGAAATAGAGCGGTTGCCGCTGTCATCGGGCGTCAAGAAGTCATAGGTCAACCATTGCAGGGAAATTCGGTGTGCCTGGCTTGAGAACCCGACGATCTCCTCAAACACCCGATAGGAATCCATAAGGTGGATCAGGGAAATGAACACGATCAGCGGCATAAGATGCGGAATGATGACATAGCGCAGGCGTTCCCAGCGGCTGGCGCCGTCGATAATGGCCGACTCCAGCGTATCCTGATTGACCGTCTGCAGCCCGGCGTAAAAGACGACGAACGCAAACGGCGCCACGTGCCAAACCCGGTAGAACATCATAAGGAGCTCAATGGTCCAGCCTTGCGCAAACATCGAGATGTTCTGCGAAAACGCCCATTCCAGAAAGGCAGTCATTATGCCGTCGCCGATGAACAGCCAGCGGATGGAAAGCGCCCCGATGACGGGTGTGATGATGAACGGCAGGAGCGAAACGAAGATGATGGGGCCACGTATCAGACGGGACGCATTGTTCACTACCACAGCGATCAAAAGCCCGGCACCGATAACCAGGGGAAGCGTTACCAGTGTGAATGTCAGCGTAAAGCGGAGCGCTTTCCAGAAATCGATCGTCAGCAACGCCCGGAAATCGAAGGCACTGAGCGCCGCCCATGCCCGGTCCGGCTCTAACACGTTCCGGTAGCTTTCCAGACCGACATACTTGACGGTGGTGACGACTTTTCCATCCTCACCGATGATTGGCTGGGTTTTTTGCTCGGTCACACAGGTCTGCGTCGGAAAACCTGGGGTGCAGGTTTCCACCTCGACTGTCTCGAACACGGGCTGGGTGATGTAAAAGCTCTGGAAGAAAACGCTGATCAGGGGGGCTGCGATAAACAGCAGCATTAGGAAGATGGACGGACCGACAAAGGCGGCAAACGTTTTGTATTTCATTTTTGCCCTCCCCGGCTCCGGCCACCCAGATGAGGCTGCAAGACACTGAACGGTCTCTTGCAGCAGCTTGTTGTTGACAGTGGACTTACTTGATCAGTCCGGCTTCGCGCGCGGACGTCGTGTACGCCGTTGCAATATCGCGAAGCGTTGTTGCTGCGTCTTTCGCTCCGGTCAAATAGTCGGACACCCCATTGCCAAGCGCGGTGTGCATCAGACCCATTTGAGAACTTGCGGGATAGGCAAGTGCACCGGCCTGAGCCGTCTCAACCACGCCCTGGGCGAGCGGGCCGGGTTCATAGCCTTCAATCAGCCAGACAGCTGCGTCATTGTTGGCCTCAACCATTTCCGGTGTCATGCCGTTCATGGCGACGCGAAACGCTGCTTCGGCTTCTTCATCGCTGGCATTTTTGGCAATGACAATGCCATCCCACCAGAGGGTTGAGGCTGCCCGGACGGCGGCTTTCGGCGCACCGGCCATTTTGACCTTGCCAACGACCTGGGACTCATCCGGATTGTCCATGGCACCGGCGCGGCTGGCCCACAGGTTCGCCATAGCGATCTTGCCCTGCTGAAACTGCTGCTGAACATAGGTGGAGTCGGACACAAGATATTCCGGATCCATGTATTCGGTCAGCTTCTTCATCATTTCGAGCGCAGCGACGCCCTGCTCGTTCTCGATGGCAGGCTCGTTGCCAGGCGTGAAGAACTCGCCTCCCATACCCAGATACATGTTCACGAAGCCTTGTGCGAGGTTCCACCCGGTCTGGTAAGTGGCTCCAAGCGGATAGTCCACGACGCCCGCCTGCTTGATTTTCTCCGCCGCTGCCAGGACCTCGTCGTAGGTTTTCGGCACGTCGATACCAAGGTCGGACAGGATGTCCTCGCGGTACATCAAATGCTGGGTGTTGATCATCATGGCCACCGCCATGATCTCGCCGTTCACCTTGATCAGCTGGTTTGGTGTCAGTTGCTGACCGTATTTCTCCACCAAGCCGTCGAGCGGCCGGATCGTGCCTTCATTCATCAACGGGACCAGAGTGCCGTTGGCAACGCCGCCGATCTGATAAAGCGCCGGGTCGGCCGCGAAGGCTGCCGGTTGTTTTGTGCGAAATTCCTGGTCGAGCTCTGCGGTGAAGTTTCCGCATTTGGCCATGAAATCGGTCACGGCTTTCCAGGCCTCAAAGCCGGCGGTAAGTGATTTCACCGGGACGTCGTTTTTGAAGTCGCAAGCGCTTGATGCACCTGCAAAAGCCACCGACATGGCGGTCGCGAGAAGCAGTTTCGTTATCATCTCTGTCAGGTCTCCCTGCTGGTTCCCCACGCCCCTTAAAGAGCGCAATTCTGGCTGGTCCGGCATTTTCGCCGGCGTCGAACCCGCTTACACGTCGATGCGTGCGCCGGTTTTTTGATTGAAAAGATGGCAGATCTCAGCGGGAATATTCAGCCCCACCGGTTCGTCGATCTCGATACGGTAATCCTTGCTGGCTTTGACGGAGACTAGCGCACCCCCGGCCTTCACCGTGATCATTGTCGCGTCGCCCAAAAGCTCCATGGTGTAGACCGGGGCGGTGATCTCCGCCTGCGGCCCGGTTTCGGCGACTGCTGCATCTTCAGCCCGAAAGCCAAGCGTTACCGGTCCGTCAGGTCCGCTCAATCCACTGATCGACACGTGGTCACCGGAGAATGTGCCGCCGCTGAGTGTGCCTTCCATAAGATTCATCGCAGGAGAGCCGATGAAACCGGCGACAAAGGTGTTGGCGGGGCGGTCGTAGATTTCGGTCGGCGTTCCGACTTGCTGGATGACGCCCCGTTTCATCACCACCACGCGATCAGCAAGTGTCATGGCCTCGATCTGGTCGTGAGTGACGTAAATCGTTGTCACCTTCAATTCATGCTGAAGGTTCTTGATCTGCGCCCGAGTCGACACACGCAGTTTGGCGTCGAGATTCGACAGGGGCTCGTCCATTAAAAACACATTTGGTTCACGCACGATGGCGCGCGCCAGAGCAACACGTTGCCGCTGCCCGCCGGACAATTCCGCAGGTTTGCGATGCAGGAATTCACGGAGCTCGACCATGTCCGCAGCCCGCATCACCCGCTCGTCATGGGTCGCCGGATCCACCTTGCGAACCTTTAGCGGAAACCGGATGTTCTCGTAGACATTCATGTTGGGATAAAGCCCGTAGGACTGAAACACCATGGCAATGTCGCGGTCCTTTGGGTCCAGATCGTTCACCACCCGCCCGCCGATAACAATGTCCCCGTCGGTAGCCTCCTCAAGGCCTGCAATCATACGCATGGTTGTGGTTTTTCCGCAGCCGGACGGCCCGAGGAGAACCAGGAACTCGCGGTCTGCAATTGTCATGTCGAAATTGTCGACGCCAACAAAGCTGCCCCAGCGCTTCGACACATTCTTCAGCTGGATTTCAGCCACACCGCCCCTCCCGAGTGCTCGACGTCAAATTGCATTCCTATGCAAAACAGCTAGACACAGCCTTCAGACTTTGGCAATCCTTTTTTGCATACGAATGCAATATTATCACTTCTTCCCAGTTTTCCCCGTTGAAAGCAATAAAATGACCGACTTTCGAAAAACGCCGCATCGTTTCCTCAATTCGATTTTCACCGTGGCCCCTTCTGAAGCAGAGCTTTTGGTCGACACTTCCCTGACCGAGGATGCTGTCTGGAATGTCAGTTTTCCGGTTGAAACCCTCATGGGGCGCGATTCTATCGTTCGCGATTTTATTGAGCCGCTCCGCCAGGGGTTGTCCCACATGCGCCGACGCGACGAGATCTTTATCGGTGGACCAAACCGACGCGCACCTGGCGGACATTGGGTGGCCAGCGTTTGCCACTATGTCGGAAACTTCGACGCCCCCCTTTTTGGATTAAAACCCTCGGGGCATTTGGCATTTCTGCGTTCCGGGGAATTCTACCGGATTGAGCCGGACGGGCGGATTTCTGAGGCGAAAATCGCTTTGGACCTGATCGACCTCATGCGCCAGTGCGGCCGCATGCCCCTGCCCCGCATGCTTGGCACCGAAATGCTGTTCCCGGGTCCGGCGACCCATGACGGCGTCCTTCCCGTAGACCAGGGTGATGGCGAAAAAACGCTGGATTTATGCGAGGCCATGCTTGCCGACCTCAAGGTTTTCGATCCCGAAACATTCACCTCAAAAGGGCAAACCGGCGAGGCAGGATACTGGCACGAGGACATGCTCTGGTACGGACCGGGCGGAATTGGCGCAAATTACCGATGGAGCGGTTTTGAAAAAGACCATCGGGCGTCATTTCTGACCGCATTTCCAGACCGTGTCGGCGGCAACCACTACTGCCGTATCGGCGACGGAAAGTACGCTGCCGTCAGCGGCTGGCCCTCGATGACGATGACCCACCAAGGTGACTATTTGGGCGTGGAGGCATCAGGCAAACCACTGACCTTGCGGGTCATGGATTTTTACCGCTGCGCACACGGCAAAATCATGGAAAACTGGGTGCTTCTCGACTATCTGGACCTGTTCCGGCAGATGGGCCGGGATCTGATCAGCGAAGCGAATGCCCGCACCCCGGACTAAGTACCGCGGCGCAGCCGGGTTGATGGTCTTGGCAGTCATGCCGGCACTGGCTCGCCCTGTTCCTCAAGCCGGGGCGAGCCAACAGCCTTAAGCGACCGATACGATTCCGGCCGGTGAGCTCTGGGCCATGAACTTTGGGATTTCTCCGCCGGGCACCGCTTTGGAATACAGGAAGCCCTGCAAGTAGTCGCATTCGAGATCACGCAGGATATTGCGCTGCTCAATGGTCTCTACCCCCTCGGCCGTCACCGTAAGTCCGAGGGCTTTTGCAACGGCCAGAATCGACTTGACGACGGCAAGCGCGTCTTCGTCCTCATCCATATGCATGATAAATGCCCGGTCAATTTTGATGCCGTCAACGGGCAGCTTGCGCAGGTAGCTGAACGAGGAATAGCCGGTCCCAAAATCGTCGATGACGACACGTCCGCCTTGCTGCTGAATCCATTCCAGAAACGCGATGGTTTCCCGGTCATTGTTTAGGAAGAGCCCCTCGGTCACCTCAAACACCAGGCGGTCCATAGGCATCCCCGAAATGTCGAGCGCTTTCTGGATATCCCGGTAAATTCGGGTCGATTGCGCCTGTTTCGGCGACAAATTCAGGTTCAGATTGATGTCGGGACCAAGTGCCCCCAAAGACATGTATTCGGAAAGCGCGGCCTTGATCATCCAAGCGCCTACATCAATGATCATGCCGCTGGCCTCAGCCGCCTCGATCATGCGGCCGGTATGCAGGTAATCCCCGGCCGTTGTCCGGAACCGCATCAACGCTTCACAAGAATACAGTTTTTCCGAATTCGCTTCCAGAATGGGCTGATAATGGACCAGAAATTCGGTTTTTCCGGCCGTGCCGGTTAGAAGCGATGTCAGCCGCAGCCGTTCAAACGCGATTTCCTGCATGCTTGGATTGAATACGGAATAGGTTCCAACCCCGCGCTGGCGCAGATCGTTCAACGCGATAGACGCATAGCGGGACAGCTGGTCCGGATCCGTGCCGTGGTCCTCGGAATTGGAAAATCCGAGGCGCATCCGGATATTGAACACGTTGTCACCGACCGCAACAGGTTCATCGAACAAACGCTCAACAATTTCCACGACTTCCGTGATTTCATCGGCCTTGACACGATCAAGCAGCAAAACGAACTCATCGACTTCCTTGCGGGCAAGAACATGAGCCTTCGGGAACCCTTTGCGCAGCCGTTGTCCGACATTTTTCAGAAAATTCGCCGCTTTCTCATCGCCGATGCCGTGGGCAATCATCTTGTAGCGCTGAATATCCAGAAGAACCGTCGTGGTCTGCTGTCCCAGTGCCTGTTGAGTGTGGAAAGCCTCGCGATAGGCTGCATAACTCGGCAGGCCAGTGAGATGATCTTCGAACGCCAGCTTGCGGATGTGCTCGACAAGCGCGGTCTTTTCGTAGCCAAGAGAAGTGTTGATGACGAACAGTTCGATGACTTCCGCGCCCAACCGGCGCTCCAGAACATCGTAGGGGATCCCGACAAAGACCGCTGCCCGCAAACCATTCCGCGTCATAAGTGACAGGCAGGTGTTCCCTGGGTTTTTCTGTGTTTCACCCGACAAAATGCACTGGCGGATCGTGTTGCGCATGTCTTCCGACGGCACCAGATCCAGCGATTTGCTGATGCAGGACGTGTACGCGCCGCCAGCAGCCAGAACCTTGATGGTGACATCATTGTTGGACGCCGTTTCAGCGTTCTCGGAATCAACCGCGCAAATCATGGCTTCGGGCTCGATGCCGACCATGTTGGCGATCTGTTCGAGAATGCAGGCCGCAAACTCCCGCATATCGTTTTTTTCAATCAATACGCCAAAATTCTTGATCAGTTTTTTCAAGCTGCGCCGGTTGCGCTCGATCGAAATGATCAGCTTGTAACCACGGAGCGCGGTGATGATTGTCGTGATCAGCTTTGCTCGGGTGAGCTCCGCCTTTTCTTTGTAATCATCGATTTCGTATTTCTTGATGACATCGGTCTGCGGGGCATAACCTGGCTGGCCGGTGCGCAAGATGAGGCGGGTAAAGTGATTATGCTGATCGCCGCGAATCCAGCTGACCAGATCAAGACCGGCCGTTTCGGTTTCCATCACCACATCAACCAGCGACACGGCAATATCGGCTTCGGCCTGCAAAATTTCCTTCGCCTCAGCCATGGACTTGGCATGGTAGAGCTTCAGCCCGCGCCCTTCGAGCTCGCAACCAGTCAGCGCAATGCGCGTGGCATCATGAACATCCGGATCGTCATCGACGATCAGCACTTTCCAAGGCTCCAGCTGTGGCGGCTGGGGAACTGGCTTGGCTTTCGCGAGAAAATCCATCGGCATGGGGTACTCCTTCCCGCTCAAGCGGCCGTCTTGGAAGCCGGCACTGCGGGCGGCAAATCAATTGTGAAAGTGGTTCCGGTTCCGACTTCCGAGACCACCGAAATCTGACCGCCAAGCACTTCCGTCACCAGGCGGTATACAATCGCCATTCCAAGGCCTGACCCGCCCTTGCCGAGCTTGGTCGTAAAAAACGGTTCAAACAGCCGTTTCAAGTGGCCTTCGGGAATGCCGCAGCCGTAATCCTTGCAGGTCACTGTGGTATGCCCCGATGCGGCCACCTGGGTTTCGATCTCGACAACACCGTTTGTCTCGTCTTCGTAAGCATGTTTGACGGCATTCTCGACGAGATTGGTGATGATCTGGCTGACAGCTCCGGGATAGCTGTCAATCACTGTGTTCGCATGCAGGTGAAGCTTCACGGTATACGGTGTCTTTTTCAGCGAAGGCTGCAGGGTTGCCAGCGTTTCGCGGATAATGTGATCGACATTGAACTCACGCCGCTTTTCGCTTTGACGATCAACTGCGACCTGGCGGAAATTTTGAACCAGCTCACGGGCGCGGCCGAGTGTTTTTTCAATAACGTTGGAGGCGTCTCCGATGCGGGAAATCTCTGCATTGAGATCATCCAGCGTCAATTCTTCCGCCTGGATCTTGTCTTTGAGATGCCCCGTGCTCTCAGTAATGGTGGTTGCCGCAATCAGCCCATTGCCAAGCGGCGTATTGAGTTCATGGGACACACCAGCAACCAACGCCCCAAGTGCTGCAAGGTTGTCGGCCTGGATGAGTTCTTCTTGAACCTTTTTGAGCTGTTCTGTGCGCTCGGTGACAAGATCCTCCAGGTTCATCTGATAGTCTTGGATCTGCTTCAAATCCGCATGGCGTTTGCCGACCATGGTCTGAAGCGAGCTTGCCAGAATACCAATCTCGTCGGTCCGCCCCGGCATTAGCTCTCCTCGGGGCGGATCCTCGATCAAACGGGGCGTTTGAAGATATGTGACAATGGACGACAGCGGAATTCCAATCAGACGGCGGAAAATAGCCCTTAGAATGACACCAAGCATGACCAAATAGATGACAATGCTTAGAACAGTCGTCGTGACAACGGAGACGACCTGATCGTAGATCACGCTGCGATCGATGATGAAGTAAACCGAGCCAATCTTGTCGGAGTTTGCGTAGATCGCCGGGCTGACGAGATCGTATTTGATCACATTTTTGTTCTGAATTTCGGATTTGACGCCATAAGTTCCCGTATCCGGTGTTTCGACCCAGACACTTTCGACCGCTTTCAAGCTCAACAAACCCTGAACGATTTGCAAGGCGCTCTCTTCGTTGATCGACCATACTGCGCGTTCGAGCGGTTCTTTCGCGGATAAGAACAGGGCTTCAGTGGTCGTGGTCGCCTGATCGAGCTCGCGATCCCAGAGAACCTTTGCAAATATTCCGATGAACACGAACCCCAAAAGTCCGAAGGAAATCAGGGTGTACAGGATAAAGGTACGAGAAAGGCTTTCATGCCGCCCTTTCGCCTGCCGATTGGCTGCCTCTTCTGTGACCACCTATTCCCCCAAGCCTGTGTTTGTCTGGCCCTTCGGAACCCCGCCGCATGAGACAGGGTTCCCTGGAGTTTTCGTATGCTCAAGCCACTCGAACACACAATACCCCGCAATTCCAGCAACGATACTCCGCCGAGAATACTAAATATTTGTATAAAATATCAAAAATAACAATACCGGCACATTCTACTACTTTACAGAACGTTACGACATAAGCCGCAACCTTCAGGCAGGCTGTAACAGTTAAGTTTAGCTTAAGCAGAAGCTCTCAGGAGGCACCTATTTTAATAGCTGGCAAAGTTTTTCTCGTTTTGCAATCAGCTAAGTAGAGCATCTCCACATCTGCCGGATTGCAAAGATTTGTGCCGGATGTCATCGCCGCAGCAGCGCCCGTGCACACCGCGAACCGGAATGCCTCCTTGATCCCGTGTCCCTGGTTGAGCGCAAACACCATCGCCGCGACAAAGCTGTCGCCCGCACCGACCGCCGACTTTGCGGCTACGTGGATGGCCGGTACCCTTTCACAAATGCCGTTCCCAACGAGCAGCGCCCCTTTTGTTCCAAGTGTGAGCGCGACAAACTCGACGATGCCCGATGTTACAAGCCTGTCGGCCTCTTCGATGGCGTCTTTTTCGCTCAACTCCCGGCCGGCCAGCTTTTGAAGCTCGCCAATGCTTGGCTTGAACAGAAAAACCGGCCCCCGCTTCAAAGCCTCGGTCAGCGCCGGTCCGGAGGTGTCGAGAACAAACCGCGCACCTTTTTCGCGTGCGATCTCAGCCATTCGCGCGTAGGTGTCCACCGGCGCGCCGAGCGGCAATGACCCGCTGGCGATGACATAACCGGCATTGGACCGCTTCAGAAAATCGAACAAGTGCGCAAGTTCCGCCTCGCTCACCGTCGGCCCCTCGGGCACGAACCGGTATTCGAACCCGCTGGTTTCTTCAAGAACGGAAAAAGCAAGCCGCACATCACCGGCAATCTGAAACGAATGCAGGTCGATGGACGTCTGTTTCAGGAAATCGTGCAACAAAGAACCGGCGGCGCCACCCTGGCAGTAGGCAAGCGCAGGCCGCTCCCCTAAAGCCGTCAGCACACGCGCCACATTGACGCCGCCGCCGCCCGGATGATGGCGCGGGTTCGTTGTCCTGATCTTGTGCATCGGCTGAATGCGGGCAGTATCGCAAGACACATCAACTGTTGGGTTCAACGCTATCGCAAGAATCGAAGACATAAATAGTTCCGTACCAAGAATGCTGCGCAAACAAGGTATCTGTGCCTCGCCAGCGCTTTGAGCCACGGCAAACTTGCATGGTGAGACGGTGCCCGGCTTTGATCATCCGCAAAAGCGCGCGCAAGCGGCCCCGCCTGTCAGACCAGCTCAACCAAAATTTTAAGGGCGAGGATCGTCAAAAGTGCAAGAATGATCTTGTCAAACACATGCGGCTGGATGCGCCGCGCCAGAAACTGGCCCACCGGCATGCCGGCAAGTACGGCACCGGTTGCGCCAAGCCCGATCATGAACCGGTCGAATGACATCAATTCCAGTGCAATCATCCGCTCCAGCTGCGCCGCCGACATGACGGCAAAAAACACAGAGATTGTCGCCACGAACTGACGACGCTCGACTTTCAACGCATTGAGGAAGGTCAGTGACGCGGGTGCCGATATGCCGGTTGCCCCTTGCAGAATGCCGCCGACTAGTCCGGCCGGTCCTGCAATCCAAAGCCCCCGGGACCAGGCCAGCCGCCAATCGGCCTTGAGGACGCGAAAACCGACATAGGCCAAAACCGCCAGGGCCATGGCGAGTGACAGGGCATCTGAGGGAAGCCCGTCGAGCAGGTAGGTGCCGAAAACAACGCCGAGTGCACCACCACCGGCAAAAAGAAGAACAAACCGGCCCGGCAGCAAACTCTGCCGGAAACGGACGGACTGCCAGATATTTGTTAAAAGATTAGGCACCGCAAAAATGACGACAGCCAATTGAACGTTGAACAAGGCGGCGAGAACCGGCACGCCGATGACCGGCGCACCTGCCCCAGTCGCGCCTTTCAAAACCCCGCCAAGCGCACAAGCAGCCAAAGCGGCCAGCAAACTCCAAATATCGAAGGTCATGTTTTGAAATCATCCGATCGGTGACGGGCGGTCTGCTAGGAAGGGATAGCTTCTTAGCCCGTGGACACGGCACCCTGCAATATCGGTAGCGGGCGCCAGCGAGGCTTGATGCCAAAAATATGTGATGTTATAGAGTAACGCGTTACATAATTACACCTCGGACGGAGTATCCCGTGCCCCGACACCAAACCAAACACAGCTCCCATTCACGCGCGCTCAGATCAGCTTTTTTGGCCGCCACAATCCTGTCGGCCAGCGCAGCGGGCAGCGCCGCGCACGAAGCGCCGAAGGTCGTCACCTCGATCAAACCGGTCCATTCCCTGACAGCGAGCATTATGGCGGGCGTCGCCGACCCGGTGCTTTTGATTGACGGAGCAGCCTCTCCGCACGGCTTTTCGCTGAAACCGTCTCAAGCACAAGACCTGCAGTCTGCGGATATGGTCATTTGGGTTGGGCCAAATCTCGCCCCGTCGCTTGAAAAACCACTCGGCACTCTGGCGGAAAACGCGAAGGTGATCACGCTTTCCCAAACACCCGGGATCACGCAGCTCCCGTTCCGCGAAGACGCAAACTTCGAAGCGCATGATCATGGTGACCAGGATGACCATGGTCACGAAGAACATGCCGGCCATAGCCATGACGACCATGCACATGGCGAAGAGAAACACGATGACCATGGTCACGAGGATCACGCCGGTCACAGCCATGACGACCATGCGCATGACGAAGAGAAACACGATGATCATGGTCACGAGGATCACGCCGGTCATAGCCATGATGAGCATGCGCATGGTGAAGACAAGCACGATGACCATGGCCACGCCGAGGCCACTCCGGCAAAAGCCGACGGGCACGATCACCACGACCACTCACATCACGATCATGCTTTCGACCCGCACATTTGGCTTGATCCTGAAAATGCTCGGATCATGGCGCGCGAGATTGCGGAGCATCTAGGCGAGATCGACCCGGATCACGCGTCGGTCTACGCCGACAACCTGGCCAAACTGGAAACGTCCTTGAGTGATATCTCAGCCAAGGTCGATGCGATGGTCGCGCCTGTACGCGGACAGCGGTATGTCGTGTTCCACGATGCCTACCGGTATTTTGAAGAACGGTTCGATTTGCCGGCAACCGGGGCCATCAACCTGTCTCCGGAAGTTGCACCCGGGGCTGAACGGTTCGGCAAAATTCAGGCTAAAATCCGCGATCTGGATGTTCGCTGCGTTTTCGCAGAACCTCAGTTTGAACCAAAGCTTGTGGAAGTGGCGATCGAAGGCTCGAATGCCAAACAGGCGACACTGGATCCGCTCGGCGCAACATTGGAAAACGGACCCGATTTGTATGGCGAGCTCATCCTTGGGATGGCTGAATCGTTCGGAACATGCTTGGCCGATCCCTCTTGAGCTCGTTGAACGTGATCAACGCTCCTGGAAATGATAAAGCCGCGCTGCCAAAGCGCGGCTTTATCTTATTCGTCTGGAACACACTCATCAGGATGTTCGGGCAGCATCCCGAGTTTTTTCGGTCTTCTCGAGCGCTTTCAACAAATGCCGGTCGCGGTCATAGACATCGGCGAAATACCCGATCGTCCCGTCTGCTTCAGGCCAAGCCGTGAAGTAGGACACATAAACCGGGATATTGCCCTCAACCTTTTCCTGGCGGTTCTGCCCCTGCGCGATCTGGCCCGTAACATAGTCCTTCGATTTGCCAAGCACGGCAGCGGCCATCGCCTTCGGATCTTCAAGGCGCACACAGCCGTGGCTGAATGCCCGCGCATCTTTCTGGAAAAGCCGCTTGTGCGGCGTGTCATGCATGTAAATGTGATGGCGGTTCGGGAACAGAATTTTCACTTCGCCAAGAGCATTCGAGCGGCCCGGGTATTGCCGGACATTGACGGATTGCTGCTTGGAGGCAACCGCGTACCAGTTGACGGAGGCAGATGACACCTGCCGGCCTGACGGTGTGGTCACCTCGTATCCCGACCGGTCGAGATATGTCGGGTCGTTGACCAGTTTCGGAATCATCTCATTGACGATGATAGAATACGGAACGCCCCAGTAGGGGTTGTATTCCACGACTTCGATTTCATCGTAGAAAAAGTTTGTCTGGTTGGACTTCTTGCCGACAACAACACGCATCGACAGCGCCTGTTCACCAGGGTTTGTGTAGGTTACCGTGTATGCTGGCTGGTTGATAAACACCTTGCGCGCGCCAAGCTCCTCGGGAAGCCAGCGGCTGCGCTCCATTGCAAGTTCGACCTTCGCGATCTTGGCCGCATTCGTAACGCCCACAAGCGCTCGGATGGTGTTTTTGCCGACAATCCCGTCCGGCGTCAGATCCTGTTCTTTCTGGTAGGCCTTGACCAGAGCAACAAGCTCTGGCGTGTAGTCTTCGCCATCAACATAAGCAGACAGCGTGTCGGAATGCTCTGCCTTCAGGGCCTCGGACCCGTTTTTGCGGATCGCGGCAACAATGTTTTTCACTTCCGGGCTTGAGCGCCCGGCCTTCAAAAATGTACCCGGCGCAATCTCGATGACCTCGGTTTCTTCATCGGCTGCCCGCAAGGCTGCAAGCTCGGTGACCAAAGCCTTGAAGTGCGTGCTTTGCGGCTGATGTGAGACGATATCGGTTTGAACATAAGAGGATTTGCTCAGATCCTCAAAGGCGGCGACCAGATCCACATCATGGCGCGGCAGGTCGTGATAGCCTGACAAACGGTTTGGATCGACCCGCCCGCGGGTCCCATCGAGAATGTAGGTGGCAACCGCTGCCGACAGCTCCATTTCAAACTGCATCAAGGCGACTTGGCGCGCGGTGACCTCAGCCTCAGCGGCTGTCACCAGTGCATTTTCGGCTGCAGCCCCAAAGTCTGGCATTGAAACCTTGTAGTCGTCCGGATTGAGGCCAAACTTTCCGGCGTCCGCCAATGTCATAATCGCCTGAAGCGCTTTCGGACTTACGTCGTCTCCCTCAATCCAGAGGAAGTTCGGGTGTTCGCGGTAAAAAGCATTCAGCGCCTCACCCACTTCTGGAAGCGCCTTCAAGGTCATTGTCTTGAGCGCCGGGCGTGCCTTATCGAATGGGGTCAACACCACCGGGGCAGCCGGTTCTGTGACGGCGCCAATTCCGCTGTCCGGCGTGCCTTCGGCGGACTGCGCAACTGACGCGGTCTTAACCTCCGACAAACCCTTCAGAGAAACCGTCTGCCATGCATCCGGCTTGTAGGTATAGTATTTCGGTGCCGACACCTTTACCCGGACTGCCTTCTTCCGCTGCAACTCCTGTTGACGCTGATGTTCCTGACGCCGCTGGTGTTCGGGATTGAAAATGCGCTGAAAGAAATTCTGCGCAGCCGCTTCGTCTGTACCGCCGAAAACAACGGCACCGGACAGGCCCGTCGTCAGAACGCTTGCCATCAGGGCATTGGAAATCAAGGACCGGCCGGACCTCCTGGCGGACTTTCCGTGAAATACCGGCTTCGAATTGGTTGCGCGCATTGCACTTGCCTTACATGTTTTCGAGCGGGCCCTGCCTGCCCGCTGCCCCCGAACTCAAGGGCCGGAGTGCCCGTACCGGCCCAAGGTTCCTTAAATACAGCGTAAAAATACTACACCAACAATCGACGGATCGTTAAGCCGTCCGAGGGCAGCTGCGCCGCGCAATCACGTCCCTGTGACCAAAATACAGCAATGGCGCCCGGTTTTTGCCATCTATGCGATTAATTTAGGAGATCACACTGCGGCGCTGGCACCCAATCGCCGTCAACTAGAATGGAATTTCATCATCCATAGCGCCGCCTGCGCCGCCGGAAGGTCCACCATAGCCTCCGCCAGAGGAGCCACCGCCATAGCCGCCGGATGATCCGCCACCGGGACCGCCATACCCGCCACCGGAACCGGATCCGCCACCAAAGCCACCGTCACCGCCGCCCGAGCCATAGTCAGGCAGGCTGCCGCGCTGACCGCCTCCTTCACTTCGACCATCAAGCATGGTCAGGTTCGAATTGAAACCCTGCAAAACAACCTCGGTCGAATAGCGGTCCTGACCGGACTGGTCTTGCCATTTGCGTGTCTGGAGCTGGCCTTCGAGATAGACCTTTGACCCCTTGCGCAAATAGTTTTCAGCCACCTTGCACAGGCCCTCATTGAAGATGACCACCCGGTGCCACTCGGTCTTTTCCCGGCGTTCGCCGGAATTGCGGTCGCGCCAGCTTTCCGAGGTCGCGATACTCAAATTGGCAATCGGCCGCCCGTCCTGTGTGCGCCGGATTTCCGGATCCGCGCCAAGATTTCCAACCAGAATGACCTTGTTTACGCTTCCCGCCATGTCTTGCGCTCCTTGCGAATTGAAGCCCGCCAAATCCACCGTGAAGCCTGCGGCCGACGCTGTGTTTGCGAACCAACTGTTTTTATCACCATGCTTCCGGGGCCAACGCAAAGGTGCCCCTCGCTTTTGTGCGACACTAAACGTTCACCTGTGACGCTGCGCGCCTTTTCCGCACCGCCCTGCCCTTTTCCACAATCGGCGCAGGTCAACCCCCAAAATCAACCGTTTCGCCACTTCTTTGCATTTTTGCCGGTTTTTCCAGGACGGAAAAGACCCGTCTGATTCCTACGCATTACACCGGATCTTCGTTCCCCGCCTGTTCCCGATAAGGATTTAAACACCGCCGCGAACGACCGTCACGCGTTTTGTTCTTGTTTTGTACGTAAATGGTTTTTATCATATGCGTGATGTTCTGCGTCAATCTGGGTTGACATAAACCGGCCCACTGGAACCCGAGCGCAAAGGTGCTATATCCGACGTATCGACGGCGCGGTCCAGCTTTGCGCCCATCGTTTTTATTCTTGTTGCGGTTTCACACCAAAAGACCGTCCGACCTTAGAGGCATTGAAGTTCTTCATGGCGAAAAAGGCGAAGCCGGGCCCGGCGCATTCCCCGCTGCTGACCGATCCGACCCGCACGATTTCGGTGCGCGGCGCCCGCGAGCACAATCTGAAAGGCGTCGACCTTGATCTTCCGCGCGATAAGCTGATCGTCATGACCGGCCTGTCCGGATCGGGCAAGTCATCACTTGCCTTCGACACGATCTATGCCGAGGGGCAGCGGCGGTATGTGGAAAGCCTTTCGGCCTATGCACGCCAGTTTCTGGAGATGATGCAGAAGCCGGATGTGGATCAGATCGACGGGTTGTCTCCTGCCATCTCCATTGAACAAAAAACAACCTCGCGCAACCCCCGGTCAACGGTCGGGACCGTGACCGAGATTTACGACTACATG
This sequence comes from Roseibium hamelinense, assembly GCF_007830545.1. Taxonomy (GTDB): domain Bacteria; phylum Pseudomonadota; class Alphaproteobacteria; order Rhizobiales; family Stappiaceae; genus Roseibium; species Roseibium hamelinense. The sequence continues at coordinate 708,970 of NZ_VLLF01000001.1, forward strand.
CGCCTGCTGTTTGCCCGCGTCGGCGTTCCGTATTCGCCTGCGACCGGTTTGCCGATCGAGAGCCAGACCGTCAGTCAGATGGTCGATCGGGTAATGGACCTTGAAGAGGGAACACGGCTTTACCTGCTTGCGCCGGTGGTGCGCGGGCGGAAGGGCGAATACCGCAAAGAGCTCGCCGAGCTTATGAAAAAGGGCTTTCAACGGGTCAAAATCGACGGTGCGTTCCATGAGATTGCCGACGCCCCGGCACTCGACAAGAAGTTCAAGCATGACATCGACGTTGTCGTCGACCGCATTGTTGTGCGCGACGATATTGCGGGCCGTCTCGCCGATTCCTTTGAAACAGCACTCCAACTCGCTGACGGTATCGCGGTTGCCGAGTATGCCGACAAAACGGATGGCAAAGGCGATCCCGAACGGCTGATTTTTTCGGAGAAATTCGCCTGCCCTGTCTCCGGGTTCACGATCCCGGAAATCGAGCCGCGGCTGTTCTCGTTCAACAATCCGTTTGGTGCTTGCCCGACATGTGACGGACTGGGCACCACATTGGCCTTTGAGGCCGATCTGGTGGTACCGGACCACGCATTGTCGTTGCGCGAGGGCGCCGTGCTGCCCTGGGCCAAAACGGGCTCAACATCGCCTTATTATACCCAGACGCTCGAAGCTCTCTGCCGGCATTTCGACGTCGCCATGACAACGCCCTGGAAGGATCTCCCGCAAGAGTTCCAAACCGCGGTTCTTTACGGCACCGGCAAGGACAAGATCGAATTTGTCTACGACGATGGTGTGCGCAGCTACCGCACGGAGAAAGCCTTCGAGGGTGTGATCGGTAACATTGAACGTCGCTGGCGAGAGACCGAATCGACATGGGTGCGGGAAGAACTGGCGAGGTTCCAGTCCGATCATGCCTGCCCGGCCTGTGACGGGTACCGCCTGAAGCCGGAAGCGCTGGCCGTCAAGATCGCGGGACGTCATATCGGAGAGGCGACACATCTGTCGATCCGCGACGCGCGCGATTGGTTTGACGGCCTGCCGGCGCAGCTCTCTGACAAACACCAGGAAATCGCGGGACGCATCCTCAAGGAAATCCGGGAACGGCTGAAATTTCTCAATGATGTCGGACTTGAATACCTGACCATGTCCCGATCTTCCGGCACACTGTCCGGCGGGGAAAGCCAGCGCATCCGGCTGGCCTCACAGATCGGTTCCGGCCTGACCGGGGTTTTGTATGTTCTCGATGAACCGTCGATCGGCCTGCACCAGCGCGACAATGCGCGGCTCCTCGAAACCTTGAAACATCTGCGCGATCTCGGCAACACCGTGATTGTTGTCGAACATGACGAGGACGCGGTGCTGACGGCTGATTACGTGGTTGATGTCGGCCCCGGCGCCGGGGTTCATGGCGGACAGGTCGTCGCCAGCGGCACCCCGCAGGACATAATGGCCAATCCAAACTCACTGACCGGTCAGTATCTGTCCGGCGATCTGATGATCCCCATGCCGCCCGAACGGCGCAAGATCAACAGGAAAAAGCAGGTTTCAGTCGTCGGAGCCCGGGGCAACAACCTGAAAGACGTGTCCGTCGACATTCCGCTCGGCACATTCACCTGTGTGACCGGCGTTTCCGGGGGCGGCAAGTCGACATTCCTGATCGATACGCTCTTCAAGGCGGCGGCCCGGCGTCTGAACGGGGCCCGCGACAATCCAGCACCACACGACCGGATCGACGGGCTGGAAATTCTCGACAAGGTCATCGACATCGATCAATCGCCGATCGGTCGCACGCCGCGTTCCAACCCAGCCACTTACACAGGTGCTTTCACGCCGATCCGGGAATGGTTCGCCGGCATGCCCGAGGCGAAGGCCAGAGGCTATGCGCCCGGGCGGTTTTCGTTCAACGTCAAAGGCGGCCGCTGCGAGGCCTGCCAGGGAGATGGTGTTATCAAGATTGAGATGCACTTTTTGCCTGACGTTTATGTCACATGTGACGTGTGCAAGGGCAAACGCTACAATCGCGAAACTCTAGAAGTCCTGTTTAAAGGCAAGTCGATCGCCGATGTTCTTGACATGACAGTTGAAGAAGCCGCCAGCTTCTTTTCCGCCGTTCCGGCCGTCCGCGACAAGATGGAAACGCTGGCCCGGGTCGGGCTCGGCTATATCAAAGTCGGCCAACAGGCCACAACATTGTCAGGCGGCGAAGCGCAGCGCGTCAAACTTGCCAAAGAGCTGTCAAAACGCTCCACCGGACGCACGCTCTATATCCTGGACGAACCGACGACCGGCCTTCATTTCCATGATGTCGCCAAGCTGTTGGAGGTTCTTCACGAGTTGGTCGACCAGGGTAATACGGTGCTGGTGATCGAGCACAATCTGGAGGTAATCAAGACCGCGGACTGGATCGTCGATCTTGGACCGGAGGGTGGCGACGGCGGCGGAACACTTGTCGCCAGCGGACGCCCCGAAGATGTTGCGGACGTTGCGGAAAGTTACACAGGGCAGTTTCTCAAGGAATTGCTGGAGCGCCGTCCGCACCGCGCACCGACTGCGGCGGAATAAACCAGCAGGCTTCGTTATTGCGCTGCACCCTTTGATTTCTTTCGCATTTTTCTGAATTTGAGAGGAGCTCCGCACAGGTTGCGGGGCTCTTTTTGTGCGTTGCAATATGCGCATGACTGACATGCGTAGATCGCACTTCTTTAATTTCGGCTCCCGAATTATATACTGGTCAACAACGACGGCGGCCGGGGTTACCCGTAACCGTACCGTAATAAGGAAGAAAAAGAAGATGTTTGGTAACGTCTTCCGGAAATACCATGACTGGGTCAAGTATCGTCGCGCTGTTGATGAGTTGTCCCGTCTTTCCAGTCGCGAATTGAGCGACTTGGGCATTACCCGCAACGAAATCGAGTTCGTTGCACGCCGTACACGCGGCTAACATAGAGTTCGCGCTCGCCGGGCTACCTCCTCCCAAGCCCGAACAGCGTGCGACCCGGCGAAGTTACCTCCTCCCAACTTCGCCACGTCAAAACGACGCCTGCCAGTACCTCCTCCCACTGGCAGGCGTTCGTTTTTCTACCTTTGCAAAATAGTTCGTCAGTTCTTCAAAACACAAAAACTCGCCTTAAAACCGTACGGTCCTGTACGGTACGTACAAGCTATGTATTGCTGCTCCGATTTTGCATATTAACGCTTTGGTGACTTGCATTTTTAGCAAGGCAGACTTGCGGAACACCCCCTACCTTGCACTGCAACTAAGGTCTATATCCCGTTTGTAAGTTGATGACGGGCCAGACACCGGTAGGCGGTGCCGTGGCCATGAGAGACACGAAAGGCCACACTATGCTCGATACAGTTATCCGCAAATACAACAACTGGAAACGCTACCGTTCGACATACGAAGAATTGTCTTCGTTGAGCAACCGCGAACTGAACGATCTGGGCATTGCCCGCTCAGATATCGACCGGTACGCACGCGCCTCCATTCGCTGATCCATTCGGCGCCCCCGCTTCCTCCCATGGGGAGCTGCCGAATGCGCGCTGTAAGGCGCACCCAAAAGACACCTGCCGGACCCTCCCGCCGGCAGGTGTTTTTTATATTCCGCCGGACCGCGACATCCATGCGTGCATACCGATGATATCGGGTGGACTACCATTTCCCCGGCGCCAAGAGTCGACCGCGTAAACCTCTCCCGATTTTATCTCGCGCACAGCCGCAGTGGCATGCGGATACCGTCCATCCAGGAAAAAGCCGCGCGACACAGGTGCGCTCACTGCGTGATGGCGCAGGAACCCATTCTTTTCGGCCACGAGAAGAAGCGATGTTGTATTCGTCGCCTCATCTATACAGTCCATCTGGCCACGCTTTCCCGCATTTTGCATATCCAGCCCGCCGATGTCGCCGGAAGACCCGACCGGCTTCGCAACGCTCCGTTCCTGCCAGCTGACCGCTCTGGCGATCGCACGGCGCTCCGCCGCGGGTGACCCGCGTCCACGGGACAAGATCGCGCGCAACCGATTGAGGTCGCGCCGGGTGAAATCCACCGGTGTTTTATAGGTGCAGCCAAAACCATGGCAGACATAGGTGCGGTCAGGACGCGGCGCGACACCGTTGTGACCATTGTACCAGCCAACAGCGCTTCCGCCCGATTGTGCGGCACAACCGGCAACTAAAAAAGACACGGCAATCGCCGTAGACAGCCCCGGAACGCCGAAGCTCAAAGACTTTTTCGACACTGATTACGAGCCCCCTCGCAAATAGGTTTACCGGCAACTTAGCCGTATTGCGCCGGATTCCCCAACGGAATCCTCTCAAAACCAATTGCAGCGCCAAAGGGAAAACGGTAATGATTTCGCCCAATTGCAGCACAGCTGCTGCAGAGGCCGCTCATAGCAGGATATCTGCGCCAAATGGCACAACCGCTTGCGCGCCGGCCGAACCGAAAAAACCAGCTCCAAGGACGATCCATGACGCCCATTCATGTAATTGGTGGCGGCCTCGCCGGTTCCGAAGCCGCCTGGCAGATCGCACAACGCGGCATCCAGGTAGTGCTGCATGAGATGCGTCCCGTGCGGAAAACCGAAGCCCATACCACGGACGGGCTTGCGGAACTTGTGTGCTCAAACTCTTTCCGCTCTGATGATTCAGACCAGAACGCGGTGGGATTGATTCACCACGAGCTCCGCCGGTGCGGATCGCTGATCATGCGCTGTGCGGATGAAAATCAGGTTCCGGCCGGCAGTGCGCTTGCCGTTGACCGGAACGGATTCTCCGATGCGGTTACCAAAGCCCTCGAAGAGCATCCTCTTATCGAGATAGAGCGCGGCGAAATCGCGGGTCTTCCGCCCCAGGAGTGGACCTCGGTGATCGTTGCGACCGGTCCATTGACCTCTCCTGCCCTGTCCGAAGCGGTTTTGGCGAAAAGCGGCGAGGATGCGCTGGCATTTTTCGACGCCATCGCACCGATTGTGCATTTCGACAGCATCGATATGAACGAGGCCTGGTTCCAGTCACGTTATGACAAGGTGGGCCCTGGCGGCAACGGAAAGGACTATCTCAACTGTCCGATGGACAAGGCGCAATACGACGCCTTTATTGACGCTCTGATTGCCGGCGATACCGCGGACTTCAAGGAATGGGAAGCCAACACGCCCTATTTCGACGGTTGCCTGCCGATTGAGGTGATGGCGGCCCGCGGCCGGGAAACGCTCCGCCACGGTCCAATGAAGCCGATGGGTTTGACCAATGCACACAATCCAGACGTCAAGGCCTACGCAGTTGTCCAACTGCGGCAGGACAATGCGCTCGGCACGCTTTACAACATGGTCGGCTTTCAAACCAAACTGAAATACGGCGCGCAGGCCGACATCTTCAGAATGATCCCCGGCCTTGAGGATGCTCAGTTTGCCCGGCTCGGCGGTTTGCACCGCAACACTTTCCTGAATTCTCCGAAAGTGCTCGATGCCCAATTACGGCTCAAGGCAGATCCGAGATTGCGGTTCGCAGGGCAAATTACCGGCTGCGAAGGGTATGTGGAATCGGCCAGTGTCGGCTGTATGGCAGGCTTGTTTGCGGCCTCGGAGCAAATTGGCCACATGCTCTCTGCGCCACCGCAAACGACCGCGATGGGCGCGCTCCTTGCCCATATCACCGGTGGTCACATCGCGCGCGACGACGGGGACGGCAAACCGCGCTCGTTTCAGCCGATGAATGTCAATTTCGGGCTGTTTCCCCCGGTTGAAGCCCCAAAAACCGATGAGACCGGCAAACGGCTGAAAGGCAAGGACAAGTCGCGGGCTAAAAAACTTGCCATGACCCAACGCGCCAAGGCGGACTTCGAAACCTGGATCCGAACGTTCGAATTGCCCGTCGCAGCGGAGTAAAGCGTTAAGCCAGAAATCCGTCGATGGTTTTTTTGGACGCCCGCCAAAGCGTCCACTGGCGGCGGAGTTTCGACAGCTCCGCCAGCTCCTTCAGCGGATCGCGCGATTGTTTTTCCATCAGCTTCAAATAAGGTTCGACAAGCGCGAGCGGCAAATAGGCCGCCGAGATATGCTCCGGCACTTCCCTGCTGTTCTGGCGCACGCGTTTGAGATGATGGCGGGCATGCCCGGCCAGTTCACCCAAGGCGGCCACCAACTGCGGTGTGGTCTCACCTTTGAAGACCGTTTCGATCTCAACATTATGCCGCTCAAGCAGGTCTTTCGGCAGATAAACCTGCCGACGGGACGCATGGTAAGGCAGGGACCGCAAGAGACCTGTAAAGGAATAGGCAACACCGGCATGACCGGCGATGGTTGCCGTTTGCGGATCCTGGCCGCCATTGAGGATCAGGCTGGCAAGCTGGAAGACCGCCGACGTCGTTTCACCGCTGTAGCCTTCCAGATCGTTGAGGCTCGGCATTGGGTCATCATAGAGATCGAACACCCGGGCGTCGATTAACGCCAGAAATGACTGCTTTGGCAGGTTGTAGGTGCGGATGGTGTCTTGCAAGGCCGCTGCAACCGGATTGGCATTGGCGTCACCATGTTCCACCCCTTCGAAGAAATCCCGCCACCACTGCAGGCGAATTTCGCCCGGCAGCGGATCGCTGACCATTTGCCGCACACGGGCGATTTCCGCATTAAAGGCGTAAAGCGCGAACAGTCCTGACCGTTGCTTTTCCGGCGCAAACAACGCCGACACATAACGGTTCCAGTCAAGCTCCCGCAGGCGGTCGGCCGCATGTTCAAAGTTGGAGCTCATTCAAACGCCTTCGGTCATTCTGTCGAAGCGCAACTTGTGCACAGGGACCCTTAGCAGCTGGTTACTCGACAGCGATAAGCGCTGCGGCAACGGCCCGGTCTTCGGACAGCAGCACATTGAGTGTGCGCACCGCGGCGCCGGTCGACATCGGGTCGGCCAGGATCCCGGCTTCCCGGAACGCAGCCTTGATATCTGCAGGCAGCGGACACAGGTCCGGCCCGGTCCCCACAAGCAACACTTCAATGTCGCCGGTCTCGTCGAACACCTTCTGGAACCGCGCCAGTGATAAATCCGAGGCGGCGGCAATGTTCCAGCCGTATATCCCGCTCGGGAGGCAAAGGATCGATCCCTTGTGCGACATATCTGCGAACCGGAACCCGCCTCCGCCATAGGCGTCGACGGGAGCCCGTCCCGGGAAGTGGGCGTCACGAATTTCCATGATGCCGCACTATGTTTTGGCCGCAGGGGCTGGAGCTTGCGCCGTGCCCTTGGTTTCCGCGTCGTCTGAACTTCCGTCATTGCGCAGTCTTAGCAGAATCAGGAATGGCGCTGCGAGGAAGATCGACGAGTAAGTACCGATCAGAATGCCAAAAATCATCGCTAGCGTGAACGACTGAATAACTTCACCACCGAAAACATAGAGTGAAATCAGCGCAAGAAGCGTCGTAACGGAGGTCAGCACGGTGCGCGACAAGGTTTCGTTGATCGACTTGTCCAAGAGGTCGGGCAAAGCCATCTTCTTGTATTTTCGCAGGTTCTCGCGGATCCGGTCATAGACCACCACCGTGTCGTTCAGCGAGTACCCGATGATCGTGAGAACGGCCGCGATACTCGACAATGAAAAGTCGAGCTGCAGGATCACGAACAGGCCGATTGTGACCAGAACATCGTTCACTGTGGTCAGGATCGCGCCGACGGCAAACTGCCATTCAAACCGGAACCAGATGTAGATAAGGATCGCGAACAACGAGCCCGCCACCGCTATAGACCCGGCAATCGCAAGCTCGCCGGACACTCTCGGCCCAACCACCTCGACGCGCCGGAACTCGAAATCCTCTTTCTCGAACATCGCACGCATTTGGCCGACAACCGCTTGCTGAGCGAGTTCACCGCCCGGTTGCTCTTCCACACGCACCAGCACTTCGTCCGGGTCGCCGAACTGCTGAACCTGAACGTCACCGAGGTTCAAGGTACCGATATCGGACCGGATTTGCGCGATATTTGCGACGCCAGGCGTCTTCATCTCGATGATGGTGCCGCCCTTGAAGTCGATGCCGTAATTCAGCCCAACCGTGAAAAACAGTGCCAGCGAGGCCACTGCCATCACAATGGACAAGGGAAAGCTAACCTTCCGCAGCCACATGAAACGGTAGTGCGTGTTGTCGGGAATAAGTCTTAGCAATGCCATAAGTCTTCTCCCGGCTTATATTGGCAGTTTCGACGGCCGGCGTGTGCGCACCCAAATGGCGACCAGCAACCGGCTGAAGGTGAAGGCGGAAAACACCGTCGTAAAAATCCCGATGGCCAGTGTAACGGCAAAGCCGCGCACCGGACCCGACCCAAGCTGGAACAGGATAACTGCTGCGATGAGTGTCGTGACGTTGGCGTCCAGAATGGTTCCAAGCGCCCTCTTGTAGCCCGCATCAATGGCCGTGATCGCCGATCGTCCCGCGCGCGCCTCCTCTCGTATTCGCTCGAAAATCAAGACGTTGGCATCAACTGCCATCCCGATCGTCAAGACGATCCCCGCAATGCCCGGCAGGGTCAGTGTTGCCTGCAGTGTCGTCAACGCACCGAATATCAGAAGGATGTTTGCGACCAGCGCCAGGTCGGCGATCACGCCAAACCGGCCATAAGCGAGGATCATGAAAATGATTACGGCCGAACCGGCGATGATGGACGCCACCTCGCCGGCCGCGATCGAGTCCGCTCCAAGGCCCGGTCCGATCGACCGCTCTTCGATGACGGTCAACTTGGCCGGCAAGGCACCGGCTCTTAGCAGAACGGCAAGATCATTGGCGCCGTCGACCGTGAAACTGCCTGAGATCTGCCCGGATCCGCCAGTAATCGGCTCGCGAATGACAGGCGCAGAAATCACCTCTTCATCCAGCACGATCGCGAACGGACGGCCGACATTTTGCTGCGTAATCGTCGAAAACTTGCGGGCGCCGGACGTGTTGAACCGGAAATTCACAACAGGTTCGTTGGACCGCTGGTCAAAACTCACCTGCGCATCGACGAGATCCTCGCCACTGAGAAGCGGGGACTCTTCCAGCAAATAAGGAAGTGGCGGATCATCAATCGAATAGCGCACGATCGTGCCGACCGGCGGGCGGTTCTGGAGCGCCTGTTCAGCAGACATCGACGTGTCGACCATGTGGAAGGTGAGCTGCGCGGTCTGGCCAACGAGATCCTTCAACCGTTCCGGATCCGCTTCGCCCGGCGCCTCGACCAGAATCCGGTCGGTCCCCTGACGCTGGATGTTCGGTTCTGTTGTGCCGATTTCATCAACACGGCGGCGGATAACTTCGATGGATTGTTGAACGATCGACTGCAGGCGGTTATCGAGCCCGGCCTCGGAATAGGTGAAGCGGATCAAACCATCATCATTGACCGCAATGTCAAACTCATCGACTGGCTGCCCGCCAAACAGCGAAGATACCAAGGGGTTGCGCAGCTCTTCCAGACGCTGCTCCGCCTCGTTCAGACGGGTGAGATCCCGAATACGAACCTGTGCACCATCGCCTTGAACCCCCAGCCCGGTATAGCCGATGCGGGGCTGTTCGCGCAGCGCCACCCGGATCTCACCAACGAGCGATTGAAGCCGCTTGTTGATATAGTCCTGCTGATCGACCTCATAAAGAAGGTAGGCACCGCCTTGAAGATCCAGCCCGAGGACCATCTGCTTTTTCGGCAGGAAGTCAGGCCAGCTTTCAAGCGTCTTGGCGGAGAAGAAGTTTGGAAGGGTTGTGATAAACCCTGCAAAGATCACCAGAACGATCAGCGCGATCTTCCAGCGGGCAAAATAAAGCATGACGGAGGCCTGTGCTAAAGGGCCAGGCCGGCTTCAAGCCGGCCGGACAGACATTCATTCCAAAGAGTGTGGCCCTGCCTTAATGGCAATGTCAGGCCAAATGCGCGTGATGCGGCATGGTTGGCCGCGGATCAGGCGCCCTCTTTCGCAGGCTCGGACTTGGATCGCACTTCCTGGACCATGGAACGTACGATACGCACTTTCACACCTTCTGACAGCTCAACCTGTATCTCGCCGTCATCAACCACTTTCGCGACCTTGCCGATCAGACCGCCGGACGTGACGATGGTGTCGCCGCGGCGCAGGTTTGCGACCAGCTCCTGGTGCTGTTTCATGCGCTGGCGCTGCGGGCGGATAATCAGGAAGTACATGATCGCAAAGATCAGCACGAACGGCAGAAGGGACAAAAGGAAGTCCTGACCTCCTGCGCCGGCGGCCTGTGCGTATGCGGGTGTGACTAGCATTCAACTCTCCTAGGAAGGCCAAGCCGACGCTCCTGCAGGGCGGGCGCGGCTGACTGGCCGTTTTTATGTGGCGCGGACTATAACGGTGGCGAGCCGGTTTTCAAGGGATCGGCTGACCAATTGGCGTACCAGAACCGGCTATCCCGGCGTTTTCGCGGTCATTCCTCCGTGTTAGTGCTCGCCTTGATAAAGGACCGCCCTCACATGGGCGTTTTGACAATGGGATGCAAGAACGAATGTCACAGCACAGCGAGATTGAAAAACTCAACGCAAAACTCGATTCGCTGCTCGAGCTGGTAAGCCGCGCTTTTCCGCCGCGCCCCGCGCGCCCGGATATGGAGAGCGCAGATGCCTTTGTCTGGTTGCCCCGCCCTGGCGAACTGCAGCCGGTGCCCAAGGTGAACCGGGTCGACATTTCACTGCTGTGTGCCGTTTCCAGGGTTCGCGACCTGCTTCTCGACAATACCAAGCGGTTTGCCAAGGGACTGCCAGCCAACAATGCCTTGCTGTGGGGCGCTCGCGGCATGGGTAAGTCGGCCCTCGTGAAAGCAGTCCACGCTGCCGTGAATGCGGCAGATGAGACACCGTCATTGAAACTCATCGAGATTCACCGGGAGGATATTGAAAGCCTCCCTGCCCTCATGGCACTGATCCGCGCAGAAAACCATCGCTTTTTAGTGTTTTGCGACGATCTGAGTTTCGACACGGATGACACGTCCTACAAGTCTCTCAAGGCTGTTTTGGAGGGCGGGATTGAAGGCCGGCCCGACAATGTCCTATTCTATGCAACCTCGAACCGCCGCCACCTTTTGCCGCGGGACATGATCGAAAATGAGCGCTCGACTGCGATCAATCCGGCCGAAGCTGTAGAGGAGAAAGTGTCCCTTTCCGACCGTTTCGGGTTGTGGCTCGGGTTTCACAAATGCAGTCAGGACGATTATCTGGATATGGTTCGCGGATATGCCGCGCATTTTGAGCTCGCAATTGCCCCAGATGACCTGCGGGCGCAGGCGCTTGAATGGGCAACCACGCGGGGCAGCCGGTCGGGACGCGTTGCCTATCAATTCATCCAGGATCTCGCAGGACGTCAGGGCAAGGTTCTGGATTGACCGCGCTATCTATATGTTTGTGTGCTAAAATTATTGATTGCTTGATCAATCCGGCGTGTCATTCTGCCCGGTATTTTATTATCGGGTTTCGGAGACATTCCTTTGGCACGCAAAATTCTATGCTTACAGATTTCGAAAGTCTGCCTCGTCGCAAGCGCGGGGCTTTTTGCCTTCCTCGCAGGCTTGTCCAACATTCAGGATCCACATGCCAACATGCCTTTTGTCCGGCATGTCCTTTCAATGGATACCGTTTTTGCCGACAACCCGTTGTCCTGGCGGGCAATCACCAACACTGCCGTCCATACATTTGCATTCGGGGCGATTGTGTTTGTTGAATTTGCGGTAGCGGCGCTGTGTTTTTTGGGTGCGCTCAATCTGGCACGCGCCGCGGGTAAATCACCCGCCGCATTTCACGATTCAAAAGGTTTGGCATGCCTCGGCCTGACCTTGGGCATTCTTCTTTGGTTTACCGGCTTCATGACTATCGGCGGGGAGTGGTTCTTGATGTGGCAAAGCACCCAATGGTCTGGCATTGATGCCGCTTTCCGGTTTTCCGCGCTACTGCTGCTCATGCTGGTTTTCGTTCAGCAGCCGGAAGCCTGACGTTCCGCTCACCCCGCCAGATACGCTGCGACACAACAAAAAAAGCCGCCCATCGGACCGGGCGGCTTTTCATTGCAGGAGAACGGATCAGCTTTTCGGGAGATAAATCAGTGGGTCGACTGGCTTGTTTCCCTTGCGCAGCTCGAAATGCACCTGCGGCTGGCTGACGGACCCGGTGTTCCCGGCCAGACCAACAACATCGCCCCGGCGCACATTGTCACCGCGCTTGACCTTCAGCTCGCTGTTATGCGCGTATGCAGACACCCAGCCATCGTCATGGCGGATCAGAACCAGATTGCCGTAACCTTTCAGCTCGTTGCCCGAATAAATCACGGTACCGTCATCAGCCGCCTTAACAGGTGTCCCCTCCGGAACGGCGAGATTAACGCCGTCATTGCGTGCACCGCCCGGCTTTGATCCGAACTCGGAGATGATCCGGCCTCGTACTGGCCAGCGGAATTGCGGGCCCTCTGTTGCCACCGGATCAACGCTTGCAACAATGGCGGGTCGCTGGATCGGTTCGGTCGGACGGGCTTCGCCGCCAGTTTCGGTGGAAGATACCGACGCGTTTGTTACCGTGCGAACGGGTTGTGCGGGATCCTTCGGCGCCGCTGGCGACGGTGTCTTGATGGACGCGGTTGTCAGGGATCTATTGCCGACCGGCTTTCGCTTTGGCAAGGCACTGACCGTCACGGGAGCGGGCTGAGATGCGCCGGCAGGGCCGGACTGCACCTGGGTAAAGGTCGGTTGCTGCACCGGCTTTTTGTCTGGTGCCGGAGCGGAACCTGCAGTTTGAGGCACAGACGCAGTTGTCAGCACCGGTGAAGCCGATGGCAAGCGGACAGGAGCGCTGCCGCTCAAGTCATTTCGTGCCGTTGTGGTTCCCCCGCCATGAACATAGGTCGGGATAATGATGGACTGACCGGCCTGAACGTCATTGGCGCTGGACAGCCCATTGACCTTCAATACGGCTTTTTCCGGCACACCATATCGGCGCGACAGCGATGAGACGGTCTCGCCTTGGCGGACGGGCACACGTGTTCCGCCGGTCGACGTCCAGCCCTTCCAGCTTGCGCCGGCAACCTCAGGTGCAGGGGCCGTGGCGACCGGCGTGATCTGACGCGGCTGGGAAACGGAAGGCGCTGGCAACGGCGCTGCGGAAACAGCAGTCGGGCTATTCAACGGCTGAGCGCGCGCTGGGACCGGCGCCTGTGACGGGATCGACCCGGTATAAACCGGCTGCGAGGACTGCTGCGGTAAACCTGCGCTGGTTCCGCCGGGCCCGCTGGCAATATCCTGATAGGAAGGTTGGGAGTTTCCGCCGAGAATGGCGCGCTGATTGTCAGTCCCGCCGGTATAGACCGGCGCTTCGCCGAACCGCTCGGTTGCCGCACTACATCCTGCCAGAAACGCGGCACTTATGGATATAAGAGCAACCCTGTTGAAAAGGTCGCTGCGGAGGATACGCGTCCGCTTTTTCATCGCTCTACTCAAACCGATACAGTGAACTGTTATGGTTAAGAGTAAAAACCATTAAGGTTTATAAAGACTGAATGGATTTGAGAAAATCCAATACAGTCCCGCCAGAACGCAAGGGCGGGCACCAAGCCTTACAGGATTTCGGCAACGCCCCTTGTTAACCCGACACTTCTGACCTGGCCCAGCGGATCGGCGACGTCCGCCGTCTCGGTGCGGCGGATTCGTGTGAGGACCTGTGGAGATCCTGGCGGGCCAACCGGCGCAATGATCATGCCCGCCGGCGCAAGCTGTGTGTAAAGAACCTCTGGGATCTCGGTGACCGATCCAGTCAGGATGATCCGGTCGAATGGCGCCCGGCTTTTCAATCCCGCCAACCCGTCGGCGTGGTGTACCGTAACCGTGTTCAATTTCAACGCCGCCAGCCTTTGCGCTGCGAGCGCGGACAGGCTCCTGTAGCGGTCGATGGTCTCGACGCGGCCGGCAAGATGGCCCAGCACTGCCGCCTGGTATCCCGAGCCTGTGCCGATCTCCAGGACCGCATGGTCGGGTTTAATCTGAAGAGCCTGGGCGATCAGGGCGACGCGCGAGGGCGCCGATACCACCTGTCCGCATTCGATCGGCAGTTGCGCATCGTCATAGGCAAGCCGGTGATAACGGGCTGCGAGGAACAGCCGGCGCGGCACACGCTCAATCGCAGACAAGACAGCCCGGTCTCCGATTCCGCGCCCGCGCAAGGTCAAGACAAGGGCCGCCCTCGCCTCGGCTTCGTCGGGCGCTACCCTGGCTGCTTCTTCAAAGAGCGCTGTTGAGCCGGCAGAGATCGCAGATCCTGACATGTCGCGCTGAGTGTTCCCTAAGAGAGGTCCCGGGCCAGGCCCGCCACCATGTCATGTGCAGTCAAGTCTATGCGCAAAGGCGTCACCGATACAAACCGGTCAGCGATTGCATGCAAGTCCGAGTTATCGCGAACAGACTTGCCTCGATCCCTAAACCCGAGCCAGTAGTAAGGGTATCCTCTCGGGTCACGCCGCTCATCAATCACAAGCCCGCTTTGCTCGTGATGCCCCTGAACAGTTGCCTTGATACCCTGCACCTGATCCGGTGCACAGGCCGGAAAATTCACATTGAACAAAGCGTAGTCAGGCAGCGACACTTGAAGCAACTTCTTGAAGAGTTCGGGTGCATGGGCCTCTGCAGTCTCGTAGGGCGGCTCAGAACTGATGTCCCAATTGTAGGCTTGGGACACGGCGATCGCCGGAATGCCAAGAATGGCCGCCTCCATTGCCCCGGCGACCGTGCCTGAGTAGGTCACGTCTTCCCCCAAATTCTGCCCCCTGTTTATACCGGACAAAACAAGATCCGGAAGCCCGGGCAAGACCTTGCGCACTCCCATGATCACGCAGTCGGTTGGCGTCCCCTTCAAGGCAAAGTGCTTTTCACTGACTTGGCGCAAACGGAGCGGTTCGCTCAATGTAAGCGAATGTGCAACGCCGCTCTGGTCGGTTTCCGGGGCAATCACCCAGATGTCATCGGATAGGCTGCGTGCAATGCGCTCCAGCGCCGAAAGGCCAGAGGAGTGAATGCCGTCATCATTGGTTATCAGTATGCGCATCAGCCGATTGTCTCCAACCCGTTCATGTAGGGCCGCAAGACATCGGGCACAGTGATTGAACCGTCACCATTTTGATAGTTCTCAACGACCGCGATCAGCGCGCGCCCGACAGCCACACCGGAGCCGTTCAAGGTGTGAACATGCGACAGCTGTTTGGACCCTTCAGGCCGGTAGCGGGCGTTCATTCGGCGGGCCTGGAAATCACCGCAGACAGAACAGGACGAAATTTCGCGATAGGTGTCCTGCCCCGGCAGCCAAGCCTCGATGTCGTAGGTCTTGCGCGCACCAAACCCCATGTCCCCGGCACACAAGGTCATGACGCGGTAGTGAATGCCGAGCTTTTTCAAGACTGTTTCCGCGCAATCCAGCATGCGTTCAAGTTCTTCGAGGGATTTGTCGGGCGTTGTGACCGAAACAAGCTCGCATTTTTCAAACTGGTGCTGGCGCAGCATGCCGCGGGTATCCCGGCCGGCGGATCCGGCCTCGGACCGGAAGCAATAGGTCAGGGCGGCAACCCGCAAGGGCAGCTCATCCTCTCCCAGGATTTCTCCGGCAATCAAGTTGGTCAGCGGCACTTCGGCCGTCGGGATCATGTAGTGACCGGTTGTGGTCTTGAACTGGTCTTCCTCGAATTTCGGCAGCTGCCCGGTGCCGAAAAGCGGCGTTTCATTCACAAGAAGCGGCGGCGACACTTCCGTATAGCCATGCTCTGCGGTGTGCAGATCGATCATGAACTGGCCAAGCGCACGCTCAAGCCGGGCAATTTGACCTTTCAGGACAACGAAACGCGAGCCGGACAGTTTTGCTGCCGTGGCGAAATCCATACCGCCAAGGTCCTCGCCAAGTTCGTAATGCTCTTTGGGGGCGGTATTGAAGCTGAAGGTCGGTTTTTCGCCGAATCCGCGGAAAAATACGTTGTCGTTTTCGTCTTCGCCTTCCGGCACATCCTCGTGCGGCACATTCGGGATACCGGCCATGGCCTCTTCCAAGGCAGCTACCAGCTTGCGCTCTTCTTCCTCGCCATTTTGAATGAACGATTTGATTTCGGCCACTTCATCGATCAGCTTTTGCGCGGATTCGTTGTCGCCCGACGCCTTGGCCTTGCCGATTTCCTTAGAGGCGGCATTGCGCCGCTCCTGGGCTTCCTGAAGCTTCGTGATATGCGCGCGGCGGGCATCGTCAAGGGAGATCAGCTTTGCACTTGAGGCGTCATAGCCCCGTTTTGCAAGCGCCTTGTCAAAGGCTTCGCTGTTGTCTCTGATCCACTTGATATCAAACATGGTAGGTCCCGGAACGACGGAGTGATGGGCCGACCGCCGAGCCGGGCGTCAAGGGGATGCGGATCAGGCTGAGTTTTCAGCCTCTTCCGCAGCTTCTTTTTCCGCCCGTTTCCGCTCGACGAGTCTTACTGAAATGATGGAGACTTCGTAGAGAAGGAGCGTTGGCAGTGCAAGGCCGATCTGAGAGATCGGATCCGGCGGCGTCAAAACGGCTGCGGCCACGAAGGCTCCGACAACCGCATATTTGCGCTTCTGTTTCAGGCTCTCAGCAGTGACCATTCCGGCCCGGCCAAGCAGCGTCAGCACGACAGGCAGCTGAAACACGAGCCCGAATGCGAAGATCAGGATCATGATCAGGCCGAGATATTCACTCACCCTTGGCAACAGCGAAATCGCGGCTTGTCCGGCGGCACCGTCCTGCTCCATCGAGAGGAAGAACGTCATCGCCATGGGCATGACCAGGAAATAGACCAGACACGCGCCGATCAAAAACAGGATCGGTGTTGCGACCAGGAACGGCAGGAACGCGCCACGTTCTTCCTTGTAGAGCCCGGGCGCCACGAACATGTAGAGTTGGCTCGCTATCACCGGAAAAGCGAGAAAAAGCGCGCCGAACAAAGCCAGTTTCAGCTGGGTGAAGAAGTATTCCTGTGGCGCCGTGTAAATCAGTTCGATCGACCGGGTTTCGCCCGCCGCCCGTTCATAGGGCACCACAAGAATGTTGAAGATGTCGGTCGCAAAAAAGAAGCAAACGATAAACATGACGAGGATTGCGGCGATCGACCACATGAGCCGCTGGCGCAGCTCGATCAAATGCTCAATCAAGGGCGCCTTGCTGGCGTCGATATCTTCCTGGCTCATGCCTTGTTTTCTTCTTGAACAGGCGTTTCGCTCGCAGGCGCGGCCGCGGGCCCGCTGGGTTTATCGGGTGCAGCTTCAGGTTCCGCCGCCGGCGTTTCTGCCTTTTCCACCGGTTTCGGGCGTTCCGGTTTCTTACCCTGAACTGCGCCGTTTTTCTTGCCGTTGATGTCGTCCTCGATGGACTTTGTCAGGTCGCCCAGTGGATTGAGGTTGCCGGCCTTTTCAACCTGCTCCTTCATATCGGCGATGTCGGCCTGCTGTTCGGCCTCCCGAAGGGCCTCATTGAACGTTGACTGAAATTCGCGCGACATGCGGCGCACCTTGCCAAGCGTCTGGCCCAGGCTGCGAAGCATACGGGGAAGATCTTTGGGGCCCACCACGATGATCGCAATACACGCGATCACCAGGAGTTCGGGCCATCCGATATCGAACATAAACGGTCCGCCGTCTCAAGGTTCACCAAAAGGGTCTGGCCGCACGAAGCGGATCAGCTGGCCTTGGACTGGTCTTTGGCTTCTTCGGATTTCACCGGTTCAGCCGGATCATGGTCGATGGTCTTGGATGACTTTGTGTCGTTGCTGGCGACGTCATCTTCGGCCATACCTTTTTTGAAGCTCTTGATGCCTTGGGCGACATCGCCCATCAGAGCCGAAATCTTGCCGCGGCCGAACAGCAGAACAACGATCACGGCGATGATCGCGATCTGCCAAAAACTAATTCCCATTCGCCAAACTCCCGTTATTGGGCCCTTGAAACAGCCCTTACTCAAACTCTTACAAAAAAGCCGGTCCTGCCGCAACTCAGTGCGTGCCAGACTATCGGCTTAGCGAACGCTTCTAATTCAGGTTTCAGAAGGCTCCACAACACACGGAAACACAAGAACATTTTTTGGGTCGGTCTGCACGCCGACGTCCATACCTTCCTCAAGGTTGCTCCCGCCTCTGACCCGAACATGAACCGGCCGGTCCAGCCCGTCAACGGCGACGCTGACAAGGTCGACCTCGCCAACGAACCGTTTGGACAAAATACGTCCGGCCACTCCGCACATTGGCGCCTTGTTCAAGACGATGCCCTGGGGCCGAATGCACACATCGACCGGACTGCCAGGAACAAATCCGTTGAACGGGAGTGTCCCAAGCGGCGTATCGACCCCATTTGATGTGGCGATCCCGGCGATCTGGTTCAACTCTGAAAAGAACCTTGCAGCGAAAACATCTACAGGAGCGTTGTAAAGATCATCTGCCGTGCCGTGCTGGATCAACCGGCCCTGCCGCATGAGGGCGATCTTGTCGCCCATCCGCATGGCCTCCTCCGGATCGTGTGTCACGATAATGCAGGTGGCACGCGTTTCCCGCAGGATTGCCAGCGTTTCATCGCGGACCGTATCGCGCAGCCGCCGGTCCAGCCCGGAGAACGGCTCGTCCATCAACAATATCCCCGGACGCGGTGCGATCGCACGGGCCAGCGCAACACGCTGCTGCTCACCGCCCGACAGTGCATGGGGGAAATCCTGCGCATAGCCCTCTAGCCCAACCCGAGACAGCGCCGCCAGCGCAATCTTACGCGCTTCCGCCTTCGGTACGTTCGTCAGGCCAAACATTACATTGTCGAGGTTGCACATATGCGGAAACAGCGCATAGTCCTGAAACATCAGGCCAACTCCGCGTCTTTCCGGTGGCAGGAATTGATCCGGCCCTGCAACTTCACGGCCGTTGATCAGGACACGGCCGCGCGTCTGACGCTCTACCCCTGCCGCAATCCGCATCAGCGTCGTCTTGCCGCACCCTGAGTGTCCGAGCAGACACAGCACCTCCCCTGGCGCGATTTCGAGCGACAGATCATGGACAGATTCGTTGCCGCTGTAGTCGTGCCACACGTTTTCAAACGTGAGACCGGCTGCGATCGTCGCACCAGCCGTGCCGAGCGCTCCCCAGCTCAGGTCGGCATTCTTCTTGGGCCGTGCCGAGGGTTTTCCGTGATATTGTGCGGACGCGTTCAGTTTTCTTTACCCGGGTTGTCTGGCCCGCCGTCGAACAAGGACTCATCGTCAAGTGGGTCCTCGTCCTCGGTCAAAGCCTCATCATCATCTGGCGTGGGCACCATGAAGGACGCGGGGATGGCGCTGTCAAGCAGTCCGGCCCCTTTTAGTTCTTCAAGACCCGGCAGATCCTTGACCGTATCAAGGCCGAAATGCTCCAAAAACGCTTCAGATGTTCCATAGGTCACGGGCCGGCCTGGCGTACGACGGCGGCCACGCATGCGGATCCAGCCGGTTTCCAAAAGCACATCCAGCGTGCCTTTTGATGTGGAAACGCCCCGGATTTCTTCGATCTCGGCGCGTGTCACAGGCTGGTGATACGCTATGATGGCAAGCGTTTCCAGAGCGGCACGTGAAAGCTTCTTTTGTTCCTCCATGCTGCGGTGCATGAGGTGCGACAAATCCTCTGCCGTGCGGAAGAACCATTTGCCTGCCACCTTTACGAGATTGACGCCGCGGGTTGAATAAAGCCGCTTGAGCTCGAGCAACGCCGCCTCGACCTTGGTGCCGGACGGCAGGCGGTCGGTCAGTTCATGCGCACTCAAAGGTTCTGCGGACGCGAACAGCATCGCCTCGACCATTCGCACCGCGGTGCGGTCGACAGGAGGTTTATGGCCTTCCCCGCCCGCCCCAACCAGAAGATCGTCGTCAGCGCTCATACTCAACACTCACTGCCCGGCAAGGATGTCATTGCCCGGTTTCCGGCCGCGCCTCAACCTGCCGCGCACGAATGTAAACCGGCGAAAACGGCTCGTTCTGGCGCAACTCAACGTGGCCCTCGCGCACCATTTCAAGGCTTGCCGAAAATGTGCTTGCAACGACGGTTGCCCAATCCTCCTTGTTGTGGAGGTACTCCTGCAGATACATGGTGATCGGCGCCCATTCTGCAACACGGCCAACAAGACGTGTCAGCAATTCCCGCGCTTCCTGGAGCGACCAGACGTTGCGTCTGAGCACCCGCACCGAAGTGACCGATTGGCGCTGGCGCTGCGTTGCATAGGCAGACAGCAAATCGTAAGCCGTTGCGTCCCAAACGCTCTTTTTGACGATGGATTCGGTTTCCGGCATACCCCGCGCGAACACGTCCTTTCCGAGCCGGTTGCGGCTCATCAGCTTTTCGGCGGCAGCGCGCATGGCTTCAAGACGGCGCAACCGGAAAGCCAGTGCCGCAGCGAGTTCTTCGCCGGTCGGCTCATCCTCGTCCTTCTGCTCGGGCAGCAAAAGTTTTGACTTCAGATAGGCCAGCCAGGCTGCCATCACCAAATAGTCAGCTGCCAGCTCCAGACGCAGGCGGCGCGCTTCAGTGACAAACGCCAAATACTGCTCGACCAGCGGCAGGATCGAGATTTTCTTGAGATCCACCTTCTGGTTGCGCGCCAGGGTCAGCAGGAGATCCAGCGGACCTTCGAAACCATCGACATCGACCACGAGCTGAGGTTCGGAAACGGCCCGTTCCGGCTCGGTCGCAGTCAATAGGTCGAAATCGTCTTGAACTGCCATGCTTTTGGGTCCTGAGGGGGCATCTTTCACGATGCGAGGCCGGTCAAGCTCCGGAATTCCACCCAAAGCTCGTCGATCTGCGAATCTTGACGGTCTCCCCTGCCGAAAGAAAGAGCGTGGACGCATCGTTCTTGTGTTTTCCCCGCAAGAACCGGGGCACCTTCGGCAACCTGCCGCATTTCATCCAGCGCGCCGTTGCAATGCAGCACCAGATCGCATCCAGCTTCAAAAGACCGCTCGGCACGATCGCGAATCGATCCGGCCAAAGCATTCATGGAGATGTCATCACTCATCAACAGACCGTCAAAGTGCAATGCGCCGCGAATGATCTCATGGATCACCGTTTTGCTCTGAGTTGCCGGGTGGTCCGGGTCGATCGCTTCGTAAACGATATGCGCCGTCATGCCCATCGGCAGATCCTTGAGGCTCGCAAACGGCAGAAAATCGGATGTTTCCAATTCCGGCAACGACGCGCCAACCTTTGGAAGCTCCAGATGACTGTCCACTGTGCCGCGCCCGTGACCGGGGATGTGCTTCATGACCGGCAAGACCCCGCCAGCCGTCAAACCCTGGACCACAGCCCGCCCAAGTGCTGTCACGACGTTCGGATCTTGAGACAGCGCCCGGTCACCGATCGCATCAGACATGTGCGGTGTTGCAACGTCCAGAAGCGGCAGGCAATCGACCGTGATGCCAAGCTTCTGCAATTCGTCTGCAATCAGACGCGCACCCAGCCACGCCGCACGGCAGCCCTTTTCCACGCTGACTGCAAACAGGTCACCGAACAGCTTTTGCGGCGGGAACTCAGGCCAATGCGGCTGCCGGAGCCGGGCTACGCGCCCCCCTTCCTGATCGATCAGGACCGGTGCATCCGGCCGCCCGACACAGTCGCGGAAAGCAGAGGTCAAAGCCCGCACCTGGTCCGGCGTTTCAATGTTGCGCCGAAACAGGATCAGCCCCCACGGGTCTTCCTGCGTGAAAAAGCGAGCCTCTTCGTCGGTGATCGTGAGGCCGGCACATCCGGAAATGAAGGCTTTGGTCATGAAATGCGCATACCGGCCCACTTGCGTGTGGTCAAGCGAGGCCGGGTTGGGCAAAAGGGCTCACCCTTGGTTCGGCGGGTTGCGCTCGGCAGGACAGGGTGCCAAACAGGTACGGCATATGTCCAAGCGGAGGTTTTCATGCGCGCCCAGCCCGATATTCCGTCCGGCGAGATCCACAGGTTCACGATTTCGTCGGATATGTTGAAAACCAACAGGTTGGGTGATCCTTATGTGCGCGAAATTGCGGTCTACATTCCGCATGGCGAGACCGGAGACGGCCTGCCGCTGCTGGTGGATCTTGTGGGCTTTACGTCAGGAGGGCCTGCGCACACCAATTGGAAGAATTTTGGTGAAAACGTTCCAGAACGCGCTGACCGGCTGATCCACGAGGGCAAAATGCCCCCGGTTGCCATCGCGTTCCCAGATTGCTTCACCCGACTTGGCGGCAACCAGTATATCGACAGTCTCGCCATGGGACCATGGGCAACCTGGCTGACAACCGAAATGCTGGCGGCGGTAGAGGGGCGTTTCAAATGCGGCGGTCCGGGTCGCCGCGGCGTGTTCGGCAAATCATCGGGAGGCTATGGCTCGATGGTGCATGCCATGCTGCATGCAGACACGTGGTCAGCCGCCGCCTGCCATTCCGGCGACATGGCCTTCGAACTGTGCTACCTGCCGGAGATGCCCAGTGCGGTGCGGGCAATTGCGCGCAAAGGCTCTATCGAAACCTTCGTGACCGATTTTGAAACAGGTCCGAAGTATCCCGGCGGAGCGTTTCATGACCTAATGACCTTTGCAATGGCTGCCACCTACGATCCGGACCCGGATCCGGACACGTTCTGCGGCATCCGCCTGCCTGTCGATCTGGAAACCTGTGAGATCAATGACGAGCGTTGGAGCGCCTGGCTTGCCTGGGATCCTGTCTTGATGGCCGACAAGCATACACAAGCCCTGAAATCGCTGAAGGGACTCTGGATCGATTGCGGCAGCGTCGATCAGTACAATCTGGTCTATGGCGCGCGCCGGCTTCACAAAAAACTGCAGGGGGAAGGCGTTGACCACGTCTATGAGGAATTTGACGACAATCACTCGTCGGTCGACTACCGAATGGACGACAGCCTGCCGTTTCTGGCCAAAGCGTTGACCACCTAGGCCCGGCCTTTCAGACCGCGCAGGGGCCACTTCAACGTCAGGATCAATCCGCCGAGCACGATGAGCGCTGCCCCTGCTCCCGCTTCGAGCGCCGGTACCTCGTTAAACAGCAAGTACCCGAGCAGCGCGGCAAACAAGACCCAAGCATACCCGACCGGTGCCAGGGTTGCAGCTCCCGCGCGCCGGTAGGCCGCGACATTGAAGGATTGCCCGATGATCGCGCAGGGGCCTAGCAGGACAAACCATCCGGCCACGGACCAGTCGATCCCCTGGTGCAGCGCAATCCAGAGCACGGGCACACCAAGGAGAAGCGCGGCCGCACAATTGACATAGGTCAGCATGACCACCGTGCCTTCGCGCTGGGCAAGATACCGGATCACGAGCGCTTCACAGGCCATGCAAAACGCTCCAATCAGCGCCGCCAACACGCCATCAGCGGGAACACCAGCCGCCGCGCCGGCGTCGCCAGAAACCGACCGCACCACGAGCAAGGCGCCGAGAGCGCAAAAGACGCCTGAAAGCCAGTGCCGGGCCACCACCGTTTCTCGCAAAATCAGCGCGGCTAGGCCAATCGCCATCATGCCTTTGGTCAGCCCAATCGCAGCCGCATCGGCCACTGGCAAAACTGCTCCAGCATAGATCATTCCACCCAGGCCACCGATCGCAAATGCAGCCCGTAAAAGATGGACCCGCCAATGCCGGCTGATATACCCGCCTTCCGGCGCGCCTTTGACAATCCCCGCAGCGCCCAGGGTCAAGGCCCCTCCGAAAAACCGGAGCCATACGAGAACCAGCGCCGGCACTGTACCTTCCGCGATTTTTCCTGCTGCGAAAACCGGTGTGAACAAGGCGATGCCGCACAACGCCAATCCGACAGCAAGCGGTGTGTTTTCGCGCAAAGCGTAGCGGCTGTGTTCTGTCATTTTTGGCTTTCGGGTGAGCGTTTTGAGTGTCTGACTAGCACCCGCCGCCGCGTGTGAGCAGCCGCCAATTTCCAATGCGGGTCATGCGTATATGCATGGCATTGCAGATTGCCATCGGCTTCTGCATAGTAAGACCATGAACTGGGATGACCTTAAAATCGTTGATGCGGCTGCCCGCACCTGGTCGCTGTCGGGAGCCGCAAAGATGCTGGCGATGAGCCAGCCGCAGCTGAGCCGGCGCTTGCGTCAATTTGAAGACCAGATCGGCGCGCGCCTGTTTGAGCGCACCCCCACCGGGCTGAAGCCCACAGAAGCCGGTGCCAAGCTTATCCCCTTGGCTGCGGACATGCGCCGGGACGCAGAAGCGGCCCTTCGAACCCTGCCCGATCTTCCCGGCTCTGCGCTACGCGTTGTGCGGGTATCGGTTGATGAAGTGCGCGCCGAAACGCTTGCGCTCGGGTTTCCTGCGCTTAAAGCCGCGGTCGGGGACATTGAACTGGAACTTGTCGTCAGCCAGCAGCATGCGGACCATCAAAACCGCGGGACCGAATTGCAGATTCGCAGCTGTTTGCCGGAAACGGATACGCTTGTGGCCCATAAGATCGGTGAGCTCACTTATGCCCCCTACGCCGCGCGTTGTTATTTGGACAGGGGCTCGATTGAAGGACTGTCCGAGGCCATCAAGCGCGGAACATGGATTGGCTTTCCACCGGACAATCTCTGGTATCCTTCCCATCGGATTTGGCTTGAGAAGACCCTCAGATACCAGCCGGCGCTGCGGACAAACACCATGACCAGTGCCCGGGATCTTGTTGCCAGCGGTGCCGGCATCGCCCTGCTTCCGGTTTTCATGGGGGATGCCAATCCGGGCCTCGTCAGACTGGGCGATACAGTCCAGGAGCTGACCGGCAACGAACACCTGATCGTACATCGGGACCTGTTGCGCGAACCGGCTGTGCGCGCGGTTTCCGACGCCATTGCAGCGGCCTATCGGTCGATCCGCCAAACACTAAGCGGCGGCTCTCATTTGAAAGCCGCCGGATAGGGAAGTTCAAATTCTGCTCGGCTTAGTTCTGTCGGACAAAGCAGTCGCCGCCGGCCGCCTGCAGGCTTTCACACAGCGAAATCGCCTCGCAAGGGGATTAGCCGGAGTACAGTTCGTCCCAATCACCTTCGCCTAAGCGAGGTAAACCTTGATTATGAACACTGCTTCTAGCCGATTTTGCATTCGCCTTATTCAACGCTTGAGACGGATCGCGAGCTGGTGGTGGGGGAACACTTCCCTTTGCCATGCCGAGGCGCTTGCGGGGTGGCACCGGAGGACGCGGTCGTGAACCAACTTCGCCTGGAACCAAGGCGTTCGACCCATATCCAGCGGCATTGCTTATGACCTGCGCTGCTACCTTTTTAGGATCTTTTGCTGGAGGCGGCGGCGTTCTACTAAACGCGGTTTTTCCTTTGTCAAACGCCGGATCGAAGAGCTTTATCTTGTTTCGTACCTGCTGCGCGGCAAACTCTGACATAACTTTACCCTTATGTTCAGGTCTGTTTTGTTTTCCCCATCCCCGCATGGCACCCGAAAACAATCTAGCAATCGACATCGATTTTCCTTTCGCAACCGTTGAGCAACGCCTACAGATTACATAATTGCAATATTGGGGATAATTTTAGAATTTTTATAAATGGATAAGCCATCCAGCGCGCTCCCGATTTCCGCGCAACTGTCCAGCAGTACAGGCCTTGATTAGTAAAAATAGCGGCTCCCATACGAGAGCCGCCACGTTGCAGATTCTAAGACTTGCTGCGTTCAGTTCTGCCGGACAAAGCAGTCGCCGCCGGCCGCCTGCAGGCTTTCACACAGCGAAATCGCCTCGCCGCGGGATGTTGTCGGAATGCGTGCCCGGTAGAACGTTCCACGATCCCCTAGATCGGCTGACACGATCACAGCGGTCCGGTTGCCCAAAACACTCGGATACTGGCGTTGCAGGCCAGCATACGCATTGCGCGCCGCCTCTGCCGAGCGCTGCGATGTCACCTGTACGATATAGGTTCCGGACGCAATTTGACCGACCTGACCGGATGCCGTTGCAACAGGTGCCGGTGTTGCAGCCGCCGGTGCGGGCGCGGGGTTGGTCAAATTGAGCGGCCCTGACGACGTGTCGGTGGCGACAGGCTGGGGCGCCGACGCAACGCGGACCGGCGCCGGTGGCTTGGCGCGCGGCGTGACAGTCGGAATATCTGCCGGAGCCACCGCCTGGGCAGCCGACGCGTCCGCCGAAGTCTGACCATCTGTTCCGGTCTGTGTCCCAACGATGGCCGGGGTAGAGGGTTGTGCAGGCTGCGGTGTTGCCGGTGCTGACGCGATGTCCGTACCGGATGCCGATGGGCCAGCATTGTCCTGCGATGATGGTATTGGCGTCGTCGTGACAGGTGCCGTTGTGATCGTCGAGGTCACCGGAGCTGACGGATTGGTCGGCGACGCTGGTGCCGACGGCTGTGCGACCGGGCTGGTCGATACCTGCCGCGGCTGGTCACCGTCATTCACAATGCTGCCATCCGGGCGCACCACGAGCGTCCGTACTTTTTTCGGTGCTCCGGGAACAAGAGGATCCGGTGTGGCCGTATTTTCCGGCGCCGGACGCAGTTGCGCAGGTTCTGCCGTCTCAGGAAGCACAAGGCGTTCCCGGGACGGATCGGATAACCCGCCCACCCGGTCATAAATCAGTTTCGCTCCCTGGTCGTCCGAGGCGGCTTGCTGGTTGTCCGGGTAGACTTTGAGATCGCCTTGAAGACCGGCAATGATCGGCGGCGGACCGTCCGGCACTGCAACGCTGTCGTCATCCAGAAGGACGAAGGCTCCGCCACCGATAACTGCGATGCCAAGCACAGCTGCAGCCGCCATCAGACCTTTGCGGGACCTTGGCTCCGACCCTGGAGCTGCGGCCTTTTCGGCCGGCGGATGCGGCGGCAGAACGCCGCTGGTGCCAACGGTCGGATCGCTTTCGTTCATCGCGCGTGCAACAGCATCGAGGTCGTATCCGCCCGGAGGCGGCGGAAGTTCGTCGTCGCCGCTTTGCGGCACGGATGCCGCGGCCGCAGGCCACGTCATATTGTCGATGTCATCCTCGGCAGGAGTGGACGTGTCAGACCCGCGCAATTCAAGCGGCTCTTCGGCGACCGGCCGGCTGGCAGCAGGTGTTTCCGATATGCTGTCCCAGGACACGTTTGTGCGGGCAGAACCGGCCTCATGTGGGGCAACAGCCGGCTCCTGGCGCGATACCGGGAAATCGGGGAGTTTCAAATCGGCAAAAAGCGAATCGAAATCGGGACCTTGCGGCGGCTTGGGATCCGCCTTCGGCATCTCAGGCGCCTGACCGGCTACCGGGGGAGACGTTTGGCCAGAGATCGGTGCCGGATCAAATGCCGCCCGCTCGGAGGCTGCCGGGTCAGAGGTCGGCGCTCTGGGAGCCGGAGACTTCACGCTCTGGGCCTCAGGAGCTGGTGTAGCCGGCAGCTCATAGGACGTTTCCAGCGACGCTTCCGGCTGTGAAATCGCCGCGAAAAGGTCGTCTTCGTCAATCGCTGGTTTGGCATCATTGGCTGGTGCGCCGTAATTGCTGGCAAATCCGGATCCGAAATACGGCTCCGTGCGCTGCGGCTGCGCGTCTGGCCTGGCAGGCTGTTCGGGCGCTGCCGGCTCCTGTGAGGCAGCCACACCGGATTGCAAAGGCGGCGCGGCAACAGGCTTTACGTCAAATGCCGCGTCCTGTGGCGGGCTGTAGGCAGGCGAAGCTGGAGGCATTTCAGACTGCTGTGGCGCGGCGGACAGCGGGTCCGGCGCCGTGTCGAAGTTTTGCCGGAACGCGCCGATAAGCTCATCCTCTAGTTCCGCAGTTAAGCTCTTTTCCAGATCTGCGGTCACGGACGGTGCAGGACGCGGCGCATTGGCAAGGTCGTCCAGCGGTGGCTCGCCGGTCGGCAAAAAGCCAACCCCGCGAGAAGACGGTGCCCGCGCCGGGTCAACAGAGCGGTTCATGGCCTGCGCAGCCGTTGCCTCTATGGAGCCGAGATCTGGCGTTTTGGGCCAGGGGATCTGGTTGTCTGCGGCAGGCTGCGACGGCGTTTGTGCAACGGGTGTTTCTGCAACAGGCGGTGCGGCGCGGTCTGCGGCCGGCCCCGGAGTTGCCGGTGCAGCTGGCTGGGATGTTGGGCCGCCAGCGACCTCGTCAAGACCAGCGAAATAGTCCGTGCTGCCAACGCGGTTCCCTGTCACACTTGCCCCCGGCTGCTTGTTGCGATGTACGATGCGTGCCAGTTCGACCAGCGGATCTTCCGCCGGTTCCTGACTTGTTCCCGGTTGCGGCTGCCCGGAAGGGTACCGCGCTGATTTGGGGTGGTCGGAATTTCCTGCCATGTTTGATTACTATCCGGCCAGTACGGCTTTTTGGCGGCTTACACTTTACAGACCGTCAAAGCCCAAGAGACTTTAGCGCATCTCCTCAGGCGCGTTCACACCCAGCACAGCAAGACCTGAGGCAAGTACCAAAGATATTGCACGAACCAGGGCAAGTCGCGCTAGGGTTAATTTGGTATTATCAGTGTTAATAAAACGTAATTGCGGCAATTCCTTGCCTCTATTCCAGTGCGCATGCAAGGAACTCGCGAGGTCATACAGGTAAAACGCCACTCTGTGAGGCTCATGCGTATCTGCCGCCGAATCAACCACACGCGGCCACTGAGCCAATTTCGAGATCAACTCAAGCTCACCTTCGTCGGTCAGCACCGAGAAGTCTGCCGCGGCGAGCGCCGTCTCCCCAAGGTCCAAAGCAGGGAATTCTTCGGCGGCCTGACGCAACACCGAGTGGCATCTTGCATGCCCATATTGGACATAAAATACCGGATTGTCTTTGGACTGCTCGGTCACCTTTTCGAAGTCGAAGTCGAGCGGCGCGTCGTTCTTGCGATAGAGCATCATGAACCGGATCGGATCCCGCCCTACTTCCTCCACCGCATCGCGCAGGGTGATAAAATCGCCAGACCGTTTGGACATCTTGAAAGGCTCACCGCCCTTGAACAGCTTCACCAACTGGCAGAAGCTGACAATAACTTGCGCCTTACCATCAGAGATTGCTTGCCCGACGGCTTCCAAGCGTTTGGCATAGCCGCTGTGATCCGCGCCGAGAACGTAGATCATCTCGTCATAACCCCGCAGAAACTTGTCCCGGAAATACGCCACATCGGCCGCAAAATAAGTATAAGAGCCGTCCGATTTTTTTAGTGCACGGTCGGTATCGTCACTATAATCGCTGGCCCGGAAAAGCGTTTGCTCCCGGTCCTCCCAGTCTTCAGGTACCTGTCCTTTTGGCGGCGGCAAAGTGCCTTGATACACAAGATCGCGCTCACGCAAGGCGTCCAGCATCTCGTCGATCTTAGATGGGCCGTTACCGTCATGGGTATGCAAGGTGCGCTCGGAATAAAACACCTCGTGATGAACATTGAGCGTTGCCAGATCGTCCCGGATGAGGTCCAGCATCGCCGCGACGGTAAAGTCCTTGACGATTGGAAGCCACTCGCCGTCTGCCATTTTGGTCAGTGCATCGCCGTGCTCTTTCGCCAGCGCCTGACCCACCGGTTTCAGGTAGTCGCCGGGATAAAGCCCCGCCGGGATCGCTCCGATATCCTCGCCCAAAGCCTCGCGGTAGCGCAGGAATGCACTGCGCGCCAGCGTTTCGATTTGCGAGCCAGCGTCATTGATATAGTACTCCCGGGTCACGTCATAGCCGGCGAAATCCAGCAGGTTTGCCAGAGCATCGCCGACAACTGCGCCGCGTGTATGCCCGACATGCATCGGACCGGTTGGGTTGGCCGACACGTATTCCACATTGACCTTTTTGCCGGTGCCTAACCTGGACCGGCCGAAATCAAGCTGTTGTGCCAATACGGCCCCAAGCACATTCTCCCAAACCGAATGCGACACTCTCAAATTAATGAAGCCCGGACCGGCGATTGCAGCTTCAGTGATCTCGGGATCGGCTTGTAGTTTATCCACCAGCTTTTCGGCAAGATCGCGTGGCTTCATGCCAACCTGCTTGGACAGCACCATCGCGGCATTTGTTGCCAAATCGCCATGAGCAGGATCGCGCGGAGTCTCGACCGTCACCCGGGACAAGTCCGGCGCATCGCCTTCTTTTGTCGACAGATCAAGGGATTGCAGCACCGTTTGCACGCGATTTGAAAATTCGGCGAAAATGTTCATCGAAAGCCTGAAGTGTCCATGAAAATAGCTAACCCGCGCGCCGGAGTGGTCTTCGCGGCCCGCTGGCAGTCACATTGTGGCTGCGGCCTAGCTCAAATCCGGCGTATCGTCAAACAGTCTGCGATGTTCTTCGATGGCATATCGGTCTGTCATGCCCGCAATATAGTCGCACACGCGCCGGGCCAGGCCGGTTTCATCCAAGCCTGCGAGATCCTTGTCCCAAGGCGCCGGCATGAGCTCAGGCTCTTTCATGAACCGGGCAAACAGATCACGCACCACATCAGCCACGAGCCGCCGGACGGCGAGAACATCCTCGTGCCTGTAGACCCGCGCAAACAGAAATTTTTTGACTTCACGTTCCGAGGCCGAGGTCTCGCTTGAGAAATCCACCAGGCACCGGCCTGCGGCGCGCACATCCTCAACCGTCTCCGGCTGGACATCGGACAGGCGTTTCATTGCCTCTGTAATGACGTCTTCGACCATGCGGGTGATCGAACGCCGGACGATTTCATGGATGCGCCGGCTTTCTTCAAGGCCAGGATACTTGCTGTCGACATCGGCCAGGATATCGGCCAGAAAAGGTACATCCTTCATGTCTTCGATCGCAAACAATCCGGCACGCATGCCATCGTCCAGATCATGCGCATCGTAGGCAATGTCGTCTGCGATTGCGGCTGCTTGCGCTTCAAGGCTTGGCCAAGTGTGCAGCAGCAGATCCTGCCGGCTTGCATATTCGCGAATGGCGAAGGGAAGTTCACTGTCCTTGAATTTACCAAGCGGGCGGCCCGATGCGTCCAACAATGGGCCGTTGTGCTTGACGAGGCCTTCCAAGGTCTCCCAGGACAGATTCAGGCCGTCGAATTCCGCATAGCGCTGTTCCAGCGAGGTTACGACCCGCAGCGATTGCGCGTTGTGATCGAAGCCGCCGTAGGGCTCCATGCACACATGCATCACGTCTTCGCCCTCGTGCCCGAACGGTGTATGGCCAAGATCGTGAGCCAGCGCCAGGCACTCGGCCAAGTCTTCATCGACGCGCAAGGCCCTCGCGAGCGACCGGGCAATTTGCGACACCTCAATCGTGTGCGTCAGCCGGGTGCGGAAATGATCGCCCTCATGATAGACGAAAACCTGGGTCTTGTGCTTCAAGCGCCGGAATGCGGAGGAATGGATAATCCGGTCCCGGTCGCGTTGAAACGGAGTGCGGGTCGGGCTCTCAGGCTCTTGAAACAAGCGCCCCCGGCTTTTCGTTGGCTGCTCTGCGTAGGACGCAAGCGCCTGCGCCCCATATCCCAAGCCGAGCTCGACATTCATATTCCGCCTCATACTTCATCTTTCAGAGCCTGCCCCGGCGACTTCACCCATCCGACCGAAGCGGCATGCATTGACGCAATGCCTCGCACATCATACCTATCATTGTATGACAAGGCCGCAGCAGGGTCCGCCCTGCCCGGCTCAAACCCGTTGAAATGCGGCAGGCCCATGACCGACACACTTGAACATCCCGTAACAGTCAGCGACCGCGCTGCCAAGCGGATCGCCAAGATTTTGACCGGGGAACCGGATGGAAGCATGCTGCGCGTCTCAGTCGAAGGCGGCGGCTGTTCCGGACTGCAATATAAATACGACTTGGTGACAAGCCGCGAGGACGATGACCTCGCCATTGAGAAAAACGGTATCACCGTCCTCGTCGATTCCATGTCCCTGGAATACATGAGCGGTTCGGAGATCGATTTTGTCGATGATCTGATCGGCCAATCCTTCCAGATCAACAATCCGCATGCCACCTCGGGCTGTGGCTGCGGCACAAGTTTCACAATCTGATTTGTCCTGCTGGCGGCTCAATGCCGCCAGCAGCTATTCGGCTGGACCCTTCATGAAAATCGCAACCTGGAACATCAATGGCGTCAAGGCGCGCATTGACACCGTGCTGGACTGGCTGAAAGAAACCAGCCCCGACATAGCCTGTTTTCAGGAGATCAAGTCCGTCGACGAGAACTTTCCGAGGCAAGCATTTGAGGAATTGGGCTACAACGTTGAAACCCATGGTCAAAAAGGCTTCAACGGCGTTGCCCTCTTGTCGAAGCTGCCGCTGGAGGACGTTCAGCGCGGCCTTCCTGGCAACGATGATGACGAACAGGCGCGTTTCATTGAGGCGACCGTGTCGACCAACAACGGGGCCGTCCGCTTCGGGTGCCTCTATCTGCCGAACGGCAATCCGCTCGGCACCGAAAAGTTCACTTACAAGTTGGAATGGATGGACCGGCTGATCGCCCACGCCGAAAAACGGCTGGCGGAAGAAACGCCTTTTCTCTTGTTAGGCGATTACAATGTCATTCCCGACCCGGTCGATGCCAAGAACCCGGAAAACTGGTTCGATGACGCCCTTTTCCAGCCGGAAAGCCGGCAAAACTTTAGAGCGCTTTTGAACCTCGGCTTCACCGAGGCGGTACGGAATTGCACACAAGCCGAGGAAATCTTCACTTTCTGGGACTATCAAGCTGGTGCCTGGCAGAAAAACAACGGCATCCGCATTGATCATGTCCTGCTGTCGCCCCAAGCTGCGGACCTGATGAACGGCTGCGGCATAGACAAACGTGTGAGGGGGTGGGACAAGCCCTCCGATCACGTACCGGTTTGGGTGGATCTCGCCGCCTGAGGATAAAATGCGCCCGGATCTGCACATTCAATAGACTTGATACGTATTGCACCCATGATAGGCTTCCCGCAATGGGATAAGTGCAACGCGCAGGCGCCCCGAACGCGCGGGATTGGGGCAAGGTTTGCCAGTGATCAGTTTCGTCGTGAAATTGTTCACAGCAACCGGCCTCGCCCTCATACCGGCTGTCAGCTTGGGCGCAGGTGCGCCTCCAAAACCCGCCAGTCAGTTGGAGCAAGTTCAATCCCCCACCGTGAGCTGCACTTGCCGGTACCGCGGAGACGATTTTTTCATTGGTGAAACGGTCTGCTTGCGGAGCCCTCAAGGGCCCCGTCTTGCGACCTGCCAAATGGTGCTGAACAACACGTCCTGGAAATTCTCCGACACACCCTGCCCGTCCGCCTCGCTACTCCCGTCCCATGGCGTTCCACACACACCGTGGCAATCGGGCTCAAAAGGCTGACGGGTTTTCAAATGCGCCGTAAGCGGCCTTTAAGAACAACAGAACCAAACGGCCGCTTATTCGGTTGTTGTCTGCTGAGCGGCGTAGAGCTCCGGCCGGTTGTTTGACAGCCATTTGCTCGACATATCCCGGGACTGGGCCCGCACGAGTTCGCTGGCCAGTCCGAAATATTTTTCGTGAAGATTGCGAATCCAGGCTTCGTTGTTCGCCGAAGCCTGCTCGAGCGCAACGGACAGCCACATCAGCCCGCGGGCCTTTCTGCTATCGGATTGCCCGATTGTGAACAATGTTTCACCAAGGCGCGCCTGTGCTCCGACATGCCCCTTGATGGCCGCCAGATTAAACCACCGGACGGCCATGCGGGCATTGCTGCCCTGATACATGCGACCAAGCTCAAACTGTGCGTCAGCGTCTCCAAAATAAGAAGCTGCATGGGTGAAGATCTGCTTTGCCCGGGCAGGGTTCGCGGTCACACGCTCCCCAATTCCATCCCGGTAGTAGTTCCCTAGGGCAACGAAAGCACTTGCGACGAATGGCGCGTCCGGGTCGGTCGGACTGTCGTCCCCATGCTCGCGAACCACCTGGCTGTAATACTCGAACGCCTTCAAGTCGTCTTCCTGGACGCCGTCGCCATGGGCATACATTTCGCCAAGCTTCCAAGCCGCCATCGACTGGCCATGGTCAGCTGCGTATCTCAGTGAGTTGAGCGCTGCTTCTTTGTCACCGGAATAATATTGCCGGGCTCCAGCACGAAGCGCTTCGCTCGGGCTGAGATCCTGCGGCCCGATTTCCGTGTCCGGATCAGCCGGAGTTCCATCAAATGCCTGCGCCCGGTAATCACCAAGCCCGATGCAGCTGACAAGCATGCAAACGGCAACAAGCCGCGCAAAACCGCGGCCATACGCCGTCTGGATCACGCCCTGATATCCGCTGTCATTCATCTGCAATAACGAGGACATTCCCTCACACTCATTTCTCTGCGGCCTGTTGGCCTGCAGTATTTGACGCTTTTCCTGTTGCTGCCGAGAATACCTGTGCATTTCGGCCAGACTGCGACCCTGCACCGCATGATTGTGGCAAGAGCGCGGACTCTTTTTGACTGTGATCGTGCCGGATACTCTGCCGAGAGCTCTTTGATGCCGAACCAACTTATTTTGCGCCCTTGAGTTATCGTTCATGCCGCGAATGCAGTTCAGTCCGGAACCACCCGCCTCCAATGCCCAAACGACAGCCGTGCCTATTCCCTGATGATCAATCATGGCCGAACCGCGGCATCAATGGCGAACACGGTGCCCAAACGTGACTCTGCTGCACAGTGTTGCAAACGCGACACAGCTGCCTTGGCGATAATCTGGACTGACCCACACATGAAACCAGTCTCCCCGCCGGTGCACTCATAATTTTCGGTTTGTGTCACGCCGCCCCCACGGATGTTTCAACCATGGCTCCAAACACAGCACGAAAGGGGTTGAGATTCCCTTGACCGAAAGCCTGCAGATATAAACAGCTGGAAAATGCGTGGGGGAAACAAAGAACATTTTGCTGTATGTGAACAGTCTTGAGATGATAAGGCCCGACTCAAGCGCCCCGATACAGGGTCGTACAATAAGAATGGACACCTTAGAGCATGAGTGCAAAAGACGATCTCTTCGCAGGCGGATCTGATGCAGCAACCCGAAAAACCGAAACCCCTGCACCCAAGAGCCGTCCTGCCCTCACGCCCGTCACCGACGATTATTCTGCCGCCGACATTGAAGTTCTAGAAGGTCTCGAGCCTGTTCGGCGGCGGCCGGGAATGTATATTGGAGGAACGGACGAAAAAGCCCTCCACCATCTGTTTGCCGAAGTCATCGACAACTCCATGGATGAGGCCGTTGCCGGACACGCCACGTGGATTGATGTGACCCTCGGTGCCGACGGGTTCTTGACTGTGACGGACAACGGCCGAGGGATCCCAGTCGACCGGCACCCGAAATTCAAGGACAAATCCGCCCTTGAAGTGATCATGACGACACTGCACGCCGGCGGAAAATTCGATAGCAAGGTGTACGAAACGTCTGGCGGCCTGCACGGCGTCGGAGTCTCCGTCGTCAATGCGCTATCGGAAGAGCTGGTGGTCGAAGTCGCCAAGGCCCGCAAGCTTTACCGCCAAACCTTCCGGCGCGGGATCCCGGATGGCCACCTGGAGCTTGTCGGCGAGACTCAGAACCGCCGGGGCACTTCAGTCCGCTTCAGGCCGGATGCTCAGATTTTCGGGTCAACTGCCGAATTCAAGCCGAGCCGGCTTCTGAAAATGGCCCGCTCAAAAGCCTATCTGTTCGGCGGCGTCGAGATCCGCTGGCACTGCGATCCGGTTCTGATCCAGGAAAAAGACGAAACGCCCGCCGAAG
Source organism: Roseibium hamelinense (assembly GCF_007830545.1). Taxonomy (GTDB): domain Bacteria; phylum Pseudomonadota; class Alphaproteobacteria; order Rhizobiales; family Stappiaceae; genus Roseibium; species Roseibium hamelinense. Next base: position 744,575 of record NZ_VLLF01000001.1, read on the forward strand.
CCGTGTTCCATTTCCCCGGCGGTTTGCGCGACTTCTTGAACGAACGGCTCCAGAAGGAGCGCCGGGTCGTCGATGATGTTTTTGCCAGCAAGACCGCAAAGGCCGGCAGCCATGGCTCCGTTGAATGGGCGGTGACCTGGTTTGCGGGCGATGGCTTTATAAATTCGTATTGTAACACCGTCCCCACTCCGGAAGGCGGCACCCATGAGGCGGGCCTTCGATATGCATTGTTGCGTGGACTGAAGGCTTATGGCGAACTGACCAACAACAAGAAGGCATCGCTGATCACTGGCGATGACATTCTGACCTCCGCTGGCGGCATGCTGTCAGTTTTTATCCGCGAGCCGGAATTCGTTGGTCAGACGAAGGACAAGCTTGCCACCAACGAGGCGACCCGGATCACGGAAAACGCCGTCCGCGACGCTTTCGACCATTGGCTGACGGCCTCCCCCAACCAAGCGAACAAGCTGCTGGAATGGGTGATTGACCGCGCAGAGGAACGTCTGCGGCGGCGGCAGGAGAAGGATGTGGCCCGCAAGACCGCAGTCCGTAAGCTCCGCCTGCCCGGTAAGCTTGCCGATTGTTCGGCCAATCAGGCCGAGGGCACCGAACTGTTTATTGTCGAGGGCGATTCAGCGGGCGGCTCGGCGAAGCAAGCACGCAACAGATCCAATCAGGCAGTTTTGCCGTTGCGCGGCAAAATCCTGAACGTGGCGAATGCCGGCCGAGAAAAACTTGCAGCGAACCAGCAGCTCGCGGATTTGATCCAAGCACTTGGATGCGGGACCCGCTCCGCCTATCGCGACACTGATCTGCGCTACGAAAAGATCGTCATCATGACCGATGCCGATGTTGACGGCGCCCACATCGCTTCTCTGCTGATCACTTTTTTTTACAGGGAGATGCCAGAATTGATCCGCAACGGGCACTTGTTTCTCGCTGTGCCCCCGCTTTACCGGCTGAGCCAGGGTGGCAAGACGTTCTATGCACGTGATGATGCGCACAAGGATGAATTGCTTGCACGCGAGTTCAAGGGAAAAGGCAAGGTGGAGATCGGAAGATTCAAGGGTTTGGGCGAAATGTTGCCGGCCCAGCTCAAGGAAACCACCATGGACCCGGCAAAGAGAACCATGCTGCGGGTCAGCGTTTTGGAAGACGCCATCGCCGATACCAACGATGCCGTCGATCGCCTCATGGGCAACAAGCCCGACGCGAGGTTCCGGTTTATACAGGAAAATGCCGAATTCGCAGAGGATTTGGACATATAAACCCCAAGCTTGCAAATACCCGGATAATTGACCTTTGGGTCAACATCAGGTAGCCAACATACCGAAGTTAAACACTTGGACATCTTTGATGCTGCGCACGCTTTACAATCTGTTTGACCGCAAAAAGCGGCCGTTGCGGCAACATTCCTTCATTGTGTTCCGGGACAAGGGACTTGCGTTTGGACGGGTTCCGGGCGATCCCTTCTTGTGGGCCCTGCCCGTGATATCCGCGCTTGATAGCAAGTCTGCAGCTGCATCGCCCCCTAAATTCAGGGACACCTCCTGCCCGCCGGTCTGGCAAAGCGATATTGAACTGCTCACTGCCCGCGAATTGAAACGCCGCTATCCGGACATGCCTGTTTTCGCATGTGTGCAGTCTCCAATCGAACGTGTCGTGTCTTGTTATGAGAACGTCATTCTCGGCGACATGCCGCTTACAGCCTATTTTGCGGAAAAGCGTTTTTCGAAAGACATGTCGATCACCGCGTTCGCGGCGAAGGTCGCCAATTTGCCGGACATGAACGCGGACAATCTGCTGCGAAACCAGACGTCGATCTTGAACCACCGGAAGCAGCTAGTGCCAGATCTTCTGGTTGACATCGACAGCCCGGATCAGCAGGCAGGCGCATTGTCCCGTCTGCTCAAGGCGCATGGCGTGAAGATGCCGGCCCTTAAGCGCATTTCCTATTCGGCCCGGCACAATGTGCTGACCGACGAGCTGCTCGATTCCAGTGCTGCCCGCCTGGTTCGCAAGCGCTATGCCCGCGATGCCGAGCTCTTCAACATGCCGCTTTATGCGTCCGGAGCAACTCCGAAACCGCTCTCCAGCCGCCCGGTGATGACCAACGCGGTGCAGGCAGACAGCGCGCCCCGCCTCTAACAAACGCAGCGGCACTTTCTTTGCCGCTTACAGACTTTTCAATATTTAATGTATCCGGCAAAACATTTTTCACTGTTTGCGGAGCCGTGACTTAGCAGCTCCCTTAGCCATACTGAGCTAAATGACCGAATTTATGCATATTTGGCAGTTACGTCGATTGACTTGACGGGTTTAAAATGTAGGGTGGCCGCGACTTCGTCAGCTGTGTGATGCTGATGACTTCGACCCAATCTTACAAAATCTGGTCAAGCGGCTACATGTCATTCAATTCACTCGGTCTTAGCGAGAAAGTCCTCTCTGCGGTGGAAGCTGCAGGTTATACGGAACCAACAGCCATTCAGTCGGGAGCAATTCCACAGGTACTGGAACGGCGCGACGTATTGGGGATCGCTCAAACCGGCACCGGCAAAACAGCCAGCTTCACTCTCCCAATGCTTACGCTCCTCGAGAAAGGCCGCGCCCGCGCCCGGATGCCGCGCACGCTGATTCTGGAGCCAACCCGGGAACTTGCTGCTCAGGTCGAAGAAAACTTCGAAAAATACGGCACCAATCACAAACTGAATGTTGCGCTGCTGATCGGGGGCGTTTCGTTTGCCGAGCAGGACAAGAAGCTTGACCGCGGAACAGATGTCCTGATTGCAACACCAGGCCGCCTGCTGGATCACTTTGAACGTGGCAAACTGCTGCTCCAAGGTGTCGAGATCCTCGTGATCGACGAAGCCGACCGCATGCTGGACATGGGTTTCATTCCAGACATCGAACGGATCTGCAAACTGATCCCTTTCACACGCCAAACCCTGTTTTTCTCGGCCACCATGCCGCCGGAAATCCAGCGCCTGACGGAGACTTTCCTGCAAAATCCGGCGCGAATCGAGGTCGCGAAAACCTCATCCACTGCAGTGAACGTCAGCCAGCGCCTGAAAGCGTCCGAAAACGTCGACTATGAAAAGCGCGCAGCCTTGCGCGAACTGCTCGAAGAAGCCGAAGATCTTCAAAACGCGATCGTCTTCTGCAACCGCAAGCGCGATATCTCGACCCTTTTCCGGTCCCTCGAAAAACACGGATACAATGTTGGCTGCCTGCATGGTGACATGGACCAGCGCACCCGCATGCTGATGCTCGACAATTTCCGAAAGGGCAACATAAAGCTTTTGGTCGCCAGCGACGTGGCCGCACGCGGGCTGGATATTCCCGAAGTGAGCCATGTGTTCAACTACGATGTGCCGAGCCACGCCGAAGACTATGTACACCGGATCGGCCGGACGGGTCGCGCAGGCCGCTCAGGCGCCGCTTACACGCTGGTAACTGGAGACGATCAGAAATACCTCAAGGCAATTGAAGAGCTGATTTCCATCGAGATCGAGTGGACCGGCGCGCCAATAGACTTTGAGGCTGCCGCAGAAGAACGCAAGGCTCGCCGACGCGGTGGCCGCAATGCCAAGTCCGCTTCGTCAAAGAACGGCTCAAGCCGCCGCAAAGTTGCGGACAATGACGACAAGCAAGAAGCAGCTCCAGCGGTAACGGCTGTGGAAGACGCACCGGCTCCGCAGCGCCGCCGCCCTGCCCGTCAGGCCGCTGCGCAAAAAAACCAAAAGCCGCGCGCAGCTGCAGACCGGGACGAACCAGCCTTTGGGGCCGGCAGTCATATTCCTGCATTCTTGCTGCGCGAACCTCGGCCTAAGAAGGCATCTTGATACGGGTTCCCAGCCAATTGTGACAGGCTTAACCGGACCTTAAATCTTCCAGTAGAATTGTATTGGTCGAGCAAGCTGCCGTGTGGGGCGGCTAGGCACGCTCGACCAGTGGGATTCTAAATGGCCGAAGATGAAGATCATAAGCGGACGATTGTGTACGGCGAGTCCGCGCTCTCCTACATCAAACGGAATACGTTGCCTGCGTATCCCCGTTCATATGAGCTTTGGTACACATACTCCGCTGGATACAACCACGGTCTCAATCGGGCCGTCAATGAGATTTTGAAAGACAAAGGCCGGGTCAGCTCTGAAGAAATGCTGGCGGTTTACGGAAAGTTCTTGTCTCCCAACCGCTTGGGCGACCGGCTCGATGAAGTTGGCTCGAAAGTTTCGAGGGAAGTCGAAGATCTGGTCAACGCGCTCAAGCTGAGTGCGGATGCCACATCGGACTATGGTGACGTGCTCGAGAGAGCCGGTCAGAAGCTTAAAAAGCTGAAAGACCCGGAAAAGCTTCAAATCTTCATGACCCACCTCATGAAGTCGACCCACACGGCTGTGGCGTCCAACCGGCAGCTCGAAACACAGCTTCTGGAGTCAAAGCGGCAAATCGAGAATCTTCAGGCCAATCTCGAAGCAATTCGGTACGAATCACTGACCGATGAGCTGACCACCTTGTCCAATCGCAAACATTTCGACGCGACGCTGGAGCGGAGTTTGGCTCATGCGGAAGACAACAACTCGTCTTTCGCACTGCTTTTGACCGATATCGACCACTTCAAGAAATTCAACGATACCTATGGCCACCAGACCGGCGATCAGGTTCTTCGGCTGGTCGCCCTTGCGGTCAAGCAAAACGTCAAGAGCCACGATTCGGCGTGCCGGTACGGCGGTGAGGAATTCGCGATCATTTTGCCGATGACAGACCTGGATGAAGCAAAGTCGATTGCAGAAAAAATCCGCAAGTCTGTCATGTCGAAGGAACTGGTCAAGCGGTCCACCGGCGAAAATCTTGGCCGCATTACAATCTCCATCGGGATTTCGATCTACCGCCCAGGCGACAGCACGCATTCCATCGTGGCGCGGGCGGACGAGGCGATGTATGCCGCCAAACACGGCGGGCGCAACATGGTCAAAACCGAAAAAGACCTTTCAGACGACCAGATCGCCGTCTCCTAAACGATCCTACCCAAAGCCGTGCAGTTTCACACCGGCTTTCTCTCAAGACGCTTCAAGGCCCATCTGCCAAAAATCCGCCTCAAGCTGGCTCGCCTTGGCAAACAGCTTTCGTAAACGCGGAACACGCGCCTCGGTCAGATAGACACCAGCGGTCGCGTCAATCCACGCGCCGAATTCTGCTGCCAAATTCTGGTAGGTCGATCCGGAATATTCTTCGATCCAACGCTTATACGGATTGCCGTCGAGCGTTTGGCCATGTTTTTCGGCGAGGCCTTTGCCAATCTCGGCATAGCCGATGATGCACGGAGCAAGCGCAACCTGCAGGTCGAGCAAATCACCTGCCATGCCCGCCTCGAGGACAAACCGGGTATAGGCAATGGTCTGGGCCGCTTCCGGCGCGTTTTCAATATCTTCGCGGCTCATGCCCCAGGATGCGCACAATTCCAGATGCAGATCCAGTTCCACATCCATAATCGCCTTCACGCCCTCGAGCGATTGACGCATGTCCTGAGGTGTCGGGCTTTTGTAAATGCCGAGCGCATAGGCCCGGGCAAATTGGATGAGAAAAAGGTAGTCCTGAACCAGATAGTGCCGGAACGACGATTTCGGCAACTCGCCGGTGCCGAGTTCATGGACGAATTGGTGCTCGACATACGAGGCCCAATCGCCAGAGGCGTCTGCCTTCAAACGTGAAAAAAGGTGCAAAGCATCCCCTTGAGATGTGCCGTTTTGTTACTGGCTCAGACTGGCCGGATTTGCAGCCTGAAGAGAGACAGACTCGCCGCACCCGCACGCAGATACTTCGTTCGGGTTCTTGAAAACGAAACCGGAGCGGAATTTGGTCACCTCGAAATCAACCTCGGTTCCAAGCAGGAACAGCATGGCAGACGGCTCGACGAACACCTTAGCGCCCTTATCTTCGACAAGGTCATCGCCTGGCTTATGTTCACCGACGAGATCCATGGTGTACTCCATGCCCGCACAGCCGCCTTTCTTGATGCCAAGTCGCAATCCAATGGCATCCTTGTCTGAATTCTCGATAAGCTCACGCACGCGCTCAGCAGCAGCGTCGGTCAAGGTCATTACCTGAAATTTCCGGGCAGCGGTCATCACATCCTCTGATGTCAAAGGCCAAGGGCTTTTGAACTTGATATAGGAATTCAGGTTAAGCGTCAAAAGGGGAAGCGCGCCCGCGCCCGTTAATCAGTACCAGTTAAGGGCGACTTTCGCTTCATCTGACATCCGGTCCGGGGTCCAAGGCGGGTCAAACACCATATCGACATTAACCGGCCCAACCCCTGCGACAGAGGCGACAGCGTTTTCCACCCACCCCGGCATTTCACCGGCAACCGGGCACCCCGGTGCGGTCAGGGTCATATCAATATTGATCGACCGGTCGTCTTCGATATCAACTTTATAAATCAGGCCCAGCTCATAGATATCGCACGGAATTTCCGGGTCATAGACGGTCTTGAGCGCGCCGATGATATCGGTTGTCAACTGCTCCAGTTCCGCCTGAGGGATCGCGCTTTTGCCGGTCACCTCAGCCTGAAGTTCTTCCCCGGCTTCATTGTGATCGATGGTCGTTGAGTTTTCCATCGCTGGTGTTCCTTACCCCAAAAATCCCTGGGCCTTGATCAACGCGGCGTGGAGCGCATCCACTTCCGCACGGGTGTTGTAAAGACCGAAGCTCGCCCGACATGTAGATGTCACGCCGTATTTTGCCAAGAGTGGCTGGGCGCAGTGTGTGCCCGCACGCACAGCGACGCCGGAGCGGTCAATGATTGTTGCCACATCATGTGCATGAGCGCCCTGCAATTCAAAGGACACGATAGCACCCTTGTCCGGCGCGGTGCCGAAAATCCGCAAGGAATTGATCTCCGACAGCCTCTGATGCGCATAGTCGCGCAAATCGGCCTCGTGACGCGCAATGTTGTCCCGTCCAACCGCCTCCATATAGTCGAGGGCGGCACCAAGCCCAATCGCCTGAACGATCGGCGGAGTTCCCGCCTCAAAACGATGCGGCGGATCGTTATACGTGACGACATCCTCGGTCACATCGAGGATCATCTCGCCGCCGCCGTTGAACGGCTGCATCTGCTTCAGCAGCTCGGACCTGGCCCACAACACGCCGATCCCCGACGGTCCATATACCTTGTGGCCGGTGAAGCAGTAGAAATCACAGCCCAGATCCTGCACATCGACATTCATGTGGACCGCGGACTGACTGCCGTCGACCAGAACAGGAATACCGCGCTCATGGGCGATCCGGCATACCTCCTTGATCGGCACCACGGTACCGAGCACGTTGGACATATGCGTGATCGCGACGAGTTTGGTCTTCTCGTTCAAAGCCTCAGCAAACGCCTCCAGGTCGAACGAACCGTCCTCTCGGACATAAACCCATTTCAAAACCGCGCCCTTGCGCTCGCGGTAGAAGTGCCAAGGAACGATGTTTGAATGATGCTCCATGATCGACAGAACGATCTCATCGCCCTCCGCGATCCGGTCTGCACCAAACCCGTGAGACACAAGGTTTATCGCCTCGGTGGTGCCCTTCGTGAAGACGATCTCGTCGACACTGGGGGCGTTGAGGAAACGGCGCACCTTCTCGCGCGCAGCCTCATAATTGTCAGTCGCCGTGTTCGACAGGAAGTGCAAACCGCGATGCACGTTGGCATATTCTTCAGAATACGCCTTGCTCACGGCATCGATGACCGCCTGCGGCTTTTGCGCTGAAGCACCATTATCAAGATAGACAAGCGGTTTGCCATAGACCTCGCGCGCAAGGATTGGGAAATCCTTGCGGATGGCTTCAACATCGTATTCCGTGGCAGCCTGTTCAGGCATCGCAGTTGCAACCGTCATTCCGGCGCTGCTCCTTTAGTTTTTGGCGGCAAGCCAGTCGCGAACGCGGGCTTCGAGACCCTCGGTCACGTCATCTTCGCCATATTCCTCAATGGCTTCGGACAGAAAAGCCAGAACCAGCAAGGTCCGCGCCTCATCTTCCGGAATTCCCCGCGCACGCAGGTAAAACAGAAGGTCCTCGTCCATCTGGCCGCTGGTCGCCCCATGCGCGCAAATCACGTCATCGGCGAAGATTTCCAGCTCCGGCTTGTTGGCCATCTCTGCTTCTTCAGAAAGAAGTAGGGCCTGGGTCATCATCTCGCCATCGGTTTTCTGCGCATGCGGTGCGACATTGATACGCCCCTGGTAAACGCCCCGGGCCCGATCATCGAGCACGGTCTTAAAGAACTCCCGGCTGTTGCAATGGGGAACCGCGTGATCAACGATAAGGGTCTGATCGGCAACGCCTTCCCCGCGCGCCATGGATACGCCGTAGATCTTGGCCTCCGAATGCTCGCCTGTAAAATTGACGAATTGCTGGTTGCGCACGAATGACGGGCCCGCAATAAAGCCCAGCGACTTAAACTCTGCTTCAGCGCCAATGGTCGCGATGGTTGTGAACAGCCGCGCCGGGTCGGCGTCGCCTGCAATAAGCCGGGTCGCGGCCACTTTCGCACCGTCAGCGACGTGATAGTCAAACACCGCATTGATTTCACCATTGCCGGTATCTCCGGCAAATGTCTCCAGAACCCGCAAGGATGCGCCCTTAGAAACAGTAATTTTCGAGCGGGTGACCAGTGCACCGGAACCGGTGCCGACATGGACAACCTCGACAGGCTTTGAAACAGCAGCGCCTTCTTTGACAACGAGCAAGACGCCGCCTTGAACAAACGCCGTGTTCAGCGCAAGAACGCCGTCTAAGCCTGCGGTCGTTGGCTGGGCCAGGAGATCGGCCGCGGTTTCCGCACTCAAGGCTTCGCTGAAATCGGTGACGGTCACGCCTTCACCGGCGAGCGCCGGCGCATCGCTGACATCGGCCATGAAACGGCCGTTTGCGATTACGATCCGGTAGCGGTCCAGGTCACCATAGCTGTCCTGCGCATCCAAGATCGCGCGGACCTCATCGAGCGTAGCCGGCCCGGCAAGCGGGGCGCCCGATTTCATATAGGCGCGCAGGTCCGTGTATTTGTACTCCTCTACCCGGCGATGCGGCAGTCCTTTGTCGCGGATTTGAGACACCGCTGAGTCCCTGAGGCCGACAATCACCTGAGATCCGGGCAAATGCGCTTTGGCAGCGTCAAACCGATCGATGAGATCTGTCTCAGCCTGGGTATGCTTTATGGGCAAACTTGCATTCATTTTGCTCTCCCCTGCCATCAAGCGGCGTTGACGAAATCCGCATAGCCGTTTTTCTCCAGCTCAAGCGCCAGATCCTTGTCACCGGTCTTGACGATCTTGCCTTTGGACAAGACGTGGACAACATCGGGGACAATGTGATCGAGAAGACGCTGGTAGTGGGTGATCACCACCATCGCGCGCTCCGGCGAACGCAGCTTGTTGACGCCTTCGGACACGATGCGCAGCGCGTCAATGTCGAGACCGGAATCCGTTTCGTCCAGGACGCAAAGCTTCGGCTCAAGCAAAGCCATTTGCAGGATCTCGGAACGCTTCTTCTCACCGCCGGAAAAGCCGACATTGAGCGGGCGCTTGAGCATGTCCATGGTGACATTCAGATCGGCGGCCTTGGATTTCACCATCTTCATGAAATCCGGGATCGACAGCGCCTCTTCACCGCGTGCCTTACGCTGTGCGTTCAAAGCCGTTTTGAGGAATTCCATGGTCGCAACACCCGGAATTTCGATCGGGTACTGAAACGCCAGGAACATGCCGGCAGCCGCCCGCTCATCCGGCTCCATGTCGAGCATGTTCTCGCCGTTGAACAGGATTTCGCCTTCCGTGACTTCGTAATCGTCCTTGCCCGCCAGAATGTAGGAGAGCGTGGATTTGCCGGAGCCATTCGGCCCCATGATGGCATGAACTTCGCCTGCCTTGACCGTCAGGTCGATGCCGCGCAGAATTTCCGTTTCGTCTTCCGCAATGCGGGCATGCAGGTTTTTGATCTCAAGCATCAGAGGATTTCCTCAATTTAATGGTGCGCTTCAAAGCGCCGGAACTGTGACTACCAAACAGGCGCCGATTACCCGACCGAGCCTTCCAGGCTGATCGAGATCAGCTTTTGGGCTTCAACCGCGAATTCCATCGGCAGCTGCTGGATGACGTCCTTGACGAAACCGTTGACGATCAGCGCCACGGCCTCTTCCTCGGACAAACCGCGCTGCAAGCAATAAAACATCTGGTCGTCCGAGATCTTCGAGGTGGTCGCCTCGTGCTCGAACTGGGCGGATGCGTTCTTGCTCTCGATGTAAGGCACCGTATGCGCGCCGCAATCCTGGCCGATCAGCAGGCTGTCACACTGGGTAAAGTTGCGCGCCTGTGATGCCTTGCGGTGTGCGGACACCAGACCCCGGTAGGTATTGGATGACTTGCCCGCGGATATACCTTTCGAAATGATCCGGCTGGACGTGTTCTTGCCCAGGTGGATCATTTTTGTTCCGCTGTCGATCTGCTGAAAGCCGTTGGAGACGGCAATCGAGTAGAACTCGCCACGGGAATTGTCGCCGCGCAGAATGCAGGACGGGTACTTCCAGGTGATCGCGGAGCCGGTCTCAACCTGGGTCCAGGAGATCTTGGAGTTCTTGCCGCGGCAATCGCCCCGCTTGGTGACGAAGTTGTAGATGCCGCCCTTGCCTTCCTTGTCGCCCGGGAACCAGTTCTGGACGGTGGAGTATTTGATCTCCGCATCGTCCAGCGCAACCAGCTCAACGACGGCTGCGTGCAGCTGGTTTTCATCCCGCTGCGGCGCCGTACAGCCTTCCAGGTAGGAGACGTAAGAGCCCTTGTCGGCGATGATCAGCGTGCGCTCGAACTGTCCGGTGTTCTGTTCGTTGATCCGGAAATAGGTCGACAGTTCCATTGGGCAGCGTACACCCTCCGGAATGTACACAAAGGATCCATCAGAGAACACGGCCGAGTTCAACGTTGCGTAGTAGTTGTCGGTGACCGGAACCACGGAGCCGAGATACTTCTTGACCAGATCCGGATACTCGCGCAGCGCCTCGGAAATCGAACAGAAAATGACGCCGGCCTTTTTCAGCTCTTCCTTGAAGGTCGTAACGACAGAGACGCTGTCAAACACCGCATCGACCGCAACCCGGTTTTTCGGCTCGACGCCCGCCAGAATTTCCTGTTCGGCCAGCGGAATGCCCAGTTTTTCGTAGGTTGCCAGCAGTTCCGGATCAACCTCATCGAGGCTTTTCGGCCCCTCAACGGATTTCGGAGATGCCCAGTAATACAAAGCGTCGAAGTCAATTTTCGGATAGCTGACGCGCGCCCAGTCAGGCTCTGCCATCTGCTTGAAGCGGCGCAGCGCATCGAGGCGCCACTCGGTCATCCACTCCGGCTCGTTCTTTTTCGCGGACAGGAACCGCACCGTCTCTTCTGAAAGGCCTTTCGCGCCCTTTTCAGACTCAATGTCGGTTACGAAGCCATATTTATACTGGTCAACATCGATCGCTTTGACCTGATCGATTGTTTCCTGCACAGCCGGCATATCTTCACTCCATCTGTTCGGGGTTCAAGGCCCCGACGGTGGTCTCATTCATCTTCTTTTCAGCCCGTCTGGAACACGGAGACTGATAGTTTGCGGGCGGTCATGGACCGCACGAATTCAAGCCGCCCTTGTTCGGGCCTGAGGATTAAGCCGGTCGATAATCTTCGGCCAAACCTCTAAAAAACGGTCGATGTGCCTGGTTCCGGTGTCCCAGCCCAAGCTGACCCGGATCGCGCCGCGGGCAATCTCTTCGCTGTAGCCCATGGCACTTAGAACATGGGAAGCAGACACCTTGCCCGACGAGCACGCCGACCCGGACGATACTGATACGTGTTCCAAGTCGAAGGCGATCAGTGCTGTTTCAGCTGGAATGCCCTCAACAGCGAAACAGGTGGTGTTTGCGAGCCTTGGGGCATCCTTTCCGAATACGATCGCCCCTGGGCACAAGGCTTGAATCCCCGCCTCAAGACGATCACGTGCAGCTCCGATCTGTTCCACACAGTCAAGGTCGTCCAAGGCGCGTTCTGCGGCTTCACCGAAGCCGGCTATTGCGGCGACATTTTCCGTGCCGGATCGGCGCCAGTTTTCCTGCCCGCCGCCGTTGATCAATGGCGCAGGAACGCGGGCCGTGGAACGAACGACAAGGGCGCCAATGCCTTGCGGCCCGCCGAATTTGTGCGCGGAGACCGACACAGCATCTGCATGCCATGCCTCCATATCAATCGGCATCCGGCCGGCGGCCTGAACCGCATCGACATGGAACAAAGCGTCATTTTCCCTCACCAGCGCCCCGATCTCGGCAAACGGCTGGATGACACCGGTTTCATTGTTGGCAGCCATTATCGACACGAGGCAGCTGTCTTCGCTGTCCAGCAGCTTCGCAAGCTCTTCAAGATCGACGATGCCGTTCGAATCAACCGGCACCACACGTTGATCTTTCACGGCAAACCGTCCTCCGGACAGGACGGAAGGATGCTCCACCGCGCTGCGGATCAGCTTGTCGAGGTAAAGCGGCGCGCCCTGATCCTGCCAAATAGGCGTCAAGGCGGTCATGTTGGCTTCCGTCGCACCCGATACAAAGGTCACAGCCCGGGTCTTTGCGCCGCAAAGCCTGGCCACTCTCTGCCGGGCCTTTTCGATCCGGCCCCGCGCTTTGCGCCCGTGTCCATGGACCGAAGAAGCGTTGCCTGTATCGTTCAGAGCGTCGATCATGGCATCGCGCACGGTTGGCCGCATCGGCGCCCCCGCGTTGTGATCCAGATAAATCGGCTCGGATTTCGGCATTTGTCCGCTTCAAACGTTGTTTTCAATCCTGCGGCGCCCGGTGCCGCCCGTGATTCTTGACCGGGGCCGCACGGAAAACTTGAAATTTTCCCGTGCGATGGCGTAAACGTGCCCAATCCTGACGAAACCGCGTCATGCGCAAGCCAGACCGGAGCAGTCTGTTTCGAATAATTCTAAAGAAGGTTCTAGAAACATGGAGCTTGAGAGTCAAGTTTAGACTCAGGAGTTTCACGTAGTTTAGGATCGGCACAAACCCGCTCCCGCAACGGTTATGCCACCTTATAAGAGGACATCACGCTTCATGCCCGAGGTGATCTTTAACGGTCCCGCCGGCCGGCTCGAAGGCCGGTTCCACCCCGCAAAAAAGCGGAACGCGCCCATCGCATTGGTTCTTCATCTGCATCCGCAGTTCGGCGGCACGATGAACAACCAGATCGTCTACCAGATGTACTATATGTTCGCGCAGCGCGGTTTTGCGGTCCTGCGCTTTAATTTCCGGGGTGTCGGCCGGTCGCAAGGAACGTTCGATCACGGCCAAGGCGAACTGTCGGATGCAGCTGCCGCGCTCGATTGGGTGCAAACCGTTCATCCGGATGCGCGCGCCTGCTGGATCGCCGGTTTTTCCTTTGGGGCGTGGATTGGCATGCAGCTTCTGATGCGCCGGCCGGAAGTGGAAGGCTTCATCTCTGTCGCCCCGCCGGCAAACCTGCACGACTTCTCATTCCTGGCGCCCTGCCCGTCGTCCGGCCTTATCATCCATGGCGACAATGACAAGGTGGTCCCGCAAAAGGACGTCCAGACACTGGTCGACAAGCTGAAGACCCAAAAAGGCATCGTGATCAACCACCAGACGATCCCTGGAGCCAACCATTTTTTCGAAAACGATATGGACGATCTTTTGGAACGCTGCGGCGGATACCTGGATGAGCGGCTCGGTCTGACCCCAGAAGATTATATCCCGATCGACTGATCAAAAAAAACGCATTCAAGCCCGCCAACTGGCGGGCTTTTTTCATTTAAGGATTTAACGTTATGACATCAGATGACTTCCAGGTCCGGCCCGCTGACCCGGGCGATCTTGAGCACCTGAAAATGCTCTACCGCCATCTTGTTCCAGACGACGTTCCAGCGCGCCCTGAAGTGCAGGCCCGGACCTTCACGGACATGCTGAACCATGCAGGGCTCACCATTTTTATCGGCACACTCAACGGAAGCCCGATTTGCAGCTGCACGCTGATCATGGTGCCAAATTTCACACGAGGCTGCGCGCCTTACGGGTTCATCGAGAATGTCGTAACGCATGCGGATTTCCGCAGCTGCGGCTATGGCGATCGAATGATGCAATCGGTTTTCGCACATGCCTTTGCCGAGGGCGCTTACAAGCTCATGCTGCTTGCCGGTTCGGACAACAAAAAGGGTCACCGCTTTTACGAGCGGGCCGGCTTTCAGCGCACCAAGACAGGCTTCGAGATTCGGGCACCCGGTTATCCAAAACGAACTGTCTTTTAAAAGGAGCGTGCGCAAAAAAGCCCGCAGCAAGGCGGGCTTTTGTAAGGGCTATGAGCCGGTGTTTTACTGGCCCGGCGTCCAGGCCTGATAGTCGCCGGTGACTTCCGGGCGCTTTTCCGGGGTCAGAATAGACCCATCCGGGCGATGGGCCCTCGGTGTACCCGTGTGGTTAAACTCATGCGGCTTTTGCCAGCTCTTCGGGTGATAGGTCTCATCTACCGGCGGCGTATCGACACGGTGGTGCATCCACCCATGCCAGCCGGGAGGGATCGCAGACGCTTCTGCAAGCCCGTTGTAAATCACCCAGCGCTTTTTGCCCGCACGCTCGCGGTAGTACTTGTTGCCGAACTCGTCTTCACCAACAAACTCGCCTTTGCGCCAGGTAAAAAACCGGGTGCCCATTGTCTGACCGTTCCACCAAGTGAAAATCTCAATCAACAGGTTCTTCATGATGCTCAGGCGTCCTTGGTGATTTTTGTCCGGGCGGCGTGCGTTTGGCCGCACTGCGCACCCCGTCTAATTTCCGGCAGAATATGACCGCAACACTGGGCGATGTCCAGTGTTCACTGGCAGGGAATTCGGGCCGATTGCACAGCTCCAAAACGCTCGGGGCTAGAACGTGCGGGTTGACGAACGCACTGCTGCAAATCCGGGCTGGCGGATCTTCCCGGCCTTACCGGGCAAAACAAGCGGCGGCTCAGGCTTGGCGTCTGGGTCTGGTCCTTCAGCGCGCGCAGCAAGAGATTGCTCAAGCGGCGTGGCACCGTCCGCAACGCGCTGTTTGGCAATCTGTGTCTGGATCCGGCCAGCCGCCAGGTTCTGCAGGCGGGCAGCCTGTTCATCAAGCATCTTTCCGATGCCCTGTATGTTGTAGTAGCCGGAGTTTTCCAAAACCATTGGCCGGTCATCACGTGCCAGCCACTGCAGCCGCTTCATCAATGTCGCGGGCGATACCGGCTTCACCAGAAGATGATGGGCACCGCTGCGCAAGGCTCGGTCGACAAGGGCGCGTGTCCCATGAGCAGTGACAAACAACAACGGCACATAACACAGCGGCTCCATGTGCCGATGCCGAATCATACGCAACATCTGGTAGCCCGTCGTCGGCTCCATACGAAGATCCGTCAAAATGACATTGGGCGGCTCGGTAAGCATGGCGTCGAGCGCTTCATCCACCGAATCGAACACCCGGACGCGGGCAACACGGAAACTCAGGAGAATCGAACGCAGAATCGTCTGCATGGGCTTGCTGTCTTCGACGACCACGATGTCCATATTTTCGATCGCTAGCCCGTAGGCTGTGTGAAATTTCATAGACTTAACGGGCCTCTGGCTTCAGCTGGGGCCAGTTATTGCAGGCCAGGCTTAAATCGCGTTGAAACCGGTGCCGGGAATTTTCGTCAAATTTTCATAGAATGCGGGTTACCTTTCCCCTGCAACGATGAGCAGCCGCAGGCCCGCCGGGTTACCTGCCCCTGAAATGCCCCGGTTTCCGCCGCTTCAGGATGCCCGAACCGCACCCTCCCCGCTATCCACACATGGCCACAACATTTTGCGCTTGCCCACAACTTGGGCACAAGCAGTTGTCGCTGAACGCTTGACGGTAAGAATTCGTTTACACTAGTTTCCTAATCATCATCGGCATGCGCTGCGGGGTTAGTCCGAGGTCCTCCAAGCGTTCATCCAGTAACCAGTTTACGCGTAACCGCCCTGCCACATCTACCCAACTGGCCGGGACGGGTTTTTGCGTGCTGATTGCTCGATATGAGCCGTGACAAACCTGTTGATGAGCACTATATCTAGTACGACAATCATCAGGCGATACAACATAAAGGGTCGGTAAGCCGGTTCTTCAGGACAGGGTGGCGGGTTACCGCCAACCGGGCAGAGGCCGCCCGGCTATGAAATTTCAGCGCGTGTTTTGGGCGGCTTGGGGCCACCAAAGCGGGGAAGACAAAGGGGATACGGAATGCGGATCGAGCGGCGCTACACCAAAGAAGGGCAATCACCCTACGCCGACATTGAATTTCGGACAGCGACAAGCGAAATCCGGAACCCGGACGGTTCAATTGTGTTCCGCCTGGAAAACATTCAGGTGCCGGCCCAGTTCTCGCAAGTCGCCTCGGACATTTTGGCGCAAAAGTATTTCCGGAAAGCCGGTGTCCCCGCAAAGCTGAAGCCGGTCGAAGAAAATACCGTCCCGTCCTGGCTTTGGCGCCACGAAGCTGACGAGGAAGCCCTCGCCACATACCCCGAAGACGAGCGTTATGGTTCCGAGATCGACGGGCGGCAGGTGTTTGACCGCCTGGCCGGCACATGGACCTACTGGGGCTGGAAAGGCGGCTACTTCGACGGCGAAGCCGACGCCCAAGCCTTTTACGACGAACTGCGCTACATGCTCGCGACCCAGAAGGTTGCGCCAAACTCTCCGCAATGGTTCAACACCGGGCTGCACTGGGCCTACGGCATCGATGGCCCGAGCCAGGGCCACTACTATGTCGATTTCCAGACCGGAAAACTGACCAAGTCCGCCACCGCCTACGAGCATCCGCAGCCGCATGCCTGCTTCATCCAGTCGGTCCAGGACGATCTGGTCAACGAAGGCGGTATCATGGACCTGTGGGTCCGCGAGGCGCGCCTGTTCAAATACGGCTCGGGCACCGGCTCGAACTTCTCCCGGGTTCGCGGCGAAGGCGAAAAACTGTCTGGCGGCGGCAAATCCTCCGGTTTGATGAGCTTCCTGAAAATCGGCGACCGGGCGGCCGGCGCGATCAAGTCCGGCGGCACGACCCGCCGCGCGGCCAAGATGGTTGTGGTCGATGTCGATCACCCGGACATCGAGGAATACATCAGCTGGAAGGTGAAAGAAGAGCAGAAGGTCGCCGCTCTCGTCACCGGATCCAGGATCGGCCAGAAGCACCTGACCGCGATCATGCGCGCCTGTGTCAACTGCGAGGCGGATAACGGCGATTGCTTCGACCCGTCGAAAAACCCGGCCCTGAAGCGCGAAATCCGCGCGGCCAAGAAGATGATGGTGCCGGAAAACTACATCCAGCGGGTCATCCAGTTTGCCAAGCAGGGTTTCACCAAGATCGATTTCCCGACCTACAACACGGACTGGGATTCGGAAGCCTACCTGACCGTCGCGGGCCAGAACTCCAACAATTCCGTGCGGGTGACCGACGGTTTCTTGAACTCGGTGATCGAAGACGGCGCCTGGGATCTGAACGCGCGCCGCTCCAATGGCGTCGTCAAGACCGTGAAGGCCAAGGAACTTTGGGAGCAGATCGGTTATGCTGCCTGGGCGTCCGCCGATCCGGGTCTGCAGTACCACACCACCATCAACGACTGGCACACCTGCCTGGCCGATGGCGAGATCCGCGCGTCCAACCCATGTTCTGAATACATGTTCCTGGATGATACGGCCTGTAACCTGGCGTCCTTGAACCTGATGCAGTTCCGCAACGAGGACGGCTCTGTTGCCATCGACCATTTCGAACATGCAACACGGCTCTGGACGGTCGTTCTGGAAATCTCGGTGCTGATGGCGCAGTTCCCGTCCAAAGAAATTGCCGAGCTGTCCTACAAGTTCCGCACCCTTGGTCTGGGCTACGCCAATATTGGCGGCCTGTTGATGACCTCCGGCATTCCGTATGACTCCGACGAAGGCCGCGCGATCTGTGGCGCCCTCACCGCTGTCATGACCGGTGTGTCCTACGCCACCTCCGCCGAAATGGCCGGCGAGCTCGGCTCCTTCCCGGGCTACAAGAAAAACGCCAAGCACATGCTGCGGGTGATCCGCAACCACCGGCGGGCCGCCCATGGACAAGCGGATGGCTATGAAGGCCTGAACACCAACCCGGTTCCGCTGGATCATGCCTCCTGCCCGGAGCCGGTCCTGATCGACCGCGCCAAGAAGGCCTGGGACCGTGCGCTGGAGCTTGGCGAAAAGAACGGCTTCCGCAACGCCCAGTCCACCGTGATCGCGCCCACCGGCACCATCGGCCTGGTGATGGATTGCGACACAACGGGCATCGAACCGGATTTTGCCCTGGTGAAGTTCAAGAAGCTGGCCGGCGGCGGCTACTTCAAGATCATCAACCGCGCCGTTCCCGAAGCCCTGCGCAAGCTCGGTTATTCGGAAAGCCAGATTGCTGAAATCGAGGCCTATGCGGTCGGCCACGGGTCCATCGACCAGGCGCCGGGCATCAATCCGGGCAGCCTCAAGTCGAAGGGCTTCACCGACCAAAGCCTTGCCAAGCTGAAAGACGGCATGAAGTCGGCCTTCGACATCAAGTTCGTGTTTAACCGCTGGACGCTCGGCGACGAACAAATGAAGGCGCTTGGCGTTTCTGACGAGCAGCTGGAAGACCCGGAATTCGAGCTTCTGTCGTTCCTTGGCTTCTCCAAAGCCGACATCGAAGCCGCAAACACCCATGTGTGCGGGGCAATGACGCTCGAAGGCGCACCGTTCCTCAAGCAAGAGCACTACCCGGTGTTCGACTGTGCCAACCCGTGCGGGCGCATTGGCAAGCGCTTCTTGAGCGTTGAAAGCCACATCCGCATGATGGCGGCCGCCCAGCCGTTCATTTCCGGCGCGATCTCCAAAACGATCAACATGCCGAACGATGCAACGGTCGAGGATTGCATGGAAGCCTACATGCTGTCCTGGAAGCTCGCGCTCAAGGCCAACGCGCTGTACCGCGACGGGTCCAAGCTCAGCCAGCCGCTGAATGCCCAGCTTCTGTCGGACGATGACGAGGAAGCCGAAGACCTTGCCGAGGACATCGCCGCCCTGCCCCAGGCCGCCAAGGCCGAAGTGGTTGCCGAACGCATTGTCGAGCGGATTGTCGAACGCGTTGTGCGCCAGCAGGAAAAACTGCCGGCCCGGCGCAAGGGCTACACCCAGAAAGCCAAGATCGGCGGCCACACCGTGTTCTTGCGCACCGGCGAATATGATGACGGCCGTCTTGGCGAGATCTTCCTCGACATGAACAAGGAAGGGTCGGCTCTGCGGGCCTTCATCAACAACTTCGCCATCTCGGTTTCGCTCGGCCTGCAATATGGTGTCCCGCTCGAAGAATATGTCGATGCGTTCACCTTCACCAAGTTCGAGCCGGCCGGCATGGTCCAAGGCAACGATGCGATCAAGAACGCGACCTCGATCCTCGACTATGTGTTCCGCGAGCTGGCGGTTTCCTATCTCGGCCGTCACGACCTTGCCCATGTCCCGCCAGAAGCCTTCTCCGGCACGCCGGTCAGCGCCGGTGCGGTGGAGACCATGGAAAAGGGCAGCCCGGGTGTCGTCTCCCACGGCCTGGTGCGCGGCCAGACCGAACGGTTCCGCCTGGTGTCCGGCAGCGAGCCGGCCGGTGAGATTACACAAGCGGTCAAGGCCGAGTTGACCAGCACGGTCGCCGGCCAGACAGCGGCCGTTGCAACCGCCTTTGCCCGGGGCAGCGAAGCCGTCGCAGCCGTGGAAGTAACCCCCGCCCCGCAGCCTGCAAGCGCGGCCCAGCAAATCGCACAGGCCCGCATGAAAGGCTATGAAGGCGAAAACTGCGCGGAGTGCGGCAACTTCACCATGGTCCGCAACGGCACCTGCCTGAAATGCGACACCTGCGGCTCAACAAGCGGCTGCAGCTAGGAAGACGTTTTTGTTTGGTGAGAGGACCAAAGTTTTGTTCATAGCACCCAATGTTTTGTACCAACCCGAGGGAATTCCTTGGGTTGGTGTCGAATGGCAGATGGGTGAAATACGACAACTGCGGTACTGTGCGACGCCGGCGAAGGACAAGGCTAATTCAGTTCGTGCCCCGAATCGCATAGGACGGCCAAATCAGGTCAATAAGCGGCTCAAACGGACCTGAAACAAGTAGACCCGCCCATCGGAGATGATCGGGCGGGTTGTACTTACGCAAGATTGATGATGTCAGTTCAGGTGCCGAAAACGGAAAGAGCTATTTTCGATATCAATTGGAAGAAAGTTGCCAATCGAATACCAGCATCAAAACTGCGGACGACGACAACAGCCCCAGGACGCAACATTAAGAAATACGCTACAAGGGTAGATATAAAATAAGATATACCTCCCTCACTCCAACCCCCGAAATTTCTGGTGAGTTACGACCCTGAAGTTGTCTGACACTTTGCTTCGGAATGTTTTCCATTCAGTTGGGATGGTTTCGCGAAAGAATTTGAGGATCGCATTTGCGAACAGCTTTTGCGTTGGGTAGTGCCGATTGTGGGTCACGAACTGGTGCATGACCGCCCATAATCGCTCAATGGGGTTCAGGTGCGGGCAATAGGGCGGCAGCTGGATCAGATGGATACGGCACTCCGGTCTGGCCAGGAACGCTCTGACATCCGGCCCTTTGTGGTAAGCGGCGTTGTCCCAGATCACATGGATGAGGCGCTTGTCCGGGTTGCGCGCTTCGATCTTGGCGAGAAGCTGCGTAGCGCTGCCCCCGTCGACGGTGGTTGGCTCGACAAAGGGTGCATCGAAGGTCTCAAGGTTGAGCGCGCCATGGATGTTCACGCGCCCGCGCCCTGAGGTGGTTGTCACGGCGGGGTTTGAGCCTGCCTTGACCCAGCCATTGCGGGCTTGGTCTCATATTCGGGATGCACAGCGTCGGCGAAATACACGGCTTCGTCGGCACCTAACTCGTTCAGTAAACGCTCGTACAGGGCGATGAATTCGGCCTGCTTTTCGGCTGGAGCAACGCGTGGAAGACCTTTAGGCTTGCGATATTCGAACCCCAAACGGGCCAAAAGCTTGAGGCAGCCGGAATGCGAATAGTCCAAGCCGAATTCCTTCAGAATATGGGCTCTGATCGGTGCAGTTGAGCGGCAGAAGCGCCCCTCTAGCCAGTCGCATAGTTCGCCCTCTTGGGTGACCGAAAGGCGGGACTGGCCGCCCTTCCAGCCATCAACACAAAGCGCATCCCAGCCACCCTCACGGTAGGTCTTGTACCAGCCACGGACCGTGTCGTCGTCTAGATAGAGAAACTTCGCGATCTGAACGCAACTCTCACCATCATCCAGCAACAGGATCGCATTGGCCCGACGCGCAACACCATGATCCTCGCGCTGGCTGCGCACACAAACCTCAAGATCAAGACGCTCTGAAGCGGACAGAAAACCGGGGAGAATCATGCACATACTTGAATCGACATAAACTGCGCCGTCAACCCGTTAAATCTCGGATCTTCCGTGACTCCGAGTATAGTATAATGAGCGAGGAAACCGAAACCGCGAAGCCGTATCGCATCCTCAGCCTCGATGGTGGCGGTGCTAAGGGCTTCTATACCCTTGGTGTACTAGCCGAGATTGAGGGTCTTATCGGCTGCCGTCTCTGCGAAAAGTTTGACTTAGTTTTCGGGACCAGTACCGGTTCAATCATCGGATCGATGATAGCTCTTGGCAAAACCGTTGATGAAATCCACACGCTCTACAAAGAATACGTCCCTGAGATCATGCGGCTCAAGAAGCCTGCGAAGAAGTCAGCAAAGTTGGAAGAACTTGCTGCCGAGATTTTTCAGAACGCAAAATTCGACGAAGTGAAGACCGCCCTCGGTGTCGTTACGACAAAATGGGTCATAGAGCGACCAATGATCTTTAAAGGTAGCATTGAACAAGCTCATGGACGGAAAGGTACCTTTGTGCCGGGGTTTGGGGTCAAAATCGGGGATGCAGTCCAGGCATCATGCTCCGCTTTCCCATTCTTTGAACCAAAGACGGTAACCACCGCCGCAGGCGATGAGGTTAAGTTGGTAGACGGGGGCTATTGCGCCAACAATCCCACACTTTACGCGATTGCCGACGCTTTTCAGGCACTCAACATCGCGTACAAAGACATGCGGGTGGTCAGCGTCGGCGTGGGAATCTATCCGAGCCCGCAACCGTCGATATTCAGCAAGATGTACTGGGCGGAGTATCTCCAAAGCGTACAACTCCTCCAGAAAACGCTTGAGATCAACACGCAGTCTATGGACCAGCTACGCGCGATCCTCTTCACGGATGTGCCCACCGTCCGCGTCAACGACACATTCGAGCAGCCGGAAATGGCAACCGACCTGTTCGAGCATGATTTCCAGAAGCTCAATATCCTCCGACAGCGTGGGCGGGAAGGCTTTGCCAACAACGAAACCACATTGAAAGATTTTCTTCTTTAAGAGACACAAGAATGGCAGTCGGTGAAGCACAACTTGAAACATGGTCGTCCCAAGGCAGCATTCAACAGTCGGCCTCCACTTACAGAACGATCAGTGATGTCCTGAACGATGCCGATTCTTCATATCACCTGAAGGAATTCGATACATTCCTACAGGGCTCTTACGGTAACAACACGAACGTATGGGCCGATAGCGACGTGGATATCGTAATTCGGCTCAGCTCGATCTTCTATTCCGACACCAGCGACCTTACGCAGGCGGAAAAGGCGAACTATGATCGCATGCGGTCAGCTGCCGAATACACACTGCCCAAATTTTCTGAAGAAGTTACCGCTTGGCTGATTAAGAATTTCGGCAATGGCGTAGATGGAAGTGGCAAAGCCATCTACGTGCCCGGAAATGGTAACCGCCGCGATGCCGACATTCTGGCCTGTGCAGAACATCGCCATTACACTAGCTACCTCGCGAACGGCAAGCCTTCCTATCTGGAAGGCATTGTATTTTGGAAGAAAGACGGCACAAAAATCGTCAACTACCCTAAGCAGCATTCGACCAACTGTACGAACAAACACCAAAACACCAGTAAATATTTCAAGCCGACCGTCCGAATCTTTAAAAACATTCGGAACCGAATGGTGAATGAAGGCCGCTTGCAAGATGGAGTCGCTCCCTCATATTTTTTGGAAGGCATGCTCTGGAATGTCCCGAACAACTTTTTTGGGACCAGCTACCAGGAAACTGTCATAAAATGCTTCAATCACATTTATGACATGCCGGATAAGAGCGATCTGAGGTGCGCCAACGGCATCCATTACCTACTTCGCAACGGGCATCCGGTGTGCTGGGAACCGAACAACCAAGCAATTTTTATGGAAGCATTCAAAGACTTTTGGAACGACTTCTGAAATGCATCGCAAGTTCTGTTTTAAAGACCCGAAGACACTGACGAGCAGCTGACTTAAGCGCCACCTGCCCGGATTCGCATAACGTGCCATATGAAATTTTGCCGACTGGGACGCGTTGATCTTATCTAAATAGCCTTTGTTGACCTCTGCGGCGGCAATGGCCCATCCGGCAAATATTTTCCAACATTCAAATTACTTCTCACCTCTAAACTGCTCCTGATCAGCTGGGGCCCGCTGTTCCCACTTGAAGCCTCATGCCTTTTTTGGGCTACGGTGCGCACTGCATGCTTTCATGTACCCAAAAGGCCTTCTGACAGGCGTCATTGCACAGCGTGTGCGACGCATGGGGCAAGCTGCCGCGGACGGACAAGGCCGGCCTCGTGCCCAGGCGATAAGCCGCGGCCGCAGGGAGGCAACTCACCCGGTCATATGGCCAGCTTGCCGTCTTGTTCGGTCCGACCCGCTTTGCCGGCCGGCCAGATCACAGGGCTGGATCACTGGGCTGGATCACTGTCTTGTCACAACCGGGCCCGTGATCAGCAACCTTAAAGTCTGATACTTTTGTCAAACCCGCCAATTCATTAGAGTTTTGTTCACGTGATAAACTTACCTTACGTCTAGTTCAAACCTATGCACGGCTTGTGCGGACGCGGTAAGGGGCTTTTTCTGCGATGCGTTTGTCTAAAAAAATACCGGCTTTGGTGGTCGGCGCTGCAGCTGTTGTTGGGATCGGCATCGGGATCTCAAGTTATCTGACCTCCGTCCAAAGCGTTGAAGGCCTGACTCAGGAACGCTTGAGAGCGGCGGCGGAGACCGGCAAGCAGGAGACACTGGCATATCTTCAGGCGATCGAACGCGAATTGGTGCTCACCGCCGGTAACCCGGGCACGATTGCTGCAGTCAAGGAATTCGCCAATATCTGGGAATTCTGGGAAACCTCCGGCGGCACGCCTGAGACCACACTTCAAGCCGCCTACATCACCGACAACCCGCATCCGACGGGCGAAAAACATCTTTTGGACAGGGGCGACACCGGGTCGGCCTACGACGATGCGCATGCCAAATACCACCCCTGGTTCCGGGCGCTGCAGCAGGATCAGGGCTACTATGACGTTTTCCTGTTCGACACCAAAGGCAACCTTGTCTATTCGGTGTTCAAGGAGCTTGACTACGCCACCAATTTCACATCGGGTGGCGGAGAATGGGCCGCCTCGGACCTCGGCGAGGTTTTTCGCAAGGCCATGGCCATTACGTCACGGGACACGGTCGCCTTCGAAGACTTTGCGCCATATGGGCCAAGTTATGACGCACCGGCCAGCTTCATGGCGCATCCGGTGCGCAGCGACGGCGAAACCATCGGCGTGCTAGCGTTTCAGATGCCGATCGACAAAATCAACGACTTGATGCGGCAAAGCCAGGGACTTGGCACCACGGGCGAGCTTTTGCTGGTCGGCGAAGATCGGTTTCTGCGCAACGATTCGGAAGCCACCGCAGACCAAAACGACATTCTGGCGACGAAACTGGACAGTCCGGTGATTGACCAGGCCTTTGCCGAAGGCGAGGCTTTTGGATACGGCACGCTTCACCGCAGTGAGCAATTGGATGTCGAGGCGATCAGCCTTGACTATCAGGGGAGCAAGTTCGCAATCGTTGCGCTTCAGGCCTACAACGAGGCCATCGCGCCGGTTGTTGCCATGCGCAACCAGATGCTTGCGATCGGTGCTGTCCTTCTGGGGGTGGCCGCTGGGGTCGGCCTGCTGGCGGCCCGCACCATCTCGCGGCAAATCAACAAGGTTGTTGTTGCCATGAACAGCCTGGCCGGCGGCGACATCAATGTTGAGGTCGAGGAAAATGGTCAGAACGATGAAATCGGCGACATGTACAAGGCTCTTGCAGTCTTCAAGGACAATGCGGTCCAACGCGTCGAACTGGAAAGCCATGCCCGCAGCGAACGGGACAGGGAGCGCCAACGCCAGACCCTTTTGGAAAATCTGATCAACGACTTCAAGGCCATTATGAGCGACCGGCTGGCAACCGTCGGTGAACAGATGGACCGCATGCGTTCTGCCGCGCAAACGCTGGAAGAGCTTGCCACCAACGCGAAGTCCGAATCAGATCAAGCCGGCAATGCGTCCGACAACGCTTCAGAAAACGTTGCCGCGGTTGCCGCGGCGACGGAGGAAATGACCGCAACCGTTCAGGAAATCGCCAGCCAGACAGAGGCCACAAGCAGGATCGTTCTGGAAACCGTGGAAGCTGCCGAGGCGACCAACCAGAATGTCCGCAATCTGTCGGAAGCCGCCGATCATATCGGCAGCGTGGTCAACCTGATCCGCGATATTGCAGCGCAAACCAATCTGCTTGCCCTCAACGCCACCATCGAGGCGGCCCGGGCCGGTGAAGCGGGTCGGGGCTTTGCGGTGGTCGCCTCCGAAGTCAAGGAACTGGCCGAGCAAACCTCGAAAGCCACCGACGAGATTTCAGGCCGGATTTCCGGCATTCAGAACTCGGTCCGCGATGCGGCTGGCGCAATCGAACATATCAGCGCCAAAGTGTCCGAGGTTCAGGACCTGACCAGCTCCGTTGCAGGCGCAATCGAGGAACAACGCTCCGCGAACCAGGAAATTGCCCGTTCGGCGCGTTCAGCCAGCGACAGCACCGGCGCTGCGGCCTCCAGCATGGCCAGCGTGTCCGGTGCCGTCTTGCAGACGTCAGACGAGGCCGCCGCCGTGAACAACGCATCCGAGCTCGTCTCAACCGCCAGTGCCAACCTGGCCGAAGAGGTCGAGAAATTCCTGCAGGGCGTGACCAAAGATGTTGAAGACCGGCGCCGCGCAAGCCGCAAGAGCTTCAGTGAAGATGTGACCCTTACGTTGAAAAATGGCCGGCGCAAGCTGGTTCAGCTGCTCGACCTCAGCACCACAGGCGCGCAGCTGTTTGACGTGACCGACCTGGAGATCGGCGAAGAGGTCATGCTTTCGTTCCTCGATGGAAGCGAGGTCCGGGCCAAGGTCGTCCGCCAAACCGGCTCCGGTTGCGGTGTCGAATTCGCCGAACCGGTGACCTCCAGCTGGTTCAACCGCGCAGCCTAACGCCGCGGACACCCTCAAGCGGACGGCGGGAGCCTCTCGCCGCCGCAAAGCTGCCGCGGAAGAAACTGAGTACAAAATACCGAAGCGGACGGGTGCTGCCCCAGGGCGCATCTGCGCTTCTTTTCCGGCCAGGGTTTCGCGGTCATGCAAATGCCGCGCCTGTAAAACGATCTCAGCTGGTCCGGAGACCGGATTTTTTCCACATTGCAGCCCCCTGCTCTTGCCCCCCAATAACCTTTTGTTGCTCCTGCCGAAATTCAAATCTCGCAACGGCGCATCCTCAGATAATTATGAATGCATTTAAATAAATGAAACGTTTCATATTGACGTCCGCTTTTTACCGTGCATTCAAATGGGGCAGCCTCGATACCGGGAAACAATCCGGTAAGGGCCTGACCTATTCGGGAGGAAAATCATGAAGTTACTTAAGATCGCCGCTGGCGCGGTGAGCGGCCTTGCTATGCTTGCCGGTACCGCAATGGCAGACGACAAGCCGGTGGTCGGCCTGATCATGAAGTCGTTGGCCAACGAGTTCTTTCAAAACATGATGGTCGGCGCGGAAGCGCATCAGGAAAAGCGCGGCGACTACGAGCTGCTGGCCGTGGGCATGCAGAACGAGACGGATTTTGAATCGCAGATCAATGCGGTTGAAAACTTCATCACCCAAGGCGTTGACGCCATCGTGGTCGCCCCTGCAGACAGCCGCGCGATGGTCCGTCCTCTGAAAAAGGCGATGGACGCCGGCATCGTTGTGGTCAATTTCGACGTGGCACTCGATGAAGAGGCAAAAAAGCAGCGCGGTGTCGAACTGGCTTTTGTCGGTCCGGACAACCGCGGCGGAGCCAAGCTTGCCGGTGATGCACTGGGCAAGAAACTCGGCGAAGGCGGCAAGGTCGTGATCATCGAAGGCAATCCGGGCGCCGACAACGCAACCCAGCGCCGGCTTGGCTTTGAAGACTCCGTGGCTGAATACAAGCTCGACCTTCTCGACAGCCGAACGGCACATTGGGAAACCGAGGAGGCAAACTCGGTGTTTTCCAACATGCTGACCGCACATCCGGACATTCAGGGCGTGATGGCTGCCAATGATTCCATGGCCATCGGCGTGGTTAAGGCGCTTGAAAGCGCGGGCCGTGACGACATTCTGGTCGTCGGCTTCGACAACATCCCGGCCGTTGGCCCGATGATCGAAGACGGCCGTATGCTGGCAACCGTTGATCAGTTTGGTACCGATATGGCGGCCAATGCGATCGACCTTGCTCTGGAAGTCGTCAATGGCGGTCCGGAACTGGAAGGCTGGGTCAAAACGCCGATCGAGCTGGTGACCGCCGACTGACCTTACGTCGCATCAAGGCCCCTGTTTGACCTTTCAAACCGGGGCTCCTTTTTCTCCAGCCACGCATGGACAATCGCCATGGCCGCAGCCGATTTTGATGCAGCGCCCGCCACACCCTCCCCGCAACAGGCCTTCCTCGCCGTTGAAGGGTTAAAAAAACACTTTGGCGGCGTAAAAGCGCTCGACAGTGTCAGCTTTTCACTCAAACAGGGCGAAGTGCACGCGCTCGTTGGTGAAAATGGCGCCGGAAAATCGACGCTGATCAAGATCCTGTCCGGGGTGTTTGCCTATGACGCCGGACAGATCCACCTGGACGGGGCGGCCTATCAGCCGGCCAGCCCGCATGATGCAAAAATCAGCGGCGTCCAGGTCGTTCACCAGGAATTCAACCTTCTGGATCACCTCAGCATTGCCGAAAACATATCGATCGAAAAACTGCCGCGCACCCGCCTCGGACTTCTTGATAAAAAAGAGCTGAACCGTCGTGCGGTAACTGCGCTCGAGGCGATCGGCCTGACCGACATCGATGTACGTGCCCCCATCGCATCCCTCGGCATTGCGCACCGTCAGCTCGTCGAGATTGCGCGCGCGCTTCAATCCAGGAGCCGCATCCTGATTCTTGACGAGCCGACGGCAACCCTCACCAAACGTGAAACCGAACGGCTTTTTGAGATTGTCGAGAGCATCAAGGCCGACGGCGTCACGGTTGTGTTTGTTTCGCATCACCTTGATGAAGTGTTCCGGATCTGTGACCGCGTGACCGTGTTCAGAAACGGCAAAACCATCGCCACCGATCTGATCTCGGACACCTCGCCCGAAGGCGTCGTTCACCGCATGGTTGGGCGGCGGCTGGAGGCGCAGATCGCCGAGGGCCACGAAACGCTTTCCCTGGGCCCGGTTGCGCTTGGTGTTCAGGATCTGCGCACGGCCGCGAACCCGAAACCGACGGGTGTCACTTTCGATCTGCATTATGGCGAGATTGTCGGCATTGCCGGCCTCGTCGGTGCCGGACGCACGGAGATCCTGCGCGGAATCTTCGGGATGGACCCGATCCAGTCCGGCCGAATCCTGCGCGACGAGAAGGAAGTGCGTTTCAAGGGCCCCGGAGATGCCATTGCCTCGGGCCTCGGATTCGTGACCGAAGACCGCAAAGGTGAAGGGCTTGTGCTCGACATGCCGATTGCGGCCAACAGCTCCATGGCCAACATTGCGTCTGTATCCAATCTCGGGCTGATCAAGTTTGCAGAAGAAAACCGGCAAGCCCGGGACGCGGGCGCAAAACTCAAGCTGAAATATGGCGACACCGCCGATCCCGCCTCCAGCCTGTCCGGCGGCAACCAGCAAAAGGTCGTGCTCGCCAAATGGCTGGTACGCAATCCGAAGGTGCTGCTTCTGGACGAGCCGACCCGCGGTGTCGATGTCGGCGCAAAGGCCGAAATCTACGCAATTTTGAAAGGGCTGGCGCGTGAGGGCGTTGCGCTCCTGGTCGTCTCCTCGGAGATGCCCGAGCTGATGACCTTGTCCGATCGTATCCTTGTGCTCTCAGACCATGAAATTCAAGGCGAACTGAAGCGCCCGGAATTCTCGGAAGAAAACATACTCAAACTGGCTTATGGCCGCAGCGAGCAGGCCGGGGGACTGACCCAATGACAACACAAACGCTTGCGGAGACCGGACAGGTCAAACGTGCCATCTCGCTCCGCTCCGTCTTGAACAATGCCGGTATCGGGCTTGCCCTGCTCGCGCTGATCCTGTTCTTTTCGGTCTTTACCGAACACTTTCTGACAGCCAACAACATCACCAACATCCTGACCCAGATCACCATCAATCTGATCCTGGCCGTCGGTATGACCTTTGTGATCCTGATCGGCGGCATTGATTTGTCGGTCGGCTCGGTTATGGCGTTTGCTGCGGTGGTCGCCGGCAAGGCCATTACGCTGCCCGGCTTCGGCCCCGCAGAGGCCATCGCGCTGGCAGTGGTTGCGGCGACGATGACCGGCGTATTGTGCGGCGTGTTCAACGGCGTCATCAGTGCTTATTGGGCACTGCCCTCGTTCATCATCACCCTTGGCATGCTGAACATTGCCCGCGGTGCTGCGCTGCAAGTGTCCGATGCCCAGACGATCTACGCGTTTCCGATCGCGTTCGAGGAATTCGGCTCGGCCATGATTTATGGTGTTCCGGTGGTGTTCATTGTTGCGCTGCTCCTTGTTTTGGTGGCCTGGTTCGTTTTGAACTACACCGTTTTCGGCCGCTTGCTTTACGGTATCGGCAACAACGAGGAGGCCGTGCGGCTCGCGGGCCACCCAGTGTTCTGGTACAAAGTGGCGGCCTTCACGATCTGCGGCTTCACTGCAGGCATTGCTGCCATCGTCTATATGGCCCGTTTGAACATCTCCAGCCCGATTGCCGGGATCGGCTTTGAACTCAATGCCATTGCCGCGGTCATTATCGGCGGCACCAGCCTCAGCGGCGGGCGTGGATCGGTAATCGGCACCCTGCTTGGCGCCATTATCATCGGTGTCCTGGCAAATGGGCTGATACTTATTGGCCTAAGCGACTTTATGCGGCAGATGATTACCGGTATCGTAATCGTCTTCGCTGTCATCCTCGACCATTACCGCGCAAAGTACACCGCCAAATGAAGAAAACCGCTCTGCTTAACCGTCACCTGAGCGCACTGGTTGCTTCGCTCGGGCATATGGATGAAATCGTGGTCGCCGATGCGGGCCTGCCCGTTCCCGCGGGCACCGATGTCATCGACCTTGCGGTGACCGCCGGCGTGCCAAGCCTGGCCCAAGTGCTGAGCGCCCTGCGCAGCGAACTGGTCATAGAGGGCGCGGTTTACGCCGAAGAGGCCGGGGTGGAAACCGAGAAACTTATGCAGCGCGAACTCAGTGCCTGGCGTGCCGGGACGGAAACCGGCAATCCGGTGACCAAGGTGTCTCACACTGCGTTCAAGGCGCGCACGGCAAAAGCCCGGGCCGTGATCCGGACCGGCGAAACGACGCCCTATGCCAATATCATCCTGATCAGCGGAGTAGCGTTTTGAAACCGGTGACCATAGTTGGCAGCGTCAATATCGATCTGGTGTGTTATCTCGACCGCTGGCCCGAGATTGGCGAAACCATTCCGGTTCGCGAGACCGCCACCGCGCTTGGCGGCAAAGGGGCCAACCAGGCTGTCGCGGCCAAAAAACTCGGGGCGGATGTGACGCTGGTCGCCGCCATAGGCCAAGATGCTTTCGGCCAGAGCGCCGCGGCAGATCTGAAAGGCCTCGGCGTCACATGCCGTCTTGCCCAACTGGCAGACCATCAAACAGGTTTGGCATTCATCGACGTCGGCCCGGACGGCAACAATCTGATCCGCCTGTCCGCAGGGGCCAACGCCGCCCTGCGGCCAGCCGATGCGGAACAGCACGCAGACCTTCTGCAAAACAGCAGCGTCGTGCTGCTGCAAAACGAAATCGCCCTGGAAACGTCGCTAGCCGCTGCCCGTCTTGCCCGTCAGGGTGATGCCTTGGTGATTATGGATCCAGCGCCCGCGCCGGCTGCCGCATGGGGACCGGATGTTTTGGCGGCATTTGATATTCTAACACCCAATGCAAGCGAGGCCGGAAGCCTGCTCGGCCGGACGCTGAGCACCCTGGAGGACGCACTCGCGGCCGCTGATACTCTAGCAGGCCGCGGACTCAAAGGCGCCGTGGTGACGATGGGCGGTCATGGCGTTGCCTGGTCCTTTGGAAACGAACGCGGCATGCGCACAGCACCAAAGGTTGCAGCCATCGACACCGTAGCGGCAGGAGACTGCTTCAATGGCGCATTGGCGGCCGAACTTGCACGAGGCAGCCATTTTGAAGAGGCCATCGCATTTGCCATGCGCGCCGCCGCGCTCGCGACGACACGCAAAGGTGCCTCCTCCTCGCTGCCCGATCTTAAAGAGTTGGAGACCTTTTCTGCGGTAGAGACAGCGTGACCTTCACAAGTGCTTGATTGTTTTGTGCCATAGTGGTTCAAACATGATGAGCAATCCGAATAAACGGTCCCGCATGCCGACGATAAAAGACGTAGCCAAGAAAGCCAGCGTGTCCGTAGGCACGGTATCACGCGTGCTTGCAGACAACGACACCGTCAAGGAAGACCTGCGCAAGCGGGTTCTGTCGGCGATGCGCGAGCTGAACTACAAACCGAATCTGGCAGCCAGAGCACTGAGAACCAACAGTATCGACGTCGTCGGTCTGATCGTGCCGGACATTACCAATCCGTTCTTCGCCCAGCTTGCCAAGAACATTGAGATGGAAGCGGCAACACGCGGTCAATCGGTCATGCTGGCCAATTCCCACGACGATCCGGACACGGAACGCACACAGGTCTCGGCGCTTCATGACCGGGCGGTCTCCGGGATCTTCGTCGTTGCTGCGACCGATGGCAGCCGTCCGTTTACAGCCGATATTCCAATCGTTTCTCTCGACCGCAGGTACGGATCGTACCCGCTTGTTGCGACTGATCAGCGGGACGGTTCGCGCAAACTCGCCGCCCACCTGCATGATCTCGGCCACCGAAAAATCGCCTACATCGCCGGACCGGAAGGCATGGGCGTGTCGCGGGAACGGCGGGATGGGTTTGTCGAGCAAATCGAAAAACTGACCAGCGACGACGACCCGGTGGAGCTCGCCATCTATCATGGCGATTTCAGCTATGATGCGGGTGAAGCGATCGGCCGACTGATTTTGGAAAGCAGCCCGTCCGAGCGGCCGACGGCCATCGCCGCTGCCAGTGACCAGCAGGCGATCGGCGTCATGCGCAGCGCGCGCGACCTTAGGATCAACGTTCCGCAAGACCTGTCAGTCACCGGTTTCGATGATATCGCCTTGGCCTCCCTTGTGGTTCCCCGCCTGACGACTTTGCGCCAGCCCATTGAGGATATGGCATCGGGTGCCGTCGAGCGTATTTTCCTGCCGACCGAGGAACAAACGGATTTCGCGATCCGTGGTTCGCTGGTTGTGCGCCAATCAACGGCCCCGCCCCCGTCCAGGGACTAGCTTTGAATATCAACGAGCTGTATCGCCGCAAAGCCGGATAAACCCGGCCTCTGAATAGTCTAGCAAGGCTTCCACGAGGTCAGTCTCCTCTTTGAGCTTCGCCACCGCGCCAATCCGCCAGCTGGAGGATGTCAGTGCGAGCATGCCTGACACCATAAAAACGAAGGCAGCACTCAAGGTCGTGCGGGAAGCGTTGGGACAGATTTCCGAAAGCTCGTCCAAAAACACAGATACGGTCGGGTCAAAACACTCAGCCGCGATTTCCTTCCAGCGCTCATCGGCCGAAACCAGCGCTATGAGGCGACCATAAGCGACCCATCCCTTGTCCGGCCCGAAAGCAAGGTGCAAAAACGGGCGCACGAAACAACTCAAGATTTCCCGCAAAATCAGATCCCCCGACTCTGCCTTGCGCGTTTCCAGCGCTTCCAGCCTCAACTCCGCCAGGGTTTCCGCACGCCGCGCCACAACTGCATGAAACAGATCCTCTTTCGGCCCGCCATGATGATTGACCAAGGCAACCGGTGAACCGGACTCGGCGGCGATGTCGCGAATTGAGGTCCCGTCGAAGCCGCGCACGGCAAACAAGCTTTCCGCTGCATCCAGGATCCGCGCTTTGGTTGCCAGCGATTTTTTGCTCGGTGCGCGCCGGCGCGTGGACGTTTTCGGGCTCGACATTACAAAATCTCTTGCCTTAATTTGAACATTCGTTCAATTTAATAGAAACCATAGCGTGTGCGGGAGGAACCATGCCACAAAAAACCGAACCCGTCCCAGAGGCAGGGCTGCCGGACACGCTCCCGGACACCCGCGATCAATATGCCTTGATCGGAGCCGGCCCCATGGGTTTGGCCATGGCCAAGGTGCTGCGGGAACAAGGTATCGCTTTTCAAGGTTTTGAAATGCACAGCGATGTGGGCGGGGTGTGGGACATCACCGGCCCACGGTCCACAATGTACGAATCTGCTCACCTGATTTCCTCAAAAACCACCACCGAATTTGCCGACTTCCCAATGCCGGACGGCACACCGGACTATCCGTCTCACCGGCAAATGAGGCAATACTTCCAGAGTTTTGCTAAGCATTTCGGTCTCTACGGGTGCTACAGTTTCAAGACAGAAGTGCTGAAGGCCGTTCCAATCGGCCCAAGCGGCGCCGGATGGCGCCTTACCTGGAAGACCCAAGACGGGCGAGAACACCAAAGTGTCTACAAAGGCCTCCTGATCGCCAATGGCACGTTGTCGACACCACGCCGCCTCGTCTTTGAAGGCAATTTTGAAGGCGAGCTGATCCACGCCGCCGATTACAAATCGGCCCGGCAGTTTAACGGCAAACGGGTCCTGATTGTCGGCGCAGGAAATTCCGGCTGCGACATGGCGGTCGACGCGGTCCACCATGCCAAGTCAGTCGACCTGTCCATGCGGCGGGGCTACTACTTCGTCCCGAAATATGTTTTCGGCCGCGCCGCCGATACGCTGAATGGCACTGCACACTTGCCAATGTGGCTGAAGCGCAAGATCGACAGCGTCATCTTGCGCTGGTTTGCTGGAGACCCGCAACGCTACGGCTTCCCCAAGCCCGATTACAAACTTTACGAAAGCCACCCGGTGGTCAATTCCCTGATCTTGTTTCATGCCGGGCACGGCGATGTCGGGATCAAACCGGACATTGCGCGGCTTAACGGGAAAATCGTTCAGTTTTCCGATGGAACCCAGGCCAGCTACGACATGATCGTCACGGCCACAGGTTATGTGCTCGACTATCCGTTTATCGACAAGGCCTTGCTGAATTGGACGGGGGCGGCCCCTGACCTGTTTTTAAACTGCATGCATCCGGACCGGGACGATCTGTTTGTTCTTGGCATGGTAGAGGCGACCGGGCTTGGCTGGCAAGGACGGCATGAACAGGCCGAGCTGGTGGCGCGGTACATCAAGGGATTGGAACAAAAATCCACCGCCGCTGATGCCATCCGGCGTGAAAAGGCCAACGGATTCAAGCGCCAGACCGGCGGCATTGACTACCTCAAGCTCGACCGCATGGCCTATTACGTCGACAAGACCAGCTACCGCAGAGCGCTCACCAGCCGGATTGCATCACTGCAAAAGGCTGCCTCATGAGCGATGTGGATTCGGTGCTGCTGAATTTTTCGCCCGGCAGCATGGTCTTGTTGAACGCGATCTTGGCAATCGTCATGTTCGCGGTCGCGATCGAAATTCAAACGGCCGATTTCAGGGCCCTTCTGCGCACGCCAAAACCGTTTTTGGTCGGAATATTCGCGCAGTTTTTGATGCTGCCGGCCGTGACATTCTTGCTGGTTCTGGCCGTCCAGCCACGCGGGTCAATCGCGCTTGGCCTTATTCTTGTGGCTGCCTGCCCTGGCGGAAACATTTCCAATTTCATCACGCACCGGGCGGGTGGAAATGCCGCCTTGTCGGTTTCATTGACCGCGTTCAGCACCATCGGCTCGGTGGTGCTGACACCGGTCAATATCGCCTTTTGGGGCGGGCTATACGAACCGAGCCGTGCGCTTTTGACTGCCATTGAAATCAACCCGGTTCAAGTGGCGCTGACTGTTTCCCTCATGCTCCTCGTGCCGCTCATGCTCGGCATGACATTGAACGCCAAGGCCCCGCTTGCGGCAACCACCATCCGCCGCCCCCTGCAGATCCTTTCGATGGCGATCTTCATGGCGTTCATCGGCCTCGCACTGACAGCAAACTGGACGTTTTTCACGGCGTTTGCGGGCGAGATTGTGCCCATCGTGGTCGCACATAACGCGCTCGCCCTGACGAGCGGCTATCTCATTGCAACGCTGACCGGCCTTAGCCCCTACGACCGGCGTGCCCTGTCGATCGAAACGGGCATTCAAAACTCTGGCCTCGGATTGGTGCTGATCTTCGGCTTTTTCCAAGGCCTTGGCGGAATGGCCGTTGTCGCGGCGTTCTGGGGTGTTTGGCACGCAGTGTCAGGGCTGGCGCTGGCAAAGTGGTTTTCGCGCACGGAGGCAGCCCGATGAAGCGGATCCTGATCACCGGAGCTGACGGCACTGTCGGGCGTCACCTGTGCCACGCCTTGCATGGAACCCGGCACACTGTGATCGCATCAGACATCCGGACGCCAGAACACGTGCCCGACGGGATCGAATGCGTGGCTCTGGATGTCACCGCTCCGGGCATTGAGCAGGTTCTAAGGGATCTTCGGCCGGATGCAGTGGTTCATCTGGCCTCGGTTCTCGATCCACGGGATCGTGCACAAGCCTATCAGGTGGACGTCGCTGGGACACGCAATGTCGTCGAGGGCTGCCTTAGCGCGAAAGTCAGACGTCTGGTCGTGACATCCTCTGGCGCAGCCTATGGCTACCACCACGACAACCCGCCTTTTTTGACTGAAACAGACGCGCTGCGCGGCAATCCGGAGTTTATCTACTCCGATCACAAACGGGCGGTCGAAGAGCTGCTGGCCGCCTATCGGGAGACCCACCCCGAACTCGAACAGGTCGTACTGCGCGTCTGCACGGTGCTGGGCCCAGGCGTTGAAAACCAGATCACCGCCCTGTTCCGCAAGCCACGTCTGCTGGGCCTGACCGGCGCTGACAGTCCATTCGTGTTCATATGGACCGATGATTTGGTGAAGATTTTGGAGCGGGCGGCCACGAGAGCTCCAGCGGGCATTTACAACGTGGCGGCAGACCATCCTGTCAGTCTCAAAAAGATCGCGCAAACCCTCAACAAGCCTCTGGTGCGCCTGCCGGCATGGGCCGTCCGCGCATATCTTGCGGTTTCAAAGCCGCTGGGATTGTCGCGATACGGGCCCGAGCAGGTCCGTTTCCTGCAATACCGACCGGTGCTCGACAATACCAAGCTCAAGACACGGTTCGGCTACATCCCGAAAGTTACCGGCCCACAAGCTTTCGCGCTTTGGCAAAAACAGGCGGGATTGTGATGAAGACAGCACTTATCACCGGCGGCGCGGGCGGCCTCGGGCAGGCTTTGGCTGCGGAGCTTCGCAAACATGGTTGGTTTACGGCCCTTATCGATCTGCCTGGCCCGGCCTTAGAGGCGCTTTCGAGCCTGCCGAACACGCTCCCCCTAGCCTGTGATGTAACGGACCCAAACGCACTTGCAAATGCCTGCCGGGTGTTGCGAGCCGAACGGCCGAGCCTCGACCTTGCTGTATACAATGCCGGATTGACCCATATCGGGCCGGCAGGGTCGCTTCAGCCGGAGGCCCACCGGCATTTGTTCGAGGTGAATTATTTTTCAGCCGTTCATCTCGCTCAACATCTGATCCTCGATCTGCGGCAAACACGCGGTGTCCATCTTGCCATCTCCTCGGTAGCTGGTTTCGCACCGCTGACACACCGGGCGGCCTATGCCGCCAGCAAGCATGCGCTTGAAGGGTTCTTCAAGTCCTTACGGTCAGAAGAAGCCCCCTATGGTGTCGCCTGTCTTGTGGCCGCGCCGAGTTTCATCGCAACGAATTCCGGCAACAGCCAAAAAACCGCCAATGGGCTTGCCCGGCCGGGCTCGGCAAAAGACGGCTTGGATGAAATGCCGGCGGCGGTGGCTGCACGGACGATTTTCCAGGGTCTTTCCGCGAAGACGCCGTTCATTCCGGTTGGCCGGGTCGCCCGCTTCGCCCATATCGCAAACCGCCTGTCGCCAGCGCTTTATCAACGGCTGATGGAGCGGCGCTTTCAGGTTTCAATGACAGAAAAAGGATACGAAACAAGCTCTTAGGCAGGTTGCGGAGGCATTTGAAAATCTGCGCACCACTGCTGTTTCAAAACAACAAACCGGCGTGGGCGCATTTTTACGGGAGGGAACAGTGTATATTTTTCGAGATATTGTGAAACAGGTTGCAGTTGGAGGCATTGCGGCCATCTCTGCGCAGGCCGCCATGGCCGGGGGCTGGGATACATTGGGGATCGGGTCCAACGAACTGTTGTTCGATCCGGGCCGGTTCGTGATCGAGGGCACATACAAATATGTCGATCGCAACGTCGACTATATGGCCACATCAGCCACGCTGTTCGGCGGCGTGCCTGTGCCAGGCCGTGCCACCAGCCGGGCAACGCCAAACATCTGGAACTATCAAGGCGCGCTCAAATTCCAGATCACCGACGATATTGCCTGTATGGGGCGCGTCAACGATCCTTATCAAATCGAGGAAAATCTGGATGAAACCTGGCAGGGCCGCTTTTCCCTAACCAAGACATCCGCTGGCAGCACGGCCTGGAACGCAAGCTGCAGCTATCGCTTTCAGGTCCAAGATGGCCATTTCATCCGGGCGATTGGTGGCGCCGGCATCGTTGACCTGACCTACTATGCGGAAAATCTGACAGCGCTGAGCGCAACCGCTTCGGCGCCGACCAAAGTCGATCTGCAATCGGCTGACCCAGGCTGGGGATGGCGCGCGGGCATTGCCTATGAGGTGCCTCAATATGCCATTCGGGCGAGCGTGATCTACGATTCCCCGGTTTCCGTTGATCTTGACGGAACAACCGAGGTCACGGGTGTCACGGCTTTTGACAGTTTTGCATCCATCACCCTGCCCCAGTCGGTTGAACTGAATGTACAAAGCGGGATTGCACCGAAATGGCTGGCTTCATTCGGTGTGAAGTGGGTCAATTGGTCGAGCGTGGAAGAACTGACCGTTGCAAATGCCGCCGGAGCGCTGACCGTCGACCGGTTTCTCGGCTATAAAGACGGATGGACGGTGCGTGCCGCGATTGGCCATCAGTTCAACGATTGGGCGAGTTTCCAAACCGGCATCCAATGGGACCGCGGCATTGGTCAGACCTATTCGGACACCTATTCGCTTGGCGTTGGCGGCAGCTTCGCGTTGAACGAACACATGGAATGGTCGATCGGAACAGCCGCAACATATAAAACGCCTGGAAACGGCGACTTGACCAACCGGGCATCGGCCAACCAAGCCGCAACAAACTACGACTACGGCTCTTCCTGGGCGTACGCAATCCAGACGAAACTGAAGCTGACATACTAGGCCAGGCGCCCGCACGCGCTCAGCCAGATGGTGCCGGGATTGCCCGGCACCATCTATGTACAGGCATCGCTCAAAAAAGCCGTGACCGGCCCGCCGGAGAACAAAAACGCTTGCGTCTCATCGCAGCTCACGCCAATCCTCCGCGCAAGCTGCGTATTTGAGTCGCTTACCTTGCCGGTGCACCATGCTGTTTATCCAGAATTTCAATTCCGTTTCCATGGCCGACAGTTTCGTAAGCCTATTGGCTGCATTTGTCCTCGGTACGATCATTGGCGCAGAACGGCAATATCGTCAGCGCAGTGCCGGACTGCGGACCAACGTCCTGGTGGCACTCGGCGCTGCGGCATTTGTCGATCTGGCGTTCATTGTCTCCACCGACGCGGATAGTGCGACACGGGTCATTTCATATGTAGTTTCCGGCGTCGGTTTCCTCGGCGCCGGGGTTATCATGAAAGACGGCGCCGATGTGCGCGGGCTCAATACGGCAGCAACACTTTGGGCTTCCGCCGCCGTTGGCGCTTGTGCAGGCGCAGACATGATCGCAGAGGCAGTGATGGTCACCGGCTTCGTAATCGCCGGAAATACGCTGCTCCGGCCGCTGGTCAACTGGATCAACCGCGCCCCGCTCAACGAAGAGCAGTCCGAGGCAATCTATGAAGTGCTCATCATTGCCGAGGCAAGCCATGTTTCAGAAGTTCGGGAGGCGGTCATCCTTGAATTGAACAAGGCACGCTATCCTGTCGCAGACATTCGCCAGTCCGCTCTTTCGGACAGTCTTATCGAAATCACCGCTGTTCTCGTGAGCACGTCCGTTGATCGCAAGGAGCTGAACGCCGCCGTCAACACCTTGAGGGAGATGCCTGTGGTATCCCGCGCGCGGTGGGAAGCAAGCACGACAGACTAGCCGCCTCAGGAGTTGGCAACTTTTTTGACCGGCCGGTCTTAAAAAGCTGAAACTGGAACTTTCCAATTTGGGAAATCAACCGCGCAGTATGTCATTGATCATTTTACTGATCTCGTCAAACGCCACATCCATCACGGGGACGCCACCATCGTAGCAATAGCGGCCGTTTAAGACACGCGTTGATGTGCGCAGAACCAGCCGCTTGCCCTCTTTTCTGTGCTCGACCAGATCCATATCAATCAGCTTCTTGATCTTGCGGTGTGCGGACGAGACAGAAAGACCCGTATATTCGACAATATCCGAAATATGTGTCGTTCTATCGCGCATATCATTCGCAAATATAACCTCACGGATGATTGCTTCATCGATGGTCAGTTGATGTGACATATCAAGGATGATGCGGGTCAGTTGCAAATGAAGCTCGATCAGCCGCGCGCTGCGCCGCGCCTGCTCATTATCAGGCACCTCCAGCTGCTCCAGGGTCACGGATCGTCGTCTCACGGCACCGCCAGTCTTCTTCTTCCCATTTTGAGAAGTTACTGTAACAGACTTCTCGGAACATGGTTGACGAAAATCATCGTGATTGGGTATCGCATCTTTAGCAGAGAAAAACATAAGATCGCTGAGGCACAAACCCCATCGGCAATTTTATTTGGCGGACCATCATAAAAAAACTCTGCAAACCCATCGGATACCCATCCGGTGGGTTTTTCATTACACGAATTGTTCTGTGTATACTTTATTTGGATCAACACCCCGACATTTATTCTGAGTTGTAATTCACAATCACATATATATTACTTGGGCTCTCAATGTTAAAATACCGGGCCCCAGTATCAAACTCTGCCGGCGGAGACGCTGTATTAAGAAATCTTAAAAGAAACCGCTCGGAATTTTAACAGACCAGCAGATATTGGTTCACTAAACTTCAATTGAACTGCCGCTGCGGAATGCCTTAAAATACTTCTTAAATTTTCTCCCTGATAGACCGTTGGGATCGGATCGACTTTCCACAGGGGGAAACACACATGTCCGCTCTTCGTGCAATTACGGCAATTGCCGCAGTAACCTTCGCAACAAGCGTCTTCGCAGCCGACATCAAGCTTACAACGGAAGACTACCCACCCTACAATTTCAAAGAGGGTGACAAAATTGTAGGCCTTGGCGCCGATCAGGCTTTCGAGATCATGAAACGGGCCGGCATCACTTATGATGTGGAAATGGCTCAATGGTCCCGGGCTCTGGGTCTTGCCGAGAATGAAGCCGGCTACTGCGTTTTCAC
Source organism: Roseibium hamelinense (assembly GCF_007830545.1). Lineage (GTDB taxonomy): Bacteria > Pseudomonadota > Alphaproteobacteria > Rhizobiales > Stappiaceae > Roseibium > Roseibium hamelinense. The sequence continues at coordinate 785,643 of NZ_VLLF01000001.1, forward strand.
AACCGCGCATACCGAAGAACGTGATGCGAAGTTCCTTTGGGTCGAGCCGCTCAATAAAGCGACCACGCTTTTGATCAAAAAGGCGGGCTCAGATGTGAACCCGACCAATCTGGAAGAAGCCAAAGCCTTCACCGTTGGCACGCAAACCGATGATTACACAGAGTCCATCCTGAAGAACGAAGGCTTTCCGAAAATCGACCCGGCAAAAAACATGGAAACGTCTGTCAAAAAACTCGTTGCGGGTCGCACCGACCTGATTGCGGTATCGGAAGCATACTTTAACGGATTGGTTCGTGACGGCGTCGAAGTCGAGAAATCAATCGTTCTTGCAGAGTCGCTTGACGGCATCGCGTGCAATCCGGGCACGGACAAGGCGCTTGTCGACAAAATGCAGGCGGCGCTCGACAGCATGATCGCGGACGGCACCCAGGCCAAGATCCTCGCAAAGTACGAATAACAAGCCGATCACGGTCCCGGGGCCAAGCCAACAGCCCCGGGATCACCCGCCGAATAGGTTTCTGTCGGACCGCTCAGTCGATGCTCTCGACAACGTCATACATGACCGGTTCAAAGCTCTTGCAAAGCGCGCTGATCCGCCGGTTCCGGGTCCGCATTTCATCGGAGCGGAGCATTGCAAGAAAGTCCTCACGCCGCCGCCATTGCGAATAGTTGGCAATGCGGGTCTGCGCGTCGTTGACATGAAGCCCAGCCCCGATAAAGCCCGGCTGATGACGGATGAAGTGGCTATAGGCATCCTTGAGTTCATCCAGGAGATCGAAGCATGTGCCGGGCGTCATTTCAAAGGTGGTGATGACAGTCTGAAAATCGGAATCGCTTGAGATATGCGGCATGGGCACCTCCTGACCTGAAAGCCTGACCGGCTCCCCTGCCGCAGTTCAACATGAAGCAGCCGGTCCTGCAAACCGCATATCGTTCACCTCGCAGCGGCCCGAATGCCCGGCACTGCCATATCCGCTGCCGTTCTCCGGCTGATATCCAGAATAATCTGGTAGTGCGGCCTGCGCGCGCTTGCCTTGCGCCAGCCGAGCGCAATGTCACGTTTCATGGCAAATCCGTCGATCGATTTCAGCAGGACACGCGTCTCCTTGCCGAACTCCGATGCAATATAACCGGCCGGAAACAGGGCAAGCCCCATGCCGATCGACACCATCTGACGCAGTGCGTCCAAGCTGGTGCCTTCATAATCCGCCCTAAACACCGCACCGGATTGCTGAGCAAGCAGCTGGCCATCCTCATAGAGCCGGTGGCCCCGGCCGAGGGTCAGGAGCCGTTCGCCGCGAAGCGCATCCAGGGGAACGCTTGAAAGCCCTGCCAGGGGATGATCCGAGGGCACCGCCAGCAGCAACTCCTCGCTGCAGATGATCTCGCTTTCAACACGGTCAGACGCCAGCGGCGCCGGACACAACACACAGTCCAGCGCACCTGTTTGCAAATCCGGCAACAGCTGAGCGGGCCGCTCCTCACGAATGTAAAGCTCAAGGTCCGGAAATGTGTCCTTCAAACGCGGCAAAATATGCGGCATGAAATAGGGCCCGAAAGTCGGGGCAACGCCCAGGCGCACCAAGCCGCCCAGATTGCCAATCCGCGCATTGGCAGCCGCCACAATTTCGTCCAAGGTTTCGATGGCCTGATGCGCCAAAGGCAGCAATGCCTCGCCCGCTGGTGTGAGGCTGATATCGCCCGCCCCGCGGTCCAGCAAAGCGACCCCCAACTGGTCTTCCAACAGTTTGAATTGTGAAGACAAAGTTGGCTGTGAAACATTGCAGCGTTCCGCCGCGCGCCCGAAATGGCCGGTCTCTGAAAGGGCGAGAAAATACTCCAGTTGCCTGGCAGAGGGACGAAAGCTCATGGCGAAATTTCAACTCATAGATAGTTTCTATCAATTTGATACAATCAATGTATTTCACCTATCGATCAAAACAAACCATATTCTGAGTGTCGTCAACGAACCTAGGAGACTTTGAAATGTACACCCGCTTGAAAGCTCTGCGCAGCCAGCACGAAACGCTGGAGCACCAGATCCGGCGGGAAGAAAAACGTCCTGCCCCAGACGTGGTTCACGTACGCACATTGAAGAAATTCAAGCTTCGCATCCGCGATGAGATCGCCCGGATCGAACGTGTTCTTGACCGAAATCAACGTGGTGATCTTCTCCCAACCTGAAAGGTATTCCGCCATGCAACCGATGTTCTGGCCGTTTATGTTCGCACCTACCCGCCCTCCCGTCGCGGATACGCGTCAGCGACGGCTTAAAGACCTTGAGGATCGCATGAGCACCTTCCTGACCACGAAACGGACGTCTGCCTGTGAGACCGTTCTGGATCAGGTTGAAGCAAGCCGAGCAGAGCTTCGCAAAGCACGATCCGCGAGCGTGTAACCCCATCTGCCAGCTTGCCGAACCCCGCCCGACTGCCCGGGCGGGGTTCTTTATGGTACGCCGCTGTCGCACGAAGCACTGTGTTTCCGCTTGGCGACAACCCGCTCTATTTCTAAACTGCGCGACCGAGTCACCGGCTGAAGCCCGCTTCAGCCATGAAACAGCGCGTTTGGATTGCCCGATGCCCCCCTCTACCTATTACGCTCCGACCGGCGGCCATCCGCCGCAAACACAGCTGCTCACTGACAGGGCGGTGTTTACCGATGCCTATGCGGTCATTCCAAAGGGGACGATGCGCGATATCGTGACCAGTTTCTTGCCATTCTGGACCGGCACGCGGCTTTGGGTGCTCTCGCGGCCTCTGTCGGGCTTTGCGGAGACCTTTTCACAATACATCATGGAGGTTCAGCCGGGAGGTGGCAGTGACACACCGGAAACCGACCCGGATGCCGAAGCGGTTCTTTTCGTTGTGGAAGGCACCCTGACGCTCACCATCTCCGGCACTGTCCATGTCATGGCGCCCGGCGGATACGCATATCTTCCACCCATATGTGACTGGACGGCCAGAAACGAAGGCGACACACCGGTGCGGTTTCATTGGGTGCGCAAGGCCTACGAGAAAGTCGCTGGTCTCGACACACCTGACGCCTTTGTCACCCGCGAACAGGATTTGCCGGCCAATGAGATGCCTGGGACGGACGGGAAATGGGCAACCACACGGTTTGTTGCTCCCGACGACTTGCGCCATGACATGCATGTCAACATTGTCACCTTCGAGCCCGGAGCTGTGATCCCGTTCGCCGAAACCCATGTGATGGAGCATGGTCTTTATGTGCTGGAGGGCAAAGCCGTCTACCGGCTCAATCAGGACTGGGTCGAGGTCGAGGCAGGAGACTACATGTGGCTTCGCGCCTTCTGCCCTCAGGCCTGCTACGCAGGCGGGCCCGGCCGGTTTCGCTATTTGCTCTACAAAGACGTCAACCGGCATATGAAGCTGCGGTGAGCCAATGGCAGACACGATTGTTATTCAGCCTCTGACCGCGCCAGCCTTTGCGCCATTCGGGGATGTTCTGGACGCTTCGGGTGAACCATCCCAGGTGATCAATCAAGGCCTTTGCGGCCGTTACCACGACTTGGCCGACCTGGATTTCCAAGGCCCGGGTGCGAAGGCCGGCATCAGCCTCTTTAGATCGGAAAAGCGGTCCCTGCCCTACACACTTGAGATGGTTGAGCGGCATCCGCTTGGCAGCCAAGCCTTTTTGCCAATGACGCTGGAGCCGTTTCTGGTGATCGTCTGCCCGGACGAGGGTGGCCACCCTGGGGCGCCGAGAGCTTTCCGGACCAACCCTGGCCAAGGCATCAATTTTCACCGCAATGTCTGGCACGGGGTTTTGACCCCGCTTTGCGACCCCGGTCTTTTTACGGTTGTCGACCGGATCGGCGAGGGAAACAATCTTGAGGAATTCTGGTTCGAAACGCCCTACCAAATTGTCGAAACCTAAAGTTCTGAATCAGAATCCGAAAAACACTTCAAGCATATGAATTTAAATATAAAAGGCGGCTTTTGGCCGCCTATTATTTGGTCAAAACCGGTCATTCTGCCGGTATGGCATCTGCGGGAGGCTGCCCGGTTTCGGCGGTGTTTCCTTTCTCCCGTTTGGGCGGGCGCACACGGAAAAACAGGGCATAAAGCACCGGCGCTGCAATCAGGGTGAGCACGGTTGCAAAGGCCAGTCCACCCATGATTGTCACCGCCATGCCGCGGAAAAACGCATCAGACAACAACGGCGCCATGCCGAGGATTGTGGTGATGGCCGCAAGCATCACCGGCCGCATACGCGACACGCTCGCTTGTACGATCGCCTGATACTTCTCCATGCCTTCGCGGATCAAAAGGTCGATCTCCTCCAGAAGAACGATCGCGTTCTTGATCAACATGCCAGACAGCGACAAGAAGCCGAGCAGCGACATGAAACCAAACGGCGTATCGGTCGCAAGCAGGGCGATGGCGACACCATTGATCGACATGGGGACCATCAACCAGATGATCAGCGGTTGGCGCACTGATCCGAACAACAGGATCGAGATGATCAGCATTACCAGAAAGCCGAGCGGAAGCTGAGCGCCCAGAGAGGCCTGCGCATCATTTGTGCTTTCGTACTCCCCGCCCCATTCCAAGCTGTAGCCCGGGGGCAAGGAGATTGACTCTATCTGAGGACGGACACGGGCCAAGGCCGCAGATGCAGTTTCACCGGCAGTGGTTTCGGCCTTCACGGTTAGCGTGCGCACGCGGTCGCGACGGTGAATGACCGTATCCTGCGGTTCCATAACGAACTCCGTGACCACCTGGTCAACCGGCACGTAACGCCGTTGGCTTGCGGTCCAAATCAGGGTATCGGCAACGCTTTCGTTTACCGACATGCCATCCTGTTCGGCCTTGCGTGCCACAATCGGAAGGCTCTCATCATTGTCACGATAGGCCCCGACCCGCACCCCATCGGTGGCAAATTGCAAGGCCACCGACAATTCTTCACGGGTCACTCCGGAGATCCGGGCCCGGTCTTCATCGAAGATCGGGCGCACAACCAGCTCGCGCTGCCGCCAATCGGTGTTCACGTCGGCCAGCTTGTTGTCCGGCAGCGAAAAGATGGCTTGAGCCTCCCCGCCAAGGCGCTTGAGCACATTCGCATCCGGACCGGAGAACCGGGCCTCAATCTTGGCCCCGCCACCTGGTCCGAAGACCAGCCGTTTCGTAATGATCTGCGCAGACGGGTATTCGGTCGCAAACTGTTCCCGCAGATCAAGCGCCAGCCGGTCGATCACTTCGCGGCTCGTGGTGCGAACAATCATATGCCCATACGCCGGGTTTGCGTCTTCCGGTGCATAGGTCAGCATGAAGCGTGACGCGCCGCCGCCAGCGAAGCTGGTGACAGCCTCAACACGCTCATCATTCAGCACGGTCTCTTCCATGCCCCTGAGCGCCGTTTCGGTGGCGCGGATATCCGTTCCCTGGGGCGCCCAGTAATTGACATAAAACAGCGGTGTGTTGCTATCGGGGAAAAAGGCCTGTTTGACGTTTCCGAACGCCATGATGCAGGTGACCGTAATCCCGACAAGCACCGCCACTGTCAGCAACCGCGCATGCAACGTGCCGACCAGGAAAGCGCGATAGGTGGCGTAGATAATACCCTTGTAAGGATCGTGATCGTCAGAATTGCCTTCGGTTGTGCGGAAAAAATACTTTCCGAACAGCGGCGTCACCGTGATCGCAAACACCCAGGACAAGATCAGCGAAATGCCGATCACCGCGAACAGCGAGAACAGGAATTCGCCGGTTGCATCCGGCGACAAGCCAATGCCGGAAAACGCCATGATGCCGATCACGGTCGCGCCGAGCAGTGGCCACATGGTTTGACGGACGATCTTGCTCGCAGCCTGGATGGCTTTCATGCCCCTCTGCATGATGATCATCATGCCTTCGGCCACAACGATGGCGTTGTCCACCAGCATGCCCATGGCAATGATCAATGCGCCGAGCGAGATCCGCTCCATCTCGATGTTGAAGATGCGCATGAACAGGACGGTTGCCATCACGGTCAGCAGCAGCACCGTGCCGACCACAAGTGCCGCGCGCCACCCCATGAACAAAGCCAGGACTGCAATCACGATGACCACCGAGGCAGCCAGATTGGTGATGAAGCCGTTGACCGATTCATCGACCACGATGTTCTGTTCATAGATCGGATGGATCTGCATGCCGACAGGCAGCCGGGCTTCCACCTCGGCCAGCTTGTCAATCACCCGCCCGCCAACTTCGACAATGTTGGTGCCGTCAACCTGGGACACGCCGATGGTTACCGCTTCGTGGCCATTGTGGCGGATCAAACGACTCGGGCGTTCAGGCTCGCCGAGCTCCAGCGTTGCGATATCGGAAAGCCTGATCATCGCGGTTGAACCGGGCCGCCCGATCACAAGGTCCTGAATGCCCCTGAAATCATCAAAGGCCGAAGCGGTCATCAACCGGATGCGTTTGTCTCCGGAGATGCCCGACCCGTTCGACTGGATCCGGTTTTCCGCATCCAGCACCCCGGCAATGTCTGTCATCGAAATTCCGAGCCCGGCGATTTTATCCTGGTCGACATTGAGATAGATGACGTCCTCCGGCTCGCCCGCGACCTCGACCTTTCCGACCCCTTCAACCGTCAGCAGTTCGCGCCTGATCTGTTTCACGGTCTCACGGATGTCGCGGTTGGTGTAGCCATCCGCCGTAAAGGCGTAGAACAGGCCATAGACATCACCGAATGCATCGTAAACCAGTGGCGTTCCGGCGCCGGCCGGAAGGTTGCGGACCTCGTCATTGACCTTGCGGCGCAACTCGTCCCAGACCTGCGGCAACTCAGACCCATCATAGGTCGGCTTGATCTCAACGCTGATCCGCGACAGGCCCGGCTCCGACGCCGATGTGATCAGGTCAAGCTGCGGCATTTGCTGGATGGCAGTTTCCAGACGCTCGGTGACTTCCGTTTCAACCTCCGCCGCGGTCGCCCCCGGATATTGGGTGATGACCTGAGCTTCTTTGATCGTGAAGGCAGGGTCTTCCAACCGGCCAACCGTGGTAAGACCCCACAGACCACCAAGCAGGGCCATCAGAACGATCATCCAGGTATTGACTGGTTTCTGGATTGAATAGGCAGCTATATCCACAGGTGCTGATCCTTGGAGAGTGTTGTGTGTGCGGGATCAGTTCAATCGCCGTACCGATTGACCATCGCTCAGGTAAGCAACGCCGGCAGAGACGATCTCATCACCGACGTCCAGTCCCGCGCTCACCGGCATGAAATCACCCATGACTGTTCCGACTTCGACCGGCTGCTTTGACACCTGACCGTTGTCCTCGGAGTACTTCCAGACAAACGGCTGGCCGTCCCCATCGACCGCGATCGCGCTGGATGGCACCAGCAACTGTTCGCCAAGCTCCAGCCCCTCCGGCAAGAACTTCACCGAAACCGACGCTGTCATGCCCGGAAACAATTCCTCCGCATCGTTGCGCGGCATCGCGAGAGTGATGCGATAGGTTTGTGTGACTTCATCGACCTGCGAGGAATGCTCGCGATACTCCAGGGGGAACGTCTTTGCGCCATAGGCCGGGTATTTTGCCTCGATAGAGGCCACTTCCGACTCCGTCACCCTTCCAAACAGGGCCTCGGCAACGTTGATGTCCACCTGAACTTCCGACACATCGTGCAGCTGGACGATTGGCGTTCCAACAGCAACATTCGTGAAATTCTCCGCAAGCCGCGTCGAAACGATCCCATCAAACGGCGCGCGCAATTCGGTGTATTCCAAATCCTGCTTCGCCCGTTTCAAGGCTTCAACAGCAAGATCATACTCATTTTTCTGTTCATCATATGAGGACTGCGAGATAACCGAACGGTCCCGGAGCGTTTCGAGGCGGTCCAGATCACGCTTGGCCTGGTCCGCATTGATGGTCGCCTCGCGCAGGGCACGGTCGTAGTCCGTCGTGTCAAGCTTGGCGATGAGATCGCCCTCGTTCACCTGCTGGCTTTCGCGCACGGGCAATTGGACCAGACGGCCGGGAACCTGAAACGACAGGTCCACTGTCTGAACCGCGGCAACCCGGCCAGCAAAACGGCGCTCCAGCAAACCTATCTGGTCGGTTACTTGAAAGACTTTGGCAGGCCGAGGCGCAGAATGCAGGTCGGCCTCTGCTTCAGCGATCGGATTTTCTGTGTTTTCCTGACAGGCAGCCAGAACGCCGAATGCTGCCATAACAAAACCTACACGCCGAAGCGTACGACCGAAATGCGTTTCCAAGGGCATGTCTTTATTTCAACACTCTTCAGGTTAGAGAGAGCCGGCGGCGTAGGTTCGCAAAAATGCCGGTGCGTTCGTCATCCGTATGAAGCATCACGCCATGTGCGTCGGCGAAATGAAGACCTTCCAGAGAGCACCAGATGGCGAGTGCCTCGGAAAAATCCGGGTGTTCTGCACGGATGGCATCCTTCAGCCGCTTTTTCAGCGCCATGAAGGAATCGATAAGGTTTGGCGATTTCATGTGTGTGACAAGAATGGCGCGGGCGATGCTCTTGTTTTCCCGAAGCCAGATTTCTGTCACATCGACCATTGCCGCCAATGTCGGACTTTTGCTGCGCATGTGGCTTGCGCGTGCCGTTTCTATTTCCTCCGCGAAGCGGTCTGCAAGACGTTGCACCATGGCGGCAATCAGCGCGTCCTTGGTCGGGAAATTGTAGAGAACCCCGCCCTTTGAAAAACCACTGCGTTCGGCAACCGCATCAATGGTCAGGCTCAACGCCCCTGCTTCACGCACGATATCGAGCGCGGAATCCAGGATGTCTGCTTTTGTGCTTTTTGAATGTTTCGCGGTTTGCATGAATATACCGTCTGGTCAGTACAGTATGGGCACAAATATACCGTCCAGCTGGTACAGACAAGAGGCGAAGCGTTCACCCTGCCGCGATAACGGACGGAGCTGGGTGTTTCGGCTCAGATATTGTCGGCAAAACACACTGGAGGGACTGTCAAAAAACCGCAATCAAGCGGCGTTTGCCGCCGCGCGCTCTGCAGCGGCCGCCTCAGCGGCCAACCGTTCGCGCTCGTCCGCTTCCGCTTCTGTTTTCTCAGCAAACTCGAGGAACTCGCCACAGGGCATTGGTGGTGCAAAATGATATCCTTGCGCCGCCGTGACACCAAGGTCCAAAAGGCGGTCAATCTGTTCTTGTTGCTCAACGCCCTCGGCGATGATGCCCATTCCTAGATTGTCGGCAAGCTCGACCATGGAGTCCACAATCGTGGTCGAACTGTCGTCCATGCCAATCGTATCGATGAACATCTTGTCGATCTTAATGATATCGATTCCAAGCTTTTGAAGGTATGCCATCCCGCCGTGGCCGGTCCCAACGTCATCCAACGCAACCCTGACGCCGAGAGACTGGAGTTCGGCGATGATCTTGCGGGCCAGCTCCAGATCGGCGAGCGGATGGCGTTCGGTCACCTCAACAACAATTTGCTGATAGGAAATATCGGTTTCACCAAAGATAACTTTGATGTCATTCACGATTTCGCGGTCAAGAAAGTGTCCGGCGAACAGGTTGATTGACAATTTGAGATCCGGATTGTCTCCGTAGTACCCGGACATTTCGCGGGCAGTCTGCATCATGAGCGACCGGGTCATATCAAAGATATGGCCATAGGTTTCGGCATAGGCCATGAATTGCCCCGGAGACACCAGAACCCCATTTGGCCGCCGCCAACGCATCAGCACTTCGCAGCCACGCATCCGGCCCGTTTCGATGTCAATAACCGGCTGATAAAACGGTATGAACTCGCCATTCTTGATCGCCGCAACGAATTCGTCATTGGCTTCGCTTTCCGGACGCCAGGAGAACCAAACGCCGACGGCAACCAGAATGATCGCCAACGCAACGCAAGCTGTCGCGGCAATGACCTTCAATGCCTGAACAGCTTGGATCGCCGCGGATTCGGGTGCAACGATTGTGGCACGCAACGGGTAATTCGGCGATGATACTGCCGCGACCAGAGTATCTGATGAATCGGTTGCCTCCGAAGAGTAGCCGCCCGTTGCAAACCAGAGCAGGTCGTTGCCCAAACGCAATTCGGCCCGCCGGTAGGCCCGCAGGTATTCAGGCCCCGGATCCGACGCGATCACAGCCGGTGTGACCTCGGCGAAGAGCCGGTTGCCGTTGCGCAGATCCCAACTGATGACGGCAGAGCGTGCGCCCAGATATTCGCGGTCCAGCATGCCGATACCAACGAGCGGCCCGTCCTCCCGAAGAACCGGAAGCACGGCCTCCCCCGTCAATTCCATGTCAGGGGTGATGCACATCCGCTTGCCCTGTGAATCCACGAGGCCAACGGCATCGATCATGCCTTCGCTGGTCACAAGGGTTTGAAAAAGAACCCGGTCCTCCGCGTTGCAGGTCTGAATGTCATCACGGGCGAGACGCTGCAAAGCTGTGACGGTCTGGCTGATGGCATCTTCCGCACGCTGGATATAGCGCATGCCCATAGCGTCCATTTCTTTGAGGGCTTGGCTGCGCGCGTACTGGTTCAATATTATGTTGGCCACAAACAACGGCGCAGTCGCCAGAAAAATGGCGATCAAGACAGCGCGCAAGAAGACTATGTACCGGCCAGACACCCGTTATCCCGAGTTTGAGATGCGACCCTGAGACTGTGCAGGGTCTTGGTAAACAAGCTCTGAAGGCTTGTCATTTTGCAGCAAGATATCGGGATTCTCACCAAGGATCGCCTTGCGAATACGTGATCCACAGGTGGTTAAGCGAAGGTTCGCAGGCACGGACACCGATACGCCGGGCCCTGCGTCACGCAATCGACGTAAATGACCTGCCAAATCCCGTTGAGGGCAATTCTGCCTTGCGTCCTTCATGTGCTTGCACCATCGTGCAGCTGACTTGGCGTTTCGCGCCCCAGTTTTTGGAGATTTATTGTAATGACTGCCCGTTCCGCATTCCGCTCCCGCCGCCTTGCGCTCCTGCTCGGTGTTTCCTTACTGGCAACGCCTGCTGCCGCTTTCGAGCCGTCAGGAAACGCCGTTGCCGACGGTTTCATGACGATCTTCGAAACAGATAACGGCAAAGTCGAAAGCTACGGAACGGTCACCGACAATGGCGGTTCGGTGACGATCACCGACCTGCGCCTGACCAACGAATCCGATGACAACACCTCCGTCTACATTGCCAGCACAACGCTGGAAGGCGGGTCCGTGCTCGACAATGGCCGCATGGAAATCGGCCAGCTTGACATGGGCGGTTTTGAACTGACTTCTGATGAGGTCAAAATGGCGGTCTCAAAGCTGAGCGCCACCGATCTCAAGCTGCCCTCACCGGAGGAGGTGAAGGCCGGTGCCGAAAACGCGACTATGGGCCCGGTTTATTCGTCCGCAGACATTCAAACGCTGATCTTTGAGGACGAGGACGGCAACAAGTTCGATATCGGCAGCATAACGTCGTCCATTGACGAAATGTCTGGCGATCTGCCGACAGCCGGTAAGTTCGCGATCAACGATATTACGGTCACTGCAGAAAACCTCGATGACGAAGGCAAAAAGGCGCTTGGCGACCTCGGGTATGACAGCATGGTTGTCAGTGTATCGGGCGCAGGAAAATGGGATCCGGACGCTGCGACTATGCAGATCAACGACCTTCAGGTCTCCGGCTCGGAAGCTGGTGTCGTCACGCTCAATCTCGGCCTCGGCGGTGTCACTCGGGAAGTTGTCTCACAGCTGAACGAAACACAGGATGATCCCAGCAAGGCGATGGGTATCGTTCAAGGCGTGACCGTGGAGAACATCTCGATCAAGGTCGATAATGAATCGCTCGTGGAGCGTGTTCTTGACAAACAAGCCAAGGAAGCGGGTGAAGATCGCGAGGCCTATGTCGCCCAATTGACCGGCGCGCTGCCCCTGATGCTGGCTGTTCTTCAAAACCAGGAATTTCAGGACAAGGTTTCCGGAGCGGTGACCAGCTTCTTGGAAAACCCGATCAATCTGACCGTGACAGCAGCGCCTGCAGCACCGGTTCCCTTCCCGCAGATTATGGGCGCCGCCATGATGGCACCGCAAACTCTGCCGCAGGTTTTGGGCGTCGATATTTCTGCCAATCAGTAAAGCAGCAGCGCCACAAAATTTGTGAAAAATGCGCGCGGCCCGACAGCCGCGCGTTTTTTATTCTGCAGCCGACTGCTCGGTGTCCGGCTTGCGGGATTCCTGAAACTGCAATTCGCACAAGCGCCGGTAAACACCATCTTGCTGGAATAGGCTTTGGTGTGTGCCGTTCTCGATCACCCGGCCGCGATCGAACACCTGGATCATGTCCGCATCGCGAACGGTTGACAGCCGGTGTGCAATAACCAAGGTGGTTCGACCCTCCATCAAGCGCTTGAGCGCCGACTGGACCTTGGCTTCCGATTCGGCATCCAGCGCCGAAGTTGCTTCATCGAGCAAAAGGATCGGCGCATTGCGCAGCATGGCCCGGGCAATCGCGATCCGTTGGCGCTGACCGCCAGACAAACGCCCACCGCCCTCGCCGGCAGGTGCGTCGTAGCCTCCGGGCATTTCCATGATGAAGTCATCGGCATTGGCATCGATTGCGGCTTGCCGGATCTCGTCAAATGTAGCCTCGGGGCGTCCCAATGCGATGTTGTCGCGTATGGAGACATCAAACAGGAAAGTGTCCTGGGTAACGACCGCAATGTTCCTGCGCAAGCTTTCGACCGTGACGTCTCGAATGTTTTGCCCGTCGATGGTGATCGATCCGCGGTCAACATCGTAGAACCGCTCCAGAAGAGCAAAGACTGTGGATTTGCCAGCGCCTGACGCGCCAACAAGTGCGGTCGTCTTGCCGGCCTCGGCCACCATCGACAACCCGGACAAGACGGACGGCTCGCCGTATGAGAACCGCACTTCCTCAATCACCACCTTCCCTTTCGGCACCGCCAGCTCTGCCGCGCCATCGGCATCGACAAGCGCAGGATGATCGTCAAGGAGCTCATACATTAGCCGCACGCCAACCAGGCTCTTGCTCAAATTGACCTGCAAGCGGGCCAGACGGCGCGCCGGATCATAGGCCAGCAGCAAAGCGGTGATGAAGGAGAAGAAAGCTCCCGGATCCTTGCCGAGCTCAACAACCGAATAGCCGCCATAAAGGATCACCATGCCAACGGCAAAACCGCCAAGCGTTTCCATCAGGGGGGATGTGCGGGCGCTCAGGGCCGCGATCTTGTTGGCCTGCTTTTCGACATCGCCCACTGCGCTGTCCATGCGCCTGCGCATTTCCGGCTCGACGCCGAAGGCTTTGACAATCCGGATCCCCAGCGCGGTTTCCTGCAAGACCGACATGATCCGCGTGGATGACACAAACTGCGACTTGGCGTGTTTTCGAACCCGCCGCACAAGCAAAGAAACACCGATCACAGCCGGCGGCATGATGACGAGCGCGATGACGCTCAACAGCGGGTCCTGAGCAACCATGACAAAAACAAGGCCGATCAACGTCAGAAGATCCCGCCCCAGGGTGACGACAATCATGTCGATCACACCGCGTGCGTCCCCTGCCCCCTGGTTGATCCGCACGGCCAGGTCGCCAAGCGCCGTCCGGTCAAAGTAGGACATGTCCTGCTGTGTCAGCCGCTGGAACAGCCGCTTTTGCAGGCGGGCTACAATCGAGTTGCCGATCCTGCTCAAAACGATCATCTGGCCGTAACTGGCAGCACCTTTCACTGAAAAGATGACCAGAACAGCCGCCGCAATCACGTAGACCATGGCCGGATCTTTGTTGACGAAGACCTCGTTGATCACGTCCTTCATGATCCAGGCGCTGGCCGCCGTTGAGCCCGCAACAAATGCCATAAAAACAAACGCAAGCGCATATTTCGGCGCATAGGCCCGGCCGTTTTCGACCAAGAGGCGTTTGACGAGCTGAACGGTGCCCTCCGGGTCGGTCCAGACCTGCCATTTTGCAGGGTTATGCAATTTCAATCTGCCTTCCATATGGCAAGGGCCGGATATCCGGCCCAGGCGATGTCGTATCTATAAGCTATTTGGCTCCGATGTGGGAGCGCCTCAGCTCTCAGGCAAGTTGAGGCGCAAATGCAACTCGCGCAGCTGGGCCGGTGTTGGCTCGTTCGGCGCGCCCATCATCAGGTCTTCGGCCTTCTGGTTCATCGGGAACAGCATGACCTCGCGGATGTTGGCCTCATCGGCCAGCAGCATCACGATCCGGTCGATGCCGGCTGCGCAGCCACCATGGGGCGGCGCACCATACTGGAACGCGTTGACCATGCCGCCGAAGCGCTTGTCGACCTCTTCGGCCGGATACCCGGCGATTTCAAAGGCCTTGTACATGATTTCCGGCTTGTGGTTCCGGATCGCGCCGGACACGAGCTCGTTGCCGTTACAGGTCAGATCGTACTGGTAACCCTTGACCTCAAGCGGGTCGCCCTCGAGCGCTTCCATCCCGCCCTGCGGCATGGAGAAAGGATTGTGCTCGAAATCGATCTCGCCGGTTTCCTCATCCTTTTCGTAAATCGGGAAGTCAACGATCCAGGCGAATTCGAAGCGGTTGAGATCGGTGTGACCAAGCTCGACGCCGATGATGTCGCGGGCCTTGGCCGCAACGCGCTCGAACGCCTTCGGCTTGCCACCGAGGAAGAACGCTGCATCACCCATCTCGAGGCCGAGCTGCTGGCGGATGGCTTCGGTCCGCTCCGGGCCAATGTTCTTAGCCAGCGGCCCGGCCGCTTCCATCGAGCCGTCCTCGGCCTTGCGCCAGAAGATGTATCCCATGCCCGGCAGGCCCTCTTCCTGGGCGAACTTGTTCATCCGGTCGCAGAATTTGCGGGACCCGCCCTTGGGTGCCGGGATGGCGCGGATTTCAGTGCCAGGCTGTTCCAGAAGCTTTGCGAAAATTGCGAAACCGGAGCCTTCGAAATGCTCCGAAACCACCTGCATTTTGATCGGGTTCCGCAAGTCCGGCTTGTCCGAGCCGTACCACAGAGCGGCGTCCCTGTAGGCGATTTGCGGCCAGTCGCGGTTCACCGGACGACCATTGCCGAATTTTTCGAAACACCCGGCAATCACCGGCTCGATCGTGTCGAACACGTCCTGCTGGGTGACGAAGGACATCTCCATGTCGAGCTGATAAAAATCGGTCGGCGAGCGGTCGGCGCGCGGATCTTCATCGCGGAAACACGGCGCGATCTGAAAGTATTTGTCGAAGCCCGAGACCATCAGCAGCTGCTTGAACTGCTGCGGGGCTTGCGGCAAGGCATAAAACTTGCCCGGATGCAGACGGGACGGCACCAGGAAGTCGCGCGCGCCTTCCGGGGAGGATGCGGTAATGATCGGCGTCTGAAATTCGTTGAACCCGATGGACCACATGCGCTCACGCAGATCCTTGACCACCTCGGAGCGCAGAATCATGTTGTTGTGCAGCTTCTCGCGGCGCAAATCGAGATAGCGGTACTTCAGCCGTACCTCTTCCGGGTAGTCCAGTTCGCCAAAGACCGGTAGCGGCAGTTCTTTCGCACTGCCGAGCACTTCCATGTCGCGGATGAAAATCTCGACCTCGCCGGTCGGAATGCCGGAATTGATGGTCTCATCCGTCCGCTTTTTCACTTCACCATCGATGCGAATGCACCACTCGGAACGCACTGTTTCGGCCAAAGCAAAGGCATCACTGTCCGGGTCAACAACGCACTGCGTAATTCCGTAGTGGTCGCGCAGGTCGATGAACAGGAGACCGCCATGGTCACGCACGCGGTGGACCCAGCCTGACAGGCGCGTGTTTTCGCCGACATGGGATGCGCGCAAGTCGCCGCACGTATGACTGCGGAAAGGATGCATTGTGTCCTCGATTTTTTATTCTTGACTGAAAATTGCTTCGGCCTGCACAAGGCAGGCCGGTCGGGGCTGCACAAGCCACGGCACGCGCCGAAAGTCAAGGGAAAGGCTTGGGTCGGGCTGGACCGGCCCGCAAAAAATGCGGCACCGTTAGACAGAGCCAGGACCGATTGAATGAACCAGCAGCGGCAAACAACCGCCTGCCCGTTCAGCCGAAGTGTCCGCTAGCCGTTCATCTGTCGGACATCATCGAAAAAGCGGTTGATTTCCGTGGCAATTGTTTGCGCACCCAGCTCCATGTCTTTGGATGCATCCAGGAACGATCTGGCCGTATCATCAGACAGATTGATTGCCGTTTGAACACTCTGGATGTTGCCGGACAGAACAGACGCGCCATTGGCCACGGTTTGTACGCTGGACGATATTTCGCTGGTGGCTGCCCCCTGCTCCTCAATGGCGGCCGCAATTGACGCTGTCATTTCGTCAAGTTGCCGGACGACTTCCGCAATTGTCTCTATGGAACCGACTGCGCTTGAGGTTGCGCCTTGAATCTCTCCGATTTGCTGGCTGATTTCTTCAGTCGCCTTGGACGTTTGGGTCGCAAGTTCCTTCACTTCCGCCGCGACGACCGCAAATCCCTTGCCTGCCTCACCGGCGCGGGCGGCCTCGATTGTAGCGTTCAGGGCCAAAAGATTTGTTTGTTCGGCAATCGCCTGAATCAATCCGACCACATCCCCGATCTTTTGTGCGCCGCCGGCCAGGCTTTGGACGTCACCTGTCGTCTTTTCCGCGCTGGACCGCGCGTTGTTGGCAATGTCCGACGCGCCGGAGATCTGCTTTGAGATTTCAAGAATCGATGCTGACAGTTCCTCCGTCGCGGAGGCTACCGTTTGGACATTGAGTTGGGATTCTTCTGAAACTGTGGTCGCGGTTTCGGTCTCCGACCGGGCCGATCCGGACACCTCGATCAAGCCGCCTGCATCCGAGGCCATGGTGCGCGCGCCGGATCCAATGGAATCCAGCGGTTGCGCGATAATCTGCTCAAAATTGGAAATGGCCGCGTTCAGAGCCTTCGTCTTGTCCGCCTGCTTTTCGATTAGAACGGCCTGATAGGTGGACACTGCCATATCGAGATCAAACATCACCGCGGTTGTGACATTGGACAGCGCGCGCGCCAGTTTGCCCGGCGAAAACCGGAACTTCTTGATCAAGGCGTCCTGCAGGTGGATCAAAACAAACTTATAGCCGGCAATGTACCACCTCGGCTCCAGGCCAATGCGGCTGTGCACCCGGCCGATTCGGTTGATGCTGTCCACGTAGTCTTGATCAAACCCTTGGGTAAACAGCTTCCGCCAGTGTTTCTTCTGGGCATTTTCGAGACGCGGCTGCTTGTCACCGATCATCCCCGCCATTTCCGGATGCTTGCTCAAATGAGTGTAGAATGCGGTCAAGATACCGTCGACATCCTTTTCAAGGGCCGGCCAAATGGACCGCAGGCCCGCAACAACGATTTCATCAATATCAGCAAATCGCAGCCGTTCATGGACGGCCTCGGAGGCACGGGACATAAAAGAGCACCTTTCAAGCAACTATCTTCCGTATAGTTATTCCCGCCCATTAAATAAAAGTGAATCAAGCCTACTAAAGATTGCCGCACTCGGTGCCACTTAAATAATTCTCAGGCGAGCCAGAGCCAAACACCTCAAATTATTGGGAAATATGACAATAATACGTTTCAACACGTACTCGACAACTGCAACTTTTGCGAACATTTTTTGGGGAAGGTGTTATTTTTCGAAAAACCAGCACACATTCTTTACGCTCCACGTGAAGGATTGCGCTGTATTTGAAGAACATAACAAATCGCGAATACTATCGATAAATCCGGATCAACAATAAGATGCAAACAATTGTAAATATTAACGAGGCAAAAGGTGAGCATAATTGCATTCTGAAATTACTGGATACCATTTTAACGGATCAGTCTGACGATACATCCCTGGAAGACGTTCTCGGTCATGCCTTGGATGTGCTCACCGACCACCCGTGCGGACAAAAGGTCCGAAAGCTCGGTATCTTCATTCGCGACCCTAAAACCGAAGAGCTAAAGCTCACAGTTCAAAAAAGCATCAGCCCAGACTATGGTTCGTCCTGCTGCCTGGAGAGCTGCAGCCTGCCCCTCAGTATCAGCGCCGTATCCAAGCGCAAAACGCGGTTCGGCTCATGCCCAAACTGCTTTACGGACCCCGCGGTTGAAAACTTTGAAACGCAGCACTTTTACAGCATACCGATCATAGCGGAACGGCACATTCTGGGAACGCTGGTTCTGTGTGTCCCGGCAAGCTATTGCTACGGCGCGGCCGACATCGCGATTCTGGAACGCTTTTGCCAGATTCTCGGGTTGCTGATCTTGTCCGCTCAAAGAGCTCTGGAGATTTCAAAGCATTCGCGTTTGCTCGCAACCTCAAATGACAGGCATCGCGAACTTCTGTCGGTCATCGAAGACCATACGATATTTTCCCGCACGGACACGGCGGGACGGATTGTCGATGTTAACGACGCGCTGGTCGAAATCAGCGGCTACAGCCGGGATGAGCTGATCGGTGCGCCACACAGCCTGCTTAATTCCGGGCACCACGACCCACCATTCTGGCACAATTTCTGGCGTACCATCGCGTCCGGCCAGACCTGGCGCGGTGAAATCTGCAACCGGACTAAAACCGGCGAACTCTACTGGGTCGACAGCATTGTGGCGCCCCTGCGAGGGGCAGACAACAAGATCGAAAACTACATCTCGGTCCGGTTCGAGATCACGGAGCGCAAGGCCGCGCAAAAGCGTATTGAGTGCCTTGCCTACTACGACACGCTCACCGGGCTTCCAAATCGTGCTCACACAATCCAGACCATTCAAAAGACCCTGGACGAAAACGGCGCAGGGGAAAGGGTCTTGGCGCTCTACTACTTGGATCTCGACCGGTTCAAAGACATCAATGACAAAAGAGGGCATGCCGCGGGTGATCAGGTCTTGGCAACCGTTGCATCACGCCTGAAGTCCCTTTGCCCCGAAAAAGCGTTCCTTGGCCGGCTGGGCAGCGATGAATTCGCCGTCATCTGCGACGTCGCGACCAGGCAGGAGGCACTGCAAATTTCAGAGCGTTTTCAGACCGTTCTGCAAGATCCGATCCAGGTATCGGGAGAACGGTTTGCCTTGGGGTTGAGCATCGGAATCGCATTTGCACCGTTCCACGCGAGCGACGCGGACAGTTTGTTGAGCCGGGCTGACATGGCGATGTACCAGGCCAAAACCACCGGGGCCGGATCGGTTCTTTATTCCCAGAGCATGGCAGATGCGTTGCTCCGCCGGCAGCTCGTGTCCGACCGACTGAAGCATGCGCTGGACGCAGGTGCATTTTATCTCGCGTTCCAGCCGCAAGTTCATCTTGCGGATGAGAAATTCAGCGGCTGCGAAGTACTGCTGAGGTGGCGCGATGACGAGCTCGGCAACGTCAGCCCGGCAGAATTCATCCCGATCGCGGAAGAGCTTGGCCTGATGGACCGGTTAGGCGTATGGGTGATCTCGGAAACCTGCCGTCATATCATCGATTGGGCAAGCCGCGGCCTGTTTGTCCCCGGCCGGCTTGCCCTCAACATTTCAGCGCAAGAACTCATGTCGCCCAATTATGTCGGCACATTGCAGGAAACGCTTGGCAAATTCGGCTGCGACCCCGGTTCTTTCGAGCTTGAAATCACGGAACATGGCCTGATGCGCGATATTATCGCCGGCAAGGAGACGCTCATTAATCTCGAAGAGCTGGGGTTTCGCATCGCCATTGATGACTTCGGCACCGGGTATTCTTCGCTCTCATATGTGAAGCATTTCGCTGCCAACCAGCTCAAAATCGATCTGTCGTTTGTCCGCGACATGATGATCGACCAGGTAAGCCATGACATAGTTGCGGCGACCGTTGCGATGTCCGAAAAGCTCGGTATGGAAACCGTCGCAGAGGGCGTGGAAACCAAAGAGCAGGCAGATGCCCTCAAAGCGATGAACTGCCCGATTGCCCAGGGCTATTATTACTCAAGACCGTTGGGAGCACAGGAGTTCGAAGAAACCTGGCTGATGGGCGCCAACTCTCCCGCTTGAGCACCAACGCGGCAATGCCGTTGCAAGACCTGGCGCGTCCTGCAACAGATGCCTAAGATCCTTAGACATCAGTCCACAGCCTGCAGCAACGGATGCCACTGATTGCGCATTTCGCTTGACCGGCCATCCTTATAATCAAAAATCCCCGAACCGTTTGCGGCATGTTTTGCGTAGGCAACCCGGTCGGATATGCGGCACAAAACGGGGTATCCTTTTTTGGCAAGCGTCTGTTCCAACTCTGCAATTTGAGTAGAACTCCGGTTGATCCGGTTGGCGATGAGATAGATCTCCGCCTTGCCCTTGCGCACGCGCTTGATATCTGAAATGCCATCGAGAAACTTGACAGTGGCCTGCCAATCGAAGGCCGAGGGCAAGACCGGAACGATGATGTCGGACGCTTCCGCGATCAGGTTTTTCGCCAACTCCGACCGCAACCCTCCCGGTCCGTCAATGACAATCGCATCCAGTTTCTTGTCCTTGTCGCCGATGGCCTCTTCCTTGGTCCAGTTCAAGCTCTCGATCGCCGCCAGATCCGCCGGCCGGCGCTTTGTCCAGGACAAGCTGGACTTCTGCCGGTCGGCATCAGCCAGCGCCACATCCTCGCCCCGGTTGGCCAGCGCGACTGCGAGATTTGTTGCAATCGTTGTTTTGCCGCAACCGCCCTTTGAATTCACGACGAGAATCTTCCGCATGCTGGCCCTCCGCTTGCCCGAGCCCTGTTGGCTTCGGCCTGTTTGTGTGTCCTGCCCGAACATAAGTGCACTATTTGCGCTTTTTCAAGATCCTGTGCCGCGAAAGTTGCCATTTCGTGGCGACAAAGCGGCAGGACTGAGGTATAGCTCTCGATCACCATGGATGTGATTACAACAACAAACGACCTCGCCGCTGCCTGCCAACGTCTTGCCGCCCATGACTACGTCACGGTTGATACAGAATTTTTGCGGGAAAGCACTTTCTGGCCAAAGCTATGTGTCATTCAAATGGCCGGGCCGGATATGGCATTCATTGTCGACGCATTGTCAGAAGGACTGGACCTTGCCCCGTTCTTCGAGCTGATGCGCGACCAGACAACGACGAAGGTTTTTCATGCCGCCCGGCAGGATATCGAGATCGTGTTTCATCTCGGTCATCTGATCCCTGCGCCGCTGTTTGACACACAAGTCGCGGCAATGGTCTGCGGTTTCGGCGATTCGATCTCCTATGACCAGTTGATCTACAAGGTCACTGGCGCCCGAATCGACAAATCCTCCCGTTTTACCGACTGGGCCCGGCGGCCGCTGACTAAGAAACAGCTCGACTACGCGCTCGCCGACGTTACGCATTTGCGCGACGCCTATCAGTTCCTGAAAGCGAATCTGGCCGAACAAAATCGGACGCATTGGGTTCAGGACGAGATGGAGGTGCTGACCTCCGAGGGCACATACCGCACCGAGCCGGCAAATGCCTGGCAGCGTTTGAAAATGCGGGTCCGCAAGCCAATAGAACTGGCGGTCATGATGGAACTGGCCGCTTGGCGCGAACGCGAAGCCCAAAACCGGGATGTGCCGCGCAGCCGTGTCCTCAAGGACGATGCGATATACGAAATTGCGGCACAGCAGCCGAACACGGCCGACAGCCTTGGACGGCTGCGGACCATCCCACGGGGTTTCGAGCGCTCAAAAGCGGCAGATGAAATCCTGAAGGCTGTCAATCGGGCGCTCGACCTTCCGAAAGACGAGCTGCCAAAGCTGCCGAAAGGACGCCCCGCGCCAGACGGTTCGGCAGCTGCTGTGGACCTTCTGAAGGTTCTGTTAAAGCTGGTCAGTGAAGCACATGGCGTTGCCGCCAAGGTGATTGCGACGGTTGACGACCTTGAAAAAATCGCAGCTGATGATCACGCCGACGTGGCCGCATTGAAAGGCTGGCGGCGGGAATTGTTCGGCGAAACGGCTCTCAAGCTGAAACGCGGCGAAGTCGCCCTCGCTTTCCAGAACCGTCAAATCGTAGCTCTTCCACAACACACCGAGCAGGCGCAGGCGGCCGAATAGCCGCCTTTGCCGTTTTTGTCCGCGGTTGCAGCCTCGCAGCTCCTGTCAGATCTTCAAACCCGCTTCAAAAGCCGTGACTACGCGTCTTGCGCAATGCGGATGTCGGCGCTGCTGCCGATGGTCTTGGCCAACTGGTCGAAGCGGCGGCGCAAACGTTCTCCGTCAAAAGCGGCAAGATTTTCAGGAAGTTCCAGCTCGATTCCATCCTTGGTGCTGCGGATTTGCACTTGCGGCAGAATGCCCTCCATGGAGGCGCTGAGCAGTGAGGCCACCCGCAAGGCAGCTCCGAGCACTTTGGCCCTGTACCGCAGCCTGTCTGTGAAAAGCTGCCGGATAACCGGCGAGAGTTTGCCCTCCCCCAATCCCTGATGACGGTAGAACACCGCAGCAGCAAGGTAAGCGCGGCCCGCGTGATCCAGCCCGACAAAGGCGGCGTTGGAGATGATGTTCAGGCTTTGCTCGCCGCGATAATCTGGATGCGCGCGCCAGCCAATGTCCGACAGAAGGCAGGCCGCATGGCGCAAACGGCGCTCATTTTCTGTCTCTTCCATTTCAAGATGTTCAAACAGCTCGTCAGTCCATCCGATGAGCTCTTCTGCATGGCGCGGTGAGCGCGCCCGTAGCTCGGCCAGTTCACGGGCCGCTTCAATCACCGGGTCAGCAGCCTGCATTTCAGGTGCCAGATGTTCATGCAACAATCCCTCCCTGACACCGGTTGCCGAAAACACGACACGGTCCGCATTCATGCTTTGGAGAACGCGTTCCAAAACCACAGCCCCGAAGGGCACAAGCGGGCGGCGCTGCTTGGAGATCCTGTCCGATCCTGCCAAACCCTCAAGATTTGGCACTGCGATCGACCGGCAAAAGGCAATCGCCTCGTCTGCCGGGACTTCATAATTGTGCATCACATGGAGCGGGTATTCTTGCTGTTCCAGATGAAGGCGTCCGAGCGATCGCCACGTTCCGCCAACGGCATAAAAGGTCCGTTCTCCGCGCGCCATGACCGGCCACGTGAACCCGCTGAGTTCTTCGTCGGCAATTTTCTGTGCCTTGGCAATCTTGCCGCCGGACTGTTCCTGCAGCCGCAGCCCCCCAAGGGGAAAGGTCCTGCCCTTTTTTGCTGTCTTGCCTGCGATTTCAACAAGTTCAAGACTGCCACCGCCCATATCGCCGACAATGCCGCGCGGCCGCCAAAATCCCGCGATCACTCCAAGCGCCGAATAATGGGCCTCTTCGCTGCCGTCTAGGATGCGGACAGGTGCCCCGACAACTTCTTCAACTCTTTGAACGAATTCCGCACCGTTGTCCGCGTCGCGGGCCGCGGCGGTTGCGATCACATGAATGGTCTCCACCTTGACGTGATCAATGAGCGCGCGGAAGCGGACCAGCGCCTGCAAGGCAATGTCGACCGAACTGTCCGACAGGCGTCCGGTCGCCGCAATGCCCCGCCCCAGGCCCGCCAGCACTTTCTCGTTGAAGAGCATGGTCGGCGTGCGCGCAACACGTTCATAAACGACCAACCGCACCGAATTCGACCCGATGTCGATCACCGCGATCGGACCGGTTCCATTCAGCCGGCCCCGCGCCGGCTCGAAGTGACTTGTCATGTTATCCCCGTTTCGGGCGCTCCAGGAACGGACGCGGACGGTCGCCTTTTAGCGATTTTCCACGCCCGGACAAGGACGGATTTGTCATGAAATACTGATGCGCATTGAACGGTTCTTCATTGGCCGCCGGAACGATGCGCTCGTGGCTGCCGTCTGGCAAGATCCGCCAGCTCTGCTGATTGTCTTTCAGATTGGCGACCATGATCTGATCGAGCACCTGCTCGTGGATCGTCGGGGTTAGCAGTGGCGCCAGCACTTCCACCCGGCGATCGATGTTGCGCGGCATCAAATCGGCGGACCCAATGAACACATGCGCCTGCGGTGATGGCAGTCCATGGCCGTTGCCGAAACAGAAAATCCGGGAATGTTCCAGAAACCGGCCAACAATCGATTTGACCCGGATATTGTCGGACAAACCGGGAATTCCAGGCCGCAGACAGCAAATTCCGCGGATCACCAGGTCAATCTGAACACCGGCCTGGCTGGCATTGTAGAGCGCGTCGATGATTTCCGGATCGACCAGAGAATTCATTTTCATCCAAATTTGCGCAGGACGTCCGGCAATCGCGTGCTCTATCTCAGCCTGTGTCAGCTCCAGCATGCGCTTGCGCAAGTTGACCGGAGATACGGCCAGATGTGTCAGCTCGGCTGGCTGGGCGTATCCGGTGATGAAATTGAAGACCCGGGCGCAGTCCTTGGCAATTTCCGGATCGTCGGTGAAAAACGACAGATCTTCGTAAATCCGGGCGGTGATCGGATGATAATTGCCGGTTCCAATGTGGCAATAGGTCTTCAGCTCTCCATGTTCGCGCTTGATAACCATGGACAGCTTCGAATGGGTCTTCAGCTCGATGAATCCGAACACCACCTGAACGCCCGCGCGTTCAAGATCGCGCGCCCATTTGATGTTGGCTTCCTCGTCGAAACGCGCTTTCAGCTCGACAAGGGCCGTGACGGACTTGCCGGCTTCAGCCGCTTCGGCCAGCGCCTTAACGATCGGCGAGTTGTTGGAGGTCCGGTATAGTGTCTGCTTGATGGCAACCACATCCGGATCACGCGCTGCCTGGCGCAGATACTGGACAACGACGTCAAACGATTCGTAGGGGTGATGAACGACGATGTCTTTCTGATGGATCGCCGCCAGACAATCGCCGCCGTGCTCGCGGATCCGTTCCGGAAAGCGCGCCGAATACGGTTCAAATTTCAGATCGTCCCGCTCCAGATCGACAATCTGGGACAGGTTGTTCAAAGCTAGAATGCCGTCCGCCAGAAAGATCTCGCTGTCATCCACGTCGAGCGCATCTGCAACAAACTCCCGCAGCGCCGGCGGCGTTGTATCTTGGATTTCAAGGCGGATCACGGAGCCGCGGCGGCGGCGCTTGAGAGCGCTTTCATAAAGCCGGACCAGATCTTCTGCCTCTTCCTCGATTTCGATATCGCTGTCGCGGATCACCCGGAACGAACCTTTTCCGCGGATCTCGTAACCGGGAAACAGGCGGCCAATGAACAGGCCGGCGACTTTTTCAATCGAGATAAACCGGGCAGAACCGTTTTCGCCATCCGGCAACCTTACAAACCGTTCGACCTGACCAGGAATCCGCAACAGCGCGATCATGCCCCGGCCGCCGGAACTCGGCACCAGCTCGAAGACGATCGAAAACCCGAGATTGGGAATAAACGGGAACGGGTGCGCCGGATCGATTGCAAGCGGGGTCAGAACAGGGAAAATGTAGGATAGGAAGTAGTCTTCCAACCAGCTTTTCTCCGCCGAGGTGAGCATTTCACCGTGCAGGATCTCTATGCCGTTTTCCGCCAGCTGGGTGCGCAGGCCACGCCAAATATTTTGCTGGCTCGCCTGCAACTCGGCCACCGCCTCGCCGATCTTTTGCAATTGTTCGGTCGGTGTCAGCCCGTCATCGGAGCGGTTGGTAACCTCGGCGCGCTGCTGTCCGCGCAAACCGGCGACACGCACCATGAAAAACTCGTCGAGATTATTGGCTGAAATCGACAGGAACCGCACCCGCTCCAAAAGCGGATGGTTCGTGTTCATCGATTCTTCCAGAACCCGGTGGTTGAACTGAAGCCAGGACAGCTCCCGGTTCATGAAACGCGCCGGCGAACTCTTGAGATCGTCGGTGGGTTCACCGGCCCCGGTCACGACCGGGTTTGGCGCGGCAGCAGATGCTTCCTTGGCCTTGGACAGATCTACCGTTTCATTCATGCGCTCATCCCCTCGTCAGCTTTGCCGGACCCGCACCTGCGGTAGCATATCAGACCGGTGGACGCCTAGGCGGTGCCACGCCCTTTACAGGCAATTTTTTCAAGGCGCTCGCTGCATGGCTTCCAGAACGCGGCCGACAAGCGGCTTGGTGATCTTGGCGCGCCCTGCCAGGGCCTCCTTGTCGATCGCATCCACGGCTACGATTGCCGCGCCCAGAGACCGCTCCATCCGATTGACCAGATAGTCGACAACACCCAGATCCACTGAAATCTGACGGTCGGCAAACAGCTTGATTAGGACCTGGCGCAGGAGGCCGTCGTCAGGCTCTTGAATTTCAACCGGCGTTGCCGCCCGCAAACGCGACATGAGATCCGGTAGTTTGATGTTCCACGCAGCTGGCCAGGTCCTGCTGGTGATCAGCACCGGCTTTCCGGCCTGGCGCGCGGCATTCAGCAGATGAAACAGGGCGGTCTCATCAACACCCTCATGGGCATCCTCCAGCACGACAGCCGGGCTCACCAAAAGCTCCGGCGCGGAGTGGCTGGCAAGTTCGGTTGCTTTCAGCACCGCTGCGCCCGCATCGCCCTGAAACGCTTCGACGAGATGGGTTTTGCCGGAGCCGACCGGCCCGGCCAGAATGATGACTGGCGACGGCCAATCGGGCCAGCGTTCAAGCAGTTCAAACGCAGCCTGGTTGGATTGTCCAACCAGATAATCGTCTCGCCCGAGCGCTGCTTCATGCGGCAGCACAAGGGGCAACTGGCGCGGAGGTTCCGCCATTTTCCAAGCGCCTACTCTTCGGGGGCCGCCTCCGGTGGACGGGACCCTGTGTACAATGGGCTCGCTAGGTACTGCCTCAAGGCAAAACGCGCAAGCACGCCAATCATCGCCGCTGCGGGAACGGCAATCAACATCCCCACAAATCCAAAGAGATATCCAAAGGCAAACAGCGCAAACATCAGCGTGACGGGATGGAGACCTGTGCTGTCCCCCACCAGTTTCGGCTGCAGGATATTGCCCTCCAGAAACTGCCCGACGCCAAAGACCGCCGCAACCGCCAGGATCATGATCCAATCCGGCCAGAACTGCACTAGCGCAACCCCCAGCGAGACGAGGAAGCCGAGCCCTGCCCCGACGAAGGGAATAAAACTGACCAATCCTGCCCCCATGCCGATCAGCAGTCCGAAATTAAGCCCGACGAGACCAAGGCCGACCGCATAAAACGTGCCCAGGATCAAACAGACAGATACCTGCCCCCGCACGAAACCGGCAACCGCCTGATCCATTTCCTGAGCGAGCCCGCGTAATTCGGTCAAATGATCACGCGGCAGCCAGCTGTCGATCCGGGCAACCATGCGGTCCCAATCCAATAGCAGGTAGAACGCTACCACAGGCGTGATTACAAACAGCGACAGGATCGATAAAAGCGCTTGCCCGCCGCTCCACAAGGATTGCGCCAGTTTGCCGATCCATGAAGCGCCCTGGCCAAGCAGATCGGTAAAAGATGACTGGATATCCTCAACGCTCATGCCGGCCGCGGCTGCTATCCGGTCAATCAGGTCCCGGCTGAGCAGCTCCTGCAGCTGGGCCACCAGATCCGGAAACTTGTCCAGAAAACCCGCCAACTGATTGCCGAGAACCGGGACAATCAAAACAAAAAACAGGATCAGCAGGAAAACGAATGTAAACAGGATCACAAGGGTCGCCCAGACCCGGCTCATGCCAACGGCTTCAAGCCGGTCGCATACCGGATCCAGCAGATAAGCGACCGCCATGCCCGCCACAAACGGCAGCATGACATCGGAAAACACCCACATGAAGGCGATAAAGGCTGCCAGAGACAGCAGCCAGAATTGCACTTGCCGGCGCAAGGTCATGAAGGTCTCCTGGATAACGAACGCTTTGGGCGCAAAACTGCTCCGCACTTAGGAACTTAACACGTGTATGGTCAAGAGCTGCAAAGCTGGGGTCAAGGCGCGTGAAACAAAAGCCATTGCCCCTGCGGTCTTGTTTTGTCACGGTTCTAAGGGTATGCGCGGCACAAAGATTTTTTGAGCATCCAAGACCTTCCGGAGCACCGCATGAGTGAGGACCCCTCGACAGAAACCGGCCAAAACGGCCTGACCTATGCCGATGCAGGGGTCGATATCGATGCGGGCAATGCCCTGGTCAAGAAGATCGCCCCCTTGGTCAAAGCCACCTTGCGGCCTGGCGCGGACAGCGAAATCGGCGGCTTCGGCGGTCTATTCGACCTCAAGGGGGCCGGGTTTACCGATCCGATCCTCGTTGCAGCCAATGACGGTGTTGGCACCAAGCTTAAAATCGCCATCGAAACCGGCCAGCACAAAACGGTCGGCATCGATCTGGTGGCCATGTGCGTCAACGATCTGATCGTGCAGGGCGCAGAGCCGCTGTTCTTTCTGGATTATTTCGCGACCGGTGCGCTCGACGTGGAGACCGCTGCAGATGTGGTCGCCGGCATTGCCGCAGGCTGCCGCGAGGCCGGGGCCGCGCTGATTGGCGGTGAGACCGCTGAAATGCCAGGCATGTATGCGGCGGGCGACTATGATCTGGCGGGTTTTTCGGTCGGTGCCGCCGAACGCGGCAATTTGCTGCCGCGCCCGGATGTTGACGAAGGCGACATGCTTCTGGGCCTCACCTCGTCAGGCGTTCATTCCAACGGCTATTCGATGGTGCGCAAGATCGTCGAACTGTCCGGCCTCGAATGGTCCTCCGACGCGCCATTCGAAACCGGCCGGACACTCGGCGAGAGCCTGATGGAGCCAACGAAGATCTATGTGAGGCCGGTGCTTACGGCACTGAAGACCACATCCGGCATCAAGGCGCTTGCCCATATTACGGGCGGAGGTTTGCCGGAAAACCTGCCGCGGGTTCTGCCAAAGAGCACCTGTGCCCGGATAGACCTTGGCCGGATCACCGTACCGGACGTTTTCAAGTGGCTGGCAAAGACCGGCGGCGTCGCGCAATCGGAAATGCTGCGCACGTTCAACTGTGGCATCGGCATGGTGGTCGTCGTCGACAAGGAGCAGGCCGATGCCGTCTCCGCCGCATTGCGACAGGTCGGCGAAGAGGTGGTAGATCTCGGCCGGATCGAGGCCGCGGGTGAAGCGCCGGTGCTGTTTGACGGCACGCTGGATTTGGGCGCATGAGCACGCGCAAGAAAACAGCGATCCTGATTTCCGGGCGCGGATCGAATATGGGCGCGCTGATTTCTGCCGCCTTGAACAAGGATTACCCAGCTGAAATCGCACTGGTCGTGTCCAATGTTCCAGGTGCAAAGGGGCTGGAGCGCGTGGCCGAGTTCGGCATCAAAACGGCTGTGATCGATCACAAGGCGTTTGCCGGCGACCGCGAGGGTTTTGAAAAGGCGTTGCACGCAGAGCTGCTCGACAACAACATCGAACTGGTTGCTCTTGCCGGGTTCATGCGGCTGCTGACACCGTTTTTCGTAAATGCCTGGTCAGGCCGCCTGATCAACATCCACCCTGCCCTTCTGCCTGCCTTCAAGGGCCTTGCTACCCATGAACGCGCTCTTGAGGAAGGCGTCAAACTGCACGGCGCGACCGTGCATTTCGTCTCCGCGGAAATGGATGACGGCCCGATTATCATTCAAGGTGCCGTTCCGGTTCTTGATACCGACACCGCAGAAACGCTCGGCGCACGGGTCCTCGGCGTAGAACACGCTATCTACCCGAAAGCTCTGGAGCTGGTTGCCTCCGGCAAAGCCAAGATCACCGGCGGCCGGGTCAAATCAGGCGGCAGCGAAAACGACACCGGACAACTTGTCTGGCCCGCGTGAGGCGACCTTAACGGAACATCCGGCGAGAAAATCAACCGGTTGTATGTCTTCAGCATTTTACCCAAGAGCCCTCCTTGCACCTGCACCGATGTTTTGCTGGGGAGTTTTGAATGCCGGACTTCAGGCTAGCCGCCTATACGTTCAACCAATTTGTCGCGCCCTATCAGTCGGACACGATCAAGGGATTCCGGGACGCCGAGCCTCAGGTGTTTCAAACACTTGAGAAGGCTTCCGGTTTTCTTGCCCGTTCGGGATACGAAGGTGAGGACGGCCCGGCGAGCTGGGGCACACAAGTGTTCCCCGCGTGCTGGGAAAACACCAACGGCGATGGCTGGGCGCCATCAACTCTTTCGCTGTGGTCATCGATCGAAGCGCTCATGGCGGCAGTCTATCACGGACCGCACGGCAGCGTTTTGCGCCACGGGAGGGACTGGCACATCCGCGCAGACCACATTCCGGAATATGTTCTTTGGTGGGCACCTGACGGTCACACACCCGACTGGGCGGAGGCGGTTCGCCGTTTTGAGAGCCTGATGGAAAAAGGGCCGCAGCCCGAAGCCTTCTCGTTCAAATCGCCGTTTGATGCCGACGGCCGCGCCTATAAACCGGACATCGCCAGGGTAAAAACCTTGGCGCAAACAAATGCAAAGACCCTGCGGCCGGTTTGAGAACCGCACTTTCCAGGCTCAACTCGCGCGGATCCACACCGCCGTGTCGTGATAGGCGGCGCCGCCATAGGGGGCGACCGGGTCGGCGCCGGTCAGGGTGTTGATGCCGCGCCCGTCCTCAAAGGCCGCGTTCGGCCAGATGCCTTCCGAGATGACCGTGCCGGGGGCGACCGTCTCCAGATGCCGGGCATGCAGGATGACGATGCCGCGCCGGTTGCCCATTTTCACCCGGGCGCCGTCTTTGATGCCGAAACGGTCGGCATCCTCCGGCCGCAGCCAGACTTCCGGACGGCCTTCCTTCTTGCGTGAGCTGTCGGTCTCGTTGAACGAGGAGTTGAGGAAAGACCGTGCCGGGGCCGTCACCAGACGGAACGGATGCTGATCGTCCGCCTGCTCGATCACCTCCCAATGATCGGGCAGCTCCGGCATGGCGTTCCACGGTCCCATCGGCTCGCCCGCCGGTTTGTTCGGCGCGTTTGAGCGGCCCCAGTCGGGCCGGAAGTGGAACTTGCCGTCGGCATGGCCGAAGCCTTTCAGGTAATGCGCGGTCTCGAAGTCCGGTTGCAGATCGATCCACTTGTTGGCTTCCAGCTCTTGCAGGGTGCCGTAGCCGGAGGCCTTGAGCATCCAGTCGATGTGCTCGCGCGCGCTCATCGAAAAGCCCGGATGATCCTTTGCGCCGACACGCCTGGCCAGATCGTTGAGCAGATCAAGGTTTTCGCGCGGACCATCCGGGGCCTGCGTCGCCTTTGGCCCCAGCAGCAGATACTGGTGGCCGCCGCCCTTATAAATGTCGTCATGCTCCAGAAACTGGGTCGCGGGCAGAACGATATCGGCCAGTTCTGCTGTTTCGGTCATGAACTGTTCGTGGACGACGGTGAACAGGTCCTCGCGCGCAAAGCCTTGTTTGACCAGCTCCTGCTCCGGCGCAACCGAGGCCGGGTTGGTGTTCTGGATCAGCATTGCCTTCACCGGAGGACCGCCCAGAAGCGCCGTCTCGTCCCCGGTCAGGATGCGGCCGATCAGGCTCTGATCGAGCGCGCGCGTCTTCAGGTCTTTCAGCTCCGGCGCCTCGATCATCGACTTGTCGAGCTCGTAGATCGCGCCGTTGTTGTGGAACACGCCGCCGCCTTCCTGCGTCCAGCAGCCGAGCACCGCCCCGATGGAGCTGGCCGCGTGCATGGCGACAGCGCCGTTGCGCGAGCGGGTGAAGCCATAGCCAAGGCGGAAATACGTCCGCTTGACCGCGCCGATCAGTCTTGCCGCTTCTTCGATCTGCGCCGCGGCAAGGCCGGTGATCGAGGCCGCCCAATCAGGTGTCCGTGGTGTCAGATGCGCTTCCAGCTCGCGCGGGCAGTCTGTGTACTGGTCGAGATAGTCCCGGTCGGCCAGGCCGTTGCGGAACAGCACATGCATGATCGCGCAGGCGAGCGCGGCATCGGTACCCGGCTTGATGATCAGGCCGAGATCGGCCTGTTTCATCGTCTCGGTCTCGTAGACATCAACAACGATGATCCTCGCGCCGCGCTTCTTGCGGGCGGCGATCGCGTGGGTCATCACGTTGACCTGCGTCGCCACAGGATTGGTGCCCCAGATCACGATCTGATCGGAGACGGCCATTTCGCGCGGGTCGGGCCCGGCAAGCTTGCCCGTTCCGGCCACATAGCCGGTCCAGGCCATGTTGGTGCAAAAGCTGTCGAATTGCAGGGAGTAGCCCTTGGCATGGCGGAACCGGTGGATGCTGTCGCGCTGCACAAGGCCCATGGTCCCGGCGTAGTGGTAGGGCCAGACGCTCTCGGCTCCGAATTCCGCTTCTGCGGCGAGAAACTTCCCTGCAATCAGGTCCAGAGCGGCGTCCCAGGAGATTTCCTCGAACCGGCCCTCTCCCTTGTTGCCGGTCCGGCGCAGGGGCTTGAGCAGCCGGTCTGGGTGGTAGAGCCGTTCCGCATAGCGGGCAACCTTGGCGCAGATCACTCCGGCCGTATAGGCATTGCCGCGCGCCCCGCGCACCCGCCCGATCCGGCCATCCGCAAGCACCTCGACATCCAGCGCGCAGGTCGAAGGGCAATCGTGCGGACAGGCGGAAAAGGCGGACTTGGGTTGATGTTGTGTCATCTTGCGGGCGCGGGCTCTTGTCAAAGGGATCAGGCGCGGCAAAGTCGGGGGCAATGGCGCAGCTGTCAAGCCGCGCAAGTGTTGCGGGGACAATTCTGTTGAGGCCGGTTCAGGCTTAATCAGGTCCCGGGACCTGTCAGTTTCCGCTGCAGGGACCGCCTCCGCTGCGCTGCCGCCCCTGGCCCCGGCCCGGTGGCGGCGGGCGGTGACCGGACCCGAACACACCCGGCTGCGGCCGGTGCTGGACCTTGATGACGTCTGCCTGCCCGAACTCCTGTCCGCTGGCATGGTCTGTTGCAGTGCCATCTGCCCCCGTGTCCGCCCGGCGCTTCAGCGCGGCGAAGGAGCGGTCGGGAGATCCCGTCCAGCACCTTGGAATGAAGGGGAAACTGTCGGTCAGCACATAGTGATAGGTGCCCTGCGGGTATTCCGGGGTTACGGCAAACCGGCCATTGCACTGATCCAGATCTCCGGCGCCGGCCACATAGGCCCAGTCCTGGGTGAACTTGCCGTTGTAGGTCCCGCCGGGCCCGCTGGAGCCGCTGGGGCGGGCGCCGTTTTTCAGGCGGTAGCTGTTGGTGAGTTTCTTCAATCCCGACGCGCCTTCCGGATTGCTATATCCGTAGGGTCCATAGATCGGAAACCCGTCGGCAGCATATCCGAGAAGGGCCGGGGTCCGGGTTCCGCCTTCGGAGGCCATCAGCCCGGTGGGAATGCCGTGATAGTGGTAGGTGCCGTCCGGCTGGACATGGGCGTTGTACTTGTCCAGACCCAGATTGCAGGCCCCGCCCATGGCCTCATAGTTCCACCCGGATCGGCGGTTGTTCTGCCAGAACTCGGCGGTTCCAGGCTCCATGACCACGCCGTTGAGCGCAATGCCGAACACCTTGCCGTTCGCGCTCGTCGCGCCGTTGGCCTTGCGCGGATTGGCGGGGACTTTCAAAGTGTAGTTCTTCTTCTGGATCGCATGCGGATTGCCCCTGTTCGGAAACGTTCCGGGCGCCTTGTAGGGATATCCGTCGGCCCTGATGTAGCGGTAGGCCCCGTCAACGGTGAAGGACGCTGCCGCCTCCGCTTCGGGCACCGCGATTTCCATCAGCTGTTCAAGCGCGCTTTCGGGCTCTACAGGCTGCTCTCCGGCAATCGGTCCATGGGTGCCGTGGGCAACGGCAGGGCCGGATGCAAGGATACAATAAATGGCAAGGCTCTTGCGCATGATCGGCTGCCTCCTGAGCTGTTGGGTCGGACAGGACCAATGTGCGTCCGCAGCACCTCAAAACCAAGCGCGAACCTGTACCAAGGTGTCGCCAAATGTAACGGGCGCGGTCAGGACATGAGTGGCCCCGGATCAAGCCCGGGGCAGCTCTTCTCCGCTTGCTCCGTCGTCCTCGGGCTTGACCCGAGGACCCATTCCGATCCGTTTCCATCCGGCACTAAGCTGCCTGCGGCCCGGCCACGGCTTGGATTGCCCGGTCAGGCCGGGCAATGACGGCGGGAGATATGGCACGGCTTCTGCGCTTGCTCCGTCGTCCTCGGGCTCGACCCGGGGAACCCATTCCGTTCCGTTTCCATTCGGCACTAAGCTGTCTGCGGCCCGGCCACGGCTTGGATTGCCCGGTCGGGCCGGGCAATGACGACGGGATATGTTGCAAGGGAAGCGAGGGGGCGTCTGCAGCTACCGAAGCTGGTCATCCCCGCCGCCGTGCGGGGATCCATTGGCCTTTAGGACGGGTGACACGGTGTGCGGTTCCTGATCCCCGTCACTGCCCAAATCGCCGCCTAGCGTTTGCCGCAAGCTGAATTGGATCCCCGCACATGTCCGCTTCGCGGGGCGGGGATGACGACCGAAAGAGCAGCGGTGGCCCCGGATCAGGCGCGGGGCGGCGCAGGGGGGGCGGCGAGGTGTTCCGAACGCAAAAAGGGCCGGCCGCGGTTGGCGGCCAGCCCTTTCAAACCCGATCAGCTTGGAAAAATTAGCCGACCAGTTCGGTGCCGGAGAACCAGAAGGCGATTTCTTCTGCAGCCGTTTCCGGAGCATCGGAGCCGTGAACGGAGTTTTCGCCGATGGACAGGGCGAATTCCTTGCGGATGGTGCCTTCGGCAGCGTCGGCCGGGTTGGTGGCGCCCATCACTTCACGGTTCTTGGCGATGGCGTCTTCGCCTTCAAGAACCTGAACGACGGTCGGGCCGGAAGACATGAACTCGGTCAGTTCGCCGAAGAACGGACGCTCTTTGTGGACGGCGTAAAAGGCTTCTGCTTCGCGCAGGGACATCCACACGCGCTTGGAGGCAACGACGCGCAGGCCGGCGTCTTCGAATTTCTTGGTGATGGCGCCGGTCAGGTTGCGCTTGGTGGCGTCCGGCTTGATCATCGAAAAGGTGCGTTCAATCGCCATGGAGCTCAGTCTTTCTAAGGTTGACAGGGCCACCTCACATGCGGAGTGCCGCCGCGCTGTGGCCTGGGGAAACATGCCGGGATGGCAGTGTGTTCGAAAATCGCGGCTTCTATAACTTCGCAGCCTTGCCCCTGCAAGGGTCTCGGCCCAACAAACCGGGCAACAGGCGGCTTCCTTGTCAAAAATCGCGGGAATTAACGAAATTTATGCGATTGGATTACGATTTGACTCATCTTTTCATGAAAGGCTTTCCTCTGAGGGAGCCGATCGATGAAATCCATCATCCGCATGATGTGCGACTACAACGCCTGGGCCAACCGGCGCCTTCTGGATGATTGCACAAAAGTCAGTCAGAGCGGCTTTGGAAAGTTCATTTCCGGCGAGACCGGCTCGTTGTGCGAGGTCCTGTCACGCGGGCTCCAAATCGATCAATCCTGGCTGGCCCGGCTGGTCGACGAAAACGCGCCGTCGCTGATCAATGCCAGACATCCGATCCGGGAGTTTTCCGAATACCGCTATCACCGGATGACCGCCGATGACCGCCTGGTTGCCTATGCGCACGACGTCACAGAAGCTCAGCTCGTGCGCCCGCTTCGTCATTTCAACAATACGGACTGCGGCGATGTCAGCATGCCCGCAGCCCTCGCTTTGTTTTATCTGTTTCAGCAACAGACCCACTACCGGGCGCAGGCGCAGGTTGCCCTGTCGCTGTTGGATGTGGCCTGCGCAGATCTCGACATGATGATTTTTCAGCGGCTAAGCGGCCTGGCCAGCATCGAGCCCTCCATGGGATCCAACGTGCACAAGCTGCCGATAGCTACCCGGATTTTTGCCTGTTAAAGGTCTGGAGACTCTCCCTCTTTATAGTCTTCGGCTTCGGCGGTATCGTGGCCGCCTTGGGACCAGCCAGAAAGCTGTAAAGCTGTGTGAGGGAGTATCTGGCAGTGATGGGCAATAGCACGTTCCGCTTCTTGTTGCTCGCCCTGCTGGCACTTCCGGTGCTGCAGGCCAGCGCGCCCGCCTCCAGCCGTGCGTTCGTGGCCGAAAACATCGCCCCTCCTGTTGCGCTTCATGTTTCCCAAGAGCTGCAAGGCCTGGATGCCGAGCTGGAGCGCCTCAAGCATGAAGATTTGCAGGAACTTCTCGATTTCGTGGCCGGGAACACGCTTTTCACGCTGTATCACGAAGCCGGGCACATGCTGATTTCCGAGCTGGAGCTTCCGGTCCTGGGTCAGGAAGAAGACGCCGTCGACAATCTGGCAACGGTCACCATGCTGGGCGCCGACACCGAAGACATGGACCTGCTGTTGTCTCATGCCATGATCGGCTGGTTTTTAATTGCCTCCGAAAACTACGAGGATCTGGTTTTTTATTCCGAGCATGATCTGGACCAGCAGCGCGGCTATCAGATGCTGTGCCTGATGGTGGGCGCCGACGAGGCCGCCTTTGCGGACCTTGCGCGGGATCTGGAGCTGCCGGAAGAGCGGCTCGAAACCTGTGGCTTCGATTACGAGCAAAGCGCAGATTCGTGGGAGATCGTCACAGCCCCCTATTTGCGCGAGGACGGAGAGCGCGGCAACCGGATCCGGGTCCGGCATGGGCCGCCCGGCCCTGGGCAAGCCTCCATGGCGCTGTTCCTGAAAGAAAGCGAGCTCATGGAAATCGTCGCAGAAGAGCTCGATGACCTTTACAAGCTTCCAGAACAGGTCACGTTCAAGGCCGAAGTCTGCGGCGAGGAAAACGCTTTTTGGGATCCGTCCCAGCGGGAAATGACACTATGCTATGAGTTGATGACCGGCTTTGCGGATATCTATCTGGATCTGCTGACACTTCGAAACTAAGGCACCGCTCTTTTTGGCGGGCATAGGCACCGCATGGGAGTTTCTGCCATTTTGAACTGGTCTCACATCAAGGACAAATTGCGGCCTCTGCTCACCGCGCGCGGACTGATAACTGTTCCCGGCGCCATGGCTCTGGCGATCTGGGCCCTCGCCGTTCCAACGCTCGCGATTGACGATCTTTTGGGCCAGAGCGTTCACGTTCTGCCGGTATTCGGCGCAGATCTGAATTATGACACCACCGTGGCCGTCCTGAGCACGATTGCAGCGGCGGCCATCACGACCCTCAGCCTTGTTTATTCAATTGTTCTGGTGGTGTTCACTTTGGCAGCGGGCACCATCGCCCCGCGGCTTCTAAAACGGTTCTCCAACGACCGCACCAACCAGGCAACAGCTGGCCTTCTCGGCGGTACGTTTCTTTATGCCCTGACCGTACTTGCGGCTATACGGCCCGACGATCTGCCGGCCCTGTCAGGATCCATCGCGTTTGTGCTCGCCGTTTTGTCCGTGTTGCAATTGATTTTCTTTGTCCATTCAGTCTCGCTGAGCGTGATGATCGACGAGGAAATTGCAGCAATCAGCAGGACCCTCAATGCCAAAATGCAGGTTGTGATCAGGGTCGACGAAGAAAAAGAGCACGCCCATGCGCCCATGCCTGACCGCTGCGAGCATGTGTTCAACGCCCCAAGGTCGGGATTTTTGTCCGTGGTCGCGGCTGACTCACTTGTGGCGTTTGCAGCGAAGAATGACCTTGCAATCGATTTTTGCTCGGCTCCCGGAGACTTCGTTGCCAAAGGAGAACCGCTGTTCAACTACGCGGCAAACGAGGGGGACGGAGCACTCGTTGAGACTGAAAAGCTTTCAGAAATTGTCGAAGACGCTGTCAGTCTTACCGCCGGACGCGAGGACGCGAAGGACATTATCTTTTCATTGAACCTGCTTTTGGAAATTGCCTTGCGCGCACTGTCGCCGGGGGTCAACGACACCTACACGGCCATCAGCTGCACCAATCGTCTTGCCGAAGCGTTGCAAGCCCCTGTCCGTGCGGGGCTTCAGGAGAACATCCATTTCGACGAGACGGAAAAGCCGCGTTTGCGGATACCAGGCCTGACCCTCGAGGATCTGTTGAAAAAATCGATCCAGCCCCTGCGCCAATGCGCGGCGGACAACCATTTGTTTTTGCTGTCCCTTGCAGGCATGATCCGCCGTCTTCACGCAGTCGCCGGCAATAGCCGGTCGAAAGACATGCTGACGGGCCATGCGGAGGATATTTTGCGCGCCTACCGAGCGACCGAGCCGCTGCCCACGGATCTTGAGGATCTGAAAGCCGCTTTCGGCCCGGCATATTCCGAAGCAGGCGGTGCCGAAGCGGACGGGCAACACAACAGTTGAGCTTGACCACCGGCGCAGGGTTTGCTCTTGCGCTTCTTTGGCGCCTGCGCCATTGATCCGGCCATGTTGCAGATTTCCGACCTTACATACCGCATTGGCGGCCGCCTTCTGATCGACAAGGCCAGCGTCACGCTGCCGGCAAAATCAAAGGCAGGCCTTGTCGGGCGCAATGGCGCCGGCAAATCCACCCTGTTTAAGCTGATCACCGGCGAGATTTCCTCCGAAACCGGCACAGCACAGATCCCAAAGAATGCCCGTATCGGGCAAGTGGCCCAGGAAGCACCGGGAACCGAAGACAGCCTGCTCGACACTGTTTTGGCCGCCGACACCGAGCGCGCACGTCTGCTTGCCGAAGCGGAAACCGAAACCGATCCGACGCGGATTGCCGATATCCACACGCGGCTGGTTGATATCGATGCCCATACCGCGGAGGCGCGCGCGGGCGCGATCCTCTCCGGCCTCGGGTTCGATGCGGAGGCGCAACAACGCCCCTGCTCCGCCTTTTCAGGTGGTTGGCGCATGCGGGTTGCTCTAGCCGCAGTGCTGTTTTCCGAGCCCGATTTGCTGCTGCTCGACGAACCGACCAACTATCTTGATCTGGAAGGAACGCTCTGGCTCGAGAATTACGTAGCGCGCTATCCGCATCAGGTGCTTCTGATTTCCCACGACCGGGACCTGCTCAACAAGGCGGTCGACAGTATCGTGCATCTGGATCAAGGCAAGCTGACCTACTATTCCGGCGGCTATGACAGCTTTGACCGCCAGCGCCGCGAGGCTATGGTCCTGCAGCAAAAAGCGAAGGAAAAGCAGGACGCCCAACGGGCGCATATGCAGAAATTCGTCGACAGGTTCCGTTACAAGGCCAGCAAGGCCCGTCAGGCCCAGGCCCGTCTGAAAATGCTCGAAAAGATGGAGCCGATTGCCGCCCTGACCGAGGAAAGCGGCCGGCCGATCCACTTCCCGAACCCGGAAGGGCGATTGTCCCCGCCGATCATCAAACTGGAGCGGGTTGCGACCGGCTACGACGGCAAGCCGATCCTGCGCAACCTGACGCTCAACATCGACACCGATGACCGGATTGCGCTTTTGGGGGCGAACGGCAACGGCAAGTCAACCTTTGCCAAGCTGATTTCCGACCGCCTTGGTGCCCTGGACGGCGAGATCACAAAGGCATCCAAGCTGAAGATTGCATTTTTTGCGCAGCACCAGCTGGACGAATTGCGACCCGCTGAAAATCCGGTCGATCATGTGCGCAGCCTCATGCCGGACGCACCGGAAGCAAAAGTCCGTGCCCGCGTAGCCCGGTTCGGGCTGCCGACCGACCGGATGAACACCCCCGCCAAAGATCTGTCCGGCGGTGAAAAAGCCCGGCTTTTGCTCGGCCTTGCCACCTTTGACGGACCTCATCTGCTGATCCTCGACGAGCCGACCAACCACCTGGACATCGACAGCCGGGAGGCGCTGGTTCAGGCTCTGAACGAGTTTGAAGGCGCAGTCGTCCTCATCAGCCACGACCGGCATCTTGTGGAGGCCTGTGCCGATACGCTGTGGCTGGTCGCGGACGGCAAGGTCGAAGCCTATGACGGCGACATGGAGGACTATCGGCGGCTGATTCTTAAAGGGCCGGATGCCCGCAGGCCGGCAAAGACAGACGCCGTTCCGGATGCGCGCCCGTCGCAGGAAAAGCGCAAGGAAGCGGCCCAGAAACGGACACAGCTCAAGCCTTTGAAACAGAAAATCGACGCTTCGGAGAAGGAGATGAAGCGGCTTCAGGAGAAGATCGAAAAGCTTGACGAAGCCTTGTCAGACCCGAGTTTCTTCCAGAACGAGCCGGAGCGCGCGGCAAAATTCGCCAAGGAACGCGCTTATTGCGAAAAGAAGCTGATCAAAACGGAAGAAGAATGGCTCGAACTGTCAGCGGAGTTTGAAGAGGCGGGGTGAAGGGAAACACCCGATCGTATCGGCAGCCGGTTTCCCGCTGATCCCCCGGCACCGCAATCTCGGTTCTTTTCGGCAGTGTCTTTCTTGGGCAATGCTTCGATGGCTCCGCGTAGCCGGTCAGGCGTAAAAGATCAATTCCTTCACATCGGCCTGAAGGTTTCCAAGCGTCGTTTGTATGCCGCGTTGGTTTGCTTCCAATTCGCGTGAGCTTGTCTTGAGCGCTTCCGTCTCTGCTTTCAACGCGGTGTTTTCCGACGTCAAAGCGGTGTTTGCGGCCTTGAGAGACGTAATGTCATTTTTCATTGCCGTAATTTCGTTCTTCGCGGCCTGCGTCTTCGTGACACCGCCGCTGAGCTGAACGATAAGGTCACGGATATTTACCTTGACCGGGTTGAACTCAAGGCTTGCGGCGGCTGTTATTTTGACATCCAGGCCAACCTTCAAATCGAAGGTGCCTGCAAAATTCGCATTTGCCACCAGGTCAGCGTTAAACGCCCACTTCATTCCAAGGAAGATGGCTTGCGTGTATCCTTCGGTGATGGTGTTGGACGAGCCCTTCTTCTCGAAGTCGTGGCCCAAGATGTTTACGTTCTTTGTCTTCGCATATTCATTAATGGTCCCAGTAGCGGCGCTTTCATCATCTTCCGTCGTTCCCGCACGGATTGTGACGTCTTTGTCTGTTCCACTTTGAATGACCACGACGCCACTGTCAGAAGCCAACGTGATGTCCTGAGATACGGAAACCTTATGAGCGCCGTTGGTTCTTTGATGATAATCTGCCGTTTCGACATACATTTTGCCGCGCGATTTCAGAAGGACACGGCCATCGCATGCCAGCAAGATCCCCTTGGCAAGGTCCTTCTCGCCTGCCGCTATCTCGGTTGAAGTCTTTCCCGCGGCGGCTGCGTCCTGGATGTGCTGATTCGGGTAGTATTCACTGATGTAACCATCGACCCGAGCGGTCTCTTCGATGTCACTATATTCCCCGAGGCGGAGCATGGCTCCCAACTCGTCGTCTTCCGCGCCAACGTCAACGTTGTAAGGAACCAGAAAATAGACATGGGGCTTAGCATAGAGATTATCGGTGCTCGATCCGCTGTCATCGGAGGCCATGGAAGGATCCTTTCATAGAAGGACGGGAACAGGGCTGGTTTCCCGC
Organism: Roseibium hamelinense; assembly: GCF_007830545.1. Taxonomy (GTDB): domain Bacteria; phylum Pseudomonadota; class Alphaproteobacteria; order Rhizobiales; family Stappiaceae; genus Roseibium; species Roseibium hamelinense. The sequence continues at coordinate 826,789 of NZ_VLLF01000001.1, forward strand.
AATGCGCGATCTTCAAGTTACGCGTCAAAGCCTTGCCAGAGTGTGACTGCCTCAAAGAATTGCGAACACCGGAAACCCGGCCCGGACTGCGTGCGGGCCCGGTATGTCTCAGCGCTTATGAGTCTTCGCCCGTTTCGAGCGTGACCTTTTGTGATGTGATTTTATAGCCGCCGTTTGCCAAGGGTATCAGCGACGCCGCATCCGCCTGCACATGAGCGCCCTCAAGATCGATCACAACCTCTCCCGAGTAGTGTGCGTTCTCACCGTCCTCAACGATTGCGTCTGCACTAATCTCGAAATCTTCATCCGGCTCCAGCACAATTTCGACATGCCCGTCGTAAACAAACGCGCCCCCGTCCGCTTCACGGGTTTGGTCGGAAGTAATCTCAAAAGCGTGCGCCCCGGCGATTTGAAACGCGAGGGCAACCGCTGAAAACGCAATAAGTTTGCGAACCTTCAACATGAATTTCGCCGCACCGGACACTTTGCGTCTCCCGGCACGCTCCCTGATTCTGAATCGTTGCAACCGGATCGTTCCGGCACAGTCAGCAGGAGCTCCTAGATATTGTCAAAATTACGGATTTTTCCCGGCCCGACACTTTTCCGGGGCGCGGTTGGCAATAACCGGCGAAATAATTTCGGCTCATCCATCCGATTGCTCTACGGGCCCGCCCTGCTCTTCCCAGGTTGAAAAACCTTCTGTCAAATGCGCTGCGTCAAAGCCCATGTCATTCAAGGCCGCAACCGTCAGTGCAGACCGCCAGCCGGACGCACAATGGAAAATGAAGCGTTTTTGCTCTCCGAAAATATCCTTGAAATACGGGCTTTCGGGATCGACCCAAAACTCCGCCATGCCGCGCGGACAATGAAAACTTCCTGGGATAAAGCCGGAACGCTGGCGCTCGCGCACATCGCGAAGATCTACAAAAACAACATCCGGATCGCCCACGAGGCTGATCGCCTCGGACGTTTCAACCTCCTCAATCCGTGCTCTTGCGGCGGCCACGAGGTCTTTGGATGAGACTTTCAGTTTCTTAACCACGAGATTTCTCCATGTGTCATGCAGGCCGTGTGAATTCGGCCAGGACATGCTGGATCGTGCGATCCGGCCGCTGAACCGAGTAGAAGTGTTCCCCGGCGATCTTCAAACCATGGGTTTCGAACGCCCGCCACTCCGAGGGAGCCAATGGCCACGGCGGGCCCTTTGGCTCACCGCCTTCCTCCCGGCATCTGCTGATAACCAAAAGCGTTCCACCGGGTGCAACAAGGCCTGCAAGTGCGGCTAAAGACTGCCGCCGCAAGTCACCGTCCAGCGCCTGAATGGTGTAACACTCATGGACGAGATCAAAGGCGTTTTTCCATGCATGCGGTACAGCAAACAGGTCGTTGGCGACATAATTGACCGATGTGTCCGAAAAACGCTGCTTCGCCCATGAAATCGCGTCCGGCGACAGATCGAACGCTGTGGTTTCGTAGCCGGCCAAGGCCAGAGCCTCTGCGTTGTCACCAAGACCGCAACCGATATCAATCGCGCGTTTGCCGTGGCCCGGATGGCGCTGCAGCCACTCCACCAGCGCGGCTTTCGGTTTGAGGTCCGCCCAGGGCACGGCAGCGGGATCGCCATTTGCCTCCCTGTAAACAGCGTTGAACCACGCCAACCGGTCGGCGGCATTTCCAGCATGCGCGCCAGTCAAAACGTCAATGCGTTCGCGCGCCGCATCACGACGGGCCATAAAACCTGGATCGAAGTGCACGCTTTTATCGGGTGCGACTTTATCGCTCACGCCTTTTTCTCCCACCCGCCTGCTTCGGTTTGCTGCCAATAAGCCAATTCAAACCCCTCGCCTTTGGCGGCCTTCCAGCGCATGCGGGCCTCGGCAACCGCCTCCTCGTCGCGGCCGTCGAACATAAAGATCGCCCGCTTGTAGCCCCCAAGTGGCGGAGGGTCCGCCCGGTCGACCATGAAACGCACATCTGCTGCGTTCGGATTGTCCTGCTCAAACGTCAGGTAAATCGGCTGGTGCTCTGCATAGCCGTCAGCGGCCGTTCCATGCGGCAGGAAACTGTCATCGACATAAGTCCACAAATGAGAATCGAGCGCAGCGCACCGTTCGGCACTGCCGGTTTGCACGACCACCTTCCAGTCGCGCTCCAAGCACTTTGCAAGCAATTGTGGCAACGCTGCCTCGAGCGGCTTGTGGAGCAAATGGTAAAACACGACCTCAACAGCCAACGGACAGTTTTCCTCTTTGTTTCAATAACTTGCCCTCGATGGGCTGCGATCCTGCAACAAAGCTCCGTTACGGAACATGATGCAGGGTTGCCACACTCCGAAAGACCTTTGCCCAGACACCAAAACCGTCATAGACACGTTGCAACTGTCGTATCATTAACGCTTCGCAAATGTCGAATGACTAAGTTTTGGATCCGGGGAGTCAATTTCTCCCTCTGGGCGGAACGGGTGGAACCGCGTTGATGCGTGGCCTACCTTGTTAAAGCGGGGACTTTATGATCGCGCGCGTTGTTGTGTTTCTTGCGCTTGTGTTTGCAATGGCTGGTGCCACTGTTGGAATGGGATTTGTCGTCGAACCTGCGACGGCTTGCCAAACATATAAGACCTGCTGAGAAGGCTTTGGTCTTAAGGTCAGAAAAACCCGCTGGACTGTCCGGCGGGTTTTTCGTTTTTCCGATCAGTTTTCGTAATTGTCCGCAACAAACTGATTGAGCAGCCTGACACCGTAACCCGAAGCCCAGCCCTTGCTGACCTCGGTCTTCGCAGCTCCGAATGCTGTACCGGCAATGTCGAGATGCGCCCAGGTGACATCGTTCACGAAGCGCTGCAGGAACTGAGCCGCGGTGATTGATCCAGCCGTGCGCCCGCCGGTGTTCTTCACGTCAGCATTGGGCGTGTCGATCAGCTTGTCATACTCTTTAGAGAGCGGCAGCCGCCAGACGGGCTCATCCGAAGCTTTCCCGGCAGCTGTCAGCTGGTCGGCCAGCTCGTCGCTGTTGGTGAACATGCCCGCATTCTGGTTTCCAAGCGCGATAATCACAGCCCCTGTCAGTGTTGCCAGATCGATCATAACTGCCGGCTTGAAACGGTCTTGGGTATACCAAAGGGCGTCGGCGAGAACGAGACGCCCTTCGGCATCCGTGTTTAAGATTTCGATCGTCGTGCCCGACATGGCCTTTACGATATCGCCCGGACGCTGTGCCTTGCCATCCGGCATATTCTCGACAAGGCCAATCACACCGATGGCATTGACCTTTGCTTTGCGCGCGGCAAGCGCATGCATCAGACCTGTGACGGTCGCGGCGCCGCCCATATCGCCCTTCATTTCTTCCATGCCGCCGGCCGGCTTGATGGAGATGCCACCTGTGTCGAAGGTCACGCCCTTGCCGACAAATGCGACAGGCTTGTCACCCTTCTTGCCGCCATTCCAGCGCATGATCACAAGCCGCGGCGGACGCACCGACCCTAGGGCAACCCCGAGCAGCGACTCCATCTTCAGCTTTTTCATTTCCTTTTCGCCGAGCGTCTCGATGTCCACGCCGAGTTCGGCGAGTTCGCCGGCTTTGGCGGCAAACTCTTCCGGCCCCAGGACGTTTGCCGGCTCGTTCACAAGGTCGCGGGCCAGACAGACACCGTCCGCAACGGCCTGGGCACCTTCCCAAGCTTTCTTGGCCGCCTTCGCGTCGTCGACAGCAATTGTGAGTTTCAAGGACTTATCCTTGTCCTTGCCACCATCATCCTCACTCTTTTTGGTCTTGTAGGTATCGAAGGTGTAGGCAGCGAGTTTTGCCCCCATGGCGAAGGCCGCTGCATCTGAGGCTAGATCAGCAGGCGCATCTGCAACTTCGAACAGGACTGCGGCGCTTTCGGCTTTGGCCGTGGCCAATGCGGAATACACCGACCCGCCGAGTTTCGTCCACGCGGTTCCGTCAAGATCCTCGGTCTTGCCGAGGCCGACCAGAATGACACGGTCCAGATCGATCCCGGCGGGCGCGATCAACTCCAATGTGCTGCCGTTCTTTCCCGTAAAGCCACCAACCTTCGCCGCGCGCTCAATACCGCCAGTGATCGAACCCGCCAGTTCTGCGCTGAGCGGGCCGAGCGTCCCCCCCTCGCCTGCGAACAAAACGGCCGTGCCCGATTTCGGAGCGGCGAGCTTGCCAAACGAAAGTTTGGAAAGGTGTGTCATGGGAGATCCCTTGTCTTTGTTTTATCAATTCGGCCCAAAACGGGCTGGCAGGAATGCCACACACTGCAAAAAACAGCCGGGGCAAGGTGCCTAGAACATGGCGCTTTACGGCTTTGCGGGCAAGCTTTTCACTGTTTAGAATTAATTAACCAAGCTTGTTGGTGTCCCGTTCACTAAAATCCATGCTATTGGCTTTCATGAGTTTTAACGATTGGGACCCACGCCCTCTTTGGCAATCAGGTGTTTATGAAGACCCTTGAACGCTACATTATCAGGCGATCGGCTTACGTGTTTGCGATGACAATTGCAGCACTGACGGGCGTGGTGTGGGCCACCCAGGCGCTGCGCCAGCTGGATCTGGTGACGTCGAAGGGGCAGACGATTGTCGATTTCATCGCGATCACCATGCTTGCCATGCCGTTCCTGATCGCCATCGTGGCTCCCTTTGCGTTGATGATTGCGCTGGTGCTGGTGTTGAACGCCCTGTCCGGTGACAGCGAGCTGATTGTTATTGATGCGACCGGCGGCTCCCGCTTCCTTGTCTTGAAACCGATCCTGATATTCGCCACCGGCGTTATGGCATTGGCGGCAAGCATGTCGCTTTATTTCTCCCCTATGGGTCTTGCGGAACTGCGCGAGGAAATCACGCGCGTGCGGGCCGATCTTGTCGCCAACGTCGTCAAGCCAGGCCGGTTTATTACCGTTGAAAACGGTTTGACCTTCCACATCCGCAACCGGTCCGGAAAGGGTGAACTCGACGGATTGTTGCTGCATGACACGCGCGATCCGGAAACCGCATTCACCTATCAGGCCGAACGCGGCCGGATCGAAGAGGTGACCGGCAAGACCCTTCTTCTCATGCAAAACGGCACGATACAGCGCCGCCCAAAAACCAAGGGCGACATTTCAATCGTCCGCTTTCAATCCTACGCTTTTGATCTGTCGAATCTGATCCCTGAAGCCTCCGAGCCGGTTTACAAGGCAAGCGAACGCTCGACTGCGAACCTGATGGCACCGGAAAGCAATGACGCGTATGCATTGCAACATCCGGATAAACTTGCGGCCGAACTTCACGAGCGGTTTTCACAGCCGCTCTATTGTGTCGCGTTTGCATTGACCGTATTCGCGTTTCTGGGCAAGGCGCGCACCACCCGTCAAAGCCGCGGCCTTGCTGTTCTCGGCGCGATCTCAAGCTGTGTGGCGCTTCGCACGGCGGGCTTCGCGGTCACGGCTATCACCGGAGAAAACACCAGCCTGCTTGTCTTGTTGTATGTTGTGCCGATCACAGGGATGGCGCTCGCTACGTTCTTCATCTTGCGCGATGCGCCAGCTTCATCCTCCCAGATCCTTATGCGGGTCACCGAAGCAGCCGAAAACCTGACCACTCGTGTCCTCGACCGGCTGAACGGCCACTCCTCGCGCGGAGCATCGTGACATGATCCTGGGCCGTACGCTTGCCGTGTATTTTTCCGCGCGCTTTTTAAAAGCCATTCTCGGGCTTTTTTTGCTGGCGACCGTGCTGATTTTTTTGTTCGACGTCTTGGAGCTGATCCGGCGCGGCGGCGACCGTGAAGGCTTTTCCGTCCTTAGGGTCAGCCTGATCTCCGCCTTGCGTGTCCCGCTCCTGATGGAACAGGTGATCCCCTTCACCGTACTGTTTGGGGCAATTGCCGCCTTCGTGAGCTTGAGCCGCGCATTGGAGCTGGTGGTGACCCGGGCATCGGGAATCTCGGTTTGGCAATTTTGTCTGCCCGCGCTTGCAGTCGGTGTCGGGATCGGCATCCTGTCCGTAACGGCCTACAATCCGGCAGCTGTTTGGCTGCAACAAAAATCCGATGACGTGGCAACCGGCCTTTTCGGGAGCGACCAGAGCTTTCTCTTGCAATCCACCAGCGATGTCTGGGTCCGGCAGGACGGTCTGGATGGCGAGTCGGTCCTCAAGGCCCAGCAATTACTCGATGGCGGCGCGCGGTTGAAGGGCGTGACCATTTTCACATTCGACAAGTCCGGAACATTCCGCGAGCGGATCGAGGCAAAAGACGCGATGCTCGGCAACAACGTGTGGGACCTCTACGACGCGATTGTATACACCACAGAACGTGATCCACAGATCTATGGAAAATATTCGATCAGTACGTTTTTAACCGCAACCGAGGTTCGAGAAAGCATCGGTTCACCGGAATCGATTTCGTTCTGGAAGCTGCCGTCCTTTATCGAACTCGCCCAAAATGCCGGTTTGCCCGCCTACCGATATGCTTTGCAATATCAAACGCTTCTTGCCCGTCCACTGCTTTTGGCCGCGATGATCCTCATCGCTGCTGCGGTTTCCCTCAAAGTGTCCCGGTTTGGCGGGTTGGGCGGCATGATTCTGGGTGGCATCCTGGCCGGGTTCGTGCTTTACGTTCTTTCGGAGCTGGCTGAGGACTTCGGAGGTGCGGGAATCGTGCCGCCGATGGTCGCTGCGTGGGCACCAGGTGTATTTGGAGTACTTATGGGATTGACGATCCTGCTTCATCAGGAAGACGGGTGACCGGCTGGGTATGACTGGTTCACGTAATCTTCTCTCAACGACTGCCTTGACGCGCGCGGACAATTCCAAGCGCAGGATCGGGTATGCCGTCGTGGCAGCGGCGTCATTTTGTCTGGTGCTGGCGTCGCCGGTTCAGGCTCAGGACAACAGCCTGCAGAACGCGCTTGCAGGCCAGGTTGACCCCAACGCCGATCTGCTTTTGGAATCCAGCCGGATCATTTACGATTTCGACCGCGACATCATCACCGCCGTCGGTGACGTCCAGGTGTTTTATGACGGCATCACCGTTCAGGCGGAGCAGATTGTCTTCAACCGCCGTCAGGATCAGTTGACCGCACAAGGCAACGTCATCCTGATCGAGCCGGGCGGGAATGTCGTCAGGACCAGCACACTGACCCTGTCGGAAGACCTGAAAAACGGGTTTGCCCAGGCGCTTCGTCTCGACACGCCGCAGCGCACGCGGTTCATCGCCGAGGAAGCGACCCGGCAGGACGGCAACGTCACAACGTTCAAAAACGGCCTCTATACGGTTTACACCAAGCCGACCACGCCGCCGGACAAGCCCCCGTTGTGGCGCATCAAGGCTGCAACGATCGTTCACGATCAGCAGGAAAAGACGATCTACTACGAAGATGCGTCACTAGAGTTTTTCGGGACGCCGATAGCCTATGTGCCGTATTTTTCGATGCCGGACCCGACGGTTAAGCGCAAATCCGGCTTTTTAATCCCGTCCGGCGTTGCATCGACAAACCTGGGTTTTGGCGCATCGATCCCGTATTACTGGGCCCTGAGCCCATATTACGATCTCACAACAACGCTGACACCGCTCTCCGAACAAGGTGTGGTCGGTGACGCGGCCTTCCGCCAGCGTTTGTCGAGCGGGCAATATACACTCGCGGCAGCAGGACTGTTTCAAGCGCAACCGAGCAAATTCGCAGGCACGAGCGGTGACCAGCGCTGGCGCGGTGCTGTGAAGACCACCGGCTCGTTCGATATCGCTGAGAACTGGACCTTGGGGTGGGACGCGACCTACAAGAGCGACCGTGTCTTCCTGAAAGACTATTCCTTCGTGAGCTTCAGCGACAACAACGAGACCTCGGAAATCTATCTGGAAGGCAATACGCTGCGGAACAGCCTTGCGATCCGGGGCTACGCGTTTTCGATTTCGCAAGAAGACTACACCACAGACGGGCAGTTCGATGCCCCAGGGTTTTCGCCGGTCGGGAGTGATCTACAGGACAAACAACCCTTTGTGGCTCCGGTCGTCGACTACAATTACGTATTTGATGATCCAGTTGCCGGCGGAGAGCTGTCCTTCACAGGCAACTTCACCTCCCTCACCCGCGCGGAGACCGATGCCTTCAATATCAATGGCACGGACAGGTTCCGCGGTGTTGACGGCACGTTTTCGCGGGTATCCATGAAAGGTGACTGGCGCCGCACCTTTATTGATCCGCTAGGCCAAACGTTCACACCGTTCGCCTACATGCGAGGTGACCTGTTTTTCATTGCATCTGCGGACGAAGATGTGAGCGCACTGGCGGGCGAATCTTTCGTAGGCCGGGCCATGCCGGCAGCCGGGCTTGAATACCGGTATCCGTTTGTCGCGACCTTTGCCGGCGGCAATCAGATCCTCGAGCCTGTTGCGCAAGTCATCGTGCGCCCGGATGAACAGCGGATCGGCGAATTGCCAAACGACGATGCCCAAAGCATCGTTTTTGATAGCACGACCCTGTTCGACTACGACAAGTTCTCAGGCTTTGACCGGGCCGAGGGTGGCTCGCGCCTGAATGTCGGCTTCAATTACAAGCTGCAACTTGATGAGGGCTACTATCTCAGCGCCCTGTTTGGCCGCTCTTACCAAATCGGCGGCGAAAACTCCTATGCCAAACCGGACATCCTCGGCGCAACACTTGATTCGGGCCTGGCCTCCGACGCGTCCGACTATGTGAGCAGCCTTTATTTCGACATGCGCCAAGGAGCGCGGCTTGGAGCGCAAGCGCGCTTTGATGATGACGACTTTTCGGTCAACCGTCTCCAGGCACAAGCAACCGCGGCTTACGGTCCGGTCGTCTCCACAGTGGCTTATGCTTTCTTGAACGCGCAGCCGGATGTCGGCATCGACGACCCGCGTGAGGAAATCCTTGGAGCCGCCAGCCTCAGGCTTGAGGAGAACTGGCGGATTTTCGGCTCTGTTCGGTATGACATTGAAAACGCGGATATTGTCCAAGACGGCTTCGGCATAGGCTACGACGACGAAGGGTTTTCGCTGTCAGTGTCTTATGCAGAGGACCGCAGCCGCAATGACGGCGATGAGGTCGACCGGACGCTGTTCTTGCGGATCGGCTTGCGCACCATCGGCAACACACAGGTTTCTTCTGGAAGCCTTGATTAAGAGGCTTTAAGACGGGTTTGCCTCAAAAATGCCGGGTGACTTGCGCAAGGTTCCAAGGTGTTATTTGAGTTTCAGGCACCTTTGTGCGAAACCAACTGCACAGGTTTGCCATGAGCGGACCTTTTAATTGCGATAGGACGGCCGGACGGATTTACATGCGCACAAAGATCGCGACCCTTGCTCTTGGTATCTTTTGCTTGATGGCCCTTCCGGCCGAGACATCGGCCCAGGGCGCCATCGAAGTGATCGTCAATGACAAGGCGATTACGTCCTTCGATATTTCCCAGCGGGCGAAGCTGATCCGCCTCACGCAGCGCAAATCAAATGCTGTATCCCGCCGGGAGGCCGAGCAGGAATTGATAGACGAGGCCTTGCAGCTGGCCGAAGCGGAACGGATTGGTGTATCCGTATCCGACGCGGAGGTGAACAACGCGTTCGCGAATATTGCACGCGGCGTCAAACTGACACCCGCCAACCTCTCCAAGGCCCTACGCCAGAACGGGGTCAATCCGCAAACACTGCGGGACCGCCTGAAGGCCCAACTCGCCTGGTCTCAAACGGTGCGGCGGCGGTTCCAGGCACAAGTCGATGTCAATGAAAACGACATCATTGCAGCCCTGCGCGAGATGGAAGACGAAGACAAAAACACCAGCGTTGAGTATGATCTGCGTCAGGTGATTGTTGTTGTCCCGAAAAGTTCATCCAACAGCTTCCGCAATCAGCGGCTTCGGGACAGCAACGCGATCCGGGCCAACTTCAACAGCTGCGAGGCGGCAGGAGCTGTGCTTGGCCAGTACAAGGAAGTCGTTATGCGTCCGGTTGGACGCCGTCTTGAAACCGAACTGCCCGGTGTCATGCGCGAGGCGCTGGCGAAATTAGAGCCGGGCAATTTGACGAAACCTGAGCAAACCGAGCGCGGATACGAAATGCTTGCCCTATGCGGCAAACGAGAAATCGCGTCGGACATGGCGGCCCGGACCGAAATTGAAAACAATCTGCGCGCCAAGGAAGGCGAGCAAATGTCCCGCCGCTACCTGATGACCCTTCGCCGCACGGCAACGATTGTTGAACGGTAATTCTAGATGATTTCAGGCAAGAAGCCGCTTGTGGTCACATGCGGCGAACCGGCCGGTATTGGACCGGACATTACCTTGATGGCCTGGCTGCAACGCAAGGATCTCGCGCTTCCACCATTTTATATCCGCTCAGACCCCGGCTTTTTAAGCCGACGCGCCGAGCGCATGGGCCTTGAAATCCCTGTACAGGCCTGCAATCCCGAAGATGCACGCAGCGTTTTCAAGACTGCGCTTCCCGTCGTTCTGACCGGGGATCCGATCGAGGACCGCCCCGGCGAGGAACAGGCATCGACCGCACGCGCGGTACTTCAGTCGATCGAGCAAGCGGTCGAAGATGTTGCCAGAGGCGCGGCGAGCGCCGTTGTGACCAACCCGATCAACAAAGCCGCCCTTTACGATGCGGGTTTCGATCATCCGGGCCATACGGAGTATCTCGGTGCGCTGGCGGAAACGCACTGGCCTGATACCATCGCCCGGCCGGTTATGATGATTGCCGGTCCCGAACTGATGGTTGTTCCGGTGACGATCCATATTCCGCTCAAGGATGTGCCCTCAAACCTGACCGAGAAACTGATCCTCGACACGGCCCGCATTGCCGCCGCCGACCTGAAATCTCGCTTCGGGATTGCCGAGCCGCGCCTGGTTTTAGCCGGGCTCAACCCGCATGCAGGCGAAGATGGCAAGATCGGAACCGAGGACAGGGATGTGATCGCGCCCGCAGTCGCAAAACTGCGTGACGAAGGCATTGATGCCCGCGGCCCCCTGCCGGCAGACACGTTGTTCCACCCTCAAGCACGCAAGACCTTTGATTGTGTGCTGGGCATGTATCATGATCAGGTGCTGGTCCCGGCAAAAACCATAGGGTTTGACGACAGCGTGAATGTGACGCTTGGCCTGCCCTTCGTGCGCACATCACCAGATCACGGGACGGCCTACGACATTGCAGGCACCGGCAAGGCCCGGCTGGACAGCTTTGCTGCTGCGCTCAGAATGGCGGGCGTCCTGTCCAACCCGGGCAAGTTCTAATGGCCCAGATCGACGATCTGCCGCCCTTGAGAGAAGTCATCGCCCAACATGGGCTGGAGGCCAAAAAATCTCTCGGCCAGAACTTTTTACTCGACCTGAACCTGACATCCCGGATCGCCAGGACGGCCGGCGACCTTTCACAGGTTACCGTGCTCGAAATTGGCCCCGGGCCGGGTGGATTGACGCGTGCTTTGCTGGCCAATGGGGCGAAAAACGTTGTGGCAATCGAGAAAGACACGAGATGCCTTGCTGCCCTTACCGATATCCAGGCCCACTATCCCGGACGCCTCGATATCATAGAGGGCGACGCGCTTGACATCGATCCGGTCGCTGTGACTGGCGGAGAACCGGTCAAGATTGCGGCCAACCTGCCCTACAATGTCGGCACTCAACTGCTTCTGAATTGGATATCGGTGCCGCAATGGCCGCCATTTTGGCAGTCGCTCACGCTTATGTTCCAAAAGGAAGTCGGCAGCCGCATCGTTGCCCGGCAAGGCGACAAAGCCTATGGCAGGCTCGGCGTGCTGGCCGGGTGGCGGACCCATGCATCAATGGCATTCGACCTCAGCCCAAAAGCTTTCACGCCGCCGCCCAAGGTCACCTCGACGGTCGTGCATGTGACCCCGCGCGCAGGGCCCTTGCCGTGTGATCTCAAAATGCTGGAGAAGGTAACCGCCGCCGCCTTTGGGCAGCGCCGCAAGATGTTGCGCTCGAGCCTGAAAGCGCTTGGCGGGGACACAGAAGGCGTTCTGGAGGCCGCCATAATCCCGGCGACAGCCCGTGCGGAAGAAATCGACGTTGAGGGTTTTGTCCGCCTCGCCAACGCGTATTCAGCTTCGGCCTAGCCCTTCGCTTTCAACGCGTCTTCAAGGTCGAGGACCATACCGTCGATCAGCGGCCCTATCGCAGGCGAGCGGAATTGCTTATGCCGTTCGGCGCGCAATATGGCCTTGACGCTCTGGAACGCACGGTCGAGATCATCATTGACCACGACATAATCATACTCGGACCAATGCCGCATTTCGCCAACTGCGGTTTCAAGGCGCTTTAGGATAACGTCTTCAGTGTCTTCAGCGCGGCGGTTCAGACGGGACTTCATCTCCGCAATCGACGGCGGCAGAATGAAGATGGAGACCACGTCTTCGCGCATTTTCTCATAAAGCTGGAACGTGCCCTGGATATCGATGTCAAACAGAATGTCGCGTCCGTTTTCGATCGCATCTTCCACCGGACCACGCGGTGTGGCGTAGTAATTGCCGTGTACCTCCGCCGATTCCAGCAGCTCATCATGGTCGCGCATCTGCTCGAAGCGCTTCTTGTCAATGAAGTGATAGTGAACCCCGTCGATTTCACTTGTACGGCGCGGACGGGTCGTTACGGAGATCGAGAGTTCGAGATTGTCTTCCTGTTCCAGAAGCAGACGGGCAATGGTTGACTTCCCGGCGCCCGATGGCGAGGACAGCACCAGCATGAGGCCACGGCGCTGCGCTTCAGCATCATCCGCACTGACGCGCGTGCCAAGTTTCTCGGTGCTCATCTTTCACTCCAAATTCTGAATTTGCTCGCGCATTTGATCAATGACCGCCTTCAGGTCAAGCCCGATCGCGGTGAGATCAACATCGTTGGATTTCGAACACAGCGTATTGGTCTCGCGGTTGAATTCCTGGGCCAGGAAATCCAGCCGCCTGCCGACCGCCCCACCCGTATCGATCAGCTCCCGCGCCGCCTTGACATGTGCATCCAGCCGGTCAAGCTCCTCCCGGATATCCGCCCGGGTCGCCAGCAAGACCGCCTCCTGGTGAAGCCGCTGCGGGTCCAGCTGACCGTCTGTCCCATCCATCAAAAGTGCCAGCTGTTCCCTCAACCGCGCCTTGATTGCTTCGGGCTGGCGCGCAGGCGATGCTTCTGCAGCCCCGGTCAGGTCCGAAATCTTGTCGATCTGTGCCCGGACAACCGCTCCGATGTTCCTGCCCTCGGTGTGCCGCATGTCGACCAGGTCGAGCAAGGCGGCATCCAGGGTGGTCAGCAGGCTGGCGTGAAGAGCCGCTTTTGCGTCTTCATCGTCTTCCGCTTCTTTCAACTCGAACACGCCCTTTTGGCTCAGGATCCCGTCCACGGTCGGCTCCGCAACACCTGGCACACGCTGTTTGACAAGTTCGATCGCCGCAAGCACGGATTCCAGGGCCGCTTCGTTGATCGTAAGTTCGGCATCGCCCAGATCACGCTGCATGGACAAGCCGACGGACACGTTGCCCCGCCTTAAGACCTTTGCGCAGCGCTCGCGGATTTTTGCCTCAATCGTTTCCAGTCCGTTGGGGATGCGGATCCTAATGTCGAGCGACTTTCCGTTGACCGATCTCAGCTCCCATGTCCAGCGGATCGGCCCCAACTCGCTTTGAACACGGGAGAACCCCGTCATGCTGGCAAGCGCCATGTTTTTCTGCCCCTCGTTCGCCCGCGGAGGACCGGTGTCTTCACACGCGCCCCATAAAAGACGTCTGGCGGGAAGTGTCCCGCCAGATCCTTGTTTCGTCAATTTGATTGAACGGAGTCTCCGGAAGTAGACCGTTCCTGTTCAGCGGCCCGGCGTTCGCGTTCTATCTGGCGCCATTTGCGGACATTTGCCTGATGCTGCTCATAGGTCTCGGCAAACACATGCCCACCAGTTCCATCGGCAACAAAGAACAGATCTCTTGTCCGTGACGGGTTGGCAACCGCTTCCATGGCAGCCTGTCCCGGGTTTCCGATCGGGCCAGGAGGCAGCGCATCGATCTGGTAGGTGTTGTAGTCGTTTTCGGCCTGAAGCTGAGATTGCGTGATCGCCGAGCGGTCCTTCAGCCACGCTTCCCCGCCGAACAAGCCGTACAGAATTGTCGGGTCTGACTGAAGACGCATGCCCCGGTCCAAACGGTTCACGAAGACGCCGGCGACGCGCGGACGCTCATCTGCCTTGGCGGTTTCCTTTTCAACGATCGACGCCAGAATCACGAGCTCCTCCGGTGTTTCAATCGGCAGATCGTCGACACGCCGGTCCCAGATTTCGGCAAGCAGTTTGCTCTGCGCCTCTTTCATGTCGTCAATGACACCCTGGCGCGTCGTTCCGCGTGTGAACGTGTAGGTCTGCGGTAGGAGTGCACCTTCCGCCGGGATCTCGGTAATCTCGCCGACCAGAACCGGATGCTCGCGAACCCGTTCCAGAACCTGTGCAGTGGTCCATCCTTCGGGGATCGTCACCGAATGCGTGACAGCGTTGCCTTCGACGAGATCGCGCATGACCTCATCCATCGAAACGCCGGCCTTGAACGCGTATTCCCCGGCCTTCAACTTGGTTTCGTTCTTGTAGAACCGGACACCCAGATTGAAGACCCACTCGTTGATCAAACCATCGCCGATGACTTCAGCAGCCGCCAAACGGTCCGTTATCCCGGACAGACCGGAGCCTGAAGAGATGACGACCGTCTTGTCTTCGGTCAGCGGACCCGGCTGGTCGAAGGTCTGCTTGCCGAAGTACAACGCGGCACCGACCGCAAGCAACGCGAACACGGCAAGTGAAATCGCCATATTGGTGAGAATGACGAAGGGATTGCGCACGTGGCGCGAGCGCGGCGGCGGCCCCGGAGCCGGCTCCGGTTGAAGCGCTTCACGCGGGCTTTTCGGCTTAATGCCCATTCCAATGCACCTCCAGATGCAAAGCTATTGGCTCAAAGGCGCAGCGACTTTAGGAACAACGCGGCCAAGAGTTTTACAAAGAGCGCAGCAGCTCACTGCCGCTGCGACGCTGGAACGTTACTTACACGGCTATGCGGCAACTTTGCGGAAGACCAGTGATGCATTGGTGCCGCCGAACCCGAAGGAATTCGACAGTGCAACGTCAATGTTCATTTTCTTCGCAGTATGGGCCACAAGATCAATTTCGGTCTCGACCGATGGATTGTCCAGATTGATTGTCGGCGGCGCAATTCCGTCGCGGATAGCCAGCACGGAGAAAATGGCTTCCAAAGCGCCAGCCGCGCCCAGAAGATGCCCCGTTGACGACTTGGTCGACGACATCGTCAGTTTGTGCGCTGCATTTCCGGCCAGCCGGGTTACCGCGCCAAGCTCAATCTCGTCGCCGAGCGGGGTCGAGGTGCCATGCGCGTTGACGTAATCAACATCCGATGCCCCAAGCCCTGCACGCTTAAGGGCAGCATCCATGCACCGGTACGCGCCATCGCCATCGGAAGATGGCGCGGTGATGTGGTAGGCATCCCCGGACAGGCCATAGCCGATCACTTCCGCATAGATTTTTGCACCCCGGGCTTTCGCGTGCTCGTATTCCTCAAGCACCACAACACCGGCGCCCTCGCCCATGACAAACCCGTCGCGGTCTTTGTCGTAGGGGCGTGAAGCCTTTTCAGGAGCATCGTTAAATGCAGTGGACAACGCCCGGCAGGCGGCGAAACCGGCCAATGCCAGACGGCCAATCGGCGACTCGGTGCCGCCGGCAACCATCACGTCGGCGTCGCCATAGGCAATCAGCCGCGATGCGTCGCCTATCGCGTGGGCGCCTGTGGAACAGGCAGTCACGACAGCGTGGTTCGGTCCTTTGAGGCCATGGCGAATCGAAACGTACCCGCCTGCCAGATTGATCAGCCGGCCCGGGATGAAGAACGGGCTAATCCGGCGCGGACCTTTTTCTTCGAGGATATGCGCTGCCTGCTCGATCCCCTGAAGACCGCCAATGCCTGACCCAATCAGCACACCCGAGCGGGTCTGATCTTCATAGCTTTCCGGTTTCCAGCCAGAATCGGCCATCGCCTGATCGGCAGCCGCAACGGCATAAATGATAAAATCGTCGACTTTGCGCTGTTCTTTGACATCCATCCAGTCATCTGGATTGAAAGCGCCCTCGTCGGCAGGGTCCCGCGGGATTTGGGCCGCGATCTGGCACGCCAGGTCGTCAGCCTTGAAGCCGGAGACCTTGTTGGCTCCGCTCTTGCCTTCCAGAATACGTTTCCAAGAGACATCGACATTTCCGCCAAGCGGAGACACCGTGCCCAATCCAGTAACGACAACTCGCCTCATGTACCCGCACTTGTTTCGGGTTGAGCGGGGGGACCCCCGCTCAACCGTAATTAGACAATGGACCGGAGATTAACCGGCGTTCTTTTCAAGGAACTTCACAGCATCACCAACGGTCAAGATGGTTTCTGCCGCGTCGTCCGGAATTTCTACGCCGAATTCTTCTTCGAAAGCCATGACGAGTTCAACGGTGTCGAGACTGTCGGCCCCCAGATCGTCAATGAAGCTAGCGCCTTCGCTGACCTTTTCGGCGTCAACGCCGAGGTGCTCTACGACGATCTTCTTAACTCGATCCGCGATATCACTCATTTTTCACTTCCTTGGGTTTTCAAACTTCAATTATCTTCGCGAACCGCCACGTCTCCGATTACCGGACACATGCCACTTTATCGCGGTTGTCTTTCACGTTCTGGTCGGCGCTACCCAGACTTGGGCACACACCCTTCCCATCGGAACAATCGGCGGGTAGGTAACACACTTTGTTGACCTTTACCAGCCGCTCCAGGCTGCTGAAAAACAGCTCGGATTCTGTTTGCCAACTTGGCGAATTTCCCTTTTAAATCATTGCCATACCACCATTTACATGCAGGGTTTGCCCTGTCACGTAAGCGGCTTCGGTGCTGGCAAGATAAGTAGTTGCGGCAGCGATCTCGCCCGCAGTGCCCAATCGGCCCGCCGGAACGCTGCCCAAAATCGATTCTTTCTGCTTCTCGTTCAGCGCATCGGTCATGGCGGTTTCGATGAAACCGGGAGCAACTGTGTTGACCGTGATATTCCGGCTGGCAACCTCACGGGCCAGTGATTTGTACATGCCGATCATGCCGGCCTTTGCCGCCGCATAGTTCACCTGGCCCGGATTTCCGGTGACGCCGACCACTGATGTGATGCCCACGATCCGGCCGTAACGGCGTTTCATCATGCCCTTGATGGCAGCGCGGCACAGGCGGAAACCGGAGGTTAGATTGACCTCGATTACCTGATCCCACTCATCATCCTTCATGCGCATGAAGATGTTGTCGCGGGTGATACCGGCATTGTTGACCAGAATATCCACCGACCCCATCGCATCCTCGGCCGCCGGCAGCAGCGCATCGACCGCAGCCCGATCGGAGAGGTTGCAAGCAGCAACATGCGCGCGGTCCTTGAGGTCTTCGGCGAGCGCTTCCAGCTTTTCCGCCCGCGTTCCCGACAGGGTGACTGTTGCCCCTTGCGCGTGCAGCGCTCGTGCGATCGCCTCGCCGATCCCGCCGGTGGCGCCGGTGATGAGTGCGGTCTTGCCCTCAAGAGTGAACATGGCAACTTCCTTTCGCTGGATTATCGTTTTTAAATCTCAACGGCCAACGAGATCAGGCGTTGAGCGCCTCGATCAAGCCATCAATGTCCTGAGGCGTATTCACGGCAATGCCTTTGGCTTCCTTGGCAATGCGTTTGACCATTCCGGTCAGAACTTTGCCGGCCCCCACCTCAACAAATGTTCCAACTCCGTTTTCGGCAAGCCAGGTCACACTCTCGCGCCAACGCACGGTGCCAGTTACCTGCTCAACCAGCCTGCGGCTGATATCGCCCGGATCAGATGTCGGGCCGGCCAACACGTTGGCAACCAATGGCACGGCTGGCGCCTTGATGGCAACGTCGGCAAGCGCACTGGCCATGGCGTCGGCAGCCGGTGACATCAAAGAGCAATGAAATGGAGCACTGACCGGCAGCATCACTGCCCGGCGGGCGCCCCGCGCCTTGGCGATTTCGACCGCGCGCTCGACAGCGGCCAGGTGACCAGACACCACCACCTGACCAGGTGCGTTGTCATTGGCCGCTTCACAAACCTCGCCCTGTGCTGCTTCGGCCGCCACTTCCCTGACCTGATCGAATTCAAGGCCAAGCAGCGCTGCCATACCGCCCTGACCGACCGGAACGGCTGTTTGCATGGCGTTTCCGCGCACCCGCAACAGGCGCGCCGCTGTCGCGACATCCAGCGATCCCGCAGCTGCAAGTGCAGAATATTCGCCGAGCGAATGGCCCGCCACGAAAGAGGCAGACGCGCTCAGGTCCAAGCCTTTGGCCTCGAGCACACGCATTGTTGCCAGACTCACCGCCATGAGCGCCGGTTGGGCATTGGCGGTCAGAGTCAGCTCAGCATCAGGTCCGTTCCACATGATTGCGGACAATTTCTGGTCAAGAGCATCGTCGACCTCATCAAACACAGCCTTTGCCTCGGGAAAGGCATCTGCCAATTCCTTACCCATGCCAACAGCCTGACTGCCCTGTCCAGGAAAGGTGAATGCGGTGGCCATATGAAATAGACTCCGAATTGGTAGCGCGAGCGGGCCTGTATTGTTTTGCCGCGCGCCTTTGCTACAAAGAAGAGCGTTTCTGGCCGGTTTTTTGGCAAAGCCCTGCCAGTGTTGGCGGCAGGCTATGAAACGGACGGGGGCAAAGTGTCAAGAGCGAAGGCCGAAGTTTTGCGGGGATTGGGCGTTTTGCGCAGCTCAGAACCGCAAGAATGAAAATTCAATCGATCTGGCGCTACCCAGTGAAATCCCTGCTTGGAGAGCCGGTGCAGGAAACGATGGTCGACGAACGGGGGATCTCCGGCGATCGCATCTATGCGATAACCGATACACGGGGAAAGCTTGGCAGCGGCAAATCCACCAACACGTTTCAACGGATCGACAACCTTCTCTCGATGCAGGCGGCGTCGCGGGACGGCACCACGTTCATAAAACTGCCGGATGGCCGGAAGGCACCAGTGGGATCCCCTGAGCTGACACGCCTTCTGTCAGACTTTCTTGCCCAAGACGTGACGGTCACCCGAGAAATGGACACACCACATTTCGATGACGGCGCTGTCCATATCATACTGTCATCCGACCTTGAGAAATTACAGTCTCTCAACCCCGGCTCTGACGCCGACCCCCGCAGGTTTCGCGCCAATGTCATCCTGGACACGCCAGGCCACATGACCGCAGAAGACCTTTTGGGACGCGTCCTGACCATCGGCTCGACACGCCTGAAAATCACCCATCCGACAGAGCGCTGTGTGATGGTCACCGCAAAACAACATGACCTGCCCTCCAATCCCGGCATTCTGAAAGCGATCTCAAACGGCGAAGACGTCCACTTCGGTGTTTACGCCTCGGTTTTGATCCCCGGAAAAATTGAGGTTGGACAAGCGGTTGACACGTCGGCCAAGCCTGGCGGAAACGCAGCCAACAGCCGACGAAAATTCGGGCTCTAGGGCAACAGAGCCATCCGAACGGAACACCAATGTGGACCGGCCCCGCGCCGCATGGGTTTGAACGCGTCCGTAGGGCGCCTTTTCAAAAAAGCCTTTCCACGACTTTGAAGCAACGGCCGAAATCAGATGGCAGGGCTCTTGCATTCGGCCCAAACCCGTGTATAAGCCGCATTTCGTCCGGGACCCCGGCTGGGGGCTGAACGGAAGGGCTTTTTCTCAAAAGCCAGAGACCTTGAATAAAGAGCTCGTCTTCCCGTGTCTCCGCTCTCGTTAGAATTCTCGTTCCTTTCCGGAGGTCACGAGGAGGCTTTGCGCCAGGTCCCGATTATGAAACCTAGGAAAGGCCTTATAGCCCATGCCTCTTTATGAGCACGTGTTCCTGGCGCGCCAGGACATTTCTGCACAGCAGGTCGAGCAGCTCGTCGAGCAGTACAAAGGCGTCATCGAAAATGGCGGCGGTACATTCGGCAAAGTTGAAAACTGGGGTTTGCGTTCGCTCGCATACCGCATCAAGAAAAACCGCAAGGCGCACTACACCTTGATCAACATCGAGGCCCCGCATGCAGCGGTTGCCGAAATGGAACGTCAGATGGGCCTCAGCGAAGACGTTCTGCGCTTCATGACCTTCAAGGTCGACGCGCATGAAGAAGAGCCGTCTGCGATGATGCAAAAGCGTGACCGTGACGACCGCCGCGGCGGTGGCCGTGGTGACAAACCAGGTGCTGGCCGTGGCGATCGCGGCGACCGTGGTGATCGCGGTGACCGCGCACCGCGCCGTGCAGAAGCGGAGTAAGACAAAATGGTAGATATCGCACAGCTTCCGAGCCGCCGTCCGTTCTTCCGCCGCCGGAAAACCTGCCCGTTCTCTGGTGCCAACGCGCCGAAGATCGACTACAAGGACATCCGTCTCCTGCAGCGCTACATCTCTGAGCGCGGCAAGATCGTCCCGAGCCGCATCACCGCCGTTTCTGCAAAGAAACAGCGTGAACTGGCCCGCGCAATCAAACGCGCCCGCCTGCTCGGCCTTTTGCCTTTCGTGATCAGCTAAGCCTGATGGCGCTGCCCGGAGCTAGCTCCGGGCACCCGAACTGGGGCCGCGGGAAAACCGGCCTCTAACCGCCAGAACGATATGAAACGGCGGGACAGTTAGGAGAAATGATATGGAAATCATCCTTCTTGAGCGTATCGCCAAGCTTGGCCAGATGGGCGACACCGTGCGCGTCCGCGACGGGTATGCACGCAACTTCCTTCTGCCTCAGGGCAAGGCACTCCGTGCAAACAAGACAAATCTGGAGCGGTTCGAGCGTGAGCGTGCTCAGCTTGAAGCCCGTAACCTTGAGCGCAAGACCGAAGCTGAGGCTGTTGCATCCAAGCTTGACGGCGAAAACCTGATCATGATCCGGTCCGCCGGCGAAACTGGTCAGCTTTACGGTTCAGTATCGACTCGCGACATCGCAGACGGCCTTACCGAAGCAGGCTTCACAGTCACGCGCGGGCAGGTCGACCTTCGCAACCCGATCAAGACCATTGGTCTGCATTCGGTTGTGATCGCGCTGCACCCCGAAGTCGAAGTCACCGTCTCCGTCAACGTCGCGCGCTCCGAAGACGAAGCTGTTCGTCAGGCAGCTGGTGAAGACCTCACCACTCCGGAAATGGACGTCTTCGAATTCGAGGAAGACGACGAGGAAGAAACTGCAGACGGCGACGACGCCGAAGTCTCTGACGAGGCAGCAGCTGAAGAAGAAGCCTGATAACTTCTGCTTTCAAGACCTTGAAACGGCGTCCTGCGGGGCGCCGTTTTTGTTTGCCAGCAATCAAATACCGGTATGATCCAAGAGTTTGAAAAACCTAGGCCGTTAACCTTTTGAAACTCTTCACAGACTGCATGGCAGCCATGCTTCAATGCATACAAGTCCGTATAATTCCACAAGATTTTGAAAAAATACGTAGGTCACGCTGAGTCTTGTTTTGGCGAACAGGTCAAGGCAAAACCGATTCTTTCCCCGTTGATCTTAACCTTTCAGGGGGAATCGAAAATGCCCATTTTGTTCCCTTGAAGCCTCCGCCGCCTTGGCTGTATTCCAAATAGACAAGGGGTGACCGGGGGACGAAATGCAGGGCAAATTGCAAACTGTAGAGACCGAAGCTGTGGAGCAACGGCTTGCACCACATAATGCGGAAGCGGAGCGCCAGCTGCTGGGCGCAATTCTCGTGAACAACGAGACCTACTACCGTGTTTCGGACTTTCTGGAGCCTCACCATTTCTTCGTCCCGCCTCACCAGGACATCTACGAGAAAATCGGACATCTGATCCGTGCGGGCAAAACCGCCTCTCCGATCACACTCAAGACGTTTTATCCTGCAGACGCGAAAATTGCCGATCTCTCCGCCACACAGTTCTTGTTGAGACTGGCTGCGGATGCCGCGTCGGTGATCAACGCAGAAGATTATGGCCGCACAATCTATGATCTCGCGGTCCGCAGAAACTTGATCCGCATCGGCGAAGACATGGTCAACATCGCCTTTGATGCACCGATCGACGTGCCGCCCAACCAGCAGATCGACGACGCCGAACGGCGGCTGTTTGAGCTTGCCGAAACCGGCCGCAGCGAGGGCGGCTTTGTCTCCTTCGGAGACGCGCTGACCGAAACAATCGAGATGGCCCATGCCGCCTGGAACCGCGAAGGCGCTTTGTCCGGCATTTCCACCGGACTGATGGATCTCGACCGTCTGATGGGCGGCTTGCAGGCATCTGACCTGATCGTCCTTGCCGGACGCCCGGCTATGGGAAAGACCTCGCTGGCCACGAACATCGCCTACAACATCGCACAGAATTATCAGGCCGAAGAACAGCCGGACGGCTCGATCAAGACCGTCAATGGCGGTGTTGTTGGGTTTTTCTCACTGGAAATGTCGGCGGAGCAGCTCGCCACCCGTATCATTTCCGAACAAGCCGAGATCTCGTCGTCAAAAATCCGGCGCGGCGACATATCAGAAGCGGAATTCGAGAAACTGGCAGCCTGTGCCCAGACCATGCAATCGGTTCCGCTGCATGTGGACCAGACCGGCGGTATTTCCATCGCCTCACTCGTCGCCCGGGCGCGGCGTCTGAAGCGCCAACGCGGCCTCGACCTTCTGATCGTTGACTATATCCAGCTGCTCACCGGGTCTTCGAAAAACAGCGGCAACCGCGTGCAGGAAATCACGGAAATCACGACCGGCCTCAAAGCGCTTGCGAAAGAACTCAACGTGCCGATCATCGCCTTGTCCCAGCTCTCTCGTCAGGTTGAATCGCGGGACGACAAGCGGCCGATGATGTCGGACTTGCGTGAATCAGGCTCGATCGAGCAGGATGCGGACGTGATCCTGTTCGTGTACCGCGATGAATACTACCTCGGCAAAACGGAGCCGGAAGAAGGCACGCCGGAGCACGAGGTCTGGAAGGACAAACTTGAGCGGGTCAAGGGCAAGGCGGAGGTAATCATCGCCAAGCAGCGTCACGGGCCGACCGGGACCGCGAACCTGCACTTCCAGGGCGAGTTTACCCGGTTCTCGGATCTCGCACAGGACGACTACCTGCCAGAGCGCATGGAATAGGCCACGGGACGCGGCTGCAATGACCGTTTGCGTACTGTTTGCTGCTTCGACATAGTCCAGATATGCAAAGCGGGGATTCGGATAGCCTTTTTGGCGGGCGGCTAACCATCGACCTTGATGCAATTGCCGGAAACTGGCGACTGCTTCGGGACAGGCTTGGCGGCACCGGCGAATGCGCCGCGACCGTGAAGGCAGATGCCTATGGCACAGGCTTGGACCACACAGCCAAGCGTCTCTTCGCCGAAGGCTGCCGGACATTTTTCGTGGCCGTGCCCACAGAAGCAGTGGCCTTGCGGACATCACTCCCCGGCGCCACGATTTACGCCCTTGATGGCCTTTTTCCCGGAACCGCGCCCATTCTGGCCGAAAACGATATCCGCCCGGTGCTTGGCTCTTATCCGGAGGTTCAGGAATGGGCGGCGTTCTGCAAGACCGCGGGACGCTCCTTCAAGGCGGCCGTCCATTTGGACACCGGCATCCACCGTCTGGGTTTGTCGCGGGAAGAATTCGAAGCCGCCCTCAACGACCCTGATATCACAGGTCCGTTTACGCCGAGCCTTCTTATGTCTCACCTGGCGTGCGGCTCGGACCCCGCTCATCCGATGAACCGGCGTCAGCGGGAGCTGTTTGCACACGTCACGGCGCCGTTTGCCGGCATTCCGCGCTCACTTGCAAATTCGGCCGGCGTGTTGATGGGCCCCGAATTCCATTTTGATCTGGTGAGACCCGGCATATCGCTTTTTGGCGGGCAGGCGATCGAAACCGAACCCAATCCGATGCAACCGGTGGCCAAGGTTGAAGCGCGGATCATGATCGTCCGCAGTGTACCGGAAGGCGACACGATCGGCTACGGCGCCAAACAGACTGCCACCCGCCCACTGCGAAACGCAGTGGTCGCGGCCGGGTATGCAGACGGCATGTTGCGCCGTGCAGGATCTTCGGATGACCGGCCGGGCGGGTACGCCATGATCGAAGGTCACAAGGCCCCTCTCCTCGGGCGTATCTCCATGGACATGATCACCTTGGATGTCACGGATATCCCCGAACATCTCGTCCGGCGTGGCGCCTTTGTGGAAATGATGGGGCCGAATGTTGCGGCGGCCGACCTTGCGGCTTATGCCGAGACCATTGATTACGAATATCTCACGAGCCTTGGTAGGCGCTTTCACCGCCGCTATGGCCCTCTCAATCTCTAGGACAAGTCCTTGGCCCGACGTTCCACACAATTTGTCTGCCAATCCTGCGGAGCGGTCACCGCCAAATGGCAGGGCCGTTGCGAATCCTGCGGCGAATGGAACTCAATTGTGGAGGAACAGACCGCAGGAGGTGTCGGCGGCGGGCCCGGCAAAGCGCCGCGCTCGAAAGGCAGGGTCATTCCGCTGGTTGGCCTGACCGGCGACACGAAAGAAGCACCGCGTATTCTAAGCGGTCTGGCTGAGCTGGACCGTGTGACCGGTGGCGGGTTTGTGCGCGGTTCTGCACTACTGGTTGGAGGAGATCCGGGCATCGGCAAATCCACCCTGCTCATTCAGGCTGCCTCCGCCCTGGCAAACCTTGGCCACAAGACAGTTTATATCTCGGGAGAGGAAGCTGTCGGACAGGTACGGCTTCGGGCCGAACGGCTTGGGCTTGCCGCGTCTCCAGTTGCATTGGCAGCAGAAACCAGTGTGGAAGATATACTGGCCACCCTGGAGGCCGGCCCGCCCCCTGCCCTGGTCATCTTGGATTCCATACAGACCCTTTGGACCGAACAGGCCGATTCGCCACCGGGAACGGTTACCCAGGTGCGCGCCTCGGCCCAGGCCATGGTCCGCTATGCGAAGAAACACGGCACCACGCTGGTGCTCGTCGGCCATGTCACCAAAGACGGCCAGATTGCCGGTCCGCGCGTCGTCGAACACATGGTGGATGCCGTACTGTACTTCGAGGGCGATGGGGCGCACCAGTACCGCATTCTCCGGTCAGTTAAGAACCGCTTCGGGGCAACCGATGAAATCGGCGTGTTCGAAATGACCGGAAAAGGCCTTTCGGAAGTTGCCAATCCGTCTGCCCTGTTTCTCGGTGACCGGACCTCCAATGCGCCTGGATCTGCAGTGTTTGCAGGTCTTGAGGGCTCCCGGCCGCTGCTCATCGAAATCCAGGCTTTGGTGGCGCAGTCGTCTTTGGGAACGCCGCGCCGGGCGGTGATCGGCTGGGACAACGCCCGCCTGTCCATGATCCTCGCGGTGCTGGAAGCGCGCTGCGGCGTCCGGTTCTCCCAGCATGATGTTTATCTGAATGTTGCAGGCGGACTAAAGATCGCCGAACCAGGCGCGGATCTGGCGGTTGCAGCCGCTCTGGTCTCTTCCCTGAGCGGGCTTGCCCTGCCCGCCAATTGCGTCTATTTCGGCGAGGTCAGTTTGTCAGGGGCGATCCGTCCGGTCGCCCAGGCGCAATCGCGGCTGAAGGAAGCACAAAAACTCGGGTTCGATCAGGCCTACTGCCCTGACGGGAACTTGAAAGACGGTGCCTCTGGCGGCCTGCGCGTCACCGGACTGCCGGAACTTGGGGATTTCGTCGCCAAACTCTCAGCGAGCGCTGGTGCACAGAAGGCCTCCTAGGTCAGGTTAACGCTTAAAAGAGGCCTTGGCGGCTTCGACACGGAAAAAGGACTGAACAGGACCATGCCGATCACTCTGCTCGACGGTATTCTCCTCGTCATCATGCTCATTTCAGCAGTTTTGGCGATGATCCGCGGCTTTGTGCGGGAAGTTTTGTCCATTGCGTCCTGGGTTGCCGCCGCAGCCGCAGCGTTCTTTCTTTATGAGCGCGTGCTGCCCTACGCCAAGCAATACATAAATCACGACCTTGTCGCGCTCGGCGTATCGGTTGCCGCCGTTTTTCTGGTCACGCTGCTTGTGGTCAGCTATATTACGATGCGAATTTCAGACTTCGTTCTGGACAGCCGGATCGGTGCGCTCGACCGGACCCTCGGCTTCGTCTTCGGTGCGGTGCGCGGTCTCTTGCTGGTCGTTGTGGCGATGATGTTCTTCAATTGGTTCGTTCAGCCGCAACAACAGCCGAACTGGGTGCTTGAGGCAAAGTCGCGGCCAGTGCTCATCTCGATTGGCGAGCGGCTCGTGTCGATGCTTCCCGAAGACCCGGAAGAGGAAATCATGGACCGCCTGAGGGGCGTGGGCCAGGAGCAGGACACAAATGCCGCGCCGGGTGAAGAGCCGAATTACAGCGCAACGGAGCGCCAAGGGCTCGATCAGTTGACCAATGGCGGCAACTGAACAGGATCAGGCAGGGAATTCCCTGCCTTTTTAACGACCAGATTTACTGGAAAAGCACCGCGTCATGCGATAAGCCGGCGCAGTGTTCGGCAGATGCCGGCAAAAGTCAGCACAAGGAGTTCGCCATGACAGGCGGGACCGCGCTTATGGAACCACTCGATCTTGAAGAAGACCGCTTGCACGAGGAGTGCGGCGTTTTCGGCATTTTGGGGCACGAAGATGCCAGTGCGCTGACCGCGCTCGGCCTGCATGCCCTGCAGCACCGCGGCCAGGAAGCAGCCGGGATTGTGACATTCGATCGGGATCAGTTTCGTGCAGAACGCCATCTCGGCCTGGTGGGCGATCACTTCTCAAACGCCGAAACCATCAACCGGCTGAGCGGCCGTGCGGCGATCGGGCATGTGCGCTATTCAACCAGCGGCGAGCCGATCCTGCGCAATGTCCAACCATTGTTCGCCGAACTGGAAGGCGGCGGCATCGCCATCTGCCACAACGGCCACTTCACCAACGCCATGACCCTGCGCAAGCAGCTGATCATGGATGGCGCGATCTGCCAGTCCACCTCGGATTCGGAAGTGGTTCTGCAGCTTCTGGCCCGCTCGCGGGAGAAGAAAATTGTCGACCGCTTCATTGACGCTATCACCCAGATGGAAGGCGCTTATGCCCTCGTGGCCCTCACGGCCAAGAAACTGATCGGCGCGCGCGACCCGCTCGGCATCCGGCCCTTGGTCCTGGGCGATTTGAACGGCGCGCCTGTTCTGGCTTCGGAGACGTGTGCGCTCGATATCATCGGGGCAACATTCATCCGCGAAGTTGAAAATGGCGAAGTTATCGTCTGTACCCCGGGCGGCATTGAGAGCCACTTCCCGTTCGGCAAGCGCCCTGCCCGTCCGGACATCTTCGAGTACGTCTACTTTTCACGGCCCGATTCCGTCCTCAATGGCCGGTCAGTCTATGACGTGCGCAAGAACTTCGGATGTGAACTGGCGCGCGAAGCCCATATTGAAGCGGATGTGGTCGTTCCCGTGCCGGACAGCGGCGTCCCGGCAGCGATCGGTTACAGCCAGGAAAGTGGCATTCCGTTCGAGCTTGGCATCATCCGCAACCACTATGTCGGCCGAACCTTCATCGAGCCGACGCAAGCGATCCGCACGCTTGGCGTAAAGCTGAAACACTCGGCGAACCGGTCCCAGATCGAGGGCAAGCGGGTCGTGCTGATCGATGACAGCCTTGTGCGCGGCACGACTTCGGTCAAGATTGTCCAGATGATCCGGGAAGCCGGTGCGCGTGAAGTTCATTTCCGCCTGTCCAGCCCGCCGATCAAGCATTCGGACTACTACGGCATCGATACGCCGGTCCGCGAAAAGCTTCTGGCTGCAAAATACAATCTCGACGAGATGAAGAACTATATCGGCGCCGACAGCCTCGCCTTCCTGTCCATCGACGGCATCTACCGGGCCATGGGCTATGAGGGGCGCAACAACGCCGCGCCGCAATTCACCGACCACTGCTTTACCGGAGACTATCCGACGCCGCTCACCGATCTGTCCGAAGATCACGACATGGCGCAGCCTCCCCGGCTGGTGGAAGTGCAATAACAGGTCCAGCTCATGCAAAAAGACTTTGAAGGCCGCGTCGCGCTGGTCACCGGCGCCTCGCGCGGTATCGGTTATCAACTTGCCAAAAATCTCGGCGCAAGAGGCGCCCACGTGATCGCTCTGGCGCGCACGGTCGGGGGACTTGAAGAGCTTGATGACGAGATCCAGCAGGCCGGTGGGGAAAGCGCAACGCTTGTGCCCGTCGACTTGAAAGACTTCGGCGCCCTGGACCGCCTTGGCGCCGCGATTTACAAGCGCTGGAAAAAGCTTGACGTTTTGATCGGCAATGCGGCCATGCTCGGCACGCTGTCTCCTATTGGCCATATCAAGGTGAAAACCTTCGATGAGGCCCTTGCGACCAATGTGACGGCAAATTGGCGGTTAATGCGGTCAATGGATGCCCTGCTGCGGCAGTCGGATGCCGGCCGTGCTCTGTTCCTGACTGCGGCGCAGGCCCATAGTTGCACACCCTTTTGGGGCATTCAGTCCACCACGAAGGCAGCATTGGAAGCTTTGGTCCGCACATATGCCGCTGAAACGGAAAAGGCGGCGCTCAATGTCAACCTGGCAGATCCGGGCCCGGTCCGCACGGGTCTGCGCGCCAAGGCGATGCCCGGCGAAGATCCCTCTACACTGGCAACACCGGAAGACGTGGCACCGGCTTTGGTAAACCTCGTGTCAGCCCAGTACATGCGCACCGGCTGTCTGTATGACCGTTTGTCCGACGATACATTGGATTTGCTCAACGGCTGACATCAACGCCGTGCGCGAAGCCAACGGACTCTTCGAAAGACCCCTTGTGCGGTTTTGCGCAAGGGGTTTTTTGATGGCCGAGGCGGCGCCAAAAAGCTGCGCGTGCCCGGTGGAACGATCCGAAATCCGCCGCGTGAAGCGCCTGCACATGGGAGATCTCCGGGGTCTGACAGCCCCTGGCGGGCCTGCGCAGCTTCTGGCCGGGCACCGGTTTCGTCAAACTGTGATCCCTGTCACACGGCCACTGCGCAGGGTTTTGCGCGGCTTTCAGCGCACTGTGCAGGTTTCTGCACAGCTCCTTGCGGACGCACCCCCTTCGAACGACGGCTATCCCATTGTTTTCATACGTCTTTTATCACCAATGCCAAAACTGGCACGCCCCGTGCAAAGTAGGTGGCATCAGCAACGCCGCTGACGGAATTCAAACCTGAAGACGACGGACATCAGAGCGCAGACCGCTCGACACATCTTAGAGGAGACTGCAAAATGGCAAATGTTGCATACGCTAAAATCTCAGGCGCAACACAGGGCGACATCAGCAAGGACGCAACAACCGCGGACAGCATCGGCAACTCCTGGCAGGAAGGCCATGAAGACGAGTGCCTGGTCTACAACTTTGAAATGAACGCAATCGTCCCGCGTGACCCGAACTCCGGCACCGCCATCGGCACGCGCCGCCACCAGCCGAGCTCTTTCATCAAGCCGCTCGACAAGGCCTCCCCGCTGCTGTGGCAGGCTCTGGCAACCGGCGAAAACCTGGAAATCGAAGTCGCTTTCTGGCGCACCTCGACCGCAGGCCAGCAGGAGCACTACTTCACCGTCAAGTACACCGACGCGGTTCTGGTTGAAGGCAAGCACATGCTGCCGGACGTCAACGACGACAAAAACGCCTCCCGCGGCGATCTCGACCAGTGGTTCTTCAGCTACCGCAAAGCCGAGTGGACCCACGAAAAAGCCGGCACATCCGGTTCCGACGACTGGCGCGCTCCGGTTACATCATAACCGGATCTCCCCCTTCTGCCGGGGGCCCGCCCTTAAGACCTCCGGCAGAAAAGCCGTCCCCATGCCCCGGGGACGGCTTTTTGATGTCAGCCAAAACCTGTCAGGGCCAAGTGTGTTGGCCGGCTAAGGCATTTGCAGCTGAATGATCCGCCGTCCGGCCAAATTCAGCGCCTTTTCGTCATAAACCTCCGGAAATGCCTCGCGCAGCATGCGCGACAAGGTGCCGTCCGCCTCAACGACCTGGAGCGCGTCCGTCAACAGCGCGTGAAGCTCCGGGTTGTTGCGCGAAACGTAAAGCCGGAAGTCGTTTTCATAGACCAATGCCAGATGCCGTTCGACCGCAAGATCGGGAAACTGCGGTGCCTCCACGGCGATTTCCATAATGCCGCGCGAAAAATAGTCGACACCGGTCCGCCCGGCAGCGAGCTGGTGGAAGATGTCCGGGTTCCAGCGGCCGCGCCATTCCTCGTAGGGCAGGCCGTTCTCGGACCACACACCAATATCGTTCCAGTCCTGGCCGAAAACGCCGACCGTTTTCTTGTTGCGAAACTCGTCAAGGGTCCCGACATCGGCATAGCGTTCTTCGTCGCCCGGACGCACGAACAGCACGCGAACGCCCTTCAAGCCTTCCGTCAGATCCACGGGAACCTCCAGAAAGCGGCGCTTCAGCATCTCGTCTTCGCCGCGCCAGAAAAGGTCAATGTCCTTGCCGAGATCCAACATCACCATCTGACGGGGCATGGGTATGGAAGGATCCAGAAGGTCGATCTCGACCGTGTGTCCGGTCCGGGCCAGAGCGGTGCCGAGGAGATTGGACACGTAGACGGTCAAATTGTTGTCCGGAATCTTGAGGCTGAAGGAGTCATCCGCCTCCGCCCGCGTCGAGCACACCGCGGCCAACAAAAAGCAAACAAACAGCCAGGACTTCATTGCGTCAAACATCCCAATGAACTGTGCGCAACCTTGACTATAGCCCGTTTGGGTTACGAGAAGCTTTCCGTTATGTAAAGGGCAAACACCACCGGCCCGGAACCGGCTTGCCGGCAGCCGAAGGCAGGCCGAGGGCTCTCAGCGCGCTTGTGGCGGCACCTCGGCGGGCCAGCTGACCACATGGTCCTCATAGTCTTCCAGGTCCATGCCGTCTTCACTGACCGTGCGCCGGGTCACAGACACGCCCGCCTGGTGAACGGTCTGCGGATCGCCCGAGACAAGCGGATGCCACCAGTAAAGATCGGCGCCCTCCTCTATCAGTCGGTAAGCGCAAGTCGGCGGCAGCCAGCCGAGCTTTGGCACCTCCTCGGGTGTCAGCTGAATGCAATCCGGCACCGTCGCGGCGCGGTTTTCATAGTCGGTACACCTGCAGGTCTCGCCATCCAGCAAGGTGCAGGCGACATCGGTCCACACAACAACGCCCGTGTCCCAGTCCTCCAGCTTGTTCAAACAGCAGCGGGCGCAGCCGTCACACAGGGATTCCCACTCCGCCCCGGTCATCTCGGCCAGGGATTTGCGCTGCCAAAACGGGCGCGGATCTGAGGGGGAAGCTTTGCTGGACAAAGGTGTTTGGCCTTCTGTGGGCATCAATTCGGACGTCACGGCGCCGGGTAGCATCTCCAGCGCCCGGCAACAAGCGGCAACTGCGGCCGGGGCATCGCCCGGCCTCAATCAAAATACTGAGCAATGATCTGGCGGTAGCGCCCGGTTTGCTTGAAGGCGTCCAGCAGAGACTGCAACTGCCCGGCAATCTTGGGCTTGGATTTCGGCACCACGAAATACCGGAGCGTGAAATCGACGGGCGGCCCGTCAACCGGTTCGATTTCTGCTTCAAGTCCAAGATCCCTGGCCGCCATGCGCAGGGTGATCTCGTCGCTGATCGCGATGTCAAAGCGCTTGTTGATCAGCATGCGGATCATGACTTCGTTCGAAAACGTGCGGACGCGCTCGAAATTGTCCGCCTCTTGAAAATCGGGGGCATAGGTGAAGCCCGCCCTCACACCAACCTTCATGCCCGACAGATCCTCATACGTGTCCCAGCGAAGCCCGGCGCCGGTCTTCTGCCACAGCCGCGCCGGCATGCCGCTCTCGCTGATGGGGCCGACCATGTGATATTTTTCAAAGCGTTCAGGCTGATGGCGCCAGGGCAAGGACACATCCACCGCCGCCGCATCGGTTTCCGAGACGATCCGTTTCCACGGCATCGGCACCAGCCGGTAGGAGATCCCACCCGCGTCAAGCGCGCCTTTCAGGATGTGAATATAAAGGCCATCCGCCGCACCAAGACCGTTTTGAAAGGTTAATGGCCTAAATTCTACGTCATAGGCAATCAGCAGCGGTCCACTGGAGGCGCGGGCGTCCTTGCCGGCGCCGCTCACCCCAAACGCCGCGACCAAAATAGCAAGCGCAGCAAAAGCGCGCGGAACATACCAACCCGACCGCATGACAAAATCGCCCTGACACCAATAAAAATTTGCTCAAATTTATTCACTTGGCCTAAAACTTTCCCTAAAGGAAAAACTGGAAATCCACGCCTTTCGAAAACACTTCGGAAACTCTTAGCGATTTGGGAACGCAGCTGTGGCATTGGTTGAAAACGCAGATGTTTTGGCGCTAGGGTCGCACAGATCCAGGCGCCGTTGCCGGACACAAGACAACTGCAGAGCCCTGGAGACCGGACGGCTTTGAAAAAACGCGGGCATAGCGAGCAGACAGACACGCCGCCGGACGGGATCCGGATGCACCGAAAACGCCGGAGCTTCGGCCAGTTTCTGCTGTCGATTGACGCGTTCGTGGACACGGCGCTCTGGAAAAGCGGCACGTTTTTGCGCAGAGCGTTCGAACGGTATGATGCGTTCTTGCGCCAGTTCCGTGCACGGGGCGTGTGGCGCGGGCTTGCGGAGCTGTCGTCCGACGGCCTGACCTTTGGGATCCTGGGCTTTATCGTCGTGCTGGCCTTTGCCCAGCCCGCCTTTGAAGCCACGCGGTATGCGGACTGGAAGACGACGGATGATTTCGCTGTCACATTCCTAGACCGGTTCGGCAATGAAATCGGCCGGCGCGGCATCGTGCTGAATGACAGTGTGCCCCTGGACCAGATTCCCGATTCCTTGATAAAGGCCACGCTGGCCACCGAAGACCGGCGCTTTTTCGACCATTTCGGCATTGATATTGTCGGCACGTTCCGCGCCATGGTGGAAAACGCCCGAGCGGGAACGGTGGTTCAGGGCGGGTCGTCGATCACCCAGCAGCTGGCCAAGAACCTGTTTCTGACCAATGAGCGCACGCTTGGCCGCAAGGTCAAGGAGGCGTATCTGGCGTTGTGGCTTGAGGCCAACCTGACAAAGCAGGAAATCCTGAAACTCTATCTCGACCGCGCCTATATGGGCGGCGGCGTTTTCGGCGTGACCGCTGCGGCAGAGTTTTACTTCAACAAAAACGTGCGTGAGCTGTCCTTGGCCGAAAGCGCCATGCTGGCCGGGCTTTACAAGGCGCCAACACGCTACGCCCCGCATATCAACCTGCCCGCCGCGCGTGCGCGCGCCAACGAGGTGCTGACCAACATGGTGCAGGCCCGGTTCCTGACCGAAGGCCAGGTGATCGGCGCAAGGCGTAATCCGGCGGTTGCCGTCGACCGGTCGGAGGATCAGCTGCCTGAATATTTCCTCGACTGGGCTCTGGAAGAGGTCAAATCCCTGGCCCGCCGTCTGCCCGCCTTGTCACGTGATCGCATCGTAACCGTACGCACGACCTTTGATCCGGCCCTGCAAAAACAGGCCGATCTGGCCGTGGAGACCGTGCTGCGGGAAAACGGCAAGGTGCGCGATGTCAACTCCGCGGCTCTGGTTGCCATGGCGACCGATGGCGGGGTCGTGGCCATGGTCGGCGGCCGGTCCTACGGCGAAAGCCAGTTCAACCGCGCCGTCAATGCCCTGCGCCAGCCCGGATCGTCATTCAAGCCGTTTGTTTACATGACTGCCTTCATGAATGGCTACAACAAAGACAGCATCGTGCCGGACCGGCCGATCCGGATCGGCAACTGGGCCCCGCAGAATTACGGCCGCAGCTTCCGCGGACCGGTGACGCTCAAGCTGGCGCTGACCAAATCGATCAACACGATCCCGATCCGCCTGTCGCTTGCCATCGGCCGCGACAAGATCATCGAGACCGCCTATCAGATGGGCATCAGCCACGAGCTGCAAAACTCGCTGTCGCTGCCGATCGGCTCCTCCGATGTGTCGGTGATCGACATGGCGGCAAGCTACTCGACTTTTGCAAATGGCGGCTTTCAGGCGCTGCCCTATACGATCCTTGAGGTCGAAAACAGCAACGGCCGTACGCTCTACCGGCGCGAGCAGGACGAGGCCCCGGTAAGGCGTGTGCTGCCGGCAGACAAAGTCGCCGAAATGAACGAGATCCTGGTCAATGTGGTGGAGGCCGGCACCGGCCGCCGTGCGCGGATCGATGGCGTCGTCGCTGCGGGCAAGACAGGCACCACCAATGCCTATCGCGATGCATGGTTTGTTGGCTACACCGGCAATTTCACGGCCGCGGTCTGGTATGGCAATGACGACTTCACCTCAACGCGCCGGGTTACCGGCGGCAGCCTGCCGGCCATGACCTGGCAAAAGTTCATGGCCTACGCCCATGAGGGGATCGATCTTGTGCCGATGCCCGGCGTTGATGCCGACAGCCTGCAAAGCAGCCCCGCCGTTGCTGCCGCGGGCACCGATGACACACGCCCGCAACCCCGGCTGCTACAGAGACAGACGCAGATCGTTCTGGATGAGATTGGCCAACAGCTGAGCGGCGTGAAGGCGCGGGCGGATGCCGGGACCGGCCAGGAAACCGGCGCCCTGGCGGCGCCCGGGGCCCGGGTGACCCAATGAATGCTCCGCTCAAGCCGCTCGGCGAAACCGGCTTTTACGGGACAGACACGCCACGGATCCTGCGCACGCCCCGTCCCGCGCCCTTGCGCGTCCTTGTGGGGCTGTTTCTGATCACGGTGATCGGCGCCCTGCTTGGAATTGGGTCGG
The DNA here is from genome assembly GCF_007830545.1 of Roseibium hamelinense. Classification (GTDB taxonomy): domain Bacteria; phylum Pseudomonadota; class Alphaproteobacteria; order Rhizobiales; family Stappiaceae; genus Roseibium; species Roseibium hamelinense. The sequence continues at coordinate 861,566 of NZ_VLLF01000001.1, forward strand.
CCTATGTCATCATCGAGGCGGAACGGCCGTTCAACGCCGTTGAAATCGGCCCCTGGGAGGCCTACCCGCTGGCCGGCACAAAGGATGCCGATCCCTATTCGGTTGCTATCTACACGCGGGGGGCCATCATACCGCTCGCCAATGGCGAAGGCCTGGCGCTCACCGCACGCACGGACAGCGCCGACAGCATCCTTGATCCGTCTTGCACCTACCGCATTTCCGGACAGACACCGACGGCCCGGCTTTGGACCTTGACGGCAACGGACCGGCACGGGCGGCTGTTCGAAACCCTGCCTGGCAGAACCTTTTTGACCAGCCGCGGGCTGCTGCGCAAGCCGGACAGCAGCTTCGACATCATTGCCTCGCGCAGCGCACAGCCGGGAAACTGGCTGCCGCTGCCGGCCGACCCGCAATCCGTCGAAGGTCTGTATCTCACACTCCGGCTTTACGATGCACCGGTCACGACCGGCGCGGCCATTGAAGGCGTCAGCATGCCTTCCATCCGCATTCTGGGATGCTGAGCCGATGCTGTCCGACCGGTTCCGTCTGACCATCGCGCTGCTGTCGCTGCTGGCGATTGCCGGGATTGTGCATATTCTGGTGGTCCTGTCGGTCCCCGACAATGTCAGCCACAGCGCCTATGCCAAACTGGATCAATTCGGTCCCGACCGGAGTTTCAATCTTCTGCCCGACGTCATGCCCGGCGCTGAACCGTTGCCCGCGCTGGACCCGGCCATGAAACACGCCGCCTGCCGGTTTCAGCTGAGCGATGGGCCGGTGGCGTTCAAGGCCGATGTGCCGGTCCCGTTCTGGTCGATCGGCGTGTTCAATGCAGCTGGCGAAGCCATCTACAGTCTCAACAACAGAACCGCAGGTTCGGACGATCTGTCGATGCTGATCCTGTCGCCGGCGCAACTTTCGATCCTGAGAGAAAATCCGCCTGACGATCTGGAGGACCTGATTGTCATTGAGACCGATATGCAGGCCGGTTTTGCACTCTTGCGGGCCTATGCCCCGCATCCGAGCCTCAACGCACTGGTGGCAACGGCGTTGACCGCTGCCGAATGCGGCAGCCTCACCTAGAGGAAAATACGGCATTTTTGCTCCGGTCAGGATTTTTCATTTTTAACCGTGACAAAAATAACAATATATATTGCCGACCGCTTATTTTTTGAGCACTAATACTTTGAGCATCTTTCATTTTTAACCGTCTTTCAACGTTCATCGCGGCAACTGCATAGAATGAACCCATGTCGGAACGTCGTCCTCGTTTGGCTTTTATGTTTTGTTTTGCCGGTCAGCGCCAGCAAAGCCGATGAATATTTGATCGTCACCGGCACCGGCTATCCTCCCTATGTCGACATCACTCTTGAAAAGGGCGGGATGGTCACGGAAATCGTCGAGCAGATCTTCGCAAATGCAGCCAATGCCGCATCCTACGAACTTGTGCTGGCCCCTTGGACCCGCGGCTATCAGCTCAGCAAAGAAGGCAAGTTTATCGGCACATTCCCGTATATCTGGAGCCAGGAAAGAGCTCAGGATTTCCTGTTTTCTGACCCCATTTTGGACGGGCACCAGAAGTTCTTTGCCCGCAGGGACTCGTCGATTGTTTTCGACGGCCCGGAGAGCCTGACCGGCAGCCGGGTTTGCAGTCCGCGCGGTTATGAAAAATCGTTGTTCCGGGCCTGGGAAGCCGAAGGCTACATCGTCGTTGACGAACCGGGATCGCTGCAGGACTGTTTCAAGATGATTGCGCTCGGCCGCACACATCTCGTCCCCCTGATCGAAGAGGTTGGCATGTTCGTTCTGAACAACACCAGAGGCGTTAACAGCGATGACTTTACCGTTCTGGAGCCGCCGATCCGGGACCTCCCGCATTACTTCATCGTCTCAAAAAGACTGCCGGACGCCGAACAGCATCTCGAAACCTTCAACAAGGGTCTGCGTGAGCTGCGCAAAAGCGGTAAACTGGACGAAATCATGCAACGACATATTGGCCGCGGGCCAAGCTGAACGCGCTTATTGCGTCACTTTTGGACCGGCGGGCGCTCCTGGCCCCAGCTCTTGTAAATGCGCGACCGTTTCGGGGCTTCGGCGATGCCGTAGCGGTTGCTCGTCGTACATCCGTTTTCCGCCAGACGGACCTGCCCTTCAAGGGTGCGGATGGCGTTGTTTGTCTTCCACATCCGGTTTTCCGTCGGGGTCTCGATTTCCAGCTTGTCCAGCGCATTCTTATACGCCTCGATCCGGAACCGCAGCGCCTGGGCCACCCAATTGATCATCATCCGGTTTTCCCAAACGCGTGCTTTGGCGCCGTTGTAAAGCTCCTGGGTGGTTACTTTCTTGTTGGCCAGAACCCGCAGCCGCTCGCTGTCCGCTTCCCTCACCCTGAGCGCGACTTCACAAAACGGCAGCACCAGATCTGCATCGCCGGTCGCATCTGAGGCAATCCGGTCGTAGCGAGCATCGCTGGAGCGGAACTTGTCCGAACTCAGGAAATGGTAATACAGATCCGGCGGCACCCGGCCTTCGGCCTCCGGCAGGACACGGGTCCGGGACAGCTCGACGATGGTTCCGCCGATCCAGTCCTTGGTCCAGGGCGGACGGATCAGCGTCCAGCCGCGGTCCCGCAGCAATTCTTCGTCATTGGTGTAGTTGAAGGTGGAGACGGGATCGCCCCGCAGCTTTGCGGCCCGGTCGCCGGCGGCCGGCATGACCTTGTCGTGGATGACGGACGGTTCGGCGCGGTCAAAATCTCCGGTCGGCCGCGTGCATGCGGCTGCCGATACGCAAAGGAGCACCAGCGCGCAGAGCCTCAAGCTCGTCAAGGCGGGTTTGCCCGCAGCTTTTTCAGTTGCCCATGGCCATGTGCCCATCGGGCCTGTCTCCGTGCATTGCCGGTTACAGCTGCACGGTCACTTCCTCTTACCGATCGCGATCGGTCGATCCCATGTCAGCCTTTGCTCCGATGGTCGTGATTCGCGCGGACAGATCAAGGGACGTGCGCTCGTAGCGCACACCTGGAAAGAGGATAACCTCTCCATTTTCCTTATTCCGTGCCCGAGCCAACCCCTCATCACGGGATTTCAGGCGTGAAGTGGGCCGCGGGGCGGATGCGAAATCCAACAATGTGCCCATCGTCTCCTCCTTCGGTTCCAACTGCACTGTTACGCTTAAGACGTGCAAATGGGTCAAATGGGGACGCAATACTTCTACAAATGTGATTAAGGCCCCGTCAGGGTTAACAGGATGCTAACGGTTTCACTCTAATTTTAGGCAACGGAAGCCTCCGGCTCGTCATGTGTTTGAGTAGACAGCCTTATGAACCCAAAAAGCCTGCCGCCGCTTAGCGGATCCGGGAACCGGTCACGACGCAAAATGGTGCTACAGTCCCCTGCCCCGTCCGAAGGCGTTTTGCTGTCTGCGGCCAAATTGTTCGCCGGCCGTGCCCGCCATGACGCGCAAGAATGCCGAATCTTTGCAGAGCTCGGCGTAAGCCTGCTGCCGGACACCGTGCGCGCCGAACGGCGCCAGATCGCTATGATGCTGGTGCGCCATCCGCAAACACCGATGCCGGTCCTGCAACTGCTTGCCGCCGACGCGGATCCCCTCACAGCCTATCCTGTCTTGAAGAACACGCCGGGGATTGCACCGCAAACCCTGGTCCGGCAAGCCGAACGCGGCCCGGACAGCTTGCGCAAGATCCTGGCGCAGCGTGTGGATCTGCCCCCGGAGGCCGCCAAGGCACTGGCGGTTCATGGCGGGGCTGAAGTGATTTCCCTCTTGCTCGCGCGCGATGACCTTGTCGTGACTGATGCCATCGCGGACGCCCTTCTCGCGCGCCCGGCGATCGTGTCAGAATTTGGCATCAAACTGGCGGCAAAGGGCATCATGAGCCCGCAGGCCCTGATGGCCCAGTATCTGACGTTGGACGCACCCTTGCGCACAAAAGCTCTTGCGGCAGCGGAAATGGAAGCGCTGGTGGAAACAGCCACAGCCATGCAGATCCCCGGACAACCTGCGTCAAACCGGGCCCGCGCGGCGCTTCGGTGTGATCCGGCAATCTCTAGCGCATTGGAAAACGCGGCCCTGCATTCCGATCACCGGCAATTCGATGCAGCTCTTGCAAAGGGGCTGTCACTGCCCCGGGCGCTGGCCACCGAGGTCAGTCAGGATCCGGGCGGCGATGCGCTGGCCATTGCTCTGAAGGCGCTCAATATCAGCGAAGCCGTGGCCGGAAACATCTTTGTCCGCCAGCTCGGAAGCCGCATGGGACTGGAGCAAATCCGCGGCTTGATGCGCCTGCACGCCCGCCTCAGCTTGTCGGCCGCGCAAATGCTGGTGAGGAGCTGGAGCCAAGCCGCACCTGCCAGCACACAACCCGCGCATCATGCAGCGCTCACCACCGAGACCGACGGCAAGGCCCGGCTACGCGGCACGTCCGATCCGAACCGCACCCAAACAACAGCGCCCCGGCCGCAAACCGGTACGGGCCTCACCGTCCAGCGGCAGACCGAGACCGGCAAGCGCAGCGCTTGAGGCTGTGTATCGAGCGCCGCTCCATCAGTTTCGTTTCAGGCGGTTTCGTTTCGGGCGGTTTCCCATTTGCCTCCAGCGGGTCGTCAAACAGGAAACACGGTCATGAAGCCTCTGTCGGATGAACACCGGAGCTTGTGGATCATCTGCTCCATGGGGACTTTGTCCGGCCTGGTCTTGCTCGACGAAACCGTGCTCGGCGTCGCGATCCCGTCCATTCAGACGGACCTCGGTCTGTCTCATGGCACGACGCACTGGATCGTGAATGCCTATTTCCTCACCTTGACCTGCCTGGCCGCGCTGGGTGGAAAGTGTGTCGACCTGTTTGGCTTGCGGCCCGTCCTGATTACCGGCGGAACTGTTTTTGCCCTTGCAAGCCTTTTGGCGGGATTGGCCGAGAGCGGACCCATGCTGATCGCCATGCGGGCGCTTCAAGGGGGCGGGGCGGCCCTGTTGTTTGCTTTGTCACAGGCCGGCGCCAACATGGCGTTCCCGCCGGAAAAGCGTGGTCTGGGCATCGGAATTTATGCCGCCATTGCAACAACATCCCTTGCCATCGGTCCACTCATCGGCGGCGTTATCACACATTACGTCTCATGGAACTGGGTCTTCTGGCTGAACATTCCCATTGTCGCACTTGCCGGGGCGATTGCCTACAGTGTCTGGAAAGAACCGGACCACCCGCCAGAAAAAACAGGTCTTGACTGGGTAGGCGGGCTCTTGATGCTCATCGGCTTGTGCGGGCTCGTGTTTGCACTGATGGAGGGCTCCAGCCTCGGGTGGCTGAACATCATCGTGCTTGCGAGTGCGGCCGCTGGCCTCTTCGGCTTGTTCTTGTTCGACCGGTTTGAACTGCGCCAGCGCAACCCCCTGATTGACGTCCACCTGTTTCGGGTGCCCGCGTTCACATCGGCCTGCTTCGTTTTCATGTGCTGCCAATACGTCATGATCGTGATGGCGGTCTTTTTGCCGATCTTCCTGCAATCCGAAATGGGCTACACGGCAGCCCAGGCCGGCTTGGCGGTGGTCCTCGCCGTGGTACCAATCCCCCTCATCTCTGCCCAAGTCGGACGGCTTGCCGACAAGATCGGCTCGAGGCCGATCGTGATAACCGGAACCGTTCTGGGAGCGCTGGCCACTGTCTGCCTGGCTGTCCTGATGCCGCTGAAGTCCTATTGGCTGTTTGCGGGCGCGCTGGTCCCCTGGGGCATTGCGATGGTGTGCATCGCCGGACCTTCGCGCCGGATCGCTGTCAACTCTGCACCGGCCAATGAGCAGGGCCAGCTGAGCGGAACGGTTGTTACCATCAGGTTGCTCGGGTCGACCATCGGCGTGGCCGCCTCAAGTGCGATGCTGACAGCCGGTTTCAGCATCCCCTTCGTGTTTGGCGTATGTGCCGCGCTGCTGGTGGCGGCATTTGCCACCGCCATGTTCTTACTGTCCGAGGCTCCGGAGCAGCCTAGGGAGCCCGGCGCGGCCTAGGCTGCCCGGTGCAGGATTGGCTGCCCGGTGCAGGTTTGGCCTCACTGCTTGGCAGAGACCGTTGCGACGGCCGCCTCTATATCGGAAATGAGATTGGCGGCCCGCAAAAGCAGCATGTCGAGCTGTTGAACGGTTTCACGTGCACCGACTTCGCCGTACCAGAAGAAATGGTTTCCCGGAACACGCGCATTCAATGCCCCGGAAGTCGCATAGTTCATCCGGTCCATCAGGCTTTGCCAGTTCGCCGGATCAATATCCTCCGACTTTGACAGGACCGGCAGCACAATGTTCCGGTACAAATGCTGGATCTGGTAAATGCCCCAGTTTCCGCGATCGGTGAGCGCGTGATCGTTGTCCAGAACCTTGTTTCCCGAGATTGTCACCACGAACGGAAAATCAGTCACTTTCAACCCGCCGGTGTCGGCCAAGGACCAATCCAGATCTTCGACAAACTCGCCATTCTCGTAGCGCGATGCCATCATGATCGCGTTCATCGCCACTGGGATCTCGCCCAGCACCTGGCTCTCGAACGTGTCCCAGGGCATGATCGTATGGCCGTTCATCGCGTCCTGCGCCAGAACATATTTCTTGAACAAGTCGTAGAATTGCGGTGCGGCAGACAGCCCATTTTCCGCCTTGGATATTGCGCCGGGCGCGGCCAGGAGCAACGGGATCGGTGGGGTCGACGCGATGGACACATATAGGCTCATGTCGAGGCCGGCCGCCTGAGACGCCTCATAGACCGATTGTGCAATTTGTCCGCCGGCACTCCAGCCGAGCACAATGATCTCGCCTGAAAGACCATTCTCATCAGAAAAATGCTTGGCGACTGCGGCAACCTGCTTGCCCCAATCACGGATCGAAAACGCCGGATAGACCTTGGAATAGACCTTGTTGCCCGTCGGATAGGACGCGCCGAGGAACGAATAGCCCTCTTGAGCAAGCCAGTAGGCCAGAAAATCCCGCTCATTTCCGCCCGGATAGCCATAGGCGACGCGTGCCAGATGAAATCCGCCCGGCACAAAAACAACCAGAGGTTTGTCCGGATCGCCTTTCTTGAAATATGAAAGTGTCTCAATGCCGTTGGTAGTCAGCATTTCCTCGCCCGGGTATAGGCCCTGAGCATCCGGAAGCTTCTCCACTGTCCAGGCGCCGGTTGCATGGCCAGGCGAAGAAAACGCCAGAACACCAACAATCAACAGAAACAAAGTGCTCTTGAATCCTTGCATGCCGTGCTCCTTCCCGGTGGCAGACCGCGCAGATGCATTGCCTGAAAACAGGTGTCCCACGGCCCAGCGGCCAAATCAAGCACCACCCGGCGCCGGAAACACTATATCTGATCCGGCACCGGCTCAAACACCCGCCCTGCCTTGCAGGACACTTGGCCAGGCAATGGGCGTGTTTCGGACTGACGGTGTTAAAGGCGCGCCGGTTTCAGGGCCACTCACATGATCAGGCAGCTGGTGTCTTTCTTGACGCGCTCCTTCAACACGCCTGCGGCAAAAGACCGAATGCCCGCGTCCGGATGCGTGTCGGAGACCAACTTAAGCGTCTCGATTTCGAGGTTTGGGTTGGCCAATAGATCCTTCACAACGATTTTTGGCAACACGGGTGCGACTGTGGCTTTTTTCTGATCGTTCTGCCCCTTCATACCAATGAGATCCAATGTCTCTGCCCTGTTGATCGCATCCGCACTAAGGGTGTACGCGATACTGCGCAACCCATTGAGATACCGTCTGTTATCGACTTCCTTGTTGCTGCTTGCACAGGAAATCATTTCCCGGATGGCGGCGGGCGCACCAAAGCTGTCCGCCTGCATCAAATGCTTCAACTTAAGCAATTCCTTGTCTGTATTGCACGCGATCTCGTGCAGTCTTACACATGCCGCATCGCGGACTTCGTCGCTGTGACGGTGTTCGGCGGCAACTTCGAGCGTGTGAATGCTCGTGCCCGGATGCTGGACGATGGCCTCGATCACGTCCTTTGAAACCACAGGCCGTCCGTACTGAACGCCGAATGGCGGATTCGGGCAAAAATCATCATTGTGGCCAATACCGAGCATCTTTTGAAACGCGTTTTGATCGATCTCGCCCGCTGGTATGTTCTTGACTGCATTCACCTTGTGCCGTGCATGTGCGTCAGCATCAAACTGGCTTTGTCCAAAGGTAAAGTTGTCACTCATGTAGCCTTCAAAATCGTCGATATCGACCACACTCCTGTTTGAGATCAAGGCGGAAAACGTCTGGTTCACAAGCCGCGTATTCAACTTGATTTCACTCTGCTTGAGCTGAAGTCGTGTGGGCTTTTCCTTGTCAACCGACTTCGACAGGCAATCGTTCATCGCGCTGCTGGTCTTGGCGAGATTTGCCTGCTCTTTGCTGGTCAAAAACGGCGCAACAGAATGCCGCGCGACGTTCCGTTGCGGGAGCAGTTCCCGGGAAAGGGTCATGCCGTTCATTGTGGAGACGATCGCCGGCCGGTGATCATCGGAATCGCGGCGGCTTCTATTGAACGTATTAAACAAGGATTTATTCGTAAGTCCAAAAGACTTCTTGTCTGATTTCGTTAGAAACTGACCAATCGAATGCTCGACAACATCCTCTTGTTGTAGAGTTTTATTTACATTTTCAGAATTTGTAATCAAAGGAACGCTCGACATCTTTCTTCCTATCCAATTCAACGGGAGCGCCCCTCTACAAAAATATAATCATCCCTGTATATTTATATCGCAATTGAATTTTCTTATCCCTCACGCCTGACATGTATTCAGACTGCCATATTGATCCGGCTCTTGGCATCCCGCCCGGGATACGGGCCGGCCATCACGGTTCCCGGCACTTGTCTCCGCACCAGATTCTGCCCGGTGTTCGCATCAATCCGGATGTCATGGACGCGCCGGGTGGCCGACCTTCGGCATCCAGCCCGTTCGGGAGCCGGAACCATGCGTGAAGACAGATTGGTTTGAGGCGCCCCTTTAAGGCCGTCTGGGCCGTTTGGACTTCAACGCCTCCAGCTGGGCCGGTGTCAGAACGCCCGCAAGCTGGGTTTCAAGGTCCTGCCGCATAAGCCGCATTTCCGGGCGCAGCTTCATCATCTCGGCGCGCGAGGGGCGGCCCTTGGAAGGGTCAATCCCGTTTTCCACCAGAAGGGCTTTTACCTGCGACCGGTGCGCGTCCATGATGGCAATAAAAGCGGCCTCCTGATCACCGCTCAGGCCGAGTTCAGCTGCCACTTCCGCCGGTTGCGGCGGCTTTGCCATGGATTGCGCCGCACCGACAGACGGGATGAACGCCAGTTGAAGCATCATGACGCTTCCGGCAATCAGATGACGGCGGTTGGGCAAAAGCGATGTGAAAGTCATGTCGGCAAGATCCCTTTCTGTGTGAACGGGACCCAATTAACAAACCGGCTGAGAAAACCTGTGCCGCAGATGTAACGCCCTGTCGCAGTCTGGGGCTGTTCGACATCCGGATACGGATTTTTGCGCGGGTTCTCGGCTGCGGTCTAGCGAAACGGCCACGGATCGGGTTTTTTGGGGGCCTCGTCGCCATCATCGGCAAGCGGGAGATCGACCTGGCCGTCACGGGCTTCGGCTTCCACCAGCCAGTAGTCCGGATCCATGCGGGCTTCGCTTGCCAGCCGCGCATCCACCGCTTCCCGGTCTGCCTGAGACAGCACCCGTTCAAATAGGCGGCCATCGGGCGTTTCGACGAAATATGCTTGCGGTGCGGGACCGTAAAGATCGAGCGTTCCGTCGAGCCGGTCGACCAGAATGAAAATCGCTCCTGCTTCCGCTGCGCCGCGCTTGCTGACCGCCGCAAAACCGCCGGCCTGGAACAGGCGGCGCACAAAGGCGGCAACAAAAAAATCGGAAGCGGCACGCATCAGGTCAACCCGTCAATTGGTAATGTTCTGGCCGCTGACCATCTCAAGCCGTTCGACAACATCAGCTGTCGGCAGCCCGGTGAGCGGCAAGCCCCGGTCCAGCTGAAAACGCTGGATCGCCTTTGAGGTGTTGTCGCCCATCCTGCCGTCTGCCGCCAGCGGACCGTATCCGAGGTCCGCCAGAAGCCTTTGGATCTGCACAAGGCGGGTGTCGGCCTGGGGGGCCGGGATGACCTCCGGCGGCACAGGAGCCTGCCCGGAAGAGGATGCTGACCGGCCCGCGCCGCGCGGCGGATTTGCCGGCGCCGGCGCCGTTGCGATCTGGCGTGTGGCCGGCGGCGGCGGAACCGGCGTGCTGGCCACGCTGCGCGGGGCCGGGATGGAACCAGTGCGGGTATCGGGCTTGGGCCGTGGAAACGGCGCCCCGGCCACCGGCGTGCCGGCCGGGCCTGCTTGTCCCGAAACACCAGGTGTTTCGACACCGCGCATCAATACGGTTGCCAGCAATTCCTCGGTTGGCAGGCCCGTTTCCGGCCGGCCCAGAAGGCGCTCATACTGGCGGATGGCCTGCTCGGTCGCCGGACCGTTGATACCATCCAGCGGACCGACATAAATTCCGGCCTTGCGGAAGGCTGTCTGAAGATCGAGGACAAGCACCGATACTTCCTGAACCTGTGCCGGGCGACCTTCCTGAGGTGTGACCTGAGCCGGCGGTGTGTCCCATTCACGGGTGGAAAACAGCGGCGCCGGGTGGCGGCCATTTTGCAGGCCGACGGCATTTGCGACAATCAGGCAACCGGTGAGCGCCATGACAACCGAGCCGCCCGCCGCCACAGGGTTGTCGCGCGCAAAGCCCCCCGCCTTTGCCAGGACGCCGTCTTCCGGTTCGTCCAGCCCGAGGTCTTTTGCCAGATTGGTTTGTTTTTGTTGCCTCTTGCTCATGCGATGTTCTGCAGCTGGCCCGTATTGTTGGTCTCTAGCCTATCAGAAGTCCGTCCATCTGTATGCGAGGATTGGAGGGGAAAGCTCACGCTCACCCGCTCGCAGCGGTCGCGCACGGCGGAAATCTTCAAACGCGCACCCTGCAGCTGGGCCAGTTTTTCAGCAAGTGTGATGAAATGCCGGGCCGGCCCCGCGTTCAGCACAAGCCATGGATCGCCGCTCATCTCAACAAGAATATGCCCGGGCCGTGCCTTTGCGGACAGGGTCAGCTCCGTCTCGCATTGTGTGGCCTTCGCGGCCGCCAGCACCAGGCATTTCAGCATCTGGCGGCAAGCCTCTTGATCGCCCGCATAGACAGGCAGGCCCGTCTCAATGGCAGCCGCAAGGGTTATCCCCGCGCGGGCGGCCGCATCCTGCAATTCCGCAAGCGTCCCCGACAGGCAGGTAGGCATGTCAAACGGCACGACGTTCGCCGTGCGCGCACCGCTGTCCATATCTGCGGCCGACAGCACCGTGTCGACCATTTCAAGAAGCTGCTGGCCGGTCTCTTCGATCCGCTCCGCATAGGCTTCCGACGAGCTGGCGCCTGTTGCGAGGCCGGACCCGTCACGCGATTTCAGGATCGCCGCATAGTCGATGATCTGTTTCAGCGGGCCGCGCAGATCCGCTCCGAACCGGGCAAGATCGCGCGATTGCGCAGTGGTCTCCAAACGCGCCGTGCCGAGCGCCGAGGTCAAGGCCTCGTTTTCAGCATGCTCGCGGCTGCGGTCGCTCAAGGTCAGAACGACACAGTCTTTGGTGCCCGGATCCGCGGCGCGGCGCAGCGTGACCCGCAGCCAGACATAGTCAGCGTGGCCGGGTGTTCCCGGCTCACTTGCCCCCCGGCGCAGCCTCAGGTTCATGACCTTGGGTCCACCGGTTTCGCGCACATCGGCGAGCGCCATCAGATAGGCCGGGCGGTCGGTGACATGAAGGCGCTGGAGGAGCCAATCGCCTTTCAGCTGGCGGGCGGGCACATCCAGCATCGGATCAAGCGAGCCGCCCAGCAGACCCATGCTGCCGTCCGGGCGGTAAACGAGCACCGCCTCGTTGCTGTGTGCGCTGAGCAGCTGGGCCGCGCCATGACGCTCTTCCATGACTTTCCGCGACCGGCGCACATCCGACACAAGACGGCCGGCCAGAACCGCGGCGTAAACCGCTGCCCCGCACGCGGCCAGAACCACGGTCAACGGCGCCAGACTGCCGGGCATCGGCTCGGGTAAGGGCACCATGAACAAAAGGGCCACCGCGCCGAGACAAACCAGCGCAGACAGGGAGACCATCCGCCGGCAGGCCGCCTGGGCCGCTTCGAGCGGAACGAGCACAAGCCAGAACAAAGCGGCAGAGGCCGGACCGCCACTGACGGCAGCAAATCCGGTCAGGAACCCCGCGAACACCAGAGCCGAAAGCCCATATGCAAGATCGAGCCGTCCGGTTTGAGACAGGACCATCGCCAGGGGCCACTGGGAGAGCATGAAGGCCATCAGCAGGATAACGGCAAAGCCCGGTGCCCCCGCAAAGGCAAGGTGCAGCGGCAGCACCAGAAGACCGAGCGCGCCGGTCAGAAGGCAGCCGCTTATGAATCCCCGATGACGCGGCCGCGCCAAAGGATCCGCAGCTGCGGCCGGATGGACCAGACTGTCAGCCTGCGAAAGGACTGCTTCGCACAGAGCTGCAAATGAAAAAAGCCGGTTACGCACTACACTTACCCAGAGCCCGTCTTGGGGCGATTCACTTTCATCAAGAGGTGTGCAGCATTTTCCACCCGACCACTTAAGGAACGATAAAGGATAAAGCGTTTTTTCAGCTTCCGGAGCCGATTCAATGCGTAAAAACAGCCGCTTCCCGGGAAATAGATAAAATTTGAATCAAATACGTCGAAAATTTGCACGTTCGCCGAAACGCGGGATTCTCAAGTGTCTGCTAGCGTTTGATCATAACGATTGCGCGGCCGGTTTGGTCTGGACTGCTCAACGCTTACGACTGAACAGGGTAGCACAATGTTTTTTCTTCTCAGGACAGCGTTCTGGATGACGCTGGTTCTGGCCCTGATCCCACTGGGATCCGGCCAGTCAACCGAGACCGAGATCGACGTCGACCCCGTTGCCGCGTATCTGGCAGCCTCGGCGACCGTGTCAGACATTTCGAAGTTTTGCGAGCGCAATCCGCAGGCCTGCGAAACAGGCGGTGCGGCCCTGAGCGCGATCGGAGCCCAGGCGCGGGACGGCGCCCGGATTGTCTATGAGTTCCTCGATGCGAAAGTGTCGAAAAAAGACGGGATCACCATTGAACTGCCGCGCGAACAGCAGCTGGCAGAGGCCGGTGAAGACGGCATCCTGGTGACCGGCGCAACCACCACACAAGTTACCAGCGGCACGTTGACACATGACGATCTTGCCTTGCCTTGGCGCGGCGCGGCTGAAACCCCGCAACAGCCCAATTCTGCGCCGCAGACCGCCAGCAAGGCAGAATACGGGCCGGTTCCACGGCCCAAACCCCGCACAGGCGGCAACGCCTGAGCACCCGTCCGTCCGGCAGCTCTCGATATCAAGAGAGCCGGCCAGGCGGCGATGCGCCCCCGTTGACCTCTGAGCGCCGGCCATGCCGCGCGGCCAGGGACAACGGATTACCTTCAGCGGATGTTTCCGCTACGCCGCAGGTCGGACAGCTGCCCACTCCACCTGCGGCGTTTCTTTGTCTGCCACCCTGTGCATCCTGGCCCTTAAAATTCCGTCTGCCGCTCCGCCAGCCGACTGCGATTTGCATCGCGGCCGCGACGAGCTATATGGAAATGCGTGAGATAGAAAAGCGGTGTGCGATGACCACGACGATTGACGAAATCCTTGAGAATTTCGAGTTCCTCGACGACTGGGAAGACCGGTACAAGTATCTGATCGATCTCGGCAAGGAATTGCCGGACCTGCCCGACGGTGAGAAGAACGAGACCAACAAGGTGCGGGGCTGTGTCTCTCAAGTCTGGCTGATCACCAGCGTCGATACCCGCGGCGGCGTGCCGGTCGTGAGCTTTCGCGGCGACAGCGACGCCCTGATCGTGCAGGGTCTTGTGGCCATCGTGCTGGCGCTGTTCTCGGGCAAGACCGCGCAGGACATACTCGATACCGATGTTGAGGACGTGTTCAACCGGCTTGGCCTGCAAGAACACCTGACGCCGCAGCGTTCGAACGGATTGAAATCCATGGTCGGCCGGATTCGCTCCGATGCCGAAGGCGCGCTGGCCGCCGCCTGATGCGGCTTTTTGCCGGCAGCCCCCCTGCCGGCGATTTGCCTGCGCGCGTTTGTCAGCGCTTGGTGCTGGGCGCCCGGGTTTTGTAGCCATAGGCTAATGACAGGCTGGCCAGGGCGATTTTCAAGACAATCTTGCCCGACCGCACCGGCCATTCCCGCTCCGCCTCGACTGCAGCCAGCCCCTTGAGATGGCAGCACACATCGACCAGAACGCCGGACAACATCGGCTCAAGCGACCCCAGCACCTTTTGCACACGGTCCCGCGCTGCATACACATCGTCGGAAAACTCGGCCTGCCCGCGGATCGCACCGGTGCCACCAGGCGCGTCGCTGAGTTTCCACCCTGGCCCGAAGGAAGGTGTGAGGCGGGCAAACTCGTAGTCCTTGCGCAACCTTTCGCCAGCAGTCACTTCATCTGCGGTCAAGAACGGTGTGCCCCGTTTGGTCTTGCGGCTGGCAAGCCACGCAAGCGGGCTTTCCTGCAGATTGACCCGCACCGGCTGTGAACTGCCATCCCCCTGCTTCGGAATCTGCACGCCGGCCATGTCCCGGTGCTGGGCCGCAAAGCCGCCGTCTCCGGCACTGAGCAGGCGTTTCAAGGTTTTGCGCCCAGTGTCCGACAGGCGAAACCCGTCCGGTTCTTCCAACAGATAATCGTTTGCCAAAAGCGTCCTTGCGACCGGTTCGTCAACAGCCTGCGGCTTTTTGTCGGAAGCGCGGGTCAGGCTCCATTGGCTCGTTCCATCGCTGTTTTGTCCGCAAGTCAGCCGCGCAGACTTGCTGCTCAACAGCTTCAGAACCGGCTTGAGCGCGCGGGCGGACACGTTGGTGACAGGCAATGCGTGGCAGCTCATGCGCAAGCTCCATAGATGTCGCGAAACAGCGGGTCCGCCCGCAAGCTGATCAACTCCTCGATTTTCGACACCATTTCATCGAACGCAGGATCATCCCGCTGGTCCTCGATCTTGCGGCATGCGTGATGGGCGGTTGACCGGTCCCGCCGGTAGCGTCTTGCAACCTCTGACAGGGGCAAGCCGAACTCGACATGGGCCAGATACATCAGCAACTGCCGGGCCTCGCATACCCGGCGCGGGCCCCGGCCGTCGTCGTAAAATTCGACTGGAAGCACGCAGTAAGCCTTTGAGACATACCCCTCGGCCAGGTGCAAATGCGCCGCAATCCGGCTTTCCCACAGCGCGGAAAACACGCGCCGCGAGGCCGCGAGGCCCGGACCTTTGCTTTTTCCCCGATCCCTATTTGCCTGCATAGACTTCCTCCACTTGTTAACAAATAACCGAACGCAAACATTAGGTAAATTTTCCTATATTGTAACAGCACACTTATGGGTCGTGGATAAATTATCCAACAACCTTAAAATACGCGGTAAAAATTCCAATGCTTCGGCATGCAAACTGCGGTGGGATGCCGCATTTTTTGACAGTTTCCGGGAGGAATACCCTCTAAATTGAGGGGATCGACAGGGTTTGGGTCCGTTACGCCCGTCCCGGCAGAGCAGCTTTGCCCTCCCTCCTGCCCCGGCCTGTGTTCCAGAGGCGAAATGGACGCGGCTCGATCCCTGTTGAGGCGCGCACAGGAGACATGCGGGATGCTGGCAGCCCAAAAGAAAAAGCCGCCTGCGAAGCAGACGGCTTTCCTCAACTCATTTGGAAAGACGGTTTACTTGGAACGTTTGCGTTGCTGGCCAAGACCCATCTTTTTCGCCAGTTCCGAACGGGCTGCGGCGTAGTTCGGCGCAACCATCGGATAGTCGGAACCAAGGTCCCACTTGTCGCGGTATTCTTCCGGGGTCATGTCATAGTGCGTCCGCAGGTGGCGCTTCAATGACTTGAATTTCTTTCCGTCTTCCAGGCAGATGATGTAGTCCGGCATGACTGATTTCTTGATCGGCACGGCAGGCTTGAGCGGCTCCGGCTCCGGCTCCTGGGTCACGGTCGAAGTCCGCTGCAGGGCGCCGTAAACCTCATTGATCAGGTTCGGCAAGTCCGCAGATGCCACTGTATTATTGCTCACATAAGCAGAGACAATATCTGCGGTCAGATCAATAAGATTGTTGTCTACCGGACTTTCAGTCATCATACACCCATTCTCTTTAGTTCATAAAATTTTCTACGCAATGCCGCGGGAGGTCTACACACACCAAATAGCCCAAACAACTGGTTACTTTGGAGCGACAATCATTCAAATTGATTCTACTTCGCAGGCAACGATTGCGGCTTTATAGACCTGCACTCGCAGGAGTACAACCCCTCATGACTTGAAAAGCAAGTAATTATTCAAATCAAGGGGGCCGTGTTTCAATATAACGATCATTGAAAACAGCCATCAGCAAAATATATCGATTTCCCGCTGCCTAGCTTCGTAATAACCCGGAGTAGGTTTACCCCGTCCCGGATCAGCGCAACTCACCGAAATGCAGCGCTAGTTCTTCGGTGTGACCACCTTTGCCAGAGCGTCAAGCTTTGTGTCGCCGCATGGCCTGTATCCAACAACATAAGCCGCCTTAGCCAGAAGATGGGCCGAAATTGGGGCGGTCAGCAGAAAAAAGATCACGCCAGCAATCGCACGGGTCACAACGCCCGCGTCTCCGGCATAGATCGCCAGCGCCAGCAGCATCAGGCCGGACCCGAGTGTGCCAGCCTTGGAGCCGGCATGCATGCGCATATAAACATCCTTCAAACGCAGGATGCCAAGCGACGCAACAAACGCGAAAGACGCACCGATTACCAGCATCAGGCCGACAACGATTTCCAAAACGACCGTGATCATTCGCCTGCCTCCTGTCGTGCGATGCTTTCTTTGACTTCACCCACGATGGTGGGATCGTGGGCGGTGCCCCTGTTCAGGATAAACCGGGCAAAAGCGACCGTTGCCAGAAAACCGACAAGACCCAGTGTGATCGCCACGTCGATGTAGAGCGGATAATTGCTGAGAATGCCGAACACAGCCAAAAAGCCGATACCGACCGCCACCAGCATGTCCAGCGCGACCACCCGGTCCGGAAGGCTCGGCCCCTTGATCGTGCGAATGCAGATCAGGATGAAGGAGACCGACAAGATCGCCAGGGCAATATGCACGCAGACCGACAGGAACTGGCTGGAAAACACTTCAATCGGTGTCATCTGAACACCTCCAGAATCTTGCGCTCAAAACCGTTCTTGATGTCGGCAATCGTCTCGTCGGGATCCGGCACGTCAATGCAATGGACATACAGCGTCTTGCGGTCCTCAGACACATCGACCGACAACGTGCCCGGCGTCAGTGTGATCAGGCTGGCGAGCATGGTGATTTCGAAATCCCGGTCGACGGTCAGCGGAAATGCGATGATACCCGGCTGCAGTTCTATTTTCGGACGCAGCACGATGGTGGCAACCCGCCAGGCCGACATGACAAGCTCGTAGATGAACATCAGCGCCAGCGACACGGCCTGGCCGTAGCGATGGAAATAGGCGCCGGTTCCCACTTGCTCGCGGATCAGGAACAAAGCGCCTGTGCCGAGCACAAAGCCGAACACGAGATTGATGACCGAGAAGTTGCCCGAAACCGCACCCCAGGCCAGCGCCATCAAAATGTTGATCAGAAACAGTCCGGTCATCACTGATCTCCAAAGACAGAGCGGATATACCCGCTGGGCTCGACTACGCCGCTGGCGCCCCGCGCCGTCAGCTCAAACATCCACTCCGGTTGCAGGCCGAAATAGATCACCATGGCCGTCAGGATCCCGAGGGGCAACCAGAGCGCGGCTGAGAACACCCCCTGCTGCGCTGCGGGCAAGGCAAGCGCCTGTCCGTCAGGCGTGCCTTCCGGGCCGCCGCGCCAGAACGCGTAGATCCAGGCCCGGCCCATGGCGATGGTTGTCAGGAAGCCGCTTAACAGGATCGCCGCGCCAAGCCACCCGCGGCCGTCCTGAAACGAGGCATCCACCAGCATGACCTTGGGCCAGAAGCCGGAGAAAGGCGGCAGGCCGGATACTGCAAAAGCCAGGATCAGGAACACAAAGGCAAACGCCGGATTTGCGCCGTAAATACCGCCTGCCTCGCGCAGACTGTAGGTGCCCGTCAAAAGCGCCACGATGCCAACCGCCATATAGAGTGCTGTCATCACGATGATCGAGTGCACCGCGTAGAAGATCGCACCGGAGATGGCCAGATTGGTGCCGACCGCAAGCCCGGCGAGCATCGACCCGATGCCCATGATCACCAGATAGCCGAGCAGACGCCGCAACTCGGTCTGCGCCAGCGCTCCGATCGCTCCGGTCAGCATGGTCGCAATCGCCAGCAGCGAAATCACGTCCGCCATGTACTCCCGTGATTCCGGCATGATGACCATGAAGATCCGGATCAAGGAGTAGACCCCGACCTTGGTCAGCAAACCGGCAAACACGGCTGACACGACGATGTTCGGCGTGTGATAGGAGGCCGGAAGCCAGAAATTGACCGGGAACGCGGCGGCTTTCATGGCAAAGGCAAGCAGATAAAGCGCGGCGATCACGGCCAGGGTGCCGGTGGCCGGGCTGCCCAATTCAGACACCTTCATGGCAATGTCTGCCATGTTCAATGTGCCGAACACGCCATAGATCAGGCCGGTGCCGATCAGGAACAGGTTGGTTCCGACCAGGTTCAAGATGCCGTATTTGACCGCCCCGTCCAGCTGCGCGCGGTCATTGCCGAGCACCAGCAGGCCGTAGGACGAGATAAGCAGCACTTCGAACCAGACATAAAGGTTGAAGATGTCGCCGGTCAGAAACGCGCCGCTGACGCCGGTCAAAAGCAGCAGCAGGAACGGGTAGAAGCCGTAGCGCCGCCCGGTGTGATCGACCGAGATCGCGCCGTAAAGACCAGCCGTGAACGCCACAATGCTGGCGATCAGTGACAAGGTGGCACCCAGCGCATCAACAGTGAAGGCGATGCCGAAAGGCGGCAGCCAGCCGCCCATCACCATTGTGATGACGCCCTTGTCGAGCACGCGCGCCAGCAAGCCCACATTGGCAAACACCAGCAGCGACAGGAAAATCATGCCGAGCTTCGGCTGTGCGTCGGTGTTCTTGCGTGTCATCAAACACAAAGCGCCGCCGATCATCGTGATCAGCACCGGAGCAACGACAAGCCAGTCACCGGCGGCGACCGGCTGGGTCACCATCGCTGCAGAAACATCAACGGAAGGGTAAGATCCGGCCATCTCGGTCAGTATCCTTGCGGGGGTGCTGGGTCATCTTTGGGTTCGGCGATGCGCATTTCGTTGACGTCATCTGTCCCTGTCTCCTGATAGGCGCGAAACGCCAGCACCAGAAGGAATGCGAAAAACGAGAACGAAATCACGATCGCCGTCAGGACGAGTGCCTGCGGCAGCGGGTTGGCGGTCGCCTCCGCCGGGACATAAAGGTCGTTCGGGATGACCGGCGGCACTTCCCGCGTCAGCCGGCCGGCCGTGAAAATCAGCATGTTCACCGCGTTGCCGAGGATCGCGATCCCGAGCAGGATGCGGACGATCGACTTGGACAGAAGCAAATAGACGGCAACGGTGAAGAACAGGCCGATGAGGATAGCAAGACCGGTTTCCATCAGTCGCTCTCCCTTTCTTCCAGCGCCAGGGCAATCGATCCGATCGCACCGACAACCACGAGATAGACGCCAATATCGAAGATCAGCGGTGTCGACAGCTTGATCTCAACGCCGAACAGGTAAATCGGCCACCATTGGCTGGTCATGAAAGGCTGTTTGTAGAACAGGCCGAGCAGACCCGCGGCCGCTCCCATGAACAGTCCGAAACCGGAAATTGCCATCGGATGAAACACGATGGCCCGGCGCACCGATGCCACGCCGCAGGCGATCCCGTAAATGGCCAGCGAGGACGCGGCAATCAGCCCGCCGATAAAGCCGCCACCGGGTTCATTGTGGCCGCGCAGAAGGACGAAGATCGAGAACAGAACCATCAGGGCCGCGAGATACGGCGCGATGGTGCGGAAGATAATCGTGCGCATCAGCGTGCCTCCGCTTTCTTGGCAGGCGTATCGGCCCCGGCCTCCGGCTCTTCTTCCTTGTCCGGCCGCGTGCGAACCCGGATCAGGGCCAGCACACACAGGCCGGTCAGGCAGACCACGGCGATTTCGCCCAACGTATCGATGCCGCGGAAATCAACCAGGATGACGTTGACGATGTTTCGGCCGAAGGCGAGCGAGTAGCTGTATTCCGTGAAGAATTCAGACAGGCGCAAATCGAACGGCTGCTGGGTGATTGCGATCAGCGTCAAGGCTAGGCCCGCCCCGACCCCGATCGAGACGACACCCGTGGCAAGCGCAGCGCCCCATGGCCGCCGGTCGCGCGGCTGCAGGTTGAGCCGCGTCATGACAAGAGCCAGGATGACCACCGACAGGGTTTCGACCATCAACTGTGTGAAAGCCAGGTCCGGCGCGGCAAACATCATGAAGATCAGGGCAACGGCAAAGCCCTGGATGCCGAGGGAGACGATCGCCGTCAGGCGCGATTTTGCGATCAGAACGGCAATCAACCCGATGACCGCGATCAGGAACACGCTCCACTCATAGAAGCGGTATTCGGGGAAATCAGGCATGGCCGGCCAGCCGCCGCCGAGATACCCCGGCACCAAAACGCTCGCGGCGATGACAACGAAGGTGGCGAGCATGTAGGTCTGCATCTTGCCGCCCTGAACCAGGCGCGTGAAGGCGCCGGACAGCGTCACCAGACCGGCAATGACCTGGTCGAACCCCTTGTCCGGGCCCCAGCCGATGGCATCCAGCACACCCTTGATCAGCGCCCGCAACCGGTCCAGCTGCGTGTAAAGCGCAACACCCAGCGCGATGGTGATCACCGACAGGATCAAAGGCGCGTTGATATAGGGCGGGATCAGCACCAGCTTGACCTCTTGCGGCTCACCGACCAGAGACGACAGCATCGGCCCGATCAGGTAAAAACCTGTTGCCGTGGTGGCCAGCGCGGCCACAAGACCGGCGACCGACAGCACAACAGGGCCGGAGAACAACAAGAGCGGCCCTTCATGGGCCTCTTTCGGGGTCTTGACCTTTTCGCCGAGGAACGGCTTGAGCGCGACCGCTGCGGCAATCACCAGCATGAGCGCGTTGCCGACAACCGCGGTGACAGTCAAGGCCATGGCAGCGGCAGGCGCCCCCCAGGTGCCGTAGTACAGCACTTCCTTGGCGATGAACCCGATAAATGGCGGCAGGCCGGACATGGACAGAGCGGCAAGACACGCGGCGGCGAAGGTGACCGGCATCGCCTTGCGCAGCCCCCCCAGCTTCGTGACATCGCGGGTCCCCGCCTCATGGTCAATCGTGCCGGCAACCATGAACAGCGCGCCTTTGAACAGGGAATGCGCAAACAGATACAGCACAGCCCCTTCCAGTGCCCGCTCGGAGCTGACACCGGTCAGCATGACCAAAAGCCCGAGCGAGGCGACCGTCGTGTAAGCCAGCATCAGTTTCAAGTCGGTCTGGCGAACCGCCAGGATCGTGCCAACCAGCAGCGTGATCCCGCCAAACAAAGGCAACACGGTTGTCCAGAGCTCTGTGCCGCCCAGAAGCGGATGCATGCGCATCAACAGATAGACGCCCGCCTTGACCATCGTGGCCGAGTGCAGGAACGCCGATACCGGCGTCGGGGCTTCCATCGCGTTCGGCAGCCAGAAGTGGAACGGAAACTGGGCGGATTTGGTAAAGGCACCGCCGAGGATGAGAATGAAGATCGGCACGTAGAGCGCATGATCCTTGAGCACATCCGGGTCGCGCAAAAGCGCCGACATTTCGATTTGGCCCGTGGCCGTGATGATCAGGATGAACCCTGCCAGCAGAAGCAGCCCGCCGCCGCCGGTCACGACAAGCGCCTGAACGGCCGCCCGGCGCGAGCGCTCTTTCAGATGGTTGAAGCCGATCAGCAGGAAGGAGGTGATCGATGTCAGCTCCCAGAACACAAACAGCGTGATCAGATTGTTGCCAAGCACAAGACCCAGCATCGCGCCCATGAACAGGAACAGGAAGGAGAAAAACCGCCCTTGCTGGGCATGCCCCTTCATGTAGCCTCCAGCATAGAGGATGATGAATGTGCCGATGCCTGAAATCAGCAGCGCAAACAGCGTCGACAAGCCGTCGATGTAAAACGACAGATTGATCCCGTAAGCGGGTGCCCAGTCGCGAATCGCGACGAATGTCTGCGCCTCTGCGACGGCTGGAACATAGCCGGCGAAATGCATGAAAATGCCAGCGGGCACGATGGCCAGCGGCCAGGCCGCGTTGTGGCCCATCAGTCGTGTCAGGAAGGGCGCGACGGCTGCCGCAAAAAAAGGCGCCAAAACGGCGAGAATGGTGATCAGCGTGTTGCTGTCGATCGCTACAGGCGTCATGTCGTTTCTCGGGTCACTTCACCCCCGCAAAGAACTGCAAGGGTCGGGCTGGAAAACGGGCCCAGAACGGCAATGGTGCTGATGGATATCACCAGCGAGCTTGGTACGTGGTCTTACGATCTGGAATAGTGCCGCGCAAGTGTAATCGAACCGTTTCCAGAATAACCGGAGCGCGCAAAATGAAATCGACAGGTTCTTGAAGGAAAGCAGGCGCGCATCGGAGCTCCCAATAGCCGGAGAAACAACTCTGGGCTTACTTGGGTACGCATTATTGCTTGGTCAATCTCGACAAGTTTAAAAAAAGCACTGTTTTGTTGCATTTTTTTCGGCCCAACCCCTAAAAAGAATCACCGACTGTTTTATGCGGCCATGCTAGCCTGCGAACCGGGATTGAGTGCAAGGGCGGTGCGGTCAGCGCGGAGGCTGCATCCGCCGGCCGGCGGACTGGAGGTTATGTTGATGGCGGGGAACCAGGACGACATGAGCGGCGACCGGCTTGCCGCTGCAAAGACGGACACCGGTTTTTCAGAGCTTCTCGAGGCCAGCCCGGTTGCAGCTCTCGGCCTGAGCAGAGGCCTTGGAGTGGCTTACGCCTCCGGCGCGGTTGCCGAGATTTTCGGCTGGCAGCCGGAAGACCTGATGGACCGCGGATTGTCGGTCCTCATGTCCGGCGAAGGCTCACTGGTCATGGACGCGCTCAAGCGGCTTGACCGGGAGGACGGCCCGCCGGTGCGCAAACGCTGCCAGCTTGCGACAAAGAATGGGGATCTGATCTGGACGGACGTCACCGCAAAAACGATCCAGACACGCGGCGGCAGCCTGTTGCATGTTGGGCTGTATCTTCAGGACGCCTCCACGCATGTTGCCCTTGAAAAGACGGTGACCGGCCTGCGGCGTCACGACGAGCAGACCGGACTGGAAAACCGGCGCGGGTTCCACGAGAGCCTTCAGCGCGAATGGGCGGTCGCCCGCCGGGAAAAAGCGCCTGTCAGTCTCATCCTGATTGAAATCGACAAGTATTACGGACTGACCGATATCAACGGCGGGACCGCCGGAGCCGATCTTGCGGCCCGGGCGATCGCCGATATCCTGAAGAGCACCACCCGCCGCGCGGCCGATGCCGCGGCCCGCCTCGACGACAGCCGGTTTGCGCTGTTGCTGCCGCGCACGCCCGAGGCCGGAGCCCGCACCATATCCGATTATGTGCGCCAGGCGATTGCCGACCGCAAAGTGCCCAACCTGGAAAACGAGGACCGGGGCGGCGTGACCACTGTCAGCATCGGCACCGCGACCGGGCTTTATGTCGAACGGGCTGTCGATGCGGCTTCGGGCCTCCTGTTCAAACGCGCCGAGGAGGCATTGGACCTGGCCCGTGAACAGGGCGGCAACCGGATCGAGACCGCTGTGATCGTGTTACAGGCCGGCGACGGCAGCGACTGAGGCGGCGGCTTGCCGCGGTGCGGCGTGCGACCTACGTATATGTGAGATCACGTATATCTTGCGAGGAATCCATGACAGATGCAAAGACCAAGAAGGTCGAGAAGTCTCTCGAAGAATGGCGGGATCAACTCACGCATGACCAGTTTCACGTGACCCGCCAGTCCGGCACCGAGCGCCCGTTCACCGGGCCATACTGGAACAGTTTCGAGACCGGCAAGTACATCTGCGTGTGCTGCGACCAGCACCTGTTTAATTCCGAAACCAAGTTCGATGCAGGGTGCGGCTGGCCGAGCTTTTTCGAAGCGGCCCACAAGGACGCGATCACCGAAATCGAGGACAGGTCGCACGGCATGGTGCGAACCGAAATCCGCTGCAGCACCTGTGATGCCCATCTGGGGCACGTTTTCCCGGACGGTCCGCCGCCGACGGGTCTGCGCTATTGTCTGAATGGCCATGCCATGCATTTTGTCCCGCACACGCGGACAGATACAGAAAACCGCTGAAACATCCTCTTAAGGCGTTGGCTTTACGGTAGCAGCATTTGTGTCAACGTAGAGCCACGCCGCTCATGACTTTCCTCGGCACCTTTTTGCTTGCCTTTGGTTTCGCACTCGCCTCCCTTGGCCCCGCCAAGGCAAAGACTGAGCGGATCGTGGCCTATACCGCCCACCTGCCGCCCTTGTCGATCGAGGGCACACCGCCCGGAATGGCCGTTGAAGTCATGCAGCTGGCCGCGGCCCGCGCCGGAATTGAGCTCGATGTGCGGTACCAGCCCTGGAAACGGGCCCAAGCCTCCGCCCAATCGACGCCTGGCACATTGATCTTTTCCATTGGCCGGTCAGCAAGCCGCGAAGAGGCGTATCATTGGATCGCCCCCCTGTTCGACACGGAAAGCGGCTTTGTGTCCTTGAGCGAACCGGTCGACAGCTATCAGGAGGCCATCTCAAAAAACATCAATGTCGGCGTCCTGCTCGGTTCCGGCCGGGTCCGTATTTTTAAAAACGAGGGTCTGACCAACCTGAGCGAGATCCCCTCGGAAAGCCAGATCGCGGCCATGCTGAACGCCGGCCGTATCGAGGCATGGTACACCATGACGTGGCGGGCGGCGTATCTTACCAAAAAACTGGGTTACGACCCCGCCCGGCTGAAAATTGGAAAACCTGTTTGGTCCGGCCAACAATATCTGGCCGCACACAAGGAGTTTGATCCGGACATCTCCGCCCGGCTGCGGCAAGCGATCGAGGACGTGCGCCGGTCACCGGACTATGCGGACATCGTCCGCCGCTACACACAATAACAAGCAAACCGCCCGCAGGAGAACAAGACCGGTCAGCCGTCGATGGCATGCAGCTTGGATTCGTCCAAGGCAGCGATCACCAGCAAACCGGCCACGGCCGACGCCAGCGCAGGCCAGTAGGCAAGGCTCATTCCGCTGGCAAACGCACTGTGTATCAGGCTCTGAATCTTGTCGATATCGGACGCATTGAACCCGGAAAGAGCTGATTTTGCAGCCGACGACGACGCCGGACCGGAGGCCAGAACATCAATCGCCGTATTGGAAAGCGACAAACCCGCCTCTTTCAGTCCGGCCCTGATTTGACCCTCGCTCGAGACAGCCATGATTGCGGTTGCCACCGCAACGCCAATTGCGCCGTAAGCAAGGTGGAACATGAAAGACAATCCGCCCGCCACCCCGGCTCTCGAGGCAGCCACCGAACTGACCGTCGCCGTGCCGGCTGTGCTGACGGCAAGCGGCGCACCGAACCCCATCAAGAGCATGGCGGGCAGCACCGCAAAGTAACCCCAGGACGGGTTCATGAAGACCACCCACAAACACCCCAGAGCCACCAGCGCATAGCCCGCGAACAGCAGCCGTTTCGGGCCAACGGGCTTGTAAAAGTTTCCTGCAATGATCGAGCCGACGGCCAGCGGCAGCATCAGCGGGATCATGCCAAACGAGGCCTGCAGAACCGACCAGCCCAGCATTTTTTGCAGGAATTGCGGGAAATACAGGAAGGCCACGAACACCGCAGGCATCAACAGCGCGTTCAAAGACAGCGCCAGCAGAAACTCGCGATTGTGCAGCATCTGCGGCGGCAGCACCGGATCCTTGACAAATCTCTCGACAAACGGAAATGCCACGAACAGCACAAAACTCGCAGAAAACAGGCCAATGATAACCGCCGATCCCCAGCCCCAGCCGGCGCCTGCGTCGAGCGCGTAAAGCAGCGCCAGAATTGCTGCAGACAAGACCAGGATTCCAAAAACATCGATCGGCTCGTTGTGGGTTTGCGGCGGCTGCTTGGGCAGAACGCGCAGAACCATCAGCGCGGCAATGGCCGAAAACAGCGCATTGACCACAAAAAACAGGCGCCAGTCGCCCATGGACACAGACACGCCCCCGATCAAAGGGCCAATGACATTGCCCATGGTGACGCCGGCCAGAATCAGACCCATCACGAAACCGCGCTGGTCTTCGGAGGAATTGGTCGCGCCGAAGGCGAGGATGCTCGGCCAGATCATTCCGGCCCCGAATCCCTGCAAAGCGCGGGATGCGATCAACACCCCGACGGACGGAGCGGTGAAACAGCCGATTGAAGCGATCACGAAAATCACCAGGCCGATCAGCAGAATGCGCCGGCGCTCATGGGTGTCGCCCAGACGCCCGCCGGTCACCATAAACATGGAAAACGTCAGGGCGTAAATGTTCAGGACCCACTGTGTGGTCGTGATATCGGCGCCAAGTTCGGTCTCGATCGCCGGAACAAGCAACAGTGCGCCGGTAAAGTCGGTTCCGATGGTAAAGGCCACGATCATCAGCGTTGCCATGGCAAACAACGAGAACCCGGTGCGCGTTTGTTTTTGTGTGTCCATGCCTCGGTTCCCTTGTTGCGGCACGGCAAGTGCCAATCGCCTCCAAACGGCGCTTCAACACTATACCGTTTTCTGCTGGCAGCGATGTCAAGATGGCAGATCTTGTGCGTTTGACATCGACCCGGCGCGCTTGCGGTCATCCACAGGCTTTCCCAAAGGTCAGGCCCGCACAAGCGGAAACCTCGGAATATGGCGGTGTGCTCACATCGTCAAAAGGCAAGACCGCTATGGATTTCCTGACCGCTTCCACCGTCACCAAACCAGGTCTCGGCCTGCTGACGTTTTTCATCGCAGACGCCCAAACAGATGAAATCATCACCTATTTCGGGCCGGGTGATGTCATTCCGCACGCAGATCTCGCCGGACGCAGCATCACGATCGGCGCCCAGCTGACAGATCCCGAAGGGTCGGTCGGCAGCGTCGAGCTCACGCTCGGGGACACCACCCGCGTGGAAAACTATCCGCCTTTCATGCTCTTCGGGGACAACATGCTGGGCGACTATGGCGAAGGGGTGCTGGACCTGTCCGCTGCGCTTCAGGATATGAGCGTGACAATCTACGGGGGCCAGAACAAGACCGGCGCCGTTCTCGACACATTCGACATTGAACTCGCGATCCGGCAGGCCCCGGAGCAGCCGGCACCGCCGCTCGCTGCAGACGTTTTGGCCAGCCAGTTTGATCAAATCGTCTTTCACTTCGACGGCAACAACAACGATCCGGACGATATCGCAGCGCTGCCGATTGCGGCCCTGCTTGCGGATGCCGCCGGTATCGAGGACAAGACCAGCTTCTTTTACGGCAACAACCTGAGCCAGGCGAATGAAGACGGCCGTCTTGAGGCTCTTGACGCAGGCGGCGCCTTCGCACGCTCCCTCGGCATCAGTTCCTACAACTATCAGGAGGATATTGATGGAACGACGGCACGCCTCGTTTCAATGATCAATTCCGGCCAGTCCGTCCTGATCCTTGAAGGCGGGCCGATGGACGCCACCTATCGAGCGCTGGAGCAGGCCGACCCGGCGAAGCTTGCAAACGTCACACTGCTGTCCCATTCCACATGGAACCAGGACGCGACCGACATCGACAATCCCAGCTATCCGGGCCTTACGGAAACCCATTCCTGGGCAGACATCCGCAATGATTTTCCGGAAGTGAACCTCATTGAGATTGCCGACCAGAATGGCGGCAACAACAACTTCCGCGGTTTTTACAATCAAAGCTGGTCCTGGCTCGATGAGACCGATGAACCACTCTACCAGGATGCCCGTGCCATCATGTATCTGGCTGATGAAGGGGTGGATGCCGGAAAGCCGAACGACCCTTCGGACGCGGGCATGCTGTTTTATGCACTCACCGGCGAAGATGACGGCACACCGGCCGATGTTGAGGAATATCTGTCAGATCCTGCCGCCTACACGCCCAATGATGAAATCGCATCGCCTATCCTCGATGGGGTCAGCATCGGCAAGAACGGAAACGTCGTGATCGAGGCGGAAACGGCCGAACTGACGGGCAATTGGGCGCTCAGTGACGTGGACGGAGCCACCGGGGACGGACTGTTGATCTGGGACAGCCCGACAGATTCCTTCAATCAGCCGCAAGATACCGTTTCGTTCAAATTCACCGTGGATG
Organism: Roseibium hamelinense; assembly: GCF_007830545.1. GTDB lineage: Bacteria > Pseudomonadota > Alphaproteobacteria > Rhizobiales > Stappiaceae > Roseibium > Roseibium hamelinense. The sequence goes on from NZ_VLLF01000001.1 coordinate 890,033, forward strand.
TGGACGGCGACTACTACATGTCCTACCGGGGCTGGAAGCCAGACACCGGCGAAAACCATGACCGGAACAACGACTTTTTCTTCCGTTTGAAAACCGCGGATGGCGAGGTTCTGCAGGATCACACCAAGGTCTTCTTTTCCGGCAATTCAGAGCAGTTCCTGTGGGGCACCACATTTGAATCCAACCACAACTTTGCCCCGGCCCGGTTCGAAGACCTGGCCGCAGGTGAAACCTATATCCTGGAACTCTCGGGCCGGTCGCGGCAGGCCGGCATCGACCGCATTCACCTCAATGAGGGGGAGTTCGACCCGTCGACCTACATTATCGACGGGACAGAGACCGACGATAAGCTCTTTGGGACCGATGATCCCGACATCATGAACGGTCTGGACGGCAATGACGACCTGTCCGGCTGGAATGGCGCGGATGTGCTGACCGGCGGGCGCGGAAAGGACATCCTGCGCGGGCACATTGGCGATGACGTGCTCTACGGGGAGCAAGGGGCAGACACCCTTGTCGGAGGACCTGGCGCCGATATCCTTTATGGTGGCTGGGGCAAGGATCAGTTCGTTTTCTATGGGCCGGACCTGATCAACCTGCAAGATGTCGGGTGGGATGTTAGAGCCCTTGATGTGATCGAAGACTTTCAGCTGGGCGTTGACACAATCAAGTTCGGGTCTTCACTCGGCATCGACAGCATGAGCCAGCTGAAAATCGAGGTCCATGACTTTGACGGAGACACCTACGTGTCCGTGAGAGTGAAGGAAACCAAGGACGCGTTCCTGGTCAATGTCGAGGACACTATCGAAACATCCGAACAGTTCGTGGCCGGGGATCCCTTCTGGTTCTAGCCCCACAGGGATTAACGGATGAGGCAGCAATACCCCGGATAGGTCCGACCCGGACTTATCCGGGAACACGGCGCGCGGAAATCGGTAAAGAAAAGCCGCGTTTGTGCTCAAGCTCGAACGGCGGCAATGGACGCCGGTCCTGTTTGGCCCGGCTGTGCGATGCAGATGCCGTAGGCTCCTCCAGCCATCTGCCATCGCCCATCTGTTAGTTTTCGTGATCATTTGCATAATTTTATTTTGTTGGTTCGGCACCGTCCCGCTTGGTACTGACAAGGGGAAGGAGCCCCCAATGAGCGCAGCCACCGAGACGGTCGATCCCTATGCCCCGGACGGGTCCTATGCCTGGTTCCGGCTGGCGATCTGCATCATCCTGTCGACCCTTGGCGGCGCGGGCATGTGGGCGGTGGTCGTCGTGCTGCCGGCGGTGCAGGCCGAGTTCGGCGTCGACCGGGGCGATGCCTCCCTGCCCTACACCATGACCATGATCGGCTTTGCTGCCGGCAACTACCTGATCGGGCGCTGGGTCGACCGGTTCGGCATCGTTCTCCCCGTGCTCCTGTCCGCGCTGGCGCTCGGCGCGGGCTTTGCCCTGGCGGGCCTTTCGACCGGGATCGTCACTTTCTCTCTCGCGCAAGGGTTCCTGATCGGCCTGGGCACGGCGGCAACGTTCGGACCCCTCCTCGCGGATCTGTCCCACTGGTTCAACAAGCGTCGCGGTATCGCGGTCGCCTCTGCGGCCTGCGGAAACTACCTGGCGGGCGTCTTGTGGCCCTCCTTCATCCAGTGGGGGCTCGGGTTCACCGACTGGCGCAGCACCTATCTGATGATCGCGGTGATCTGTGTGGTGGTGATGGTGCCGCTGACCTTCTTCCTGCGCCGGACGCCGGACCCGGCGTACGCCACACGCAATCCGCAGGTGGTCGGCCGGTTCGGCCAGCTGTCCGCCGGGCTGTCCCCGCGCACGCTGCAGATCCTGCTGGTGCTCGCCGGTCTTGGCTGCTGTGTCGCCATGTCCATGCCGCAAGTGCATATCGTGGCCTATTGCGTCGATCTGGGGTACGGCGTGGCCGCGGGCGCGGACATGCTGGCGATCATGGTCGGCGCGGGGATCATCAGCCGTCTTGCGTCAGGCCTTCTTGCCGACAGGATCGGCGGGGTGCGCACGCTTCTGATCGGCTCGGTCCTGCAATGCGCGGCCCTGTTCCTGTACCTGCCCTCGGACGGGCTGGTGACGCTCTACATGGTTTCGCTTGTCTTCGGCCTCAGCCAGGGCGGCATCGTCCCGTCCTATGCGGTGATCGTGCGCGAATACCTGCCCGCAAAAGAAGCCGGGCAGCGGATCGGGCTGGTGATCATGTCGACGATTATCGGCATGGCGATCGGCGGGTGGATGTCCGGCTGGATCTACGACCTGACCGGGTCCTATCAGGCCGCGTTCCTCAATGGCATTGCGTGGAATTTCCTGAACATCGGCGTGATGATCTTCATCCTGATGAACAGCCGGGGCGGCCGGGAGAAACTCGCGGCGGCGTGACCCGCACCTCCCGGTGTTCAGCTCAACGCGCTGAAGTTCCGGACAATCAGATAGACCAGCGACAAAAGGCCAACGGCGACCACGAACAGGTGATAACTGCGCCGTTCGACAAAAATGGCCGAAAGAACCAGAAAGATAATACTTGCCTGGCGAATGAGATAGGGAATGCCGTTGCCGCTCAGCCGGTCGAACCCTTTGACGCCCGTGTCCAGCACGTCGATGGCCAGCAGGAGTGCAGTCAGGCCGTAAATCCAGGCCTTGCGGCGCAGAAAATAATCTTCGAAACCTTCATACTCGTCGATATTGTCGGGATAAAGCACCGCGGTCACAAAGAAGTAGATCGACGCGAACAGGATATGGAAAAGATACGTCTCGAAGGTCCATTGCTCGACGCCTGCCAGCGCAAACTCGAACCACCAGAAAAATGTGACCCCGAGCAGCATGTAAAGCGTCCACCCCAGATGGATGGGCGAAATCCTGTTCTTTTCCGGATGCTGAACAAACCGCGCCAGCCCGTTCAAAAGCCGCGCCATGCCAAGCCCCACCACCATGCCCATGATGGTGCGCACATGGGTGAATTCGGCCAGGTTCGCAGCTGGTGTGTCCATCGTGAATGCTCGGGCTGACAGGTGGTCGGGCAGTGTTGGCGCTCAGAATTTAGCGGTAGGGCGCACCGCGCGCCAGCCTCGTAATTCTGGGGAGCTTCCATGCCCGCAAAGCAGCCGTATTTTGTCTACTGGGTGGCCCGCGAGCGCAGCAGCCAGACGAAGAACATCCCGCCGATCAGGCCCGTGACGATGCCGATCGGCATGTCTTCCGGCGACATGATCGTGCGTGCCAGAACATCGGCCCAGATCAGGAAGATCGCCCCCACCAGCATGGAGGCCGGCAGCACGCGGACATAATTGCCGCCAACCAGAAAGCGGACAATGTGCGGGATCATCAGGCCGACAAAGCCGATCATGCCCGAAAATGCCACCATGACACCGGTGATCAGGGCGCTGACGACGAAGACCGTGAGCCGGAACCGGGCAACGGGAATGCCAAGCGTCGAGGCGGTTTCATCGCCGATTGTCATGGCGTTGAGATCATTCGCCCGCGCCCAGAGATACGCGCCGCACACGCTCAAAATGACCAGCGGGAACACCAGATGCTGCCACTGGGCCAGCCCCAGCCCGCCCAGGATCCAGAACACCACCGTGTGGGTTGCCCGCGGATCCCCGAGAAAGATCAGCATATTGGCAAGCGCCATGACGATGAAGGACACGGCGACACCGGCCAGCACGAGCCGGTCGGCGCTGGTGGCAGTGGCAAAGCGCGTGACACCGAGAACCAGGATCGTGGCCGCCAACGCGCCGGTAAACGCCATCAGCGGCACGGTCAAAAGGCCCAGAAACATTCCGGTGTGAAGCAGCGCCAGGATCGCCCCGAACGCCCCGCCGGAGGAAATGCCGAGCAGATGCGGATCGGCCAGCGGATTGCGCGTGACCGCCTGAAGCGCCGCCCCGACGGCGGCAAGCCCGGCCCCGACAAGAGCGGCAAGCAGCACGCGGGGAAACCGGATATCCCAGACGATGGCCTCGCGGCCGCGCGACCAGGTTACCTCGTAAAGATCCGGCACCAGCTTGTTGGCGACGATGCCGAAGACCGTGCCCGCAGGCACCGCGACCGCGCCGATGGACACGGCAAAGACGATGGACAGGACGAGCAGGACAAGCCCGCCGGCCATGGCGAGGGCAAACCCCGCCATCCGGCCAGCGGTCCGCGCCGGTTCGGCATTGCTCACGTCAGCAGATAGGCCCGTTTCCGCCCTGTCCGTCATGCTCAGTTGCTCCAGAACCCGTTGGCCAGCTTCTTCACGGCCTCGATGTTGCGCGGGCCGGGCGTTGCCTCGACATATTCCAGAACGACAAACCGGTCGTTCTTTACCGCATCGATATCGGCCAGCGCCGGGCTGTTGCGCATGAAGTCCATCTTCTCTTCCGCAGTTACATTGCCGTAGTTCACGATGATGACCACATCCGGGTTGCGGTCGACAACCGTCTCCCAGTCAATCTTGGCCCAGCTTTTCTCGAAATCGTCGAGAATATTGCGGCCACCGGCAGCCTCGATCATCGCGGTCGGCATTGCGTAGCGGCCTGCAGTGAAGGGCGTATCCTCGCCGCTGTCGTAGGCGAATACGTCCAAAGGCTCGCCGGTCTCAAGCGATCCCGTGAACTCCGCCAGCTCCGCCTTGTAGCCTTCAACAAGCGCCTCGGCCCGGTCCTCGACCTGGAAAATCCGGCCAAGGTTCAAAAGGTCGTTATACATGTCGTCCATCGACACTTTCGGCTTTTCGCCGATGTGAATGCAGGATTCGCTGAGCTCGTAGACCTTGATGCCGAACGGCTCCAACGTTTCCGGGGTGACTTCCCCGCCGACCCGCATGCCATAGTTCCAGCCGGCGAAGTAGAAATCCGCGTCCGCGCCGATCAGCACTTCCTTGGTCGGATATTTTTCGGACAGCTCCGGCAACTCGGCGACGCCTTCGCGCATTTTCTCGTCCAGCGTTTTCCAGCCGGAAATGCCGGTATAGCCGACCATGTGGTCGCGCAGGCCGAGAACGAGCATCATTTCTGTCAGGTTCACGTCGTTGGAAATGGCAGCTTTCGGCGGCGCATCGAACGTGACCTGGCGGTCGCAGCTCTGCACGGTGACGTCAGCCAGAGCCGTGCTGGCGATGAGAGAAAAGGCAAGCGAGATGCCGAGGCGTTTCATGGTGTGTTTCCTGAATACGGTCAAAGATGAAAGGTGAAATGCGGATCGCCGCTCGGGTGCAGCGTTTGAACCCGGGTGCGGACGGCAAAGGCGGCTTCAACCCGGTCAGTGGTCAGAACCTCCGACGGCGTGCCAAAGGCCAGCGCATGCCCGCCGCTCAGGACCAGCATGTCGTCGCACAGGCCGGCGGCCATGTTGAGATCATGCAAACTGGTGACGATGGTCACCGACAGGCCGCGAATGAGGCTGAGGATTTCCAGCTGATGCCGGATGTCGAGATGGTTTGTCGGCTCGTCCAGAATGAGGAGTTTCGGCTCCTGGGCGAGGGCCCGGGCGACCATCACGCGCTGGCGCTCGCCGCCAGACAGCGTCCCCAGCCGCCGGTGGGCCAGGCCCTGCAGCTCCATGCGGATCAGCGCCCCCTCGATGATTTCGCCATCCTGCGCGCCGCCGCGCGAAAAACCCGAGCCGTGCGGGGTGCGGCCCAGCCCGACAATCTCGCGCACGGTCAAGGCGAAGTCCGTCGGCTGTTCTTGAAGGACGGCGGCCACTTTGCGGGCGGCTTCCCGCGCGCTGATCGCCCAGAGGTCCTGACCGTCCAGCTTGATGGTGCCGGACCGGGGACGGTGGAACCGGTAGAGCAGCCGCAACAGCGTGGACTTGCCCGCGCCATTGGCGCCGACCACGCCCAGAATGCGGCTTGGGGCCAGATCAAAGGACACCGGGTGCAGCAGGACGCCTTGCCGGTCGGGGCCCCAGGAGGCGTTTTCGACGCTGAGTGCGGCCGCTGTCATGATGCGCGCGCCGTGTCGGCTTCGGTGACGATCAAGGCTGCCGGCACCCGGGCAAGCGTGGTGCGGCGCAGCTTGCCGGGGCGGGTCGTTGACGAGCACCAGCCGTCTTCCAGCTGCCGGTACTGATCGGCAAAAGCGACGAGGACTTCAATGTCCTCGTCCGGGTCAATGTCACCGAACAGATAGGTTGCCTTCCCACTCGCCCGGTAAGCCACCGTGCAGGGCCGCTCACAACCGGCCATGCACGCAATGCCGGACACTTCGAAGTCATCGGCAACAAATGGTTCGGCCGCCTTGAGAGCCTCCTGCAGCTTGGCAATTAGCTCATAGCCGGGCCGGCAATCGCTGCCCTTTTGGCGGCAGGTGGTACAGACAAAAATCTTGTGTGTGTCGTCGCTCATGTCCGCCCCTTTCACGCTGCGCCGTTGGATGGGCCCGCGCTGCCCCTCGTGTCGTTCTGCTGTTTCGGCGCGGTGTCCGACGCAGTGTCCGGCGCGGTGTCCGGTAACACGTCCGCCACGGCCCCAAATCCGGCCCCAGATCCGGTCCCCGGTACGCAGCCTGCACCGGCACCTGCTCCGCTCCCGGCTTTCGCAAAGGCTTCGCCCGCCGCCGCACGTGGCGCCGTGCCCGGTCCGGACGAATGTAATGTTATTACATTACGATTGTCACAACTTGCAAGGGGACCTGTTGCGCCGTTTTGCAGCATTGCCCGCATCACGCGGTCGCTCAGGCTCGTGGCAAAATCAGCCGCGTTCAAAAGAGGAAGTGGTTCGGCAGTCCGGGTCATATCGCCCTCCGCGATCGCGCGGGGTGCGGGCAAGGACATTCAGACCGGATTTTGGCGGGGCCAGAAGCCCGCAGAACTGCACCATGTCGTCATCCTCCTCCGGCACACCCCGTCCGGGTTAAGTTTCACAGTGTCCATGGCAGGTCTCCTGACTTGCGGGTCGACGCTGGCCTGATCCTTCCCGGGTTTCCCCAGTGGCGTTTTCAGGTTCGCTCACCGCTTACAGTTGCGGGGGCAGTCACGGATTTGGCGCCTGATGGCTACACCGCACCGTGTTCCCTTTTCATCCCGATCCAAGACATGGAATCGGAAACCATGGACGTCCCAGATGCCGTCACCTGCGACAGGTTGTCAATGGGGAGGGATACGGACCCGGTATTGGGCGTCAAAAGCGTCTCCGATCATGCCCTCGCCTTTTCACGACCAATCCGCAGGGGATCGCGTGGAGGGCGCCCAGGTCACGCCTGCCGAATGAAGGGATCCCGCCCGGCCCCGAAGACAGAATTACGGCTCGAGCACGCTCTTCCACCGCGCATCCCTCTTGCCTTTACCCGCCAAAAAACCTACCTCGGCAAGTATGAAAACACGTCCAACGCCCCCGCGCGCGCAGGCGCGGCCAACCGCCCTTGAAACCCACGGCATCTCCCGCCAGGACGAGTACGCCTGGCTGCGCGCAGACAACTGGCAGGAGGTCATGCGCGACCCGTCGGTGCTCGCCGATGACATCCGTGCCTATCTGGAGGCGGAAAACGCCTATCAGCAAGCGGTGATGGCGCCGACCCAGGACTTGCAGGATACGCTGTTTGCCGAAATGCGCGGCCGCATAAAAGAAGATGACAGCTCCGTCCCCTCCCCCGATGGCCCCTATGCCTACGGTGTCAAATACGAGACCGGCGGGCAGCAGCCGATTTTCTTCCGCACCCCGCGCGAGGGCGGCGCGGAAACCGTGCTCTTGCACGGCGACAAGGAGGCCGAGGGCAAAGCCTATTTCAAGATTGGCGCCGTCAGCCAGTCGCCGGATCACAAGCTGCTGGCCTGGGCCGTCGATGACAAGGGCTCTGAGTATTTCAGCTTTCAGCTGCGCGACCTTGGGACCGGCAAGGATATGGGCTACCGCATCGAGGACACCGGCGGCGGCGGCGTGTTTTCCAAAGACAGCAAATACATGTTCTACATCCGGCTGGACGCAAATCACCGGCCGTCCAAGCTGTTTCGCCATGAGATCGGCACCGATCCGACGGGAGATGTCCTTGTCTATGAGGAAAAGGATCCCGGCTTTTTCATGGGCGTCGGCAAGACCCAATCCGGCGACACGATCCTGATCGACATTCACGATCACGAGACCTCAGAAGTGTGGATGATCCCGGCCGACCAGCCGCTGAGCCCGCCGGTGCTGATCGCCCCGCGCGACACAAGCGTCGAATACTCGGTCGAGGACCATGGCGACACGCTTTACATCCTGACGAATCTCGGCGACGCAGAGGATTTCAAGATCGTCACTGCGCCGAAAGCGACACCGGGGCGGGAGTTCTGGAAAGACCTGATCCCGCACAAGCCGGGCTGCCTGATCCTGTCCCTGACAGTCTACAAGACCTTCATGACCCGGCTGGAGCGTGAAAACGGCCTGCCGCGCATTGTGATCCGCCGCCTTGCCGACAATGTCGAGCATGAAGTGGCGTTTGACGAAGAAGCCTATTCCCTGGGCATGGGCGACGGCTACGAGTTCGATACCCAAACGATCCGGTTCTCCTATTCGTCCATGACCACACCGTCGCAGACCTTCGACTACAATGTCGAAACCCGTGAACGGGTGCTGCGCAAGGAACAGGAGGTCCCGTCCGGCCACACAGCGGACGATTATGTCACCCGGCGGCTTCAGGCGCCGGCGGCGGACGGTGAAACGGTGCCGATTTCCCTGTTTTATCACAAGGACACGCCGCTGGACGGCTCCGCCCCCTGTCTGCTTTACGGCTACGGGTCCTATGGCATTTCGATCCCCGCAAGCTTCAACACCAATGCCTTGTCGCTGGCGAACCGCGGCTTTGTCTATGCGATAGCCCATATCCGCGGCGGCAAGGACAAGGGTTTCCGCTGGTACAAGGCCGGACGCCGGGAGCACAAAAAGAACACCTTCACCGACTTCATAGCCGCGGCCGATCATCTGGTGGCGGAACACTTCACCGCCTATGACAAAATCATCGCGCAGGGCGGATCCGCCGGCGGCATGCTGATGGGTGCAATTTCCAACATCGCCCCGGAGAAATTCGCCGGGATCATCGCTGAAGTGCCGTTTGTCGACGTCCTCAACACCATGCTGGACGACACGCTGCCGCTGACCCCGCCGGAATGGCCGGAATGGGGCAACCCGATCACCGACAAGGCCGCCTATGAGTACATTGCGTCCTATTCTCCCTATGACAATGTGGAGGCCAAGGCCTACCCCGCGATCCTGGCAGTGGGCGGTTTGACCGATCCGCGCGTCACCTATTGGGAGCCGGCCAAATGGGTCGCCAAGCTGCGCGAGACCAAAACCGGTGACAGCCTGCTGATGCTCAAGACCAACATGGATGCGGGTCATGGCGGCGCGTCAGGACGGTTCGACCGGCTGAAGGAAGTCGCCTTGAACCAAGCTTTCGCGCTGATGGTGGCCGGAAAGGCTTAACGCGCCCCGCGCGTTGAATGTCCGAATTTTTAACAATATAGTACGCAGATGCCGGACTGTTGACACGGTCCGGCATTTTCTTTTTCCCAAGAACGCGTAGGCTTGCTGCCAAGCAAGTCGACAACCTCGGAGCGCCGACATGACGAAAACACCGCGCCGACCTCTCCGCCGCGCCGTTTTCGGCATGGCCGCCGGCTTGAGCCTTGCCGCCACCTGCCTTACCGCCCTAAGCCTTGTGCCGCAGACCGCATCGGCCGAGGAGCTGACCTGGGCGTCTCCCACAGATCCGCAGACCATGGACCCCCATGCGCTGAGTTCCGCAGCGGTGCTCGGGTTTTTGAACAATGTCTATGAAGGTCTGGTCCGCCGCGACCAGAACATGGCCATTGAGCCGGCGCTTGCCACCCGCTGGGAACCGCTCGGGCCGGATGGCTGGCGGTTTCACCTGCGCGAAGGCGTGAGGTTTCACGACGGCGCGGAGCTGACCGCCGAAGACGTTCTGTTTTCTTATGAGCGCGCAATCTCCGAACAATCGGATGTGCAATCATGGTTTTCCTCGATCGAGGCGGTCAACATCGTCGACGATTACACGATCGATTTTCTGACAAACGCGCCGAACCCGATCTTCCCGGACTCCATCGCCAATTTCATGATCATGGACAAGGACTGGGCCGAGAAGCACGACGCAACCCGTCCTGCCCGCGACACCCAGACCTTTGCCACCTTGATGACCAACGGCACCGGCCCGTTCAAGGTGACATCGCGCGAACCCGGCGTGCAGACGGTTCTGGAGCCCTTCGACGGCTGGTGGGATGCAGCAACGCACAACCTGACCAAGGCCACTTTCATTCCGGTGTCCAACCCTGCAACATCGGTCGCAGCGCTTATGAGCGGCCAGGTGGACATGATCAATCCGGTACCGGTCCAGGACATCAGCCGGGTTGCCGGGAACCCTGAACTCTCCCTGCATCAGGGCATCGAAGCCCGTGTCATCATGCTCGGCTTTGGCCACGACCATGACACGCTGCGCTTTTCGGCAGAGACCGAGGGCAAAAACCCGTTCCAGGATGTGCGCGTGCGCAAAGCTGTGCAAAAGGCCATTGATGCGGATGCCATTGTCGACAAGATCATGCGCGGCAATGCGGAAGTCGCCTCGCAGCTGGTGAGCCCGCAAATGAAGGGCTACAGCGAAAAAGCGTCTGAGAGAGACGCGTTCGATCCGGAGGCCGCAAAAGCGCTTCTGGCAGAGGCCGGGTATCCGGAGGGATTTTCCTTTGGCCTTGCCTGCCCGAATGACCGCTACATCAATGACGAGGCAATCTGCAAAGCGGTTGCCGCCATGCTGGCCAAAGCGGGCCTCAGAGCCGAGCTGACCGCGATGCCGGTGCGCTCCTACTGGCCGGAGCTGCGCGAGGGCAATTTCGACATGTATCTTCTCGGATGGTCACCTGGGACGTTCGATGCCGAGCACCCCTTGCGCTTTCTGGTGGCCACGCCGGACGCGGACAAAAAACTCGGCAGCTGGAACTTTGGCGGCTATTCAGACGAAAAAATTGATGAGCTGCTGCCGAAGATCCAGAGCGAGATAGACCCGGCCGCACGCCAGGCGATGCTGGACGAAACCGCGGCCAAAGTGAAACAAGACGTGGTCTATGTGCCCTTGCACATCCAGCCGCTGCTGTGGGGGGCGCGATCCAATATCAGCCTCACGCAGCGCGCCGACAATTTCGTCATCTTGCGCTGGATAAATGTGAACTGACGCAGCTATCGGACAAGACCGGCTTGCCCAGTTGTGATCGCGGCGGCGTCCTGCGGTGGTTGGCAAAACATCAGAAGCGCGCTAGGCGTTGACGATAAAATCTTGACGGAGCAGCTGCCGTCGCTTGCAAGGAGATGCCAGGGTGTTTGTTACAAAAATCAAGAGCTTTCTGGCATGTGGGCTGGCCGTTGTAACGCTCGCCGGATGCCAGGCGGGCGGCGGCGCCGAGCAGCTGGCCGACACGGTCCTGTTTGCACCGACACCAAACGCCTCGCGCAACGTGCCGGCGACCTATGGCACACCCTATGACTGCCGCACCTTCCAGGGCTCCGGCTACAAGGGCATTGCCGGCGGAAAGCGCCAGCTGTTCAGCCAAAGCTGGAACGTGTCCCGCGCGGGCTGTTTCAAGACCGAGCAGGAATGCCAGGCCTTCCTGGTTGTCATGCGCCAGTATATCGACATTCCAGGTTATATCGGCTGCCGGCCTTACACGTCTTCCGGCCGCAGCCGAACAATCTGACACAAGAAACTGCTTCAAAAACAACCGCCATCCGCTTTGGCGCCGGTTACTCCGGAACCGCGGGGATCGCCTCGAGATAGGCAGCGATCGCAGCCCTGTCTTCAGGTCCCAGGCGGGCCATGTTCTCCTGAACGGACACCATCTCGCCGCCAACGGAATCATAGTCAGGCGTGAAGCCACTCTCCAGATAATACGCGATGTCGGACGCGCTCCAGCTGGACAGGCCGGCGGGGGTGATGTCCGGCACCGTACCCTCACCGGTCGCCGCCGGGGCGCCGCCCAGCCATCTGGCAAGTTCAAGCCCGCCAATAGCATCCCGCGGGGTATGGCATTCGCCGCAATGACCCGGCCCTTCGACCAGATAGCGACCCTTTTGCCAGACCTCCAGATCCTCCACCTCGACGGACGGTTGCAGCACCACCGGTGCGGGGTCAACGAACACCAGCTTCCAAAGGCCAATACCGCGCCGGATGTTGTAAGGGAAAGACAGCTCATGAGTGGCTGCCTTTCCTGTGACCTGCGGCAGCGTCTTCATGTAGGCAAACAGATCCGACACGTCCTGAAGTTCCATGCGGGCATAGGACGTGTAGGGAAACGCCGGATAGTAGTTTGCTCCGTTCGGGGCGGTTCCATGCAGCATGGCGCTTGCAAAATCACGCAGGCTCCAGCTGCCAATCCCGTCCTCAGACGACTGGGAGATATTCGGAGCGACAAACACGCCGAACGGCGTTTCCAGCCGCAGGCCGCCGCCGAGCAGCAGCTTGTCATCGCCCTTCGCCTCGGGTGCGGCATGGCAGGAGGCACAGCCCCCCGCCCAAAACCACTTTTCACCGAGCTCCGCGCTGCCGGGCGGAAGAGCCGCAATTTGTTCTTCAGAGACTTCCGCACCGGCCGACATCACATAAAGCGCCACAGCCGCAGCAAGTCCGATGGCGATGAGCCCGTAAAGAACCGTTTTCAAGCGTCCCTCCCCAAAAAGGCAGCAGCCCGCACGCGCGCTCTGCCTGAATCAGTCAGCGCCAAGTCAGTGCCAAGTTAGCGTTTGACCCGGTAGCCTTCGTGGCAGGACTTGCAAGTTGCCAGAACCGGCCCGAATGCCGCTTTGAACGCATCCAGATCAACCGGTCCCTCGCGGCCAGCCGCCTGAAACGCGGCTTGCGCAGGTGATGCAAATTTTTCAAGCTCCGCCTGCCACTCGACCGGATTGTCCCAGATCGCTGGCGCTGCGGTCGTATCGCCGGTGTTGGAGCCTTCGGGGAAGAAGCTGCCGTACGACTGCGAGGCCGCATACATGGTCGCGATCGCCGCCTTGCCGGCTGCCGGGGTGTAGTCGATTTCACCCTTCAACATGCCGCCGCCGAGACCGGCAGCTGCGCCGACCGACTGCATGATTGCCTTGCGGGTCTGGATCGGGTCGTCCGCCGCCGTTGCCGCACCCCCTCCGAAAGCCGCCGCCATAGCAGCGCCGCCCGCCAATGCCAAAGCCAATTTCCGCATGCGTCCTGTCTCCTCTCCTCAAGCCGCGAGTGCGCAACCTATGCCGCCAATTCAGGCAGGATTACGCCCGAAGAGGAAATCACGCCCACGTGATAGAACCATGTCACGGATTACCGGCACAAAAAACCCCGGCCCTTTCGAGCCGGGGTTCGAAGGTCCTGCGGACCAAAGACAAATGCCTCAGGAAGCGGCTTCGTACATCTCCAGGACGTAGTCCCAGTTGATCATGTTGTCGATAAACGCCTCAAGGTATTTCGGGCGCGCATTGCGGTAATCGATGTAGTAGGAGTGCTCCCACACGTCGCAGCCGAGGATCGGCGTTGCGCCGTGAACCAGCGGGTTTTCGCCGTTCGGGGTCTTCATGATCTCCAGCTTGCCGTCCTTGACCGCGAGCCACGCCCAGCCGGACCCGAACTGGCCAACGCCGGCCGCGATGAAGTCTGCACGGAACTTGTCGTAGCCGCCCAGATCGCTATCGGTCTTGGAAGCCAGAGCACCTGGAAGCGAGGTGCCGCCACCGTCCTTTTTCATCCATTTCCAGAAGTGGATGTGGTTGTAGTGCTGACCCGCATTGTTAAAGAGCGGCGCATTCTTGCCGTAGCTCTCTTTCACGATCTCTTCGAGAGACTTGCCTTCAAGACCGCTGCCGGCGAGCAACTCGTTGCCTTTGGTGACATAGGCCTGATGGTGTTTGTCGTGGTGAAACTCGAGTGTTTCTGCGGACATGTAAGGCGCAAGGGCGTCATAGGCATAAGGGAGGTCGGGCAATTCAAAGGACATATCAAAACTCCTCAAGGGTCTACAGACCAGCACGCCGCGCTTCGTAATAAGCGGAAGCCAACACCGTGCGTCGTGCGGCAAAATAGGCATCCACACGCCTTTGGGCAATGTCTCTGGGTCAGAATTGCAAAATTTTATTCGGGTTTTTCCGGATGCCGCGTTCAGCGCTTCTTGGGCTGAAAAGCATTTCTTATCAATGTGGAATCGAAATTCACCGGCATCTGCCCCTCAACCGCGTAGATGTACAGCGCGGCCCGCAGGATCGCGCTCAAGGTGGTGATCACGACGCTGCAAAACACGATCCAGCTTCCGGCGATGGCAAACGCAATGACCGCGGTTTCCGGTGAGGTCTCTATTTGCATGAAGCCGACAAAAAGCAACGGCAGGGCAACAATGAAACTGATGAAATTCAGCGCGCCGAGCCCGATATGGCCCACCAGCGCCTCGCCCCAGGTCTTGCGCACTGCCGCCACCGAGCGTTTCACGGCTTCGATCGGGCCGACACCATCGACCACCAGAACCGGGACCGCAAAGTAAGTCGCAACAGCCCATCCGGCGCCCAAAAGACTGACGAAGAAGCTGGCCAGTCCTTTGAGACGTTGCTCGATCTGTTCCAGAATGAAGCCGACCAGCGCGGTCACGAAAGCCCAGGCGAGGATCTGCGGCAGATTCCGTGTCGCAACTTTCAGCCCGTCCATCAGGGTGGGATCCGACCCGGCGAACCGGATCATCGCGCAGGCCAGCAGCGCGGCGTTGAAATAGATCATCACGAAATAGCTGACAAAGTAGATCGCGAAAATGATCGCCAGGAACCGCGGGTCGTTCTCCGGATTCGGGTTGTCCTGCAAGGATTCCAGAAAGGCCTGTGCCTCGCCCGAAGCGTAGAGCGGATAGAAGGTCCCGCCCAGGATGGCGGCCAGCGCCAGGGCGCTCATGATCGGAAACAGAAGCATTTCCTTGTCGAGCATCAGAACGCGCCAGCATGCCGCGCCCAATTTCAACGCACGATCAAACCGCTCAAACATGATCTTCGGTCCCCTAACAGCGGACGATTGCCTGCCCAAAATTGCCCTTAGGGAACCACAGGTGTGTTGTCACGCTGTTAACCCGATAGAGGTTTTTTGAGCGCAGCGGAAAAGGGTGATCGTGTCACACCGGCGGGCGCGGTGCGTCTCTCCACATGTAAAGACCACCCAACTCCGCAAATGACCTGCCAGCCGCTTGCGCGGCACGCCTGGCAGGTGAAGCTGAAACAAACGGTAATTGCTTGATTCGAAATGTGAATATGATGTTCCGCCCAACTCGGGGGCTGCTCGCTTGTGCGTTGGCCCTCACATTTTTTTGCGCTCTGCCTCCTGCCTACGGCGCCCAGAGCCTGCGCGTCGTTGACGGGGACACGCTGGAGCTTGATGGCGAGAAAATCCGTCTTGCCGGCATTGATGCGCCTGAGCTTGGCCAAACATGCCTCACCTTGACCGGCACGCCCTGGCGTTGCGGCCAGTCGGCGAAAAAGCAGCTTCAAAAACTTGCCAAGACCGGGCCGGTGGAGTGCCGCGGCGCCGAGCGCGACGCTTATGGCAGACGCATTGCGACCTGCTTTTCCGGAGGCCGGGATTTGAACGCGGCACTGGTCCGGTCGGGATATGCCTTTGCCTTTGTCAAATACGACAGCACCTATGAGGCTGATGAGCAGCTTGCCCGCCAGTCCGGTGCCGGTGTGTGGGCCGGTGTTGCCGAAGCCCCGTGGGACTACCGCGCGGCGAAATGGCAAAGCGCCGGGCAGACCGCCCCGCAGGGCTGTACCATCAAGGGCAATATTTCCAGCCGCGGGCGGATCTATCACATGCCGTGGTCGCCGTCCTATGCCCGCACCCGCATCAATGAGGCCAAGGGCGAGCGCTGGTTCTGTTCCGAGGACGAGGCACTCGCAGCGGGCTGGCGGGCCGCCCGGGGATCCTGACGATCACGCCGGGGGCGGCGGAGTTCTTCAGCGGTTTGTGACCACCTGGCGTGCTCCGAATCTGGTATTCAGATCCGGCCTGACACCAATGGAGCGCTGCATGCAGTTTCGGGGTCTGATTGTCTTTCTGGTTGCCGTGACGATGGGCACGCAGGTTTTTGCAAAACCGCCTGTCGCGATCGGCTGGGCGGATCTGAAAGACCCGCACGCCGAATTCAACGACCCTTTTGAGGCACTGGGTATTTTTGAGCTGCAGTCTTTGAGCACCTATCTGCGAGCGGGCCAGCAACTGCAAGATCTGGACCTTGACGATGCAACACGCAAACGCCTTGAAAACCGGCGCCGCATTGCAGCAAACTCTTTGAAGAACAAGGGGTATGACGCGCAACGGCTGGTCGATCAGCGCTTCGTGGTCGCCGAGAAGCGCGCCCGGGCGGGCGTTGCCGGCAATCCGGACCTCGATGGCAAGCCGGTGAAACTGTCCGGGTTTGTTATCCCCGCGCCCCCCGGAGCTTCAGGAAAGCCGCGCGCCTATCTGGTGCCGGAACTTGGCATGTGTGCCCATGTGCCGCCGCCGCCCGCCAACAATCTAGTCCTGGCACACCTGCCCGGCAGCACCCCCGTGCTGCCGCTGTTTACCCAGATCACCGTCACCGGCACGCTGACCAAACAGCTGCAGGAACAAACCATGCGTGTTGTCGACGGTCCCGTGCGGATGATCAGCCTCTGGACCCTGGACGCCACCGGGCTCGAAATCCCGCAGGCAAACTGACCCGCGTCACCCCATCAGTTGTATTCACCAAAAAATACACTCGTATAAACACGCAATCTGACGTATCGTAAGTTGAAGCCCTTCGATATCCGTTACTCAGGTTGATCCCGCACTGTTTGCCTTGAAACTTGCCGCATTGTTGTTTGCACAGCCGCATCCGGGCACTGCTTCCCCGCAGATGCAGTTTTCGGCCAGCCTCGCCCCACAGCATTCGAAGGCCTACTACGTCGATCAGGCGCACAAATATTTTGACACCCTCGACAGTTTTGCGCCGCGGTCTTCGCAGCCGGCTTATGCCTCCCATGTCCTACGCTGGGAGTGGCCGCCTTGGCTCTATTTGACCGGACACAAGGACCATTTCATGGTGATGGACAAGCTGGTGGTTCTCTTCCCGGCCCGCGTCACCGACCGGACCTGCCGTGCCTTCGAGGTTCAGCCGTTTGCGCGCTGCCGGGTGACTTTTGAATTCGACTGGACCGGTGCGCGCACGCCAATTTATGAGGAGTTCACCTTCAATAGCGCGGGTGAAATCACCTTTGTCGAAGTATGGTCGGACGCCCCCGGCCTGCGTCCCATGGCGGTTCTGTCTGATCCCTGGGCCGAGGACCCGGCGGTTGACCGGCTGTCCACCCGGGTGCCGGGCCTTGGCCGGGCAGACGGCAGATACCAGCTTGATCAGTTGAAGATGCTTGCCACAGGCGACACCGGCCTGGCATCGCTGAACCTGCGCCTTGAGGCTCCGATGATTGCCTGGGCCTATGAATGCGGCCGGTTTTTTTTCGCCGATTTCCTGCCCGCCACGCTGGCCCGCCTGATCAACCGAGCCGGTGTATCCGACACCTGAAAAGCGCATCAGGTGCGCGTTTCTTTCAAAAGATCACAGATAATCGCAAGAATGTGAGCGAAAATTGAAACCTGTGATCTTCAACACGGTTTTACAGCCTCACCTAACGTATCTCTGTTCTTGCAGTCAGGAACGGCTGCGTAAAAAACAGAGGAGAATAGAAATGTCATTGTTTAAAACACTCGGGCTGACAATCGCGACAGCGGGAACACTCTTCGCCGCAACGTTAATGTCTGCAAATGCAGGTCCGGGCATGGGCTCTAGCCTTGTCGAATGCTACAATAACTGGATCAATTACTGTGATGAGCACACAGCCGGTTATCCGAATAACTGTTACACCGAAAGCCTGAACATGTGTGACGAAACGCATTCGGCCGCGATTTCCGAAATCCCCGGCTACAAGGTCCAGGCCATGAAGCGCAACAGCCTGCGCAAAGCGAAACCTGCCCGTGCAACCTTGAAAGCCCCTGCCGTGAACCCGGTCCGCCTTGCCAACTAAAAAGCCTGACCCCGTAAAAAAGCCCTGCAGCGGACGCGCTGCGGGGCTTTTTCGTTTCAAACTGCAACAGTTCCACAGCCTATACTTGGCCCTATCGCTCCGCCCGCGGCCCGCTTATGGTGTGGCGTCTTTTGATTTCAGGTATTTCAACCCGTGTTTCGCACTCCCTCCCCGGCTCGTCCGGTGCCGCTTGCTTTCGGTGGTTTTATCGCTCTCGCCGCAGCCATGGGGATCGGCCGCTTCGTCTATACGCCGATCCTGCCGGCGATGGCGGCAGGAATTCCACTTCCGCCGACCGAGGCCGGCTTGATCGCCTCGGCCAATTTCCTGGGCTATTTGACCGGCGCTCTGACGGCATCCGCGGGCCTGTTCGCCCGGCATCCGCGCTGGTGGTTTTTGACGGGGATGGCCATAAGTGCGCTGACAAGCGGCGCCATGGGGCTGACCCCGGCATTTGGGGTGCTGGCGGCGCTGCGATTTGTCAGCGGACTGGCAAGCGCTTTCGTGCTGGTATTTGCCTCCACAGTGGTGCTGGAGCGTTTGCAGGCCGCAGGCCGGCCGGGCCTGTCTGCGCTCCATTTTGGTGGTGTCGGTGCGGGCATTGCGTTTTCAGCGATGCTGATCGCAAGCCTCGAAGCGGGCAGTGCCTCCTGGCCGCAGCTGTGGTTCGCAAGCGCGCTTGCCACCCTTGTCTTTCTGGCTGTGGCTCTTGTGCTGGTCCCGGCAGAACCGGCTGCAGATCGGCCGGCCATGGACGGACCGGCAGCGCAAACACATCCGGACACGGCGCAAAAGCCTCCGGCAGCGCAGGCCACACCGCCGCTTTGGACCGCGCCCCTCGTGCGGCTTGTGCTGGCATATGGCCTGTTCGGTTTTGGTTATGTGATCACGGCCACATTCGTCTCGGTCATCGCGGCGGAAGATCCCGCCATGGCCCCGGTCCAGCATCTGGTGTGGCTGGTGGTCGGGCTCGCCGCCGCGCCCTCGATCTACCTGTGGAACGCCGTTTCAAGCCGTCTCGGCTCGGCATCGGCCTTTGCGCTTGCCTGCCTGGCCGAGGCGGCAGGCGTCACCTTGACCGTTGCCGGATTCGGACCGTTCTGGCTGATGTTCGGCGCCGCGCTGTTGGGCGGCACTTTCATGGGCATCACCGCACTTGGCCTGACGCAGGCGCGCAGCCTCAGCCCGGCCCATGCCAGCCGCCTTCTGGCGCTGATGACCGCCAGTTTTGGACTGGGCCAGATGATCGGCCCTTTCGTTGCCGGAACCTTGCGCGAGGCGACTGGGTCCTATGCGGCGGCATCGCTGATCGCGGCCGCCGCGCTGGTTGTTGCCAGCGCGCTTGTGTTCCGCTCGGATCAGGCGTGGGCAAACTCCCAATAAAGCTCGCGCGCTTTTGCGGCGATCGGTCCCGGCTGCAGATCGCGCTCCTCGATGCGCTTGACCGGCGACACCTTGTTGTAGTTACCGGTCGAAAAGATCTCGTCGGCGTCCAGAAAGTCCTGATAGGCCAGTGTGCGCTCATGCACAGCATAACCGGCCTCCCTCAGCAGCTTGATCACCCTCTGGCGGGTGATGCCATTCAAAAAGGTGCCGTTCGGCGCCGGGGTGTGCACGTCGCCATCCTTGGCCATGAAGATATTCGCCGACGTCAGCTCCGCGACATTGCCGAGCATGTCGAGCACGACGGCGTTGTCGAAGCCGCGTTTCCGGGCTTCCATCATCGCGCGTGCGTTGTTCGGATAAAGGCAGCCCGCCTTGGCGTTGACCGGCATGCATTCCATGGTCGGGCGGCGGAACGGCGACAAGGTGATGGCCGCGGCCACGTCCTTCGGCGCCATCGGCGCATCGAACAGGCACAGGCAAAACCGCGTGCTGTCCGGATCCGGCGCAATCACGCCTGCCCCATCGGCCTCGGCCCAGTACATCGGCTTCACATAGAGCTGCTGGCTGGCGGCGAATTTGGCAGCCCCGTCCCAAGTCAGCTCGGCGATCGCCTCTGCCTTCATGCCGGGTTTGAGCCCGAGCGCCTCGGCCGAATCGTTTGTGCGCTGCGCATGCAGCAAAAGGTCCGGTGCCACACCGTCGAACACCCGGGCGCCGTCAAACACGCTTGAGCCGAGCCAGGCCGCATGGGAGCGCGGTCCCATCATCGGCGGATTGCCCTCATGCCAGGTGCCATCGATCCAGGTCCAGGTTTGGCTCAGCTCGCCCATTGCGCATTTCCTCATCTTGCCGGCTTCCGGCTGACGTCATTTTTGTCAGGCTGCTAAAAAACGACGAACACCGGCCCAGGTCAACATTCTCCCACCAGATCGCCGGAGATCGCAGATTCTCTTTTCAATCAGCCGCCATGAGCGGAAAATCATCACCTTCTGGATTGCAAAACCGCAGTTTTCATTCTCTCAAAGACGCCTTTCGGGCGCAACAGAGGGAATAAGCGGACGGGACCGGAGCCGGGCTTTTCAAAGCGTACGTTTTCTGTTCTATTTCTGTTCCTGATCCGATCTTTTATCCACAGCCGGGCCACCCCCGGTCCGCAACACATTGAGATATCTTTATGGACCAACGCATTTCCATGATCACGCTGGCAGTTGCCGATCTGCCGAAAGCACGCTCTTTTTTCGAAACCGGACTGGGCTGGACCGCACAGGAAGCCCCGAGCGACGACATCGTGTTTTATCAGACCGGCGGCAGTGTCCTTGCCCTTTATAAACGCGACGCGCTCAACCGCGAACTCGGGCGACATGTTCCCGAACAGGCGCTTGGTGCCATTACCCTTGCCTACAACGCCCGCTCCGAAGAAGAGGTTGAGGTGACGTTTCAGCGGGCTGTCGATGCCGGTGCCGCAATCGTCAAACGTCCCGAAAAGGCCTTTTGGGGCGGTCATTCGTCCTATGTCGAAATTCCAGGCGGCCATCTGCTGGAGATCGCGTTCAACCCGTTCTGGGCCCTTGATAAAGATGGCAATGTCGACCTTTCTGCTGCAGCGCCGTGAAATTTGGCGCAAGCGCGATCATTGTGCACTGCGCAATGGCTTGACGGCGCCCGGAAGACCCTGTTTTCTGACCTGCAAACAGAACAACAGGTACCGGGGGAGAGTGCGATGGCGCATGCCGCTTATGTCTTTGATGCGTATGGCACATTGTTCGATGTTCACGCGGCCGTGCGGAAATACTCGGAAAGTGTCGGCCCGGATGCGGCCCGCCTGTCCCAGATCTGGCGTGAAAAACAGCTGGAATATTCCTGGGTCCGGGCCCTCATGGGGCATTACCGGGATTTTTGGGAACTGACCCAGGAAGCGCTGGACACTGCCTTTGCCTTGACCCCCAGCGCAGATGCCGCGCTGAAAAGCGATCTTTTGAACGCTTATTGGACGCTTGATTGCTATCAGGAGGTTCCGCAGGTTCTGACCGAGCTGAAAAACACCGGGGCGAAACTCGCCATCTTGTCGAACGGCTCGCCGGCGATGCTTGATGCGGCGGTCAATGCGGCCGGGTTGACCGACCTGTTCGACGAGGTGTTTTCGGTCGACGACCTGCGCACCTTCAAGACCGACCCGAAGGTCTATGAGTTGGTCACCACCCAGTTCCGAATCTACCCGGATACGGTGTCGTTTCAGTCTTCCAACCGCTGGGACATTGCCGGCGCGACCGCATTCGGCTTCCGCACGGTGTGGATGAACCGGACGGGAATGCCGGACGAATATGCCGATCTGGCTCCCGCGGCCGTCCTGAAAGACCTGACCGGTCTGCCGCCCCTGGGCTAACAAACCGGTCGCAAAACAGGCCGAAAGGCGGGTCAGGCCGGTTAAAATGCGTAGGCGGCGCCGATCATCAGACGATGATTTGCCGCCGTCCGCTTAACGTTTGTGCCGTTATAGTTGTCCTTTGAGTTGACGATACCGGTCAGGGAATAATCCAGCCGCAGCCGCCATTTTTCTGCAAAGGCAGCCTCGACGCCAGCTCCCAGCACCGGGCCAATGCCGACCGATGACCGGGTCTTGCCGTTGGCTGTCAGGGAATGCTCGCTCGCCGCGACACCGGCGCTCAAATAAGGCAGGAAGTTACGGACCGGCAAACCAACCCGGCCTTTTAACGTTGCCGTCCATTTTGAGCCGGCCTTGATCTCGCCGAGCGTTGGGTGGGTCGCCTTCGCTTTGCCACCCAGGTAGGCCGCACCGGCTTCGACGCCAAGAACAACCCGGCCAACTTCCCAGTTGTGGCCGGCAAACAGTCCAAAGGCCGCATCGGTGCGCGAAAGCTCCTTCGTGCGGCCACTGGATTTGGCGTCCGTGGCGGTTTGGGACAAACCCGCTTCTGCGCCCATGTAAAAACCTGACCAGACCGAACCGCGCGGCATTTCAGGGATCGCGGAGGGCTGCTGCCAGATGTCCAGATCAGCCGCCCGTGCCCCGTTGGCCAGCAAAATCAGCAGGACTGCGAGGGCAAACGGCTCCAGCAGCCACAGCCCGCTGGCCCGTTTTGCCTTGGTGGCACGCATAGAACCTTTTTCCGCTTCATAGACCGGTTTTCGGTGAAAAGCATAATGATAACAATATCTTCGCATCTTGGCTCTTTCCTTGGTGTACGTATATACACTTGCCTTGCAACATAATTTTATTATTGCAAAGCAATAATTTTCAAAATGCTTAGAATAATTTTTTTGTCAATCGCAATATTTTTTATTGCAATCATTCCGCGACGCGGCTAGACCGGCGACCGTCACAGTGTGCATCCGCACAAACCGCAATGGGGGATCAGATGACCGACACCTTGATGGCTGAACGCGCCGACCGCCTCGCACGGATCCGGCGGCTTTCAGGGTTCATGAAATGGTTCCTCACTGTCGTGATGGGGCTGGTCGTGATCATCGGCCTGTTTCTGGTGGTTACCCTGTGCCTGCCCGCAGACCTTCTGTTCACCGCCGACGAAATGATCGACATAGCCGATGTCGAGCGCCGGATGGGTGACATTCCTTTGGGCCAGCGCATTGCAATCGCCGGCCTGACCGGGCTCGCGTTTTTTCTGATCGCCGGCGCGTGCTGGCACATACGGCTTGTGTTCAAACGCTTTCAGCACATTGAATTTTTCGACCCGCGGACCTTGTCCAGCGTCGTTTCGTTCGGCCGGTGGCTGATCATCTTTGCGATTGTCGATCTGATCAGCGATCCGGTCGGGTCGGCGCTTTTGACCCTCGATCTACCGGAAGGCCAACGCAGCATCGACGTCACGCTGGATGGCGGCGAGCTGTTTTTCCTCATTCTCGGCTCGCTCATGCTGGTGTTTGGCTGGATCCTGCGGGAAGCGGCTCTGATCGCCGAAGAAAACAAGCAATTCATTTAAAGGAAACCAATTGACGACTACGCCCGCATCCACCGGCCGCCTTCGCCGCCAGAAACGCATCTCCCGGGTCTCCGCGATCTTGAAATGGGTGTTGAGCGGGGTTCTTGCCGCGCTTCTTCTTGTCTGGGCCGGCTACGTTTTGGCGATTTTGGTGCCGTCCTTGTCCCGGTTCAGCCCGGAGACCGGACTTGACGTGGCCGGGGCGCACCGCGCGTTCGCCGACATTCCGATATTGCAGCGCTGTGCTCTGGCCCTGGTCGAAAGCGTCCTGTTTGCGCTGCTGGCCGGCGCGGCCTGGGAGCTGCGCCTGCTGTTTGCCCGGTTCCAAAGGACGGACTACTTTTCCGCAAAGACCCTCGGACATGTTTTCCTGTTCGGTGTCTGGCTGATCAGCTATGCGGTCATGGATATTCTCAGCGACCCGATCCTGTCGGTGCTGGCGACGCTTGACCGTCCGGAAGGTCAACGCACACTTGAGGTTTCGTTGGATGGCGGCGAAATTTTCTTTGCAATCTTAGGGGCTTTGATGCTTGTCTTCGGCGCCGTTTTGCGGGAAGCGGCCAATCTGGATGATGAAAACCGCCGCTTTGTCTGAACGGGAGCCGGAAAGAAGTCTATATGCCCATTGTCATTGAGCTGGATGTCATGCTCGCCCGGCGGAAGATGCGGTCAAAGGAATTGGCCGAGCGGATCGGCATTACCGAACAGAATGTCTCCCTGCTCAAATCGGGAAAGGTCAAGGGCGTGCGCTTCGAGACACTGGAGCGGATTTGCGAGGCACTGGACTGCCAGCCGGGCGACATTCTCATTTACCAGCCCGACCCGCCTGAGTAACCAGCGCTTTTTCCTTGCCGCCGTTCCCGCTTCTGAAGATATTGCATTGCACCCCCTGACAATCAGGGGTTGTGCAACGGACTGTTAGCCGACAAACTCAACCTGCAAGCCTCAGGCAAGCTCTCTGGACTATGGGTTGATGGGGGTGGGCATGCGTCTTTCACCCCCTTGGTTTCCTCAGACGGTAACGGTAGGTCGTGGCGCATGTTTAAACGGGTACGGGAAATGGCAGTTAATCCGGCGTTCAAGGAACAACGCCTCACACCACGGCGGCGTGCGCGCCTGCGAGGCGGAAAGATCACGGATCTGTCGGACAAGTTCCTGACCGAATGCACCCTGTTTGACGTGTCCGAAGGCGGGGTCGGGCTTCTTGTTCCCGAAACCGCAGACCTGCCGAAAGACGTTCTGATCTACGACGATCTGGACAAGACCATCGCCATCGCCAATGTGCGTTGGCGCAATGGCAAACAGGTGGGGGTCGCCTTCCTGGAACCGCCGATCGCCGTTTCCCAGTTCAACGCGCCGCGCCTGCAGGCCCTGCAACATAAATACTATGCCGTTGATCCGGAAGAAGACTGACAGTTTCAGATCACCCCTGGAACAGAACAGTCCGGATCATCTGAACCGGCAGTCATATTGTGCCTTTTTGTGCAAGGCCCCATCGACTTGAAGCCGCGCGCCCGAACGGCTGCGCGGCTTTTTCATGCGTGCAGTCGGGTGGCATTCAGGCCGTAGACTTGGCAGCGCGACCATAAAAGTTACCGCGCAACAGCAGGAACAGTGACAATCCCAACGCCATGACCTGCAGATCGGCGATTGTCAGGGTCCCCCAATAGAAGAACAGGATAACGCCCGCAACCGCCGCAACTCCGGCAAAGGCGCCACCACGCGTCAAAATATCGCCCGCAAGCCGAACCATGCCATTCTTCGGCCGCCAAGTTTCGATCACGCCGCCAATGAACAATGCCACCGGACCAAGCAACTCAGCTAGAGCCGCCAAAACAAATAGCACCGCTGGCACCCCGTAGCTGCCCGGAGCAACGAATGCATCCGGCACCTTTTGAAGGCCGTAATACAACAGCAAACCGCCCAGAGGTATGCGCAACGCCCAATGGGCAAACCGGTTTGACCAATCAAAACCCGGTACGCGCCCGCGCAAACGCGCCTGCCGGAGCCGCGTCGCCAAGTGGCTCAAAAACCCCTTTTCCGCTGCATCGTAGCTGTAACTCGCAGTCATCATCTCTCCTTTCCACCTCAGGCCCATGCACGCTTTGCTCAAAGCGCCAACACTGGTTGGTAAAAGCATTACCCGTTGTACTTCGAGAGACATTACGCAAGACAAAACGCTGTAGATTTTGCGACAAAACAACGCAATACTTCGCTTTGATGTCAATTATACTTGTCAATTGAATGTAAAATAATTCTTTACAGTCTACCCACATCGGAAATCTCATTTCTGAGACCCAATTACTGTCAACTCTAGTTGACATCAGCTGTCTACGATCAACAAACAACACCTCGGCTTCCGGTGATGCAAAAACACGCTGCTTTTCATGAGCGGGCACTTGTCTCGTGAAGTGCGCGAACACGCCCGGGACATCCTAAGTCATTGATCCCTGGAGGCTTGATCTGCCCCGACGCCGTGCCATGCCGCGCAGAGAGCAAAATGCCTCCGATCAGAACTTGTTTTAACCCGGCATACACATTCCATACCGTCAAATGACGTTGCGGAAGATATTCGCAGTGTTCAGATCCGGATCCCCATGCCATGAAGAATTCGAAGACCGGCCGCCACACACTTCAGTTTCATCTGAGCGTTGTGTTCCTTGTTCTTGTCCTGTCGGTCGGTTCGGCGATCGGCTGGCTGGCCTATTCCCGGATGAACACTGTCATCACCGAGGCCTCGCACAATCTATTCGACCTGACGAGCACCGAGGCGGTGGCCGGGCTGGAACGGCTGTATGCCCCAGCCGAGCTTGCGGTCGAAGTCATCGCCCGGCAGGGCATCACCCATGCACGGACCCTTGACGAACGGCTTGTCCACCTGCCGGTTCTCGCCGGCTTCCTCGATCAGGCCCCCAGCCTGTCCTCGCTGTATGTCGGGTATGACGACGGTGATTTCGTCATGCTGAACAAGACCTCCAGTGAGACGGCCAGACGTATTTTTGGTGCTCCCGGCAATTCGGCCTATGTCATTCAGTCCGTCGAACGGGAGCCCGGTATGGAAGCGGTCGGCCGGTTTATCTTTGTCGATGAGGCGATGACAGTTATTGGACAAGACACCCGGCCAAGTTTTGCGGAATACGATCCGAGAAAACGGCCCTGGTACAAAAGCGCGCAAGCCGCCGTGGGGCAGACCAAGACCGATCCGTATATCTTCTTCACCAGCCGCAAACTTGGCCAGACGATCGCATTGAACGTTCCGGGAACCGGGGCGACTGTCGCCGCCGACATCATGCTCGAAACACTTGCCGCCTCTTTGCGCAGGGAACGCGTGACCGACCATACCGAACTCGCATTGTTCGGTTCCGACCTTGGAATGATCGCCCATCCGGACGAAACCATGGTGGTTGAAATGCTGCCGCCCTCGGCCACCGGCGGAGCCCCGGCGCTTGGCCGCCTGTCCGCAAATCAGCTTGTCGGCACAGTGTTGCCCGATGTCGCCAAGGCTGCAATCGCGGCCGGCGTGACCAGCGGCAACGGCCAGACCCTCACCGACCGGCTCACCTTCGACGGCGCGACCTGGCGGATTCAGGTGTCTCCGCTGGAGATCCGCGGATCAGACCCTTACTACCTCGCCATTGCCGTTCCCGAAGCAGAGCTTCTTGCCCAGGCCCGCCAGCTCCTACAGCAAGGCGCCCTTGCAATCGGCCTCATATTGATTGTCGCGGTCCCGATCACCATGCTGGCGGCCCGGCTGATTTCCAAACCGGTCCGGGCCCTGTCGCGGGAGGCGGAAAAAATCAAGGCGTTCGATTTCTCCGACCCGGTCGAGGTTGAGAGCGCGGTGATAGAAATCGATGACCTGTCCCGTTCGATGAACGACATGAAGTCGACCATACGCCAGTTCCTGGCCATCAATCGGGCCATATCGGACGAAACGGACTTTGCCCGCCTGCTGCAAACCCTGCTGAACAGTATGGGAGATATTGTCGGCTCCAGCCAGGGCGCCGTCTACCTGATGAGCGCGGACGAGACCGCCCTTGAACCGGCAGCCGCCATGGGTGTTCCGTTCGAAACACTCGCGCGGCAGCCGCTGGACGGCCTTCCAAATGTCCTGCACGAGGCTGTCGCCCGCGAGGATGTGTGCACGCCCCGCGTCACCGGTGAGGCGCTGGCGGTCTGTGGCGGTGATCCGGAGGATGCCGACAATCCCGAGCGCCATGCCGTTGTCGTCCCCCTGTTCAACCGCAACGACGCGATGATCGGGATTATGACCCTCGTGAGCGAGGAAAAAGGCAACCCCTCCCTCACCCGGTTTGTGGACGCCCTGTCGCGTTCGGCCGCTATCGCTTTGGAAACGCGCCAGCTGATTGCCTCGCAAAAGGCCCTGTTCCAGGCCTTCATCCGCATGATCGCCGACGCCATCGACGCCAAAAGCCCTTATACCGGCGGCCACTGTGCCCGCGTTCCCGAGCTTACCAAGATGCTCGCGGAAGCCGCGCATGATACCGATACCGGCCCGTTTGCCGACCTCAAGCTGACCGAAGACGACCGCGAGGCTATCCACATTGCCGCATGGCTGCATGATTGCGGCAAGGTCACAACGCCGGAATATGTCGTCGACAAGGCGACCAAGCTGGAGACCCTTTACGACCGTATTCATGAAATCCGGATGCGGTTCGAGGTGTTGAAGCGGGACGCCTGGATCGCCTATTGGAAAGGCGTGGCCGATGGCGGCGACGGCGAGGCGCTCGCGAAAAAGCGCGATCTGGAACTGGAAACGCTCGACGCGGATTTCGCCTTCGTCGCCGAATGCAACGAGGGCGGCGAATTCATGTCTGACGAGCGGATCGAACGGCTGCAGGACATCGCCGCCAAAACCTGGTCCCGAACCTTGTCCGACCGGGTCGGCATCAGCCACGAGGAAGCGACCCGCAAGGCGGCAGCACCGGAGCCGGACCTGCCGGTCGACGAACCGTTACTGGCCGACAGGCGCGAGCATATCCTGAAACGCCGCCCGGAAGATCTGTTTGCGCCCGACAATCCCTGGGGCTTTAGGCTGGACCAGCCGGAACACCTTTATAACCGGGGTGAACTCTACAACCTGTCGGTCGCGCGCGGCACGCTGACACCAGAAGAGCGCTACAAGATCAACGATCATATTGTGCAGACGATCATCATGCTGTCGCGCCTGCCCTTCCCGCATCACCTGCGCCAGGTCCCGGAACTGGCCGGCGGGCATCACGAAAAAATAGATGGATCCGGCCATCCAAAACGCCTGACGGGTGCGGAGATGACCCCGGTTGCCCGCATGATGGCCATTGCTGACATTTTCGAGGCGCTGACCGCAGCTGACCGGCCTTACAAAAAGGGAAAGACGCTGTCCGAAGCGCTCAAGATCATGGGCTTCATGGTCAAGGACGGACACATCGATGCCGACCTTTACGACCTGTTCCTGACATCAGGTGTGTGGCGCGACTACGCCGAGCGCTTCATGAAACCCGAGCAAATCGACGAAGTCGATATCGACGCCCTGCGCCCGAAACTCTCCGCGGCAGCGTGAGGTCTTGGCAAATTGCGGGGGCAACCGCAGAACAGCCCGCCCGCGATCCAGAAAGCTTGGGGACCATGACAGGCGTCGGCGCCCCGCAGGTCAGGCCGCCTCTTCTTTTCGGTTCAGTTTGGTCAGATAACTCGTCAGAAGGTCAAGCTTCCGGTTGTTTTCGGCAACGAGCCCGCCAATGTCACCCGCTGCTTCCGACGTTTGGCTCGCCAGGGACTTGACCTCATTTGCAACAACGGAAAAGCCTGCTCCTGCCGCGCCCGCGCGGGCTGCTTCAATTGTGGCGTTCAAGGCCAGCAGATTGGTCTGATTGGCGATTTGATCGATGGTCTCGCCGATGGCTGTAATCTGGTTTCCGGTCTCAACCACCTCAGTCAAAGCGCTGGAGCTCTCTTCGACCGCTGTCCGGCGGTCCGAGACATTCACGCCGCACATCATGATCCGTTCCGGGTGGCCTTCATAGTCGTTCAACACCGAGAACACTGCGTCAAACCACAAACTGCCCGTGTCCGTCTTCCATTCAATTTCGCGCCTTAGGGGTTGACCGGATTTCAGGCCCTGGCGGTCCTCTTTACCAAGCACCACGGTGAGACCTTGATCAAACGCGCCCTTGGAAAGGTCTTTCAGCAGCGTGTTTGCGTCCAGGAAGCGCCCGTTCAGATCCCACTCGGCAATCGCATTCGCCTGCCCAATTGCGTTGAGCTTCATGTCGAAGGCCAATGACTTCTGCTTGGTGTTTGTGACGTTTGCCTGAACGGACACGTAGCGTTCGACTTCTCCCGAGCGGTTGCGGATCGGATTGATCGACAAGCTGATCCAGTAGGGCGTGCCGTTCTTGGCATAGTTCAGGATCTCTTCGTAGAACGGCTCCTCGCGCCGCAGGTAATCACGGATGCGCGAAACCGTTTCTTGTGAAGTTTCCGGCCCTTGCAGGAAATGTCCCGGTTTGCGGCCGACAACCTCGTCAGCGGTATATCCGCTGAGCTTCGTAAATCCGGGGTTTGTGTATTCGATATGCCCGTCCGCGTCGGTGATAATGACGGAGTTGTCCGTCCCGTCGGCGACCAGCGACAGGATATTGAATTTTTGCCGCTGGCGGACCTCTTTTGTGATGTCCGAGGCGTATTTAACAACCTTGTACGGCTTTCCGTCCGGGTCGAGGATCGGGTTGTAGCTCGCCTGGATCCAGACGGAATCCCCGGTCTTTGACAGGCGCTCAAACTCTCCGGTCTGGAACTTGCCGTTGCGCAGATTTTGCCAGAACGCCTTGTAATCGGGCGCATTTGCGTCCCCGGGTTTCACGAATATTCTGTGATGCTGGCCCTCGATCTCGGCAAGTTCATAGCCCATCACATCGAGAAAATTCCGATTGGCAGTCAGGATCTTGCCGTCCATATCGAAATGAATGACAGCCTGGGACTTGCTGATCGCCTCGATCTGGCCATCGCGCTCAGCGTCCTTCAGCTTCCGATTAGTGATGTCTGTGGCGTATTTGACGATCATGAAGGGCTTGCCGCTATCGTCGAAAATCGGATTGTAGGTCGCCTCAATCCAGACTTCCTTGCCGTTCTTGCCGATGCGCTTGTACTGCCCGGCATCGAATTCGCCGCGCTTCAGCTTGTCCCAGAACGCGCGGTATTCAGGGCTTTCCTCGTGCCCCTTTTCGACAAAAATACTGTGATGCCGGCCCTGGATTTCCGCGAGCGTGTATCCCATGGCATCCAGAAAGTTCTGGTTCGCCATCAGAATATTGCCGTTCATGTCGAAGTGTATGACCGCCTGCGACTTTCCGATTGCCTTGATCTGGCCCTCGTATTGGGCGTTCTTCAACGTGCGCTCGGTCACATCGGTCGCGTATTTCACGATCTTGTAGGGCTTGCCGAAAATTCCGATGAGCGGGTTATAAGACGCCTCGATCCAGACTTCCTTACCGCCTTTGCCAATTCTCTTGTACTGGGCGACCTGATGTTTGCCTTCCGCCAGATCGTGCCAGAATTTCTTGTATTCGCCGGTCTGGGCAAAGCCTGGCTCTGCAAAAATGCTGTGATGCTTGCCCTTGATCTCGCTGAGCTCGTAACCCATCAGCGCCAGGAAGTTATTGTTTGCGCGAATGATTGTACCATCCGGCTTGAATTCTATGACCGCCTGGGATCTATCCAGGGCGTTCAACAAGGCTCTGGCGCTGGAGAGGTTAAAAATCATTCTGATTCCCTGATTGAGTTGCGCTCATTTTAAGTACATCAGATTTATGAACTGTGAAGAGATACATAAATCTCCATCTAATTTTGGCAATTTTGATGAATATTTTGGTTTACAAATAGTATTAGGTTCTGTTTTTTAAAGTATTATCTCTACTTTTAGATGTAATTGTAAAACATTCAGAAAGTCAGTTGTGGGAGTGCACAGCTAGCTGTCTTTGGCACAGCGGAAGCCAATGTAAACGACGGCAGTGTCCGCCGGTTTGGTGGCAGAGTGATCGCGGTGCATCTGCTGGGCGCCGTACCACCAGGAGCCTCCACGGGTGGTTTTCTGGCGGCCCGGACCGTTGTCGGTCCACTCCCAGGCATTGGCGCCCATGTCATAAAGGCCGTTGACCCCGGCCCGGGTGGTCCCCGCTGGCGCATGCCCAACACCCCGCCGCAAAACCGCGCTGTGATCAAGGGCTGGCGTGGCACCGCAGTCCTGCAGACAGTTCGCGCCTTCCGGCGTCTTCCCCGTTGGGTAGGGATAGGTTTGCCCGGTCTCGAAAGGCGCCGGCGGGCTGGTCCGCCGTTCCGTGTAGGCCGCCTCCATCCATTCGGCATCTGTCGGCAGACGTTTGCCGCGCCACGCGCAATAAGCCTGTGCCTCGTCAAACGTGACGTGGACCGTGGGCTCTTGATCTGTTGCCGGGCGGCCGAAAGGTGTGCGCCAGGTCCAGCCGGGCTGTTGCACCCAACCGGCCGCGTAGACTTCGCCGCCGCCCGCCTTTTCGGCCGCGGTGACGGCACCGGTCGCCTCGATAAACTCTCGAAAGGCACCGATGGTGACTTCTGTCCGGTCGATCTCAAATCCGCCGACCGCAACCATGTCCTGTGCCATGACTGCCGGGCTCACCAAGCCCAGACAAAATGCTCCTGAGAGCATGCGCGCGAAACACTGCATGAGCCACAGATTTCCTATTTTGCGTCAATCGACCTGCAGGATGCGCGCGGCGGGCTCCTCCGCGCGCGCAGATTCGGGTTTCCTACAGCTGTTCGTCCAAGAAGGAGGAAAAGGCATCCCAGCTCGCCATGTCGGCCCGCTCCTGATAGCGGTCGGATCCGAATACGGTAAAAGCATGCGGCGCTCCGGAATACACCTCGATGGAATAGGTCGTGCCGGCAGCTTCCAGCTCCTTGGCCAGTGTTGCCACGTCATCCAGAGTGATGGACGTGTCCGCGCCGCCATGCAGCACGAGAACCGGCGGCTCGTCCCCGGTCCAGGACTGACCGTCCGGTGTCGACAGTCCGCCATGGAAGCTGGCATAGCCGGTGGCCATGTCCGCCATGTCGCTGCGCGCCATCTCCAGCGACACAGCGCCGCCGAAGCAATAGCCCATCACCACCATCTGCGCATCGCCTGCGCGCTGCTTTGCCTGCTCGATCCCGGCCTGAATAAGAGTGCGCATGCGTTCGCGGTCCTGATAAAGCGCGCCGGTTGCCGCGCGCCGGTGATCGACCGTCTCGGTTGGCGTTTCATCGCCGAACATGTCTAGGGCGAAAGCGCTGTATCCCATCTCGGCCAGCATGTCCGCGCGCTTGCGCTCGTAGTCGGTCATGCCGTCCCAGTCGTGAACAATCAGCACGAGGCCTTTCGGGTCCGGCGCTTGTGCGTAATAGCCGGTAAAGGCCTCTCCGGCCACCTCATAGGCAACGTCCTCGGCCAGAGCCGGAACAGATGTGACCATCGCGGCAAACGCCATGGCAGACGCTGTCGATGTTAAACAGCGGGTCGGTTTCATGACTATCCCCCGGTTTGGTTTTCTCCCAGCCGCAAATTGCGCGGCGCCAAAGATGGCCCAGTGGTAGATGGGGCAAACCCTTCACAGGACAACACAGCCCTGTGTCTTCCAGCTACCGTTTGAAAATCGACCGGGAGTTTGTCCTCCCCCTCGCCATAAACGAAACGTTCCGCATGCTGGCCTCATCCGTCGTTGATATTGGCACGGGCTTGGGGATGAGCGTTGTTGCCGAGGGCGTTGAAACAGAAGAACACGCCTTCCTGGCAAGAAATTTGGCCGACAACTGTCTGCAAGGGGTCTATTTTTGGCATTCCGCTGTCCGCACAAGACCTCAAGGCCGGCTGATTGAAACGCAAGGACGGTTCTGAGTGCCGCCGACCGCAGATGCCCGTATGCCTTATGCCCGGCTCTGAGGCCAGACAACAGATCACCGCGATTCGCTGCGTCCGCGCAGACTGGCACACGGCCTCGTAGCAGGAACACAGATCTTCATTCCGAAACACCATTAAAATGAAAACTGGTGTAAAAAAGCACTTATAACCCTGTAAATTCTGCAATGCCCCAATATTATCAATAACAATAAATACTTTAATTCCAATTTTTCGATGCAGCACCATAAATACTTGGTATTGATCCGGTCTTTTCTTAACCGGTGGTTTACCCGACCAAGCGCAATCTTGAGTAGTTCGCCCGGGAAATCACGTATGTTCAGGTCAGCAGCGCATATATGGATGCAGGCGCTTGATGCGGCGCAGGTCAACATCACAATCGCGGATGCGGCCCATCCCGAGCGCCCGCTCACCTATGTCAATCGCAGCTTCTGCGAAACCACCGGCTATGCGGCTGAAGACGTCATCGGCCGCAGCTGCAGGTTTCTTCAGGGCCCGGGCACCTGTGCCGAAACCATTGCCCAGATACGGCAATCCCTGAATGAAGACCAGGCGATCGACGTCGAGATCCTGAATTACAGGCGCGACGGCTCGGAGTTCTGGAATGCGCTTTCCCTGTCGCCGATCCGGGACGAAACCGGACGTGTGACGGCAATTGTCGGGTTCCAGGTGGATGTCACCGAACGCAGACGGCTGGATGAAGACCGGCTTCACAGCGCGAAGATGGAAGCCCTCGGCCGGTTTTCCAGTGGCATCGCCCATGAGGTCAACAGCATGCTGCAGCCGATCGTCTCTCTCCCCAGTCTGGTCAAAACCGCGCTGCCGGAAGACAAGGCGGAAGAACGCGAGTGGCTCGATCTGATTGAGGAACACGGCAAGACGGCGCGCGCCCTTTTGCGGAAATTACTGCAGTATGGACGGCGCAACCCTGCAGCCGAAGCAGCCCTTTTTGACCCATGCAAGGCGCTGGATGCGGCAGCCGTTCATCTCAGACCTGCCTGCGGTGATCTGATAAACCTTGTTCGGAATCAGACCCTTGCAACCGGAAAAACAGTCTACGGCGACCTTCAATCTCTGGTGCAAAGCATTATTGCCCTTGGAGAAAATGCGATCGATGCCATGCCCCAAGGCGGCACATTGACCCTTGCCGCACATCTTACTGACGGCACGGTTTCCCTGTCGGTGCAGGACACCGGCCCGGGGGTCGACACGCGATACCGGCACCGGATTTTCGAACCGTTTTTCACGAGCAAACCCATCGGACTGGGAACCGGCCTCGGCCTCGCGCTGGCGCAATCTCATATCACATCAATGGGCGGGACCATTTCTTTAAAGAACCATGCCGCTAATGGCGCCTGCTTCACCATAAACCTGCCTCTGGCGGAACCGGACACGGCCGCCCCGTCCCCGCAATTTTACACAGCATGAAAGAGTGACCATGGCCTGCATTCTGGTTGTTGACGATATTCCGGGCGTTCGAAAATCGATTGCGGCGGGATTGAAGCGCCTTGGGCATGAGGTGCTGGAGGCTGGAAACGGGCGCGAGGCCCTGGACCTGGCCACCGGGCGGGCCACGGACCTTGTGATCACCGACATGCTGATGCCTGAGATGGACGGCGTCGACCTGATCGACCTGCTGAACGAGGCACCGGGCAAGACGCCCCGTATCCTTGCCATGTCCGGCGGCGGCACATTTGTCACCAGCCAGGACGCCCTGACCGTTGCCCGTCAAAATGCCGATGCGGTGCTCGAAAAACCGTTCGATACCGTGGAACTGTGCGATGCCGTGCAGTCCCTGCTTGAAAAGGGGGCCACATGAGCTTCGACGACATGAAAATCCGGTGGAAGATCACCCTGGGCATGCTGGCCGTTTTTGCGGCCGTTTTGGTGCTTGGCGGCAAGATGCTTTATTCCCTCGACCGGATTACCCAGGCCTTTTCGGCCTATCAAATGGCCGCGCACGAGGCGGAGAATGCTGTCGCGGTGAAAGCGGAAATCCAGACCTTTGTGGGTCTGGCAAAGGAATATGTCGCCCGCAACACCGAAGCCCGCTACGAAAAGGCACTGCAGGAATTCGACCTGTTGTCAGACGCCGTCGGCAAAGCCGCCGAAGAGGGCGACGGCCGGTTCGCCGAGGCGGCACGGGCCGCACAATCGAAACTTGCCCCGGTTCTGAGCGAATTCAAAGATTTTTCGGTTTTCCGGCAACGCCGCAATGATGTGGTCGAAACCGAATTGCCTGCGTTGACTGACCGGGTCACGAGCGCGCTCGAAGCAGCCATCGCCTCCGCTGCCAATGAGGACGACCGCGCGGCCTTGCGCACCAGCCTTGTGGACACACTGCGGGCCAAGGACCACATGAATCGCTACATGTTCCGGTTTAACGAAGACGAGCTGGAGCGTGCACGCACTTTCCTCACTGCGGCCAGCGATGCCCTGCCCGGCACACGCGCAGAGGATCCGCGCGCCGGGATTGGCACCGCGTCCGCTATGCTGGATGAGGTTGCTGAAATTGTGGCCCAGGAGCGCGGCGCCGTTGCCTCCTTGATCGATGTCCAGGTGCGCGCGCTTTTGGACAGCGCGCAAACCATGACCGACATCGCCCACGACATCGAGGAACAGCAGTCAGCCGCGCTGTTGAGCGAAAAGACCAGCGCCATTTTCACGGCTTCGATCGTGTTTGTCCTGGCGGTGGTGTTTGCGGTTGCAACGATCGTCCTGCTTGATTTCAAGGTCGCAAAGCCCCTGAGAAACATGGTTTTCCTGATGGGAAGGGTTGCGCGCGAGGACCCTGATGTGACGATCCCTGATCTGACGCGTAAAGATGAAATCGGCGATATCGCACGGGCGCTGGCCGACTTCGACAAGACCGGCCGCGAGCGCCGGGCCCTGGAGGAAGCCCAGCTGGAAAGCCGGGCACAGGCGCGCCGGCGGCAGGATGAGATGGACCAGATGGTCGCCATGTTCGGCAAGTCGGTCACCCACGTGCTGAAAAACATGCGCCAGGCCTCCGAAGGAATGGGGACGGCCTCCAAAAGCATGCTGGAAGCTGCCAAGAACAACGTGCAACAGGCCGAAAACGTGTCGGACAGCGTCAATCGGACAGCGGAAAGCAGCCGGGGTGCTGCAGCCGCAGCTGAAGAAATGTCATCGTCGATTGAGGAAATCGGCTCTCAGATCTCGCGGGCCAGCACCATGTCATCGGAAGTGGCGGATGTCGCCGAGGACGTTCAAAGCAAGATCGAGCAGCTCAGCGTTTCGGCCGACCAGATATCGCAGGTGGTCGACAGCATCCGGGCCATTTCCGAACAAACCAACCTATTGGCACTGAATGCCACGATCGAAGCTGCCCGCGCCGGCGAAGCGGGCAAGGGGTTCGCAGTCGTCGCCTCGGAAGTCAAACAACTGGCCAACCAGACCACGCTGGCCACCGAGGAAGTCAGCACGGCGGTCACCGCGGTACGGGCGTCCTCGGACGAAGCGATCGAGGCCAGCCAGCGGATCAAGACCGCCATTGATGCCCTTGACAGCGTGGCCCAATCGGTTGCCTCGGCCACGGTCGAGCAGCAGGCGGCAACCGGCGAGATTGCCCGAGCCGTGCAAACCGTCAGCCAGGAGAATGACGGCATCATGCGCGAGGTCGATGGCGTGCGCGTGTCCGGTTCAAACACCAGGAGCCTGTCGGAAGAGGTCGGCGGGGCCGCAAGCTTGTTGTCGGAGGAAACCGGGCTGTTTTCCGACGAAGTGATGAATTTTCTCGACGGCCTCGGCCGTTCGGAAGTGCGCGAAAGCATCGAGCGGCACAAGGTCAACCTTCAGGCAGTTATTGCAGACAACGTCACGCAATATTCCGTGACCATCAGCGAAATGACCCCGGCTGCGGTTCTGGCGACGGGCGCAAAGCTGCCGGCCGCCGGCGCGCGGGTCACCTGCGACATTCCGGGGCTTGGCGCCGTGCGTGGCCGCGTTGCCGATATCACCGGCGACAAGGTGTCCATCCAGCTCCCGCTCGACACCGCATCGGTCGAAAAAACCGCGCATTTCCTGAAAGTGGCCTGACAGGAGCGCATTGGAAGCGCGGGCCGCCGTTTGTTGACTTCGAAGACCGGACACATGGCGGCGGAACCCGGGCAGCAGCAGCGGATGCCTGGGTGCGAGGGCGCGGCTGAGGACCGGCGGTCATCGGGCTCGGCCAACGGATAAAAAAGCGGCTACGCCCCGCCTTGCGGCAAAGCGACTTTTATGGCTTTGCAACCTGTACGGATCCTGCCAAACATGACGAATGGACGGCCTTTATAACCAAAAAATTAATTGGTTGTTCAAAATCTGTACGGAAAGTGGTTTATTCTTTGGGAGAGCGCGGTCACTTCCAAGTTCTGAACAAGGATATATTTGCTCTATGCTGGAGTACATCCGGAGGTCAACGCAGCGGAAGTTTCTCGTATTAATGTTCGCAACGTTGATAGCCGTGAACGGACCGCTGCTGCTGACGTTTTTCGTGGTTACGAAAAACACCATGCAACGCGAGATGATCGCGAAGAAGGAAATCGTTCTCAACGCCAACGCAAAAGCCTTCAGCAAACTCCTATGGGATTACGACTACGAAAACCTGGAAAAATGGACCACAGCGCTCGCCACCGAACGTGACGTCTTCAGTGTTGAAGTGTTTGACGACAAGGGCAAGCGCGTTGCCTTCGCCTCCAATGATGAGGGCCGCCCTCGCGGAACCGAAACCGAAGAAACGCTGCTGTCGAAGGAAATCATCCACCAGGTAGACGACACCACCTACAGTGTCGGTGCAATCAACATCCGGTTTATCTCCGACCGCATCCGCAGTGCGGCGGTCGAACAGGTTGCCTACCCGGTCATTTTGTTTGTGGTGTCGACCTTTTCTGTGCTGGTCGCCGCGCTTCTGGCAAACCGGTTCATGATCACCCGGCCGCTAAACCGCTTGAATGACGCGATTGAGACGACCCACCGGTCCGGGAGCCGGAAAAAGGTCGAATGGTCGTCTTCCGATGAACTCGGCCGCGTCAGCGATGCGTTTAATGAAATGCAGGACAGCCTGGACAAGGATGAAGAGAAGCTTAGGAAAGCAAACAAGCGTCTGGCGTTTTTGTATCACAACACCCCGGTCATGCTTTACTCCATCGACATCGAAGACCGGATCGTGAATGTGTCGGACTACTGGCTCGATGCCACTGGATATCAACGGGACACCGTTTTAGGCCGCAAGTTTTCTGATTTTATCTGCCAGGATTGCGTTGAGGACTATCTCGCCAACCGCAGGCTTCTGGTGACGGGACAACATGAAACTCTCGAATTTACCTCCGTGTTTTTGAAGTCGGACGGAACACGTCTTGATGTTCTGATCACCGAAATCAGGGATTTCGACAAGAGCTCGACCGGGCGTCAATCGCTGTCCGTTATGACGGACATCTGCAATTTGAAAGCGGCCGAGGCAAAAATTCTCCATCAGGCGCGGACCGATTTCCTGACCGGCCTGCTCAACAGGCAAGGGTTTACCCACCGGCTGAACGAGGCCATCTACGCCTCTGCCGGAACACATGATGTCGCCGTCCTTTTCTTTGACCTGGACAAGTTCAAATGGGTCAACGACAACCTTGGTCACTTCGCGGGCGACCAGGTGCTGCTTCTGGTGACACAAAAAGTCTCTGAGCTTTTGCAGCCGAGCGACTGCTTCGGACGGTTCGGCGGCGACGAATTCGCCATCATGCTCACCGGAGAGCACGCCAAAACACGCGCCGTTGAGCTGGCGATCGAGATCAACCAGGCGCTCCGGCAGCCGATCAATATCATCGGCCGGCAAGTGCAAATCTCCGCAAGCATCGGGATCTCCTATTACCCGGAAAACGCCGCATCTGCGGAGGATCTGCTCAAGACATCGGATGTCGCCATGTACCGGCAAAAAAGCAGTGGCCGGAACGGACACTGCGTTTTCGACGTGCAATTCGGCCAGGAAGCCGCGCGGCAGCTTGAAATCCGGGAAACGATTTCCGAGGCCCTCGAGCACGACTGGTTCGAATTGTATTTCCAGCCGATCGTCAATCTGAAAAGCCGGTCGACCGTGGGTTTTGAAGGCCTGCTGCGCCTGATCCATCCCGAGCAGGGTGTTTTGCCGCCGCTGGAATACATTCAGGTGGCCGAACAGACCGGCAGCATTCTGGAGATCGGCGACAAGGTGCTGGAGCTCGGCATGCAGGCCCTGCAAAAACTGGAAGCCGACCCCGATTGGCGCGACAGCTACGTTGCGCTCAACCTGTCCGCCGCCCAGTTTCTGCCGGAGCTTCCGGACATCCTGGCCAGCAACCTGTCGGCCTACTCCGTTTCCGGCAAACGTCTGGTGCTTGAGATCACCGAAACCACGTTGATGCAGAGCAACCTGGATCTCGACAAACTGATTGCGCGGATCAAGGGCCTGGGCTGCGCCCTCGCGCTTGACGATTTCGGCACCGGCTTTTCGTCGCTCAGCTACATGAACCGCTTTGATGTCGATGTTGTTAAGATCGATCAGTCGTTCACCCGGGGCCTTGGGACCACGTCCCTTGGCGCTCCGTCCAACAAGACGGCCCCCTTTATCGAGGCCATCGTGGGTCTTTCACAAAAACTTGCTCTCACTGTGATTGCAGAGGGCATCGAGACAGAGGATCAACTTCAGTGCCTGATCGACCGGGATGTGACTTACGGTCAGGGCTATCTGTTCGGGAAGCCGAAACCGCTCGACCATTACCTTCGCGGATCACAGGAAGACAGGTCGGCGGTGATTTCCTTCCCCGCGTTGCCGGAGCCGAAGGTGCAGCAGTCTTGAACTCATTGTCACGACGGGAAAACCAATGCGACCAGTGACACGACGATCTTTGCTCGCGGGCATGGCCGCCCTGTCCTCCATGCCGCTTGTCCTGTCGTCCCGCGCAGATGCGGATCCCGCCGGCCTGAACGTGATGACTGAGGAATACCCGCCGTTCAACTTCACCCAGGCGGGCGAGCTGAAGGGCGTCAGCGTCGACATTGTGGAGGAGATGTTCGCGCGTGCCGGCACCGGCCACACCCGGGCCGATATCGCGGTGCTGCCCTGGGCACGCGGTTACAATCTCACCCTGCAACGGCCCGGCCATGCGCTGTTTTCAACCACCCGCACCGCAGACCGGGAAACCCTGTTCAAATGGGTCGGGCCGTTCGTGCCAACGGTGGTCGGCCTGACGGCAAAGAAAAGCCGGGAGCTTAACATCAAGACGGTGCAGGACCTGCACCCCCTGCGGATCGGGGTCGTCAAGGACGATGTCGGGCAACTGCTGTTGCGCGCGCGCGGCGTCCCGGAGGAGCGCATCGAGGCGGTCCTGTCGAACGATCAGAACTTCCGAAAACTGATTTCAGGCCGGGTGGACGCGATCTCCTATGAGACGACGGTGACGCGCTGGGGACTTGAGGACTCCGGGGTTCCGGTCGAAGATTACGAGACAATTTTTGAGCTGGACCGCGGGCACCTTTATCTGGCGCTGCATCACGAAACCCCCGACGCCATCGTCAGCCAGCTGCAATCGGCCTTTGATGACATGGTCTCCGACGGCACGCATGGCCGGATCCTGGCACAATACGGGATCGGGCTTTAGGCGGGTCCGCTTCCCCAAACAGCTCCGGCGATCTGCAATACCTGTGGGCCATGCCCCTTCCCGGAGGGTCCAGGCGCAGTCCGGGCGACGCTTCATGTGCAAGGCGGCTGTTCCCGGCCCACCTCTCACCCCACCAAGAGCGTCACCCCCGCCTTGTGCGGGGGTCCACTCCAGTCCGGCGCCAAACAGCATGGCCGCGCTTAGGGCGACAGTGCGGGGTGGATCCCAGCTCAAGGCCGGGATTGTTTGCGATCTGCTGTGTATCGGTGAGGGCCGTCATCCTCGGGCTTGACCCGAGGATCCAGTCCGTTTCCTCGCCCCACGCAGGGCTGATCGAATGGACCGCGCACGGTATGGATCCCGGATCAAGTGCGGGATGACAGCGGAGCGTGTGGCGGGCAGTCGGAGAAGCGAGAGCCCACTTTTGCTTTGTTCCGCCCATGAGCGTGTAACAAACCCTTGGCCTCACCACAGTCATCCCGGCCAAGCGCAGCGTGAGCCGGGACCTGAGAGCCAAAAGTATCTCCCGCTCAAGAAACGACCAACGCACAAGCCTGGTCTCCCCAATCCCGGATTTCCGCCTCCGTTGCGTCCGGGATGACAAATTGTGATGGTTTGGCACGGCTTCTCCCCGCGCTCCGTCATCCTCGGGCTTGACCCGAGGATCCAGTCCGTTTCCTCGCCCCACGCAGGGCTGATCGAATGGACCACTCACGGCATGGATCCCGCATCACGTGCGGGATGACATCCGAGGGTGTGGGGGGACGATGCCTCTCCCGGCCGCTCCGGGAACGAGAGGACAACCGACCATATCCGGCGCCAAGAATGTTGATTGGGGAAAGGCTATAGCTTCCCTTCAGCCGTCATCCTCGGGCTTGGCCCGAGGATCCATTCCGTTTCATCGCCCCACGCAAGACTGATCGAATGGATCGCTCACGGCATGGATCCCGCATCAAGTGCGGGATGACGCCTGAGGGTGTGGGGGACGATGCCTCTCCTGGCCGTTCCGGGAACGAGAGGACAACCGACCATATCCGGCGCGAGGAATGTTGATTGGGGAAAGGCGAAAGCTTCCCTCCAGCCGTCATCCCCGCCTTGTGCGGGGATCCATTCCGTTTCTTCGCCCCACGCAGGGCTGATCGAATGGACCGCTCACGGCATGGATCCCGCATCAAGTGCGGGATGACGCCTGAGGGTGTGGGGGACGATGCCTCTCCTGGCCGTTCCGGGAACGAGAGGACAACCGACCATATCCGGCGCGAGGAATGTTGATTGGGGAAAGGCGAAAGCTTCCCTCCAGCCGTCATCCCCGCCTTGTGCGGGGATCCATTCCGTTTCTTCGCCCCACGCAGGGCTGATTGAATGGACCGCTCACGGCATGGATCCCGCATCAAGTGCGGGATGACAGCGGAGCGTGTGGCGGGCCTTCAGTTTTGATTTGCTCCGCCCTGAGCCTGAAACAAATCCTTCGACCTCTCCCCGCGCTCCGTCATCCTCGGGCTTGACCCGAGGATCCAGTCCGTTTCCTCGCCCCACGCAGGGCTGATCGAATGGACCACTCACGGCATGGATCCCGCATCAAGTGCGGGATGACTGCGGAGCGTGTGGTGGGCAGTCGGAGGGTTGATTGCGCCTTCTTTTTTTGATCGCGTGGCGGAAGACAAAACCGGCACAACGCCGCTTAATTTCAGATCGATCTGTACGGCGGAAGGTCCGTGAGGGGAACTGCAGGTTTCGGCCCTCAGCGGACATTTATCACAAATCCCGATTGTAACAGTACCAGTCTTTAGTGCTGTAATTCGGCAGTTTTTGCAGCCAGTTGGCCATGCGTTAGGCTAGTCGACGTCGACTTGCTTGAAAGCTTGTTGTTTTTCATGTGCGACGCTTGCAAGCAAGCACTACCATATGTTGTGATAAACTGTTTCCGATTCACTATCTGGATGCATAACCATGCAAACCAAACTGCATATAAATCTGACGCAAGGCATTATTGACGTCGAAGGCGATGTCGACTTCGTCAAAGCTGTTTATAAGGATTTCAAGGACCATATTGCAGCACAAAGTCCGGTTGCTTCTTCGCCGCCGGAAAATTCCGCGGCACTTTCCGCAGGCGCTGGCGGTGAGACACCACCAAAGCGCAAGCGCCGTATGACTTCGCGTACTGCGACTGAAACCAAGACGTTGAGTATAAGCGCGGATTCACCCACGAGGGATAAGAATCTGGACACACCCAAGATTCAACCGTTCTATGACCAGTACGCCCCTGGCAGCGCACCGGAGAAAATTCTGATCTTCCTGAAGTTCTTGATCGATAAGTTGGGCATCGCAAAGCCCAATACCGATCAGGTCTATACGTGTTTTCTTGATGTTCGAGAAAAGCCGCCACAAGCTTTTGCGCAGGCTTTCCGGGACACTTCCAGCAAGAAGGGCTTCATCGATTTCAAATCATCGGAAGACATAACGATAACAACAAAAGGCAACAACCACTTCGAATTCGACCTCAAGCGGAAAAACGTTGAATGACGGATGCGGTCAATCGGTTTTACAACTCGATTAAGAGTGCAAATGTCCAATCGCAAGCATCGCTTATTGAGATGTTTGTCTACTTCCTGACCGTTGAACTAGATCGGAACGTAGCGACCGCAAGAGAGGTTGATCAGTGCTTCACCGATTGTGATTTGACACCTCCGAGAGCCACAGCTTCACGGTTATCTGAAGGCCTAAAAACCAAGCCGCAGAAGTATGTGAAAACAGGTGATGGCTACAAACTGCAGCGCCATATGCGCGAAGCGCTGTCCAAGAAACTCGGCGCTGAAACGACAACCTCTCAGACCAGTGCCACTCTGCGTTCGCTGGAGCATAGAATGCCTGCAGGGGGCGCAAAGCAGTTCTTAGCAGAAACGCTGGATTGTTTTGAAGTCGGGGCGAACCGAGCGACCATTATCATGGCCTGGATATTGGCCGTGAACCATCTGTTTGATTTCATCCTCAAACACAAATTAGCCGAATTCAATACCGCTCTTGCCAAGAACACCGACAAGCGGGTGAAAGTTAGTGCCATCACGCAGCGCGATGATTTTAGCGACATCCCAGAAGGAAAGTTCATTGAGTTCTGCCGGGGCGGCAAAATTATTTCGAACGATGTGCGCAAAATTCTGGATCAGAAACTCGATACTAGAAACTCTTGCGCACATCCGTCCGGCGTAAAAGTCAACCGCACGAAGGTCATTGATTTTGTTGAAGACTTGGTTGAAAATGTTGTTCTGAAGTACAAAATATGAGCGCCAGAAAAGGCGGGGTTCACAGGGCGCCCAAAAAATCTCAATCCACTCCATATCTGGTACCTGCTGCGCAACCTTAATGTCAGCTTCACGAATGTCAGCCTGACAATGGTACG
Source organism: Roseibium hamelinense (assembly GCF_007830545.1). Classification (GTDB taxonomy): domain Bacteria; phylum Pseudomonadota; class Alphaproteobacteria; order Rhizobiales; family Stappiaceae; genus Roseibium; species Roseibium hamelinense. Next base: position 934,356 of record NZ_VLLF01000001.1, read on the forward strand.
TCGCAGCGAAAGCCCGCTCCCCGCACTTATCTGTTTTTCGTGTAACTGCAAAGACTGACGGCTTCGCGCAATTGGATCCAAAGCTTCGTACCTTCGATTAAGAGTCGCGAATCCGTCCGTCTCCTCCCTCCCCAACAAATCCCTTGTCCGGCCCCCACCAAAAATGCCAATTAAGGCCCTGAAAAACTAAAAGGACATCTCGATGTTTCACGGCAAGGTGCTGGTTGCGCAGGGGGGCGGGCCGACCGCGGTGATCAATCAATCCATGGTCGGGGCGGTGCTGGAAAGCCGCAAGTTCCGCAGCGTGGAGCTGATTTATGGCGCGGTCCACGGCGTGCGCGGCATCCTGGACGAGGATTTTTACGACCTCACCCAGGAGACCACCCACAATCTGGAGATGGTCGCCAACACCCCGTCCTCCGCGCTCGGCTCGACCCGCGACAAGCCCGACCTGAAATACTGCCAGGAGATCTTCAAGGTCCTGCGCGCCCATGAGATCGGCTATTTCTTTTATACCGGCGGCAACGATTCCTCCGACACCGTGCGCATCGTCAACGATGAGGCCCGCAAGGCCGGTTATGATCTGCGCTGCATCCACATCCCGAAAACCATCGACAATGACCTGGTTGAGAACGACCACACGCCGGGCTTTCCGTCTGCTGCGCGCTATGTCTCCCAGGCGTTCATGGGCATCAATCTCGACAATGCCGCCCTGCCGGGCATCTATATCGGGGTGGTTATGGGCCGCCATGCGGGCTTTCTCACCGCCGCTTCCGCCTTGGGCAAGAAGTTCTCCGACGACGGGCCGCATCTCATCTATATGCCCGAGCGCACCTTCGACATCGATCAGTTCATTCAGGACGTGCGCGAGGTTTACAACCGCCTTGGCCGCTGCGTCGTTGCGGTCAGCGAGGGCATTCATGATGCGTCCGGCGAGCCGATCATCTCCAAGCTGTCCCAAGAGGTCGAACGGGACGCGCACGGCAATGTGCAACTGTCGGGCAGCGGCGCACTCGCCGATCTTTTGACGCAGAAGGTCAAGGACGCGCTGAATGTGACGCGGGTCCGGGGCGACACGCTCGGCTATATCCAGCGCAGTTTTGTCGGCTGTGTCTCCGATGTCGACCAGCATGAAGCCCGCGAAGTCGGCGAGAAGGCGGTGCAATACGGCATGTTCGGCGACCGCGACGGCTCGGTGACGATCAAGCGCACCGGGCACTATTCGGTTGACTATGAGCTGGTGCCGCTGGAAGCCGTGGCCGGAAAAACCCGCACCATGCCCGATGCGTTCATCTCCGCCTCCGGCAATGATGTCACCGACGCCTTCCGGATGTACTTGCGCCCGCTTCTGGGCTCCGGCATGCCCGACGCCCACCGCCTGCGCCCCAACAAGGTGCCGAAAATCCTGGCGGCCGGGTCTTAAGACCGGGCCAGCCCCTGCCCTGTGATCCGCTCTGCCTTGCGGGGGAGATGACTACGGGAGGAGACAGGCGCTGGATAGACGCGGGTCAACCCGGTCGGCCGGTCCCGTTTTGGCAAGACTTCGCCCTCCGCTCCGTCATCCCATGGCCTGACCATGGGATCCATTCCGTTCCGCTGCCACACAGCACGCCCGCGCTTGGGGCACAATCGCGGGATGGATCCCCGGTCGAGCCGGGGATGACGCCCGGAGGAGGTGGCGGGCTTCAACTGTTCCCGGCGGCTTGGGGACACGCATGCCCCGGTAAGCTTCAAGAGCCATGCGGTATTTACGCCCAGATGACCCTACTCCGCAGCTTGTGCGGGGCCGTAGCCCAGCTGGGTGTTGAGCTTGGCGATGAGGTCGATGGCCGCTTCCGCGATGACCGTGCCGGGGGGAAAGATGGCGGCGGCGCCGGCGGCGAGCAGCTCGTCATAATCCTGCGGCGGGACAACGCCGCCGACGACGATCATGATGTCTTCGCGGCCCTCGTCCGCCAGCGCCTTTTTCAAGGCAGGCACCAGCGTCAAATGCCCGGCGGCGAGTGACGAGACGCCGACCACATGGACATCGTTTTCAACCGCCTGGCGGGCGGCCTCGTCCGGGGTCTGGAACAGAGGGCCGATATCGACGTCAAAGCCGAGATCCGCAAAGGCCGAGGCGATCACCTTCTGGCCGCGGTCGTGCCCGTCCTGGCCCATCTTGGCGACCAGAATACGCGGCCGCCGTCCGTCATTGTCCTCGAAGGCTTCCACGAGGCCTTGAACCTTTTCCATGGTGCCGGACATGGCGCCCGCCTCCCGCTTGTAGACGCCGGAAATCGACTTGATTTCGGCTTTGTGCCGGTCGAACACCTTCTCCATCGCCATGGAGATCTCGCCGACGGTGGCCATCGCCCGCGCCGCCTTGACCGACAGGTCCAGAAGGTTGCCCTCGCCGCTCTTGGCACAGGCGGTCAGCGCCTCAAGCGCGGCCTGGGTCTCCGCCTCGTTGCGCTCGGCGCGCAGGCGCTCCAGCTTGGCGATCTGGGCGGCGCGCACTTCTGCGTTGTCGACCTTCAAAACGTCGATCGGCTCTTCCCGGTCGGGCTTGAACTTGTTGACGCCGACAACGGTCTGGCGGCCGGAATCGATGCGGGCCTGGGTCTTGGCGGCCGCTTCCTCGATCCTGAGCTTGGGGATGCCCTTTTCGATTGCCTTGGCCATGCCGCCCAGCTCCTCGACCTCACGGATGTGGGCCATGGCCTTGGCGGCAAGATCCGCTGTCAGCTTTTCGACATAGAACGAGCCGCCCCACGGGTCGATCACCTTGGTGGTGCCGCTTTCCTGCTGCAGGAACAGCTGGGTGTTGCGGGCGATGCGGGCGGAGAAATCCGTCGGCAGGGCCAGCGCCTCGTCCAGCGCATTGGTGTGCAGCGACTGGGTGTGGCCTTGGGTTGCGGCCATCGCCTCCACGCAGGTGCGAATGACGTTGTTGAAGACGTCCTGCGCCGTCAGCGACCAGCCCGAGGTCTGCGAATGGGTTCTGAGCGACAGGGACTTGGGGTTCTTGGGCTCGAAATTCTCCTTCATCAGGGTCGCCCAGATCAGCCGCGCGGCGCGCAGTTTGGCAACCTCCATGAAGAAGTTCATGCCGATGGCCCAGAAGAAGGACAAGCGCGGGGCGAAGCGGTCGATATCCATCCCGGCGGCAACGCCGGCGCGGGCATATTCGATGCCGTCGGCGATGGTGTAGGCCAGCTCCAGATCCGCCGTCGCGCCCGCCTCCTGCATGTGATAGCCGGAAATCGAGATCGAATTGAAGCGCGGCATGTTCTCGGAGGTGAAGCTGAAGATGTCCGAGATGATCCGCATCGAGTGTTTGGGCGGATAGATGTAGGTGTTGCGGACCATGAACTCCTTCAAGATGTCGTTCTGAATGGTGCCAGACAGGTCCTTGTGCGCCACGCCCTGCTCTTCCGCGGCGACGATATACAGCGCCAGCACGGGCAGCACGGCGCCGTTCATGGTCATCGACACGCTCATCTTGTCGAGCGGGATGCCGGAAAACAGCGTGCGCATGTCATAGATTGAATCGATCGCGACACCGGCCATGCCGACATCGCCGGCAACGCGCGGGTGGTCGCTGTCATAGCCCCGGTGGGTGGCCAGATCGAAAGCGACCGACAGGCCCTTTTGTCCCGCAGCCAGGTTGCGCCGGTAAAACGCGTTGGAGGCTTCGGCGGTCGAAAAGCCCGCATATTGGCGCACGGTCCAGGGCTGCTGGACATACATGGTCGGATAGGGCCCGCGCAGGAACGGGGCAAGGCCGGGGTAGGTGTCGAGATGCGTGAGATTGGCAAGGTCGGCATTGGTTGCGACCGCGGCGACCGGAATGTCTTCCGGCGTGAGCCACGGCTCTGCCGCGGGCGCTTCGGCGCGGCCCAGCACATCCTTGAACGCAATGGTCGAAAAATCGGGAATCCGGCTCATTGGGTCACCTCCGCATCTGCGCTGCGGGCGATCAGGTCATCCGGGCCGGTCAGTCCCAAATGCGCATGCGCCCGCTGCAGCATGTCGAGAATATCGGCGCCAGCATACACGAATTCATCGACGCCTGCCTGCCGCAAACTGTCCTCCAGCGCGCCGGGCCGCCCGGCAAGATAAAGCGTTGCGGCCCCGGCTGCCTTCAGCGCCCGGGCAGCGTCCGCGCCTTGTTCGTCATATACGGTGTCGGAAGAGACAAGACAGGCGATCTGAGTGCCTGAAGCCTTGAACGCCTGAACGACCTGTTCCAGCGCGTCCAGCGCCTCGCCGCCCTTGGCCTCCAGCCCTCCGGCTGCAAACACGTTCGCGGTCCAGGTGGCGCGGGCTGTGAATTCCGCCAGGCGGCCCAAACAGGCCAGGAACACGGCCGGACGGTGGCCGGAGGACAAGGCGGTGGCATCGGCCGCATCGCGCAACACCTCAAAGCCTTCTGCGTCGCGGTGCAAATCAAGTTGCGGCACCGTCAGCGCCACGGTCCCCGGCGAGGGCACATCGACAACGTCGGCCGCGGCCACACCTTCGGACAACGCCGCGCACATGGCCTTGAAGCGCTCGCCGCGGCCCGGTGTCGGCATGTCCTGCGGGTTGCCGATGACGGCGACGTCCTCCACCGCGCCGTCCAGCGTGGACACCGGCTTTTCATTCAGGTCCGGAAACTCGCTGACGCCGGTCACGGGCCGTTTGCGCCTGGCAATGTCCTGTCTGCGGCTGGCAGCGGTGTTGGTGATTTCGGTCTGGATCAGTCCTTGCTGGATCGCCTTGGAAAACCCGCCCGCCTGTTCGATCCGCTGCAGCAGGGCCCATGCGGCCCCGCAATAGGCCTCGGTGCGGGCCTCGATCGCGCCGGAGCCCGCAGACGGGTCGGCAACCCGGTACAAATTGCTTTCCTCCAGAAGGATGGCCTGCGTGTTGCGCGCAAGGCGGCGGGCGAAGCTGTCCGGCAAGCCAAGCGCCTTGGTGTGCGGCAGCACGGTCACAGTGTCGGCTCCGCCAACACCGGCGGCAAATGTGGCAACCGCGTTGCGCAACAGGTTCACCCAAGGGTCGCGCCGGCTCTGCATGCGTACCGATGTCTGCATGTGCAGCCGCATCGGCGCTAGCGGCATGTCGCAGCCGTCCAGCACGGCAGCCCATAGCCGGCGGGCTGCGCGCGCCTTGGCGATGGTGCCGATTTGGTCGGCATCAGCCACCAGCGTGAATGAAATGCGCGAGGGCCAGCTGTCCGGCGCTGTGCCGCTGGCTTCAAAGGTCCGCATGTAGGCCAGCGCGCTGGCCATGGCACAGGCAAGCTCCTGGCCAGCGGACGCGCCGCCGTCGTGCCAAATCCGCCCATCGGCCTCGACCAGCCGCGCCGGACAACCCATTTCGTCAAGCGCGGCCAGCGTGTCGTTGATGCGCGCGTCGACAATCTCCAGCGGAATGCGGAACCGTCCGCGCATGGCCAGCCAGCCATAGTGGTCAAACCCGGCCGACAAATCGATTGACGACAGATCCGCCCCCTTCTTGTTCAGGTAGGTCATCAAAAGCGCCAGCATCGCGATGCTCTCGTGCCCGGCGGAAAACCGCAGCCGGATCAAATCGGTCATGACACCGTCGAGCAGGGTTTCCATGGAGCCCAGCGTTTCGAGCCGGATGCCGAACCCGTGCGCCATGGCCGAACCGGAGGAGACGAGCTCCAATCCGCTTGCCCCGCCTTGAAGATCCTCCAGTATTTGCCGGTTTGCGGCCGCCGGATCGGGCAGATCGATGCGCTGAATAATATCCCAGGGAGTGCCGGCCGTGCGTCCGGCGCGGGCAACAGCCGTTTCGCGGCGCTGGTAAAGCGGCTCGACCACCGTGCCGTCCTCGGTGTGTGAGGTCAGCCGTTCGCGGCCCGCCCCTTTGAGCGCCTGATCGACCGCCTGCCACCAGGCCGCTTCGTCTGCGCTCAAGAACTCGGATGGAATCGAAAAACCAAGTGCGTGTGTCATGACAATCTCCCGCGCAAGTTCTAGTCCGCCCGGCCAAGGTCTGGCAACTCAGCCGAAGGATTAAGGCCGCTACGCCTGGTCTCTCCCAATCCTGACGGCTGATCGCTTTTACATGGCGATAACTTGCAGGACGTCACTTAATACAAGTTGTATTCATATCTTCCGCCTTCACAAAATCTCTACAAACCCTCAGTGAAGACATCACAACAATGAGCAGGGGTTAAATAGCAAAGTTTATGGCGTAATATGTCAAGCCACGCTAATTTCCCTATTGGTATAGTCGTCATTTATATTGTAACTTATGCAAACTGCCGTTTGGGAAATTTAACACCCTTACATCGCAGAGGACAAAGCTCTTGCTTGGTCTAACGGGGGGACGAAAAAGCAGTCAAATAACAAAATCCCATCAGCGATGCGGCGCGAAGAACTCGCAAGATAGCGAAGTCGCGGCGGACGAAACAATCGATGATTGTAACAAAAATGGATGTGCACAATGCTTGATCAGTCTGAACTCAAAAACAAACTCAGAGCAATCTCCGAGGCAAATGCTGCGCACCATGTGCTCGACATTCTGGAGTCGAATTTGCGGCGCATGGGGGCGACCCACATTCTGGTGACCGGCCTGCCAATGCCGAACCGCCCGATCGACAGCCTCGTTCACCGTTTTCGCTGGCCTGACCAGCGCAATGACGGAATAGAGAGCACATCTCTTTCCGCGAATGACAGCGCTCTCATGCTCGGTCTTGCCTCCAACCGTGCGACGGTTTGGACAATCAGCGCCGGCGATATGGAGCATTCCGACCTGATGGCCGCAGCAGGCGAAGGCACCAAGGTGGTCATCGTGCCGGTGACAGAACTGCATCCATTTCAAGCGTTCGTGTTTGCCAGCGGCCCGTCTTTGCAAGCCTCAAAGTGGGAGCTGGCAGGACTTGAAGTTCTCGCAGCAGCCGCATTTTCACGCCTGCGCGATCTCGGCGTTGTCTCTGGTCAGCGCCCGGGCGCCCTGTCGACCCGCGAACGCAAAGTCTTGGAACTGACCGCATTCGGCAAGACCGCCGGCGAAATCGCAGACCTTCTCGACATTTCGCAGCGGACCGTCCATGCGCATCTGCAAAACGCAAGCGTCAAGCTCAACGCTTCCAACAAAACCCATACGGTGGTGGAAGCCCTGCGTTACGGACAGATCTCAGTCTAACAGCACGCCCCATACGACCAAATAGAATAAGAAACGCCGGCTCATGTGCCGGCGTTTCCGTGTTCCATGGTGCTTTGGCGGGCTGCGTTCCGGCCCTCCGTGGCCGACTCAATAGGTCATCATCGGCGGCAGTTCCTTGGCCTGCTCGACCCACTTGACCACCTGGGCTTCGCCCGGCACCTGGCGAACCAGCTTTTTGTCCGCGTTTATCTCGGCCATTTTTGCCGCAAGGTTGACTGCATTGCGGTTGCGCAATTCCTTCACGGTGTCCACCCCGGCCGCCTCCAGGAGTTCGGAATACTCTTCGCCAACGCCGCTGATGCGCATCAGATCGGACATGTTCGCCCATTTGAGGATACGGCTGGCATCAATACCGGTCTCGCTCGCCAGAGCCTTGCGGCCGGCCGGGTCTTTGGCGCGTTCAAGATAAGCTTCCGTTGTCTTGATACCCGCAGCCTGAAGCTTCTCAGCGTAAGCTGGCCCAATTCCCTCAATTTCGATAATTGAATAAGACATTCCCCGATAAACTCCCGTTGGGTCACGACCTATTCCATTTGCGGCAGTTAAAGGATCTGACTCAAGCCCGGTATTTTACCCACAACGGCATCGACAGTTTCATCCCCAGCTTTTTCTTTGGCGGCAGCAACAAGCTCTTTGGCAACGGTTTGGACCTCGTTCATGTCAAGACCGGCAGAGGTCAGCTCGTTCAGAGCGGCCATCGCGCCCATGCCGTTACCCATGCTGCCGCCCATCATGCCGGCGAGACCGCCCAGCAAACCGCCACTCTTGCCTTCCGCCTCTTTTGCCGCAACCAGCTCGCTGGAACCGGGCAAAGCGTCGAAAATCTGCTGCATATGCTGTTCATCGCCCGCAGAGTTCAAAAACTTCAAAATGATAGCAATCGCTTCGCGCGCCTTGTCCGCGTCAATACCCGCGGCAGTGGCGACACGGCTGATGAGCTCGTCCATTCCATTCTCCATATCCGGATAGGCCAAAAGTCGCTTGGGCCCAAAATTCCCGACAGGCTATACACGGGATGACGGCAGGACGTCGACGGGAAGGATTGCAGCAGATAGATTTTTCATGGGACGGGTGTTCAAAACGGAAATGGATCGGGGGCAAGGTGACGAAAGAGACTGGAATTTTTATCGGCGGCAGCGTTCGTAAGGAATATCTGACACTGAAACTTGCCAACCGGCACGGCCTGATCACGGGCGCCACCGGAACCGGGAAAACCGTATCCCTGCAAATCCTCGCCGAAGGCTTCTCGCAAGCCGGAGTGCCGGTGTTCTGCGCGGACATCAAAGGAGACCTGTCTGGCCTTAGCATGGCCGGGACGTCCAAGGATTTTCTTGAAAAACGTGCGCAGGACATCGGATTTTCCGACCGCTACACCTATGAGGCGTTTCCAGCGGCATTCTGGGACGTTTTCGGCGAACAAGGCCATCCCGTGCGCACGACGATTTCGGAAATCGGCCCTTTGCTGCTCAGCCAGCTTCTGGAACTCAACGACACACAGGAAGGCGTGCTCAATGTCGCCTTTGAACTTGCCGATGATGAGGGCCTGCTGCTGCTGGATCTGAAAGACCTGCGCGCGATCCTGGCCCATGTGGCGGACCGGGCAAGCGAGCTGTCAAAGCTTTATGGCAATGTGTCCAAAGCGTCCGTAGGCGCGATCCAGCGGCGCTTGCTTGTGCTGGAGCGTCAGGGCGGTGAGCACTTTTTCGGAGAACCGGCACTGGATCTGCGTGATTTCCTACGCGTGAGCCCGACCGGCCGCGGTGTGATCAACATTCTCGCCGCAGACAAGCTGATGACCTCTCCAAAGCTTTACGCCGTGTTCCTGCTCTGGATGCTGTCTGAGCTGTTTGAGGAGCTTCCGGAAGTCGGAGATCCGGACAAGCCGAAGCTCGTGTTCTTTTTCGACGAGGCGCACCTTCTGTTCAATGACGCCCCGAAGGCCCTCATCGATAAGGTGGAACAGGTGGTTCGGCTGATCCGCTCCAAGGGCGTTGGTGTCTATTTCGTCACCCAAAACCCGCTCGACGTGCCCGAAACCGTTCTTGCCCAACTTGGCAACCGCGTACAGCACGCCTTGCGCGCTTTCACACCACGCGATCAAAAGGCTGTGCGCGCCGCCGCAGAAACCTTCCGACCGAACCCGGATCTGGATACCGAACAGGTGATTACCGAACTTGGTGTTGGAGAAGCGCTCGTCTCAACCCTTGAAGGCAAGGGCATTCCGTCGATCGTCCAGCGCACCTTGATCCGCCCGCCCTCCTCGCGCCTTGGCCCGATTACCAAGGCGGAACGGCGAACCCTGATCCAGTCCGGTCCCTGCTTTGGCCTCTACGAACGCTCCAAGGACCGGATTTCGGCCTATGAAATGCTGCAGCAACGGGCGTCAGACGCTCTGCGCCAGGAGGACAAGCGGCGGGACAAGGAATGGCAGGCGGCCGAAAAACACGGCGAACCGCGGCGCACGCGCTCTGGGTTCCAGTTGCCCGATTTCGGCCGTGACGACCGGCCCCGGCAGGAAAGCGTGAAGCGAAAGGCCACCCGCCGGCGGAATCGGGACACCGCTTTGGAAGCCGGCCTGAAATCCGCCGCCCGCAGTGTGGGCACGTCTCTTGGCCGGGCTCTTGTGCGCGGATTGCTCGGCTCTCTCAAGCGCGGCTTTTAGGACGGCGATAAAGTGACCACCAGACCGAATGAGCTTCAACGGACCGAGCGTCGCGCACTGTTAATCGGCAAGTGGTCAAACCTGTTCATGGCCTTTGCCGGAGTGACGGCTGCGCTGTTGTCACGCTCCGATGCCATGCTGGTCGACGGGCTGTATTCGCTGGTCAATTTCCTGTCCGCCATTGCCGCCACCCGGATCGGTGCGCGGGTTGGTGCCCCGGCAACGCGCTCGCGGCCCTGGGGTCATGACTTCGACGAGGCGCTCTACGTCACCTTCCGCAGCCTGATCCTGATAGGCGTTCTGGTGTTTGCGCTGATCCTGTCCGGCATCAAGATTTTCACGTTCTTTACCGGTGGCACCGTTCCCGAGCTCGTGTTCGGACCGATCGCGGTATATGCCGTGGTCATAGTGGTGATTTGCGTGGCCCTGGCGATCAATTACCAGATTGCCTACCGGCGCAGCGGCAAACGCAGCGCGATCCTGAAAACGGAATCGCGGGCGGCGATGATTGACGGCGCACTCAGTCTCGGGTCGGGCGCCGTCTTGTTGTCGCTGCCCTATCTCCAACAGACCCCGCTCGCGCCTTATGTGCCGATCGGCGATGCGGTGCTCGTGATCGTTCTGGTGCTGCTGATCATCTGGCAGCCGCTCGGCTCGTTCCGGACAACGCTCGCCGACCTTGCTGGTGTCAGCGCGCCCAGCAAGACTGTATCGGCGGTTGCCCGTGCCTCCCGCGCACTTGCCCGCGAAAAGGGTTTCAAATTTCATCGCGCCGCCGTGTTGCAGGCCGGCCGGATGCATTTTGCCGGGGTGTATATCGACCCGCAGCGCCCGGTCGAAGCCCGTGAGATCGATACCTTTCAAGAGACTCTTGCCGCCCGGCTGGAAGACCTGATCGGCCCGACCCGCGTGGAGGTGGTGATGACGGCAAAAACCGGCCCGCTTCCACCCGATCCGCGCGAGTAACGCGGAATTTGTCCAAAATCGGTTTGCGGTCGGCGCGCGGTTGTGGCCTTTTAGGGGCATTCGAAAAGGCGGGACCCCCGCGTTCAATCTAGTCAGTTTTCAAGGATACCCCATGAGCACCATCGACCAGGTTCTCGCTCAGATCGATTCCGATCTCGACAACAGTCTCAACCGCCTGTTCGACTTTTTGAAGATCAAGAGCATTTCCGCAGATCCGGCCTATATTGACGACTGCCGCAACGCTGCCAATTGGCTGGCCAGGGAACTTAGTGAAATCGGTATTGAGTCCAGTGTGCGCGACACCACCGGACAGCCCATGGTCGTCGGCCATCGCAAGACCGGCAAGCCGGGGCCGCATGTGCTGTTTTATGGCCATTATGACGTCCAGCCGGTCGATCCCCTGGATCTTTGGGACACCGACCCGTTCGAGCCCAGGATTGTGACCCGCGAGGACGGTTCCAAGATCATCGTCGCCCGCGGCTCTGCCGACGACAAGGGCCAGCTGATGACCTTTGTCGAGGCAGCACGCGCATACATGGCTGTTCAGGGAGACCTTCCGCTGGATGTCACCGTCTTTTTCGAAGGCGAAGAAGAATCCGGCTCACCGTCCCTCGAACCGTTCCTGGAAGCCAACAAGAACGAGTTGAGCTGCGATCTGGCGCTCGTCTGCGACACCGGCATGTGGGACGAAAACACACCGGCGATTTCCGTGATGCTGCGCGGCCTGGTTGGCGAGGAAATCACCATCAAGGCGGCAAACCGCGATCTGCATTCCGGACACTATGGCGGCTCGGCCACGAACCCGAACCACATCATCGCAAAGATCATCGCCGACATGCGCGATGACACGGGCAAGATCACACTGGACGGCTTTTACGACGGCGTGATCGACGTGCCGGAAGATGTCATGAAGATGTGGGACACGCTCGGCTTTTCCACCGATGTCTTCCTGGGTGACATCGGCCTGTCCGTGCCATGCGGCGAACAGGACCGCACGCCTTTGGAGCACATCTGGACCCGTCCGACCGCCGAGGTCAACGGCATGTGGGGCGGCTATCTTGGTGCCGGGTCAAAAACCGTCATCCCGGCGGAGGCCCATGCCAAATTCACCTTCCGGCTTGTTGGTGATCAGGACCCGGAAAAAATCGTCGAGGCTTTCCGCGCGCATGTCAGGGCCCGGATTCCCGAGGACTGCTCGGTGGAATTCACCTCGCACGGCGCCAGCCCGGCGCTGCGACTGGATTTCAACATGCCCTCGCTCGCCAAGGGCAAGAAGGCGCTCCAGGATGAATGGGGCACGGAAGCGGCACTCATCGGTATGGGCGGATCCATTCCGGTGGTTGGCGACTTCAAGCGCAGCTTGAACATGGACACGATGCTGATCGGGTTCGGCCTTGAAGACGACAGCATTCATTCGCCCAACGAGAAATACAACCTGAAAAGCTTCCACAAAGGCATCCGCTCCTGGGCGCGTGTGCTGGACGAGCTCGCGCAAGGTTGAGCCGTTAAAGGGGCCGGGTAAAACCGGCCTCTTACCGGGCCGCCATTCATTGTTGAGCAAACGAGGACTTTATGAAATCCGTATGCGTTTTTTGCGGGTCCAGCCTGGGTGCTGTTCCCGAGTATCGCGACTTGGCCGTTGCAACAGGTCAGGCCATTGCAAAAGCCGGCATCACCCTGGTCTATGGCGGTGCACGGGTCGGCCTGATGGGCGCTGTGGCCGATGGTGCGCTCCAGCATGGCGGCACTGTGGTCGGCGTTCTGCCCCGGCACCTCCAGGAAAAGGAAATCGCGCACGAAAGCCTTAGCGAGCTGCACATTGTCGGCTCGATGCATGAGCGCAAGGCGATGATGGAACAGCTTTCTGACGCGTTCATCGCCCTCCCGGGCGGCGTTGGCACCCTTGAGGAAGTGTTCGAGATCTGGACCTGGGGCCAGCTCGGCCTGCACAAAAAACCGTGCGGGCTGTTGAACGCGTTGAATTTTTATGACGGGCTGATCGGTTTTCTGGATCATCAGACCCGCGAGGGCTTCATGAAGCAGGTCATGCGCAACATGATGCAGGTGGCCGATACGCCAGACGGGCTCTTGGAAAAATTCCGCAGCTACCAGCCCCCCTCAACGCCGAAATGGATCAAGCCTGACCAGACCTGAGGTCTGGGCCAGATTGCGCACGGGCTCCACGCCGGAACACGATCAGGCAAGAACCGTATCAATGGCATCCGACAGGCCGGCAAGTGTGTCATCAATGCGCCGTGCTTCGGCGGCCGCCAGATCGCCTTGCTTTGTGAAAACACCGTCAAGACCATCGAAGCAAGAGCGATCGGCTGTGGAGATGACCGCGTCTTCACCCTCTGTCAGATCACGGCCGCCGAGCCCGGCCCCAAGCTTCTCGAACATCCTGTCAAGTGCATCATCGATGCATCAAAGACGACGCCCTTGTACATTGCTCAGCTCTTGGCCGTAGATATCCGTAAAGACGTCCAAGAAATCGTCCTCGGCCTGGGCCACGTCGTCACGGACGTCATCAGCTGCCGCCCCGGTCAGCCTGCTGCCGGCATAAGTCCCCAAGAACTCCTCGATCGTGCCCGCATCCGCTCCCGGCGCTGACGTCTCTTCCGTCCGGGTACTGTTCAGAAGCGCATTGACGCGCTATCCGAAACCAATGCCACCGTTTGCCATGGCTGCCCCTGCCGCAGCCCCCCTTCCATTGGCGATCACTTTCGCAAATTCATGGGAATCAGCTGTTAACACCCAGCCTTGCGTGCAGATGGTTCCTGGAAAACAGCGCAGCAGGACCACCAAAAGCGCGCAACCTATCCGGTCATACAGATATTTTTCTGATTTTTATTTTCCAATTGCTTCTTCAAATTACCTCTATTTCAAACAATTTTGAGCATTATACATCCACATTATAAGGTCATTACATAAATTTAATATTAAAAACTACAAATAGTTGTATTTTATATTTACACACTAAAATAAGGGTTAAAACGTTGAGCAATACCCGATTTACAACAAACTTTTGCGGATCCGGCGGTCTAAACTACGATAAATCGCGTAATAATCGCGCAAGAGCAGAGGTAATTAGAAAAAGAGACAATAACCTGGACCTTCCCAGCAATGTTTCCGGTCATATTTCCACATTCATGAACTCTCTCAACCAAAGTAAAGCAAAAGGTACATGTAAATCTTTCAAGACAGGTTTCAACGCGACCAACAGTCTGCTTCGAAATGAAAAACTGTTCCTGAGCACAATATGCAACGGAACATCAACCAACCTGGACATTAACAATGCGGTCGCCCGCTTAAACACCGATTACTATCTCAACAACGCACTCTCTCACAATCAGATAACTCGCTTCGAGGGTTCCCTTAAAAATTCTCTCAAGGACGCCCATATCCCGCCCGCGGCGCAGGACCATCTTGTTCGGCGCTCATTTGATCCGATTAACGGCGTCCCTGACTGCGTTATCGAGTCAATCATTGAGAACCCGCATACCGAAATGTCAACGCTTGAGACTGCAAGACGCCACCCCAATCAAAACATCCAGACCCTTGCCAATGCGGTGATAGCCCAGCGGACTTCGCTGACCTGTACGATCTTGTAGCCTCGCCGCGAACCTGGTCTGCGTGAACAGCAATTTGTTTGTCCGCGTGCACGGATAGCCAACCTGTGCGCACAGCATGGTCCCGAAAGCTCTCAGTGGGCTCCACCCGCTGAGGCTGGGGATGTTCGACTGAGTTTGCCCCAACGGCAACTGAAACTCCTCTGGTTTGGAAATCCGTATCCGGCCGCAACCGGACGATGACGCAGGCGCGCACCAGGAGACGGACAGAGTGCATCACTCGGCATTGCACGCCGTCCGGGACGGTACTCATGGCGCGGCCCTGCCACAAACAGCCTCGATGGCAGCAAGAACACAACAAACCAATGCTGTGCCCGTGACCTCCCAATCGAGAAATGAAGATAAAATGGGTTGAGGCGTTTCGGCCGCATCCCCATAGTGAATGTAAGGGAAATGCCTCCCTTGCCGTTAGCGCGCTTGCCGCTAGCGGTTGCCGGAGCAAAGGGCCCGCTTTGCGCAGCCTTCTTGATGGGGACTTGCCTTCTCCCATGCCAATTTATTTCCATGCAGGAGCTCGGGCTGAGCCCCCTGACCGCATTCGGTGGGAAACAGACCCGCCCTCCAGCCCGACTTTGCATTCGCCCTGTCCGGGTGGTATGTCCCGCCAACGCTGATTTGATCAACCGATCAAAATCCATTGCCCCCCTGTGTTTCGGAGTTTTTCCCTGAATGCGTCCGCTGCTGGTTCCGATCCTGTGTGCCGTTTCTTTTTTTGCCGCGGCCTGCTCTCCCACCTTCGATGATCAGGAACCGCTCGGCTTTGCCCGCACCTCGGATGTGACACTGGTGCAAATCACGGAAGACAGCGTTGGCGGGATCACAAAAGACATGAGCTATTCGAATAGTTCCGTGGAAGCCGCCCTGCCCGGCTTTACCGCCGACGGGATTCAGACAGCCGTGGAAGACACGACCGAGTGGGCGATCGCGGCCTTTAACTCGGATGGCTTTCAGGTGCTTCAGGTGTTCAAGGGCAAGGACGGCAAGGTCCGAACAGTCCATGGTGTGACCCACCATTTGCAAGGTCCGAACGGCGAGCGGATCGGCATGACGTTTTCCGAAGTCGGCACGCGGCGCGGCGACTGCCGTGTCGGACGCAATCTGTGGCGCGGCATGGCGATCTGCAAGGCAAAGGGCGCGCGCAATGTCGAACTCGTCTATGCGATACCGCAGTATGACGGGCCATTCGACCAACTGCCACCGAACGAGGAACTGCGCGGCGCAATGATCCAGCGCATCTTGTGGACGCCAGAAGCCTGACGTTTCGACGAGACGCCGGGTTTCCGGCGCCTCTGACATTTCAACCGCCTAGCCCTGGACCTCAAAGGCGTCTTCGGTCAAAAGCGCTGTCCCATCCGGCTGCAGCACCCATAGTTCCTTGGTGATGACACCATGCGCCTTGTTCATGCGCCAGCCGGACTTCAGAAGGACGGTGCGGTCGTCCAACACGGTCATTTCAGGGTCGATATACTCAACATCGCTGTAGCCCTGATCGATTATCTGCTGCCAGAAGCCTTCAATGGCCTCCCGCCCGAAAAAAGTGCCGAACGGTTCCGCGGTCATTGTCGCGTCAACCGCGTACGCCTTCGCACATCCGGCGGCATCGCCGCGATTGAAGGCGGCTTTCCAATTCGAACTTGATGTGCGCGCTGCAGCCAAAACGGTTTCCATGTCGGTCATCGGGTCTCTCCGTGGTTCAAGGTGTTTGTTTTCGATGGCCAAGACGTAACAAGCCGAAACGGATTTGCCCGGTGGCGGAATTGACATTAATCATGCATATTCCGACAAATGCAGACAATGTTGACGATCAAGCTGATTTCGCGGGGCGACCCGCGCCGGTCCGTCCACTACGGATTGACGGACCTGTTTCATACAGCCAGCGAACAGGCGGCCCTGCTCGCTTTGCCCGGTGTGCAGACTGTCAGCATGGGCAGCGCGCAAGTCCCGGCCGCATTGCTGGTTCTGCCGCCGGAGCCGGGCTCGCCAGAGCGGATAAGCCCGGGTGCCCTTGGCGAGGCGGTCACAGGGGCACATGGCAAAGGAGCAATTACCGGGTCGATTTGCATGGGGGCTTTCGATCTTGCGTCTACCGGGCTGTTGGACGGGCGGCGCGCCACAACGCACTGGACGGCGGAACAAAGCTTCAAGTCACAGTTTCCAAGGGTGAAGCTGGATTGCAGCCAAATGCTGGTGGATGACGGTGATATCGTTACCGCTGGCGGCATGATGGCCTGGACCGACCTCGGCCTTCATCTTGTTGAGCGGTTTTTGGGGCCTGCGGTGATGCTGAACACCGCCCGCCTTCTGCTGGCAGACCCAGGTGGACGCGAACAGCGCTTTTACGCCACGTTTCACGCCAATCTCGGTCATGGGGATGCACCCATCCTGTCTGTTCAACATGCGCTGCATGCCGCGCCACAGCACAAGTGGAAGGTGGCTGCCATGGCAACCATCGCCAAGCTTGGCGAGCGCACGTTCTTGCGCCGTTTCAAGGCCGCCACAGGCGAGAACCCGATCCGCTATCTCCAGCTTTTGCGGATCACCCGGGCACGGGAGCGGCTGGAAAGCACGACTGACACCGTGTCCCAGATCGGCTGGGATCTGGGCTATTCAGACATCAATGCCTTCCGGAAGGTGTTTTTGGAGCTGGTTGGGCTGACACCCTCCGAGTACCGCAGGCGGTTTTCGCCGCGCGCAAGGCGTCTCACCGGGTGATCAGATATTGGCCGGGCCATCCACCGGCACTGCGCCGACATCGCGCCAGATATGCCGCTGTCGGAGATGTTTTTCCATGGCGTCCGAAACTGTCATGAAAAATGCCAGCTCCCGCTCCTTGATCAGCGGCAGGGATTTTACGTCCAATCCATTCCACGGCAGGAACGGATTCCGGCGCATGTGCCAATGCATTTCCACGCGGGTCGTCGGTTTGTCGGACGGGGTTCGTCCGTGAAACCCGAATGTATCGGCAACAACAAGCGTATTCGCCTTGACCGCCATGCGTTTGGCCGGCGGCAGACCAAGCGCCTCCAGCTCATTCTGGCGGATCCGGAATGAACCGCTGGCATGGTGCGAACGCGGATCCTTGCTGGCGGTAAGCGAGCATTGGTACTCCCACTCCAGCCGTTCGCTTGTCAGCTTGTGCGAGCCGGGCACATAGCAGAACGGGCCATCCTCCTCGCCCACGTCATGCAGAAACAGCCAGGCTTTCGAAGTTGCATGGAACGTGTCGGCATGAAGGTCGGTCTGCGGGTCTTTTGCGTCGATAGAGGGCTCGGCAATAACGGTTTGCAAAAACCCGAGCGGCTGGCCTCCGCGCGAAGAGGCGTAGCGGATTTGCGCCATCACGTCCTTGTTGCGGAAGCAGGCCGCAAGCGCGGGATTGTCTTGAAGGACGGTCGGCGGCAGCGGCGTCATGCGCGTGACCGTCTGGCCCTGGCGCATTTCGCGCGCCTGAAACGGCTTGCCGTAGACTTCGCGTTTCAGGGCCTCGAACTCGGCATCGGATAGAAAATTCTCGGTCAGAAAGTAGCCATTCTCATCGAAATGGGCCTGTGCCTCGTCGCTGATGCGGCTGCCAAGGCGTTTCCGCCGCCAAGCCGCCATGCCGGCCGCCAGCGACACGCGCTGACGGTGCAGTCCGTTTTTGTTCAGCCATTCATTGCCCAGGATCGGGTTCTTGCGCGGCGACTTGTCCGTGCCTGCCACACCCAGCACCCACAAGGGCGATTTCAAAATCGATGTAAAATTCATGGTTCGAAACGGCTCGCCTGTCTTTTTTGCTCGTGTTTGAGCGAAACGGGCGCAGTCTAGTCCTGACACGCCTCAAGGCCAACCATTTACCTAGCCTTGCCCGCGTGACGCGCGCCGATTCCTTCTGTATGCCTAGAACCATGACCACTGCTACCTTACCGCGCAAAGACGATCCCGCAGACCTTGCCGAAGGCATTCGCGCCGGCAACCGGGCCGCTCTTGCGCGAGCGATCACGCTGGTGGAAAGCCGAAAGGCGGAGCACCGCGACAAAGCACGCCGCCTGATCCAGGAGCTTCTGCCTCTCACAGGCACCGCGCAGCGGATCGGCATCACCGGCGTTCCAGGCGTCGGCAAGTCGACCACCATCGACACATTCGGCTCCAACCTTACGGATGAGGGGCACAAGGTGGCGGTGCTCGCGGTCGACCCGTCCTCGACACGCACCGGCGGTTCGATCCTCGGCGACAAGACCCGCATGGCCCGTCTTGCCGTGGACCGCAATGCTTTTATCCGCCCATCGCCATCTGCCGGAACGCTTGGCGGCGTGGCGGAAAAAACACGCGAGACCATGCTGTTATGCGAGGCGGCCGGTTTCGATGTGATTTTGGTGGAAACGGTCGGCATTGGCCAGTCCGAGACCACCGTTGCCAACATGGTCGATTTCTTTCTCGTCTTGATGCTGCCGGGAGCAGGTGACGAGTTGCAGGGCATCAAAAAAGGCGTTTTGGAGATCGCCGACATGATCGCCGTAAACAAGGCCGATGGTGAGGGTGCCATGCGAGCGCAGTCGGCCGCGTCCGACTACCGCGCCGCGCTGCACATTCTGGCTCCGAAATCGCCCAACTGGACGCCGCCGGTAGTCACCATCTCCGGGCTGGCCAATGAAGGGCTGGACACCGTGTGGCAGCAGATCGGCCTGCACAAGGAGCGCATGAGCGCCAGTGGCGAATGGCAGAGCCGGCGCTCCGAACAGCAGGTCGCCTGGATGTATGACCTGTTGCAACAGCGCATGATGGAAGCTTTGAAAAAGGGCCCCAGAACCGCCGGGCGCCTGAAAGACCTGGAACACGACGTGCGCGCAGGCAGGACCGCGGTTTCCGTCGCGGTTGAAGAACTGGCCGATCTTGTGGGAGTGTAGCTGCGCATGAGCGCTCAGAAAACCTTGCTTGTCACCGGTTTTACCCCGTTTCCGGGGATGCCGGTGAACCCTACTGCTTTGTTTATACGCCGGTTTCCGCGCATCATCGGGTTTAACATCCGCAATGTGCGCCTGCACTATGCCGTGCTGCCTGCCACTTGGCGCGGGCGGCAGGCAGTCACCCAGCCGCTGATCGACCGGCTCGGTCCGGACGCGGTGATCCATTTCGGAGCCGATGGCAAACGCTCCGGGATCAACATTGAGACACTGGCGGTCAACAGGGCCAACCAGGTCCGCTGCGACGCCGAGGGCCGGCTGCCCGGCACGGCTTATCTGGCGCAGCCTGCTGAGCGCGCACGGCGCGCCACTCTGGCGCCGAAACGGCTGCGGGACGCGGCAGCACGCACCGGGGCTGCGGTCAGCCTTTCGACAGATGCCGGCGACTATCTGTGCAACGCCACCCTATGGGACACGCTCGGCCGTGAGCTGCCCGCGGTGTTCGTCCATGTGCCGCGGCTGAACCGGGGGCGGTATGACAGGCGGCCGGATTATCCGCTGCTTGAACGTGCGGCCAGGGCCGTTGTGTGCGAGGCGGCCCAGACCCTCCGCTGACCGACCTATTCCATTGATAAAAATTACACTATTGTCTTCAACAGCCACTCACCAGAAAGTGGTTTGAGCGGATCAGATACCGGTTCCATTTCATAGGTGTCGCGGATCTGCGCTCAAGACATGCGGGAGGTTGGTATG
Source organism: Roseibium hamelinense (assembly GCF_007830545.1). Lineage (GTDB taxonomy): Bacteria > Pseudomonadota > Alphaproteobacteria > Rhizobiales > Stappiaceae > Roseibium > Roseibium hamelinense. Next base: position 954,419 of record NZ_VLLF01000001.1, read on the forward strand.
AGATGGTTGTTGCAAACTGGGCTAATGGCCGTGTTTCTGCTCAGCTCCATGACCTTATTGGCGCTGGCGGCCGGCAAGCCCTATCCGGCTATCAAGGGCTATGACCCAGTGTTCCTACTTTACCGCGGGGGCGCCCCAGCTCGGGTCGCCAGAGTTCACAGCACAGCACGACGGCAACATCTATCATTTCGCAAATGCGCGCAATCTGGAGATCTTCAACAGCTCCCCAGACAAATACGCGCCCAAATATGACGGCTATTGCGCCTTCGGCGCGTCCCGCGGCTACAAGGCGGAGATCGACCCAAACGCATGGCACATCGTCGGCAACCGGCTGTATTTGAACTACTCGAGGAGCGTTCAAACCCGCTGGAAAAAAGACATTCCGGGCAACATCTCAAAGGCCGACGCGCACTGGAAAAACTTGTCCGCCACCAATTGAGGCAGGGTTTTCACGGGAGCCTTCCAGCTGAGATTCAGACCGGTTCACAGTCAGCGGCAAATTTCGGTAGCCCGAAGACTCTAACCCTCTTACTGGTTCCCTTGGGAGCGGCGCCCCATAATAGTTTGGCACCGTCATATCCTGAGAGTCCTGACAGACAATGCGCCGGATCGTGATCATCTCTGCGGTTTTTTTGCTTTTCAATCTCGGCCTCGGGCTAACTGCATTCGTTTTTGGCAGCCACTCCTCTGCGGCCCACTGGAGCACCGCAAACCGCGACCCGGTCGGCATCGCGCCCGATCCAAGCATCGAAAAACAGGCGATCATCCAGGTCTATGCGGCGCGCGCCTTCAGCTGGCGCGGCTATTTCGGCGTTCACAGCTGGATCTCGATCAAGGAGGCTGATGCGCCTCATTTCACGACTTACGAGGTGACCGGCTGGCGGGTACGCTACGGAGGAAATGCCGTTTCCGCGTCCCGCCGGGCACCGGACAGCCGCTGGTTCGGATCCGATCCGCAATTGCTCGCCGATTTTCGCGGTGACAGCGCACACGCCGCAATCCCGCGGCTTTTGAACGCCATTCAAGAGTATCAGTACAACAACAAATACACGGTTTGGCCCGGCCCGAACTCCAACACGTTCATTGCACATCTGGGCCGGATTGTTCCCGAACTGAAGCTCGACCTGCCCCCGACCGCCATCGGCAAGGACTATCTGCAGACCGGTCTGTGGGCAAAGGCCCCAAGCGGAACCGGCTATCAGTTTTCTGTTTCTGGCCTGGCCGGAGTGCTGGTGGCTGTCGAAGAAGGGATCGAGCTGAACCTGCTCGGCCTGACTTACGGGCTCGATATCAAGGATGTTTCGCTCAAGTTGCCCATGATCGGACGGCTGGACCTCCTGCCCAGCCGTGTCCCCGCAACCTGATCGCCTACCAGATCAGCCCAGAACGGGCGATCGCATGCCCGCAAATCCCATGGTCGGAAAAAATCGCTCAAGATAATTGAAACATAAGTGTTCCTCTTTTGGTTGAAGGCGCCCGCTGTTTGGCGCAGTGTGTGCTACCGAACTCAAAGCTCGAAGGACCGATTATGCAAAAAGCCAGCGTGCTAGCGCATTGCATGATGTGTCTTTTGCTCCTCACGAGCTGCGCCAAAGCAGAGGACCGCCGTCTGATCATCACCGCGTTCGAAGCGCCGCCTTATATCTATCTGGATGAGGCGGACACGCCGCAGGGTCTTCTTGTCAAAGTCGTGAGCGCGGCGTCCACCGCCTCTGGTGTCCCCGTCGAATTCCGCATCACCGTTTGGCCCCGCGCACAATTGGAGACCCAGGTTGGGCGCGCAGACCTTATTTTTCCCGTCGTCTACACGCGGGAGCGCGAGGCGTGGCTCGACTATCCGAGTACGCCAATCACCCGTTTTGAGATGAAGATCTTTGCGCACAAAGACGCCCCCTTCACCTTTACCGGTAATCCGGAGCAGCTTCACGGTTTGACGATCGGGAAAATCGCGAGGGGACGGATGCACCCGAACTTCCGCAAGCTGGAGGACAGCGGCAAGGCCCGGGTCGAGGGCCGTGAAACGGTTTCCGAACTGTTGCGCGGCACGGCACTCAAACGCCTCGATGCGTTTGTGGCACCGCATCTCGTGGCGATCTGGAAAGCGAACCATCTTGGCATCACCGATGTCCGGGAGTTCCCAGACCCGATCGGAGTTTCCGATATCTATCTGACGCTGTCGAAAAACGCGGCAAACAGGGATTTATGGCAAAAACTGCGAGATCACCTGCCATCCCTGCAAAACGCGGAAGAGCAGTTCATTGCAGACATGCGCTGACCGGGATCAATGGGGGGTCAACAGCCTCTGCACCTGCGTTACGCAATCATTGGCCAGCTCTTGCGACATGCCCGCTTTCCCGAGGACCCGCAGACCGAGATAGCTGGCCAAGACACCGCTGGCTGTCGTCTGGACTTGCTTTTCGCTCATGCCCAGGGACGGGTCCGACAGGGCAATGACGAACCCCGAGCGCAAACGGCGCATCATGTCCTGAAGTTTGTGCTCGATTTCCGGATCATGGGCAGCGCGATCGACAACCGCGTTGCACAGGAAACACCCCTGGCGGTCTCCGTCCGCATCCGCGGCGGACACCACCATTTCAAACAGGTCAAGAATACGCAGATCGCCCGTCCCGTTTCCGGGATCCTTCAGAGCATCCACCGCCGGCTGGACGACGGTCTCGGAGTACAGATCGAGCGCCGCCAGATATACCGATTTCTTGTCAGTGAACGCCTTGTAAAACGATCCCTTGGTGATCTTCATGGCGACCAAGAGATCCGCCAGCGAGGCGTCCTCGTAGCCTTGATCCCAAAACAGGCGCATCGCACCGTTGATCGCTTCGTCGATATCAAACTCTCGCGGACGCGCCATGCTTCGCCTTTCAAAACCTATGTCAGACCGGAAAGCAGCCGGGCTCAGCAACCGCCATCATGAAAAATATTGTACCAACAGGTTCCCAACATCCTATTACAAACTGACGTATGGTCAAATATCAATTCGTTCTTTGCTTGATATCGATTTTCCGCACGCATGCCCTGTGTCCGGCTGCTGACTACACCCCCTGGGCGGGGCGTTTTACCGGGGCAAATCAGACCTGTTTCCGCCGGTTACGGCCTGCGCGGCCTCAATCCCCCGGTGTATCGGGTGAAACACGCCCGAAGCTGGTGCGCTCCTGCGCTTTGCCGGCAAGGCATGGCTTTTCAGCGGGAAGGCATCGACTTTCGAAACGTCTGCTTCACCGGGCCATTATAGGGACTGACATACGCCAAGCGGGTTGCCATCCGGGTCGTAAAAGGTGAAGAACCCGAAGGAGCCTTCCCCGCCGACAGACCCCATCGATACATTCTTCTGTTTGAGCGTCTGGCGAACGGCATCAAAATCCTCAACAAGGAAATTGATGTATTTTCCGACCCCGAATTCGTTTTGCGGAAAGACCATTTTTTGAGGGGGCGTTGTCCGCACAAGACACAGAACCGTCGGGGCCTTTGAGCTGAGTTTTACAACCGCTGCGTCAGGCTCGATCGAACGGAGTTCGCAGCCTAAAGTTTCCTGATACCAACGGGCGGACACTTCAGGGTCGGAGACCGGGACAAACACCCCTTCGATCCCGGTAAGCAATTCTTTTGACACGGAAACTCTCACAAACAGACATGAAAGCTCCCCGGATAGCATCGCCACGGCAGGCCGGCAATCACGACCGGTTTTAAACGCCGGGACGGTCCGGCCGCTAGGCGTCTTGAAGTGCGTCGCGGTGCTCTTTCAAAAAGTGCCGCAGAGCCATGAACAGCTCTTTTGCGTGACTCCAGTCGCCTCTTGCAAGAGCCGCGCGGATATCGTCCTCGATCATCACACGGATCTTTTGCGGGCCGTCGCGGCTGTGCATCAGGTAGGCCCCCATGGCGGCAGCAGCGACCTCGGGTAAGTGTTCGTGTTCGGCAAGTGCCAGGATTTCGTCCTCGGTCAGTCCGCTCAGTCCAATAATGTCTTCCAGGGCAATCATGACCAGTCCTCCCAAGCTCTGATCTTGATGACGTTAGGTTATCACAAACGCGGATTACCCGCTTTGATAAGCGTCAATTTTGTTACCCGGCTATCGAATACCAAGGGCCAAGCTATGCGCTCCGGCATGGCTCTTGCTCAGATTCTCTCAAGCACAGCCTCTTTTCGTCAGTTTGGGACAGTATCTGCGTCATGCCCCTGAAACGGCCTCCTTTCCAGCCACATCTCACACGCCGGGCGTTTCTGACCGGCACAGCCTTGTGCCTTTCCGGGACGGGCGCTGGAGCCTTGGTGCAGGTTGCGGAAATGAGAGGTTCGATCGACGCGGCGGATCTCGGCCTGCTGCCCGGAGCGCCCGATGACCAGAGCCAGCTTTTCCAGCGGGCGCTGAACCGTTCGATCGAGCGTGGCCGGGCCTTGTTTCTTCCGGCCGGGGATTACCCTGTTGCCAATCTGCGGCTGCCGTCCGGCACGATGATCGTCGGCGTACCGGGCCGGACGCGCCTCGTCTATCAGGGCGGCGGCGGCGTTCTGGCCAGCGCGGAGGACGTGCGCAACATCACCTTGACCGGCGTCACGTTTGATGGAGCCAACCGGTCGATCGGCGACCACCGTGAAGGCCTGCTGTATTTCGGCAATGTGTCGGGGCTGAGCATCGACGACTGCATCGTGACAGGGTCCAGCCGCTATGGCGTGATCCTCGACCGGTCCTCTGGACGGATCGAAAACTCCATGATTTCCGGCGCCGCCGAAGCGGCCATACGCTCCAATGAGGCGACCGGGCTCCGGATCTCGGGCAATATCATTAGCGATTGCGCAAATGGCGGCATCTGGATTTACCGCTGGACAGAGGGCGAAGATGGCACCCTGGTGACGGGAAACCGGGTGGAGCGGATCGGTGCCAAGAATGGCGGCACCGGCCAATTTGGCAATGGCATCAATGTATTCCGGGCCGGAAACGTCATTGTCTCCGGCAACCGGATCTCCGATTGTGCATTTTCGGCGATCCGCGCAAATGCGGGTTCTAACGTCCAAATCACGGGAAATTCTTGCTCCCGGTCGGGTGAAACCGCGATTTATTCGGAATTCGGTTTTCAGGGAGCCCTGATCTCCAGCAACATCGTCGATGGCGGCACGATCGGTATCTCGATCGCCAACTTCATCGACGATGGGCGGCTTGCCGTGTGTTCCGGCAATCTGATCCGGAACATTGTCGAAGACGGCCCCTACCCGCCTGAGGTTGCCGGTTTCGGCATCGGGATCGCTGCGGAAGCCGACACCACGATCACCGGCAATATTGTCGAAGGCGCTCCGAAATTCGGCCTGCTCCTGGGCTGGGGGCCCTACCTGCGCAATGTGATTGCCTCCAGCAATGTCTTGCGCGACTGCGGGACGGGCATCGCGGTCAGTGTCGTTAAAGGTGCCGGGTCGGCAATCATCAGCGACAACATCATCCAGGCGAGCCGGCTGGGCGCCATTTACGGCTACCGCTGGCTGGACAAGTCGACCGATGAACTGGAGGGCAGCGGCGCGTGGTCTCACCTCACCGTACGCGGAAACCAAATCTCCGCCTGAAAACGGTCCTCATGGCTGTCCCGCCCCGGTTTTTTTCAGGGGCGGTACCAGTACTTGTCCGGAATGCTGGCGGTTTCCTCGGACAGAAGCGGGTTTTCGATGGAAAACTTGCGGCGGTTTTTGAAGCCCGCAAATTCCAGCGCCTGACGGTTTGGCGGATGACTGAAAAACAGGGCATCGTAAGAGCCATCCGCGTGCGCCTTTTCAAGCCCCTCACGAATGGCGGCGTGGAGCGCAGCGTTGCCTTTGCGCACGAAAAACAGCTTCGCCAGCGGGTAGTGGATCACAAGGCTCTTTTCGACCGCAAGATTGGGCACATGGTCTACAGTGTTCGCCTGTTCGAAATAGGCTTCGCTGGCGCCACGGGGAAACCCGTCGACGCGCCCCGCCCCGACCATCTTGAATGCGGTCTCATACGGTGTTTCCTGGACTGAAAAACCGGCTGCGCGAAGAATGTCGACATCGGTCCAACCTTCACCTTGCACCAGCGTGAGGCGCCGCAGGTCTTCGATCGTCCTCACTGCGCTGAACTTGTCCTGCTGCCGGCCATCAATCAACAAAAGGCGCCAGCTTAGCAGCCCCTTATTGATCGGGATGCGGATTGGAAAAAGCCGCTCCTCAAGCTCGGCGTAGCTGCCATACCAGGCGACATCAATCTGCCAACCCTGTTCCAACAAGAGCTTCGAGCGGCTTTCGTTCATAGGGGCCGCTGCTGGCACCAACTGCCAATCGCCCCCGGTTTTCTCCAAAGCGAGCTTCAGAACCTTGAATGAAAAATTGTTTTCAACATCACGTCCGGCTTCCACGGGATAGCGGACCACAGGTGCCGTGGCAGTTTGCGCGAAAGCGGACAGTATACCGAAAACGGCAAACACCGCGCACACAAGTGCCCTGCAAAGAGCGCCCCACCAAAAACAGCGCCCCTGCGGAGATGAAATGCTGACTGAAACCATACGATATTCCCAAGGCAGACCAGCCTCCCCGGTATTAGGGGAACAAGCTTTCCATATCCTTTCGATATAGGCTCGGCTCGGCCCCTTGCGCGTTTTTTTAGCGGAAACGACCGCACCCGGTCAGTTTTTCGGCATAAACCAGTATTTCTCTGGAATGCTTGCGGTCTCATGGGATAGATACGGGTTTGGGATCTCGAATTTGCGGCGGTTGTTCAGGTTTGCGGTTGTGAGCGACACCTTATTGTCAGGGTGGTGTTCAAAAAGCTCCCGGTACGAGCCGTCCGCATATGCCCTTTCAAGCCCGCCGTAGATTGCGTCATGCAGTTCCTGATTGCCGTTGCGAACGAAAAACAGCATTGGATAGCGGTAGTAGACCACGATCCCTTGCTCTATGGCGAGGTTCGGCACCTCGGCCACACGGTTTTCATGTTCCGCGAAAGCCTCGTTCACCCCACGTGGAAATGCGTCCGCACGCCCCGCCCCAACAAGCGTGAACAGATCACTGTATGGCCCGGTATCCACCTTCATTCCGGCAGCCTCCAGAATGGCAATGTCGCCCCACCCATCGCCTTGCACAAGGGTGAGTTGTCTCAAGTCGTCGAGGGTCTGAATCTTATCGAACTCACTCTGCCGGACACCATCGATCAAAAACAGTCGCCAGCCGAGCAAGCCACCGTCGATCGGAATTCGAACCGGCATGAGCTCTTTTTCTAGCGCTGCGTAGGTACCGTACCAGCCGACATCAACACCGGCTCCGCGCCTGATCAACAGTTTCGCCCGGTTTTCATTCATTGCACCCTTTTCGGAGGGGACGAGATTCCAATCACCACCCGACCTTTCCAAAGCGAGCTTCAACACCTGAAACGCGAAATTATCTTCCACATCCCGCCGGCCAGGCTCAACCGGATAACGGACATCTTTGGCAAGGATATCGCTGGTCAGGACAGCCAGAAAGGCCATGCACGCAACCGCGATCTTGAAGCACGTCATGGTCTCTCCTTCTCATCGCGCCATGTCTTGCCGCAAATACCAACATAGTCCTGCAGCCCAGCGCGAATGATAACGGAGATTGCTTATTTAACTGTTTAAAGCCGCCGGCCGCGGATTTCAGAAGCGTTCCGCGGGCTCAGCCCACGCGCGCAGGCCCCTTGCGGTTGCCGCGCCAGTCAGCTGGAACGGCACATCAACCATTCAATTTGCCGGGTTGAACCGAAGCGACAAGCAGGACAGGCCGCCATCCACCTTGCGGGCCTCGTGCGTTGGCACGACGACAGTGCTGTACCCTGCCGCATCCAAAACTGCCTTGGTTTTCGGATAGCCGTCCGGCACAAGCACCACGTCATTTACTCGAATGACGTTGGCGGCGTATTCTTCATCCTCAGGAACCTCCAGCACTGTCAGATCCTCAAAAATTCCGCTGTCGATCATGGCCCGGGTTGCCAGCACCTTGCGCCCGCCGAGAGCTGCGCAGGCCGTCTTGAAGTGCAACACACCTTCGGGTGTCTGGGCGATTTTGGCGGCATAGCCCCAGCCTTCCAAAACCATTTTGAAAGCAGTTGCGCCTTCCCGATCGGTGCGTGCGGACAGACCGATCAGGATCGTATCGTCGAGCATCAGAACATCACCGCCATCAACCGCGCCGATGCCCGGCAATTCGACAACCTTCTTGAAGGCCCGTTCGAGCGCCGGCCGGATTTCAGCGGCTTCTCCTGCTCTGCTTTCCGTACCGGGGCGCAGCAGGATTGCCCCTTCGGGCAAGCAGAACGCAGGGTCTTCAACAAAACAGCTGTCCGGGAATGCCTCCAGCTTGGGAAGCGTCTCGACCTTCACCCCCGCATCCTGAAGCGCCTTGACATAAACCGCATGTTCTGCGCGAAACGCCTCTCCGCTCGGGTCCCCGTGGTCGACGGCACGCAAACCATGCGCCACACTGTCCGCAGGTGTGCGGGTGATGGCGTGGGTGAAACGGTAAGACAGACCTGGGTGATGGGGCATAACGTAGAACTCTTTGAAAGGTAATAGGCTTTGACTGTGAGCGTGAGACAGGCAACGACGCAAGACACAAACGCTTTGAAGTTGTGCATAGACCGGGCTTATGCACCTTTTAAGGCAGCCTTGCCCGATCTGCCGGAGGTCTCGTCCGGGCTGGAAGAGGACATCCAGGCACACAGCGTCTTTGTCGCGGAAACCGGCGGTCGCATTGCCGGCGGCGCTGTTTTGGTGCTGGACGGCGAGACCGCGGTTCTTTTCAATGTGGCTGTGGATCCGGACCATGGCGAAAAGGGCATCGGACGGCGTCTGATCGAGGCGTGCTGCGCACAGGCCGCGCAACGCGGATATTCCGACATAAGCCTGGCAACCCATGCCGCAATGCCGGACAACGTTGCGCTATACCGGCACCTCGGCTGGCTGGAGTATGAGCGCAGCGGCAATAAGGTCCGCATGCACAAGCCACTCGGGGGCGTCAGGAGCGCCTAACCGAGTGCGGTTTTGAGCGCCGTTAGAAAATCAGCCGTTGGCCGGATATCGCCAACAATGGCGCCGCGCCGCGTTTTTACGGGAGGATTGACCTGACGGTCGATAGCCTTTGCCTCATCTTCATTGAGCTCCAGCATGCGCTCAAGGACCGTCGCCATCATGACTTCCGCGCCGCGTGTTCCGCCATCATCGCATTTCAGCGCCACGCCATATCCCAGCTCGGGGATCGCGGCGCAGAACACGCCTTCCGCGCCGGTCTTGACGAACACCCGGCCCCTGAAGGCCTCCATGACCTCGGTGCAAAAGCGGCCCGCGCCAGCCACCATGTATGGTTCGTTGACACAGGCCTCATAAAGCCGCTCGGCTGCGGACGCACGTCCGGGCTCAAGCCCGTCGCCCGTTCCGAACACGGCAAAGGCCTTGGCGAAGCTGCGCAAGGGGCTGGCATAGGTCGGGATGGAGCATCCATCCGTGCCGCAAATGTCGCTGGTTAGGGTGTCGCCGGTCAGTTGCTCCATAACCGCCTTGATTTCCTGCTGAACGGGATGCTCCGGATTGACATAGCCTTTCGTGGCGCCACCCATGATCTTTGCAAGTCCAAGAAAGGCGGCGTGTTTGCCGGAGCAGTTGTTGTGAAGCTGACAGGGCACCTCATCAACCTTGATAAGCTCTGCGGCATCTTCCATGCGTTGCGGCCATTGCGGCCCGCATTCCAGATCCGCCTCCGACAACCCGGCCTTGATCAACATGACCCGCGCGGAATTGGCATGAATGGCCTCGCCATTGTGCGAGGCACAGGCCAGCGCAAGTTCCGCATCATCATAATCCAGCGCTTCGGCGGCGCCCGATTCCACCAGCGGCAGCGCCTGCAGAGCCTTGATGGCGGAGCGCGGAAACACCCTCGCATCGGCATCGCCCAGCGCACACACCGTCTTGCCGGCGCTGTCGACGACGGCAAGGCTGCCGCGATGACGGCTTTCGGTCAGCGAACCGCGTGTGACATTCACCAGGACCGGATTGTCCATGAGAGTTTCCTTTGTATGAGGGCCGCGCCGGCCGGAGAAAAGGGCACCGGCGGATTTCACCGGTCGTGTGCGAAAAGGCAGTGTTCATAGGCTCGGGCATGTCAGCCCGCCCGTTGTTTAAACGGATGCGCTTTGCCGGGGTGTGGACAGATAGGACGCCAAGCGCGCCAAAGCCTCGTCTATGACCTCATCCCGTTTGCAGAAACAGAACCGGATAAAGCCGCCGGGTGCGTCGGCGCCATAAAAGGCAGAAACCGGCACAGCCGCAACACCTGCTTCACTCACCAGCTTCCGGCATACGTCGACATCACTCGTTCCAAGTCCAAGTCCGGAAATGTCGCAGGTCAGGAAATAGGTGGCCGCGCAGGGCAAAACACCAAATCCAAGCGCCTCCAGCCCGCGGGCCATCCGGTCGCGTTTTCCTGCCAGCTCACCGGCCAGGCCGTCATAGTAATCTGCGTTCTTTCCCAGGCCGTAGGCCACGGCTTTTTGAAGGTTCGGCGGTGTCGTGAAGGTGACGAACTGATGCGCCTTTGCGATCGGGTCGATCAAGTGAGCCGGGCCGGTCACATAGCCGACCTTCCAGCCGGTCAGCGAAAATGTCTTTCCCGCCGACCCAATGCGGACAGAGCGCTCGCGCATGCCGTCAAAAGTCATCAGCGGCCGATGTACCGCGCCGTCAAAGACGAGGTGTTCATAAACCTCGTCGCAGATCGCATAGACGTCATGCTGCTTGCACAGATCGGCAATCAGCTGCAATTCATCCTGGGTGAACACCTTGGCGGTCGGGTTCATCGGATTGTTGATCAGGATGGCCTTCGTGTTGTCATTGAATGCCGCTGCCAGCGCATCCGCGTTGAGATCCCACGCAGGCGGCGTGACCCGAACACGAACCGGAATCCCACCAGCCCGTTTCACCAATGGCAGGTAGCAATCGTAGAGAGGCTCGATCAGAATAACCTCGTCCCCGGGCTCAACCAGCGCCATCAGGCAATCATTAAGGGCCTCCGTGGCTCCCGAGGTCACAAGCACTTCAGAGGCCCAGTCGTCGTCCAGTCCATAAAACGCCTTGTTGGCTGCAGCCACCGCCTGGCGCAATTCGGGAAGCCCAAGCATGGGTGGATACTGGTTCGGGCCACTCAGCAAGGTTTCCGAAGCCTTTTCGAGGATGTCGCGCGGGCCATCAACATCGGGAAACCCCTGCCCCAAATTCACCGCATCATGCGCCATGGCCAGCCGCGACATGGTCTCAAACACCGTGGTCTCAATGCCGGTGAAAACGGGGTTGGTCGGCTTCATGGAACCTCCTCACTGATTTTGCGCCTGTTTAATCCTAAATGACGGCTTGGTCGAGGTGTTTGAGCGCCCCCCAACAACCACGGTTTGACTTCTGCTGCATGCAGCGCTCACATGACCCATCCGCGATAGACGCCTGTTGCCTGTCGCTCACGTTCAACCCGTCCGGTTCAGCCATGTCCAGCCTGCTTCGACGTTCAACAATCAAGATGCTAAAGTTTGCGGGCTTCACCTTGCTCGGCGGCACATTCGCGATTGTTGCCGTCCTGGTGATCTATCTGAAAAGCCAGCCGGATCTCGAACTGTGGCACACCGCGCATTTTCAACAGGAGTACCGGCAAGACAGCAATGTAGCCACCTTGAAAGAGTATCAGGCACTGGAGGACAGACTGTTCGAAGAGCTCGACCGGGAAGTCCTGGCACAACTGACCTTTGATGACGCGGACGAACTCAACCGGTTCCAGCCCGGAAGTATTTCCAACCCGGAAACCTGGCCTGAAAACCACAACCGCACGTTCATCTTGGAGCAGGACACGCCAGCCGCCTCGGTGCTCTTGCTGCACGGCATGTCGGATGGACCCTATAGCCTTCGGTCCCTGGGCGAAAAGCTTCATCAATCAGGCGCAACCGTTGCCGGATTGCGGCTTCCCGGACACGGCACGGCACCCGCGGGTCTGCTGGACGTCACCGCCGAGGACATGGTGTCCGCAACAGCGCTCGCTGTGCGGGATCTCCACAACAGGGCGCCGGACAAGCCGCTTTACATCGTTGGCTACTCCAATGGTGCGGCGTTGGCAGTTGTGTATGCACTGCGCCAGCTGGACACTCCCGACCTGCCACGTGCCGACAAAATCGTCATGCTGTCGCCCGCCATCGGCGTGACACCCGCTGCAGCCTATGCGCCCCTGGCGATCCGGCTGGGGCATATTCTGGGGGTGCAGCATCTCGCCTGGAACGCCACCGGGCCGGAATACGATCCATACAAATACACATCCTTTGCCATCAACGCCGGATATGTGACCCGTAAGCTGACCGTGGAAATCCGCGACCGCATGCGCGCCCATTTTGACGCGGGCACGCATGACGGCCTGCCACCGATTCTCGGATTCTCGTCCACGGTCGATGCAACGGTTGTCACGCGGGACATGATCACCAACCTCTATGGCTTGCTGCCGCAAAACGGTTCCGAACTGTTTTTGTTCGGCACCAACCAGCTGATGACCCAACGGCCAATTCTGGCCGATGGGTCCGCCGAGTTCGTCAAGGCCGCACTTGGCGACGAAACCCGCACCTATGCCCTGCATCTACTGACCAACGAAACCGCATCTGTGCCGGACACCGTTGTGGAGAGGACACCTGCCGGAGCGAACACCGCTGATCGTGTTCCAACTGGCGTTAGCTGGCCGCGCGGGGTCTATTCCCTTGCCCATGTGTCCCTGCCGTTCGCCCGGGAGGATCCGCTATACGGGGTTGTTCCCGCGCCCGAGCATTCCCGTTTGCAGCTTGGCAACCTTGCCCTGCGCGGTGAACGGGGCATGTCCGAGGTACCCCCGGCCGACATGTTGCGCATGCGCTGGAACCCGTTTCACGATGTGATGCTGCACAAAACACGGGACTTTCTTCAGCTTGACGCAACGCCAGACGGCTAATACCGGGCCCGATCTGCCCGGTGCGTCCATGGCTTCGCGCAAAACGTGACACTAGTCACATCGCAAAGCTGCCGGCCCGGATAGTGTTTCATCACACCGGCATTGTGGCCGGTTAGGGAAAGGGGAGGCCAGCCATGTACCACAAGACCGCGTTTGCCTTGATGCTGGCCGCGTTTGTCGGTGCGCTGTTGCTGTCGCTCTCCGTCCTGCTCGCAGGCAGTGAAGTCTCTTCGGCCGCCGAAACCCCCGCGACGGGCACAACGGCCGAGACCTCCGGGGCCGAGACCTCCGGGCAAAACGCCGAACCGCCCATCACCAAGGATCAGTCCCGTCTTGCCGTCTTTGAGGACGGCACACAAACACCGGAGTGCCACGACCGGCCGATCCGCAGGTGGGATCAATTTACCGGCGACTACGTGACTGTCGGCACCACCCGCGTCTGCTGGTAACCCCCCCTTTTTACCCTCCGGCCGATATTTCGTGAAAACAGTCACGCAGCTGTTTCCCAATTCTGGCTCTATGGCTACCCTTAAGACAGTTTTTCGAAGACGATTCGGGGGGAGCTGCGATGCTCGGCGTGCTGATCGGAGTTTTGGCCTTGGGCGCCGGCATCGTCCTGATGCTTAAAAAGGCCGGCCCCTCGACACCGCCTTCGGGCAGACTTGCCTTTCTGTTCGGCCGCGGCGGCGGCATTCTTTTGGTCGGCATCGGCCTGTTCATGCTGGCCTCGACCTCTTTCGTGTTCGTTGATGCCGACCGGGTCGGCCATCTGAAACGGATCTACGCATTCAAGGAGCTGCCGCCCGGCCGCATCATCGCGATGGACGGCGAAAAGGGTCCGCAGGCGGAAATCCTCGGTCCCGGATTTCATTTCATACCGCTGGTGCGCGTCCTCTATGATTTCGAAGAATACGAGGTCGTCACCATTCCGGAGGGCTATTACGGCCAGTTGACGACCCTTGATGGCAACGCGATGCCGTCCGGCATGTTCATGGCCCCAGCAATACCCGACGATGAGGTCGGCGACATGCTGAAGGCAGAAGTGTTTCTGACCAATGGCGGTATTCGCGGACCGCAGGAAACCGTGCTCAAGCCCGGCCAATACCGCTTGAACCGCTACCTGTTCGACCTGCGCCTCGATGAACAGACAAACGCCACCGTGATTCCCGCCGGTCATGTTGGCGTGGTCAAGTCCAATGTCACCCAGCCGGGCATCAGCTGCGTCGAAGAGGAGGTCTCCGCTTCCGAGGTCTCGCGGGAAGCACTGACCGTGCCGCTTGTGCCGCGCGGCTGCGTCGGCATCTGGAAAGACCCGCTGTTTCCCGGCGCCTACTATCTGAACCGGCAGGCCTATGAGGTCACCCTGGTCGACACCCGCGTGCAGACCTGGGAGTACAAGGGTGGCTACACCAAGCGGATCATCGATCTGTCAGTCGATCAGCAGGGCAATATTCAGCAGAACGAGCGCTCTGTGAACGAACCCGTGCCGGAGGATGCCGCCGACCGGGCGGTGTTCGTCAAGGTTGAGGGCTGGGACATCCCGCTTGAATTGCGAGCCCTCGTTCAGGTCGATCCGGAAAATGCGCCTGTCGTGGTCGGATCCGTCGGCGGTCTTGTTGAGATCGAAAACCGCATCCTGACACCGGCGATCCGGTCTATCGTCCGGAATGTGGCCGGCGCGTCGATCCGGGTGCCGGACAAGGCCGATGACGGAACGCTGGTCGAACCGGCCAGCTTCACCGTGCGCCCAACCCGCGTCCTGGACCTGATCGAAAACCGCGATGCCCTGGAGCAGACCATCGAGCAGCAGATCAAGGTGGAAGGCAACAAGGCTGGGGTCGACATTCGTGAGATCCGGCTCGGCGAACCGGCCATCCCGCCGGAGCTTCTGGTCTCGCGCCTGCGCGTTCAGCTCGCCGATCAGCTGTCGACCGCTTATGAACGCGAAACCGATGCGCAGCAAAAACGCATAGAAACAGAACAGGCCCGCTCGACCGCCGACGAACAGCCGCGCTTGGTCGAGGCGCAAATCGCCGTTCAGGTCGCCAACCAGCGCGAACAGGAGCGGGCTGCCCTTGGACGGGCGGAGCGTCAGTATCTGGAAGAGCTCGCCCGTGGACAGCGTGCCCAGGTCGACGTTTTGGGCCAGGACCGGGTTGCCTTGCTTCAGGCGCTGGAAAAACTGCTGACCTCGCTGGAGCGCAAACCGGAGCTCGTCGGCCTTGTCGGCAAGCTGGTGCCCAACACCGTGGTTGGTGGCGACGGTGCCGGCCTTGCAGGTGCGGCTGCATTGCTCGGCGCCAGCATCGGCGGCCAGACGGCGCCGCAAAGCATCGGCGCTCAGCCTGGCGGCGCGATCCGGTCAACCGGGCAATAACACCCGGTCACAACTGCCGAACCGTGTACCGCGCGACCGCACCTTCCGGTGCGAAGACGCCTAATTGTCTGATCCGTAATAGGCTTCAGCCGCATCGGCGACGAAACCATTCTCGACCAATTCGGCTATGACCGCATTCACCTCATCGACCCTGTCGGCGAAGTCCGACTTGCGCGAGATGCCGAAATAAAGGTCAACCTGGTTGCCCGGCCGGTAGTCCGCCTTCTCAATCACACCGCCCAGCTCTTCGGACCGGATCTGATAGTCGATCTGGCAGTCTGTCCCGATGATCGCATCAAGGCGCTTGTTCTTGAGCATCTCCAACAGACTGATTTCTTCCGCCATTCCAATCTTGTTGAGCGCCTCATCCTGGTCAAACCGGGGGAAATAAGCCGAATGCAGGACATAGCCGACGCTCATTTGCGCCAGATCCTCATAGACTGTCAGGCTCGAGGCCTTTCCGGCTGACGTGTAGAACACAGTCGAACAGGAATAGTAGGGCGTGTCGGTGTATAGAATGTAGCGGGCCCGGGCCTCGCGGTACGCAAGACCGCTCATCAGGTCGATCGAACCGTTTTCCATGGACTTCAGGCTGCGCCCCCAGGGATAGCGCTGGGTGTCTATTTCAATGTCCAGACGCCGCGCAGCTTCCGCCATCACGTCCAGGTCAAGCCCGCTAAACCCATTTTCAGTGCTCATGCGAAACGGGGGCCAGTCGTCCATGCCCATGATGAGCACTTGCTCGGCCGAAGCGGACGCGATCCAAAAAATCATTCCGACCGCAGCACACAGGCGCGACAGCGGAGCTAGTGTAAAACGTGCACGCATTGTTGTTTCGCCATGTTGTTTACCGGCATTTTGCGCCGGGTGGTCCTTTTTAGATGGGTGCCCCTATTCCAACACGACTGTCCGTCTTGTCCAGACTGTCAAAAACGACAGTTCGTCCGCCCGGATCAGTCTAACGGTTCGCGGCGGCACCATGCCCGGTACGAACCAGCCCGATACCAACCGGCCTGCTGCTCACCGGCCCGCAGGACATGCCGGTTAAGGCGAGACACGCAAGACCCGCCTGGGAAAGGCAGACTTGGCATTACGCATGCGGCAGTCAAGGTTCGCGGGCCGGCATAATGCGCGACCAGCGTCAATCCGACCCATAAGCCCGCTCAATACTGCGCCCCCCCGCATGTGCGTCCGCAGCGCCCGCGGCCGGTGCATTTTTGACCAAATGTTTCAAAATCTGCTTCCGGGCTGAAAAATTTAGGCTTTCTGCCCGTATTCGCCTGTTCGGCGCCGGAAAAACATCAGGCCAGTTTTGACCAACTGATGAGTCCAGTTTTGACCGGCATAAGTGACGCTTGACGCCGTGCAGCCAAAAAAATCACGAACAGAACCAATGGCTTGTATGTGAATTATTATGAAAATTGGCAAGTACAAATCCCGGCAGGCCCGCTTTCGCATCCTTAAAAATGAGGGTTCTTTTCAAAAATATCCAACTTACAATTGTTTTTAGTCAATAATTACACGCAAGACGCGGGCAGGGAAACAAATGGACTTTCAGGACGAGCTTGGGGCCATTCCCACACAACAATACACGAATTCCGGTCAGCCCAACCAGGTGCTCGACGGTTCGGGCCTCAACTATCAAACCCAGCACACATATTTTTATGTCCCAAAAAGTGCGAACGCGACTGACAACGCAACCGACGATCAACAACTGGGGACGTTTCTGCGGCTGGGAGAGTATTCGGATGTCGAAGAACAAACAAAATTCAGTATGGCGTATACGGACATTTATCCTCAACACCATATCGATGAGGCAAAGGCTGCTGGTACAGATCCCTATGCGACCGCCGCGGGAGAACCGGCAGATTCGCACGGAATTCTGCTCGCCTGCGATGGTCGGATCCTGGTCAAGGCCGGGGAGAAATTGTTCACCCAGGTGAAGGGGGACTATGACCTTGACGTTGAGGACAACATCACCATCAGAGCTGAAAATGGTGGCATGAACTTGGTCACTGGAGATCGGCTGGACCGAGCGAAGCTAGAGAGCGAGCTGAAAGATTCGCTTGGAAAAGATTTCAAGCTCGGCGCAAAGGATATTGTGATTTCAGCGGATGATGGGAACGCTTCTTATGTTGAACGATCGCGGAGCCATGACGTCGTCATCAAAGGCAAGTCTGAAACCCGAGTGACTGGCGACACAATAACCACGTACAAAGCGAACACTGAATCCAGAACCTATGGAGATTCGCTGACGCGCGTGGATGGCATTTCGACAGGTATCGTTTGGGGGCACAAGCGCCTCTACACAATGGGAGGTAAGCTCGAGTTAAACCTTGCCGCGTCTTTAGCAATAAGCCTGTCGGCAGACTTTGCCATCAAGACCTTCTCACTTCAGTCAGATATCATGTCGATAGGTTACAAGTTGTCCGGAATTAGCATCACGAAATTCGATTTTGAAAAAAAGGATTTATCAGCTGAAGTTTCAGGTGTTGAGGTTTCGAGTACAGCGTCAAGCTCAAGCCTATCTTTTGTAGAAGTCTGGAGTAGTTCCGTAACCTCTGCCTCATCTGTTATTTCACAAGAGACTGATTCGCTGTGCGTTAGCAGTTCATCTGTTTCATCAAGTGCCTATTCTGTATCAGCCTTGAGCGGCAGCTTGACCCTCGTAGTATAGAGAGGCACGAGAACAAAATACTTAGCAATCCACCAACACAAAAACTCATGATTGCACAAAAAAGCGACACACCGTAACATCATAACAAAACAACCTTCCGGTGCCCGCCGGGGGCATAAACAAACCTCCCAAAGACCATCACTGGCCGTGTCCTTGTTCCATTTCCTGACCACCGCGTGCCGGGCCCCGTTCTCAAGGCCCGGCACCTGCCGACCGCCGGCGCCCTGGCGCCATGTCCCGAGCCCCTTGTCGGAGGGCCCGGGGCGCCGGCGGGCCGAACGACCGTCTGCCGCCGTGCCTTGACGCCTTGTGTGCGCCGGGGCGCTTCCGCCCCCGCGCATCAAAGAGCCGCCGCCAATGAACATTACCGTCCATGAAGTCAGCCTGAAGCTTGCAAGCCTGCGCACCGATCTCGATACCAGAAACGCCCGCATGAGCGAGGCCCGGCGCATCATGGAAGAGCTGAAGCGCCGCATCGCCCGGCTGGAACAGGCCGTTGCCGCAGACACGGACGGCACCATGGGACACACCTGTGCCGGAGACGCGTCCCCCGGCCACACCCCTGCCCCCAACCGGGACAGCAGGGCACTCTTGAACCCGGCACGCTCTGAGGCTGCCCCTGCCGGTCAACACTCTCAGGCGGCGCAAACCCCGCCCGCCGTTTCGTCCCGCCTGGCGGGGGCCCATCCGGGGCGCAAGATGTTCGCCGGAAAACCTTGCCGAATGCGCACCGCGATCCCGTCGCAGATGCTGGCCGCTCATGCGGCAGGAGACATGCTGTCCCCGGGCACACGGCCGGTTGGCACCCGCGCGGCGGGCCAGACGGCCACCGGAACCCATGTCAGCCGCGGTTACCCGATTGACACTTGCCGGGAACGGCAGGAGCCATAACGGCTCCCAAACGCACATTGGGCCTGTGCAATCACCGCCTTGTCCGCGGCGCGGGCAGCCGTTCAACGGTTGCCCGCCGTCTTTCGAACAGGTGGCCGGCCCCTGCCCGTCGTGTTGCGGGGCCTGTTTTCCGGTGCGTATCCTGGCGCGTTTTGCCGCGGGTCGCCTGAGGCCCGCATGGCAGCTGCCCACAGGGCAACCTTGCTGCATTGCAAAAAGTCAAGTACAACGCCCCCAATTGATTTGGGCTTTTGCGCCTGCCAGGCAGAACGCGGCGCGGCCCCAACAAAGCCAGATAGATTGGAGTATTTCTTGACCGCGCGTGCCGAGGCCCTTGCGCCTGCTTCTACAAAACTCACACCGAACCGGATCAAGATCGAACTGCTTGCCGGGCTGACCGTTGCCCTTGCGCTCGTGCCCGAAGCGGTCGCCTTTGCGTTTGTGGCCGGCGTCAATCCGCTGGTCGGCCTTTATGCGGCATTTTTCGTTGGCTTGATCACTGCCTGTATCGGCGGCCGTCCCGGCATGATTTCCGGCGCCACCGGCGCGCTGGCTGTCGTCATGGTCTCGCTGGTTGCCCAGCACGGTGTGGAATACCTGTTCGCCACCGTCGTTCTGATGGGCCTGATCCAGATCGCGGTTGGCGCGCTGAAGTGGGGCAAGTTCATCCGCATGGTGCCGCATCCGGTCATGCTGGGCTTTGTCAACGGCCTGGCAATCGTGATCTTTCTGGCCCAGCTCGGCCAGTTCAAGGTGCCGGACGGCGCCGGCGGCCTGACCTGGATGGCCGGCTCCGAGCTTTATTTGATGCTGGGCCTTGTCGCGCTGACCATGGCGGTGATCTGGTTCCTGCCGCGTTTGACAACGGCGTTCCCTGCCCCGTTGGCCGGCATCCTTGTGGTCTCGGCGTTGGCGCTCGGCTTCGGTCTCGACACCCGTTCGGTCGGCGACCTTGCATCCATTTCCGGCGGCCTGCCGCAATTCCACATTCCGATGGTGCCGCTGAATCTGGAGACCCTGCAGATCATCCTGCCCTATGCGGTCATTCTCGCGGCAATCGGCCTGATTGAATCGCTGCTGACGCTGAACCTTGTGGCCGACATGACCAACACCAAGGGCGGCGCCTCCAAAGAGTGCATGGCCCAGGGCACGGCCAACATCGTCACCGGGTTTTTCGGCGGCATGGGCGGCTGCGCCATGATCGGCCAGTCGATGATCAACGTGAAGTCCGGCGCCCGCACCCGCATTTCCGGCATTGCCGCGGCCCTGTTCCTGCTGTCGTTCATCCTGTTCGCTTCGTCCTTGATCGAGCAGATCCCGGTCGCGGCTCTTGTCGGCGTCATGTTCATGGTCGTGATCGGCACCTTCGCCTGGACCAGCCTCAAGATTATGCACAAGATCCCGATGACCGATGCGATCGTGATGATCATCGTGACCGGCGTGACGGTCTATGCCGATCTGGCCGTTGCCGTTGTGGTTGGGGTCATCATCTCTGCGCTGGCCTACGCCTGGAACGCTGCGAGCCGCATCAGCGCCCGCATTGGCACCAGCAAGGAAGGCTGGAAGGTCTACCGGCTGTCCGGCCCGCTGTTCTTCGGCTCCACCACCGGGTTCACGGATCTGTTCGATCCGCAAAACGATCCGGAGGATGTTGTTGTCGACTTCATCGACAGCCGCGTGGTTGACCATTCGGGACTGGAAGTGATCGACGCGCTGGCCTCCAAGTATGAAGCTGCCGGCAAGCGCCTGCACCTGCGCCACCTGTCGCCCGATTGCAAAAAGCTGCTGGCCAAGGCCGGGAACATGGTCGAGGTCTCGGTTCTGGAAGACCCGGACTACGAAATCGCTGTCGACTACGGACACAAGTTCGACGAGGCGCAAAAGGCCGGCTGATCCGGCGCCCGCCCCAACGTTTTTCAAAGCCCGCAAGGCCGTTGACCTTGCGGGCTTTTTTATCTCTAAAAGAAAGGCGTTTCCAAGCGTCAGTCCGGAGGCATCCAAGGCCCGTGTCCCTGCCCAAGAAGTTCTTCATTACACCGACCCTGACCACCGTGCTCGGCCTGTTCGTGCTGGTTACAGCCGGTGCGGTGTTCCTGGTCCAGGCGCTGACTTCGCAGGAAGTGGTCCGGCAACTCGGCGGCGAGCTGGTCGATGTCGGAATGGAAGCTTTGGAAACGGCATTCATCGAACAGCTCTACGCCGTGACAGAAGCGGCGGAATACACAGCGCTTGCGCTGGAAAAAGGCAGCGTCCGCCAAGACGATGCGCAGGCCATGAAGGCCTATCTTTTCGGGGCACTTGCGCCGATGGAGCATGTCTCGTTCGTGTTGGCGGCCAGCCCTTCAGGCCGGTCAATCCTGGTGAACCGCGGAGATGCCGACGGCACGCTGTCGGCACAAACCATTGACATTCCAGCGGATGATGCGCTCGTCAAACCCTTGTTCGACAGAGCCGGGACGGAAACCGCTCCCTTCTGGAGCGATCCGCTTTATATACCGGACCGTGAGCACACCTACATGGTCTACGTGAAGCCCCGGCATGAAAACGGGGCGTATGCGGGCAGCGTGATGGTCGGCATGTCTCTCTACCGCATGTCGGAGGTGACGTGGAACGTTTCGGATGATGAGCTCACTGTTTTTCTCATGCGCGAAAACAGCACGGACATCGTCGCGCATCCCGATCTGGAAGAGAAGTTTGACGATCTCGGCACGCATCAGACCCTGATTGGTGTCGAGCAAGTGCCGGATCCTTTTCTGGCCGGATTTCACGATCTCCAGCAGATCGACAACGGCTTGTATGACATCTCAGACCGGGACAGGCTTTTTGCCGGCTATGATGATTTCGGCGATAAGCGGTTCTTGATCATTGAAGACTACAACGAAAATTTCTTTGGCCTTCCGGTCCGCATTGGTGTTCATTTTCCAGCAGACTATCTCGATCACCCGATCCAGGCATTGATTGGCGCCGCGATCATTGGGGCCGGTCTGCTTCTGGCGTCTTTGGCCGGAGCCGGCATTCTGGCCCAGCGGATTGCCCGCCCCATACAGCGCGCCTCAGCCGCGTCCACACATGTCGCCAACCTGAGCTTGGGCAATGTCGCCCCCCTGCCACCCAGCTCGATCCGCGAGCTTGACGACCTGGCCAGCGGGTTCAACGCCATGGTCGGCGGCCTGAAGGCGTTCAACCGCTATTTGCCAAAAACACTGGTGATGAAGCTTCTGTCGGAAGGACGCTCGGATGCACCTCCGGAAGAACGGATTGTTGCTGTCCTGTTTACCGATATTGCCGGTTTCACCTCGACGAGCGAAGGCATGACCGCCGGTGAAACTGCGTCTTTCGTCAACCACCACCTGTCGTTGCTCGGCGCCGAAATCCGAAAGCAAAACGGTACGATCGACAAATATATCGGTGACAGCGTGATGGCGTTTTGGGGTGCGCCGGAAACACTTGACAATCCCGCGGAACCGGCCGCGCGCGCAGCCCTTGGCATGGCGGCGGCGATCCATCAAGACAACGAAAAGCGCCGGGCGGCGGGGCAAGATCCGGTCCGTGTGCGGATCGGCCTCCATATTGGTCCGCTTGTTGTCGGTGACATCGGCGCCCCGGAGCGGGTCAACTACACCGTGATCGGCGATACTGTGAATGTCGCCTCCCGGCTGGAGAGCCTCGGCAAGGAAATCGACGATACGGCGGAGACGATCATCATCGTGTCGTCGGACATCGCCGACAAGCTGCCGGACGACGTGGCCCGGGTTTCAATTGGTCCGCGCAAGGTCAAAGGGAAGGATGTCCCGGTCGAAGCGTTCCGGCTTTCAAGCGGCCATGAGGCGCGGGACGAGGCCGCCAAAGCTGGAAAACATCCCTGACAGCAATACCTTTATTCTGCATTGACCAAAGGGTCCTCACCTAAGCTGCGCGTTTGAAAGTTGAACCATGCTGGCGAAAACCATTGAAATTTTCTTGTTTTCCGCCATTTGGGGCAGCACAGGATTGGTTGCCGGCGCTATGTTTGCGTTCGCGGCCGGGGGAAACTTGTGGCCTCTAACCGGCATTCTGGTTGGCGCCATTTGTTTCATCGTCGCGTTTGCCGCCCTTGGTTCCTACTGGCTGATGAAGTGGTTTCGTCTGCTGTGACAGTTCCAGTCCGCATGGGTCGGACCTGACGCAAGCCTTCCTCTGAGGCAGGGGCGCTTGGCGGATTGCCATCTGATTGCGACAGTTTGGCATTCCCCCGGTCCGGCCGCCTCCCCTTCCCATAGGTATTCAGCTGCTTAGCCTTCGGCCTGCCCGCAGTGCATGTCCGACAAATATCTATATAAAAACCACTTATCGAAGTTAGACCTATATTGGCCCTGTCAGATATGGGGACAATTATGTTCAGTAAACTCGATCCAAACAAAAGCTTTTGCAATATATATAGCCAAGTAAAAGACGGAAAAGACAACCAGCACGTCCGAGCGGCATGCAAGAAAGGCCAAAGCAAGGTCTACCTGCACAATTCATGGTCTTTTGGGTTCAGCTCTGCACGGCGCGAAAAACGTGATGCAAAACGCAAGGCCGGGGCCGCTGCGGTCTACCGCGCGCTGGTCAACCAGTATGGTGTGAAAATTGCCAATGAAAGCCTGACCAAGGTGGGGCAGCGTCGTCAGCATGATTTGCGTCACCAGGTGACCGTTCAGGACATCAAGGCGATCAGAAAACACATTCAGACGACGTATCCCGGGCTTCAGATCGCCTCCGGGCACGAAGCGCCGAAAGGCCCCGAGACGGATGTAAATGCAGAATTGGTGTTTCGAAATGCGAACAGCAGCGTCGAGCACTTCGAGGCGAATTTCGACTTCGAGAGAGCATCCGATGAACGCGGTTTTCTCGAAGACCCCGAAAACCAGGAGTTTGTCAAACGGCGGATCACCGGCATCGCCCTGGAGCAAGCGGCACGCGCCGGAGGCAACCATCAAGACCCGGATCTGAACGAAATCGCTGAAACCTCGCCTTTGGTCTATCCGGGCGATGAACCGGACGCCCTACAAAACGCCTGGCAGAAATCGGAAAAAGCTGCTCAAGACGCGTTTGCAAGCCTGTCCAATGAAAGTGCCAGTGCCCCGAAACGCGGCCGGGATCCGGCCACACTGTTCGTGCGCAACAGCATCAAATTGGTCAACGCTTCGCTCAATACTGCAAACCTGACCAACGGGGCCGCGCAACAGTATGACCAAACCTTTGAGGCCAAGCTCGATGATATTGGAAATGCGGACCCCGCCCTCCAGGCCCGCCAGGCCGCTCACACAAGTGCGACATCCCTCACGCCCGCCCAAGCCAACGAAGCCTACAAAAACGCCATGGGCATGAATGGCCCCGCACGGCTGTCGATTGCGGCCGCAGGGCTTCATGCGCTTTTGCACAGCGGTGGAACACATGCCCAGCAGGACAATGGTCACTTGCACTGTTCCAGCGCATTGGTCACAGCACTTGTCTACCGCAGCGAAGCGGACATGCCTCAGGGCCGTTCCGGTTCCCGGATGCAGGAGCTCAGTCATCTGCGGGATGCAACCCGGTTCGAGACACTTCTTCAGGACGGTGGGTTTTCACGGGATCAGGTCAGAAACCTGTGCGAGGACTATCGCCTTCACGGCGATGCCATCTTCAACAAAACGTCTCCCCATGCTCCGCTGGTTGACTGGATGATGGACCGCGCGGGCATCACTGATCGGGATGCCTTGAAAAAAGCGTTCAATCAATCCGTGCCACGGCGTGATCCAAAGGACGTCAAACAGGATTTGATGCGGGCGAATGAAGACCGGAACATCCTGACCGATCGCAAGCTCAACCTGAAGCCGATTTCCGGCTCCAAGGGTGCGGATACTATGGGACTGTCAGCTGCCGAAGGCTTCGATAAGGAACTCGCCCCGGTCCGCCAACGCCATGCAGCTTACCAGCTGATCCTTGCAGCCATTGAAAACCCGGACCTTTTGACGCCGGAAAGGACTGAAAAGCTCACCAAGCTTCTAGGTGAACCGAGCCTTTGGGCCGGCCATGCAGGCCTGCCTAGCCGGGCCCGGGGCTTCAAGGAGCTCCTCGAACAGGACGATCCCGATAAAACCAAGCTCAAGCTGCGGGGCGAAAACCTTGCCAAAATGATGGCGTCAGCAAACAGAGACGTTTTCAAGGATCTGGACCGGTCTCTTGATGAAGGCCGGGCGCGGTCTCAGATCCGCGCCAAAGGCCGGCTTTGGCAGGAAGACCGGTTTGACAGACTTATTGCTATGGCAAGCGGACAAGGACACGGCAACGGGCACAACCAACAAGTCAATGGCCAGGTACAGATCAACGGTCAGGCCCAAGCAAACGGTCACGATGAACATGGCGCACACGGCCACGATCACGAGGCAGGCCCTGTTGGCAAGGTACTCGGTGCGACCGAGACAAAATACGCCTTCAAGGCAGCCAACAATGGGCTTCTTCTCGGCGACGCAATTGCTCATCAGCGTGAACACCTGTTCCACGAGGAATTGCATTTCGATCTGAAGGTCGATGCAGCGGCGCTCGGCTTGAAAGGCGTCGAACACATTTTGGGTCTCGGACAGGCTGTCATGCTTGCCAAGGACGCCTCGCATCACCTTCATGTCACAGGAAAGGTGCGCGACGACTACCGGACCGCCGCCCGCACCTTCAAGCAGGCCGATAGCAACTGGAAAGAAGTTTCACTTGCTGTAAAGACCATCGACAAGGGCTTGAAACACATGGTGCCGCCCGAGGAATTGATTGGCGGTTTCGCTGCTGCTCTGAACAAGGGCCAGCATGCCCCGGCCACGTTCAAGCCAAGAGATGCAGCCGTATTCAAACGGGTTGTCCTGGCACTGTCGCCAGATCTCAGTGAACGCGGCAAACAGCATCTTGAAACCTATTTGACAAATGCAGACGCGAACCTTCGCGAGAACGCCTACGCTCAGTTGATGCGCGAAGTCTCGAATGGCTTGAATGACGGTTCGCAACTCGGCTTCGCACCGTTCGAAAACGCCAAGGAACGGCTGCTACGGGACTTGAGCACCGAAAAACGCGCCGCCGACGCAGCCAACAAGACCATGTCCAAGATGGTTGCGACCTATGGCAAAAATCAGGAAG
The DNA here is from genome assembly GCF_007830545.1 of Roseibium hamelinense. Taxonomy (GTDB): domain Bacteria; phylum Pseudomonadota; class Alphaproteobacteria; order Rhizobiales; family Stappiaceae; genus Roseibium; species Roseibium hamelinense. Next base: position 980,456 of record NZ_VLLF01000001.1, read on the forward strand.
TCGCCGATGCCATGCGCTCGGAATACAAGGCAGAACTTGGGATTGCGACGGCAAACCTGATCAAATACGTGGCCGAGCTTGGTGAAGACGCGCTCCACGCCCTGCACTTCTTCCACGATCTACCGATGAAGGAGGCAACCAAGGCCGCGCTCGAGGTCGCCGGCGGTGCGCTTGGGCTTGTCGCCGGCGCGATTGGCGCAGGCGTTGCGACCTACGAAACCATTCACGAGGCACACGGTGCTCACGAAGACAAGAAAACGGCTCAAAAGGCTTCTGATGTCAAAAATGTCTTCATGAAGCAGACCGAGCAGCTGTCTGCGGTGAAGGCAAACGGGCAGTATGAGACCAACGACAGCGTTCTTGCGCCGCGCGACCCGGAACTTGCCGGAATTTATGAAACGGTCTCCAAGCACCACACCGACCTGTCCGGCAAGAAAACCAAAAAGGCGATTGGTGAGGCAACACTGGCCGCCGGTTATATTGCGGGCGGTATTGCGTCTGGCGCATCACTTGCCACTGGGGCGACCGCGGTTGGCATCGCCGCGGCAGCCGGCCCGGTTGGGTGGGCGCTTTTGGGTGTCGGCGCCGTCGGCGTAATTGGGCTAACGGCATACAATTACGCCCAAAAATACATCGCTGCGAAGGAAAACGAAGCCTTGCGGAAAGTCATGACCGGTGACTGGGAGGCCCTGCAAGCGTATGCCCAACGCCACGATGATCTACCGGAGCTGAACAACGAACAGGATTTGGCTGCACGGAAAGTGGTTCAAAACCATGCCCTTGCCGCCATGACCAAACAAAGTGTCCGGTTCGCTCTTGCCCAGTTCCATGAACGGCTGAAACACGAAGTGGAGAATGTCGACAGCGCTCATTGGGGCCATGCCCCAACGATCAAGGCCTTGAGCGCATTCTACAAGGACCCGGTCCAGATCAAGGCGATCGCGCAACTGGGCACCGGTCAGGCCATGGAAATTCTGGCAAAGCGGTTCCAGATTGACCTGCCGGGCGGACAGGCTCCGGTTTACTAGTCACCGGCGAAGCGGCGGCGCAAGCCGCCGCTCCAACTGTGCTTGAACATACCTTTAACAAACCAGGCAGGCCGCACAACAGTGTAGCCGGGAAAAATGCTGGCGATCCGCACCGCGGTGAACCGAAGCAGCTCCCGACGTGATCACACCCTGGTTTTTTCAGGAGACCCACGCCGCGGATCCTATCATCGCTTTGCCGGCTTCAATCGCAACGTGAGCGCATCGGTCAAACGAGAATGCATTGAGCCGCTCACACACAGCAGTTCAAAGCTGGCGGAGACCTCTGAAAGCGCCCTCGCAATGATCCCGTTAGCCTGTTGACTTAATCCGTCAGCTTGCCCGCAAACGAGGGACAGCCAGCAAAAAATGCTCATAAAAACTCATTAGGACCCGGCATGTAGAGATCAGCTTTTCCAATTTCAGGTGACCCTACGGAGCTGCGCTAGGACGCTGCATCCCCAAAAGACAGGACGCCGAAATGTTTACACCAACGCCCCCAAAGAACACCGCAGCGAAAGTGTCAGGCTCCCTGCCGCCTGCCGCCGAAAACAATGGAACCGGCACCAGCTCTCCAATGAGCGGGCAAACCGCAGCGAACGGTTCTCAAAAACCAGCCCCCAAGGCACCCCTGGCCCTCGTCCGGTTTAACTCTCCGAACCAGCAATTCTTAGCCTCCCCCTCTCCAATTGCCACCTCACCTGCTCCAACGCCCTCCGCCCAACAGCGAGACCTCCGGGAACCCCAAACCGTTTTCACGCCTCACGGTTTTAACCGCGACATATCTTTTGTATTGTTCTCCTATCTGTTTGATCTGGATGCCGACGCAATTGCTGCCATTGACCGGAACCATCAGCAGCTGGTGTTCGGAAAGAGCCAAAACGAAAAATTCTGCCTGCATGATGCCGCAACCAGAATCGCCGATGCTCCGGAAGATCTCCAGCTCGATTACATCCGCTCACGGGGAGCTGCGAATTTCTCGGCACCTGAACTGGAAAAACTCGCCCGGTCCAAGTCTCCAAAGATCCAGCTGTTTGTTGCCATGCACACAAATGCCCCGAAACAGTTCTTCAACCCGAACAACCCGGCGAACAAACTCGGTCAGCCAATTTTCCTGATCGGCCGCGTTGGTTCGCCGCCCGTGCAGATCACCAAACAAACGGCGCGCTGGCTGGAGAACCACTGCAGACAGAACGTACAAAACCGGGATGTTTTGCATGCAATGGCCCAAAGCCCGTTCCTGCATCCGCAAAAGCAGGAGCATCTGGCAGGCACGGTCGGTCTACTGACCATTCGCGACCAGGCCTACCTGCCCATCACCCGTGGTTTGCTCGCCAACGAGAAGGTGAGCGCGGACGCCCTGAAGACGCTCGCGGAGAACGTATCGCAGGACGATCACAAGGCAAAACACAAGATCATCAATCACCCGAATGGCGATAGCCGGTCGGTGGATGCGTGCTTGAACAATTTCCCGCCGCTGGCCCCGCGGACACAGAGGAAACGTTGGGATCTGTCTCCGTCTGTCAAGAATTGTGATGACCGTGACGTCCTCAAGAAAATCCGGGCCAAGCACAACACCAAATTCGGGATGCGGGAGGTCAAACTGACCAGCGAAACAGTTCGCGCACTTGATGAAAAAATCAAGCAAACCAAACCTGCCAGCAAAGATTCTGGCAGCTGCTTGATCCAGTAGGCCCCTCCTTTAATACCGGGGGCCGCGGAGCTGGGAACCCATGCTCCAATCCCTTTCAAACGCTAGATAGTCTGCTCGGCCTTGCCCCTGCCCAACAGGATCTGGGACGGGTTCGGGCCGGCCAGAATACGGGGTTTAATCAGGGCGCCACCCGAAGAAACCGCTTTTCCTTCCTAGTCAGGTCGGGCCAAATGTGAGAGACCGACCTGGGATTCGCGCGCGCTCGTTTCCGAAGGCTTTTTGATGTTCCCCCCAAATGCTTACATCTTGTGCACCTCACCCCGCAGCGGCAGCACTTTGTTGTGCAAGCTTTTGAAGGACACCGGTCTTGCCGGGAATCCAAAATCCTATTTTCACAAACCCGATGTTTCCGAATGGTGCTCCTATCTCAGTCTCCCACCAAAGGCGCAACACTCAACGGCCGAGCATGTGAGAGAAACGTTTGCGGCAGCTGTTGCGCAGGGCCGTGACGGCGGCCCGCTTTTCGGGTTGCGCTTGCAGCGGCACAGCTTCAGCTTTTTCATGGATCAGCTGGCGTTCCTGTATCCCGGCAGCAGCAGCGATGCTGAACGACTTGAGGCGGCATTCGGATCTATCCGGTTCATTCACCTGACCCGGGAAGACAAGGCGGCGCAGGCGGTTTCCTTCGTCAAGGCAGAGCAAACCGGACTCTGGCACAAAGCTCCAGATGGAACCGAGCTTGAGCGGCTTTCACCCCCTTCACCCCCAGCCTATGACGCCGGTGCACTCGGTGAGGCTTATCACCGTTTCACGGCGTTTGACCGTGATTGGACAGCTTGGTTTAAGCGCGAATCCATAAAACCGATCAAGATCACCTATTCCGAGCTTGAGGCAGATCCACCGGCCACTCTCGCCCGGGTGCTGGAGGCCCTTTGCCTCGATCCGGAAGCTGCAAAAGGGATCACTCCGGGAACTGCGAAACTCGCAGACAAGACCAGCGCAGAATGGACCTTGCGGCTCAAGGCGGACATGGAGCGTGCGCAAGCCAGGCCTGTTTCTCCCCTCTCAAAATCCAGATAGCCTGCGGGGCTTGCCCTGCCCGACTCAGGACGTTTTTATGCCGCCTAGCCAAACACGCCTCCTCGCGACGCTGACCGTTGTCACGACCGGTGCATTTTGGGGGCTTTACTGGTTCCCGGTCCGCCAGCTCGAGGCCGCCGGTCTGCAAGGCGCCTGGGGATCAGCAGCAATCGTTGCCGCCGCGACGCTTTTGACCGCGCCTTTCGCGTTTGCCCGGCCGTCGGCGCTCCTCAAAGCCGACCGGCTTGCGCTTTGTTTTGTAGCGCTTGGCGGCTTTGCGTTCGTTCTGTATTCGGCCGCTTTTGTCTATGGCCGGGTTGCGATCATCGTTCTGCTGTTTTTCCTGACGCCGGTCTGGAGCACGCTGATCGGCCGCCTCGTGCTTGGCTGGCGCGCCACCAGACTGCGCATCGCCGCAATTGCATCAGGTCTTGCCGGGCTGGGCCTGATGCTTGGCGCGGGCGGCCAGGTGCCAATGCCGCAGGGTTTGGGCGAATGGCTCGGCCTTGTCTCCGGCTTTTTATGGGCTGTTGCCACCACCGGCCTGCGCGTCCGGCCAAAGGTTCCAGCCGGTCCGGCCAGCTTTGTGTTCGCCCTGGGCGCATTGGCCGGTGTTCTGGCCTTCGCACCGTTCCTCGCACCTCTCCCGGACACACTGCGCTTAGGCGCACTCGGCACCGCTTTCGGCATTGCCCTTTTGGCAGGCGGTCTGTGGTGGGGCGCAGCCAACGCAGCCCTCATGTGGGCAGCACCGCAGCTGGAACCTGCGCGTACCGGCATACTTTTGATGAGCGAAGTGCTGATCGGCGCCGTCTCGGCTGCCGTTCTTGCGGGCGAGCGTCTTGGGCCGCTGGAACTTGCCGGAGGCCTGCTGGTCCTGACCGCCGGCATTCTGGAAGTCTGGCCCGTGAAAAAAGCCCCCGCTCCTTTGAAAAGCGAAGGCCGCTGATCTCCTCTGGACAAACCGGGTGGCGGGCGCCGCCCGGTTTGTCCAAAGGCCCTTAAGCGAACAGATCCGACAACAAAAACGCCTGGCCACTGTCGAGCAACAGATACTCGACATGATCTTCCGCACCGAACCAGCCTGTGAGCTGGGCATAGTTGTCCAGCGACCCATCCGCAGCATCGTCTGCAGTATAGAACACCAGATCGTTGCCGAACTGGTTGATCTGGATCTGCGAAACATCCACGCCCTTGTAGGCCAGAACATCCTGCGTACCTGACCCGTCCGTGATCAGCATCTTTCCAAGACTGTCGAACTGGAACGTATCGTTTCCAGCACCGCCCTCGGCTGCAACCAGCTGATCGGACTCGTCGATGATCTGGTCATCGCCGCCCCCGCCCGACAGGAAGTCGTATTTGTTCGGGTTGGATCCGGCCAGATCGCCGCCCAGGCCGCTGCCGATGACATCGTTGCCTTCGCCGCCATCGATCTGGTCCCAACCGGCCCCTCCAGCAATGACATCATTGCCGGCAAAACCGATCAGAACGTCATCGCCCCCCGCACCGTTCAAGGTGTTGGCGACATCATCGCCGGACAGAAGATCTCCGAACTCCGAGCCATAGACGTTTTCGATACCGGTGAGAACATCGCCTGCTGCGGCGCCGTTTTGTTCCGGCTGGCCATCGCTCAGATCAACAATCACACCGGCTGTCGAGCTGGTGTAATAGACCCAGTCAATGCCGTCGCCGCCGTCGATCTGGTCGGCCCCGTCACCGCCAGATATCTGATCGTCTCCGGCCCCGGCGGACAAAACGTCGTTGCCCGCACCGCCACTCAGGACGTCATTGCCGGCCCCGGCAGCAAACACGTTCTGACCGTCATCGCCCACCAGCGTATCGGCAAAGGCGGTTCCGACAACCTGGGTGATGTTGACCAGGGTATCGCCTTCGGCAAATCCACCGGTCTCCGCCAGCGTGTCGGAAAGATTGACCGTTACGCCTGCCGTCGACAGGCTGTAATTGACCGTGTCCAGGCCACCGCCGCCTTCGAGCGTGTCAGCCCCCGCGTCACCGACCAGAATGTCGTTGCCAAGGCCGCCGTTCAAAAGGTCGTCGCCAGCACCACCGTAAAGCGTGTCGATACCGTCATCGCCGTTCAGCGTGTCGTTGCCTGCATCACCGTAGAGTGTGTCATTGCCAGCGCCGCCGCTCAGAACATCATTGCCAGCCCCGCCGACAACCTCGTTGGCGGCCGCGTCGCCGGTAAAGGTGTCGCCGAAGCCGGACAGGACAATGCGCTCAATATTTTTCAGCGTATCGCCGCCGGCCGTGCCGCCGGTCATGTCGACAACCACACCGGATTGGGAAAGGCTGTAATTGGCCGTGTCGACGCCATCACCGCCGTCCAGCAGATCCGCGCCCTCACCGGCCACCAGCGTGTCATCACCGATGCCGCCATAGAGCTTGTCATCGCCGTCATCGCCATAAAGAACGTCGTTGTCGGCACCGCCGTAGATCTTGTCGTCGTTGTCGCCACCGCGCAGGGTATCGTTGCCTGCGTCTCCTTTCAGGGTGTCGTTACCGGTCCCCCCAAAGATCTCATCTGCGCCGTCTCCGCCATCGACATCGTCCGCGCCTTCATCGCCGAAGATCTTGTCATCGCCGTCATTGCCATCAATGAAGTCATCGCCTATCCCACCGGATAGCTGATCCTTTCCGCGGCCACCAAGAATAATGTCATTGCCATCGCCGCCAAGGATGATGTCATTTTCAGTGCCGCCGTCTAGAATGTCATCGCCAATGCCGCCATCGATAAAATCATCGCCGCCTTCGCCGCTGATCTGGTCATTTCCAGATCCACCCGACAGGCCAACATACTGATTTGTCCCCGTTTTTATCTTGTCGTCATCCTGGCCGCCATAAATGGTGTCGTCTCCACCGCCGCCGAAGATCACATCGCTGCCGCGGTCGCCATAGATCTTGTCCTTGTCACCAAGCGTCGTGCTGTCGTCATTGTCGCCATAGATGATATCGTCATCACCGCCGCCCGAAATGGTGTCGCGGCCAAGCCCTGCTTCGATATAGTCTTTGCCGACTTCACCATTGATGCGGTCGTTGCCGGTTCCGCCAAAAAGTTCGTCATTCCCATCCCCGCCATCGATCCGGTCATCACCGGCCCCGCCATCTACAATGTCGTCACCGCTTCCGGCATAAATTGAGTCTCCGCCGCCAAATCCGCGCACAAAATCATCGCCGCCCCGTGCCCAAACCGTATCACTTTGTTCGGTCGTTGGGAGTTTTGTGTCCGCGCCGTCTGTGCCGTTAATAATCGCCATGTTGACCTCTGCTTGAAAAAACACAGAGTTGCTAGCTCAAAAGGTTGACTGTGCCTGGATTGCGGATCTGCAGAAGGACGCCACTCCACTCAATCACACGCCCGATGTGGGCTTGCGATTTGCCGCCCGGTTCCAACACCCCCTGAACCGCCACAACCCACCTATTTTGAGAGTAATACAAATTCTAGCAACTCATGCTTGAATATGCGCGATTCTAACACTGATAAAAATACAAATTTATCCCGTATAGGTAGATTTTACCCTATTACGCAATCAAATAATTAGGACCTTGTTAAGGGATTGTGGCTAAATTACCCTCAATAGTTGCATTTTTTTGGACATTGCCATGCTCTCCGACGCGACAGTTGCCTCACCGCTCCGCACTCCAGCCAGCCAATTATCTGATCAGGCAAAGCCACCGAAGGCCCTTTCAAACAACGGGCAACAGAAGGCGGAAATCAAAAAATATGCCTTTTCCGCTGAGGCTGTCAGAGTTGCAGTTAGCGTGGTAAATGATAAAAACACAAACGATACGTTAGAAACCCGAAACCCACCGGCGCCCGACGAACGGCCGCAGACTGGCAGTGCTTTCGACATACCAGGGCTCAGTCAGCGGTTTATGCGCATCCGGGAGCTTTTGACGGAAGAAATTACCTTCCTGGAAAACAACGACCCGGTCGCACCGGTCGCCTTGTCCAAGGACGAAACCGAAGATGTGCTCAAGCGCCTGGCCGAAGCGGGCAGCAGCCCAAGCTTCGGCGAGGACGGGATTTACGTCGGCATGCTCGACGGTCTCGCCTACACCTTCACCAAAGGCGGCGGGGCAACCGTACACGACCCCCGCTATGCCACCAGCGAAGAAAACGGACAAATGCGGCTGGAGCATGCACACCAAAGCCTTGCTGATGTGAACCGCTTTTTTGCCGCTGAAGCTGATTACCGGGCGAATGAAGCCAAGGCGCTGTCAGGTGCGCGGATCGACAAGTCTGCCTAACGATCGTCCATCCGCATATCCCATTTTATTTTGGACATTGCCATGCTCTCCGACGCGACAGTTGCCTCACCGCTCCGCACTCCAGCCAGCCAAACACCCGTGAAACCCGGGCAAGCGGCCCAAGCAGAGCGGGCAGAGAAGGCGAATACTCAGGCGGCAACGCCTCCGCCCTTCGCACAGGAGGCGGTTGATCTGTCGGCTTTGGCCAAACCGGATCAGCCGCTCAACACACGCCAGCAGTCGGACGGGTCGGGCCTTGCTAGCTTGGAACTTGTGGAAGACTATAGCGCAGCTTTTCAGGCATGGTCCGAGGCCAACAGGGAAGCTGGCTCTATTTGGGCAAATGACCGCACGGAGGAAGCTCTCAAGGCGTTCGAAGAACTCTACGACCGGATTGAGAAGACGGAGCCTGTTGCCGCGCGCGTGCTGGATACGGAAGAAGCCGAAGAGGCGCGTCGCCGCTTTGAGGGCGTTGAACCCAATATCCAGTCTGAAAATGGCCTGGTTGCCTTCATTTCAGAAGGGCTGCGCTACAATTTCGAGCCGGATGGACAAGTCACTGTCAACGCCCAGGGCGTTCCGACCTCTGAACAACAGAAGCAGTCCTGGCTGGAAAGCTTGAGAGAAACCTTAAAGGGATCTGACGATGGTCTGCGTGAAGGCGAGCGCAAGACACTGGCAGAACAGGCCTCCCAGAAGGCAACAGACGCGGTCGCGCGCATGGGCGCGCTCGAAAACGCTTACGGCATTGGTGGCTTTTCCGGATCCATCACGGACACAACGGCCTGACTAATTTCCAGCCGCACATTCCATTCTTTTTGGACATTGCCATGCTCTCCGACGCGACTGTCGCCTCCCTGCTGCGCTAACGCACAAGAATATTCTTGAATTGCCAGGGATCGGTTTCGTCGAGATCTTCGGGGAAGAAGCCCGGACGGCCGTCGAGCGGGGTCCAGTCGGTGTAGTACCCTTTAACCGGCCCTAGATAGGGCTTTTGTATTTCCAGGCAGCGCGCATGGTCCATTTCATCGGTCTCAACAATGCCCGCTTCCGGGTTTTCCAGCGCCCAGACCATGCCCGCCAGCACCGCGGATGTCACCTGGAGCCCGGTGGCGTTCTGGTAGGGCGCAAGCTTGCGGGTTTCTTCAATAGACAGCTGCGAGCCGTACCAATAAGCGTTCTTTTTGTGACCATACAGCAGGACGCCAAGCTCATCTGTGCCGTCCTGAATTTCTCTTTCGTCCAGCACATGCAGCTTGTCCTGAACCTTTCCCGCCGAGCCGAACAATTCGTGCAGAGACAGGACCGCCACATTGGCCGGGTGGTAGGCATAGTGGCAGGTTGGGCGGAATTTGAGCTTTTTGCCTTCTTCCACGGTAAAATAGTCGGCGATTGAAATAGCCTCATTGTGGGTCACGAGAAAGCCGTACTGAGCGCCCGGTGTCGGGCACCATGTGCGCACCCGCGTGCTGGCACCTGGCTGCTCCAGGTAGATCGCGGCACGGCAGCCCTTTTTGTGTTCATGGGCGTTTTTCGGTTTCCAGCGCTCGTGCGTGCCCCAGCCCAGCTCTGCCGGCTGGAAGCCCTCCGACAAGAAGCCTTCTACGGACCATGTGTTCCAGAACTCGTCCATCGGCTTCGGCGCCGTGGCGCGCTGGGTATCCCGTTCCGCGATGTGTATGCCTTTTACGCCCGCCTTCTTCATCAGCTTTGCCCAGCCTTTTTGGCTGTCCGGCGTCTTGGCCTTCAATCCAAGATCGGCCGCAATGTCCAAAAGCGCCTGCTTGACGAACCAGGACACCATGCCCGGATTGGCACCGCAGCAGGACACCGCCGTCGTGCCGCCCGGATTTTTCTTCTTTTCCTTGCGCACGGTCTCCCGCAGCGCGTAATTCGTCCGGTCGGCGGCGGACGCCTTGTCATCGAAATAAAACCCGGGCCAGGGCTCAACAACAGTGTCGATGTAAAGGACGCCGAGTTTCCGGCACAATTTCATGATGTCGAGCGAAGACGTATCGACTGACAGATTGACCACAAAGCCCTGCCCTTTGCCTTCGGTCAAAAGCGGCGTCAGGATCTCTTTATAATTGTCCGGCGTCAAAGCCGCTTTCTGAAAGGCATACCCCCGGTCCGTAACCAGTTTGGCATCCGTATCGACCGGATCTATAACGGTGAAACGCTTGGCATCGAACTCAAAGTGGCGCTCGATCAACGGCAGCGCGCCCTTGCCGATCGAGCCAAGGCCGATCATCACCAACGGACCGGTTATGGTGCCGTGCACCGGAGCTTTCCGGATATGCGGCGCGGGTTTGCGCGCGGTTTTTTTAGCCGCCGTCTTGCGGGCGGCTGTTGTTCTGGTGGCCGCCGGTTTTGCCGCCGGTTTCTTTACCGCCTTGTCCGCCGATGCGGGGTCAACAGGGACAGCTTTTGCTCGGGCCGTTTTTTTCTGCGCCGGTGCTTTTGCGGCCGAAGTTTTTGTTGCGCGAGACTTTGTTTCAGAAGACTGGGGAGTAGAGGCCTTTGCGGACCGGCCGTTTGCCGGTTTCGCAGATGCCGGTTTTTTTGCCGGTTTTTGCGGAGCTGCAGCTTTCGGCGCTTTGCCTGTGGTCTCGTCGCTCATGAAATGCATTCCCCCAATAAAGCCGGCAGCCCGTCCGGGCCAGCCACGCGTCCTAACAAAACGCCCATAAAAAAGCGCACATTTTGCGCTTTTGCAACCGTTTCCTTTGGACCGGACACACCGTGCCCGCCCCGCGCGGCGGACTGTAGCTGGATCCGGCGGCTAGAGCCTCTGAATTGCAAAGACGCTCTGCGGATCCGCGCCGTGGTTTGCGGCCGGGTCGCCGAAACCGGCTGCCCGCAATTCACCGTAAAGGCCAAACAGATGCCCGGGGGCGAGTTCAACCGCCAGAAACCGGGCCCGCTCGACGGGTCCAGGCAGGCAAACATCGTCCAAAAGACCGGGCTCGAACCCAAACCGGCTGTAGTAGGCGGCATCGCCGACCAGCAGGATCGAACCATATCCGCCCAGAGCTGCCTGGTTCAAAGCATGTCGCATCAATCGGTCGCCCACCTTGTGGCCCCGCATGCACGGGTCCACGGCCAGCGGGCCAAGCAGCAAGGTTTCGTTGCCCTGCGGATCGCTGACCGACCAAAGACGAACGGTCCCCGTCAGCCTGCCATCGGCATCCAAAGCCGAATAGGCGAAGACAGGCAAACGGCCCTCCCGCAAACGCTCAGAGGTTTTCAGGGTCCGGTCAGGTCCGAATGACAGGTCAAGCAGGGCCTCGCGGGCACCGATATGAGCCGGTGCCTCGTCAACGATTGAGATCATGTCTGGGACCCTGCGTCAGATCACGTAGGAGGCAAGCGGCGCGAAACCATTGAACCCGACGGACGAATAGGTCGTCGTGTAGGCGCCGCAGGCTTCAATCAGGATCTTGTCGCCAATCGACAGGCTGACCGGCAGCTCATACGGGGTCTTTTCGTAAAGCACGTCAACGCTGTCACAGGTTGGTCCCGCCAGAACACAAGGCATGGTCGCATCGCCGTCTCTCGGCGTCTTGATCGGATAACGGATCGCCTCGTCCATGGTTTCGGCAAGTCCGTGGAACTTGCCGATGTCGAGATAGACCCAGCGCACCGCATCATCGTCGTGCTTCTTGGAAATCAGCACAACTTCCGCCTCGATCAGGCCCGCGTTGCCGACCATGCCGCGGCCGGGCTCAATGATGGTCGAGGGCAGTCGATTGCCGAAATGTTTGGTCAGCGCCTGAAAGATCGCAGACCCGTAGGTCGGAACTCCCGGGATGTCCTTCAGGTAGCGGGTCGGGAACCCGCCGCCCATATTGACCATCTTCAGCTCTATCCCGCGAAGCGCCATCTCTTGGAAGACCCCGGCTGCCATGGCGAGAGCGAAATCCCAGGCTTGGAGGTTGGCTTGCTGCGAGCCGACATGGAAGGAAACTCCGTGAGCGGTGAGACCGTTCCGGTGGGCGTGTTCGAGGACATCGGGGGCCATGTCCGGGTCACATCCGAATTTGCGGGAGAGCGGCCATTCGGCGCCAACGCCGTCACACAGGACCCGGCAGAAGACTTTACTGCCAGGCGCGACCCGAACAATTTTGTCGACTTCTTCGACGCAGTCGACGGCGAAGAGACGGACTCCGTACGCATAAGCTTTTGCAATGTCTCGCTCCTTCTTGATCGTGTTTCCATAAGAAATGCGCGATGCATCCGCACCGGTCGCCAGCACCATCTCAATTTCGCCGACTGAAGCGCAGTCGAACGACGAGCCGAGGCTTTCCAGAAGGGATAGGATTTCGGGCGCAGGGTTGGCCTTTACCGCATAATAGACCGAAGTGTCGGGCAAGGACCGGGCGAAGGCTTCGTAGTTGTCCCGGACAATATCGAGATCGACCACAACACACGGGCCATCCTCGTCGCGCCGGCGGAGAAAATCGCGGATACGTTGGCTCATCGGGGGGCTCCCCTTTCCAATAACTTGCTGCGGCCGCCCACTCGTTGTTTGTTTCGGGCGCTGCAGTTTCACGTCGCAGGGTGCTGGATGTGCAACCCGGCCGCCCCCGGTTTGGAGCCGGAGGGTGGACTGCATCACGCAGCGACGGTTGGGCAATGCAGCTCAAGAATGTGAGCGCAGTGCTTTCCCGCGTCGGAAATGCCTGATTGGATCGGATAGACCGAACCGCACGTCAGACAATGATGTAACAAGTGCCTCTTCAGTGACCCCGGAGGTTGGAAACCCCGGCAGAGACCAAAAAAGCCCTCTTACGTCGTTGCTTTAAGCCGTCCGGATCTTCTGCCCCGCCCCTTGGCGGTTGTTCATGGCAGCGGCCCCTTAAGAAGTTCAACCTGAACTCCATGGACGACCTCGGGCACGTGCGAATTTGGGCGAGCAGGTGATGCAATAATTCGCGGCCGATTGCAAGAGCCAATTTTGCAAGACACTCAGTATCTTTGCGCCACAATTCAACGCAGCTGGCTTGTACGGCCAAACGGAAAAAGCGCCCGGCGCAGGTCAGACCGGATCACCCAAATAAGCCGCCAAGAGCACAGCCACTTCTTTCAAAAAGGACACGGAACCACCACCAGAAGCTTCATTACAGGACGGTAATACAGTGATAAGATCCTGTTATTTCAGTTTATTTTGATAAACGTCCATCTTTTTGCCACGTTTTAACACGCAAAAATTGAGGGGCAAAACATGAGCTTCAGCAGCAGCGGCAGTGTGAGTTTTCTGCTTAACTCATTCAGCAATGAGCCAAGCCAGTCTTCATTCGACGACGGAAACGATTCTGGATCAGAAGAGTTTGCCAGCAGCCTAAAGCAGGGATTCACCAGCAAAAACCCGCGAAAGCTGAGCCTGTCCACACCGCGCCAGGAGTCATTCCACCGTAAAGACAGATCAACTTCACTAGGGTCTCTGGATCCTGTGGAATTCGATGAGACCAGCAAGTCAGAGAACTCGGGTTTCACGCAAGACAAGCACCACCTGACCGCCTCCGGCACCGGCATCACCCCGCCAAAACCCAATACGCTGCAGAAGGCCGATCCATACCGAAGGCCGACCGAAGATATCCCCTACGGGTCTGCGCCAAGGGCTGACAAAAGTCAGCCTAAAAGAACAAAGCAGTTTGGAAACGAAACGCTGCCGTTGCAGTTCATCCGCCATATGCCAGGCCTGACGATCGACCGCATCTTCCAGGGCGACTTGGGAAAAGATGGCAACAGGCACATCCGGTCGGACAACGGCAAGGACGTTTACGTCAACCAGGGAAGGCTGAGCAAGGGAAGCTTTCAGGACCGCTTTTCCCTCAAGTCGGCGCAACGCCGCCGGGCGGACGGCGCCAAAGCCGTTTTTCAGGCATTGATGAACCAACTCGGAACCGCTTCAGCGGCGCGCTCGGTCCTGCAACGGGTCGCCAAGGAAAAGGGAACAACTGTCAACACCTTGATGGCAGAGGGCATAACAGTTCTTGATTTGGTGAAAATCCGCCACGCGGCCCAGAAAATCAGCAATGCCAAACGCAAACATGAAAAGCTGGTGGATCAACAAGACAGCGCTTTCGTCAGTGGCTTTAACCACAAGGGGCACAAGCACAATGAAAACCGTATGTCCAATGCTCCGGTCGCGACCAAAAACTTCGTCAGCGCCCATCTGCGCGCGCTGAACAAACGTCATTTGATGGAAAAGGGTGCTCCGCATCCGGGCCTGGACAAAGAACGTGCAAAGCTTGAGAAAACCCTGAAATACGGCCTCGAAGCCCGGATAGGTTCCACGCAAGACGCGAAAAACGCAGCGGTTGCCGTTTTCGATGACCTCCGCAGATCGACTTCACCGCGGCGGCTGGTTCAAAACCTGTTTCACCAAAGTGCTGCATCCAGCAAGCTGGCGGATCTTGAATACAAAGCAGCAACTGAAGCCGGGCGTGAGTGGGGATATGACGACACCCTGGAAATCCCGGCCAAGGCCTTCTCCATGGCGGAAATGTATCTTTGCCCGGCTGACAGGGACTGCTTGAGAGAGAAGTCCCTCTCGGACCAAACCTTGCGCAGCGTGCTGTTTGCAAAGGCTCTGTTCGAAGAAACCCTGGACAGCAATGACATGAATGCGCTGAACACGCTCGGCTCCCTTTCAGCATCCTTAACCTCGGCTTTGAGCATGTTTGTTCCCCCCGGCGCGCTTGCAGAAGAGACAACGCTTATCGGCGGCGCGATCAATCAGGCGGTAAATGAGCTTTCGGGACTGGACGAAAACACTCCGAAACAGCAGCGCAAGAACGAAAAACGCAAGTGGATAGCAAAACTAAAGGAGAATCGAAATTCACCGGACAGCAAACTGCTGTTGGCAACTGCCATGCGAATTGCTGGAGTGACTGACGCGCGAAAGGTGGAGAGTGCACTGCAGGAAATCGAAACTCACCGCAACAAGCTAAAGACATATTAGTTCTCAAGTGGCCGAGCTGGACCGTTTCAGCTCCGCCTCGCGGAAGACGTGCCGCTTTTGCCCCCCCCGGCGAGAGACCTGATCGCGCCAAACTGACGCACGCGCGATCCACCACACACATCTTACGTAAAGTTATTAAAGATAAAAAATGACGTTTACGCAAACATGGAAAAAATGGAGATCGAAATGGCTGAATTTGCATTCCCACTACTCAATCTTTTCATTCTTGGTGCGCCAGTCGCTTTTCTATACGCTGAAAATTCACTACGCAATAGTAAGTAAACACAAAAATAGGCGGGAAACCCCGCCTATTTTTTTATTATATTCTATTTTCTATTGATCCACCAACAGTGATTGCTGTTCCGCCAATCCCATCACCTTGCGCGACCCTGATATCATACACGCTGGTGATTGCGGCTGGTGTCAAAACTCCAACATTCAGAGCCGCTGCCGAAAAATCATCGGTCTGAGCGTTTGCGCCAGGAAAGGCGATCGTAGCGACGCTTGCCGCCGTTGCTGAGCGCAGACTCTCGGCCGTGTCTTCAACCGCAACAACTTCGTATTCGGTCAGGCCCAAGCGCTGTAGAGCCAGTTCGTAAATGTCACCGGAAGGTTTTGGGTGAGTGACCATGCTGCCGTCGCCAATGAAATCAAAATCGCGTTCATCAATCGCGGGACCGAGCGCAGATAAAAGCCGCTCGATGTTCGCTTTGCTGGTGGTGGAGACAAGACCGATCTGAACACCGCTCTTGCGCGCCCACGACATCAACTCGAGCACCCCGTCACGCGGCGCGACCTCAGCATTTTCAAGCAGCTGATGGTATATTTTCGTCTTTACCGCATGCACCGCGGCCGCGTCGACCGGTTGGCCCTTCGCTTCGGCGTAGGAGGCGACGCGCCGCAAACCACCGGATTTTTTCAAGAGCGCCCGATAGGTTTCGACGTCCCAGTGCCAATCCATGCCGCATGCGGCGAAGGCTTGATTGAAGGCTTGCCGCTGAAGTTCGGAGGTCTCGGCAAGTGTCCCGATAGAACCGAACAGCACTGCTTTTGGAAAGGCCATGTTTGCGTCCCTGACTTGTTTGATTGTGTGGGTCGTTTACGCAAGGGCGCCCAAATCCGATCTGCGGCAGGCTTGATTAATTCACGTTGCACGCCGGTTCCGCTTAACAATCCCTTATTAGCGGCGTGACCGCCGTTTGGCGCGGTCGCGGAGTTTGAGGGCCGATATGCCATGCTTGATGGCCTCCGCCAGCGCGGCGCGCGCAAGCGCGACCGGCTTTAAAGCCGCATTTGCGGCCGGGTCCAGGATCAGAGTCCGGCGGCGCCCAAGGGCCGACAGCGCATCGCTTGCGATTGTCGCTGGTGACTGGGCACCTGGTATTGTGCTCCCGCCATAGCCTGCTGCATCGGCAAATTCGGTTTTCACGGCTCCGGGGCAAACGCAAAGCACATCCACCGGCTGGCGCGCCAGTTCGGCAGCAAGCGCTTCGCTAAAGGACAGGATAAAGGCCTTGGACGCCGCGTATGCTGCAAGTTGCGGCACCGGCACAAACCCGGCGGTGCTGCCCATGATGATGATTCCCGCCCGGCGCTTGTTAGCCTTTGCACGGGCGATCATGCCTGGCAGCAAGCTGTGGGCAAGGGACATGACTGCGCGGATATTCACATCGAGAACGGCCTGATGGTCTTGAAAATCACGGTCGAGAAACGCACCAAAGTGCCCGACACCTGCATTCAAAATCAAAAGATCGACATTCCGTGCCTCTGCCTCGGCGGTGAGTTGCTCAACCGCTGCCGGCTGACTCAGATCCGCCGGGAATGCCTCAATGCTGCGGCCCGGCAATTCCAGGTGGTCCGCGACGTCTTTGAGATCCGCTTCGTTGCGGGCGCTCAAGAGGAGGTCTGTCGTTGCCGGCAAGGCACCTGCAAAAGCCGCACCGATGCCCCGGTTGGCTCCGGTGATCAAGGCTGATTTTGGTGCGTTCTTCATGGCGTGTCCTTTCGAACTTGTGTCACCAGCTACCTAGGGCGGCCAATCCGGCTGGCCCATGTCCGACCGTTGAGAGAGCGAAAAATACCGTTAGCTGAAGACGATTGATTGCGCCCAGACCGCAGCGAGTACACCAGCACACAGCGCCGCGCTCACAGCCGCTGAAAAGACAATCGATAGACTTAGCGTAACCATGCCCTTCAAAGCAGGCTGCTGCGCGGATTTGGTCAATATTGTTTCTATGCCGCTGATCAGGGCAACAATCGGAAACAGCATGACAAACGTTGTCAGTCCCAGACCGAAGGTTGCCGCTTCCGCGGTGAGAACGGTCAAGACACACAGAGCGCCGACATAAAGCCGCCCACCCGGTTTGAAATATCGTTGCCACACGACTGCTGCCTCGTCATTGATTTAGGTAGCTACGCGGCAGCGCACCTGGCGGTCCAGTCCAGCCATGCGGCAAATTGACGGGACGGATGTTATTCGGCGGGCCCGGATGCTTTTTTGAGACCGCGCTGGTCCAAGTCGGCGAATGAAGACGCCTTGATCTCCTTGACCGTAAACCGCGTCATATCCTTGAACAACCACACGCACTGGGGCAAAAACCAGGCGCACAACAGATAAATGGGCGAAATAGCAAATCCGTAGACCGAGGCTGCGGGAGTCGTCAGAACCGCCGCAATCACAATCGACACGCCGTGTGTGCCTGCAATCCACTCTATACCGCCCAAAAAACGCGCCAGAAGCCGGCCCACCCAGTGAGAAATTACGTAGGTGAACGCCAGTCCGACAAGAAAAACCCAAAACATGATGCACTGTCCCGTGTATTAGTATCTTATGACACGTGACCTATGCCAGGCGCCTCAATGATCAAGCGCCGAAAACAAAAAGTATGTCAATCAAACGAGACAGATAAGGCAGTCAATCATTATGGACGCATTTACACCTTGACTTGGTGATCCCCCGCTTCGGCAGCCGTCCGGCTGAGCTTTGAATGGTTGTTAAAACGTCCTCTCCATCAGCGGCTGCAAGGCGGGGTGAATGGTGGGGCTTTCCTCACGCAGGAACCGCAGCAGGGCTTTTTCGTTTTCGTGCATCAGGCCATCCCGGCCGATCCGGTTGACCAGCCAGTGAGCTTCGTCTTCGCTCACCACTTCGTTCGCGGCAATTTCGGCAGACATCGCCGCGCCGCGCTGCGCGGCAATGCTGTCCTCACGCTGAAGACCTGACCGGACCCCGCCGGTTCCGCCGGTAAACATCGATTTGAAGAACCCGCCGAGACCACCTTCAAACCCGCCGGGTTGCTCAAGCCAGTTTTCGCGCCGCAATGCCACTTCTCGCGAGGGCGGTTGATAGCCGGACAGCGCCATCAGATAGTTCGCGACCGCCTTGGCAAACAGTTCCGACCATGCCGGGGCGTTCTCAGCTTCGACGGTGGCGTCGTTGATGTCGAACAGGATCTCTGCTTCCATTTTGGAAATCGCAATGCTGGCGCTGCCCGCAGAGGCGTAAAGGATCCGCCGCAAGAGCTCGACTTCCCCATCGGAAATCACGCCG
Source organism: Roseibium hamelinense (assembly GCF_007830545.1). GTDB lineage: Bacteria > Pseudomonadota > Alphaproteobacteria > Rhizobiales > Stappiaceae > Roseibium > Roseibium hamelinense. Next base: position 999,004 of record NZ_VLLF01000001.1, read on the forward strand.
GGCTTCAACTTATGCCCCGCCCGGGTACAGCCGCTCCCGGTCAGGGCCGATTGCTTGACCGCCTCAAGTGCAAACCGTTCCAGCGCAGCCGGTGCTTCTGTTGCCTTCTCCAGGACCTTGAGGACCACATCCAACTCGGTGCGGGTGCACACATGACCATCCGCGGTGATCTGATTGATCAACCAGGTTGCGTGGTCGTCGCTCACATACCCCTCCGGCCGGGCTTGCTCGACAAGAAGCACACAAACCGCCTCAGGCAACAAGTCGTACCAGCCCTCGGCATAGGTGCAGTCCGCATTGTTCAGCCTGAACAGCGCTTCTCCTTCTTCAAGGGAGATTGCCCCGTCTCCGAATATGTAGCGGCGCACCTGAAGAATGTCCTCGGCCGAAACCGCGCCGTCTGCAATCTTTGTGTCTACAAATGCTGCCAGTTCCATCGCCTTCCTGAGCCCCCGCGCGTCCTCACATCCGCAAGAGGTTATGGGACAAGGTTTGATTTTTCGATAAGGCGCACACGATAAAAAATGGGGCCGCTGCGACAGCGGCCCCAATAGCACCTTCCGCACACGGGGTGGGGGAGCGGTGTAGGAAGGTGCAACGGGGACGGCCGTTTTTCGGCGACCGGCGTCAATCCCCGAGCTTGGGTCAGCCTCGTCCTGTCTGACCGTGTTTCTTGTGATGGGCGTCGCCGCGCTGGTGTTCACCGTGGCGATGCTTCTTGCCGTGTTTGCCGCGCTGCATGTCGGCCTTTGTCACGACGCCGTCTTGGTTGCGGTCAAGACGCTCGACCAGATTGGAAGTCGGGGCTGCAAACTCCTCCTGGGTGATTTCCAGCGAGCCATCCTTGTCGAGGCGCTGGAACATCCGCACCACACGGTCGTTGCTGACTTCCGCGAAGATGTTCCGGAACCCATCAAGCTGGAAGCTGCCGGCACCATCGGGATCGGCCAATGCATAGAGCGCATCACGGGCCTGCTCGAATTCGGCGCGGGTCACCGTGCCGTTGCCGTCCGCATCCATGTAATTGAACACCGCCCGCATTTGACCGCGCGGACCGTGGGCGTGGTGGTGGCGTCCCTTGCCGCGCGCGGCATCACGGCCGCCGCCCTTGCCGTTTTCACCCGCCTTCTGGCCATGGCGGTCAACCCGCGTCAGTTCGCCATCGCCGTTGCGATCAAAGCGGTTGAACATGCGGTCGGTGATTTCAATAAAGTCTTCTTGTGTGACCACTCCGTCACCGTTCCGGTCGAGACGCTGAAAACCTCTCACCTGCCGGTCCGCGCTGCGATCCATGAAGTGGGCCTTGAACTCATCAAGTGTCAAACTGCCCGACCCTGTGGTGTCGGCCTTGGCGAAGGCCTCGGCATTGACCGTATCGACATCTTCCTGGGTAAAAGAGCCGTCGCCGTTCAGATCAAAGCGCTCGAACAGGCGCTCCATGCGCTGTTCTCCACGGCCGCCCCAACGCTTGCCTTCGCCGCGATGGGACATGCGCATCGGCTTGCCCGCGTCATGGGAGTCCGCTTGCGTTGCGGCTGGTGCTGGTGGGGCTGACTGGCTTTGTGCACTTGCCATGGAAGCGGTCAACGCAGTTCCGGCAATCAGGGCAGCCATTGCTGCTGCTGCAATCTTCGTTGCTTTTCTCATCCCAAAAACTCCTTGGGCTCGTGGGTGCAGTTCCTCACTGCGATGAGCTGAAGGTAGGCACGACTTGTCGCAAAAATACGGGCGGAAACGACCCGATGTGTCGCCAGCTGTCGTATCGGGCAAACCTGTTACACCCTGTTACACCTTTCACGGACAATCTGCGGATTTTGGGATAGGTGCAGACAAGAAGCTCTCCATTTTCTATTCAGGAGACCAACGGCAACCGGAGCAAGACGCGTGAACGAACCGAGCGCTCACATATTGGTGGTGGATGACCACCGCGATATTCGCGAAACGCTGGCGCGCTATTTAGTCAAAAACGGATTGCGCGCGACGACAGCAGAAAGCGCGGCCCATGCCCGAAAAGCCCTAAAGGCCGCCTCGGTCGATCTTGTCGTGCTCGACATCATGATGCCTGGCGAAGATGGATTGTCCCTGTGCCGTCACCTGGTCGAAACAGGTTCATTGCCGGTTATTTTGCTCACTGCCATGGCCGAGGACACGGACCGGGTGATCGGCCTTGAAATCGGCGCGGACGATTATGTCACCAAGCCGTTCAATCCGCGTGAACTGCTGGCACGGATCCGGGCTGTCCTGCGCCGCACCAGCCAGGTGCCGAAGGAGCGCGATCCGATCGACCAGGAACAGATGTTGTTCGACGGCTGGACACTGAGCGTAACCAGACGCGAGCTGGTTGACCCGTCCGGCGTCAATGTGCCGTTGTCGAGCGGCGAATTTCAGTTGCTTTGCGCATTCTTAAAACGGCCCAAGATGGTGTTGAACCGGGACCAGCTTCTGGACCTGACAACGGGGCGTGCACCAACCGTGTTCGACCGGTCGATCGACAATCAGGTATCGCGCCTTCGCCGCAAGATTGAAGAGGATCCGAAAGACCCGAAACTGATCAAAACCGTCTGGGGCGGTGGCTATATGTTCACCGCCGATGTGTCGGACGGTGCCTGAATGACCTGGTTCTCGTGGCGGCGGCTGGTTCCAACAAGCCTGGCAGGTCAACTCATTGCCCTGTTGCTGGCCGCGATCGTTGCTGCACAGGCCATCAGCATCTGGGTGTTTCATGACGAGCGGCGCATAGCAGTTTTGCAGGTTGCCCGCGACAACCTTCTGACGCGCGCCATCTCAATCGCCGAACTGATCGAAGAGACCCCTCCAGCGATCCATGACCGGGTTCTGACGGCCAGTAGCAGCCGGTTCGCTTCTTTCTGGATCGCTGCCAACCCGGTTGTCACGGAGAACGGGAATTCCGCGCCGGAACAAAGGCTGCGGAGTTATCTCGGCGAACGGTTCGAAACACCTCGCGAGGTTCTGCTTCGAATTGAGGGGGCGGACAAAGAACGTCCGAAGCGGCAAAGTCCGGCAACCGGTGCGGCCGAAAACACCGGCGGCCGCGACTGGCACTCTCAAGACGGCAAACGCCGGGATGGCAGCCTTCGCAAGGTGTTCCGCCGGGAAATTGACCTGACCCTTTCAATCCCGCTGAACAGCGGTGAATGGCTGAATGTTGCGACCAGCTACCGTCCGCCTCCGCAGCCGGTGTTGCCGCTGCTCGTTCAGCTCACATTGATGGCCCTGGCGATCATCGTCATCGTGGGGCTGGCCGCCCGTCGCATTGCACGGCCCTTGCACGATCTTGCTGCGGCCGCAGGAAAGCTGGGCCGCGGCGAGGATATTCCCGCCCTGAAGGTTGGCGGACCGCGCGAGGTCCGGGCCGTGACGACGGCTTTCAACGACATGCAGGACCGGCTGACCCGGTTCGTCAACGACCGAACCCGCATGCTTGCTGCCATAAGCCACGACCTGAGAACACCGATCACATCCCTCCGGCTCCGGGCCGAGTTCATCGAAGATGAGGAAAACCGGGAGAAGATCATCGCGACGCTGGATGAGATGAGCGCCATGACCGAGGCAACGCTGGCATTTGCCCGTGACGAGGCGAAAAAGGAAGACGCTCAACCAACCGCACTGGACAGTCTGCTGGAAAGTCTTGCCTCCGACCATCAGGACATGGGCCATGACGTTTCTCTGGAACCAGCGGAACGTATCATCGTGACCTGCCGGCCGGTCTCGTTGAAACGGGCCCTCAGAAACCTGATCGACAATGCGATCCGATACGGCGGACAGGCCGAGTTGAGCCTGTCCAGCGACGCGGACGATGCCATTGTGCTGGTGCGTGACAACGGGCCCGGCATACCCGATGACCGTCTCAAGGATGTGTTCGAACCGTTCGTCCGGCTGGAGGAATCCCGCAGCGAGGAAACCGGCGGAATTGGTCTTGGCCTCGCGATCACGCGGTCGATCATCCACGCCCATGGTGGCAGGATCTATCTGCGAAACCGGACCGACAGCGGCCTGGAGGCGGAAATACGGCTTCCCCGAAGCAGCTGAAACAAGCCCCTGTCCAGCAGACCAAGCGGCAGCCCGAGCCAACGGTCCGTCCTCTGCAACAGCCCAAACACAACCCGAAAACACCTTTAAGTTGTTTTCATTTTTCAGTGCAATCAGATTCGACTTTCCCTAAGGGAATGGCTAAACTGCCCACGCAATCAAGAGGGCTCAGAAACCCCACGCATTTTCCGATTGGCAGACTGATGGGAGGGTGGCATGGCGCGTTCATTCAAGACATACAAATTCAAGAACGACAGCGGCACGAAGGCGAATGATCTACACATTATCTGGGGGATCACATCTGTCGAAATCATCGGAGTCGACGGGATCAAGCCGGACGACCCGAAAGCGGACTATTCCTTAAGCGAAACCGGCGGAAAGTCGGATATTGGCGAGCACGAGGTGGCGAAGGGGGAAACGGTCAAAGTACGTGTGAAGACACCACACTTGGTGCCGCCGAAACGGGTCAGATACCAATGGACCTTTGATGGCAAGGCCATCAGCAAATTCGCGACGATCGCCTTTGAAGATCCGGATGAGGATGACACGCCCGAAGAAGTCGCCGTCCGCCGGTTTGAGGAGCGGATGGACGTCCTCTCAGACAGGCTCGAAATGCTTATCGACATGAACCGGCTGAGATAGCAGGAGCCATAAAGGCCGTGGCCCGCGAGGCCTGCGGGTCACGAGCTCGCCGTTCGATCAGTGCTCAGGCGTGTCTCTCACAATCCGAAACCCGATGTGGTTGGTGCCAAGGCTGCGTTCGGCATTTTGCCGGGCGGCGGGCCGGTATCTCAGGCAGTAGGATGGGGCACAGAGCCAGGACCCGCCTTTGACAACGTTCATGGCGCCGACATCGGGATGGGAGAAGCTGGCTGCGAGGATCTCAGGTGGTCCATCGGGATCCGTAGAGGCAGGGCTGGGGTGGCCGGGAACCCACCAGTCGGACACATGCTCCCAAACATTCCCGGCCATGTCGTAAAGACCGTAGGCGTTTGGCGGATAGGATCCGACCGGAGCCGATCCGTGATGCCCGTCTTCCTTGGTGTCGACACTTGGAAACAGGCCTTGCCAGGTATTGGCTTTCCAGCCTTGGCTCGGATCATAGCCGTCGCCCCAGGTGTATTCCGCGCCATCGAACCCGCCGCGCGCCGCAAACTCCCATTCCGCCTCCGTCGGCAGCCGGCCACCCGCCCATTCGGCATAAGCGCGCGCGTCTTGCGGCGAGATCTGCACCACCGGATGATCATCCTTGCCGTCGATGGAGCTGCCGGGGCCTTCCGGTTGCCGCCAGTTCGCGCCTGGAACATAGCGCCACCAAACCCTGAAATCCGAAAGATCCACCTTCCCCGGTGGCTGGGCGAACACCATCGACCCGGCGCGCAACAGCTCCTCGGGAAGATTGGGGTTCTCGTTCGGGTCCAGATCCCGTTCCGCAGTGGTGACATATCCGGTCGCCTCAACAAAGGCTCTGAACTCGGCATTGGTGACTTCTGTTTTCTTGATAAGGAACGGGCTGACCGTAACCTCCCGCTCTGTGGCTTCCTCCCGATAGTGGTCGTTCGACCCCATGGTGAAGGTCCCGCCTTCAAGCGCGACAAACGCGGAGCTGTCGGCACGGGCAGATGCCGCCAGCAGGATTGCGCCGGTCGCAGCGGCGGCAATATATCTTCTTGTTTTCATGAAGCTCTATTGCGCTCCGAGTTGAAAGGAGAACACCGTGCGCCAATCGTTCTTCATGTCAACCACAGTCCAGCCACGTTCCCGCGCTTCGGTCAGCGCATTGTCCAAACCGCCAATTGTCGAGCCCTTGTCATAAGCCCACTCACGCTCGGCATCCGTATGATGGATCAAAAGCGCAAAGCCCGGACGGTCCCCGCCCCGGTCAGTGTATTGCAGCATTTGATGATCCCCATCGGAATTGCCGCCTGCAAACACGGGCCGCCGTCCGATGTGATGGTTGATCGCAACCGGTTTGCCCGCCTTGTCATCATAGAAAAACAGCTCCGGCAGTTTAACCGTTTCCGCGGTTGTTTCCGTGACCTGAAACTCGGAGCGAATGCTGGATCCGATCACCTGTTCGGGGGGAATTCCGTAGACCTGTTCGGAAAACACCCGGATAAAATCGATGCCTCCTCCCGAAACGATGTAGGTCTTGAAGTCGTTGTCCCTCAAATACACGAGCAGCTCGATCATTGGCTGGTACACCATCTGATGATAGCGCTGGCCAGATGTGGGATGGCGCGCGGAGGCAAGCCACTCGCCGACGGACTGTTTGAAATCACCGGTCGTCATTCCCGAATGGCTGGCGGCGATCACGTCCAGAAGTCCGTCATGACCGCTGGCGAGCACCCCTTGCATGTCGCCTTCCGCTGCGGCTTCCAAGACCGGGTTCTGTGCGAGCATATCGGGATTGTTTTTTGCCATTTCGCCAACACGATCGATGGCATAGGCAAGCTGAAAGTAAAAAGGCTGCTCAGCCCACAGCGTTCCGTCATTGTCGAAGACAGCGATCCGCTCGGCCGGAACGATATAAGCTGGGTTTCCCGGTTGGACCGCCTCGCGAACAAAAGACAAGATGTTTGATTTGGCTTCGCCATCCCGCCAGGACGGCAGTGGATCTGCGAGCGCAGCTCCCATGCTGAAGGCGAAGGCAAAGATCAGAATGGCAAGCCTCATGGGGGCTCCTGAGCAAGTATTCGGTTGTTGAGAGCGGATGGCGGGCGGACCCGCCATCCTGTGGCATAGACTACTGTGCGCCGCCGGGCTGGCTCAGTTTTTCCATCACTTTATCGAGACTGAAAGATGCAGCTTCCTGTCGCGGCGGATACTCCTGGAAGGTGTCCAGGAACTGCGCAACATATTGCTGAGCGGGAACCAGCATGTAGGCCCGGTCCAGCATCCAGTCGTAATAGGTGTTGGAGGTCCGGTAGGCCCGCTCATACGGGTCGCGGCGCAGGTTGGTGATCAGGGGCACGCGCAGCGGCGTGAGCGGCTCCATCCAGGCCCGGAACGTCGCCCAGGCTTTTTGCTCCAGGAAGGTGATCTTCCAGTTGGAGTAGCGCAAAGCAGCCAGATCGCCATCATCGGTGAAGTAGAAGATCTCTTCCCGCGGACTGGTCTCAGACTCTCCTGTCAGCAGCGGCAAGAGATTGTAGCCGTCCAGATACACCCGGTAGTCCCGGCCCATCGTATCGGAGGTGACACCTTCAAGGAGGTCTTCCTTGACGGTTTCATTGCCCGCGGCAGCAAGGAAGGTCGGGAGCCAATCCATATGATGGACGATTTCGTTCGACACTGTGCCGGGTTCGATCTGTCCGGGCCAGCGGACCATGGCCGGCACACGCCAGCCGCCTTCCCACTGGGTGTTCTTTTCGCCCCAGAACGGTGTCATTGCGGCATCTGGCCAAGTGTTCATGTGCGGGCCGTTGTCGGTCGAATAGAACACGATCGTGTTGTCGGCAATGCCGAGCTCGTCAAGCTTGTCGAGGAACTGGCCGATATGCATGTCGTGCTCGATCATGCCAGCGGTGTATTCATCCGCAACACCGTCTGTCAGGCCGTTTGCGGTCTCGCGCATCTCGTCCTTGACGTGGGTGCGGAAGTGCATCCGCGTGCCATTCCACCAGACGAACCACGGTGTGCCTTCGGCGGTTTTTTCCTCAATGAAGGCAATCGCTGCAGACGAGGTTTCGTCGTCGACGACTTTTTGCCGCTCGATATTGAGCGGGCCGGTATCCTCAATCTCTTGAGTGATCGTGCCGCCGTCGTATGAGGCGGAGGAGCGGATCACGCCGCGCGGACCGAAGGCTTCCAGAAAGGTTCGCCCGTCCGGCAACACTGCATCACGCGGATAATCCTCGTTTTCGGGCTCTTCTTCGGCATTGAGGTGATAAAGATTGCCGAAGAACTGATCGAAGCCGTGGTTGGTCGGCAAGTGTTCGTCCCGGTCCCCCAGGTGGTTCTTGCCGAACTGACCAGTTGCGTAGCCTTCATCTTTCAAAAGCGCCGCGATCGTCGGATCTTCGACCTGCATGCCTTCTTCGGCACCGGGAAGACCGACTTTGGAGAGCCCCGTGCGGAACACGGATTGCCCCATGATGAAGGAGGACCTGCCGGCCGTGCAGGACTGCTCGGCGTAATAGTCCGTGAACATCATGCCTTCTTTGGCAACCCGGTCGATGTTGGGCGTCTGGTAACCCATAAGACCGAATGTGTAAGCAGATATGTTTGATTGCCCGACATCGTCGCCCCAGATGACAAGAATGTTGGGCTTGGTCTCTTCTTGCGAGAAAGCGGGCACCGGTGCGGCGGCAATTGCCACGGCGAGCCCGAAAACGGCCGCGCAACCCCGCGGCCCGGTTGTCGTGAAACTCATGAAAAACTCCCAATGTCATTTTCCTCGAGCGAAGAGACACTTATCTCAATTTTATGGCTCTATCGGAGCGTCGCCCCGCCCGATTTAACCTTAGGGAAGTTTCAATCCTTCAAAAAGCAAAAAGTGTAAGGTCGTCGAGATTTCATATGAGCGCACCGGGCAACGGCGGACTATCCGCGTCGAGCCCCCCAGCTTGCCCATTTGATCGCACACAGGCTGCCATTAAATGATCCGGCGACCTGCCAGCCAGAGGAGCGAGAGCTGCCAAATACGCACCCAGCTCAGCCGCATGCGGCGCTGAGACACTCATGGTTTTGGTTATGGCTTGATTACTATCCCCGGCTGAGACGCAGCGTTATCATCGTCACCTCGTAAAGGTTCAAATTGCGGTTGGGGAAAATTCAATGTCATTTAATCTATTCTCAAGATTGCAGGGACTGAACCGCAGCGTCAGAACCGCGCAAACCAACCTCAGCAGACTGCGATCAAATCATCGCAGTCTCCAGACCTCCCTGCCATCGGCGGGCATAGGCCGTCTGTCAACGACGAAATCCCTTGCCAGCTTCAGCAGAAAGCAGGCTCAGATAAACGACAAGCTCTCTGCTTTGGACAAATTCCTCCAGACAATGACGTTCGAGTCTGACGATCTGATCAACAAGGCAACAGGTTACAGAAACAAACGGCTTGAAAACAAAAAGGCTTTGCTCAACAAACAGCGGGCCTACAAGAAAAACAGCCACGCACGTCCGGACACCCAAAAAAGCACGCACAAAAGCCCGGAGAAGACCTCAACCGGACTTCGTTCATTCAAAGACTTCGAAGCGCAATGGAAGGCGTCTGGACGACAGAATACCGGGACCTCCACTCAAACAGGCACAACAGCCAAGCAGACTTCCCAGCATACTGGAGTGACCAAGTTCTCCGATTTTGAGAAGCGTTGGAACGCGGAACACGGGCCGCAAAACGTCTCCGTGACCAAAGATGCCGATCTTCTGGACGCGCTTGACGATACGGACACCGGCTATCTTGAAGACGCGCACTCAAAGATGCTCGATCAGAAATACGGCGTTGAGAAACTCAACGAGACCGACCTTCTTGCTGATTTGGACGAGCTGGACGATGATCTGGACAACATCAGTGACGACAGTTACCTGACCAACGCCCATACGCCGAAGTACAGTGTCTGAAGGACAGCTGGCGGCTGTGCACGCACGCTCGTTTGACAGCCCGGTCGCCGGCGCCTTGCGGCTTTTACAAACCGGCGTGCGAGCCGTCGCACAACGGTTTCTTGCCGCTGTGCTTGCAAGCACAGAAGAAGGCCTTGCCGTCTTTTTCTGCGGTGTATTTGACCGGTGCGAATTCGGTTCCCGCATGACTTCCGTCGCAAAAAGGCTGCTTGCCGCTGCGCCCGCACGAGCACCAGAAATACGATTTGCCGGCTTCGACATCGACGGCGATAGGCGCTTTTTGCGCAATAACAGGTTCACTCATATTGCCTCCTCTCAGTTGTTTCCCGAACAGATAGAGGACTTGTCCTTGGGGCACAGGCGTAGGAACAACAAACTCCCCGGGACTTGGCACCGCATTATAACAGCGCTTCCTAATCCTGGCGCATATGCAAAACCATGAGAATTTCATCGATATAGCGGCCGCCGGTCTTCAGTGCATTTTTTTCAAGACCATACGGCTCAAAACCAAGGCTTCTGTAGAGGCGTTCAGCGGGCCCGTTTCCGGCGCCAACCGACAACTGAATCTGCTCAATACCGCCCTGCACCGCATCGATAATTGTTTGAATGAGGGCTTTGGCCAAGCCCGCCCGCCGGACTTCCGGGCGCGCATAGACACCCCATATGATGCCCTTGTGGCGGACTTTTTCCTCCGGCGGCACAACAAACCCGGCAAACGCGTCAAAGCGTTCTTCCTCAAACCCGCCACCCAGTATCAGGTTGCTTCGAAGCTGTTGTTCAAAAACCGTGTCTGGAAGACCAACCGCCTCTTCGAAGCTTGTTCCAAAGGCATCCGGATGGTCCCGCAAGGCCTCAAGGCGCAGCGCCTTGTAAACCGCCAAATCCGCCTCTGCCAGGCGTCTTAAATAGAACTCCATGCCACCCTGCCCGCGTGTTTGCCTAACCTGCATAGTCCGCATCGGAGACCGGTTCGAGCCAATCCGCGGCCGCGCCATCCTCGGCCTCGTGCATAGCAATATGGACCATCGCATTGTCCGGAGCCGCCCCGTGCCAGTGTTTGGCATGAGGGGGGATCCAAACGGTGTCGCCCGGCAGGATTTCGCGGATCGGCTGGCCCTTTACCTGGATGCGGCCACATCCGGATACGACATAAAGCGTCTGGCCCAGAGGATGCGTGTGCCAGTTCGTGCGCGCCCCCGGTTCAAAGGCCACGCGGACCGCCTGGATCCTTGCCGGCGCGGGAGCCATGACAATCGGGTCCTGCCAGACCGTTCCGGTGAAATAGTCCGGATTGGCGCGTTTTGTCGGCCGCTGGCCCGCCTTGAAGATATCCATACCTTGTCCTTTCCCTCGTCCGGTTCTACCGACGCTCAACCGCCATGGGTCGCGCGGCTGTCGGCGGGCGCTTCGTCCCGCTCGAACATGCCGTAGTCCCGCAAAACGCTGGCGACCCGCAAGCGGTAGTCCTTGAAGAAACTGCCCCGCCCGGCCGCTTGCGCCTTGCGGTGCTGGGTCAGTTTGCGCCACTCGTTCAGAGCCTCCTCGTCGCGAAAAAACGAGACAGACAGGAGCTTTTCCGGATTTGTCAGACTTTGAAACCGCTCCACCGATATGAACCCATCGATCTGTTCGACCAAGGGCCGCATGTCGGCAGCCATATCAAGATAAGCCTGCTTTTTGTCGTCATGCGGTATGACTTCGAAAATCACGGCAATCATCGCGCTCAATCCTTTACCAGCGTTGAAGCCAACTTCAGGAAAGTCCGGTCCTCGCGCAACAAAAACTTCTCCTTCTGGGCAAACGCGTAATTCTCGCGGCCCAATGGATCGGCGGCGAGCCTCGCCCGATAAGCTTCATATTCTGCAAGACTTTCAATCGTATAGACACCGTAGGCCAATGTCGAAGAGCCTTCGTGGGGCGCAAAGTACCCGATTAGGTCGGCGCCGCAGCGCGGGATCGCTACACCCCAGTTCCGGGCATAGGTCTTGAAAGCCTCCCGCTTCGTGGGGTCGATGTGATAGCGGATGAAACACGTGATCATGAAAACCTCCGTTCGAGATGAAATCACCAGGGGTTTTATGCGCTCTATACGGGCACGAATGCTTCGACTATGATCGAACCATGAGAGAAGGACCTGACATCGCCCGCATCGGCTCGCTGATCGGGGATCCAGCACGCGCAAACATGCTCACGGCCCTGATGAGCGGAAAAGCGCTGACCGCGACAGAACTTGCCGCGGAAGCCGGTGTCACGTTGCAGACTGCGAGCTCTCATCTTGGGAAACTGCAGGACGGCGGACTGGTCACGCAAACGAAACAGGGCCGTCACCGGTACTTCACCCTGGCCGGTTCCCAGGTCAGTGACGTTTTGGAAGCCTTGATGGGCCTTGCCGCCCGAAGCGGCCACTTGAGGACGCGAACCGGCCCGAAAGACCCCGCCTTGCGCAAGGCACGGATCTGCTACGACCACCTGGCCGGCGACACCGGTGTCCGACTGTTTGACAGCCTTTACGAGCGCGGTTTCCTGACGGTCCAGCCTGAGGGAACCGCCGTCGGACTGACCGATTCGGGCAGCGATTTCATTGAAGGTTTCGGCATAGACCTTTTGTCGCTCAAGAAGGGCCGGCGGCCGCTTTGCCGGGCATGCCTGGACTGGAGCGCGCGCCGAAGCCACTTGGCCGGCGCACTTGGCGCCGCCTTGTTTGAGCGCATGCAGACCCTTGGCTGGGCCCGCCGCGATGTGAACAGCCGTGCCATTCTGGTTTCTCCCGCTGGCGGGCGCGCGATCACAGAATGGTTCCCTATCCAGGCAGACATCAAAATCTGATCCGGCCGGCTCTCGGTTCCGCTTCCCCAGAACAGACCTGAAATCCCTTGTTGGCCCGATAGGCGCAGCCGGACCAAGCTGTCACAGCGATCAGCGCTGGGCGGAGGAACTTTGCTCAGATATGCTCTTAATAATTTTAATATTTGATTATACACTAATAAAGTGCATTTATGATCGTCACGCGTGCCGATGGACGTGTCACGTGTTCGAAAATCCGTTGCGCAGGGCCTGAATGACGACGATCGAGCTTCCCCGTTTCCTTTCATATGCACCTTCCTGAGCCAGCGCCCCATGCTTCGCACAAGCTCACCTTTGCAGGCATCCTTTCGACCTTTCGAGGCAACGGCACGGCACCAGAAGCAGTTTTTAGCGGCAGTGTCGCTGTCAAAATTCGGGGACGGCCTGACCGACATCGCGCTGATGACGCTGGCCTTCAGTTTGTCGAATTCGGCAAGCCTGGTGATCCTGGTTGCTGCGCTGAAGATCTTCGGCAGCTTTTTCGCAAGCCTTATCGTACCTGGACTTTTGCGGACCGGCCATAACCGCATCCTTGTGTACCGCAGCCTTGATATTCTCCGCGCCGCTCTGATTGTTTTGCCGATCTTCACCGGCAACATATGGGTATTGCTGGCGTTATGCGTCCCGATTTTCACGCTCGAGGCGATCTCGCTCTCGCTGTCCGCGTCAATCCTGCAGAACATTGCCAGCGATCGTGACCGGCTCGCGCTAAATGCGCGGTTTCAATACATGACCTTCGCCGGAGACCTGCTCGGCAGAGGCCTCGGCGCTGCCCTGCTGCTGGCCGCGCCGCTGCAGCTGATTTTCGCCTTGGATGCTGTGACCTTCCTGGCAAGTGCGTTGCTGCTGGCAAAAATGCCGGCTCTCATGCTGTCTTCCACGGGCAAGAAGCCCGCCGAGTTTTACGCCTATGTGTTCAAAGACCGTGTGCAGCAGAGCATCATCTTTTTGCGTTTGTGCGCGCTGACAACACTTTCTGTGTTCTGGCTTCTGGTCACATACCGAATGACCGAGCTGGCATCGCTTTTGACCGGGACCCCGCTGGTGGGGGCGATCAGTTTTACAGATGCGAACCAAGCGTTCTCCACGCTCTATGCCTGTTTCACGATCCTCGTGTCGGTCACGACCGTTCTTGGCGCGATGGCGGCTCCGAAACTGGCAACGACCGCTCCTTTGGCCGTGCAAAGCTATTTTGCCATTCTTGCCTGCGCGCTCGGGCTTTGGCTGCTGGCACCAACCGGTGAAGCCCCCGCGTCTTTCGTCATCTACTGCATTGGCGGCATCTTAAGTGCGCTCGGCACAGTCATTCTGCGCCTTTTCATCCAGACTTCGGGCCAAATCCTGACGCCGAAGCAGATGCTTTCGGAAGTCATCGCCACGGCCGATTCCATGAGCCGGATGTGGCAGAACGCCTGTGCCGGCTTCGCCGTTCTGGCCCTCAGCATCAATGCCCCCCTTCCCCTAATCGCGGCCGCCTCTGCGGTCACGATCGCCGGTGTCATCCCCAGCTTCAGGCTGGGAGCGCGGCTCCGGTCCCTGCCAACCTGAACGAAGGAGAACAGAAATGAAGCACAATCTGAAAACAATCGCTGATCGTCAAAGCCCGGCTTGGACCACAAAGTTCAAACAACCGGATCTGAAATCGATGCAGGCCAACACGGTCGCTTTCCGCAAGGTCGATGGACAGAGCAACCTGCGTCTCATTACCCGGTCCGGCTTTGAGACCAAGCACATTTGCACGAGTGCAATTGCTTCCATGTAGCAGCACAAACCGGACCATTGCTCACGGGCAATGGTCCTTTCATTTCATTCTTTAGGGACAATTGAGATGGGCGCCATTCAGTTTGCAACGACAGAAAAAGACTATTCGATCGAGACACGCGATGACGAAACCATACTTGAGACATTCAGGCGCCTGAACATCCCGCTGCAAGGCTCTCTGATTGTCGATGCCGATCGAAAACCGGTGTCCATTACCGCCATATTGCAGCCTCATGAGACGGTTTACGCCTACAGCCTGCGCAATCCCGACTTTGATGCGATCAATCCTGAATACACGCTCATCAAGCGGGACAATCTGTCAACGGAACTGATCCGGCCACTGACCAATCCGGCAGACCTTGCCATCGTTCAATACACCCGGGAAGAAGCATTCGACTATATCTACAGCTCGTTCGAAACAGTCGTTGATCATGCATTGGAAGAGCTCGGCGGCACCGGATCCCCTCTTTTGCAGGTGTCCATGAGCTCTGGAGGGGACAGCCGTGTTCTGGCAGAGTGCATCCAGCGGCACATGCGCGAAAAGGGCACGTGTGACTATCACTGCATCAGCATCGCAAACGGATTTGAAGACGAATACGACCTTCTGACCAACGCGGCAAAAATCGCTCAGGAGTTTGGCCTCAATCACACGTCTTATGACATTCGCACGGGCGCAGAAAAACTCGGATACAATAAAGATTTCAACGAGATTATCGAGGAGTACTCGACAACCCACGACCGCGACGAGCTCGAAGTGCTGGGCACCTACTGGCTGCAGGAAATCAACAAGCAAGTCGCTGCAGAAACCGGCGCTGCCGCTTTGGTGTTCGGTTACAATCAAGAGGATGTTATTGCGGAAAAGCTTTACCAGCTGATGTTGGACATGCGTCTGCCGAACTATCCGGTGCGGGATATGAATGGCTTGAAAATCATTGCCCCGCTGGCCCAGGTCCCAAAGCGCATGCTTGACTCCATGGACATTGACAATTCGCTGCGCAATTACGGGATCCGCGTTCCTTCGGTCAGCTACCTCCGGTCTTCCCTTTACTTCATGGCATACACCATCTGCGAACAATTCCCGGCTCTTGCGGATATCTTTTCCGGCGCAGCCCTTGCCGCTGATGATCCCGATCACATTCTGGATTGGCTCAATGCGAACGCGAAGGCGGCCGCTGCCCCAACAGCCGCAGGCGCCGGGCCGTCCTAGCGGACGTCCGCAAACGTAACGTTGAAACGGGTTGAGGCGAATTGTTTTTCATCCAGGAGCGAAGTCTTGGAAATACGGTTCATTTTCATGTCTTTCGCGTCAGACACGAAAACAAATTCGCCTCAGTTCGAAAGCAGATCCTGCAAACCGAAACAGCGAACACGCCCGATCCAGCGTCGAAGCGGTCATTGTCCGGCCTGACCAAACCCTATTTGCGCCCGAAACTGTCGCGGCAAATCTTCATGGACATCTTGTCGCTAAGATCAAGCTCGGCACCATGGTCTCTCATCCGGGCAAGTATATTTTACCGAGCCAATCGTGCCTATGACACCACTGCTCAGTTTCACAAGAACCCGCGAGCTGCCGGCAGCCGGTTGCGCCTCCAAAGCCTTGCCCAAGCACACAATAGCAACTCTGCGGACCGGCCGGAGATAAAAACCCGCCAGTTTCTCTCCGCACGGCTCAAGCCGCGCCCGCATCGCATAACCTTGCCGCTGCGACAGCAAGATAAATAATCAGCATCAATATATAACACAATTATATTGTTCTATTTATTATGCTTAATGTGCGCATTGCCACACTGAGCATCTACATAAAAATTTACTTTCTATATTTGAAACAACTCGAAAAACACAAAATTATCAGCCCGCATCTCTGTGGTTAATGCGAAGGACGAAAATTTTACAGGTGGGCGTTCCGAACCGGGCACTCACTGTGGCTCAGGAGTGCATTATGTCTTTTTATTCGTACCTTCCCAATTTTAGAAATTGGCTTCCGTCAACATTCCAACAAGGAAACACACCCGAAAACAACGGGATAGTTGGCAACCAAAAATCAAACGGGATCGGACCTTCGTCGAATGGCAGCAAGACCGGGCATCTGAAATTCGGCCAACACTCCGCAAATGCCCCAAAGGCTTACACCAAGAACACAACCCTGCGTGAAGTGATTATCCGCGAATGTGACAATGATCTGTTCGGCGCCATATCCGTGCACGTCAAGACCAGGCTCGGCCACCGGAATGACAATGGCTACAAAAATGCAGCCGATCTCGACAAACCGATTTCCACATTCACCTCAGCACAAGACTTCCGCAACTGCATGTCGAACGTGATGGCGGAAATCAGGAAGGACGAGAAATGGGTCATCGACCAAAGGAAAGAGGATCATGCCCTACGCGCGCAGTCCTACATCGGGTCCGCGGCTCTGCACTATCCGACTGTCCTCAATGCGCCTCCAAAGAATTCTATCCCACCAGAATTATTCCCTAGTATTCTAAAACCTTTTTCCCAAGCTTCCGTTGAAGACAGCCTCCTGCAAATCGCCAAAGCGCATCCGGATCCGGAGACCCTCCATACGCAGCATCAGAAACTGCAAAAGAATCTCGATAATTCAATTGCCGTTCTAAGCACGGCGAGATCAGATATCAAAGCACTCGAAATTGAGCGGGCAACACTCGTTCACAACAAAGACATGGCGGAAAATTTCGCAAATATTTCCAGGCGAGACGAAAGCAAACATGAAGGCGGCTGGACGAGTGTAGCCAAGAAAGCCGACTGTAAAATCAAAGAGCTCGATCAAAAACTAGAAGAAAAACAAGCCGTTGCTCAAAGACGTGAGAACGACATCGCTTTGACTCGCAGACAGATATCCGAATGCGAAGTCTGCCTGATCAATTGCGGCAAAAACGATATCGACAAAGCGCAATCGATGCTTGCTAACAGCCTCCAACAAACGAGCAAAACGTTTGCGCAACGAATTCAGCTGGCAAAAAGTAAAAGTGAGACGCATCAAGAGAAAATTGACGATGCCAACCGAAAACTACAGCCTCTCAACAGGCAACAAATACAGCTGCAGCAACTTGTTGAGAAAAAAACGCGGGAGTTTGAAGACTTTTCAGCCACATCCCCCCAAATAGCCTACAATGTCTTTCAACAAGCACCCAAATTTAATCCTGACGACCTAAAATTGGTCATACAATACATCAAGCAGAACAAAAATCCGCCTAATGACACCGATGCGGAAAAGCAGGCAAAGCACCTATACGCTGGCCTGCTCGATGCCATGCTTCAACACGGCTTCGTCAAAGGCGACATCGAAAAAAATTTCGAAGTCCTCAAAAACTCATCAAAAGCGCTGGCGCGCGGCGAAGAGTTCATTTCCCAGTATGAGGACGCAAAACACCGAATTGACAACAGACTCAAGTTTCTGCCGGTCAATGAGATGGTTCAGCACAAGTCACTGATCTCTTCGGCCCCTGCATACGGCGACGAGTCGAAGACCAACGACGATACAATCGGCAAAAAATTCAAGCGGACAAGTAAGCGCTCCCGTTCAAACAAAAATATTCAGGAAAAAAGTAAACGTTTGCTAAGCAAAACGAAAACTGACAAGATTCCGAATTTATCTTCTCAGCTTGACTTGCAGAAATCGAATGAGAATCACAGAAAACATGTTCTGCACTCAAAGGCTCTGGATGCGCAGGTCAATCAGTCTGTGCGTGAGATTGACCTGCTCTTGAAAGATACTTCTCTCAATGGACTGAATTCGGAACAACGGGACAAACTGCACCTTGTCCGCACACGGTGCAAAAATCTGGAAACACAACTCAAGCTTTTCAACCCGCGAAACCGCGGCACCGAAAACTATCAGAAGATCCAGCAGCGCATTGTCGATACCGCAGAAGACGCCCTTGCCGAGGTCTACAATGATCTCAACAGGAGCTTGGGGCATGAGCTGCACGAACATGGGAAGCACATCGTCCAACGGGACGAGAAAAGACTCAAAAAGACCATCGCTAAGGAAACACGGAATATTCCAGACACGAATATATACGGCCACAACGCCCGAGCAAATCAGCACGGAAACCCTGCCAAAGGGCCAGCCTTCGTTTTTGGGCAAAGCTACGGCCCCTATTTTCATGCGCCCAAATACATGGAAACCCAGATCCGTTCAGACTATGACAGCACCGCAAACAAAGCGATGACCTTGCCCCGCAACGCAGTGCTGATCGATTCCGCGGCTCGAGAAAACGACCGGAATGGTGTCGTGTTCAACACTCGCGACCCTTCCGGCGACGCCGTCATAGACAAAAACAACTATCACTTTGTTGCCAGGTCACATGACAGCACCAGCCATCCCGGCGCGCTTTCCGTTCAAATCAAGGCAAAGCACAACACAAACAACAATGAATACACAATAGGGACCCTGCATATCGGCTTCAGTGACACCCTCGACAGCAGACACGTCGAAAACTCCATGAACCGCCTGAACTACAACAGCTACGCTGATTTCAAACAGGAGAGCCGGTTCAAGATCAGCGTTCAAGACAATGAGAAGCGCGTCCTTGGACGAAAGCTTGACAGCCTAAATACACTGGAACTGCCGAAGGATGACGCAGCGCAAGTTGCAGCGTCTCTGGTCAACACCATTGCAGAGCAGGTGTTCTCGAACAATCAGCCTCCAAAAGCCGATGACCTTAGGAATGCCGCAGACACATTTACTGCAAAACTGCCGCAAAAGATTCTAACGGCCTTGTTTCCCAACAAGAACCAGCGTCCGGACAAATCGGACAAGGCTGCTTTTGCAGCTGCTGTTTTTGAAAAGGCACGAAACCTGGCGGCTGAAATCGAATAAGGCCACATAGCGGTCATATCGCAACCACGCTCGGATCGAACCGCAATTTGTCTTGAGCGTGGCCTTGCGGCTATCAGCGGGGCATCCGCTTGCGTCCGGCATGCCAGCTGCAACGCCCCTTGCAGAGGACTGCGCATGTGAGAGCGATTGCTGCGGTCATACACCGCTTAATTCAATGTGCTGGACGCTTCCCTGACATTCTGCGTTGCGGCGTCGATTTGCGCTGTCGCGGAGGATATTGCCTGCATGTTCGTGGTAATCAGTTCAACACCCTGGGCGGCGGATTGCATATTTGCCGAAATGTCATTCGTCACGGCTTCCTGTTGCTCCACCGCAGACGAAATGCTGGCGGCGATCTCGCCGATGTTGCCAATGACGCCAATGATCTTTGCGATCGCACCCACCGCGCTTTCAGTGGTCACCTGAACCGAATTGACCTGAGCCGATATCTCTTCGGTTGCCTTGCTGGTCTGCGAGGCAAGGCTTTTGACCTCCGACGCCACAACGGCAAACCCCTTGCCCGCCTCACCTGCGCGCGCGGCCTCGATGGTCGCATTCAGAGCCAGAAGATTGGTCTGGTCCGCTATCCCGTCGATCAACTCGATCACCGAACCGATGGTCTTTGCATCTTCAGAAAGGCCGGACATGATTTGGCTTGAGCGCTCGGCTTCACCGGCCGCGCTTTTCGACACGTCCAGAGCCACCTGCACCTGGCGGCTGATTTCCTTGATGGAGGCAACAAGTTCTTCGGAGGCTGCCGCCACTGTTTGGACGCTGGACGAGGTCTGTTCGGACGCTGAGGCTGAATTCGTCGCCTGCTGGGCCGCACTGGCTATCGAATGCGCAATTTCTTCCAGGTCACCGTCAATACGCGCCTGAATTTCCTTCTGTCTCTGGCGTTCTTGCACCTGAGCCGTAATGTCTGTCGCAAACTTCACAACTTTAAAGGGCCGGCCCGCGGCATCAAAAATCGGATTATAGGATGCCTGGATCCAGATCTCGCGCCCGCCCTTGGCCAGCCGCTTGAACTGTCCGGTCTTGAATTCGCCGCGGCCGAGTTCTGCCCAAAACTCTCCATACTCGGCGCTGGCGCGATATTCCGGCTCGACGAACAAGCTGTGGTGCTGCCCTTTGATTTCATCGAGCGTGTATCCCATCGCATTCAAAAAGTTGGGATTGGCGTCGAGGATTGTCCCATCCAGATCAAAGTGGATGACTGCCTGCGATCTGTTGATGGCGTTGATCTGCCCCTCAAAATCCGCGTTCTGCTTTTTCCGTTCGGAAATGTCGGTGGCTGTCTTGACCACTTTGACAACTTTGCCCGCACTGTTTTTGACCGGATTGTAGGAAGCTTGGATCCAGACCTCATTTCCCTGCTTGTCAAACCTCAGGAACTCGGCAGCTTCGAATGTGCCTTCAGCCAGCTTTCGCCAAAACTGCTGATATTCAGCGCTTGCGGCATAGTCGGGATCTACAAACATCCGGTGATGCTGACCCCGAATTTCCTCAAGAGAATAGCCCATTGCCGCCAGGAAATTGTCATTTGCCGTAAGGATCGTTCCATCCGGCTTGAACTCGATCATCGCTTGAGACTGGCTCAGCGCGTCCAAGGCTGCCTGACTGGTGCCCGGAAACAAGTAGCGCATTAGCATAATTCCTGTTCGATAGCCGCGTTATCGATAATTATGCCAAGGAGAATTAATAAAGAATTACTATTGTCATTTTTCTATCCTCCGCGTCAACTCAGATACTGTGAAGTCTTCCGGAAAAAGCGGATCTTAGAATTAGAATAAAATTGCAGAAATTCATTTGGATACTGCGCGCCGCCGGTCCGCGGCAGGGCGAAACTGGCTATCAGCTTTTGTCCGGAACCGGCTTGGCAAGGTCTTGAAGCTCCGCGCACAGCATGCCGCCAATATCAAAAAACCCGGCTTTACGCCGGGTTTTTTGTCTCGTTCATTCAGTGCGGGGATCGAGGTGCCCGATCCCAGAAGGGCCGTCCCAAACGCCCAGTGTCGGCAATGGGTTCAGCCTCGATTTTCAGCCGATACAGGCTTTGAGAAAACCATGGCAAACGATCGCGATGATAGTTCAAGCCATGATCCACCAAAAAGCACTTGGCCGTGTAGATGTTCATTGTTGGCTCCTCGGGTTGTTTATGGTTGTTCTACCCAACTGAGCTCAATATAAGCGCACATTGTGCACTTTTCAAGCGCATTCTGTGCGCCTTTCCCATGAAGCGGCGTGTGAAACACGTTGGACGTTGTTCTTGCCGAATAAAAAAACCCCGCATCTTTTCAGGATGCAGGGCTCAGAAAGTGACCAAAGACGCTTGGTCTATGCCGCGTGGCGGGCTTTGAACTCGATCCGGCGGCGGTGAAGCACCGGCTCGGTGTAGCCGCTTGGCTGAACCGTCCCTTCCAGCACCAGCTCGAGGGCTGCCTGGAACGCGACCGATCCCTCATAATCCGCCGCCATCGGGCGGTAGAGCGGATCGCCAGCGTTTTGCCCGTCAACCACCTTGGCCATTTTCTTCATGGTCTCCACAACCTGGTCCTTTGAACAAACGCCATGGCGCAGCCAGTTGGCAATATGCTGTGAAGAGATCCGCAGTGTCGCCCGGTCTTCCATCAGGCCGACATTGTTGATGTCCGGCACCTTGGAACAGCCAACCCCCTGCTCGACCCAGCGCACCACATAGCCCAAAATGCCCTGCGCATTGTTATCGAGCTCGGCCTGGATATCTTCCGGTGCCCAGTTGGGGCGCTCGGCAACCGGGATCGACAGGATGTCTTCCAGCTTGGCCGCCTCACGGGTTTTCAGCTCGGCCTGACGCGCGGAAACAGAAACCTTGTGATAATGCAGCGCATGGAGCGTAGCCGCAGTCGGCGACGGTACCCAGGCCGTGTTCGCACCGGACATCGGGTGACCAATCTTCTGCTCCAGCATGGCATGCATCAGGTCGGGCATGGCCCACATGCCCTTGCCGATCTGCGCATGGCCGGGCAGGCCGCAGGCCAGACCCACATCGACATTGTTGGTCTCATAAGCGCCGATCCAGGTCGCAGCCTTCATGTCGCCTTTGCGGATCATCGGGCCGGCTTCCATGGAGGTGTGCATTTCATCGCCGGTGCGGTCAAGGAACCCGGTGTTGATGAAGAACACCCGGTCCTTGGCCTGGCGGATACACTCCTTGAGGTTCACCGTCGTGCGGCGCTCCTCGTCCATGATGCCCATCTTCAGCGTGTTGCTTGCCATGCCCAGCGCATCTTCGACACGTGTGAACAGCTCGCAGGCAAAGGCCACTTCTTCCGGGCCATGCATTTTTGGCTTCACGATATAGACCGAGCCGGACCGGCTGTTCTTGTTCACACCGTTCGGACCAATGTCATGGAGGGCGATAAGCGCCGTGATCATGCCATCCAAAATACCCTCGGGCACCTCGTTGCCGTCCGCGTCCAAGGCCGCATCGATGGTCATCAGATGGCCGACATTGCGCACCAGCAAAAGCGAGCGGCCGTGCAGGTTTCGTTCCGAGCCATCCGGCGCCGTGTAGCGGCGGTCGCCGTTCATGGTCCTGGTGACGGCCTTACCACCCTTTTCAAAGGTCTCGGAAAGGTCCCCCTTCATCAGGCCAAGCCAGTTTGAATAGACGACGACCTTGTCGTCGGCATCGACCGCGGCAACCGAATCCTCGCAGTCCATGATCGTGGACATGGCCGATTCCAAAACGACATCGGAAATATGCGCCTTGTCGGTCTTGCCGATCGGATGGTTGGCATCGATGACAATGTCCAGATGCAGTCCGTTTTTGGCCAAAAGGATGTTGGTCGGTGCGTCGGCTGCGCCATTATACCCGGCGAACTGGTTGGCTTCGGCCAGTCCGGTCGTAGCGCCTCCGGTTTGCACTTGCAGCACACCATCAACCACGCTGAGACCGGTCGCTTCGGACCAGGATTGACCGGCAAGCGGGGCGGCCTCATCCAGCACTTTGCGGGCATAGGCGATCACCTCTGCGCCACGTGCGGGATCGTATCCGCCGGCCTCCGGCTTGGAGCCCATCGCGTCGGTGCCATAAAGCGCATCATAAAGAGAGCCCCAGCGCGCATTGGCGGCATTCAGGGCGTAGCGGGCGTTCATGACCGGAACAACAAGCTGCGGCCCCGCAACCTGGCCGATTTCCGGATCAACCTTCGCCGTAGACACGGAAAAAGCCTCGCCCTCCGGCACCAGGTAGCCGATCTCAGTCAGGAAAGACTTGTATGCGGCCATGTCCGGCGTCCCCGGATGGGCGCGATGCCATTCGTCGATCTGTTTTTGCAGCGTCTCGCGCTTTTCCAGCAGAGCACGGTTCTTTGGCGCCAGGTCTTCGACGATCGCCGCAAGCCCCGCCCAAAAGGCATCTTGTTCAACACCAGTGCCCGGCAAAGCCTTGTCATTGACGAAGTCATACAGCTGGCGCGCAACCTGAAGCCCGTTGGCATTCACCCGTTCGCTCATTCTTGTCTCTCCCTTATCGCGCCCCAAAACGGCGGATAGCGCATGTCTGGCATTTGGCTCTTTCTGGCGCCTGGGCGATGTGAGGTCAATCGCCTGACGCGCGCAATCAGCTTTTCGCTTTTGGAAACAATTTCTCTGATTTGTTCGGCAATCGCTCGTGTTGCGGCCACTTCGATGCCCCAACGGCCTTGCCGCAGGTGGCCAGTTGCGCCATGTCTAGCAGCCACATGGAAATTGATAAGGTATCCTGATGTTTTCTGCCGCCTCCCGGCTTGGCAATGGGCTTTACGCAAATGCCATTTTGCTTCTGGTACTAACGACCCTGTTTTGGGGCGGCAACACTGTTGCCGGGCGCTTGGCGATTGGTGAGGTCTCCCCGCTGATTGTGGTGGCCCTGCGGTGGATTATCGTTGCAAGTGTCATGCTGGCCTTCATGTGGCCCCGTGTCTTGCGAGAGTGGCCGATAATGCGGCCGCACATCGGCAAGATGGCCTTGATGGCAGTTTTCGGTTTCGTAGGCTTCAACTCGCTGTTCTACATCGCAGCCCAGAGCACGACGGCCATCAACCTCGGGATCATTCAAGGATCCATGCCGGTTTTCGTACTGATCGGCTCGGTGATCGCGTTCAGCACCCGGGTCGGCCTTGTCCAAGCGCTGGGTATCTTCGTGACCGTGGCAGGAGTGGTGCTGATTGCCTCCCAGGGAAGTCTGGAGGTTCTAAAAAGCCTATCGGTCAATCCTGGTGACGGCATCATGCTGATGGCCTGCGTGCTTTATTCCGGCTACACACTTGCACTTCGCAACCGGCCGCAGGTTTCCGGGCTTGTGTTTTTCACCGTGCTTTCGGTGATCGCCGCCATCACTTCCCTACCGGTAGCGGCCTATGAAGTGGTGCAGGGGACGGCACAGTGGCCGACATTCAACGGATGGCTGGTTGTGCTTTACATCTCGATTTTCCCGTCCTGCCTCAGCCAGATCTTTTTCATGCGCGGAGTTGAGCTGATCGGACCGGCAAGGGCCGGCGTGTTTATCAATCTGGTGCCGATCTGGGCCCCCATCCTGGCGGTTGGGATTTTAGGCGAGCCGTTTGAGTGGCACCACGGTGTTGCGTTGGTTCTCGTGCTGACCGGGATCTGGATGTCGGAGCGCAAGCAAAAGCGGGTTTAGCTCGCCGTCAAACCGGCGGATCTGTGTGTTTTCAATGTCCTGTCGAAAAAAGACCGCGATGTGCGCTTGGAATTGACGTTCTTCGAGCGCACATTGGCGGCATGGAAACACCGATCGTCATAGGCTCTTTTGCCGGCCTGCTTATTATCATCTCGCTGCTGCAACCGCTGGCACGGCGCTTTGGCGTTGCGCCGAGCGTCTTGCTGGCAATGGTCGGCACCCTGATCGGCGTTGTTTCGACATATTTACTCTACACCCCGGACACCAATGCGTTTAACGCTGTTGCGCTTGTTTTTGTGGACCCTCCGCTCGACGCGGAGATGATTCTGTATATTTTTCTGCCGATCCTTTTGTTTCAGACGACTTTGACCCTGGATGTGCGGCGGATCTTTGAGGACATCGCCCCCATCCTGCTCATGGCAGTGGTTGCGGTTCTCGTCGCGACTGCGTTTATAGGCTTTGCGCTTTATCCGCTGTCGAGTGTTCCACTGGTCGCTTGTCTGCTGCTCGGTGCGATCGTCGCCACCACCGACCCGGTCGCTGTTGTTGCCATATTCCGGGACATCGGTGCGCCGGCGCGCCTTGGGCGGATTGTGGAAGGCGAAAGTCTCCTGAACGATGCGGCTGCTATCGTATTGTTCGTGATTCTGCTCGGCATTTTGACTGGACAGCAAGAGCCGGATGCGGCGCAGGCGACAATGGCGTTTTTCCGCTCGTTTTTGGGCGGAGTCATCGTCGGCGCCATTTGCGCGAGAATTGGCGTCATGATGTTGCCGATCATGCGCGATCTGCCGCTCGCACAGGTGACACTCAGTCTCGCCCTTCCCTACGGAATATATGTTTTCAGCGATCAGTTCGCCGATGTATCGGCAGTGGTCGCCGTGGTCAGCGCCGGGATCCTGTTCAACTTGTACGGCCCGGCCCGCATCGCCCCGGAAAGCTGGGAGTTTCTGCATGATGTTTGGGAACAGATCGCGTTTTGGGCGTCGTCGCTGATCTTTATCCTTGCAGCCGTGCTGATTCCCAAACTGGTCAATGGCTTCACCCCAATCGACATTCTGCTGCTTGCGGTGCTTGTAGCCGCGGCCTTTGCAGCCCGTGCAGTGGTGATCTTCGGCCTTCTTCCGGTCCTGTCGCTGATCAAGGCCGGTCAGTCCGTCAGCCACAAATACAAGACGGTCATGTTATGGGGTGGCATGCGCGGAGCCGTGACGCTGACCCTCGCTCTTTCCGTATCAGAGCATCCGTCACTCGCGCAGGATGTGTCCGAATATGTGGCAAAGCTGTCAACTGCCTTCGTTCTATTCACCTTGCTGGTCTACGGGATCAGTCTGAAGCCGCTTATCAAATTGCTCGGTCTCGACCAGCTCAGCCCGCGCGACCAGGCCATTCGCAGCCAGTTTCTTGCCTTGGCGCTGTCCGACGTCAAACAGGGTGTGGAAAATGCGGCCGAGGCCTACCACATCGAACCGCGCATTACAGAACGCGTGACCCGGGATTACGACACGCGGGCGGCCTCGGCCCTCGAAGAAACGGCAGCTCTGGAGGAACTGAAGGACAAGGACCGGGTAACTCTCGGCCTCATCGCGCTGGCCGACCGTGAACGGCAACTCGTGCTTGACCACTTCCACGAAAAAACCATAGCCAGCCGCGCGGTCTCGTTGCACCTCACCGTCACCGGGCGGATCAGCGATCTGACACGCAGTGAAGGCCGCGTCGGCTACAACCGCGCCAGCCGCATGCCGTTGAAATTTTCACGCGGCTTCCGTTTGGCTCAGTGGCTTCAGCGCCGGTTAAAGATCAAGCGCCCGCTGGCGACGCTGCTTGCCGACCGTTTCGAGTTTTTGCTCGTCTGCCGGATCATGGCCGGCGAGCTGATCGAATTCAACCGGACCCGTATCCGCCCGCTCGTCGGCGAACGGGTGGGCGACATTCTTCATGACACGCTATGCGCCCGACGGGACGACATTCACAAGGCGATCGAAGCGTTGCGCCTCCAATATCCGGATTATGCCGATGCGCTTGAAACCCTTTTCCTGCGCAAGACTGGCCTTCGGCTGGAAGAAACAGCCTATGCTGAAGCCCGCGAACAAACCCTGATCGGTGCCGAGCTGCACAACGATCTCTCCCGGGATATCGACCGGGTCAGGGCGCAAACCTATCGCAGGCCTAATCTGGACCTGGGTCTGAAGACACGGGATCTCGTCGCCAGCCACCCCTTGTTCGAGGGGCTTTCGGCCAAACGCAAAAAAATGATCATGAAAAAGATCAGGCCATATTTTGCGACGCCGGGGGAAAAGCTGATCAATCGCGGGGACCGCGGCGATGCTGCCTACTTCATAGCGTCTGGAGCGGTTGAGGTGCGACTGCCGAACCAGACCATCCGGCTTGGCCGCGGCGATATCTTTGGAGAGATCGCCCTGTTGACCGGCGCACGCCGGACCGCGGACGTGATTGCGCTCGGCTATTGCCAACTCCTTCGTCTCAAAGCCAATGACTTCCGCGAGCTGATGAAAAAGGCGCCCGACATCAAGCAGCGCGTGAAGGAAGTCTCCAAAATGCGTCAGGCCGTCACCGACAATATTGCCGATGTGGTTGATTCCCATCGCGAACCGGAGGCGGCGGCAACCAAACCTGCCGCAGACCTTCCGCCGGTAGAAGGTGCGGATGAAGCCAAATCAACGCCCCCCACCGAAACACCGCAAGACGCCAAGCTCGAAGCTTTGGCGGATCCGGTGCAGCAAGAGACCGCTGAAGCACCTCCAGCTGACACCGGCGAAACCGGCGCCCCCCCAAAGAGAGCGCCGGAGACCTCCATTGCGGATGATACTGCGCTCCGTGAAGCCGAATTGCCTATGCCGGACCATGCTGCTTCGGATCAGACGGAACCAGCGGCCGACACGCAAAAAGACAAACAGACCATCAGGCAGGTGGAGCCAGCCCAATGAGTGTCAGCGGCAAAGTGGTTTTGGTAACGGGCGCCAGCTCCGGGATCGGCAAGGCGACCGCGCAAGCATTTTTGGGCGCCGGGGCGCACGTGGTCATGACCGCGCGGCGGCTGTCCCTGCTTGAACAGACGGCAGCCGCAACCGGGACTAAAAACGCGCTGTGCCATGCCTGCGACGTCTCTAATGCCGATGAGGTCGATGGTCTTTTCAGCGTTATTGAGCAACGCTTCGGGCGTCTCGATGTTGTGTTCAACAATGCCGGAAACAATGTTCCCGCCGCGCCGATTGACGAAATCCCGGTCGAAGACTGGCTGAAAGTGCTGAACGTCAATTTGCACGGCGCGTTTCTGATTGCGCGCGGCGCATTCGCGATGATGCGCAAACAGCAGCCGCAAGGCGGCCGCATTATCAACAACGGGTCGATCTCCGCCCATGTTCCGCGCCC
This sequence comes from Roseibium hamelinense, assembly GCF_007830545.1. Lineage (GTDB taxonomy): Bacteria > Pseudomonadota > Alphaproteobacteria > Rhizobiales > Stappiaceae > Roseibium > Roseibium hamelinense. Next base: position 1,027,125 of record NZ_VLLF01000001.1, read on the forward strand.
GGGTTCGGTCCCTTACACGACAACCAAGCACGCAATCACCGGATTGACCAAAACGCTTTCGCTGGATGGCCGGCCGTTTGACATCGCATGCGGTCAGATCGATATCGGCAACGCAGCCTCCGAGATGACCGCCCATTTCGAACAAGGCCTGCCGCAAGCCGATGGCACGATCGCACCGGAGCCCGTGATGGACGTTGTCCATGTGGCCGATGCGGTCGTGAATATGGCCGGCCTGCCGCTGTCGGCCAATGTTCAGTTCATGACCCTGATGGCGACAAAGATGCCCTTTATCGCCCGCGGTTAAACCGGCCCCACCCTGTGGCAGTTCAGCCCGCCTTCTGGATCTCAACCGAATGCGGATACGGGATCGAAACGCCGTTCTTGTCGAAGCTCTCCTTGACCGCCTTGAGCATGTGCCATTTCAGCTCCCAATAGTCGCTAGCATTGCACCAAAGACGGACCCCGAGATCGACCGAACTGTCTCCTAGATTAACCAGCCGGACCCACGGTTCCGGATCGGGATGAACGCGCTGGTCAGCTTTCGCCACATCCAAGATGAGATTGATCGCCGTATCAGGATCGTCGGCATAGTCGATGTTAAAGGTCAGATCGAGCCTGCGTGTGCTGTGTGCCGAATAGTTGGTCACGATAGCCCCCCAAGCTTTGCCATTGGGCATAATGATCTGAACATTGTCCGGTGTGACGAGTTCGGTCACGAAGATGTTGAGGTCCTGCACCGTTCCGCTGGTGCCGCCAATATCAACAAACTGACCGACCTTGTAGGGTCTGAAGATGATCAGCATCACGCCGGCGGCGATGTCGCTCAGTGTCCCCTGAAGCGCGAGCCCGATGGCAAGTGTACCAGCACCGAGCACGGCAACAAGGCTGGTTGCCTGAATGCCGAACAGATTGAGGACTGCGATGAACGTGACGAGCAGGACCAGCCATTTGACAATAGAGGCCGCAAAGCTGCCGATCGTATCGTCGATCTTCGGGTGGCTGACAATGCGCCGCTTGACGAGGCCGGACAGGAACCCTGCCAGGATCCAGCCGACAATCAGGACAATCAACGCCTTGACCGCGTTTATGATAAGCGGCGTGTAAACGCTCACCTGGTCGACAACTCCATCCATACCCAGTAACTCCCGCTTGGCAATTTTAGCGGGAAGATGCACAGGTTTTCCATTGCACACAAGGGCTTGAGGAGCTGCCGCGTTCGCTTGCACCGCTTTGTTCGACGCAGACCGTTCAGCTTCCGCGGCCCGAGCGGCGGCCGGTTACCATTTCGCGCTTGCCTGCAAAACCGTTGGTTTTTTCCACCTCAAACCCTGCTGCGGCAAGGTTCCGGCGGACCCAGCCAGCCGACGTATAACTGGCGCAGGTCCCATCCGGCGCTGTCAGGCTGGCTGCAGTTCGAAGCAGGTCTTCCTCCCACAATTCCGGGTTCTTCGCCGGACTGAACCCGTCGAGAAACCAGGCGTCGATGTGCGGAATCACATTGGGTTCCAGTTGCGCGCTGCCATCTGATGCAGTCTTGAGGTTGTTGATCAGCTGACGGGCGTCACCGATGCCGAGAACGAGCCGGGTGTTTGCAAATTCAAGCACCTGCCAGCCTAAGGCCGGCGCCCAGCGCGCGCAGAGTTGCGCGGCCTCATCTTCGAGATCCGGAAACGCGCCAAGGGCCTTTGCCAACTGTTCCTTCGACATTGGATAAAGCTCGAAACTGACGTAAACCAGCTTGAGATCCGGATGAGATTTTTGCTTTTCCTTGTGGACAGCGAGAAAATTCAGCCCGGTTCCGAAGCCCAGTTCACCGATTGTGAAACAGGCACGATCGGACCACCGGTCCGGCAATCCGTTGCCGGCCAAGAACACATGGCGCGTTTCGCTTAATCCCCCGGCTCGTGAGAAATACGTATCATCAAACCGGCTTGCTTTTGGCACCCCATCTTCGAGCCAATCCAGATCAGGTGTTGAAAAAGACTTGGGATGGTCAGGCAGATTCATTTCATTTTGATCCAAAATCGTTTGCCAACTGGCAAGCATCCCCAAAATCCCGGGCTTTCCAGCAAGGGGCACGGCTGCTAGGTCACTCTGCAACCTTTTTCGTTCGGGAGACACACTTGCCCTTATCATCCAACGGCCAGAGTTTTGACATCGCCATCGCGGGCGGTGGCATATTCGGTTTGTCGATTGCATATGCCGCAATCAGACTGGGATTGAAAGTGGCGGTTTTTGAGGCCGACAAGGTCGGCGCGGGAGCGAGTGGCGGTCTTTTGGGCGCCTTGATGCCGCATATGCCGGCCCGATGGAACCCGAAGAAAGAGTTTCAGTTCCGGGCTCTGAAGAGCCTGGAGGAGCACACCCACGCGCTCGAACTGGAAACCGGCATGCATACCGGCTACCGCCGATGCGGTCGGATCCTTCCGCTGACGACAAAGGACAAGCTGGAACACCACCTGGAGCGGGCCGAGGAAAGCAAGCTCCGCTGGAACACCGATAGGACCGGGTTTTCCTATCAAGTTGAGCAGCCGGGTGAGCGCGGTGATTGGCTCTCGCCGGATGCGGCCCCGTTCGGACTTGTCTATGAAACGCTGGCAGCCCGGGTCTCACCACGCGCCTACATCGCCACGCTGGCCGCCTATATCCGGCAGCATGGCGTTCTGGTTGAAGGCGCAGCGGTTCACGGGTTTGAAGAAAGCACAGGCCGGGTATTCCTGACCGGCGGCCACCCGGACGTTCATGCAGCTCATGTGGTCTATGCCAGCGGCCACGCCTCGTTTCGAGCCATCGAAAGCTTGACCGGAGAAGCGGTCGGCCGCGGTGAAAAAGGCCAGGCTGTGCTTCTGGAGGGCGAGGGTCTGGAGCATTTGCCGGCGATTTACTGTGACGGTCTTTACGTTGTGCCCCATGAAAACGGCACCGTTGCCGTCGGCAGTACGGCCGACAAAGTGTTCGAGCACAGTGAACCCCTGCCGGAACGCACGGAAGAACTGGTGCGCCGGGCGGCGGCCTTTTGTCCCAAACTCAATGGCCGCGCCATTTTAAGCGAATGGGCAGGCATCCGGCCGCGCTGCAACAAGCGTGATCCTCTGGTCGGCAAACTTCCAGGCTATGCCCGCACTTATGTGGCAACCGGCGGATACAAGATCTCGTTCGGAGTCGCTCATGCCGTCGCCGATGCACTCTTGGGCGAGATTTACGCCCGCTCGACGGAAGCGGTGCTGCCGGACACGTTCCGGCCCGAGCACCACTTCGGCGACAACGCCTTGAGGAACGATACCTACCAGCCGGCTGTCGCTTCAGTTCACAAGATCTGACAGTGCCGCCAGCGCTTCCCGAAACAAATTTGGCGTAAAGGCGTCACATCCATTCATCCGGCGCGTCTCAAAAGGCGAATGCATCCGGCTCTTGTCTGCCGGGCTGCGATCTTGCCCTTTTGAACAGGACGCGCGGACATGTCCGAACCAGAGCCAACTGAAAAAAAACTGACTGCCGGCAGTGCGACAAAACCCCAGAAAGGCGCCGGCAAGATCGCGTCTGTTTCGGAAGGGACCGCAGCCTCCTCAAGCGACCCCTTGAGGAGCCTGAAAAACGGCGCTTTTCAGCACAAGGGCAAACCCGACCGGCCAACAGGTTTTCCTCAATTCAAAACCGCGCGGCACTCCACCACCGGAACCGCAAGTTTGCCCAGCGGACAAAAAGCACAGCCTGCGCCAGGACAACAGCACCGGCAGGTATTCACCGGAAAGATGCCGGAGTTTTCGGAAAGCTCCGGCAAAGAAGGGCCGTTCGCGCCGCGACCGGGCACCCAAGGTGGTTCCCCCCATAAGGCTGGTTCTGACAGCTTCACGTCGCAGGGCGAGCATCTCCCAGAGCAAATAACGATCGACATGCGTCAACTGCGCCGCGTGATCCAACTCCTGGTGCTGCTGAGCGGCGGCGGAAAATAGCCCCTCACCCGAACTTGCAAACACCGCAGGCAGCCCAAGGGCCGGCAGCGCCGTGTTTGCTGCCACACACAATCATTTCAGGAAGGACAGCCGAAATGCCTACAAGCTACATGATCGGTTACAATCTTAGTGTTCTGTCAAATCTGTCTGGCTTTGTTTCCAGGCCCCTGCAGCATAATGACTGGACCGATGCCGAGAACTACATTCTGCCAGGTTCGGGCATCTATCTGATCAACAACACGAACACTTCGAACTTTTACGTCGGCATCGCCCAGGATTTCAACGATCGGTTCGATACACGTCACGAATCGGCCGTGCACCTCGGTCTGGGAAGTGACCAAATGCAATTGATCCAGACATTCTTTGGAGACGTGCAGGCGTGGAACTTCAACACTGACGACGATTCACGCAACGCGCTGCCGGTGACGCTGGCACGCAACAACTACAGCGCAGCTCTTGGAGGAACACCTGTGAACCTGGAGCGGCTGCTGATCCAGGCCTTTCTCGACATGGGGTTTGACGGCTTCACCTATAACACCAATACCAAACTGGCCCGGTCAAAATACGTCAACAATACAGGGCAGCCCATTGTTCTGTTTGTCCGGTCGGTGCGCCCGCCAGACAATTTCACAACAAATCAGCAGTACTCCGGCCCGAATGCCATCCCTTTGTCACTCAACAGACATTGGAACTTCTGGGCCGCAAGTTTGGCAAACGGCGCTGACACCTTTCAACAGGAGAACTTCAACCAAGATCAGATGAATATGTTGTCTGGTTGGCTCGACCAATAAAGCGGATCTGCCTGGGAGCGTCTGGAGCCGATGAAAGGGCCCCTCTCCTAGACCGGGCCCACGGAATGGGCGGCAAACGTGACCATTAAAAACAGCACATAGAGTGATACGGCAATCGCGCCCCAGAAAAGCAGGTTTTTAACGATCACGAACAGCACGGCTGGAACCTTGCTACCATGGTTTACCGGCTTGGACATTCCGCCAGTCGCCTTCACAAGCATATCACGCTTTCCCGAGTTTTCGCGCGGTTTCAATGTGTTAATAAAGTCACAACTCTTCCTAACAAAGGCTTAACAAATTTCCTAAAAAATGTGGGTAATCTGTACCGTTGCGTACGGCCCGAAACTGTGGCACCCAGGGAGTGATCCAACCGCGTCAGTTTCACAGGACACCGACCATGAGCCTCGCCAGCGTAAAGGCCCATCTGGCGGACGCCGCGCCAGACCTGACGGTGATCGAGACGGAGGATAGCAGCGCGACCGTAGAGCTTGCCGCTGAGGCGCATGGCGTTGCGCCCGCGCAGATTGCAAAGACCTTGTCGTTTCGGTTGAAAGACGATGTGTTTCTGATCGTCACCCGCGGCGATGCACGCCTTGACAACAAGAAGGCTAAGGCCGAGTTCGGCGGCAAGGTGAAGATGCTTCGGCTCGATGAAGTTGAGGACCTGACCGGTCACCCGGTCGGTGGCGTCTGCCCTTTCGGATTGGCAACGCCGCTTAAGGTCTATTGCGACGTCTCTTTGAAAGACTTCGACGAAGTCATTCCGGCAGCAGGCGCAACCAACGCAGCAGTGCGCATTTCACCGGGACGCATGGCGGAAATCACGCAAGCTACCTGGGTTGATGTCTGCCAGGACTAGGCACTAGACACCGTAGTAGCTCCGGTACCAATCGACAAAGGCTTTGACCCCGTCCTGGACGTTTGTTTTTGGACGGTACCCCGTCAGTTTTGCCAGGAGATCGGCATTCGCCCATGTCGCGGGAACATCACCTTGCTGCATGGGCATGAGATTCTTGATGGCGGTGCGGCCGGTCGCCTCTTCCACCGCGGAGATGAAATCGGTCAGCTCGACAGAGTCGGAATTGCCGATATTGACGATCCGCCATGGCGCAACCGGAGACAGGCTGTCGCCCTCCTCCACTTGGCCATCCTCCGGGCGTACGGGCACAGCGTCCATAAGCAACCGGATACCTTCAACCAGATCCTCGATATAGGTGAAGTCCCGCTTCATCTGACCATGGTTGTAAACGTCGATCGGATCGCCGTTTAAAATGGCCTTGGTGAACTTGAACAAGGCCATGTCCGGGCGCCCCCATGGGCCGTAGACAGTGAAAAACCGGAACATGGTGATCGGCAGATCGAACAAGTGCGCATAGGAATGCGCCATTGATTCAGTTGCCTTTTTGGTCGCCGCATAGAATGACAGCTGGTGATCGGCCTTGTCCGTCTCCGAGTATGGCATCTCGGTGTTTGCGCCATAGGCTGAGGAAGTGGACGCCAGGAGCATATGCTTTGGCGGGAATGCACGCGCCGCCTCCAGAAGTTCAAACGTGCCCTGGATATTGCTTTCCAGATAGGACCGCGGCGACTCGATCGAGTACCGCACTCCGGCCTGTGCCGCCAGATGGATGACGAAGTCTGGCCTTTCTTCCTCGAACAGGCCGCGCAGCACGTCCGGCCCCTCCAATCGAAGATTGACGGCCTGAAAGTGCTGGTTTTGCAACAGCATTTGCTGCCTTCGCTGTTTCAGCGCGACGTCGTAGTAGTCCGTCAGCGCATCAAGCCCGATCACCCGGAACCCATCCGCCAGCAGCCGTCTGCACAGGTAAAACCCGATAAACCCGGCGGATCCGGTAACAAGCACAGTTTGCATGGGTGGTCCGTGTTCCGTGATGCGAAGGACACGCGAGTGTCTAGCCCATCGGAGCCGGAAACGCCAAGCACAATTGGAGCTATCCGGTTTTCAATACTCATGAAACTGGACTTCAGCCGACCGGCATGCGACGAAGCAGTCTCAAAAATGCAACCGGCAGGTCGGCCAAACAGCGTTTCATGTCATGCAAGTTCTAATAACAGGCGGCGCCGGATATATAGGCAGCCACACGGTCTGGACTTTCCAGGATGCGGGCGAAACACCGGTCGTACTAGACAACCTGACGACCGGGTTTGATTGGAGCCTGCCTGAGGATGTGCCGCTGTACCGGGGCGAGGTCAGCGACAAGGACCTTGTTGGGCAGATCATCCGCGAACACCAAATCGACGCGGTCATCCATTTTGCCGGATCGATCATCGTCTCGGAATCGGTGGCCAATCCGCTCAAGTATTATCGCAACAACACGGTTGCCTCCCAGGCGCTTCTGGAAGCCTGTGTCGAAAACGGCGTGGGGCGTTTTGTGTTCTCCTCAACTGCAGCTGTCTACGGGATCCCGGACACAAACCCTGTTCCCGAAGAGGCGCCGCTTCGGCCTTTTACACCCTACGGCACGTCGAAGCTGATGACCGAACGCATGCTGGCCGATACATCAGCCGCCCACGGGCTCGCTTACACCGCATTGCGGTACTTCAATGTGTCTGGTGCCGATCCGAAGGGGCGGACAGGCCAGTCAACACTGGGGGCGACCAACCTCATCAAGGTGGCATGCGAAACCGCTCAGGGCAAACGCAACGCCATGACCGTTTTCGGCACCGACTATGACACACCGGACGGATCGGGTGTGCGCGATTATATCCATGTGTCAGATCTTGCCGCAGCTCACAAGCTGGCACTGGACCGGCTGCGCGCCGGTGGAGAAAGTTGCATTTTGAATTGCGGATATGGCCGGGGCTTTTCAGTTCTGGAAGTCGTCGAGACCGTCAAGCAGATCTCGAATGTTGATTTTCCAGTCGAGATCGGCCCGCGCAGACAGGGAGATGCAGCGCATGTCATTTCGGATAATTCGGCAATATTGCAAACACTTGCGTGGAAACCGCAATATGCAGACCTTGGCCGGATCGTGTCCGATGCTCTTGCCTGGGAACAGAAACTGAAACACCGCAACCGGATTTAGGCACGGGATTTGCGGGCACACCGCACAAGCGACCCTGTGTTTCCGATTTTGCGAAAAAGCCAAAGAGTAGATTGAACCATGATCTTCCCATGCATCCTGTCCGGCGGCGTCGGCACGCGTTTGTGGCCATTGTCCCGTCAGGACCGCCCGAAACAATTCCTGCCGCTCTTCAATGGCCGCAGCCTGTTCCAGATGACGGTCGACCGCGTTCAGGGCGATGCATTTGCCCGGCCGATTGTCATTGGCAATCAAAACCACCGTTTTCTGCTCGGCGAGCAGCTACAGGAAATGGGTGTCGAGGCGGACACAATTTTGCTCGAACCGATCGGCCGCAACACTGCTGCACCCGCTGCAATGGCCGCAATGATCGCAGAGGAACGGGATCCGGAGGCCCTGGTGCTTCTTCTTCCCTCAGATCACATGATCAAACAGGTGGATGTGTTCCAGGACGCGATCCGGGCAGCCGAAACGGCCGCCAATGAAGGCCAGATCGTCACATTCGGCATCAACCCGAGCGAACCGAATACGGGTTACGGCTACATCCGGCTCGCCCCTTCGCAAACACAGGTGCGGCCGGTCGAGGCATTTGTCGAGAAACCAAACCGTGAAACCGCCGAAACCTTCCTCGCTGAAGGCAATTATGTCTGGAATGCCGGCATCTTCCTTTATTCCGCTAAGGCAATGCTGGCCGCCTTCGAGCTGCACCAGCCGCAAATGATGACGCAGCTTCGCGCGGCGCTCGCAACACGCAGCCAGGACCTCGACTTCACCCGGATCGACGAGGACATGTTTGCAAAGGTCGAAGACGTCTCTATCGACTATGCAATCATGGAGAAAGCGGAGAACATCGCATGCGTGCCGATGGCCCCGCAATGGGATGATCTCGGCTCATGGTCCGCGATCTGGTCCGTTCTGGACAAAGACGAGCGCGGCAATTCCGGACTGGGCGACAGCCGCTTTCTGAACAGTGAAAACTGCCTTGCCTACGCGGGCGATGGGCTGGTGTCTGTGATCGGACTTTCAGACGTCCTGGTGATTTCAACCCGCGACAGCGTGCTTGTGGCTCACAAGGACCACGCTCAGGATGTGAAAAAGATCGTCGAGGCGCTGAACAAGGAAGGCCGGACGGAAACCCAGTTCCATCCGCGCTCCTACAAGCCCTGGGGGTATACCGAGCGGATCAATGCCGGTGACCGGTTTGCCGTCCAGTCGATGATGATCAAGCCGGGGATGAAATTGAGCCTGCAAAGCCATCTTCACCGGGCCGAACACTGGGTCGTGGTCTCTGGCACTTTGGAAATCACCATCAATGACGAGGTCCGGCTTTTGACGGAAAACCAATCGGCCTATGTGCCGCTTGGCGCCAGGCACACGCTTCACAACCCCGGGCGGATTCCGGTGCGCATGATCGAGGTGCAGTCAGGAACCTATCTCGCCGACGACGACATCATCCGGTACGAAGACCAGTGATTTGCGCCGCAGACAGGCTGCTACACAAACCCGCCGGCGTCCGGACGGCGGGTCTCGCTCTCACGAAGCCAATCAGTGAGCGAAGCTTCCAAGTCGTATGAATAGTCAAAGCCCAAATCCACGAGGGTTTGCGGCACAACATTGGTCGACCGGTTCAGTTTCATAATCCGGGCGCGGTTGATCGAGGTTTTAAGGCCCAGCTTCGCCATTACCTCAAATCCGAATGCCGCCAGCAGCATGGGCCAGAGCGGCAAAACCGCTTTCGGCATACCGTAACCGGCAACCTTGTCAAAGGCGGCACAGATCTGCTCGGACGTCGTGCGGTCCGGATATGCAAAATTGTAGGTCAGCTGTTTTTCGGGCCGGTTGAGTGCAAAGGCTATTGAGCGCACCAGATCTTTCACATAACCGCACGACTTGATGGTGTCCTTGCGTCCGGGGTAGACAAACCTGCCTTTTTTCAAAAGACCGGCGAGCCGGGTGAAATTGCCCCGTTCCTCATATCCGTAAATCACCGCCGGGCGGACAATGACCAGCTTCCGGGTCTCGGGGTGTTCAGCAGCCCAAGCCCGGTGGATTTCTTCCGCAGCGTATTTCGATTTGCCATAGGCGCTGTCAGGCGCCAGCGGGCTGGCCTCGTCAAGCGGCGCCTCAGTTGGTCCGTATATGGAAATCGAGCTCGCAAACACGATGGTCTGGCATCCCATGCGCGTTGCAAACGCGACCGTATGGGTCGCCGCCATAACATTGGTCCAGTAGTACTCCCAATCGTCATGACCCGGCGTCGTGTGAACCGCTGCGAGATTGTATATTTCAGTAACGCCCGGACACATGTCGTCGTGCAAAGGCTTGGTCGCGTCCATGGTTTTGTAGTCGACACCCTTGACGGAAAAGCGCGGCGGGCGTATGTCGGCACACACCAGTGCGTCATATTCACCGGATGCCGCAAGCCTCTCCAGCAGGTGTGAGCCGATAAAACCCGCGCCTCCGATTATCAGTGCCTTTTTCGTCATAGTCAGAGCGCCCACTGCCGCACCAGATGGTCTTTATAGCTTTGTGATCGTCGCACAAAACCCTTGTTGTTTCATGAAGTGGTCCATATGCCTCTTGGCAGCTTCCCGGAAAATGAGACATGCGTCCAAAGTACACTCTTAATGCGGTATGTTGACTGGCCAGAAACAAGTTTCTTCAACGACGTTCCGCAAGATGGTCTTTACACATGCACGGACATCATCGCTTTCGTCGATTACCCCATCACACGTCTCGCCAAAAGGGCCCGACATGAGCAACTTAGTTGTTTGAACGAAGAACGCTTAGAAACGCTAAAAAGGCCCCGCATGGGGCCTTTTTGTCTAGAAAGGGCAGAAGTCGCCTAAATGCCGTCACCGTGCATACCGTAGTTGGCGGCATTCAGAAAACCACGCGCCCGGAGGAACTCGACCACCTCGTCGGCGACGTCTTCGGGTTTTCTGCCGACGTTTTTGAGGCGCAGTTCGGGGTTTTCGGGTGCTTCATAGGGACTGTCGATGCCGGTAAAGTTCTTGATCTCGCCGCGCTCAGCCTTGGCATAGAGCCCCTTCGGGTCGCGCTGCTTGCACTCTTCGATCGGCGTGTCGACGAAGATCTCGATGAACTCGCTCGCACCCATCAGATCCCGCGCCATCTGCCGTTCGGAGCGGAACGGCGAGATGAACGAAACCAGCGTGATCAGCCCCGCATCGGCAAACAGTTTTGATACCTCGCCGACCCGCCGGATGTTTTCCACCCGGTCGGCATCGGTGAAGCCCAGGTCCCGGTTGAGACCGTGGCGGACATTGTCGCCGTCGAGCACATAGGTGTGCCGGCCTTCCGCATGGAGTTTTTTCTCCACCAGCGAAGCGATGGTTGATTTACCCGATCCCGACAGACCGGTGAACCAAACAACGGCCGGTTTTTGCCCCAGTGCCTGCCCGCGGGCCGCCTTGTCGATCTCAAGCGCCTGCCAGTGAATGTTGGTTGCCCGGCGCAGTGCAAACCAGACAAGCCCCGCGCCCACCGTCTGGTTGGTCATCCGGTCGATCAGAATGAACGAGCCGGTGTGCCGGTTGGCTTCATAAGGGTCGAAGGCGACCGGTGCGCTGAGCGACAGATTGCAGAATGCGATCTCATTAAGGTCCAGCGTCTTTCCGGCCACGTGCTCAAACGTGTTGACGTTGATCTTGTGCTTGATCTCGGTGACGGTGGCATTAACTGTCTTGGGGCCGATCTTAAGCAGATACGACCGGCCGGGAAGCAGAGCATCTTCCGACATCCAAATAAGATGCGCCGCCATCTGATCGGCCACATCCGGCCGGCCCTCAGGCGCGCTGAGAAGATCCCCCCGGGAAATGTCTATCTCGTCTTCCAGCGTCAGCGTGACCGCCTCGCCGGACCGGGCCACGTTCACGTCACCTTCCGGAGCGATGATCCTCGCGACCTTGGAAGTCTTGGCCGGACCAGCCACGACGATCTCGTCGCCGACCGATACACGCCCCCCTGCGATTGTGCCGGAATAGCCGCGGAAATCGAGATTTGGCCGGTTGACCCACTGCACCGGAAAGCGGAACGGGGCCTCCAGTTCGTGTTCACCGATTTCGACCGTTTCCAGGTGCTCCAAAAGGGTCGAGCCGCCATACCAGGGCATATTGGGGCTGCGGCCGGTGACATTATCGCCGAAGCGGGCAGACATCGGGATCGCTTGAAGGGATTCGAAATCGAACCCGTTGGCAAACACCTCAAAGTCCTTTCGGATCTGCTCAAACCGTTCTTCGCTGTAGTCGACCAGGTCGATCTTGTTGACGGCCAGCACAACATGGCGGATCCCAAGCAGCGAGGCGATGAACGCGTGCCGCCGTGTCTGCACCATCAAACCGTGGCGTGCATCAACGAGCAACACGGCAAGATCCGCGGTCGATGCCCCCGTGGCCATGTTGCGCGTGTATTGCTCGTGCCCCGGCGTGTCAGCGACAATGAACTTGCGTTTGTCGGTGGCAAAAAAGCGGTAGGCAACATCAATGGTGATACCTTGCTCGCGTTCGGCCTCAAGCCCGTCCACAAGAAGCGCGAGATCAATCTCCTCGCCGACCGTGCCGTGCCGACGGGAGTCCTTTTCCAGCGCCGCCAGCTGGTCTTCAAAAATCAGCTTGGTGTCGAACAGCAGGCGGCCGATGAGTGTCGACTTGCCGTCATCCACGGACCCGCAGGTCAAAAACCGCAGCTGATCCTTGCTTTCCTGCGCCAGCACATAGTCGGTCACAGCCTGTTCGGCCTCGGTCTGGGGCGTGTCTTCCGGCTGGAGGGGTTCTGCATATGACATGGCTTAAAAATATCCCTCACGCTTCTTCTTTTCCATGGAGGCGCTTTCGTCCTTGTCGATCAAGCGTCCCTGACGTTCCGAGGTGCGGGCGATCAGCATCTCGCGGACAATGCCCGGCAGAGTGTCGGCATCAGACTCAATCGCTCCGGTCAGCGGATAACAGCCGAGGGTCCGGAAGCGGATCATCTTTTCTTTGACGACTTCACCCGGCTTCAGCTTCAACCGGTCATCATCCTGCATGATCAACATGCCGTCGCGTTCCACCACCGGGCGTTTTGCAGCCAGGTAAAGCGGCACCATCGGGATCTTTTCCGTCAAAATGTATTGCCAGATGTCCAGCTCGGTCCAGTTTGACAGCGGGAACGCGCGAATGCTCTCGCCCTGTGCCACGCGTGCATTATAAAGGTTCCACAATTCCGGCCGCTGGTTTTTCGGGTCCCAGGAATGGGAGGCATTGCGGAACGAAAACACCCGCTCTTTGGCCCGGCTTTTTTCTTCGTCCCGGCGTGCGCCACCGAAGGCCGCGTCGAACCCATATTTGTCGAGCGCCTGTTTCAGGGCCTCGGTTTTCATGATGTGTGTGTGCACAGACGAGCCGTGGTCGATCGGATTGATCCCTTTCGCCACGCCCTCCTGATTGGTGTGAACGATCAGGTCGAGGCCATATTGCTTCGCGATGTTGTCGCGGAAAGTGATCATTTCCCGGAACTTCCAGGTCGTGTCCACGTGCAGCAGCGGAAACGGCGGTTTGGACGGATAAAATGCCTTCATCGCCAAGTGCAGCATGACACCGCTGTCCTTGCCAATGGAATACAGCATCACCGGATTGCGGAATTCGGCCGCAACTTCGCGGATGATGTGAATGCTTTCCGCTTCGAGGCGCTTCAGATTTGAAAGCCGCTCTTCGGGAAGGGTCATCGGAACCTCTTGTCAGTGGTTAAGGGCCCTAGTAGGGGCAAATTTCAGCGCTTCACGCCCTATTCGGCGGCAGCGCCGTCAACTGGTGTCAGCCGGGATTTCATAGTGCGGTCGCCAAGCGCCAGAAAGTTGGCGTTGCGCAGGTCGTCCTTCTCGGGATGTTGCGGAACATGATAGGCAAATGGTGTCAGGTCCTTTGCCAGAAGCGTTTCGCCTCCGGCTGCCCGCAACACAGCATCCCCTGCGGCAATGTCCCACTGCATGGTCGGTGCAAGGCGCGGGTAGAAGTCGGCTCTGCCCTCGGCCAGCCAGCACAGTTTCAAAGACGAGCCGACGGACACCCGCTCGAACACATCCAGTTGATTGATCAAGGCTTCGGTTTCCGCCGAACAGTGCGAGCGGCTTGCCAAAACAGTGAGCCCGGATGCCGGTGCTTTGCGCACAGAGATCGGCTGCGGGTCGCTCGCGCAATCGTCGGTTATGAGCGCCTTCCAAGCACCCGACGCACCAGATCCGCCGAGATCAGAGGGCAGCACACCTCCCCAATAGACCGCATTGAGCGCGGGGGCCGCCACAACGCCGAAAACCGGAACGCCCTCGACAATTAGCGCAATATTGACCGTGAATTCGCCGTTCCGGCTGATGAATTCCTTTGTGCCATCCAGCGGGTCCACGAGGAAAAAACGCTGGCCGCATTCAGGAAGATCCCCTGCCTCGCAAGCCTCTTCAGCCACCACCGAAATGTGGGGGAACCGGGACTTCAAGCCAGCAAGGATCACACGCTCCGCCCGCGCATCCGCTTCCGTTACCGGAGATCCGTCGGCCTTGCCCGCAGCGCTGAAATCCTTGCAGTAGACCGACAAGATCTCACGCGAGGCGTCAAGCGCAAGCGAGACCAACCCGGCAACCGCCGGATTTGTTTCTGAGGAAGGAGGCGGCACTGTTGCCGTCATCGAAGTTACCTTTCGCTCTCGCATGTATCAATCTTGCATACCGCTATAGTTTCATCGGATAGCCGCCTGCAAGGAATGGCATTCTACGAACATTGCCTTCGTTAAAACACAGGATCTTTTCGCAGGCACAGCCAAACCAATCCGATCGAAACGCCATTCCGGCCCGACAAACGCTGGAGACTTGCGCGGCGCAGTATATCCATGCAATTATCCATATAATTTAACAGCACTGCAGTTTGTTGCACCACTTCTCGGAGACGACACATTGAACAGCTGGACACCGGCTCTCGACCCGAAGGAAAAACCGATCTATCTGGCCATCGTCTCGGCAATCGAGAGCGACCTGGGATCTGGCCGCCTCCGGCCGGGTGCGCAGCTCCCCCCGCAACGCAAACTGGCCGACATTCTTGACGTGGACTTTACCACAGTCAGCCGCGCCTATGCCGAGGGCCGCCGACGCGGGCTTCTAGAAGCGGTCGTCGGCAGAGGAACTTTTGTCAAAGGAGCAAACAGGCCTGCCGGCACTGCATCCCCGCGAGACATGAGCATGAACCAGCCTCCGGTCCCGACGGATCCGCAGCTCGGCACACGCATCGCCGAGTCCTTCCAGATGGTTGCGTCGAGCCAAAATCTTGAGGACCTGATGCGCTATCAAATACCCGGCGGATCCGACGAAGATCGCGAAGCAGGTGCCGCCTGGCTCTCTGCACGCCTGCCGGACGTCGAAACTGACAAGCTGATGCTTTTTCCCGGCACGCAAAGCGCCCTGTCCTCCATCATCGGAACCCTTGTCCCGGCAGGACAAACGCTTGCCGCGGAAGCACTGTGCTATCCAGGTGTCAAGGCGATTGCTGCGCAAACCGGCTTCAAGATATCAGGAATTGAAATGGACTGTGACGGCGTTCTGCCGGAGGCTTTTGCACGGATTTGTACTCAGCAAAAGCCGGCGGCCCTTTATCTGAACCCGACGCTCCACAACCCAACAACGGCCACACTGGCACTCGGCCGCCGGCTGGCACTGATCGAGATTGCCCGCAAGTATGATGTGCCGATTGTGGAAGATGATGCCTATGGCTGTCTCTGCGGCCAGGGCCTACCGCCGTTGGCCGCCCTTGCGCCGGACATCACCTATCATGTGTCGGGGCTCTCGAAGGGGGTGTCGCCGGCCCTGCGTGTTGCTTATGCCATCGCGCCGGACCGCCGCGCATTGAACCGGCTTGTTTTCGCCGCTAGATCGGGCGGCGGCATGATGCCTCCACTGTCATCTGCCCTCGCAACACATTGGATTTCAACCGGTCTGGCCGCTGATATCAATGCGAGCATAAGGCATGAGACCCGGGCCCGGGCCGAAATTGCAAGTGCTTGTCTTGAGCCGGCCCTGCTTCAAAGCACGCCGGATGCGTTTCATGCGTATCTGCATTTGCCGCAAGGCTGGACACGCGGCGAATTCGTCGCCCGTCTGCATGGCACCGGCATTCATCCGGTTCCCAGCGATGCCTTTGCTCTGACGCAGCCGCCGGAAACCGTGCGCCTCAGCCTTGGCACACCAGCCACGAGAGATGACCTGGCCCGCGGCCTGACCCGCATTGGCGACCTGCTTTCAGCCTCGCCTGCCATGGGTGCCATGATTGTTTAATCATGCCACCGGGACAGAATGACGCAATCATACATTCAATTTTTTATTGATTGCATTCAATATTACCTGCATTCTCACCTCAACACAGCACGGGAACTGCATCCGCACGGTGGATCAGGCCCCCAAAGTTGGCAGGCGCATGGCATGACCGAAACCCGTTACCCGAAGATCCCGCCGTATAAGACCGGCCCGTTTGGCAAGTGCCCACGGTGCGGCCAAGGCCATATGTTCAAGGGTTTCCTGACCATTCGGGACAAATGCGACGTCTGCGATCTGGACTACTCTTTCGCAGATCCTGCCGATGGCCCGGCCTTCTTTGTGATCTGCTTTGGCTGCGTGCCCAGCGTTGCCCTCGCGATCTGGATCGAAATTGCCTACACCGCACCGTATTGGGTGCACTTGTTCACCAGCCTGCCCTTCTTGTTGCTGACCTGCATTCCCCCGCTCCGCCCGCTGAAAGGATGGCTGGTCGCAAGTGAGTTTTTCTACAAGGCCGGCGAAGGCCGCCTGGCCAACCCGCAATCTCCTGCTGGAGAGCCCGGGCGGCCGGTGAAAGAGACAGGATAAAGCAGCCCCAAACTCCGGCTTTATCCTTAAGAGAGCCAGGGCCAGCCACCGGCCCTGGCTTTTTTTTTGCAATCGGGACCTGCAGGGGCGGGACACGCCCAATTATTTTTCCAGTTTTTACCTCCTTCCTTGTAAAAAACACGGATATACCGGGCCTTGCCCATTCAGAGACTGTCAATAGCTATGGTATAGTGTAGTCAGGCTGATCCAGCGCTAGGGGGATATCCAATGCAGGATGCAGACGCTCAAAACCCGCTTCACACAGACGAAGAAGCTGATACACAGCTTCCGCGGCAACACCGTGCGCGTGTGCTGAAGAAGGCAAAGGTTCTCTTCAAGGACGGGTTACGGAGCGTGCCGTGTGTTGTACGCAACATCTCGGAAGGTGGAGCGCAGATTCATTTCGAGCAACCCTATCTGATCCCAACGCAATTCGAGCTTCGCATTGAGCTTGAGGGCTTTGAGGTAACGTGCGAGCGGCGCTGGGAAGACGGCCTGGTCTGCGGCGTGCAGTTCGTGTCCGAAAAGCGCCATATTGCAACGGAACGCAAGCAAGTGCTGCAGACATCCGAGCAGGCCCTGCCAACACGCGCGGTCGCGGCGGATGTCGACGATCTGGCAGCGAAAACCTCCACGGCCGGTGAGAACCGCGCCATTCCGGCCAGCATTTCTCCGGTACGTCATGCGCGCCAACGCGGTTTCGGCAAGCGCCGCTGAGCACACGCCTTCCGGTTGGAAGGCTGCGGACGCATAGACGGCGTTCTCGCATTAAAAACGCTGAGCCCAAGACAAGGGCGCGGTTGTTATTGTGAAATTTTCATGACCGAGGTTTTCCGGCCCACAACCCTAGCCTGTAATCATCCTTGCGCGGACCTTGCCCGCATGACAGGAATGCGGTGTATTTTGCCGCGACATCAAATAATCCAATTAATACAAAAGGTCACAAGACGAGAATAATTGAGATTTTTAATAAATATCGAGCTTCTGGAGTGCACCAAGATATATTTAAATTTTCGCTTTGTTTTGGTCTAATTCTCCCTTTTTTTTCGACATTATTTCGTAATTTCATTCATCTCCAAGCAACAAGAAAACAAACACTATCGCGTCGGCGGGCACCTCGCGGGGGATTGATTGCACACATGTGCGCTTTGTTGCTGACTGGAGGAATGGGCAGTGCAAACAATTTCAGGATTAGCACCGGTTTATACACTCGCGGGCGATCACGGCCTTTCAGGAGAGAAAGGCGATTACATTCAAACGGAGCACAGCGCGGCTCTCGCTTTGGCTGCGGGCACGATTGCCCTGACCTTCACCGCCGACACCGTGGAGGGCCGCCAGGGGCTGTTTTCAAAGGACGGACGCGGTTATGACGAGGGCGGGCACCTGACCGCCTGGATCAAGAATGGCGAGCTGCTCATCCGCCAGCAGTCGGACGACAAAAGCGAGCATCTCAAGGTCAAGGACATCGACCTGAAGGCCGGCACCACCTATCACCTGGCCGTCTCCTTCGGGCAGGACGGCCTGCAGGTCTACCTCAACGGCCAGCTCGTGGCGGCTGAACCCGAGTTCAAGCAGGGCCTTGAGCTCAACGACCGCGCCTTCGTCGTCGGCGCCTCCGGCTCCCACCGCTCCGAGGACGGCCAAAACGCCAGGAACACCTTCGAGGGCACGATTTCAGACGTCATGGTGTTCGACAGCCAGCTGTCCACGGACGGCATGGCCGGTCTTGCCGGCGCCGCCGACCCAGCCTTTGGCGCGGCCGCAGCCGCCGCGGCCGTCCAGGCCGATCTCATGCCCGCCTTCCAGCAGCTCCACCACGGCTCCGACGAGAT
>NZ_VLLF01000002.1 GCF_007830545.1 Roseibium hamelinense
AAGGACGGTCCCCCACGGAGCCCTTTGAGCAGGCGGGGCAAGTATAGGGGCAGGGCGAAGGGGCGTGGACAAGTTTTCTGTTTGTCAGGAGGGGGGAGGCGCAAACCCACCATGCGCCCCAACGTCATTCTCCTGCTTGTGAGCCCGCCCCGGACTTGGTCGGGGACGGTGTTTGCATGCTCTGGCCCACTGCTTTGGGATCAACCGTCATGACCGGATCTCTCCGCCGTCATCCTCGGGCTCGACCGGGTAATCCATACCGTGATGGCGTCCAAAGTCGGGCCGTGCTGTTTTGGAAAAGGAACGGAGTGGATTCCATGGTCAGGCCATGGGATGACGGAGTGCGGGAAGAGAGCTTTACCAAAAGTAAAGGCTGTCATCATTGACCTGACCCGGGATCTACCCGCTTCCAGCGGACCGAGGCATAGGTGCAGCCCTCGCCACACTCTCCGATGTCATCCTCGGGCTTGACCCGAGGATCCATACCGTTTCCTATCGGCAAATGCGCAAGCGCTACTGGGTGTACATCCTGACAACGCGCAAGGGCGGCACGCTTTATACCGGCGTGACGAACGATCTCCCCAGGCGGCTTGTTGAACATATGTCCGGCACTGGGTCGCAATTTACCAAACGCTACTCAGTCAAACGGCTGATCTGGTATGAAGAACATGAGACGGCGCCTCAAGCAATCGCCCGTGAAAAGGCTATCAAACGCTGGCCACGAAAATGGAAGATCGACCTGATCGAGGGCTTGAACCCGGACTGGTTTGATTTGGGCAAGACGCTCAACAGGTGAGGGCTGTTTTCGGCGCTTCTTGCGCCACACCGGACTATGCACAATCCCTCCGCGTCATGCCATGGCTTGACCATGGCATCTGTTCCGTTCCAGCGCCCCTTGTGCAGGTGGCAGGATCAGGGTGTGTATCCTCGGGTCAGCCCCAGGGTGATGGAGCGGATGGAGAATCCGGCTGTATTTTCCTCCGTCACTACCCGACTTGACCGGGTAGTGCATACCCTGACGGTGCCCGGCGCCGGGTCGTCCTGTTTGGATATGGAAGGGTGTGGATCCCATGGTCGAGCCATGGGATGACGTTGTTCGTGTTGAAACATGATGCCTTGCCTGTTCCACTGCTGTCATCCTCGGGCTTGACCCGAGGATCCACACCGTGATGGCGCCCAACGTAGGGCCGTGCCGTTTGGAAAAGGAACGGAATGGATCCCATGGTCAAGCCATGGGATGACGCGGTGTCTGTTGATGGGCCGCACCACTTACTCCTCGGTCATTACCCGGCTCGACCGGGTAATCCATACCGTGATGGCGCCCAAAGGAGGGCCGTGCCGTTTGGAAAAGGAACGGAATGGATCCCATGGTCAAGCCATGGGATGACGCGGTGTATGTTGATGGACCGCGCCACTTACTCCTCCACCCCCCGCACGTGATGCGGGACCTTCCCGCTTCGAGAGCTCTAGGTCACAGGCACAGGCACACCCACTGTCGTCATCCCCGACTTGATCGGGGATCCATACCGCGATGGCTCCACCCGATCAGTCGTGCTTGTGGCGCGGGAACGGAATGGATCCCATGGTCAAGCCATGGGATGACGCGGTGTCTGTTGATGGGCCGCGCCACTTACTCCTCGGTCCTTCCGCACCTGATGCGGGACCTTCCCGCTTCGAGAGCACTGGCGCACAGGCACAGGCACAGCCTCTCCACAACCTCGGACGTCATCCCCGCTTCATGCGGGGATCCATTGGCAGCCGAGGGTCGGGATAGGGACCCGTCACTGCGGCCCGTCGCGGACCCCAATTGTTCTCTGGCCGGTGCGGGCCAGTGGATTAGATCCCTGCCCATTTCCGCTTCGTGGGGCGGGGGATGACCACTGAGGGGAGACTACCGCCCCGGCCGTCCGCTCTTTTTCGGCCGGCCGCGGCGCTTTTTCTCGTCCACCGGGTCTTCATAGGACCCCACCCCGATCTTGCCTCGCGGGGTGTGATGCGGGGCGTCTTCGGCCTGGATGATGGGCGCCGGTTTCTGCGGGGCCGCCTTGCCTGACAGCGGCACTTCCGTGCGGCCGACGGTCATCTCGTCGAGCGTATTCTTGCGCACCTTCTTTGAAGGTGCTGGTTGGCTTTCGCTCACGGGCGTTCGCGCTGACGCGCTGCCCTCCGCGGGGGCGCCCTGACCGGGCGACGGCCGGTCGGCCTTGCGGGCTGCGCCCGAACCCTTTTTCCCTGACACCCCGGAAGACGCAGCACTTCGCTCACGCGCTTGGATGGCCCTATCTTTTGCGGTCTCGCGTTTCTTGCCGCTGGCGCCTTCCTTGGTGCCGCCGGCGCCGAACTTCTTGTCGCCCTTGTAACCGCCGGTGGCCCCGGCAACGTCCGATTGCCGGGCCATGGCGTCGTCGGCGACCGCCAGTTCGGTTTCCTGCAGGCGCTTGATCTCGTCGCGCAGGCGGGCCGCTGTCTCGAAATCGAGATCGGCGGCGGCATCGCGCATTTGTTTTTCCAGATCGGAAATGTGGGCCTGCAGATTGTGCCCGACCAGCGAGCCTTCCTCGGCGAACCCGGCATCGACCGTCACGTGGTCCTGCTCGTAGACGCTTTGCATGATGTCGCCGATGGAGCGCTTGACGCTTTCCGGCGTGATGCCGTGCTCGGCATTGTAGGCCAGCTGCTTCTCGCGGCGCCGGTTGGTCTCGGCAATCGCCCGCTCCATGGAGCCGGTCATGTTGTCGGCATAAAGAATGACCTTGCCGTCGACATTCCGCGCCGCGCGGCCGATGGTCTGGATGAGCGAGGTTTCCGAGCGCAGGAAGCCCTCCTTGTCCGCATCGAGGATCGCGACCCGCGCACATTCGGGAATGTCGAGGCCTTCGCGCAACAGGTTGATGCCGACCAGCACGTCGAAGGCACCAAGCCGCAAATCCCGGATGATCTCGATCCGCTCCAGCGTGTCGATGTCGGAGTGCATGTAGCGCACGCGCACGCCGTTCTCGTGCAGGTATTCGGTCAGATCCTCGGCCATGCGCTTGGTCAAGGTGGTGACCAGCGTGCGGTAGCCCTTTTGGGCGACCTCGCGCACCTCGCCCAGAAGATCGTCGACCTGGGAGGAGGCGGGGCGGATGTCGATCACCGGATCGACCAGGCCGGTGGGGCGGATGACCTGTTCGGCAAAGACGCCGCCGGCCTCTTCCATCTCCCAGGAGCCGGGGGTGGCGGACACCGCGACGGATTGCGGCCGCATGGCGTTCCATTCCTCAAAGCGCAGCGGCCGGTTATCCATGCAGGAGGGCAGGCGGAAGCCGTATTCGGCGAGCGTTGCCTTGCGGCGGAAGTCGCCCCGGTACATGGCGCCGATCTGCGGAATGGTTACGTGGCTCTCGTCGGCGAAGACGAGGGCGTTGTCCGGCAGATATTCGAACAGGGTGGGGGGCGGCTCGCCCGGCTTGCGGCCGGTGAGGTAGCGCGAATAGTTCTCGATCCCGGCGCAGGAGCCGGTCGCCTCCAGCATTTCCAGATCGAACATGGTGCGCTGTTCCAGCCGCTGGGCTTCCAGCAGGCGGCCATGGGCGTTCAGCTCTTCCAGGCGGCCCTTCAGCTCGGTCTTGATCGACTTGATGGCCTGTTGAAGGGTGGGTTTCGGCGTCACATAGTGCGAGTTGGCGTAGATCTTCACCGACTTCATGTCGCCGGACTTCTTGCCGGTCAGCGGATCGAACTCGGTGATCTGCTCGATCTCGTCGCCGAACAGGGAAATCCGCCAGGCCCGGTCCTCATAGTGCGCCGGGAACAGCTCGATCGTGTCACCACGCACCCGGAACGTGCCGCGCTGGAAGGCGGCGTCGTTGCGCTTGTATTGCAGGGCCACCAGATCGGCGATCAGCTGGCGCTGGTCGATGCGTTCGCCGACCTCGATGGCGAAGGTCATCGCCGTATAGGTCTCGACCGATCCGATACCGTAGATGCAGGACACCGAGGCGACGATGATGACGTCGTCGCGCTCCAGCAAGGCGCGGGTCGCCGAGTGGCGCATCCGGTCGATCTGCTCGTTGATCGAGCTTTCCTTCTCGATATAGGTGTCCGTACGCGGAACGTAGGCCTCCGGCTGGTAATAGTCGTAGTAGGAGACGAAATACTCGACCGCGTTGTCCGGGAAGAAGCTCTTGAACTCGCCGTAGAGCTGGGCCGCCAGCGTCTTGTTGGGGGCGAGGATCAGCGCCGGGCGCTGGGTGCGCTGGATGACCTGCGCCATGGTGTAGGTCTTGCCCGAGCCGGTGACGCCGAGCAGCACCTGGGTCTGCTCGCCGCCGGTTACCCCCTCCACCAGTTCGGCAATGGCGGTCGGCTGGTCGCCCTTGGGCTCATACTCGGAGGCCAGATTGATCGGCACGCCGCCTTCGGATTTCGCCGGACGTTCCGGCCGGTGCGGCACCCACAATTCGCCGTTCTTGTGCAGCGGGTTGCCGCTTTCGATCAGCGCGGACAGGGCCTCGACGGTCGCGGTCGCGCCCTGATTGCCGCCCAGCTCGCCATAGCGGCCATCGGCGGCGGACTTCTTCTTGTTGTCCTTTTTGTGCTGTTTGAGCTTGGCTTCGAGCTCCTCGGCCTCCTCCAGCGACATGTCCATGCCCGCGACAGGATTGAGACCGCCGGCAGCCCGCTCGCGCGCCGTGTCCGCCTTGCCCATACTGGTTCCGCGGGCGGATTTGGTGGGTTTTTCTTTTTTTTCGCTCGCGGTCGCACCGGCCTTGCGGCCTGACCTCCGCGTGGGCGTCGCATCAGCTCCGGCGCCCGCTTGGGCTTGCGGGCCGTTGGCCCGGTCTTCTGCTTCCCCACTGGATACTTCGCCGTAGGTGCCCTTCGCCTTCGCACCCTTGGGCGACAGCTTTGCCTTGCGGCCTTCCTCGACATTGGCGGCAACTGAGCCGTCGCCTCCGGCCCGTTCCCGCTCCTTCGAGGAGGTCCGCGCCGTGCGTTTGGACGAACCCGGCGCGCCCGGCGCCAGGTCCGCAAGCTTTGCCGGATTCTTGATCCTGGATTTGGAGGGTGTCTTTTTGCTCACGGGCGTTCGCGCTGATGCGCTGCCCTCCGCAGGGGCGGCCTGACCGGCCGGCGCGCGGTCGCGCTTGCCTCCGCTTTGCTCCGGAGACATCGCTTTGTCCGCTTCCTCGGCGATCTCCGCGGCCCAATCGCTGATGGAGCCGGACAGCGGCGCACCGGACAACGGTTGCTGCGGCGCTTCGCCGAAGCCGTCCGGCTGGCCTGCGCCGGACCCGGTTTCAGGATCGGCGTCTGAGGGAGTTTGGGCGGATTTGGACGTCTTGCTGCTCATGCGCTGCAATATGGTCCGAGTCCGGCCGCGGGGAAAGAGGCCGTTGCGGCTTTGTTCCTGTTTTTCCGCCTGCCGCGCTGATCTGCTGACAGGAGGGTGTCAGGAGCGCGGCTCTCCGGTCACGCAGACAGCCTTGCCTCCGGCAAAAAGGCCGGGCGTTCCTGCTTGAGCCAGTCTGTGAGATCGGCCAGCGGCACCGGCCGGCAGATGAAATATCCTTGAGCAAGATCGCAGCCGACGTCGCGCAGGATTTCCAGCGTTTCGACGTCTTCCACGCCTTCGGCAACCACCTTCATGCCGAGGCCGTGACCAAGTTCCACTGTTGAGCGCAGCATGAAGGCCTCGCGGGACTGGGGTGCCAGGCCCAGAAGGAGGCTGCGATCGATCTTTAATTCCTGTGCCGGTATCATTTTCAGATAGGCGAGGGAGGAGAGGCCAGAACCATAGTCATCAATGGAAATGCTGAAGCCGTGTTCGCAGATGGCGCGCATGTCCGACACCGCATTGTCAGGGTCGCCCATAACAGCCGTTTCCGTGATTTCAAAACAGAGTTGGTCTGGGGACGAAACCTCCAGAGTGTCCAGCAGCTCGATCAGGGAGCCGTCGCCAAGTTGCCGGCCGGACACATTGATTGAGAAGCGGAGCGGGAGCCCACTGTCTGCCAGCGTTCGCTGATCCGCCACAGCCCTCTGGGCAACCCACTCGGTGAGCGCCCTTATGTGGCCGGTGTTTTCGGCCATGGTGACGAAGATGTCCGGCCGGATCATGCCGCGCTGCGGATGCCGCCACCGCAGCAGGGCTTCAACCGATTCAATCTTTTGGGTCTGCAGGTTCAACTTGGGCTGATAGGCCAGGAAAATGTCGCCGTTTTCGAAGCCGGTCAGCATATCGCCCATCAGGGACAGGTTGGCGACCGGATCACCATAGGACTTGGCATCAAAAAGGCCGGTCTTCGCAAAGGCACCGCGCGCCTGATCCAATGCAATCGCCGCCTTTTCCACGACGGTCGGGCCGTTGGCTTCCGTTACACTGTTGCGGACAAAGCCTGCGCGGGCCATCACATCGATTTTCTGACCAGCGATATCAACAGGCTGCTCCAATACATCCAGAAGATGGGCGAGCCAGTTTTCCGCGTCCTCGTCCGAAGGCGCCTGAAAGGCGACTGCAAGCAATCCGCCGGACAGGTCCGCCGGCGGAACAACGGTTTCCAAAAGGCCAAGACGGGCCCCGATGGCCTTGATGAGTTCGGCTGTCTGCGCATAGCCGATGGCGTCCCGAATGGGCTGAAACCGATCGATGCCGACAACGGACACAACAACATCGGACGGCGGCAAGCCGGTGAGACGTTCTTCAAAGAATGCGCGGTTTGGCAGGCCGGTTTCCCGGTCGTGCAACGCCTGATGGGTGATGGTGTGGGTTCGCTCCTCGATGGCTTCAGTCATCAGATTGAAGCTGTTGGCCAGGCGGCCGATCTCGTCCGATGACGACAGTTCAACCGCTTGGTAGGTCCCATCTTCCACATCCCGTGTTGCCTGTTCCAGCCGGGCAAGAGGGCTGGTGATGGAGCGGGCGAGCAGCCACGCCGCGATGCTCAACAGGGCAAGTCCAAGGGCTCCGATCACGGCCAGGACCCTCAGCAACGACCACATGGGTTGCAGTGCGAGTTCTCTTGGAAAACTCAGTTCGAGTTCCATCTCGTCGCCAGCCAGCCCTGGAAGCCTGAGCGTTTGTTGCAGAAGCTGACCTTCGGGCGCGGAGGCGGCTGACCGGGGCTCGGGGGCGGATGGGGTCGAGCGCGCAACCGGGATTTGGCGGCCTCCCTCCAGCAGTAGCAGCTCGGCCTGAATCGGAATGGAAGACAGCGTCACAAGCGCCTGCATTTGAGAATCGTCAAGCCGGTTTCCGACAAGAATCCATCCGACCAGGTTAGGCGCAAAAACAGGAGACAGGACAGCGCGATAGGCAGACTGCCCCAGGACAACACCGCCTTCGTGCTCATTGCCGTCCGATAGTGTGTCGATCATGGAAGCGGGTAATGCGGCCGACAGGGTATCGGAAATGCTCGTTCCGTCCGGAAAGATGACATAGGCTACATCGGCATTCATCCGGAGCCGGAGATTGGCCAGAGCCGAGCGGATGGTCTCCGGTTCGGATGGGCCGAGTGAGATCGCTGACCGAAACCCGAAATCACGCGATGAGATTTGCACATTTTCGCGCAACTGTTCGATTTGCAGAGTTTCAAGCCGTTGGAAGGCTGCGGAAGTTGCCTCCAGCTGGGCGCGGGCCGAACCTATGGCATTGGTCGAGATCATCGAATATACCCCGCCCGCCACTGTCATCATGATCAGCGCGAACAGCGCGCTGTAAAAGAACGTCAGCTTTGTACGCAGGCGGGTAAACAAGTTCACATATCTCTGTTTAGTTCTGTTGTTGCGGTGCGCGGGGAGACTGGCCGATGGTCATTTCAACCACTTCCGTGGTGATGCCGGAGCCACTGAAAGAGACTTTTCGCGAGATTGGCGTGTCGGAATCACCTTTTTGATAGGGATGCCAGATTTCAACAGTATGCTCTCCGTCTGTGATGCCGCTGAGCATTGCCACACCCTTTTCATCGGTCACCGCCGCCAGGGGAGCTTCGGTGACCCGGATATAGGCTTCCATCCGGTCATGGATGTTGCATCCGATTGCTACTGTACCAGGCTTGTCAAAAACGACCGTGCGGGTTTCACCCTTGCCGTAAAGCTCGTGCTCAAAGCGCTTGGCCGGAGAAAATGAAAAGACGTGGTGCTTGATTTCATCCTGGTTTGGAAAGGCGACTTTCGCGCCAACCGGAACAACCATGACGAACGGTATGAACGTTTTGTTTTTCTGGGCCATTGAAAACGCGTTTGCCGGGACGCCGGTCGCTTTTCCGGGACCGGAAACAGTTACGACAGCGTGGGCCAGAGGGGTCCCCTCCGGAGTTTTGACTTCAACTCGTAGGTCGGCTGCCTGAGCAATGCCAACCATTCCCATGGCAAACAGAAACGTCGAACCTAACAGTTTCATTGACTGCTCCGTGTTTGAGTCCCGCTACGGTACCTTTGGCGGAATTTACATGACGTTAAGGCACCTGAGTATGTCGCAAACAGCTTTAATTTCGCTGTGAGAACAAATCTGCGTGGTGGGCTCCGGTGATAAACGGGGTGGGTTGCATTTGCTTCGAAATTTTGACGAATTGGGCACCAGAATGCACCGAACGCAAAGGAGCTCCCATGCGCACAGAATCCGACAGTCTTGGCGAGATCGAGGTTCCCGGTGACCGGTATTGGGGCGCGCAGACGCAGCGATCCTTGAAGTTCTTTTCCATCGGCACGGATCTGATGCCGGTGGAAATCGTGCATGCGTTCGGCACCCTCAAGCGGGCGGCGGCGGAGGTGAACCGGGATCTGGGGCATTTGCCACCGGACATCTGCGATCTGATCGTGGCGGCGGCCGGGGAAGTCGGTTCGGGTCAGCTCGACGATCACTTTCCCCTCCATGTGTGGATGACCGGCTCGGGCACGCAGACCAACATGAATGTCAACGAGGTGATCTCGAACCGGGCCATTGAAATGGCGGGCGGGCAAATGGGCTCCAAGACGCCCGTGCATCCCAACGATCACGTCAACATGTCCCAGTCGTCGAACGACACGTTTCCGGCGGCCATGCACATGGCGGCGGCGATCCACACCACGCACCGCCTGCTGCCGGGCCTCAAGCATCTCAGCGAAGCGCTGAACACCAAGGCGGAGGCCTGGGCGGACATCGTCAAGATCGGCCGCACGCATATGCAGGACGCGACGCCGCTCACCCTCGGGCAGGAGTTTTCCGGTTATGTGGCGATGCTGGACGAGGGCATCCGGCGCATCGAATGGGCGCTGGAGGACGTCTACGCGCTGACGCTCGGCGGCACGGCGGTCGGCACCGGCATCAATGCGCCGATCGGCTTTGCGGAGCGCGCGGCGGAGCGGATCGCGGCCCTGACGGAGCTGCCGTTCCGCACCGCGCCGAACAAGTTCGCCACCCAGGGCGGGCATGATGCGCTTGTCGCCTTGCACGGCAGCTTCAAGACGGTGGCCGGAACGCTTTACAAGATCGCCAACGACATCCGGCTCCTGTCCTGCGGCCCCCGCTGCGGCTTCAACGAGTTGATCATTCCGGCCAACGAGCCCGGCTCGTCCATCATGCCCGGCAAGGTGAACCCGACCCAGTGCGAGGCGCTGGCGATGATCGGGGTGCAGGTCATGGGCAATGATGTCACGGTTGGCATGGCCGGGGCGGGCGGTCTTCTGGAAATGAACGTCTACAAGCCGGTGATGATCAACGCGGTGCTGCAATCTATCCGGATCATGGGCGACGGCGCGCGCAACTTCGCGGATTTTCTGGTCGAGGGCACCGAGCCGAACATTCAGCAGCTCAATCATTATGTCGAAAACTCGCTGATGCTGGTGACCGCGCTGTCGCCTGTGATCGGCTATGACAAGGCGAGCCACGCGGCCCATCACGCGTTTGAGCAAAATCTTAGTTTGCGCGAGGCCTGTCTTGAGCTGGGTCTGATCGAGGCCGAGGTTTTCGATGAGGTTGTGGACCCCCGCAAGATGCTGGGGCCGAGCCAATAATATTCGTCACCGGTCGCTGTGGCCAAGGGACTTTTCCGGCCACAGCAGATCGCGCAAGCGCTGTTTGAGCACCTTCGCTTCCGGAAAGCCGCCGTCGACCGTGCGGTTCCAAATTTGGTTGCCGTCACAGATGATCGTGAAGACACCACCGGTACCCGGCACCAGTGTTACGGCTCCGGTTTCCTCTGAAAAGGTGGACAGGATCTCCTGCGCCATCCAGGCAGCGCGCAAGAGCCAGTTGCATTGGCGGCAATAGGTGATGATGATGTGCGGGCTGGCCAGGTCGGTCATGTCGATTCCACGCTGTGCGGATCCCGGGAGAGCCCGGTCCCAATTTCGGAATGCAGGTCTTTTGTCCATTTCACCTTTAAGCGATGTTGAGCGCGCCTTCGCCTATTTTCCGCATCTTAAAAAGATTTGTGGCGATATCTCCGATGTGCGCCGGGAGGCGGGGCTGACCAATCGTGTGTTTCGCGTTGCCTGCGCCAACGGTACCTACATCCTTCGTCTGCCTCGGGCGGAAACCGCAGGGGCAGTGGACCGGGTGAAGGAAGCACACAACCATCGAATAGCAGCGCAATTGGGCATTGCGCCGGTGCCACTCTATTCCGATCCCAATACCGGGGTGCAACTGAGTGCCGCGCTGCCTGATGAACCGCTGGATGCACGGAGTTTGGCTGAAAAACTCGGTGCGGTCCTGACCCGCCTGCATAGCGTGCCCAAAAAATTCAGATGGCAGCTTGTCCCACAAGAGGTGATCGCCGGGCAACAAGCCTATTTTTCGAAAAAAGCCGATCTGGCGCAGCGCATCGCGCCGCTGATTGAGGCGCTTGCCGATACGGGTGCGCTGCAAAGCCGGCCGGACGACTTTGCGCCGTGCCACGGGGATTTGTCGCCCGGTAATATCCTGTATTCCGCTGGCAAGCTGGTGTTGATCGACTGGGAGTATTCCGGCCAGTGTGAACCGGCTTGGGATCTCGCTTATGCGGCGTTGGAGAATGATTTCGAGGCGGCGGATGAAAAGCTTCTGCTGGACGCCTATTCGGGAGGAACGCCGCCGGACAGTCTGGTTTCACGGTTTCGGGAAATGAAATCCGTGTGCGACGCGGTATCCGCGTCTTGGGCGCTGGCGCAGGTTGCCGCCGGCCGCGACCCGGCGACGTTTCTGGCGTTCGCCCAGATGCGGATTGACCGTGCTCAGGAGCGGATCGGCCTGGTCTGAGTGGGGATGCCGGCTCAATTTGCCATCCGGGCCTTCAAAAGCTCCATCAACTGTCCGTTTCTGGGCAATTTGGCTGCTTTGCCTTCTTCCATCAGCCAGTAAAAGCGGCCGGGCGGAAAGTCCTGCGGCAGTTCATAGTCCATGCCTTCCCAGACATCCTCCCTGAAGGAATAGAACGCCCAGTGACCGTTGTGTTTGTCCAGCGCATCCATGACATCGGTGAGATAGGCTCCGCAGTCCTGCCAGCGGCGCATGCAGCCAAACTCAGCCGCGACAATGCGGTTGGACGGAACTCCGGCGCGGTCCGCCCACTCATAGGCTTTACCGATATGCGCTGCGACGTCGTGCGCTGTCCAGGTCAACCCCTTGCCGTCATAATCCGTGACCACACCGGGATAGCGCAAGGGCGTGTCGCGCTTCATGTTCGGAGAGCTTGTTGCGGCGTAGGGCTCGTACATATGAAAGGCGTAGAGCACCCGTTCATCCGTCAGTTTTTTCGGCCAGGCCGCCAGAGCGCGCGGGTTGGCGTAATATCCGCTGTCGACCATGACCGGCGTGACCGGGTCCACCTCCCTGATTGCGCCAATCATCCGTTCATAAAGCCAAGGCAAGTCGCGCGGCGTACCGCTATGGGATGTTTGCCAGGCTTGCAGATCGGCCGTCCTGCCGTTTTCTACAAGGCCTGTCGGCTTTTCGGGGGCAGGCTCGTTCAAAAGATTGTAGGCGGCAATCGCGGGATGATCCTTCAGCGCGTCCGCAAGGTCTTTCCAGAACTGTATTGCCTGATCGGCGAAAGCTGTGTCCGACCAAAGCCTGTCATCAAACTGGCTGTCATTTTGCTGAGACCATCTTGAACCGGGCAGGCTGAGCGGCACAACAACCACCTTCAGGCCCGCGCCATGGGCGGCATCAAGCACTTGGCGGAGGGTTTCAAGGTCTGCCTTTTCAAGGCCCGTATAAGCACCCGCACTACCGATGAGAAAATCCCGGCGCGCACCGGGCCATTTGCTGAACGCGAGCCGCACCCAGGTTGCACCGGTGTCGGCAAGGGCCTCGAAATAGTCCGCGTCCGGCGGTTCGGCGTTAAAGCTGTTGCCCCCTTTTTGGGGGGTGTCCCAAAACTGAATGAGGTCCGCCGCCTGAGCCGGTTGAGCCAAGGCTGCGCAAAGCGCCGCTGCGCGAAACAATTTGATCATGTTGGGCTTTTTGCCCCGGATTGGGGCGGGAAAACGGCAAGGCCAAAAGCGCCTGTTGAGAATATTTGTTTCGGAAGGTGCCGGTCAGTTGCTCGCCGTATTGCTATCGAAGACGGTTGGATCGGCCAGGCAAAGCGCGTAGGTCTGGTTCATCTGTTGGCGTAGCCCGGCATCATTGGGAGTCTTTGTCAGGGGATCCCACAAGCCGTTTTGCCGAAGGCCGTCAAGAGTGCATGCGCACGCTCCGGCACAATCGGATCCGGGCCCTTGAACGGCCTCACAACTGATCCGGCAGTTTTCGACAAAGGCGGGCCCTGTCCGGTCCGGCGCCAAGCCAACCGCGTCCGCCGACCAGACCAGGCCGAACAGGATCGGTTGATGGATCAGATAAATCAGCAAGGAGCGTTGGCCAAAGAGCCGCAATATGGACGCAAGCGGACCGCCCGGATTCCATTGTTGCATCCTTGCGGGCACGTTGAAGGCGATCAGAAACTTGGCCGCCGAAACGCCTGCCAGGGTCGCAGCAGTCCAAGGCGCGATCGGGACATAATCGACACTGCCGAAGCCCGGTTCCCCCAGCCCGGTCCAGACCCACAGGGCTCCGTCGAAAGCCGGGTTGCTGAGCCACACAGGTGCGGTTGCAAACAAAAGCGCGGCAACAGCGCTTGCCGGAGCCGGAAGGCGCGTAAAGGGAAGCGCAATCAGACAGCTCGCGGCAATGGCGTGTAAAATCCCGAAACGCACGAAGCTGCTGCCAAAGGTGACGTATGTGGCAAGGGAAACACCTGCAGCCGCAAGCGCGATCGTTGCCTCGCGTCGCCAGAATGAAGGCCAGCGGATGCCGTCACCATGCGCCAGCGCAAGGCTAATGCCGGCCAGAAACAGGAAGCTGCCGGCGATGCATCCGGCGAAAACCCGCCAGCTCCAGCCATTTGCAACCGGCCATGTCACGAAGCTGAACCAGGAAAGATCCCAGGAAAAATGATAGGCGATCATCGCGCAAATCGCGACGCCGCGTGCGGCATCCAGCGCGAAAATCCGGCTCAAGCCGGAAGGCTTGGAAAGGGATGTGATATCTAGTTTCCGAAAGCGACGGCCAAAGTGCTGATCAAGCCGGCCAATGCGAGCATACCGCACACCATTGGCCATGGAGATGGACGCGGCGCAGAGTCTTGATCAAAGTTTGAATGATCCTGGAACATAAACTTACCCCCCGGCTCCGTCAGTCCTCGGAAAATTCCTCGGGTGAGATTGGGACAAAACGGACCGTGGGGGAATATGGTAAATGAATGCTTAACAGCTTTTCCAAAGGAAAAGCGCTGATTGCCTGAAGAAGTTGGCGTGACCCATGTTGCCCTTCCGAACATCGTTGTCTTGGTCCGCCGGCTGCGTCACGGATACGGGCCACAATCGCGTTTTTAAACAGCACCTGGTTGCGCAGTCAGCTCAGGAAGACGCGGGGAGTGCGGCTCTGGAAAAGGCCTGCCCCCCTTCGTTTCCGTCGCCGACTGGCGGCGGTTAGCCTAAATCATTTGAAGCCGCGAGCCATTGCGCAGGGCGCGGACGTTCAAAGGCCCAACGCGTCGAGACCGCCTTCGAGATAGTCGGGAAAGAGCGGGATGCCGAGCAGGTAGGACGAGGTCGCGCGCGTCGCGCGTTCCTTGGCTTCCAGGGTGGCATTTGCGAAATCGTCCGCTTCGAAATCACCGCGTCCGATCCAGGCGATTGCAACGAGTTCTGCGGCTTCGTCGACATTCAGGTCATCGATCAGCTCGCGCAGCTCTGCTTCCGACATGTCGTCGTTTTCTTCTTCGGCCAGCCCGTCGTGATGATGCGTGTCTGTCAGGGTTTCTTCGTCAAACTCAATATCACCCTCATGGCCACCGTCGAAACTGTCATCAACAGTGTTGGCGGCGGCGCGCGCCTTCTGGATCAAGAGACGGACGGTGTCGGCGGAGATGCTGAGATCAACGGCCATTGCGGTTTCCCCATACTTCGATTTTCAGGTCTCTTATCCTCCGGTTGGCCGCGCAGTGCAATGGTGTTTGAGTTTGCGCAAATCAAAAGCAGCATGACGAGGGGACAGGTTATCCCCGCAATCCCGTAGCCCCGAGCCGGAATATCGAGAAATGTCATTAACGCGGATCTGCGGGCATTGCCCGGCGTGTGAACGGCGCGCTAACTTCTCTGTAACAATCGCCAGTTCAACAAGGTGCCTTGTCAAACGTCCAGTGCGTTCCGGCGCCTGAAGCTACCGGGGGGCGGACCTGGGGCGAGGGGCCTGATCCGTGTGCGGCATTGCCCCCTGGGGATCAGGCCCCAAGCCGAGAGCGGGGACCCTAGAATACAATATCTAAAGGATCCGGCGATGCCGCCGTTTGGACAAGTTACGGCGTTTGTATGTCCTCGAAGGCCGGGTGCCGGTCCTGAAGCTTGCCGCTGACAATCTCTGAGTTCTCAGGTGGAATGCTGAGAACGCTTGCAGGAGCCGACGGCCGGTCGATGGAAAATCGTTCCGGATCAGATGCCCATGCAGCGGCGATCGTCAGCGAAAGGGCCACGCACAATCCTATGACGATGGCAATTATCAACGGCCCCGCGTCGGCCCTGCGGGAGACCGTTGTTTTAGCGGTGCTCCCGTTTGTGGAGTCTTTTGTCATTTTTCAAACGTCCAAACTTGTGGAGACCCGGCGCGCTGCGCGATCGAGAACGCTGAGTCTCGTTTTGCTGGAGGCATAGTGTGCCGGACCACGCAGATCCCGCCGCAAACGCTTTGCCAACGCCAGTGTCAGGCCGGCCATCGTGACAAACCCCGCTGAGACCAGCCAAAGCAGTGGATCGGCCGGGCTTATGACGGTGATCAAAGCCGTACTCAAGCCCGCAGCTGCGGCAATGGTTAATCCTTCACGCAACACCGGCCGGAAATTCTTCCGGTCATCGGCGGGTCCGAGCGATCTTTCCCAGTCCATTGGCAATCCCTCCAACGAATTCCAATAGGTGCCTTGTCGCAAGGGAATCCGCCCGTTGGCAGTCCGCAATCGGGCTGGCTCGGTAAGATTCTGTGACCCTTTCGTGGCGCTGGAAACTTCGGCGTTTGCAGCAGATTGTAAGGCCGGTCTTCATAACTTTTTTGCTTTTGCAGGCCATTCTCGGCCATTGGAAAAGATCCATGGGGATCGGGACACGAGTTATGAGTACCCAGGCAGCGCAGCGTAAAACGCCGGCACCCAAAACCGGTGCGGACAAGGCCGTGAGCGCCGAACCAGTCCGAACGGAAGATACGGCAAAAACCGAGGGCGGACCGGCGCTGTCACTTGCGGGGCTTCATTTTTTCATTGCCGACATCAGCCGCAAGACCATTCTCTGGCATGAATCCGCCTCGCAAAGCTTTCACAGCGAGATCAAAGATCTGCAACAGGCGCCATCCGCGGAGGCTCTGCGGCTGCTGACCCCCGAGGACCGCAAAAACATCCTTCGCCTCGTTCAAGGAGCCATCAAGGACGGCAAGGCGGGCCCTTATGATGTCGGCGGCGGCCCCGATCACCGGATCCCAGGCATTCCATTGATGGCCTATCGCTACGAGATGCCGGACGGGCGGCTGCTGGCCATCTGTTTCCCTTCGCTTGGCGAAGGCGATGCAAATCCGGGCAATGTGGTGTTGGGTCTGGCACCGATCCTCCAGCATTTCGTGGCCAATTCGAACCGTGTTGTGCTTCTGGTCGACAATTTTGGCTATGTACGATTTGCCAGCGAAGCCTTTGTCCAGCATTTCCGCATTTCGGATGCCCGGCTGATCC
Source organism: Roseibium hamelinense (assembly GCF_007830545.1). GTDB lineage: Bacteria > Pseudomonadota > Alphaproteobacteria > Rhizobiales > Stappiaceae > Roseibium > Roseibium hamelinense. The sequence continues at coordinate 16,191 of NZ_VLLF01000002.1, forward strand.
TCGGCCGCAACATTGCGCATGTTCAAAACCGGGTAGGCAGAACACTTGTGTCGCTCACCATTGCGGCTTTGACCCGGCGCGCCAGCGCAACCGGCCGCACACGGTTCTTGTTGCCGTCGAGCGAAAGTGTCGAACTGTCCTACGATGCCATGTATTTCCGCATTGGCGGCAATGTCGGGGGTGTTTTGTTTTCCGCCGGGCAGATCGGCGGGGATGTCGACTTTTCCAAGGTGTTCGATCTCTGCAGCTCGGCCATGGTTGTCGTGAACACAAACACCCGCATGATCGTCGCGGCAAACAAATCCGCCATGAAAGCCTATGGACTGACGCCTGAAATCATGGACGTCAAACCGATAACGGAAACCCTTCTGCATCCGCGCAGTTACTCGAACCTTCTGGACTCTGCCAAGCAAGGCTCGGAGGTTCCCATGTCGGTTGTTGTGAATGCCTTGAACGGGCAGTCCAAAAAGAAGCGGCTCAAGGCGAGCCTGATTGACACCACCAAGGTGCCGAAGCTGGTTCTGGAAGCACGTGCCTGACCGGCCCGGCATCTGGTGGCCAACGCACCAAATCATGAGGGACAGGCTCTTCGGCGTAGACACCGGTATCGGCGCCATAGCCGCGCAACCAGGCTTTTGAGATAGGAAGATGATCTGGGCGATTCGTACAGCATCAACGCTGCCAATAGCCTTTCCATGTCTGGCTCGTTGGATGCTCCATCGCAAGGCTTACCAGTTCGCCGTGGCTTTCGCGGTGTGTGAAGAAGCTTTTTGAACGGCTGCGCGGAATGCGTGGCCTTTTTTTATTCCTTTTCCAGCGGCCTTGCCCTTGTCATAAATTTCATGCGGGACTACGGTCCGCGCGCTTTTCTTTCCCGTTTCCCATGGAGGACACTATGGGCTTTCTCGCCGACGCTTTGGACCGTGTTAAACCCTCTGCGACGATTGCCGTTACCAACAAGGCCCGCGAGCTGAAAGCTGCCGGCCGAGACGTCATTGGCTTGGGCGCCGGCGAGCCGGATTTCGACACGCCGGACAATATCAAGCAGGCGGCAATCGCCGCCATCAATGCCGGGAAAACGAAATATACGGCCGTTGATGGCATCCCGGAGCTGAAAGAGGCGATTGCAGCCAAGTTCAAGCGGGAAAACGGACTGACCTACGAGACGAACCAGATCACCGTCGGTACGGGTGGCAAGCAGGTGCTCTACAACGCTCTGGTCGCCACTTTGAACCCGGGCGACGAAGTCATCATCCCAACGCCTTATTGGGTTTCCTATCCGGATATGGTGCTGATGGCCGGCGGTGAGCCGGTGATCGTGGAAGCCGACAAGTCCACGTTCAAGATCCGTCCCGAAGCGCTTGACGCAGCCATTACGTCGCGCACCAAATGGCTGATCTTCAACTCGCCGTCCAATCCATCCGGCGCCGCCTACACCGAAGGCGAGCTGAAGGCATTGTGTGATGTGCTCAAGAAGCATCCGCATGTCTGGGTCATGACCGACGACATGTACGAGCATCTGGTCTATGACGATTTCAAGTTCACGACGCCGGCCCAGATCGCACCAGAGCTCTATGACCGCACCTTGACAGTAAATGGCGTGTCCAAGGCCTATTCCATGACCGGTTGGCGGATCGGCTATGCGGGCGGCCCGGCCAGCCTGATCAAGGCAATGGCCAAGGTGCAGTCGCAATCGACGTCGAACCCCTGCTCCATTTCGCAGTGGGCGGCCGTGGAAGCCATCAGCGGCACGCAGGACTTCATTCCGAAAAACAATGAAGTGTTCAAGGCGCGGCGCGATCTGGTGGTTTCGATGCTCAATCAGGCAAACGGCATTTCCTGCCCGGTGCCCGAAGGTGCCTTTTATGTGTTCCCGTCCTGCGCAGGCACGATCGGCAAGACCGCGCCGTCCGGCAAGGTGCTCGAATCCGACGAAGACTTTGTCACAGAACTTCTGGAAACGGAGGGCGTTGCGGTTGTGCAGGGCTCAGCTTTCGGTCTTGGTCCGAATTTCAGGATTTCCTACGCGACAGCGACAGAGGCCCTGGAAGAAGCCTGCACCCGCATCCAGCGGTTCTGCGGCAATCTCAAATAATCTGACCGGTACGTGCGGTCATCCAAGGCGGCTCCGGCCGCCTTTTTTGGTTTCACGCGCAGGCCGGTGCGGAAAAATCAGCCAACTGGTTGAAAAGAAGATCAGGTCTCCGGCAATTGTCACCAGTCTTAAAAGCGCGGCTGAAATCAACACGGTCGCGTCCGCGCCATGGTCTTGCAACAAGATGCTAAGGGAGGCTTCGCGGACGCCTAGCCCGCCCGGTGCGCCGGGGGTCACAAATCCTAAGAGCCATGACACGATTGATGCCTCAAAAAGCTCAGCCCGGGGTATATCCGATGACAACAGGCTGTAGATGGCGATGAAAATCAAACCGAGCACTGCCATAAACAGGGCGGATAAGAAAACTGCCCAGGACAGTTGCAGGCGTGCATTCGGCCGGTTTGCAATGCGGCCTAAAGCGAGGACAATCGCAGCGGCCGAACAAACAAAAAGCCCTCCGACAGCCATGCCTTCGGAATAGTTGCCAAACCATGGCGCAAACGTGCTTTGGCCAGCAACTAAGAACAGCACCGCGAGCGTGAGCAGCGCCCCGGCCGGCGTTATGATCAATTCAACAAACGTGGACTTTACAATGTCCCCGTCTTTCAATGTGTTGCCGCGCATCAGAAAACCGCGGCCGATGAGATGCGCAACATTTCCCGGGAGGTATTTGGCGACGCTGGAACGCATGTATGCCTTGTATGAGACAGCCCGCTCCGGAGTGCCAAATGCGCGAACGATCCGATGCCATGCCTCTGCCAAAAGAAAGAGTGCGCAGGCATAGCCGGCAGCGCATCCGGTCAGCACAAAAAGATCGGCGGCATCTGGACGCCAGCTGGAGATGCCGGGCCAGCTCTTGTAGCTTTCAAGGCAAAGCAGCAGAAGCGCCAGCACCATCGCCAGTCTGCCGGCCCAAAGGAAAGTCACCTTCCATTTGTCCGTTGTTGAGCGGCCGCCGGTCGTCACGGTGCCAATGATGTGTTCTTGGACGCAGAAATGAGGGTGGTTTCTTCCGGATAGGGAAGAGAGGGGGTCATGCCATGATACGTGCGGACATCCATGTTCTCTTCCAGGGATTTGATTGTTTCACGATATCGCCGCCGCCCGGAATTGTCGAAGACAATCAAACCGTCATCCTTTAGGCATTTGATAGCTTCCAACAAACACCCTGCACGAGCCCGGCCATCCACGACGACGAGATCGAATTTGGTCTGATGCTGCTGGATAGCCTTAGCGTAACTCTCAAAGCAAAGCCCTGAATATCCAGCCTTTTGAGAGCGGAACACATCCGCACAGCCGGTTTTTTTGTCGGGACTGCAGATCTCAATCGCTATCCGGTTTGTAAGCTCAAGGCGGGCGATCTCGGCAGTCATTTGACGTGCCCAGTCCGGATCATGCTCAACCGACCAGACATGTTCGCAACGATGCGCAAGCCAGATAGTGCTTGCCCCGGAGCCATATTCAAAAACCTGTGCCTTCGGCCGAAGGTCCAAAAACCTGTTTACTTCGTCAATTGCATCATAGGCCCACCATGGCACATCCAGTGCAATCAGCGCTTTCAGATCGTGGATTGCCAAAAGGCTCAAAAGCCAGTGTGCCCGGCGTGAGGTTTTGCTGTTCCTTTGAAGGAGGCGTGTTGTCCCAAGACCGTCGCTTGCAGCTCTTAGCCCCCGAAGACAGGCGACATATGCCTTTTTGGCCGCAACTTCTATTGGCATCGTTGATCTTTCATCCCGATATTCGTGAATTAAGACGGAAGCGCGCATAGGGTTTCGCTGCGCTCTTGGCTGAAGCCGCGCTCGACGACCAATTCCACGCATGTCTCAAAGTCCCACCTGCTCATGATGTCGGTTTCCGTCAGCCGGATTTGCATAATGAGAGCGGCGAGCGCTGTCGCTGAAATACCAAGCATAGCGCACAGACCGAGGGCAAAACCGGCAAAACGGTTCCAGCCGGCAGACAATGTGGAGTGGTTCAGACCGGCGAGGCCAAGCAATGCAATGACGGCGATGAACGGCCACAAATCGACCCGGTATCGAAGTGTTATTGTTGCGTAGGACAGCGTGAGCAGAAGGGTTAGGAAAAGCCCCGCCATCAAAGGCGCATACCGGGTGAACTCCGAACGCGGCGTTCGCAAAGCAAATGCACCAAGCAGCAAAAAACCCGGCCAAAGATACGCAATGCCAATTCGCGGAACTTCGAACCGAACAAAACCATAGAGTGGCTGGGTGGTGTCGGCATAAAGGTTTCTGATTTTGCGGCCGGCCTCTTTGAAAGGCGGCAGGCTTTGGGGCAGATCAAAGGTGTATATCAGGCCGTTGGGGATGACGCGCAGTGGATTGAACCTGCCGTGCTCATTGAAACCGCGGGCGCGTTCGGAGTTTTCGTCTTCCAGCCCCCAATAAGCGAAGCCTTGCTGGACCTCTCCGGAGGTGAAACTGCCGTGTGTTGTTACCGGTGAGCCGAACTTGAGAGCATTGATCAAAACATATCCGGACCCGAAGAGGCCGAGGATGCCGAGCGCTATTACTGCTGGCAATACGCCACGTTTCAGGTCGCTGCGCAGGACGATCAGGATCGCGAACAGAGTGACGGCATACAGGCCAATAGCGATATTTGGGCGCGCGTGCACAGACAGTCCGGCACAAAGTGCCATCAGGATCAAAGACTGCCAGCCGAAAACTCTGGCCGCCACGTAGCGGACCCAAAGAAATACAACACATGCGGTCATTGCAAAGGCCACCGAGATCGGTTCGTTGTACAGGCCGGGATTGCTGCTCAGGAGCAGACCCGGGCCGGCAAACCAGAGCAAAAGCCCAATAACATAGCCATGGCCCGGGTTTTTTGAGAAGTGGGCGTGGCCAGCCTTCAAGAAGGCGGCATGGTAGAAAGCAGTTCCCAAGACAGCCCAAAACCAGATGGAGAAAGCCGCCATCGAAAAACTGCCAAACGGGAAGGCCCACCCGAATGCAAAGCGTGTCATGAGCGGTGCCAGACCGTGGTACAGAAAACCTGTACCGTCAGGCGTGTAGTGTCCTTCCAGACGCAATACGCGGATCGGAAGATCGAGGCGGCCGTCCAGAACCGCCCGGTAATAATAGTCGTAAATGTCGTGACCGAAAAAAGCCGTTCCTGGGGGGCTGAAAGCGCCGCTCGCGAACACCGCGTAGAACGCCGCGCCGAAAATTGCTGTGATCAGGGCAATGGCGCGGGTGCCGGAAGCGCTTCTGGCTGCTGGTGCCGTCCCCTCACTCGGCATCTGTGCGGTCCTGCCAAGTGTTCGTTTCGGGTGGGTTCGCAAGCTCTTGGGACCGCAGACGCCGCAGGACATTTTCCGTAAGGCGCCGGTTTGTCGCAATGGCGTCGCTCAAAAATGCCACCACAACCGTCATGTACCCGGCCAGGAGGAACATGCTTCCCAGGACGAGGGATTGAATGCGGCCTTCTCCATCTCCAATCGAATAGAAATAAAGAAATCGTGCGACCGGAAGCAGCCCGATCAAGATCATCAGGCCTCCCATGAAAAGGAAGGCGCTAAGCGACCGATACATGAAAAAGCTGCGTAAGATGGTGATGGTTTGCTTGTAAAGAAACCCGATCATTGAAGTGGACAGTCTGGACGGCCGTGTTTCGCTGTTTGTAGCGACCGGCACGGATAGTACGCTCAAACCATGCTGGCCCGCATGGATCAGGGTTTCCGTGGTGTAGCTGAATGTCGTCATGACATTGATGGTCAGGGCCGCTTCGCGGGAGTAGGCGCGAAAACCAGAAACCGCATCGGCCACGACCAACCCCGATAGTTTTTGGACGACGAAGCTGCCCAGTTTTTGAAGTTGGCGTTTCAAAAAACTGAATTCAGGATTGGCCCCCGGTTTCCGGTCGCCCACCACAATATCCGCACGCCTGTCCAATATCGGGCGGACAAGGTCCGGAATGCTCGCGCCGCAATACTGATTGTCGCCATCAGTGTTGACGATAATGTCAGCTCCGTTTCTCAACGCATGTTCTATTCCCAGTTGGAAGCTTTTCGCGAGGCCCTTGTTCACGTCGTTTTCGACGATGTGCGTAACGCCCAGCTCGCGGGCGATCTCAACCGTCCGGTCGGTTGAGCCATCGTCAATCACCTGAATTTCGATGATGTCGATCCCGGGTATCTCACTTGGGATATCTTTTACGACCGACGCAATATTCGCTTCCTCATTCAGGCACGGAATTTGGACGATCAGCTTCATGATGGCCTTCGCACGTGGCTTGAGGTGGCGTCGCACGCATTTCTAGATTTTATAAGAAACGAATGGTTAACAAAGAGCACGCGGCCTATTGAAGAAGCGGTTTTGGGGAGCTTCCTGACAAAAATGATACGATTATAAATTGTTATATTTGTCTTTTTCTTAGAAAAGTTGTATTTCACAATTCATACTTGGCCGAAAGGGAGCAAGCCGATGTCGCAGCAGCGCGCCTTGATTACGGATGTTCTGGAGGGGGCGCCATCGCTGGCGTTCGTGATCGCGCTGCGTGTTTTTGGCGAGGCGGAACCGGCAGGTTGGATCGGATGCGTCACCGCACTGTGCGTCTTCGCCGTTTTCAAGTATCTGGATGTGCGGATGAACCCGGTAATGCTGGGGGTGAATGTTTACATGCTGCTCATCACACCTCTGTTGCGCGGCCTGTTTGAGTATGGCGGGACCTTTGGCGATGAACTTGCGGCCGCGCTCTTGCCGTACACGCGCGAGAGCCTCTTGGTTTCGGTGTTTCTGACGGGTCTGGTGTTGACACTGTGCCGACGGTCCGGCTTTGCCGGACTTCCCGATACTCCACAGAAGGGCACCCTGGCCGTGTCGCTGGGAATGCTCTGCGTGTCAGCGTTCGGGATCCTTTGGGCCTTTAGCGGATCGGACAACGGTATTGTGGCCGTGATTGCCACGATTTCTGCGCTGATTTTTATTAGGCGCTGGGCCCAGGCCCGCGGGCGGCATCATCTTAAATCAAGCGTTGTGGCAACCGCCGGGGCAGGTGCCCTGGCAGCTCATACCGAACCAGGCGCCGCGGACGCCGCTTGAGTGCAGTTCCGATAGGTGCCAGCCGCCTATCGCTGCCGGAGGCGTCCGGAAACAACGTATTGCGGACAGACATCGTATTGCCATCAGGCCATTTCAATTCGGACACATTGCCGGATTAAGCCATTCAAGACCCTGCGGGAACGCGGGCCGTTTTTCTTGGAGATGTCTATGAACTTGAAAGCCTTTCTCACTGCCGCATTGATCGCAGCTCCGTTTGGATCTGCGGCTTTCGCCAGCGATACCGCGCCAGGTGTGCAGATCGGTGTTTTGACCTGCGCAATCACCGGGGAGAGCGGCTTTATCATTGGCTCCAACCACACACTCGGCTGCAATTTCAAACCGCGCAGCGGCGGACCGGTCCAGTATTACACCGGAAAGGTGTCCGAGTACGGGCTTGATCTTGGCACCACGAAAGATGCAACGCTTGTTTGGGGCGTCTTGGCGCCGAGCGCTGACATGAAGCCTGGTGCTCTGTCTGGCAGATATGCCGGTGTTTCTGCCGGTGTCAGCGTGGGGGCCGGTGTCCAGGCCAATGCGTTGATAGGCGGTCTCGACAAGTCGATCGCGCTCAACCCGTTCAGCCTGCAGAGCGAGACTGGCACAAACCTGACACTCGGCGTCAGCACCTTGACACTGGAACACATCAACTAAGCCTCTGGCCCAGGGCCAAGCCCGAGACGGGAATGCGGGGCTGCAGTCCCGCTTTTCTGGCTATTCCTCGGCGCAATCTTGAGCGTTTGCGCAAGCTCCGGTCGCCTCCAGCGGGGCGAGACGATTGATCGTGTCGATGTTTTGCCGGCGCTCTGCGCTGTCGATCTGGCGGCTGGTCGAAAAGTCCGATTGCAGCCGGTTTTGGTTGCTTTGCAACTGTTGTTCTGCAGAGGGCAGGTTGGAGGACGCATTGCCTTGATTGAGCCCGCGCAGCTGGTTGGTTTGTGCGCTCGCATCGGCGGCGGCAAATCCAGCGGCAGCCACGGTGATCAGGGCTGCCGGCACTAAGCCGCGCAAGACCTGGCGCCAGTTCAAATGTCGGTTCATTGCGGTCTCCAAAATCTGAATTGCGGCCTGCCCGCGCCTTAACATGGTGTGTTTGGCGGCGAACGTCCAGATGGCTCGGATGCTGCGCTGCCGCGTAAGTTTCCCTTGCGTTTTGCACCCGTGTGGCGCGACGATGAAAGCCCACCAATAGCAGGTGGATCAGGCGCGGCTGGCCGCGTCTTTGCCGGCCGGACCGCGTTGTATGGGGGGATCCCTCAAGCAAACGGGAGGCGAAGTATGGCGAGCAGCACACACAGCAGCGGGCAGGGTGGACGTGTCAGTCCGGCGGGCGCGGCAGGACGGCATCGATGCATCGCGCTTGTCGGGCCCTTCGGAAGTGGCAAAACCAGCCTGCTTGAAGCAATTTTGGCCAGAACAGGTGCGGTCGCCCGTCAGGGCAGTGTCGGCGATGGGAACACGGTTGGCGATGCCTCGCCTGAGGCGCGCAATCACGCCATGAGTGTTGAGATGAACCTCGCCGAAGTAGAGTATCTTGGCGACACTTACAGCTTCATAGACTGTCCGGGGTCTGTTGAATTCCTGGGAGACATGGAAGGTGCGCTCGACGGGGTGGACTTGGCGGTCATTGTCGCCGAAGACGACGAGCGCAAGGTGCCGGCCTTGCAATTGATCCTGAAATCCCTTGAAGCCCGCGCCATTCCGCGGGTTTTGTTTTTGAACAAGATCGACAAGAGTACCCGGGCCCTGCGTGATGTCCTGCCGATGCTGCAGCCGGCCTCCGAGGTGCCGTTTGTCTTGCGTCAGATCCCGATCTGGGAGAATGGCCGGGCCACAGGTTTTATAGATCTGGCCCTGGAACGCGCACATGTCTACCACGAGCGCGAGGCAAGTACCCGGATCGATATGAGTGATCAGGACAGGGCCCGCGAACACGAGGCGCGGTTCTCGATGCTTGAGACGCTTGCAGATCACGACGATGCGCTGATGGAAGCGCTGCTGGACGACATCGCCCCTGAGTCGGATGTTGTGTTCGCCGACTTGGTAAGCGAATTGCGGCAAGGTCTCATTTGCCCCGTGTTCTTTGGTTCCGCCGAACACGGCAATGGCGTTGGCCGGTTGTTGAAGGCGCTGCGCCATGAAACCCCGGAGGCCAGTGTTACCCGGGCACGGCTTGAAGCGGCCGGTGGAGGAGCGGTGCAGGTTCTCAAGACCTTGCATACGCTGCACGGAGGCAAATTGAGTATCGCGCGGATCTTCGGGGACCCAGTTGCAGATGGAGACAGCTTGCTGCGTGCGGACGGCAGCGCGGTGAAAGTCTCCGGCCTGTTTTCCGTGTTCGGACAGCAGGCAAGCAAACGGGTAACGGCCGAAGCCGGCGATCTGGTCGGATTGGGAAAGCTTGAGGGGGTCGCAACCGGGGAGGCCCTGCGTCAGACCTTCAGCGAAGCGCCGGCATCCGGTTGCAAGGTCAGCATGCCGCCTGTGCTCGCGGTAGCGGTTTCCGCAAATCAGCGCAAGGATGAGGTGCGTCTGTCCGCCGCCTTGGCAAAACTTGTCGAAGAAGATCCCTCGCTTGAGGTGGAACAGAACCAGACAACCGGCCAGACCATTTTAAGGGGGCAGGGGGAAATGCACTTGCGTGTCGCCCGCGAGCGACTGGCGGGCAAATACGGGCTTGATCTGCACGTGGCCCCGCCTGAGGTGCCGTACGCTGAAAGCATTCGGGCCCGAACCACCGTCCGGGGACGGCACAAGAAACAGTCTGGCGGCCATGGCCAGTTCGGTGACGCGGTCTTGGAAATTTCTCCGTTGCCGCGTGGTGAAGGAGTGCATTTTTCTGACCGGATCACCGGTGGAGTGGTGCCCAAACAGTATATTCCATCGGTGCGGGATGGCGTCCTCGAAGCCTTGCAATGCGGGCCGCTCGGATTTCCGGTCGTCGATGTCGCCGCGTGTCTGACAGATGGTTCTTACCATTCGGTCGACAGTTCCGATCAGGCCTTCAAGATGGCGGGTATTTTGGCCATTCGCGAGGGGCTGCCGGAGTGCAAACCGGTGTTGCTTGAGCCGATCCGGAAGGTGTCGGTCTTTTGTCCGTCGGATGCGACGGCCCGGATCAATGCGATCGTGTCCGCCCGCCGCGGGCAGATCCTCGGTTTCGATGCAAGGCCTGGCTGGAACGGCTGGGATGAAGTCCTGGCTCTCATGCCTGAAAGCGAGCTCGGCGATCTGATCGTCGAGCTGCGCTCGGCAACAGCTGGCGTTGCGATATTCACGTCGGTCTTTGATCATATGGCGGAACTCACCGGAAAACCGGCGGAAGCTGCGCTCAAAAGGGCCGGAAAACAGGCGGCCTGAGCACACAAAGCGCGGGCAGGCCTGCAAGAAATAGGCAGGGCGCCCGCGGGCCCTATATGGTGTCAATGAAGCATGCTTCGGAACAGGGCGCCTTGCTGGTCCGGTTCAATCCGGCTTCACCAGGGCTTTATTTGCGTTTGATGGGGCGCATGCGGTTTTAATGCGGTGCGATTAGAGGAGCGCATTCGATGAATATTATTCGCAAGCCGTCCTGGGCTATCCCGGAAAGCGAAGCGACCCCGGAACACGTGTTTTTGAACCGGCGCACGTTTTTAGCCGGCATCGCCGGAACCGGAGTTCTTTTGGGCTCGGGGCTCGGCATGCGCCCTGCCTTTGCCGAAACCGATCCGAGTGCCGGTCTTTATCCGGTGGAACGCAATCCCGCCTTCACGCTGGACCGCGATCTGACGGAAGAAGATGCTGCTTCGACCTACAACAATTTCTATGAATTCGGTTCTCACAAGCAAATTGCGCCCCTGGCACAAAAGCTGCCGATCCGGCCGTGGACGGTGACGATTGACGGCCTGGTCGACAATCCGCAAGTGCTCGATATCGACGACATACTGGCCAAGATGCCACTCGAGGAACGCCTTTACCGGCACCGATGTGTTGAGGCATGGGCAATGGCTGTGCCTTGGTCCGGCTTTCAAATGTCTGAGCTTGTGAAGCTCGCAAGCCCGAAACCGGAAGCCAAATATGTCCGGTTCGAAACCTTTCTCGACCCTTCGGTCGCAAGTGGCCAGAAGCAGAGCTGGTATCCTTGGCCGTATGTTGAGGGCATGACGATCGATGAGGCCAACAACGAACTGGCATTCGTGGCGACGGGCATCTACGGCAAGCCTCTTGCCAAGCAGTTCGGAGCTCCGATCCGGATGGTGATGCCATGGAAATACGGCTTCAAGTCCATCAAGTCGATTGTACGTGTGAGCTTTACCGATCAGCGTCCTGTCAGCTTCTGGGAAGAGATCCAGGGGAAGGAATACGGTTTTTGGGCCAATGTGAACCCGAGCGTGCCACATCCGCGTTGGAGCCAGGCAAGCGAGCGTCTCTTGGGCACCGATCAGCGCCGGAACACCATGCTCTACAACGGTTACGAGGAGCAGGTGGCGCATCTCTACAAGGATATGGAAGGTGAGTTGCTGTTCATGTAGCACCATGAACTGACGGGGCAGAAAAGAAGGGCCGGCGCTTTCCGCGACCGGCCCTTAGTTTTGAGCCTCGCTGGGGGAAGCGGGCTCCGGGGAGGAAAACGGGTCTTGCCCGTTCCAGCTTGATATGGGGATTGGTCTGGCATTTCGCCATATGGCCACGGTATTTTTATTGTCATAAAAATCCATGACAAAAATGCGGGCAAAAAAAAGCCGGGTCCAAGGACCCGGCAGTTTGTTTCGATTCACTGATAAACCAGTGGAATCACCTTCCAGAGGGGAACAGCTGGCAAAGACAGCGCCGTTGGGAGGAAAGTACGGCGCCGACTGGCCAACAGTGATGCTTATATGCAGTGCACAAGCTGCTGAAACAAGAGGCACTCTTGCAACGCAGATATGCAAAAACGGATGAGCTGTTCACTATGAACATGGCTCGGTTTTTGGCGTGACTAATTTTTATGCACCGTTTCGTTTGCGTGAACCGTCCAGCTCATGTTGCCGGCACAAGCGCTGCGTCGGCATGGATTGAGATGCTCATTCGATCAACCGGCCCGTAACGTTCGTTCTTCAAATGTGGTTTGTTAAGCTTTCTAGGAGAGGGTCGTTTCTGGCGCTGCGTATTTGTTGTGCGGGGTTTGAGATGCGGTTCACCACTTTATTGGGAATGTGCGGATGTTTTTTATCCGTATCTGCGCAGGCCGATACCCTGAAGATCTGCGATGATCAGGAGGGCTGGCCGCCTTACATCTATCATCCAGTAGAGAACGGCCGGGTGAATACTGACAAGATCGAAGGCGCCGCCGTCGAGTTCATGACAGCCGTTTTCGCAGATGCCGGAATCGAATACTTGCTCGAACTGCTGCCGTGGAAGCGCTGTATGTATGAGGTGGCAAGTTTCGGCCCGAGCGGCGGGTTCGAGGCTTTTTCCAACGGCAGCTTCACTGAAGAGCGCGCGGCAACATATCTCATCACCAAGCCGTTATACGAAACGACCAGCGGCTTGTTTTACAATCCGGCATACCATCCGAACGGACTGGATTTGATGACGGTTGCCGATACCAAAAAATACAAGTTTTGCGGTGTGTTTGGGTATGCCTACGAAAATTGGGTTATCGGAGACATCGACACGTCTGCCAAAAGCACCGAGCTCGCCTTGAAGATGGTGGAAGCCGGACGATGTGATGCTGTTCCGACTGCAATTGAACCTGTCCTGGGCTCTGCAGCTGTTGGAAACCCGATTGTGCCGGCGGGGCTCAGGATTCAGACTTTCGAGACGGCGGAAAACGCCACCTATCACATCTACATCTCCAGGGCATCTCCGCGCGCGGAGGAGTTGCGCAGCAAGATCGACGCATCGATTGCGAAGCTGCGTCAAGACGGCACCCACGCGGCGATTTTCGACAAGTACCAGACTTTCAGAACATCGGACTGAGCGAAACGCAATGCCGGGTGCAACAGCGCCCGGCACTTGTGCTTTTGAAGCAGGTTGTGAGGCGTCAATACACCCAGGCTTCGGCGTTTGCGACCAGAAAGTCGCGGAATGCGGTGACCCGCGCCGTGTTCTTCAGCTCTGATGGATAGACAAAATAGGTGTCAAAGGTTGGCACCTTGTCTTCCATGTCGGTCAGCACCTGAACAAGGTTCGAATCCTTCTTGATGATGTAATCGGGAAGGATCGCGATGCCGACATTGGTTTGGACCGCTCGTTTGATCGCAACAAGATTGTTGATTTTCAAAACCGACCGGCGTGGGGAACCGGCGACCCTTCCCGCCGTTTCCAACCAGTTCATGCTGCGCAAATAGGCAGGGGCCTGTTCGCCGAACGTGATGATCCGATGACTGTCGATGTCTTCGATCGTTTTTGGTGTGCCGAACTGCTGAAGGTAGGCGGGGGAGGCGAATACGTGAAAATGCACCGTGAAAAGCTTGCGCTGAATCAGATCCGGCTGGGTTGGCTGACGCAGGCGGATCGCGATATCCGCCTCGCGCATGCCGAGGTCCAGTTCATCGTCGTCAAAAATCAGCTGAAGCTCGACATCGGGATAAAGATTGATGAAATCATTGATCCGCGATGTCAGCCATGTGGAGCCGAGCCCGACGGTGGTTGTCACCCGCAAGATGCCTGAGGGTTTATCCTTGCTGTCGCTGAGGCGCGTTTGCACGCTCTCCAGTTTCATCAGCACGTCGCGGGCTGTGCGGTACAGCAGCTCGCCTTGTTCGGTCAAAAGCAGGCCGCGGGCGTGGCGGTGGAACAGGGAGACGCCGAGGTCCTGCTCAAGGGAGCTAACCTGCCGGCTCACGGCGGACTGGCTCATATGGAGGCTGTCGCCCGCATGAGTGAAGCTGCCCGCTTGCGCTGCGGCGTGAAAAATCCGCAGTTTGTCCCAGTCCATCGCTCACGTCTCCCGTGCGGCCGGGTCCCACCCGGCCGGTTGCCTTCTATTCCGCTGCTTCGCTGGTGACCAGTGCCTCGTTCTCGGCAATGAATTTCTCTGCCTCAAGCGCGGCCATGCAGCCCATGCCGGCGGCAGTTACAGCCTGCCGGTAGATGTCGTCGGTCACGTCACCGGCTGCAAAAACACCCGGCACCGATGTCTGGGTAGAATCCGGTTTCGTCAGGATGTAGCCGTTCGGCTTAAGCTCGACCTGGTCCTTGAAAAGTTCGACAGATGGCGCATGGCCGATTGCAACAAAGACACCGTCAGCCGAAAGTTCCTGCGTTTCACCTGTCTGCGCATGCTTCAGACGGACGCCGGTCACGCCCTTCGGTATGCCGCCGCCCAGAATTTCATCGAGCGTGTGGTCCCAGACCACCTCGATCTTTGGATGGTTGAACAACCGGTCTTGAAGGATTTTTTCTGCCCGAAGCGAGTCGCGCCTGTGCACAAGCGTGACCTTGGAGGCCAGGTTTGCAAGGTAGAGGGCTTCTTCGACAGCCGTGTTGCCACCGCCAATCACGACGACTTCCTTATTGCGGTAGAAAAAGCCATCACAGGTCGCGCAGGCCGACACGCCCGCACCCATGAATTCTTCCTCCGACGGCAGCCCAAGCCACCGGGCCTGCGCGCCCGTTGCAATCACCAGCGCGTCGGCCGTGTATGTCGTGCCACCGTCGCTTTCCAGAACAAACGGCCGTTTGGAAAGGTCGGCTTTCGTGATCGTGTCGTGCACCAGCTTCGTGCCGACATTTTCCGCCTGCTTGGCCATCTGTTCCATGAGCCATGGCCCCATGACCGGATCCGCGAAGCCAGGATAGTTTTCCACGTCTGTTGTAATGGTGAGCTGGCCGCCCGGCTGAATGCCGGCCACCAGGGTCGGTTCCATCATCGCCCGGGCTGCATAAATCGCCGCTGTGTATCCGGCCGGGCCGGAGCCGATGATGAGCAGCTTCGAATGCTGTGTCGTCATGTGCTTACGCCTTGTCTTGCCTGTGTGCGCAGGATCGCCTGCTCTTGGGCGCGATCTCTTTTCCGTTGTTTCAAGTACGGTCTTGAAAAGCTCTGAGAATGTCCTGCGCGATCCAGGGCGTTGCGTCAATCGGTTCGTAGGTAGTGGTTTTAAACGGGCCGGGAAAGGGGTGAATAACCCCTTTCTTTTCAAGGTTAGCGAGAAAGCGTTCAATTTTCGCGTGACCGCCGCTCGGCCTGAACACATGGATCGGCTTGCCGGTTGCTGCCGCCTCGCCAATCATGTTGGTGCTGTCGGCGGTTGCCACAATGGCATCCGCCTTGGCCAAAAAGCGCTCCATCGGGTTGCCGCCGGTGCCATCCCAAAAAATGGCCCCGCATTCTTGTGCGAAGCTTTTTAATGCGCTTTTCAACCCTTCGGGTGTGCGACGCGAGGCGGTGATCATAAAGCCAGCGCTCTGGTCCTTGTTCCACTCAGACAGTCCCCTGGTGAATTCTGCCACGTCGTCCTTCTCAAACCTGTGGTGCCGGCTGTTGCCGCCGACAAGAACGGCGATGCGCGGGCAAGGCAGTGCATCAATGTCCGGATCGGCGCCTGCACGCAGGTCTTGCAGTTTTTCCCCCGAAAAACGGTGCGGGCTGGTCGGTGACACGAGCACATTGGCTCCGCGCAGCTGGTCGTGTTCGGGCACCCAGATCACGTCGGCCGCATCTTGTCCAATACGGGGATCCTTGAGGAAAACCGTGAATGTCTGCCCGCCCGAGGCTGTTTTGATCCGCTTGAGATAGGCGGCGGCACGCCGACCCGAGGCGATTGCAACATCAGGAAATGGCGGTGCGATCGGACTTCCCGGCAGGCGTTCGCTCTCTTTCGGGTCGATTGGACCGTGCGGCAAGAACCAGGAGAAGGGCGCGCGCGGCGCGATGCGGCGGACGGAGTAGGGCACGCCGAGCGCTTCGGCCACGCCAACGCACTGGGCCTCGTCCCCCGCCTTGCCATCGGTGAGCACCCAAACCAACCGGGGCAGGGGCCGGTCATTTTTGGGATCGGAAACGATGCTTTCCGTTTGGTTATCTTTCTGAATCGTGCGCATTTTTGTTATACTCTTGCACAGACGCGCAAAAAATCATAATCCGGCAGACACAAACGCCTGAATGGCATCCCTATCGAACGGACCAGCCGCTGCTGCCCTGTGTAGCACGTTTGTGCTGGCAGATTGGACCCTTGCTGAACAAGGGTTTGAGGAGATCACGGTGAAAGCGCGCCTCGACACGATTGACTGGCATATCTTGAAGGAACTCCAGGCCGATGGCCGGATGACCAATGTGGAGCTGGCGCGGCGGGTCGGGATATCGGCGCCGCCGTGTCTGCGCCGGGTCCGCGCGCTTGAGGAAGTCGGGCTTATCCAGGGCTACCGCACGCTGCTGGATGAAAAGCAGCTCGGCTACGACGTCACGGCTTTTGCCATGGTCGGATTGCACAGCCAGACAGAGGCCGATCTTCTGGCGTTCGAGCAAACCGTGAAATCCTGGCCGATTGTGCGCGAAAGCTACATGCTGTCTGGTGAGGTGGATTTCCTGCTCAAATGTGTGGCGCCGGATCTTCAGGCCTTTCAGAATTTCATCATCCGCGAGCTTACCGCGACACAGAATGTCGACAGTGTCCGCACCGCCTTGACCATCCGGAAGACCAAGGACGACCCGATTGTCCCGATCGAGGACTGAATTCGACCAGCGCCGGTCCTCGCTGCTCATCGGGTCCTCGGCGTTCATTTGGGCGGCATGTTTTGAACCATGCCGCCAGTTTCCGTAATTTTTGCCGGTTCAATAGGCCTGATCAAGGGCTGGCACGTCGTCAATGATCCGTGCCTCCGGGCCGAGCAGCTTGCGGGACTGGTGCTCGACATACCGGTCAAACCAGTACATTCGGGCGTCGCAGAACAGATCCTTTTCATTCATGTGACCATATTCGGCGTGTGTGTGACCGGGAGAGCCCCCTTCGCATACGTCATGCCAACGGCACTTCTTGCAGTCGTCGATGTATTTCGTGCGCTCGCGCATCATCTCCAGTTGGGCATGAAATTTCGGGTTCTGAAACGCCTTCTCCAACGTGGTTTCGTTTTTCAGATTTCCCCAGGAACCAGTCTTCGCTCACCCATAGCTGGTCCGCGAGAATGTCTCCTTCAGGGGTGATGCGCGGGAACGCATTGAAAAAGAAGATATGTTTCGGGAAAAGAGGGGAATCCAGATCAAGCCGCCCTTCCGGTGTATTCCGGATATCGCCATGAAAGTTCCCGTAAACCCGCATGTTCGGGTTCGAATACCGCAGGATTCGCTCTCCAGCGGCAACCCACTCCTCTGTCGTTGGTGCGATCTTGGCCCAGGGGGTGTCTTGCGCATGGCCCTGCCGTTGCCATTGTGAGAACACCAGCTGGCCGATGCCGTGGGTTTCGGCCAGCTCGATTAGTGCATCAATTTCGTGAATGTTGCTCGCCGTGATGCAGACAAACAAAACGACATCCCTTGCCAGCCCCATTTCTTTAAACATCTGAAGCGATTTCATCGCTTCGGAATAGGACCCGACACCGCGCACCATATCGTTGGTCTGGCCATTTGCGCCCTCCAAACTCATCTGGATCCGGACGTGTCCGATGGCACTGTCGTTGATGGACTTGATTGTTTCGGCATACTTGCGGGGGAACTTCCAGGCATTGGTGTAAAGATCAACACGGTGCCCGCAGTCCATTGCTGCATACCGCACGAAGTCCATGCAGTTCTTCCGGGCAATTGGTTCGCCTCCCGAGATGGCGAGCTGGAGACCCGCAAATGGCGGGAGCAGATCTATGGCGCGGTAGATTTCTGCATCACTCATTTCATTGGGCAAAGGCTTGCCGGAGGCCACATAGCAGTGTTTGCAAGACAGATTGCAAGCATTGGTGATCTCCAGGTGGAGTCCAACCGGTTCGCCATGGGCATAAACCGGCGTTGAGGCCTGCCGTTGTTCGCGCATTGACGACCAGCTGAGACCAGTTGACCGCATGTCTTCATGAAGCGTCAGGAGATCGGCCGTGCAGATGTCTGTGGAGGCTGTGCCCATGATGTCTGCCAGCCGTGTTCTTCCATCAGCAAGGCGCGCATAAAAGCGCGCCCTTTGGTCCAATAAAGCCCAGTTTTGAGTGCCCGGATCAATCGTGAAGTCAAAAACCTCGCCACCATGAGACACCGCACGCCTTATCAGGTTTGGTGCGACGTAAGGCCTTTCAAAAAAGGCATGATATGGAATGGCCATATGCTCACCTGTAGCCCGTGAATGGAACAAAAGTGACACCGGGGGCTGCGCGGACCATGCCGGACGGAGCTGCGCGGACCATGCCGGACGGGGCTGCGCGGACCATGCCGGACGGGGCGGCCCGCACAAACGAGCCTGGCACCGGTGCTTGCCCCCCAGCGGGCGCCGGCGTCATCCCGCGTTTTTTGAGTTCGCTTTCGACATCCTCGGAACTCATTGAGAAATCTTCGAGTGCTGACACTGGAATTTTGAAAAAACGTCCGTCTGAAGTTTGAAGTACAATTGGTTCGGCTTCCTTGCCGCTTTCATCGTCTGCCATAACGCCCTCTCCAATCTGCGTTAAACAACCAAAAGACGATAAAATGTAACATGCAATCTTACTATACGTAAGATAAACTTCGAAAAATCAGACACTTGCTCAAAAGTGACCAAGCCTGAGGCGCGGCCGGTCCGGGTGCGAACGGCTGCGTGACCACGGCTGCCCGTGTTTCGACGCGCAAAATGGCTCCCAAGGGAGCGTCTCAGAGGAAGATAAAAGCTCTCAAAACGGATGCATCTGGCATGGAAACAGCGGGCTGTTGAACAGAGCTATTTTGCAGCCCTGGAAGTGGAATCCTGCGTGCTTGAGTATGTCAGCTCGTTCGGCTTTGGAGTTTGCTGCGTAATTTCTTGATGATCAGTATGTCCCGCGCCGGCGCGAGAGCGAGCATAATGCTCACTGTCAGGATCAGGCAGGTGATCAGGATGACGAGCAGGAAATGCTGGTCGTAAATCACCGCATCGAGAGACCCGTCGACGCTGTCGTGTCCGGAGTATAAGCGGTTGCGAATAACGTCGTTGTAGTCGCTTTCATAGATGTCTCCCCGCTTGATGTAGCGGAGGCCATAAATGAAAGCGGCGAAAATGCTCACAGCCAGCAAAAGAGCGCCGTAGAGTTTGAGGCCGAATGACCACAGCGGTTCATGGCGTTTGCTGACAATGCGGCGGAACACGCTGCGTTCGCGTACTTGAAGGCGCAAATATAGGTTCTGCCGGTACGCCCAAAGCGGCACCGCCAAAACAAGCAGGAAAAAACTAAGCGTATTAAATACCATCAGGTTCGCCCTTGAAGCGACGGACTGACGCTACTCTAGCGGCGCTTCCGCACGCGTCAAAGGCAAACTTGAAGGAATGTCGGTTAGACGAACTTGACTTCAACGATCTCGTAGGACCGAGCGCCGCCGGGAGCAGCAACCTCGACGCTGTCGCCGACGGATTTACCGATGAGCGCGCGCGCAATCGGGGAGGAAATTGAAATCTTGGCCTGTTTGACGTCCGATTCCACATCGCCGACGATCATGTAGACCTTTTCTTCCTCGGTGTCTTCATCGACAAGAGAAACGGTTGCCCCGAACTTCACAACGTCTCCGGACAATTTGGACACGTCGATCACCTCGGCGCGCGACAGCTTGTCTTCGAGCTCGGTGATGCGGCCTTCATTGTGGCTTTGGGCTTCCTTGGCGGCGTGGTATTCCGCGTTCTCCGACAAATCGCCATGGGCGCGTGCCTCTGCAATGGCGTCAACAATGCGCGGGCGTTCGACCGATGCGCGATGCTTCAACTCGTCCTGCAGCATCTTGTAACCGGCAGAGGTCATCGGAACTTTTTCCATGGGTCTCAGACCTTCAGTTTATTGGGTCCCCCTCTATCAAGGACCGCGTGTCACAAAAACAAACCGGGCCGGGAAAGGCATCCTTTCCCGGCCTGGGCTCGACTATCTTAGCCTCAGGCGAAATAAGATTGCAAAGGCTTTACTTCAAGGCTGCCAGACTTAAACGCAACAATACCTTTCGCTGCGGCAACAGACCCTGCAAGTGTTGTGTAATATGGTACCTTATTCAGCAAGGCCGCCCGGCGCATCGACCGGCTGTCCGAAATCGCCTGCGCCCCTTCCGTGGTGTTGAACACCAGCTGCACTTCACCGTTCTTGATGGCATCGACGATATGTGGCCGGCCTTCCAGTACCTTGTTGATTTTAGTACAGGAAATTCCATTTTCATTGAGGAACTGCTGGGTCCCGCCTGTCGCGATAATGGCAAAGCCTGCAGCCTCCAGGCTGCGCACCGCCTCAACAACACCGGCCTTGTCCTGATCGCGCATGGACACAAACACAGTGCCGGTCTCCGGTACACGCGTCCCCCCACCGATCTGGGATTTCGCAAAAGCGGTGGAAAATGCGGTGTCGAGACCCATGACCTCACCGGTCGAACGCATTTCCGGGCCCAGGATCGTGTCGACGCCCGGGAACCGGGCAAACGGGAACACGGCCTCTTTGACCGCGACATGATTGAGCGGCTTTTCACTCAAATTGAATGAGGCCAACGGTTCGCCTGCCATGACGCGGCTGGCGATCTTTGCAAACGGCGCGCCGACGGTCTTGGCGACAAAAGGCACGGTCCGGGAAGCACGCGGGTTCACCTCCAGCACATAGATCTCGCCATCCTTGATGGCGTATTGCACGTTCATCAGCCCGCCGACTTCAAGCGCCAGGGCAAGAGCCGTGGTCTGGCGTTTCAATTCTGCGATCAGCTCTTCGGACAGAGAGAAAGGCGGAAGCGAGCAGGCGCTGTCGCCAGAGTGAATGCCGGCTTCTTCGATGTGCTCCATGATCCCGCAAACAAAGACGTCCTTGCCGTCGCACAGCGCATCGACATCGACTTCGATCGCGCCTTCCAGATACCGGTCGAACAGGAGCGGATTTGTGCCCAGAACCGTGTTGATCTGTCCGGTCTTGTCATTCGGGTATTTCGCCCGCACTTCGGCAGGGACCAGCTCGGGCAGTGTTCCCAAGAGGTAGGAATTGAGCGCTTCCTCATCACGGATGATTTGCATCGCGCGTCCGCCAAGAACGTAAGACGGGCGAACCACCAGGGGCAATCCAAGCTGGTTGGCGATCAAGCGGCCCTGCTCAACCGAGTAGGCAATCCCGTTTTCGGGCTGCTTCATGTCCAGCTTGATCAAAAGCTTCTGGAACCGGTCGCGGTCTTCGGCCAGATCGATCATGTCAGGTGAGGTTCCGAGGATCGGAACGTCCGCTTTCATCAGTGCCTGTGCCAATTTCAGCGGTGTCTGACCGCCGAACTGGACAATCAGGCCATGCAACGTGCCGTTTTCCTGCTCCTTGCGAATGATCTCCAGGACGTCTTCCGATGTCAGCGGCTCGAAATAGAGCCGGTCAGACGTGTCGTAGTCCGTGGAAACCGTTTCCGGGTTGCAGTTGACCATGATGGTTTCATAGCCAGCGTCCTCGAGGGCGAACGCGGCATGACAGCAGCAATAATCGAACTCGATACCCTGACCGATGCGGTTCGGTCCGCCGCCCAAAATGACGACCTTCTTGCGGTCGGACGGATTGGCTTCACATGCTGGAGCCCCGATGAACGGCGCCTCATAGGTGGAATACATATAGGCGGTCGGGGAGGCAAATTCCGCGGCGCATGTGTCGATCCGCTTGAACACGGGGTGCACGTCCAGATCGCGGCGCTTGCGGGCGATATCCGCCTCTGAAAGGCCACTCAATCCTGCCAGCCTGGCGTCTGAAAAGCCCATGCTTTTCAGCATGCGCAAATTGACGGCGTCTTCGGGTAGTCCGTTCAAGCGGATCTTCTGCTCCATCGCAACGATCTGGGCCATTTGCTCCAAGAACCAAGGATTGATTTTGGACGCCTGGTGAATGTCGTCGAGGCTGACGCCCATGCGCATGGCTTGAGCGACGTAGAGCAGCCGTTCCGGTGTCGGGGTCGAGATTGCCGCCCGGATCGCGTTCATGTCGTCGTCTTGGCCGAGACCGGGAATGTCGATCTCATCCAGTCCATTCAGTCCGGTTTCCAGCCCGCGCAGGGCTTTTTGCAAGCTCTCACAGAAGTTCCTGCCGATCGCCATCACTTCGCCAACCGACTTCATGGCGGTCGTGAGTGTCGGCTCGGAGCCCGGGAACTTTTCAAAGGCGAAGCGGGGGATCTTCGTCACGACATAGTCAATTGACGGTTCAAACGAAGCAGGCGTTGCACCGCCGGTGATGTCGTTTTCCAGTTCATCCAGCGTGTAGCCGACCGCAAGCTTGGCAGCGACCTTGGCAATCGGGAATCCGGTTGCCTTTGAAGCAAGAGCGGATGAGCGGGACACCCGCGGGTTCATTTCAATGACAACCAGACGTCCGTTGTCCGGATTGACCGCGAACTGGACGTTGGAGCCGCCGGTTTCGACGCCGATCTCACGCAAAACCGCCAGCGAGGCGTCGCGCATGATCTGGTATTCCTTGTCGGTCAGTGTGAGCGCCGGAGCAACCGTGATGGAATCGCCCGTATGCACACCCATCGGATCAACGTTCTCAATCGAGCAGATGATGATGCAGTTGTCCGCCTTGTCACGGACGACTTCCATTTCATACTCTTTCCAGCCCAGAAGGCTTTCATCGATCAGGACCTGACCAACGGGAGACGCATCGATTCCGGAGCGGACGATTGTCTCGTATTCTTCTCGGTTGTAGGCGACACCGCCGCCAGTTCCGCCCAGCGTGAAGGCGGGACGGATGATGGCCGGAAGGCCGATCTCATCAAGAGCCCGCATCGCCTCCAGATACCCGGCATTGCGATCATAGCCGGTAATCTTTCCGTTCTCGCCGCGGATGGCCGGAGACGAGGCGATCGCCGCTCTCGGGTTTTCCAGCCCGATTGCGTCCATGGCAGCCCTGAATTTTTCCCGGTCTTCCGCCTTTTCGATCACATCGGCGCGGGCGCCGATCATCTCGACACCGAACTGTTCCAGAACACCCATTTCCTGAAGATCAAGCGCGCAGTTCAGCGCGGTTTGTCCGCCCATGGTTGGCAAGAGCGCGTCCGGGCGTTCCTTTTCAATGATTTTGGCGACAATGTCGGGCGTAATCGGCTCAATGTAGGTGGCATCGGCAAGATCCGGATCGGTCATGATCGTTGCCGGGTTCGAATTCACCAGAATGATGCGGTAGCCTTCCTCACGCAGCGCTTTGCACGCTTGTGTTCCCGAATAGTCGAATTCGCAGGCCTGGCCGATGACAATCGGGCCAGCGCCAATGATCAGGATGGAGGAAATATCTGTGCGTTTTGGCATCTGGGCTCGCAGGGGCTCGCAGCAACCGTCCCCGGTACAGTGCATTCCGGGGTCGGCGCGGCCGATGGATGAATAACGATGTTGGCTGAGCGCGTCTTATAGGCAAAAGCTGCGGGGTATGAAACCCCGCGCATGCCCGATTCAGATAAGAATTTTGGAACCGTGCGCTGCTGCGCACCGCAGCGCAGAGTTATGCCAAGGCGTCGGTGCTCTTGTCGTCTTCGGCACTGTTGGACGCTGGTGCGTTCAGGACTTCCCGGCGCCCGTTGAAGTCAACAATCCCTCTCGAAAGCGCATAACAGGCAAGCCGAATCGATTTGGGAATATCGACCGGTCGGCCGTCCCGGTTTCCCTTTTCGTAATACTGGATCATCCGTTTCTTGAGGCCGAGCTGATCCGCTGCTTCCTTTTGCTTCAGCCCAAGTGATTTTCGCCAATCGCGGAACTGTTCCGGACTCATCACTGGTTCGGCGCTTGCGGTCTTGATCGAAGATGGTTTGTCTTTTGTCATGCGGTATCGAGCGATTTGAAGAAGGGCCAGTCCAGCCGGGCCGCATTCAGTGCGGTCTTTATGGCCCTTTAAAAATCCCTTTCCTGTCAAACTGTCAATCCGGAAGTGCACATTGTGCGACTTTACGAGGCTGGTTTGATCGATTTTTCTAGGACTTGTCAGGGTGGTTACTCAAAACTTGATGTTTATCCGCATCTTTTTTATTGGCAGCGCGCTACAAAAACAGCGAGAATTTTCATATGAGCGCTCATTCGAAAATTCTCGAAACGATGAAACGATGCAATTAATTGCGGCAGTCAATCAGTATAGAACTTTTGATTATTGTCGAAATTGACAGTTATCAAGGTTTTTTGATGGAGTACCGAGCAGACCTCTCGTTAAGGCAGAAGACGTCGCAAATTTGTACATTCGTTCTATCTTGGATGTTCAAAATGGTAATGGAGTTATCAATAATTAATATTACAGGAAATCTACCCCTGGTGAGTAGAACTGTATTGGTAAATTCGGCGTTTCAACATAGATTTCAATTTGCGAAAACATGGAATTAGGAACTGTATCGTTCCAAACTATTAAGATATAACCGTACGTGCGAATTTTTTGCATGGATTATTGACGCAGGATCGGTGTATAAGACCGCCATAAAATTTGTGTAATGCTTCGTTCGGGCGGGGTGTCCGACCAGCGTACGAACGGGCGCGTTCACAAGGCTTCGTGTGGGACCACGGCGCGATAATGGTGGGTATTGCGGCGAGGTGGGGCTCAAGTGGACGTTTGCACATGCAAACAACAAGATCGGGCAAGAGACTATGAACAACCTCGCGACCAAAATGGTAGCAGTTCCGGATATTGCCGGCGCTGTCGACTACACAAATGAACAGGACGATCGCGTTCTGGCCATCTCCGAAATGTCTGAACTTTTTGGGGTGACCCTGCGCACGTTGCGTTTCTATGAAGAAAAGGGTTTGTTGAACCCAGTGCGCCGCGGCGCCCGCCGGTTCTACGGCCACCGCGATGTGTCGCGCATGCGCGTCATCCTTCAAGCCAAGAAAATCGGATTGACGCTCGTTGAAATTCGCCGGGTGATCAAGCTGGTTGAGGGCGACAGCCCGAAAGATCTGCAGTATTCCGAGCTCTTGGAAATTTGTGAAAACCAGCAGGTCTTGCTGGCTGAGCAAAAAGCGCTTGTTGAAGAGCAGGTCGCAGAAGTCGACAACGTCGTCTATTCGCTGAAGGAACTTGTTGACCAGCGCTAATCAGCTGGAACAGGTCTATAAAAATGCCCGGCCATTTTGTGGCCGGGTTTTTTATTTGGCATTCAGGACCCGCCTGACGGGCGCCTGGAGGGACCGTCAGGACCGCGCTTCGCTCATCATATCGGTGAAGCGTTTGAACAGATAATGACTGTCTTGGGGTCCCGGAGACGCTTCGGGGTGATACTGCACCGAGAAGGCCGGTTTGTCGGTCACGCGCAGGCCGCAGTTCGATCCATCAAACAGCGAGACGTGGGTCTCTTCAACATTGTCCGGAAGACTCTTACCGTCCACTGCAAACCCGTGATTCATCGAGGTGATTTCAACCTTGCCGGTGGTGTTGTCCTTGACCGGATGGTTCGCGCCGTGGTGGCCCTGGTGCATCTTGACGGTGGTTCCGCCAAGCGCAAGGGCCATCATCTGGTGGCCCAGGCAGATCCCGAAGGTCGGAATGCCGGTTTCGATAATGGTCTTTATGGTCTTTGTGGCGTAGGTGCCGGTCGCAGCCGGGTCGCCAGGGCCGTTGGACAGGAAAACGCCGTCCGGCTGATGCGCAAGAACATCCTCGGCGGATGTTTCCGCCGGCAGCACTGTCACTTCACAGCCTGCTTCGGTCAAAAGCCGCAAAATGTTACGCTTGATGCCGAAATCCAGGGCGACCACCTTGTAGGCGCCGCCTTGGGCCTCGCCATACCCGTGATCCCATTTCCACGCCGTCTGCGACCATGGGTGCTGCTGGGTCGTTGAAACGCCTTTGGCGAGATCCATGCCTTCAAGGCCCGGCCAGGCAGCGGCTTGCGCTTTCAGTGCCTCAACATCGAAATTGCCGTCCGGGTCATGCGCAATGACGGCATTCGGGACGCCTCTTTCGCGGATCAGGGCGGTCAGAGCGCGGGTGTCGACGCCACTGATGCCGACAATGCCGCGTGCGGTAAGCCAGGCATCCAGGTGCTTGGCCGAGCGATAGTTGGCCGGGTCGGTGATCCGTGCGTTTAGTACGCAGCCGCGGATGCCGCTTTCCGAGGCCATATTGACGGTTTCGACATCCTCGTCATTTGCACCGACGTTGCCTATATGGGGAAAAGTGAAGGTGATGATCTGGCCTGCATAAGACGGGTCTGTCAGGATTTCCTGATAACCTGTCATCGCAGTGTTGAAGCAGACCTCTCCGGCAGATATGCCGGTTGCGCCCAAACCGTCGCCCTCAATGACGCTGCCGTCTGAGAGCACAAGGAGGGCGGTGGCCGGTTTGACAGACCATGCGTCGGCAGTCGACATGTGTTGCGTTCCGAGTATAGTTGATGACATCATGCGCTGCAGGAAGGGCGAAAGCGGGACAGGTGAAGACCTGTCAAAGCCGTCTGCATTAAGAGCGGCACTCTATGGGAAGCCAGCTT
Organism: Roseibium hamelinense; assembly: GCF_007830545.1. Lineage (GTDB taxonomy): Bacteria > Pseudomonadota > Alphaproteobacteria > Rhizobiales > Stappiaceae > Roseibium > Roseibium hamelinense. The sequence continues at coordinate 42,832 of NZ_VLLF01000002.1, forward strand.
GATCGTCAATATTGATCCTATGAAAAAAAGGTAATAACTATCAACGACTTGCCCGTTTGCATTCCGGTTCTGAAGCCGGGATCATGGCCTTTAGGGCGATTGGCCAAACGGTGCCTTGTGCGGCAGGGGTGAATGATGCGCGAAAAAATCCAATCGGCTCTCAAAGCCGCCCAAGCCGAAGGTGCAAAACGCCGGGCGGCTACACTTCGGCTGGTCCAAACAGCAATCAAGGACCGGGATGCCGCGGCACGTGAAAACGGCCGCGACGGGGTGAGTGGTGAAGAAGTGCTCGACATTTTGCAAAAGATGGTCCGGCAGCGTGATTTGTCCGCCAGCGAGTTTGAGCAGGACGGCCAGCTCGATCTGGCTGAGCAGGAGCGTGTTGAGCGCGACATCATCCGCGAATTCCTCCCCGCTCAGCTTGATGACAGCGAGATGCGCAAGATTTGCGAGGAAACCCTGAAGGACATCGATGCCAGCGGCTTGCGTGACATTGGGCGGTGCATGAACGAGCTGAAAAGCCGGTATCCTGGGAAAATGGACTTCGTACAGGCGTCCTGTCTGGTCAAAGACCTGCTGAGAACGAACCCATCGCCGCCTGACACGGACACACCACCATCCACCTCGGGTGACCAGTAGCCCGCCGTCAATCGACTAAGCTGTTTGACGGGTTTTCCACCGTTTGTGCGTTGACATCCGGCAGGCTGTTCCTGGCGGATCATAATCGGTATTCTGACTGGCGAGTTGGAGTTCGGTGATGTAAACCGCGCCTCCCGAAACCTTTAGGGGCACAGGCCTTATCTCATGCGCTTTGACAACCGTCTTCTAGACGAAATCCGGGCACGTTTGACCTTGTCCGACATAGTCGGGCGGCGGGTGACGTGGGACCGTCGCAAGACGCAGCCTGGCAAAGGCGATTATTGGGCCTGTTGCCCGTTTCATCAGGAAAAAAGCCCAAGTTTTCATGTCGATGACCGGCGCAACCGCTACAAGTGTTTTGGATGCGGCGCGTCCGGCGATCATTTCCGTTTCCTGACGGAGACAGAGGGGCTGTCTTTTCCGGAGGCGGTGGAGCGGCTGGCAGAGCAGGCTGGCGTGGCTCTTCCTGCGCCCGATCCCCAAGCGGCGCGCCGGGAGAAGAAGCGTGCGAGCCTTGCCGATGTGTGTGAATTGGCGGCCCGTTTTTTTCAGCAGGAGTTTTCCGCGCCGCGCGGAGAAGCGGCTCGAAACTATGCTCTCAAGCGGGGCTTTACGCCTCAAACCCTCTCCGAGTTTCGTTTCGGCTACGCGCCTGATGGCCGTGACGCGCTGAAACGGTACCTGACCTTGAAAGAGGTTCCGGAGGAGATGATGATTGAGGCCGGTCTGGTGATCCAGCCGGAAGGTGGCCGGCCAAGCTATGATCGTTTCCGTGGCCGGCTGATGATCCCTATTCAGGACGATCGAGGGAGAGTTGTGGCTTTCGGGGGGCGGACCTTGGATCCGGACGGGCAGCCAAAATACCTTAACTCGCCTGAGACGCCGTTGTTTCACAAGGGCATTATGCTGTTTAACGCCCACCGCGCCCGCGAACCCGCCTTCAAGGCTGGACAAGCGGTTGTTGTGGAAGGGTATCTTGATGCGATCGCGCTATGGCAGGCGGGCATCACGCATGTGGTTGCCAGCCTGGGAACGGCTTTTACCGAAGATCAAATCCTTCGGCTTTGGAAATTTGCACCTGAACCTGTGATTTGTTTCGACGGCGATGCCGCGGGCGTGTCAGCGGCACACCGGGCGATCGACCGGATTTTTCCGGTGCTCAGAAGCGGATTTTCGTTCCAGTTCAGTTTTTTGCCCGACGGAATGGATCCGGATGATCTGGTCAAGCAAAAAGGGCTGGCAGGTTTCGAAGAGGAAGTGTCAAGAGCGCAGCCGCTGTTCGACGTGGTCTGGGACCGGGAGATTTCAGTTGCGCGCTTGGATACGCCAGAGCGCAAGGCTGCCCTTGAAAAACGCTTTGACGATCTTGTCGGCACGATCAAGGATGAGAGGGTTCGCCGCCGTTATCAATTGGACCTGCGGTTCAAGCTGTCCAACCTGTTTTTCGAGCGCTCCAGACAGAGCGGAAAGGGTTGGAAAGACAAAAAGGACCCGCTGGAAAGCGGTGGTCCGCTCCGCCAGGCGTTGCCGGATACCCCTCTTTTTGGGACGGAGCGGCTGTTTTGCGGCTTGTGCCTGAAATATCCAGACCTTCTGGACCGGCATATTGAGCGGATTTCGGCTCTGCCGATTTCCGACGACAAGCACCGCCGGTTCCGGGATGCGCTGTGCCAGCTGGCGGATGGTTCGTCGAACACGCCGGTTGCTGAAATGGAGCACTTGTTTGATGACTCCTTGCATCAGCTGATCCGGGAGGTGTCGGTCGAAGCCCGGGATGCAGAACGTTCCGGCGGGTTTTCGGCGCTGGTTCAGCGGTTCCCCGTGTTGAAGAGCAACCCGCCAGAAGATTTCGTCGAAGCGGTGTTTTTGCATTTCGTCGATGTGATCGAGCTGCGTGGCCTTGAAGCTGAGCTTGAGGCTGAAATGGCATATGCGGATGATGAGTTGGATGAAGCACGCTGGAACCGGATGCGGGCCTTGACACAGGACCTTAGCCGGCGCCGCGAGGAATGCGCCCGTCAGGAAGGCGAACTTGCCGAACGCGCCAAGAAGATAAAGGCCGCTCCCTTGCAGCCAGGCCTGGATCTGGCGGCCGGATGATGCGCAGCACAGTCAATTTTCACTGCGAAATTGGCGATCACTGAGAAAAAGCGCCAAATCAGATTGACGAAATGCGAATCACACTTGCGAATCGTGCGCGTCGAGCTAAATAGAACAGTCGCAGCAGAGAAAGTCCTGGAAAGGCCACGGGCCTCGGACAAACATCAAGATGCGCTGCAAAATCCGAAGATCGTGTGCGGTGGGTTTTCCTGCCGTTTCCATCTGTCGTGTTCAAGGCTGGAAGAAATCGGATCGGCCAGCTGGAACTACAGTTAATAGGGACTTAAGGACACGGCTTTACAAACGAATCATTCGAGCGTGCTGATCGAGATTGCGCTGCATTCCCAGCGGGCGATTAGCACATGGCCTTGAGGCGGAATTCGGGCGCGGCGCAGCTTTTCCGAAAGCTGCGGTTCTGGAGCAAAATATGGTAGCCAAAGCGACGCAAGCGGACGACACACAAGAAGCACCGGGCGAAGGCCCAGACGGGCCGCTTCTGGATCTGTCAGACGCAGCTGTCAAAAAAATGATCAAGGCCGCGAAAAAGCGCGGCTACGTGACATATGACGAGCTCAATGAGGTGCTTCCCTCCGAGCAGGTGTCCTCCGAAAAAATCGAAGACACCATGTCCATGTTATCCGATATGGGCATAAACGTGATTGACTCTGACGAAGTCGAGGATTCTTCTGAAGAGGTCGTTGGCGGTGGCGACCTGGTGGCAGCGTCCAACGGAGCCGTCGCCAAAACAACAACCACCAAAGAGCCTGCCGACCGGACAGATGACCCGGTGCGCATGTATTTGCGGGAAATGGGCTCGGTAGAACTGCTGTCCCGCGAAGGCGAGATCGCGATTGCCAAGCGGATCGAGGCCGGCCGAGAGGCGATGATTGCCGGGCTTTGTGAAAGCCCGCTGACGTTCCAGGCCATCATCATCTGGCGCGACGAGCTGAATGAAGGCAATATTCTGCTTCGCGACATCATCGATCTTGAAGCAACCTATGCCGGACCGGATGCAAAAGCCGGACCTCAGAGTGCCAATGACGATGACCCGGATGCCGAGCCCGAGGCCAAAGCCGAACCGCAGGCCGCACCTGCGGCGCAAAACGGCATGGGCGACGAGAATGAAACCGAAGGCGAGGGAGATGGAGACGCCGAGGACGATGACGAGTTCGAGGCCAACGTTTCCCTGTCCGCCATGGAAGCCGAGCTGAAGCCGCAGGTCCTCGAAACGTTTGATGGCATCGCTGACAACTACAAAAAACTGCGCCGTTTGCAGGACCAGCTCGTCGAGAACAAGCTGGCCAACAAGACGCTGTCTCCGAGCCAAGAGCGCCGCTACAAAAAGCTCAAGGAAGACATTGTCGTCGACGTGAAGAGCCTGTCGCTCAACCAGCACCGGATTGATGCGCTGGTTGCCCAGCTCTATGACATCAACAAGCGGCTGATGGGCTATGAAGGCCGTCTGTTGCGCCTGGCCGACAGCTACAATGTCGACCGGGCTGACTTCCTGAGACAGTATCAGGGCGCGGAACTTGATCCGAACTGGCTGCGCAAGGTTGCAAACCTGTCGACCCGCGGCTGGAAGAACTTCATAGCCAAGGAAAAGGAAAACGTCCGCGAGTTGCGTCAGGAGATCCAGACGCTCGCGACTGAAACCGGTCTTGAGATCACTGAGTTCCGCCGCATCGTAGCCATGGTGCAAAAGGGTGAGCGCGAAGCACGCATAGCCAAAAAGGAAATGGTCGAGGCCAACCTGCGTCTGGTGATTTCGATTGCGAAGAAATACACCAACCGTGGCCTGCAATTCCTGGATCTCATCCAGGAAGGCAACATCGGCTTGATGAAGGCAGTGGACAAGTTCGAATACCGCCGTGGTTACAAGTTCTCGACCTACGCCACTTGGTGGATCCGGCAGGCGATCACCCGTTCGATCGCCGACCAGGCCCGCACGATCCGTATTCCGGTGCACATGATCGAGACGATCAACAAGATCGTCCGCACTTCGCGCCAGATGCTGCACGAGATCGGCCGCGAACCGACACCGGAAGAGTTGGCCGAAAAGCTTCAGATGCCACTGGAAAAGGTCCGCAAGGTTCTGAAGATCGCCAAGGAGCCGATCTCACTCGAAACCCCGATCGGGGATGAGGAGGATTCGCACCTGGGCGACTTCATCGAGGACAAGAACGCCGTTCTGCCGATCGATGCGGCGATCCAGTCGAACCTGCGTGAGACCACGACCCGCGTTCTGGCCTCGCTTACCCCGCGCGAGGAACGTGTCCTTCGAATGCGCTTCGGCATCGGCATGAACACCGATCACACGCTTGAAGAAGTCGGTCAGCAGTTCTCGGTGACGCGCGAACGTATCCGCCAGATCGAGGCGAAGGCTCTGCGTAAGCTCAAGCACCCGAGCCGTTCGCGTAAACTGCGGTCGTTCCTCGACAGCTGAGGACCATCTGTCCGGTGCCACCGGATTGTGATGCGGACTTTGAAAAACCCGGCGCGACATCGCCGGGTTTTTTGTTATGAAGGGATTTCCTGGGCGGCGGGATTTGGTTTCGGTACGAAGAGGCGGTTTGCTTGGCACTATTGGACGTTCCTGATCCGAGGCCCGCGCACGAACAAAACGGCTCGTCCTGGTTGTTCGGCGCCGGGCTTGCGGTCTCTGTTCTGCTCCATGCCATCGTGGCGCTGGCGATTGCCGTTGATGTGGAAGCTTATCGGCCAGAGCCGTCGCAAGAGCCGGTCAGTGTCGAGCTGGTGCCGCCCGAAGCCTTGCAAGACGTCCCCGAGCCGCCGGAAGACATTCCTCAGCCCGAGCCTGAGGTGGAAGAGGAGAGCGCGCCCGAGCCGGTACCTGAGCCCGAACCAGAACCAGAACCAGAACCGGCCCCCCAGTCGGAAGCGCCTGAAGAAGAACCGGCGGAACAGTTGGCTGGAATTCCTGTGCTTCAGGAAGTCGATGAATACGGTGATGTTGACAGCTCGCCGGACCTTTCGGCTGAGCAGGAACTGCAAGAAACGCCACAGGAAGAGAGCGCTGAAGATGCGGTGGAGCAGCCGGCAGACGCGCCAGTTTCCGACGAGACCGTCGAGGCCCCCGTTGAAACGGCCCAAGACCCCGCCGTGGAGGATGCGCTTGAACCGGTTCTCGAAGAAGGCGGGGAAGACCTTGTGAAGGAAGACGGTGATGTTGTCGCGGACGCGCCGGAGACACCCGCCACCGAAACGGCAGAGGAATTCGCAGAACAGCCGCTTGACGATCCTGCGGATGTGCCAGCTGAAGATGCCGAGGCGCCTGTGAGCGATGTCATCGCCGACGAAAATGCCAGCCCGGAACCGGACCCGGAGCTTGCTGATGAAGGGGCCGTTGTCGTGGAGGATTTCGGCACTGTAGGTCCGATAGTGACCAGCGCAGCGCCATCGCCCAAACCGCCCGCGCCCGTGCGGCGCCGCGCGGCGAATTCCGCTGCCAGTTCGGCTGCGTCCAATCCTGCGCCGATCGGCAATCTGACGACAGCGCGAACGCTGTTTTCAGCAGAATTGTCGAATGACGCAAGGGCCCGCCGGCAAATGGCCGGGATACCAAGAGACCAGCGCGCCAACATGCTCTGCATGACGGAGTTGCAGGGTCAGCTGCGCAATGAACTGCCGCCGATGCCACCGGAATACCTGCCGACCTTCCGTCTCGGCGCAGGAACGGTTATCCAGCCAAATCAGGCAGCCTTCCGAAGCCGGGGGCTCTGGTACAATGTCGCCTTCCGATGCGAACTGGACGACCGCATCACGCGGGTTATCCGGTTCCAGTACAAGGTCGGCGGTGTCGTCCCGCGCGATCAGTGGCGGGCCCGGGGGTTCCCGACTTTTTAATCGCACCGCACGGTTTTCCGGGGAAACGCGCCGGTCTTAACGCCCCTGTTACATTTGACGATCTATCGAGCTTGCAAAGACCAAAGACCTTTGGGGCGCAGCAATGAGATTTCTGAAAAGTTTTTCGCCGTTTTTTCTGAGCACCTTGCGGATTGCATCAGGGTTGATGTTTCTATTTCACGGAACTTCCAAGTTTTTCGGACTGCCGCAAACCAGTCAGACCGGAACGGAGCTGATGAGCGTGAGCGGTGCTGTCGGCGCTGTAGAACTTGTGGCCGGCGGGCTTTTGACGGCCGGGCTTTTGACAAGGCCAGCCGCTCTGATTGCAGCACTAACCATGGCCGTGGTCTATGTGATGTTCCGTCTGCCCGGCAGCGTCTACCCTATGCTGAATGGCGGCGAGCTGACCTTAATGTTTGTTTTTGTGTTTTTGTATTTGTCGGCCGAAGGCCCGGGGCCTTTGAGCATTGACCGCATGATGGGCCGCGGCTGAAACCATACTTCTGCCTGCGATTTCTACCATCATGGCCCTGTCATGATTCAGACGCTAGCGTGTTGGACCGACGATGTGTTCCGGCCAGGGGGATAGTGCTGATGAGTGCAGTGGATGCTGGCGGTGCAAGTGCGCAAAAAGGTGTCTTGCCTCAGGTCTATATCGACGAGACACCCGAATGGCCCGATGGAACAAGTACGTCCTCCGCTCCTTTGACACCCGTCCAATGGCGCATCTGGTGGCTGGCCTGCGCAGGAAAGTTCTTCGAGGGCATGGTGGTGTTCATGACCGGCATCGCACTGCCGCTCATGGCCAAAGAGTTCTCACTGTCGTCGCTTGGCCATGGCTTGGTCAGTTCAGCCGTGCTTTTCGGCATTCTGATTGGGGCAACGGCGCTGGGTGGCCTTTCCGATTCTTATGGCCGCCGCCGGATGTTCATCATCGAGATGATATTGTTTTTGGTGTTTCTTGTTGCGCTGACCATTTCTCACAGTTTCCCCGTCGTTCTTTTGGCATTGTTCGGGCTCGGGCTCGCATTGGGATGTGACTATCCCACCGCACATCTGGTTATTTCCGAAAGCACACCGTCACGTGAGCGCGGCAAGCTGGTGCTGGGGGCTTTCAGTTTTCAGGCTGTCGGCGCCTTGCTGGGCACAGGACTGGCCTATTTGATTTTGTCCTGGTTCCCGAGTCTGGAAGCATGGCGGTGGATGTATGCCGCAGCCATCCTGCCTGCCTTCGCCGTACTCTTGGGGCGCTTTTTCATCCCCGAAAGCCCGACATGGCTTCTCGAAAAGGGGCGCAAGAGCGATGCCGAGCACGCCTTGTCATGGTTGTTGCGGCGCGAACCGCAATATCCCAAACGTATCGTTCTGGCGGACATACCTTCGTCTTCAGACAAGCCCGGGGCCGCCGGACAGCCGGATGAGGGGGCTGAAAGCGGCGAAGAGGCAGGCTTCAAGGAACTGATCCGGGACAAGCAAGCCAGGCGGGCGCTGATCCTGGCCTCGGTGCCGTGGTTCCTACAGGATCTTGGGACCTACGGTATCGGCATCTTCACACCGGTCATTCTGGCAACGGCGCTGGGGCACGAAAAGGTGCACGCCACCTCAACGGCGGATCTGCTGCACAACGATCTGCTGGCCGCAAAAGGTGCAGCGATGATTGATGTGCTGCTGATCGTTGGCATCATCTTTGCGATTTTGCTGACGGACAGGGTTGGGCGCATCAAGCTGCAAGTTGCCGGTTTTGTCGGCTGCGCAGCGGGGCTGTTCATCGCTTCCATGGGCAACCATGTATCCGAGAGCCTGCATGTGCCGCTGATTTTTGCCGGCTTCATGCTGTTCAATTTCATGACAAACATGGGTCCCAACGCTCAAACCTATCTGATCGCCGGCGAAGTTTTTCCGACCCGTTATCGCGGTGTGGGCGCAGGGCTTGCCGCTTCCATTGCGAAGGTCGGTGCGGTGACAACGGCCTTTCTGTTCCCGGTTTTGCTGGTTCTCATTGGCACAGACGCGCTGCTTTATGGACTGATGGCAACCTCGCTGATAGGCGCTGTTGTGACGTGGCGCTTCCAAATTGAGACGACCGGGAAATCGCTCGCAGAACTCTGATTATTCAGCTGTCATGATACTTCTCGCAATTGCTCAATGCCGCGGTTCTGCCTAAGCACTTTGTACTGCGTCGTTGTTCGGGGGGGCATATGCGATTAAATGTGTATGTGGCGAGTGCCATGCTGGTTTCGTCACTGGTACCAGCTGCTGCGGCTGATCTTGTCTATGACCCGCCAGCTGTGGCCGATCCCGTGGCTCCTGGGCAGCAAGCTCGGAGCTGGGAATTCGTCTTTGCGCCCTACCTTCTTGCGCCAACCATCCAAGGTGATGCCCAGATCGGCCGGTTGCCGTCTACCAGCTTGGATGTGTCGCCCGGTACAATTTTTGAAAATCTGCAATTTGGCGCGATGGCGCATTTCGAGGTTCTGTACAACAGACGCTGGGGCGCAACACTTGATATAGCCTACATGGATCTCGGGTCTGCAACGACACTGCCGAGAGCCGGTGGGACCGTGAAAAGCGGCGTCAAGCAATTGGTCACCGAGGCGTTCTTCGGCTACCGGTTTTGGCAGGAAAACCGAAATTGGGCAGAAGCTTATGCCGGTGCGCGATGGTGGCACAATGATCTGGACATAACGGCGGCCGTTCCGGCGGCCGGATTTTCACGAACGATAACCGAAGACTGGGTCGACCCGGTGATTGGTGTGCGTGGCCAGTATTTTTTCTCGCCTGCGTGGTCAGTCTATGGCAGCGGGAACATCGGGGGTTTTGGCCTTGTGTCAGATTTTACCTGGGCAGCGCAGGGCGGCCTCGGCTATCACTTCAATGAACGCTACGCGCTTCATCTTCAATACAAGGCGACCGGCGTAGATTACGACAATGGCAAAAGCGGTGTCGGTTCGTTTTCTTATGACACGGTGACACACGGTCCGATGCTTGGTTTCGCGGTCCGGTTCTGAAAGCCTTTCTACAACGCGGGCTTGCATTTTGTTACGCGTGCTAGGAAACTCAGCACGAGCATATGCCGCTCTCAGGCGGCCGGTCCGACGAAACACCAGTCAGGTAACACAACTCCATGCCCCACACACAAAGCCGTGCTTTGATCGATACCTATTTTGCCGCGTTCAATGCCGGAGACACCACCAAGATGGGAACCTTGGTGACGGAAGATTTGATCCATGATGTCAATCAGGGGGAGAGGCGTGTCGGCAAGGATCAGTTCTGGGCGTTCAACGTGCATATGAGCCGCTGCTACAAAGAACGTATCTCCGATATGATGTTGCTGATCTCCGAAGACGGAACGCGGGCGGCCGCAGAATTTATGGTGCACGGAACCTATCTTGAGTCAGACGATGGGCTGCCGGAGGCCAACGGGCAAACCTACAAATTGCCCGCGGGATCATTCTTTGAAATCCGGGACGGGAAGATCGCCCGCATCACGACCTACTACAATCTGAAGGATTGGATTGCACAGGTGAGCGCGCCGCAAACCGAGGCGGCGGCCGGCTAAAACAACGGTCTTCGTTTCTTTTTTGGCAAGCCTTCCATTGAGGGCTTGCCATTTGCTCGAAATAATATAACTATATTTCTAGTTATATCGTTATTTGGGGCTGTGAATGATTATCGAAGAAGCCGCGCAAGGGTTTGCCGCGCTGGGCTCTGAAGCCCGGCTTGAAGTTGTGCTGACCTTGGTCAAGGCTGGTCCCGAGGGCATGACGGTCGGCGATATTCAAGCAAAGACCGGTATGGCGGCTTCGACGCTTGCCCATCACCTGAAATTCTTGGCGTCCGCGGGCCTTGTGACCCAGGAAAAATCCGGCCGCAGCGTGATCAACACGGCGGCCTATCAGCATTTAGAGGCGTTAGCAGGGTACCTTCTGAAGGAATGCTGCGCGGATTCAAATGTCCTTTCTTCCGCGAATTTGCGAAAAGGGGAGCTTGTGTGATGGCCGTAAGCGAGCAAACAAACAGCTCTTGCTGCGCGCAACCGGCAACGAAGCCTTCAAACCGGCTGTCGCAGCTCTCGGCCGTGGGCCGCAGACTAAAAACACCCTGGACGGTCGTCCTTGTCATTCCTGCGAGTGTCGCGCTTTTCGATCCGGCACAAGTGGTGCCCGTGGTTCAGTTCGCGCTTAAAGCCTTCGGTGGAACGCTTCCCTACATCGCTTTTGCCGTGTTGCTGATTGCCTGGCTCAAGGCAGCAGGCGCAGAGGCATCAATCGGCCGCGCGTTTCAGGGTCGCGAAACCCAGGCAATCTTTCTCGCCGCGATGTTCGGCGGGCTTGCGCCATTTTGTTCGTGTGAGGTCATCCCGTTTATTGCCGGGTTGCTCGCGGTTGGCGCCCCGCTTCCCGCCATCATGGCATTCTGGCTGTCTTCGCCGCTGATCGATCCGCCGACATTGCTGATCACGGCTGCCTCGCTCGGTTGGCCGTTTGCGATCGGCAAGGCAATCTTCGCCGTCGGGCTTGGTCTTTTTGGCGGTTTCGCCGTCAAGCTGCTGATGTCTGGCGGTACATTCAAGAACCCCGTCAAAACGATAACAGTAACCGGTTGTGGTTGCGGCCCGTCTCCGTTCACGGGCAAGCCGCGCTGGCGGTTTTGGGAAGAGAACACACGCCGGCAAACCTTCGGCAGGCAATTGACGGCGAATGCGCTGTTTCTGGCAAAGTGGCTTGCGCTGGCCTACATGCTTGAGGCCTTGCTGGTCACCTATGTTCCGGCCGACCTTATTGCCCGTGTTGTTGGCGGCGAGGGAGTGCTTCCGATTGTCATCGCCGCCCTGGTTGGCATGCCGGCCTATCTCAACAGTTATGTCGCTCCGCCGTTGCTCGCGGGATTGACTGAGCAGGGCATGAGCGCGGGCGCGGCCATGTCGTTCATGATTGCAGGTGCTGTTAGCTCAATTCCCGCGATGGCAGCTGTTTGGTCCTTGGTCAAACCGGGCGTTTTTGCCACCTACCTGGCGCTGGGTGTCAGCGGCGCGGTAATGTCCGGGATCCTGTTCCAGCTGGTCATCTAGAAACAGCGGCTCCTTGGGGAGAACAACCATGATTTTAGAAGTAGGAATCGACCTGACCATGAACCGCGGCCAGAAACTGCTGGTTCCGGTGGGGATCCCGACACCGCATCAGACACCTGTTTCGTTTTCGGTTGATGGCGGTGACATCAGGTTGACAGGGGAAGTCACCACCGGACAGGTCGCCGCCCTGATCACGCCGTCCGACTATGACCGGTTGACGTTGAAATACGCGTTTGCAGACGGCGGTTCGGGCTACCCGGACATCATGTTTGCTCCGCGCAAGAACCGGTTCACGAAGGCGGCGGACGCTTTGGTGAGTGGCGTCCGGGAAATTGCCGATGGCGCTCCGGATGGCCACCGCGCCATCGAACGGATTGTGAATGCTGTTGCCGAGCGCTTTTCGTACGGACATCCAGACATCCGGTTCAATGACGGGCTTGACGAAGTGCCCTATCTGGCCTGCGGGCTCACTGAAGGCTCCTGCGTTGATATCAACACCTACCTGATCGCAAATCTGCGCGCGGCGGGGTTGGAAGCCGGCTATGTTTATGGCTACTTTTTTCCGGAAGAAAAGCAGGGCACCTGCGAAGATGGTCACTGCTGGGTGGTTACCCGCCATGAAGGCGTGGTCTTGGAATGGGATATTGCCCATCATTTGAAGCTGGGCACCCGTGAGATTTGTTGCGGTCTGAACCCCCGGCCGGGCATGCGTGTGGCGACGTCACATTCCATGGGACTCACGTTCCCCGAGCTCGGAATTGTCGAAACCAAGCTATTGGGCGAACCGGCCTGGGTTGGACCAGATGGCGCGCTGGGACAGGCCGCGCTCGATATCAGATGCGTGAGCCCTGGAAAAACGGCTGTGGCGGCCTGACCGCCGCAGTCATTTTGATCTCTTCCGGCTGAACACCATCTTCTGGTTGGCCAAGAGTTCGTTCGGCCCAATCCATGCATAGGCAAGCAGCGCGGGCTCGGTTTTCGACACGGTGATGCGGTGCGTGTGTTCTGGCGGGTTGTAAATCATCGACCCGGGGGCATAGACGCCCTGGTGGTTTTCCGACACAGCGCCGGACAAACACACGTAGCTCTCATATATCCCTGCATGGGCATGCGCGGGGTAGGTGCAATTGGGCGCAAAAAGCACGAGCCCGAGAATGACCTCATCGGTCAGAACCGGTCCGTTGGGGCCGCATAGTTCAGCATAAGCGTAGTTGCGCTCAAGGCCCTTTGGCACCTTCTCGTAACCGTACTGCCAGATAAGCTGATCCTGAACGGATTCTATTGCCCTTATCAAAGTTGCCGTGCGCTCAAGACGGCCTTCATCGAGCGCCCGCTTAAGATGTGCTGTGACCGGTTTGTGGGCCGGCGCATCGAAACGCAGCGGGGCATTAGCTTTTTGAACCCGGCTGATCGCCTCGCGGACAGCCCGCTGATGTGAACGGATCTTGTCGCTGCCGCCCGATGACAAGAACCGGTAGACCTCGTAATACTCCCGCAGCAGGTAGATCCAGTCCGGAAAATCCGATAACCGGCGCGTGGAGACGGAAGCTTCAAAATTGGCGTCCATGGGGCGCAGTTCCTTGTTTGCTGCATCGGGCACAACGACGCTACGGAAAGCTTTTGTATGGCGCGGTGTGCCGGAGGCAAGCAGAAAACGGAAAGGGACCGTGTTCGGTCGCAGTTGCGCTAGGCACATGCCGGATTTTGAACAACCGGAATGAGATCAAGACGTCATATCGCTTGTCAGTCCGCAACCCCGGCGGATACGGTGCCGCGCTGCTGCAACTTGGAAGCCATTCATGAATATCATTGTTGTTGGAGCCGGGATCTCCGGTTTGAGTACCGCCTGGGCGCTCACCAAGCAGGGTGTGTCCGTCACCCTTGTCGAACAAGGTCCGGTTCCCAATCCGCTCGGTGCGTCCGGGGATCAGCACAGGATTATCCGCCGCGCCTATGGCGGACAGGGAGGGTATCAGCGGCGGATCGGTGCAGCGTTTGACGCCTGGGACGCGCTTTGGGACGACCTTGGCGAAAGTCACTATGAAAACACCGGCTTTTTGTTGTTGTCCCAGACCCCGGGTGATGAGGGTGAACAATACCGGGATGGGCTCGCGGACGGTGGGTATCCGTTTGAACAAATGAGCGGCGGGCAAACCCAGGACCGCTACCCTTTCATCGATGGCAACACACTGCGCTTTGGTGCATTCAGTACCGAAGGCGGAGTGCTGTTGTGTCAGAAGATTGCCATAGGCCTGCGCAGCTGGTTGCGGCAAAACGGCGCTGAGGTGCGCGAACACACCAGGGTCCTTGCATTGGACCGGGATATCGGGTCCGTGACGCTGGAAGGTGGTCAGATGCTTCACGCAGATAAGATCATCGTGACTGCGGGAGCTTGGACGCTTGGTCTTCTGCCGGAACTTGCCTCATCGCTTACAACCTACCGCACTGCTGTTGCCTATTTGACCCCACCGGAGGATCTCCGGTCGCATTGGGAGAACGCACCTGTCATTCTGGATGTCGGCGGGCCGGTTGACGGATATGTTTTGCCGCCGGTTGCAGGAACCGGGCTGAAGGTCGGCGCAGGGGTTCATAAGCGCAGGAGTGATCCGAATGTTGACCGGAGCCCTGCACCCGGCGAGGGAGAGGTCATCCGTGACCTTTTTAGTCCACCATTTTGCCGGATAGCGGAATATGGCATCGCTGATGTCGTGACATGCGCCTATACATTCACACGGGATGAGCATTTCTATCTTCAAGACATGGGCAAGGTAACCGCCGTTTCTGCTTGCTCGGGCCATGGCTATAAGTTCGGAGCGGTCGTCGGGCAGAAGCTGGCTGAAGCGGCGTTGAGCGGAGAGATGGAAACTGCGCGGATCTGGCTGGAAGCGCGCGATTGATGGATTGCCCTCTCCGCAACTACGCCGCGGTTGCTCAATCTGACGTTACGGTATAAACGCTGCGGCCTGTTGCCGAGCGCACAAAAACAAAACCGAAAAGGGGGGCGGTATGCCAGTCACCATCAAGACTTTGACGGGGACAGATCTCAGGGCCGCGTTGAAAGATCTCGCACAGCTCAGGATATCGGTTTTCCGGGACTGGCCCTATCTCTACGAGGGCTCGCTCGCCTACGAGCAAAAGTACCTATCGCGCTACGCTGACACGGACGGAGCGGTCATCATCGGCGCCTATGACGGCGACCGGCTGGTGGGGGCAGCGACCGGAGAGCCGATGGAGGCGGAGGTAATCCAATTCCGCCGCCCGTTTGAAGACCGCGGCTACAACATCAAGCAGGTTTTTTATCTGGCTGAATCCGTTCTTGATCCGGCTTACCGGGGTCAGGGCATTGGCCACCGTTTCTTTGATGAGCGCGAGGCCCATGCGCGCCGTCTGGGATATGCCTACGCGAGCTTCTGCGCGGTGGTCCGTCCGGATGACCATCCCGCAAAACCTTCAGATTACTGGCCGCTGGACCCATTTTGGCGAAAACGCGGATATGAGATGCTGGATGACGCAATCGTTCACTTCCCCTGGCAGGATGTCGGCGACGCTGAGGAGACTGAAAAACCGATGCAGGTTTGGTTCAGACTTCTGTAACCGGTTTACGATGTTCTTTAACGAACAACTGGAAAATTGCGTGTCGACAGCAATATATCCGGCAGGCACTGCGTCAGCAGATATTGTCTAGGGAAAGCGTCAAAGTCTTGGATAAGGTCTACAACCGGAATATGCGTTGGCTAGCTGGTTTGAGCAGCAGGGCAATACTCCTGTATTGCACCGCATTTTTGTCTGCCGCCGTGCTCGGTGCGGCACCCGGCTCTGCACAGGAATTTCGCCTGATCACTTCGCCTTGGCCCCCTTCGAACTATCTGGACGAAGAGGGCCGTCCGACAGGTTTGAGTGTTGCTGTCGTTGAGGCGATCAAACACCGGTTGGGCGTCGATACGCCGATCGAAGTGCTGCCTTGGGCGCGCGGCTACGTGATTGCAGAACAAAATCCAAATGTGATGCTGTTCACAGCTGGCAGGACCGACGAAAGAGTGGCCGCGGGCTTTGAGTTCATCGGCCCGATTGTCATGTGGCGCCACGTGCTCTTGTCACGATCCGATGCCACATTCGAGATCAGCGATCTTGAAGATGTCTGGATGCAGGATCTGACCGCCGCTGCGGTCCGTGGATCCTGGCAGGCCAAACTGCTGCAATCGGCAGGCGTAGATGTTGTTGAAACCGATGACCAGGCCATGAGTGCCCGTATGCTGCTGGCCGGGCGTATAGACCTGTGGTTTACGTCCTCCCTGCAGGCCTCAGTTGTTCTACGCGACTTGAACGAGCCTCAAAACGCTGTAGTCGAGCACTTTACAATCCGCAAATCGCCATCCTATCTGATGATTTCCAAGGGTACAGATCCGGCGCTTCTGGCAGAGTGGCGCGGTGCCTTCCAGGCGCTGAAATCGACCGGATTTTACGACGAACTGGTGGAGCTATGGAGCGCCCGCCTGGGTATCCCGCTTGGTCATGACCCGGATCAGGGCACCTTCGCAAAACCACAAAACATCAGCTTTGTAATACCGTGAGCCGGCCGGCTGGAGGCGGTCTCATGATACGCCGGCCCCGGCTCGGAGGGAGACTGTCGGGACGGTGTTTTTTCTTGGAGCTGCGCTTAATGCTGCAGTTGATGGCCTTTTCCGTCCTGCTTGCTGTTGTGCCGGCAGTCCACCCGACCAACGCTT
This sequence comes from Roseibium hamelinense, assembly GCF_007830545.1. Taxonomy (GTDB): domain Bacteria; phylum Pseudomonadota; class Alphaproteobacteria; order Rhizobiales; family Stappiaceae; genus Roseibium; species Roseibium hamelinense. The sequence continues at coordinate 59,236 of NZ_VLLF01000002.1, forward strand.
CAGACTTGAAGATCTTAACGACCATAGCGCCGCCAACAAACTATGTAGAACAGGGCCAGCTTGTCGGCACCAGCGTCGATATCGTTCGGGAGCTGGATCGGCGGTTGGGGCGCGCGCACCCAATCGAAGTGTTACCGGCGGCCCGCGCCCTGAAGATTGTAGAGACAACGCGGGATACGGCGTTTTTCACCGCGGGCAAAACAGCTGCCCGGGTGGAGCACGGCTATCATTTTATCGGACCGCTCATCACAAGGGCTCATATGCTTTATGCCCGGTCCGGCTCTGACTTGGCAATTGCAAACCTCCGGCAGATTGCCGATATGGGGCTTACGGTTGCGGGTATTCTGGGCGACTGGCGCACCGCATATCTGGAAGAGCAAGGCATAGTGGTCGAGACCAATCCGGTTCACGAGATGAATGTCAAAAAGCTGCTTCTTGGGCGGAACGATCTGTGGATCTCATCAGACATTGAAGCCTTGCCCAATCTCAGCCTATCCGGCGCAAAACTTTCTGACGTGCAGCCGGTGTTTGTTCTTCGGGAGGCTTCCAGTTACTTGATTATTTCAAAGCAGACCGACCGCGAAACCGTAGCTGCGTGGCAGGATGCGTTTGCGTCTCTTCAGCAAGACGCGGTTTTCTCCGATCAGTTGACACGCAAATGGTCTGAAAAGCTGGGATTTGAAATCGGCTTTTCTAAAGAAAAGGGCGTCTACCCTGTGGGGACGCCCTTACAGAACTGAATTGCTGGAATGGAAGGCTTTTAGGTGTCTTGGTCGATTTCCCAAGTGATGGAAACATTTGCGCTTAGCGTGTTTTCACCAGCTTCAACCGGCACCGGTGCGGCATCTGCCTTCATCATCATTTCCCGGCCAGCAAACAGCGGCCGCGGGATTGAGGCTCCCCCTTCTGAAATCGACAGGATACGGCCCAACTCAACACCGGCTGCCTGTGCATAGAGCTGGGCGCGGGCCTTGGCGTTCGCAACAGCCAGCTTACGGGCCTCATCCAGTTTCTCGTCCGGGTCACTGACCTGGAAGCTGATGCCCCCAATAGAGTTCGCTCCGTTTTCGACGACCGTGTTCAAAATACCGCCCAGCTTGGCAAGGTCGCGTATTTTGATGGTTACACCATTGGCAACCTCGTAGCCGATGATTTTCGGCGCCTGGTTGTTGTCCGAACGGTCATAGCGCGGGAAGATCGAAAAACCGCTGGTTTGGATATCCTTGGCTTCCACGCCGGCCGATTTGATTTCGGCAATGACCTTGGAAATGGCCTCGGTGTTGCCGCTAAGGGCTTCAGGAGCTTCTTCGGCCATCGTGACAACCCGTGTGGTGACCACGGCCATATCGGGAGCTGTCGACACCTCTCCGCGACCGTCGATGGAAATGGTCGCAACCGGTTTGGCTGTTTCGGCTAGGGCGGACACCGGGGTCAGCGCGATGGCCGCGGCGACAGCCAGTGCCGGAGCCAGGGTCCGGACGGAAAAAGCGTTTGGCAAAAATGGACGGTTTGAAAGGCTCATCTGGGCAGGTCCCTATTGTCAAGTTTGGGCGCTGTTCCGCGCCGGTAAGTGTATGATTGCCAAGCCATTACGGCGCGGCCATGACAATGCGGTTCATCCTGTGTTCATCCGCTTGGCAGATGAGGGGCTTGCAGACGGCTGCGCAGGTGGCTCCTCTGGATCGGCCGCCGTTCTGGCCGGTTCCGGTGCAAGAGCTGTTGTTGCCAGCGGAATGTCGCCAATATCTCCGTTGGCCGACAACAGCACCGCGACGGGCCGGGAGGCCGGAAACTTTGAACAGATGATTACGATGACCACGGTCAGCGGTACACACAAGACCATTCCGACGACACCCCATATGGCCCCCCAAAATGCCAGGGACAACATGATCACAAGGCCGGACAGGTTCAGACTCGATCCCATTAGCCTGGGCTCCACCAGGTTTCCGATTGAAAACTGGATCAGGCCGAGACCGACCGCGATGACGAAGAAAGGCACAAGGGTGTCGTAAAACACCAGCGCCAAAAGCGAGGGAAAAATCACGCCGATCAGTGAACCGATGGTTGGAATGTAATTCAGGACAAATGCGATAAATCCAAACAGTGCGGCATAAGGTAGGCCCATCATGATCAGGATCAAGCTGGTCAGGACCCCGGTCGCAATGCTCACCGCGGTCTTGATGCCGAAGTAGTTCATGACCGAGCGGTTGATTTCCGCACGCAGCGCGAAGGCTGCTTTCACCTTTTCGCTGTCGGTGAAAAGCCGTTCCAGCTTGCGGTCGAAAGTGGACTGTTCGAGCAGAAGAAACAGGACATAGATAAAGACCAGCGAGGCCGAACTGGCAATGGTTGTCAAGAACCCGGCCCCGGCAGTGACCATGCGGCTGACAACTGCATCCGGCATCAGGTCTTTCAGCTCGATCGGGTCGTTCAAATGCACCAGAGAGGAGATTTCGCTGAACACCTCCTCGAGCCGCTGCTGATAGGTGGGCGCATCCTGGGCAAGCTGAGTCAGGTTGACCGTCACTATGTCCAGAACGAAGGTGGCGGCGCCGAATATCGTAGCCAGGGCGAGGGGGAAGGAGACCCAGCCCGGCAGCCGCCAGCTGCCAAGCGGAATGAGCTGAAAGCCACGGGACAGCGCATTGATCAGATACCAGACGATCAGCGCGATCACGAACGGCAAGATCAATGACCGGCCGGCCACGAGCAGGTAGCCGATCAAAGTGATAAGGACGACGCTCAAGGTCGCCGTAAGCAAGGGGGAACGCATAAAGGTCTCCGCTTGGCGCTGCCAATCCTTTTCAACTACACGGCAGGGTGCGGTTTGGAAAGGGAGACCGCGCCGCTGCCGGTGTCACAGAGCGGCGCCTGGGTTCGCACATGTTACCGCTCACAAAGCGGACGTTGGTCCGTGTGACGCGGCAGACTGTGCAAGCCGTTTTTCATTTGCCGAGGACAAATGGCAACGGGTTTCCAAAGCCCTTGCCCCGTCCACGCGGGTTGGTGTAAGGGGGTGTTGCGCCGCACTCCGTTTCGACAGAAACTCCCGGCGCAAGGGCCTGTAGCTCAACTGGTTAGAGCCGTCCGCTCATAACGGATTGGTTGGGGGTTCGAGTCCCTCCGGGCCCACCACCCCTATATTTTTCAATGACTTACGGGGCGAGTTGTACAGAGTTGTACACGTACTCAAAAAACTTGTTTCTGAAAGACGCGGATCTTTGGGTTTTTATTCAGTTAATCGCCCTATTGCTCTGAATAATTGAAATGAAATTCTAGCCTGCGTGTTTCATGGTGGGCCTACAAGGGTCAGGGTGTAATTATTCTGGTGAAGTTGTTTGTCTCAAACGGATTTATTATGCGTGTGTTATGAAGATTCAGACAAGTTGGCTCGATGGGCCTTTACTACCAAATATTTCCCTTAATGAGGCCATTGGGTGTGAGCAGATTGCCCTCGTCAGTCAGAACGATGAAAGGCTCAAAAAAATCTTTCGCCATAGGCCAAATTTGGAGATCTTTCTAAACAGTTTTACTGATCAATTTGGGGTTTCAATAAAACCATCTCTCATAATATTCAGGTGCGATAATCTTAGCTCTGCTTTGTCATTCGAAGCTATTGCAGCTTTTCGCAATATACTAGTTTCGTGCGCTGTACCCATAGCCAGAGCGATGCATATACGTGAATCGGGAAGTGGAATTAAATTCGCCGAGACATTTGAATTTTATCCTTGGATGCTTTCCAAAGATGGTAATTCTCTTGTAGGTGAGAGTACAGTATTTATAGGTCATCACAGTGTAGAGCGAATCAAGGGCCAGAATAACCCGATCCAGCCGAATATAACTCGGGGCGCGCATGCATTTGACATTGAGCTACTCAGATTTCTTTTGGAAGCATGGCAAAGTTATTTTTTGCATCACGTCGATAGTCACAAAAACATTGCGTTGTTTCGTTCGCTAAATATGGCGCATCAGGCATCGTTGATGCCCTCAACAGGTTTGTCTTCGGAGATGTATGACTACGGCAGGCTTATCTCGCTGTGGGTGAGTGCTATTGAAATTTTATTACATCCCGGCGGTGACAAGACTGGAAGTCGGTGGACAATTTATAAAGTGCTTAAAGAAGCAGAGTGGCTAGACCAAACACTCGCCGAGGAAGCACATGAAAGCGGGAATAGCGCTGATGCGAAAAATACGAAGGGTAAACTAAATGTTGCAGGTTCTCTCTATGGTGAAATGTATGAAGCCCGCAACAAATTTCTGCATGGCAATCGGATAGACCTCAATGATTTGAAATGTAAGCGGTCAGAAGTATTTCGTTTTGATGTCGCGCCGATATTATATAGTCTCTTACTTAGATATTACTTAGGCGTAATTTATCCAGACGATCTGATTGACGATATTGAAACCGATGTGAGCGGATACCTTAACAAATATGTATTTTATCAAAAGCAACTTTTGCTAGAGCACGCAGTTCGTGGAGCGTTTTGTTTGTAATGCCCATCGATCCCACACACGAGGTCTACTCAATCTTATTTTTTATGACTTTTTCAGAGAGGAAGAACGCCAAGCGGGACTACCATCTACGGCTTAAACGACCGGACCCCTTGATTTACATAAAAATTAGCCCCAAGAAAGTAAGATAGCTTCCTGGCCATCCTAGCTTCAGTTGCGGCTCCAAATACTTGAGCTAAAATCTTCGCAGGTTATTATTTTCAGGCTCAGATAAACATGGTTTGAGGTATTTTCCGTGAAACTGATGTTGCTTCCATTGTTCTTCGCTTTCGGCTTAATAGTTAATACGTCCACTGCAGTATCAGCTTACACCGGAAGCGAATTTTTGACAGATTGCGAGACATTTATTCAAGGACAGAGTGCAATAGTCGATTATGAAACGCTGGCACAGAACGTGTCATGTGGTAGATTTATACAGGGTGTAGTAGATACGCTTCGCTTCACTGAGAGCACCCTTGTGTGTATTCCAGAAAACTACACGCCAGGACAGCTGGCGCGCATTTTTCTGAAATTCGCGCAGGATAACCCGCAACACCTACATTTTACGGCCGGGAGTTTGCTTGTTCATACTTTGCAGCAAGCATACCCCTGTAACTAATCTCTTTCCTTGAAGAAAATAACGCATTTTTGGACAATTCGCTCGGATGGCCCGCGCATATCGAGTCGTTTTCAATCCGGCCGGAGCTGCTGGGAGTGGATCATTCTGCGTAAGATGCTTTTTATCGCCGGGCGTCAGCTTTGTGGCGGGGCAAACGGCTAAGAAGCTTAAAGCCGTATAGCTGACTTTGGAGGGCGCGCGCATGATCTCAATGCGTTCGTAAGAGCGAGGGCGGTTGCGGGAATGAAATAGACATTATGTCATGCCTTCGGAGGTGTTCCCGAATATTGCGCGGAATGATTTGTGCGCGTAGTTGTACAATTGGTCCCGCTAAGTCTATGATACATTATGCGGAAAATGACCGAGTTGTACACGCTAACCTATTGAAATATAAGCATTTTGGTAGCGCCTCCGGGCCCACCATTTACCCTAGGACGTCCGGATTTGTTCCTGCAAGGTTTTGTGGGTGCTTGAAAGGTGCTGGTCTGGCTTGTGTTGATTGGCCGGCAGCGGTGGTTACAGTTTTACCGCTAGGTGGGCGTTTTGGGCATTCCATGGTTTCCAAACGCCTGCAGGATGTTATGTCCAACCTGCATTGACGCAAACAGGAAAAGGAGCCGGGTTTGGCCAAGGCAATCCATTCGATGATCCGCGTGCTGGATGAAGCGCGGTCGCTGGCGTTTTACGACAAGGCATTCGGGCTCAAAGTGAAAGACCGGCTGGATTTTCCGGATTTCACGTTGATCTATCTCAGCAATCCTGAGAGCGACTTTGAACTCGAGATGACGGTCAACAAGGCTCAAACGGAGCCATACGATCTAGGCAACGGTTATGGGCATTTTGCCGTCTCGGTGGCCAACCTGGATGCCGAATATGCAAGATTCGAAGCGGAGGGGCTAAGTCCCCGAAAATTGGTGGAATTTGCCCCGGCCGGCGAGCTGGTGGCCCGGTTTTTCTTTGTTCAAAATCCGGATGGCTACCAGATCGAGGTTTTGGAGCGCAGCGGCCGGTTCGCCTGAGCTGCCTGCGGCCGCCCAAAACGGTGGCGTTCGGCCGTTCTCAAACCGCACCGTCTTGCCAAGGTGGAATGTCACTTGGTCAGACGGGCGGCATGCCGTGCCAGAAAGCGGGCGGTTTCAGCATCCGACGGCGGCTCGCCGGCAAAGGTCTGCGCATATGCGGGCATTCTCGCGATGCGGTCACTCAGAGGCTCTTCGGCTTTCATGGAGATGTAGCCGATTTGGGTCTGATACATCGCGTTTGCTCGGATTTCAGCGTCGTAATTTGAAAAACCGTGCCGCTCGAACATCGCGGTAAAAGCTGCAACCCGCACTCCGTCCGCCGCCTTGAGCGTTTCACCCAAAGGCGCATCTGTATGCGCCCAGTTGCGGATTGCAAATTCCAGCCGCGAGTCGAACAGTTCGGAGTTCAGCCAGCAATCAAAAACGTTCAAAATCGCTTCCGCCGCCGAACCCGCATAGGCTTTCGATTGGCGCACCAGGCTCTGGGTGTTCTTTGCCTGCCACATATCGATCAGATCCTGCAGCAAGTCTTCACGGTCGGAAAAATGGCCATAAAAGCTGGTCCGGGACAGGCTCAGACGGTTGGCAAGCGGCATCACCTTCACCGCGTCAATGCCGTGTTCGAGAAGCTGGTCGTAGGCCGCCTGGAGCCAGAGTTCCCGAGACCCGCGCCACCCGGACGGCTTGATGTCGTCAGCCTGTGTCATGAGCGCCTGAATACCAACCGGAACAAGGCATTTCAAGCGTATCGACATATATGTCGGAAAAAACGACACATATGTCGTTTGTGGGCGTGGAGCCGGTGACGTGGCGGATTTAGCATTCCAGCCCTTCGGACCTTTCAGAGTCCGCATTCCGTTTGTTTTCAGGATTGGCCATGACCACGGTAATTGCTTCCAAAGATCCGCTTTTGCAGCCGTTCAAACTCAAGCATTTGACGCTCAAGAACCGGATCATGACCACCAGTCACGAGCCGGCTTATCCGGAAGACGGCATGCCGAAAGACCGCTATCGGGCCTATCACGAGGCGCGGGCGAAAGCCGGTGTTGCCATGACCATGACCGCCGGATCGGCCGCCGTTTCGCGCAACTCGCCGCCGGTCTTCAATAACATTCTGGCCTACAAGGATGAGGTTGTGCCCTGGATGGCCAAGCTTGCCGATGCCTGCCACGAACATGGTTGCGCCGTGATGATCCAGCTGACGCATTTGGGGCGGCGGACGCATTGGAACAAGGCCGACTGGCTGCCCTGCGTCTCCCCCGGACATCAACGTGAACCCGCCCACCGGGCCTTTCCGAAAAAAATCGAAGACTGGGAAATCGCCCGCATCATCGCGGACTATGCGGACGCAGCCGAGCGCATGCAGGCGGCCGGTTTGGATGGCATCGAATTGCAGGCCTATGGCCACTTGATGGACCAGTTTTGGTCAGAGCGGACCAACCAGCTCGACGCGCCTTACGGTGGCCCTCTGGATAACCGGCTGCGGTTCACCTTCGACGTTTTGGATGCGATCCGCAAACGCGTCGGCCATGAGTTTATCGTCGGCATTCGCTACACGGCTGACGAAGTGGCTCCAGGAGGTATCAGCGTCGCCGAGGGGCTGGAGATTTCGCGGCGGTTGAAGGCGAGCGGGCAGGTCGATTTTCTGAATGTCATTCGCGGTCATATCGACACCGATCCCGGCCTGACGGATGTCATCCCCGTTCAGGGTATGAAGAACGCACCGCACCTCGACTTTGCCGGCACGATCCGCAAGGAAACGGGTCTGCCGACGTTCCATGCGGCGAAAATTCCGGATGTCGCCACCGCACGTCATGCGATTGCCGAGGGCATTCTGGATATGGTCGGAATGACCAGGGCGCACATGGCAGATCCCATGATCGTCAAGAAGATCATGGAGAAGCGGGAGCATGACATTCGTCCCTGTGTCGGCGCGACCTACTGTCTTGACCGGATATATCAGGCGGGCGATGCACTGTGCATTCACAATGCGGCCACCGGGCGCGAGCTGTCCATGCCGCACGACATTGCGCCCGCGGCTGCGGCGAAAAAAGTCACGATTGTCGGGGCGGGACCAGCCGGACTGGAAGCAGCGCGTGTGGCGGCGGAGCGCGGCCACAAGGTGACTGTGTTTGAGGCCGCACCCGATCCGGGAGGTCAGATCCGGTTGACCGCGCAATCCGAACGGCGCCGCGAAATGATTTCGATCATCGATTGGCGGATGGATCAATGCGCCGCGCGCGGAGTCGAGTTCCGCTTCAACACGTTTGCCGAGGCCGGGGACGTTTTGTGCGAAGCCCCCGATGTGGCGATCATCGCCACCGGCGGCCTGCCGGACACGGAGGTTCTGGAGACCGGCAATGATCTGGTCGTGTCCAGCTGGGATATCATTGCCGGCGACGTTAAACCAGGGCGCCGGGTGCTGGTATATGACGATGCCGGCGATCATGCCGCGCTTCAGGCAGCCGAGATCATTGCAAAGTCCGGTGCTCATGTGGAGATCATGACGCCCGACCGCTCCTTTGCCCCGGATGTTATGGCGATGAACCTTGTGCCCTACATGCGCGTGCTGCAGGACAAGGACGTCCGCTTCACGGTGACCTACCGGCTGATGGATGTGAAGCGTAGCGGCAACATGCTGACGGCGGTGATCGGAACCGACTATTCGAGCCACCGCGAGGAACGCGATTTCGACCAGGTGGTCGTCAATCACGGGACGCTGCCGCTCGATGACCTGTATTTCGAGTTGAAGCCGCAATCACGAAATCTCGGTGAGATCGATCAGGACGCACTCCTGTCCGGTGTGCCGCAGCCAGATGGGCCGAACCCGGACGGTGCTTTCGCGCTCTACCGGATCGGAGACGCCGTTTCTGCCCGCAACACCCACGCTGCCATTTATGACGCGCTGCGGCTTGTAAAGGACCTTTGACCATGATGAGCGAAGCCGACATTCTCCAGCTGTTGATGCGCCGCACGCCGGGGTATTCGCTGGCGCAGCCGTTTTACACCGATCCGGATCTGTTTCAAACCGATGTGATGAAGGTGTTCGGGACGCAGTGGCTGTTCGCAGCGCCGGCCCAGGAAATACCAAAGCCCGGCAACTACGTGACTTTGCAAATCGGTCCCTATTCGGTGATCGTGGTGCGCGGCGCAGATCGCAAAATTCGCGCGTTTCACAATTCCTGCCGCCATCGTGGCAGCCGGATTTGTGCCGCAAGCAAGGGCTCGGCACCAAAGCTGGTTTGTCCCTACCACCAGTGGACCTATGAGCTCGACGGCAGGTTGCTGTTTGCGCGCGACATGGGCGCGGGGTTTGACCTGACCGCCCATGGCCTGAAGCCGGTGCATGTCGCTGAAGCGGCGGGGCTTGTCTTCATCTGTCTGGCGGATCAAGCCCCGGATTTTGCGCCGTTGCAGCGTGAGGCCGTGCGCTACATCGGTCCGCATGATCTCGGCAATGCCAAGATTGCCCATCAAAGCACGATTCTTGAGAAGGCGAACTGGAAACTCGTTCTGGAAAACAACCGGGAATGCTATCACTGTTCCGGCTCGCATCCCTCACTGTGCCGCACTTTTCCCGATAATCCGGATCTTGTCGGCAGCAGTCTTGGCGAGGCCGCAACCGAAGGCGCGGCGCATATCGCCCGGTGCGAGGCGGCCGGCTTGCCGTCGGCCTATGTTCTGGACCCCTCCGAGACTTGGCGGTTCGTGCGCATTCCGTTCCTTGGAGACGCCGTCAGCTACACCATGGACGGCAAGGCGGCGGTGGCAACAGGCATCGGCCATGTCCCGGTTCAGGACGCGGGTACCTGCTTGTTCTTTTCTTATCCGAACACCTGGTGCCATTTCCTGCATGACCAGGCGCTGGTGTTCCGCGTGCTGCCGGTTTCGCCGCAGGAGACGCAGGTCACCACGACCTGGCTTGTGCACGGGGAAGCGGAAGAAGGCCGCGACTACGATTTGAACCGCCTGACCGAGGTCTGGCTGCACACCAATGACGAGGACCGCCAGATCGTTGAGGAAAACCAGGTCGGGATCAATTCACCGGCCTATGTGCCGGGGCCCTATTCGCAGCGGCAGGAAAGCGGCGTCATTCAGTTTATTGACTGGTATGCGCGTACGCTCGAGCGCAAACTGCTTGGCCGGATTCAGGTGGCTGCGGAATAGACCTAGCTCCAGTTGGTTGGCAGGACCTGACACGAGGGGCAGAAAAAAGCGCGCCGGGTCTCGATTTCGACGCGCGTCACCGCGCCGTGGCAGCGCGGACAGTCCGGCTTGTTGAAAATGTTGGTGCGTTCACGGTAGCGGCCTTTGCCGGGCCCGGCCTGATCCACCGTAATTATGGCGTTCCGCTTGACGCCCAGTTCCAGAAGCTCCCGGGCATCGGCCCACAATTCATCGAACTGCTCTCGGCTCAAGAGATTGCCGGGCATGTCCGGGTGGAGGCCGAGCCGCCACAGAATTTCGGTGCGGTAGATATTGCCGATTCCCGCGATGACGGACTGGTTCATCAGCAGTTTGCCAATGGATGCACGGCTTTTGGAAATGCGCGAAAATGCCCGGTCCGGGTCGGCATCGGCACGCAGCATGTCCGGCCCGATACGGTTGGTTAGCCGTGCCAGTTGATCCGGGTCGAGAATTTCGCAGGCTGTCGGGCCATTGATGTCAACCAGATGCGTATCGCCGATCAGCCGGACCCGCACGGCTCCCTTGGGCTCCGGCGCTGGCAGTTTTCGCTTTGTTATCCGTCCAAAAAGTCCCAGATGCACATGCAAAACACGCGCGCCACCGAAGTGGTAAATCAGGTGTTTCCCGAAGGCTTCTACTTCGGTGCACGTGCTGCCGTTCAGCGCCTTGGCGCCGTCTTCAAACCGCCCTTGCGGCGAGGAAACCTGCAAAATTCTGTTTTTAAAGATGCGGCGATGATCCCGCGCGGCGCGATGGATCGTATGTCCCTCAGGCACTCAGTCGTCTCCCATTCCGGGTTATAATCGGTGTTGGCAGCGGAGCGGCTATCTGGTGTGCTGTTTACAAAGGTCAAGAAGGTTTGAAGCCAGGTGAGGCAGATCCCAGAAACACATGACGGCAGATCCACGGCAGGTGCGGTGTCTGCGAACGGCCTGCACCGGTTAATGCCCTTGATCCTCGCCCTATTGTCTCTGACGGGGCTGGGGATGTCTGTCTGGCAACTTGAGATGGCCCGCGCCGGTGTCGAGATTGTGCGCAAGGACCTGCCAGACGGTCCCGTGACCTATTATTTGCCGCAGCAAACTGCGGACGGGCCCCTTGTGGTCGTGGCGCACGGTTTTGCCGGGTCGCGGCAAATGATGGAAGCGCTGTCGCTGACGCTGGCAAAGTCGGGTCTGCGCGTTGCTGCATTCGACTTTATCGGCCACGGCCGCAATCTTGCTCCCCTGTCTCCGCGGGTTACCGAGCTGGATGGCACCACACAGCAACTTGTCGAGCAAACCTCAGCCATAACCGGCGGGATCCGGAATGATCTCGGCCACGAGGGAGCGGTTGCGCTGCTCGGTCATTCCATGGCGACGGACATCATCGTCAGGGCCGCGCAGGATATGCCCGACGTTGCGTCTATTGTTGCAATTTCCATGTATTCCGACGCGGTCACTGACAGCTTTCCGGCCCGGCTCCTTGTGGTCTCCGGGGAATGGGAGCCGCGGCTTCGTGAAATCGCCGTCGAAAAGCTCCGCTTGCTGGACCCTTCGGCTGAAGAGGGCAGCACTGTGCGGCAGAACGGGCTGGAGCGCCGGGTGGTTTTCGCGCCGTTGGTCGAACATGTCGGCGTGCTGTACAGTCCGACAAGCCTTCTTGAAGTGCGGAACTGGATCCTCGGTGAACCAGCCGGTACCGGCAGCGGCAAGAATACGCTTACGCGTACGGGGCCGTGGATCTTGCTCGGGCTGGCATGTGTCACCGCGTTGTTTTTCCCTATTTCGAAATGGGCACTGCCGCGGCGCGAAGTCGAAAGAAAACCGGTGACGAGAAGACTGTTCGTTCAAGCTGCATTGTTGCCGCTGCCGCTTGCTGTCACGGCAGCCCTGTTTGTGCCAGTTCCGATCGCAGGTCTGGCGGGCTTTGGGCAGATCACTGCATTTTTTCTTGTTTGGGGCTGTATTCAGCTGTTCCTGCTTCGCCGCCATCTGCCGAAGGTGACCGGTCAGGATCTTGCGGCCGCGCTTCTGCTCGCTGCGTGGGGCCTGGGGGGCTTTGCTTTTATAATGGACACCTATGCTGCCGCTTTTGTTCCCTCTGGCGTACGGGTGATTGTCATGTGTGTGCTGGCGCTTGGAACCTTGCCATTCATGGTGGCGGAGCGGGTGCTCGTTCAGAACGCGCCGGTCTGGCGCCGGATTACCGTCCGTCTGATCGTTCTGGTCGCGCTCGGTAGCGCCATGTCATTCGGTGCCGGGCAATTCGGCGTCGCCTTCACGGTTTTGCCGGTCCTTCTGCTGTTCTGGCTGGTCTACGGCACGATGGGGCATTTTGCGGCTGGCCGTGGTGCGGTATTTGGCACCGGCATTGGGCTGGGAGTTTGCCTTGCCTGGGCTATAGCCGCGTCTACGCCGATGTTTTCCGCTGCATGATCACCTGCGTAAAAGCGTTGCGCTGCTGAGAACGGTGCCAGAGGAACCAGCGCCGCCGCGCCTCGACTTTTTTGCCCGGACTTGTTGGAACGCACCGCTTTGCCGAGACAATCTGAAGGTTCTAACGCCCGAGCCCCAAACCCTCGAGAATTTTAGGGATTTTGGTTTTCAGCTTGAAGAACCCTGCAGTGGCGTGCGGCCAGGTGAGGTCATCGTAAGGCCGCCGGACTTGTATCAGACGGATACCGGCCGCCTCCAGATGTGGTTTGGCTCCTTCAAGTTGGTCCTGAACGGGCCCTATGGCTGCAAAGGCTGTCACAATGGTCTCGGTGTTGGCCGCAGCGGCCGCTTCGATCAGGCTGGCGGCCCAATCGTCGCTCGATTTTGGTCCAGAGCACTCAATGCCGAAAACCTGCTGCGCTTGCTCCAGTCCTTCGTTAACCGCGCCAAAGGCGAACGCCGAAGCCTTCTCACCCATCTCAAGCGGCGAGCGCTTGGATGTTGCAAGTAGTCCGGTCGCAGCAACGGGCCGCGCGCCGCCGAGTTGCCATGTGTGCGGATGACAGTCTTCTTCCGTAATGAGAAGCAGAGCCGGTGAATCGGTATCCGGTACCATATCCGCCAGCCGGATCGGAACCCGTGGCCCGAGTGGTTCCTCGTCCAGCGGCGGAGCGGAGGGGGCGAGCCCTTGCGGGTACGAAAAGCGGCTGGCCGTATAGGTGTCGATGTTCGAAGCGCGCGCCTGATAGGTTTTTCCCTTTGTATGCAGCCCGCCGACCCAGCGCCAGGAAAGGGTGTTGGAGGCCGGGTCACCATCAAGCAGGTGGCGGTAGAAGAAATCCGCGCCGAGCTGCCAGGGCAGTCCAAGTGTGAAAATCCAAATCGAGGCAAACCACATGCGCGCGTGATTATGCAGATACCCGGTTTCAACAAGCTCATGCGCCCACGCATCAAAGCAGTCTATGCCGGTGGCGCCGGAAACCGCCTGTTCATAGGCCTTGCGCAAACCGCCATGGTCCTCAAGCTGCCGGGCCAAATGCTGCACATCCGCGCGATACCGTGTCCAGGCGTCTGGTCGATGTTCCAGCCAACCCTTGAAATAGCCACGCCAGAACACTTCTTGAATGAATTTTTCGGCAGAGGATGGGCTGTGTTTGACGAGCGTCGCCTTCAGCACCTCTTGTTCAAGCAGCAGCCGGTGCCGGATGTATGGTGACAACGCCGAGATGTTGCTCCGGTCGTCAGGGCCGAAATCGTAATTGCGTTTTGAAGCATAGGCTTTGCCCGCACTTGGCAGGAACGCTTGCAGGCGGGCTTCTGCCGCGCGGCGTGTTGGGAGGAAGGCAAAGCCTCGATCGGACGTGGTGTCAAAAAGCGCAGCATCTGTCATGATGGTCATATTTGGAAGCATGACGGATTTTTGCCAGTGCCGTTTTGTCTCAAGGGTCGCCAAACGGCAGCACAAAAGGCATTTCCGTGTCTTTTGGAGTGACATTCACCCGGATGGGGTGGTCATAGGCTGTTGACAGGATGTCATCTTCAAACACGTCTGCAACACGGCCCTGAGCCATCGCCCGGCCGCCGCGCATGACCAGAACCGTGTCGGCGAACCGGGCCGTCAGATTGAGATCATGCATCACCGCCAAGATACCGCCGCCGCGCCGTGCGTAGTCCGCGGCAAGCGTCATGATCTGGATCTGGTGTTTGATGTCGAGGCTGGAGACCGGCTCGTCTAGAAACAGCCAGCGCGGCGTTCCGTCGGGCAGAACCGGCTCCCAGACCTGACACAGGACCCGTGCAAGCTGAACCCGTTGCTGTTCGCCGCCGGACAGATCCGGATAAAGCCGGGCTTCGAATCCTTGAAGGTCAACAGCGCATAGCGCCTGGCGGATGCGCTGTCGACGGTGTTCCTGTTTGTGGCCGGCCGCGTTTGATGTGAACCCGAGGCTGATCACTTCGCTCACGGTCATTGGAAAGGCCACACTTGTTTGCTGGGCCAAAACACCGCGCACGAAGGCCAGGTGCTCCGGGCGGGTGCGGCGTATTTCATGGCCGGCAAGACAGATGCTGCCGGAATAGCCATGTTCACCGATGACTGCTTTCAACAGGGTGCTCTTGCCCGATCCATTCGGTCCGATGATGGTGTGAAATGCCCTGGCTTCGACGGTAAATGAGACGCCATCGACGATTTGCGTTCCGCCGAGCCGAATCCCGGCGTCTTTCACACGTAAAAGCTCCCGCGAGGTTGCATTACGGTCTGTGAGGAAGGGGGCGATGGTCATGACTACATCCCGGTCAGGCCGCGCTTGCGCAGCAGGATCCACAAAAAGAACGGTGCGCCTGCAAAGGCGGTGAGAATTCCGATCGGCAGTTCGGCCGGTGCCACAAGTGTTCGGCTGGCCGTATCGGCAAGAATCAGCAGGCTGGCACCTAGCAACGCCGATGCGGGCAGGAGATAGCGATGGTCTGGACCAATGGTCAGGCGCAGCAGATGCGGCACAACGATGCCGACAAAGCCGATACCGCCGCTGACGGAAACCGCGGCGCCGGTGGCGGCCGCCACAGCCACAATCGCAAGCCGTTTGAGCCTTTGCACCCGAATGCCGACATGGCCCGCTGATGCTTCGCCGAGCATCATGGCATTCAGTCCGCGTGCCAGAAACGGAACGCTGAACAGAACAACGGCAATGATTGGACCTGCGCCGAACACCTTGGCCCAGCTGGCCCCGGCCAGAGAACCCAGGCCCCAGAAATTCAGGTCCCGCAGTTGCTGGTCGTCCGCCACATAAATCAGAAGGCCTGTCAGAGCCCCGGACAGCGCTGACAGGGCAATTCCGGCCAGAAGCAGCGTTGCAACGGATGTCGCGCCCCCGCGCGTGCCGATCCGGTACAGTAGAAACGTTGTGATCAGTGCGCCGAAAAACGCGGCCAGAGGCAGCGCATAAATGCCAAGAAGGGCGGCGATTGGGGCGAGCAAACCGGTGCCAAGTACGATGAACATGGCCGCACCCAGACCTGCGCCTGCAGAGACCCCGACAATTCCCGGATCTGCCAGCGGATTGCGGAATAGGCCCTGCATGACAGCGCCCGAAACAGCAAGCGATGCGCCCACCAAAGCGCCGAGCAGAACGCGCGGCAGGCGAATTTCGGCAAATACGATCCAGTCTCTCGCCGACACGCCATCCGGCTGGTCAAAACTGCCGGACATCATCGCAGTCAATGCCCGTGGCAGGACCTCCAGAACCGGGACCGGAATTGGGCCCGTGGCCAGACTAAATACCCCGGCTGCTATCAGGGTCATGCCCAGCAGGAGGATGCTGCTGCGGGCAAGGTCTTCCCGGGTGCCGGGCATTCCGTTTTTGAACCAAGAGCGGGAGCCACCGCCGAACAACGGCCAGGAACTCAGCGTCATTGGGTGTTCTCAGCGGCTTGCAGGTCCGACAGGGCCTTTGCAAGATCGCAGATCGCATCGGCGGTACGCGGTCCGAACCCGAGGAGATATTGACCGTCCATTCGGATAATGCGCCGGTGTTCACCTGCCGGTGTTGCCGCAACAGCGGGAAACTCGAAAATGTCGGCGCCCTGATGATCGCCGGCCCGGTCCATCATCAAGATGGCATCGGGCGCCGCATTTAAAATGGCTTCATCGCTCAGCGGTTTGTAGCCTGAAAAACCGGTGATCGCATTTTGCGCGCCGGCCAAAGATATGATCCCGTTGGCTGCTGTGTCCGCGCCCGCAGCGAGGATCCGGCCACCCTGGGTCGACAGCACGAACAGAACCCTGGTTTCCTTCGCTTTTGAACCGATCTCGGATTTGGCATCGGCAAGCTGCTGTTCGACCTGAGCGATCAGCGCCCCGGCCTTGTCCGGTGTCCCAAGCGCTGCGCCAACAGCTGCGATCTTCTGCGAAATGCCATCTGCCGAATAGGTTTCCGGTATGTCTCGAATCGCGATGCCGGCCGATTTGAGAAGCTCAACGGTCTCCGGCGGACCGCTTCCTTCCAGGAGCACGATCATGTCGGGCGCAACCGACAGGACTCCTTCCGGCGAAAGGGCCCGTATATAGCCGACATCCGGGAGATCTTGTGCCGCGCTTGGGAACGTGCTGGTCGTATCGCGGGCAACGAGGCGGTCCTGCTCACCCAGCGCATAGATAATTTCGGTAATTGAGCCACCGACCGCGACAATACTCTGCGCCTTTTCGGCTGCGGCCGCCGGCGAAATCCCAAGATGGGGTTTAAAGGGCAAGATGGCCGCCAGCAAAGACAGGCCGAGTGCAGCAGCGGCTCCGGTTGAAAAACGGAATGTCATTGAACAGCTCCCAAAACGGTTGGCGTTTCAAGTCTGGGCAGTTTCTCCACAAGGGCGCGCCAGTCCGATCTTTCTGCGTTTCCTTCCGACCGGACGCCGAAAAACTGGATGACCTGGTTGCCTTCCCGGTCATAGGCTTCGAGGGACGTGACATGGCCGGTGTCCGCGGGTTTGCGGACGGCCCAGACATCGCAAATATGATCCGTGCGCAAATGCAGATGGAATGTCGGATCCATGATGTTGAACCAGGGGCCGCGCTCGAACAGCGATGCGATCGGGCCCGAATGGATCTGGATGCAGCCACGGTTGCCGACAAAACACATGATTGGCAGGTCTTCGCTGGCCGCATGGTTCAACATGGCGGTGACACTGCCCGCGTCGAGCTTCCACGCCCAGTTCTCGCCTGCCATTGAAAAGGCGCTGAGGCGGTCGAGACCCAGATCCCGCAACAAACCATGAAACTGATGCGGGTCGGTCATGCCCTCCCAGCGCTCGCGCAATTCGTTTTGCAACTCCAATGCATCCGGCCGCGCGGGGCCTGGCGGCGGAGCCGTAACACCGCCCGGAATGCACTCCGACTGGTCTTTCACGGTCAGATCGTCCACCAGAGCGGACCATCGGTTCAGGTCCGTGGCCGGGCGGGTGTGGATTTTTTGCACCGCTACGCCGTGAGCGTCGAAGAATTGCAGCGAGTGGCGGACCGTGTCGCCATCGCGTTTTTCAACGGCAAAACCATGTGCCCACTTGGAGGGAAACATGCGAGTGTCGATGTTTTCGCCAAGCATCAGGGCCGCGTGCTTGCCCGGAATGAACTTCTCAAAGAGCCCTATTTTTTCATGCACAGCGCTTTCATTGCGGGTCAGGGCCATGACCTCTCCAGCCTGCTGCAGACCGGGAAACAGCACATCGAAATCCGGTTTGATCCGGCGCACGCCATGGCCGCAGAAACTGGCCAGGACTTCGGCTTCCGAGATGCCGAGTGTGCGGGCCAGATCGCGCTCGCGCATTTTTGGGTTTTCAGCCCGAAGACGCCGGATATGCGCAGGTGAAATCGTGTGTTCAAGCTCTGGTTCGCTTTGGGTCATGGTGGTGTTTTGCTCAATATTTCTCGAATGAGGGCTGATCTGCCAACGGAGTCAATTCAGATAAAAGCTCCGGAAATCATTGAGATTTTTTTATCTCAAAAGAACCCTTTGATCTGGTTGGCCTGTGCAATTCTTATACTTGACTCATATACTCATGTTTTTTAAGAGCATCAATACCTGAGTTAATTACTCAAGAATAAATTGATGAAACGGGCGGTGGTCTCCGCTCGAGTTGGAGAAGATTATGGGCAGGATTGATCGCCATCAGAGGGCTCTGATGGGAGCGGTTGCATTTGGCGTTATCGTAATAGCGTGCGCCGCAAAAGCGCAGGAGGCAGGCGGAGTTCAGGACGCGACACCGCTGCAAAGGATTGTTGCCGGAACCGGGGCGGATAAAGTCGCAATCGATACCCCCCAGGCCGTGACCGTGCTCGATCAGGAAGCCATCAATGATCAACAGCCGCGCACTGTGGGTGATCTGTTTGCCGAAATTCCCGGGATCACCACAATCGGCAGCAACTCCGTGTTTGGCGAGAGCATCAATATTCGCGGCATCGGTGAGGCTCTCTCAGGCGATGAAAGCCGGATCATTTTTCAAGTTGATGGCGTCAACAAGTTTTACGAACAGTACCGGATGGGCTCATTCTTTTCCGACCCGGAACTCTACAAACAGGTGGAGGTGTTGCGCGGTCCGGCCTCGTCCACGCTCTACGGTGCGGGGGCCATGGGCGGCGTCGTGCTGTTCGAGACAAAGGATGCCAGCGATTTTCTGGACCCGGGCGATCTTTTTGGCGGACAGCTGAAGACCAGCTGGGATTCCAACGGCAATGGCTGGCTGACAAGCGGCATCGTTGCCGTCCGGCCCGTCGAAAACTTCGAGGTCTTGGGGGCCTTCAACTACCGCCAATCCCAGGACCTGACCGACGGACACGGCAACACGATCGACGACAGCGATTTTAGCTCAATGAGCGGGCTGGCCAAGGCGCGTTACACGTTCGGTCAGAACAACGATCAGTCGGTATTTGCCAGCTACGAGCGCTGGTACAGCGATGAAGACAATCAGAAATATGACCAGATTGCCTGGGGGGCGGATTTTGGCGATGTCGACCGCACCGTCACCGACCAGACCGCGGTGATTGGTTACGAGAACGCCTTCTTTGGCAACGACCTTTTGGATGTGAAAGTCCAAGCGAGCTGGTCGGATACCCAGGTCAAACAGGACAATCAGGACCTGGTCTGTTTCGGGCCCACCACGTGCATTTATCCGTTCGGGACCCGGTCGGAGTATTCTTACAAAACTTGGCAATCGAGTGTGGAAAATACGGCGTTTTTCAAGCTGTCCGACACCTGGGATGCCTATCTCACCACGGGTCTGGACGGACAGTATCAGGAGCGGCGCAATGCCCGCTATTATCCGGAGGGTGTCGCCGACGGATCCGGTTCGCATCCGGAAGGCGACAGCACCCTGGTTGGAGGCTACGCCCAGGCCGAATTGATCTGGAATGACCGGGTGACGCTCATTCCCGGCGCACGGTTGGACTATTCCTCAATCCACGTCGGCAGCGTCAGTGTCTACGATTCGCGAACCGGTGGGTTCACGACGACCGACCTCAATGACACCAGCACGGACTTAGCCTTTTCGCCCAAGATCGCTGCCCTGGTGAAGCTGTCGGACTGGTTCGGCGTGTTCGGCTCCGTGGCCCGCACCGAGCGCATGCCGACATTGGACGAACTTTACAACAACTACGAAGTCAATGACGTAGACAAGGAGGTTTCGACCAATTTCGAAGCCGGGTTCACACTGTCTTTTCAAGACGTCTTCCGAAAGGGCGATGCAGTCCAGGTCAAGACCACTGCGTTCCACAACAATTTGTCGAATTACTATGCAAGCTACTACAATCATACGCTTGGCCGCGTGGTCACAGACGTGGTTCCCAAAGCCCGGTTCCAAGGGCTGGAAGTGGAAGCGGCCTATGGTTCAGAAACCTGGTATGCCGGTCTCGGCGGCTCGGTTATCCGTGGTGACAATCTGACAAATGATATCGCACTCAATGCTGTGCCGGCTGACAGCGTGTTTGTGAAGCTCGGCTATGTTTACCGGCCCTGGAACATTGATTTCGGCTGGAAAGGCGATTTCGTCGCCGCGCAAGAGCGTGTCGGCGACAATGAGAGCAAGACTTCGGGCTATGCGCTACACAATCTTTATGCGTCCTGGAAACCTGAGGATGGGCATTTCCGGAATTCTGAACTCAGGTTTAATATTGACAATATTTTCGATAAAGCCTACCGAAACCACTTAAGCGACGATGAGGGGGCGGGACGCAGCTTCAAGTTGAGTTTCACACAGAGGTTTTGAGCCAGACCGGCGCCTGTCCGGGGGACCGGCCGGCGCCGTTCTTGATGGAGACGGCTATGAGCCATTTTTTCGAAAAGATGTTTTCAATCAGTATACTGGCCGCACTGACGTTCCTGGCATCGGCCGGTCTGCCCGGTCATCCGGTCGCGGCAGAAAGCAACGGCCTTTCGATTGAACTCAACAAGATCGAGCAGACAAGCAAGGGGTGCCGCCTGTCATTTTTGGCCGTCAACGGTACCGGCACAGACCTTCCGAAGAGCCCATATGAGCTCGTTTTCTTTGACAGGGAAGGGGTGATCGAGAGCCTGACCGCATTCGACTTCGGCGCCTTGAGCGCCGGCAAGACAGTCGTGCGCCAGTTTCAGGTTCCCGGGCTTGAGTGCGCAGGAACGGGCCGGATCCTGGTCAACGGTCCATCCGGCTGCACCGGCGAGACAAAACCGGCGCATTGTTCAGCCGTGTTGAAACTGTCCAGCCGCGCCACTGTTCCCCTCGTTCAATAGAAAGCCAAATCCATGATGCAGTCCGTTGTCGAGCGCATTTCACACCTACTCGCCCTTGGCGGTCCTGTGGTTACGGTTATCGCCTTGTTGTCAGTGATTGCGCTCGCGATCGTATTTTTGAAAGTCTTTCAGTTCCTCAGATGCAGAATCGGGCAGCCGAAAAGGGCCGAAGAAGCAGCGCAGTTGTGGCTGTCCGGTCATAGGAGTGAGGCGAAAAAACGCATTGAACCCGCCGTCAGCGCAGCTGAACGTGCGGTGGCGCAGGCGATCGACTTCATGGGAACCGGAACGTTCAACAAGACAGTTGCAGAAGAAAGCATCGCCAACCGCGCTGCCGTTGATCTGCACCGCTTCTCCAAGGGTGTCCGGGCACTGGAAGCCATTGCACAGGTCGCGCCGCTGATCGGTCTGTTCGGGACCGTTCTGGGCATGATCGAAGCGTTTCAGGCGCTTCAGTCGGCGGGATCCAGCGTTGACCCGTCCGCACTTGCCGGCGGGATCTGGGTGGCCTTGATGACAACAGCAGCCGGGCTTGGTGTTGCCATGCCCGTGTCTCTGGTCGTGACGTGGCTGGAAAGCCGTCTGGAAGCTGAGCGGATCGCTGTGGAAACCCTGGCCGGGGCCGTCCTGCTCAAAATCGCACCGACCCCGCAGACAATCAAACGGCGGCTGGAAATTCCGGCATCGGCGTTCAATGCGCGTTGAACGCCCGCCGAAACGCCGTCGTGCGATTTCCCTGACGCCGCTGGTGGACGTGATTTTTCTGCTGCTGCTGTTTTTCATGCTGTCCTCGACCTTCACGAATTTCGGCGAGATCGACATCGGCGCACCCGCCGGCAGCGGCGGAACCGGCGTCTCGCCAAAGGCAATCCTCGTTGTGGAAGGTGAGGCGCTGAAGCTCAATGGCGCGCCTGAAAGAACCGAGAAGCTGGCTGCGGGTGTGCAGGCCCTGCGTGAAAGACAGATCGACAGCCTGCTCGTTCTGGTTCGCGGCGAAACCACAACCCAGCAGCTGGTCACGGTTCTCGGCATTCTGCGGACGGTGCCGGACCTGCAGGTCACCATTGCAAGGTAAAAATGGCCAGGCCATGCTGAAACTGAAAACGACACCGAAAAAGACCCCGCCGGAAGCGACGATCTCGTTGATCAATGTCGTGTTCCTGATGCTGATCTTTTTCCTTGTCGCGGGCCAATTGACCCCGCCAGAAGATCCGGAAGTGACGCTTTCTCAAAGCGAGGACGCCATGCCGCTGCCGCCACCTGATGCGCTTTATGCGCGGGCGGATGGAGGGCTGTTCTATCGGGATGCACCGGTCACAGCGCAGGAGTATCTGCGGCAGCTCGCGAAGACGGGAGGAACCGAGATGCCGAAGGTGCGTCTTGCCGCCGATCAGGCGCTGGCAGCGGCAGATCTCCTTGCACATGTTGATGCGCTCTATGGCGCAGGGGCAGAGCGCGTGGTTGTGGTGACCCGAAAGGTGGTGCCATGAGGATCACGAAAGGGTCTGTGGGCGCGGCTTTGTTGCTGTCTGCCGGACTGCATTTTGCCGCAGTGGCATGGACGGTTTCGGGCAAGCCTGCGATCGAGGTCGAAGGCGGTGGCAGCGTCGAGCACGCCGTTTTGGGGAGTTCTGCTTTCAACACGGTCGTTGCAGGCTCCGTTGCCGGCACAGTTGAGCCGGAAGTGGTTCACGAAACCAAGCGAACTGAACGGGAGGCCACGGCAGTCTTGGAACCGGTGCCCCAAAATCCGCAGCCGGTTCCAGCCGATTCAACACAATTGAGCGAGCCTCTTAGAGCGGTGCCGGTCCAACCGACTCAAAATGCGGTAGCGTTGCCGGCGGCCGAAACCGAGCTGGATGCTGCAAATGCGGCGGCGGCTCCGCCGGCTGAGACTCTTGAGGCAGAAACGCAGGTCGCAAAAGACGCGGCCCCTGAGCGTGTTGAAGCTGAGGCAATCAAAACGGAGACACAAGAACCGGTGTCTGAAGTTGTGGTTGCCGAAGCGGTCGAGACGGTTGGAATTCCGCGCAAACGGCCTGCAGAGCTGCCGTTAAAAAAGGCAGAGTCCAAACCGGCGGAAACCAGAAAAACCCAGGAGCGCAAGACAGAGGCCCGAGCAGACAGCAATGGCGCAGGGGGGCAGGGCAGCCGGTCGGCGCAGCAAGGCGGGTCTCAGCGCGAAACCGCCGGTAAACAGGCGGGCAATTCCGATGTCACGAACTATCCAGCCAAAGTGCAACGCAAGCTAAACCGGTACGTGCGCGCGCCTAGGCGCAGCGGGCGCAGGCAGATGGATGTCGTGGTGGCCTTCACCATTTCGACATCCGGCTGGGTGGATGCCGTGCGGGTCGTGCGGTCTTCCGGATCATCTCAACATGACCAGGCCGCGCTTGATGCGGTTCGCCGGGCAGCCCCGTTCCCGAAAATTCCTGCGTCGGCGAACCGGTCGAGCTGGAAATTCACATTGCCGATCCGCTTCCGGTAGCACCGGTTTCAATAAAGCCAGCGCGGCAGCCATGTCGCGATCACTGGAAACAGCCAGAGGATGCCGACCGCGACGATCTGCAGGCAGATGAAGGGAACAACGCCGCGATAGATCTGGCCCGTGGTGATTTCTTTCGGGGCCGCGCCGCGCAAGTAGAACAGCGAGAAGCCGAAGGGCGGGGTCAGGAACGAGGTTTGCAGGTTGATCGCGATCAGAACCGTCAGCCAGATCGGGTCAATGCCCATCAGGATCAGCGGCGGGATCAGAACGGGCAGCAGGATCACCGAGATTTCGACAAAGTCCAGAAAGAAGCCGAGGACGAAGACGAACACCATCGCGAAGATCAGCGCGCCGGTCGCACCGCCCGGCAGTTCCTTCAGGATTTCGTGCACGCGGTCTTCGCCGCCCAGCCCGACAAACACGAGGCTGAAGAAGCTGGCCATGAGGATGGTCGCAAAGATCATCGAGGTCACGGTGAGGGTCGAGAGCAGGGAGGCTTTCAACAGCCCGTCCTTGACCGCGGCCATCAGGATCCGCAGCACCACACCCAGCGCAAAGAGCGCCAGCCCGGCATAGACCGCGGCAAGACCATAGCTGCCGAGGCCGGCGTCCGAGCGTTGCAGGCGGACCGGGAAGAGTGTTGCAGCTACAGCCAGAACCAGCAGCGCGGCGGTTGCCAGCAGGATCAATTGCGACGGCACCCCCAGCCGGCGCCCGGCCAGCAGGATCGCGCCAATGGCGCCCACCGAAGCGGCCTCGTTGGGGGAGGCGATGCCGCCAAGGATCGAGCCGAGCACGGCGATGATCAGGAGGATCGGCGGCACGATCGCGCTGGCGATCTCAAGGCCCGTTGGCGCATCGACATCCTCGCGCATGGCGGGGGCAACGCTCGGCGTGATCCAGGCCCGGCCAAGAATGTAGACACAATAAACCGCGACCAGAAGCAGGCCCGGCACCATGGCGGCGGCAAAGGTCTGGCCGACGGAAATCGTCTCGATGGAAAACTTGCCCTGCGCATATTGCGCCTGCTGGAAGGCGTTGGACATCACATCGGCAAGGATGATCAGAAGCGTCGAGGGCGGGATGATCTGGCCCAAGGTACCGGCCGTGCAGACCATGCCGGAGGCAAGTTTCGGATCATAGCCGTTGCGCAGCATGGTCGGCAGGGCGATCAGCCCCATGGCGACCACGGTCGCGCCGACAATGCCCGTGGAGGCGGCCAGAAGCGCACCAACAAGCACGACGGAAACGCCAAGACCGCCGTTCATCTTGCCGAACAGCCGGCCCATCGTTTCCAGAAGGTCTTCCGCGATCCGGCTTTTCTCCAGGATCACGCCCATCAGGACAAACAGCGGAATGGCCGTCAGCACCGGGTTGGTGAGCACGCCGAAGAACCGCTGGCCCATCGCGCCCATGAGCTGGATGTTGAAGTCGCCAAGCACCCAGCCCAGCAACGCAAACCCGGTCGCAACACCGGCAATGGTGAAAGCAACCGGATAGCCGAGCAAGATGAACGCGATCAGCGCGCCGAACATGATCAGATCAAGGGGAAGGCTCATGCTTGTGTGTCTTTCAGGCGCAGGATGTCGCGCAGCAGTGCGGCCAGTCCTTGAACCAGCAGCAGCACGCAATAGGCGGGAATGAGAGATTTGAGCAGGAAAGAGGCCGGGATGCCGCCAACGGAGATCGGTCCTTCCAGGATCGCCCAGCTTCCGCGCACCGTGGGCCAGGAATACCAGATCAGCAGCACCAGCGCGGGTGCGAGGAGAAACAGATGGCCGAACAGGTCGATCCAGGCCTGGGTCCGCACCGAGCACTTCGCATAGAATATGTCGACCCGCACATGGGCATTGACGAGAAAGGTGTACCCCGCGCCAAGCATGAAGATCGCCGCGTGGAAATACAAAACGCCCTCATCGAGGAAGATGAAGCTGTAACCGAACACGTAGCGCAACAGCACGACCCCGAATTGGAGCAGGAGCATGCCAAGCGCCGCCCAGCACAGCGTGTTGCCGATGACGAAGTTGACGCGCTCAAGCGCAGCCGCACATTTTTCCATCGCGGTCGGGTCCTGTGTTCCTGCGTCTCCAGGTGAGGTGACAACCGGTTCACCTGGAGACACGTCAAAGGGTCTTGTCGGGCTGGCCCGGCATCTCAGCCTTGGAGCAACACGATCCAGGGACTATGGCGGGCCGCCCGGAAGTGGGACTGTCCCGGCAAAATCTGGATGCCCCTGGGTGATTGCGCCAAGTGACAAACAGAACGGACTGGATCCCATGGTCAAGCCATGGGATGACGGAGAGGGCGGTCAAAGTGTGCCGCAGTCTCTTTCGTCATGCCCCGGCTCGACCGGGGCATCCATTCCCTGCTCTTGCCATTCGGATCCTTTGCGGCCGGAATAACTCCGGAGCTGGCCTCAGCTCAAGGCCGGGGCTGCAAGAGCGCCGAATGTGCCCATAGTCATCCCGGAAAAGCCCAAGGCTTTATCCGGGATCGGAGAGCTCCGTGTGTCTTGTGGGACCACCCAGGTTCCCCGATCCCCGGTCTTAGGTGTCACCCGGGAGGACAATGCGGAGACCGTCAACCAAAACGATCAGTTGTACTGATAGTCCAGCAGGCGGGCGTTCATCTGGCCGTTGTCGGCATAGGGCATGTAGCCTTTCATCAGATCCCGGTAGCTCAGGAAGCTTGCGGTGATCCGCTGAACCAGCTCATCATCGTCGGCTTTAAGGTCGGCGATGACTTCGCCCGCGGCATTGCCCATGGCAACGATCACGTCGTCCGGCAGCTTGCGCACCATCACGTCATGCTCGTTGACCAGCTGCTGCAGGGCCTGGGCGTGCTTGGTGTTGTACTCGGTCAGAACGTCATTGTAGAGGCTGGAGCAGGCCTTGGAGACCGTTTCCTTCAGATCGTCCGGAAGAGCTTCATAGGCTTCCAGATTGACCGCGCATTCCTCCGCGGAGGACGGCTCGCCGACGCCCGGCCAATAGTAGTTCTTGGCGATTTGGTAGTAGCCAAGCGCGCTGTCGGTCCATGGGCCGATGAACTCGCCCGCATCCAGAGCACCCGACTGCAGCGCCTGGAACATGGCCGGGCCGCTCATGGCCTGAACCGCCATGCCGAGCTTGGCGCACATTTCAGAGGCCAGACCCGTTGAGCGGAACTTCAGCCCCTTCAGATCGTCCACGCTGTTGATCTCGCTCCGGAACCAGCCGGCCCACTGCGGACCGGAATTGCCGCAAAGGAACGGCTTCAGATTGAAGCGGGCATACATTTCGTCATAAAGCGCCTGTCCGCCGCCATGGATCAGCCAGCCGGCCTGCTCCGGTGCCGTCAGGCCAAACGGCTGGGAGCCGAACAGCAGGATGCCCTTGGACTTGGAGCCCCAATAGGCCGGGACGGCGTGGTAGAGTTCGGCCGTGCCCTGACCCACGGCATCGAACACACCGTTGCCGGGCACGATCTCGCCAGCGGCAAAGAGCTTCACCTGAATACGTCCGCCCGAAAGCGTAGTGATCCGGTCGGCCAGCATCTGCGCGGCAACGCCAGGTCCCGGCAGGTTCTTCGGCCATGCGGTGACCATGCGCCACTCGATGACATCCTGCGCGATGGCAGGCGCGGCAAGGCCGGTTGCCGCCGTGGCGGCAGCACCAACGGCGCCCGCTTTCAGAAAATCACGTCTTTTCATCTCGTTCCCCTCGTTTTCAAACTGCAACAGAAAGCTGTTGCGCCGTGGCTGGTTATCTCCCCAAGATACCCGGCAGGTTAAGCCCTTGTTCTTTCGCGCAGTTGAGCGCGATCTCGTACCCGGCATCGGCATGACGCATCACGCCCGTTGCCGGATCATTCCACAAAACCCGTCCGATGCGCCGGTCGGCATCTTCGGTGCCATCGCAGCAAATGACCATCCCCGAATGCTGGGAAAAGCCCATGCCGACACCGCCGCCATGGTGCAGCGACACCCAGGTCGCGCCTGAGGCCGTATTCAGCAGCGCGTTTAAGAGCGGCCAGTCGGACACTGCGTCCGACCCGTCTTGCATGGCCTCTGTTTCCCGGTTGGGCGAGGCAACGGAGCCGCTGTCCAGATGATCGCGGCCGATCACGATCGGCGCCTTCAGCTCGCCGGTGCGGACCATTTCGTTGAAGGCAAGGCCGAGCCGGTGGCGCTGGCCGAGCCCGACCCAGCAGATCCGGGCGGGCAGGCCCTGGAACGAGATCCGCTCGCGGGCCATGTCGAGCCAGTTGTGCAGGTGTTCATCGTCCGGGATCAGCTCCTTCACCTTGGCATCGGTCTTGTAGATGTCTTCCGGGTCGCCGGACAGCGCGCACCAGCGGAACGGCCCGATGCCGCGGCAGAACAGCGGCCGTATATAGGCCGGCACGAAGCCCGGGAAGGCGAAGGCGTTTTCCAGGCCCTCTTCCAGCGCAACCTGGCGGATGTTGTTGCCGTAATCGAGGGTCGGGACACCGGCGTTCCAGAAATCGACCATCGCCTGCACATGGACCTTCATCGAGGCGCGGGCAGCTTTCTCGACGGCTTTCGGGTCCGTTTCGGCCTTGGCGCGCCATTCGGCGACGGTCCAGCCCTGCGGCAGGTAGCCGTTGACCGGGTCATGGGCCGAGGTCTGGTCGGTGACGATGTCCGGCTTGACGCCGCGCTTGACGAGGTCTGCAAAAACATCGGCGGCGTTGCCGATCAGGGCAACGGATTTTGCCTCGCCCGCCTTGGTCCAGCGCTCGATCATCTCCAGCGCTTCGTCAAGGGAATGGGTCTTTTCATCGACATACTTGGTGCGCAGGCGGAAGTCGGCGCTTTTTTCATCGCATTCCACGGCAAGGCAGCAGGCCCCCGCCATGACAGCGGCAAGCGGCTGGGCGCCGCCCATGCCGCCAAGCCCGCCGGTCAGGATCCAGCGGCCCTTCAGGTTGCCGTCATAATGCTGGCGGCCAGCTTCCATGAAGGTTTCATAGGTGCCCTGAACAATCCCTTGCGTGCCGATATAGATCCACGAGCCCGCGGTCATCTGGCCGTACATGGCCAGGCCCTTCTTATCGAGTTCGTGGAAGTGGTCCCAGTTCGCCCAGTTCGGCACCAGGTTGGAGTTGGCGATCAGAACGCGCGGGGCGTCCTTGTGCGTCTTGAAGACACCCACGGGCTTTCCTGACTGCACCAAGAGGGTTTCGTCCTCTTCCAGGGACTTCAAGCTCGCGACGATCCGGTCGAAGTCTTCCCAGGTGCGGGCGGCGCGGCCGATGCCGCCATAGACAACCAGCTCATGCGGGTTCTCGGCAACATCGGGATGCAGGTTGTTCATCAGCATCCGCAAGGGCGCTTCGGTTAGCCAGGATTTGGTGTTGAGGTCGGTGCCGGTCGGCGGAAAAACGTCACGGGCATTGTGGCGGCGGTCAACCATTCGAATCTCCTCCCTGCTGTTCAGGATTTTTGTCGCCTAGGCGGGCTTTCAGTGCACGATAGAGGCGTTTGTTTTCTTCATACTGCTGAGCCTGGGTGATCTCGACGAAATAAAGGGTCGCAATTGCGCCCATCAGCGCCGCACCCATTTCGAACACGAGATCCATCGCGACTTCGGACGCAAACTCGCCGATGACATCCCCGAAGAAGAAAGGGACAAGTTTCGACAATGTCACCAAGACAGCCGCTGCCAGGAGTATCCATCCGATCATTTTCCGGCGGACGGTTTCCCGGTTCAGGAGTTCGTGTATCTCCTCCGGGTTTTGGCGATAGTAGTCGAGCTCGTCCGCCGAAAGGCTCGCAAGCGGATCGGCTGTTTCTGACTTCATCTCGTCACTCCCAGTTCTGCCAGACTTTGAAGGATCGCTCCAAGGTGAACGCGCAGACGGTCGGCCTTGGCCTCGTCATAGGCAAAGGGCGTGTCTTCGCTCACAAGATGCGTCGATTGGGCCAGTTCCATCTGGATGGCGTGGATGCCGGTTTGCGGCTGGCCGTAGTGGCGGGTCGTCCAACCACCCTTGAAGCGGCCGTTCAGGATCGACGTATAGCCCCCGGCCTTGGCGGTGACATCGACAACGGCTTTCTCGATTTCGGGCGCGCAGGTGGTGCCACCATTGGTGCCGGTGTTGAAGTCCGGAAGGGTGCCCTCGAACAGATAGGGCACGACGGAGCGGATCGAATGGCAGTCATAAAGGATCGCGATGCCGTGTTTTTCGCGCACCCGCTCCAGCTCGGCCTTGAGCGCGGCATGATAGGGTGCATGCCAGGCCAAGCGCCGGGCTTCTATTTCGGCTTCATCCGGTTCCCGGCCGTCCAGATAGATCGGGTGGCCGTTAAAATCGGTTGTCGGGCATAGCGTTGTCGTGTTCTGGCCGGGATAAAGGCTCACGCCAGCCGGGTCCCGGTTGGCGTCGATGACATAGCGGTGAAAGTTGGCCTTCACCATGGTCGCCCCGGGCAGAAGGCCGGAATAGAGCCGGTCCACATGCCAGTCGGTATCGGCCAGCTTGTGGCCGGTCTCGTTCAAGTCAGCCCAGATTTCCGGCGGCACATATGTTCCGGCGTGGGGCACGCCCAGAACGATGGGGCTGTCGCCAGCGGTGACCTCAACGGGCTGCATAGGCGGCTCCCAGCTTGATCATGTGGTCATCGGAGACAATCGAGACCAGCGCGCGCGAGCGCACCAGTTCTGCAGCTGTCTCCAGATCCGGGGCGAGATACCGGTCCTTTGCAAGAGGCGGGATCACGTCGCGCAAGCGCGCGGCGACCAGTTGCAGGAGCGGGCTGGTCTTGAGCGGGGACCGGTGTTCGATGCCTTCAACGGCGCACAGCAGCTCGACGCCCAGAATATGCGCAAGGTTCGCCGTCATGCGGATCAGGCGGCGCGCACCATGGGCCGCCATGGAGACATGATCCTCCTGATTAGCGCTGGTCGGCGTTGAATCCGTCGAACAGGGATTTGCGAGATGCTTGTTTTCGCTCATCAGGGCCGCGGTCGTGACTTCGGCGATCATCATGCCGGAGTTCAGGCCCGGATCCTTGGCGAGGAACGGCGGCAGATCGAACGACAAGGCCGGGTCAACCATCAGGGCAATGCGGCGCTGTGCGATGGCGCCGAGTTCGGCAATCGCAAGGGCAATCTGGTCGGCGGCAAAGGCAACGGGTTCTGCATGGAAGTTGCCGCCGGAGACGATCCGGTCCGCCTCGACAAGCACCAGCGGATTGTCGGTTGCGGCATTCGCCTCGATTTCCAGCGTCGTCGCGGCCATGCGCAGAAGATCGACGCACGCCCCGGCCACCTGTGGCTGGCAGCGGATGCAGTAGGGGTCCTGAACGCGGGTATCGCCTTCACGGTGGCTTTCGCGGATCTCGGACCCCTCCATGATGCCGCGCATGGCGCTGGCGACTTCGATCTGGCCCCGGTGCCCGCGCAGCTCGTGGATTTCGGGCAGGAGCGGCGCGGTCGAGCCCATGATCGCGTCTGTGGACAGGCTTGCCGTGACGAGGGTTGCCTCGGCCAGCCGCCAGGCGTCGAACAGGCCGACCAGCGCGCAGGCGGTCGAAAACTGGGTGCCGTTGATCAGCCCGAGGCCTTCCTTGGGGCCAAGGACCACGGGCGTCAGGCCCGCACGGCGCAGCGCCTCTCCGCCGGACAGGCGCTGGTCCTCGAATTCGGCCTCGCCTTCGCCGATCAGCGCGGCGGTCATGTGGGCGAGCGGGGCAAGGTCGCCGGAAGCGCCGACGGAGCCTTGCGAGGGAACAACCGGGGTGACGCCCTTCTCAAGGCAGTCCTCAATCAGCTTCAACACCTCAAAGCGTACCCCTGACGCGCCGCGCCCCAGGGACAAGAGCTTCAGGACCATCATCAGCCGTGTGGTCGTGCGGTCGAGCGGCTCACCGACGCCGCAGCAATGGGAGAGGATCAGATTGCGCTGCAAGGTGGCTGTGTCGTCCGCGGCGATCTTGACGCTGGCGAGTTTGCCGAAGCCGGTGTTGACACCGTAGACGGCTTCCGAGCCGCGGGCCGCCTCGGCAACGCGCTCTGCCGCGCGGTCGATCGCGGGTTGCGCAGCGCGGTCGATGCGCACCGCCCGTTCCTCACGGTAAATCCGTTCCAGATCGGCCAGTGTCACAGAGCCGGGTGTCAGCGTCAGGGCGCTCATTCAGAGCCTCCAAAAATGCGTTTTTCGAGAGAGTTGAAGCCGATGCGGTAGCTGAGCTCGGCCGGATGCTGCACGTTCCAGATGGCAAGATCGGCGCGTTTGCCGGCCTCCAGCGTGCCCCGGTCGGTGAAGCCAAGCACTCTGGCCGCCTCGCGGGTCGCACCCGCCAGC
The DNA here is from genome assembly GCF_007830545.1 of Roseibium hamelinense. Lineage (GTDB taxonomy): Bacteria > Pseudomonadota > Alphaproteobacteria > Rhizobiales > Stappiaceae > Roseibium > Roseibium hamelinense. The sequence goes on from NZ_VLLF01000002.1 coordinate 91,026, forward strand.
GCCTCTTCAGGCGTCATGCGGAACAACGTGCAGCCCATGTTCATGGTGAGCAGCAGAGAGGCGAGCGGCGAGGAGCCGGGATTGCAGTCGGTCGCAAGCGCCATCGGCACCTTGTGCTGGCGCAGGAGGTCAATCGGCGGAGCCTGGGTCTCCCGCAGGGTATAGAAGGCACCGGGCAGGATGACGGCGATTGTGCCACTGTCTGCCATGGCCCGAACGCCTGCTTCATCGAGATATTCCAGGTGATCGGCGGACAAGGCCCCATAGGAGGCGGCAAGAGCGGTGCCTCCCAGGTTGGACAATTGCTCGGCATGGAGCTTGACCGGCAGGCCAAGGGCTTTGGCCTTGTCGAACACTTTGGCGATCTGGTCCGGCGAAAAGGCGATGCCCTCGCAAAAGCCGTCGACCGCATCGACCAGGCCTTCGGCATGGGCCGCGTCCAGGGCGGGCAGGCAGATGTCGTCGAGATAAGCGTCCGCCCGATCCTTGTACTCGGCCGGAACAGCATGCGCGCCGAGGAAGGTGGTGCGCACGGTGACGGGCCGCAGGCTCCCGACCTTGCGGGCAGCCCGCAGCATTTTCAGTTCGGTCTCCTGATCGAGCCCGTAGCCCGACTTGATCTCGATCGCCGTGACGCCCTCGGCAATCAGCGCATCCACGCGGGAGAGCACGCCCTCAAGCAATTCGTCTTCGCTGGCGGCGCGGGTGGCCTTGACGGTGGAGACAATGCCGCCGCCCGCCCGGGCCACTTCTTCATAGGAGGCGCCTTCGAGCCGCATTTCGAACTCGCGGGCCCGGTCGCCGCCGAACACGACATGGGTGTGGCAATCGATCAAGCCTGGGGTGACCAGGCGTCCCGCCAGATCTTCCTTTGGAAACCCGGCACAGGCTTGCGGGAGGTCTGCAGCAGGTCCGGCAAAGGCAATCGTGCCGCTGTCGATGGCGAGAACACCGTCCTCAATCAAGCCATAGGGCGTCCCCGTGTGGGTGAAGGTCGCCAGTCTGGCATGTGTCAGCAGCCTCTGAGGCACCGGACATCTCCTGCTTGATTAGATTGCGATAAAAGATAATATGCATGCACATATTAACGTGTCAACGAGGGAAAGAGACCGGCATGCCCACGGCGCAAGACACCACGATTTTCGCAAGCCACGCCCTGCTTTCCAGCGGCTGGGCGGAAAATGTCCGTATTGATTTGTCCGCCAACGGCACGGTTTCCGGGGTCGAAACCGGGGCCAACTCGTCTGCGGGAGCGGACCACAAGGCCGGTATCTTGCTGCCTGCACCGTCCAACCTGCACAGCCACGCCTTTCAGCGCGCCATGGCCGGAATGAGTGAACGGCGCGGCCAGGAAAGCCGCGACAGCTTCTGGACCTGGCGGCAGATCATGTTCCGGTTTCTCGATACGCTCACCCCGGACGATGTCGAGGCGATTGCCGCCTTCGTGCAAATGGAAATGCTGGAAGGCGGATATGCCGGCGTCGGCGAATTCCACTATCTCCATCACCAGCCGGGCGGGGAGCCCTATGGCAATCTTGCGGAAATTTCCGAGCGGATCGTCTCTGCGGCCAGCGCCACCGGCATCGGCTTGACCTTGCTGCCGGTACTTTACACCCATGGCGGCTGCGACAAGCGTCCGCTCGCGCCGGGACAGATCCGCTTCGGCAATGCGTTTGACCGGTTCCAGAAGCTGCATGATCAGGCTGGCAACGCGCTGAAGTCCCTTGATCAGGATTGCATTTTGGGCGTCGCGCCGCACTCCCTGCGCGCTGTCGATGTTGAGGGCTTGCTGAATGCGGTCGCGCTTGCGGGGCAAAAGCCCTTGCATATGCATCTGGCCGAGCAGGTTGCCGAGGTTGAGGAAGTCCTCGCGGCGGTAGGCAAACGGCCGGTCGAGTGGCTTCTGGAAAACCATGGTGTTTCGGCGAACTGGTGCCTGATCCACTGCACCCAGATGACGCCGGAAGAAACGCGGGGGCTCGCCGCGACCGGGGCCGTTGCCGGGCTGTGCCCGATCACCGAATCAAGCCTCGGGGACGGCATTTTCGAAGGCGTCCGTTATCTGGAGGCGGGCGGTAAGTTTGGGGTTGGGTCTGATTCCAACATCCGCATTTCCTTGTCAGAAGAATTGCGCACACTCGAATACTCCCAGCGCCTGCGCGACAAATGCCGCGCGTCCGTCGCAACACCAGACAAGTCCACCGGCCGGGTGCTGTTTGATGGCGCTGTTTCCGGCAGCGCGCAGGCCTGCGGACGCAAGTCTGGACAGATCGCACCTGGATGCTTCGCGGATCTCGTCGCCCTTGATGCCGGGGCCATTGATCTGGAAGGGCGTGCGGGTGACGAAATCCTGGATGCCTACATCTTCGCTGGCGACGACAGGATGGTGCAGGATGTCTGGTCCGCGGGCCGCCATGTTGTCACCGGCGGGACTCATGTAAAAGGCGACGAAATCCGCGCGCGGTACCGCTCGACAATGAGCGCGCTGCGCGCCCGCCTCTAACAAGGAACCAAGCCTCCGTGGCCGTGACGGATACAAACTCCTGGACGGGTATCCGCGAAGAGCTGCTTCGCCGGATCCATGACCGTGTCTGGGAGCCGGGCGCGCAGATCCCGCATGAGGCGGATCTGGCGGAGGAGTTCGGCTGTGCGCGCACGACCGTGAACCGGGCCCTGAGAGATCTGGCGGAAAGCGGGCTTGTCATCCGAAAGCGCCGGGCGGGCACACGCGTTGCGCTCAATCCGCCGCAGCGGGCAACGCTCACCATTCCGATTATCCGGGAAGAGGTCGAGGCGCTGGGCAAGACCTACCGCCACAGCCTTCTGGAACGGGCGTACCAACCGGTTCCGCCCATGCTTCACGGCGTGTTTCACGCCTCGCTTGGCGAAGATGTGCTTTATCTCAAAACGCTCCACTTCGCCGATGAGCGGCCCTATGCCTTTGAAGAACGGCATATCAACCTGGATACGGTCCCGCAGGCGCGCGAGCGCAAATTCGAGGTCTCAAGCGCCAATGAATGGCTGGTTCACAACGCGCCCTACAGCCGGGGCGACCTTTCCTTTTCCGCGCTCAATGCTGACGAGGATACGGCTCGGATCCTCGACTGCACGCCCGGCACCGCGCTCTTTACCATGGAACGGATAACCTGGACCGGCGATGCACCGATCACCCATGTGAAACTGATCTTTGCCGCTGGCTACCGGATGCGCAGCACAATTTGATTTTCTAGAACGAGCCTGCCGGATCAGCGGTCACAAGTCTGTGATCAAAAATGTGCATCCGTCAGGAGTTTTGAAATCCTGTGTCTGAATGACACAAAGACGGTAACATTTCGAGCGGCTCCATGGCTTTTAATCCGCCGCTTCTTGTGAAACCGTGTATAAATATCCCACGATAACAAAAGCTTTGATCGCGGGAGGCAAAAAAGAACCGGAATGCCATCCATGAAAACTGGCGGGTGTTTTACCAAGTCAATGTTTGCTTTTTGTTAGTCATAGACTTTGAAGCGAACATCCGTTTCCGCAAGTTCCGAAGTATAACATTCAACCGAGTAGGGGCTTTGAATGTTATCTGTACTTGCGTGCATCGCGTTTGATCACGATCCGGTATTCGTCGGATTGGCGGCGGTCATTCTTGTTATCGGCGCTTTGGTCACAATGCGGCTGTATGCCCGTGTCAGGCGGACAGAGGGCGCGCTTCAGTATTTGTGGTTGATGCTGTCCGGTATGATTGCAGGCGGTACCATCTGGAGCACTCACTTTGTCTCCATGCTGGCCTACAAAAGCCCGCTGTTGCTTGGATATGACCTTCCGCTGACGGCACTTTCCCTCGTGATTGCAATCGTCGGAACGACCCTTGGCCTATTCGTTGCCGCGCTAACGCGCAAATCGGTGCTCATTGAAGTCGGCGGTTTCATATTCGGCGGTTCCATTGCGGCGATGCACTACACGGGTATTGCCGCCATTCAGATGTCCGGGCTTTTGCTGCTCGACCACACCTATGTCGTTGTCTCTGTGCTGCTTGCATGTTTGTTCGGTATGTTGGCTACGAGCCGCATTGCTCGCCCGGTGACACGGTTTTGCAAATACGGGTCGGCTCTGGCGTTTACTCTCGCGGTTGGCACACTGCACTATGTCGGTATGACCGGCGTCGAGATCGTGCCCTTGAAACTGGGACCAGTCTCCAGCGATCTTGTATCAAATACCTACGTTGGCATCGCGATCTTTGTGATCATGGTAACGCTTCTGCTTCTGGCGGTCCTGACCTACAGCATCGATGCTAAAAACGAAGAGGCAGCATCCGGGCGCATTGATCATCTTGCGCGGCACGATCCGTTGACCGGGCTCGCCAACCGGGCAGGCATCGTCAATCTGATCAACCGGCGTATTTCAAAACACCTTGATGACACGGCCGATCTCGCTGTGGTCTCTTTTAATCTCGACCGGTTTAAGGAGATCAACGACGTTCACGGGCATGCGGCTGGCGATGCCCTGCTGCGGCATGTCTCGCAAGCACTGTCGGGCTGCCTTCAAGACGGCGAAATGGCCTCCCGGGTTGCCTCCCACGAGTTTGTGATTGTGCGCGACGCGGTGTTTACCCGGCATGAAGTGAACGCACTTTGCAAACGGATCCAAAAATCGCTCTCAACACCGTTCATTTTCAATGAGGAGTCTTTTCAGGTGAAGGCATCTTTCGGCTATGCCATGTATCCGAAAGACAGCAAGACAGCTGGCGGATTGATTGAATATGCAGAGCGGGCGATGAAGCAGGCACGTGCTGCCGGCAGTGACCGCATCCTCGCCTACGATCCGGCGAAGGACGAGGAAAACCGGGAGCGCAGTGCACTTGCCATCGATCTGGCCCACGCGCTGGAGCGTGGTGAGTTTGAGCTCTATTACCAGATTCAGAACAACGTTCTCACGCGCCGGGTCACGGGAGCGGAGGTTCTGCTGCGCTGGCACCACCCGGAGCGCGGCATGATCCCGCCGTTCAAGTTCATTCCGATCGCTGAAGAAAATGGCCACATTGTCGGCATTGGCGCGTGGATCATCAAGACGGCCTGCCGCGAGGCGGCAAGCTGGGACAATCCGATCAAAATTGCGGTGAATGTCGCACCCGTTCAACTTGCAGATCCGGACCTGCCGATCGTGGTTGAGCGGGCCTTGGTCGAAAGCGGGCTCGACCCGCAGCGGCTGGAGTTGGAAATCACCGAAAGCGGCATCATCAGCGACACGGGCTTTGCGCTCCAGGTCATTCATCAGCTTAAGGCGCTGGGTGTGCGGATTGCCATGGATGATTTCGGCACCGGGTACTCGTCGCTGGCAACCCTGCAGGCATTCCCCTTTGACAAGATCAAGATCGACCGAGAGTTTGTGAAGGATTTGGGCCGCAACAAGCAGTCCGAAGCGATCATTCAGGCGACAATTATTTTGAGCCGCAGTCTTGGCATTCCCGTTTTGGCAGAAGGCGTGGAAACGGAAGATCATATGGTGCTTTTGGCCCGTGAGGGATGCAGCGAAGTGCAGGGGTACCTTTTCAGCAAACCGGTTGCGATCGGCGAGCTGCGCCATCAGCTGCGCGATGATATGGCGATGCAAAAAGACATGGAGACGGTGCCTTCACTAAAGGTCCGTGTCGCCTGATACGCATTCCAAAACAGCTTTTTCCGTTTACCTGACGCGCCATCTGGTTTTTGATCCGTCGAGGGCAACCTCGCACCATATCCGACTGCCCGTGCGCCTCCGGTGTCTTTCCCGGATCTGCGCATGTCGGTGGTGTCGCATGCTTTGGTATTTAAACCTTTTTGGCGGGAGCTTGCCATGAATGTTGCGGAACTGATCATTGAAACCCTTCACCAGCACGGCGTCCGTCATGTTTTCGGCATTCCAGGCGACGCGATTTGTGACTTCACCTATGCCTTAAAGTCTCGCCAGGATATGGACTTCATCCTTGTGCGCCATGAGGAAGCTGGGGCCTTTGCCGCTTCTGCCCAGGCGAAGCTTTCTGGAGAGCTTGCCTGTTGCATGGGCACGGCCGGTGGCGGCGCCATCCACCTTTTGAACGGTTTGTATGATGCCAAGCTCGATCGCGCCCCGGTTTTGGCCATCACTGGACAGGTGCAAACGGAATTTGTCGGAACCGGCTATCATCAGGAGGTCGACACGGAGCGGCTTTTTGCCGACGCTTGTGTCTATTCGAAAACCGTTATGGATGAAGGCCAGCTTCCAGCATTGATCATGGAAGCTTGTAAAGCAGCGATTTCTGAGCGCGCCCCGGCGCATCTATCGGTTCCAACCAATGTTGCCGGCCGGAAGGTGGCAGAAATCCCCTCTAATTTGACACCGGGCCTGTCAGGCGCCCGGATGCGGCCTTGCGATGAAGACCTTAAACACGCGGCCGACTTGATCAACAAGGCGGAAAAGCCGGTCATCCTGGCTGGCTTGGGTGCTGGAAGCGGCGGTGACCAGGTGATTGCGCTGGCCAAAAAGATCAAAGCACCGATCGCGCGCACCCTGCGCGCGAAAGACTGGATCGACGAGAGTCATCCGGATTGCATCGGCGGTCTCGGGCTGCTCGGCGGTGTCGCCGGGTCGAAATCCATGGAGCATTGCGACCTGTTGGTCATGATCGGCACAGACTATCCCTATGTCGATTTCTATCCGAAAAAAGCGAAGGTCATTCAGATCGATATCGATGTCCGGAACATCGGCAAGCGAACCTCTATCGATGTCCCGCTGCATGGTCATACCGACCCGACGGTTGGTGCACTCCTGGAGCTGGTGAATGAAAAATCAGATGACAGCTTCAAAAAGGACATGACCAGGCGGCATGAGGAAGAGCGCCGCCACTGGACATCCGACGAAGGATCGGATCATACGCCCGTCCGCCCACAAACGCTCCTGCATGCGGTGAGCACGCACGCCCCCGATAATGCGGTGTTCCTGTGCGATACGGGAACAATAACCGCTTGGTCGGCCCGGCATCTCATCGTCAAGGAGACCCAACGGTTCACCGCCTCGGCATGTCTCGGGACAATGGCGTTTGCCATGTCCGGCTCGATCGGGGCGCAGCTCAAATATCCGGACCGGCCTGTAGCGGCGCTGTGCGGCGATGGGGCATTTGCCATGCTCATGGCGGATTTTGTGACCGCCGTCCGCTACGATCTGCCTGTGACGGTTATCGTGCTTGAAAACAAGAAGCTCGGCTTCATCGCACTGGAACAGGAAGGCAAAGGCCTGCCGGAACATTCCATTGATCTGGTCAATCCGGATTTTGTTGCCTTTGCCCGCGCCTGCGGGGGCGAGGGCATCCAGGTCTCCCGGCCTGAGGAGCTGGATCATGCGCTGAAAACCGCGTTTTCCAATGGCAAGGCAACGGTCGTGAACGTGGAAACCGAGCCTGGAGAGCTGATCATGCCACCGCAGATCAATGCGCGTCAGGCTTACCATTTCGGACTTGCAAAAGTGCGGGAGGCGATCGAGCCGATCAAGGAAGCCCTTGGAAAATAGGGGCGTTGAGAAAAGCCGGGTCCGCATGGCAGATCCGGCTGCTTTCGAAAATGTGTCCGGGAGGCACGTGGTTTTCTTTAACCTTTTCCTGTATCGGGAGGTTATGCGCAGATTCTTGAGTGTCTTCTTGCTGGTTTTGTTGACGGCGGTCCACACGGCCCCGGCCGTTTCTGCCGGGCTGCAACACAGCATCTTGGTCAGCGCAACCACGTCTTTTGCGCAGGCAAACGCGCACTCTACTGCGATGACCTTTCCAGATGGCGGGCAAAACATCAGCGCGCACAGCTGTTGCGACGAGACGGTGGACATGTCCGCCTATCTGGGTGCCGGACATTGCGCGTCCGATTGTCTGTCACTTCTGCCTGTTGTTGCGGGCATTCATCCGCAAGCACCGCCGAGCCCGGAAAGCAAACGTGGCTTGCGCATGTCCTCTGACCTGCCTTTCGCATCGGACCATCCTCCCAAACGATTCTGATCATTTGAGCTGGCCGCCTGAACCGCGTGCCTCTTTCATGATTGGAACATGAGGATGAATTGATGATTTCAAGACGTTGTTTACTTGCAGGAGCCGGGGCGTCCTTGGCCGGGGCAGCCGTGTCTGCCACAGGCGCACCGGCCTTTGCGCATCACACGAAGCTTGACCCGAAATTTTCGCCGCAACGGGTCCGCTTTTTCGGCTATGATCGGGGAATTGTTGTGGTCGATACTGGCAACCACTTTTTGTATCTTGTCGAAGGCTGGGGACGCGCACGCCGATATGGTGTTGGCGTCGGGCGGGCCGGCCTTTCGCTGAAAGGTGAGGCCATCGTTGAGCGCAAGGCCGAGTGGCCGCGCTGGCGGCCAACCGACAACATGATCCGTCGCAGCCCGGAAAAGTACGCCCGCTACGCTAAGGGCATGGCGGGAGGCCCCGGCAATCCGTTGGGATCGCGCGCGCTTTATCTGTACCGGAACGGGCGGGACACGATGTATCGGATTCACGGTACGACCCAGCCCTGGACGGTTGGCCGCTCGGTGTCTAACGGCTGCATCCGAATGGTGAATGCGCACGTGGAAGATCTTTACGAACGCGTTCCGCTCGGCACCCGGGTGGTGATCCTCTAATTCACATACATAGTGGCGGAAACCGGCCGTCGCCGGACCCGACATGCACCAAAAACGCTTCCGGTGCCCTGCGCCAACACTGCGTCCGGCCCGAAGATACGAGATTGTAAACATGACATTGAAAATACGCCTTACCCAGGCAGCGCTCACGCTGGTCTTGGTCGCCGCACCGGCGGCCGGCATTGCCGACGAAAACACAGTGACCGTCTTCAAGACTCCCTGGTGCGGATGCTGTCACGTTTGGGCCGAAAAGGTTCAACAGGCTGGATATTCCGTCGTCGTCAAAGACATGGAAGACTTGTCCGGCATCAAAAAGCAGGCGGGTATTCCAGACCAACTCCAGGCCTGCCATACGGCTGTTCTGGGATCGGAGCGCAAATACATTCTGGAAGGCCATGTGCCACTCGAAGCCATGCATAGGCTGATAAGCGAACAGCCTGACATTCGCGGCGTTGCCGTGGCAGGTATGCCGATGGGCTCGCTTGGCATGGACTACGATGCGGCGGCGAAGTACCCGGTTCATGAGCTGCCGGACAAGGCTGGCGATCCGCTGAAACTGTTTATGCAAATGGGTGAGGGCAACTGAAACATGTCCTTCCTGACAAGACGAACCTTTCTGGCAGGCTCGGCAAGCCTGGCGGGCCTCGCCGTTTCGGGCTGTGCGTCGTCGGGGCCTGCCCCGGCGCCAGCGGCAGCGCCATCCCCTTACGCTTTGATGTACCGGCCAATGCCTGAAGAGCGGTTTCCGATCCCGGCAGTCAAGCTTTCAAGGGTTCCGGAACGCTATTACCGCCAGCAAGTGCGCTATCCCACCACGGAGCGCGTCGGTACGCTCGTGGTCGACACCTCCAACTACTATCTCTATCTGGTTCAGGAAAATGGCATGGCGATGCGCTATGGCGTTGGCCTGGGCCGGGCCGGGTTTGAATGGTCCGGACGGGCCCGGATCGCCCGTAAGGCGGAATGGCCGCGCTGGGTGCCGCCGGAGGACATGATCGCGCGTGAGCCGGAACTTGAGCAATGGAGCTGGAAGAATGGTGGCATGGATCCGGGCCTTGAAAATCCGCTTGGGGCCCGCGCGCTTTACATCTACCAGGGTAATGTCGATACGCTCTACAGGCTGCACGGGACCGCGGAATATTGGACCATCGGAACGTCCGTGTCGTCCGGGTGCGTGCGGCTGATCAATCAGGATGTGATTGATCTTTACCAGCGTGTTCCGGATGGAACCGAAGTCCTGGTGGTCTAAATCATGCGCGGGTCACTCAAGACGCTGGTTCTCGGCGGGCTGGGCGGTCTCGCGCTCGGCCTTGCCGCTTGGTATTTCGGCGGTGTCGGTTTCTGGGCGGGTGAGGCAGACAACAGTCTGCTCCGGCCCGCAGACCGCGAGACGGTGACCCTCGGGGCGTTGGTTTATGCGGCCCACTGCGCAGTGTGCCACGGCGCGCAGCTGGAAGGCGAAGCTGATTGGCAAACGCCGAACCCGGACGGGACCATGCCCGCACCGCCCCATGATGCCACCGGCCACACCTGGCACCACAGCTCGGAGTTGTTGTTTGCGATGACCAAGTACGGCGTTGCGAAAGCCGCCGGTCTGGACGGTCACCTGTCAAACATGCCGGGTTATCGGGATATTCTCAGCGATGAGGAGATCATCGCGGTTTTGTCCTTTATAAAATCCAGCTGGCCGGCCGGAATCCGTGCCCGGCACGATGCTCTGGATGACCGGTTATCCAGCCGGAACTGACCCTGCCTAAAGCGGCAGGGCAGGGGCTTCCTGTAGCCCCAGATGCAGTTCGGTGCCGGTGTAGGGATTGGCGCGGGCGACCTCCTCGTTGAGGTCGTGGCCGAGGCCCGGTTCGCTTGAGGGGATCACATAGCCGTTTTCCCAGCGGATCGGGGTGGTCAGAAGGTCAGCGTAAAACCCGTCAAAGGTGCGGATCGATTCCAGCACCAGGAAGTTCGGGCTGCAGGCCGCCAGCTGAATGTTGGCGGCTGCCACCAGTGGTCCGCAGTACAGATGCGGAGCGATCTGCGCCGAATGACACTCAGCCATGGCGGCGATCTTCTTGGCTTCCAGCAGGCCGCCGACCCGGCCAAGGTTCATCTGCAAGATGGACGCAGCGCCTGTCTGGAGGACGCAGGCGAACTCGTACTTGGTGCAGAGCCGTTCCCCGGTCGAGATGGGGATCGATGTGGCATTGGCAACCTTGGCCATGTCTTCCGGACTTTCTGGCGGGACCGGCTCTTCAAACCACAGCGGATCGTAAGCCTCCAGCCGCCGGGCCATGCGCTTGGCGCCGGAGACGGTGAACTGGCCGTGCGTGCCGAACAGAAGATCCGCCTTCGTGCCGACGGCCTTTCGGATCTCGCGACAGAAGTCTTCCGAGCGCTCCAGATCCCCAAGACTTGGCTGGTGCCCGTCATAGATCGTGTAGGCGCCTGCCGGATCGAATTTGACCGCGGTAAAGCCCTGGTCGACGGCCTTGATTGCCGCTTCGGCCGCGTGATGCGCATCGTTGTAGACATTCGGCGTTGCCGGGTCCGGGTAAACGTCTCCGGCCGGCGGATAAAGATAGGTGTAGGAGCGCAGCCGCTCATGCACTTTGCCGCCGAGCAGCTCATAGGCCGGTTTTCCGGCCGCCTTGCCGATGATGTCCCAGCACGCCATTTCCAGCCCGCTCAAAACGCCCATGACCGACACATCCGGGCGCATCGTGTAGCCCGCGCCGTAGGTCTTGTGCCAGAGCCGCTCGATATGGTGCGGATCCTCACCGGTGAACTGCCGCGCGAACACATCTTCGGCCATTTTTGCCACCAGGTCCGGCCCGAAGGTGGCGTTGTAGATCTCGCCATAGCCGGTGATGCCGCAGGTTGTCGTTAGCTTGACGAAGATAAAGTAGCGGCCCCCGTGGCGCGGCGGGGGATTGCCGACCACGAAGGTTTCGATTGTGTCCAGTTTCATGGGGTCTGTCCGGTTCAGCTGGCGTTGGAGATCGTGATGCTTTTCACTTTGGTGTAGGCATCCAGGCCTTCCCAGCCCTTTTCGCGGCCGTATCCGGATTTGCCATTGCCGCCGAAAGGCAGCTCTATGCCGCCGGCCCAATAGTCATTGACGGACACCTGACCGCAATCGAGCGCTTGAGACACTCGCATCGCCCGGCCGACATCCCGGGTGTAAACGCTGCCGATCAGGCCGAATTCCGTGCCATTGGCCAGCCGGATGGCATCGTCTTCAGTGTCGAACACCTGAACCGCCAGGACGGGGCCGAAAATTTCCTCCTGAACAGCCGGATCGTCGAGCGGGAGGTCGGCAATGATCGTCGGTTCGAAGAACCAGCCGAGACCGGTTTCCGGGTCAGTCGTGATGTTGCCGCCGGTCAGAATATCCCGGCCGCGCGCCTTGGCGGCGTCCACATGCGCCTTGATCCGGCCGAGGTGTACTTCGGAATTGACCGCACCCATGTCCGGGTTTTTCAATCCGTGGCCGACTTTGAGTGCCTTTGCTTTTTGAACAAGCAGGTCAATGACATCGTCGCGGATCGATTTGTGAACGACCAGCCGTGACCCAGCCGAACAAATCTGGCCGGAATTGGAGAAAATCGCCCAATAGGCGCCATCCGCGACCGCTTCCGGGTCTGCGTCCTCGAACGCCACCAAAGGCGACTTGCCGCCCAGCTCCAGCGTAAGGCGGGTCACATTTGGGGCCGCCATCTGCATGACGTTGACACCAGTGTTCACCGAGCCGGTAAAGGTCAGCTGCTTGATGCGCGGGTCTTTTGCCATCTGCGCACCTACCTCGGACCCCAGGCCGGTAACCACATTGACAAGCCCTTCCGGAACGCCCGCTTCGGTGAGCAGCCCGGCCATGACAAGCGCGGTGTAAGGTGTCGTTTCGGCGGGTTTGGCAACGACCGAGCAGCCCGCGGCCAGCGCAGGTGCCACCCCGCGTGCGAAGGTTGACGTCGGATAGTTCCAGGGAATGATGTGGCCGGTGACACCAACCGGCTCGCGCACTGTGAAGGCAGTGTTGGCCGTACCCAGGTTGACGGATCGGCCGTCGAGTTTGTCGGCCGCCCCAGCATAATATTCAAACAGGCGGGCCGAGCCGGCAACGTCGCCTTGCGCCTCCGCAAGCGTTTTGCCGCTGTCGACGACCTCCAGCACTGATAGCTGGTCTGCATTTTCGCGCAGCACCCGAGCAGCGTTGTTCAGGATCCGGCAGCGCTCGGACGGCGCGACCTTGCGCCAACTGGCGGCTGCCTTTTCCGCGGCCGCGATCGCCTTGTCCATGTCGGACGCGCTGCCGAGCGCGAAACTCCCGAAGGCCTCTGCACGGGCCGGGTCGAAGCTTTCCATTTTTTCGCCGGAGCTGCCGGCGACGAATGTGCCATCAATGAAATGGTTATCGGGCAGATTGTCGATCTGGCCGGACTGCAGATAGGTGTCGGCAAGATGTTGGACGCTCATGCAAAAACTCGCTTTCTGTCTTCAAGAACGATGCTTGCGCCCTTCAGCGCCAGCATCATGGTCGGGGCGTTGGTATTGCCCGCAGTGATATATGGAAAGGCGGACGCATCGATGACGCGCAGCCGGTCAACGCCATGCACGCGCAATCGGTTGTCGGTGACAGAGGTCTGCGCGCTGGTGCCCATGCGGCAGGTTGAAACCGGGTGGTAAACGGTGCTCGCCCGGTCGCGGAAGTCTCTCAGCAGGGCCGCATCGTCCATGGTCAACAAGTCGGGAGCAACCGGGGATTTTACAAGCCCGCGCAGTGCATTTGTTGCCATGATCTTCTGGCACAGCCTGCCACCAGCGATGACGCTTTGCCGGTCTTCCTCCGTCGAAAGCGTGTTGGGCTGGATGATTGGCGCCCGCAACGGGTCCGCGCTTTGAACATCGATGCGGCCACGGCTGGTGGGGCGGGTCGGTTGAGCGCAAATGATAAAGCCCGGAAACGGATCGATGGTCAGTTTGGTGCGCGCTCCAGCGGAGATCAGCTTGTAGCTGATCGGATTGAAATAAAGCTGCTGATCCGCCCGGTTCAAGCCGGGATGGCTACGCACAAATCCGCCGCATTGATTGACACTCAAGGACAGCGGTCCTTTGCGGGTCATAGCATAGGTGAGGGCTGCCTTGGCCTGGCCGTAGTAGCTTCCAAGTGTCCGGTTCAGTGTGGGTTGATTGGCTTCGAAGACATAATTTACGCCCGTATGATCCTGAAGATTGCCGCCGACATTCGGATTGTCGACGAGAACCGGCAGGCCAAGTCCGGATATGAGAGCGCCCGGACCAATGCCCGAGAGTTGCAGGATCTGCGGCGAACCGATTGCACCGGCGGACAAGATGACCTCGCCATCGGCCATAAACCGCCGTCCGTCTGTTAGCTCTATGCCGCTCGCGACGCCATTTTCAACGAGGACCCGCATTACATGGGCGGCGGTGGCCACTTTCAGGTTGGGCCGGCGGCGCGCTTTTGCCAGGAACGCACGGGCCGAGGAGCATCGCCGGCCGTCCTGCGTGTTGATCCGATAGACGCCGCCGCCCTCCGGGTCGGGGCCGTTCATGTCCTCGGTCAATGGCAAACCCGCTTCCGCAAGACCCTCGAAGAAGAAGCGGTTCACGGGGTGGATCTGGTCAGACACATCCTGAATATGGAGCGCGCCTTGTCCTTGCTTTGTGCCATTCGGCGCAACACGGGTTTCCAAGGCTTCAAACCACGGCTTGACATCTTCCCAGCCCCAGCCTTGCGCGCCGGATGCGTCCCAGTCCTCGAAATCCGAAGGCAGGCCGCGGCAATAGACCATGGCATTGATCGACCCTGAGCCGCCGATCAACCGCCCGCGCGGCCATTTGATGCGGCGCCCGGACAGGCCATCATCTGGCTCGGTCAGAAACTGCCATGTGCGCTTCGGGTCTGTGTTCAATTTGCCGTAGCCGAGTGGCAACGAGACCCAGGGCGAGCGGTCGCTGCCGCCAGCCTCGATCAAAAGCACAGTAACGTCAGGATGCTGCGAGAGTTGCTCCGCCAGAATACAGCCTGCGGACCCTGCGCCAACAATGATGTAGTCGAACGTTTCCAAGGCGTGTCCAATCCTTGCCAAAATACAGCTTTGATCGATGCTCAGCATCAAAATCGCTCTGTTGTCTGGATTCTGGAAACGAAAAATGATTTGGTCTGACATCGAAAAAATTTGAAGGAAAACGCTTTGAGCCAAATCTTGCCGCCGCTCAATTGGTTGCGCTCATTCGAAGCTTCTGCCCGGCTGGGCAATTTCACCCGGGCGGCAGAAGAACTTTTAATCACGCCGGCCGCGGTCAGCTATCAAATCAGGTCACTGGAAGAGCATCTCGGCTACACGCTGTTTGACCGGTCTCACCGCTCGTTGGAGTTGACGCGTCTTGGCCAGACCTATCTGCCATCGGTCGCCAAGGCGTTTTCCGATTTGTCGATCGCAACCGTCAGCGTGTTCGGCCAAAGGGACATAAAACCGGTCCGGTTTCGTTGCTTGAACAGCTTCGGTCAATTGTGGATGATTCCCCGCTGGCGGCAGTTTCAGACCCTTCACCCAGATGTGCCTTTGCAAATGATCAGCGCGTCCTGGGCTGAAACGCTCAATCCGGATCAGTTGGGCATCGATATCCGGTTCGGTGACGGCTCCTGGCGCGACGGGGCGGTCGACTTTCTGTTCAACGATCCGATTGTGCCCGTTTGCCATCCAGACCTCGCCCTGGATCCGAACGGGGACGTGCTGTCCCAGCTCATTGAAGCGCCGCGGCTGGACATTATGGGGGTGATCGATACTTGGGAGAGCTTTTTCCGCAATCTGGACCGGGATCCAGGTGTGCGGACACCCGGACTGCAGGTCGACCAGACGTTGTCTGCTCTGGAATTGTCCGCGCAGGGTCTTGGCCATGCGCTGGTTCTGGAAAGCCTAGCCCAACCCTATTTCGACACCGGGCGCCTGATCCGCTCCAGCGATCACAGGATTACCAGCCGCCACAGCCATTACTTGGTGACACCAGGCCCGAGACGCGGGCTTGCCCCCGAAGCGCAGGTCTTTTGTGATTGGCTGAAACGGGAAACTGCAACCCAGGTTTCGGGCGGTTAACCCGGATCTTTGCCGGTTCCCGGCATTTTCTTATAGGTGACCAAAAAGCTCCATGCCGCATAGACAGCGATGCCGCCGGTGATCAGTGCCCAGGTCTGATTCCCGTGGTAAAGCTCGACGCCCACCCATGCCGCGCAGACCAAAACCAAGAGGATACGCCGCCACAAAGGGTCGAAAAACGCGTGTGAAGTGTGCGCAGACAAAGTTTTAGCCCCTTGCAAATGCTGGCCGTCTCCATTTGGGTGGGAGATGCACCTCTTGCAAGGAGAAAGTCATCTCATGACCTTGTATTCGGCGAACTTGGGGTTCCTTTGGAACGAATTGACATTGCCGGATGCAATCCGGGCGGCCAAACGCGCGGGCTTCGATGCGGTGGAATGCCATTTTCCGTATGATTATCCACCCGAAGACATCGCATCGGTCCTGAACGAGACCGGTTTGCACATGATTTGTATCAACACATTTCCGGGAGATATGGCTGCAGGCGAATTTGGCCTGTCCGCCCTGCCGGATCGTAAACACGAGGCTCGGGCGGCGATCGATCAAGCGATTGCCTATGCAAAGGAAGTCAAAGCCGGGGCTGTGCATGTGCTGGCCGGCAAGGCCACCGGCCAAGACGCTCTCGACACGTTTATAGAAAATGTGCGCTATGCGGCCGACGCTGCCGCCGACGCGGGTTTGTGGATCTTGATCGAGCCGATGAACGACCGTGATATGCCGGGATATCTGGTGTCGACGCTGTTTCAGGCTGTGACGGTTCTGAAAGAGGCCCAACGGCAAAACGTGAAGTTGCTGTTCGATTGTTATCATGTGCAGATCACCGAAGGCGATCTTGCGACCAAGTTGCAGGTGCTCAAAGAGGTTTTGGGACACGTCCAGATCGCCAGTGTTCCAGATCGCGGGGAGCCGGGCCAGGGGGAGCTCAATTATCCGTTTTTGATGCAGGTTCTGGATATGATCGGATACAAAGGGTTTGTCGGGGCGGAATACAAACCGCGCACCAATACCGACGAGGGACTTGGCTGGCTTGCCGACTTCCGCGCAGCTGTTTGATTGAGATCATCGCGGGCAAGGCCCCCGCGCGCTTTGCTGCGCCGGATTGCATGTAAGACGTTGCATCCGGGAACAGCCATGAACGGTATCGCGCTTTCAGGTCTCTATCTATTTGTGGTGTTGATCCCACTCGGTCTGGCAATGGCCGGTATGCGGGAGCCGCGCGGGTTTTGGGATGAAGCCGCGTCCGGAATGGGCATGCTGGCTTTCGCCATACTGCTTGCAGAATTTTTGCTGTCCGGGCGGTTCAAAGCCATGTCCGGCGGTGTCGGTATGGACATTACCATGCGCTTTCACCAATTGCTGGCGCGCAGCTGCCTGGTCTTGGCAATCCTTCACCCCTTTTTCTATCAGACGCCGTTCGGACGCGCCCTGCCTTACGATCCGACACGTCAGTTGACCCTGGCCGAGCCCGGTCTGGCGCTGGCAACGGGAGCTGCCGCCTGGGTGCTGTTGCCTGCATTTGTCCTGTTGTCGCTTGCAAGGGACAAGGTGTTCAAGACCTATGAAGGCTGGCGCTGGACCCATGGTCTCGGGGCGGCGCTGATCGCATTTCTGGCCTGGCATCACACGGTTTATGCCGGACGGTACGCGCAGGACCCGGCGTTGGCCGCTGTTTGGACCGGGCTTCTGGCAATCGCGCTGGCATCGCTCTTGTCTGTCTATCTGGTAAGGCCCTTGTTACAGCGCGCCAGACCCTGGCGTGTGGCGTCGGTGGAAAAGGTGGCCGACCGGACATGGGAGGCCGTTCTCAAGCCCGAGGGGCACAAAGGCCTTGAGTTCCGCGCAGGCCAATTCGGCTGGATTAATATGGGCCACAGTCCGTTTTCACTGGCGGAAAACCCGTTTTCGATTGCCTCGGCCCCGGCTGAGAGCGGTGTTTTACGGTTCATCATCAAGGAACTCGGTGACTTCACAAACACCATCGGAAATGTGCCGCCGGGAACCATCGCCTACGTCGATGGGCCTTTCGGCAATCTGACGATCGACGGAATAAAGGCAACGGGCCATGCGTTGATTGCCGGTGGAGTTGGAATTGCCCCGATGCTGTCCATTCTCCGCCAGCTGGAAGCCGAGCGGGACGACCGGCCAGTGATTGTGGTTTATGGCAACCGGATTGCGGATCAGATTGTTGCCGGGGCCGAGCTGCGTTCGCTTTGCTCAAAAGACAACCGGCATCTGGTCCAATGCTTGTCTGAGCCGCCGGAAGGCTGGGCTGGGGAGACGGGGATGCTTGACGGTGCGCTTGTCCGCCGTGTTTTCGGCAGCACGCCGGACCCGGATTGGCTGTACATTCTCTGCGGCCCGCCGGCCATGATGTCCGGAGTGGAGGTGGCCCTGATCGGCCTTGGCGTTCCATCCGATCGCATTCTCTTGGAGCGTTTTACATATGACTGAGCATGCGAAAAATAAAAACGCCGGACAAGGCCGCTTTTCGCAAATGCCGCAACACAAGCGGCTCCTAGGCGTTTGGTGGGTCCTAAACATGCTGGTGTTAGGTGCATTGGCCGCCTATGTTTTGCGCGTGCTCGCCCTGTCTTAGCGCTTGGATTTTTGTGATCACAAAATGCACTTGCTTTCCGCTGCAGTGCGTTCGAAGCTGCCGGTGTCGTGAATCCGCATCGGCAGAAACAAATGTTTCCGGAATTTGTGAATGTTCAGCAATCCAGATCTCTTGACCGCCAACGACCGCCAAGGTGTTCATGCACCTTCCTATTATGCTGCAACGGCAAACCGGCAGACCGATTACCCGCGGCTTGAAGGCGACGCCACGTGTGACGTAGGCGTGGTCGGCGGCGGCTATACCGGACTTTCAACCGCGCTACATCTTGCTGAACGGGGCCACAAGGTGGTTTTGCTGGAAGCGCACAAGGTCGGGTGGGGCGCTTCCGGCCGCAATGGAGGTCAAATCGGTCCGGGCCAGCGCGTGGAGCAGACGGTTCTGGAAAAGCGCCACGGTATGGCGCATGCAAAGGCGCTTTGGGACCTGTCGATCCAGTCCATGGACCTGATGCTGGAGCTCATACGAAAACACGAAATTTCCTGCGATTTTGCGCCAGGTGTGCTGCACGCGGATCACCGCGAAGACTGGGTAATGGAGAGCCGTGACTATGTCGAGCATCTGCGCCACGTCTACGGTTATGACAAGGTGCAGTTTCTCGACTACGAGAAGGTTCAGCAAATGGTCGGGAGTCCGGCTTATTTCGGCGGGTCGGTCGACTGGGGCGCCGGTCACATCCATCCGTTGAACTTTGCCCTGGGCCTCGCCGCTGCGGCAGAGGCGAAAGGCGTCCGCATCTGCGAGAACAGCCGGGTGACCGGATATGAGCCGGGGGCGACCGTAACTGTGACGACGGCAACCGGCACCGTCCGGGCCAAACACCTTGTGCTTGGCTGCAACGGATACCTCGGGACGCTGGACAAAACGACCGCTGCCCATGTGATGCCAATAAATAACTTTGTTGTCGCGACAGAACCATTCTCGGATGCCGATGCCCGGCAAGTGATCAGGGACAATGTGGCTGTCGCAGACAGTAAATTTGTGATCAATTATTTCCGCCTGTCGGCGGATAAACGGCTGCTGTTTGGTGGCGGCGAGACCTATGGGTATAAATTCCCGGAGGATATCAAGGAGTTTGTCCGCCGTCCGATGATCGAGATTTTTCCGCAGTTGAAGAACGTCCGCATAGACTACGGCTGGGGGGGGACGCTTGCCATTACCCCGAAGCGTATGCCGTATTTTGCCCGCCTTGCCCCCAATGTTCTAACCGCTACCGGATATTCCGGACACGGCGTTGCCATGGCGACGTTGGCTGGGCAGATCTGCGCAGAGGCAATCGACGGGTTGTCCGGCCGGTTTGACATCTTTGAGCGCCTCAAAGTTCCTGCGTTTCCGGGCGGAACGGCGTTGCGGTATCCGGTTCTAGTGCTCGCCATGACCTGGTTCTCTCTGCGCGACCGGTTGGGGATCTAGCTCATGCCGTTGCCGCCGGATACGGGCAGTCTGAATGTTGGCAGCTTTTGGGAAGAAAGCGTTGGAAGCATTCAGGAAGATCCGAAGCTGTTCGGTGAGGCGGCCTTTGATTTTGCCATTGTCGGCGCAGGTTTCACCGGTTTAAGTGCCGCAATTGCTCTCACCGGAGCTGGGGCATCGGTCTGTATTCTGGAGGCCGGCCGTGTCGGTTGGGGGGCTTCCGGGCGCAATGGCGGGTTTTGTTGCCTTGGGGGCAGCAAACTGAGCGACCGGCAAATGGTGCGCCGGTATGGCCTGGATCAGGCGCGCGCTTACTTTGACTATCAATGCGAAGCGATCGAGGCGGTTTCAAACCGGCTGGAAAGCTATCAGATCGAGGCTGACCGGCACTCGCACGGGGAAATCTATCTCGCGCACAGGCCGTCTGATTTTGCCGGTTTTGCGGAGGAAGCCCGGTTCCTGGACGACAGCTACGGTATAAAAGCCCGTGTTCTGTCGCCCGGGGACCTTCGTACCGAAGGCATTGCCGGTCCGGAGTTTCATGGCGGGCTTCATGTTCCCGTCGGTTTCGCCCTCAATCCGATGAAGTATGTTCAAGGTTTGGCGCGCAAGGCACGGGCGCGCGGCGTGCGGATTTACGCTAGATCTCCGGCAACTGGTATCGAACCGGCACTTGACGGCGCGTGGAGCCTTAAAACCCCCGAAGGCACCGTGCGGGCAGGAAAGGTGATCCTGGCCGGCAACGCTTATGCCCGCGAGGACACGCCAGCCTGGCTGAAAGGGCGGCTGTTTCCGGTCATGTCCAGTATTCTGGTGACCCGGCCACTGACGGATGCCGAATTGTCCGATCAGGGGTGGACATCGGATCTTATGGCATCTGACACGCGCACCTTGCTGCATTATTTTCGCTTGTTGCCGGACAGGAGGTTCCTGTTCGGAACGCGGGGAGGGCTGTTTGAGACACAGTCATCCTTGAGCCGCATGCATGCCGCCGCACGTGACGATTTTGATCGCATGTTTCCGGCTTGGCGCGGCGTCGAAACCAGTCACGCCTGGTACGGACATGTCTGCCTTACCCGCGATCTGGTACCCTATGTCGGGCCCGTGCCCAGGATGGATGGTGTTTTCGCTGCCATGGCCTGGCATGGAAGCGGTATCGCAATGGCGTCTTTGTCCGGAGAAAAGCTTGCCGAATTGGCCCTTGGCCGAATTGGCCAGGACAGCCTGCCTCAGGCGATCACTGCGCCGCCCCGGAAATTTCCGCTGCCGGCCCTACGCGGCGCTTATCTTCAAGGCGCTTACTGGTGGTACGCGCTGCAGGATCGCTAGCTGAGCTTTGCCAGGGGCTTTTTCCCCTCGGTTCGCTGGCCTGCAACCGAACGGCGGCTCCAGAGCAAAAGGTACGGGACGACCACCAGTTCCATGAACAAACCCACCGTGTGACCGGCTGACGGCAGACCTTCCAAAACAGCCGAAAGCAAGCGGCCCAGACCGCCTGCAAAAACGAGAATACACAGCATTTCGAACCGTGCCTGATAAGCTCCGATGCGCAAACAGCAGGACCAAAACCCGAGCCCGACAGCAAGAAAAATGGCAGACAGGAACCGCAGGTGACTGTCTGCATCAATGCCCGGCGCCGTGAGGTCAAATCCCGGAAAAGACGTGCCAAGAACCACGCCGGTCAGGCCTATGAATACGGGAATGAATGCAAGCAGGGCGACGAGCCCTTTGAAAACAGGTTGGTTCATATCAATGGTTGCCGGGAAATCGTACAGTCTTGCCCCCGCGCGCTTAAGCGCGGGAGACTAAAACCGGATTTTGGCGCCGATCCAGGTTATTTCGGCAGCAGGACGTCATCGACCACATGGATGACACCGTTCGACTGATTGACATCTGAGATGGTCACGCGCGCCGCGCCGCCTGCCTCATCGAAGATGTAGAGACTGCTGCCTTTGACGACGGCGGTCAGTGCATCACCGGAAACGGCTTGCATGTTATAGCGGCCGCCATTCGATTTCGCCCAAGTCATAAGGTCCTTGCCGGAGATGTCGCCGGACACCACATGGGCGGTCAGCACCTTGGTCAATTGACCCTTGTTCTCAGGCATCAACAGACTGTCGACGGAACCATCGGGCAGTTTTTCAAAGGCGCTGTTGGTTGGCGCGAAAACGGTAAACGGGCCAGGGGTTTGCAATGTATCGACCAGACCGGCCGCCTTGACGGCGGTGATAAGCGCGGTGTGGTCTTTGGAATTCACTGCATTTTCGACGATGTTTTTGGTCTCGTACATCGGAGCGCCGCCGACTTGCGGATTTGCAGCAACCAGGGTGGCCGCGCCAAACACAATCGCAAGGGCCGTTCCTAAAGTGAGATAAGCTTTCATCGTAGTCTCCTCCAAGTGGTCGCACCGCTGCCCGCCCGGTTTGGGCACAAAGCCAGCAGCAAACGTCACATGCAAAAGACACTTGAGCGGCCGGTTTGGATGCAGGCGCTTCGAAAGATTTTCCGATGACCTCATGCGAGCATTACAAAACGGGTGCCGTGTCCCTTGAGTTGACCACCGCAACATTGACCGGTGTCAAAATGTCAAAACCGAGATTTTGATAAAGCTTGATCGCGCCCTCGTTGTCGGCATAGGCGTGCAGGAACGGAACTTCACCGCGGGCTTCGATTGTCTCAGCGACACGAGCCGACAGAAGTTTTGCAAGCCCTTTGCCCCGGTGATCAGGATGAGTGCATACGCCGCTTACTTCGGTGTGGCCCTCGAGCTTAAGCCGTTCTCCGGCCATTGCCGCCAGTTGCCCATCGATCCTCAGTCCCCAAAAAGTGCCAAGTTCCGGCGTTCGCCGAAAAAACGGCCCGGGTTTGGTGAGTTCGGCCAGGGCAAGCATGTCTGCATGATCCGTATCTCCGAGCGGCTGGATCTTGAAGTCTTTCCGATGAACCGTGACTGATCGGCGTTTGATCAGGAGAACGCCTGTCGCGGTCTTTTCGGCGGTGAGGTCATCTGGCAGTGCAATTTCGTCAGCTTGCAAGAGCATCACCGGGCCGCTTCGGGTTCGGAGCAATGCGCTCAAAGCGGCCAGGCTTTCCGGTCTGTCGTCTTTTGTTGCTGCAAATGCGCCGATCTCTGGGTCAAACCGGAGGGCAGTGCCTTCCCCTAAGGAAAACACCCTTTGTCGGGTGGTCAGTGCAGACCAAATCGCACGCCGGAACGCTGGAGGAGCGCTGGCTTTTCCGTTTATTGCAAATGCGGGAAGAGCCGGTGCCTGAAATGACCAACTTGTTTCCTGTCTTTTTGCCAGTGGTTTGCTGAGAAGAGTGGTCTCCAATTGCTCGAGCTGCTGCAACAAATCACCCTGCAGGTCAGCGCAGGCATTGGTGACGGCCCGGGTGACTGCTGGCCAATGGTCTGCCTGCAGGCGGGAGACGAGAGCGGATCCGCTGTCGGTCAGCGCAAGCAGCGAAATGCGCTTGTCTTTTTTGCATGGCACGGCTGCGACAAGCCCCGCCGTCTTGAGGGCGTTTGTCATCCGTGTCACTCCGGGCTGGCTTTGGCCAAGGCTTTTTGACAAAGCGCTGACGCTCATAGGCCCATGGCGCGCAAGTGCGGCTAGCGCAGGGTTTTGGGGCACTGCGGTCCCCGTGGTCCCGATGTCTTCCATCAGATCAGCGGTTTGTGCCTGCAGCAACTCGCCAATTCGTTTCAACCGGCTGCCCAGCGAGGTGTAACCCAGCTCTTTTAAAATGTCGTTCATGGTGCATCTCTCGAACCTCTTCGCATTTATATAACATGTTATATAAATGTCGATAGGACCTTGGCGGAAAAAATGGCCGAGTGTGGCTTGAAGTTATTGAGCTAGTTTGCCGACGCCCGCCTGGGGGCGCTGTTGCCAAGCGGATTTCCGCTTTCCCATGTGCGGTACCAACGCTCGACGGCGGCTGCAGGCATTGGCTTAGCGAAAGCATATCCTTGAGCATACCGGCAGCCATGGGTTTTCAGCAATTCCGCGTGCGCGACCGTTTCAACGCCCTCTGCGAGAACCTTGAGATCGAACACCTGCCCAAACGAGATAATCAGTTTCAATATCTCCTGATCTTGAGGGTTGTTCACGCTGTCCCGCACAAACCCTTGATCAATCTTGAGCGTATTGACTGGCAACTGTTTGAGGTAGGCAAGTGACGAATAGCCGGTGCCGAAATCGTCGATCGCGAAGGTAACGCCAAGATCCCGGCAACTACGGATCACATTCGAAACATGATCAAAATCCTTGATCGCATCCGTTTCGAGCAATTCTATCTCCAGTTTGCCTGGCGAAATCTCGGGATACCGGCCCAGCTGTGATCTGAGTTTGATTTCGAAATCGTCCGACGCAATTTGAAGGGCACTGGCGTTGATACTGACTGGAAAATCGAGGCCGGTTTCCTGCCACGCTGCAATCTGTTTCAGGGCAGTTTCCATCACCCAGTCGCCAAGCGGAAGAGCGAAGTGGGCGTGTTTTTCAACCGGAGGGAGGAAGTCTGCCGGAGACAGCAGACCACGCACCGGGTGCTGCCAACGCAGCAAGGCCTCGCAGCCGATCACTTCGCCGCTCTCAAGGTCCACCTTAGGCTGGTAAAACAGCTGGAACTGGTCGTTTTTAAGCGCGTCACCCGCGTCCTCGATGCGGGCATAAAAACAAGCAAGTTGCTGGTCTTGCAGCGGATCGAAAAACCGGTAACGGTTGCGTCCTGCAAGCTTTGCTTCATACATGGCTTGGTCTGCCTGCCGCTCCAGCTGATCCGCTTCCATGGGCAGGTCTTGGGGAAAGAATGATACGCCTATACTGGCGGAAACCGCAGCGGGACCGGATGCCTTTTCAAGATTAAATTCCTGTGCCGCTATGGATAGAAGGCGGTCCAAAGTGCCGATGCAATCGGTTTGGGACGGTAAGTCCGTGATCAGCGCAACGAATTCATCGCCGCCGATGCGGGCCAGGGTGTCTTCCGTTCGCAAAACGGATCTGAGCCGCTTGGCCATGGCAACAAGAAGTTCGTCGCCTGCGGCATGTCCGTGCGTGTCATTGACGGTTTTGAAACCATCCAGGTCAATAAATGCGATGGCCATGTAGTGCCCATGGCGCCGGGCTCGGGCCATGGCCTGGCTCATCTGGTCCTCAAGCAGAACCCGATTTGGCAGTCCGGTCAATTTGTCATATCTGGCCAGATGTTCGAGCTGCTTTTCGTGCGCTTTCAACTTTGAAATATCGGAAAACAGGCCAATGTAATTGGTCACATTGCCGTCTTTGTCTTCCACGGCGCTGATGGTCAGCATTTCCGGATAGACCTCACCGGTCTTCTTCCGGTTCCAGATTTCGCCGCGCCACATGCCCGTGGTCTGAAGTGTTTCCCACAGAGAATTGTAGAAGGCCGTATCTTGCTTGCCAGAGTTCAAAACACTCGCGTTGCTGCCGAGAACGTCAGACCGGTCGTAGCCGGTAATCTCCGTAAATGCCGCGTTGACATCGAGGATGGTGCCAGAGGCATCGGTGCTCAGGATCCCTTCGTCAGCCGAGGTGAAAACGCTCGCGCTCAGCTTCAACGCGTCTTCCGCGTTTTTCTCGCGGGTGATGTCGATGGCCACGGCGTAAACTAGTTGGCGGCCAATATCAGAACGGGCCGACCAGCGCAGATCCTTGTAAATCCCACACCTGCAATAGTACCTGTTGACGAAGCCATCGACCGCTTCTCCGTCCCTGAGTTTCGAAAAGACAGCCAAGGTCTCTTCGACATCCTGCGGGTGGACAAGTTGAATAAACGGGCGAGAAACCAACTCCCGGGAGGAATAGTCGAGTAAATCCGACCACGCTCCATTATGGCGCAGAATATTGCCGTTGAAATCAACGATCAGGTTCAGAGATTGTGGCTGATTGAAGAAAGCTTCCAGATCGTTCTGACTGCGCTTGCGCTCATCTACTTCCCTGGAAAGCTCCTCGGTGCGCTTTTTGACCCGGATCTCAAGCGTCTCGTTCAAGTGGATGAGTTGCTGCTGCGAAATTGTAAGCCTTTTGTAAAATTCGCGGAGCATCATGAAGCGCCACAAGAAGAAGCCCATTATCAGAACGATCATGGCGCTCAACATGGCTGCATGAACGCGCTTTTCCGTCCAATACGGCTCTTCCTGACCGTACCATTTTGTGTAGATCTGTTGATAAGCCGGAGAATAGACAAACGCCGCAACTGCCGAACTGAAAAGGGCGTGCAGGTCGGTTCTGTCTTTATTAAAGTGCAGTCCGCGAGGGACTTCTTTTAGCGGCGTTCCGATTTGTGTGATCCGGTCAGCGACGCCATGACTGCGGGCGAGGGAATTGAACACGGTATCAGGATAAACAACGGTATTCACGGCGCCGGACAGCAGACCGAGCAAGGCGTGCTCTGCATCGTCATACCCCGTCAGGGAGAGGTCTTTGCGTTCGCGCAGCAGGAAAAGGCCTGCGTTGCGCTTGACGACCCCAATTTGTTTGCCGTGAAGCGCTGCTGCGCTTGTTGCAGCAACATTGCCGGTGCGTACAAAAGCTACAATCCGGAACGTCTCCACCGGCGGGGTGAACAGATTGTCGGAGAGGCGCTCGGGTACGATGCCGCTGTTCGGGATAAGATCAGCTTCACCCTGTTCTAAAAGCGCGATCGCATCGACAAAAGTCTCCGCAATAACATAGCGGACCGTCAGCCCGAGCGTATCAGCCAGGTGGTCCAGTACATCAATCGCAAAGCCCTGCGGCTCTCCTTTGTTGTTGAGACTGTATTGCGGTGGCCAGTTTGCCGGAACAACCGCGATGACCTCGTCTCCATTCGGCAGCGCGGTGCCGGGCCTTTCAACGGGTGCCGCAAGCGCATTCACTGTTTGCAGCAGTAGCAAGGCAATAATGAAAACAACAGTGTTAGCCGCTCCAAGCAGCCTTGCCTGCGTCATATCGAATTCCGCGCCGATGCGCTTCGTTTAAGGTCCCAGTTGAATAGTCCGCAGAATTTTCTGACGGTAGAGACCCGTTATTCGGACGAGTTATTGGTAAAAAGGTGAAGATTTGCATAAAATTCCGAACTATCAGTACGAATACGTGTCGTGATCTACTTTGGGTTTAATGTATCGTTCCGTTGTCGTCTTTCGTGTACTTGCAGATGGGGCTTTGCCAAATGCAAGCACAGAAGATGGTAGCTCTGCTGAAGGAAGCCCGGCGCACTTACCGTTTCCAAGGGAAGTAACTTGATCTTGATATCTTCGTGCTCGTCCAACGACCGCTTCCCGTCCGGTACAACGCCTCTGGCCAAATAATAATGCACCTTGTTGGTTTGGTTCCGGCAATTGGCGTAGGCTGCCCCGAGCGCCACCATGTCCTTCGTGCGATAACCGGTTTCCTCCTCAAGCTCGCGCATGGCAGCCGTCTTCGGCGACGGATCCGTGTCGTCAACGACACCTCCAATCAGACCGGTCAAGACCTTATCTGCTCCGTGGCGGTATTCGCGGACACACACCACCTCCCCGTCCGCTGTAATCGGCAGCACGCATATCCATTCCGGGTTCTCTTGCACATAAAACGGCTCGACGATCTGGCCGGAAGGGGTTTCATAGGTTCCCGCACGCAGGCGCAGCCATCGGTCAGCGACCGGAAACCGGCTTGAAAGAAGGGTCCAGGGTTTGATCATGGCAAAGCCACCTGTTGCGTGATCGATAGGGCTGAACAGCATGGGCAGGATTGGTTTGCAACCAAAACCGCTCGACCACCCGCAAGAAGGGAGGCTGTGTCCGTAGTCTTCTGCTGCAAGCCTGTTGACCTCGTACGGCATTCGCGTTTGCAATGTTGCCCGTCAGCCAGGTAGCTGGCACACCCCGAGCAAGTTCAGGAGGGCAAATGGCCGTTTCACTACAAGTGTTGTATCCCGTCGGCGCTGACACCACGTTTGACTATGACTACTACACATCCACTCACATGGGACTGGTCGAGCAGCATATGGGGCCGTTCATGACCTCGGTGCAGGCCTGCAAAGGCCTGTCCGGCGGACCTGACACACCGCCTGAATTTTACGCGATTTTCACGGCAGTTTTTGAAGATCAGGAAAAGTTCAGCGAAGCGATGGCGGCCGCAGCGCCCGTTCTGGCCGACATTCCCAACTACACCAACACCAAGCCGCAAATGCTAATCGGCGAAGTAATCGGCTGAGACCGGGTGTCACAGCCGGGTCATTTCAGGGACCGGCGTCAGTGCTTTCCCGGTCGCAAACCAGCTCTTCAGGTTGTCTACCACCAGTTGTCCCATGGAATTGCGGGTTGCCTGCGAGGCTGATCCGACATGGGGCAAAACGGTCACCCTGGGCAATGCCAAAAGAGCTTCGGGGACATTCGGCTCATCCTCGAAGACATCCAGTCCGGCGCCATAAATCGTGCCGGTTTCCAGCGCTTCGATCAGCGCCGCCTCATCTATCACCGATCCGCGGCCGACATTGATCACGATGCCGTTCGGTCCCAGAGCTTTCAGGACGTCTGCATTGACCGCGTGATGGGTGGCGGCGCCCCCTGGTGCGACCACCATCAGGGTGTCGCAAGCTTCTGCCAGTCCTGTCAGAGTGGCGTGATAGGGATAGTCGACACCTTCCTGTTGTGTACGGCCGTGATACTCGATGTCTAGGCCGAAGCTCTCAGCCCGTTTGGCGATCGCTTTGCCGATGCGCCCGAGGCCAAAAATGCCCATGCGGCGCCCCTGCAATGTGGCCTGGGTCAGCGGGTACGGCCCTTTCCCGGTCCAAGCGCCGGCGCGCAGCCATTGTTCGGCCTGTCCGAGTTCGCGCACGGTCATCAACAAAAGACCGAGTGCCGTGTCGGCGACTTCTTCGTTCAAAACATCCGGTGTGTGCGTAACCATCACCTTGGCCGCCAGGCAATCGGCAACGTTGATGTGATCATATCCAACCCCGAAACTGGCAACGATCTCCGCATTGGGCAAGTCAGCGAGAAGCGTATTGCCCATGGCCACGAAGCCATTGGCAACGCCGCGGATCCTGCCGCCGATTTGCGCCAGCATTGCGGTGCGGTCGTCTGCCTCATAAAGCCGGTGCACGGTAAATGCCTCGTCCAGCTGCTCCTCGACGATCGGCAGCATTTTGCGGGGCAGCAGGATATCGGGCTTGGTCATGGAAAAGGTCCGGGGGCAGGGGCGGGAAGTGTACAATCTGAAGCCCCAGCTTACGGTTTTTCCAAGCGCAGGAAAGAGAAAATCGGCCGCCGGAGGGAGCGGCCGCAAATGGCAGCGGTTCGGTGCAATTTGTGTGATGGGCCAGGCCCCGTTTGGATGCTAGATTGTGTCTAGTGCAACAGAATGGACATCGAAGCGGCGAACAAACCGGCTTTCGGCATCGTGGACGGTTGGTTGGCTGCCCGCGCGGGGCGGAGACAACATTGGATGGCAAGTTAGGGGTACCGCTCTTTCGTCTAACCGCCTGCATGTCATCCAACACTCAGCGAAATGGGGATCCCGGACCCTCCTAATCCCATAGCGATTTGTTTCTGTACTCAACGGAAGCCGTCCGACCAGCGGCGCTCCACGTCCCGACCACACCACTCCTGCCGGTGTCAGTTTGCATTCCCCCCATTGCCCCGGCGCCCAAATTCCCCTAAAACGGCGCCATATTTTTAAGAAGAATCCCGACATTCCAACCTGCGGAGACGACGAGCCCCATGGCGCGCCAGTTCATCTATCACATGCATGGCCTGTCAAAGGCCTATAACGGCAAGAAGGTCCTCGACAATATTCACCTATCATTCTACCCGGATGCCAAGATCGGTATCCTGGGCCCGAACGGTGCCGGTAAGTCGACGCTTTTGAAGATCATGGCGGGGATCGACAAGGAATACTCCGGCGAGGCCTGGGCCGCTGAGGGTGCCAAGGTCGGGTATCTGCCTCAGGAGCCGCAGCTCGACGAGAGCAAGTCCGTGATGGAAAACGTCATGGAAGGCGTTGCCCACAAGCAAGCCAAGATCGACCGTTATAACGAACTGATGATGGACTACTCGGACGAGACCGCCGAGGAAGCCGCCCAGTTGCAGGACGAGATCGACGCCCAGGACCTTTGGAACCTGGAAAGCCAGGTGGAAATGGCGATGGAAGCATTGCGCTGCCCGCCCTCCGATGCGGATGTGGCCAATCTTTCCGGGGGTGAGCGCCGCCGCGTTGCGCTTTGCAAGCTGCTGCTCTCCGAACCCGATCTGCTCCTGCTCGACGAGCCGACCAACCACCTGGACGCGGAAACCGTTCATTGGCTGGAGCGGCACCTGCGCGAGTTCAAGGGCTCGGTGCTGATCATTACCCACGACCGCTACTTCCTTGACAATGTGACGGGCTGGATCCTGGAACTCGACCGGGGCCACGGCATTCCTTACGAGGGCAACTACTCCGTCTATCTGGAGAAGAAAGCAAAGCGCATGGAGCAGGAAGGCCGCGAGAACATGGCCCGCTCCAAGGCGATCTCGAGAGAGCGTGAATGGATGGGTATGTCGCCGAAAGGCCGTCAGACCAAGTCAAAAGCACGTATCCGGGCCTTTGAAGACCTGCTGGCCGCTCAGGAAGAACGTCAGCCAACCATCGAACAGATCATGATCCCGGTTGGCGAGCGCCTCGGGGCCAATGTCATCGAGGTCAAGGGTGTTTCCAAGGGCTTTGAAGACCGGCTGTTGATCGACGATCTGTCGTTTAAACTGCCGCGCGGCGGTATCGTCGGCGTGATCGGCCCGAATGGCGCTGGTAAGTCGACCCTGTTCAAGATGCTGACCGGCCAGGAAAAACCGGACAATGGTGAAGTGGTCGTCGGTGACAGCGTCCACCTGGGCTATGTCGACCAGTCCCGCGACACGTTGGATCCGAACAAAACGGTCTGGGAAGAGATCTCCGACGGCAACGAGATCATTTATCTCGATGACAAGGAGATCAACTCCCGCGCTTACTGCTCGTCCTTCAACTTTAAGGGCCCGGCTCAACAAGCCAAGGTCGGCGACCTCTCCGGCGGTCAACGCAACCGCGTGCATCTGGCAAAGGTGCTGAAAAAAGGCGCCAACGTTCTCCTGCTCGATGAGCCGACCAACGATCTCGATACCGAGACCCTGGCAGCGCTCGAAGACGCATTGGAAAACTACGCCGGTTGCGCTGTGGTCATCTCGCACGACCGGATGTTCCTCGACCGTCTGGCCACACACATGCTCGCTTTCGAAGGCAACAGCCATGTGGAATGGTTCGAAGGCAACTTCGAGGACTACGAGAAGGACAAGGTGCGTCGTCTTGGTGCCCACGCGGCCGATCCACGCCGCATCAAGTACAAGCCGCTGACCCGGTAAAAGGTGCTGGGCAGACAAAAAGACATTTGGCGGGGCGTTTTGCGCCCCGCTTTTTCGTGCTCAGGAGCTTCATGCAAGTCTTTTTAAATGGTGCTTTGACCGTTTTTGTCTGTTGCGTCGGCATCGCAGCAGCGGGGTCCTTGGGCTGGCCTATGGATTTGTTTTCCCATTTCCAAGTGCAAGCGCTCCTTGCAGGTGTGGGGTTTGCAGCTGTTTTTGCTGTCCTTAGAGCACCGCGGCGGGCAGCATTGTCGGCCTTGTGCGCCTGCTATGCATTCTGGCAGATTTCAGGTTCGGTCACCTGGCATGCAAAGGCCGGGGAGCATTTTTCTGCAGGGCCTACGATATCCGTGGTTGCGGCAAATCTGTTCGGATCGGCTCAAGCGCTGAACGCTCTGGAGCAGCGGGCAAACATGCAAAGCGCAGATCTGGCAATTCTGACTGAACTTCCGGCACATGCCTCGAACGCCAATCGCTTGGCACTTCTGCACCTTCCTTATCTTGCCGGGCGCCCCAACCTTGCCGGTCCCGGCCAGCCGTCAACGGTGATCCTGTCAGCCTGGCCACCCAAAGAACAGACGTTGGTCAAGGTCGGCCGGAATCCTGCTGAGATTGTCCGCGCACGGTATTGTCCAGACGGCCTGCGCACTTGTTTTTCAGTCTTTGCTCTTCATCCTTTGCCGCCGCTGAGCCCGCGTTTTTATGATCAACAAGAGGCTATTCTTGCAAGACTCTCGGTTGAGCTGGACGCGGCCGATGGGCCAGTCATTGTTGCCGGCGACTTCAACGCGACGCCGTGGTCCCCATTGTTCAAGCGTCTTTTGCGCTCTACTGGTCTTGAACGCGTCGATTGCGGCGGGTTCCTCAGACCAACCTGGTTGAGCACGACGCCCGGTCTTGGCCTGCCTCTCGATCATATTCTGCTGCGGGGGGACATTGTCGAAACCGGTTGTGCTGTCGGTCCGTTGTCAGGGTCCGATCATGCGCCGGTCCGGGCGGATCTAAATTTAATGGTTGATGACTAGCAGCTCTCGCTGGCTTGCGTTTCAGGCCATACCCCGGAGTTGCGCTCCGGGATATGCTCGCATGTCATCCGTATGGGCTGAACCAGCCGCAGAACGTCAAGCCGACGGCTTTTGTGGTGGCGTTGCGCCCGGTTTCCAATCCGTTCCGGCTGGCCAGGCAAATACATGCGGTGTTTTCTGGGGTTGCTCGACCGGTTTAGACAAGCAGTCCCCGGTGGCAACCTGACCGTTCTTGATCCAAATGTAATGCCCTGATCCTGGTCCATGAAATTCCATCTTGGTCCAGTGCGGCAGGTCGGGTAGAACGCCGCCTATGGCCCCTTCACCGCTTGCCTTGTAGGTCTGGCCGTCAATCACTACAGGTGCCAAAGCTTCGCACCCCGTTCCAAAACCGAAGGCATATTGGCCGGTATTGGGCCGCTTGTGGGTTTGGTTCTCATATGGGCCGACCCACAAATCAACTGTTCCGGACGAGATGTTGAACGGTGTTTTTGAAGGAACCTGAGCCGCGCTGGCAGGCCAGTTTGCCGGGTTTTCATCCATACTGAACCCATAGGCCGACCCGCCGTAGAAAATCGGCTGGGTGTTTGAAGTCCGGTAGTCTTTTCCGTCCGTATCGCTGCAATGCAGGAATTTTGCGTAATAGTGGCATGTTGAACCGGCTTTGTACCAGTTGGCGTCATTGTTCCAAGCCGTTGTGCTAAAGCCGTTGTTGGTGGATGCGCCATTCGGGTCCTTGACGCCGTCCAGAACGACGCCCCTGCAAATGGCCTCGATGAGGTTGTTCTGGAGCTGGGAGATAATGGGATCGGAACCATATCCCGGCGTTGTGAAGCCAGATTGCCGGAAGACGAATTCCGCGGTTCTCAGCCCAGATTCGGGTTGGAAAATGTATTTGTGTTCGCCTTTGATATCGAACTGGAAAGCGGTGGATGTGCAGTTTGCAGGAACCGCCGGTGGTGCGGATAAACGACTGGTATCCAATGCAATGCCCAGATAGTTGGCGGCTCCCAGCGCAATGCTGACCATATTGCCGTGTTTGAACAAGGCGGTCACAGTGTCGTCCCAGTAGGTGCTCAATGGGTCGGTTGTCGTGCCGCCATAGTTTGCGGTCTTTGCGGCAAGCATGTCGTTGGGGTCGCAAATCGCGAAGAACTCGTCACCAATCATAGGGGGGGTGTAGCCGCTACCAGGCAAAGCGCCGGTGTAGAGAAGTTCCTTGAAATATTCCGCGCCCTCAAAGTGTTTCTTTTCATTTTCGATGAATGCGGAATATGCACTTTGAACTTGTTTCCGGGTGACTGTTTCACGCACGCCATAGCGGTACATCGCGCCGTCCGGACCGGTTGCGGAAAACCCGAGATTGAGCCCAAAACCATTGACCGCGGACAGATCGAAGGCAGCGTTCATGCCGAATTCGAAGATGTCATATGGGCCGGCAGGCGCAACGCCAGGAGCCGCCATATATGGATATTGAGTGTAGGGTTTGGGCGAAAAATTTGTGATGGATAGAGGGGCAGGTTTGTCTTGCGAAACGACAAACATCAGCCGGTTGGCGCCATTTGTGGCCTCATCCAGTGTGATTGATGAGAGACTATCAACTTTCAGGAACGGGACACCGCCGCCCGCCGGAGGAGCTTCAAATGTGCCGTTGCTTTGCAGAACTTTGAACTGTGCGCTGTCGCCCCCATTGATCCAGCCGGTGATCCAGACTGTTCCACTCGCGGGTTTTAGCGCGCTATAATCTTTCAGATTGATGGTGATCGACATGGCGTATACCTCCAGTGTTTATGCAACCAAAGGTAAGTTACGCTAAGTAAATTTCCGATTAATTGTATTTTTCAATTTTCACGAGAGTTTTGTTCAATAGTTGTAGCCTAAACTTGCAAAAGTGCTTTTTTTGAAGGCTGGTAGCGCATTGGCCATCCTAGCTTCCGCCGCCAAGGTGCCTCCGCACGATGGTCTTGATTGTCCCGTCCTGTTTCATGGCAAGGATCACAGCATTGAATTGGGGAATGAAATCAGTGCCTTGTTTGTCTGCAAACGCCTTCGAGAACCCAACAAACGCTTGCTCTGTCTTTACCGGTTTGACCCGTTCGATCTGATCATAGCCGTGAGCTTCGATGTATCCGTCTGTAGCAACGCCATCCTGAACGTAGCAGTCAATTCGCCCATTTTGGAGTTTCCGAAGGTTTTCGTCGGTTCCGAGCGCTTCTTCAAGGCCAATTTTACCGGCGCGCACCATATCGAAGAATTCCGGGCCCGGTGTTTGGAACGAAGCGTTGTTGCCAAAGACAAGGTCCGCAAAGTCCATCGGGTATCGCCAGGTCTGCTGTGCGATCCCCTTTTTGCAATAAACGAAGGTTTCCTCGTCGTTGAACGGTTCTGAAAAGACCGCGATATACGGCCTTTCTTTGGCCTTATAGTAAGTTCCGATCACGCCATCGGCCGTGCCGGTTTCAACCTCATAAAGCGCCCTTTTCCAGGGAACAGCGTGTATTTCGAACCGGAAACCCGGCATTCGGCGATCCGCTTCCCGCATAATGTCGGTGTAAATGCCGGTTGGTCCGGTTTTTCCGGTTCCCATGTAAGGCAGGTAATCGGAATCTTGAACGAAATGGACGACGCTTTCCGGTTCGGCCGTGACCGGCGCGGCCTGTCCATATGCGAATGTTGCAGCCATGACTGCAAAATTGTATTTCGACAAGAGCCCATTGCGCATTCCAGCCGCCGATTGGCGTTGCCAATTCCGTATAGTTTCTCATTTTTCGATGAAATCAAGATCTTATTACACCACATCGTGGATTTTTAGAAAAAGAGTGGACCGAAGTCTTTGTGGCATGTCAAAATTCGGAATTGATACTCAACTTCTTTTCTCTTCTTTCTAGAGCCTGCGCGCAGGCGCAGTTCTAACCGGACCGGCCATACTTTGAGTAGCATTCGCGTTGCAATGAGGAAAATACAGGGGCTCGATCCGGGCGGTTTGCGGCTCGTTCGTGGGTTCCGGCTTGTTGCCGGAATGATGGGTGCGGGCGTACTGGGGACGCATATTGGAGCGCTTCTTCCGGCACTTCGGGTCCCGGATTTGAGCGTGGTCTGCGCTGTTGTTGCGCTTTTGTTGCAGGTTTTCACACAGCCCGCTTCTCGAACAATAGAACTTGCACATCTTTGGATCAACGGCGCCGTTTTCACTGGAATTTTGTCGCTTTCGGTGCCGATTCGCCTCGTTGTGCCTGACGGTCACGATCTGATCCTGCAGATCCTTTGGGTGTTCGTTATCGCATTTGGCTTTTTCCTGCGCCGCTACGGGCCGTTTTTTGAACGGCTGGGGATTTTGGTGGCACTTGCATGGTTGCTGATTGTCGGGCTTCATCCGCCCATGCACTTGGCGGTCTGGTTTCCGCTTGCTGGGCTGGTATCTGTCTGCGTGGTATCCGTCCTTGTTGCCATTTTGCCAAGACCGTCTCCGATTAAGGTTTTGCGGCTGGTGGAGAGGTCTTTAGGGCGTGCCCTTGCAAACAATCTCATCGCGCTCGCCCGGGGCGATGTGCCAAGTGCTGACCGCCAGGCACAGATCCTGCACGCCCTGAAAGAAAAGAGGTCCGAACTAACCCTGGCAGTCGAGTCCGCTGCACGGGCAGGGGCGATCGAAACGCCGGAACCGTCGATTATTCTGTCCCGCTCATCAAAACAGATCCTGGCTCTGTCCGTGGTCATGGATGCGCTTGAGAAATTGTCCGAAGTCACGCGCGCGGAGCTCTTGGCGTC
The DNA here is from genome assembly GCF_007830545.1 of Roseibium hamelinense. GTDB lineage: Bacteria > Pseudomonadota > Alphaproteobacteria > Rhizobiales > Stappiaceae > Roseibium > Roseibium hamelinense. The sequence goes on from NZ_VLLF01000002.1 coordinate 126,930, forward strand.
TGAAGTGTTTCAAGCAGCTATCAAGGAAGTGGTGACTGTCACGCGAGGCGGGAAGCGCAGCGGTGCACTGCCCGAACTGTCGCAGTCCGCGTGGCTGCCCGAAAACCGTGAGCGATCACGCACGGACCGGTTCCGGTTTCTGAGGCTTTATCAAGGGCTCAAACGTTTGTCGCTCATTGCAACCGCGGAAAACGTTGAGCCAGCGCAGGCAGGAATTCCGCTTCCCAGAGGCGTATCAGCTGCTCCGCACATTTCTCCCTCTGCGCGGTTGGCGCTGCAGGGCGGGCTCGCTGCCGGGATTACCGTTGCCATTGGGCACGTCCTGGACCTGAAGCATGCCTACTGGACGACCATGACGGTGATCCTCGTCTTGTCCAACAGCCTGGGGCAAACTCTGCGCAGGTCCATTGAGCGGGTTGCCGGCACTGTCATCGGAGTCGGCATAGCCTTTGGCGCATTTGTTTTTTGGCAGCAGGCCCCTGATGTCCTTGGCGCATTGGCGCTTGCGGCGTTTATGTTCATATTCATTGCAATGGAGCGGAGTTATATGGCGGGCTCCATTATCATCGGCTTTTGCGCGGTCTTAGGTCTTCACCTCGTGTCGGGGATTGGCACCGCCGGAATGCTTGAACGGGTTTATGACACGGCAATTGGAGCGGCCGCCGGCTTCGTGGTTTCAATCCTAGTCTTCCCGATCAAAACCGATACCCGTATTAAGACCGGGCTCGAAAGCCTGTTGTCCGAGGCGAAGCGTTTGGTCAGTTCCCGCGCCGCGGAAGAGGCCAATTCGGTCAAGGCCGGGCGGGTTCTTGTGGCGAATGTGAGCAGTTTTGCCGCCCAGCTGTCCACTTTTCGCGATGAGCAGGTGGTCCTTTCGGCAACCACCATTAAGAGCCGGGAGTTTCTGGCTTCGCTGGAGACGCTTGCGGATTACACGGCATTGTTTTGCCAGTCGCGTTTCATCGTGATCAAAAACGACGAACTGAGCGGTTATCAACCCTTGCTGGATGATCTCGAAGCGGCGCTTGTCGCGGCTTTTGACGCTGCGCGATCCGGTAAACCCGTCCCTGATGTCGAGGCAGTGGCCGATAACTGGCGAGACCATCTGCCGCTGGATGATGAAAGCCAAACGGTGCAGCTCGCGGAACTGGTGAACCTTGTCTACTTCGCCCGCAAGATCGTCGCCGGGCTGACCAGTTTAACAGATGATCCGATTTTCCGCTTTATCCTGCGCTAGTTCAAAGTGTTGACGTCAGCCTTTACGAAACGCAGCCCGCAAAGTTGACTAGGGCTTTGCCGTCGGTGCCGAATTCGCCATTCACAGGCGGGGCGCCATTGGCAGACAGAAAAACCTGTCCGCCTGCGATTTCAGAGCCGTCGATCCGGGTTTGCCCAAGCGCACTTGCAGGCAGTGTGTCGTCAACATCAATCGTGAATTCCACGATCGCGCCCGGCCTCAGATCAGTTACAGCCATTTCAATCCGTTGATCGCCGTCTGAAGGGATACGATCGATCCGCAGCAGCTCCTGGCCCTTGACCAGCTCGAACGGCTGGTAGACGCTCACACCCGCGCCGTTTCCGGTGGTGTCGAAGATGAGCTTGCCCGCTGAGCCTGACAGGTCCAGCTGGAGTTCAAACGGCCCGGTGGAACAGCCGCTATCGTTCCGTATTTCAAATCGGTCTTTTGGCGCGCTTTCGCTGAATTCAATGGTGACACCCGCGTTGGCTGCGCCGCTGGCAGCAGCGGCGAATACACATGCAAGCAGGAACGGGACGGAATGAAACTGCATTGGACTGGCCTCTCATGATGCATGCCTTACGCAAATTTAATGCGATCGGACCAGAAACGGGCGCTTTGTGTGGTTAATCTAAGCTTCCTGCTGCAGCGAAACCTGTGTTTCGCATCACATGGCGATCATAAACACTGTGAAATAGTACAGACAGGATGCAGCCACACCGGCCGCGAAGTTAGGAAGTGAGTGGAAACATGAGACGATTATCCATCCTTTGTGCCTCCGCCATGATCGGGTTGTCTTCAACCGCCGTTCTGGCTCAGCAAACCGTTCCGGCCAATGCGGATCCGACACCACCGCCAACCTATGATTATGTCCAGCAAGCTGGCGGCATGACCTATGATGGCCAGACAACGCTCACCCTGACCGATGCATCCCCGACCATCCTGTATTTCAGCGACCGGCCCTACCGGGTTGCCGGTCAATTGGACAAGGCTTCGTTCTCGCAGTTCTGGACGGCGCCAGATGGATTTGCCAATCAGCCGCCCAATGCCGCTGTCAGCATCCTTGGGAAGACCGATGAAGCTCCGGCCTTTGTAGAGCTGATATCCTCCACGGTCGATGGCTCAAGCGTGGTTTATGAAATCAAGCTTTTGCGCGGCACCTTGCCAGATCAGGCGGACAATGTTGCTCTGTTTATTGACCGGGGTCCCGGTCCGCGCCACCATGGTGCGGGAGCTCCGCTGCCACACCGTGGTGCGGGCGCGCCGCCACCCCGCCAAGGTGTTGGGTTTGAGCCTTACGGACCCTATTGCTATCACGCACCTCAAGATCCGCGGTGCCGGGCTTATCATCCGTACCACCCTTATCACCCGTACCATCCGTACTACCCGCCCTACGGTCCCTATTACCATCCGGGGGCGGCCTATGCTGCTGGTGTTGCGACGGGTGCGGCGATGGCAAACGCAAACAAACCTGCTTACTACTACTATCCAATCCCGACCGGCCCGCTGCCGCCGAATTGCTACATCAATTCGTCGCACACGCAGATGGTCTGCACAGTGCCCCTCCAGTGACGCAAAAAAAGCGGATCGCAAGATCCGCTTTTTCAGTTTGTCGAAGTTTTGGAATAGATTTGCCGTATGATCTCGTCATACCGTCCGGATCGCTTGAGCTCCGACAACGCCAGGTGAAACTCGGTCAGAAATGCTTCTCCGGCAAGGTCGTTGAAGCGTTCTGACAACCCTAAGAAAACGGCTTCGTCGCTTACGGGAACAATTTTTCGAATGGCGTGATAAGCGCGTGCCTCAATGATGCTGTCGGCTGCGGTTTCGTCCTGAACATAACAATCGATGCGATGGGACTGAAGTTTTCGCAGGTTTGACGCGGTGCCGCTGTCTTCTTCAAGCATGATATCGCCGCGTTCAACCATCTCAAAAAACACCGGACCGGGAGTTTGATAACCGGTGTTGTTGCCAAAAACCAAACCCTTGAAACCCAGGGGGTAGTCATTGCTTGCTGGCTGCGCATCCCTGTGGCAGTAGACAAAGACGCGCTCATTGAACATCGGGTTTGAGTAGCGTGCGATCCAGGGACGCGCTGCCGGCTTGTGGTAGGTGCCGGACAAAACATCCGCCTGAGAAGTGCTCGTGAGGAAAAGAGCCCGCTTCCAGGGAACGGCATCGATATGGATCTCAAAGCTGGGCATCAAAGTGCCGGCTTCCCGCACCAAAGCGGCGTAGAGCCCCGCGGCGCCTGTTTGGGAACTCATCATGAATGGCGGAAAGTTGCTGTCTTGCACCACCCGGACATGGATCGGGGGCGAAAGTGCCTCTTCGGCGGATGGTGTGCCCATGAAAGCCGCAAACACAATTGCAAGACCCAACAGCGCCTTGATCTGCTTCAACACAACCGCTCTCCTTGTGGCGCTGCAAAAGCTATCATTCACAGTTTAAATCTATCCTTCAATTGGTTACGGATATTCTTTGATCATATTAGCATCCGTGCAACCTTCATGCGCGCAGAAGTAGGATTTTTTCATGCCGGCCGACTTGTTTGGACACGAAGACATCGAACCTGCCCACTTTACCAAGAGACAAAAACTGCCCGGAAAGGTGGAGGAGGTACTCAAAACGCTAAGTCCGGAAGACTTCCAAACCAAACCGGTAGAAGGTCTCGATTTGACCTTTGAGGGCATCCCGGGGGACCGTCATGCAGGCTTTACGCGCAGGTCTGGCGGGCGGGAGCCTTGGTATGCACGTGGGACGGAAATGTGCAATGAGCGCCAAGTCTCGATCCTATCGATCGAAGAGATGGACGAGATCGCAAAACGTATGAAGATCCCAAAACTTGCAGCTGGCTGGATCGGCGCAAATATCGTCACCAGCGGCCTGGTGAGACTGTCTTTGATCCCGCCGCGCACACGTCTCGTCTTCGAAGGAGGTGTGGTTGTCCGGGTTGACGGAGACAATGTCCCCTGCCGGATAGCCGGCGGCGCAATTGCCGAACATGTCCCGGGGCGGGAGGGGCTTGATCTTCTGTTTCCAAAGGTGGCGCGGCGGCTGCGCGGGCTGGTTGGTTTCATTGAAGTTCCAGGCAAAATCAAAGCCGGCGAAACCGTGACCGCGCATGTGCCGGAACAGTGGATCTACAAACCTTGAAGGACCGAGCGCGCCCGGCGGTTCATTGCTCCACCGGGCCTGCTTTTGTCATTTTGCATTCTGGTCTTTGCTCAGTGTTTCGAACCTGAGCCCCTTGGCCGTACGGTCGGCGAACCCGGCCCAATACGTGTGACTGTCGGTCGGGAAACCGTCCTCTGACACGGCGTGGACGCCGTCCTCCGCCTTCGGGACCAGATCAAGATAGGCCGCCTTGTCGGTGTCGCCCTTGATATGAAGATCCATGAACGCCGTCGTGAAGTGTTGAAGGATGTTGTTCATCCGGACCGAATCCCAGACCGCATCGGCATAGTGTTCAAATGGAGACCAGCCGAGCGTCTCGCTAAAGAAATAGGATTCGGCCGGTGCCGGTATGGGAGCGGCAGCGTTGTGATTTGCGCTGACAAAGGTCAGCAGGTGACGGTCAGCTCCCGTGCCTTCTTCCCAAAGTCTTCGTATCCCGCCTTCGTAGCCGGAGATGTCGTCTTCACTACCGGCCACAAACAGTGTCGGCACGCGCAGTCCTGCCATTCCATCCGCGTTCCAAAAATCGCGCTCCCGGCCCCATGGACCAATTGCAACAATGGCTGCCAGCCGGTCATCTACCAGCGCCTCGTGGCTGTCTGATCCGGCAAGATGCCGGGCAAGCGTGGTTCCCGGCGCCCCCCAATCATAATCGACGGCTACGTCAGTCACACCAGCGCCTGCGGCAATCAAGGCGCCATAGCCTCCCATCGAATAGCCGATCAGGCCGGTTCTTTCCGTGTCGACCAGGCCATTGAGCGGGCCGCCTGCCTCCGTGCTCAAGCGCTCCAACTCATCGAGGACAAAAATCTGATCAAGCGGCCGGTTGACCAGTGTGGATCCGAATGCCGCCTTATCGCGATAGGTCGAATCTGTGTGGTCTATCGATACGGTGACATAACCTTTTGATGCCAGATTTTCAGCAAGATGGCTCATCAAAAACCTGTTGCCGGGATACCCGTGCGACACCAGCACCAGGGGGTAGGGAGCGCCGGTCCGGTCCGGCTCCGCACCGGCCGCGGATATGCCATGAAGAACCACTTCGGTTTCGCCATCGCGCAAGAAGGTCGCCATCGGTGTGGGGGCAGCGTTCCGTTGCGCAGGATAATACACCTCGACGGTCAACCGGCGGTCGTAGATTGGCAGGTCACCGGTATCCCCGACGTTGAGGATGTCAATCTGATCCGGGTTGGTCAGCTCAAGTGTCAGCCGGCCAACGCCGTGGTCTCCATGTTTTGCCAGCTCGGGCGCGTCCGGACGGATTGTGTCGATCCGGTTCTGTGCCGCGTGAGCTGTGCCAATCAAAGGGAGCATAAAAGCAAGGTTTAAAAACAATCGAAAGCGCATGATGAATGCCTCATGTTGGAATGGCGGGCACGCATCTATGGTATCTTTGGTTGCGGTCTGCGGCTAGGTTCTATTCGGGAACAACATCTTCTTCGGTTTCTTCGATCTGCCGGTTGCAGCCCCAGTCCCGAAGACAGTCATTCATGTCGTCTACGACGAAAAAACGCGCTGCATCCCGGTCATAGGCATCGTCAAGCAGAAGGTCGTAGTCTGTATGATTGTGGCGAATATGGCTCGTCGTTGCCTGCCAAAGTGCAATGGAGGGCGGCAAATGCCGGAGATGGCCGGCAAGGGCCCGTTCCAAGATGTCTTCGGCATCTGAAAAGGGAACTCTGGGCAGCAGGGCGCGCAGGGCTTTGCGCATCTCTTTTTGGCGCTTTGTCCCTCCGGCCACGAGGCTTCCTTCCAATATTATCCGTTTGCGGACCGTGCTTGTGTCCGTGGCAAGGCGAGTGGCAGTCCGGCAATTTCTCCGGATGCGTTCAGGTCTGCGACCACATTGGCAGCCGGCATGGGGCGGGCAAAGAAATAACCCTGGACCTGACTACAGCCAAGCTTGCGCAGCTCAATCGCCTGCCATTCTTCCTCAACACCCTCGACCACGCAAGACAGCTTCATGGCATTGCAAAGGGCAATTACCGAAGAGACCACCTTGTGGCCACCGCTTTCGCCCAACGCAGATACAAAGCTGCGGTCGACCTTTACACCGTCAATCGGGAGGCGGTGCAAATAGCCGAGGCTGGAATACCCGGTTCCGAAATCATCCAGCACGATACGGGCACCTGCTTCGCGCAGCCGATGAAGGGAGGCGTTTGCGGTCTCATAGTCAGCGATGACCGCCGTTTCCGTGATTTCAAACGAAACCCGCTCCGGGTCCATCACCCGTCGGCCGATCGCGGACAACAGCGCATCAACGGTCTCCGGATTGCTGATGTCATGCGCCGACAGATTGAACGACAGGACAGGTAAATCGGGCATCTGAAGCAGACTGTCGAGCGCAGTGTTGAACAACGAGACCGTAAGCCGCTGAATTTGCCCGCACCGTTCAGCAACCGGAATGAAGCGTGCCGGCGGCACAGGCCCCAGGCTGGGGCTGTTCCAGCGGGCCAGCGATTCAAAGCCCTTGATCCTATTCTTGCGCAGGCAAATGATCGGTTGGAAAAATACCTGAAACTCGGTGTCTAGGTCGGCGCGCTGCAAGGCGCTCTCAATGGCCCGTTCCGATTTGATCGTTGCTTCGTGGGCTGATGAATAGACAGTGCTTTGACCGCGCCGGTTGGTTTTCGAGTTGTACAATGCGTAGTCCGAACGATCGAACAAGACCGGTCCATTGGTACCGGCGTCCGGATAAATAGCGAGCCCGCACGAGCAGCCGATCGCAACCGGCGTTTCGCCAATTTGATAGGGCGCGGAGAGCGCCGTGCAAATCTTCTGGCCAAATGCTTCCAGTTCGTCCAGCGCGCCGAAATAGAGCAAACCGAATTCATCGCCGCCGAGCCGGGTCACCTGGGCCTTTTCAGACACAAATTCTCTCAGCCTGTCCCCAACCATGGTGAGAAGGATGTCTCCAAACTGGTGCCCATAGGTGTCGTTTACGAGCTTGAACCGGTCCAGATCCAGCACACCAACGGCAAAGCTGCTTTGGTTGGCTGCATGCTGCTCAATCTGGCGATCGACCTCGTTGAAGAAATACCGCCGGTTCGGCAGGTTTGTCAGGGCATCAGTGTGCGCGAGCCGCGCGTTTTCTGCACTCAAACGTTCTGTTTCTTCGTTTTTCGCGGCCAGATCGGCTTGGGACCGGATCAGCTTTGTAAAGGCTGTATAGCCGTTCAGAAGCACGGTGATCATCACCAGGCAGACCAGGAGGATGTTCAAGGCAATCGCGATGTAGACGTCTTCACCCTGGCTGACGTAATGCATCATGTAGGGCAGGGTCACGACCGCCATGACGCCAAGGGCGGCCTGGGGAAGATACATCAGGCAAAAGATGCAGCCGACGACCGTTATCGCAATAAACAGCGCGACATGACCACGTTGCATCGGGCCGCCATAGGAGTCGAGCGCGAGCGACCATGCGATATAAAATCCGCCAAGGACAACTGATAGAAAAAGCGTCCGCCTGAGCTCCCGGATAACTATGACCGGATCTGTCGGCACATCCTTGCGGCGCAACCACGTGATCATGCGGAAACTGCTGATCGACACAAGGGGGATCAACACACCCAGTACCAGTGCGTGGGGTGCAATTGAGTAGTGGGTGTAGGCAACCGCACAGGCATTCACAATGAGAAGTGCATATAAAAGTGGAATTTGCCGCCGCATCTCCCGGTATTGCGCAAGCGCAATTGTTGGGTGCGCCGGATCAATAAAAAGCCATGCTGTGAAGTCTTTTAGTTTTTGCATGCGTATCTCCCCATCCCTAGAGGAGAGACCAAGAGTCTTAAAAAAAATGCTTATTATTGATATGCATTTTCTTCGGAACCGCATCTTCTTGCGCAACGGGCTCTCATCAACGTGACAGGAGGCACTGTCGGTGCCGTTTTTGCGGCGCACGCATTCCACCTTGGACCGTATATTACAGCTCCAGTGTTTCGCCGCCCGCACGAGCACCGCGCGGTTTTTGCAAAATCGGGCCTTCTTATACGGTCACGACTCCGTTACGCTTTGCGGTGACAATGGAAATTGATTGTCTGAAAAGGTGGCGCCCTGTGACCCACATTATGTTTTTGCGGCCTTTGATACGTGGCGTTGGCCCACTGTTCTTGTTTCTCGCTTTGTCCGGCTGTGCCTTGTCTGACGCGCCGATCCTCTATCCCAAAGGGCCGATCGCGCTCGCGCAGCGCAACCTTCTGTTTGATGCCTTTTGGCTGATGATGATTGTTGCGATCCCGGTTTATGTGCTGACCATTGCCTTTTTGATCCGCTACCGGCGCGAAAACAAATCCGCCGCCTATGCGCCGGATTGGGAAGGATCCTGGAAATACGAAACCGTTATTTGGTCCGTACCGGCGATCATCGTCGTGGCCATCGGTTTTCTGCTTTGGGAAGGCACCCACAAACTCGATCCCTACAAAAAGATTGTCTCGGACAAACCCGCCTTTCAAGTGCAAGCAGTGGCGCTGGATTGGAAGTGGTTGTTCATATACCCCGAGCTGGGCGTGGCCAGCGTCAACGAGCTCGCTTTTCCTGCGGACCGCCCGCTCAGCGTTGAAATTACCTCCGATACGGTGATGAATTCTTTCATGATTCCGGCGCTAGGAGGCCAGATCTATGCCATGGCGGGGATGCGCAGTGAACTTAATTTGCTGGCAGATGAACCGGGCGTCTTTACCGGGCGGAATACGATGTATTCGGGCGATGGATACTCGGACCAGTATTTTCAGGCACATGCCATGACCGAGAGCGATTTTTCCGACTGGTCGGACAAGGTGAAAGCCTCAGCATCCACGCTGGATGCTCCGACCTACGTTGAATTGCACAAACAAAGCATTGCCGATCCGGTGACCTACTATTCGTCATATGAGCCGGGCCTATTCAAAATCATTCTTCGCAAATATGCGCCGGTTGTCGGCCCCTATGAAAGCGAAGCTGCCGAACTGATTTGCCGGGGGGCTGCCTGATGCTCGGACGTCTGACAATCGACGCGTTGCCGTTTTACAGCTGGGTCGCGATGGGCGGTGCGGCCGTCACTGTGGGCGGCGGCATCGCGGCTTTTTTGCTTGTCACCTATCTCAAGGCGTGGAAGGCGCTGTGGTTCGACTGGCTGACCAGTGTCGATCACAAGAAAATCGGCATCATGTATATCGTGCTGGCTCTGGTAATGCTGGTACGCGGCTTCGTCGACGCGATCATGATGCGTGCCCAGCAGGCCATTGCGCTGAACAATGAAGGATATCTGCCGCCTGAACACTTCGAGCAGATTTTCTCATCGCATGGCACCATCATGATCTTTTTCGTCGCCATGCCGTTCCTGACCGGCTTGATCAACATTGTTGTTCCTCAGCAGATCGGCGCCCGGGATGTTGCCTTTCCCTTTCTGAACTCCTTCAGCTTTTTCATGACAGCAGCGGGAGCTGCGCTTGTTTTGGTCTCGCTCGTGGTTGGCAAGTTCTCGCAAGCGGGCTGGACCGGCTATCCGCCCTATTCGGGCATTGAATACAGTCCCGGGGTCGGCGTTGACTATTGGATCTGGGCGCTTTTGGTCAGTGGAGTCGGCAGCACGCTCACCGGGATCAACTTCATTGTCACGATAATAAAAAACCGTTGCCCGGGGATGACTTACATGCGGATGCCGCTATTCACCTGGACGGCTTTGTGTATTTCGATCCTGATGGCGTTTGCGTTCCCCGCTCTGACTGTGGTTGCTCTCCAGCTGGCACTGGACCGCACGCTCGGGTTTCACTTCTTTACCAATGGCGATGGCGGCAACATGATGATGTTTGCCAACCTGTTGTGGATCTGGGGGCATCCGGAGGTCTACATTCTGATCCTTCCGGCCTTCGGCATCTTTTCCGAAGTTGTCGCCACCTTCTCACGCAAGCGGCTGTTTGGTTATGCGTCGCTGGTCTATGCGACTGCCTGCATCGCCATCCTGTCGTTTACGGTATGGCTGCACCACTTTTTTACAATGGGATCTTCGGCGAATGTGAATGCCGTATTCGGCATCGCCACGATGATCATCGCCGTTCCGACCGGCGTCAAAATCTTCGACTGGCTCTTCACCATGTACCGGGGCCGGATTGAGTTTCACCCAGCGATGGTGTTCACCATCGGCTTCATGGTGACGTTTGTGATCGGCGGGGTGACGGGTGTCCTGCTGGCGCTGCCACCGGCAGACTATCTGATGCACAATTCCACCTTCCTTGTGGCGCATTTTCACAACATGCTGATCCCTGGAGCCTTGTTCGGCTATTTCGCCGGTATGAACTACTGGTTTCCGAAAGCGTTCGGCTTTAAGCTGAACGAAAAGTGGGGCATCCGGTCGTTCTGGTGTTGGATCATCGGATTCTATCTTGCGTTCATGCCGCTTTACGTGCTCGGCTTCATGGGAATGACCCGGCGAATGGAGCACTACCAGGACCCGAATTGGCAACCGTATCTGATTGTTGCGGCGCTTGGCGCGGTCTTCGTTCTGTTCGGCATCATCTGCATCGGCATTCAGCTTTATGTCAGTGCGAAAGAGTGGGGATCGTCCAAGGATGTGACCGGGGATCCCTGGAACGGCCGGACGCTGGAATGGGCGACGTCATCGCCACCAGCGCCGTATAATTTCGCGGTCATCCCGGAAGTGCGCGACCTTGATGCCTTCCACGATATGAAGCTGCGCGGACAGGCATACCAGGCACCGTCTGGCTATGAAGACATTGTCATGCCGAAAAACACTTGGCTTGGACCGGTCATGGGCGTTCTTGGCTTCCTGCTGGGATTTGCCATGGTCTGGTATATCTGGTGGCTTGCAGCGCTGTGTTTCGTGGCCAGTCTGGTATGCGTGGGTATCCGGGCCTGCGATGACGATACAGAGTTCGTATTGCCGGCCGCAGAAGTAGCGCGGATCGAGGGCGCAAGGCTTGCGGCGATTGCGCCGGGTGACCTTCACGACATGCGCGAGTTTGCCCCGCGCGGTGCCGCCACGGGCGCGATTCTGCCGGGGAGTGCTTGAATGACCAACACACTCCAGCAAGAAGCCGTTCTGGCGCACGAAGAGCAAAAATCACTAGAGGCTCGGGAGTTTGGCTTTTGGGTCTATCTGATGACCGATGCCATCATCTTCGCTCTTTTGTTCGCGACCTATGTGGTTCTGAGCAACAACTCGGCGGCTGGCCCGACGGCCAAGGAGCTGTTCGACTTGCGGCACACGGCCAGTGAAACGGCTTTGTTGCTGCTTTCCAGTCTGACATTCGGATTCGCAACGATTGCCATGCACGAAGACCGGGCAGGGCAGGTGGTGAAGTGGCTTGTTATTTCCGTTGGTCTCGGCCTCGGGTTCCTGGCGATGGAACTGGTCGAGTTTTACGGAATGATACAAAAGGGCGCGGGGCCTGAAGTCAGCGGGTTCCTGTCTGCCTTCTTTACGCTTGTAGGGACCCACGGACTTCATGTGGCATTTGGATCGATAGGCATCTTTGTGATGATCGGCCAGGTGCTGTCCAAGGGGCTTACCCTGCCGGTGCGTTCGCGGCTCATTCGCCTCGGCTTGTTCTGGCACTTCCTCGACATTGTCTGGATCGGGATCTTCTCGGTCGTTTATCTGCCCGGCGTGATGTAGGAGACAGCGCAATGGATCATTCCGAAATCCCGAGCCGCTCAACCTATCTCAACGGCTTTTTTCTAGCTGTCGTGCTAACGGCGATCCCGTTCGGCATTGTGTGGGCAGAGCTGCTCACGGGAACCGCCGCCTATGTGGTGATTGCGGTTGCTGCCGTGCTGCAGGTCATGGTGCATCTTGTCTTCTTCTTGCACATGAATTTCAAATCGACGCCAGGCGAAAACATGTTCTTCCTCGCCTTTGCTGGCGTTCTGATTTGCATCATGGTGGGCGGAAGCCTTTGGATCATGATCGATCTGCATCATCGGATGATGTAGTGCTATTCAGCGGCATGAAGGCGTGCGCCTCTGCGCCCGCTTCCGCCGTAGTCGAAGGCATCTGCGTCAATGGTCATAGGGCTCTGCCCGTCTGCGGTATGGACCGATCCACCGAGTGAGTGCACCACGGCGGTTGCTGCGTTTAGAGCGGTCCGCAGACCGGCTTCTATCCAGCCGGATGACCAGTCGATGCAGTCGCCGGCCAGATACACTCCGGAGTCTCGCTCTGTTCCCGCTTTCTGATAGTCGAAGAACAGCCTCTGCATGTAGGGGTCCTGACCGGGGGGCGACAATTTAAAGGCACCGTGCTGGAACGGCTCGTCCTGCCAGCAGATGCAGGCGACATTCTCGTCGAAATCATCATTGAGCGGGCGCAGATTTTCCGACCAAGCGGCAACTTCCGGTCCCATTTGGGTCTGAAGGACACCAAGCATTGTCTCAACCGCCTGCTTTTTCAAGGAAATCTCGCCGGCACATTTGCCAACAGCCTGGAGCTTGACGGCATCCGCGAGCCAAGTGTAGCTGAGAAAACAAACGGCGGTGTCGTCCTCGCCATAATCTAGGGTGTAAATCTGCTTGACCGCTGAGTCCGTGAGCAATACGCGCGGCGCATCCGGGTTGTCCTTCCAGAATTTGCGGATTCGGACTGCAATTTTATTTGAGGGAATGACTTGAACGGTCTTCACCGCTTCTGCGACATCCGCTTGCAGGACCGGTTTCCCGATCTGTGCAGCTCCCGCAGGAAAATAGGACGTGACATTCGTGCCAAGCTCCATGGCGCGTGTTGTTGTTGCAAGTACCACACGCTGATAAGGCGCCCCATCGTTGAGGGGGCCTTTGAACTGGCTTTCAAGCCGCACACTTCCGCGTTCGGTTGGCTCAATCGAGCAGACGGGTGTGTTCAGGAATAGGTGTCCGCCCTCAGCTTCAAACCGTGCAGCGAGCCCTTTTGCCAACTCTTCTATGCCGCAGGGCATTTGCCGCTGGGAATCAACCAGTCCGTTGATTACCAGGCGGATGATCTCCAAAAAGGAGGCTGGGAAAATCGGGCCGAAGCCGCCGGAACCAATCCCGAGTTCGGCAAACCGCCCGACGTCTTCGAAGGTCCAGATTGACTGTCCGGGCACAGCCCAATTGTCGCTGGAGCCATGCCTGGCAAAGATCCGGTAAAGCCCTTCGACCAAAGAGGTGGTGGAAAACGTATCAAGCCATGTTTGCCAGGCTTGGCGGGCGCGCATTTCCCAATGCGCTGCTTGGTCCGTCAAACCTGCCTGGCGCGCAAAAGCGGCCTGTTGGAGAATCCGGCGGATTTTGAGCGGTGCCGTCAGCACCTGCTGGCCGGAGCGGATGCTGGTGACGCCTTTTTGCATCAGCGAACGCCAGCCGGTATGTACCTTGCCAAACCCCGCCGGAAACGGACTGTTTGCCCCCTCCCAGATTTGAGGTTGTTCATTCTTGTAGCAAATGAATGTTTTCAGAACCCCTGGATCGGGAAACAACGGAAGGTCGGTCAGCTTGAGGCCCAGGATTTCCTGAAGATACTGGTCAAGCAGAAACTCGGTGGGCGGAAAACGCATGGCGCCGAGTTCGAAAACGTCCCGGGACCAGTTGGGACTTCCCTTTGCGGAGTAAAGCCTCCCTCCGATTCGCCCGGTTGCTTCAAAAAGATCGACGCGGCATCCGGACCTGACCAGTTCAAGTCCCGCTGTGAGGCCGGATATGCCAGCACCAATGACAGCCACTTGGGGTGCCCCTTGCACCATTCCGACACTGGCCGTGTTCGTTCGCCAATTGGCGTAGTCAAAGCCAGGTGTATCGACGAAGCTTTGCCGCGGCACTGGCGGAAGCCGCAGCTTTTGCTGCGTGACGTTTGGACGGGTACCTTGCGTTAGGCCAAAGTGTTCCATGCGCAAATCCAATTGCATATTTAGTTGATGCAATCATAAATAATATTTTGCGCAAATATCGAGTCTAAAACTGTTTGAAATTGATGTCTTCAATAAATATAGATCGATTTTTTCTGTATAAATTCTTGTAAATTGTAGATACATTGAAAAATAATCAAAAATAGATGTAATTATCATGCGGCATTTTGCCGATGTGTTTTTTGTGGCTCGGATGCCGCTGCAACTGCCTGTGTTGATTTTAGTCAACTGTGCTGACAAAAAGTCAGTATGGATAAAAGAGACCGCGCGCATATGTTCCGGGAACGGCTGGCCCATGCGCTGACCGAAAAACAATTGAACAGGAGTGATCTGGCGCGCTTGGCGAACCTGGACCGCTCCACTGTCTCACAGCTCTTGTCTGAAGATGCGCCGCGTCTTCCGAACGGACAGGCACTTGCCGCCATTGCCAGCAGCCTCGGCGTATCCTCCGACTGGTTGCTGGGGCTGTCTGCACATCAAGGGGCGGCAGCGGAGATTCTGGACCGGGCCGTGCAGGTGGCTGAAACGGACCGCAATCCCGTCGACGAGCATCTCTTGTCCTGGCAGAGGGAGGCTGCTGGCTCGAAAATCCGCCATGTGCCCGCCAACCTGCCGGATGTTCTCAAGACGGAGGACGTTCTTTCCTACGAGTACGCAGCGACTTCATATCGGACACCGGGCCAGGCGATCACTGATTCACGGGATCAGCAAGCGCTGCTCACCCAGCCGGAAACTGATATGGAAATCGCGGTGTCCTTTCAAAGCCTGGAAGCGTTTGCACGCGGCGAGGGGATCTGGCAGGGCCTTTCAAGTCAGGACCGCGAGGCGCAACTCCTCGCGATGGCGGATCAGCTGGATCAGTTCTACCCGGCTCTGCGCCTCCATCTGTTTGACGCGCATGACCGTTATTCCGCACCCTTTACGGTGTTCGGACAAAAACGGGCTGCTGTTTATCTCGGTCAACGTTATTTGGCCTTTTCCGCCACCAGCCATGTGCGCCTGTTTACAAAGCATTTTGACGACCTCGTGCGCCACGCTCAAATCCGCTCGCACGAAGCCGGGCAATTCGCCCGCGATCTCGCTGCCGGGCGCTTTCGGTACAACAATCAGAACAACCGGGTTGCCGAGTGAAGCTGGCGCCGGGCTGTCTATCCGAACGCGGTTGGGAGGTCAAAAACTGTTACCACAAGCCTCGTGAAAGCCCGGCATGTTCCCTTTCAAATGAAAAAATACAGAATTACCGAAAGAATTTTGTGGCTGTTTTTGCCTCCTTAGCTGAGATGGATGGCTTCTGATTAGCAAGTTATTTCAAGGGGCTATTAAGTATTTAAGCGAAAGATCCCGGATTTTCCTCTAATTTTATGAAACTATGATTTTATTCCGGTTTCACTCGTTTTTTTCTTCTTTAAGTCTGATCTGCATGTTGCCCGTCAGATGAGATCGCATTTGGGTTAGGATTCATGTCAGAAGCGTTGAAAACAGAACTGGTGAACTTCTCGGAGCTGACCGGGGAAGCTGGAAGCGCGCGCCGCGCCGAACTTGCGCGTCATGTCGCGACACTGTTTGCTCTCACATCCGATCGCTGTTCGGACGAGCAGGTCGATATCTACGACTCAGTGCTCATCCGGCTCGTCGACATGGTGGAGCAGGAAGTCCGGCAATATGTAGCCGAACAAATGGCGGGTCTGCGGCGGGGGCCGGAAGAGACAATCCGCAAACTTGCAGAAGATTCCATCGAAGTCGCAGAACCGCTGCTTAAACGGTCGACTGTCCTGCGCGATGCCGATCTCATCCGTATCGCGTCCAACACCGGCAATGCG
Organism: Roseibium hamelinense; assembly: GCF_007830545.1. Taxonomy (GTDB): domain Bacteria; phylum Pseudomonadota; class Alphaproteobacteria; order Rhizobiales; family Stappiaceae; genus Roseibium; species Roseibium hamelinense. Next base: position 143,018 of record NZ_VLLF01000002.1, read on the forward strand.
CATCGTTTCGCGATTGCCCACCGCGACGTGATTTCTGAGGAAGTCTCGGACGTGCTTGTGCGCCGCGGCGACTTGCGGGTCAAGCGGAAGGTGGCCTCGAACACTGGTGCGAACCTGTCGGACGCTTCCATGATGACATTGGTGGGCGATGCTGCTGCAGATGCCACCTTGCAAATGTCGTTGTCTGACCGCGGCGATCTCGCCGAAAAGCACATCAAGGCACTTGTGGCTGTTGCCAGTGAGGAAGTGCGCAAAAAGCTTTATGCAAAAGGCCGCCGCTCTGAGGCAGCACGTCTGGACGAAGCCCAAGAAATTGCCGAGCAACGGATGTCGAACCAGTATTGGCTCGGCCGGTATGATTTCGAAACTGCGCGCAGCCGCGTGCTCCTGCTTGCAAAACGCGGCATGGTCAGCGAAGCGACCCTGCGGCGGTTCGCCTCTGAAGACCGGTTTCCTGAAGCGGTTGCCGCTTTCGCCTGGCTCGTCCGCTGCGGTGTGGAAGAGGTAAGTCACTGGATGGTACGCGCCGAGCCGGAGCCGTTCTTGATCATTGCGAAGGCCTCAGGCCTCTCCGCCATTACGGTTGGCGCTCTGCTATCCATTGGTCCTTGGCGCCATCGCCTTTCGCCGGAAGTGCGCACGGAATCCATGAAGACTTTTGAGCGCATGACCGTGGCCGATGCCAAACGCAAAATGGCGCATTGGAGCAATGTGGTCCTGAACTGACCAAACTGCCGTGCCCATGAGATTTGGAGAACCCGGGCTTTGTCCCGGGCTCTTGTCGTTGGGGGCTGTTGTTTTGGTGTGATTGCCCCCTTTCCTCAGCGAGAGATACGTGGTTATTCCGTGGCGGGGTTTCTTGCGGAGAATCGGACCATGGCACCACGGTTCTTGCGCGCATGGGCGTGCGTGAATTCAAAAAAGACTTTTTCTCATCTTGTTGCGATTGTTGCTTTACTAACAGTTTTGAGCCCATTGCTCGGCAGTCATGATGCCAATGCGCAAGGCGCCTTGTCTCTGATACAGGCGGCTGAAGGCGACAAAACCGAAACAGCGCCGGAACCGGCCGCCAAAAGCGAAGACCCGGCTTCAAACCCGCCCACGAAAACGCCTTCCATGATGATGGATGTCGACATGGTCTCGAACCAGGCCATGAGCGCGCGCAACGAATTTGAAGCCATTGTCAAGGCCCTGCCGTTTTTCCTGACCAGTATGGAGACGACGCTCCGGGCGCAAAGTCCGGATAGCAGTTTGAGCTGGATAGGTGGGGCTCTGGTCCGGATTGCAGTGGCGATTGCAGCCGGTTTTTTGGCGATGGGGTTGTTGGCCCGTTGGGCCCGGCCGAAATTTGCCTATCTCTATCGAGACGACGTTTTCTACCGGGCAGACAAGATATCCTACCTTCTGGTCCGAACTTTGATGATGATCGGCGGGCTCGTCGTGTTTGTGGTGGTCGCCGGTTTGGTTTCGGTGGTTTTGAATGGTGAGCAGGGAGCTCCGCGTCAAACAGCGATTGTCGTTCTGACTGCCATGTTGCTGTTCCTGTTCGTGCGCATGGTTTTTTTCAATATTCTTGTACCGGACGCTGCCAGCCACCGCCTCATTGCTTTAAGCGATCATGAGGCGCGCGCTCTGTACCGGTCATTGATCGTCGGAGCTGCTGTCTCCGCAGCCGTTTTGGCAGTGTGCAATTGGATGCAGCGTCTCGGCCTTCCCGAAGAGCCACATAAACTGGCACTGATTGGCGCCGCTTTTCTGTCGATGCTGATTCTAAGCGGGATCGCCATCGCCTTCCGGCATGTAATCGGCCGGTTGTTCATGGGCAAATACAGCGCGGGCGAGGCACTTCCATTGTGGCGCCGCATCCTTGCGCAGGGATGGCATATCATCGCTGTGGTGTACTTCATTGTCGCTTTTGCGATTTCGTCGATCCGGATCCTGCTGGATTTGCCGGATGCAACGGGCCTGGTGGTTGCTCCACTACAGGTCATGCTGATCGCGGCGCTGATTTACGGGCTGCTGATTTTGGTGATTGACCGGCTGTTGCTGCCGCGGCTTGACACACCGAAGAAGCAGGCGGCGCTCGCCGCCGACATGATGCGCACCGAGGAAACGGAGGGCGAAGATCCGGACGCGGAGGAGTTGGCGGCACAGGCAGAAGCCGAGGCTGCCGACCGCGAGGCGTACCGCACGCCCTTCCGGGCTCTTCTCGACCACGGCGCGAAGATTCTTGTGCTGTTTGCCGCTGCGTATCTCTTGGCGCTGACATGGGGCATCCCTTTGGCCGGCAACCAGTCCTTCATCAGCAGCATTATTGATGTGCTGTTGGTCGGCTTTCTCGGCTACATGGCCTATCAGGCTGTTAAGCTTGTGATTGATCAGCAGATTGCAAAGGAATCACCGGCCGAGAAGGACGAGGAAGCCGAGGTCGGCGGGGCCGGCGAGAGCCGGATTGCAACCCTGCTGCCGATTTTTCGAAACTTCCTGCTGATTACGATTGTAGCGATCGCGGCAATGGTAATCCTGTCGGAACTCGGGGTGAATATCGGGCCGCTTTTCGCGGGTGCCGGTGTTGTAGGTCTGGCTATTGGTTTTGGAGCGCAGACCCTGATCCGCGATATCTTTTCCGGAGCGTTTTATCTGCTTGATGATGCATTCCGTAAAGGGGAATACATCGATATCGGCTCCGCCAAAGGTGTTGTCGAAAAGATTTCGATCCGGTCGATGCAGTTGCGCCATCACCGGGGTGCGCTAACGACAATTCCGTTCGGCGAAATTCAGCACGTGGAAAACTTCTCCCGCGACTGGGCCATGATGAAACTGGCATTCCGCGTGACCTACGACACCGATGTCGAGAAGATGCGCAAGATCATCAAGAATTTCGGGCAGGAGCTCATGGCGGACGAGTATTATGGCCCGATGTTCCTGCAGCCGCTCAAATCGCAAGGTATCATGGCGTTCGAGGACTCGGCCATGATCGCCCGGGTCAAGTTCATGACCAAGCCGGGCAAGCAGTTCGAGTTGCGTAAGGTCGTTTATGCCGGCTTGCAGGACCTGTTTGAAAAGAACGGCATCAAATTTGCGCATAAGCAGGTCACTGTGCGTGTTGCAACAGGTGATGAGGAAGAAGAAAACAGCAGACCGGCCATCAGCAAAGAGGCACTGAAAGCTGCAGCCGCGGCGGGCGCAGGTGCAGCCGGAGCTTTGCCGGAGGACAATGAAAACGGCGATCAAAGCGCCGCGGACCAGCTGTAGAAACTAGGAGCGGGGGCGGGGCTTCGTTCCCCGCCGTTTTATTGAGATCCTGCTCCGGTTTCTGGACCTTGTCTGCGAACTGCGCTAAGGCGGCAGCCCACAGCGATTGAGGATAGGCTATGCGGGTTGGATTTGACGCCGGCGCGATCAATGAGCGCGGGATGAGCGTTGCCGTCTACGATTATGCCTGCGGCGTGCAGGAGCATCTTGGCCACGAAGCGCTTGTTTTTTACGACAAGACGTCGAGCAATCCCGAGGTCTTGACGAAATTCGCTTCCAAGCTGCAGCTCGTCGCATACGAAGACAATGCGAGCTTTCGGGCCGCGGCAGCTGCTGAAAAGCTGGATTTTTGCTATTTCATCAACGGTGGGCTCGGCCCCGTTCCAGAAGATGCAGCCACGCGGGTTGGTGTTCACGCGGTGTTCCGGCACTTTGATCCGCATGGCGATGTCTACGCCTATGTGTCCAAATGGCTTGCAGACTGGATGACCGGCGGTCAAGCGCCGCACGTTCCGCATATTGTTGATCTTCCGGCGCCAGCTTCTGATTTCCGCGAAGAAACCGGGATCCCAGAGGATGCATTTGTCGTCGGACGGTATGGCGGTTATGACCAATTCAATCTCGAATTTGCGCAAAGGGCCGTTCGGGAGGCGCTGGAAAAGCGATCAAACCTCTTTTTTGTGTTCTTGAACACCATGCCCTTCGTTGAACATGACCGGGCGCTGTTTCTGCCGGCTCGCGTCGCTTCTCAGCAAAAATCCGATTTTATTGCCGCCTGTGATGCGGGTCTAAACGCCAAGAAAATCGGTGAAAGCTTTGGGCTCGCAAATGCCGAATTCATGTTTCATGGCAAGCCGGTTTTCACCTGGGCCGGCGGAATGGACCAGAATCACGTGGCTATGAGCCCCGCCGAGGAGTGGGTGTACCGCACCAGGGCGGACTTGATACGGTTGCTGGTCACTTATGAGGCAAACTCTGCGGATGCGGCTCTCGGACAGTCGGCGGCCGCTGACTATGCGCCGCCGCGCGTGATGCAGCAGTTTGACGATGTCTTCTTATCGGGCAAATGGCGTGCTTCTGATCTGAACGTCGGACCGGGTTTCAAGGCCAAGAGAAAACTTCAGGAAAAGCTGCTGCGCGCCAAATTCCGCTACTGGAAGCTTCGATAGGTCAGGACCGGCGCCAGAGAGGTGTGTTTGCTTTCCTGCGAACTGTTTCGCGGTCAAGTCCGAGATCAATGAGAACGCTGTCAGGCTCCAAGAGAAGAGCTTGATATTGAGCGCGGATCGCCAGGTTCGCTCTAAAATGTGAAAAGCTTGCCAATAACCCGCGAAGTGGCCATAGATTGATTGAGGCTTTCTCACATATCGGTTGTGTGAAGAAAGACTCAGCTCTCTGCGAGCTGGACAGCTGCTTTACGAAAATCACGTTGCCCAAGCGCTCCACATCTCGAAAGTATGCCATATTTTGTCGCCGTTTTTGATCTGATGGCAGCCATTCTCGTTCGAATTCCATGAAAACACGAACGAGAAGTTTTCGACTTTATGTGAGATTTTGGAACATTAAGGGGCTGCCGTCCGGAGCTTCAGTTTGAAGGAGCGCACATGCCTGAATTACCACCGCTTAGCGCCTTGCCTGCGCTTGAGGCAACGGTCAGGCTGGGATCGATGAAAGCTGCGGCGCAGGAGCTTGGGCGGACGCATGGTGCCATTAGCAAACAGATTGCACATTTGGCTGATGTGCTGGGAACACCTCTGTTTGAAAAAGAAGGTGTCGGCATACGTGCGACGCCGGCCGGCATTAAACTCGCTCTGGCCGCAGGCAATGCTTTGACCAGTCTTTCACAAACTTGGCTGGAGTTGAAAGCAGAAGCCAACGACAGGGCGCTCGAAATTGGCGCAAGCGCCACCTTTGCCATGAAGTGGCTGATCCCGCGTCTGCCGCGTTTTTATCCGCTGCTTCCCGGTATAGAAGTAAACTTCCGGATGACCGGGCACGGCAGGATTTCGGATACCGAAATGGATGTCTTGCTGTCCTGGGACCGGTTGCGGGGCCGGTTGGACAGTCCAAATATGGTCAGGGTGCTTGGGGATGTTGCCTTCGGACTTGTGCATGCTGCCGGCTCCCGTTGCTTTGTTGACGGGGATCGCGTTCTCACCGATCAACTGTTCCTTCAAGAGGGCGCGCCGCATACCTTAGCAGCCTGGGAGAATTTGTCCGGATACCGGGTCGAGGCGCGGCACATCACCTACAACCCGCATCTGCTGTTGTCGCTCGAGGCTGCGGCCACCGGTCTTGGGGTCGCTTTGATGGAAAAGCGGCTGGTAGAGGCTGATTTGAAAGCTGGACGGCTTTCGGCGCCTTGCGGGTTTCACGTCATCAGCGATGGCTTTTGTGCGGTTGTACCGCCGCGGGGCCGGCGGCGTCCAGCGGTTCAGGTGTTCCTCGATTGGCTTGAGGGGGAGGTGCGTGCCGGGGACTGAAGCCAGCCTCGATTAGGCACAGGCCGTCAATTAGTCATGTGGTAACCGTATATGCTGCGGTCCGCCTTCGGTGGGAACGATCTCTTGCATGTAAATTATTCTTCGCATAAAGATATCTTTATATCGACACATGACAAGGGTTCTCTCTATGGTGGTTGGCGAACAGGAAAAAACGCTTCCGGTGGAAGCAACCCTGTCCGTTTTGCGGGCGGTGGGTGAATCAACTCGTTTGCGGTTGATCGCACTGCTCGCCGAAAGCGAACTTACGGTCAAAGACGCTACCGCCATCCTTGGCCAGAGCCAGCCCCGCATCTCCCGCCATTTGAAGCTCCTGACCGAAGCAGGTGTGATTCTGCGTTTTCCGGAAGGGTCGTGGGTCTATTATCGTTTGTCCGACAGTCCGTCCGGCGAGCTGGCGCGGGATCTTGTTGCCCGGATGTCACTTGAAGATCCGGTTCTTGCCTCGGACAAGGCCCGTTTCGATGGGCTTCGCCGGGCCAAAGCGAAAGAAGCAGCCGAGTATTTCGCCAAGAAGGCCAAGACCTGGGATCAGGAGCGCACTTTGCATGCGGCCGATACTGATGTTGAAGCTGCGGTGCTTTCAGCGATCGGCGACCGCCCCTTGCAGTCCTATCTTGATCTTGGCACCGGAACAGGCCGCCTGCTTGAGCTTTTGAAAGACCACTATGTGTCCGGTCTTGGGATCGATGCGTCTCATGACATGCTGTCAGTTGCACGCGCCAAGCTGGCTGAAGCCGGTGTTTCAAAAGCCCAGGTCCGGCATGGTGATATATATGCGCTGAATGTTCCGCCACGCTCGTACGATCTGGTGACCATCCATCAAGTGTTGCATTTTCTCGATGACCCGGCGCGCGCACTGGCCGAGGCTGCGCGCGCGCTGCGCCCTGGAGGCCGTCTTGTCATCATAGACTTTGCGCCGCACAGCCTTGAGTTTCTGCGCGAGGAACATGCCCACCGGCGCTTGGGCTTCTCCCATGATCAGATGGAGCGCTGGCTCGAAGCTCTTGAGCTTGATCTCGAGCAAGTGACCGACTTAGCGCCGCAGGACAGCTCCGACACCAAATTGACCGTCACCCTTTGGCTCGCCAAGGACCGCCGTATCGTCACGGATGTTCCAGCCGCCAATCCAACCCGCGAGGTTGCCTGAACCCATGACCATTCCATTTGCATCCCGGCGCTCACGCCAGAAGAACACGTCCCCTATTACCGCGTCCTTCGAGTTCTTTCCGCCCAAAACGGACAAGATGGCAGCCAACTTATGGGATACGGTTCAAAGACTTCAGCCGCTGGCGCCGTCATTTGTTTCTGTGACCTATGGCGCAGGAGGTTCCACGCGCGAACGCACCCACACGACAGTTGAACGCCTCCTGAAAGAAACATCGCTCGCCCCGGCAGCGCACTTGACCTGTGTCGGATCGCCAAAGTCGGAAATCGACAGCATTGTCCAGGACTATTGGGATCTGGGTGTCCGTCATCTGGTTGCTTTGCGCGGCGACCCGCTGGAGGGCATTGGTGCGCGCTACAAGCCGCACCCGGAAGGTTATGCCTACGCTTCGGATCTTGTGGCGGGCATCAAGAAAATAGCAAACTTTGACATTTCGGTCTCTGGCTATCCGGAAAAGCATCCGGAAAGCGGCAGCTGGCAGAGCGAGATTGATAACTTGAAGCGTAAGGTAGATGCGGGTGCCGACCGGATCATGACCCAATACTTCTTCGACAACGATGTTTTTGATGACTACCTCGACCGCATCGCGGCTGCAGGCATTAACATTCCGGTCGTGCCGGGAATCCTACCGATCCACAATTTCGAGCAGACAATGGTGTTTTCGGCAAAATGCGGCACCACGATTCCGGATTGGGTTGCCCGGCGCTTTGCGGGGCTGAACAACGATCCCGAAACCCGCAAGCTTGTTGGTGTGTCCATTGCCTGCGAACAGGTCATGGATCTGGTCGACCGCGGTTTGACGGATTTTCACTTTTACACCATGAACCGCGCCGATTTGACCTACGCGATCTGCCACATGCTCGGAATGGGTCAGCATGCGCCAGAAAAAGCTGCCGCCTAACCATGCGGTTGACCACCCTCGATGACCAGCGGGGGGCAGATTTGGCGCCCGCAAAACAAGATGCAAATCCTTGCGCCCCGGCACCGATACCGGGCGCACATGAATAACCCGCCGTGTTCTCGTTTTCAGAACAGTACCCCGGCCAGATACACAGTCAGGAATTTCCGTGACCAAGTCCGACGCTTTCGAACGCCTGCAAGACCTTGCCAAGCAACGCATTCTGGTGCTCGACGGGGCCATGGGCACCGAGATCCAACTGCTGAAACTGGACGAGGCCGCCTACCGGGGTGAACGGTTCAAGGACTGGCCCTCGGATGTGAAGGGCAACAACGATCTTCTTAGCCTGACGCTGCCGGACGCGATCCGCAAAATCCATGTCGATTATCTGGAAGCCGGAGCCGACATTGTTGAAACCAACACGTTCTCGTCGACCACAATTGCCCAAGCCGACTACGGCATGGAAGAGCTGGCCTATGAGCTGAATTTTGTGGGTGCGAAACTGGCTCGCGAGGCGTGCGATCTGGTTGAAGCCAAAGATCCCTCACGGCCCAGGTTTGTGGCCGGGGCGCTCGGGCCGACCAACAGGACCGCCTCGATCTCTCCGGATGTGAACAACCCGGGCTTCCGGGCTGTCAGCTTCGATGATTTGCGGATTACCTACGCCGAGGCTGTGCGCGGCCTGGTCAAGGGCGGGGCAGATATCATTCTGGTCGAGACCATCTTCGATACGCTCAATGCCAAGGCGGCACTCTTTGCGATTGACGAGGTTTTTGAAGAAACCGGCAAGACTTTACCGGTCATGATTTCCGGCACGATTACGGATTTGTCCGGCCGGACCCTTTCCGGGCAGACCGCAGAGGCGTTCTGGAATTCGGTCCGCCATGCCAACCCTCTGACAATTGGCCTGAATTGTGCCCTGGGTGCCAAAGAAATGCGTGCCCATGTCGCCGATTTATCGCGCGTTGCCGACACGCTGGTCTGCGCCTATCCCAACGCGGGTTTGCCCAACGAATTCGGTGAATATGACGAGAGTCCGGAACATATGGCCTCGCTAGTCGGCGAATTCGCCGAGGCTGGCCTCGTCAACATGGTCGGCGGCTGCTGCGGTACGACGCCGGCGCACATCAAGGCTATAGCCGAAGCGGTCGAAGGCAAAGCGCCACGTGAAATCTCGCAGGTGGACCGGTTCATGCGTTTGTCGGGGCTGGAGCCTTTCACGGTCACACCCGAGGTCAATTTCGTGAACGTCGGCGAGCGCACCAATGTGACCGGCTCGGCGAAGTTCCGCAAACTGATCAAGGAAGGCGACTACGCAACGGCACTGGATGTGGCCCGCAGTCAGGTAGACAACGGCGCCCAGATCATCGATGTGAACATGGACGAGGGGCTGCTGGATTCAGAAGAGGCGATGGTGACCTTCTTGAATCTGGTCGCGGCGGAGCCTGATATTGCCCGAGTTCCGGTCATGGTCGACAGCTCGAAGTGGACCGTCATTGAAGCGGGACTGAAGTGTCTTCAGGGCAAGGGCGTCGTGAACTCGATCTCTCTGAAAGAGGGCGAGGAAGCCTTTGTTGCGCAGGCAAAGCTGATCCGCCGGTACGGCGCCGCCGTCGTGATCATGGCGTTTGATGAGCAAGGTCAGGCCGACACATTCGAGCGCAAGATCGAGATCTGCAAACGCTCCTATGATGTTCTGGTCGAAAAAGTCGGGTTTCCGCCGGAAGACATCATTTTCGATCCGAATATTTTTGCTGTCGCAACCGGGATTGAAGAGCACAACAACTACGGTGTCGACTTTATCGAGGCGACCGGCTGGATTCGGGAAAACCTTCCGCACGCCCATGTTTCGGGCGGCGTGTCCAACCTGTCTTTCTCGTTCCGCGGGAACGAGGGCGTGCGCGAGGCCATGCACTCGGTGTTCCTGTATCACTGCATCGCCAAAGGCATGGACATGGGCATCGTCAATGCCGGACAGCTGGCGGTGTATGACAAGCTCGATCCGGAATTGCGGGAGCTCTGTGAGGATGTTGTTCTCAACCGCCGCGACGATGCGACCGACCGTATGCTTGAAGCTGCGGAACGCTGGAAAGGTGAGGGCGGCAAGAAAAAGGAAGCCGATCTCAGCTGGCGTGAGTTGCCGGTCGCCAAACGCCTGGAGCATGCCCTGGTCAACGGTATCGCCGACTATGTCGTAGAAGACACGGAAGAGGCCCGCCAAAGCTTCGACCGGCCCCTCCATGTCATCGAGGGCCCTTTGATGGATGGCATGAATGTGGTGGGCGACCTGTTCGGTTCAGGTCAGATGTTCTTGCCGCAGGTTGTCAAATCCGCCCGCGTCATGAAAAAGGCTGTCGCCTACCTGATGCCATTCATGGAAAAGGAAAAGGAAGAACAGGGGCTTACCGGCCAATCTTCTGCGGGTAAAATCCTCATGGCCACGGTCAAGGGCGATGTACATGATATCGGCAAAAACATTGTCGGCGTTGTTCTGCAGTGTAACAATTTCGAGGTGATCGACCTTGGCGTCATGGTTCCGGCGGCCAAGATCCTGGAAATCGCGAAACAGGAAAAAGTCGACATCATTGGCCTAAGCGGTCTGATCACACCGTCGCTTGACGAAATGTGCCATGTGGCCGCTGAACTGGAGCGCGAGGGTATGGATGTGCCCTTGTTGATCGGCGGCGCCACGACAAGTCGCATTCATACGGCCGTAAAGATCCATCCGAACTACCAGCGTGGCCAGGCGATTTACGTCACCGACGCCGGACGCGCAGTCGGAGTTGCGTCTAAACTGATGAGCGAAAACGGTCGCGACCCTTATTACGCAAAGGTGCGCAGTGAATATGCCGACATCGCCGAGCAGCATGCCAATGCACGCAGCGGAGGGCAAAGAGTTAGCATCGAAACGGCACGCGCGAATGCTTTCCAGCCTGATTTCAAAGCTCATAAGCCGGTCAAGCCCAAGATGCCTGGGTCCAAAGTGTTTGATGAATTTCCGCTGGAAGAGCTGGCTCCAATGATCGATTGGACCCCGTTTTTTGCAACCTGGGAAATCAAGGGGCGGTTCCCGGAGGTCCTGCGGGACAACCGCTACGGTCCGGCCGCGACCGCACTCTATGACGATGCACGGCGCATGCTGGACGAGATTGTGGAGAAGAAGCTCCTGAGTGCGCGTGGAGTTGCCTCGCTGTGGCCGGCCAATGCCGAGGGCGACGACATCCGCGTCTATACCGATGAGAACCGGACTGAAACGCTGGCAACGTTCCATACGTTGCGCCAGCAGATGGCGCGGGCGTCGGGCGGCCGGGCAAATGTTGCCATGAGCGATTTTCTGGCCAGTGCCGACAGCGGCACGCCGGACTGGATCGGTGGCTTTGCAGTTACTGCGGGGCATGGCGAAAACGAACTCGCCGAACGCTACGCCCGTGATGGGGACGACTATAACAAGATCCTCAGCCAGGCCCTGGCCGACAGGCTGGCCGAAGCATTTGCTGAAAAACTGCACCAAATCGTCCGGACAAACCTGTGGGGATATGCGCCGGACGAAGCGCTTTCGGTCGAGGATATCATCTCTGAAAAATACGACGGCATCAGGCCGGCGCCCGGGTATCCGGCGCAGCCTGATCATACGGAAAAAGAGACCTTGTTCCGTCTGCTGGATGCCGAGGCGAAAACCGGCATCTTTTTGACCGAGAGCTTTGCAATGGCGCCCGGCTCCTCGGTTTCGGGGCTCTATTTTGCCCATCCTGACAGCCATTACTTCGGAGTTGGCAAAATCGAGCAGGACCAGGTGGCGGACTATGCCGCGCGCAAGGGGTGGGATCTGGCGCTCGCAGAGCGTTGGCTGGCGCCAATCCTCAATTATGACCCGGCGCGGCTTGAAGCTGCGGAGTAACCGGCCGCAGCAATGAACGCAGTGTTCACGATTTGGCACCTAGTCGGATCAAAAAGCAGAACTTATCTCCGGTTCAGATGAACAACAGGGCGCGGCCCTCAGAACTGGAGATAAGTTCGATGTCTGCTACAACCGCCAAAATTTTGAAAATTGATGCCTCTGCGCGCAAGCAGGGCTCGGTTACGCGTCAGCTCGGCAATGAGCTGGTGACCAAGCTCCTAGAGCAGAACCCGGACGCTAAGATTCTAAGCCGGGACGTCGCTTCTGGACTTCCTGTCATCGATGAGGAATGGGTCGGTGCCAACTTCACCCCGGCAGCGGATCGCAGTGCCGCCCAGAAGCTGAAACTTGCGCTTTCAGACACTCTGGTTGAGGAGCTAAAGGCAGCAGATACGATTGTCCTGGGGGTTCCGGTGTACAATTTCGGCATTCCGGCGGCGCTCAAAAGCTGGGTCGACCAGGTCGGTCGCGCGGGGCTGACGTTCAAGTACACTGAAAACGGACCGTTGGGTTTGCTTGAAGGCAAGAAAGCCTACGTTCTGCTGGCGTCCGGCGGTACGAAGGTCGGCTCTGAAATTGACTTCGCGTCCGGGTACATCAAACATTTCCTGGGTTTCATCGGGATTACGGATGTCACAGTCATCGCAGCCGATCAATTGATGGCCGATACAGACAAAACCAGCCAGGCGCTAGATGCCGTCCGGCAGGCTGCGGCAGCCTAAACGCCGCTCTCGGAGTTCCGCTGGGTCAAACACGTTGCGTATCAAAAGCTCCTGGCCCGCTGTGCCGACTGGAGGCACTGTCTATCCGGCTGGCTCTGGCCAAACATAACACGGATAAACTCTTTTTAAAAAAATAGCCGCTGCAGAATTGGATCTGCGCGGCTATTTCAATTTAACTTCTACTATGGCGGCGGTCGAATGTCCCGTATTTCCCGGCCCGCCATCCTCATTTACGTCTGAGTGGACGTGCGCCTTGCTTTAGAAGACGCCGATCACAATTCCTGCCAAGAATCCAAAAGCGACCAGAAAGGCGAGCATGTTCAAGTTTCGCGCCAAGGTCATGATTGGCCTCCCACTTAGCTTTGTTAACGTATGAAGTGTACGAAAGCCTTTGGCACATTAGAAGCGAAAAAGATGCTGCGCTGCACTTTGACGCGGAATGTTTTTCTGGAGATGTGCTGAATTTCATAAAAATTCAATCGCTTAGCCGGCATACCGGCGGGTGTGAAAATTTTGGCTTTTTTGGTGGGCTCTGCCACAAATGGTCGGCTTTGAGCAGAGGGTTATGGTTAATTGGGACAGGTTGGTATAAAGATGAAAAATTGTATAAAAGTATTTATGCAATCAAAATATTTGACTCCCTCTGTATTCTTTCCAGTAAATGTCTCATAAGTTGAGAAAAGCGCCTGATAGTATGGATACGTAGTGCTATTTTAACGACCACGTACTAAGCTTATGGTCTGTCCTTTGAAGGAATGCTTGATCGGATGTTCAGCCTGACAAAGCTGGCAGAGCTTGCCACCGATACCAGCGCGACCGGCCGGAAAAGCCTGGTCAGTGCAGTGACGGACATGTTCATGACTGCGGACAAGGATCGTGTCGAACAGATCAGTTTGATCTTTGGCGATATCGTTCTGAAGGTTCTGGGGCAGCTTGAACATGAAGCGCGGCTGGCATTGGCCAAGCGGGTGAGCGAGCACGATCAAGCGCCCACGAAACTTATGAAAGCTCTGGCAACCGATGAGGCGGATGTTGCGGCACCCGTCTTGCAGAACTCTCCGGTTTTCGATGCGGATGATCTGGTCGACATAGCATCGAATGCGACCATGGACCATTTGGTTGCCATCGCCAAACGCAAGAAAATTGAAGAGAAGGTGACCAGCGTCCTTGTCGAGCGCGGCGATGATAAGGTTCTCACCACAGTGGCCGAAAACGAGGGGGCCAGGTTCTACGACGAAGCTTTCGAACTTCTGGTGCAGCGCGCAAAGGCAGTTCCGGCGATTCAGGAAGCGCTTATTTCGCGAAAGGATCTGCCGCATGATGCTGCCCGTCATCTCGTGCCATTTCTCAGCCACGAGCTGGCGGAACGGGTCAAGTCTCTTGGCGCAGACAGCGTGCTGGTTGAGGTAATGGCGGAGCGGGCTGCCGAAGAGGTGACCGCACGGGCCCGCCGTCTTGAAGACGAGCGGGAACAGACCAACAAGATCATCAACGAAGTTGCTGCTGGTACACGTAAAATAGACGATGCTGTCGCTTATTTTGCCAAGCAGGATAAGGCCGCCGAGCTTGGAATGCTGCTGGCGAAAGTCAGCCATTTGCCACTTGGGTCGGTCTCAACGCTGATCTACAGCAAGTCAGACAAGCCGCTGATCATCCTGTGCAAGGCGAATGACGTATCGGAAATGGCCTACAAGAGCGTTTTGACCATGCGGGCGAAACGGCTTAACCTCGGCGGTCTTGAGTTGAACGAGGCAATCAAACGCTATGCCTCTCTGCCGAAAAGCGGAGCGGTGCGCTCGCTGGAGTCGATCAAGGAAGCTGCCCGGCAGGCGCACCCTGAGCCCGCCAAGGACGATACGGAGAAAGACATTCCGTTTGCCGTGCACAGGTGAAATGCAGCCCCTTTAGTCTTGGATTGCAGGGAGTCTCAAGCATTTCCCCGTTGAAGCCGGGCTGTTAGCAAAGCCGCTCCGATGAGAAAGCTGCCGCCGATGCGGTTTATGAGACCCACGATGGCAGGACTTTTCAGTCGTGTGCCGATGGCGCTGGCGGCCAGCGCGTAAACAGCGGCGTTCAAAACACCCAGCACCACAAATGTTGCGCCAAGGATTACGAGTTGCGGAGCGATTGGCGCTCCGGGCGCAATGAAGTGTGGCAGGAATGCCATGAAAAAGACGATGCCCTTGGGATTGAGCGCGGTGACCACAAAGGCATTGAGAAAGATTTTTTTCGCAAGTGTTTCCGGCAAGTTGACCGTCTCAAGCGCAGATGAAGGCGCACGCCACATTTTGACGCCGAGCCAAAGCAGATAAGCAGCGCCTGCCCATTTCAAAATCCCGAACGCGGTTGCGGATGCCGCAAGAATGGCACCCAGCCCGAGGAGTGACACGGTTGCCGCTGTGGCATCGCCGAGCCCCACTCCGAGAACGCTTGCCGTTGCTGATTTTCGGCCATGTGACAGGGCATAACTGACAACCAGCATAATGGTCGGTCCGGGCACGGCGAGCACCACGAGCGTCGCGACGATATAGGCTGCATAAAGTTCAAGGCTCATAGTTACTCCGAGTCAGGTTTCACCATTTTCGAATGTTTATGACATAGCCTCCGCAATAATACGCAAACCGACAGGGAAGTGTATGATCCGGCAGGCCGCCCGTATCGTTTGGGCTTTCGCACTCCTTATAGCCTCGCTTGTGCCGGCGTGTGCCGGGCAGACCATACGCCTTGGGATCGAGGGGCGCGGCGAAAGCTTTCAGCGGTATGAAGTATCTGTTTTGGAACTTGCGCTCGCTCATAGTGGCGAAGAAGTTACGCTTGACATTGTTCACCTTGGTGACATTGCGCAGGGCCGGACGCTTGTGGAATTTGAGAACGGCCGCGCGAACTTCGACGTGTTTTACAGTGGCGGATCAAAGGAGCGGGAAGGGCGTTTCCGGCAGATCGATATTCCGTTGAGCCGTGGCCTTCTGGGGCATAGGATTTTCATTACCCACAAGGAAAAGCTGCCTGATCTCAACGCCATCAAGACGCTTGGCGAATTAAGGGACTTTGCGGTGATTGCCTGCGGCATCGGCTGGCCGGATAGCGCAATTCTGCAGAGGGCCGGGTTTAAAGTCGCGGTGGCCGAATGGGACGCCCTTTGGAAGATGGTGGATGCCGGCCGGGTCAACGCCTTCAGCCGCGGGCTCCATGAAGCCTTACCTGATCTCAAGGGAGTCAAGGAAGACTACCCGGACCTCGTCGTTGATGGGAACATTCTGCTTTCCTACAAGTATGATTTCTTCTTCTATGTCCACGAGCGTGACAACGCCCTGGCAGAGCTCATCAGGCGTGGTTTGAATACGGCTTATGAAAACGGTGCTTTTATGGAGCACTTTTACGGACATCCTGATATCAGGGCTGCGATTGCCCATATCGAACATTCAAAACCACGCCGGTTTCAGATTGACAACCCGCTGCTGTCTGCAAGACAGCGCGCCATACCGGATCGGTATTGGCATACATTCTGAACGTCGTGCACAGGTTCTTTCTTGCCGCATACGTGAGCGGCTGGCAGCGTTTCGTTAAACCGAATAGGCTGCACCTTCTAAGACCTGATGAAGGGGCCGCTCTTTGAGGATCTGCATGTATGTGGCGCATTTCGCACGGGCGGCACTTGTGCTCCTTGTCGTGCTGCTGTGTGCTCATGCGCAGGCTGAAGGCATCCCCAAACTGAAACCTGAAGCCGAAACCGACAGCGTGTTGGGCGGGCCGCCCACGCGCGAGTTTGGCGTTCCTCAGCCGAAACCAGGCCACTCCCAAACCGTAGGAGGGGCAGGGGAAACCCGGCAGGCAGAATCTGATCAGAAGAATTCTGCTGCAGCGGCGCCTGTGCTATGCGGGCTGAAAAATGCAGAGTATTCTCAGGTCGAGCCAATTGTCGGCGAAAACGGATGCGGGATTCCGGCCCCTGTGCTGGTAGAAAGTTTCGGTCTGGCCGGCAATCAAATAAGTCTGTCCCGCTCGGCAACCTTGTCTTGCGGGTTCTCGAAAACGCTTGGTGAGTGGGTGCGAAAGGACCTTAACCGAATTGCGAAAGAGCATCTGAACACCACACTTGGCACCTTGGTGACAGGCCCGGGTTACGTGTGCCGGCGCAGAAACAATCAACCGGACGGCAAGCTGTCAGAGCATGCTTTGGGGACCGCGATCGACATCACCGCGTTTCAGACTGCAGACGGCAAGACTGTCAGCGTTGAAAAAGACTGGGGAACCGAAACTCCCAAAGGCCGTTTCTTATCTGATGTACACGCGTCAGCGTGCGCACGCTTTACAACCGTGCTCGGGCCGGACGTTGATCCAAACCATAAATCCCATTTTCACCTGGACATCGGATGCCACGGCCAAGCATGCACCTATCTGATTTGCCAATAAACGGAAACACAAAGCAGCTCTTGCAATGCTCCGGTTCACTTGGTCCACTTGTCCAACCTGGAAGTTTCACCACAGAGGTCATTCATGGAGCGATTTAATACAGCGGTCGACGCCGCGCTTGCGTTGCGGCCGGATCAGCCAATTTACTGTTTTCGCCCCACTGTTCTGAAACAGGATGCCGAGGCTTTCAAAGCTATGTTTCCCGGCAAGACCGCCTATGCGGTAAAAACGAACGGCGAACCGTTCGTGCTCGACACCTTGGCCAGGGCCGGTATCGACTGTTTTGACGTTGCATCCCCAGCCGAGTTCGCTGCTGTCAAGGCAGCCGCGCCGAAGGCAGAGATGCTATACATGCACCCGATCAAGGCTCAATCGGATATCCGTTTGGCGCTTGAAACCTATCGCATTCGCACGCTGTCACTCGATCACGAGGACGAAGTTGCCAAGATCCTCCGGATCGTCCGCGCGCTCGACATCGATCCGGCCACGATCACGCTTTTCGTGCGGATCGCAACAAAGGGCCACGCGGCCTACGAGTTATCGAAAAAATTCGGGGCCGCGCCCGGCCATGCCGTCGAACTCCTGCAGCGCATTCACCGCATCGGCTTCAAGTGCGGCCTGTGTTTTCATGTCGGCAGTCAGATCGAGGAACCGGAGACCTACGAGCGCGCTCTAGCGTCCGCAGACTGGATCCGCTCGCGGGCCGGTGTTCCGATTGTCGAGTTGGATGTCGGCGGTGGATTTCCCGCCGTCTACGGACACGACCCGCGCCGGAAAGCACCAGAAATGCCATCGTTGCCAGAGCTGATGGGACAGGTCAAACATGACATTGTCGATTGGGGCTTTGATGATCTGCCACTGGTTGCCGAGCCGGGGCGGGTCATTGTTGCCCGCTGTATTTCATTGATTGTGCGGGTGCTGTTGAAAAAGGGCAGGCGGCTTTACATCAACGACGGCATCTGGGCTTCGCTGTCGGACAGCTGGACCGGTAAGATTACGCTTCCGGCACGGTTCATCCCTGATCCGGCGCGCAAAACCCGCGCAGGCAACCCCGACAAGATCGTCCCGTTTAAGGTCTGCGGAGCGACCTGCGACAGCGTCGATATCCTGTCCCGGCCGTTCTGGCTGCCCGAAACGGTCGACACCGGCGACTGGATCGAGATCGGCCATATCGGTGCCTACAGCTTGTCCTTGCGCACGCATTTCAACGGGTTTTACCCGGATACGGTGATCGAGGTGAACACCCCATTTGATGACGGGGCGGAGCCCGAAGGTTTTGCGTCAATCGAGACCATGGCAGACTGAAGTAGGGGCGCCCGAAGAAAAAAGACCCGGCTCATGTTGCGCCGGGCCTGAGTTGCTCGCTTATTTGACGCTTGGCCAGTTCGGCTGGCCGGTCGCCTCCGCGCGGTTTTATGCGGGTCTTGTTGATCTTGCCGCAGTTTACTGACAGAACTTGCGAACCCCGCGATAGGTCATGTAGGTGCCCGATTGCGGGTCGAAGGACCGGAATTTGTTGGAGCAATACCGGTACCAGGCCGGGGACCAGGGCTCAAAACCCATACGGGTGTGCGCGGGGCCGTAGACAGGACCGGGCGGTGGTGCCACTGGCGGATAGTATCCGGCCGGCGGGGGTGGCGGATAGTGCCGCACCGGCGGCGGGCCGGCATAGCTTGGACGGCTGGTCGCACCGAGCAAAATGGCACCGGCAGCCAGACCGATCACACCGGCTGCAACCGCGGCGCCAACATTGTTGTTGTTTTTCTTGTGTTTGTGGTGGCGGTGCTTCCTGTGGACGTGATGGTGGCCATGCCCGTTGCCATGCCAGCCTTTCTTGTTTCCAGCCTCCGCAGCCTCGATGCTTGGCATCAGAAGCGCCGCGCTCATGGCGACGGCCATCAGGTTTTTGGCGATCCGTTTCATGTTTGCGTCTCCAGTTGCGGGCGGCGGCCCGTCCTTGAGGGTCGATGGGAGATGTGTCCCCCGTGATCCGATGCGCCGACTATGGCGTGGCCGCGCTGAACCGGTTCTGAGACGGGCATTCATCTTCTGTTCAGATTTGGCTTTGGCCGTTTCAAACCGGCGACCGCCGCGCTATGTGGTTGTTTCAAGGGAGAGCCGGTTCGCGTGATGCGGCCGAAACGGGCGAAGGACGCACGCCTTTCGATCAAGGAGCAAGTCAATGACCGTTGAAGCCGGCCCCGACGGGCTGAAGAATGTTGGCGCCAAGAAAGATAGCCCGAAGAAAGATGTGCTGCGGGAGACTGACGATGAGGCCCGCCGCCTGGCCAAAGGGCTGGTGCGCTCCGCCCGGTTCGGGTCTTTGGCGGCCCTTGAGCCGGATACCGGCTATCCGCTTGCGAGCCGGGTTGCCCTTGCAACGGACCTGGACGGGGCTCCGGTTATCCTGACCTCGACCCTCTCCGGTCACACATCTGCCATCATGGCTGACCCCAGATGCTCGCTCTTGTGCGGGGAGCCCGGCAAGGGGGATCCGCTCGCCCATCCCCGCGTCACATTGTTCACCAAAGCGCAGCGGATCGAGCGCGGGACCGAAACGCACGCCCGTCTGCGCCGGCGCTATCTTGCCCGCCATCCCAAGGCCGAACTCTATGTCGATTTTGGAGACTTCTCGTTCTTCAAGCTGGACATCGGGCGGGCCAGCCTGAACGGCGGGTTCGGAAAGGCTTTCGAGCTCGTCCGGGAGGATCTTCTGGCACCGGTCTCAGACGCGGACGCATGGGCCGCGATGGAGACCGGGGCCGTCGATCACATGAACGAGGATCACGTCGATGCCATCAAGCTCTATGCAGAAGTCCTCGTAAAAGCCGGGGAGGCCAACTGGCGGATGGCCTGCCTGGACCCGGAAGGCCTTGATCTGGCAGCCGGAGACAAAGTCGCACGTCTCTGGTTCAAGGAATCGCTTGCGGACCCTGGCTTGCTGCGGGAAACGCTTGTTGCCCTTGCCCTTCAGGCCCGCAATCAGGATTAGCCGGGACAGGAATTCAGAGCGAACTGTTGGAGACTTGATTAGTCGGTCTGTCGCCGCAACTCGGGCTCAATCATAAAGGCGCTCACTGCTTCGTTGAAATCGGGATCGCCATGAGGCCTTCGATTTCGGCCTTTGTCGCCTCGACATCCAGAGGTTTGTAGAGGCGGAAGGTGCCGTTCCAGCCCTCGCTCACCGTGACGGAGTGGTCGGTGTCGCAGTTGAAGTCGATGGTCATGGTGCCGTCGCCATTGTCCTTCATGCGCTTGTGGCCGATATAGAAATTGTCGCCCTCGATCCACGACCCGGCATTGTAGGTGGTAAGCGAGAAAAAGCCGCCATTGTCATAATCAAGGTTGGGCCGGGGAAAGGTGATCGTCTGGCATTTTTCGGCTGAGCCTTGACCATTGACGGCAGGCGTGTACTGGGCATATTGCGGCGGCAAACCACCCCAGCCCACGGCGGCCCCGTAATAGTAGTCGTTTTGCACAACGTCATCGAGCGTTGCCCCGAAGGCGTTGAAGCCGTCGAGGGTCGCCGTGCCGTTGTTCACCTCATCAATCAATTTCTGGCGGAACGCTTCGACCTCTTCCGCATCAAAGCCTTTGGAGGGATAAGGATTGGAGGATTTGGCGTCGATCACCATGGCCGCCTGGGCCGCCTTGGTCTCGTCCAGGTCGTCGCTGATCTGGGTCCGTGCCAGGATGTAAATATGTGTGCCGCCGGTCAGGCTGTCCGGCGTGAGGTCGACGGTTTCGCCGGCATAGATCACGCCGTGGGTAAGATGGTTCTCGTCCATGTAGTGAATGAGCTGAAGCGCGCCGTTGGCCCGCTCGGGAATGGAGAGCGTCGCCCCTTCCGCCACATCCACGACCGCCAGCGAATAGATTACATCGGCATTGGAGCGGATGATGGTCTGGTTTTCTTCCGTCACCGGATCGTTATGGGTCCAGGTGTTCACCGGCGCTTGCGCCTGTTGGGCCGCGAAGTTCCAGTCGGTCTCGGCCACCACATAGTTTTCCGGAGTGACCGGCTCGGCCATGGCCGCCACAGGGCCAAAAAGAGCCAGTGCGGCGGCAGAGACGGCCAATTTCATAAGTGTCTTTTGCATAGTGAAGTTCCTGTCTGGCACTCGTCTGATCAATTGACTGGCTCAAGATCCGGTAGGGCGAAGCTTTTGTCGAAGAAGGCCTCTTCCGGTCCATAGAGACGGAAATAGACAAACCAGCCGTCATCTTCGGCTGTGGCCAGATGATTGCTTTCCATGCCCTCCGGAGCACTCGGCCCGATGAACAGATCAACGCTGCCGTCGTCATTGCGTTGGAGTTGCTCCATGCGGCTGTCGAGACTTGCGTCGGTGACCTCCGTTCCGCCGTTGTCGTATGGCCGCCGGGTGTCCTCGGAGTAAAGCGTCAGGGACCAGAAATTCGACACGGGAGCGTCCGCCGGAACGCTGAGCTTGTAGGTCTTGTCAGCGCGCACCAGCTCGCCATTGGCGTCTCGCTTGGTGGTCATATAGACCTGACCGACACCGGGCTTCGGGTTCACCATGCCTTCACTTGAGGTGACGGCCTCGTAGAACCACACGCCGCGCTCATCCAGTTCCACCCGCTCATCGGTGATCTGCGGCACCGTGAAGTCAAAGCTCTTGTACCAGGACGTTCCCTCCCACCAGGGCTCGGCAAAGCGCGGGTTGGTCTGCATGTTGCGCAGCATCAACTCGCCCATGGTGGCGCCACGGGTCAGGATCTTCGCCTGGCGCTCATCCGGGGCAAAGGGCTCGCCTTTCTTGATGCCGAGCGGTTCCAGCATCGCCATCCAGACCTTGTCCTGTTCGCGGACCGGCTCTTCCTGAAGAACCGCATGGAGCACTTCCCAGTAACCAAGGCCGCGGGGCGGAGTGGCCGACCAGACGGGATCCTTTCCGATGATCGGGGTGGCCGGCCGCGGTTCCTCTCCATGACGGGCGAGTTTCAGGCCAGCCTTGACCGCTTCAGCGGCTTCCGGTGAGGCATCGAGAATGCGCACACCAATGAAGAGATTGTTGGTGGCGCTTTGCAGCACGAAGTCGGCCTCGCCTTCATAGGCCTTCAGATCGTCTTCCGGGCCCACGATGAGATAGGTGCCGCCTTCGCCCTTGTCCGGACCGGTCTGTCCGATGTCGGCGACCGGACGCTGCCAGGCATCCATCAGCATGCCCGCCATCGGCGCGGCAGGCACCTCGATGAAGACCGGCCCTTCCGCCAAATTGGTGAAGTTGATGACATACGGCGTGGTGAGGTTCGGCGTTAGAATGCCGCCCTTTTCGTTGAGCGACACCAGCACGGCAAAGTCGGTGACCTCACTGGCCTCAAAAGCCTCATTTTGGGCGATCTGCCATTGCTTGTAACCGACCAAAGGTGCCGCCCAGATAAAGGACTGGACGGCACGCTGATAATCCATCTCGTCAAACAGGGCCTGAACGCTGGCGTCGGTGACAAAATTGTCTTGAAGCTCGATAACGCCAATCGGTGTTTCGATCGTCTCGTCCCCGGACAGCGTCGCGTTGTCCAGCGTGCGAACGTCCTGCGCCATGGCAGCAACGCCGGTTAAAAGGGAAAGGCTCAAAGCGAGGGAAGTCAGTTTCATGATTGGAATTCCTTTTCAGCTCAATCGGATTTCGCTCGATGTCCTGCGACGCTCGACACAAGAGTGACGCTGCGTCATTAACTCATCGTGAATGTTTGCCGGCTGACGTCACTTTGCAGGCTCTGCGATTACGGATGATCCAACTCATCGGCGGCATCCTGTTCATCCACCGGTCAGCACAAAACAGGCCAAGGGCATTAATGAGGATATGTTGTTGCAAAACAGACGCTTAAGAAAAATCTGCCCAATTTGACCGGTCCGTTTCATTCAGATTTCGAAAACGGGTTTTGCGAAACAGGAACCTGCGGAGGGTTCGTTCATCCGTGACAAAAGCCTGGTTTCGGACCAAGGCTTTGTTTGCCTCAAGGGCATGTTCAGAGTGCGTGCGCATGTCATGATACGCATCACACAAGAACGGCCCTGGATTTGATCCGGGGCCGTCATCTGATTTGGATAGTGTGTGAGTGGCTCCGTGGCCCCCACCGGCTCTATTGAGAAAAGCCGCCCTCAGAGCTTGTTTGCGCTTGCACCTTGCTTTCGTTGGTGACCGCAGTGCCCCGTGGTGGAAAGTCCTGGAACGTCGACAGATGGCGTTGCACCAACCGGGCCGCGGGACCAAAAGCCCACATCTTGGTGCCCATCCAGCGGGTGTACAATCCGCTCTCCTCCGCAGCCTTTTCATAAGGGTCCCGGCGGAGATTGAAGAGCAGCGGCGCGTTCAGCTCTTCTTTCGGCCCTGCCCAGCCATGTTCCTGGATTACGAAATGCGCTTTCCAGTCCCGGTACCGGACAGCCTGGAGGTCGGTGCCCTCATAGTAGATGATTTCATCCCGGCTGCTGCCGGCCGTTCCAAGAAGGTAGGGAAGCTGGTTATAGCCATCCAGATGAACGGTATACCCGTCATACCCTTCAAGCAGCTGCTCGGGAAGGTTTTCAGGGCCACCTGCCGCAGCAACCAGGGTCGGCATCCAGTCCAGGCCGCTGAAGATCTCATTGAGGACCTGCCCCTCGGCGATTTTGCCGGGCCAGCGAATGATCGCCGGAACCCGGAACCCGCCTTCCCAGGTGGTGCCCTTTTCGCCGTGAAACGGCGTGGTCCCGCCGTCAGGCCAGGTCATGGTCTCAGGTCCATTGTCGGATGTGAACACCACGATGGTGTTGTCAGCGATGCCAAGCTCGTCCAGCTTTGCGAGGACCTTGCCGACATTGTTGTCCAGCTCTTTCATGACAACATCCTGCAGGCCGCGGCCGTCCCCAAGCATTGCCTCGTATTCGGGACTGAGATGTGTCCACACATGGGCCCGTGCGGGCGCCATCCAGATAAAGAACGGCGTCTGGCTATCCACGGCCCGGGTCATGAAGTCAATCGTGTGCGCGGTGACTTCGTCATCCAGCGTTTTCTGCCGCTCCGGAGGTGCCGGCCCGTCATCGACGATCCGCTGTTTGCCAACCTTGCCCCAGCGCGGATCCACGGTGTCAGCCTCTGTCTCGGTCGCATAGGCGTGAATGATGTTCCGGGGTCCGAATTGCGCCTCGAACTCCGGGTCCGAAGGCCAGTCCGGATCGACGGTGTATTCCATGGCGTTGAGATGATAGAGCCAGCCCCAGTATTCATCGAACCCTTTGACGGTCGGCAGGTATTGGTTCAGATCGCCAAGATGGTTTTTGCCGAACTGGCCTGTCGCATAGCCAAGGGATTTCAACATGCTGGCAAGGGTTGGATCCTCGGCATTCAATCCGACCGGATCTCCCGGAAGGCCCACCGTATGCATGCCGGTGCGCACCGGAAACTGACCGGTGATGAAGGCAGACCGGCCGGCCGTACAGCTCGGCTCCGCGTAATAGTCCGTGAGCCGCGCGCCTTCTGAGGCGAGTTTGTCGAGGTTCGGTGTTTCAATGCTCTTAATGCCGCCATGATAACTGCTCAAGCTTGCCCACCCGACGTCATCCGCCATGATGACCAGAATGTTCGGCTTTTCCGTTTGTGCAAGTGTCGGCGCAGCGCTCAAAAGAGCACAGACTGCTGCACCGAGCACGGAAGACACCTGCGATCGAAATCTGCCGGTGAACGGCCAATTGTGGTGTTTCATGAAAATCCTCCTTGATCCAGCGCAGTCCGCGCAAGATGCGTGCCAGCCCGGATAGGGCACCTGCCGCGTAGGCGGCCGCTGCGGCAACCACCACGCTGATCAAGTTTGGCGGGAATCGCAATATCCCTAACTAACTTTACGTCAGCTTTTTGAAGTTTCGGAAACGAGGATATTGATTTTGCAAAGACCCTTGGCTGCGTCTTTTTGCAAAATGCGTCGGTTTCAAGCTTGTACCCCGCCTTGCCGGGGCCCTCGATCCTTCGGCAACCCAAACTGCCGCCATCCCCAATACCCTCGCGAAGCAACTGACTTCGCGAGGTCAATCTTGCGATTTTCAAATAAGGCTTGGGGGCTTGCGAGATAGGCTGGTGCGTGGCCAGGAGGCCACGCAGTGTTTTCGTCAGGCCTTGCCCCAACCGCCAGCGGTTGGGGTGATGACCGTGACAGCTTCTCCGGCCTCCAGGACCGTTTGGTCACAGCCTTCCAGCGACTGTATGGTGCCATCGAGCCTTCGGACCTCGGTCCGGCCGACCTGGCCGTTCTCGCCGCCGTCCATGCCTTTCGGTTCAATAGTGCGGTGGGAGCCGAGGATCGCGCAGTCCATCTTTTCCAGGAAGCGAAGCGTGCGTTTGGTGCCGTCACCAGCGGACCATTTGCCCTTGCCGCCGGAGCCTTTGCGGATATGAAAATCCTCCAGGAGAACGGGGAAACGGAATTCCAGAACTTCAGGATCAGTGAGGCGCGAGTTTGTCATATGCACATGGACGCCGTCGGTGCCATTGAAACCGGGGCCTGCCGGGGATCCCGAGCAGATGGTTTCGTAATACTGGTAGGTGTTGTTGCCGAATGTCAGGTTGTTCATTGAGCCCTGGCTGTTCGCCATGGCGCCAAGTGCGGCAAACAAAGCATTCGTCACATGCTGCGAGGTTTCCACGTTTCCGGCAACGACTGCTGCCGGATAGGACGGGCGCAACATGCAATCGTCCGGCAGGACGATGTTGATTGGCTTCAGGCATCCCGCGTTCATTGGAATGTCGCCATCCACCATCACGCGGAAGCAATAGAGAACCGCGGCGCGTGTCACCGGTTCCGGTGCATTGAAGTTGTTCAGTTTCACTCCGGATGTGCCGGTGAAATCGACGGTCGCCTCGCGTTTGTCCTTGTCGACCGTTATCTTGACCTTGATCACGGAACCTTGGTCTGTCGGATACTCGTATTCGGAATCCTTCAGGGCCTCGATCACACGGCGTACGCTTTCTTCGGCATTGTCCTGGACATGGCCCATATAGGCCTGCACGACATCCAGGCCGAAATGATCGACCATTTTCCGAAGTTCCTGAATTCCTTTTTCATTCGCCGCTATTTGGGCCGAGAGGTCTGCAACATTCTGATGCGGGTTGCGGGCCGGGTAAGGGTGGTCGGTCAGCACTTTGATCAGCTCTTTTTCACAGAACCGGCCCTGGTCAACGATCTTGAAGTTGTCAAACAGGACGCCTTCCTCGTTCACGTTGGTTGCCCGCGGGGTCATCGATCCCGGTGCGGAGCCGCCGACATCGGCATGGTGCCCGCGCGAGGCCGCCCAGAAGAGAATCTCTTGACCGGCATCATCGAACACCGGCGAGACAACCGTAATGTCAGGCAAATGAGTGCCGCCATTGTAAGGGGCGTTCAGAGCATAGACATCACCCGGCTTGATCATGCCTTCATTGAGTTTGATGATTGTCTCTACTGAACGGTCCATGGAGCCAAGATGCACCGGCATATGGGGAGCGTTGGCAACCAGCGCGCCATCTGCGTTAAACACGGCGCAGGAGAAATCGAGCCGTTCCTTTATGTTGACAGAATAGGCCGTGTTTTGGAGCGTCACGCCCATCTGTTCGGCGATTGACATAAACAGGTTGTTGAACACTTCCAGCATGACCGGGTCAGCATGTGTGCCGATTGCCTCAGCACGTCGCAGAGGGACGATCCGTTTCAGGATCACGTGATCCTTAACGTTGATCTCCGCTTGCCAGCCGTCCTCCACCGCAATGGTGGCATGCGGCTCAATGATCATGGCCGGGCCCATGACTTTCATGCCTGGCTTCAACCCTTCGCGCTTGTAGATGCCGGCATCATGCCATTGGCCTTCAGAATAGAGCGGTGTTGTGGTGACACTCCCCGGTGTGTCCGAAGACAGGGAAAAGTCGGGCTCGGTAAGGCCAGCGCCGCCGCCTGCTGTCTCGACCTCCAGGGCTTCGACAACAACCGGTTTGTTGTCATAAGCGAAGCCGAACTGCTTTTTGTGCGCATCCTCAAATGTTGCCCGCATTTCAGCCGCGCCGCCCAGGGGGACGGGCAACGGGGTGTCTGTTCCGTCATAGCGCAAATGCGCCATCGCGGACGTGGTGCGTGCGCTTGCCGGAATTTCCTGCTTGTCGAGCTCGGCCTCCGTTTGAGCCGCGAGCTGATCACGTAAGGAATTCAGTTCGGGCAGGAGCCCGTCATCCAGTGTTTTCACAACAGCCTGCTGACGGTCCGCGCGGATATCGGCCAACCCCATGCCATAGGCCGATAAGATGCCTGAAAACGGATGCAAAATAACTGTTTTCATCCCGAGGCTGTCGGCGACCCTGCAGCCTGTCTGGCCGCCGGCGCCGCCAAAACAGGTCAGGGCATAGCCGGTCACGTCATAGCCGCGTTGGACTGAGATCTTCTTGATGGCATTTGCCATGTTTTCGACTGCGATTTTCAAGAACCCGTCCGCGACCTCTTCCGGGGTTCGGCCGTCTCCGATCTTTTCGGCAAGTGCGGCAAACTTCTCGCGCACCACATCGCCGTCGAGCGGCTGATCCTGGTTCGGGCCAAAGATTTTCGGAAAGAATTCCGGGGCGAGCTTGCCGGTCATCAGATTGGCATCGGTGACCGTCAACGGTCCGCCACGGCGGTAGCAAGCTGGACCCGGATTTGCGCCCGCACTGTCCGGACCGACCTGGAACCGGCCGTCCGCATAGTGCAGGATCGAGCCGCCGCCGGCTGCTACCGTGTGAATCATCATCATGGGTGCACGCATGCGCACACCGGCAACTTCGGTCTCGAACGCGCGTTCGTAATCCCCATCAAAATGGCAAACATCCGTGGATGTCCCCCCCATATCGAAGCCGATGATCCGCTCATAGCCTGCCATTCGCGAGGTCTCGACAGCACCGACTACACCACCGGCCGGGCCAGACAGAATCGCATCTTTTCCCTGGAAGAGATCGGCCGCCGTCAAACCTCCTGAGGACTGCATGAACATGAGCCGTGGTCCCTGACCCAGCTCTTCTTGAACCTGCTCAACATAGCGGCGCAGGATCGGCGACAGGTAGGCGTCGACGATGGTCGTGTCGCCGCGGCCGACAAGCTTCATGAGCGGGGAGGTTTCATGGGACACGGAGATCTGCGGGAAGCCGATGTATTCGGCGATGTTTTTCAAGGTCTGCTCATGCGACGGGTACGCATAGGCGTGCATCAAAACAATGACGATTGAGCGGATCCCGGCGTCCCAAGCCTTTTGCATTTCTGCGCGCGCCTGCGCTTCATCAAGTTTCATTTCGATGGTGCCATCGGCGCGGACACGCTCGTCGATCTCGTAGACCTTCTCGTAAAGCAGGTCCGGCTTGATGATTTCCTTGGCAAAAATAAGCGGGCGGGCCTGGTAACCAATTTCCAACGCATCGCGGAAACCACGGGTGATGAACAAGGCCGTCCGCTCGCCCTTGCGTTCCAGGAGCGCATTGGTCGCAACAGTGGTTCCCATCTTGACGGTGGCAACCTTATCAGAGGGGATCGGTTGGCCTTTTTCAACGCCAAGCAGTTCCCGGATGCCCTGAATCGCTGCGTCGCGGTAAGCTTCCGGGTTCTCTGACAGCACCTTGTGAGGATGAAGGGTCCCGTCTGGCGCCCGGCCTACAATGTCCGTAAAAGTGCCGCCCCGGTCGATCCAGAAGTCCCACTTGGCAGTCATGTTCTCATCCCTCTGATGGCTCATTTTCTGGCTGCGGGCCGCATGATACTTCCCGATCGGGGGCGGCCCGTCTTGTTATGGCTCATAACATCCACATTTTGTCGATAAAATGTCAATGAAAAATCGCTGGCTGGCGCATGAGGGTGGGTTGTCAGAGGCGAGCAAGCGGGTTTTCGGCGATTTGCGCCTGTTTTTCATCGAATGCGCAGGGGCATTTCCTGAGCGCCTGTCCAGGTAAGTTTTCCGTCCGGTGTCTTGTTCAGAACCGGATGATGGCCCGGAACAATCCGGTCGCCCCGGTTCAGGACCGCTTGTATGGATGCGGCTCCCCGCCGTTTCGGGTCGAATTCCAGATCGGGGATTCCGCTCAACGCTTCCCGGGCGGTTTTTACCGCATCCGCCGCCAGCACAACCGTTTCTGCGCCGGTGTCCAAGGCAAGAGACATGTGCCCCGGTGAATGGCCTGGAGTTGGAAAGGCAACAACGCCGTCGGTTACTTCTGTTTCTCCGCGAACCAGGGTCACCTCCCGTTTGGCGAGCAGCTCTGGCAGGAAGCGTGGTGTCAGCTGATCCTCCTCGGAGGGGCATTGGATGTAGTCATGCTCGTCTTGGCTGATGGTAATTGGGGCGTTCGGAAACAGATCCAAATTCAAGACGTGGTCGAAATGCCCGTGCGAAATGACGAGCCGATCGATGTCTTGTGTCACTAACCCGCGGATGCCGAGTGCATCGATCAGCATCTGGCGCGTTGTGCCATGCCCGCAGTCGAACAACAGTGTCTCCCGGTTCGTGCGAACCAAAACAACTGACGAAATGCCGAAGAAGCCACCCTCAAAGGCGAGGCTTGAGCCTGAGACCAATATGTCAAATGTCACTGCCATTTTGGAAAGTTTCCTTAGCGGTCTGTTCGGTATAGCGGTCAACAATAACACTTTGTCGATAAATTATTGATGTTTTCAAAAAAGCGGAGTAGCGTGGTTTTCGCTGCTCTTCAGGTGTCAGGCACGACAAGTTGTGTTCAAATCTGAATAGCCGAGAACGAGGACAAAGTCCCGCTTCCAAGAGGAGAGTACCATGTTGCAGTCACGTCGAATTTCGAAGGCAGGTGCGCTGGTCGCCGCTGCTGCGTTTTCTTTTGCCGGCTTCACCGCCGCCTCCGCGGAAACCAAATGGGACATGCCGACGCCCTATTGCGACAGCAACTTCCATACCCAGAATATTTCCCAGTTCGCCGAAGATGTCAGCGCAAAGACCGATGGCTCGCTGACCATTCAGATCCATTCCGCAGGTTAACTGTTCAAACATCCATAAATCAAAAACTCGGTCCGCAAAGGGCTTGCGCCGATCGGTGAGGTCCTGATCTCACGCTTGTCCAACGAAGACCCGGTCTTCGGTGTCGATTCCGTTCCCTTCATGGCCAATTCCTACGATGCCGCTTGGAAACTTTATCAGGCGTCAAAGCCGGTTTTGGAGGAAAAGCTCTCCGAACAGGGCCTGCAGCTTTTATACACCGTGCCGTGGCCGCCACAGGGCATCTACGCCAAGAAGGACATCAATACGATTGATGATCTGAAGGGGCTGAAGTTCCGTGCCTACAATGCATCTACCGAACGTATGGCCCAGCTGGCCGGTGCGGTTCCGACCCAGGTCGAAGTGCCGGACCTCCCGACGGCATTTTCGACCGGCCGGGTCGAGGCCATGATCACATCGCCGTCGACCGGCGCCAACTCCAAGGCCTGGGACTTCCTGTCTCACTACTACGACACGCAGGCCTGGCTGCCGAAGAACATGGTCATCGTCAACAAGCGGGCGTTTGATGGTTTGAGCGATGCTGAAAAGGCTGCCGTTCTTGAAGCTGCCGCGGCCGCCGAAACACGTGGTTGGGAAGCATCAAAGGCTGAAACGGCGGACAAGACGAAGATCCTGGAAGACAACGGCATCAAGGTGTCTGCCCCGTCAGATGCGCTCCAGAGCTCCTTGCAGGACATTGGAGCGACCATGGTCGGCGAATGGAAAGACAGCGCCGGTGACGATGGCGCGGTCATCGTCGAAGCCTTCTCAAAGTAATCTGACAGTTTCTCAAGCCGGCGGTCTAGCCCGCCGGCTTTTCATTTCCCCTCAGGTCCGGGAGGTCTGGTCGATGCGTGCTGCTCTCGACACCCTTTACCGTGTGGCCACAGGGCTCGCCGCCGCTTGTCTTGTTGCCATCGCTTTACTGGTCGTAGCCCAGGTCGGAGGACGTCTGATTGACGGTGCCCGGTCAGTGTTCGGACTTGAACCTTTGGGACTTCTTGTTCCTTCGCTCGCCGAAATTGCCGGTTTTTTGCTGGTTGGAGCGTCTTTCCTGGCTCTTCCCGGAACTTTGCGCCGCGGCGATCACATACGGGTTTCGATTTTTCTTCAAATAGCGCCTAGCGGCCTTGCGCGGTTTCTCGATCTGTGGAGCCTTGCCGTCGCATTCGGTGGCAGTGCCTTTTTCACGTGGCATGCGGCCATGCTCGCCCGCGACAGCTACATCTACAATGAGGTGTCTTTCGGCATCCTGCCGATCCCCCTTGTGTTTCCGCAACTAGTTTTGACGGCTGGGCTCGGTGTGTTCACGATCGCACTTTTGGACGACCTGATCGCAGCAGTTTCTGGCAGCGGTCCCAGTTTCAACCCGGTTGAAAAAACCAATGATCCAATAGAAGGGACCGAGTAATGGACCTGTCGCTCGCCGCCTTTTGCCTGGGATTGGGCATGCTCTTCGCGCTGGCAACCGGCATCTGGGTTGCCGTTGCGCTCTTTTCTGTAGCTCTGGCCGCGATGATGCTGCTGGTTTCGGCGCCTGCAGGGCCTGTGTTGGCCACCACAGTTTGGGGATCTGCCAATTCCTGGGACCTGACAGCCTTGCCGATGTTTATCTGGATGGGAGAGATCCTGTTCCGCTCGCGTTTGTCGGAAGACATGTTTGCCGGGCTTTCGCCCTGGATGCGAAACCTTCCGGGCCGCCTCTTGCACGTCAACATTCTCGGCTGCGGGATCTTTGCCGCTGTCTCCGGCTCATCGGCAGCAACCACTGCCACCGTCGGCAGGATGTCTTTGCCGGAGTTGCGCGAGCGCGGCTATGACGAGCGCATGGCCATCGGTACGCTGGCAGGTTCGGGGACACTTGGGCTCCTTATTCCGCCGTCGATAATTTTGATTGTCTACGGCGCTGCGACTGAACAATCGATTGCCCGCCTGTTCATGGCGGGTGTGTTGCCTGGTGCCATGCTGTGCGCGTTGTTCATGAGTTACGTCGCGATTTGGGCCCTCCTGAACCGCTCCAAGATGCCGCCCAATGAAGAGGTTGTGCCATTCTTCCAGCGGGTGAAGGCGACGCGGCGCCTGTTTCCGGTGATCGCGCTTATTGCAGGAGTGATCGGATCGATTTATGCCGGACTTGCGTCTCCCACCGAAGCGGCCGCCATCGGCGTCGTGCTCTCTCTGACCCTATCGTGGGTGTCTGGCACTTTGTCAAAAAGCAGCTTTGTAGATGCGCTCATGGGAGCAACCCGCACGTCCTGTATGATTGCCTTCATTCTCGCAGGGGCTGCGTTTCTGACAGTTGCCATGGGATACACCGGCATCCCGCGCGAACTGGCCAGCTGGATTACCGCAATGGGTCTGTCTCCGCTGGAGTTGCTGGTTGCGCTGACGCTGTTTTTCGTTGTCCTCGGCTGTTTCCTCGACGGAATTTCCGTCGTGGTGCTTACCACGTCCGTCATCCTACCGATGGTCGAACAGGCGGGGCTGGACTTGATCTGGTTTGGCATCTATCTGGTGCTCGTGGTCGAGATGAGCCAAATCACACCCCCGGTTGGGTTTAACCTGTTCGTGCTTCAGGGTATGACCGGCCGCAACATTTTCTCGGTTGCGCGCATGGCCTTGCCGTTTTTCCTGCTTATGATTCTAGCCGTTGTGCTGATCGTAGCATTTCCGGACATCGCGCTCTGGCTGCCGAACAACATGATGTAAGTCGATCAAAAGGATGATGCCATGACCGAGACCCAGGAAGAGCCGGAAACCGGGATTGGACCTGTTGTCTCGGCAGCGCATCTTGCCTCAGGCGCCATGCCTGCCCTTTCTGAAATCGAGTTTGCAGTCACAATGATGGTGAATGCCTATCACCGCTGGATGGTGCGCTGCATGGCGGCCAGCGGCACGGAAGGGCTCGGGCCGCTGGATGTGCTGGTCCTGCACTCGGTCAACCACCGCCACCGTTCTAAAACGCTATCCGATATCTGTCTGGTGCTGAATATCGAGGACACGCACACCGTTACATATGCATTAAAAAAGCTGGAGAAGGCGGGTTTGATATCGTCTGGTAAGCGGGGCAAGGAAAAGACCGCGACGATCACCGAGGCAGGAGAGACTGCGTGCCTTGAATACCGCCGGCTCCGGGAAGCTCTACTGGTCAAGCCCATGAAAGGGCTCGGCCTCGATGAGATGGAGATTTCGCGGCTGGCTGCCACTTTGCGGCTGGTTTCCGGAAATTACGATCAGGCGGCGCGTGCCGCCGCGGCCATGTAAGCCAATCCTCCCGGTTGATTGCGGATGGCGGCACGTCAGGACGCGTCGACCAAATTTGAAAATTTTGTTTCCATATTTCAAGAATTCTTGTAATATCGAAATATGGATGATGACCTGGCGATATCGGCATTGGCGGCGCTGGCCCAGAAAGACCGGCTTGCAACCTTCCGTCTGCTTGTATCAGCAGGGGAACAAGGCCTGCCGTCCGGGCAAATCGCCGAGCGTTTGAACATTCAGCCGACGCGGATGTCGTTTCACCTTTCGGCGCTTGAACGTGCCGGTCTGCTGAGAACACACCGCGACGGCCGCCGTATCTTTTATGCAGTGTCCTATGCGGTCATGAAGGATCTGTTGGAATTTCTCACCAAGGATTGCTGCTCCGGGCACCCGGAAATTTGCTGCGATCTGGGGCCGCAACACACCGAAACAATGGCAACCCGATTATGAGTATTACAATCTATCACAACCCCAATTGCGGCACTTCGCGCAATACGCTCGAGATGATCCGCAAGTCTGGTACCGCACCGGCTGTCATCGAATATCTGAAAACCCCGCCCAGCCGTGAAAAGCTCGTGGAGCTGATCGGGCAAATGGGCATTCCGGTCCGCGATCTGCTGCGCCAAAAAGGCACCCCCTATGATGAGCTCGGTCTGGGCGACCCCAAGTGGTCGGATGATCAGCTGATCGACTTCATGATGGAGCACCCGATCCTAATCAACCGGCCGATCGTTGTTTCAGACAAGGGCACCAGGCTGTGCCGCCCGTCTGAAGCAGTGCTCGATTTGCTCGATACCGACATCGGAGCGTTCACGAAGGAAGACGGAGAAGTGGTCAATTCCGGAGGTGCCGGTGTCTGAAGTCGAGCCGATCCATATTGATCTGCCGAACATTGTCGAAGGCGCTCTTAAACCGATCGACGTTGCTGCGCTTGTACCTGAGGGCGGGCCACGCCATGCGCCGAAGGTTTTGCTGCTTTATGGCTCTCTCAGGGAGCGGTCTTACAGCCGTCTTCTGGTGCAAGAGGCCGAACGGCTTTTGCGCTGGTTCGGGGCAGAAACGCGGATCTTTGATCCCTCTGGCCTGCCACTTCCCGACGATGCGGAACCTGACCATCCCAAAGTGGCTGAACTTCGTGAGTTGTGCACTTGGTCGGAAGCCCAGGTCTGGTGCTCGCCAGAACGCCACGGTGCGATGACGGGGATTATGAAGTCTCAAATCGACTGGATCCCGTTAAGCTTGGGGGCGGTCCGTCCCTCCCAGGGCAAGGTTCTCGCGTTAATGCAGGTCTCCGGAGGATCCCAGTCCTTCAATGCGCTCAACCAAATGCGCATTCTCGGACGCTGGATGCGCATGGTGACGATACCAAACCAGTCCTCGGTTCCCAAGGCGTTCCTCGAATTCGACGAGGATGGGCGAATGAAACCGTCGGCGCTCTACAACCGGGTCGTTGATGTCATGGAAGAGCTTATGAAGGTCACCTACCTGGTGCGGATGCACGACAGGTATTTGGTGGATCGCTATTCAGAACGTGCTGAAAGCGCCGCTGAACTGTCCTCCCGGGTCAATCAGCGGTCGATCTGAGTCAGTCGGATTGGTGAGCCGCTGCAATCGGGGCAATTGCAGCGGCACTGCCGTTACCGGCGGGCGGCTCCTTGCGGTCTGGTTTGTTCGAACCTGTTTTCAGCTTGGCATTGTCCGTGTTCACGGTGAAACCGCTACCGCTTGGGCGGGGGGCGGCGGGATCGGCTGTGGTTTTCGGAGAGTTCTTTTCGGTGTCCTTGACCTTGAAACTGTGGTCGTTCCGTGTCCGTTTCGCATCCCGTTCGGCCATGAGCCGTTCGTGGCTCTGGACGGTGTCTGGCCGCCCATAGAGGAACCCTTGCACCAGATTGCAGCCCGCAGCGCGCAACAGCGTGACCTGTTCCTGGTTTTCAACGCCTTCCGCCGTGATCGTGACATCAAGTGACCGTCCAAGTCCGATGATCGATGTAACGATGGCATCGGTGCTCGCGTCTTGGCCCAGGTTGTGAATGAACGACCGGTCTATCTTTATCTTGTCGAACGGGAACTTCGACAGGTAGCTCAGGGAAGAGTAGCCGGTCCCGAAGTCATCCATGGCGATAGAAACGCCCATGTCCCGGATTTTATTCAAGGTCTCGACCACCTTTTCGGTGTTTGAGATAAGAAGGCTCTCCGTGATCTCGATCTCCAGCCGTTCTGCGGCCAGGCCCGATGTTTGGAGCGCATGCGCAACCTTGTGCACGGTGTCACCTGACAGGAACTGTGCGGCTGATACATTGACCGCCACCCGCAGGGCTGGATCCTTCCAGGTGGACGCTTCCCGGCAAGCTTGTTCGAGGACCCAATCACCAATGGAACTGATCAGTCCGCAATCCTCTGCGATCGGAATAAATACGTCCGGTGCAATGTAGCCCTTTGTCGGGTGGTTCCACCGGATGAGCGACTCGTATGCTTTGAGCTTGTTGTCCGACAACGAATATTGCGGCTGAAACAAAAGTTCGAATTGATCGAATTTCAAAGCTTTGGCAAGGCCGGCTTCGATCTCTTTGCGTTTTTGAGCATCGGCGTCCATGTCCGGGGTGTACCACGCAAATGTGGACCGTCCGGCGTGTTTGGCCCGGTAGAGTGCCAGATCGGCACAATGAAGCAGC
Source organism: Roseibium hamelinense (assembly GCF_007830545.1). Taxonomy (GTDB): domain Bacteria; phylum Pseudomonadota; class Alphaproteobacteria; order Rhizobiales; family Stappiaceae; genus Roseibium; species Roseibium hamelinense. Next base: position 178,791 of record NZ_VLLF01000002.1, read on the forward strand.
CGTGACGCGCGCCAATTGCCGTCGTTGGCCCGGGCCATGCCAACGGAGAGCGAGATCTTGATCTCCTTCCCGTCGATGAAGCATGGGTCTTCGGTCGAGGCAATCAGCTCCGAGGCGAGCCGTGTCAGCCGGGCGATATCCGAGACATTCATCGTCATAACGGCGAACTCGTCGCCAGACAGGCGGGCAACCAGATGATCGCCAAAAACGCTGCGCAAACGATCGGCTATGATCTGTAGAAAGATGTCGCCGGTCGCATGCCCGTAGGTGTCGTTGATTTCCTTGAACCGGTCGACATCTATGAGCATCACGCCAAGATTGCTTGCCTTGGCCTGGGCAAGTCTGAGACCTTCATTCAGTTTTGCATTGAAAACGGCGCGGTTCGGCAGGCTTGTCAGCGCGTCATGATGAGCGAGGAATTCGATATCCTGGTTCGTGCGGACTTGATCATGGAACCGCATCCACAACAGAAAGCCGGCGACAAACACCGAGCCGGCGCACAGGATTGCAATCACGAAGGTGGTGATGTGAATGATGCCGGAGATGCGCTGGATCAGAGCGGTTTGGTTGACGAGCACTATCAGGCCGCCGACAGCTTCCGGCAATCTGAAAGGTGGTTCCTCTAGGTTGGGTATGACGGCAATACCGTTCGGATTAAGCTTGCCCCACCAATTCATATCGATGGCAACATAAGGCGCAGAGCTGTCCTCTAGCCTGTTGAGCGCGGTGAAAACCGCATGTCTGGAAATTCCGGTGCGGGTAACCGACCTTTCCGCATTCAAAGCGTGAAAGAGCGTTGCGGCAGCTTCGTCATCGCCATGTGTATCGGCCAAGGAGACGAAGGTATCTGCCAGAATCACCATCGGCTGGAGCGCATTTTCGATCGTTTCGCGAAAAACAGGCGAGATTTCGCGCGGCAAACGCGCCGGCGCATTTTCGCTGGTTTCTTCGGTTTCCAGGGTCCTAAGCCGCAGGCCGACATCCAGATCCGGCTCGGTCTCGATCGAGAATTGAGTTTCGATCCCGGCTTCTTTGATGCGGTCAGTGACCTGAGCGACGATTTGTTCAGCGCTTTGTGCAAGCAACCAATAGGTCAGGAGCCGGTTGCTCCCGTAAACGCCAAGCGCAAGGGTGACGACCAACAGTAATGTAACCGTAAAAACGGCAACGTTTGTCAGTGCTGAGCCCTGCTTCATTCGGCACTACACTCTGTTAAAATTACGAATTGACACAGGGTATCATGCTGAAGGTTTAACCAAGGTGAATCAAAATTTCCGTTACGTTATTCTTAGCTTCTGACATGCGCCACGCTGCGAGAGTCCTGTTTTCCAAATGAAAATCTGGAAGTACCTGCGAACGGGTAGCGTTCAGGGGTTTGCGGCGATAAACATTGCAATCAGTCTTGGCTGCCGGATTGATCGTGCTGCCGGCGGTGGGCCTAAGGAGGTTTTGTGAGCGTCTGGACCAGTCTTGCCAGCATTGTCAGTGCCGTTGGGTCCGGAGGGGCGCAGATCGTTGATCGCCTGGTGCAGTTGGTGCTCGCGCGTCCTGACGGTACCGGCTCGGTCGGCTTCACGGTTGCCATGATTGCGCTGTCGGCGAAAATGGCAAAAGCGGATGGTGTCGTCACGAATGACGAGGTCATTGCGTTCCAGGAGCTGTTTGACGTTCCCGAAGGCGAAGAGCGCAATGTGGCGCGGTTGTTTAATCTGGCGCAGCAGGATGTTGCCGGCTTCGATGTGTACGCCAAGAAGTTGGCAGACCTTTTTCCCTATGACCGCAAAACCCTGTTCGATATTCTGGATGGGTTGTTTCACATCGCAAAAGCCGACGGTGTGGTGCATGAGAGCGAAGTCAGCTACTTGGCTAAAGTGGCGGAAGTGTTCGGCCTCGATAACCGTGAATTCGCCAAGGTGCTGGCCAGCCACACAAGAGAAAACGGTGACCCGTATCTGGTGCTTGGTTTGGATGCAAATGCGAGTGATGCTGAGCTCAAGGCCCAGTACCGCCGTGAAGTTCAGGAAACCCATCCTGACCGGTTGATCTCCCGCGGAGTTCCCGAAGAGTTCGTGAAAATTGCAAATGATCGGCTTGCTGCACTGAACGCAGCCTGGGCCCAGATTTCGGCCGAGCGGGGACTATGAGCGCCAAGACTGACACGGGCGTGCCTGCCCGCATTCATCCCTCGCCAAACCACGGTGAGCGGCCGGACGGCCAAGCGATTGACATGCTCATCCTTCATTACACCGGCATGGAGACGCCGGAGGCCGCGCTTCGCCGTCTTTGTGATCCGCGCGCAGAAGTCTCGGCGCATTATCTTGTCTATGAGGATGGCCAGATTGACCAGCTGGTTCCGGAAAGCCGCCGGGCCTGGCATGCGGGCAAAAGTGCCTGGAAAGGCGCGGAGGATGTCAACTCCCGGTCAATTGGGATCGAAATCGTCAACCCTGGTCACCAGGGTGACTATCCCGACTTTCCTGAAGCTCAGATCGCGTGCGCGATCGACCTGGCAAAAGATATTGTAAGCCGTCATGCCATCCCGCCTTGGAATGTACTTGCCCACTCGGACATTGCTCCGGATCGGAAACTCGATCCGGGAGAGAAATTTCCATGGGACCGGTTCGCGGCCGCTGGCGTCGGCCACTTCGTGACGCCCTCCGGTATGGCCGGGAATCTTTTCATGCAAGAAGGGGACGAGGGGCAGCCGGTTGAAGCCATTCAGTCCATGCTTGCGCTTTACGGGTATCCTGTGCCGATCAACGGCATTTTTGATGCCTCAACGCGCATGGTGGTCGCTGCCTTTCAGAGACACTTTCGGCCGTCGAAAGTGGATGGCATCGTAGACCAGTCAACAGTCCAAACCCTCTATGGTTTGCTAGAAAGACTGCCCTCGCTCGACAGGTAAGGGAGGACGAGCTGGTCTTGCACGGGCGATTTTAGTTGCCCCATAAAAACTCTTTTCCAGGTTTTGATTGCCGCGTTGCATTGTTCGCTCTTCTCAGCGTGTGTGTGCGCCAGAAAGAGAAACGCGTCCAGCTCTGGCGTAACACGGACTACTTCAAAGCCCTCCGTTTGTTCGGAGTAGAATCCGTAGCTGATGTTATCGATCAGTAGCCCATCCAATCGCCGCGCTTTCAACATGGCAAGACCCGACTTGTAGTCGCTAATCTCGACAGTCTGATAATTTTGGCCGAGCAATTCTTGCTGCCATTGCGTGTCTGCCATGACGCCAAGCCGCATGTTCTTCAACCCATCCAGATTTTCTGGCGAAGGGGTGTTGGTCAACAACAAGCCATAGCCGGTCAAAATCGCCTCGGGCACCGGGAATGCAGATTGTTTAACAAGCGCGTGGTAGGAAGCCGTTCGGATCAAAACACCATCAATCTGGCCTGTATTCATCAGCACGGTTGCTCGTTTTGGCGGTGCATATGTCACTTCGATGCACGTTCCATGTGCCTTAAAGGTCGCGGATAGTGTCGGCACGATCAAGCGGTCAACAGACCCAAAAGATGAAACAAGGCGCATGCAAGAGCCGGAATTGCCCGCCAAGGCCGGCAGGGAACTGAAAAGCGCGGCAATGATAAGGAGAACACGCATGCGATGGCCGAGAAGGAAGTGCAGTTTGATCGCTATGCTGTCACAGATACAAGGTCAAAAATAACGCAGCGTTAAGCTTCGCGCGGGTCGGAACGACTGAGCTTCCTTTTGGTTCCGGAAAAAAACCGACGCAGATGACGGTGTCACGGACGCACCCAGTCCGCGCCGCAAAAAATCATGTTCCCGTCACACTCTGGGCAAATTTGAGCGTTTGGTCAAAAAATACGCCCTAAAATGACACGTTTTTTGAAATAATATGAAATATATCGTGATTTCAGCGGGCCGATTTTGGTCCCACTGGGCGGGCATTCCTCCGGGCCGAAATTGATCAATCCCGAACAACAAGAAGAACAAGGCTCACTGAATGCTCTCGTCAAAGATGCCCTTCGCAGGTGTGATATGCACACTTGCGCTGACACTTTCGCTCGCAGTTCCAGCGCATGCCATTTCATCCGGATCAGACCGGGTCATGCCGGATCCGATCAAAGCGCGGAACATGGAAAAACCGGCTGCGGATGCAGGCGGAGACTTGAACGTCTTGAACAAGAACCGCCGCCAAGGCGCGCCGTTGCTTATCGTGAATTCAGGCAAGGCCGTTGAAGAAGGCGCGGAAAAGACCACCGCCGCAAAAAAGACGCCTGCCACGAAGAAGAAATCGGCCTCATCTGGAAAAAGCCGGACCAAAGTCGCTAAGGCCAAGACGGCTTCAAGTTCAAAGGCAAAAAGCACGGCAAAGCGCTCTGCAGGCGTGAAAAAAAGCCAGGCCGCTTATGCGGATCTCATCCACAAAGCAGCCAAAAAGCATGGCGTTCCGCTACACATCGCAAAGGCGGTCGTTGAGGTTGAAAGCAACTTTAACCCACGTGCCCGCGGTGCTGCCGGTGAGGTCGGGCTTATGCAAATCAAACCGGCAACCGCGCGTGGTCTTGGATATCGCGGTTCGACGAAAGCTCTTTATGACCCGGAAACGAACCTGGAATGGGGCATGAAATACCTGAAGGGTGCTCACGACCGCGCTGGCGGCGACTTGTGCGGCACGATCCTTCGCTACAATGCAGGCCATTATGCGAAGCGTATGAACCCGATTAGCCGACGCTATTGCCAAAAGGTGAAACGCATCATGGCGTCCATCTGACCGGCAACGGAATCTGGCAGGAGCGGGGACCCCACCAACCCGGTCTTGCCTGACAAAAAGCCCGCGCTCTCTGGCGCGGGCTTTTTTGGTTTGCAAATGCAGATCAGGCGATTTGCATTTGCGGCACGTCGCCATGAACGATCAGGTTAGCGCCGGTTGCGGCGATCACATCATCGACCGAGCAATCCGGTCCGCGCTCTTTCAGGACAAGACCCGCTTCCGTCGGCTCAATCACGGCCATGTCTGTGACGATCAGACTGACCCTGCGTGCCGCAGTCAGCGGCAGGGTGCATTCAGGCAATATTTTGTGGTTGCCTTTTGCTGTGTGAACCATCGCAACGATGACCTGCTTGGCCCCGGCTACAAGGTCCATGGCACCGCCCATGCCCGGTACCATCTTGCCGGGGATCATCCAGTTGGCGAGGTAGCCGCGGGCATCGACCTGCAGTCCGCCAAGCACCGTCATGTCGAGGTGCCCGCCCCGGATCAGGCCGAAACTCATGGCACTGTCAATGGAAGCTGCGCCAGGAACGGCAGTGACAAACCCTCCGCCCGCATCGGTAAGGTCCGGATCTTCCATGCCTTCCGGCGGGCGCGCCCCAAGCCCGATCACACCGTTTTCCGCCTGGAAAAACACATGAACATCCTTGGGCAGATAATTTGCGACCATGGAGGGCAAGCCGATACCGAGATTGACCAGCATTTCCGGTTCAATCTCCTGGGCGACCCGGCGGGCGATGATTTCCTTGGCATCCATCAGTGAGCCCTTTCCAGCAAATGATCGACAAGCACGCCGGGCGTTTTGACCGCGTCCGGTGAAATCACCCCGACCGGAACGATGGTCTGCGGTTCGGCAATAACCGTTTCGCCCGCAAGCGCCATGATCGGATTGAAGTTGTGAGCGGTCAGGGAATATTCCAAGTTTCCAACATAGTCGGCCTGACGCGCTGCAATAAGGGCAAAGTCACCCTTGATTGGCGTTTCGAGCAGGAAGGTCTTGCCGTCAATCTCGACCGTCAGTTTGCCATCTTCGACCGGGGTACCGAGACCGGTCGCGGTCAAAACACCGCCCAAACCGACGCCGCCGGCACGAATGCGCTCTACCAGCGTTCCCTGGGGTACAAGCTCAACTTCGATTTCACCGGAAATCATCTTTTGCTGCGTTTCGGGGTTGAGGCCGATATGAGATGCGACAACCTTTTTTACGGCACCTGCCGAAATCAGTTTGCCGATACCTTTGCCGGGCATGGCCGTGTCGTTTGCGACAATCGTCAAATCCCGTGCATTTCGCGCCACAAGGGCATCAATGATCCGGTGCGGTGAACCCACCGCCATGAAGCCACCGACCAGCAGAATAGCGCCGTCAGGAATGAGCGCAGCTGCTTCCCCGGGCTTAACCGCATGTTTCATTCAACCATTCTCCCCCATTGGCGGGCCATGACACATTTGAACACTAGCGGGCGTTGCGGTGCTGAATAAAGTGAAGATTGTGCGACGCAGTATTTCACCGGATATAGCGGCCAAAGTGTCCGTATTTGAACTTGGTTTTGCAATCGGCGTGAAAATCGGCTCCACTTAAAAAAACACCATTGGCAACCGCCAAAGGAGGGAAACCCGAATGAATGTGGCTCTGTGGCTGGAGCGGACGGCAAAACGCATGCCGGACCAAAAGGCTTTGTTTCACGGGCAGGAGTGCCTGGCGACCTATCACGAACTCCACGAAAATGTCTGCCGGTTGGCGGGCGGGTTGCAGGAAAAACACGGCGTCGGCGCCACAGACCGGATCGGGCTTTTTATGGCCAATACGTCCGACTATGTGACCATCCTGTTTGCCTGCTGGCAGTTGGGGGCAGTTGTTGTCCCGGTGAACTACAAACTGCATCCAAAGGAAGCCGGGTTCATTTTAGAAAACGCAGATGCCCGGCTGGTTTTTGCGGATGGGCCGCGTTTGCAGGGCCTTGTCCGGCACAGCGTGTTGCCAAGCACCTGTGCCGGCGTTGCTGTCGGAACCAGTGAATTTACCTCCTTGTTCAGCGCTGCCCCTGAGACCGTAGCAGCACAAAGGAAGTCGGAGGATATGGCCTGGCTGTTCTATACCTCTGGAACAACGGGCCGGCCCAAAGGCGTCATGATCACGCATGGCAACCTGCAGGCCATGGCTTTGTCTTACTTCGTTGATGTTGATGAGGTGAGGCCCGAAGACACAACGCTTTATGCTGCGCCGATGTCTCATGGTGCGGGAATTTACATCTTCATGCATGTGCTGCGCGGCGCGGCGCATTGTGTTCCCAAAAGTGGCGGATTTGAGCCAGAAGAAATACTCAGTCTCGGCCGGCACTTTGGAAGTCTTCACATGTTTGCCGCCCCGACCATGGTCAGGCGCCTGGTTGATGTGGCCAAGGAGGCGGGGTCAAAAGGGGACGGCATTCGGACGATCGTGTACGGCGGCGGTCCGATGTATACCGCCGATATCATTGAAGCGGTCGATGTCATGGGGCCGCGTTTTGTTCAGATCTACGGCCAAGGCGAGTGCCCGATGGCGATTACGGCCTTGCCAAGAGAGCTTGTTGCGGACCGGAGCCATCCGAGATGGCGCGAACGCCTTGCGTCGGTCGGGCAGGCCCAGTCCGCTGTTGAAGTCGCGATCCTGAACGAGGATGGCACACCGTGTGAGCTTGGGCAAAGCGGTGAGATTGTCGTCACCGGCACGCCGGTGATGCCGGGGTACTGGCAAAACCCGGAAGCCTCAGCGAAGGCCATCCGCGATGGCCAGTTGTGGACCGGAGATGTCGGCTGCCTGGATGAAGACGGCTTCGTTACCCTGACCGACCGGTCCAAGGACGTGATCATTTCCGGCGGAACCAACATCTATCCGCGCGAGGTGGAAGAGGTGCTGCTAGAACTGAAGGCGGTGGCCGAAGTGTCGGTCATCGGCCGTCCCCATCCTGATTGGGGGGAGGAGATCGTTGCCTGCGTCGTTCTGCAGCCGGGAATGGAAGTGTCGGCAGGTGTCCTGGATGCGCACTGCCTCGACCACATGGCGCGTTTCAAACGGCCCAAGCACTATCATTTTCTCAAAGCTCTACCGAAGAACACTTATGGCAAGGTACTTAAGACAGAGCTTCGCAAACGGTTTGCTGAAAATGTGGGGGAAGATGCATGACCGCTTCGTTTTTAAAAGGGCGCACCGCCCTGATTACGGGATCGGTTCAGGGAATTGGTTTGGCCATCGCAAAGAAACTGGCGGAAGCCGGGTGCCGCGTCGCGGTTCATGGTTTGGCCACTTCAGTCGAGCGTGACCAGGCCGTTGCAAGTGTCATCGAAGCCGGTGCGCCAGAAGCCCGGTTTTTTGATGCAGACGCTCGTGATCCGGACGCACTGGACGAGATGATGGATGCGGTCGCAGATTGGGGCGGGGCTGATATCCTGATTAACAATGCCGGAATCCAGCAGACGGCTTCGATTGCAAACATGCAGCGGGAAACCTGGGACGCGATCCTGGCAGTGAACCTGTCTTCGGCCTTTCACACCATGCGCCGGGCTTTGCCTATCATGGCTGAAAAGGGCTACGGACGGGTGGTCAACATCGCCTCGGTACACGGACTGGTGGCGTCGGTGAACAAAAGCCCATATGTCGCTTCCAAATTTGGTCTTGTTGGGTTGTCGAAGGTGGCAGCACTCGAATATGCCAACGCAGGATCGCGTGAGACCGGCGGGGTTACTGTAAACTGCATTTGTCCGGGCTGGACAGAAACTGCGATAATCGAGCCCCAGATTCAGGCTCGGTCAATGGATTTCGGTGGTGACCGGGCAAAGGGTATTGCCAGCCTGCTGTCCGAAAAACAGCCTAGCCAGCGGACATCGGATCCAAGTGAAGTGGGCGAGGCAGTGCTCTGGCTGGCAAGTCCTGTGGCGCACAACATCACCGGTATATCCTTGCCGATTGATGGCGGGTGGACTGCGCAATAGGACTTTTCAGGTTCCCTCGATCAAGGCGGCTGCATAGTCCGCGGCTGTCTTGATTGTTTTCGGATCCTGCCCTGAGCGTGCCATGGCATTCAGGCCCAAAAGCGTGGTCATGACAAACGCGCGCAGCCCGTCCTGTGAAAAGGCGCAGTTTTCTGACTGGCTGTCTTTGCTGGCCTGGACAATCAGGGGTTCGATCCGTGCCGCGATTGACCCAGTTAGCGTTTCAAGATGGCGCGCTTCTTCCGACTGCATGCATCCGGCATCGCTGACCGACGAAAACAACAAGCAGCCACGGAATTTGTTGTCCGCCATGAATGCGCCAATGTAGCGCAAGAAATTTGCAATCCCCTGCCGGGGTGTTTTTGCCCGGGTCAGGTAGGTAAGGCCGATTTCGGTGACGGTTTCGGCATATCGGTCGAGTACAGCCGAAAATACGGCGTCCTTGCTCTTGAAGGTCGAATAGAAACTGCCGCGCTTGATGCCGGCCGCATTTTGCAAATCGTCGACGCTGGTACCCTGGTAGCCCTTGGTCCAGAACACATCGACAAAGGCATCTAGGGCTTGCGAGCTGTCAAAGCTTCTGGGGCGTCCTGCCATATGATCTCGCTCAAGAGTCCGGCCCGCGCTGGGCGCAGGCCGGAAATCATCTGTTATTCGGCGGCCGTTGCATGCGGTGGTGTCCACGCGAATTTGTGAAACACCTCGTCTACCGGAGTTTGTGCCAAGTGGTTCACGTAGTTTGACATGACTTTCTGAGCTAGGCCAAGGATGATGTCGAGCACGTTGCGCTTGGTGTAGCCGGCATCTAGAAATGCTTGAACGTCAGCGTCATTCACATTGCCGCGTTCGCGGACCACTTTCAAAGTGAAATCACGCAAAGCCTCCAGTTTTTCGTCCGGCAGCGGTGTCTGATTGCGCAAAGCATCAATCACATCCTGCGGAACCTTCTGCATGTGCGCAATGCCGGTATGGGCTGGAACACAATAATGGCACTCATGCTCAACGTTGATCGTCAGCCAAACCACGTTCTGCTCTACAGTGGATAGGCTTGTTTGCTGGAACAGCTGGTGGAGCCTTTGATAGGCTTCGAGATGCTCTGGCGATTCAGCCATCACGCCATGCAGGCCGGGAATGCGGCCAAAGGCCTTCAGGGAATTGTTGAGAAGTTCCGCACCACCTTTCGGTGCGCTTTCCAAAGTATGGATTGTGAAGTTTGCCACTGGGATCGTCCTTTTTGGCTGGAACCTTGTCTGCGCGTTGGCGCAACCCGAACATGGGTATTTTGTACTTATTAGTCAAAAATAAAATTCCGCAGAAAATTGCCGTTTTTTCCGGTTTTGGGATTTTTCAAGGAAACGTGAAGGATGGGTTACAGCAGCTATTCTTCTGCTGCGCCCGGTTCGAGGCGCGCCTGGCGGGCGAACAGGGGCGGCGAAGGTTAAAAATTTGTCATTCAGGTTGTTTTTGCGCGCGCCACAATCATGTCCCAAATCGTGTGCAGCAGACGGCGTTCGCCTGCCCCTTTCCACCTCTAGACAATTGCCGCCCCAGCGCGCTTTTCTTTCGGCGGCAGTGGTGAGAGAAACTGCTATGTATGAAAAAGAAAAAGACCCTGAAAATGTCGCTCTTGGCCCGAATTGCCAGAACTCCAATCAAGACGCTGTTCCGCACGCATATTTCTTTGTTCCGGCAGGATCTGATCCGAGCTGTGATCGTGACGATCTCGGTGCCATCCTCCGGCTGGGCGAATACAGTGATCTGGAGACAATGGCTGCTGGTGATGGGCATCTGCCGGAATACTATCCCGACGGCCACATTAGCGATGCCAAGAACTGCGGACTATCTCCGACGCTCGCATCATGCGGCGAGAACGATCATCAAAAAGGCATCCTACTTGCCTGTGACGGCCGGATTCTCGTGAAAAACCGGGAGCGGATGTATGTTCAGTCAAAAGACTATATCCAGGAAACCAACGGCGACTATTCGTTGTCGGTTGATGGGGCGCTTGACGCCGACGTGTCCGGCGATGTCGAAATCACATCCAAAGACGGTCAGATGAGCCTGAGCGCGCCCAAGGGCAAGGTGACAATCTCCAGCGGTGAAAACCAGGATATTGTGATGAAAGCTGGCGCTGAAAACGGTTCAGGAACAGGCATCATCCATCAGACTTCGCGCACCCTCTACAAGGAAGTCGAAGAGTCCGAGCACGAAGTGAGCGAGGAAAAGACGGAATTCACGAAAGGCAAGGCCAGCAATTTCTTTCTCGGCGGCAAATTTAGTTTTCTCGGCGATACCGAACTCGAGATCCGTGCAGGCGGTCTGATGGACATGGGGGTCTTGCACATCATGACCAACCTGATCCATGTAAATTTTGGAACCTGGATGATCGAGTCCGCTGAGGCTGTTACTGAGTTCCGGACACTCAAGACTGAGACCAACGCCATCGAAACCAAGCTTCATTCGATTTCTTCGGACGTCTCGGCTTTGCAAACCAGGAACACAGCCATGGATAGCTCTATTGCGCAGCTGTGCCTGGATGTTGGCGATCTGAACGTCGCTGTTTCAAACGCTGACGCACGTTTGAGCAATGTATGGGCTCTTTTGTAAGGCGGATGCGTGTTTAGGCAGATGTGCGGTCCGGACAGAACCGCTGCTTGACCTGAAGCGGGAACCAAAATAAGTCCCGGAGCGCCAGTCGGCCGGACAGCCGCTGCCGCAAGTGCCGAAAGGCCGCGGGGGAGGAAAGTCCGGGCTCCAAGGAAACACGGTGCCGGGTAACACCCGGCGAGGGCGACCTTAGGGAAAGTGCCACAGAAAGCAAACCGCCCCGGATTTGTCCGGGGTAAGGGTGAAAGGGTGGGGTAAGAGCCCACCGCGCGCACGGCAACGGACGCGGCATGGTAAACCCCACCGGGAGCAAAACCGAATAGGGACAACGCGGGCCGGGAGCGATTCCGAGCTCAGGCCGGTTTCCAGGCCAGTTGTCCGGGTAGGTTGCGTGAGGCGTCTGGCAACAGGCGTCCCAGATGAATGGCTGTCGCGTCTGCGGCGTCCGCCGCAGGCCATACCGAACCCGGCTTACAGGCCGGCTGGCATTTTCTCTCCTCATCTTTAGCAATACCCGGAAGGTGCCTGATCCTGACACTGGGTTTTGCACAATTTTAACGAAATTTTTTACCTTTTTATTTGTGTGCGTTGAGGCGGGCAGCAAATGCCTGCGCTGCCTGGCCGCCGAATAATTTTGCAAATTTTCGTTCGATCAAGCCCTTAGCCCTGTCTGTTTTCCGGTTGGTGAAGCTGCGGATCCTGATTCTGCAGCGCTGTCAAGACTCGATTAATCTTAATTAGCTTATCCTGCGGTAAGCAGCATCTCGCCCGTTTGTGGGGGTCGGAAACCAGGAGATTCCATTGACCTCCCATGAGATCCCATGCTATCCCATAATAACCCAGAACGGGGGATTGGCGGCCCATGTGTGTCCGGGTCGTAACGGCTTGGGGAAGCCTGCAATCCGGTCAATCCGTGACCTTTTCCGTTCTTGTTGATCCGTGGGGCTTGGGTGGGTGCAGCGCCTGCTTAGAGGGGATGTATGGCCGGCTTCGTTTCGCATTTTACCAACCGGCTGGATGCCAAGGGCCGTGTGTCGGTTCCGGCATCCTTTCGGGCGGTGCTCGCGAAAGACGGCTATGAGGGGCTCTACTGCAGTCCCTCTGCCCATTGTCCGGCGGTGGATGCGGGTGGAAACGCGTTGCTTGAAGAGCACGAGAAACAGTTGGAGGCGTTCCGGCGCTTGTCTCCCGATCATGACGCTCTTGCCATGTCGCTGTTCGGTGTCAGCGAACAGGTGAAGATCGACGGCGATGGACGCATGTCGATTTCGGACATGGTGCGGGAGCAAACCGGATTGACCGACCACGTTACATTCGCGGGCCTTGGCTACAAGTTTCAGATTTGGGAGCCGGAAAAGTTTCGTGAGCATCGCGCAGAGGCCCAGCGGCGCGCGCTTGCGATGTTGTCGGGCCAGGTGGCGCCGACCACGCTGCCAGGAGGTTCGGCATGATGGCGGTCGGCGAAACCGGGTACGCCCCGGACGCTGGCGGATCAGACCGTCATGTGCCGGTCCTCCTCAGGCAGGTGCTGGAGCACTTATCGCCCAAGCCCGGTGAGGTAATGATCGATGGCACATTCGGTGCTGGTGGATACTCGCGGGCACTGTTGCAAAAAGGGGCGAAAGTTATCGGGATCGACCGAGATCCGGATGCGATTTCCGGCGGGCAGGAGCTGGTGCGCGAGGCCGAAGGCAATTTGATTCTTGTGCCCGGGCAGTTTGCGGATCTGGAGGACCACGCCCGTCAAACGGGCCATGACGGAGTTGACGGTGTCGTTCTCGACCTTGGTGTTTCTTCCATGCAGCTGGACGAGGCCGAGCGCGGATTTTCGTTCTTGCGCGACGGACCTTTGGATATGCGCATGGAACAGGCTGGACCGTCCGCGGCAGATGTGGTGAACCATTTACCGGTGAAGGATCTCATCCGGATCATTGGCCTGCTTGGCGAAGAAAAGCGGGCAACGACCGTAGCGCATGCGATCGAGCGTGCCCGCCGGGAAAAACCGTTTTTGCGGACGGGAGAGCTGGCGGGATTGATCGAGAGTGTTCTCGGACGATCACCGAAAAAAGCCCAGATCCATCCGGCGACCCGGACGTTTCAGGCGCTGCGTATTTATGTAAACGGCGAGTTGCACCAGGCGGCGAAAGCGCTCGAAGGTGCTGAGCGGATCCTCAAGCCGGGCGGGCGGCTCGTGCTTGTGAGTTTCCACTCGCTAGAAGATCGGATCGTCAAGCGTTTCTTTGCCGACCGGACCAAAACGCGCGGAGGTGGTTCGCGGCATATGCCGGAAGAAGATGTGCCGCCGCCGACCTTCGAGCCGCTGACCCGTAAGGCAGTTGAAGCGGACGAAGAAGAAACTCGTTTTAATCCGCGCGCCCGCTCGGCGCGCTTGCGTGCCGGCCGGAGGACATCCGAACCGACGCGCGCACTCGACATTCATGCTGCAGGCGTTCCGCGGCTGGCGGAATATGAGGGGCTTGGAAGCTAAACAATGGTGCGTTATCTCAACATTCTTTTTGTTGCCGCCGTGGTCGTTGGGGCAGCGACCGTCTACGACATGAAGCTTGCCGCAAAGAAATCAGCCACCCGGATGGCGGAGCTGCAACGCGAAATCGAAGCCGAAGAGGAAGCTATTCAGCATCTCAAAGCCGAATGGAGCCTGTTGAACCAGCCGGACCGTCTGCAGCAGCTGGTGGCCCGCTACAACGATTATCTTCAGCTCCAGCCGATGGACGTACACCAGATCGTGAGTGCGGAAGAGTTGCCGCCTCGGCCGGTGATGCTTGAACCGATCGGAGCCCCAGACCCAATGGGCGGCTATGCTGCTGCCAAGCCGGTGGTCAGGTGAGGAGCGCAGCATGACACTGGCACAAGAAAGCACCTCATTCCTTCAGGTTCGCAAAACACGGCCGCGTCCGGCGCATGGTTCGGTATCGGCCAGCGCGGTCAAGTCACGGGTTTATCTCGCCATGGCGGCGTTCGCGATGGTCTACATCGCAATTGCCGGCCGGCTGGTTGTTTTGGCGCAAATGGATGAGGCGCCGTCTTCGGCGTGGATCTCCGCACAAGATTCCGTCTCTGCGTCCCGCCCGGATCTTGTGGACCGGAATGGTGAAATCCTCGCAACCGACATCAAGACCGCCTCGATTTACGCCGAGCCGCGCCGCGTTCTGGATGTCGACGAGGCGATGGACGGTTTGCTGCGCGTCTTGCCCGACCTGGATGAGCCCACCGTGCGCCGGCGGCTGGAAAGCCAGGCAGGCTTTATCTGGCTCAAGCGTGAGGCCTCGCCGCAAGAGGCAGAGGCCGTTCACAATCTCGGCTTGCCCGGCATAAGCTACTTGTCCGAAACCCAGCGCTTTTATCCGGGCGGTCCGACCGCCGGCCATATCGTCGGGTCGGTGAATATCGACAATCAAGGCCTCACCGGAATTGAGAAATACATCGACAAGTCATGGTTATCCGATTTGCGCGAGGCTGGGTTTGCCTCCGACAAGACAATGGAACCCGTTCGTCTCGCTGTCGATTTGCGGGTTCAGCATGTGGTTCGTGACGAGCTTGCAAAAGCGATGGAGCGCTACCGCGCAATCGCCGCAATCGGTATCGTTCTGGATGCCAAGACCGGCGAAGTTGTCGCCATGTCCTCGCTCCCCGACTACGACCCGAACGACCGGTCCCAGGCACTTGAAAAGGACCGGTTGAACCGGGCGACCGGCGGCGTCTTCGAAATGGGATCAGTGTTCAAGTCATTCACAACGGCCATGGCGCTTGATTCGGAGCAGGTCTCAATCAATGACAGCTTCGATGCGACCCGGCCAATACGCGCTGCGGGGCGGACGATTTCGGATTTCCACGGGAAAAATCGGATCCTTTCGGTGCCGGAGATCTTTATTTATTCCTCGAACATCGGCACCGCAAAAATGATGCTCGCAGCGGGTATCGACCGGCAGCAGGAGTTCTTGTCACGCATCGGTTTGACGTCCCGGCTGAATACGGAACTGCCGGAAAACGCCACGCCGTTGCTGCCGCCGAAATGGAACGAGCTGGCCGCGATGACGATTTCCTTCGGACATGGAATTTCCGTCACGCCGATGCAAACAGCGGTCGCAGCAGCGGCCATGGTCAATGGCGGTGTTCTTCTCCCGCCCACCTTTCTGCCCAGAACCCGGGAAGAGGCTAACGCTCTCGGAAAACAGGTGATTTCACCAGATGTCAGCCGCGCTATGCGCTATCTCTTCCGTCTGAATGTGTTGTCCGGGTCGGGTCGGCGTTCCGACGTGCCTGGCTACACTGTCGGTGGCAAGACAGGGACCGCTGAGAAGATCGAGAACGGCAAATATGTTCGAAACAAGCGGCGCAACTCTTTCTTGTCGGCGTTCCCGATGGACGATCCGCGCTATGTCGTTTTGACGGTGATTGACGAACCCAAACCGGTTCCGCCATCAAAGTCGGCGACTGCCGGACTCAATGCCGGGCCAGTGGCAGGAGCCATCATCAGGCGCGCTGCGCCCATGCTTGGGGTGATGCCGCGTTTCGGAGAGGGCTCGGAACCGATCGAAGTTTCCTATTAAAATGGCCACACGGGTCGGGCGGGGTCGCAGCCGTTATCCCGATCCGGAAAGGTCCAAAAAGACGACGCACCAACCGGATGATCTTATGACATGCATCTTCATCATATCGCTGGCTCGCTAGACCTGCCCGATGGGGCGGAAGGCCTCGATATTGCTGGAATTACATCGGACAGCCGGGCTGTTAAGCCGGGCTATCTGTTTGCGGCCTTAAAAGGCGAGAAAGTTGACGGCGCTGCATTTGCCGGCAAGGCGGTGGCGGCCGGCGCATCTGCTGTGCTTGTTGGCCGGGAGGCTGTCAGCCGGCTGCGCGCCGAACTTCCGAGCGGCACTGTTGTTCTGGCCGACGAAGAGCCGCGCCGTGCGCTGGCGCTCATGGCAGCGAAATTTTATGCGCGACAGCCCAAAGTCATGGTTGCCGTCACGGGCACCAGCGGCAAGACATCGGTTGCCCACTTTGTTCGTCAAATCTTTCAGGCGGCCGGACATTCTGCGGCAAGTCTTGGGACCATCGGCACCGTAACTGCGGACGGTCAGATCTACGGCGGACTGACCACACCTGACCCGGTGGCCTTGCATGCCGAGCTTGCCCGGCTGACAGACGACGGGATCACCCATGCAGCCTTGGAGGCGTCCAGCCACGGGCTTGATCAGCACCGGCTCGATGGTGTGCGTCTGGATGTGGCCGGTTTCACCAATCTGGGCCGCGATCACATGGACTACCATCCGACGATCGAAGATTATCTGCAGGCCAAACTGCGTCTGTTCCGAGACTTGCTGCCCGAGGGCGGGTCCGTCGTTTACGATCCCGGCGAGAAGTACACCGACCGGATCGCAAAGATCGCGGAAGAACGGGGACTACGCGTTTTTACAGTTGGCCAGACCGGAAAAGGGCTTCGCCTCGCGGGTCTCAACCCGAACGGCGCCAGCCAAATTCTCAGAATTGAGACCGAACGCGGCGACTACAGTGTCAGTCTCCCGCTGATTGGTCATTTCCAGGTCTCCAATGCGCTTGTCGCAGCCGGTCTTGCGATTATGGCCGGCGTCAATACCGGCACAGCTTTGCGTGCGCTTGAAAGTCTGAAAGGCGCGCCTGGACGCCTGGAATTTGCAGGCCGTAAGAAAAATGGCGGGTTGGTGGTGATCGACTATGCTCACAAGCCAGATGCGATTGACAATGCGCTCGCGGCCCTGCGGCCGTTTGCGGACGGGAAACTCAGTGTGATCGTTGGTGCAGGGGGGGATCGGGACCCCGGAAAGCGTCCCCTCATGGGAGAAGCCGCAGCACGGCGGGCCGATCTGGTGATTGTTACAGATGACAATCCGCGCAGTGAGGACCCGGCACTCATCCGCAAAGCCGTGCTTGCCGGGGCTCCGGATGCGATTGAGATCGCTGATCGTGCCGAGGCTATCCGAGAAGGTATCCGGCGCCTTGGTCCCGGCGATATTCTTTGCGTTGCGGGAAAGGGTCATGAAACGGGCCAGATTGTGAAAGACACGATCCTTCCGTTTTCAGACCATATGGCTGTTGCCGAAGCCCTTGCAGGGGAGGGAAACCAATGAGCGCGCCACTGTGGACGCTAAAAGACCTGGCCGAAGCGGCGAAAGGGGATATTGCTGGTGAGCCGCACGAAGAAATCGCCGGGATTTCAATAGACAGCCGGACCCTTGAGCCAGGCGATGCTTTTGTCGCCATCACCGGCGACCGGTTTGATGGCCACGAGTTTGTCAAAGCCGCGCTCGATGCGAATGCAGCTGTCTGCATTGTCTCAAAAGACAAGAAGGACGGCCTGCCGGAACAAGGGCGCTACATCCTTGTCGATGATCCGCTGGAGGCTTTGCGCCGCATTGGGGTTGCTGCGCGCGCGCGCACGGATGCGCGGGTCGTTGCGGTGACCGGTTCGGTCGGCAAGACCGGCACCAAGGAAGCTCTTCGGCTGTGTCTTGAGCGCTCAGGCAAGGTTCACGCGTCAGTGGCGTCGTTTAACAATCATTGGGGCGTGCCGTTGACACTTGCCCGCATGCCGGCCGACACGGAATACGGTGTATTTGAGATCGGCATGAACCACGCAGGTGAAATTACACCGCTGGTCAAGATGGTGCGCCCCCATGTGGCGATCATCACAACTGTTCAAGCGGTCCATCTGGAGTTTTTCGACTCGGTTGAGAAGATTGCTCAGGCAAAGGCAGAGATTTTCAATGGTTTGGAGCCGGAAGGTGTTGCGGTTCTCAATCGCGACAACATGCAGTTCGACCTATTGATGTTTCTTGCCACCACTGCCGGTGTATCCCGCATCAAAACTTTCGGCGAGGGCAGTTCCGCGGATTCGCATACCGAGAAGGTCTCGCGCCATCCGGGCAGCTCCAGCGTTCAGGCGTCGATACTGGGCCAGGAAATCACTTACAAGATCGGCGCTTCAGGCCAGCATCATGTGCGCAACAGCCTCGCTGTTTTGACCGCGGTCGTGGAACTTGGCGCGGATCTGGCGCTCGCCGGTCTGGCTCTAGCCGACATGCATGCTCCCAAGGGCCGCGGGCAGGTGAGCAGCCTGAGGGTTCAAAACGGGCGATTTGATCTCATTGACGAAAGCTATAATGCCAACCCGGCGAGCATGAAGGCAGCGCTTGAAGTGTTGGGCGAGACGCCGGTTTCGAGGCCTGGGCGCCGGGTCGCGGTGATCGGCGACATGCGCGAACTCGGTGAAGACGCGGATGACCTGCATAAGGGACTGGCAGACCCCATCCACGCGGCGGCAGTGGATGCCGTTTATTGTGTGGGATCGCATATGCGCAAATTGTGGGACGAGTTGCCCGGCAATGTGCGCGGCGCCTACGCAGAAGAAGCCGAAGCGTTGCAAGACCGGTTGATCGAAGATGTCCGGCCGGGGGATGTGATCATGATCAAGGGGTCGCTTGGCACGCGAATGGGGCCCCTTGTTGAAGCTCTTAAAAAAGAATACCCGCCCTTCGACGACACCGAGGCGGCTTGAGGATCACTGAATGTTTTATTTTCTAGGCGAGTTCGCCGATCAGTTTTCTGCCCTGAATGTTTTCCGGTACATCACATTCCGGACGGGCGGGGCGATCATGACCGCCCTGTTCTTCGTGTTTTTGTTCGGACCGAAAATCATCTCAAGCCTGCGTCTTCGGCAGGGACATGGCCAGCCAATTCGCGCAGATGGCCCGGAAGGACACCTTCTGACCAAGAAGGGCACGCCCACGATGGGCGGCTTGATGATCCTCTCCGGCGCGCTGGTCGCCGCACTCCTTTGGGCTGATCTTTCTAACCCCTACGTCTGGATCGTCATTGGCGTGACCCTGGGCTTCGGAATGATCGGTTTTTACGATGACTATCTGAAAGTCACCAAATCATCGCACAAGGGATTTGGCGGCAAGGCGCGGCTGGGCCTTGAGTTTCTCATTGCCGGACTTGCTGCCTATGCGGTGACGGTTCTCGACAATCCGCCATTTTCGACTTCCATCGCGTTTCCGTTCCTGAAGGACCTGACCCTCAATCTCGGCATTATCTTCATTCCGTTTGCGGCTTTCGTCATGGTTGGTGCTGGCAATGCGGTGAATCTGACCGACGGTTTGGATGGTTTGGCGATTGTTCCGGTGATGATAGCCTGTGCGTCATTCGCCTTGATTGCGTATCTTTCGGGAAATGCGGTGTTTGCAGACTACCTGCAGATTCACCATGTGCGCGGCACCGGGGAGCTTGCGGTCATATGCGGTGCCGTCATAGGAGCCGGGCTCGGGTTCTTATGGTTCAATGCGCCGCCCGCCGCCATTTTCATGGGCGACACCGGCTCGCTTGCCCTTGGCGGCATGATCGGTGCGATTGCTGTTGCCACCAAGCACGAAATCGTTCTGGCGATCATAGGCGGCCTATTCGTTCTGGAGGCCGTCTCCGTCATTGTGCAAGTGGTTTCGTTCAAGCTGACCGGGAAGCGCGTCTTCCGAATGGCACCGATCCACCATCATTTTGAATATTTGGGATGGACCGAGTCCCAGGTTGTCATCCGCTTCTGGATCATCGCAGTCGTGCTTGCGCTGGTCGGCCTTGCGACGCTGAAACTGAGGTAAGTGGCATGATCCCCATCACCTCATTCGACAACCGGCATGTGGCCCTGTTTGGTCTCGGCGGCTCCGGCATGTCGACCGCGCGGGCCCTCAATGCCGGCGGGTGCCGGGTCACATGCTGGGACGACAATGCAGAACGCGTTCAGCAAGCTGCCGCCGGTGGATTGCAGACGGAAGACCTCAAGCAGGCGGATTGGAGCGCATTTTCTGCGCTGATCCTGTCACCCGGCGTTCCGTTGACCCACCCCGTGCCGCATTGGACCGTGGACAAGGCCAGCGATGCGGGCATCGAGGTGATCGGCGACATCGAGCTGTTTTGCCGCGAGCGGCGGCATTTGTGTCCGGATGCGCCGCTGATCGCGATCACCGGGACGAATGGTAAGTCAACAACAACAGCGTTGGTCGCCCATCTTTTGAATACGCTTGGGTTCGACACCCAGATGGGGGGCAATATCGGCGTGCCGGTGCTTGATCTCGAGCCGCCCGCAACAGGGCGCTGTTACGTGATCGAGTGTTCATCCTATCAGATCGATTTGGCTCCCACGCTCGATCCATCCATTGGCATTCACATGAACCTGTCTCCGGATCACCTCGACCGGCATGGCACACTGGAGCATTATGCCTCGATCAAGGAGCGCCTGGTGGCGGGCTCCAAGCTGGCAATCGTCGGGGTTGATGACCGGTTGTCCGCCATGATGGCGGACCGTCTGGAGCTTGCGCACAAACCTGTTGTCCGGATTGCGGGCGAACGGGAATTGCCGGACGGTGTGTATGCCTATCACGGCCAGATATACGAGGCTCTCGATGGCACACAGCGCGAAGTTGCTTCGCTTTCCGGTATCAACAGCTTGCGCGGCGATCACAATGGCCAGAACGCTGCCGCGGCTTATTCAGCGCTCAAGGCCTTGAATGTAGGGCAAGCCGACATTTCTGAGGCCCTGAAAAGCTTTCCGGGACTGCACCACCGCATGGAGGTCATTGCCCGCCACGGCCGGGTGCTGTTCATCAACGATTCAAAAGCGACCAATTCTGATGCCGCCGCACGGGCCTTGTCGAGTTTTGAGCGCATCTACTGGATTGCCGGCGGCCGCGAAAAAGAAGGCGGCATCCAGGCGCTCGATGAGTATTTTCCGCGAATCGCCAAAGCCTATCTGATCGGAGAGGCGGCCGATGATTTCGCCGCAACACTCGATGGCCATGTTGATTACGAGATCAGCGGCACTGTCGAGGAAGCCGTCAAGTCGGCAAATCGGGATGTTGCTTCCGACGGCGCTCCCGAGATCGCCGTACTGCTGTCGCCTGCTGGCGCATCGTTTGATCAATTCGCCAATTTCGAATTGCGCGGCAAGGCCTTCACCGAGGCTGTGATGGCTTTGAACCGGGACAAAACGAGTGAGGAGGTTGCGTAATGGTCAGCCGCGCCGATCGAAGCCGTTTTGCCGAGTGGTTTTGGACAGTGGATCATTATCTGCTGGCCAGCTTCGTGCTGCTTTTGATTGGCGGCGTCGTGTTGTCCTTTGCCGCAAGTCCGCCTGTTGCTGAACGTCTGGGCGTCGACAGCTTTTTCTTCGTCAAACGTCAGGCTGCCTTTATGGTGCCCGCCCTGGCAATCATGCTGGCCGGCTCGCTAATGTCGCCGCGGCTTGTCCGGCGCTTTGCCCTGGCGGTATTCGTCGTCTCGGTTTTGTTGATGGTTGCAACGCTGTTTGTAGGGTTTGAGGCAAAGGGAGCGCGCCGCTGGATCTATATTGCCGGCTTTTCGCTGCAACCCTCCGAATTCCTGAAGCCAGCGTTTGTCATACTGGTTGCGTTCTTGCTCTCCGAAAGCGGCCGTCGCCGCGAGGTTCCGGGGGCGATGTTCGCGGTGCTGATTTATGCGATCTGTGCCGCGCTCCTGATTGCGCAGCCTGATTTTGGCCAGACCTTGCTTTTGGGCGCAGTTTGGGCCGGTCTGTTCTTCCTGAACGGGCTGTCCTGGATCCTGATCATGGGGCTTGGGATTGTGGGAATTGTCGGGCTGTTCTCCGCCTATCTGTTTCTGCCGCACGTGACCAATCGTGTTGACCGGTTTCTCAATCCGGAAAACTCAGACAATTTTCAGATCGATACGGCTATGGAATCATTCCTGGCTGGCGGCTGGTTCGGCCGTGGACCGGGCGAGGGTACAGTCAAGCGCATCCTGCCGGACAGCCATACAGACTTCATTTTCGCCGTGGTCGGCGAAGAGTTCGGCGTTGTCGTCTGCCTGCTGATGGTGTCGGTGTTCGCCTTCATCGTGATCCGGGGGCTTAATCACGCCAGCAAGAACCAGGATGCCTTCACGCGCCTTGCGACAGCCGGTCTTGTGGTTTTGTTCGGCCTTCAGGCCACAATCAACCTTTGTGTGAACCTCAACCTGATCCCGCCCAAAGGCATGACACTGCCATTTATTTCCTATGGCGGATCCTCGCTGTTGTCCTCCGCCATGACGGCGGGGGCCATTCTCGCCCTTACACGGAGACGGCCCCGCCCAACGCGAGGTGATGTTGTCACCGTCAGCCGATTGTCCCCGTCCAGCCTCATGTGAGGAGCATACGGACCGTTATGAGTAAAAAAGTCCTTTTGACCGCAGGAGGAACGGGCGGTCACCTGTTTCCTGCGCAAGCGCTTGCCGGCGAACTTCTGAAACGTGGCTGGGTGGTTGAACTTGCCACCGACGAACGTGCCGACAAATATGGTTCCAGCTTTCCAGCCAGCAAGACTCACATCATTTCCTCGGCCACGGTGCGCGGTAAAAATCCCGTCTCGCTGGCGAAAACCGCGATTGCCTTGATCAAGGGCTACCTGCAGTCGCGCAAGGTTTTGAACAGCTTCCGTCCGGACATCGTCGTGGGGTTTGGCGGGTATCCAACCTTCCCGCCAATGTATGCGGCAAAGGCTGCGCGCATCCCAACGGTTCTTCACGAGGCAAATGGTGTCATGGGCCGGGCCAACAAGATGCTGGCACGCGGGGCAACGGCGATTGCAACCTCGTTTCCGCTGGACGGCGTTGATGCCCAGCTGACGGCAAAAATGACCGAAACCGGAAATCCCGTGCGCGAAGCCGTGATTGCATCGGCCGGTCAGCCCTATTCGGCGCCAGAAAGCGACCGCCCGTTCCATCTTTTGGTCTTTGGCGGGTCGCAGGGCGCGCGGTTCTTTTCCGACCTGTTGCCGGAAGCGTTGCGCCAAACGCCCGAAGCGATCCGCAAGCGTATCAAGCTCGTGCAGCAGTGCCGTCCGGAAGACTTGGGGCGGGTTGAGGCCGCCTTTAAAGAGCTTGGCGTCGCCGCGGAACTGGCCGGCTTTTTCACAGATATGCCCGAACGCATTGCGGCGTCGCATTTGATCATCTGCCGGTCGGGAGCCTCTTCTGTCTGCGAATTGGCAGTTCTGGGCCGTCCGTCGATCCTGGTGCCTTTGCCGGGCGCCATAGACAATGATCAGGGCGTGAATGCCCGATTTCTGGAAAAAGTCGGCGGGGCCTGGCCGATCCGCGAAATTGACCTCACACCGGAGCGCCTGGCTCAGGAGTTTCAAAGGCTGACCGATCGACCGGAAATGCTGGCGCTTGCGGCAGAACGCGCCCTGGAGGCGGGTAAGCCCGACGCGGTGGTCCGGCTCGCAGATCTCGTCGAGTGCGTGTCCGGAAAAGACTTAAAAATTGAAGGAGACAGCGCATGAAGATGCCGCAGGATATCGGCCCGGTTCATTTTGTCGGGATCGGAGGCATTGGCATGAGCGGCATTGCCGAGGTTTTGAAAACCCTTGGCTACGAGGTTCAGGGCTCGGACATGGCGGAGAACGCCAACGTCAAACGGCTTCGGGAAAAGGGTATCCGGGTCACCGTCGGCCACGCTGCCGAGAACCTTGGAGATGCCGAAGTCCTTGTGGTGTCATCCGCGATCAAGCCGGACAATCCGGAATTGGTTGCGGCGCGCGAAAACCTGATCCCGGTGGTGCGCCGTGCGGAAATGCTGGCCGAGCTGATGCGTTTCAAGCAGGCGATCGCGGTTGGCGGTACCCATGGCAAAACGACGACCACCTCCATGGTCGCCGCGCTGCTCGACGCCGGTGCGCTGGATCCGACGGTGATCAATGGCGGGATCATCAATGCCTACGGCACCAATGCCCGGATGGGCGAGGGTGACTGGATGGTGGTTGAAGCAGATGAAAGCGATGGCACATTCGTCAAGCTCCCCGCCGATATTGCGATCGTCACCAATATCGATCCCGAGCATTTGGACCACTATGGCGATTTCGCCGGTGTACGCGCTGCCTTTCGGCAATTCGTCGACAATGTCCCGTTCTACGGCTTTGCCGTGATGTGTCTTGATCATCCGGAAGTTCAAACCATGGTCGGTGCGATCGAGGACCGGCGAATCGTGACCTACGGCAGCAATCCACAAGCAGATGTCCGGTTTCATGGTGTGTCCATGGAGGGCGGCAAATCGAAGTTTTCCGTTACGATCCGAGACCGGCGCAACGAGACTGCGACGGAGCTCACCGATCTCAGTCTGCCCATGCCGGGCTTGCACAACGTGTCGAACATGACGGCCGCAATTGCCGTGGCGGCTCAGCTCGGCGTAGATGCGGAGGGGCTGCGCAAAGGCGTCGGCAATTTTGGCGGGGTTAAACGCCGTTTCACTCACACCGGAACTGCAGGCGGGATCGAAATTTTCGACGATTATGGCCACCATCCGGTCGAGATCAAAGCCGTGCTCCACGCCGCTCGCCAATCAACCAATGGCAAGGTCATCGCCGTGGTTCAGCCGCACCGTTACACGCGCCTTGCCAGTTTGTTCGACGATTTTTCGAACTGTTTTAACGACGCAGACCAGGTGATCGTTGCGCCGGTCTATTCTGCCGGCGAGCAACCGATTGCCGGCGCGAGCCATGAAGACCTTGTGTCTGGACTGAAGCAGCGCGGACACCGGTCCGCTCTTGCCATCGAAAAGCCAGATGAACTTGCGGGAATCATTGCCGAATCAGCAAGCGCCGGAGACTACGTGATTTGTCTTGGCGCGGGTAACATCACCCAATGGGCTTACGCCTTGCCCGAGGCTCTGGCGGTCGAACTTGGAGAGAAAGCGTGAGCTTTCCTGACCTTTTGGAAACCATCCCCGATTTGTCGCAGAACATCCGGGGCCGGCTTACGGTGAACCAGCCGATGTCAGCAGTCACATGGTTCCGCACGGGTGGTCCTGCGCAGTTGATGTTCCAACCTGCGGACGAGCAGGACTTGGCCGCCTTTCTTGCAAAGCTGCCGGAAGATGTTCCTGTGCTTCCGGTCGGGCTTGGCTCCAATCTCCTGATCCGCGATGGAGGTTTAACCGGTGTGGTAATCCGCCTGAGCGCGAAGGGATTTGGATACATCGAAGAAATTGGCCACAACCGTTTGCGTGTTGGGGCTGCCGTTCCCGACAAACGGCTTGCAGAGGCGGCGGCACATGAGCGGCTGGGCGGTTTTGCATTCTATGCCGGAATTCCCGGCGGCGTCGGTGGCGCGTTGAAGATGAACGCCGGGGCCCATGGAACCGAGACGCGCCAGCGCATGGTGGAACTCGTGGCCATCAACAGGCGCGGCGAGCGCCATGTCCTAACCAATGCAGACATGGGATACGGTTACCGCCATTCGTCGGCCGCGCACGATCTGATCTTTACCGAGGCCGTGTTCGAGGGGGTGCCGGCCTCGGAAGACGAAATCCGACAGAAGATGGCGGATGTCATCACGCACCGGGAAAAAGCACAGCCGATCAGGGAAAAAACCGGCGGCTCCACCTTTAAGAATCCCGACGGGCACTCGGCCTGGAAGCTGGTGGATGAAGCCGGATGCCGGGGATTGACCATCGGTGGGGCTCAGATGTCCGAGATGCATTGCAACTTTATGATCAATACCGGCACGGCGACCGGGCACGATCTTGAGCTGTTGGGCGAAACGGTTCGGGCGCGGGTGCTGGAGACAACCGGTGTCGCGCTTGAGTGGGAAATCAAGCGCCTCGGGCTCTTCGAGGGCGAAGCGTCTGTTGAGCCGTTTTTGGGAAAAAAAGGGGGAAAGGCGGCCTAATGGCACAAAAAAAACATGTCGCAGTGCTGATGGGCGGCTGGGTCAACGAACGGCCGGTAAGCTTGGCGTCGGGAAATGGCTGTGCCGATGCGCTGGAAGAAGCGGGCTACAAGGTAACCCGCGTCGATGTTGGTCGGGATATTCACGACCAGCTCAAGCGTCTCAAGCCGGATGTTGTCTTTAATGCCTTGCACGGGCCTTTTGGAGAAGATGGCTGCATTCAGGGAATACTGGAGTTCCTGGAGCTGCCCTACACGCATTCCGGCGTGATGGGATCATCCCTTGCCATGAACAAGGTGAAGGCCAAAGCGGTGATGGCGGCAGCCGGTATTCCGGTTACCGAACACTTAATCGTTAACCGCCACGACATTGGGCGAACGCACCCCATGGAGCCGCCGTATGTGATCAAACCGATAAACGAAGGTTCCAGTTTCGGGGTGCTGATCGTTAACGAAGATCATGAGCATCCGCCTCAGGAACTGACACGCGCGGATTG
This sequence comes from Roseibium hamelinense, assembly GCF_007830545.1. GTDB lineage: Bacteria > Pseudomonadota > Alphaproteobacteria > Rhizobiales > Stappiaceae > Roseibium > Roseibium hamelinense. The sequence continues at coordinate 205,331 of NZ_VLLF01000002.1, forward strand.
GCCGTATCCCGATGTATTGATGTGCGAAAAGTTTATCGCAGGGCGCGAATTGACCTGCGCGGTGATGGGCGACAGGCCTCTCGGCGTCATAGACATTGTGCCAAAAGGACACAGTTTCTACGATTATGACGCTAAATATCTGGAAGGAGGCTCAAAACACATTCTTCCTGCAAAAATTTCACCCTTTGTTTACCAAGAAATACAGACACTGTCCGTCAAGGCGCATCAGGCACTTGGATGCCGGGGGGTATCCAGGGCCGATTTCCGATTCGATGAACGCGAACACGGAGCCGGCGAACTGATCTGCCTTGAAGTGAACACGCAACCAGGCATGACGCCGACCTCTTTGGTGCCGGAAATGGCCGCACATGAGGGGATCAGCTTTCCGGACCTGGTCAGTTGGATGGTAGAGGACGCAAGTTGCTGTCGATAAGGCGCAAAAAACGGCAATCAGAACTCAGCCCGATCGAAGCCGACCTGGCTCCGCGCGGGCGGGGCGTTGCCCGTTTGCACCGGCAGCCGATCTGGAATGCCGCTGGCCGCTTGAATGAGTTGCCGCGCTGGACCGGAACGGCGGCAGCCTTGGGCTTTTTGACCCTCACGATCAGTTATGGGATCGTTCTTGGTGGTTATAGCCGTGAAGTTTCTGACGCTCTTCTAAGTGCTTCTGGTCTTGGGATCGAAGCAGTCAAGCTGTCCGGTCAGCGCGAAACCGATGACTTCCAAATTCTCGAAGCACTTGAAATCGAGCAGGGCGACTCTTTGGCTCTTTACAACGCTGAAGCGGCTCGTGAACGGCTGACCAATCTGGCATGGGTCAAAACCGCTTCTGTGATGAAGCTGTATCCGGGTACCTTGAAGATCAGCATTGAAGAGCGTGTTCCTTATGCACTTTGGCAGCGCGGCGATGTGGTCTCGATCATCAATCAGAATGGTGACGTGATCACCGACGATGTGGACGGGCGCTACGCCAATCTGCTGTTGGTCGTCAATCATGGTGCGCAGCGCAGGGCCGGTGAGATCATGGATGCGCTCGACAAGTTTCCGGAGTTGCGGCCACGGGTCAGGGCGGCGTTCCTGGTCAGCCAGCGTCGCTGGGACATTCTGCTTGAGAACGATATTTCAGTCCGGCTGCCGGAAGACAACATTGTTTCTGCGCTTGCCGATCTCGTTGAAATGGATGCGGAGAACGGCCTTTTGACACGTGACATTGTGGCCGTCGATATGCGTCTTTCCGACCGTGTTGTTGTGCGTTTGACCGAAGAAGCGGCTGAACGCCGCCGCGAAACCACCGGCAACGGTGAGCGCCTCGTCAAAATGGGGCGCCGCACATGAGCCGTCCGACCTCCGTTTTGTACCTCCCGCGCATGCGCCCGCTTCCCGGGCGCCGTGCCGTCGTCATGTCGGTGCTCGACATCGGATCGACCAAAATCTGTTGCCTGATTGCCAAGCTGACGCCCCGCGAAGACGGTGCCGTGCTTCCTGGCCGGTCCCACGCGATCGAGGTGCTGGGCTACGGATATCAGCGCTCTCAGGGCATTAAGTCTGGCGTTGTGGTGGATATGGATGCGGCCGAACATGCAATTCGTCTGGCGGTCGACAGCGCTGAGCGCATGGCAGGTGTCACGGTTGAATCCCTGATCGCGAACGTCAGTTGCGGCCGCTTGCAAAGCGAGATTTTCAGCGCTTCTGTTCCGCTTGCCGGAGACAGTGTCAGCGAAGCGGATATACAGCGCGTGCTGTCAGCTGGTTCGTCACATTCTTTGACTGACGGACGCGCAGTCACCCATGCGCTGCCGATTTCCTACACGCTCGACGGCAATCGCGGCATCCGCGATCCACGTGGCATGATGGGCGCCAAGCTCGGCGTAGACATGCAGGTCGTGACTTCGGAAGTGCCGCCGGTCCGCAATCTCGAGCTGTGCATCAATCGTGGCCACCTTCATGTTGAAACACTGGTCGCAACGCCTTTCGCCAGTGGTCTGTCAACGCTTGTGAATGACGAGACCGAGCTGGGTGTTGCCTGTATCGACATGGGCGGTGGCACGACGACGCTGTCGGTGTTTGTTGAAGGCCATATGGTGCATCTGGATGCGATTGCCGTGGGTGGTCAGCATGTCACCATGGATATTGCCCGGGCCTTTGCGACGCGCCTGCAGGATGCCGAACGCCTGAAAACCCTTCACGGATCGCCCCTGGCCAGCAGCGCGGACGACCGCGACATGCTGACCGTGCCGCCGCTTGAAAGCGACAGCGATCTGCCAAATCAAATCCCCCGCTCGGCTCTGACACGGGTTATCCGGCCGCGGGTTGAAGAAATTCTTGAACTTGTGCGTGACCGTTTAACGGCGTCCGGCTTTGCCGGACGGGTCGGCAAACAGATCGTGCTGACTGGTGGTGCCAGCCAGCTCACAGGTTTGAGTGAAGTTGCGCGCCGTGTTCTGGGCCGCAACGTTCGTCTTGGCCGGCCTTTAGGCGTCGCCGGTCTTCCGGAGGCAGCTAAGGGTCCGGCATTCGCCGCGGCCGTTGGTCTCCTCATCTACCCGCAGGTCGCCCAGATCGAGCAGTTCGAACACAAGAACCGCCGGTCTGGATGGGGTGGACAAACTGGCTACCTGGCCCGCGTTGGCCAGTGGATCAGGGAGAGCTTTTGACCATGAGCGAAGGACAGGATCTGCCGGAAACGGCTGACGAGATTAGGGAAGAAGATGGGCCCCAGAATTCGGGGGCTCAAGAGGGTCGCGAGGATACTATGACCATCAACCTGAAGATGCCCGACATTCAGGAGCTGAAGCCGCGTATTACGGTCTTCGGCGTCGGCGGCGCGGGCGGAAACGCCGTCAATAACATGATCACAGCGGGCCTCCAGGGCTGCGACTTTGTCGTGGCCAACACGGATGCCCAGGCACTTGCCATGAACCACTCCGAACGTCTTGTTCAAATGGGTGTGGCGGTGACTGAAGGCCTTGGAGCCGGATCCCAGCCAGAAGTCGGCGGTGCAGCTGCCGAGGAAGTGATCGACGAGATCAACGACCACTTGTCCGGTTCCCATATGGTGTTCATCACTGCTGGCATGGGCGGTGGCACCGGTACGGGTGCAGCTCCGGTGATTGCCCGGGCGGCACGCGAGCAGGGTATTCTGACCGTTGGTGTGGTCACCAAGCCGTTCCAGTTCGAAGGTGCGCGCCGTATGCGTATCGCCGATGCGGGAATTGAAGAACTGCAACGTAATGTCGACACGCTGATTGTGATTCCGAACCAGAACCTGTTCCGGATCGCCAACGCGCAAACGACATTTGCCGATGCATTCGCGATGGCCGACCAGGTCCTTTACTCCGGTGTTGCCTGCATCACCGACCTGATGGTCAAGGAAGGCCTGATCAATCTCGATTTTGCTGACGTGCGCTCTGTTATGCGCGGCATGGGCAAAGCAATGATGGGCACCGGCGAAGCTTCAGGCGAAAAGCGGGCACAGCAAGCAGCTGAAGCTGCCATTGCAAACCCGCTGCTGGACGAATCCTCGATGAAAGGAGCCAAAGGCCTTCTGATCTCGATTACGGGCGGCAACGACCTGACCCTGTTCGAGGTCGATGAAGCAGCGACACGGATCCGCGAAGAAGTGGATTCGGATGCCAACATCATCTTGGGCGCAACGTTCGACGAAACACTCGACGGGATCATCAGGGTCTCCGTTGTGGCAACCGGGATCGACCGGGAAGCCGACATGGAAGGCTCTTACGAGGCCATGGCGGGAAACGTGTCAGCGGCGCCGCGGGTTGAAACCACGGCGCCAGCAGCAAAACCGACGGCACAGCCCCGGGCCCAGGAAGCTGCAGCTCAGGCTGTGGCAAACCTCGAGCGCGAACTGGCCATCCCGGAGCCGGCTCCGGTTTCCGCCAGTTCTGATCCGGAAGTCGAGATCACGCGGTTCCAGCCGTCTCCCGATCTGCTGACCGACAACGCACCATTGGTTGACTACGAGCACGAAGCGCCGAAAGCTGAAGCCGAGTCACAGCAGGTCAACCAGCCATACATCCCGCCCGCAGCCGAGCAGCACAGCCCGTCGCCGCGCATGCCGCGGGTCGAAGATTTCCCGCCGATCGCTCAGCGTGAAATCATGGCTCAGAAAACGGATGCACCGGCAGCAACACCTGCTGCTCAGCAGGCACCAGAGCACCAGGCACCGGCAACCCATTTCCATGAAGACGAGGAAGAGCGCCGTCCGATGGGGCTTCTGCGCCGCCTGGCGAATGGTCTCGGCCGCCGCGATGACGAAGACGAACTGGATCACGAACCGCAGGCACAACGCGCGGCACCGGTTCAGGCTCCGCGTCCTGCAGCGGCTCAAACTCCAGCTGCGCCGCGGGCTCCGCAGCAGCGTTCGGCAAACCACGGCGCCGCCGGTCAATTGGATACGACCGGCCGTCCGACACCCAAGCCCGTCGCGCATACCGATGACGAGCAACTCGAGATCCCGGCATTCTTGCGGCGACAAGCCAATTGATTCGCTGAGCGATTCTCTTCCCTTCTCGGTACAGCCTGGACCTGTTGGTCTGGGCTGTTTCCGTAAGGGAACGGAAACCTTTTGATTTTCAGAGGGTTGCTGGCCTGTGGACCGTTACAAAGCGTAATAAAGCTTTATTTCAACGCACCCGGCCGCATAGGTATGTTCTGGCCTCAAGCGCGACCGTTAACAGTTCGTAATGTCCCGTTGCGCATTTCGAACCGTTTGCCATCACGTGGCAGAAAGGCTGGGTTTCATGACATATCGCATCGACCGCCAGACAACACTCGCGGATCAGGTGACATTGACCGGGATTGGTGTGCATTCCGGAAAACCCGCCTCAATTACACTGTTACCGGCTGAGGCTGGTGCGGGGATTGTGTTTCACCGCACTGACGTCGCGACCGCGAGGGAAATTCCCGCACGGTGGGACCAGGTATCTGCAACCGCACTGTGCACTGTTCTTCAGGATCCTGCCAAAGACGGTTTGTCCACCGTTGAGCACCTGATGGCTGCGCTGTCTGGTCTGGGTGTCGATAATCTGATTGTCGAAATCGACGGTCCGGAAATGCCAATCATGGATGGCAGCAGCACTGTATTTGTCGATGCGATCGACCAGGTCGGTCTAAAGCGTCTCGACCGTGCGCGCCGGTGTCTTAAAATCAAGAAGACCGTTCGCGTCGACAACGGAAGCGCGTGGTGCGAGCTTGTGCCGCATCACACGACGCGGTTTGATGTGACGATTGATTTCGATACCCCCCTGATCGGCCGTCAGGCATTTGCAGCTGACATGACACCGGATGTTTTCCGCACCGAGCTGAGCCGCGCTCGAACATTTGGCAATGTCAGTGACGTTGAGCAGCTCTGGAAAATGGGCTTTGCGCTCGGGTCATCGCTGGAGAACTCAGTAGCAATCTCAGAGGGTAAGGTTCTCAATCCGGAAGGCACACGCTGGCCGGACGAATTTGCCCGTCACAAGGCGCTTGATGCAGTCGGTGATCTGGCTCTTGCTGGCTTGCCGATCCTCGGCATGTACCGCTCTTTCAAGGGTGGGCACAAAATGAACCACGCAATCCTCGTCAAATTGTTCGAAGATGTGGCGAACTACGAAATCGTAGAAGCGCCTGCAAGTTTTCGCGAAGTTGGTCAGGGTAAAAATGCCGCGCTAGCGGCTGCAGCTTTCGGTCCAGATCACTCCTAGCGGGTTCGGTCTGTTGGGATCCGAGTTGTTTTGGGCGTTTGTGCCATAAAAAAGCTCAAAAAAAACGCCACACTACAAGGTTAGGGGCGTGACGAAGGGCGGCATTATCCGCTAAAGACTCCTGCAATCGCGAATTGGAATATCGACCGGCCTGAAAGCATATGGCTTTGCAAGGCGCGGGTGAAGGAGTGAAAGCGTGAAATCAATGGGCTCAGCGTCTGCGACTTTTTCAAGAAGCGGCCGAGTAACCTTTCTCAAGGTTGCCGCCATCCTAGCCCCTCTGGCGCTAGCTGCCTGTTCTTCCACGGGCGAAAGCGACGACCTTGCGCTGAACGATACCCCCGCTGAAGTGCTTTACAACGAAGGACTCGCGCTGCGTGCGCAGGGCAAGCTGTCCGACGCGGACAAAAAATTTACCGAGCTCGATCGGCTTTATCCCTATTCCGAATACGCCAAGAAGTCTTTGATCAATATGGCGTACATCAACTTCAGCCGCGGCAAATATGCCGAAGCAATCACGGCCGCGCGCCGCTTTCTCACGCTGTATCCGGGCAATGAAGACGCAGCCTACGCGCTGTACATCATCGGTCAGAGCTACTTCCGTCAAATGCCGGATATCACACGCGACCAGTCGGCTACCGAAAAGGCATCCGCGGCATTCGCAGAGCTTCTGCAACGTTATCCGGACAGTGAATATGCCGCCGATGCCGAGGCCAAGCTGCGGGTCACCCAAGACCAGCTTGCCGGTAAGGAAATGCAGGTCGGCCGCTTCTACTTGAACAAGCGCAATTACATTGCTTCCATCAACCGGTTCAAGACGGTCGTGCTGCAATACCAAACGACCCGGCACGTTGAAGAAGCGCTCTTCCGTTTGACCGAATCCTATTATGCTCTTGGTGTTGTCAGCGAGGCTCAAACCGCAGCCGCGGTCCTTGGGCACAACTTTCCTGACACCCAGTGGTACAAGGACGCCTACTCCCTCTTGAATGAGGGCGGTTATCAGCCATCTGAAGACACTGGTAGCTGGATCAGTAAGGCGTTCAGAGGTATCAACGTCTTCTGATTTTCGGAAAAATCGGGAGCACCTCTTTATGCTTGTCACGCTGTCCATTCGTGACATCGTCCTCATCGACCGCCTTGACCTCGATTTTGCCCCCGGTATGTCGGTACTGACCGGCGAGACCGGTGCGGGAAAATCAATCCTGCTGGACTCTCTCTCGCTTGCCATCGGCGGGCGCGGAGATGCCGATCTGGTCCGTCACGGCGAAACACAAGGGCAGGTTACCGCGGTATTCGACGTGCCGGGACATCATGCCGTGCGCAGCCTCCTGAAAGAAAATGATGTCGACGATGATGGCGATATCATTTTGCGCCGGGTGCAAACTTCCGACGGCCGCACGCGTGCCTTCATCAATGATCAGCCGGTCAGTGTAGGCCTGATGCGTCAGGCTGGCACACTATTGGTCGAAATCCATGGTCAGCACGACGACCGGGCATTGGTTGACCCGGACAGTCATCGGATGCTCGTCGATTCCTTTGCCGGGCTTCAGGGTGAGACGGAAGCTGTCGGCAAGGCCTATTCCGACTGGCGCGCTGCCGAAAAGTCTGTGCGCGATCATGAATCCCGTATCGATAAGGCGCGGCAGGAGGCTGATTTCCTGAAATCCGCAGTCGATGAGCTTACGACGCTGGCGCCGCAGGCTGGTGAAGAAGAGGCCTTGGCCGAGCGACGCACGACTATGATGCAGGCCGAAAAGATCGCTGGAGATCTCAACGAAGCATTTGAGACTTTAAACGGGGGGGCGTCGCCGATCCCTGAACTTGCCAGCTTGTTACGCCGCATGGAGCGCAAGGCGGATCAGGTGCCCAATTTGCTGAACGGCCCTGTTACTGCGATTGCCGCGGCGTTGGACCAGCTTGAAGAAGCGCGTGGTGGTTTGGAAGCCGCCCTTCGGGAAACGGATTTTGATCCGCGCGAGCTTGAAACCGTTGAAGAGCGGCTGTTTGCGCTGCGGGCTGCGTCCAGGAAGTTCTCTGTTCCTGTGGATGAACTGGGTGCGCTGTCCGCACGCATGGCGGACGACCTGGCGGATCTTGATGCGGGTGAAGACAAGTTGACCGGCTTGAAAGAGGCCGCGCTCAAAGCACGCGCTGCATTCGATGAAAAGGCGCAAAAGCTCTCGCAGAAACGCGTGAAAGCCGCGCGCGCACTCGAAAAAGCTGTGGCTGCGGAACTTCCGGCACTCAAGCTGGAGCGGGCGAAGTTTATCGTGGAGATCGCCAGCGATCCGGAGAATGGCGGCCGCACCGGCATTGATCAGATGGAATTCCACGTTCAAACCAATCCGGGTACCAAGCCGGGGCCGATGATGAAAGTGGCCTCGGGCGGCGAGTTGTCCCGGTTCCTGCTGGCATTGAAAGTATCCTTGGCAGACAAGGGCTCAGCTCCGACCTTGGTGTTTGACGAGATTGATACCGGTGTTGGCGGCGCCGTTGCAGAAGCAATTGGTCTGCGTCTTGCCCGTTTGGCGGCGCAGGTGCAGGTGCTGACCGTTACCCACGCGCCCCAGGTGGCGGCCCGCGCTGAAGGGCATTTCCTCATCGCAAAAGAGCAAGCGAGCAAAGACCGTGTTGCAACGCGGGTTCGCCGGATTGACGAAGGTCACCGCCGTGAAGAAATTGCGCGTATGCTTGCCGGAAGCGTGATTACCGAAGAAGCCCGGGCAGCGGCCGGAAAACTGATCGCCGAAGCAGCCTCCTGAACTGGCAGAAAAAACCGCGCCGGTGGGGCGCGGTTTGATGTTGGCTATCGGTTACCCATTGCCATCCCCCGGCAACGGAACATTCAACTCGCGTTCCTCACCGTTTGGCAGGCCCAATTCAATCGACAGTCCAGGTTCCGAGCCTTCGCCCTGCGTATAGTAGTACGTACCGGCGGCCCCAGCGACAATCAGTGCGCCCAGAAGAAACCAAAGAGCGCGGGATTCAAGCATTTTTGCAGATTTGTTGTTGTCGGTTTGAAATGCCATATCGGTCTCCGTTGTCCTTTGATTGAAAAGCGGCATATTGGACCAACGCTCGATTTCCATTCTGGTTCCCGCGCCTTTGTGCGCCGATCTGAAATTATTGCTGGTCACATGTCTGAAAACACTGAGCATTCATCCAACGTGAAAGAGCTTTCCCTTGAAGAGGCAAAGCTGGAGCTGGAACGTCTGGCAGCTGAAATCGCAGAACACGACAAGCGATATCACCAGGATGATGCTCCCGAGATTTCCGATGGGGCCTACGACGCATTGCGCCGGCGGAACTCGGAAATCGAGGCGCGTTTCCCCGAACTCATTCGCCAGGACAGTCCGTCCCACAAGGTGGGTGCCGCGCCTTCAGAGGCGTTTTCAAAAATTGCGCACAAAGTCCCCATGCTGTCGCTGGACAATGCGTTTAGCGATGATGATGTGCGTGATTTCGTAGGCCGGGTGCGGCGCTTCTTGCGGTACGACCCCCTTCAGGGTGTGCTTGCGGTGACGGCAGAGCCGAAGATCGACGGGCTTTCCCTGTCGCTTCGTTATGAAGCCGGCACCCTGGTCTATGCTGCGACGCGCGGTGACGGCACAACAGGTGAAAACGTGACCGCCAATGCCCGTACCATTGACGATATTCCGATCAAGCTGAATGGAACGCCGCCGGATGTTGTTGAAATCCGGGGCGAGGTTTACATGTCCCATGCAGATTTCCGGTCGCTCAATGAGCGAATGGCTGCCAATGGCGGAAAGGTTTTTGCCAATCCGCGTAACGCGGCCGCAGGCTCCCTGCGCCAGCTCAATCCGGAGATAACTGCGTCCAGGCCCCTGAAATTTTTTGCCTATGCATGGGGGGATATGAGCAGGTTGCCCGCCGATACCCAGATGGAGATGGTGCGCAGCTTCGAGGGGTGGGGCTTTGTGACCAACCCGCTCATGAAACGTTGTGAGAGCATCGATGAGTTGCTTGAGGTCTATCACCGAATCGAGGAGGAGCGGGTAACGCTTGGCTACGACATCGACGGTGTGGTGTACAAGGTTGACCGGCTTGATTTGCAAGAGCGGCTTGGCTTTGTCTCACGCTCTCCGCGTTGGGCGATTGCGCACAAGTTTCCTGCCGAAAAGGCCTACACCATCCTCAATGACATTGAGATCCAGGTTGGGCGGACCGGGGCTCTGACACCGGTCGCAAAACTTGAACCGGTGACCGTCGGGGGCGTTGTGGTGTCCAATGCCACGCTGCACAATGAAGATTATATCAAGGGCATTGGCCAGGACGGTGAGCCAATCCGCGGCGGCAAGGACCTGCGGGCCGGCGACACAGTTCAAATCCAGCGTGCTGGTGATGTCATCCCGCAAATTGTCGATGTCGATCTTGAAAAGCGCCCCGGCACGGCAGTGCCATTCGAGTTTCCGACACAGTGCCCAGCCTGTGGCAGTCATGCCGTTCGCGAAGAGCACGCCAAGACAGGGCGTCTTGATGCTGTGCGGAGGTGTACAGGCGGTCTGATTTGTCCGGCGCAGGCGACGGAAAAGCTGAAGCATTTTGTATCGCGCAATGCCTTCGATATCGAAGGCTTTGGCGACAAACAGGTCGATGCGTTCTACCACGACGGTCTGGTGATGGCGCCTGCCGATATTTTCACGCTTGAAGAGCGTGACAAGCGCTCCCTGACCAAGCTGCGCAATCGTGAGGGCTGGGGAGCGGTTTCTGCCAAGAACCTGTTCGAGGCGATCAACCAGCGAAGGGAAATCGACCTCAACCGGTTTATTTTCGCGCTTGGCATTCGGCACGTGGGCGAGGGTAACGCCAAGCTCTTGGCGCGTGCGTACGGATCCTGGACCGCTTTTTATGAGGCCATGACACAGGCGCACGACCGGGCAGGGGATGCCTGGGAAGACCTCAACAATATAGACGGAGTTGGCACGATCGTAGCCGAAGCCCTGACCGAGTTTTTTGCGGAAAGCCATAATCGCGATCAGCTGGATGCCTTACTACAGCAGGTAAACCCGTCGGACGTTGAACAGGTTTCCGTCGAAGGTTCGCCAGTCGCTGGTATGACCATTGTCTTTACCGGATCTCTCGAGCGTATGACACGCGACGAAGCCAAGGCCATGGCCGAGCGCCTTGGGGCGAAAGTGTCAGGCTCGGTTTCAAAGAAAACCGACCTCGTTGTGGTTGGTCCCGGTGCAGGGTCGAAGTTGAAGAAGGCGGGGGAGCTTGGTGTCGAAGTGATCAGCGAGGATGCATGGTTTGAGCGTGTTCAGCCGTAGGGTAAGAATTTTTATTTTGGAATAAATGGCGTAAAATATTATATATTGTCAATAATAGCAGTTATCATAGGTCGATCAATATTTGATCATTTCTCTGCATTATTGTTAATCACCAAGTAATCAAAATTCCCGATAGTCGCCCCTGTGAATTGGAGGGGTGGCGTATGAAGCGCATCAAGTTACAGATCGCCTTACTGGCGACCATACCGATGATTGCGGTCATCGCCTTTGCATCTTTTTCGGTATATGTGCGCTCGATCGAGTTGTCGAAGCACGCATTCTTGCGCCCCTTGACGCAGGTTGCCGAGAATGCCGGCAATCTGGTGCATGAGTTGCAAAAAGAACGCGGTATAAGCGTCGGTCTGGTCAAGTCAGATTACAACACTGGCAACCGCCAGACCCTTTTGACACAACGTCCGAAGACTGACGCGGCGCTTCAGACATTCACCGGTTATCTTGCTGGCCTTGACCTGAATGACGCGCATCTGCAGAGCGAACTCGAGCATATTTCCACTCGCCTTGAAAAAGTGTCCGGGTTTCGCAGTGCGGTCGATGGAAAGGCGTTCACTGCCGGCGACATCGTCAAGAATTATACGGCCGAAATCGAGGAGCTGATCCATCTGATCGGACTGGCCGTCGAGGCCAGCCCGTCACAGGCCGTTACCGTTGAGATGTTCCCCTATCTGACCATTGTTGAGGCGATGGAGGCCGGTGGTCTTGAGCGGGCGCAAGGTGCGAGCCTGCTAAACGAATTCAACGCCAGCGGCGAGGTTAACTTCAACACCTACAAAGCCTTTATGACGCAATTCGGCGGTGAGCGGGCATTCCTTAAGGAATTCGATGCGATTGCGACGGCGGAGCAGCGTTCGCTTTTTGATGCCACGGTAACAGACGCTGATGTTGCCAAAACCCTTGATTGGCGTCAGCAAATACAGAACCTTCCGGCCACGCAAGATGCTGGCGGTCTGGAAGGTGTGGCTTGGTTTGCACAAGCCACGAAGCGCCTGAACCTCATGAAAGAAGTCTCAGATAATTTCATCATACGCGCCGAGGCAGCGGCGGCAACGGATGCGGCGCGCCTAAATACTGAGATATGGACTCTCGGCATGCTCGCATTTCTGGTTGTGGCGGGCACAATCGGTATTTCGACCTTCCAAGTCTGGCGCATCAGTTACATTCTCGGCCATCAGCGAGACAGCATCGAGGAACTGGCCGAGGGCAGTCTTGACACAGCCATCGACTACACCGACCGGCCGGATGAGATCGGCGATATAGCCCGGGCAACGGAAGTGTTTCGTGGCAACATGCTTCGCCAGCGGGAGCTGGAAGCGGCCGAAGAAAAAAACCGGGCAACCATCAAACGCCGCCGCCAACAGCTCGAAGACGCCATTCAGACATTTGAGGCGACCGTCGCCGAGGTTCAAAAGACGCTTGAAGTTGAAACTGATGCAGTAGGCAACGCGGCATCTGAAATGATCAGTATTGCACATGAAGCCGACCGGCAGGCTTTGTCGGCGGCTTCTGCGACCGAGGAGGCGACAACAAACGTTCAGTCCGTTGCCTCAGCGGCCGCGCAACTTTCCGCATCGATCAACGAGATTAGCCGGCAGGCCGATGTCGCTACCGAAACGGCCTCATTGGCAGCTGACACGGCTCAAAGCACCGACCGGGATGTCGCGGCTCTGGCCGATGCTGCCGACAGCATCGGCGAAGTGATCGAGATGATCCGCGCGATTGCCGAACAAACAAACCTTCTAGCGCTCAACGCCACGATTGAGGCCGCGCGAGCCGGGGAAGCGGGCAAAGGCTTTGCCGTTGTGGCGGCTGAAGTGAAGGAACTTTCTACCCAGACCGCTAAGGCTACGGACCAAATCGGTACACAGATTGGCGATATTCAAGGCTCAACCAAAAAAGCCGTTGAGAGCATAAGGAGCATCGTCGAGCGCATCGAGGAGGTTCAGTCGATTTCCGGCGCGATAGCGGCCGCTGTTGAACAGCAAAATGCAGCTACCTCGGAAATTACCCAGTCCATTACCTACGCGTCAGACGGTGCGACGGCGGCCTCCGGCAATGTTGCAAACGTGTCTGGTTCGATCGAGCAAGCCCGCCAGCAATCAGAGGGTATGGGAGCAACCGCAGGCCAGTTGGCCACCGTGGCCGGAGAATTGTCGGGGGCTATCAAAACGTTTCTTGAAAGCGTGCGCGACAACCGAGCTGCCTAGCACCTAGCCAATTCGCAAGAGTATGAACGCTCCGGACAGTTGTTTGTCCGGGGCTTTTTCGTCTCTTGCAAAGGTTTCCTCAGAAACTTCGGCATGATGCCTCGTCCTTGACATGGTTGTTGCTATATTGTTCTCACGAGCAAACAGCAAGAATCGTGACGTAATGAATGACTGTGCCCACCGGCTTTTCAGATGATTGGGACCCAATGGACCGCGCGTTTGACCCCGCGCCCGCCGCACCAAAAACAGGCGGCATCGCCGCGCGTGCCATGGCGGCCCGTCAGGTTCCGGATTACCTGACCGGCCTGAACCCGGAACAGAAACTGGCGGTCGAGACGATTGAGGGCCCTGTGCTGGTTCTGGCTGGCGCAGGCACGGGTAAGACCCGGGTGCTGACCACCCGCATCGCGCATATTCTGGCGACCGGCGCGGCACGCCCGTCCGAAATCCTCGCGGTGACTTTTACCAACAAGGCCGCCCGGGAAATGAAAGAACGGATTTCCGGGTTTATCGGCGGCAATGTCGAGGGCATGGCCTGGCTTGGTACGTTTCACTCCATCTGCGTGAAGATCCTGCGCCGCCACGCCGAGCTTGTCGGGCTAAAGTCCAGTTTTTCGATCCTCGATACCGATGATCAGATCCGCTTGATCAAGCAAATCATCCAGGCCGAGGGGATCGACGACAAACGCTGGACCGCCAAGGCTTTCGCCGGAATGATGGATGGCTGGAAAAACCGCGCATTGACGCCGGACCAGGTGCCGGAGGGAGAAGCGCGCGCCTTTGCCAACGGCCAGGGCCGGAAGATCTATGAGGAATACCAGGATCGGCTGTCGGTTTTAAATGCTGCGGATTTCGGCGATCTGCTGTTGCACGTCATCACCTTGTTCAAAAGCCAACCCGACCTCTTGAAGGACTATCAGCGCCGGTTCCGCTACATGCTGGTGGATGAGTATCAGGACACCAACATTGCCCAATACCTGTGGCTCAGGCTGCTGGCGCAAGGCAATCCGAACGTGTGCTGCGTCGGCGATGACGATCAGTCCATTTATGGCTGGCGTGGTGCCGAGGTGGACAACATCCTCCGCTTCGAACACGATTTCAAGGGCGCGACCGTGATCCGGCTGGAGCGGAACTACCGTTCGACAAGTCACATTCTTGCAGCCGCGTCCCATTTGATTTCTCACAATGAAGGCCGGCTGGGCAAAACCCTGTTCACCGATTTTCATGAGGATGACCACGACCTCGTCAGCGTCACCTCCGCGTGGGACTCGGAAGAGGAAGCCCGGTCCATCGGCGACGAGATCGAGGCATTGCAGTCAAACGGCCACAAACTGAATGACATGGCAATCCTGGTCCGCGCTTCGTTTCAGATGCGGGAGTTTGAAGACCGGTTCATTACGCTGGGGCTCAACTACCGGGTCATTGGCGGGCCCCGCTTTTACGAGCGCATGGAGATCCGCGACGCGCTGGCTTATTTCCGCTGTACCGTTCAACCGGCCGACGATCTGGCGTTTGAGCGGATCGTCAACACGCCCAAGCGCGGACTTGGCGAAGCAACGCTCAAGCTCGTGCATGAACTCGCCCGCTCGCAGCGCATTCCCCTCATGCAGGCGGCCTCTCAATTGTGCCAGACCGAGGAGTTGAAGCCCAAGCCTCGCAACGCCCTGAAAGAGGTGATCGGCAATTTCGAGCGCTGGCGCGCGCAGCTGGACAGCCTGTCGCATACGGAACTTGCCGAAATCATACTCGATGAGAGCGGCTACACGGAAATGTGGCGTAAGGACCGGTCCGCCGAAGCGCCGGGCCGTCTCGACAACCTGAAGGAACTTATCCGCTCCATGGAGGAGTTTGAGTCCCTGGCTGGGTTTCTGGAACACATTTCTCTCGTCATGGACCGGGACAGCGCCGATGCAAATGACGCAGTGTCGATCATGACGCTGCATTCGGCCAAAGGGCTGGAATTCGACACTGTCTTTTTGCCCGGCTGGGAAGAGGGGCTGTTTCCGCACCAGCGCTCGCTTGACGAAAGTGGGCGGGCGGGCCTGGAAGAAGAACGGCGGCTGGCTTATGTCGGGGTCACCCGGGCTAAGAAACGGGCGAAAATCTGGTTCACCTCGAACCGCAGGGTACACGGCATGTGGCAGTCGAGCATCCCGTCGCGGTTCCTAGATGAACTGCCGCCTGACCATGTCGAGATTGCCGAACCCTCGTCAAACTACGGCGGATACGGCGGCGGCGGGTATGGTGCGTCCCGGTTCGACAAGGCAGACCCTTTCCAATCGGGCAGTTATGCGACCCCGGGCTGGCAGCGCGCGCAAAAGGCGCGGCAGGCGATGGACGGGTTTTCAGAGGGCGGCGGGCGCGGTTACCAATCCGCCCGGCAAAAGCGTCAGGGACCGCTCACCATCGAGGGCGAGCTGGTTGCAAAATCTGTCAGCGACAGCCCGTCGGACTATTCATTGGGCGAACGCGTGTTTCACATCAAGTTCGGCTACGGCGCGATCAAGTCGATCGAGGGCAACAAGCTGACGATCGATTTCGAAAAAGCCGGCGTCAAGAAAGTGATCGACAGCTTTGTCGAGCGGCATTGATTTTAAGGTATTGATATTTATATCAATATCGGAATGCAGGCGACAAAATTAACCTTAGGTTAATCATAAAACCGCTAGTTTGACCGGACAGTTAGACTGATCCGCATCTTGTTTCTGCGTCGCGGATACGGCAGGAGCACAGCATGCGTTTCGGAAACAACAAGTTGCCGTTCAATCGCGCAAGTATTCATGCAGCTACTCTAGTGTTTACGACAACTGCGGCGACCTTCCTGGCCCCTGCAGCAGCAAATGCAAATTGCGACCAGTTTGGCAGTTCCGCTGTGCGGGGCTCGGGAAGCATCACACTGGACGCGAGCAGTTTCTCACCGTCGAGCGTGATCTGCTTGGAGAGCCGTACCGACGTTTTGGTGTCTTCCGGCACAATCCCAGCCGATGGATCTTACGACGCCTACACAGGTTTCTTTTTCGACCTCAAACGCGCTGGCAGCTACAACGCATTTATTTTTCTTGGTACGTCAATTGCCGGAAGTGCGGCACCAAACACGCCATTTCTGCGTTTCCGGCCGAGGCCAACGACCGATGATCTTGGTGCGACAAACATCAATTTCATCGATGTTTCTATCGGTGCAAACCGGTCGATCGACCTCACAGAGCAGAGCGGCGACACGCAGTTCCAGAACGTTTATGTCGCCAGCCGCGCCGCCAACAACGCGATTACCTACGAGTCCTTTTCCGTTCTCAATCCAAGTCTGTTTTCCGTTGGCCGTTATAACATTTAAGGGCAGGACTTTGATTCCCCAACAAAGCTCACGCTGAAAGACAGCTCGATTTCGAATGCGCAATTAACAGGTATCGTTGATGGGTCTGAGCTGATTTTGGACAACACCACAATCGATACAAAGGTTTCGTTTGGACGGAACACTTTCCGGCAGTGGTACGGTTAGCGGAGCGTCAGGTGCCAGTGATGCGATTTTCATTACGGCAACCGGCTCCACCCTCAGCCCCGGCAACTCCATCGGGACGCTTTCGATCAACGGCGATCTGTCTTTGCAGGGCGCGACAAGCCTTGTCTCCGAACTGGACCCGACAGCCAGTCAAAACGCCGACCTTTTGGATGTTTCTGGAAACATCATAGGCACCAACAACCTGACGGTGACGCTTGAAAAGGACAGTGGATACACAGAGACCGGCGCAGCTGAGTTCGCGGACTTCACTGGCTCTACCTATGTGGTTGCCCGGGGTGGCAGCATCGATAATGACATCGTTACACTCGTGGAAGGCAGTTCGCTAAATGCCCATTTGAGCGCCAGCCTTGCCTCCGCCCCAAGCCAATCGGGCCAGGTCGAGTTGTAGTTCGTTGACAACACTCCAACACCAACGTTCCTGCCGTCCAAGGTGAAGGGCCTTCAGGGAGGTAAGTCGGTCAACCCCGTGGTTCAGCCTCCGGCGGTCACTACGACCACAACCCCGACGACGACGACAACGACCGTCGTGACAACGACACCATCGGTGACCACCACCACTACATCTGTCACCACCACAGCGACCTCGACCACGACAACCTCCACCACAACAACACCTACCCCGACCACACCGCCGCCGGTCTCCACGCCCTGGGTGTCACTTGTGAACGCCATGTCGGCGACCCATCACGGGACTGACGTAAACGGCACATCGGGCGGGTCGGGCGGCGGCGGCCAAACGCTTGCAGGTGGGAGCACTTTAAGCACTGCGTGGCTTTCGCTTACAAACGCAAACGTCGTCCAGCTCAACGAGGTCCACGCTGAGCCCTATTCCTCAAATCTCACGGTCGGGCTGGAGCATCTCGATAATATCGCAACGTCGGTCATGAACCGGATTTCGGGAAGTCGTTACGTGCTTGACACGGCTCAGCACGTAACGGATGCGCAGGGGCGCGCCATTTGGCTGGACGTGTCTGGTGTTCAAGGTCATGTCGATGGTGAAGACGGGCTTGGAACGTTTGACTACGTGATCTCCAGTGTGATCGCAGGCGCTGATTTCCTGGCAAGCGATCAAGGCAGCATCGGAGCTTTTGCGGGCTACGGGTATCAGCGGATGAGCGAACACGACACAGTTGACCAATCGTTTTCGGCGCACTCCGGGTTTGCAGGGCTTTATGGCACCCTTTTGGCCGACAGCTGGCGCCTGTCCGGATCAACGGGGTATTCCTATAGCGCAAATAGCGGCGAACGGAACAACCCGAATGTCGGATTGTTTACAGGAGGACAGGCGGAAGCAGATTTTTCCTCTCATGCGGCGTTTGTTGCCGCAAAAGCCGGCTACGCCATACCTGTGACCAGCCTCCTCGAAATTACGCCATTCGCATCAGCTTCCTACGCTCATATTTGGCAGGGTGAGGCAAGAGAAAGCGGCGGCGGTGATTTCAACTATGATGTGCATGCCGCAACAGCGGATGCTTTCATTACAGGTATCGGCGTGGATTGGACCGCAGACATCGTGAACGTCGATCCTGCACGCGCACAATTGGTTGGATTTGCCCGATACGACCATGACTGGAGCGCATCAGACGATTCGGCACATGAGGTGACGGTGACTTCAAATCTTTTCGGAACATTCACTCAAACCGGACAGAACCGCGGGGCGCATTCGCTTACGGCAGGTCTTGGAGTTGTGGGCACGCTTGGTCAACGTGCGGCCTGGCGTTTGGGTTTTGCCGGGACGTTGAATGAGAACGGCGAGGAAATCGGCGCTGGTGGTCATTTGACCTGGCGCTTCTAACGCCGCCGTTCTTGCACAGTCAAAGCTCAACCTCATCCGGCTTGTCTGGTTCGATCAGCAAGAAGCGTTCCGGAAGAAACGGATGAATGGCCAGCGCGTCCCTCAGGACCTTTTGGGCGATGCGAACACGGCCTTGTTCCATTAAGATGCGCACCTTTCCCGACAACGCGCCAAAGTGCCGTGGTTCTAGCGCCAGGACTTCTTCGATGGCCTCCAGGGATTTGTCTTTTCTGCCTTGCAAATAAAGCACGAACGCCATTTGGTTGCGGGCTTCGGCGTAATCTGGGGCTTGGGAAATGGCGGATTGCAACAGGCTGACCGCTTTTTCGTAGTCGCCGAACCGCCGCCGGTCCATTGCGGTCCGCACCAGCGTTTCAATTTCCGTGCTGGGGGCGGAACCGATCCACATCTCCCAAATCTGTGCTTCAATGACCTTGGCTTCGCGCTCGGTACTGGCTGACTTCAGCGCATTGAACAAGTCTTCCTTGTCTTGCGCGGACGCCGGTGATAGCAGACCAACATATATGACGGCGAGAAAGGCCAGTTGTACGGACAACCAGATTTGACGGTGAAGCGCCCATTCTTTGCATCGCATGCCGTCTGCCTCCCTTCCCGTCATCGCCCTTTAAGAGATGGGGCAAGGTGGGCTGCGGGACCAGCTTCACGCCGTTCACAAGTTTGTCGGCAAGCGATGAAGACCCCACAAGCGTTGATTTATACTGGCCGTTTCCGGTGGTTGCCGGTATATCGCGGGCTCTTGATCCGCGAGAAGGCTGACGACCAATGAAAACCATCAGGGTGCGCATAACCGCCGAAGAACTCGAAGCAAAACGGATTGCCGAGATATTGGAGCGCGCCTTCGAGGAAGACGGAAATCCGGTCACCATTTATGAGGCGTCGAGCGACGGCAAGACGTGGTCCGCGGAAATCCTGTTGTTCGATGTGGAGCCGCAGGACGCGGCAGCCATGGTTCGTGACCGGGTCGGTGCGGATGCATTTGCAGCGCCGCTGGAAGCCGAGGAGCTCCCGGACATCAATTGGGTTGAAAAAAGTCTGGAGGGATTGGCGCCGGTGCGAGCCGGGCGGTTCATGGTTCACGGCGGGCATGACCGGGACGAGGTGCCAGGCGGGGCGATCGGTCTTGAAATCGAAGCGGCGCTGGCATTCGGGACCGGTCACCATGGCACGACCGCCGGATGCCTCGAAGAAATCGACCGGCTTTTATCAATGCGCGACTATGACAGTATTCTCGATCTGGGCACCGGAACGGGGGTATTGGCCATTGCGGCGGCGCGCCTGGCACGTCAACCGGTCCTGGCGACCGATATTGACCCGATCGCGACAAAGACGGCTGTAGAAAATGCCCGGCTCAATGGTGCTGGCCATCTTGTCAAAACCTTCACAGCCAATGGCATGAAGGACCACCGGTTCAAGTATTGTGGGCCGTTCGACCTCGTAATCGCTAACATTCTGGCCCGGCCGCTGATGCAAATGGCGAAGTCCATTGCCGCTCAAATGACCGATAAGGCAACACTGGTTCTGTCCGGGTTGCGGGTTGAGGATGGTCCCCGGATTCTTTTTGCTTACCGGACGCAGGGATTTCATCTCGACCGGCGCGGCGAAAAAGACGGCTGGCTGACCCTGACTTTGGTACGTGGCCGCAAAACGGCTTGATGCCTGGCAGGAAACAAAAAAAGAGCGCGAAGACAAAGTGCCAACGCGCTGCTTATTGTTGTGAGGTGCTGTTCGAACGATCAAAAGACCATCGAATCCGCGCCTTCGCGCTCGAGCTCCGCGCGGTTGTAGCCATGCGAGGCGAGGGTCGCGTCATCCAGCGACAGAAGGTAGCCGTTGACATAGCGGCGGGCCTGCTTGGCGCGGGCATCTACCATCCGGTCGAAGGCGCGGCGCACAAAATTTCCGCGGGTGCGGGTCGAAGTATTGGTCTCAATTGCCATGGGTCTCTCCGTGCATTGTCTTCAAGGACGCTTCCCCGTTCAAAGGCACGTCTTATTTGATTTACTGGCCAAGATATGAGGTACACCAAGACTTTCGGCTAGGTGTGCCAGCGCATGACAGGCCTGCGTTTTTCGCATGTGCGAAAAGAATACCGCGTTGCACAATCGTTTTAATTTTGTCGTATGGTGGTTGGATAAATTTAGTCGCGACTTCGGAAAAAACGAAATTTCTTTCGGCTTGATCAGGCCCTCGTGCGGTTTTAGCTTCCATGCATGTTTCAGAACTTTGATGATCTTGCCGATCCCTCCTGTGGGGCGCCGCATGCAGCGCTTCTCAGGTCCGAACTCAAGCGTCTAAAGCTTGATGGTTTCCTTGTCCCCCGCGCGGATGCGCATCAGGGGGAGTATGTGCCGCCATCCGATTGCCGTCTCCAATGGCTCACGGGCTTCAGCGGATCAGCGGGCCTTGCCGCCGTTCTGGGGGATGAGGCTGCAATCTTCGTGGACGGGCGCTACACCATCCAGGTGCGGGAACAGGTGGATATGGCGGTATTTCCCGCTCAGCATCTGATCAATGAGCCGGTAACCGCTTGGCTTTCAAAAAGGCTTCAAAAGGGCCAGCGCCTGGGCGTGGATGCGATGCTTCACACCGTCAATGAAGTGCGCAAATTGAAGAAGGTCTGTGAAGCCGCAGGTGCCGAACTTGTTCTTTTGGACCAGAACCCGGTTGATGCGGTGTGGGAGGGCAGGCCCGCAGCACCGCTGGGAGCGGTGGCGTTGCATCCTCTTGAAAGGGCGGGGCGGGAGACAGCGGACAAGATCGCTGAAATTCAGGGTATCCTAAAAGACAACAAAACGGATGCGGGGGTTTTGACTCAGCCCGACTCAATTGCCTGGTTGTTCAACATCCGGGGTTCTGATGTGGACCATACGCCGTTGCCATTGTCGTTCGCGCTGGTTTCCGCCGATGACAAGCCAACGCTCTTCATTGATGGGCGGAAACTATCCAATTCCGTTCGCGATAGCCTGTCAGAATTGACCGGGATAATGGAGCCTAGTGCCTTCAAGGCTGAGCTGGCAGCTCTCGGGGATGCGGGCAAAACGGTTCTCATTGACCCAGCGTTGGCGGGTGAAGGCATTGCAACGGCAATCACCCGGGCAGGCGGCAAGATCTTGGAGGCGTCTGATCCGATCCTCTTGCCGAAAGCTGTAAAAAACGAGGTAGAAATTCAAGGTGCGCGCGACGCTCATTTGCGCGATGCGGTCGCGTATGTGAAGTTCTTGCACTGGTTTGATGAAACCGCCCCAAACGGTACGCTGGACGAGATTGGCGCTGCGCAAAAACTAGAGCAGTTCCGCGTCGAAACCGGTGTCCTGAAGGATATCTCGTTCGATACGATTTCCGGGGCAGGACCGAATGGCGCGATTTGCCACTACCGGGTCAGCCGGTCGAGCAATCTGAAAATTCCTGTAGGCCTGCCGTATTTGATTGATTCCGGTGCGCAGTACGAAGACGGCACGACAGACATCACCCGGACGCTTGCGGTCGGCGAGATGACTGCCGAAATGAAACGCCATTTCACACTGGTCCTTAAAGGACATATCGCAATTTCGACAGCCCGGTTTCCAGAAGGAACGAGCGGTGCGCAGCTTGACACCCTGGCGCGCATAGATCTGTGGAAAGCCGGTCTCGACTTCGACCATGGGACCGGCCATGGTGTCGGGTCCTACTTAGGTGTTCACGAAGGACCGCAGCGGATCGCCAAGACTGGTTCGACGCCGCTCAAACCCGGTATGATTTTATCGAACGAGCCCGGATATTATCCGGCCGGCAAATACGGTATTCGGCTTGAAAACCTCGAGTTGGTGCGGGAAGCTGAGAACATTGAAGGCGGCGAACGGCCTATGCTCGGGTTTGAAACCCTGACGCTTGCCCCGTTCGATTTGAGGCTTGTCGATGGCGACCTTCTGTCGAGAGCCGAGCGTTCCTGGCTGAACCTTTACCACAAGCGCGTTCGAGACTCGGTTGGTCCGTTGCTCGATAACAAGACCCTGGCATGGCTGGAAAGCGCGACCCGGCCCATTTGAGTTCGGTTGCTGGGACATTCTGGCGAGGCAGCATCTCTGCCTCGCAGCCATTCTGAGCCATCTTGGGCAGCAGGTCGAATTATGCCACCTCTTGCTGCTTAAGATGGCGTTTTGCCTTAAACGCGATCAGAAACAGGCCGCAAAGCGTCATCACCGCGCCCCACGCAATGTAGTAGGGCGTCGGATTTGACAGTCCTAGAAGCGTGGGTGAAATGTAGATCATCATCCCAAACAAGCTGATCAGCATTGTGGTTGCGGCACGGACGCGGCCAATCTCTTCATTCCTGGCAAGGATCAGGATCCGTCCGTCGCAGATTGCGCGCCCGAGGGCGAACAAGCCACCAAGACCTGCATAGAGTGCGACCAGAAGTGGGATATTGCGGGAGCTGGCAAAAACGATCATTAAAACGCCAATCAACGCCAGAACTGCGAATTCGGCAAGACTGGACTTCAAGAGCCGGGATTGCACTGCAGCGGTTGCAAGCATGGCGCCCCCGCCGACCGCCCAAGCTGTTTCAAGCAACCCGTAGATGTCGCTTCCCTGGTTAAGGGTATATTTGACAAAGCCTGGCATCAAGACGTTTGCCATTTGCGATGTCGAAAAGAACAGGCCTACGCTTGCAATGGCGAGCAAGAGTTGGCTCTGCTGCCAAATCGCCTTAAGGCCTTGTTTCCAAGACAAAATCACGTTGATCGAAGTTTTGGATGGAGTGTTTTGATAAGGCGCGAAGAAAACAAAAATGAGTACAAACTGAAAGAGCATAAGCCCGATCATCGTCGCTACTGAAGCGATTTCCGTTGCGTTATGCATCAGGACCCCACCCAGTCCGGTGCCGCAGAGCATTCCAACCTGCCGGGCGATTGACACTCGTATCGTGAGCTTCATCCGGTCCAGTTCGGCAACAGCCCGTTGTACAATTCCTTCAACCGCACCTGCGTTCAGGATAGTGCCCAACGAAAAAAACAGGGTGTAAGCAAAAAGACCGAGGCGGAGAAATTCCGGCGCAAGAAAGCCGGAAACCAGTATCGCCCCACCCAACAAACGAAGGGCTTGGCCGGACTGGACCACAGTGTAGCGATTTCGAGTGTCAACAATGACACCTGCGAAAATTGAGAACAGCAGCGAGGTTGCGCTGCCGATAAAAAACAGCTGCCCTACCAGCGAGATTGAGCCGAGTTCGGCGGCAACCCAAGAGGTGACCACCAAGCTCAAGCCGATGGTCGCCATAGAGGCAAACGAAAAGGCCTGAACAGCATATTGCAGCGCGATGGCCCGCCACCCTTGCAACTGGGTTGCCGGCATGGAGCTAGGGTCCATCATTGGCCGCAGCACCCACCGGCGCTGTGCTATAGATCGCAGGCGTGAGCGAGAAAATGAAATCATCATCAAACCCGATTTGCGCCAGATGGTTCGATAGTCCCATCGATGGATGAGGGCGAAACCCAACAGAAATTGCCGCGCTAACGGTGCTCTTCTTCGCTCACCTCAATCAGCGCACGATTGAAGAATCTCAAAGCCCGCACGTGCCGGGCATGGCCGATAATCTTGTTAGCGTCGCCGCGCGCAACCACGGGCAAAACAACATGCCCGCCCTCGTCGAATGTCTTCAAGGCGCTTTCCAGCGAGTCGCTTGCGTGGAGGTATGGTCCGTCTTTGCCCGGGTCGAATGTCCGCTCCGCCTCATTTTCCGGGGGCGGGTCCATGAAGTCCTTCACCTTCACGATTTCGCGCAGATATTGGTGCGCCCCTTCATGAAGGCAGACCCCGCGCACGCCGAGCTGCCAATGGAAATAGGACTTGCCATGCACCGCTTGCGTTAATCCGGTCGCGATCGACACAGACAGAAGGAGCGCAATCGACAGTGCATAGCCGCCTGTCAACTCGAAAACGATCACGGTGGTGGAGACCGGTGCGCCTAGGACCGCCGCCGCGACCGCTCCCATCCCAAGGATCGCATAAAGACCATGGCTGGAGGCCATTTCCGGAAAAACAGAGGCTGCAATTAGCCCGAATGCGCCTCCGGTCATCGCACCGAGATACAAGGAGGGCGAAAAAATGCCGCCGCCGAACCGCGAGGCAAGCGTGATCGCGGTTGCCGCTGTCTTGGCGACCAAAAGTGCCAGCAGCATTGAAATTGTCAGTTCGTGCTTTAGCGCCTGGTCGGTCGCCTCGTAGCCGACCCCGAGCACCCCGGGAAAGAAGATGGCGATCGCCCCAACCGCAAATCCGCCGACAACCGGCCGCAGCCAGAGCGGCATGGTGATGTTCCGCGCGAACCAGTCGGTTCCGATCAAGGCAAACTGGAAGATGATGGCAACGGCCGCACAGGTGAGGCCAAGCAGCGCAAAGGCCGGTATTTCCCAGTAGGACGTGATTTCGTATTGCGGGATTTCAAAAGCCGCGACGTTGCCGAAATATTGCCGGGCAAGAACCGTTCCGACCGCCGATGCCAGAACAATTGGCACGAACGCCGACATGGCATAGTGCCCCAGCACCACTTCATGGGCGAACAAAACACCTGCAATGGGCGCATTGAATGAGGCCGAAACAGCGCTGGCAACGCCGCAGGCCAGCAATATCCGGCGCGACGCATCCGGCAAGCTAAAGGCCCTGCAAAGGGCTGTTCCGATCGTCGCCCCCAGATGCACAACAGGGCCTTCACGGCCAGCGCTGGCGCCGAAGCCGAGCGAAATGGTTGTGATCAGTGCGGACATCAAGCCGTCGCGCAGCGGCAGGCCGCGCCCGCCCTGGGCGCGCGCTTCGATAACATCGGCAACCCCGCCGGCTCTTTGCTTGTTGGTATGGTTCTGCAGCAGATACCCGACAATTAGACCGCCGAAAGCCGGAGCGCACAGAATCAACCACCAGGGTTGGGCTGCGGCTGCGGCCATGATGCGTTCCGACGTGGTGCCGAGCCATGGCCACTGCAGCAGACCGATTGCCAACCGGAACAGGATGGCAGCGATGGCAACCAGCGCGCCGATGATCAGCGAGAGCAGCCAAACCATGGGCAGTCGGCTGTTGAGAAACAGACGCACGTTTGGCGAGATCCATGTGCTGAGGATCTTTGGCAGGCGCCGAATGGTTTGCAAAATTGCGTGCATGGGCTTGCTGGAGCTGAGCGGAATGAGCCTTCACCGGCAGTGTGTCACAAAATCGATTGCTTCCCTGTTAATTTTTCAGATGCCGCGGGAACGCAACCCCACCGTCCCAGAAAACCAGCTTATCCTAGACAAGCTCGCATGGGTGCCAACAATCGATGTGGCGGCCGGAGGCCTCTAGCGACGCTTTATGCCGATTTGCCGCCCTGCGCGTTCTGGAACCGGCAATTCGTCTTGAACGGCCTTGAGCGCTTCGAAATTTTGCTGAATGTCTTCAGGCCAGGACGCGACTTTCCGGCTTTCCATATCGACATGGAGGCTCATCTGCTCGGATGTTGCGGACAGCCAGCCTTCCTCGGCATGCCGAAGCTCCTGGTAAAAATGGGCGCGTTTTGCGTCAAAGTCGATCAGTTGCAAGTCCACGATCACCGGCATACCGGCGCTTAATTCGGCGAGATAACAGACGTGGACTTCTGCGGTAAAATACGATGCGTTACGGTTTTTCACATAGTCCGGGCCAAGACCGAGTTTGATGAACACTTCATCACAGGCTGTGTCGAACAACACATTGTAGTAGGCCATGTTCAAATGGCCATTGTAGTCGATCCAGTCATCCATGACTGTCATGATGCTGCTCCGCACCATTCCGGCCGGCCATGTGAACCCCATGTTGCCCTCCAATGCTTGTTTCAGTTTGATTTTTGACCTTTGCACCTGCGCCTAACATATTCCACAGTACAGGTGCATAGTCATTGCCTAGACACACGAGGACAGATCCAATGTCGATAACCGCGCTTCAGGCACCGGTCACGCGCAATGATGCGGCGATTTCGCTGGCGGTTGATATTTTGGCGCAAAGGTTTGGTGAACGGTGCGTGCGTTCGCAAGCCATCCGCATGCAGCATGGCCACACGACAACATGGCTGCCGACCCAGGCGCCCGACGCGGTTGTTTTCGCGCTTACCACGGAAGAGGTGGCGGAAACGGTCCAGGTCTGCGCACAACATGGTGTACCCGTCATTCCGTTTGGAACCGGTTCGTCCCTGGAAGGGCATGTGAATGCGCCGGGCGGTGGAATTTCTGTCGACCTGTCGCGTATGCAGGCTGTGCTTGAAGTGAATGCGGCGGATATGGATTGCCGGGTGGAGGCCGGCGTCACGCGCAAGCAATTGAACAGCTATTTGCGCGATACGGGTTTGTTTTTCCCGATTGATCCGGGTGCCGACGCCAGTCTTGGCGGCATGGCGGCGACGCGCGCGTCCGGAACCAATGCTGTACGCTATGGAACCATGAAGAACGCGGTATTGGGTCTGACGGTTGTTACTGCCAGCGGAGACATTATTCACACCGGCGGGCGCGCCCGCAAATCGTCGGCAGGATATGACCTGACCCGTCTTATGATCGGGTCTGAGGGCACGCTCGGGATTATCACGGAGCTGAGGCTGCGCCTTCACGGTCAACCGGAGGCTGTGTCTGGTGGCGTGTGTCCGTTTCCAACACTTGAGGCGGCCTGCCAGGCCGTGATTTTGACCATCCAGTGTGGTTTGCCCGTCGCCCGGATCGAGCTTTTGGATCCGCTACAGGTTCGAGCGAGCAACACCTATTCCAAGCTTGAGCTTAAAGAAACACCTACGCTGTTTTTGGAGTTTCACGGTACTGAAAACGGAGTGAAGGAACAGGCCGAGCTGTTTGCTGAGATTGCCCAGGACCAAGGCGGCGGGCCTTTTGTGTGGGCAACCCAAGCCGAGGAACGCACGAAACTATGGTCCGCCCGGCATGATGCCTATTGGTCGGCCTTTACCTTGCGGCCAGGAGCCAAGGGGATTGCAACGGATGTGTGCGTGCCGATTTCAAGACTTGCCGACTGTGTCGGCGAGACACAAAAAGACATTGAGGATGCCGGCCTCATCGCACCCATTGTGGGCCACGTTGGCGACGGAAACTTTCACGTGCTTGTCTTGGTTGATCCAGATACTCCCGATGAAATCAAGCGGGCTGAATCCTTCATCGAGCGGTTGAACTGGCGGGCCATCGACATGGGTGGTACCTGCACCGGTGAACATGGTGTGGGACAGGGTAAAATGAAATACATGCGCAAGGAGCATGGGGGCGGGGTTGATATGATGCGCGCGATCAAGCAGGCACTTGATCCGCTTGGCATTTTCAATCCTGGTAAAATCGTGCCTTCGCAATAGCAGCAAGCCGCGTGTCGGTCCGAATCGCGATAGCATCGATGATGCGAGCGGATTTGGGACGCTGCGGTGAAGGAGAGCAGTTCTGAACTCGGTTTTTATAACCATCGGTGTTGCCGTTATCTTGGTGCTTGTAACAGCGCTGGTTGGGCCGTTTTTTGTCGATTGGACGGTTTATAGATCGACCTTCGAGAGCTACGCGGAACGGGTGCTTGGTCACAAGGTGACCGTACTTGGCGAAGCGGATCTTAGGCTGCTGCCGTCTCCTGCCATCACGTTTTCCGATGTCCGTGTCGGCGCGGCTGAAGACCCTTTGTTGGTGGTGTCGAGCTTCGACATGCGCGTGGAATTGCCGCCGCTCATGAAGGGCGAGATACGTGTCTTGGATATGACGCTTGACCGTCCCCATTTGACGGTGTCTCTCGATGAAGACGGTCGGCTCGATTGGCTGACCGCCATGTCATCCGGCGGGATGCTGGCAGAATTGCCGCCGGACAATGTGACGTTTGAAAAGGTCTCAGTCGTTGATGGCGCTGTCTCGGTCGTGGATGCGCGATCCGGGGAAGTCCACCGTTTGGAAAACGCCCAATTGGCGCTCAGCGCCAGGTCTTTGGCGGGGCCTTACAAGGTGGACGGAACTTTCTTGCACAATCGCGCGCCTTACACGGTGGGTGTTGCGACCGGACGGCGGCAGGCAGATGGCGCGCTTCGGGTAAAGGCACAGCTGACACCGACAAATGTGCCGCTTGATCTGGCCGTCGATGGCCTGTTGTCTCATAGCGAAGAAGTGCCGACCTACAAAGGTACGTTCAACCTGGTGTCTTTGTCTTTTGACGAGCAGGTGAGCCGAACCTGGCAGACCTCCGGCAATTTTGATGCCGATGTCGAAGGCATTGCCATCCCGGAATTCGAATTCCGGTTCGGTCCTGAAGACAGGCTTTTGGGCGCGGATGGATCGGCTGACCTTCATTTCGCGGGCAAGCGCCGATTTGAAATCCGTGCGCGCGCCAAGCAATTGGATCTCGATAGGCTTTTAGGGGGTGGCCCACAAGAGCCTGCCAAACTGTCGAGCCTGTCGTCAGACCTTTCCGCATCCTTGAAAAATGTGCCTATGCCCGACATGGAGGGCGTGCTTGCGCTTGATTTTCCCGCCGTTGTTGTTGGCGGCGGATTGGTGCAGGACGTCAAGCTGGATCTCGAAACCATGCTTGGCGGCTGGCGTGTGGCTCGGTTCGCAGCACGGGCACCAGGCCGTACAACGTTTGCCACGCAGGGCGACCTGGGTCTGTCGCCGAACACGACCTACCGCGGGCGTTTGTCGGTATCCTCAGAACAGCCCGGTGCACTGGTGTCTTGGTGGCAGCAATCCGAAACAGGGTCCACGACGATCCAGCCGATCGCCTTGGAAGGGCGGGTGACCGTCGTTCCTGATGGCGCCGCTTTGGATGACCTTGACCTGTCTCTTGCCGGCGCTGAAGCCCGCGGCGGCATATCCTACCAGGTGCCGAAAACGGGCAGTCCGGTGCTGGACCTCACGCTTGACGCTCAAAAGCTCAATTTTGATGAGGCCGAGGTTCTTGCTGGTTTGCTGCTGCCATTGCTCCAGGATGGGCCGGACCTTGCGGAAGGCCGAGAGCGCGCGGCCGATATCGCTGTGCAGTTGCGTGCACGTGAGGTGAGCGTACGCGGCATCGACGGGAAAAGCCTGAGTTTGCAGGCCGCTTATTCAGGGGGCGATTTGCGGATCGACAGGCTGGTTGCACGCGATTTTGCCGGCGCCGATGTCGATGTGTCCGGGGAAGTCGATGCGCTGTTGAGTGCACCGGAAGGCCGTCTTTCGGGGTCGCTCGATGCACGCGATCTGACCGGAATCATTGCGCTGGTCGAGGGTATGGCGCCGGATCATCCGTTGACCGCCCGTTTGCGCCGGGCGGCTCCGTTTCTAGTGCCGACTGCTTTTGAAGGCGAATTGAGCGCGGCGGCCAAAGGCAGCTCCAGCGATGTCAGACTTGCCCTTAATGGTTCCGCCGGCTCGGCGGAACTAACCCTGTCGGGCGCTTTTAACGGGCGGGTCGACGCGTGGCCGCAGGCGCAGATCGATCTCGATGCCTTGCTGAGCGGGCCAAGCGGCAGCACGCTGCTTCAACAGATCGGCCTCGATATTCTGCCGGTCGACAGCCTGTCGGCTGGGCAAATTTCCGTCCGCGCGTCGGGCCGTCCGGAAAACGGTCTCAGCACGACGGTCTCCGCAGAAATCGGTGGGAGCAGCCTGAAGGGAGAAGGGCAGGTCGTATTGGGGCAGGACGAGCCGGTTTCATACGAGCTCGATGTTTCCGCATCTTCGCCGGATCTTACGCCGTTTGCGTTGGCTGTAGGCCGTGTCCTGCCCATCATGTCTGGGGACATTCCCGCCCGCATTGTGTTTCAAGCGACCGGAAATGGCTCTGAGATTTCCGTTTTCGAACTCGATGGTGAGATCGCCGGAGTGTCGTTTTTTGGCGGCATTGCGGGACGCTTGTCCCCGCTGAGCGGTGAAGCATACCGGCGGCTTACGGGCAGTGTGGATGTCAGCGAACTCGACCTTAAGGCGTTGTCTGAAGCTGTGCTCGGTCCCGACCAGTGGTACTCGGCCGGTGATGGTACCAGCATCTGGCCAACGTCCGCATTTGGTGCACCACTTTTGGCAGATACCGATCTGTCGCTGTCCCTGACCACCGGCCTGATGCAGTTCGACGACATGGCAAACGTCGAAAATGTTACCGCCGCGCTCCGTCTGACACCGGATTATCTGCGCCTTGAGGGCATCACTGGAAACTATGCAGATGGTAAGCTGGAAGCTGCGCTAACGATCCGCAGAACCGGGGCCGAGGGCGCCTTTTCCGGCCGGATAAAGCTCAGCAATGCTGACGTTTCCGACCTGGTCTGGCGGCGTGCCGGGCGCCCGGTCGGTTCCGGTCTTCTTGATCTCTTTGTGGAAGCGGAAGGCGCCGGACGCTCGATCTCCTCCATGATCTCGGGTTTGACAGGGGGGGGGACTTTCGAGGTGTCAAATGGGTCCTTACGTGGCATCAACCCTCAGGCGTTCCCGCTTGTGATGCGGGCCGTCGATGCCGGTCTGGAATTACGGGATGACCGGATCCGTGACCTTTTCCTCAGTCACATGGATACCGGAAACCTCGCGTTCTCCAACCTGGAGGGCACGATCACAATCGTGGGCGGGCGGGCCAACGCGCGCAACATTTCTGTAGATGCAGAACGCGCGGAAGTGTTCGGCTCCGCGGAGCTGGATTTAAACACCTGGGAACTGGATAGCGATTTCTCCCTGACAGTCGATCCGGGCGAAGAAGCTGTGACCGGCGCCGAGCCTCAGGTTGGTCTGTTGTTCCAAGGTGACGCTTCGTCACCCGGACGCCAGGTCGATATCGCGCCATTTACGGCTTACCTGACCCTGCGCGCCTTCGAAAAAGAAGTTGAACGGGTTGAGAAGCTGCAGAGCGAAATCCTGGAAAACGACAAGTTTCTCCGGGAGTTGAGACGCCTCAAGGAAGAGCGGGCCCGCCGGGCGCGCGAGGCCGAGGCAGCTGCGCAGGCTGCAGAAGAAGCGGCTGGCGAAAGCGAAGACCTCCCGGTTGAAGACACCCAAACGGGTATTCCGCAAGAGACTGAAGACCCCGGGGCAGACAGGGCTGCATTGCCGGTACCGGTCCCTTTACCCGCAACGGCGCCCCCTGCCGAAGCGGAAACAGCCGTAACTCCGGGCGTTGATTTTGCAGATCAAATCCGCTCGGTTCTGGGCAGGGTGAATACTAGGCAGCCCAATGCAGTTGAAACCGGAGAAGCGGACATTCAGACTGATGCGATTACGGGCAGTCTGCCGGCCACGCTTCAGCCGGGAACGTCATCCAATAGTCTGGATGCCGGCCTGGCACCCATAGATCCGCCACAAGCCGTGCCTGCGCGTGGTTTTGAGGGCACGGATAACCTGGATAGCCCGCAGACGATTGAGGATGTGCTGGCCCGTGACATTGGTTTGCCGCCTGAAGCCGTTGGCGGGCCTCCCGATCCGGTGATAAACGCTTCGCCGGATCCGCAAGATCCGCTGGCCGCCCGCCGGCAATTCCTCAACCAGCAACCGGACAATGACAATGCGCGGCCGCGCTACAGAACTTTGCCGAACGGCTTGGTTTTCGAGATCCCAAACTAGCGCAAGCGCTTTGACCGACGCATCAATTCGCGGGATTTTTGCCGTCAAGAACCTGGTTCAGGATCCAGACGCGCACCGACGATGACAGACCGTCCTCCGGAGAGCGAGTTTTGTCGATGTTTGAAATGAGGGATGCCATTGACCGGTTTTGGTCTTGGCTAATCCAGTCGATGACTTCCCAAAACTCCGGCTCAAGCGTCAGTGAAGTTCTGTGTCCGTCTAGTGTTACAGAGCGTTTGACAAGGGGCATCAGGCCGCAAACCTGCGCTCAGGCTGGTTGCGGATCGTCGTCATGATCGATCCTGTGCTGGTCCACATGCCCTTTCAGCTTTTCCCGCGCGGTTCTGCTGGCGTCCTTTTCGGACTTGCTTCGCCCAAAGGCCAGCCGGTTTTGCTCGGCTGACTTTTCCTTTTCGGCTTTCGCCTTCCGTTTGCGAACTTGACGCAGATTTATAACCTCTGCGCTCATGAGAAGCCTCCGTCAGGTTTTCTTGCGGAATGCGTCCAATGAAACGACTTCGCCGCCGGTGTCCGCCGCGCTACTGTCAGGCTGATCGTTTTCGGACTTTGCCGCGCCCTTTTTCTTTTTGGCCGGTGTGCTTTTTACATCACCGCTCTCAGTTTTGTCGGTTAGGGCCTCTGAGGATTCCAGCTCGGCCTTTGCCAATTCCTCAACAGCTTCCAGAAGTTCTTCTGGCAGCTCTTCAGCCGTTTTTCCGGGATCGAATTCAAGTGCGAATTGCACTGACGGATCGAAAAAGCCTTTTATGGCAGAATACGGAACGAGGAGCTTCTCGGGTACACCGCCAAAGGACAGCCCTACTTCGAATGCGTGCTCACCAATGGCAAGATCCCAGAACTGGTGCTGCAGGACGATGGTCATCTCCTGCGGGTAGCGGTCCTTGAGCCTTTGCGAAATCCGCACCCCTGGCGCATTGGTGTCAAACGCGATGTAGAAATGATGCTCGCCAGGCAGCCCGGTGCGGCCCACCTCCGCCAGGATCTTCTTCACGGCGCCTCTTAGCGCGTCCTGTATCAGAATATCGTATCGGAGCAGGTCTTCAGCCATATTATCGCGTCGTTTGAATCAGTTGATAGGGGACAGCTTATTCGGGGCACCTTGACCGCAGCTTGCCAAAAAAGAAAGCCCTTAAAGTCCGAATGACAAGAGTTTAACGGTATTGGCAGGCAAAATACAGCTGAGGCTGATGCCAAAGTCTAAGCCTTTCCAAAGAAAGTGGAGGCTTCTGTTGCCAGGCGCCTCCGAACCCCGCCTGCCGGTGCTAATCCAGCAGGGCTTCAAAGGACTACTGGCACTGCATTACGCAGCGACAGCGTTGTCCATAGCATAGTTGTCGTTTGCAACTATTAGAACAGCCCGATAACGGTGGTACAATGCCGAGCAAAAGCACAGTCTTTACGCCCTCGTCGATCCTGTTTCGCCCCCGCCGAAACGCAGAAGCCATCTGGCTTTGCCGTTCTGCGCTTGGGTGGAGGCGCCGGGTACCGCCCCCGGGTCCGATAGGTTTATTGCACTGACCATTTATTGCCATAGCTGGTTGCCCAGCACGCTTGATATAAGCGCTTCTCATTGAAATTGAAAGGGCAGAGCGTTGGTCGGCGTTGATTTGCCGTCTGACTGTTTTGGACAACGCAAATGATGATCAGCGGATTTCCGCAACTGATCGGTAGCGTGAAACCAAACAAGGAACCAATATGTTGCTGGAAATTTGTGTTGATACCCTGGAAGGGGCGCAGGCAGCCGTTCGCGGCGGAGCCGGACGGGTCGAGCTGTGTTCTTCTCTGTCCGAGGGTGGTTTGACGCCGTCTGCGGGCCTGATGCGGGCCGCAAAATCCCTGCCTGTTCCGGTCTATGCGATGATCCGTCCGCGCAGCGGTCTGTTTCATTTCTCACCCGAAGACGAGGGCATCATGCTCGCCGATATAGACGCAGCCAAAGCTGCGGGACTTGCCGGAGTTGTGCTCGGCGTGCAGCAAAGCGATGGACACTTGGACAGGCCTCTTCTGGAGCGGCTGA
Organism: Roseibium hamelinense; assembly: GCF_007830545.1. GTDB lineage: Bacteria > Pseudomonadota > Alphaproteobacteria > Rhizobiales > Stappiaceae > Roseibium > Roseibium hamelinense. The sequence goes on from NZ_VLLF01000002.1 coordinate 239,443, forward strand.
GTGCCGGTGCTTCGGGCATGGGCCGCACACTTCACAGGGTCATAGATGTGGTGCCCGCCCCTCTCTCCGCACTTCAAATCGCGATGGACCTGGGGTTCGAACGGGTTTTGACGTCCGGTTCCGAGCCTTTTGCGCCTGACGGTGTTGGTCTTGTCAAGCAGATGGTCAACCAGGCTGCCGGGCAGATCTCCATCATGCCAGGGTGTGGCCTCACACCTGAAAATGTCGGCGATGTGATCCGGGCAACCGGCGTTTTGGAAGTGCATGCAGCGTGTTCAATTCGTGTGCCGGGTGATCCGGCCTTTTCGGACTTCGACCCCGCTGGGGGGAGGTTTGTCACCGATGAAGGTGAGGTCTCTAAGATGGTCGTGGCTTTGAGCAATGCGATTGCGTCATAGCGAGGGAGAGGGGCTCTCTTTGGGATGATGGGGAAAAATCCGGTTGGGGGCTGTGTTTTTTCTAGAATCTGACAAGTTGGACTATCGGCAAAGTCAGACGGAAGGGTGCGCCCAGGTGCAGCAATATCTCGATCTCATGCAGAAAATCCTGGATGAGGGCACGGACCGGGGCGACCGGACGGGCACCGGTACCCGGTCGATTTTCGGACATCAGGTGCGGTTCGATCTGGGCGCCGGTTTTCCTCTGGTGACGACCAAGAAACTGCACCTGAGATCGATCATTCACGAGCTGCTCTGGTTTCTGTCCGGCGATACAAATATCAAGTATTTGCAGGAGAACGGCGTCAAGATCTGGGACGATTGGGCCGATGAACACGGCGACCTTGGTCCGGTTTACGGTTATCAGTGGCGGTCCTGGCCCGCGCCTGATGGCCGATCCATTGATCAGATTTCCAATCTTCTGGAAATGATCCGCACGAGGCCTGAAAGTCGCCGGCTGATCGTGTCGGCCTGGAACCCGGCCTTGGTCGATGACATGGCCTTGCCACCCTGTCATTCCCTTTTCCAGTTTTACGTTGCCGACGGAAAGTTGTCCTGCCAGCTCTATCAGCGGTCCGCTGACGTGTTTTTGGGCGTGCCGTTCAATATTGCGTCCTACGCGCTATTGACGATGATGATTGCTCAGGTCACTGGCCTCAAACCCGGAGACTTTGTGCACACTTTTGGCGATGCACATCTTTACAGCAACCATTTCGATCAGGCCCGCGAGCAGCTCACCCGCGAACCGCGACCCCTCCCTGCAATGAGGATTAATCCTGACGTCACGGATATATTTGCGTTCAAGTTCGAAGACTTCGAGCTGACTGGGTACGATCCACACCCGCACATAAAGGCCCCGATCGCCGTGTGACCTATGGCCGGCACCTTTGCGCGCATTAAACGTGTCTGGACAAAGACACTTCGTCCTAGAGCAGACTGTCGGGCAGTTTTTGTTCGGCTGCGGTGTTGGCGCGCCGGAAAATCAGCGTCACCAGGGTAGATGTGATCACGATGAACAGCGAATAAAGCGCTGCAACGGCCATTATCCCCTGCTGCTCCTCGCTCGGGAATGTCAATGCGATGATTGCGACCGCCAACGGACCGTTTTGGATCCCGGTTTCCAGCGCCACGGTGCGTACACTGCGTGGATGCAGCTTCAACGACCGGGCAAAAATGTAGCCGACCGCGATTCCGAAAACACCGAGCATGATGGCTGCAAAATAGGTGGCAGGGGTCGTCGACAGCAAGAACTGCCAGTTTCGGGGCACCCAGGAAATTGCGATAAAGGCGATGAAAAACAGGGCGAGCACCGATCCAAAAAACTCCGTTACAGCGCCGGCATTGGCATTGACGCGGCGCATGACCATGCCGATTGCCACCGGTATGAGCAGGATTACCAAGGTCGCGATGATGTTTTCGCGCGGAATTTCTAGATCAAGGGCTGACGCATACAGCAAAAGCACCAAGGGTATCAAAACCACGCCAAACACCGTGGAGGTTACCGTCATCAAGACCGACAGCGCCAGATTACCCTTGGAGAAGTAAGTAAAAATGTTCGATGTTGTGCCGCCCGGCATGCAGGACATGATCAGCAGGCCAATCGCAATCGGGGCGGGCAGGTCCAGAAGAATGGTCATTACGAAGCCAATGAGCGGCATAAATCCGTATTGGGAAATCACGCCCACGCCCAGGCCGTAGGGGCGGCGCAGGGCAAGGTAGAAATCTCGCGGTGTCAGAGACGCGCCCATGCCAAGCATGATGACAAAAATCATGGCCGCTAGCAGCGCCTGCTCAAAAGCTCCAACCATTAATACTACTCCGCGGCCTGGGAATGCTGAGTTTCGGTGCGCAGGTCTTTCCGCAAGATCTTGCCCACATTGGATTTCGGCAATTGTTCTCGGATTTCCACGCGTTTGGGCACTTTGTATGCGGTCAGGTGCTCCTTGCAGTAGGCCCGGATCTGGTCGGGTGTGAGCGTTTTGTCCGTCAGAACCACGAAGGCTTTTACCGCCTCGCCAGTCGCCTCGTTCGGAACACCGATCACAGCGGATTCAAAGATGCCCGGATGGGACGCAAGGCAATCCTCGATTTCATTTGGATACACATTGAACCCGGAGACGACGACCATGTCTTTCTTGCGATCAACGATGGAGAAATAGCCGTCTGCGTCCATGACGCCGATGTCCCCCGTGAGGAACCAGCCGTCTTTCATAACTTTAGCCGTCTCCTCCGGTTTGTTCCAATAGCCCGCCATGATTTGGGGCCCCTTGGCAGCGATTTCCCCGCGCTCGCCCTGAGGCACAGGCACACCATTGTCGTCAACACAGCACATGAAGGTCGAGGGCAACGGAACGCCGATTGACCCGTCCCGCGTCTTGCCGAGCGGGTTGAAGCTCAACACCGGCGAAGTTTCCGTCAGCCCATATCCCTGGAGCACCGGTTTGCCGGTGATCTCTTCCCAGCGCTTGGCAACTTCGGCCTGCAGGGCCATCCCGCCGGCAGAAGCCAGTTTCAAATGTTTCGGCGGACTGTCGCGAAACCATAATTCGTTGTTCAGGCCATTGAAGAGCGTGTTTACGCCGCTCATCCAGGTGATTTTGTAGTTCTCAAATGCACGCTTGAGATTGGAGAGCGGTCGTGGGCTCGGAATCAGGATATTGCGCCCGCCCAGCCAGTAAAATGCCAGCAAATTCAGTGTGAAGGCGAAAATATGGTACATCGGAAGGGCGGTCAGCGCGACTTCCTTGCCGCGCTCGATCGCCGGGATCATTTCCAGCGACTGTTCCATGTTCATGATGATATTCTCGTGCGTGAGCATGGCCCCCTTGGCTACGCCCGTTGTCCCACCGGTGTATTGTAGGCAAGCCACATCACTAGGCGCCACGGCCTGGGTATATGCATCGACTTCCACGTGGTCCTGCGCCAAGTGTGTGCGTCCGGCAGCCAGCGCATCGGGAAACCGGATATGGGGAACTTCAACCGGCTTGACGCTGCGGTCCCAGTATTTCTGGACAAGGCCGATGATGCCGCGCGGCAGGGTGGGCAAGAACTCCGCAATCCGGGTCACGATAATATTCGGGATCGGGTGCCCTCTGGTGGCTGCCGGGATCTTGTCGGCGAACATGTCTATGATAACCAGCGCATGGGGTTCGGCATCCGCAAACTGGCGGGACATTTCATCGGCCGTGTAGAGCGGGTTGACGTTCACCAGAACGCAGCCTGCCTTCATGATGCCGAACGCGGCGACCGGAAACGCAAGTCCGTTCGGCATTTGCAGGGCAACCCTGTCCCCTTTTGCGAGGCCGGCAACTTCACGCAGGTAGACCGCGAACGCGTCTGACATTTCATCGACTTGCTCGAAGGTCAGTGTCCCGTTCATGCCGTTTGGCATGCAGGCGGTAAAAGCAGGCGCTTTACCATAGGTATCTGAGGCCGATCTCACCAGGTCGCCAATTGTTCGGTAGGATGCGGTTTCAATATCTATCCGCATGTCGGGACCGTAAAACGCCGTCCATGGGCGGTCTTCTGGTGTCATGATCGTCTCCCTGCGCTTTTCTGTTCTGTTTGCGCCAGCCAAAACGGGCTGTCTCCTCCACAAACACCAGAAATTGCAGACCTACCATAGGGGGCAGTTTTGATAAGTAAAAGCCCTCAATGCTCCGTCGGTTAGAACATTTTGACGTTCCCAAAGGGAATGGGTTTCAGGGGTGTCTTTAGGGAATGTTCCGGTTTATCCGGTTTGCCGGTCCGCAATCGAAAAGAAGCGTGGGCATCTTCGTGCATCGGTTGGAAGGCGATTGTCCGAAGGCACTCTCGCCTTTTAAAGTAGACCGTATGGGGCGCATACTGGAAACTGAACTCTATCAGCCTGTCAAAAAGCTTCTTCAGCTTCAGGGCTATGAGGTGAAAGCCGAAGTCGGTTCTGCCGATATCGTCGCGTGCCGCGGGTCAGAAGACCCGGTGATCGTCGAATTGAAAACCGGATTTACTCTCAACCTGTTTTATCAGGCCGTCGATCGTCAAGCGATAACCGACGCGGTCTACGTGGCGGTTGCCCGAGGCCGTGGGCGACGGTTTCAAGCCGCGCTCAAGAGCAGCCTCAAGCTCGCCAGAAGACTTGGGATTGGCGTTATGACGGTCAGACCTGCGGACGGTCTTGTGGAGCTGCACCTCGATCCCGCGCCGTTTACCCCAAGAAAGTCCAAACCGCGCAAAGAGCGGTTGCTCAGAGAATTTGCGCGGCGAGAGGGAGATCCCAACACCGGCGGGTCGTCCAAGGTGAAGCTCATGACCGCCTACAGACAGGACGCGATCAAATGTGCCGCCTACCTGAAGGCAAATGGCCCAAGCCGGGGCGCGGAGGTCGCGAAGGCGACCAACGTATCACGGGCACCACGAATGATGGCAGACGATCACTATGGATGGTTTGAACGGGCTGAGCGCGGGGTTTATGCGCTGACACCGAAAGGCGAAGCCGCGCTGGAAGGCTAGGCTGCCGGTGCCGGTTGAGAAATGGGGGCCTGAAGTGATGGATGTGGCGCTGCCGCATCGCTATATAAGGCGGTAATCGCCAACGGTCAGACTACGAAACCATAACGCCACAGGCCGAACCTCCATGGACAGCCCATCAGCCTGCACTGGCCGCGATCGAGCCAAGAAGAAGATCTATTCGAAAACATGATCCTTGAAGCTGCAATTCTGTTCTGTCTTATCCTCCTCAACGGCGCACTGGCGATGTCCGAACTTGCCATTGTGTCGTGCCGGCCGGCGCGCTTAAAAGCGCGAGGTAGCCGCGGCGCGATGATGGCCCTCAAACTGACGGAGCATCCGGGCCGGTTTCTGTCTTCCGTTCAAATCGGCATTACCCTTGTGGGCGTTGTATCCGGCGCTGTGTCCGGCGCGACATTGGGGGTGCGGGTTTCGGGGTTTCTTGAACAAGCCGGTCTGACGGCCGGGCTTGCCCAACCGCTCGGTGTCGGGTCTGTTGTCGTCGTGGTTACCTACCTCTCCCTGGTGGTCGGAGAACTGGTGCCAAAGCAAATCGCGCTGTCAAATCCTGAAGCCGTCGCCGCGCGCGTCGCGCCTGCCATGACGCTATTGGCAGTGGTCGCAGCGCCCTTGGTTTGGGTGCTCGATACGTCAGGGAAAGCCGTATTATCCCTGCTCGGACTGGATCGAGAGCGCAGGCAAGGTGTGAGTGATGAGGAGATCCACCTTCTCATAGCCGAAGCGGCGACCGAGGGCGTGATTGAAAAAGGCGAAACCGAAATGATCGAAGGCGTGATGCGGATCGCGGACCGGACGGCCCGCGGCCTCATGACCCCGCGCCACGAAGTGGTTGCCGCCAATATCACCGACACGCGCCAGCAGATTCTTGACCGCTTTATCGAGACCGGTAGAACCCGCTTGCCGTTGCGGGACGGCGGCCCCGATGAAATCGTTGGGGTCCTGCACAGCCGGGATTTGCTTGGCGTTTCGGACGAGGATTTCGATCCGCGCCATCTGATGATGAAGCCAACCGTAATTCATGACGGTCTTCCGGCCATGGACGTCGTGGATCGCCTGCGCGCAACGCCGGAACACATTCTGCTGGTCTATGACGAGTACGGCCATTTCGAAGGTATTGTGACTGCCATGGACGTTCTGGGAGCGATCGCCGGTGGCTTTGACGAATCCGAGAAAGACGAGCCGAAAGTAGTCGAACGTGAAGATGGCTCACTGCTGATCGCCGGATGGATGCCGATTGATGAATTCGCTGATCGTTTGGAGATCAAGTTGCCTGATGACGGCGACTACGAAACCGTAGCTGGTCTTGTCCTGTATCTTTCCTCAGAGCTGCCAGTGGTCGGCCAGGTGGTCCGTGCCGGTGACTGGAAAATCGAGGTGGTCGACATGGACGGCCGCAGGGTAGATAAGTTGCTGGTTCAAAAAAGCGCTCCGGTCGCAGCAGCCACGTAACAGTCCTAGCTTTGTGACCGCCAGACCGGGCGCATTGAACAATCATGCGACGATAAACCACTCCATCATGCCGGATGCGGCATGTTCAAGCATATGGCAGTGAACCAGCCATTTGCCGGGGTTGTCAGCGACAAATGCGATCTTGACCGTTTCCTGACGGGTCGTGATGAAGGTGTCCCGCCAATCCTGCTCGGGCAGGAGTTCGCCATCACGTTCAAGAATTTTAAAGTGATGTCCGTGCAAATGGATGGCGTGCGGGAAATTGCTTTCATTGCGGCTTTCCATGACGATCGTTTCACCGCGTTTGGCTGTGAACAGGGGATTGTCTCCCATGCCGGCCTGGCCATTGAACGCCCAGAACTTTCCGTCTTGCATCATGTCGCGCAGTTCTTCCTGGCTGATTCCGCTGGACAGAAGGAAACGCATGCCGCCCATCGCGCCGCCTGCCATGACGAGTGGAACGTGCTGGGCAGCTGAAAGGTCAGGCTCGGGAAGGGCGTTCTTCGCGGGCAAGGTGAGGGGGATGTCCGGCACTGTTGGAGCCCCAACCTTGAAATTCGCGACGGTGAAGGCCCGGCCCGTTGTCGCCTCAAACGGCATATTCCCCTCATTTTCAGGTCGCAATGCCAGGTCCATACGCTGGGCAGGAGCCAGCTGAACCGGCCCTTCCGCCGCCCTGGCTTCATCGAAGCTCTGCCCATCAAGCGCGATAATCCTTGCACCAAGCCGAGACGGATCAAGGTCGAGAATGCGTGATGCTGAGGAATTGATCAGTCTGAGCCGGTGCCAGCGCTGTGCCTGAAGCGGAATGTCCGGCAGGGACACGCCGTTGACCGTGAGCCAGTTACCGAGCCTGCCGGCATGGGAAAAATCGTGCAGTGACCCGATGGTCTCGGTGTCCAGCACGCCCTTGTTGCTCAGCCGCCAGTCTGTGAGCATAAGAGTGATGTCCGTCTGCGGAGAGAACCGCTCTTGCTCATCCTCGATAATCAGAGGGCCGGCGAGCCCGCGCGGGACCTGGTTCCAGCTCATGTTGTGCGCGTGGTACCAGTATGTGCCGGCATCCGGGACTTCAAAGTCGTATTCGAAGCTTTCGCCGGGTTGCACCGCTGGCTGCGTCAATCCCGCAACCCCGTCCATCGCATTGTCGATGCGGATGCCATGCCAGTGGATAGATGTCGGCTCGTCAAGCTCATTCGTGAACCGTACGCGCACCCGTTCGCCGCGTTTCACCCGGATTTCCGGGCCGGGAAAGGAACCGTTATAAAGCCAGAGATCGGACAGGCCTCCGTCCTCTCCGTAAAGCCGTGCCTGTCCCGTGCCAGCGGTAAGCTCGAAAAAGCCATCAGGTGCTCTGGCCAGCGCCAACCGCGGCAGGGCAGCCAAAGCCGCCGCACAATATGCGGATTTCAGAAATGCACGCCGGTCCATCATCAAAGCCTCCAAGCGATGTTTTTCTTTGGCAGACAATTGGCGCTGCAAAGGTGCCACGCCAGATCTGAAGCCATGAAATTGGGGGTTCCTGCAACTGGAAGGTCAAGACCCGGAAAAGGTATTCGACACACGTTTCGGGGACCCGTTCTTGACGTTCCACCAATCCCTTGTTTGCGAACTCGCTGGCGCCTTGCGGAACCATGCCCGCCTCCTGTCCGTTTCAGTTTTGGTGCGTGCCAGAATTTCATTAAAAGTGGGATAGTTTATGCCGTTTGCCGAAATGTCCATTTTGCTGCTGTTGGTTCTGTTCGCGGGCGCCGCTTTGGTCATATTGATCGGCGGGACTTACATGACCGGCCTCGCCGACCGCATCGCAGATCGGACTGGGTTCGGCGAAGCGCTTGTTGGCGCTGTACTGCTCGGCGCGGCCACGTCTCCGTCGGGAATGGTGGTGTCGATCACCGCCGCTCTGGACGGCCGCGCATCGCTTGCATTTACGCAGGCGCGATTTCTATCCAAAGCTTCGGGGGATGAACGCGGCTTGCCGGCTCATCCAGGCTGCAATTGTCCCGCATATTGATCAGTGATCCTACGGGCGGTCCGCCCGGTGGGCACCGACCAGGTCCCGGTACCATTTTCCACTGTTCTTTAGGGTCCGCACTTGTGTGCTGTAGTCCACGTGAACAATGCCAAAACGCATTTTGTAGCCTTCCGCCCACTCGAAATTGTCCATCAGGCTCCACAGGAAGTAGCCTTTCAGCGGGATGTCGGCGGTTAATGCATCGGCGCAGGCAGCAAGATGTTTTTCAAGATAATCCGTGCGCCGGGTGTCCCTCACAACGCCGCTTTCAGGCTCCTCGTTGTAGCAGGCGCCGTTTTCTGTCACGTAGACCGGCGGCAAGTCATAGCGTTGGTACAGCGCCTTAAGCAGGTCTGACAGGCCGTCTTCGTCCACTTCCCAGCCGATGTCAGTGATGGGCACATCGTCCTTGGGAGGATTGGCCACAGCTTTGGGGTAGCCGGTTTCGGAGGCCAGATCTTCGCTGATGCGCCATGGCGTGTAGTAGTTCAGGCCCCACCAGTCCAGAGGCTGGTTGATGATCGCAAGATCGCCGCTCTCGATCGGCATCATGCTTCCAAAATTTTCAAGAATGTCGTCGTGATAGACGCCGTTGAAGATTGGCGACATGAAAATGTCGTTGTGAAACCGAAATGCGCGCTCCGATGCTGCCATGTCTTCCGGAGCATTGCTTGCCGGATAGATGGAATACGCATTTAACACGGTTCCCAAGGGCAGGTCTGGCTGCGCCGCGCGGGCAGCCTGGACACTCAGGCCGTGGGCCAGGTTCAATGTGTGAACGGCCGCAGCAAATGCCTCGCGGCTTTTCTCGCCAGGTGCATGTATTCCGTAGAGGTGACTCAAATGGCAAATGCACCAAGGCTCGTTGATAGTGGCAAGGGCATCCATCCGGTCGCCAAGGCGGCGCACGACGATGTCTGTGTATTCGGCAAAGGCCTCAGCCGTCGAGCGCGCCGTCCAGCCGCCGTCGGCGGCGAGCGTCAAAGGCAAATCCCAGTGATAGAGTGTCGGATAGACCTTGAGCCCGCGTGCGACCATGCCGTCGATTAGCCTGTCGTAGAAATCGAGGCCCCTTTCGTTCACCGGACCTCTTCCATCCGGCAGGATCCGTGGCCAGGCAATCGAAAACCGGTAGGCATCAACCCCCAGCGATTTGATCAGGTCCAGATCGCTCTCCCACAGGTGATAGTGGTCACAAGCTATATCACCGGAGTGCTGCTTGTAGACCCGCCCCGGCATCTTTGAAAAGGCATCCCAGATGCTTGGCCCCCTGCCGTCTTTTTTCGCGGCGCCTTCGATTTGATAGGCGGCGGTTGCTACACCGAACAAAAAATCATTTGGAAAGCGGGCGGCAAGGCTTTGAAGGGTGGGCATACATAGACCTGAAGTTGGTGCTTGAGTTTCGTTGGTATGATCCAAAGCGCTTTGAGGCAAGCGGTTTCTGTTCATCGGCAAGAAGTGGCATGCCATGCCTGGCGGAGGGCGGATGTGTTTTTTGAGATTTTCGTCGTCATATGCGCTTCGAAGGCTCTTTGTCCCTTTTCAAAGCCATGATACGCCAACGGTCCATTTTGCCGTCAAAGGGAGGCGGACTTGCCGGAACTGTTTATAATTGCAGCGGTTGCCCGAAACGGGGTTATTGGGGCGGACAATGACATGCCCTGGAAGCTGTCCACTGACCTCAAGCATTTTAAGGCGCTAACGCTCGGAAAACCGGTGATCATGGGACGGAAGACATTTTTGTCGTTTGGCGGAAAACCTTTGCCGGGACGTCCACATATCGTCATTTCTCGTGATGCTGGATATGCGCCAGACGGCGCTGAAGCGGCGCCTTCCTTGCCTGCTGCGCTGGATCGTGCCCATCAAATCGCGCGTGAAACTGGTGCGGGCGAGATTGCGATCATCGGCGGCGGCCAGATCTACGCGCAAGCGATTGATCTCGCCGACAGGCTGGAAATCACGCAGGTTGATGCGGAACCCAATGGCGATACCCATTTCCCCGAAATTGATACAAAAACGTGGGAAGTCGTTCAGAGGATAGCAGGAGAGCGCAGACAGCGCGACACGGCTGATTTCGAATTCGTGACCTACCGCAGAAAGGGCAAAGCCCAGAATGACTGAGACTCTTGTTTGGCAATGGCGTACACTGGATGAAATGACGGCTCGGGAGGTCCATGACCTTTTAAAGCTGCGACAAGATGTGTTCGTCGTTGAGCAAGCCTGTGCCTTTGGCGAAATCGACGGGCGGGACCCACAAGCCCTGCATCTACTTGTATTCGACCCGGCGCAGACGGAGACGCAGAACAACGGCAATGGCACGCTTGTGGGAACTGTCCGTCTTTTTCCGGCAACGGAATCCGACCCGGCGAGCATCGGGCGCGTTGTGATCGCGCCCAGCCAGCGTCGCACAGGGCTAGGACGGAAAATCATGCAGGAGGGGATCAAGAAGGCGCGCGGCACGGCGCCGCACTGTTTGATCGAAGTTTCTGCGCAGGCGCATCTGGAGAAATTTTACGGAAGCCTGGGCTTCACGACGGTCTCGGAGATGTATCTGGAAGACGATATTCCGCATATAGACATGCGGCTTTCTGCCTAAACCTGCGGAAACCGGCCAGTTCTACCTTGAAACTGGGCTTTTTCGCGACCAATTGGGGATATGAACCATTGCCGCAAAGACTTTGGAGGAGGTCGGTGCTGTCGTTGAAAGGCTCCGGTAACCCCCCTATAACCTGCGGCATGACAAACGGGTGATGAAGAGGGGACCTAACAGGCTAATCTGTCAGGTTCTTCACCACTAAGAAGGAAGTTTGGATGCCTTGGAGCAATCAGTCAGGTGGCGGTGGCCCCTGGAAAGGTGGCGGGAACAATGGTGGCCCGTGGGGCAACGGCGGTGGCAATAACGGCGGCCCTTGGGGCGGTGGTGGCCCTGGCCGTGGCGGCGGAGGCGGCGGCAATCCGCCCGACCTGGAGGAGCTGCTGAAAAAAACCCAAGATCGTATGAAGACCGTATTGCCGGGCGGCGGCGGTGGTCTCGGCGTTTTCGGGGTTCTTGCAATCATTGCGGTCGTGGGCGTTGTGTGGATGCTGTCCGGCTTTTACCGCGTTGATGAAGGCGAGGTTGGTGTTGAGCTCGTTCTTGGTAAGGTTGTCGACCAGACCGCTCCGGGCTTGAACTACAACTGGCCATATCCGATCGGTGAGGTTTACAAACCGACAGTCCAGCGTCAGCGCGAGCTGACTGTGGGCGTTGAAGAGTTCTTGAGCGGCACTTCGGTGCGCGCACGCGATGTTCCGCAGGAAAGCTTGATGCTGACCGGTGATGAAAACATTGTTGATGTGGGTTTCAAGGTGCAGTGGCGTATCAAAAACACCCGCGAGGGCATCAACAACTACCTCTTCAACGTTCAAAACCCGGAAGGGACCGTAAAGGCGGTGGCTGAAAGCGCAATGCGTGAGGTTGTTGGATCGTCTAACATTGACTCGATCCTGACCGAAAACCGCGTGGCCATCCAGAATGATGTTGACGCGCTGATGCAAAAGACTCTGGACACATACCAAGCCGGCATCGAGATCACCGAAGTGCAAATGCAGAAGGTGGACCCGCCCCAGCAGGTCATCGATGCATTCCGTGATGTTCAGGCAGCTCGGGCCGACCAGGAACGTATTCAGAACGAGGCGCAAACCTATGCGAACCGGGTAGTTCCCGAGGCGCGCGGTGAAGCTGCCCGGGTTTTGGAAGCCGCCAACGCCTACCGGGACCAAACCATTGCGGAAGCAACTGGTCAGTCCCAGCGGTTCACGAAGATCTATGAGGAATACAAAAATGCTCCGGACGTGACGCGTGAACGTCTCTACCTGGAGACATTGGAGAAAGTCTTGGGTTCAAACAACAAGATCATCATCGACAGCAATTCAACAGGTCAAGGTGTTTTGCCTTACCTGCCGCTGAACGAACTGAACCGCGGTGGCTCGCAAGCCAACCGGTCGGGAGGTAATTGATCATGCGCGGCGCTATCCTAGCGATTGTACTGGCGATTGCAGCCATTGGTGGCTACATGTCGCTCTTCATCGTAAACCCAACCCAACAGGCCCTCGTGTTGACATTTGGTCAGATTGACAAGGTCGTCACCGAGCCCGGTTTGAACTTCAAGTACCCTTTGATCCAGAACGTCGTGTATCTGGACAAGCGGATCCTTGATTTGAACATGTCTCCGCAGGAAGTTATTGCGTCCGACAAAAAGCGCCTCGTCGTTGACGCTTTTGCCCGGTACAAAATCGACAATCCGGTTTTGTTCTATCAGCGTGTGAACAATATCCGGGAAGCAAACCAGCGCTTGTCGACCTTCTTGCAATCATCCTTGCGCTCGGTTCTTGCAACGGCGTCCTTTACGGCAGTTGTTCGGGATGACCGCTCAGGCCTCATGGAAAATATCCGCCGTGATGTTAGTGCGAGTGCTGCGGATCTCGGCATCGAAGTTGTTGATGTAAAAATCCGCCGTGCGGATCTTCCGGAGGCGAACTCGCAGGCCATCTTTGCACGCATGCAGACCGAACGTCAGCGGGAAGCAGCTGAAATCCGGGCACAGGGTGAAGAGCAATCTCGCCGAATCCGGTCGCGCGCTGACCGCGATGCGACAGTTCTGGTCGCTGAGGCACGCCGCGACTCCGAGATCATCCGCGGTGACGGGGATGCCGAGCGGAACCGGATTTTTGCCAATGCCTTTGGCGCTGATCCGGACTTCTTCGCCTTCTACCGGTCCATGCAAGCTTACGAAGCCGGTCTGCGTCAGGGCGACACAAGTCTCGTTCTGTCACCGGACAGCAGCTTCTTCCGCTATTTCAACAACCCGATGGGTCAGCCGTTGGAACAGGAGACGGCGCCGTCTGATACGACAACGGCACCTAACCTGGCGGCGACCCGTCCTGCACAGGCGCAATGAACGATCTGATTACTGGGATCGGTCTGGTGCTTGCGATTGAGGGAACCCTTTATGCAGTTGCACCAGGCGGCGCCAAGTCCATGATGCGCAGCGCCCTTGAAACACCGGATGGCGTGTTAAGGGGTGCGGGGCTTGTTGCCCTTGCGATCGGAGTTCTCGTTGTGTGGTTTGTGCGCGGATAACGCAAATGTTGTTAAACGGGCGGTCAACTTTTTGACCGCCCGTTTTATATTCGAATTCAGTTTTAATGCTGATAGTGTCTGTCTATGGACAGACCCTAAAAACGGGATGGAGGAAGACGCCCTATGGCCCCTCAGATGATTCAACGAAGCCTCGCGGCCTTGCGTACGGTTGGTGCGGCTGCGCTACTCGGCGGACTGGTTGCCCTGCAACCGGTGTGCAGTGCCTTTGCGCAAGGGCCAGCTTCGGTCGCCGATTTGGCGGAAAACCTCGCTGATGCGGTTGTGAATATCTCAACCGCGCAGACTGTAGAAGGGCGGCGGTCAGTGCCGATGCCGCAGGTTCCGGACGGATCGCCGTTCCAGGAGTTCTTTGAAGAGTTTTTCAACCGTCAGAACCGGGATGACGACCGCCCGCGCCGGGTTCAGTCCCTCGGATCGGGTTTTGTGATTGATGGCGAAGAAGGCATCATCATAACCAACAACCACGTCATCGAAGGCGCCGACGAGATAACGGCAAATTTCAATGACGGAACCAAACTGAAGGCCGAACTGATCGGCACGGATGAAAAGACCGATATTGCGGTCTTGAAAGTCGAGCCTGAAAGCCCGCTCAAGGCGGTCAATTTCGGCGATTCCGATGTATTGCGGGTCGGCGATTGGGTTATGGCGATCGGCAACCCGTTTGGCCTTGGCGGTACGGTCACCGTTGGCATCGTTTCATCGCTCAACCGCGACATCAACTCAGGTCCTTACGACAACTTCATTCAGACAGATGCGTCGATCAACCGGGGGAATTCCGGCGGGCCGCTGTTTGATATGCAAGGCAACGTGGTTGGTATCAACACGGCAATCATTTCGCCGTCCGGCGGATCAATCGGCATCGGTTTCGCAATTCCGGCCACAACGGCGACCCGTGTAATTGCTCAGCTGCGCGAGTTTGGCGAAACGCGGCGGGGCTGGCTTGGTGTGCGAATTCAAGAAGTCACCGATGAAATTGCCGAGAGCCTCGATATGAACGAGGCAATGGGCGCGCTTGTTGCCGGTGTTACTGCTGGCGGGCCTGCAGAAGAAGCCGAGATAGAACCGGGCGACGTTATTCTCGAGTTTGATGGCCGGGAAGTGGAATCCATGCGTGAGCTGCCGCGGATGGTAGCTGAAACGGCGATCGGCAAGGCGGTGACCGTGGTTGTTCTGCGCAAGGGCGAAAGAGTGACCCTGGATGTGACCCTAGGCCGCCTCGAAGAAGCTTCTGTTGATGGCGAAGCCTCTGAGGACATTGTCGAAGACGATGCTGAGACACCTGCGCAGCGGGAGATGCTGGGCATGATCCTATCGGAGCTTGACGAAGCCGGCCGTGAGGAATTCGGCATTGACGGTGATGTCACAGGTGTCCTCGTGCGCGAGGTCGCTCCAGGCTCATCTGCAGAGGAAAAACGGATCCAGGCCGGCGATGTGATCAAGGAAGTTGCCCAAGAGCCTGTGTCGACACCAGCCGAAGTTGGCGAGCAGGTTGAAAAACTCAAAGAAGACGGCCGCCGGACAGCTTTGCTGCTTTTGGCGAATGAAAGCGGCGAACTCCGGTTTGTACCCGTCCGGATTGAAGAATAGCAATTGCTGGCTGATCATTGAAAAGGGCGCCGGTGGCGCCCTTTTTTGTTCATCAATACTTCGGCATTTGCGGCTGTCTGCGGGCAGTGCAGCTGGCTAAACGAAGGAAAAATCGTCCTGGGCCGCTGGCAATGCCATGCCAACAGGATCAATAGACGCGGCGCCCATTTCAAGCGCCGGCAAGGAACTTTGCTCTGCAATCGCTTCAACACTGCTTGGAGCGTTCGCATTGGAGGTTGCACTCCTGACAGCATTTACAGCCTCGGCAACAGTGACAACCACGTTCACAACCGCATCGGCAACTGTCTCAAAAATGTCGGCGACCCGTGTCGCGGTCGCAGCGTCCCCTATGAGCGAACCAACAACCTCAATTCCGGTCGCGACTGCATCAATGACTTTGTCTGCAATTGATTTGAAAGAAGTCCACCAGCCCATTTCCTTGTCCTCACTCTATCTTGTTGTTGCAATGTCCGAAGCTCACTGACGCCTCACGGCCGTGCTTCGGAAATTACACTTTATACGAGTAATATGAAATGATGCATCTTAATTATGCAGCTAGGTGAAACACTGTTGCTTTGGCTGGCGCCAACACGCGCGCCATTTGCCATGCCTCTCAACCCTTTTTCGATGTGTTGTGCTGCGAAAAGCGCCGAATTTACAATTAGGTAGAGTAGCGATTTGTGCGCAGCTTGTACGGTTTCTTGGGAGTATCCGGGCCTCTGCAAGGCAGGTCCCTCAACATCACACACTGGTGCCGACAGCCCCTTAGCTCAGTGCAAAGTCGCGATTTGAGTAGCCTTGAAAATACAGCAGGGCGGTTAAGTCGCCATGGTCAATCCGGAAATCCGCGGCTTCCGCAACAGCCGGTTTCGCGCGGTAAGCAATTCCAGCACCGGCCAAATCGATCATCGCCAGATCGTTTGCACCGTCGCCAACCGCGATCGCATCGTTGGGCGTCAATTGCTTTTCGCTGAGCAGTTCCGCAAGGCGGTCTCTTTTGGCGTCCCGTCCCAGTATGGGCTCAGCCACCTTTCCGCTTAGTCTGCCGTTTTCTTCCAAAAGTGTGTTCGCCCGGTGTTCATCAAACCCGACCAGATTGGCAATGGCTTTTGTGAAGTGCGTAAAGCCCCCCGAAACCAGCGCGCAATAGGCGCCATTGGCCTTCATTGTCTGGACCAACGTGCGCCCCCCCGGCATCAGGTGGATGCGTGTCGACAAGACCGTTTCAATGGTCGATGTCGGCAGGCCTTCCAAAAGGGATACCCGCTCACGCAAGGCCGGCTCAAATGCGATCTCTCCGCGCATGGCACGTTCGGTGATTTTGGAAATACGGTCCTTCAAGCCAAGCTCTGCCGCAAGTTCATCGATACACTCTTGCCGGATCATCGTGGAATCCATGTCAGCGATCAGGAGTTTGCGGCGCCGTCCGTCCTGCAGCTGAACAAACACATCCACTTTTG
This sequence comes from Roseibium hamelinense, assembly GCF_007830545.1. Classification (GTDB taxonomy): domain Bacteria; phylum Pseudomonadota; class Alphaproteobacteria; order Rhizobiales; family Stappiaceae; genus Roseibium; species Roseibium hamelinense. The sequence goes on from NZ_VLLF01000002.1 coordinate 256,042, forward strand.
CATCGCCGGTAACCCGCCGCAGGTGTGTCTCGAGCGACTTTTTGTCGAGGTTATCGACAAAGAGATCGGCAGCGATTCCGTCGGCCAGGATCACCGGCTCTCTCGACAGGTTGAGGGCATGGGTGGCCGCCTCCAGCAGCGCCTCGTTGACGGCAGGCCTTGCCGGATTTGACACGAGCGTTGCAACAAGAGACATGGAGCGGATCCTGAGTTTGGAATGGGCAAAGCAATGGTGAGTGTTCGGGCTATTTTGATAGCTGGACCGACAGCAAGCGGCAAGTCGGCCTTGGCGCTGGAATTGGCAGAACGTCTTGATGGCGTGATTGTGAATGCCGATTCCATGCAAGTGTATGCCGAATTGCGTGTCTTGACCGCCCGCCCGAATGAGCAGGACACAAAACGAGCAGCGCATCGGCTGTATGGTTTCGTGCCGGCTTCAACAGCCTTTTCAACCGGCGACTGGCAGCGCTCTGCAAAGCGGGAAATCGAGGCCATTTGCGCGTCCGGCCGGCTGCCGATTGTCGTGGGCGGCACCGGTCTGTATTTCAAGGCATTGACCGGCGGGTTGGCAAAGGTCCCGGACATTGACCCAGCTGTTCGCCTTGAATGCCGGCAGCTGGCCGAAGAAGGCGGCACCGCTGCAGTTCGCGCGGCCTTGGCGGGTCTTGATCCTGAAGCTTCGAACACTCTTGAAGACCTGCAGCGGCTGACCCGCGCTCTGGAAGTCGTCCGTTCGACCGGCCGTCGCCTTGCTGACTGGCAACAAGAAGCTCATGGTGCACCAGTCTTGGATGAAACCGGGACTGCGCAATTGGTTCTCGCGCCGCCGCGGCCCTGGTTGCACGCGCGTATCCGGCAGCGGGCAGAGATTATCCTGGGGGAGGAGGGCCTTTCCGAGGTCTGCAAGCTGCTGGACATGGATTTGCCGGCAACTCTCCCGGCCATGCGGGCTATTGGTGTGTCCGAGGCGGCAGCTCTCTTGAAGGCGGAGTTATCAGCCGGCGAGGCAGCGGAACAGTTGACTATCTCGACGCGCCAGTATGCCAAGCGGCAAGAGACGTGGTTTCGAAATCAGATGGGCCATTGGCCAAGGCTCGATCCGTCACAAAACTGTTCACAGGCTTTGGCGATTGATTTCATGCGCAAAATTGAACAAGCCTATCCCTGATTGTGCGCCGCAACGTAAGTTACGCGTGAAATCCTCTGGATTATCCTTTATTGTTGCCAGCAATAATCATTGGGTCCGAAGCCCGGTAGCGAGTGAATGCGCCTTTTGGTTGTATTCACTTGGATGGCAGGTCCGCCTGTCCGCAAATGTAGTGGGGTCGGGGCCAAGGGAGGCAGAGGTGCAACACTTGGTTATGCAGAACGGCTCCGTGCGTCTTGAGCAGTTTCAAAAAGACGACGTGGACCTTGTCCGCAATCTTTGGTCGGATCCCCGCGTAGCGCGGTTTTTGTCGTCTGACGACAATGCATGGTCGTGCGACGCAGCAGAGACATTTGTTGCAGACGCGATCGCCGATCAGGAAAGGCACGGGTTTTCAAGATGGAAAGTCGTCACAGTGTTCGGCGAATTAATTGGCTGGGCAGGTTTTGCCATCCTCGATGAAACTTCAGAAGTCGAGCTCGACTATTGTTTTTTCTTGGACGCAATTGAGGATGACCCGGGCATGCCCGAACGGATCTCCCGCGACTTGATCGACTGGTTTTTTGAGAACACGTATTTCTCGCATCTGGTCTCGGTTGTCCGCACGGACAACAGGATGGTCCGCAACGTCATGCTCGAATGCGGCTTCTGTTATCGGGAGAGCCGGCGGATCAACGGCATGCCATGTGATGTGTTCCAAATGCTCAGTCCGTCGATGCAGAGCTTTGTTTTGTCCGCCTGAGCGAGGCAGGGGGAAACGCCTGTGCCGCCGGTGCAATCTGGGCGGGTTCGGCGGCGCGATCACAATTAAGGGAAAAACCTGATCCCCAAAAAGATCATTGAATTGTCGCATATGGCACACATATCCCTGCTAGCTCTCGCAGCCGCAGGGTGGGGAAGCCAAGAGACAACACAGTGGAGGGTTCTGTGCAAAGTTTCTCGCGAGTGGCTGGTGAATACAGGCTGGTTCCGCTCGAACCGACCGATGTATCCGACATGGCTGCATTGTTGAGCCAGCCACGCTTGTGTTCCAGGAATGGGATGACCGAGCGCATGGTCGATACCGAAATGTGCCTGCGGCGATTAAGTTCAGCCTTGGAAACGCGAAGCACATTCGGCTTGCAAACATGGAAAGTGCTGGCTAACGACGGCACGCTGCTTGGCCTGAGTGGGTTCTCTGTTATGGAGGAGACGTCTGAGGTCAATCTAACCTACTGCTTTTCCGAGCATGCGCTTAAAGTAGACCCAAAGATCGCGCATGATATCTGCAAAGACGTGATCGACGTATTTTTTGACAGTACGTACTTTACGCATCTCGTGTGTCTGGCGCGGCGCGGAGACGAAAAGCTCGCGGCACACCTGAAAGAGCTGGAGTTCTCTTTCCGCGAAACCCGGCAAATTGCCGGTGAAACGGTCGACGTCTATCAGGTGCTCAGCCCGATCGTTGCCGGCTATCTGAAAGCGGGCTGATAGCGGTTTCTGGTTGTCCTGCTCTGGCTGCACGACTATGTCGGCTGGACCTTGCGCGGCTGGCTTTACTGTAGCTATGGAAATAAAAACGGCGCCCGAACACCTGCGCGTCAGGTCTTGCGGGCCTCTACCTATTTTACGCGTTGCAACAAGGGGTGTCCGTTCGGCGCCCAATACGCGCGGTGTATCAGCTTTTGACCCTTGACCACGCTTCCAGCATGTCGCGCGCCTTTTTAGGGCCGAATGTCAATTCGTAAAAATCAAACAGGTCCGGTCGTATCGAAGCGAAAAAATAGCAAAAATGCAGTTTGAAAAACCGATAGCGCAGGTGATTGAGCAGTTCTTTGGGCATCCTGTCGGGAATGCGTGCGCTATACCGTCTCGGTTCCGGGCGGGTCTCCGTGTTTGACAGCATGGTGGCATAGCGTGCGACAGGTGGTGTGCGTCCCCCACAAATCGGATCGTGCGGGGAGTAAATATCTGTCCAGTCGACATCCGACCGGGCCACGGCCGACATTGCTTCGCTGAAGCTGCCCTGGTTTCCAAAGCCGCCCAAACAGTCGAATGCGGGTCCAAGCGTTACAAATGCAAAGCCACCGCGGCGCTGTCCGAAACCGGGCCGACGCTGCAATATGGCAGCGAGAATGTAGATTGCAACAAAGGTTCCGCAGCTATGCGATACGAAAACGATCTCCTCGTCGGCGTCTGCCTGTGCCTCCAAGGCCACGATTTTTTCTGCAAACTCTTCGATCTTTGATTGCATCGGTCCGTGTTTTTGGTGCGCCAGCCGGGCCATGAAATGCCAGCTGTTGATCAGATAGCGGAGATATATGCGAGGCTCCAACCAAGACATGAACCGTTGGAATGCCGCGATCCACAAACAGCTTGCACCGACTACAATTGCCCCGGCGAAAAGGCCTGACGTCTCATCCGGCAGCAGGGAATTTGCAAGGCGAAAGGCCGGAATAGCGAAAAGCAGCGGCGGTACAAATGCGACAAGAATCCAGAGCACGAGACCAACCGCAGGATACAGACAGAACAGACCATGCGCCCAATTGCTTTTAAGCACCGCGCGATATCCGTCCGCCCTGGCATAAAGCCAGAACGACCTGATTGCATCGACTGCCATACGTGGCCAGGAACGCTGAAAATCCGGCTTGATAACATCGCGCCAACCAAGCTGCAGAAAGCGGGCCGTTACAGGTCCGGACGGCCATTCCACTTGCACCTCCCATTTCGCCGATGCAAGTTGGCACGCGGGGCGGTCCTCAAGATCGCTCAGCGCGCCGGTAATCCGCCTCAGTTTCAAAAAGGCGGAAAACTCGCGATTGATCAGGCCGAAGGTCTGTTTGACGGGGCGAATATCGTACCCGGGGCAATAGATGACAAGACGTTTCAAACTTCCGGTATCTCGTTTTCGGGCGCAGTGCCGGCTGGACGCGGCGTCCTCGCGCCCATGTATGTAATCCGCATCACGAAAACACCAGTTCTTCCTGTCCTGTGAGCGCGACGAATATGGCCGGGTTGCGACGCCACCGCCCGGCCATGCCTTTTTGGTCCAAGCTTAGACTGCCTGAAGCGCGCCTGGGTTCGACCCTTGCTGGCGCAGGGCGAGCTTGTTCATTGCCGAAACGTAGGCTCTCGCCGACGCGACTAGCGTATCGGTATCCGCGCCTTTGCCGGTGGAGATCCGGCCATTGGCCTCCAGCCGGACAGACACTTCTGCCTGAGCATCGGTGCCTTCAGTGACGGCATGAACCTGGTAGAGCTGCAGCGTTGCCTCGTGCGGGCAGATGGCTTTGATCGCGTTGAACGTCGCATCGACCGGGCCGTCGCCGGTCGCCTCGCGGGTTTCGTGCTTGCCGTTGACATCCATGGTCAAAATCGCCTTCTGCGGTCCGCCGGTTCCGGCAATGACCGTCAACGCAATAACCTTTGTGTTTTCTCCGGCGATTGCGATTTCGTCCTCGACCAGGGCTTCAATATCTTCGTCATAAACGTGTTTTTTGCGGTCGGCGAGATCCTTGAACCGCCGGAAAGCTTCCTGCAGTGCGTTGTCACCCAGATCGTACCCCAACTCACGCAGCTTGTCCTTGAAGGCGTGGCGGCCGGAGTGCTTGCCCATCACCAGAGAAGTTGCCTTAACCCCCACATCTTCGGGACGCATGATTTCATAGGTTTCCGCGTTTTTCAGCATTCCATCCTGGTGAATGCCGCTCTCATGGGCAAACGCATTCTTGCCGACGATGGCCTTGTTGTACTGAACAGCGAAGCCGGACGCGCCAGACACCAGCTTGGAGGCGCGCATCAGGAATTTCGGGTCCACCTGACACGTATAGGGCAGGGCATCGCTTCGGGTGCGGATGGCCATGACAATCTCTTCCAGGGATGCATTGCCTGCACGCTCGCCGAGCCCGTTCACCGCGCATTCGATCTGGCGTGCGCCGCCAGCGACACCGGCCAGCGAATTCGCGACCGCAAGGCCCAGATCATTGTGAGTGTGAACAGAGAAGATCGCCTGATCGGAATTGGGCACTCGCTCGATGATATCCTCGAACATTTTCTTGTATTCATCAGGCGTGGCATAGCCGACTGTGTCGGGCAAATTGATGGTCGTTGCGCCGCAGCGGATCGCTTCTTCAACGCACCGGCACAGATAGTCGAGCGGTGTGCGGGTTGCGTCCATCGCCGACCATTCCACATCGTCGATCAGATTACGGGCGCGCGTCACTGTGTCGGTAACAATTTCAAGAACCTGTTCCTGGGTCTTGTTCATCTGATATTTCAGATGGATCGGCGAGGTCGAAACAAAGGTGTGGATCCGGCCATGCTTGGCGTGCGTGACGGCGTCGCCGCACCGGTCAATGTCGGCATGGATCGCACGTGCCAAGCCGGCGATCACCGAATTCTTTGAATTGCGGGCGATCTCGCTGACCGCTTCAAAGTCGCCGTTGGAGGCGATCGGAAAGCCAGCCTCAATGATATCAACGCCCATCTCATCGAGAATTTCGGCGATCTGTAATTTTTCTTCCAGCGTCATGGACGCGCCAGGCGACTGCTCGCCGTCGCGCAAGGTCGTATCAAAGATCCGGACCTGATTGGAATTGGTGGTCATGGCGTTTTTCCTTACCCTTGATCGCTGCCCGGACAGTTTTAGCCATCAGGGTCCCGGCGCGATCTTGTCATGTCAAGATTGTGTTGCGCTTTTCTCCCCTGAGTGCCCGTCCTTCAAAATTCAAACGGATCAGCCGACGCTCAGGGGCATCTAAGGAGGAGGTCGCCAAGTAGAAGAAGGCCGCCGCGCAGGGGCAGCGCGTCGCTGGAGAACGTGGCAATGTCGCGTGTTGCGATCATGCGGATAACATCTCGGCCTTCTCGTGTCACGGAAGCGAGTGTGCGCCAGAACCATGACCCCTCGGTAAATCTATATTTCTATTAGATCAGCTTTTTCACCGATGCAACCGTTCGTTCGGCATTTTGAGCCGCCGCCTGCCACGCTCCCCTTGTTGACACACCGCATCGGTTCGCGAACCCGGCAACTTTCCGAGGCGTTTTCCTGCTTTATCAGATAAACAACTCGCCGCGGGCAATCAGTTTTGCCTGCCCACCAATGCGCACAGCATGCATCTTGGTGCCGTCAACATCGACTTCCAGATCGATCAGCGATGGACGTCCCATGACAAAACCCTGTTCGATGCGTATGTGGTGCGTGCCGCCTTTCAAGCCATCATAATAGTGGACAACGCCTGCGAAGGCTGCCGCGGCCGAGCCTGTCGCAGGGTCTTCCGGAATACCCATATCCGGGGCAAACATCCGAGCCTGAAACGCGCTGTCATGCGATCTTGTCTCGCGGCAGTAGACATAGGCATCATTGTGTTCATCATGACCGAAACCGGCTTTCCAGCGGGACAGAACCGGTTTGGCCCGCGCCAATGCATCAAGGTTTCGGACCGGGACGAAATTGAACGGCGAGCCGACTTTGAACCGGCAAGGGTCATGGTTTTCAAATCCGATATCGCTCGGGTCGAGATTGAGCGCTTCGGCGATCAGCTCGTTGTTTTGTGTCGGACCCGCTGGTTCCGGAAGTCTCGGCACATCGAACTCCGCAAATGCGGCGGCGTTCTGCTTCAGCACCACGGCGCAGCGAACGACGCCGATATTCTGTTTCAAGACCACGACCGCGTCCTGCTCGCCTTCGATATCACCGAAGCGTTCGGTCGCCAGCAGGATCGCCGTTCCGATGGTCGGATGGCCGGCAAACGGCAGCTCGACTTTTGGCGTGAATATCCGCACATTTGCGGAGTGCCCCGGGTTTTCCGGCGGAAACACGAACACGGTTTCCGACAGATTGAACTCACCGGCGATCGCCAACATTTTCTCGTCGCTCAAACCTTCCGAATCAAGCACCACGGCAAGCGGATTTCCAGCAAGCGGTGTGTTGGTGAAAACGTCCAGAATGGCATAGCGGCGGCCCATCAGCGCGGTCTCCCTTAAGCAGTCAGGTGAGCTTGTTTGGCGAGTCGCGGCGACTTTGGCACGGACAGTTGCGGATCGCCAGCCTCCATCTCATTGGTTCAGTAAACAAATTCTTTCAGGAGGATGGTGCATACTGAACAATGGTGGATAAAACATGTGCACCCAGCGCGCGCGCATAAGGCAGCATACTTGGATCGGTGAGTTCCTCCGGCCGGCGATAGATCTTTATGTCGGAGAGTTCCTGTTCATCGGAAGCTTTGGAATGGTGTAGTATCTGGGTGCGTAGGCTGTGCGCATTCAGGTCGACAAATATCACTTTGGCAATGGAGATCCGAGGGCCGTCCGACGCTAAGTAAAGTGGTCCTTCCGTCGTTGTATTCCTGCTGAGCCCGGTTTCCTCTTCCAGTTCACGATAAATTGCCGCCTCAAGATCCACATAACCATCGGCGTCAACATCGCTCGGATCCAGGTTGCCGCCGGGCGGATAAATCAGCCCGGCTGTCGCTGTGTGAGGCGCCATCACCCCGTAAAGCAGCGCTCCGTCGGAGCTGATCAGGACGGCGGATCCGAACAGATTAAAGGCTGAGGCATCAGGAGCCCCCCAGTCCCGCCAGGCGAGATAGGCCGCAAAACTTGTCTCGCAGCAAGTGCCGGCAAAAACGCCCTTTTTGAAGGTGTATCCGGTGAGCTTGAGAGTGCGGCCGTTCCAGATATGCGGGTTCTTGGCTTGTGCCTGCGCAAAATGCGCAGCAATTGCCTCCGAGTTGTCTTCCTCGAAATGCCACGGCGCGGTCGAGAGGCGCACCTTCAAGTCCGTCAGGGGATGCACCTGTGGTTCGAGGCGCTTTTCCATTAGTGGCGCCTGCGCGCCTGGCATGAGCTTGCTCGGTTGCGTGCCTATGGTCGTGTAACCGCAATGTTCATAAAACGGTCCTGCGTGGACGTCGCTCTCCAGATAGACGCGCTGGCGACCGAGGGTGCGCGCGTGGTCTTCGGCGCGCATCAAGAGCAGCTTGCCCAGCCCGCGCCGCTGGGCTTCGGGGGCGACAAACAGGTGGTCCAGCAGCAATGTTTTCTCAGCGATCGGTTCGACCGCGAAATAGCCGAGCGCGGTCCCGTCCTGTTCCGCGACGACGACGCTCTGAGCGGCAATTTGTTCTTCGGTCACGCTGTCATGAGTTTCGATCAAAGCCAATTGATCCGCTGTGTATCCCCAGGCTGCTTTCGAACGATGCATTAACGTCGTCAAAGTCCGGGCATCTTCCAGCACGGCCGGGCGTAGTTTGAGCGGCATGAAACAACTTTCAAATCGAAACAGTGCGCAAGGTGCTACAGACCGAATGTGTCTTTGGAAAGAAGCCTCACGCAAAACAAGGCCGCTGACGGGAGCGGCCTTCTAAGGGCATTTGCCATGCTATGGACGGATAAACGTACCGTTTTGCAACTCGGTGACGGCTTGCATCAGTTCCTGCCGGGTGTTCATGACAATTGGCCCGTGCCAAGCGACGGGTTCTTTGATCGGAGCGCCGGAAACCAGCAGGAACCGGATCCCTTCGTCCCCGGCCTGAACAACAATCTCGTCACCGGTGCCGAAGATTACAAGTGTCCTGTTGCCGGTCTGGTCGCGGATCTTCAGTTCCTCGCCGCCAAACTCCTTCTCTGTCAACACCCCGACCGGGTTGGATGCGCCCTCGAAAGTGCCCGATCCTTCGAAGATGTAGGCAAAGGTCTGTTTGTAGGTATCGACCTTGAAACGTTTCCTCTTTCCGGCCGGAACATGGATGTCGAGATATTGCGGATCGGCTGCAATGCCGTCGACCGGACCTGTTTTGCCCCAGAATTCGCCAATTATCACCCGAGCCGACGTGCCGTCGTCGTCCACAACCACGGGAATGTCTTTTCCTTGAACGTCCTGATAACGCGGCTCTGTCATTTTGAGGGATGAAGGCAGGTTTGCCCAAAGCTGAAAGCCGTGCATGCGGCCGTTCGCGTCGCCTTTCGGCATTTCCTGGTGCATGATTCCGCGGCCGGCCGTCATCCATTGAACATCGCCGGCGCCAAGGTTTCCGGTGTTGCCGAGGCTGTCGCCGTGTTCCACCGTCCCGGCCAGCACATAGGTGATGGTCTCAATGCCGCGGTGCGGGTGCCAGGGAAAGCCTTTTAAAAAATCGTCAGGGCGCTCGTTTCTGAAGTCATCCAGCAACAGGAAGGGGTCGAGCATGGTCGGATCTTGAAACCCGAACGCGCGCTCGAGCTTGACGCCGGCGCCCTCAAGCGTTGGCTGAGTTTTGCCGACATGTGTGACAGGGCGAATGGACATCAAAGTCTCCTGTTCGGTTTCGGTTAGATCCTTACATAATCCAGCTCTGACGTTGGGACAGCATCTGAATATTGGACGAACTGTTTCCGAATCTCGAACAGTCATTTCTCTTCAGCTGTGCTCGAAACCCTTTCGCCCAGGCTGAATAGCTGTATGATCGCGGCGATTTCTAGGACTGTCCGCTGGTGATTTGGCCGGCTTCATTTCAAACAGCGAGGGCGTATGGCTCCGGCGATTGCCATCAAGGACCTTTCAAAAACATACGAAACCGGGTTCGAGGCGTTAAAGCGTGTCAATCTTGATATTGAGCGTGGCGAATTGTTCGCGCTTTTGGGCCCCAACGGAGCGGGTAAAACCACGCTCATCAGCATCGTTTGCGGCTTGATCAAAGCGACCGGCGGTACGGTCAAGGTTGAAGGACATGACATTGTCACCGACTACCGCGCGGCACGGTCGCTGATTGGTCTGGTGCCGCAAGAATTGACGACCGAAGCCTTTGAAACGGTTCGCGCGACGGTGAGCTTCAGCCGTGGCTTGTTCGGTCTTAAAAAAGACCCGGCCCACGTTGAGAACGTTCTTCGGCAGCTCTCACTTTGGGACAAGCGCGACAACAAGATCATAACCTTGTCAGGTGGCATGAAACGCCGTGTTCTGATTGCCAAAGCGCTCGCCCACGAGCCTAGGGTGCTTTTCTTGGATGAGCCGACCGCCGGTGTGGATGTCGAATTGCGACGGGACATGTGGGAAATCGTCCGCGGCCTCCGAGAGTCGGGTGTCACCATCATATTGACAACGCACTACATCGAAGAGGCCGAGGAAATGGCCGATCGTGTAGGTGTCATCAACAATGGCGAGATAATACTGGTCGAGGAAAAATCTGAGCTGATGCAAAAGCTTGGCCGCAAGCGGCTGATCCTTCAGCTCGGATCGACAATTAGTGCCATCCCCGATGGTCTTGCCAGTTATGATTTGGAACTCTCCGGCCAGGGGGACGAGCTTGTCTACACGTACGACACACATGGCGGGCGAACAGGTATCACCAACTTGATGAATGACTTGAGAGACAGTGGCCTGCGGTTGAAGGACCTCCAGACCAAACAGGATTCTCTAGAAAAAATATTCGTTGATCTGGTGCACAAGGACTGAGAAATGTCGCAAGAAAACCACAGGTTCCGGCGTGCGACCGTCTTGGATCTCGGCAGTCTTACAGCGCTGTGTCTGTTGTCGAAACAGTCTAATGGTTACGATGACGCGTTCATGGCGCAGTGTCTTGAAGAGCTGAGGGTGCGCCCTGACTGGCTGGAGGATGAATTCTGGCTAGCCGAGACACAAGACGGCGAACTTGTCGGCTGTGCCCGATTGCGTTTCGAGGGCTCAACACAAGGCGAAATCGCCACGTGCTTTGTTCATCCGGATCACCACGGCAAGAGCATTGGCCGGAGATTGATGAACCGTCTTCTGGAGAGTGCAAATTGCAGCGGGCTCAGCAGCATCGTTTTGGACGCTGATCCAAATGCCGTGCCATTCTACGAGAAAATGGGGTTTCAGGTGATTGACGAAACCCCATCCGGGTCTATTCCCGGGCGCTTTTTGCCTCTCACGGAACTTTGCATGTCCCCGAACAAGGATCGGACACCGAGCGCATGAATTACCGTGCCATCCTCGCCATTTATCAGTTTGAAATGAACCGCACCAAACGGACGATCTTTCAAAGCGTCGTTTCGCCGGTCATTTCTACAGCGCTGTATTTTGTCGTTTTCGGCGCTGCGATCGGCAGCCAGATTTCGGAGGTTGAAGGGATCAGCTATGGCGCTTTCATCGTGCCGGGCTTGACCATGTTGTCGATCCTGACCCAAAGCATTTCCAATGCTTCATTCGGGATCTATTTTCCGCGGTTTACCGGCACGATCTACGAGGTCATGTCGGCACCGGTATCGTTCATCGAAATCGTCATAGGTTATGTTGGTGCGGCAGCCACGAAGGCTGTTCTGGTTGGGTCGATCATTCTGATCACGGCGACTTTCTTCGTTGACCTGCGTATCGAGCACCCGGTGTGGATGGTGGCGTTCTTGCTCCTCACCGCCATCACTTTCTCCCTGTTCGGGTTCATAATCGGCATCTGGTCCGCCAATTTCGAGCAGTTGCAATTCGTTCCGCTGCTGGTCGTCACACCGCTGGCATTTCTTGGTGGGAGCTTCTATTCGATCAACATGCTGCCCGAATTCTGGCAAAAGGTGACGCTGCTCAACCCCGCTGTCTATTTGATCTCCGGTTTCCGCTGGAGCTTTTATGGTCAGGCCGATGTAAATGTGCTCTTGAGCTTCGGGATGACGTTTGTTTTCCTTGGTATTTGTCTGGTGCTCATCAGGCGGATATTCAAATCCGGGTACCGGTTGAGAGCCTAGAGTGGACTTGGGGGCAATGACAATCTCACACAGAATTCGGCACGCCGCCTCTTGGCCTGTACGTTTGATTGCGATTGCCGCCATATGTCTCAGCCTTGCGGCGTGCCAAACCGCCGGGACGGTTTCGCAGACAGCGCCCGTCCAAGGCGCGCCCGTTCAATCGGCTGCGATTTCAGCGCCCTCTCAAATCGCGCCGGTCGCGTACGCGCCGTCAACAGCTGTTCCGCAGGGTTATTCTGCGCTCGTCATCGACATGTCCAGCGGACGGGAACTGTTTTCTGAAAATGCCGATGCAGCCCGGTTTCCGGCATCGCTCACAAAAATGATGACGCTTTATCTGTTGTACGAGGAAATCGCGTCAGGCCGGTTGTCGCGGTCTACGCCTTTGCAGATATCGGAAAACGCTGCGGCGCAGCCACCTTCGAAAATCGGTATTCGGCCGGGTATGACAATGACGGTTGATCAGGCAGCCCGGGCCCTTTCGGTGAAGTCTGGCAATGACGTTGCGATCGCCGTTGCCGAAACGGTTGCGGGCAGTGAGGACGCGTTTGTGCGCCGGATGAACGCGAAGGCGCGCAGTCTCGGGATGACCCGGACACGGTTTACAAACCCTTCCGGGCTGCCCGACACCGCCCAGGTCACAACAGCGCGCGATATGGCGAAACTCGGTCTGGCGCTGAAGCGCCGCTTTCCGCAATATGCCAGTTACTACCGGGCTCAATCCTTCACCTTTAATGGCCGAACCTACCGGGCGACAAATAATCTGCTCGGCAAAGTGCGCGGCGTTGACGGATTGAAAACGGGATACATCCGCTTGTCAGGCTACAATCTGGTCGCGACCGCCCGGCGCGGCGGCCAACAGCGGATGGTGATTGTCATGGGTGGCCGCAGTGAAGCTGCACGCGACACCGAAGTCACCCGCCTCATCGAGGCCCATTTTTAAAGTCTACACGCCAAAGGCCAATAACATGACCACCCCTGAGTTCGTCCCAGGTGACAAGAAATATGCTGCCGATCTGGCTGCGCTTTGCGACATCGCATCCCGTGGCCGCAATGCGGCGCTTTGGCAAAAGGCCGTGGATGAGGGGCAATCCAAATCTGTGTTTGAAATTGGCCGACAAGGCATGCTGATCCCTGGACATGATTTGTCGATGGAGCATGCAAGTGTTGCCCTTGTTGAGGGGGCGGTCGTTGGTGCGGTGTTTGGGATGACCCGCGCCAAAGACTACGGCGAAACCGTCGATCCCGAACAGTATGGTCCGGACATGCGCAATGAGCTGGAACTCAAAGCGATGACCGGCGGTTCCTGGTATCTGGCCGTGATCGGGGTTTACAGGGAACTGCGCGGACTTGGCTACGGCAAGGCTTTGATGAAGCAAGCGGCCAAGCGCGCCCGGGCGGAGAAAAACCGGAAGATGACGCTGATTGTTGCCAAGTCGAATGCCTCGGCGGTTCAGCTGTACCTCAAATCGGGATTCCGGGTTGTGGAGGAACGAAGCTGTCCGCCCGTCCGCGATATTGATGTGCCGGAAACGTGGTTCTTGATGCGCCGCGTTCTGACGCCGTGACAGCGGCAGCCGAGGGCGTCGGTTAAGCAGCCGCTTCTTCTGCGCTTGTGTGCGGACGCGAAACGGAAACGCGATTGCGACCCGCATTTTTTGATCTGTACAGGCACTCGTCAACCGCCTTCATGATCCCGTCCGGTGTCCGGTTTGCGCCCGTCCCGTGGAAAACACCAGCGGAAACGGTGATGCGCAAGTCTTCGTCTGCAAAATCGAAAATATGCCCAGAAACCAGACTGCGCAGGCGCTCAGCTATTTTAATGGCGTTAGCCTCGCTGACATTCGGCATCAATACCGCGAATTCCTCGCCGCCAAGCCGCGCGAAACAGTCATGATCCCTAAGGTGAGTTTCGATGAGTTCGGCGAATTCTTCAAGTATTCGGTCACCGATCACATGGCCATACCGGTCGTTCACCGATTTAAAATGATCGATATCAAACTGCACCACCGCGAAAGGGTAGTCCTGCGCTGCAACCAACCTTGCCAGCTGCCGTTCGAACTCGCGCCGGTTGAAAATGCCTGTCAGCGGATCGCGGCGTGAGGCGTCGCGATAGTCATGGGCCTTTTGTTCGAACGACAGGCACAGGGCACAGGCCCCTGTGAGCGCTGAAAAAACCAGACTTGTAAACAAATGCGTTGTCAGAACGATATTGGAGCGGAGCCCGGCATCGGCCGACGGATCCAGGACCAGTCCGTGCACGGTCCGAATGAGCCCTTCAATAGCCATGAGAGAAAATGCACCCAGCATGCCATAGGCCGAGATGAGGCCCTGGCGGCCGGCGTGCAGGTAAGTCCACATGGCATTTACGGCGAGACCGGTGACCAGCATATTTGTGCCCAGATAAACCAGCCTGTAATCGCCGAGGACCATGGCTGGAAGGGTTGCCACGGCGAGTGCAGCAAGCGGCCCCCAGAATACCGAGCCATCGTAGGAACTGCCACAGATCTGGCGGGCAGCATGAACATGGTAGGCAAAGCCCAGCATGAGAAGGAAATTCGGTAAGATATAGATCGACGACAGCGGCAGCCGCGCTTCCAAGGAATATGCGATGAGGGCAGCAGCGAGGAGAAGATTGGCGGTTGCCCAGGAACGCCAGTAGGGCGCATTCGCTATGCGGCGAGCCAGCGCTGCGAAACAAGATGCAAATATGAACAGCACCACAAGATTTGCGGCATATAGTGTTGGGATGTCCATTCGATCTCTTTTATCTGCGCTCAGCCCCCCAGCCGACATTGGTATTTTAGGAGAGAGGCGACACTGTCCGGTTAGAGAAAAGAATGCGATTTGAAACAAATGCCCCTAAACCCGTTTTGTTGTGCTGTTTGACGGAATTGTTTCGACCTTCTGACGGAAGCGACCATGAGGTAGAGCTCTGAAAAAATGCAAGAATCTACCCAGCTCCGATGACTTCAGGAGTTTGCTGACAGCCTGTCATCTTGCATTTTTTTTAATATATTTTCGCCCGTTGCAAGCCTTTGGAACTTTACGAATTTCCCGTTTTGGGCTGTTGTTCCGTCCAGAGTCTTACCTAAGGTCAGATTTATGCATTTGTCGGACGTCTCGACGACCGGGCGAAAGGTGCAAACTCGCGTGGACAATAGGCGTTTGTTACCCGTCGGGATCATCGGTCTTCCAAACAGGCCAAAATGAACAAAGCCCGCCTGAGGGCGGGCTTTGATGTCTTGGACGAACCCGGGAGGGTCTGCGTTAGTTCTTGGTCTTGTCGACGAGGGCGTTGGACTTGATCCAGGGCATCATGCCACGGAGTTTCTCACCAACTTCCTCGATCTGGTGCGCGTCGTTCAGGCGACGGGTCGCTTTGAACTTCGCAGCGCCGGCCCGGTACTCCTGCATCCAGTCGGAGGTGAACTTGCCGGTCTGAATGTCGGTCAGAACGCGCTTCATCTCGGCCTTGGTTTCTTCGGTCACGATGCGCGGACCGGTGACATACTCACCCCACTCTGCCGTGTTGGAGATCGAGTAGTTCATGTTTGCGATGCCGCCTTCGTAAATTAGGTCGACGATCAGCTTCACTTCGTGCAGGCACTCGAAATAGGCCATTTCCGGGGCATAGCCGGCTTCAACGAGGGTTTCGAACCCGGCACGGATCAGCTCGACCAGGCCGCCGCACAATACAGCCTGTTCCCCGAAGAGATCGGTTTCACACTCTTCCTTGAAGGTGGTCTCGATGATGCCGGACCGGCCGCCGCCAACGCCGCAGGCATAGGACAGGCCAAGGTCCAGTGCGTTGCCGGATGCATCGTGATGGACGGCCACCAGGCACGGAACGCCGCCGCCTTTTTGGTATTCGCCGCGCACCGTGTGGCCCGGACCCTTCGGCGCGACCATTAGAACATCGACGGTGTCTTTGGGTTCGATCAGGCCGAAATGCACGTTGAGGCCGTGGGCAAACGCGATGGCTGCGCCATCCCGGATGTTGTCAGCGATGTGGTCCTTGTAGATGTCGGCCTGCAACTCGTCTGGAGTTGCCATCATCATCAAATCCGCCCATGCAGCTGCTTCAGCAACCGTCATGACCTTAAAACCGTCGGCTTCGGCCTTCAGAGCCGTTGTTGAGCCTGCACGCAGAGCGACAACAATTTCGCTCTGACCGCTGTCTTTCAGGTTCATTGCATGGGCACGACCCTGAGAACCGTAACCGATAATGGCGACTTTTTTGGATTTGATCAGATTCAGATCGGCATCACGGTCATAATAAACACGCATGGGGTTGTCCTTTCTCCCGTTGTTTGTTCATCCGGCGGCGCGGCACCTAAGCGCCGTACAGCCGGTAAAATTGATCCACGGCCGTTGCAGCCTGGGCATCGAGGTCGCGCTCGGCGGCGCTTGCCGTATCGCCCAAGAGCAGACGGATGTGGATGTCTCGTACGGCGAGCCCGTAGAGGATCTGGTAGGCCTCTTCCGGGTCGTCAAATTTCAAAAGGCCCTTGTGGCGGCCGGCTTCCAACAGCGACCTGGCGCGGGCGCTGATCATGTGTTTGCCGCGCACCAGCAGCAGATTTCCCAACCGGTTTTCCTCACGCGTCGAATTGGAAATCGACAATCGATTAAGTGCCAAGGAGGATTCGCCGAACAAAACGGTTAGCAGCTCTTTCACAAAGGCTGTGACGTGCCGCCGGAATGTCTGCGCGTCGGCGGTTGCTCCGGCTTCCGATGGAAAATGAACCTTGCTCGCCTGAAAGGCGACAACCGCGGCCAATAGGCCGTCCCGATCTCCAAACCACTTGTAGAGGCTTTCCTTGGAGCAGTTTGCTGTGCGCGCAAGGCCGGCCGTTGTCAGTGCCTTTTCACCGCCTTCCACCAACAGGGTAAGTGCATGCGCGAGCACAGCTTCCTGGCGGGGAGTGAACTCCGGCGCGGCGTCCGGGGCGGATGTGGAAATGTCGAATGCGGAACTGGTCATGGCAACGTGGTGGGAACCGGAAATCAAAAGAACCGTACCGTACGGTTCGTGTTGGTTATCGTGTTTTTGCTGCCGACGGTCAAGCCATTTTCGTATCGAATTTTAAAACAGGCTGAATTGGCCTGTGCGGTCCATTAGATGGGCCGTATTCTTGCCGGGCATGGCCATTTGTGCTTTGTCGGCCTGGGGCCGGATGGGTTGATTGATGGAGAAGCAGGATGGCAGATACACATAGTCTATGGGGTGTCTTGGCATTTTTTGGTGCAGTCACTCTCTCCGCATATGCGCCCGTTGCGGCGGAAGCACCCTCTTTTGATTGTGCGCTTGCCGAGAGTTCTGCGGAAAAACTCGTTTGTTCCAACAGCGATCTCGCCGAACTCGATCAAAAGCTCGCCGGGACCTACGCCAAGGCGGTTTCTGCGCTGGGACAAGCGGCTGATGCCACACAGGCGCTGAATAGGTTGAAGGCAACCCAGCGTGGTTGGGTGAAGGGCCGTGACGAGTGCTGGAAAGCGTCCGATGAACAGGCTTGTATCAAAGAGGCCTATGAACGCCGGATTGGAATGCTCACGGCCCGCTACATGCTTATCCCGGATGTCGAGCCGGTTTTCTACACGTGCAATGGAAACCCTGCCGACGAAATCGTTGCGAGTTTCTATCCGTCAACACCGGCGTCTGTGCGTCTGGAGCGGGGAGATACGGTGGAAGCTGCGGTGCAGGCTGTTTCCGGCTCAGGAGCCCGGTATCTCGGCAATTTCGGCCTTGTTTTCTGGGTCAAGGGCGATGAGGCAATGGTGACATGGCCGCAGGAAGCCGAGTTCACATGCGAGGTGCGCAAGTAACCTACACAGGCCACCATGCCAATACGTCATGTCTAGGGTTTACGTCTCCATCACAGGGCTGCGGCTGTATAGCTGGCTCCACACCCCCCGATTTTGGCTGTACGCTTTTGCGTGAATGGCTCAGGCCAGATCAGCCGACGGGAATCTCTTTGCCGATGCGCGCTCGGTTGATGATGTGCAGCACACATTGACTGTTTGGAACAGCGAGACAGCCATGAAGCGCTTTTTGTACCGAGGGGCACATCGGAAAGCGATCCGGCAAGCAGATAACATCGGGGCAGGAAATACCTGCGGTTATGAAACCGCCGAAATACCGGATTGGGAAACGGCGCTTGCGCACTGGCGCCAGCATGCAACTGATTATCGCACAACCGGCATCGCCTAGCGGCTGGCCGCGGCCATGGCTGCGCCGAATCCAACAAACAGGCCGCCTGTGATACGGCGCGCAAGGCGCATGCGTTTCGGTGATATGATGAACCGGCGCAGGTGGTTCCCAGCAACCGCGATTGCTGCGTGATTGAGCCAGCATAGCGCGGCATAGGTCAGCGACAGGATAACCACCTGATCGATCTGTATGCCGGATTTCGACATGAATTGCGGAAACAAGGCCGAAATCACCAGTATTGCCTTCGGATTGGTGACCGACACTGCCAAAGCCTGGATGAAGAGCGCGCTGTGGCTCTTCCGGGTGCACAAAGCGCCGTCCAGTGTATTGAAGCCTGTTTTGTCGCGCCAAACCTTGGTGCCGAGATAAATCAGATAGGCGGCCCCGGCAAATTTCAGCACCGTAAAGGCGAGGGCGGATGTCGCCATGATGGCGCCAAATCCGAAGGCAACGGCGAATCCGAGAACAATCAGTCCAATCGCATTGCCGGTTGCCGAGGCAAGCGTGGCATTGCGGCCGAACCTCAAAGTGTTGCTTATGGCCAGCAGCACAGCTGGGCCGGGGCTGATTGCGGGGACAAGCGCAACCAGGATGAATAGCAGCCAGGTTTCCAAAGGCATTTTAGTCGACCTAAATTTCTCCCAGAGCCCTGCGAAAGCGGACAACGCTTCCTGCAAAACCATGGATCAGCGCATCGGCCGTAAAGCCATGGCCGATTGACATTTCTCGAATGAAGGGTGCACTTACGATCAATGCCGGAATGTTTGCCACCGTCAGATCATGCCCCGCATTCACCCCCAGACCGGCAGCGCGAGCAGCCTCGGCGGTGGCGACGACCTTGGCAAGCTCTTTTTCTGCCCTGGCAGGATCGTCGAAGCAGGCACCATATGGGCCAGTGTAAATCTCAATGCGTTCGGCGCCCAGCCGGACGGCATGATCCGGTGCGGATGGGTCGGGATCACAAAACAATGAGACCGTCACCGCCCAGTCTTTTGCTTTGGCAATAGCGTGTTCGAGCAAGGACGTGTCCTGGTCGAATTGCCAGCCGTGGTCGGATGTCGACTGATTAGGATCATCCGGGACAAACAGCACCTGATCTGGCCGGGCTTGGTCGACGAGGTCCAGAAAATCGGCCGAAGGGTAGCCCTCAAGGCACAGTTCCTTGTTCGGGAACCGGTCTCCGATCAGCTCTGACAGGTCATGGACGTCTGTCTTCCGGATGTGCCGTTCGTCGGGTCTCGGGTGCACGGTAATTCCCTTTGCACCGGCTTCCAAAGCGATGGCAGCCAGATCCGTTACACTCGGCCACGGCAAATCCCGTCGGTTGCGAAGCACAGCAACGGCATTAACATTCACAGATAGGCGCGAAACGGCGGTCATGGCATACACCAGAAGCTTGATTTGAAGCCAGGAAGGGACGGCAATGTGCTGCCGCTCGCTGAAAATTGTGCCAAATAGCATTGAAGTCAAACGGGAAATTGTCGCTAGGGACAATGTTTTGCTTTTGGCAGTGAGTGTCCACGCAGACCGCTTTTTCAACAAGGCTAGAATGGTGTTGCACTGAAAGGCCAAAACAGAATAAATATGTAACGTAATAACATTACAAATGAGGCCGCCATGTCCACTTCCCGCCTTCCCGTTACCGTGCTGTCAGGCTTTTTGGGTGCTGGAAAAACAACACTTCTCAACCGCGTTTTGAACAATCGCGAAGGTCTTAAGGTCGCGGTCATCGTCAATGACATGTCCGAGGTTAACATCGATGCAGATCTTGTCCGGGCGGGAGGCGCAGAGCTTAGCCAGACCGATGAAACCTTGGTTGAGATGTCGAATGGCTGCATCTGCTGCACATTGAGAGATGACCTTTTGAATGAAGTGCGACGATTGTCGGAAGCGGGCAAGTTCGACTACCTTCTAATTGAATCCACTGGCATTTCTGAACCCCTTCCGGTTGCCGCCACCTTCGAATTTTGCGACGAAGACGGCCAAAGTCTGTCTGATGTTGCCTGCCTCGACACCATGGTGACGGTCGTTGATGCGGTGAACCTGCTCAATGATTTTTCGAGCCATGATTTTCTGAAGGATCGCGGAGAAACGCTCGGTGAAGAGGATGAGCGAACACTGGTTCATCTGCTGACCGACCAGATCGAGTTCGCCGATGTTGTAGTGCTCAACAAGGTGAGTGCTGCGGACGCGGGCCAGGTGGATGCCGCTCGGAAAATCATCCGCAGCCTCAATGCGGATGCGAAAATTCTGGAAACCGACTATTCGCAAATCGCACCTTCCGAGATCCTCAACACCGGTCTGTTCGATTTTCATAAAGCGCACGAGCATCCCATGTGGGCGAAAGAACTTTATGGATTTGCTGATCACGTACCGGAGACTGAAGAATACGGCGTGGCGTCCTTTGTCTACCGAGCACGGCGTCCTTTTGATCCGCAAAAAATCCATGTTGTGCTGAACGGTCCGCTCCCGGGTGTCATCCGGGCCAAGGGGCATTTCTGGCTTGCCACCCGGCCGGATTTCGTGGCCGAGTTCTCGCTTGCCGGCGCGTTGTCGAGCGTCAGTCCCATCGGAACCTGGTGGGCCTCGGTGCCAGAACATCGCTGGCCGCAGGATGAACGTGCGCGCGCCTATGCCCGGTCAAACTGGGCCGAGCCGTTCGGAGACCGGCGCCAGGAAATCGTGTTCATTGGCGCTGGGATCGACTGGGCGGACCTAACAGCGCGGTTGGATGCTTGCCTGATTTCCGCAGCTGCCGGGGATAGTCTTGGCGCGTTTGCCGACTTGCCAGATCCATTCCCCGTTTGGCGTCAGGGGAGGGTTGCTGCGTGATCGCTCAGCCCACATCTTCGATCTCAAACAAGATCCTGGCCCGCGACGTTTTAACAGGCCGTGATGCGGATATCTTATATGATATCTGGTCTCCCGGCGTCGCCGCTGCAATCTGGACACGGCGGTGTGACGACGATTTTGAGCGGTGGATCGACAACATCCCGGAAGCATGCCTACCGGAAATTCGAACTGTTGTTCCCGTTCATTTGGCTGAAGCGGCCGCAATTGCAGCCTGCGATCAGGCGAAAATTCCGGCGGGTCCAGAGCTTGATATGCTTACGGGCGACATCGCGGCGCTGGCCCTGATGCTCGCGAAAGCTCTCAACACCCGGCGGGTCCGTATCCGTCTGGATGTGGCGAGCGATGTGATGTGCCCCAAGTTTCATCAGGACAATGTGCAGGCACGCCTTTTGTGCACCTATCGCGGGGCGGGGACGCAGTATGTTCCGCTTGGCTTTGAAGCGGACCCCAAGCGCATCCGATCGGTTCCGCGCGGCGCTGCTGCTCTCTTTCGCGGGGCGGCCTCGCAAGGCGGTGAGCAGACAGGCTTGTTGCACCGTTCGCCGAGTGTCGATCCCAAAGATGGTGCGCGGCTGCTTCTGGTGATTGATCCGGCAGACTAGCGTTTCGGTCGAACGAGGTCGCGCTTTGGGCCAAACCATGGACCTTAGATTGGTTGAAGCTTACTCGATAAGCCGCTTTTTCAACTCGTGTGAGGGTAAAGAGCAGCTTCTGCGGCCGAAACGATACCGGTTTCGGGCAATTCGATCATACATCCAATCGCTGAAGGCGGTGGGCAGGTGGTCCAAAGCGGTGAGGGCCTTCCAAGGCCAGCCAAGGCTTTTCATAGCGGCCGTGAAGGCGGACATTTTCACGAACGCCTTGCCGTTCTGGATCACGATATTCGTTTCCATCGCGTCCGGATCCAGCTTGTAGTGCCGGTAAATCGATCTGCCGAGCGGACTTTGCGCATCGACAAAACGGAAGCCGGCATGCTTATCCCGCTTGGCCATGAACCTGGCGAAACCCGAGCAAAGAATGCAAACCCCATCGAACACGATGAGGTTTCCCTCCGGAATGCCATCTTCGGAAAATGTGGTTTGGTTGGATTGCATGTTTTGATCCTTGCTACATGCAATCTTGAGGTGAAAATAACGGACCTATCCATGGGGCCTCCGGTCACACCCGGTTGAGCAGCCGTGCCCATCCGCTGCACACACGGGGTTGAGGCTTTCCGTGTATTCCCTCATCGCCAATAGGCGCGGCAGGGACTGGCAATCAGATTTGACTGGTCGACGCTATCTTGGATTCCCAGAGTGCAATCAGTGACTTCACACTGCCCATACTAGCGGTGACGACCCCGGACTCGGCTTCAGTCGCAGTGCTTCTTACGCTTACTGCGTCAGATCTGGCGCGTGTCGCTACAGTGTCGGTTTCAACCGCGCCAATCTTGTTTTTTGATAGCCAAGCCTTGATTTCCTTACCGTTTGCAGTGAATTCAAAGGCCGTAAGCCCGACATCAAAAAGTTTAATGTCGATATCGAGCGCCGTGTAGATGTTTAAGGACGCGCTGGCAGTATGTGAAACCAACCCCGAAATAGAAACCGACATTCGTTCCACGGAAAATTGTAAAATTGTCACCCCAGATATCTTCAAAATTGTCAGCACGCATAATCGTGGAGTTGTTTTCGGTAATGTCGGATGTCGAGGTGCCGTTTACTTTTAGGTAGAGTGACTTACCCTCGATAAAGATGTTTGACTTGCCTTCATCGGCGATCACCTCGATACCCCTATCTCCGGACGTGTTTTCTGAAGGCTTTGTATAGTTGTCGTTTGTGCCGACGCCGGATCTCATGCTGATTTTCTTGCGCGACTTGACAGTGAATTTGTCCCCTGTGGTGTTGTCGATCGCGCCGCTGTCGGCAACCAGCTTGATATTGTCATTTGAGTGAATGTGAACCTGTTCGTTGGCGTGTATGTAGATTTTTTCGGCTGACTTGATGAGGATCCTGCCGTCACAGGCAAGGGCGATCCCGCGGGCATTTGCACCCGCAGCGCCAGCGGCCTTGGTCAGATTGTCGCCCCCTTCATCGCTGATGTGTTGGGCTGGGTAGAACCCGGTCATGTCGTTTTGACAGGTTGACGCGGTTTGCTCCAAATCTGAGTAGTTTCCAAGCCTTAAGAATGCGCCTGGTGGCCTGCTGGCGTCCGGTTCACTATCGTCGTCGGAATGGGCTGGCACGTAAAAATAGACATAGCGGGTCTGACTGGCCTCGGTCGGTGTATCGATTGTGCTGAATGTTGTGCCGTCTATGGTGGTCAAACCCTAGCCCCCGAGGTGCTGCGCGCTGTTTTATACACATTCGCTGCAGTGATTTTCTCTCTAACCTAAGGGGATTATAGTTTTCGTGGCTTAGTTTTACAGTCTACCAAAATGGGATTTTAATAAAATAGTTTATCAAAAGCTTCTTCGGGGTATTTTTAGTTGCTTATAGAATAGTATTGCGTCCTTTGCGAGTGTTTATCCGTAGTTATTTCAATGAAATTTATTTGTATAATGAAAGCTTCAGTCTCGAATTGTTTCGGCTCGAAATACTAAACAAGGCACCCTTTGACCAAGTGCCTTGTTGCGAATGGCTGTCTTTTCGTGTGGCGCATCACACCCGGTTGAGCAGCCGTGCCCGGATGGTGTTGGGCAGGGCGCGGATTTCTTCCAGGATCTGCACCGGATTCTCAACCTGGCTGTCGATGTCCAGAACCACGTAGCCGATCTCATGGTAAGACTGGAGATACTGGGCGCAGATGTTCAGGTCGTGCCGGGTGAAGAGATCATTCAACGTCCGCATGGCGCCTGGTGCGTTGTGATGCACCTGGATGAAACGAGTGACTTCCGTGCCCTTCGGCAATTGAACCTGCGGGAAGGAGACCGCGCCGATCGTCGAGCCGACGTCGGAATATTCCACGAGCCGCTTGGAGACTTCCTCGCCGATCCGGGCCTGAGCTTCTTCTGTCGAACCGCCGACATGCGGGGTCAGGATGACGTTGTCGAGACCACGCAGCGGAGAAAGAAATTCATCCTTGTTGGACTTCGGCTCCACCGGGAACACGTCGATTGCCGCGCCGCCCAGATGTCCTGAACTCAACGCATCAGCAAGAGCATCGATATCCACGACCTTGCCGCGTGCGTTGTTGATCAGGAACGCGCCCTTTTTCATTTTGGCAATCTGATCGCGGCCGAACATGTTCCGGGTTTCCGGCGTATCGGGCACGTGCAGAGAAACGACGTCCGAGGCTTCCAGCAGGGCATTAAGGCTCTCGGCAGGCATCACGTTGCCATGTTGCAGCTTGTCGATCGTGTCGAAGTAGATGACGCGAAGCCCCATAGCTTCGGCAAGATTGGACAGCTGCGTACCGATGTTGCCGTAGCCGACAATGCCGAGCGTCTTGCCGCGCACCTCGTGGGACCCGGCAGCCGTCTTCATCCACTTGCCGTCATGCGCCGCAGATGACTTGGTGAAGACACCGCGGAACAGCATAACGATTTCGGCAATCGTCAGCTCAGCAACCGAGCGCGTGTTTGAAAACGGTGCGTTGAAAACCGGAATGCCACGGGTCAGGGTTGCTTCAAGATCAACCTGATTGGTGCCTACGGAAAAGCAGCCAACCGCGACCAGGGCCTTGGCGGCCTCGAGGACTTCCTTGGTGACCTGGGTGCGTGAGCGGATGCCCAGCATTTGGACGCCTTGCAGTTTTTCGATCAGCGCGTCTTGTTCAAGCGCGTGCTGCAGCACCTCAATATTGGTATAGCCGCTTTTTTTCAGCACTGCCTGAGCTGTTGGGGAAATGCCTTCCAGCAGCAGCCAACGGATCTGGTTCTTCGGCCGGGACAGACCGTGCATCATGGCGGACAAGCCTTTTTGTCGGGTTGATCCGGATCGCGGGCGGGGCAATCAACGGATTCGTTCAAAACGGATTTGCGGATGGCGCCATCCGCGCCCGCGTCGTATACGCGCTAAGCTGTGTCGCGTCTAGGGTGGGGTGCGTTGACAGGTGGACTTCCAGCCTTGTGTTATGCTTGGTAACGCTGGCCACCGAGGGTACTAGCGCATCCTTGCCACTCGTTTGTTCATTCTTTCGGAGCAACCGTTCATGATCAGTTTGCCCCCATTGCCCTTTTCCGAGTGGTCCGAAACCAAGGATACGCTGCATCTATATCTGCAAATCATCGGCAAGATCCGGATGAAGGTTCATCCGAAGCTGAATCACTGGTGGCATGTAACGCTTTATCCGCATGTCCGCGGGCTCACGACCGGCCGGATACCCTATGGCGACAGCGGCTTTGAGATCCTCTACGACATGCTTGACCACAAGGTCGTCATCACCCGCAACGATGGCCACCAGTCGGAATTTTCCGTGCCCGGCCTGACCGTTGCCGCTTTCTACGAGGCCTTGTTCTCGCGCCTGTCCGACATGGGGATCTTCGCTCAGATTGTGCCGGTGCCGTATGACAACAAGTCCACCACGCCGTTTCCGGAGGATACCAGGGCGCGGGCCTATGACGCGGCAGCCGTCTCCCGGTTCTGGCGGGCTTTGTGTCGGATCTCCAGCGTCTTCGAAATTTTCCGGACCCGGTTTGCCGGCAAACAGACCCCGGTCCAGCTGTACTGGCACTCGTTCGATCTGGTGGTGACCCGGTTTTCCGGCCGCGCGCATCCGCTCGAGGGCGGCCGCCAGTCCGACCGGGAAGCCTATTCCCACGAGGTCATCTCGGTGGGGTTCTGGCCCGGTGACGACACCTTCCCGGAAGCCGCCTTCTACGGTTATGCCTATCCGGAACCGGACGGCATGAACAAGGTGCCGCTCCAGCCCGCCAATGCGTTTTGGGCGGAAAAGAACGGCGGAGCGCTGGCCATCTTGAAATATGAGGACGCACGGAACGCTGTGGACCCGTCGGCGGCCATTCTGGCGTTCCTCGACAGCCTCTATGACGGGGCTGCCGTCAAGGCCAATTGGCCGGCCGGGGATCTTGTGCACGCCCATGCCTGAGAGGCAGTGCGTCTTGTCTAACCTGCCTGTTGGGTGTGAAGATCCTGCAGGCGGTCCCATGCGGCGGTCAAGTTCTCTTCAGGGTAGGCCAGCCCCATGTCCTCATGCATGAAGGAAATGAGCTCCCGGGCGGAGCAGAGCTTTTCTTCGCGTTCATCGCCCTTGCCGGTCCAGCGTGCGCGGCCGTCAAGGAAGCTCACCGTTCCCGTTTCGGTGCGGCGGAATGCCTTCAGGGTGTTGCGGAAAGACTGCCGGGGCGACAGCGCGCAGACAAAGGTCGCCGCTTCAATATCGCCGGGTTTCACCGGCACCCTGTCGAACCCATAAAGCGGGAACCAGTCGCCGTCGAGCCGCACCTCCAGCACCTGTTCGCCTTCCGCATCGTCCTTGTGGATCCGGTACGTTTTCCCGCCGGCGGTTTGCTCACCGGTTTCGGCAAGCCGCAAGGGGAGGGCCGGTCCCTGACCGCCGAACCCGGTGTCGGCGAGCCATTCGTCACCATCCAGATCGACAACAAAGGCCAGATGGGTTCGCGCACCGCCGCGTTCGGCCCCCATCCGCACCCGGGCCATCACCGGCCTGAAGGAAAAATCCAGCGCCGTAAGGGCTTCGGCGAACAGGGTGTTGAGCTCAAAGCAAAAGCCGCCGCACCGGCCGGGGACGAGCTTGGCAAAAACATCGGCCGGGCCGGTCTCCGGGACGCGCCCCAGAAACGGCAGGATGTTTTCAAACGGAATGGTCCGGATCTGTGCCTGCTGCAGCTGATCGAGACGTGGCCTGCCGGTCGTCTGAGGCTCAAGACCGACGCGGGCAAGGTAGGCTGAAAGGTCAAAGTCTGTGGTCATGCGCGCGAGCCTATCCCTGAACAAGGAACGGTCCCAGCCGATTTTTTGGTGAAATGGGCTTGGGATTTGCGCACTGAAACACGCTTGACCTCACCTTAACTTGAGCTGCTACCGGGCTCCCGTCGAGCCAGACAAACCACAGAGTTTATTCGGGAGACGGGACACAAATGAGAGTTACGGGACGCAAATACGCGATCACTGGCGCCGGCCGGGGTCTGGGGGCGGCGCTGGCAATCGTCATGGCAGATGCCGGAAGCCACCTCGTGCTTTTGGGGCGCAGTGAGGCGGCCTTGGGCGAAACCGCCGCGATCATCCGCGACAGGACCGGAAGGGGTGTGGACACACTGCTGTGCGATCTTGCCGACCGGGAGAGCAGCGCTGCCGCCGGAGCCCGTCTTGCGGCCGGTCACCCCGATCTGGACGGTCTGATCCACAACGGCGCGATGTGGCTTGATGAGAGGCTGGACGATGTTTCGGATGCCGGCATCGAGGCGTGCATTGCCTCAGCTGCCATCGGGGCCCTGATCCTCACACGCCATGTGCTGCCGGGTCTGAAGGCGCGTCCGGACGCGGATATTCACACGGTGGTCTCCACTAGCGGTCTTCAAAACCGCCGCCAGCCGGGCGGGGGCACCCCGTTCCGCGCGGCCAAGTCGGCCCAAGCCGGGATGGTTCAGGGATTGGCAGATGAACTTGCCGAAACCCGTATCCGGGTCACGTCCGTCTTTCCCAGCTACATCGACGACATATCGCCTGCCGATCCTGCCTGGTCTGTTCCGCCGGGCTCCCGGCATGCGCTCAGCAACCGCGAGGTGGTCGAGGCGATCCTGTTCATTCTCAATCTTCCGCCAAATGTCGCGGTGCCGACGTTGGTGATCGAATAGCCCGGTCAAGCCCCAAGAAAAAACCCCGGGTCATTGGCCCGGGGTTTGATTTACGTCTTGTGTCTTTTCTTTCGGGCCTTAGAGGCCTTCCGGTCCGCGCTGGACGGCGGCGACGCCGGTGCGGGACACCTCGACGAGCCCGAGCGGTTTCATGATCGAGATGAACTGTTCGACCTTGTTGGTCCGTCCGGTGATTTCGAAGACGAAATGCTCGGTGGTGGCATCAATCACCGTTGCCCGGAAGGCATCGCCCAGACGGAGTGCCTCCAGACGTTTCTCTCCGGTGCCCGCGACCTTCACAAGCGCCAGCTCGCGCTCCAGCGGCTTGTCCTGGCTGGCCTGCTTCGCCTGAACGGTCAGGTCCGTCACCCGGTGAACGGGAACCAGCCGGTCGAGCTGATGGCGGATCTGCTCGATGATCATCGGAGTCCCGGTGGTCACAATGGTGATGCGCGACAGGTGCCGCTCATGCTCGGTTTCCGACACTGTCAGGCTGTCGATGTTATAGCCGCGCCCCGAAAACAGACCGATCACGCGCGCCAGCACGCCCGGTTCGTTGTCGACGATGACCGACAAGGTATGAGTTTCGTTCTCGTCGCTGACGTCAGCAAGAAAGTAGGCGGACGGAGCGGATAGATTTTGTGCGTTCATTGTCTTGTCTTTCCACTTTCGCCTTAAACAAGTGCCTTGCCGGCGGAGCCGATGGCATTCGCGACCGCTTCGTCATTGGCCTCATCGGGCAGCAGCATTTCGTTATGCGCCTTTCCGGACGGGATCATCGGGAAGCAGTTGGCCAGATTGGCGACCCGGCAGTCGAACAGAACAGGGCGGTCGATGGCGACCATTTCCTCGATCGCGCCGTCGAGATCGGCCGGTTTGTCCACCCGGAAACCAACGCCGCCATAGGCCTCGGCCAGTTTGACGAAGTCCGGCAGGCTGTCCGTGTAGGAATGCGACAACCGGTTGCCGTGCAGCAGCTGCTGCCACTGACGAACCATGCCCATATACTGGTTGTTCAAGATGAAGACCTTGACCGGAAGCTGATACTGAACGGCGGTCGACATTTCCTGAATGTTCATGAGGATCGAGGCATCCCCTGCGATGTCGATACAAAGCGCGTCCCGGTGCGCGACCTGTGCGCCGATAGCCGCGGGCAGGCCATACCCCATGGTGCCAAGGCCGCCGGAGGTCAGCCAGCGGTTGGGCGCCTCGAACCCATAAAATTGGGCGGCCCACATTTGGTGTTGACCGACTTCGGTTGAGATGAAGGTCTTTTTGTCCTTGGTGAGTTCATAAAGCCGCTGTATGGCATATTGCGGCATGATAACGTCTTGGTTTGGCCGGTAGGCGAGCGAGTTGCGTGCACGCCAGGCGTCGATTTGCGCCCACCAGTCTTTCAGTGCCGCTTCGTTGGTTTTCATGGAGGATGTGCGCCAGATCCGGACCAAATCCTCCAGAACATGACCGACATCTCCGATGATCGGCAGATCGACCTTGACGGTCTTGTTGACCGAAGAGGGATCGATGTCGATGTGTATCTTGACCGAGTTGGGTGCAAAAGCGTCCAGGCGGCCCGTGATGCGGTCATCGAAGCGCGCTCCGATGTTGATCATCAGGTCGCAGTCATGCATGGCCATGTTGGCTTCATAGGTTCCGTGCATGCCCAACATGCCGAGCCAATTGTCGCCGGAGGCCGGGTAGGCGCCAAGACCCATCAAAGTCGAGGTGATCGGAAAGCCTGTCAGGCTGACCAATTCGCGCAACAGCTGAGCGGCCTCAGGACCGGAGTTGATCACGCCGCCGCCAGTATACAGGATCGGCTTTTTCGCCTTGGAGATCATTTCCGCGGCCATGCGGATGGCCTGTGCATCGCCCTTGACCTGTGGCCGGTAACTCTTGTGGCCGGCGCCCGGATTGGCGTTGGGGCCCTGATACGTGCCGGTGGCAAATTGAACATCTTTCGGTATGTCGACAACGACCGGTCCTGGGCGGCCAGATGTCGCGACATAGAAAGCCTCGTGGAGGATGCGCGGCAAGTCCTCTACATCCCGCACAAGCCAATTGTGCTTGGTGCAGGGCCGCGTAATGCCGACCGTGTCGCACTCTTGGAACGCATCGTTTCCGATCAAATGGGTCGGAACCTGGCCGGTCAGGCAGACAAGCGGGATGGAATCCAGCATGGCATCGGTCAGCGCGGTGACCATGTTAGTCGCGCCGGGACCCGATGTGACCAGAACGACACCCGGCTTGCCGGTGGAACGTGCATATCCCTCAGCTGCGTGGCCCGCGCCCTGCTCATGACGCACCAGAATGTGCTCGAGCCCGTCTTGTTGAATGATCTCGTCATATATGGGAAGCACGGCGCCGCCGGGATAGCCGAATACAGTGTCAACTCCCTGGTCTTTCAGCGCATGGATTACCATTTCTGCGCCGGTCATTTCCCGTGTCATGCTCGCTTTCCTCGCATTTGCCCTGTCTTGCGGGTCATGTCCGCTTTCAGACGTCTGGCTTTCAACTCGTGTCCTTTCGAAACGGTCAGCAGTTTGCCGGGTGAAAGTCGCTCGGAGCTTTCGGAAGGGGCGGGGTACAAAAAAAGGCCCCTGAGGGACCTTCATGCGCACCTGCCTGTTCCGAACGGGCTAACCCGTTCCGGCGGTGCGCTTTCCTACCACTAGGATCAGAGACATTGGCATGTCGCCCGGTTCCTCAAACAACTGGTCCGTACACGTCCGGTACCGACCGGTTCGTGATGCGATGCACCCTAGTCAGGGGGGCTGGGGCGGTCAAGCGTTTAATTGCAAATATTGCGTGATATTCGTTCGGCGTTTTTGAAAATTGCGGATGGCGTATAATTGAGCAAAGTCCCGCCACTCCCATACGTTCTGTGTTCCGGCGGTGGGGGCGACGTCTGATACCGGTCGAGAAGGCATTGGAGTGTCACTTTTCATGCATACGGGCTGTTGTTGGAGACGCTTAATCCACGTAACCTGATGAAAGTCTCGTTGCGGCATGTCTTGGTGTGTTTGCTGAAACGTATAATTCTTCGGGATGGACTGGGGGGGGCATATGCGGGAGGTTTTCAGTTTGTACCTGATCAGGCCGACGCGGTATGACGACAATGGGTATCCGGTCCATTGGTTGCGGACAACCATTCCAGCCAACTCCCTTGCTTGCCTTTATGGTATTGCGGAGGATTGCCGCGACCGGAACATACTTGGCGACAACGTGGATCTGCAGATCCACAGTCTTGATGAGGGCAATACGCGGATTATTCCGGCCGATATCATTCGAGACATTAGGGCCGCAGGCAGCAAAGCGCTGGTGTGTTTCGTCGGTGTTCAAACGAACCAGTTTCCGCGCGCTATGGATCTCGCCCGCCCCTTCCGGAAGGCTGAGATTCCCGTGTCCATTGGTGGGTTTCACGTTACCGGCTGCATGACAATGCTGAATGAGATGCCGGAAGAGATGGTCGAGGCCCGAACTCTCGGGATCAGCATGTTTTTGGGCGAAGCCGAAGGTGGCCGTTTTGATCCTGTTCTAAAAGACGCTTACTCCGGGACGTTGAAAGACACGTATAATTTCGTGCGTGACCTTCCTGATTTGCCAGGTTCTCCCATCCCCCGGGTCGATCAAGCGGTGATCGAGCGGTCGACCTTGGGGTACAGCAGTTTCGATCTTGGCCGCGGATGCCCGTTCGAATGCACATTTTGCTGCATCATCAATGTGCAGGGACGCACCAGCCGTTTTCGCTCTCCGGAAGACCTGGAACAGATCATTCGCGACAACGAGGCCAAAGGCATTACCAAGTTTTTCATCACGGATGACAATTTTGCGCGCAACCGGAACTGGGAGGCTTTTCTGGATAGACTGATCGATTTGCGCGAAAATTCCGGTTTCGACTTCACACTGATCATTCAGGTGGACACCTTGTGCCACAAGATCCCGAATTTTATCGAAAAATGCGTGCGTGCTGGTGTGGATCAGGTGTTTGTCGGGCTGGAGAACATCAATCCGGATAATCTGGCGGCATCCAAAAAACGTCAAAACAAAATCACGGACTACCGGGACATGTTTTTGGCCTGGAAGCAACACCCAGTGGTCATCACGGCCGGGTACATCATCGGATTTCCGAATGATACACGGCAATCAATCCTTGAAGACATCGATATCATCAAGCGTGAGCTTGCCGTCGATATCCTCTCGCTTTCGGTCCTGACCCCGTTGCATGGCTCGGTCGACCATAAAAACGCAGTTGCGCGCGGAGACACCCTGGATCCGGATCTCAACAAATATGATTTGACGCACTCTGTGTTTGACCACCCGAACTTTGCGCCGGGGGAGCTCGACAAGGTCTAACGCGAAGCCTGGCAGAGGTTTTATACGCGGGATCACTGTGCAACGGTGTTGAAGCGTGCAGCCGCGTTGGGGAGCGATAAAAAGATGACAACCGCCAACCGTCTTTTGCTCTATGGCGAGGCGGCGCGGCTCTATGACATCTATTCTCTCGATGGCGGTTTTTTCAGGATCAAATACCGGCAGGATCGCCGGCCAGGTTTGGCGAAGGAGAATCCGGTCTGGTTCCACTTGAAGCATTGGCCGGTATCCTTCGCCATCGGTGGCTGGTTATGGTTCCGCAGATGGCAGTACGAGCGTCTCACCCGCAGGATTTGGCAGAATCCGGACCGGTTCGCGTATGAGGACGCGGCAATAAGCCAAACTGCCGGCAAAGAATTTGAAACGCTGGACCTTTTCACGAAGACCCGTGGCGGTATGGAGGCCGTCGGAAAGGCTCGAAAAATCAAAGCGATCACGGCTGGAGCAAGAAAACGCGGCGCCGAGACGGCGTCAGCCTGAGAGCCGGTTTTAAAAAAATGTCACATTGGGTGTTGCCGATCTTCATCAAGCGACGTATATGCACGGTCTCCGGCTTGGCTATGTCACAGTGCCAAGACCGCTTGGGTGTATAGCTCAGTTGGTAGAGCATCTGACTCTTAATCAGACGGTCCCGGGTTCGAATCCCTGTGCACCCACCAATTCTTTCAAGCATTTCAGCCAAAAATTAGTATGCTCCTGCCGCGCAAAAGCGGCATGCACGTCCGTGTTTGCCATTTAAAGACAATTTGGAATTCAACTTTTGATTTAGGTTAGTTCGCTTTATTTCAATCTTGACTTGCAATACTTGGCACGCACCTGCATGGGAAACGTCCACACGAGTATTCCCGTAAAATGCAGGAGACCAAAGATGGCAATGCTGTATTCAGATATTAATATCGACAAGCCACAACTTAGACGTGCTTGGGCAATCATCGACAGACACTTTCAAGACCTTGGCCTTAACCTTGTGCGAGGTTCCGATTTCGATGAAATAGAGCGATTGGCTAAACAGAACGCTCTCGAGGGGTTGGAAGGTAATTTCGCACCGAGGTTTCAAAGTTTTACAAACCACCAAGCAACATGGTTGGGATTGTTTGATGTAAATGACCGGTTGGTTGGACGTGTGTGTGCCCGTTTTGATGTGATGGCTCCACCAATGACGCTTTTGGATTTTTGGGCGAAGCATGTGGAACGATGCTATGTCACGCTTGACGGTGCTTCGGTGAAGCTCTCGCCACGCCAGCCGCGTTTTGCCAAGAACATCACGGGAAATGTAGTCTACCTAGGTGGAACAGAAGTCCATCGGGATTGGCAAGGCAGAAAGATTGGCGGGCTGCTCAATCGAATGGCGCAAATCGAAGTTCTTGACGACTGGGACGCGCATTTCGTCTACGGTTGGATGGAAAGTTGGAAGTTTAAAGATGGGTTTTGGCGTGATTGTGGCTTCACGCGCGCCTACACTCATGGCTTAAATTGGGCGTCTGGCGGTCCAGCTTTGCTAGACGATAACCTAATCGTTGCTGCGAACACGGCTGACGATGTTCTGGATTTGATAGATCGCGTCGTTGATGCTCAGTCACCACTCTGATTAGGCAGAACAGCCTTTCAAATCCAGCTGACGTCCCAAACTTAAGGATCAATCGTTCAAGGGTAAGGTCTGGTGCGCCGCGGCCAAGAAGATCGCCGGTCCGTTGGATATCGTACCAAGGTTCACCCGCAATAGCTGCAGAATACCCGGAAGCTTGCCTTTGCCTGTAGTCGATTGGAAGGCATCTAGTCGGGTGAGCTGCCTCTGCCGCTTCGGGGAAAAAACGCCGCAAGGTTGTTTGTCGACCAACGAACGTTGTCTTCGGAACATCGTTTTGCGACTGATCCGGTACAAACAGCATCAACTTTGGAGAAAGATAGTTCATTTGGGACGAAGGCATAATTATCCCTCCGTTTTCACGCCAAGTGCGGAACAGGAATTGTGCCTCCTCTCCAGCTTCGCCGCGTTCGACACGGGCGATGTTCAAAGGCTCAACAAACGCGGTCATGCACCCCTCCGAACAGGGTCCAGGCGGGCGGTTCGTATCCTTTGGAGACAGCTTCTTCATAGATGTCTCCACGGGCCGCCCGCGCGAGGGCCGCCTGTTCTTCGATATCAAGCGCTGTGATCCTGTCGTGGTCGTACATGTCGAAGCAGTAAAATTGCAGCAAATACAAACAGTCATACCGTGCTGCGATCTTGAAGAGGTCCAAAAACTCCAGCTCCCTGCCGGAAAACTCCAAATGGTGATACTTGTCCATCGTCCGCTTCAAGATCCTGTTTGTGCCATTGCTTTTTCAAGCCCTGTTTTGCCCGTACCTTCTCCGCCATTTTCTTTCGGTCGCCCCTGACCTGGGTCGGGATGGTGGCGGCGGGCTTTCGTATGCCGCCTGGCGCCGTGTTTCGGCTATTTGCCCATCACATTCACCAAATCGTAGATTGACCTCGAGGCGAAATGAGCTGGAAACCCCTGCGGCAACGCTGTCGGTCGCCGATAATTATTATAGGAGATCACAGAAAATACAACCACCGCGTATTTTCAGCATCAATTATCGCTCTGATTGATGAATTACATCGGCAACGCACCGTCTACAACTGGAAATGCCCGTAATGCGGGAAAATTGCGCTGCACCTTGAATTATCTCGTTATGGTTGTATTTTGGGTTGTGTCGGCGACGGCTTCCAGGGGGCGTAGAGCTGTACATTTGGCCCAAAAGCGGAAAATTTTCAAAAAATCGGCAGAAAATATTCACATCTCAGGATTGTGTTCGTCTAGCGGGTTGAGGGAACAAAACGGGGTCAAAGGGTTAAGGCGGAGGCAGAATGTCGAAGGGTTTGACAGAGCAGGACAGAATACAACCGGCCAGCGCGGGAATTTGGTTGAGCTGGGTTCAGGATGCGCTTGTTCTGCGCAGGCGTGCCTTGCGACTGACACGCGGCAACCGTGAAGAGGCAGAGGATCTGCTTTCATCCACGCTCATAAAGGCGGTGTCGCATGTAGAACGCCATCAAACCGAAATACGCGAACCACGGGCCTTTTTGCTGTTTGCAATGAAGAACGAGCACATCAGCCGCATTCGCAAACAAACATCGGAACGGCAGGTGCGCGACTTCAAGGCCGATGTATACGAAGACCACGCACACGGCCTGTCGGACAGCGAGCCCGACCAGGAACAGCAATTGCGTCATCAAGAGGCGCTCCGGCGCGTGCTTCAGGCCGTGCAGCGCATGCCGGCGGAATTCCGGCAGGTTTTTTACATGCGGTTTTGCGATGAATGCAGCTACCGCGAGATTGCGCGCAAATTACGTATATCCGAGGCGCTTGCCCGCAAGCGGGTTCAGCATTTGCGCGAACATCTTCGGGCTGAAATGGAAGATCTGGAAGGGGGTGCCTGGCGTCCCGGATACGGACTTTCACAAGCCTTTGGATGAGACGTCCATCGGAATATGGCTGGGCCAGTTGTGTGCCCCGGCGCATTCCGGAATGAGATCACGATCGAGATAGGAAGAGACCATGGCCGACGTCGTGAATGCCCAGATCACCGATGCGGTGACCCAAACCAACGTCAAGGTGGTGGCCGAAGCCCCGGCACAGGCCATCGCAAGCCTCTATCAGGTGGCGGGTCACGCGTCGGGACTGTCCATTCAAAACGCGGTTCATAGCCAGCAGGCCATGAACCAGATCACAACGGCGGTCGTTTCAAAGGCTTGCCAGTTGATCATGGATATCGGGGAAAAGAGTTAGTTTTCCGCCATCTTTAGAGAGATCGGTTGTAGTTTATTAATTCACCCGGAAAGGGAGCGCTGACATGTGGCTCAGTCGTCTATTTGGCGGAAAAAAGCCGGAAATGAAAAGCTCGGAGGACGGTATGCATGGCAAAGACCATGGCGCTGCCGCATGGAGCACAGATCCAACCGGTACCAACGCTTCGGGAGAACAGCGCAGCACGGATGAAGCGGCGCAACAAAATAGTGATGAGGGCGAGCTGAGGCTTGCACGGGATCCAAATGGACGGTTGAGACCCCGGCGAGATACGCCCAAAACCGCCGGGACGGCAAATTCAGAAAGCGATCAGGGCGCTGGAAATTCTGATCCGGAAGGAAGTGCAGGGCGCTCTGACCTTTTAGGCAAAAAGCCAAAACCTGGTTCAGGCTCCCAAAACGCGGCGAGTGGTCACGCCAAACCACAAACAACCGCGCTTAATCAACAGGTTGTGCAGGCTGCGGAGTTTTCGAACTACGAAAACACCAACTACGCACCCGATCTGGTGGTTACGCCGCCCAATCTCATGGCCGGCCAGACTGCCGGCCTCGCCGTTCAGGATGCAGCCAATTACATGAACGCGATAATGCAGATCGCTGTGGCTGCACAGGCGGTAGCAATCAAAAAGGCGGCTGAAGGGCCCATCGAAGCCGTTGAAGAAGTGCCGCTGCTGCTCGAAGTGCAGAAAATGGTTACCGCCGCCGTTGGTGTGTACGGGACTGTGACCAGCACAGCAGGGCAAAAAACAGAAACATTCATCAAGGACATCAATTCGTCCGAGGCTTGAGACAGGAGGCCTTCATGCAAACCGAACACGGACCGCAGCCGACCGGCCAAATGCGAAGTGCGAAAGTGCATTCGCTCGCCCCTCAGGACACACCGGAGGATGACCATGAACCGGACCGGCCGCATGGCCGGAAAGATCGTCCGGGGGCTTTTAAACGAGAGCGGAAACGGACCTTGAAGCAAGCATTTGAGGACCTGCCCGACAAGGAAAAAGCGGGCGTGCTCAAGGCGCTCATGACCATATTGGGCCGCCGGTAGCGGGCACAATCATCTGACAAAGGGACCGCTATACGTCCGGATCAACTTCCGGTCGGCGGGAGGAGTGCGACTATGGAACAGGAACTTGGAGATATTGCACAGCGTTTGGACGCTGTGCTTGCCGATACGCTCAAGCGCTGGATGTCCGCATTGGAGACGTCCGAAGACAGTCTGCACCTGGGACGGCTGCATGAGGCCTACTCGTATCATGTCAGCCATATTGTGCATTTGCAGAAAGTGACGCGGACTGCGATCCGAAGTGAAGCTGCGCTTGGACAAGGCGACTTTAGTTATTTTGAAGAGGCAGCCGGTTCTTTTGATCTGGAGACAAAATGTGTTTCGGGTCGCGGGGATCGCAGCACAGGCAGCCTTGGCCGAAGCGGGTACACGCGGGGACAACGCGCGCTTGCAGGGGGGCGGGCCCAGAAAACAGGCGCCCCCAGCCCATCAGCCGCAGAGGAAACCGTCGAGGTCGTAGCCGCCGGGGAGACGGCCGTTGGAACATCGGTGAACGAGGAGAAGCAAGATGGTAGGCAGAACAAGAGCCGCCGGTCGGGGCCCCGGACAAAATAATGAGCCATCGGCCGGCACCGATCTGCTGAAGAAGATCATCAGCGGATATCTGGATGCAGCGAAGACCCAGGAGGACTATCAGTCGCTCTACCGGTCGTTGCCAAGCGTCATTGGGATTGCCGGAGAGATCGCAAAAAGGCAGGAAGAAACCGACAAAGCCATGACCGAGGCTTTGTCGACTGTCGAAAACATCTTGAAAAATGCGTCTGCAAAGGCGGCTGCGCTCCAGGAGTCCATGAGTGAGCAGCACGCTCTTCTGGAGAGGGCTGCCAATGACAAGTCCTTGCTCGCAGACCTCTTGAAATCGGCGAAAGATGGTATGGCGGGAGCCGGGCTCAATCTCGGGCCAGGGCCCGGCGGAGCGGCCATGCCGGCAGGAGGCGGAAAAACCGCCGACCCCAAGCTTGCCTATCAGATGAACCAGATGATGGGCAATGTTCAGACCATGGTGGCTCGGGAGGTCGAACGTCAGATCGCTGCGCTTAGGGCCCAGGCGGAAAAAATAGCAAACAACCAGACCAGCGAGTAAGCGTCTGCATCGATTTGCCCGTTTGAGTTCAAAAAAAACAATAAAAATAATAGCTTGCCGTTTCACAAACTCCCCTGGGCAGCGTCCTTCTAAGTGCCAGCAGCCGGCACATCAGCCGGCCATTTTGAAGGAGCTATGAATGCCTGATCCTCTCGTAAATCCCATGGTGACCGATGCTGTCACGCAATCCAACGTAAAGGTTGTCGCGGAATCTCCTGCGATGGCGATCAGCTCACTTTACCAAGCAAGCGCCCACTCGACCGGCATTTTGTTTGAAAACGCGGTTGCGGCCCAGCAGCAGCAAAACATCCTTGCTCAGGCTTCGGTCAACCAGGGTGTCATGCAGATCTACAGCATGGACACCATGGCCGGCGCCGGCGCGACAGAAAAGGTTGGCCAATCTGGTACCGCGGACAATCTGACAAGCCTGCTGACCGTTCTCAACGCGTTCAGCTAAAGCCTGAAGCTGGCCGGTTGGCCGGCAGATTTGAAGGAGCTTTGAATGCCTGACCCACTCGTCAATCCGATGATCACTGACGCGGTGACACAATCCAACGTGAAAGTTGTTGGTGAGTCTCCCGCAATGGCGATGAGCACGCTGTATCAATCAAGCGCGCACTCCACCGGAATCCTGTTTGAAAACGCGGTCGCAGCCCAACAACAGCAAAACATCCTTGCTCAGGCTGCGGTCAACCAGGGTGTCATGCAGATCTACAGCATGGACACCATGGCCGGTGCCGGGGCAACGGAGAAAGTTGCTCAAAGCGGTGTCGCAGACAATTTGACAAGCCTTCTGACGGTTCTGAATGCCTTTGGCGGCCGTAGCGGCCGCTAAGTAACGGCGGCTGACGTCCGTTAGCAGCGCTGTCAGAGACAATCGGACTTCGTTTCGGGTGCCCGGAACGGGGTCCTTTTGTCATGCGCGTAAAACAGATTTTAACAACTAGAGGGTGATTGTCTGGTGTGTCCCGGTTGTTTTTGTCTGAGTTCAGACGCGTAAGGACCGGCAAGAGTGCTTGCGGGAAGCAGCTCGGGACAGTGGGCAAAGGTGTCACAAGCTGCGCGCGAAAAGCGTTCAACTGTCAAAGGAGACTTGCCCATGCCAGCCAATCCGAACTCAGAACCTGTCGTTCAAACCGTTGCCGATATCGATGCCCTTGTGCTCGGCCTCGCACCAGCAACAGCGGGTGCGGCGCTTTACGGCGCTATGTCCCATTCGATGGGCATCCTGTTTGAGAATTCGGTCGCCAACCAGGCCCGCCAAGCCATGCTCGGGAACATGCTGGTGGCCGGCGCGATCTTGCAAACAACACCCATAACCGATATGGCCGCGGTCGCTGCAACAGCTGCAGTAGACCCGGATGCGGATCTCAATGACCTGCTTTCTGCGCTCAATCAGTTCGGTGCAAAGGATAGCAAACCCTCCGGTTCCTAAGGGTCCGCGAAAATCCGGACTTCTCTTAACCACGCGTTCGGCGCTATAGAGGGCGCCAATAGCGCTGAGCGCGCGATAAAACCAATCAAGAAAAGCCAATATGACCGACTACCTGATCGCTGCCCTTTATAAGTTTACTCCTCTTGAAGACTTCGAAGCGATGCGTGACCCGCTGAAGGCCTTCTGCGCGGCGCGCGACGTCCGGGGCAGTTTGCTGCTGGCAAGCGAGGGGATCAACGGAACGATTTGCGGCCCGGAAATCAGTGTGCGTGAAGTGTTGGCACACTTGCGATCAGATCCGCGTCTTGCCGATCTTGCCCACAAGGAGTCGTGGAGCCATCGCCACGTTTACAAGCGCATCAAGGTGCGGCTCAAGCAGGAGATCGTGCGGTTGGCGGTCGACGATATCGACCCGAACGAAATTGTCGGCACCTATGTTAAGCCTGAAGACTGGAACGCGCTCATTGAGGACCCGGATGTCGTGGTCATCGACATACGCAACGACTATGAGTTCGCATTCGGGACCTTCGAACGGGCTATGAACCCCGAAACCCAGTCGTTCCGGGAGTTCCCGGACTGGGTCGACCATTCGGAAACCCTGAAGAAAAAGCCGAAGGTTGCCATGTTCTGTACCGGAGGTATTCGGTGCGAAAAGGCGACGGCGTGGATGCTCAAGAACGGTTTCGAGGATGTGTATCACCTGGAAGGCGGTATTTTGAACTACCTGGAAAAGGTTCCGGAGGAGAAGAGCCTTTGGAAGGGAGAGTGCTTTGTGTTCGATGACCGGGTGTCGGTTGATCACGCGCTGCAACCCAAATGGGGCAGTTGGATCCCTGAGGCTGCAAAACACGTGATCAACGAAGACACGGACTATGCCGAAGAAGGGTAACTTAACCCTTCGGAAATTTGGCGCTTTAACCTTTGGTAAAGATTTCCTAAGCTCATGCCGGGCCCATGTTGAGCCCGCAGGGCAGGGGGAATTGTGCCATGCGTCGAACTGCAATGATCGCCAGTCTGGCGATGAGTTTTCTTTATGTTTCACCACAACTGGCGTCCGCTGGTGGCTACAAATCGTCCTGTTATGAACAGGCGGTGATTCCGGCCACCTACCGCACGGTCGCGGAAAAAGTCCTGGTTCAGCCAGCGAGCCAGCGCGTTGTGCGCCAGCCCGCTGTTTACGGCTATCGGACAAAGCGCGTTGTTGTTCAGCCAGAGCGGGTGAGTTACCGCGCCATTGCGCCGGTCTACCAAACACGGCATCAGAGGGTCCTGGTCCAGCCTGCCTCAACGGGCTGGGAATACCAGTATCGTCATGGCAAGAAAGTCCTTTGCAAGGTGACCCACCCGGCTGTTTACAAGACGGTTGCGCAGACTGTTCTCGTCAAGCCCGGCGGGAAGGTCGCCGTCAGGCACCCTGCCATCTATGGTACCGTGCAGGAAAAATACATCCTTCAACATGCAAGCAAGCGCGTGGTGCACCAGCCTGCTGTTTACAGAACGGTTCACCGGAAGGTGAAGGTCAGTAATCAGCAGGTGGTTTGGCGGCCGGTGTCGTCCAAATGCCGTCACTAGACTGAAAGCATTAGTCTATGCTGCGGCGGGTTTCTCCCGCTGCAGATCCGGAGAACCATCTCGGCTGTCACGAGGTCTTGAACAGGTTGGTCGGCAGGCCTTTCGTCCCATGACCTTCAACGATGAACAGGCCGCCGGACAGCGAACTCGGGTCAATATCCGTCGGATCTGAAGGCGGCCTCAAGCTCGTGACGACCAGCTGGTCCAGTTCCGGACCACAAAAGCACGGCATGGTTGGCCGCGGGACCGGCATCTTGATGGCTTGCTTGAGCTCCCCGTCCTCGCTGAAGCGGTTCAATAGCCCGGCAGATACTCCCGCACTCCAATAGCAGCCGTCGGCGTCTACTGTTGCCCCGTCGGGGCGCCCTGTTTCATTGGTTTGTTGGGCAAACAGCATCTTGCTGCCAAGGGTGCCGGTTTCCGGCTCAAACGCGTAGGCTTCGATCCAGCCCGGACTGGTATCGGAGTGATACAGTGTCATCCCCGAAGGTGACCACGCCAAGCCGTTGGAGCACTGAAGCGCATCCCGGATCATGTGTACGTCGCCTGTCGGGTCGACCCGGTATAGACCGGCGATCGGTTCCCTTGGACTTCTGGTGTCCATGGTCCCGACCCAAAAAGCACCGTCTGGACCGACTTTCCCGTCATTCAGGCGTGTATGGGGCTGGTCTTCCTCGATCATTGCCAGGACCGATTGCTCTCCGGACGCCGGGTCGAACAGGACGATCTTGTCCCAAACCGCAACGACGAGCCGTCCGTCGTCGGCAAGGCCGAAAGATCCGACTTCATTGTCGAATTGCCAATGTTCTATCGCGCGGGTTGCCCAATCCATTGCATAGATTTTGCAGCCCTGAATATCGGTCCAGAAAAGGCGGTTTGTATTTGGATCCCAGGTTGGGCATTCGGCAAGTTGGTACGTCGTATCAATCAGACGCGAAATCGAAATAGGCACCTTGTTTTTCCTAAGGTCAATCAACGATTGAATGGGCCGACTATAGGCGGCTTCCGTACTAGCGTCGACAGGTTATAGCGTATTGAGTCTGTTCAGCTATGCCTGTCGCCGAGATGAAAAGCGGTTTTACGGACAATTGGCCGGATGGCAAACAAGGATTTCATCCGGGCGACACCCGGAAGTCTTGCCAGTTCCTCGCGGTGAATGCGTTCAAAGTCCGCCGGGTCTGCTGCGGTAACCCGCAACATGTAATCGGCATCGCCTGCCATCAGGAAACACTCCATGATTTCTGCCGAACGGGCAACGGCCCTTTCAAACCCCTCGAGGACTTCGTTGGATTGGCCGATCAAGGATATCTCGACAAAGACGTCCATCCGGCGGCCGATTTTGCGCTGGTTGAGCAGAGCGACATATTTGTCGATGACACCAGCCTCTTCCAAGGCACGCATGCGCCGCAAACATGCAGACGGCGACAAGCCGACCGTCTCGGCAAGGTCTGCATTGGCAATCCGGCCGTCGGACTGCAGGACATCAAGAATGTGTCGGTCGATCCTATCAAGCTTCATTGCGCAACATGTTTCGTTGATTGTGCTTTAAAACGCCAAATTGGCGCAATTATATTGCGTAGAGTGCCGCATAGGTGATGAAATCGCAAGCACATGCGAGCGCCAAAGGCGTATGATTTTCAGATAATTCCAAATCAAAAGGGGAAACGTCATGCGCATTGGTGTGCCAAAGGAAATCAAGAACCACGAATACCGGGTCGGTTTGACTCCAGATAGCGTCCGCGAGTTTACGGCGCGCGGCCATGAAGTCTGGGTTGAAACCCTGGCTGGTGCGGGTATCGGTGCCGATGATGCCGCTTATGAAGCCGCTGGGGCCAAAATCCTGTCGACAGCGTCGGAGGTTTTCGAAACCGCGCAGATGATCGTCAAGGTCAAGGAACCACAAGCCGAAGAACGCGCTCGCCTGCGTTCGGACCATATTCTGTTCACTTACTTGCACCTTGCGCCTGATGCCGCGCAAACTGCGGATCTGGTCAAGTCCGGCGCGACCTGCATCGCCTATGAAACTGTCTTGGGCAAAGACGGCAGCCTGCCGCTCCTGGCGCCGATGTCTCAGGTGGCCGGGCGCCTTTCGGTGATTGCGGGCGCGAAAGCGCTAGAAAAGGAACATGGCGGATCAGGCACTTTGATTGGTGGTGTGCCGGGCGTGGCCCCGGCAAAGGTCGTTGTGATCGGCGGTGGTGTAGTTGGCTCGCATGCGATCACCATGGCGCTGGGCCTGGGTGCGGACGTCACGGTCTTCGACCGCAACGTTTCCGTTCTGTCCGAGCTGTCTTTGACATATGGGTCGGCCCTCAAGACTGTCTACTCAACAAAAGCCGCGCTGGAAGCTCATGTTCTAGAGGCTGATCTCGTTGTCGGGGCGGTCCTGGTCGCTGGTGCCGCTGCCCCCAAACTTGTGACAGCAGACATGGTCAAGCGCATGAAGCCGGGGTCGGTGCTGGTCGATGTAGCAATCGATCAGGGCGGGTGTTTCGAGACGTCCCACGCAACAACCCATTCGGACCCAACCTACATCGTTGACGAGGTTGTACACTACTGTGTCGCAAACATGCCCGGCGCTGTGCCGCGCACGTCCACCTATGCGTTGAACAATGTCACTTTGCCATTTGCCCTGGCTCTTGCCGACAAAGGCGCTCCGCAGGCGCTTTTGGATGATCCATTATTCCTGCCGGGTCTGAACGTTCATCAGGGCAAAGTGACCTGCTCGGCCGTTGCAGAGGCTCTCGGATACGAGTTTGTCAGCCCTGAAGCGGCGCTGTCTGCTGTCTCGGTACAGGCCGCCTGAGGCCTGCGCAAGCGCAGCCACATTTTTGTGAATAACAGCGACGTGGCGGACCGAAGAGGCCCGCCATTTCGCGTTTCTAAGGGCATCTGACGTTGTAGGGAGTGCCATCTGGAAGTTGGGCCACGCATTCCCGCGGGGCTGTTACAGCACCGATCACGCCGCCGCCTACAGCGCCAATCGCAGCTCCTGCAAAAGCCCAGCCGGCGGTTGATCCGGCCGCTGCGCCAAGGGCAGCTCCCGTTGCGGCGCCCAAGCCGCCACCGATGAGGATACGGTCCCGTTCCGTATCGGATCCCGAGATGCATCCTGCCAGCGGCAGCGTTGCTGCCAAAACGATTAAAAGGCGCTTCATGTCGCAGGCCCCATGAGTGAATTCGAATCACTTAAGAGTCTAACGATGCAAAGCGCCCTTCGTTAGTGTCGAATTTACGGGCAGGCGACCCGGTAAGGCCGTCCGTTCCGGTCGTAGGCAACGCAGTTCTTGGGCGTTGTAGCCGATCCAACGATTGCACCACCTGCAGCGCCAATGGCAGCCCCTGCCAGAGCAGGACCGACCCCGTTGCCAGCTGCCGCGCCAATAATTGCACCTGTCGTTGCTCCCAGGCCACCGCCAACAAGAGCGCGGTCACGCTGGCTGTCCGACTGGCAACCTGCAAGAAG
The DNA here is from genome assembly GCF_007830545.1 of Roseibium hamelinense. GTDB lineage: Bacteria > Pseudomonadota > Alphaproteobacteria > Rhizobiales > Stappiaceae > Roseibium > Roseibium hamelinense. The sequence continues at coordinate 300,465 of NZ_VLLF01000002.1, forward strand.
AAGGGCAGCTGCCCCGGCAAAGAGTAGTTTTTTCATGGTCAGTTCCTGAAAAAAGAGCCGCCGCGCGGCGGCTCTTTTGTTTTACGGCTATGGGCAGGCAACCCGGTATGGATTGCCATTGGAATCATAGGCTACACAGTTTTTCGGCGTGGTCGCAGAGCCTGCGATCGCACCGCCAGCGCCACCGATTGCAGCGCCGACAAGAGCGCCGCCGACATCACCGGTCGCTGCAGCGCCTATGGCTGCGCCAGTTGCAGCGCCGAGGCCGCCGCCGACAAGTGCGCGGTCGCGCTGGCTGTCGGACTGGCAGGCCGCCAGCAGCATGGCGGACGCGACAAGGACGAAGATTTTTTGCATGACGGTAGGCTCCTTTGAACAACGCTACGTTAGGCATCAGCGTATTCGAGTTTTTTTCTTTTTGCAGTAGCGTGCATCACACTTGATGCACAAAAAACACAAAATTTCTGTTCAAGACTATGCCGTTAACCAAACAACGGCAAGAATGAAACAATGGCTTGACCGAGAGGCGAACAATCTGGCGACGCTGCCCGCTCGGATGTAACGCAGCGCGTAGGCGCCTTCGGGTACACAACTCAGTGCTTGAGGCAAAATTACGGCGATTGACACCTATTGCGCTTTGAGCGCTGTCAAAAGACCTTTCGTGGAGGAGTCTTTTTCATCCGCGGATTGAGTCCCTTGGACAATTGGCAGAAGGGCGGTCGCAAGCTCTTTGCCGAGCTCCACGCCCCACTGATCGAAAGAATTGATGCCCCATATCACGCCCTCGACGAAGACCCGATGCTCATAAAGTGCGATCAGTCTGCCCAGATTATAAGGCGTCAGGCGGTCATGGAGTATTGTCAGTGATGGCCGGTTGCCGGGAAAAACCTTGTGCGGTGCCTGTGCTTCGATTTCTTCGGAGGGTTTTCCGGAAGCGGCAAGCAGATCTTTGGCTTCCTGAAGGGTCCGGCCCAGCATCAAGGCTTCGGATTGGGCGAGGCAATTTGCGATCAGCAAATCATGATGATGTTGCAGGTCTTCTTCGTGTCCGTGTGCTGCCAGGATGAACTCGCACGGGATAACTGACGTTCCCTGGTGAAGAAGCTGATAAAACGCGTGTTGTCCGTTGGTGCCGGGTTCTCCCCACACAAGCGGCCCGGTCTGCATGTCGACCGGCTCGCCGCCTTTCATGACGCGCTTGCCGTTGGACTCCATGTCAAGTTGCTGCAGATAGGCCGGGAACCGTGACAGCCTCTGGTCGTAGGGCAAGATTGCACGCGCGGAATAGCCGAGCACATCCCGGTGCCAAACGCCTATAAGTCCCAAAAGGACAGGCAGGTTCCGGTCAAAGGGCGCCTCGCAGAAATGTATGTCCATTGCATGCGCGCCTTCGAGAAAATCGGCATACGCATCCGGGCCGATGGCGATCATCAGGGGCAGCCCGATGGCGGACCAGATCGAGTACCGGCCACCGACCCAATCCCAGAAGCCGAACACGCGATCCTCCCGGATGCCGAATTCGGCGACCTTGTCGAGCGCGGTCGAAACGGCGGCAAAGTGATCTTTCACGGCATCTTCGCCGAGCTTTTCCGCAATCCAGCGGCGCGCGGTTTGCGCGTTCGTCATCGTCTCGATGGTCGTAAACGTTTTCGAGGCTACGATGAAAAGCGTCGTTTCCGGGTCCAGCTTCTCAAGCGTATCAGCGATATGGGCGCCATCAACATTGGAGACGTAGTGCAACTCAGGTCCATCGTGATAGGGCGCAAGCGCAAGTGTGGTCATCACCGGCCCCAAGTCCGATCCACCGATGCCAATATTGACGACATCTGTGAAAGCGCTCCCGGTGGAGGAGGTCAATTCGCCCGACCGGACGGCCTCGCTGAAATCCGCCATAGTGGCCAACACTGCGTTGATACCCGGCATGACGTCAGCGCCATCGACAATCACTGGCCGGTCCGAGCGGTTGCGAAGGGCAGTATGGAGGACAGCGCGGTTTTCCGTTGTGTTGATTTTTTCGCCCGAAAACATGGCATCGCGCATGCCGTCGACATTTGCGGCGCGTGCCAGTTGTATAAGGCGTTCGCGGGCCAATTCGTCAATCTGGCACTTGCTGTAGTCCAGCAGCAAGTCATCCAGGCGCGCCGAGAACCTGTCAAAGCGGGCGCGGTCGGCTTCGAAAAGCTCCCGGAGAGTTTGCTCTCCAAGGCGTTTGCCGTGATCAGACAGAGAGTTGATCGTGTCCGCTATGGTCAAGGTTGCCTCCGTTTAAATCGATTGAATTACCGATAATCAGCGCAGCGAGACCTTAGCGGCCTTCTGCTGAATAGCAAGGGCGCGTCTTGCGCAAAGCGCTCCTGAACCGCTTTGGGGATCGTTTGTCAGGGAAACATATGTGCAGTCCGGGCATGCGCACCGGTCAACGGCGCCGGTGCGCTGCCGTGGTCAGTTGATCGGCGCGAGAAGTTCGGGCGCGGTCACAAGCTGGCGGACACCATGAGAATGGTCTTCCTCAAATACGTTGCCGTTTTCGGCCCATGCGTTGAGCGAGTTGATATCGACTTTGGCGCATTGCGGGCGCACGCTCCAGGTAACCTGAAATGGTGAACACATTGCCTCGGTGAAGCTTGGCCCGGTGGTTGACCCGGCAAACACGACCGGTGTGCCTGTGTCAGTCGGCAGCGCCTTTGGCTGATGAAGCCCGTTTACCTGATTGCCCTCATAGGCAAAATCCCGGAAATCGAGCGCATTCTCATCGTTGACGACTAGGAAAACCTGGCTTTCCACGCGCAACTCCGGGTTCTGGCAGGCATCACTCAAACAAGATCCCAGACCTTTGCCCGGCGCAACATCGCATGAGCTGTAAACCCAATGAACTTCGATCGTGTCGCCGGGTTTGACGCCTTGATAGGCTCCTTCGCCGGGGTCCGAGAGTTCTGCTTCCGTCAGGCTTGCAGTCTCATTGCATTGGAAACCGCCATGTTCGCCGCTGCCTGCAGACACCGTATATCCCGGTCCTTTGTGCTCGGCGTTCGTGTGGGTGTGCAGATTGCACAGGTTCATTTTTTCGGGAGCTGGTGCGAGAGTAAACACGCGCTGGTTTTCACCTGTCGTAGCGGTAATGTCGCGCGGGGTTTGCGGACCATAGCCCTGGCAAAGCTCCGCTGATTGTGCCGGTGCTGCAATCAGCATCGCGACAAGACCTGTATAGGCGAAATATGCCGCTTTCTTCATCGATTTCTCTCCCGAAAGGTGGGTGTAACGTTACGGTGATCTGGATTTATGTCGGCGATGCAATAGCTTGATGAAAACACTGTCGCATTCCAACACAAAGGTCGTTCCTTTCGTGTGACAAGGCTGTGATCGGGATCACAAAGGGATGGGGCCCATGATTGTTTCTTTGAATATATTGAGCGCTTTATGCTGACATTTGCCGCTGCCGTGTTTTTTCTGCTCATTACGCCCGGCCCGGGAGTACTGTCGACGGCGGGTGTCGGGGCCAGCTTCGGCGCATCTGCCGGCATGCGCTATGTGTCCGGCCTGTTTCTCGGAACAAACCTTGTCGCTCTTGCCGTTGTTTCGGGGCTTGCCGCTGCTGTCTTGGCGGTCCCTGCGGTCCGAACGGTCCTGATGATCGGGTCAACGCTGTTTTTGCTCTATATTGCTGCGAAAATCGCACTGTCAGGATCAAAAATCGCGTTCATACACCCGGAGCGCGCGCCGGGAATCGCCGGGGGGCTTGGTCTTCAGGCGATCAATCCAAAGGCCTATGCGGTTAACACTGCTTTTTTCTCCGGCTTTGCCTTCTATCCTGACAGCCTGATGCTTGAGACACTTTTGAAGTTCATGTTGATCAACGCAATCTGGATCCCGGTGCACATCGCATGGCTTTATGCGGGCGTGTTTCTTCACCGGCTGGACCTCAGTGCGCGGGTACACAGTATCATCAATGCAGTGATGGCCCTCGCGATGCTTTGTGTTGTTGTTCTTGCTGCTTTTTCCGGTTTCACTGGCTAACAGGCGCCGGCAGGTGCGGATTGTCAAAGTCTACATGTCCGGTCTGGCTATTTAATTGGTTGGAAACTGTCTTTTGCGTATCTTACGTAAGGTATCGGAGGCTGGTAATGGAACTTTTAGCTCATTTGCAAGACAAAGAAGGGGCGACCGAAGAGGTGATGGTTGTTGACCTCGACAATCTAACCTGTGTTTCGGCGGTTGTGTCCAATGTCAGCCAATGGGGCTGCCAGCTTCGCTCCGACAAGATTTCCGAGTTACGCAAAAATATTGCAATCCGGGTCGGCAACAATACCCGTATGACCAAAGCTCAGATTCTGGCGGTTAAAGGCGAGACCGGCGCCGTTGTTTTCCCGAAAAACGAACAGTCTGTTATCGACAAGCGGCGTGAGAGGCGCAACAACGTTTCGATCCCCGTCAAGATTACGGACAAGGAAGGCATCACCGAAGTGTCGGGCACAATCGTGGATGCCGGGCAAAACGGGTGCCGGATCGCTGCAAAAGGGCTCTCGGAGTTCCCCGATCAAGTAATCCTGCATGTGCCGCGTTTTGACCGGCCGGTGATTGGCGAGTTTGCCTGGCGGAACGCGACTTCTGGCGGTTTGCGTCTGAATTGGACCGCTGATAGCAATGATGACCAGAATGAGGATGAAGATGATGGGGCCGAAATACGGGCCAATGTCTAACCCCTCAGGGAAAGCTTGTTCCGTTTAGGGTTGGGCCTCGCCATGAAAGTCCACGTGAATATGGTTTTCATCTGGATCGAAAATGTTCACCTGGGTAATTTGCATCCCAGGGATCTGTCCCAGACGATATGGAACATTTTTGCTTTTCAGATGTTTCAAAAAGGCCTCCAAACCGATCGAACTGAGTGCGAAATGCTCAATCCTCGGTTCTTCGCCCTTGGCCGGTGTCTCAACTTCGACCAGATGAACCACGGGCTGGTTTCCGGCATAAAGCCACGCGCCGGGAAAACTGAAAGGCGGGCGCGGCCCGGCCTTCAGCCCGACAACCTCCTCATACCACGTCACCATCGCGCCCAAGTTTGCCGTGCGTAGATTGACGTGGTCCAGTTTAAGCATGCTTCTGCCTTTTTAGGACGTTGCGAGCTGAGAGGCCGCGCGGGCCCGTTCTTCGATCCCAGCCCAGTCTTCCGACGCAATCACCTTGGCGTCGGCGATCCAGGAGCCGCCGACACACAAGACATTAGGCAGGGCCAGGTAGGTCGGTGCCTTATCAAGGCTAACGCCTCCGGTCGGACAGAATTTTGCTGCCGCTAAAGGCGAGGACAAGGATTTCAGATAGGCAGCACCACCGGCTTGTTCTGCCGGGAAAAACTTCAATCGCGAATAGCCGCTTTCGAGCAAGAACATGACCTCGGACGCGGTGGCTGCGCCCGGCAGGAGCGGAACGGAATGGGTCTCAGCCGCATCAAGCAGCGTTTTGGTTGCACCAGGTGATACGATGAACTGCGATCCTGCTTGAACAGCTGCCGAATATTGCGAGCCGTCAAGGACCGTTCCTGCGCCAACGATAGCGCCCTTGACGTTGTCAGCGACAGCCTTGATGGCTTCCAAGGCTTTCGGCGTGCGCAGCGTGATTTCGATTGCTGGCAGCCCACCCCGTACAAGTGCCTCTGCCATGGGTACGGCTTTTGCCGGGTCTTCGACGACCAGAACCGGGATAACCGGAGCCGCACACATGACGTCTTCGATTTTTTGAACGTTTTGGGGCATCAATCACTGCTTTCAAAAGGGGTCAGTTGCCAAACACATGAGCGCCGGTGTCCGCGCTGCCAACCACATGGCGGAAAGCGGCAAAAAGGTCGCGGCCGACGCCGGTTTGGTGATCGCTCAGATCTTGAACTGCGGCCGGCCGGGCGCCAAACTCCTCTGCATCCACCAAAACTTCAAGCTTGCCGGTTACAGCATCGACACGGATCATGTCGCCGTCCTGGATTTTGGCGATGTCGCCGCCGTCAGCAGCTTCCGGAGTTACGTGAATGGCGGCTGGCACCTTACCCGACGCACCGGACATACGTCCATCTGTGATCAGGGCGACCTTGTGGCCGCGATCTTGCAAAATCCCGAGCGATGGCGTCAGTTTGTGCAGTTCCGGCATGCCGCACGCCTTCGGGCCCTGGAAACGCACGACGGCCGCCATGTCGCCTGTAAATTCCTTGTTGGAGAAGGCCTTCAAGAAATCCTCCTGCGAATGGAACACGCGGGCAGGGGCTTCTATGACGTGACGCTCGGGCGCGACAGCCGAGATCTTGATGACAGCCTTGCCGATGTTGCCGGTCAGCATTTTGAGACCGCCTGTCGGCTGAAATGCCTTGGCGAAGGGAGCCAGTACCGTCTCATCGCCAGATGTCCCCGGGACTGGTTCGCGAACGACATTGCCGTCGTCGTCCAGTTTGGCTTCCACCGTGTAACCGGACAGGTCGGTTCCGAAAACGGTCTTCACGTCCTGGTGCAGATAGCCTTCTGCCAACAGCTCGCGGATCAGGAAACCAAGACCGCCTGCTGCCTGGAAATGGTTCACGTCCGCTTTGCCGTTGGGATAAACCCGCGCCAGTAGCGGCACCACATCCGACAGGTCAGAAATGTCGTCCCAGGTGAGCTTGATGCCTGCGGTATTGGCCATTGCGACCAGATGCATCGTATGGTTCGTCGAGCCACCGGTGGCATGCAGGCCGATGACGCCGTTGACTATAGCTTTTTCGTTGATCACTTCCCCTGCGGGAGTGAACTCATTGCCAAGAGCGGTGATTGCCAGCGCGCGCTTGACCGCCTCGCGGGTCAGCGCCTCACGTAGGGGCGTACCCGGATTGACAAAGGATGCGCCCGGCATGTGCAGGCCCATGATTTCCATTAGCATCTGGTTGGAGTTGGCTGTGCCGTAAAATGTGCAGGTGCCGGGAGAGTGATAGGCCTTGGATTCGGATTCCAAAAGCGCGTCCCTGCCGACCTTGCCTTCAGCATAAAGCTGGCGGACCTTGGCTTTCTCATCATTGGAAATGCCGGTGGTCATCGGACCCGCGGGAATGAAAATCGCAGGCAAATGGCCGAAAGAAAGCGCAGATATAACCAGGCCCGGCACGATCTTGTCGCAGATACCGAGAAACACCGCAGCATCGAACATCTGGTGTGACAGTCCGACCGCGGCGCCCATGGCAATCACATCGCGCGAAAACAGCGACAGTTCCATGCCGTCCTGCCCTTGGGTGACACCGTCGCACATGGCCGGAACGCCGCCGGCGACCTGTGCGACTGCGCCGACCTCATTCGCGGCTTCACGAATAAGACTTGGAAAATTTTCGTAAGGCTGGTGCGCCGACAGCATGTCGTTGTAGGCGGTGATGATGCCGAGGTTCGGAACAACGTCCCCGGAAAGCGCGGCCTTGTCGGACAATCCGCATGCGGCAAATCCGTGGGCCAGGTTGCCGCAGGAAAGGCGTGAGCGCTGCGGGCCCTGGTCGGCGGCGCGCTGAATACGTTCGAGATAGGCGGAGCGGCTGTCATGACTGCGCCTTGCGATGCGTTCGGTTACTTCACCGATGCGGGCTTGGATGGTCATGTTCGTGTCCTCGTGTTGTCCTCCCAAACACATGGCGCGGAGGAGACGCTGGTCAAAACGACCTTATCCGAAGTGACGGCATAGAGCTAATTTAATCGATTTAAATGATCAATCGGCACCGGTATGACATCGTCTGTCCCGACAACAGCTTAAATTTCGTCTTCGGCCCAGGTCCGGCCGTCCCGTTCCACGAGCGCGATGGATGCGGATGGGCCCCAAGTCCCTGCAGTGTAGTTTCGCGGCGTGTCACGCGATGCGTTCCAGGCAGTGAGGATCGGGTCGATCCAGGCCCAAGCGGCATCCACTTCGTCGCGGCGCATAAAAAGGGTCTGGTTGCCGCGGATCACGTCCATAATCAAGCGCTCGTAAGCATCCGGATTGCGTACTTTGAATGCTTCGGCGAAGCTCATATCGAGAGGGACTTTGCGCAGCCGCATTCCGCCCGGTCCCGGGTCCTTGATCATGATCTGCATTTGCACGCCTTCGTCTGGCTGCAGGCGGATGATCAACCGGTTGGCCGTAATCGTCCCGGCTTCTTGAGAGAAAATCGAGTGCGGGATCGGGCGGAACTGAACCACGATTTCCGAAACGCGTTTGGCAAGCCGTTTGCCAGTTCGCAGGTAAAATGGAACGCCCGCCCACCGCCAGTTGGCGATTTCGGCTTTCAGCGCCACGAAAGTCTCGGTCGTGCTGTCCTGATGACCCAGCTCTTCCAGATATCCCGGCACAGCGCCGCCCGCAGACGCACCCGCAGTGTATCTGCCCCGAACGGTGAGGCGATCGTTATTTTGTTCCGTGATCGGCGCCAGCGCCTTGAGGACCTTGAGTTTCTCATCGCGCACGCTGTCTGCGTCCATCGATTCAGGCGGCTCCATGGCAACGAGACAAAGCAGCTGAAGGATGTGGTTTTGAACCATGTCGCGCAGCGCGCCAGCAGTGTCGTAGTAACCGGCCCGGCCACCAACGCCAAGCGCTTCGGCGACAGTGATTTGTACGTGATCGATATGCGCGGCGTTCCAAAGGGGTTCGAACAGGGCGTTGGCAAAGCGCAGCGCCATTAGGTTCTGAACTGTTTCCTTGCCGAGATAGTGGTCGATACGGAAAATCTGGTGCTCTTCGAAGACCTTGCCCACGGTCTCGTTAAGCGCGCGCGCAGATTCACCATCCTTGCCGATCGGTTTTTCAATTACGACCCGGGTCATGCCGTTGACAAGACCGGCCTTGCCTAGATTTTCGCAGATTGTGCCAAACAAATCCGGCCCCACGGCCAGGTAGAAGGCACGGATGACGTCTGGCCGCTCGTCGAGGATTGCCTTTAACGAGTCGTAGCCGTCGCCGCTGCCGACATCGATTTTTACGTAGCGAAGCCGCGCGAGGAATGTTTGCAGGCTCTTCGGGTCATGGTCAGGAACATGTTCCTTCAATGCGTCTTCGGCCCACTTGCGGTATTCGTCGTCCGAATAGTCGCGGCGCGATGTGCAGATGATGCGGGCATGCTCGGGAACCTGGCCATCCTGGGAGCGGTGGTAAAGAGCCGGGATCAGTTTCCGATGCGCCAGATCGCCGGATGCTCCGAACACGACCAGGTCGAATTCTTCAACCTCAATTACACGTGCAACCATTCGATCCGGCCCTTTGTCCTCGTGAGTCCGATGCGTTTTTAAATCGATTTAATACCGTTGTCAGCAATAAATCCGGCGCAACTCAAAACGGCCGGAGTTCCGATTTTCTCGGCAGGTCTGCCCCGCGCCGTGTACAGGTGAGCGCAGAGGCTTCGATTGCAAAAGACACAAGCCTGGTGACATGGCTGTCGTCAAGCCGGGCAAGCTCGTCCCGTCCGCAAATGCCGAGTTCTGTCAATCCCATCAAAAGCGCGGCTTGGAATGTGTCGCCCGCACCAACCGTATCCGCTACAGCAACCTTTTGTCCCTCAAATGAATAACGTCCGTTTACGGTGTACACCTCCGCGCCGTTGGCGCCCCGCGTGACAACCACAAGTCCTGAGCCCTGTTCAATCCAGCCTTGGGCGATGTCGTCTATGCGCTTGAGCGGTTCGATCAGTGCGAGATCCTCATCGCTCACCTTGATCACGTCCGCCACCGCCGCGAGATTGTGCGTGTTTGCCTTCCACGCATTCATGTCCGGGACAACTGTTGGCCGAATATTAGGGTCGAAGGCAATCAGACTGTTTGGGCGTTCGCGCTCAATAAGGTTTTTCAACGCGGAGGCAACCGGCTCAACGAGCGCGGTGTAGGAACCGATGTGAACCATGGCAAAGTTTTGGTCTGGCAGCGGCAGATCTGCTTCAGTGACCATCCGGTCGGCGGCATTCTCGCCGTAGAACGTATAGACCGGCTGCCCTGCTGCCGTCTTTTGAACAAGGCTCAAGGTTGTCAGGGCAGGGCTGCGATGGACATTGGTGGTTTCAACGCCCTCTTCGGCGAGGCGCGCAAGTAGTTTTTCGCCAAGCTGGTCTGTGGAGATGCCGCCAAAAAATGCGGGTTTCTGGCCGAGCCGCGCTAAACCGATTGCGACATTGTAAGGCGAGCCACCAATATGTGCCTCAAAACCGATCGGATCTGCGGACGTGTTGTCTGAAAACATGTCATACAGCGCTTCACCGCACACAAGTATCATTCTTAGGGTCCATGAAAATGTTCGGCCGCAGCTTCATCCAGCTGGCCTTACTGTTGTGAAACAAAACCCGCGCGGGCGCGATCAGGCCGCCATTCCCTCAGGCGGGTCCATCGCCCCGGTCATAATTGCCACAGCGTCCGACATTGAAAAATCATCCGGTTTGATGACCGCAGCGCGCTTTCCCAAACGGTGGATATGGATGCGGTCGGCGACCTCGAACACATGCGGCATGTTGTGGCTTATCAAAACGATCGGAAGCCCGCGGCTGCGCACGTCCTTGATCAGCTCCAACACCCGCCGGCTTTCCTTGACACCAAGTGCAGCGGTTGGTTCGTCCATGATCACGACTTTGGATCCGAAGGCCGCAGCCCTCGCCACGGCCACGCCTTGGCGTTGCCCGCCGGACAGGGTCTCAACGGCCTGATTGATGTTTTGGATTGTCAGAAGACCGAGTTCGCTCAGTTTCTCGCGGGCTACTTCCTCCATTCTCCTGCGGTCCAGTTGGCGGAGAATTTTCCCGCGAAATCCCGGTTTGCGCAACTCGCGGCCCATGAACATGTTGTCGGTGATAGACAGGGCGGGAGACATGGCGAGTGTCTGATAAACCGTTTCTATTCCGGCGTTTCTTGCGTCGATGGGTGAACTGAAGTGGATTTTCTGACCCTCCAGCCAAATATCGCCTTCATCCGGCGAAACTGCTCCGCTCAACGCTTTGATCAGGGTTGATTTTCCGGCGCCGTTGTCACCAATGACGGCCAAGATTTCGCCCGGATACAGCTCGAAGTCGGCGTGGTCCATCGCGACCACACGGCCATAGCGTTTGACCAAGTTTCGGGCTTTCAGAACTGGTTCCATCACACCGACACCTTTCTGATCCATTGATCGACAGCAACCGCGGCAATAATCAGCAAGCCGATCAGCAGGTAGGTCCACTGTGCGTCGGCACCCAGAAGTCTGAGGCCGAGGGTAAAGACACCAACGATCAAAGCGCCGAATAAGGTTCCGAGCACCGATCCGCGTCCGCCGAACAGCGATATGCCGCCGATCACCACCGCAGTAATTGATTCAATGTTGGCCAGCTGGCCGGAGGTTGGCGACACCGAACCAATCCGGCCGATCAAAGCCCAGCCGGCAAAAGCGCAAATCAGACCGGACAACATGTAGACAGAAATGAGCGTGCGCTTGACCTGAACTCCTGAGAGTTGCGCGGCCTCCGGATCATCGCCTACAGCATACACATGGCGGCCCCATGCGGTCTGCCGCAGGCAATAGGCGAGGACGATGACCAGCACGACCATGAAAATGACACCGTAGGTGAAGATCGCGCCGCCGATATTGACCTTGTTGCCGAAAAACTGAAGGAACGGCGCGAGTTCTGAGATTTCCTGAGACCGGATTGTTTCGTTTGCCGAGTAGAGGAAATTGGTGGCGAGGATGATTTGCCACATGCCAAGTGTGACAATGAACGGGGGCAGTTTGACGACGGCTACCAGAAAGCCGTTGATATAGCCGCACAGCGTGCCGCAGATAAGGCCGCATATCACCGCGATTTCCGGAGGCAGGCCGTATCTGAAGGTGAACTGCCCCATCACCACGGAGGACAGCACCATGATGGCGCCGACGGACAAGTCGATACCGGCGGTCAGGATGACAATGCTTTGTGCTGCCGCAACGATGCCGATGATCTGAACTTGCTGCAGGATCAGGGTAAGTGCGAAGGGCGAGAAGAACTTCGACCCCAGTAAAATCCCGAAAATCAGAATTGAAACCATCAGGACGATAAGTGGCACCAAAGACGGTGTCTGGTGCAGCGCGTGCTGAATTTTGTGCACCAAGGTCTGATGATGCTGGTCGAATTCCGCTACAGCCGATGGACTTGTTGAGGCTGCGCTTTCGTATTCCGTCGGTCCGCGGGTCGCTCGGTCGTTCGAGGCCATGCCACTGCCTCCTCCTGAATGCGAGGTGAGGGGCAAGCGATCGCTTGCCCCTGGTCTTTTCGTCTCAGCCGGGGCTTAGCCCCAGCAGAGATTCATGCCTTCATCCGTATCGATCGACTCAACACCATCGACCGGATTGTCGGTGACGAGCGCCACACCGGTGTCAAAGAACTCCTTGCCTTCGGTCGGCTGCGGTTTGGTGCCGTCGGCCGCAAACTGGGCAATCGCTTCAATGCCAAGGGATGCCATCAGCAACGGGTATTGCTGGGAGGTCGCGCCAATTACGCCGTCTTTGACGTTCTGAACACCGGGGCAGCCGCCGTCGACGGATACAATGAGAACGTCGTTTTCCCGGCCAATTGCTTTCAGGGCCTCATAGGCCCCGGCCGCAGCCGGCTCGTTGATGGTGTAAACGACGTTGATCATCGGATCTTTGGCGAGAAGGTTTTCCATGGCCCGGCGGCCGCCTTCCTCGTTCCCGGCTGTCACGTCGTTGCCGACAATGCGCGGGTCAGTTTCGTCACCCCAGCGGTTGGGGTCGCCGAGCTCGATGCCAAAGCCTTGCAAGAACCCCTGGTCGCGCAGGACACCGACCGTTGGCTGGCTGACGCCAAGGTCGAGCATGGCGATTTTTGCATTCGCAGCATCATCTCCAAGTGTGGCTGCGGCCCATTTGCCGATCAGTTCGCCCGCCAGGAAATTGTCTGTGGCGAATGTCGCATCAGCAGCGTCGATCGGATTGAGCGGGGTGTCGAGTGCGATCACCAATAGGCCGTTGTCACGGGCTTGCTGAACCGCCGACACAATGGAAGACGTGTCGGATGCTGTCAGCAAAATCCCTTTCGCACCGTCGGCAATGCAGGTTTCGATCGCAGCGACCTGCGTTTCATGGTCACCATCGACCTTTCCTGCGAAGGATTTCAGATCAATGCCGAGCTCTTCCGCCTTGGCAGTAGCGCCCTCTTTCATTTTCACAAAGAACGGGTTCGTGTCGGTCTTTGTGATCAGGCAGGCTGATGTGTCTGCCGCCATGGCCGGTGCCGCGGCCATTGCGGCAAGTATTGAAGCAGTTCCAAGCAGTTTCCGGATCATTCCCTCTTCCTCCCTGGCCGTGAGGTTGTTTCAAAGGACGGGAGCGGCCAGACGTCCCGATCCCTCAAAGTGCCTAATGCGGGACCCCCTCCTCATGGACCGCCGCACCGGCGGAGCCCTGCGCCTTGCCACCGGTTAAAATCGTGGCTCTTGGCGAGAAATTGAAAAACAGCGGAAGCGTTGCAGCGCCAATCGCGCTGGCATCCTGGCTGAAGCTGCCGACAAGGATGTCAGGTGCCATGCGCGCCTCCGGCGCGGCTTCCTGCAACGACGCGCTTAGAAGGTTTGCCAGTTTGCTCGTAAAACTCTGATCAAGGTCACTGTCGATGATCACGACCGGAAAGTCCAAAATGGCATGGGCCGAGCGCACCGATGGCGTGAGCGCATCGACGCAATCTTCGAGCCATTCGCCGACATCCGCACGTTCCTCGCTGGCAGCGGCCTGAAGGTCGTGGCGGCTGAGCGAGGAAAACTGTTCCGGCTCTAGATGCCGGGCAAGCGCCACCAGGGATGCGCGTGTGAGCAAGATGTCCCAGTTTTTCTTCGGCGCTGGAGCGGTCGAGAGTTTGCTCGGCGGGACCGGCATCATGGCAACGTCGCCCGCATTGCCGGACACGCCGCGGACGACATCGCCATTCAGGACAAGCCCGCCGCCGATGGCCGGACCGAGAAACAGATAGAGGAACTCGTCATTCTGGCGGCCATGACCGTAAAACAATTCGGCGACGGCGGCTGCTGTTCCGTCGTTTTCCCGGAAAGTCGGCAGTTTGCAGCGGGTCTCGAGTTCGGTTGCGAGGTCAAAGTCATCCCATTTCTTGAAATTGGCTTCCGGGAGCCCGAGCTCGCGCAGCCAGGAGCCGAGATTGAATGGCTGGGCAATTCCGATCCCGGCCACATGGGCTGCCTCATCCGTGCTAAGCAGCTCTTTCAAACTGCTCAGATCCTTTTCAATGATCTCCAGGGCCCGCTCAGGAGCTGGCAGGATCATGTCGTGCCCCCTGCGTCCGATGACCTTACCCTCGAAGTCGATGAGAACAGTTTCCAGACTTGTCCGGTCGACCCGGACACCGAAGCTGAACGCGCCGCGTGCGGCAAGTTTCAAAAGGGTCGCGGGTTGGCCGCGTCCCCCATCGTGGCGTTTTCCAGTTTCAACAATCAGACCGTCGTCTATGAGTGCCTGGATGATACCGCCAATGGCTGCATTTGTGAGTTTAGCGGAACGGGCAAGATCGGCCTTGGAGGCGACACCTGCGCGCCGAAGCATTTGCAGGACGATCCGTTCATTGTAGCGGCGCAGTTGTGCGGAATTCGATCCGCGTGCTGTTCGTCCCGTCTCTGCCACCGTGAAGCCTCCCAACCTCTTAGGTGTTCAGTATGCGCTATTTGCGCTGGATCACTATTAATTATTGTTGATGAAATTATTCGGCTGCTCTGCTGAATTGTCAACCACATTCGTTGTTGCGCTGCGGTGTGAAGTAATTTCTCTTCTGAAAAAAATATTTTATTCAATGGTTTAATTCATATTTATTTATAGCGTACGGTGTATCTCGTTGGACAGCAAGGCCGATTTAGGCGCCTGATTTAAAGTTGGTTTGCGTTGAAAAAAAGCATTTTGCCGACGGTGTGCTTGCGCAAGCACTCGCCGTTTTTTTGAAACGGCTATAGTCTTCCGCCGCATTGGGCGCTTCAGACCCAGCCGGTCCGGCGCAGATGTTTATTGTTGGAGACGATGATGCTTGTTCAAAACCATGGCGCAGATTTTTTAGAGCGCGCAATCGCTGCAGGCTGCAAGCAGGCCAACGCGGATATTGTTTTGAAAAATGCCAAGTTGTTCAGCGTGCTCGACGGGTCCGTTACCAAGACGGACATTGCGATTGTCGGCGACCGGATTGTCGGCACTCACGCGGAGTATTCTGGAAAGGTGGAGATCGACGCCCAAGGACGCTTTGCCGTGCCCGGCTTCATCGACACCCATCTTCACATCGAATCGTCGCTTGTAACGCCCTTTGAATTCGAACGGTGTGTATTGCCGCACGGCGTAACAACCGCGATCTGTGACCCGCATGAAATCGCAAATGTCCTGGGCAGCGAGGGAATACGGTATTTTCTCTCATGCGCGGAACGGACACTTATGGATGTCCGGATCAATCTGTCATCTTGCGTACCGGCAACTCAGTTCGAGACGTCGGGCGCCTGCCTTGAGATCGCGGACCTTTTGCCGTTTAGGGATCATCCGCAAGTGATCGGGCTTGCGGAGTTCATGAATTTTCCGGGCGTGATCCACCGTGATCCGAAAGTTTTGGCAAAGTTGGCGGCTTTCCAGGACCGACACATAGATGGCCACGCGCCGCTATTGTCCGGCACTGCTCTCAACGCGTATCTGTCAGCAGGCATCCGCACAGACCACGAAGCGACAAGCGCCGAAGAGGCCCTTGAGAAGCTGTCCAAGGGCATGACAATCCTGATCCGGGAAGGGTCGGTTTCAAAGGATCTGGATGCCCTGGCGCCGATCCTTCAGCCAGATGTGTCCGGTTTTGTCGCGCTGTGCACGGACGACCGCAATCCGCTGGACATCGCTGAGGAAGGTCACCTCGATAGCATGATCCGGCGCCTGATTGCCGGGGGAACACGTCCTCTGGATGCCTACCGGGCCGCCAGCTGGTCTGCCGCGCGCGCATTCGGGTTGATGGACCGTGGTCAGATTGCACCTGGATGGCGGGCGGATATCGTCCTGCTGGACAACCTTGAAGAGTGCCGGGTCTCCAGCGTTATTTCGGGCGGCGTGTTGGCGTCCCAAACCGCTTTCGACATGCGGAAGCCGGTCGCCCCGGTTGGGCTCGACAGCGTCAACGCCCACAGGGTGACCGCTGAGAACTTCAAAGTTTCGGCGCGCAATCAGGAAAGCCGGGTTATCGGTGTCGTTCCCGGACGGATCATCACCGAGGATCTGTCGAAGGCGGTCCCCGTCGAAAACGGCGAAGCACAGATCGATACGGGGCAGGACGTTTTGAAAGTCGCAGTTGTCGAGCGCCACAAGATGACAGGCAACATCGGGGTGGCGTTTGTCTCCGGTTTTGGCATGACAGCAGGTGCCATTGCGTCTTCGGTCGCTCATGACAGCCACAACATCTGCGTTGTTGGTGCCGATGAGGCAGCGATGGCTCATGCGGTCAACAGGGTCATAGATTTGAAGGGCGGATTTGTTGTGGCGGATGCGGATGGCCCGAAAGCGGAACTTGCGCTGCCGCTGGCCGGGCTCATGAGCCTTGAGCCGTTTGAGAGCGTTCATGACGCCTTGCAAACGCTACGTTCAGCGGCAACCGAGCTCGGATGCACTCTGCCAGAGCCGTTCTTGCAGGTGGCCTTTCTGCCGTTGCCGGTGATCCCGCACCTCAAGATTACGGATCTCGGGCTGTTTGACGTCAACAAGTTTGAGCTTGTGGATCCGGCTGCATGATCCTGACGCTGGCAGTTGCGGGATACCGTTCGCTCAGAGACGTGGTGATCCCGCTAGAAAAGATCACATTGATTACCGGGGCGAACGGCAGCGGCAAGTCGAGCCTTTACAGGTCGATCCGCTTGCTTGCGGACATCGCACAAGGCCGTGCGATCGCATCCCTGGCACGGGAAGGCGGTCTGCAATCGACGTTGTGGGCCGGGCCTGAACAATTTTCCAAAGCGATGCGCAAGGGTGAGGTTCCTGTGCAGGGCACGGTGCGCAACAAGGTCGTCAGCCTGAAGCTTGGGTTCGCAGACGAAGACTACGGTTACGCCATTGACATGGGATTGCCGGCCGATGCCGGGCGATCCTATTTTTCGATGGATCCCGAGATCAAGTCAGAAGCCCTTTGGGCAGGTGAGGCGCTGTCGCGCTCGAACGAGATTGCCGGCCGCAGCGGCCCGATGGTGCGGGTGTTGAATGACCGCGGGCAGCGCATGCCGGTGGTTCAGAACCTGGCCCGCTACGACAGCATGATGACCCATGCAGCCGATCCAAAGGACGGGCTGGAGCTTCTTGTCTTGCGTGAGCGTATGCGGGCCTGGCGGTTTTACGATCACTTCCGAACAGACTCTGATGCTCCCGCACGCGCGCCAAAGATTGGTACCCGCACACCGGTGCTGTCGTCAGACGGCTCTGATTTGGCCGCAGCCCTGCGGACGATTTATGAGATCGGAGACGAAGCGGCTTTGGCTGAGGCTGTCGATGACGCTTTTCCAGGAGCCAGGATCGAGATTGTCGTCAATGACGGCTATTTCGAGGTCTTGATGCATCAAAAAGGGTTGCTTCGGCCTCTGCGAACCGGGGAGCTGTCGGATGGAACGCTGCGGTATCTTCTGTTGATTGCAGCGCTTTTGTCTCCCCGGCCTGCGCCGCTTCTCGTTTTGAACGAACCGGAAACAAGCTTGCATCCCGCGCTTTTGGAGCCTCTGGCCCGATTGATTGAGCGGGCTGGCCGGGAAACCCAGGTCATCGTTGTCTCGCACGCCAAACCGCTCATTGAGGTGCTGGCAAACAATCGATGCTGTGTTCGCTACGAGCTGCGAAAGGATCTTGGTGAAACCCTTGTTGAAGGGGGTGACGCACCAAAATGGACCTGGCCGAAACGGTCGTGATTTGCCCAAGCGTGTGCGATCTGGCAAACTTCCACTCAGATAGGATATGCGCTGAGAGATTGCGTTAGTCGATCAAAATATGCAACCTTTCATGGAAAGTGTGCTCGAAACCACATTTTTTGGGGTAGGTGTCGTAACGTCGTGAGTTGACGTTTACGTTAGCGTATGCCCATTTCACATCAAAGGCCAAAAATGGCCGCGCCGGGTGACAAGGCAATACGCAGGTGAGGAAACGTCAGCCCGAATTATTTTGGGCCGAGACTATGGATGCGTATGTCTGCGGAACTCTGGCGTTTCAACCAGAAGAGCGTTGGAGTTCGCCAATGACGACTGCGGAGGAGTGGAACGCGGCATTCAAGCCCCGTCCGGTACACGAATATCTAGAAGACACCGTTGCCAAGTTCGGAGATCGGCCCGCCGCCGATTTCATGGGGCGCGTTTGGAGCTACAAAGACATCGGTGCCATGGTCGACAGGACCGCCGCCGGTCTCAAGGCAATGGGTGTGAAACCCGGCGTTCACGTTGGTCTGTGTTTGCCGAACACGCCGTACTACACGGTGTTCTATTTCGCCATTCTGAAGCTCGGCGCCACGGTGGTGAACTTCAATCCGCTTTATGTCGAGCGCGAACTGGCGTTTCAGGCGCGCGATGCCGATGTCCGCATCATGGTGACCATGGATCTAAAGGTCATCTATGACAAGGTCGAGGCTGTCCGCCAGGAAAAGTTGCTCGATACCATCATCGTTTGTCCAATGACAGGCATCTTGCCGACGGTGAAAAAAGTCCTGTTCAGCCTTTTCAAGCGCAAGGATGTTGCTTCCATCCCGCAGGATGCGGCGCATGTCCGGTTTGCCGATCTTCAGACGAAAGGCAGTTCGGTTCAGGCGGCTGACATCGATCCGAAAGAGGCGATCGCGGTCCTTCAGTATACGGGCGGAACAACCGGCGTTCCGAAGGGCGCCATGCTGACCCATCGCAATCTGTCGGCCAATATTGAGCAGATGCGGTGCGTCTTTGAGAAGGCGAAGGCGGGCGAAGAAAAAGTGCTTTGCGTTTTGCCTTTCTTCCACGTTTTCGCAATGACCGTTGCGCAAAACCTTTCAGTGATCCTTGGTGCTGAAATGGTGTTGCAGCCGCGATTTGAACTGAAGGATGTTCTTGACGTCATCCAGAAAAAGAAAGTGACCCTGTTCCCGGGTGTTCCAACAATCTTTACGGCAATCAACAATTCTCCAATTACCAAGGACTATGATCTCACCAGCGTGAACCTGTGTCTGTCCGGCGGCGCTCCGCTGCCGGTGGAGGTCAAGGAAAACTTCGAGAAGCTGACGGGCTGTATTCTGGTGGAAGGCTACGGCCTGACCGAGTCGTCTCCCGTTGCTTGCGTCAATCCGCTGGACCGGACCAGCAGGGCGGGGTCTATCGGCCGTCTTGTGCCAGGCACGTCCGCCCGGTTTGTCGATATCGAAGACCGCAAGACCGAAGTCGCCAAAGGCGAAAAGGGCGAGCTCCTGCTTCACGGCCATCAGATCATGAAGGGCTACTGGAAGCGTGAGGATGCCACATCCGAGACGATCGAACCGGATGGGTATCTCCACACCGGCGATGTCGGGTATCAGGACGAGGACGGCTTCATCTATCTGGTTGACCGCATCAAGGATCTGATCTTGTGTTCGGGTTACAACGTCTATCCCCGTGTGATCGAGGAAGCGATTTATCAGCACGAAGCCGTTGCAGAGACGATCGTGATTGCCGTGCACGATGACTATCGTGGTCAGGCGCCGAAGGCGTTCATGAAGTTGAAAGACGGGTACGAGCTGAGCGCTCAGGAACTGAAGACATTCCTAAAGGATCACCTGTCGCCGATCGAACTTCCGCGCGACTACGAGTTCCGCGACGAACTGCCCAAAACTATGGTCGGCAAGCTGTCGAAAAAGGAGCTGGTTGAGGAAGAAGCGGCAAAGCGCTCAGAACTTTCGGCGGAAAGCGCGGCCTGATAGCAAATACGCAGCGGGGACCACAAAGGGCTCCGCTGCTTGCCTTTGGCAGCCCATCGGGGTACCGGGAAGGCTCCAGGTCACATTAGACCGTTTTTTCGTCGAGCCCAGTGCATGTTGGAAGATCTTCCGCTTTATCTCACAACGAAAGAACTGGCGGACCTGATCCGGGTCAAGGAGCGCAAGGTCTACGATCTTGTCGCCACCGGGGATGTGCCGCACAGCCGGGCAACCGGCAAGCTGCTGTTTCCTCGCGATGCGGTGCTGGCCTGGATTGAACGTGCGGGCGAGAGCAGCGGCGGAGATGGTCCGCGACCGCCGGTCATTGTCGGCAGCCACGACCCCTTGTTGGAATGGGCGCTCCGATCGTCTGAATGCGGGCTCGCCAGCTTGTTCGACGGCAGTCTGGACGGACTGAGGCGTTTTGCGGCTGCCGAAGGATTGGCCGCCGGATTGCACATTCCTGATGATGAGGGGGATGGGTGGAACCGCGATGTCGTCCTGCGGGAATTCAAGTTCCGGCCTGTCGTGTTGATCTCTTGGGCCATGCGCCGGCGCGGCCTGATCCTTCCCCAAGGCAATCCGCTTAAGATCCGAGGTCTGGGGGACCTGGCCGGAAAGCGTTTGGCGCGCCGCCAGGAAAGTGCGGGAAGCCATGTCTTGCTAACCAAGCAATTCGCAAAGCTCGGCCCAAATTTCGCCGAGCGGGTTTTGACCGGGCCGATGGTGCGCGATGAGCGTGAAGCGGCACAGGCCGTGTTTTCCGGTGAGGCCGATGTCGCCTTTGGCCTTGAGAGTTCCGCACGCCAATCGCGGCTGGAGTTTCTGCCAGTGTTGAACGAACGGTTCGACTTGCTGGTCACTCGACGTGACTTTTTCGAAGTGCCCTTTCAAAAGCTCTTGGCTTTTTCCCGCAGCACCGCATTTGCCGATAAAGCTGGCCAGTTCGGAGGATATGATATCCGCTTTGCTGGGCAGGTGCAGTTCAACGGAACCTGATCTCATGCGGCCAGGTCAATTGTTGTAACCGCGCCCATCAGGGCCGCGGGCCAGCGCGCGTCCCCGGATTGCCTCACGCCGAACCGTGTAAATCGAGGCGCAAATGATAACCGCCGCCCCGGCTAGCGTTTCAAGCTTTGGCCATTGACTGAAAATCAGAACGCCGAAAACTGTCGCATACAGCAGCCGCGTGTAGTCGAGCGATGCGATTGCCGTTGCTTCGCCCGAGCGAAAAGCCCTGATATTCGACAATTGCGCTGCCCAGGACACGATACCGATGGCGATCAGCAGCAGCCATTGGTTCAGGGTTGGTGGCGTCCAGGTCAGGTAGGCCGGAACCGCCATGATCAGGCCAACAAATACCGCCTGGTAGGTGAGAATGGTGACCGGAGGATCAGTCCGTGTCAGGATGCGGATAATCACCATGACCATTCCGGCGGCAGCGGCTCCGGCAATCGCCAGTAGCGCATAGGGATCGACGAAGCCTGTGCCTTCCGGTCGAAGCATAAGCAAAACACCCAGAAAGCCGACGATCGTCGCCCCCCAACGATGAACGCCGACTGTTTCGCCAAGCAGGAAGATCGCAAAGATGGTGACAAAAAAAGTTTTTGAGAAACTGAGCGCGGTCGCATCTGCCAGGGGAAGTTCGATGAGGGCAGTGAAGCCGCACAGCATGGCCGTCGTTGCAAAGACAACGCGGGCGGCTTGCAGCCGAGGGCGCGCGCTGGCAAGCGAGCCGGGCAAGCCGCTGGCGATCTTTGGAAGCACGATCAGCACCATAATCGCCTGACGTACAGCGAGAATTTGGAAGACACTAAGGTCTGCGCCGACGAGCTTGATCAAGGCTGTCATGATGGTGAACAGGAAGGCGGCCAGCAGGATCCAAAGACCGCCGATCGTGTTGGGCGGTAGTCTTCCGGTCAGCGCGCGCAGGCTCCGGGGCCAGCTAACCGTCCGGTCAGACGCGCCGGTTGGGGCGGTTTCGTGTGCTGCGCATGTCTTGCTGTCCTGATCCTGCAGGTGCATGTTTTATTCCAGTTGGCAGCTTTGGTTTGAACGAGCCGATCCTGGCCGGGGACAGGGATCCGCATTGGTTCGAACGAAGACGTGTTGATCCGATAACATAAGCCTTCCTTATTAATTGGGAACCCTGAATTCTTGCAATCGGGCGCTTGAGGAGACGCACTGTTCACAGTTCCGAACATTGTTATGCGCTTTGAGCGCTGTATCTTTTTGGTCAGTGAACAGAAGGGAGCGGAGCTATCCGGGAAACGCCATGCGCAAAATACAAACACAGGGCATTCATCACATCACCTTGACAGGTGCGGACCGGCAAACCTCGATCGACTTTTGGGAAGGCGTTCTCTGCATGCCGTTCGTTTTCGAGCAGCCCAATCTCGACCAGCCGATGGAAAGCCATCTGTATTTTGATCCAGGCGACGGCCGGTTAATCACGATCTTCACCCATGAAGAGCGCAAGCCGCAATCCGAACCGGTTGCCCAAACAGCTGGGCATGTCCACCATCTGGCCCTCTCGGTTTCCCAGGCGACTTTCAAGCAGATTTCCGGGCGTCTCGAGGAACGGGGGGTCCCATATACCGGCCCAAAGGACCGGGGTTTCATGGATTCCATCTATTTCCGTGATCCGCTCGGGTTCCTGATCGAGCTCGCGTCCTACCGGTTCGAACCGCCGGCTGGGGTTCAAATGGGCGAAGTCATGCTCGAAGCGCACAAGATCCGCGTTGAACGGGGAGACTACAATATTCAGGAGGTGCATTTGGCAGATGCGATCGAAAGTCTGACCCTGACAACCCGCCGCAGCCTTTCAGACGACCGCAGCGCGAAAAACCCTTACACCGAAAGCTGATGACAGCCGTCTGTCGGCTTTACTCTGCGGTTGAAGTCGCCCGATCCGCATGCAATGCTTTTGCAGCGGTGCGAGATGCGTTTTCGCCGCGGCGGGGCAGGAACAGATGATTTCGGATAAGAAGGGTTCTTCAAAAAGCCCTTTTGAAATGGTGGGTTGGCGGGAAGTTGTTTCTTTGCCGGAATTGGGTATCCAGGACATGCGCGCGAAGATTGACACCGGTGCGCGCACGTCGGCAATCCACGCGGAAGATCAGGTCACATTTGAAAAGGATGGCACCAACTGGGTCCGGTTCCGGGTGCCGGCGTCGCGCTATCACAAGTCTCTGTTTGCCGAAGTGCCGATCCTTGACCAGCGCGATATCAAAAACACAAGTGGCGTTCCCGAGCGCCGCATAGTCATCCGGACCCTTATGGTTCTGGGACGTCATCATTGGCACATCGATCTCTCGCTCGCCAATCGCGAAAAAATGGGTTTTGACATGATCCTCGGCCGGACGGCGATCCGGGGGCGCCGGATTGTGGTGCACCCGGGCCGGTCTTTCCTGGCAAGCGTGTCGCCCGAGAAGAAAACGCGTCGCGTGCAGCAATCAGAAACAGACACAAAAGCCCGGGAGCCGACCGGTTCATCGAGGCAGAGGAGTGGCACATGAAAATTGCTATGATGGCGCGGAACCCGAATTTGTATTCTCACAAACGGATGAAAGAGGCGGCTGAAGCACGGGGGCACGAATTTGAAATCGTCAATACCCTCCGATGCTACATGAACATTGCGTCCCGGCGCCCGGAAATCTATTACAACGGCGAAAAGCTTACCGGATTTGATGCGGTCATCCCGCGCATTGGTGCGTCGATAACCTATTACGGGCTTGCCGTGCTCCGCCAGTTCGAAATGATGGACGTGTTTCCACTCAATGAATCGGTTGCGATCGGCCGGTCCCGCGACAAGTTGCGCTCAATGCAGCTCCTGGCGCGCGAAGGCATCGGATTGCCGGTGACGACCTTTGCCCACGATCCGAAACAGACCGAAGAGGTCTTGAAGACCGCGGGTGGTGCGCCCGTTGTGATCAAGCTTTTGGAAGGGACCCAGGGCATCGGTGTCGTTCTTGCCGATACGGAGCGCTCGGCAAAGTCAGTGATAGAGGCATTCCGCGGCGCGAACGTGAACATCCTGGTGCAGGAATTCATCAAGGAAGCGGGCGGTGAGGACATCCGTGTGTTTGTGATCGGCGGCAAGGTTGTTGCTGCCATGCGCCGAAAGGGTGCCGAAGGCGAGTTTCGCTCGAATCTCCACCGCGGCGGGTCATCAGCAAAGGTAAAAATATCACCTGAAGAGCGATCAACCGCTCTGCGTGCTGCCAAAACAATGGGCCTGAATGTGTGCGGTGTCGATCTTCTGCGCTCAAATCATGGTCCGGTTGTCATGGAGGTCAATTCCTCACCTGGGATCGAGGGGATCGAAAAGGCAACCGGGATCGATATCGCGACCAAGATTATCGACTTCCTCGAAAAAGCCGCTGTTGCCGGAAAAACGAAAACCAAGGGCCGTGGATGAGGACGAAACGCGCGCCGTTTGTCATCGGCGGTCACGAAATCCAGCCGGGAACCCGGCAAACGGTCGATCTTCCGGTCAGCGTTCTGTCCGACCATACCCCGGTCAGCATGTCAGTCCATGTGATCCACGGGGAAAAAGCCGGGCCGGTGATGTTCGTCAGTGCAGCGGTGCATGGCGATGAGGTGATTGGCGTGGAGATTGCCCGGCGTGTATTGAAGGCCCAGCAGGTCGACAGTCTGCGTGGGACGCTTTTGGTCATTCCGATCGTCAACGCTTTCGGCTTTTTAAATCATTCCCGCTATCTTCCAGACCGGCGCGATTTGAACCGGTCGTTTCCCGGTAGCGTGCGTGGATCTCTGGCCGGGCGGCTCGCCCATCTTTTCATGCAGGAAGTTGTTTGCCGTTCGGATTTCGGGATTGATCTGCACTCGGCTGCCATTCACCGGACCAACTTGCCGCAAATCCGCCTGTCGGCATCGAAGCCGGAAACCATCAATCTGGCGCGCGCTTTCGGTGCCTGGGTGGTGCTGGGGTCGAAAGTCCGTGAAGGCTCAATGCGCGAGGCGGCCCGTGCTCAAGGCATCGACGTCCTGGTCTATGAGGCTGGCGAAGGATTGCGCTTTGACGAAATGTCGATACGGGCGGGTGTCACCGGCATTCTCCGGGTGATGAAGACAATGAAAATGATCCCTGCAAAGGGGGTGTCGAAGCCGAAAGCCCCTTCCTTGCGCACCAATTCCAGCACCTGGGTTCGGGCTCCGGCCGGAGGCCTGCTGCGGCCTTACAAGTCCATTGGTGAGGTCGTTGAGGAGGGCGCGTTGCTGGGCCTGATTTCCGATCCCTTTGGCGAGGAGGAGTATCCCGTCCAGGCAGGGGCGGGCGGGCTGGTGATCGGGCGCACCAATTTGCCGGTTGTCAATGAAGGGGATGGCCTGTTTCACATCGCTGACATCCGGCAGCGCGAGGATTTGGAAGCCGCCTTTGACAGCCTGTCCTCGCAGCTTGAGGCGGATCCGTTGTTTGATGAGGACGAGATCATCTGAACGAGCGGCGCTGCATGTGAGACTGGCCAGGTGGCAGTCGCAGCGCTATGTTCCGGATAAATTCTAGGGCACAGCGCACTTTCGGGTGCCTCGCTGCTCATTCCAATATTTGAAGGCAGACGTGATCATGAACCAGTTGGTGACCCCCAAATTCGGGATCGGCGCTCCGCTGCGCCGCAAGGAAGATGCTTCGCTGATCACCGGAACCGGCCGTTACACGGACGACTATCAGCCTGAGGGATGTTTGCACGCCTATGTGCTGCGTTCGTCCATGGCACACGCCAAAATCACCCTTGGCGACCTTGAGGATGCCAAGGCGGTGCCGGGCGTTCACCTAATCCTGACCGCTGCCGATATTCCCGACCTCAAGCCCATGCCGACCCGTGCGCGCATGAAGCAGATCGACGGGTCGAATCACGAGTGCCCGCCGCAGCCGGTGCTGTGCTCTGATGAGGTGCGCTATGTCGGGGATGCGATCGCATTTATCGTGGCAGACAGCGTGAACATCGCCAAGACCGCGGCCGAACTAATTGAAGTTGACTACGATCCTCTTGATGTTGTCACAGGTATCGAAGAGGCGCTGAAAGACGGCGCGCCCCTCGTTTGGCCCGAATTTGGGACCAACAAGGCGTTTACACTTGGCCATGGTGATGCGGACAAATGCGCGGCGGCGTTCGAACGTGCCGACAAGGTTATCTCGATCACGGTCGACAACAATCGCCTGGTCGCGAACTACATGGAAACACGCGGTTGTGTTGCCGAGTATGACCCGGAGACCGAGCGGTACACCTTCACCGCAGGGACCCAGGGTGGACATGGCATGCGTGATGTCATCTGCAAGGACATACTGGGGATTGATCCGGCTCATCTCCGCTTGATCACACCCGAAGTGGGCGGTGGGTTTGGCACAAAAATGTTCACCTACCGTGAGTACCCTTTGTGTCTCGTTGCGGCAAAAAAACTTGGCAAACCCGTGAAATGGATCGGTGAACGCACAGAGCACTTCATCACTGACGCCCACGGCCGTGACAACGTGACAACGGCCGAGCTTGCGCTCGACAAAGATGCCAAGATCCTGGGCCTTAAAATCGACGTCCTGGCGTCCATGGGTGCCTATCTGCACCAGTTCGGCCCGTTTATTCCATTCGTCGGCACCTCCATGTCGTCCGGTCTTTATGATGTGCCAGCGCTCTATGTGACGGCGACAGGCGTTTACGCAAATATGGTGCCTACTGATGCCTACCGCGGGGCCGGACGGCCGGAAGCGGCATATCTGATTGAGCGCCTCATTGAAAAAGCTGGACAGGAAACAGGCCTCGGATCGGTTGAGATCCGCCGCCGCAACTTCATTCCGAAGGAAGCGTTGCCCTACACGACCCAAACGGGGCGGATGTATGATACCGGCGACTACATCGGACATATGGAAGCCGCGCTTGAGGCTGCCGACTGGGCCGGATTTGAGAGCAGGAAGAACGATAGCGCCGCACGCGGCAGGTATCGCGGCATCGGCATGTGTTGCTATATTGAGGCTTGCGCTTTCGCCGGCAGCGAGGAAGCAACTCTGGAACTGAATCAGAACGGTACCGTGACGCTTCTGATTGGCACCCAGACCAACGGGCAGGGCCACGCGACCGCTTATAGCCAGGTGATTGCGGAACAGCTTGGCCTTGATCTTGATAGTATCGAAGTCGTTCAGGGAGATACCGACCGCGTCAAAAAAGGTGGCGGCACGGGCGGTTCACGCTCCATCCCGCTCGGCTTGCCTTCTGTAGAAGGCGCTTCCAAGTCGTTGGTGTCCAAGATCAAGGATCTGGCGGCCAACAAGATGGAAGTGGGAGCAGAGGATCTCGAATTGGTCGGCGGCGAGGTGCGTGTTGTGGGCACGGACCGGCTGGTGACGCTGGCAGAGGTGGCCGCTGCGGCTCCTGAAAAGCTGACAGGGCATGATGAGGTCAAGCAGTCCGAGGCGACCTATCCGAACGGCACGCATATTTGCGAGCTGGAAGTGGATCCGGAGACCGGCGATGTGGTGCTGTTGAACTATGTGATCGTCGATGATTTCGGGGTCACTGTGAACCCGCTTCTGCTGGCAGGGCAGGTGCATGGCGGAACGGCTCAGGCAATCAGCCAGGCATTGTGCGAACGTACCGTGTTTGATGAAGACGGCCAGCTGCTGACGGCTTCGCTTTTGGACTACCGCCTGCTGCGCGCAGAGGACATGCCGGAGATCGACTTCCAGACCCGCAATGTTCCCTCCACGACGAACGCGCTGGGCATCAAGGGCGCTGGCGAGGCGGGAACCATCGGCGGCTGTGCTTCGGTGATGAACGCTCTGAACATGGCGCTGAAAGATGGCGCCGGGGTTGAGCAAATCGACATGCCGGCAACGCCGAACCGCGTCTGGGAGGCGATCCAGGCCGCCAAGGCATAACCACCTTGAAGCAACAAAAACGCCCGGTCCAGGCCGGGCGTTTTTCTTTTGGGTATTTGGCTTTACTCGGCCGGCATTGGCCGCGGCTGGCCGCCGTGCTTTTCATAGGTTTTGATATGGTCTTCAAATGCCCGCAAGCGTTTGTAGACCGACATCAGCTCCACAATCGTGGGCCACGCATTCACCAGATACTGGAACGAGTTCTCAACGCGCCCAAACGCCCGCACGATCTGTTGCATGACACCCAGTGTGATCGACGCGCTGACAATAGTCGGCGCAAGCGCGATGTACGGCACGAGAACCGTTGCCTGCAGGTAGGAGTAGCGCGCGACATCAAAATACAGATAGTGGAAATACAGGCGAAAATAGTTCTTCCGCACATGGCCGAACAGTTCTAACACGGATGGAGGATCGGCACGATCCTCATGGTCTTCGCCATAGACCAGTTCTTTTCGGTAAGCGGCTTCCACGCGCTGGTTCTGGAACTCCAGGCCCGGCAGCTTGATCCCAACCACTGCAAGCAGAACCGTGCCAGATGCAGCTGACAGGATCGCTACATAGACCAGCGAGTGGCTGACTTCGCCGATCCAGGGCAGCTCGGTGACGTTCGCGCTCAAGTCCCAAAGCAGCGGCAAAAACGCGAACAGGGTCAGCATCGACCGCATGAACGAGACACCGAGACCCTCCATGATCCGGGCAAAGCGCATGGTATCTTCCTGAACGCGCTGGGCCGCGCCTTCAATATTGCGCACCACATGCCAATGAGCCATGTAGTAGTCGTTCATGGCTGTGCGCCAGCGGAAGATGAAGTGCTTGATGAAAAAATCGAGTACCACGGCGATGAAGATGTAGATCCCGGCAATGCGCAGGAACGTCATCATTTCGGCCATGTACTCGCCAAACGTGACCGACCCTGGTTCGCCAAGCGCTTTTTGAACCGTGTCGTAAAAGGTGCCGAACCACTCGTTTATCTCAACATCAAGCTCGACCTGATACCAGCTTGCAACAAGGATCAGCGCAGAGCCGAGCCAGGCCCACCAGAACCATTGACGGTTCAAGAAAAACGATTTGAACATGCGAGCGCCTCGTTATAGTGCACACGTCTCCCAAACATAGGGCGAGTCGTTCATTTGTGTGCATGGCCTCCTGGTTGCAATACAATATTCTGATCATCCCCGACCAGTTTGCGCCCAGCCATTCGAATGTGCTGCGGCAGCCATGCCACGTTGCGTGTTGCTGCCTGCCCAAATCGGACGTACGGTCCCTATCTCACATCTCGCGTGTTTTCAGTCTACGGTGCTTCCCTGTCTTGAGTATTATGCTCCAGGTGCGGCCTGCCTGAATTGAAAATCTGACAGAGTGGCCCACAGGCCCGACGCTCCGCTCTGCCCGACATT
Source organism: Roseibium hamelinense (assembly GCF_007830545.1). GTDB lineage: Bacteria > Pseudomonadota > Alphaproteobacteria > Rhizobiales > Stappiaceae > Roseibium > Roseibium hamelinense. Next base: position 329,623 of record NZ_VLLF01000002.1, read on the forward strand.
CCCTAGCGTCGGCCCTCAGGACCCATTGTCCATGGCGCAAACTGGCCGCTTGTTCAATTTCCGCTCTTCCCCGGCAGCTACCGGACTTGTGCGGAACGCCCCGCTGATCGGCATTTCTTTGAAAATCGGCTCGACCCTAGCTTTTGCCGTCATGGTTGCCGGTTTGAAAATTGCCGCAGAAACGCTTCCCATCGGTGAGATCGTGTTTGCTCGGAATTTTTTCGGTATGTTCCCGGTATTGCTGATGGTGGCCATGCGCGGAGAGCTGCATCTTGCGATGCAGACACCGCGGCCGTGGGGCCATGCAGGCCGGGCTGTCGTGGGGGTGACCGCCATGGCTTTTTCCTTCACTGCGTTCGGACTTCTGCCTTTGCCGGATGCAACGGCCATCGGATTCGCTGCCCCGCTGATCGTTGTGGTGCTGGCTTGGGCGCTCCTTGGTGAGCAAGTGCGCATCTACCGCTGGAGCGCGGTGGTGATCGGGTTTCTCGGGATTTTGGTGATCTTGTCCCCACATCTGGGGTCAGCTGATGTTGGCGGCATTGAAGCCGTTGGGGCGATTTGCGGCTTTTTGGGCGCCGGGTTTGCCGCGCTTGCGATGATCTTTGTGCGCAAGCTGTGTCAGACCGAGCGCACCTCGACGATTGTTGCCTGGTTTTCGGCGTCGGCAACCCTGCTTGCGCTTTCGACCCTTCCGCTCGGGTGGATCTGGCCTTCCCAGGCTTGGGTGTTTCCGAATTGGTCCGGGGCCGGGCTCCTTGTTCTGATTGGTTTGAGTGGCGGTGTCGGCCAGATATTGCTGACCCAGGGCTACCGCTATGCCGACGCTTCAACCATCGCACCTTTCGACTACGCAAACATGATTTGGGCGATCCTAATCGGTTGGTTCGTGTTTGCCGAAGCTCCGGTCTGGCAGGTTTTGCTGGGGTCCGCGATCGTGATCGGGGCCGGTATTTTCGTGATTCACCGTGAACACCGGCTCGGTTTTGACCGGACAAAGGACCGGCGTGCCTACACGCCATCCAAGTCCTGATTCAGGCCGCCGCCTAAAATGCCTTGAAGGTGATGATGGTTTTGGTGTCCTGAATGTCGGGCACCGGATGAACCTTCTCGTTTACGAAATGGCCGATATCTGCGCCATCTTCGATGTAAAACTTAACCAGAAGGTCGTAATCGCCACTGGTGGAATAGATTTCGGAGGCAATTTCGGCGTCGGCGATGGCGTTTGCAACTTGATATGTTTCGCCCAGCTTACATTTGATCATTACGAAAAAAGGTGTCATTGGCCGGTTTCCTGATTGCAAAAAGACGGTCAGCTCGACATGGCCGATACCATCTCCGGCGTCAATCTCTACATGTCGTAAACGAGATCTTGAATTGCCGGTTTGTGACTGTTAGTGGTGCGGAATTCTCATGGGGGTGCCCCTTAATTTAAGGGGCTGAGAGGCTGAGGCCAACTCCTTGAACCTGATCCGGGTCGTTCCGGCGTAGGGATTTGGGATGCCAACGATAAAACGCGATCACGTGCCGTCTTTTTCTCGCCGTTCAGGCATCTTCCTACTCAGAATCGCTGGGGAGAGTAAGCACGTATGCTGAATTATCCAGGGCTGTGCGCCAATACCATTGCTGATCTTCTAGACCGTGTGCGCACGAATGCGCCGCGGGTTCATGTCATCACGAACACGGTTGCCCAGTCGTTTACCGCAAATGCAGTGTTGGCTGTCGGCGCCGTTCCTTCGATGACCATCGCGCCGGAAGAAGCGGCGCAATTTTCGGCCTCCGCGAATGCTTTGCTGGTCAATCTGGGCACACTTGATGAGGGGCGCAAAGCTGCTATCCCGTTGGCTTGGAGAGCCGCACAAGACGCAGGGAATCCGATTGTGCTCGATCCTGTGTTCATCAATCGCTCGCCGGTCCGTCTGAAATTCGCCGAAGAGCTGGTTGAGCACAGACCGACAATTGTCCGGGTCAATCCGGCAGAACTTGACGCATTGTTTGGACCCAAGGACGGCTTGTTGAAGCTCAAGGAAAAGGGCATCGCTGTCGCGCTAACCGGCGCGACAGACTACATTGCGTGCCCCAATCAGCACTTCCGGCTCTCAAACGGTCATCCGGTAATGAGCAAGGTCACGGCCACAGGCTGTGCCGGCGGGGCGGTCTTGGCAGCGTTTCTTGCTGTTGATGAAGACCATTGCCGCGCTGCTGCAGCGGGCCTTTCAGTCTTCAATATTGCCGGTGAAATCGCAGGTGAGGCAACGACAGGTCCAGGGTCTTTTGTTCCGGCATTTCTGGATACGCTTTACACACTCACCCCGGAACAAGTGGAGACCCGGCTCAAATTGGGCACGATTTCGTCTCAAGGGAGAAACAGATGACCGCAATTGCGGTAACGATCGCCGGCTCGGATTCCGGAGGCGGAGCGGGCATACAAGCCGACTTGAAAACCTTCTCCGCGCTGGGGGTTTACGGAGCAAGTGTGCTCACGGCTTTGACTGCTCAAAATACCCATGGTGTCACTGGAATCCACGACGTGCCGCCTGCCTTTGTTCGCGCCCAAATGCTGGCCGTCTATTCAGACCTGGCAGTAACTGCGACGAAAATCGGCATGCTGTCGCAGCCCGAGACAATCGAGGCGGTCGTTGCAAGCGTCAAGCAGCATAAAACCGGGCGTATTGTGCTTGATCCGGTCATGGTTGCAGCTTCCGGCGACCCGCTTCTGGCGCAGGAGGCCGTCAAGGCACTCGTGTCTGATCTCATGCCTCTTGCCGACATCGTGACGCCGAACTTGCACGAGGCAGCGCATATTTTGGCACAGGACATGGCAACTTCAGAGGAACAGATGCGGGCTCAAGCCGCGCATCTGATGGATCTTGGCGCAAGATGTGTGCTCTTGAAGGGGGGACATAGCGAAGGGGAAGACGCCCGCGACCTGTTAAAGACCTGTGATCAGGAGCTGTGGGTCAGCGGCCGCCGGATTGAGACCGCAAACACCCATGGGACCGGATGCACACTGTCATCAGCGATCGCGGCCGAATTGGCGAATGGAGCAGGCCTGGAGGACGCCGTGAAGGCGGCAAAGGCTTACATATCCGGTGCGATCGAGGCTTCGGACCGTCTGAAAATTGGCACGGGTCACGGGCCGGTGCATCACTTTTTTCAAACCTGGGACGCTTAGACATGGCGAAGGTCGATAACAAGAAAACAACCGGTCGGATATCGCGGCGGTCAATGTTCCAATTTGCGGGTACTGTTGCGGCAGGCGGGCTTGCAGCGCCGGCCATTGCCCGTGCCCAGGCCCCGGACGTGTCTTGGCGGATGGCGACGTCATGGCCGAAAAACCTGCCTGGGCCGGGCGTGACCGCGCAGCGGATCTGTGATCAGATCGAACGGCTGAGTGGTGGCCGCATGCGCGTCAAGCTGCTGGCTGCAGGCGAACTTGTGCCAGCTCTCGGTGTGTTTGATGCGGTGTCCAACGGCACGGTCCAGGTGGGCCATACGGCCTCGTTCTTCTGGCAAGGGAAGACGCCTGCTTCGGTGTTTTTCACCGCAGTCCCATTTGGATTGCTTCCGTCTGAGCATATGACCTGGATTGAACAGGGGGGCGGGCAGGGTCTTTGGGATGAGCTTTATGCGCCATTCGGGATCAAGCCTGTGATGGCTGGCAATACCGGTTTTCAGATGGGTGGGTGGTTCAAGCCTGAGATCGGAAACCTTGGTGACCTGCAAGGACTTAAGATCCGAATGCCCGGGCTTGGCGGCGAAGTCATGCGCCGGCTTGGAGCGACCCCTGTCAGTTTGCCTCCGGGCGAGCTTTACCAAGCGCTGCAGTCCGGCGTTCTGGACGCAGCCGAGTTTCTCGGACCCTGGTCAGATCGCGCCATGGGGTTCCAGCGGGCCACGAAAAACTACTATGCTCCGGGTTTTCACGAGCCCAACGGCACAGGGGAAGCGCTGTTCAATATCGAAGCTCTCGAAGCGCTGCCTGAGGACCTGCAGGCCGTCGTTCTTGAAGCCTGCCGGGCTGAGAACGCCTTGAGCTTGACCGAAAGCGAATGGGAAAACGCGGGCAGCTTGAGGCTGCTTCAAGACGAAGATGGTGTCGTGATCCGCACCTACCCGGACGAGGTCCTCAACGCGTTGCGGGCAACGTCCGCCGACGTTTTGGCCGAATTTGCGGAGAAAGGCGGCATTGGCGCGCGGATCTACGAGAGCTACCGGTCTGCGCAGGACCGGCTCGGGCCCTGGAGTGAAATTTCGCTCCGTCAGTTTTTAAGCGCCCGATCCGGCTGAAGCTGTAAAAGGCAGGTTCAAAAAATTAAGCCGGATGGTGCATATGCCAGCCGGCTCTTGTCTACAGCGCTAAGCCTGCGCGGCAACTGTTTGATGTTGCCTGCCCAGGCCCTCTATCGTGAGTACCATTTCATCGTCGGGCTTGAGATAGAACGGCGGCTTTGCGCCCATACCGACGCCTGGCGGTGTCCCGGTGGTGATGATGTCGCCAGGTTCAAGCTGCATGATGCCGGATAAATATGCGACGATCTGACGTACGCTAAAAATCATGTTCGCGGTATTGCCGCTTTGTTGGAGCTTGCCGTTGAGCCTTAATTCCAGCGCAAGGTTTTCCGGATTTCGGACTTCATCGGGGGTAACCAGATAAGGCCCGAGTGGACCGAAGGTTGGCGCACTTTTTCCTTTGGTCCATTGGCCTGTTCCTTCGATCTGCCAATGGCGCTCTGAGATGTCGTTGCAGATTGTGTAACCTGCAATGTATTCCAAAGCATCGGCCTCGGTAATCTGGTAGGCCGGTTTGGAGATGATAACGGCAAGCTCAATTTCCCAATCCAGCTTCTTGGACCCTTTCGGGATCACGACTGCATCGTTCGGGCCGCACAAAGAACTGGGAGCTTTTGTAAAAAGGATAGGCTCAGCCGGAATGGGCATCCCGGATTCGGCTGCGTGGTCGGCATAGTTCAAGCCGATTGCAATGAAATGCCCTGTCTTTGAAATTGGCGATCCAATCCGCGGCGTCCCTTCAACCAAGGGTAGATTTTGCGGATCAAGCTTGGCCAAACGCTGCATTTCCGCCTGTGAATAGGCCGCAGCGGAAAGGTCATCTATATGGCCGGTTAGATCTCTGATCTGATTGTTATTGTCGAGAAGTGCCGGGCGTTCCTGGCCGGCCGGGCCGTATCTGAGAAGGCGCATTTTGTTACTCTCAAGGTTTGAGCCATGGTTTCTTTTTGCAGGGTAGGGTGAAAACTGACAGGGCGGCTTTTAAGACGTGGCCCTTTCAATTGAACTGCTCAAAATGAAGCAAACTGCGATTCTGATCAGTTTTCCTGACAAGTATGTTTTGTGTCGAATCACTGGGCGCTTTTGCAATTCCTCGGTGTGTAGAGATCCAAAATAGTGGCTTTTGTGCAACGTCTGTCAATTAGTTGACAATCTCTGCTACAAAGTTTCACAATGCACAAAATATAGGCAAAAGATACATTCTGTTACACGCCGGTTGCATTTTTGGCAAAAATGGGGCCGTTGGCTGCCCCTAACGTAAAGACAAGTCGTGCCGGGTGCGGCAATCTCAGTCATTTATTGCGCCGCACAACAATTTTCCCCGCAGTTCCGGACGCGTTTTTCCATTTGCAGAAGTTTAAATGGTCCTCGAAAAATGTCCCCAGACACAAATTCACCTCCTAGGGAGGAGGCGTGGGGAGAAAAAAGCATGTCGTGGGCGACACACAAAACAATTCTGGCAACTTCCACCGCTTTGGCGGCAACGCTTATTGCAACATCGGCCTTTGCAGGTGGCTTCGCGTTGCGTGAACAGAGCTCGTACTATCAAGGGATGTCCTTTGCCGGTAACGGCACGACCGGACCTTCGATTTCCTCTGTGTTCTGGAACCCGGCGACGATTACCGGCGCTGGTGACGGGATCACGTTCGAGGCCCACAACACCCTGATCGCGCCACAAGCGGAGATTAAGGGAACAAACACAGTTCCGAACTCGCTAACAACGCCAACGGGCTTTATTACTGACGCCTTTAACACGAACGACATTGGCTCGGACGCCTTGATTCCGTCGAGCTACACTGCCTACAAAGGCAGCGAAACGTTCTTCCTGGGTCTCGCCATTACGGCGCCTTATGGCTTGTCCACGAAAGTCGACAATCAGGATTGGACCGGTGCCGGTTACAACCAGTCCTCAAAGGTGTTTACGATCAACGTGAACCCGATCGTTGGCTTCAAAATCAACGAAAAACTGTCCATCGGCTTCGGTCCGCAGCTTCAGTATTCGGATATCCGGTTGCGCAATGCGGTTGCTTCACCGAGCATTCCGGGGGCGACGGCCTTGCCGGGTCAGACCCTCTACGGCAACGGCTTCGGTATCGGCGCGACAGCGGGTATCACTTTCAAACCGACCGAAAAAACGGAAATCGGACTTGGCTACCGTTCCGCGATGTTCACGAAGATTGGCGGCAACTTGGTTGCGGCTTTAAGTCCCGCCGCGCCAACGGTTGTGTCTGATGTTAAAGTTGAGACGACCCTCGTCACTCCGGACTCGGTCACATTGTCGGCCAAGCATAGCTTTACCGACGATATTCGCGTGCTCGGTACATTTGAGTGGACGAACTGGAGCCGTTTGAAGCAGCCTAAGATTCGTTCAGAAGCAACCGGCGCCGAGATCACTAGCCTGCCGTTCAACTACAACGACGGCTACTTCCTCTCGCTCGGCGGTGAATACGACTTCAATGAAAAGCTGACCGTGCGCGCCGGTGCGGCCTATGAATGGTCGCCGATCGACACCAAGATCCGTTCCGCACGCCTGCCGGACAACGACCGGATTTGGGTCAGTGGCGGTGCGTCCTACATGTTCAATGAGCATATGTCGTTCGATCTCGGCTACACGCACATCTTTGGCACTGACACAGATCTGGACATTGTCCCGGGTCATCAGGATTACAGCGCTGCCAAAGGCTCGCTGACCGGTACGGTCGACTCCTCTGTTGACATCGTCAGCGCGTCATTCCGCGTCCGCTTCTAAGAAGCCCGGTTTCCAACCCGTTTAAGCCGGCCTGCTGCATGCAGGCCGGTTTTTTGTATTTAAAATGCCGCCGGATAAAGCCCACCATCGAGCAGAATGTTCTGTCCGGTCATGTAACCGGCATGGGTGGAGCACAAGAACGCGCATGTTTGGCCAAACTCTTCCGCATTGCCAAAACGCCGCGCCGGGATTTCAGCCGCCGAAGCGGCGCGCACGTCCTCCATCGTCTTTCCCGTTTGGGCGACGGCGCGTTCGAAACCGCCTTTCAGCCTGTCGGTGTCCATCTTGCCGGGCAGCAAGTTGTTGATCGTCACTCCGTCAGGAGCAGCCTGGCGGCAAACACCTGCGAGAAACGCGGTGAGGCCGGCCCGGGCGCCACTGGACAGGTCCAGACCTTCAATCGGCATGCGGACAGACATCGACGTGATGTTCACAACACGGCCAAACTTTCGCGCGCGCATGCCAGGCAGGACGGCTTGGATGAGTTCTATTGGCGTGACCATGTTTTGAACGACACCTTCCAGCATCGTGTCTCGATCAAGTTCGGTGTAGTCCTTGCGCGGTGGGCCACCGTTGTTGTTGATCAGGATGTCCGGTGCCGGGCAAGCCTCAAGCAGCGCGGCTTGGCCCTGTTTCGTTGAGACGTCGGCAGCGACTGCCGCAATATTGACCTGATATGAAGCCCGCAATGCATCTGCGGCCGCCTGTAGAGTGTCCGTGTTCCGGCCGTTGATGACGATGTCGCAGCCGGCGGCGGCGAGGGCTTCTGCGCAGCCTCGTCCAAGCCCCTTGCTTGATGCGCAGATGATTGCCTTTTTGCCTCTGATCCCAAGATCCATTGTTCACTCCGTCTGAGGATTGGCGTTTGATGCCCATGCATCGCAGCATTGCCTGGGAGAGGCAAGTGTGCCGCGGGTCCGCGCAGGCTGGGTTTGGTGAGTGTTTCGGCCGTGGCGAAAAGGCTGAATCCGGTTATTTGCGCGGCAAATTTTCACAGAACCTCTTGATGTCATAATAGTGAAACTTGAATCGCGTCTATACCGGCCAAAGATTGCGCGGAGTTGATCTCATGTCGGCCGCTGACGCCTCACAGCACTACAGAGCCCTCTTTATATCGGACATTCATCTGGGAACGCGTGGATGCCAGGCGGATCTGCTTCTGGACTTTCTTCGGGTCCATGAAGCTGAGACCGTTTATCTGGTCGGTGATATCGTAGACGGGTGGCGTTTAAAGCGCTCGTGGTATTGGCCTCAGCCACACAATGATGTGGTTCAGAAGATCCTGCGCAAGGGGCGCAAAGGCGCCCGCATCATCTACATCCCGGGCAATCACGATGAATTTCTTAGAGACTTTCTCGGGACGCATTTCGGCGGGGTCGAAGTCACCGACAGCATCGTTCATGAGAGCGCCGACGGCCGGAAGTATCTGGTCATTCATGGTGACCAGTTTGATGTTGTGATCCGCCACGCCAAATGGCTCGCGTTTTTCGGGGACAAAGCTTACGTATTTGCGCTTGGCGTCAACACCTGGGTGAATGTGATCCGCCGGCGGCTTGGCCTCACCTATTGGTCATTGTCTGCTTGGGCCAAATTGAAGGTGAAGAATGCTGTCAGCTTCATTGGCCGGTTTGAAGAAACCTTGTCAGATGAAGCCCGGCGCCAGGGCGTGGATGGCGTGATCTGCGGCCATATTCACCATGCGGCAAACCACGACATAAATGGAGTTCATTACATTAATACTGGGGATTGGGTTGAAAGCTGCACTGCGGTTGCAGAGCACCATGACGGGACCTTTGAGGTGATTCAATGGGCCAAGCCGAAACAAGCCGACACGGTGCCAGCGCCGGCAAAGCAGCGCCCGGTCGCTGCATGACCTCAATCCTGATTGTGACTGATGCCTGGCATCCTCAAATCAACGGTGTTGTGCGCTCGCTCGAGCGGACTGCGGAAGAGCTCGTAAAAATAGGTGTCCGGGTTGAATTCTTGACCCCGGCAGAGTTCAAGACACTGCCCTGTCCGACTTACCCCGAGATCCGGCTGTCTTTGACACACACAAAGTCAGTCCGGCGGCTAATCACGCAGTTCGATTGCGATCACCTTCACATCGCGACCGAAGGGCCACTTGGACTGATGGCCGCTGCAGTTGCCCGCAAAGACAAGAAGCCGTTCACGACGAGCTACCACACGCGTTTTCCGGAGTATGTCTCCGCCCGTATACCGATTCCTCTGTCCTGGTCTTATTCCTGGTTGCGCCGGTTTCACAATTCCGGCGCGGGCTGCATGGTTGCGACCCGCTCGCTCGAAGAGGATTTGCGGGCGCGCGGATTTGACAATCTGATGCGTTGGTCCCGAGGTGTCGATGAAGAGTTGTTCCAGCCTTATGAAGGGTCGGTTTTGCCGGAGAAACTTCCGCGGCCCATCTTCATGAATGTGGGCCGGGTGTCGGTTGAAAAAAACATCGAAGCGTTTTTGAAACTCGATCTGCCGGGCACCAAGGTTGTTGTCGGTGGAGGACCGCAGCTTGAACAGCTCCGCAGGGAATATCCCAAGGTCCATTTTACCGGATCGAAGGTCGGCGAGGACCTTGCCCGGCATTATGCATCCGCTGATGTTTTTGTTTTTCCGTCGCTGACGGACACGTTCGGCAATGTCATGCTTGAAGCGTTGGCCTGCGGTGTCCCTGTTGCGGCCTATCCTGTGATGGGCCCTGTGGATGTGATCGGGGATACAGGGGCAGGGGTATTGTCCGACAACCTTCAAGAAGCGTCGCTTGCCTGCCTCGATATCCCGCGTGACCATTGCCGGAAAATCGCCTTGGACTACACGTGGGCGGCCAGTGCCCGGCAGTTTTTAGACAATGCTCTGGCGGCGCAAGCTGCTTTTCGGGACAAAATAGGCAAAAGCCAAGCTGCCTGAGCCTTGGTCAGCTCACGTCCCTCATTATGAGGCGCTAGAATAGCGGTTTGTAACTGCTGGTTTTCTTGCTACGTCTTGCTGCAGATTACCCTGCCATTCCTCAAAACGGGCGCAGCAACATGGATACCATCGACCGAATTGTTCCGGTTCGCTCAGATATTGAAGCGGCATCAGCGCGTATCGAGGGGAGGGCTATCAAAACCCCGCTCCTGCGCTTTCCTGTTCTGGATGAAATTGCTGGTTCCACCGTGCTGGTCAAGCCGGAGAATCTGCAACGAACCGGATCGTTCAAGTTTCGCGGTGCGTTCAATGCGCTTTCCCTCGTCCCTGAAGCGGAGCGGCACAAAGGCGTGGTTGCGTGTTCGTCAGGCAATCACGCACAAGGTGTTGCAGAGGCGGCTCGATTGCTTTCCATGCCAGCAACCATTGTCATGCCGGCCGATGCGCCTGCAATCAAACTGCAGCGGACCAAGGACTTTGGTGCAACCGTCGTGACATATGACCGGGAGACCGAAGACCGCGATGCAATCGCCAAGGGTATTTGTGAGAAGACCGGCGGCACCTTCGTGCATCCATTCAACGACCCCGGCGTCATAGCCGGCCAGGGAACAGTAGGGGCTGAAATTGCAGCGCAAGCAGCCGCCATGGGCGTCAAGCCAAAACACGTTTTGGCCTGTACGGGCGGTGGGGGTCTTTCAAGCGGCATCGCTTTGGCTCTTATGGCAGATCTGCCGGACGCGGTCTTTCACACAGTCGAGCCCAAAGACTTCGATGACTACAAAAGGTCCCTCGAAACAGGTGCAGTCCAGCACAATGAACGTTTGGGCGGCTCGGTCTGCGACGCGCTCCTGTCCCATCAGCCCGGAGAAATCGGCTTTCAGATTCTCAAGCACCATGCGGGCACAGGATACGTCGTGTCCGATGAAGAGGCTTTGCGCGCAGTTGCCTTTGCGTTCCGTGAATTGAAGCTTGTTGTGGAGCCCGGCGGCGCGGCTGCCCTGGCTGCAGTCTTGCATGGCAAAATTGATTTGCCGGGCAGCCCGTTGGCCATAGTGTTGACGGGCGGAAATATTGACCCGGTCATGTTGCAGCGCGCACTTGATCTGTAGATTTCCTTCGCGTAGACATTTTAAATAGTTCAATCTAACTCAGTGATCGTATTGTAAAAATCACCTAAAAATTATGCAATGCAAGATAAATACGTTTGATTTACTTATACGAATTATGGCCGGATTTTGATCCTTCGTTTCTTGGTAATTAAACGGATTATCGATTATTGAATATCTAGTGCTCAACAACGAGCAACTTCTGTTCTGTTAATTATTCTTTGACCAGATGGTTGCAAATTGTAGACCATCCACCCTGCACGCCGTGTGCACGGAAGTTATTGCTTAAGAGGGGCAGATGTCGGGTCAAGGCGTCGAAGAACGCATTTCATTTTATAGATTGTCAAAAGAAGAACTTGGTCTGGCAAAGGCTGTTTGGCCTATGATCAAGGCTAATCTTGCGGATGTTCTGGAGGGTTTTTATGCCCACGTGAAAACAGTTCCGCATCTTAAGGTGATGGTTGGAGATCAGCAGGCGCGTCTTGTTCTTGCACAGACCAACCATTGGGAGATGTTGTTCACGGGCGGCGTGACCGAGGCTTATCTGGAGAAGTCCCGCCGGATCGGACTGGCACATGTGCGCATCGATCTGGATCCTATGTGGTACATTGGCGGCTATTCCTACACGCTGAACCGCTTAACGGGTATCATACTTAAAAAACAGCGGTTTTCGCCTGGAAAAGCAAGCAGGACGCTTTCAGCCGTTTCCAAGTTGGTCATGATCGACATGGACATCGCGATCTCCACCTATCATGAAAAAATGCTAGGCGATGTTGCAGAGCGCGAAAAAGGCATCCGGGCGGCAATCGAAGAATTTGATGGCATTCTAGGGTCTGCAGTAACCGCGTTGGGCGACAGTTCGGCTGAGCTTGAAACCACCAGCCACACGCTGAGCAATGCATCATCAGACATCACCGACCGGGTTTCGGTTATGGACGACTCGTCCCGCCAAACCTCAGACAGTATCCAGTCCAGCGCGACGGCGACCGAGGAGATGACTGCGTCGATTGAGGAAATTGGCCGGCAAGCGGTCCGGTCGAGTGAGATCTCTCAAAAAGCGGTCGAAGATTCGCAGCGGACCAACCGGTCGGTTCAGGAGCTGGCGAAGATCGCCGAGACTGTTGGCTCGGTTATCGGCTTGATTTCCGAAATCGCTGAACAGACAAATCTCCTTGCCCTGAACGCGACCATCGAGGCGGCGCGCGCCGGAGAAATGGGGCGTGGATTTGCGGTCGTTGCCGCAGAAGTCAAAGAGCTTGCCAGCCAGACAACCAAAGCCACAGAAGAGATCACCGAGCAGATCGCCAGCATTCAACAGGCAACCCGTCAATCCGTCCAGGAGATTGACGAAATCACCACCACGATCTCCAGTGTGTCTGAAATCGCAGCAAGCATAGCTTCTGCGGTCGAGCAGCAATCCGCTGCGACCGCGGAAATTTCGGAAAATGTCCAAGGCGCCGCCGAAAGCGCGAGTCTGTTCAGCCAAGGTATATCCGGCGTCCGGGGGTCTCTTCAGGAAACCAGAGGTTCGGCCAGCAGCATCGCTCAGATGTCCACTGATCTGCGGTCCCAGGCGGACCGCCTCCACCGGGAAGCCGAATCCTTCTTCAGCAAGGTTCAAAGGCGCTGACCTGCAGCGCAGCGGAAACAAAGGTCAACAAAAAAGCCGCGGCGCAGCCGCGGCTTTTTTGTTTTGCAGTGCGTCACAGGTCTAGTTGAATAAAGCCTGGCGTTCAGCCTCGCTCATTTCCTCAAGCGGATCTTCTGCCGATCCATCCTCATCAGCTTCTTCCGCCGTCATTTCCCAATCGGCATCGGCCTCCGTTTCCGCTTCGGCATCAAACAGCTTGGCGATGGCTTCCTCGTCCAGCACATCGTCTTCAGTTCCCGGCTGTTCCATCGCGACGACATTGTCAGGCTCTGCTTCCGTCTCCGAGCTTTCCGGCTCAGCCGACGCAGAGCCGACTGACGCAAACATATCGTCGATTGCTGCGGCATCCATTTTTTCAGAGCCGTCCCCGGCCATAATGGCATCTACATCGGCTTCATCCGCTGCAGCTTCACCTGTATCGGGGTCGCCTGCCATGATGGCATCGATGTCGGCTTCGCCGGCAAATTTCGAAGCCGGGTCCTTGGGCACGCTTTCAAAAGCTTCGTCTGCGCCGGTTTCGGCCAGCGCTGTGTCGATAACATCGTCCTTGACCGAAAAGAGTTCATCGACGTTGTTTTGAGACACGCCTTGTCCGGCGCGTTGCGGGCCATTCAGCAAATGGGCATCCGGGCGGCTGTCCTGAGGTCCGGCAGTGGCTTCCGCCTCCAGATCGTCGATGCCCCAGATGTTGATCATCAAGTTGATGCGGCTCTCAAGATAACGCAGCACCTGAACGACCTTGTTTGTCCGCTGTCCGGTGAGGTCCTGGAACGAACAGGCCATGAAAATCTCGGTCGCCTTTGCGTCGATATCGTCGCAAATGCTGTCGTCTGCACCCTTTTCGCGCAGGATCCAGGCCTGTTCCTGGATTTGTTCCGCAGCTTCCAGAATCGACTGAGTCGCGCCTTCGGTCTGCGTCACGATCGCATCAAGCTCGTGCGAGGCGTCGGTAAACCGGTTGCTGTCGTCGCTGTCGTCCTTGATGTTGGCGATTTCGAGCTTTGTCCGTTCAATCGCTTCATGCATGTCGGCAATATCCAGGCGGATCTTGTTCAGATCCGGAACCTTGCGCTGCCGCGTCATGGTTTTTTCGATGCGTTTGATCGCGCTCAGAATCTCTTGAGTTTCCGGCGTTTTGTTGCGTTTGACGAATTCAGCCAGAAAACGGCGTCCGCGATCGGACTCCATCAAGGTCTGTTCAAGAACATGATATTCGGCTTCGCCGATCAGCTCTTCGTCTTCCTGTTCTGCCACCGTTTGCATATAGACGCTTTTCTCAGCTTGCTTCGTGACCATCAAATGCCGTAATTCAAACAGCCCCCGGAGCCTAAGTGGTCAAACGTTAACATCCCTTTAGGCGGCCTGATTTTCTTGCGAATTTGAATACAAGATTGCTAAAATAGCGGATAAAACGCCGATGCCTTTGCCGATTACTGGCTTGAACTTGTTGGTGGGTGCTCTCTTTGCCAGCCACTTTTTCGGCTTTGGGTTGTTTCTTCCGTTTTTTCCACTTGTGCTTCAAGAGCGTGGGCTGTCGGTACAAGACATTGGTCTGGTGCTGGGATTGTCGACGATCGTCCGGATCGCAGCAAACCCTGTCATGACCGGTATATCCGACAGATCCGGACGGCGGCGCCGTTCCATTCTCATTTATTCGATATGTGCAGGCGGTTTTCTGGCCGCGTTCTTGGTGACGGGTGGCTTTTGGACAGCGTTAATCTGTGTTTCCGGCCTGATGATCTTTTGGTCGCCAATTGTCCCGTTGAGCGATGCCTATGCACTTGATGTGGCAAGAAACACGGGAGCCGACTATGCCCGCATGCGGCTTTGGGGGTCAGTCGGCTTCATCGTGGCAACGGTCTCAGGCGGTTTGCTGGCCGGTGAGCAAACGGGCTCTGCAGTCACCTTGGCGATCCTGGCCGGTGTTCTGTCTACAGGCGTTGTCGCAATATGTCTGCCTGGCCAACACGTGCCGGGGTTGACGACGAACCAGTCTGAAGCCGGAACGCGCCCGCTCTTGTTTTTCATGCCCTGGTTCTGGGCGCTCTTGATCGCAGGTGGCTTGCTGCAGGCAACCCATGCAGCCTTTTACGGGTTTGGCACATTGTTTTGGCGGGAGGCCGGAATTTCGGATTTCGAGATCGGCCTGCTTTGGGCCGTCGGCGTGTTGGCCGAGGTTGTCCTGTTTACCTTTGCAGGTAGCCTTGCGCTGAAATACGGCCCTTTGCTGTTCTTGCTGGCCGCTGCAGTGGCAGGCCTCGTCCGCTGGGCGCTGTTCCCGCTTGTGGATACTTTCTTCGCGGCCGCAGCGCTGCAAACTTTGCATGGGTTGAGTTTTGGCGCGGCGCATCTCGGGATTATCGGGTATCTGGCGCGGGTGGTACCGCCAAAGTGGGCAGCCACCGGCCAGGGGCTGTTCTCTGCGTCGATCGGCATTCAGACGGCGGCTGGTTTGGGGCTGTCCGGTCTCCTGTTCGAACGGGCGCCGGCCTATCCATTTTGGGTGATGGCAGGGTTTGCAGCTCTATCTCTGGTGATGCTGCTGGCGCTGCGCCCGCTTCTCAATGCCCGGCTGCGGGAGAATTCCGCAACCGGTCCAAGGTGAAACTCAGCCCCAAAGCGCTGCGTCGGGCGGATACAAGACGCTGCCAACGAACTTGAGGCCCGGTTGCCGGTCCTTTGCCAGCAACAATGGGCCATCCAAATCTACGAAATCCGCATCCTGCGCAATCAGGGCGGCCGGCGCCATGGCAAGAGACGTGCCGACCATGCAGCCGATCATCACCTTGTAGCCCAGGGCGCGGGCCTGTTGCTGCATTGCCAGTACTTCCGTTAGCCCGCCCGCCTTGTCCAGTTTGATGTTGACCGCGTCGTAGCGGTCCCTCAACGACTCAAGATCGGAGCTGGTGTGGAGGCTTTCATCCGCACACACGACCACCGGTCTCTCCATCTCAGCCAGCGCTGCATCTTTGCCCGCAGGCAGCGGCTGCTCGATTAGGTCAACACCAGCTTTCAAGCAGGCGGCCATGTTCGCATGAAAGCAGCTGTCGTCCCAGGCTTCATTGGCATCCACGATCAACGTGGAGTCCGGTGCGCTTTCGCGAACAGCAGCGATACGCTCGTCATCGCCTTGCCCGCCCAATTTCACTTTCAAAAGTGGCCTTTCGGCAGCCTTCCGGGCCGCTTCTGCCATGTCTTCTGGTGCGCCGACACTCAATGTGAAGGCTGTGGTCACAGCATGCATGGCCGTCAACCCAGCCGCTTGAAAGGCCGGCTTGCCGTTGGTCTTGGCTTCCAGGTCCCACAGGGCACAGTCAACAGCATTGCGTGCCGCACCGGAGGCCATCACCCCCTGAAGGTCCTTGCGGCCCAGCCCCCTCTCCAGGTCGGCGCGAAGCGCCTCGATTTGTCCGGTGACGCTCTTCAGGCTCTCATTGTAGCGGGCATAGGGTACGCACTCGCCCCATCCTGTGTGCCTGCCTTGGGTGATTTTGACGGTCAGGACCTGAGCATGGGTGCGGCTGCCCCTGGAAATTGCAAACCCGCCGGCAATCTCGAAGCTTTCCGTATTGATCTCGATAGTCCGCATTACGGCGCACCGAATTCTTGAGAGACGCGATCCACGATTGTCTCCATGCCAAAGCGGACCGGGTCTGTCGCCGGAAGGTCGTATTCGGCTGACAATCCGGCAAGATAACTCCTTGCATCCTCTTCGGTCAGTGCTGCAGTGTTGACTGCAATGCCGATGCACCGGATGTCCGGACTCGTCAGCTTTCCGCAGGCGATCGTCATGTCGATGACTTGCTGGATGCTTGGAAGGGGTGTTTCCACCCCGCGCATTTTGGTGCGGGTCGGTTCATGGCACACGATGAATGCGTCTGGTTGCGAGCCGTGCAGCAGGCCCATGGTGACACCGGCAAAAGAGGGATGGAACAGGGAGCCTTGCCCTTCGATGACCTGCCACTGATTTTCTTCCCTTGCCGGTGACAGCCATTCAGCGGCGCCCGAGATGAAATCGGCAATGACCGCATCAAGGGCGACCCCGCGCCCCGAAATGAACACGCCGGTTTGCCCGGTCGCGCAAAAGCTGCTTGTGTAGCCGCGCTCATTCATGGCCTTGTCCATGGCAAGGGCTGTATATTTTTTGCCTACGGAGCAGTCGGTGCCAACGGCGAGAATGCGCTTGCCAGGACGTTTTGTGCCTTTCCCGGTCGCGAATGTTTCGGTGTTGTGCCGCACATCAAACAGCATCCGTCCGTTGCGTTCCGCGGCCTCATGGATTGCGGGAATGCTGGCCAGCTTGACGTGCAGACCACTGGCGACGTCCAATCCGGCGTCCAGGGCTTCCACAATCGAATCGACCCAGTGCCCCGGCAGCAGGCCGCCGGCATTCACGGCCCCAACAATCATGGTTCGTGCTCCGTTTTGAGCTCCTTCCTGGATTGTCCTGTCCGGGAGGCCGGTATCGGCTGCACAGCCGTCCAGGCGGGTTTGACCGATGCACCAATCCCGCCGCCAGTCGACAATGCCGATGGCGGTTTTTGCGGCCAGCGCGTCCGGGACATCGCCCAGAAACAGGAGATAGGGGTGTGCGATTTGCATCTCGGTCAGCTCCGTGGTCGCCATCCGCATTGCGCGGCTGGACGTTCAACTCTGCGACAAGGTATACGAGGGGGACAATCGAAGCGGCAAGAGGGTGTCTCGTCGGAATGGCGTTCCAGCAAAACAACACAGCTCCGGCACTGCATCTGGACGAGACCACTTACAAGCATCAAATCATCGCGTTGAGCGGTGATTGGACCGTCAGCACGCTTGAACGGATTGAAAAGCTCGTCGCCGCACTGAAGGTCGGCAAGGACCGGATGACGTGTATCGATATTTCGGGGATCAAAAATCTGGACACCAGCGGTGCCTGGATGGTGCACCGGCTGCGCGGAACCCTGGAGTTTGGCGGTCGACGGGTCGAACTGTCGGGCATGGACGAAAACCGGCACCGCTTGTTTTGTGAGCTTGAGCGGCATCACCCGCCGCGCTGGAAGCCCGATCGCAACAAATACTCCATCGTGCGGTTTCTCGAGCTGGTCGGACGGCAGATGGAGCAGATCTGGCAAGACGCCGCTGCCATGCTGCACATCATGGGCTCGCTCGGTGTCGTTTTGGCAACCGTCCTTTTGCAGCCGAAACGCCTGCGCGGTATTTCCGTGGCAGTTCAATTCGATAGAACCTGCATTGGCGCCGTTCCCATCGTCGCGCTGATGAGCTTCCTGATTGGTGCGATCATTTCGCAACAGGGCGGATTTTATCTGCGTCAGTTCGGGGCGGATATTTTCGTTGTCGATCTTGCCGGTATTTTGGTTCTTCGGGAGATCGGGGTCATTCTGACTGCCATAATGGTGGCTGGCCGTTCGGGGTCTGCGTTCACCGCAGAAATAGGAGCGATGAAGATGCGCGAGGAAATCGACGCGCTTCATGTCATGGGCTTCAGCATCACTGAAGTGCTTGTTTTGCCTCGTATTCTTGCGCTGATGATCGCACTTCCGATCCTCACGTTCATCTCAGACATGTCGGCCCTGTTCGGGTCCGGATTGGTTGTTTGGGTGTATCTCGACATTCCACCGGCAGCGTTTTTGACCCAGCTTCACGCGGCTATCACGCTGGAAACGTTGATGGTTGGTCTGGTAAAAGCGCCGTTCATGGCGCTTATTGTCGGCTTGATTGCCTGCGTCGAAGGGTTGAAGGTAGCTGGGTCGTCCGAATCTCTCGGGCGCCACACCACCATTTCCGTCGTGAAGGCGATCTTCCTTGTGATTGTCGTCGACGGGGTGTTCGCTATCTTTTTCGCGTCGATCGGGATCTAAAGTCCGCATTATATGGCCGCTGCAGAAGACATCTCCGAAGACACAAACGCGTTCGCCAATCCGCATGAAGGCGACATCATCCTCTCTGCCAAAGGGGTGACCGTCGGTTTTGGGTCGAAGATCGTTTTGAAGGATCTCGATCTCGAAGTGCGCAAGGGCGAAGTGTTGGGCTTTGTCGGTGGATCCGGCATGGGCAAATCGGTCTTGATGCGGACAATTCTTGGCCTAACCCCAAAACGGGCGGGGAAGATTAAGGTGTTCGGATACGATCTGGAGACGGCCTCAAAGGACATCCGCACCTCCATAGAACGCCGGTGGGGGGTGTTGTTCCAGCAAGGTGCATTGTTTTCTTCGCTGACCGTCAAACAGAACATTCAAATGCCGATGCGCGAGTATCTGCATTTGTCGCCGCAACTTATGAATGAGCTTGCGACCTTGAAACTTGAATTGGTTGGCTTGCCGCAAGATGCGGCAGACAAACTGCCGTCGGAGCTTTCCGGCGGCATGATCAAAAGGGCAAGTCTTGCCCGTGCCCTTGCGCTTGACCCGGATTTGGTGTTCTTGGATGAGCCTACGTCGGGGCTGGATCCGATCGGGGCGGCGGCCTTTGATTCATTGATTGCCAATTTGAGCGCAACACTTGGTCTGACGGTCTATATGGTTACCCATGACCTCGACAGCTTACACTCGATCTGCGACCGGATCGCAGTTCTCGGCGACAAGAAAGTGCTCGCGATCGGAACGATCGACGAGATGATGGAAAATGACCAGCCCTGGATAAAATCCTACTTCCGGGGTGAACGCGCACTGCGAAGGACTTAAGGCAGCCGTATGGACACCCGTGCGAACTATGTAATCATCGGCGGCTTCATGATGGCAGTGCTGATCGGAGCATTCGGCTTCGTTTATTGGCTCGCCGTGACCGCCGAAACGCGCGAAAACGTTTTTGTCCGGATCATCTTTCCTGCACCGGTCACAGGTCTGCCAGTCGGTGGACAGGTTCTTTACAACGGTATTCGGGTGGGCGATGTCAGCTCACTTGACTTCGACCCGAACGATCCAACCAAGGTTGTCGCCACAGTCCGTATCCGTCCGTCGACGCCCTTGCGCAAGGACACCAAGGCGGCGCTCAATTTTCAGGGTCTGACGGGCGTTGCATATGTTGATTTGAGCGGCGGCAGTCAGGATTCGCCGCTGTTGCTGCAAGCCGGCAGCGATCAGGTGCCGACCATCATTGCTGAAAAATCATTGTTTGATGACATCGCAGATGGCGCGCGGGATGTTTTGCAGCGTGCCGACAGCACAATGCTGACCATTGACAATTTCCTCAAGGAAAACAGCCCAACGGTCACGCAGACCCTCAAGAATGTTGAAACCTTTTCCGCCGCCTTGGCCGACAACGCAGATGGCGTCTCCGGCTTTATGGATAGCATTGCCTCAGCAACGGACGCGTTTGTAAAACTGTCCGGACGTATGGAAACACTGGTCCAGGAGGCAGAGCGCCTGCTGGCCGCGGTTCCAGCCGACAAGGTCACGGAAATCGTCGACAACGTCGCCCAGTTCTCCAACAGCCTCGGCGAAGTTACGCAGGGGATCGATCAGATTATGGCGAATGCGCAGCAGGCGTCAAAAGATCTGCAGGCCTTTACCGAAAACTTGAACCGCGGGCTGGATGATGTCGACAAACTGTTGGAAGCGGTTGATCCGGCCCAGGTCAAAAAGGTTGTCGACGGCGCGGGGCAACTCGGTGAGGTTCTGGCAAACCGCTCAGATGACATCGACCGATTGATTGCATCGTCCAGCGAAACCATGGCCAATGTGGCCAATGTCACCAAGGTACTTTCGGACCGGAACGAAGACATCGCTACACTTCTTGATGGCTCTAAAACAGCGGTCGAACAGGTCAATGGCATTTTGAGCCGTGTTCGTGAGGTCGCAAATGCGGTCGATCCGCTGCAGATTTCCAACATCGTCTCATCGGTTGAAGTCCTTGGCGAGAACCTCAACCTCTCGTTAGCGGCGGTCGACGAAATCATCGCCGCTGTGGACCCCCAACAGGTTGCCATCACGGTTGATGGAGCTGCCGCGTTTGTGGCCAACATGGATGCCCAAACAGCGCAGATTAACGAGATCATCGCCTCCACGCGCAACACCGTGCAGAATTTTGAGGCGGTGTCTGCAGCCGTGCGTGGTGAGGACGATCGGATCGTGGCCCTGGTCGAGGATGTTCAGGCTGCGGCCCGTCAGTTCACGACAACGCTTGCCGACGCCAGCAACATTCTCGAGGCGGTCAATCCGGGCCAGGTGTCCAATATTGTCGGCTCTGTCGAGAGCGTTACTGCAGACCTCGCCGGTCAGCGCGACAATATCAGCAATATGATCGCCTCGGCGCAGCAGGCAGCGCAAAATGTCGAACAGATGACCGAGGATTTGAAACAACGCACACCGGATGTTGATCAGATCATCACGGACGCCAAGCAGATGACCGCAACGTTGAATGCAACGTCTGTCCGGGTGCAAAGTGTTGTTGATCAGGTCGGCACTATGGTGGAAGGCAATGGCGAAGGCTTGATTGTCGAGGCCACGAAGGCAGCGACAGCGATCCGGAAGGTTGCTGAGGTCTTTGAGACACGGGCTGGGACGATCGCTGACGGGCTTTCCAAATTTGCAAATCAGGGATCTAACGATTTTGCGGCGGCTATGTCGCAACTTAACCGGACCTTGGTGGCGATCCAGCGCGCAGTTGAAAATTTCGACCGCAGCCCGAGCCGGGTGATCTTCGGCGGCGAGGATGTCCCGACTTATACCGGTGGCCGGCGGCGTTAAAACAAGACAAAACGGCAGATGACAGGCGAATGGGGCAAGGTGGAATGAGCAGCGGTGCGAACAAGCTATCAAGGCGGCAGCTGCTCGCCGGCTTTGCGGGAACCGGATTGCTGGCCGGATGCGCAAGCAACAACACGCCGTCAGTGCTTTATGGACTGACGGCGGCCGACCTTGAAACGGAACCAGGCCGGAACAGAGGCGCGCAAGTGCTGGTGCCGCGTCCGCGTGCGCTAAAAGCGCTCGATACGGACAACATAGCTGTCGTCGACAGCGGTCCGGTCTATTCCTATTTTCCGAAAGCCGCCTGGGCCGACACGCTGCCAAGCGTCATCCAGACCAAAATGGTCCAGACACTGGAAAACACCGGCCGGCTGCGCGGTGTCGGGTTTCCGGGGGATGGTCTTCTGATCGACTATCAGCTCCAGATCGAGGTCCGTGCGTTCGAGCTGCGCCTTGACGGTGCCAACAGAGGCGTCGTCGAACTGGCGGCCAGGCTCGTCAATGATCGCAATGGCCGCGCTGTTGCAAGCCGGGTGTTTCGGGCCGAAACCCCATCGGGAGGCACGTCGGTCGACCAAGCCGTTGCTGCGATGAACCGCTCAGCGGACCAGGTGTTTGCCGACATGGCAGCATGGGTGCTTGGCCGGGTCTAAAGCAGCAAGAGACACAGGCCAGGCACAGCAATCAACAGCGCAAGGCGCAACAGATCTGCCACCCAAAACGGCAGGATGCCGGCGAACATGGTAGGCAGCGGGACGTCCGGCAAGACTGACCGCAGCACGAAGACGTTCAGACCGATGGGCGGTGAAATCAGGCTGATTTCGGTCACAACAACGACGATAATGCCGAACCAAATCACGACCATTTCCGGGTCGGACAGGATGCCCGAACCGAAGTCGAGTGATGTGACCAGCGGAAAGAAGATCGGCACGGTGAGCAGGATCATGGACAGGCTTTCCAGAACCGCCCCCAGAAGCACATAAATCAACACCAGTACCAGCATGACGACATAAGCGTTCACGTCCAGCGACGTTACCCAGTCCAGGATGGCGTCCGGTAGACCGGCGTAGCTGACGAAGTTGGAAAACACCTCTGCACCGATGATGATCGCAAAGATCATGGCGGTTGTTTTCGCGCAGTCGACCCCGGCGCGGAACAGTTTTCCGACCGTCAGCCCGCCCATCAAGACCGCGATGAGCAGAGCTGTTGCGGCGCCAATTCCGGCAGCTTCGGTCGGGGTGAAAAATCCGCCGTAGATTCCTGCCATGATCACAATAAATAATCCGAGCACGGCAAGAACACCGAGCCGGTCGCGCCGGGTGACTTGGTGGTCCTCTGCGCCAGAAGGGGCAAGCTGCGGCTTAAGCAAGACGGCCGTATACACTGCAGCCAGGTAAAACAGGACGCCGATCAGTCCGGGAATGACGCCGGCGACAAAAAGCTTGCCGATATCGGCCTCGGTGATGAGCCCGTAAATAATCAGGATGACACTGGGCGGAATGAGAATGCCGAGCGTGCCGCCTGCTGCAATCGACCCGGTGGCCAGGCTGTCGGCATACCCTGCCTTGCGCATCGACGGCATGGCAACCTTGGACATGGTTGCCGCGGTGGCGAGCGATGAGCCGCACACGGCACTGAACCCGCCGCAAGCGACGATCGACGCCATGGCCAACCCGCCGCGCATGCGGTGCAGGAGATGATGTGCTGTAGAGAAAAGCGACTGGCTGACGCCGGAAATCGTCAGCAGGTTGCCCATGAAAATAAACAGCGGGATCACCGACAAGGTGAACGACAGGCTCGTGTCAAAGGCCGCCCCACCCAGAAGGTTCAACGCTGCGCTCCAGTTCCGCATATAGGCAAAGCCGGCCGTTCCCACCATGATCATTGCAAGGGCAACGGGAACGCGCAAAAGCACAAGACCAAACAGCGCGGCAAAACCGATCAGGGATTCAATCAATGGCGAGCGTCCGTTAAATGCGTCTCAGGGACTGGAGAAAAAACAAAACAGCGCTGAGCGCACAGGACAGGGCAGCCAAATAGCCGATTGTTGCCAGCGGAAGCTCCAGCGAGTTCGTTACGGTGCCCCGGCTTGCCAGCTTTTCAGCATGTTCCCAGACGACATATGACAGAATGGCAAAAACACCTATGGTCGAAAGCGCGGCCACCACTGTCGCTAGGCTGTCTAGAAAGCGGCTTTTGAGACCATTCAGCAGCTCAACCTCGATATGCCCGCGCGCCTGGGTTGTGAGCGGCAGAGCCAGAAAGATCAAGACGGCGAGGAAGATCTCTGTCAACTCATAAGCGCCCCGAATTGGGCTGTTGAAAAAGTAACGGGCCACCACATCAACGCAGATCAGTCCCATCAGCGCGAACAACACGATCACGCAGGCCAGACCAAGGATGGTCTTTACCCCGAGCCAAAGACGGCTCGGGGCAGGCTGGGTGCTCTCATCCGGCATTGTCAGTCAGACACGCCGGTTTGCGAGCGCAGCTCGGCAAGGGCTGCCGCGCCGTCAAACCCGGTGTCTTGCACTGCGGCAGCCCATTCCGCTTCCCGCTTTTCGGCAATTGCCCGGATGGCATCCACAACAGCGGGAGGGGCGTCATAGACCTCGATCTCGGTATCTGCGACATAAGATGCACCGTTGCTGTCCGCGGCATCCCAGACCCGGCCGGCCATTTCTGCGAGCGCCGCGCCAGAGACTTTTTCGATCGCCGCCTTGTCTTCATCGGACAATCCATCCCACCGGTTTTCGTTCATGACGAGGAACCAGGAGGTGTTGTAGATGCCGCCGGGCACTTTCATGGAGTATTTGATATGGTCGGTCAGCTTGAAGGCCTGCAGTGCTTCCATGGGGAAGGTGACGCCGTCGATTACGCCGCGAGAGAGTTTTTCATAGACTTCGCCAGGGCCCATGAACTGGGTGGTGATGTCGAGATCCTGCGACAGACCCGCAATATATCCGCCGGGGGTGCGTATTTTCAGGCCAGAAAAGTCTTCGGGCGTTTCGATCTTGCGTTGGTTGTTGTGGAACATGCCGGGCCCATGCACGAACAGCCCGAGCAGTTTCGTGTCCGCGTGCTCCTCTTGGGCGTCCAGCGGGCCGGAATAGACATCCCAGTAGGCTTTTGAGGCGTCTGTGGCGGTGTCTCCGATGAACGAAAACTGACCGATCCGCGAGCGCAGGAAACGATCATCTTTGGTGAAGGAATGAAGACCGTATGTAATGTCGGCAATACCGTCAGCGGCCAGATCGTAGTGTGCAGGCGGCGGGCCCAACGGCTTGGGAAGGATCCGGACAGTGACGCGGCCTTCTGTAGCCTCTTCCACCGACTCTGCCCAAGGGGTCATAACCTGAGTGACCACAGGGTGTTTAGGCGGCAGCCAGGATGACAGAACCAGCTCCTCTGCCTTGACCGCGACGGCCGATAAGGACAGTGCAACCGCCGATACGGCCGTCAGCGCAAATGTCGTCGTCCGCACATGATGCATGATGTGTTCCTCCCAAGGTACCGCATGTGACAGCCGATGCGTCTTGATATACTCCCGCATCCAGCTTAGTTTCATATGTAACTAAGTCAATTGGAAACCATCAAATCTGTGCGAATTCGAGTGGGCAGGGAGACAGAGTCGTGAACGACACCGCATCATCGGAAACGGACAGACTCGCCCGGCAGACCGAAAGCGTTTTCGATTTGCAGGCGTTTTTTCCCTATCTGGTGCGCGTGTTTTACACTGATGTGACCAATGCCCTGGCAGAGATCTATACGCGTGATCACAGTCTTGCGCCTTCTGAATGGCGCACCATGGCCATTCTCGGCCAGCATGGACATCTCAGGGCCGCAGAAATCGTCGAACGATCAAGTATGGACAAGGTGTCCGTCAGCCGTGCTGTGAAGAAAATGCATGAGCGGGGCCTATTGGAAAAACAGAACAATACAAAGGATGGCCGAAGTTCCCTGCTTTGTCTGTCAGGCGAGGGGCGTGCCGTCTATGATGACATCGTCCCGAAGGTCCTGGCCGCCGAGCAGCGCATGCTGGCAGGAGTGCTGCCGGAAGACATCGCCGCCTTTCACCGTGTCATGCGGGCAATTCGTGACAACCTGAACTGAGACGGGCGATACCGGCAAGGTTCTGTCGCATACTTTTCATTCAGCAAGCGCAACCCTGGACCGGATCGAGGCGGCTCACATGATCCATAAGGGGAAATTGAACCAAGCTGGCGTTCCCACTTACCAAGTGTTCATGGCGGTCGCAGGATAACTGCGCCCAGAGGCAGAAACGACTCTGCTTCGAATAAAAGTCTGCGAAAGAACCAACACTGACTGGATGATCAGCCAGGCCTCGAACTGCCTGCCTTTGAAGTCCTCCTTCGATTGGCGTTTCAGCTTTTTAACGATGGCACTCAGAATAATGACGCGAAACTCCATTTTCTGGAGCGCCCTTTCAACAGCCAAACCTCAAGACGTGGTTGACGCGGAAAACTATGGGACACGCCCTCGCTGAATCATGCTTTCGCAATAAGCGCAGGGGGGGGTAAGTACGCGCGAGCTCCCTAGGGTAGATATTATTTCTATTTCCAAAATAAGTAAAAAAAATAAAGCAATAATTTGAAAAAAAACCTCAAAAATAGAAGACTATTCATAATTTTGATCAACTGAATTTTGGATGTTTCTTCATGTCTTACACAAGTAATCTTGGATTCTCTGCTCGGTTTAACTCGACGCGGAAGGCTGAACGGGCTCTGATGCGCTCATGCCCGATCAAGCATCCCAACATTGCCAAACACGCGAAACTTGGAAGCTTGCCACAGGTCAAGCTGAATGCTGCAGCCGCGCCGGATTTCAATCCCAAGGGATTAAGCCTTCAAGACTATAGAAAAGAGCTAGAAAACGAAATTAGAGGTCTCAACACCAAGAAGAAAACAGCAACTGACAGTCTTGCACGTGCTAAGCGGTCAATTTCATTTCACCAAAACAAAGCAAATTACCATCAAGACGGAGCAGATCTTCAGCAATCGACCGTCCAAACATTCAAGAATGAAAATCTAGCCCACTATCACATTTCGAAACAACAGTCTTGTTTGGATCAACATCTTTTAGAAAAACGGAAAGCTGAAATAGAAATAGAAAAAGCGCTTGAAACGGTCAATACCGTAGAAAAAGAACTTAGCGAAATTGATGACAAAATCATTTCCTGCAAACGCAAGCGTATCCTCACCCTGCCCGCCGACCAGTTTGAAAAGGAACGGAATCTACACGACAATGTTGCGCGCCAAAAGGAGTTGCAACACAAGAAAAATATACACAACGTACATAGCAGTAAATACGAAGACAAATTACATGACGTTACAAAAGATAGGCTTTATGAGCAAAAGAGGCTTTTTACCTCTAATAAAAGAATGATCCCTCTCAACAATGATTTCGTAAAAATTGCCAATGAATTTACCAACGACCCCAATACCGGGCAAAATTTTGTAAACGAGGTCAAAGAAATTGCCAATACAGCCCGTAGACAGTTTAAAAATTCCAATACGGCGAAAAATTACGCCAACAATCTTTGCAACACGTTTTTTGGCCGGGACAGCCGCAAGGGCCAGTTTGCAAGACGGGCCATCCCGGTAGCGCTCGACATACTCAAAGAAAAAGATAAAAACATCAAAATTGAAAGCAATATCAACAAGCTCGAGGAACAGTATTTCAGCTTGGCAGTGGACTTGGGTAAAGCTGAGGAAAGCCTGGAAAAAACCCGCCTAAATGCTGAGACATGGCAATAATCCGCGCAGGTTTTTTGGACAACAGAACCAACCGGATACAAAGCGAAGCCCAAACCGGAAATCAAGTCGGTCAAAAAGCCGAAACCCGCCGAAGTCTTGGAAAGCAAGGCCAATGATGTCCCGGATGTAAAACCGAAAGACGAGGTTGCAGCGAGCCCGGCCGTCAACAATCAGAAAAAACTCGCCGGCAAGAGCGCATGGCACGACAAACAGATCGTCCTGAAAATGCGTGAAATGAAGGCGTTGCTCAGTTCCAGTGCGGACATCGGCCACCAGTTGAATGAACCGCTTAGAATCCTTGTGGAGTCGGAATACCAAAAGTGCAAGAACAGCACACAAACACTCCCCAAACACAGCTTGCACAGCCGAATCCGGGCACAGAAGTCGCTCTTGAACCGCATGGATGCCGTCCTTGAAAAGGTCTACAACGATCCGGCCAGGACAAAACGCACGGAACTGCATCGTCAAGGCAAGGAGCTATTGGCACGGGACCGCCATACCGTAAAAAACAAATTCAATGCGGGAGTTCGCCAAATTCCCAACGCGACCCATAGCAGCCACGGAAACGGCACCTTTACGATCGGGCAAAATCAGGGAAAAACCTACGATGTTCCAGCCTATCTGAAGGACGAAATTGTTGCGAAGTATCAGGGGTATCAGGGCCTGCGCAACCTCAAGCCCAATGAGCAAGTTTTCGATGCATCGAACAACATTCCGTCCCAGCACGATTATCCGGAATGCAGTCACGGAACGCGCTTTAACCTTCGTGACGCAAACAGGGACGTTCTGGTCCGGAACCCGCCGAACGGGCGTCTTGTGACCAACACACATGCCAGCGATACCGTATCCTCCATGCTGGACAACGGCATCAGAATGCCGGGAACGTCAATCACGCTGCACTATACGGACGACAACGACGACAATAACGGTGCGGACAAAATGTGCGGAACGGTGCATATGCGCTATAACAGCACCCCAAGCGGGCGCATTGTTCAGAGAAACATGCTCAAGCTCGGCTACAATTCATTGAACGACTTCGAGACCCAACCGGACGGGCGGTTGAACACGAAGCAGCTTGCGGAAAGAAAACTTGAACGTAAGCTCGACGCACTGGACAAAACACAAGGCAGCCTCGGCAAGGACCCGGCCGTTTATGCAAAGGCACTGAAAGACACATTGGTGGACTGTATACCGGATCTGGACTGGGACAAGCCCGCCAACGCTCTGAACGGCAAAAACGCACTTGCAGTGGCGTGCTTGAAAGGCATCCCCAACAGCTATCTCAAACAACTTGGCCTGGAGCCGGTCAAAATCCGGTCAGGCAGTGTCGAGGATGCCTTTGATCAGATTGTGGACAAGACAAACACGCTCGTGAAAGACCTAGAAGACTAGGGCCCGCCCTCCAGAGGGGTAGGTTCACAATTGTTCTGTCGCAAACTTTTATTTGGCCCAGAGTCGTGTCTGCCTCTGGACGCAGTTATCCTGCGAGCGCCATGAACAGTTGGTAAGCTGGAACGCCCGCTTGGTTCAGTTGCCCCTTGCGGATCATGTGCGTCGTCTCGATCCCGTCCAGGGTTGCGCTTGCTGAATGAAAAACCTCGAAGGCCATCATCGGTTTGGTCAGTTTCTTGACGAACCGGTGACCCTGTTCGACGATGTTGTTCAGATATTTGACTTGCACAATGTCGATGAAGGACCACCAACAGCCGGTGAGAAGCAGATAGATGTTGATGTTGGTCAGGCCCGCTAGTTAGCGCCGCTCTTGTCCATCACGAGTCTTTCCGGCAGAGAATTGGTCCCGATGGCCTGCTCGAGAAAGGCCGTTGCCGCTGCTTCGTTCCGCGCCTTGAGGTAGGTTTCATCCATCCGCCAGGATGAATAAACCGGCCGCTTTCTGGCTTTGGCATTTGCGGCGAACGCCGGGCTGTAGCGAACGACCCAGCGGTTCAGCGTGGCGTGGTCAACGTCAACGCCGCGCTCCCGCATGATTTCCTCCAGATCCCGATAGGAAACCGAGTAGCGGACATAAAAGAAAACCGCGAAAAGAATGACATACTTTGGGGAATGGTTTCCTTTAAACTGATCAATGCTGTGCGCCTGGAGAAATCTGATTGGAAACCTGGGTTCTAGAGGCCGGCGCCATCAAAGGGAGCCAGGGGGAGAAATTTGCGACACAAGCTACCGGCAACATGTTTTAAGTCTTGTTGTAGGTCCCGGATGGGTTGGGCGAGGGGCCGGCGTCAAAACGCGGATTGGAGGAGCGCAAGACCGGCCTCCTGGCCGACACGTCTTTCCGGCTTTCCCGCCAGACCACGAACACGCCCGACGCGATGATGATCGTAGATCCAATGCCGACATAAAGATCCGGCTCTTCGGAAAAGAACAGAGCACCATACAGCGTTGCCCAAATGATCTGGCTGTATTGGGTGGGGGCTATCACAGCGGCAGGTGCGGAGCGGTAGCCGCCGATGATGCACAGCTGCGCAAACACCGACAAAAGACCAACCAATGCCATCAATCCGAGGTCCGGCAAGGCAACTGGTCTATAAACGGCAGGCAAGGAAAGCCCCATGAATACCATGGACAGTAGCATCGGATATAGGATCAGCACTGCCGAGCGCTCCTGGCTGCCAATCTTGCGCACCAAAAGGGCGGCAAGACCGGAAGAAGCTGCTGCAAGAAGCGCCGAAGCATGGCCAAGGGTCAGTTCCGTCACCCCCGGCCTTAGCACGATCACGACGCCGACAAGGCCAATCAGCACCGCAGCCCAGCGTTGCCAGCGCACCACCTCTCCGAGCAACGGCACTGAAAAGATCGTGATCAGAAGCGGGGTGGAAAACAGCAGTGAATAGACCTCGGCAAGCGGGAGCGTTGTGAAGGCGTAAAAGGCGCTGGACATGGCGACGATGTTCAAGATCGAGCGGAACAGTACCAGCCATGGGTGCCTTGGCCGAAAATTGGAGTGTGACTTGTCGGCAAGCATGATCAGTGCCATCGGAATGAAGGCAAACAGCATCGCGAAAAAGATGATCTGAAATACCGAATAGCTTGTACCAAGCGCCTTGATCAGGGCGTCGTGGCCTGCAAACAGGGCAAAGCCGAGAAAAGCCGTGCCCAGTCCGAGGGCCGGGGAATTCGGTGAGTGAAACATGTTTTGAAACCGGATCCAGCGAGGTCGTCGGGGCGCAAGGTTCAGAATCCCGGCGGGAACGTCAAGGTCAAATCTAGTCTGTTCTTTACGAGCCAGCGGTAATCGGGCTCGGTGCGCACAAAAAAGGCGGCCTGGAGGCCGCCTCTTTCACACATCGTGAAAAGAGCTTAGTCGAGACGGCCGCTGGCATGGGCCAGCATGGTGTAGACCTTGCCCGTATCCGAAGTCAGATATGTTTGGCCAAGCATGTTGTCGCGGTCATTGCGGGCAACCTGTGACAGGAGCTGCTCGAAATCTGCGACATAGCGTTCGACCGCTGAGCGGAACTCAGGGTCGCGCGCGTATTTCTGACGGATGTCGTCAAAAGTCTGCTGTCCCTGAAGCGTATACAGACGGCGAGTGAACACATGCCGTTCGCCACGCTTGTAGCGGTCCCACAGGTCGATGAAGGTCTCATGATCGATCGCCCGGGCAATATCCACGGACAGCGAGTTGAGGCTGTCGACCGTTTGCATCGGTGTGCGGTCTTCACCTGGACCTTCTTCGTCACGGGAGGCGCGGCGGAGCAAATCCGAAACCCATCCCTTTGCGCTTGCCGGCGCGCTTTCCTGCTGACTTGGGGCAGGGCGGCGGGCCGGTTCACTGGCACGCGCAGGGCGCGGTTCAGGTGCCGGCTGGCTGGCAACCGGTGCTGGCTGAGGGGCGGGGGCTGCGTAGGCCGGAGCTGGCGCGGCAGCGGCAGGGGCGGCTACCGGTTCTGCAATGGCCCTTTCCTGCGGACGCGAAATATCGAGCGCGTTCGACTGCTTGGCAACGATATCGGACAGCTCGCTGAGTGCCCGGACCTGCTCATTCACCACCTTGCGCAGTGCGGCGGTGCTTTCTTCCGCCTCGTCCGGCAGATTGAGCACGCCCTGCTTAAGCTCGTGACGGGTGGCCTCCAGCTCCCGGTGCACGTCGCGGGCAACGTCACGCATGCGTGCAGCCGCTTCGCTGAAGCGCTCGGAGGCATCGGAGACCGTGCGGGTCATTTCGGACATGATCTCGTCCTGTGCGGAGCGGATCGCGTCACGTGCCTTCTGGCCTTCCATGCCTGCTGTCAGGCGCATGGATTCGAACTGCTCGGCAACTTGCTTGGTGGCGGCTTCTGCCGCCGCGCTCAGCATGCCGGCCGCTTCACGCGCCTTGTCGTCTGCCGTTTCCAGCGTCTGGGACAAGGTGTTGGTGAAGGAGCGCATGAGCGTGTCGACGGACTCGGTCTTGGCAAGCAGCGTGTCTGCCACTTCCTCGATGGCCGTACGGCGCTCAGCAACCCGGCCTTCGACCGAATGGTTGGTGTTTTCCAGGTGACGGGCAGCCGAAGACAGCTCTTCCGCATGGCTGGCAAACTTCGAAGTCAGGTTCTGGATGTCCGCGAGGGTTGTGGTCGTGACATCACGCAGCACTTCGACTTGTTCGGAGATCAGGCCGGTTGTCGCGTTGGTGTCGGTCACTGCCCGTTCGACAGCGGAGCGGAATTCGCCAGCACGCCGGCCGAGATTGATTTCCACATCGCTGAGGTTTGTGTTCGCGGCGGTTACGATCTCCTGAAGATTGTTGTTCGAGGTGTCGAGCTTGTCCAGGATCTCCGTAACGTCGGCTTCCAAACGCCGTTTTGTATCCAGAAGGAGTGCCGTTGAGCGTTCGCTGCGCTCCTCCAGACCGGTGAACATTTGTTCGCTCGCCCGGTTGATCATGCCAGCTGCACGCTGGGTCCGCTCTTCCAGCCCGGAAACCATCTGGTCACTGGCCTGGTTCATGAGGTTCGCCGCATGCTCGCTGCGCTCATTGAGAGTTGTGACCAACCGTTCTCCGGCATCCACCAGGTTGCGGGTGGCCTCAAGGCCATTTTGCGCAAATGTGTCGCTGACTTCGCGGCCCTTGACCGTGATCGCGTCCAGAATCGCTGTGTGAACAGTCGATACGCGGCCGGTGAGGTCATTGGCCCGCGCTTCGATTGCTTCGATCAGCGCGTTGCCGTCTGTGCCGATAAGTCTGGCGAATTCGCCGCTCTTCTCGCCAAAGGCTTCGTTGAGAGCGGATGCCTTGCCAAGCATCTCGGCTGCGACTGCATTGCCACGGCTGGCCAGCAGATCGGCAGTCTGTTGAACGGCAGCGTGCACACGCTCGCGAACGATATCTGCTTCCCCAGACATTTGACCGCGGATTTCCTCCAGGGTCTTGGCGAGGGTTGCGCGAGCCTGTTCGCTTTCCGCAGTCAAGTTGCCGGAAATCTCGGCGATCGTTCGCGCTAGGTCTGTCCGGACCTTCTCGCTTTCGCCGGTCAGGCTGCCGGAGAAGTCGGCCAGCGTTCCAACGTAAAGTGCACGGGCCTTTTCGCTTTCGGCCGCCATGGAGCGGGCAGCATCGCCAACCGCCGACAGAACCAGTTCACGGATCTTGCTGCTTTCGGCAGACATGGATCCCGAGGCCTGTGTCATCGCGGTTGTGACCATGTCGGCCGCCTTCTGGCTTTCGCCAACAAGGACGCCGCGCGCTTCGCCAACCGAGCTTAGAACGATCTGGCGCATCCGCTCGCCTTCGCCGGAAAGCTTGGCTGTCGCTTCGTCCATGGCGCCACCAACAATCTCGACGGTCCGTGTTCGCTCTTCAGCAAGCGAATTGACCGCTTGGCTGACAGCTTCCTGAACCATGTCCCGCATCCGGGTGCTTTCACCAGAAAGAGTGGTGCCGGCCTCGGTGATGACGCCTGTAAGAATGTCGCGTGCTTTTTCGCTTTCGCCGGTCAAGGTGCCGGAAATGCTTTCAAGACGCTCGTTCAGAACGCTCTCAAGCTGAGTGGCGCGGCTGTCGAGGGTTTCGGCGACCTCGAACACTTTTGCCCCGAGTGAAACGTTGATTTCCGCGATCCGCTCGGACAAAGACTCGGTCAGTTCCGCGCTCTGCTTCGACAGCACCGACCCGGCTTCCGCAAGGCGGTTGTCGAGCGCCGTTGTCATTTCGCCCTGACCGTCAACGAAGGCCTGGGCGATTTCCTTGGTGCGTGAAATCAGTGTTTCGCTGATCTGACGGGCGCGCGCATCAAGCGTTTCATCAATCCGCTCGGTGCCGCTTGTCATGGTCAGAGCAAGGTGTTCGGCCTTTTCAGCCATGGAGCTGGTTGCCAGATCCACGCGTTCGCTCAACGATACGCCGATTTGTTCGGCACGGTCGGCAAGTGTGTTGCCGGCGGCCTCCACACGTTCACTGAGGGTGAATGTTATGGCATCAGACCGGTCTGCCAGCACGTCGGAGATGTTCCGGGTCTTTTCTTCAAGCGCTTCGCTGATGCCGGCTGTGCGTTGCTCGATGGCATCGGCGAGGATCGCGGTGCGGCTTTCCAGAGCGGCTTCGAACCCGGCGGTGCGTTGATCGAGTGTGAGGTCGAGGGTGTTGATATGGCTGCCGAGGGACGCGTCCATCGTGCCGATGCGCTCTGACAGACTTGTGTCCATCGTGCCGATGCGCTCTGACAGACTTGTGTCCATCGTGCCGATGCGCTCTGACAGACTTGTGTCCATCGCACCAAAGCGCTCAGACAACACGGTATCCATGGTGGTGATGCGTTCGGACAGACTTGTGTCCATCGCACCAAAGCGCTCAGACAACACGGTATCCATGGTGGTGATGCGTTCGGACAGACTTGTATCGATTGTACCGAACCGTTCCGTCAGCATCGTGTCGATGGTGCCAATACGGTGCTCAAGCGATGTGTCCATTGAGCCAAAGCGCTCGGACAGTGATGTGTCCAGCGTATCGATCCGGTTGCCGAGAGCGGCATCCATGGTCTCAATCCGGCTGGAGAATGTCGTATCAAGTGTTGCCAGGCGGCTGTCGAGCGACTCCGACAACAGCAGGGTCTTGGTGTCGAAGGCATCGATCAGCTGGCCGCCGCGATCCGTGACGATGCTCTCCAGCTCCGTCAGGCGGGTTGACAGGCCATCTTGCAGCAACTGGCCGCGAACTTCGATGGTTTCGGTCAACTTTGAGCCGACCTCGTCGATATCGCCAGCCACGCGAGACCCGCGGCTGCCAATCAGTTCGGCCAGCTGCGTGCCGGTTTCGGCGAGCTTCTGGGTCAATTCGTTGGTCTGGAAGCCGAGTGTTGCCGAAATATCGGAGGTAACGCCCTCCAAAGACTCGCGGAACGATATGGTTTGTTGTTCCATGACGGCCGCCATTTCGTTGCCGCGTGCGGCCAGGCGTTCGTCCAGCTCGTTACCGTTGACGGAGATCGCTTGGTAGATGCGCTCGGAAATGGTGTCGAGCTTTTCGGCCAATTCGCCTCCGCGCACGGTGATCGTGTCGGTTAATGATCCGGCGGTCTCGTCCAGCTTGGCTGCGATTTCGCCGCCGCGCAGCGACAGGTCGACCACAATGGACTCGCCCGTTCCGCGCAGAATTTCAGCGACCTCGGTGCTCCGGTCGGACAGTGTCTCGACAATTTCGGCGCCTTTTACCGAAATCGTGTTGGTGACTTCCTGGCCGCGCTGGGAGATGCTTTCGACAACCCGGTCGCCGGTTTCTGCCAGCGAAGCGTCAAGCGATGTCACACGTGTGTCGACAGTGGTGACCAGCTCTTCGGTCCGTGATGTGATCGTGTCGATCAAACGCCCGGAGGTAAGCGACAGGTTGGCGTTGATCTCTTCACCGCGCAGGGTGATCGTGTCGCCGACGCTCGCGCCGGTGGTCTCGAGCGCCGTGCGGAACTCATCAGCCTTGTAATTCAGCGTCTGGACCACCTGGTCGCTCGAAGCCGCCAGGGTTTCGTTGATCTCAGTGCCGCGGCTATTGAGCGTTTCGATGAACGAGTTCGCGGTTTCCGCGAAGCGCCCGTTCACTTCCTCGCCGCGTACAGACAAGGTCTCCCACATCTGATTGCCGGTTTGTGACAGGTTGTCGACCAGATCATTCCCTGTTGTTGTCAGGCGCGACACGTAGTCGTCTGCGCGAACGGTCAGCGATTCAACCAGGTCATTCCCCGAGGCGGTGAGGGTCGAGCCCAGTACGGCAATGCGGTCGTCGACTGTGGCGGTCAGGTCTTCGACCCGCCCGTTAACCGCCTGCAGCATGCGCTCGGTTGCCTGGTCAACAGAGCTGCCAAACTCTTCGGATGTGGAGGACAGTTGGTTGGCAAAGCTCTGGTGGGCTCCCGAGATGGTCTCGCGGACGCGGTCGGCATTCATGACGATCGACTCGCGCTGGCTGACCAGTTCGTCAATCAACGCGCGGATCTTCAGCTCATTGTCATTATAAGAGCGCTCAAGCGACGAGACCTCGTTGTGAACCAGGACTTCCAGCTCGCTTGCCCGGGCGATGGCGCGTTCAATGCCGTCGCCCATGGCCGAAACTTCACGGCGGATGGCCTGGCCGACACTGAGGATGGATTCCTTGGCCATGTCCTCTGGCTCTGCGAGGCGCAAAGCGACCTCCGTCATGCCGCGGGCGACGATGCGCATTTCCTGCGCACGCCATATCATCATCGCCATGACCCAGAAGAAAATGATCGGAACCACAATCGCAACCAGAGCGAGTATTGCTTCCGGAGAACTTGCAACCGTTGAGGTGTCGGTCAGGTTGGCAAAACGGTCTCCCAGCGAGGACATCGCAAGGCTGACACCAAGTCCGCCCCATAAAAGACTCAGCGCGAAAGCACCCCAGAACGGAGCTGAGGAGGGCCGTCTTTGAAGTGAATAGATGAGCGAGCCAATATTCCGGCGGTCGTCATTGGCGGCCGGTGGCCTGTTTCCGCGCGCACGCCGCCGTGACGGACGTCCATCCTCTTTATTATCATTGTTGTCGGAACTGGCTGAACCGGACTTGTCCGCAGACCGGTCTTTCGCCGGTTCTGAAGCGGATGCCGATGCATCGCCTGTGTCCGGGCCTCCGAAGTCAAGCTTCAGTGCCTCTTCAACCGCAGACAGTGCTGCTTCCGCCGGATCTTTCACCTTCGGGGGATTTGCCATGATTGGATCGCCTCACATCCGTACTCATTACTTATAGGCATCCCGGAACTCCGGGACCGTCACCGAATGGGCTAGCCGTTGGAAGGGATCGCTGCCCTGATCCGTTTTTCTTCCTCAGGCGTCCGGTCGGGGGCCGCCGCTGACCCGCTGGCGGTGTTCACCGCACAGCACTCCCTACCTTGCCGCATCACCTTTTGTAATGGCACACTCTCTCCTAATGAACAAGAAACAGCAATGGTGCGAGATACCTAGAAGGCATTGTTTTCAGACTGATTCAGGCTGCTGACGGGAGGTGAGTTGGATGCCGGAAAAGACAGATTCTGCTCAAAAAAAGGCATCTTTGCCGTCAAAAATTCAGGCTCAATGGTTGTTGAGAGGCGTTGATCAGCCCGGCGGAAAGTTACCATTGTTCGACGCAAACGGTCGCGCCGTACCGGCGCGTACGATCAGGGCGTGCGTCGATGCGGGGTGGGCAGAGCCTTGGTTTTCCAACCCAATCAAGCCTGACTGGCTGGTCTGCAAACTCACGGATGCAGGACGCGCAGCTGTGACAGCAAATAAAAAACGCGAAAAAAGTTAACGCCCGGGGGCAATGCGATCCATGAAGGAAATCGTGCAAATGACCATGACAGAACAGCTTTTTTCAGATGACCGATTTTATGCGGTAAATGTGTGTTAACCATTAATTCATTTTATTGGGGACAGCTCGAATTTTGCTGCGCAGGATCTAAGCCATTAACTCGGTGTTTTCCGCGACCGCGCACACTCACCGCATAAACATAAGCGTGCACGACCATTGAACTGGCCAGGAAGGCCTTTCGTTGGAGCAAACCCATGGCCCAGACTTCATCAGCGGTGTTTACACGTTCCGCAGGTTACGATGCCCCGATCGACCTTGTGCGGCTTGCCGCCAATACAATGGGCAACCGGGATCTTGAAGTGCAGGTCCTGCGGCTGTTTGCGACACAGTCACATTCCGCTCTTGAGCAATTGGATGCTTGTGACGATCTTCAAAGCGCCAAGGTCATCGTTCACACGCTGAAAGGATCCGCCCGGGCGGTGGGGGCCGACAAGATCGCAGCAGTGTGCGAAGCGCTTGAAAAAGAGCTGGAGACCGGCAATCCGAAGCGCGTGCAGCAATTGGCTCGCAGCGTCGGAGAAGCAAACAGCTACATTGACGACCTTTTAAGCCCGGCCTCGTGACCTCGGACAAAATCGTTTTCAACAGCGTCGCCCATCCGACTCTTTAAATCTGCCTGGTGCAACAGTTCTTGACGTTTTGCCTTGAACGTTTATGTCGGGGGTGAACCCGAAATATCCTCATCCTATTGGTCAGACGCGGATCATGCCGAAAATCACATATGTAAACCCCGACGGTGCCCGCACCGAAGTGGACGCCGCCGATGGGTCTACCGTCATGGAAAATGCCATCAAGAACATGGTGCAGGGAATTGAAGCGGAGTGCGGCGGCGCTTGTGCTTGTGCCACCTGTCATGTCTATGTCGATGAAGCCTGGACCGAAAAGGTCGGTAAACCGGAACCGATGGAAGAGGATATGCTGGATTTTGCCTACGATCTGAAGCCGACATCGCGGCTTTCCTGCCAGATAAAGGTCAATTCAGAGCTGGACGGCCTGGTCGTGCATGTGCCGGAGCGCCAAGCCTGACCAGGTCAGTTTACCGGACACACCAGACAAAAGAGGCCCGCTCTGACGAGCGGGCCTTTTGTTATTCAGCGGGCTGAGCAACCGGTTTCCGGAACCAGAAATCCACTTCGTTGCCCTCATCCGGGTTGGACGGGATGAGGCTGGCCAGCACAAGGCTGACAAAAGCCATGCCCGCGCCGGCCAGAAACACAGCCGCCGGGGAATAAAGCCAGATCACACCGAAAATCACCGGAATGAACACCGCGGCAATGTGGTTGATTGTAAAAGCCACCCCGGCGGTCGGGGCAATATCCGCCGGATCCGCGATCTTCTGGAAGTACGTCTTGATCGCGATCGCAATGGCAAAAAAGGCGTGATCAATCACATAGAGGGCGGCCGCTAGGTTCGGGTCGGTTACGAAAGCATATGTACAGAACACGCCGATCAAGCCGACATATTCCAGTATCAGGGCCTTTCGCTCGCCAAACCGGACAATGAGCTTGCCGATTTTTGGCGCCAGCAACATGTTGAACGCGCCGTTTAGCAGGAAAAGTGCTGCGACTTCGTGGACATCGTAGCCAAACCGCTCGACCATCAGGAAACCCGCAAAAACAGTGAAGATCTGGCGGCGGGCGCCAGCCATGAAGGTGAGCGCGTAATAGAGCCAATAGCGCTTGCGCAGGAACAGTTTTTTACGCTGAGGCACGCCTTCCTTAAAGTGCGGAAACGACATCATGAGAAATGCGAGCACCACCAACGTAAGCCCGCCGGCCACGGTAAATACAGTCGTGAAGGACAGATCCAGTGTTTTCCAGCCGATGAAAATAAGCCCGTAGGCGATGAGCTGTGCGAAGGCGCCAACGGCGATGATCTTGCCCATGCTGGCGGCCGCTGTGGCTTTGGGCAGCCACTGCAGCGAAAGGGACTGGGCCATTGTCTCATAGTAATGAAACCCGACCGACATGATCAGTGTCGTAATGTAAAAGCCCCATGCTGTCGGGAAATACCCGGTAATGGCGACGCCGACGCCCAGAAATGCCAGGGAGAGATAGGCCAGCGTCTGTTCCCGCATCAACAGCAAGAGGTAGATGGCAGCAAAGCTTAAAAACCCGGGAATTTCACGGATCGATTGCTGGATGCCGATTTCGCGGCCGGTGAAGTCCAGCTCTTGAACCGCGAAATTGTTCATCAGGTTCCACCATGCAGCAAAAGACAGCTGCATGGCACCGGCCATGATCATTAACAAAACGGCTGGAGATCTCCAGCCAGTCGCCTCGCCCGGGGCGACGTTTTTTGTGAAATAAGTCATTGATTTCAAACAGTCCAATTCGCGAGTTGCGCGTCCAGATCCTTCATAGGCCGATAATGCGCTTGCGTGTTAGCGCTGTTTTGTCATCATATTGTTCCCACTCGCCAATCATGGAGCCGCTTTTGGGTATACATCCGGATCTGACCCTGCATCCCGGTGAACCGTTACGGCAGCCGATTGTTGGATTTGCAAAGACGCAGTCCAAGAATACCGCGAACAATCGGCATTCCCATCAATGCGCTCAATTGTTTCATGTTGTTGCCGGTTCTGCGGCGGTGGAGACGGAATTCGGCACCTATTTCGTTCCACCCGAACGGGCTCTTTGGATCCCGCCTGGCATAGAACACCAGGGCCGGTATCTGCAGGAAACCGAGATCCGGTTCTTGTACTTCGAGCCGGGAAGCGTCGCAGCGCTTCCTGATCGGCCTCAGGTGCTGCAGGTGACGCATTTGCTCCGGGAGCTGATCCTGGAGTTCATGTCCTATGCCCGGGTTGAGACAGTTGCCGGCCCCGCGGCGCGGATCGGCGGCGTTATCCTTGATCAGCTGCGCATGCTGCCGGCAGCGCCGCTGCAGCTGCCCATGCCAAAGGACAAAAAATTGCGTGATGTGTGCGAACGCATCGTGCGTTGCCCGGCGCATGTCCCCGCGCTTAAGGACGCGGCTTTGCAGTGTGCAATCTCAACGCGTTCTTTTGAACGCCGGATGAAGGACGAAACCGGGCTCAATTATCGCACCTGGTGCCGGCAGGTGAAGCTGTTTCGGGCGCTCGAGCTGCTGGCATGCGGGCGGAGCGTTTCGGATGTGTCCTACAAACTAGGATACGAAGAGCCGAGCGCTTTCGTGTCGACATTCCGCAAAGCCTTTGGGGTGACGCCGGGACGGTATTTTGCTTCTCCCTCTCCAGATTGATCTGCCTCATGGCAAAATTGACGTCGCAGGACCAGCATCGCGAACATCGCATCCCGGAGTTATGACATGTTCAAAAATATCCTTGTCCCAATTGACCCTGCTGAACCGGCCTTTGCAGATGACGCGCTTGCCAAGGCCAAGCAACTGTCCAAAGACTATGGCGCTAAGCTTCATTTGCTTGCCGTTTGCCCCGAGGTTCAGAGTTTTGTCTCCAGCCAGCTGCCGGAAGGATTTCAGGACCGCGAGATGAAGGAGACCGAAACCATGCTCCACGCTCTTGAGGAGCGCATGGAACTGGGAAGCGGTGCAACTGATGTTGAGGTTCGTTCCGGCACAGTCGATACGGAGGTCATTGAGGCTGCGAAAAACCGGGCCATCGACCTGATTATCATGACGTCGCACAAGCCAGGCCTATCGACCTATTTTGTTGGGTCGCACGCCGCTCACATTGTCCGGCATGCGCCCTGTTCGGTCATGGTTCTGCGCGGCGATTGAACCCGGAAATCAGCGCCGCGTCATCATGGCTGCAACCGCTACATACCGGAAAGGGTAGAGCTCTGGAGAGCCGGTCAGGAGCTCTTCAGCCTTTGCGAAAATGCGCGTGGTTAGGTCGTTTGCACCCGGCAAGTCCGCGAGGGCCGTCTTTAAAGGGCTTTCGGTAAAGGCGCGGAAAAACCGGACATAGGCTTTTGAATAGGCCGCTATGTCTCCATTGGCACGGAGATCCTCTTCGAACGATACCGGGATTTCATAGGTATCCGCACGATCTAGAGAGAACGCTTGGGAAGCCGCCGTGGCCTCCCTTTGCAGCGGCGCCACGAGTTCGTCCAGTGTTCGGAAATAGACCGGCTGATAGTAGCGGGCATATACCTCTTCCGGTATCTCGCCGGCCTCCACGAAGAAGCGGACCGCGTCGTTCAGCAAATCATAGATGCCGTCACAGGTACGCGCATTTTGCCCGCCACCGAACACTTCCAGAACGAGTTTTCCGCCCGGTTTCAATTCCGTGGCGCGCGCTTCCAGAAAAGCGGAAACATCCGCCTCAGCCTGTTGTGCGAATGCGGCCCGGTCTTCATCGTGGACCGCTCCGTGCCCCCGGATCGCGCTAGGACCGTTTGGTAATATGTAGCCTGGCAGCACATCGACGGGGCGCCGCGACAGAAAACCGATCGCGTTGAAACTGAAGGCCATGTCCAAGCTGCCGGCAGGGCAGAGCTGGTCATACATCGATCCCGGCACCACCGACGAAAACACCTTCGGGTCGCCATAAATGGAACTGCCGTCTCTCCGCAGGGTCTGGGTCAGTGCGGAAAAGTCGTTGGTTGGCAAGTCGCTGTGTATGGTCTGAACATCTGCTGCTGTGTGCCGGCGTACGGCTTTAAGCGTGTGGCGCATAACCTCAATGGAATTGCGGCCTTCCGAACAGCCAAAGTCTGCAAGGCGGACGGGACCGCTTGACGCGGCCAGATCCATGGTCGCAACACCTTGGTCAATCCAGGGAAGAATGGCCGCAATGGCAGCCATTTGCGGCGCGGAATTTTGATTGTAAAAACCACCTCCGACCATGCCAGTCGTGGTGGCATGCGCGGCTGGCGAGGCAGGAGCGGCTTCTGTTATGCGCGGGTCTTCCAAGTCCTGCTCCTTTTTGGAGTTTTAGGTGCGGGCAAGTTCTTTCATGGCGTCCGTCAGGCCTTCGACGGTCAGCGGGAACATTCGGTGTTCCATCAGCTCCCGCATCATCTGGATCGAGTGCGTGTAGCCCCAATGCGCTTCGCGCACGGGGTTGAGCCAGACTGCACTTGTGTAAAGGTCGGTGACCCGCTTCATCCAGGTTGCGCCAGCTTCTTCGTTCCAGTGCTCAACCGAGCCGCCTGGATAGGCGATTTCATAGGGGCTCATCGAGGCATCGCCGACAAAGATGACCTTGTAGTCGGCAGGATATTTGTGGAGCACATCAAATGTGCCAATTCGCTCGGTATGGCGGCGGCGATTTTCCTTCCACACATACTCGTAAAGGCAGTTGTGGAAGTAGAAATGTTCCATGACCTTGAATTCCGTGCGCGCTGCCGAGAACAGCTCTTCGCACACACGAATGTGGTCATCCATCGAGCCGCCGATATCGAAAAACAGGAGCACTTTGACCGCGTTGTGCCTCTCGGGGCGCATCTTTATGTCAAGCAAGCCCTTGTGGGCGGTGGCGCGGATCGTGTTGTCGAGATCCAATTCATCTGCGGCGCCGGTGCGTGCAAATTGGCGCAGTCGCTTGAGGGCGACTTGAATGTTACGCGCGCCAATCAGTTGGGTATCGTCGAGATCCTTGAACTCGCGCTTGTCCCACACTTTGACCGCGCGCCGGTGGCGGCTTTCCTTTTGGCCGATGCGCACACCCTCCGGATTGTATCCGTAAGCGCCGAAGGGGGACGTACCGGCCGTGCCGATCCATTTGTTGCCGCCCTGGTGGCGTCTTTCCTGTTCCTTGAGCCGTTCCCGAAGCGTTTCCATCAACTTTTCGAAGCCGCCAAGCGCTTCGATCTGAGCTTTTTCCTCTTCGCTCAGATGCTTTTCGGCAAGTTTTCGCAGCCACTCTTCAGGAATGTCGCCGCTCGGAGCTTCGCTTAGCAGATCCAGTCCCTTGAAAACATGCCCGAACACGCGGTCAAACTTGTCGAGATTGCTCTCGTCCTTCACCAGGGCGGTGCGTGCCAGATAGTAGAAATCCTCGACGCGTTTCTCGGCAAGATCCCGATCCAGCGCGTCCATAAGCGTCAGATACTCCCGTAAGGAAACCGGGATGCCTGCAGATTTCAGTTCTGTGAAGAAGGTTATGAACATGCTGTCGAAACTACCCCCGGGCAACGAGGCTGTCGAGTGTGCCCTAGAGGCAGTGG
The DNA here is from genome assembly GCF_007830545.1 of Roseibium hamelinense. Classification (GTDB taxonomy): domain Bacteria; phylum Pseudomonadota; class Alphaproteobacteria; order Rhizobiales; family Stappiaceae; genus Roseibium; species Roseibium hamelinense. The sequence continues at coordinate 372,708 of NZ_VLLF01000002.1, forward strand.
CCAGTCTTTTCCGGCTTTTGATTTGGAATTTTCACATATGGCGCTATCGTTGGGGAAGATCGGATGAGGATCTGACCATGCAGCGAAGTGTATTGAGGACCTGCATATCGCCCGTCGTGCGCGCGCAAAGCCGCACGGCGTTGTTTTTGCGGAAGCCACTCGGCGTTTGCATCTTCAGCCATGTTTCCAACAAGACTTATGGGTTCACCCGACTGACAACCGGGCCGTCGCGCGGAGCAGAGGCAACATGCTGACTGATCTCGCCGTGTGGTTTGCACAGTCTCAGGCTGGTACCTGGCTCCAGGCGTCGGCTTCGGCATATACCGGGGCTGCCGCAATCCATGTTTTGGGTCTGCTGCTGCTCGTCGCATCGGTCGTGCCTGTGGAAGTCAAACGGCTGGAGCTTTGGCCCTCTGTTCGGTTTGGCTGGACCTGGCGCTTGCTTTTTCCGTTTGCCCTTACCGGGCTGATGCTGGCGGTTGCGTCCGGCGTTGTGCTGTTTGCGGCTCAGCCCCAGGGCTACCTCGGGATCTGGATTTTTGCGGGCAAAATGACATTCATTCTGGTCGGTGCATTGGCTGCGATGGCCTTGCAGTTTGCCGAAGGTTTCTGGTTGCAAAAGCGTGGTTATCTGCGGCGCAGATTTGCTGGCGGCCTATCCGTGACTTGCTGGATCAGCACCTTGTTCGCCGGCCGGATGATGACCTTCAGCGGATTTTAAATTCAAGCCAACTAGGTGGCCTTGCGCTCTTCCTTTTCGGCGGTCTTGATCAGCTCGCCCATAAAATCCGATGCCGTGGGACCGTTTGTGGCGATGAACGGGGACGGACGGCAGACTGCAATTGCGGCAATGCCGATCCGGGCGGTCAGGAGACCGTTTATGACACCTTCTCCGAGCCGGGCGGACAGCCTGGCGGCGAGTCCATGCCCAAGAACCTGAGAAGCAAGGCTGTCTCCGGCGGCCATGCCGCCCGTCACAGCAAGGTGTGTCGCGACATGTTTGGCAAGGCGCAGAAACCCAAGCGTTCCCGGCCGGCCGCCGTAAAGCGCGGACAGGCGCCGGATGATCCTCATGTTCTCAAAAAGCACAGCCAGCAAATCGACAAGGGCGCGCGGGCTCACGGCGGTAACGATCGACACGCGTTTTGCGCTGTTCATCACGATCCGCCGGGCCTCAAGGTCTAGAGGGGCAAGCAGGTCACGCTCGGCCAGCATGACGAGGTCCCGACCGTCTATGACCTCGCGCATGTGTCCTTCCAGGTCGCGGCGCCCTCGAGCGGTCTCAGGCCGGTCCTGATAAAGCATGAGCAAGTATTTTAGATGCTTGTGAGCATCCTGGGTATCGTCGTGTTCAGCGGCGTGCTTCAGACCGTCACGCAAGTGGTCGATCTTGCCGAGCCGGGCCAGTGAGAGAGCCTCACGGATCACGAGGCCGAATATCCCGATGACGGCAATGGCCGTAAGGCCCAGCCCCAGATAGCCAAGCCAGTCCGTCCGCGCGAAAAGATCCCGGATCAAGGCGTCGACCGCAAGGCCGAAGGCGAGGCTAACCAGTCCGCCGAGACCTATGGCAATCCACTTGCCGAAGCCAAAGGCTTTTTTCGGTGTGCTGGCTTCCTGAGGCAGGCGGGGTTCTTCGAACTGGTCCGATTGCTCCTGAATCAATGCTTCGGATGCCAAGGGCTGGGCGTCAAGCGTGTCACTCAACCGGACACTTTCATCATCAAGCCGGAAAGCGGTTGGTTTGCGTTTTGGGCCGCCGGTTTGCCTTTGATCAGTCATGCGAGACGGTCTCCAAGAAGAAAGTCGAGTGCGCGATCCAGCCGGACGTGAGGCAGTGACAAGGTCAGCCCTTCTGCAGTTGTGTCGAGCCGCGGTGGCCGGAATCTTAGAAACTGAAGCGATCTGTCAGCGGGTTCGAAACCCGGCCCGTCTTTTTCAAACAGAGCACCAGGGTCGGCAGGCAGATCACCCGGAAACATCGCAATCTCGGTCTTGCCATCATACTGTTCGCCGTTCACCCGCTCGCCGGGCAGAGGTGTGCCGAGAATCGCCGGCAATTGTTCGCCCCGGTGTTTGACGGTCGCTTCACGGGTCGCCCGGACAGCGGCAAGAGCAAGGACGTCAACATCGGCACCCTTGAACTGGGCATGTTCTATGCCGCGCGCGACCAGGCGCGTGAGAATGGCCTCCAGCCGATCGTGATCTTCCCGGTGCAAATGATCGGCTTTGGTAGCTGCAAACAGGATCCGGTCGATCCGGCGGGTCAGAATGGATGACAGCCAGCTCCGCCGTCCGGGCCGGAAAGACTTCAACACTTCGCCGAGCGCCGTTTCAAGGTCGGTCAACGCTTCCGGTCCTGCGTTGAGCGCGTGAAGGACATCGACCAGCACAATTTGGCGATCTAACCGAGCGAAATGGTCTCTGAAGAACGGCCGGATGACATGCGTCTTGTACGCCTCATAGCGCCGCTCCATCATCGCACGCATGCTGCCGGACCGCGCGGGTGCAGCCTCCGAAGGAAGGTCAAGAGGAGCAAAAGTAAGGGCAGGGGACCCATCGAGGTCTCCAGGCATCAAGAAACGCCCCGGCGGCAGCATGGACAGCGCATGCGTGTCCGCACGGCACGCGGCAAGATAGGTCTTGAAGGAAGCCGACAATTTTTGAGCATCTGTTTCGTTTTCCGGGGCATCCGGATCAGCAGACGCAAGAATATCCAAATACGGTTGTGCGAGATCTGCCCGGTTCTGGGCCCGCGCCAGCCTGATGGCGTCAGCGGAAAAGGTGCGGAAGTCTTTTCCCAGAAGCGGAAGATCCAGCAACCATTCGCCGGGATAGTCGATTAGGTCCAGATGCAACTTTCCGCGGCCAAGCTTTCTCGTGAAATAATGCGCGCTTTCAAACTCTATCGTCAGGCGCAGTTCCGACACCTGACGCGTTGATTGGGGCCACACCCGGTCATTGACGAGCGCCGCAACGTGACTCTCATATTCAAAACGCGGGACGGCATCATCGGGCTGGGGTTGCAGATGCGCGCGGGTGAGGCGGCCACCGGCTGCCGCCTGAAACACCGGAAGTCTGCCGCCGTGGATCAGATTATGGACCAGCGCCGTGATGAATACGGTTTTGCCGGCGCGCGCGAGACCGGTCACACCGAGCCGCAGGCTCGGCACGGCTAGGTCTGTGGCAGCGTCTGTGAGGTTTGCCAGCGCCAAACGGGCTTCGTCGGTTAAAGAAGTAAAAGAACTCAAAGCTGTGCCTCCGCCGGACATGTAGGCGTGGGCCTTGAAAAGTGCAATCAGTCGTGCCCCTCGGCGTCGGGCTCCGCCAGGAGGTCTCTCGGTTTTACAAACCGGGTCAGCGTTCCTGTGCCGGGTTGAAGGTGTTTCCAGGTGTCGATTGGGAACTCAAAGACAGCAAGAGCGGCCGTTGGAAACTTCGTTTGCAACTCGGTCTGAAGTGCCTCGTCTCCGGTGCCGAACAATTCTGATGCCGTTTCTTCAGTGGCTGGATTGTGGGCAAGAACCATGACCCGCTTGGCCGCACCACCTTCAGCGCGGATGAAGCTTGTGTAGGAGCCGTTCATGTGCTGATCGTAAAGCTCTTTCCGGATGACAATGTCAAAGTCATGCTGGAAGACATTGGTAAGCCTGCTGAGTGTCTCACGGGTGCGCTGGGCGCTGGAACACAAAATCAGATCCGGATGCAGGCTATGGCTGTGCAGATAGGCCGCCATTATCCGGGCAGAAGACCGTCCGCGGGAGTTAAGCGGCCGGTCAGTGTCTTTTAGGCTGGCGTCGTTCCAGTCTGATTTGGCATGACGGAGCAACATCAATTCGAGCATGGTATGATCTCTTCCGCCTTTTTCGGGCTTTTCGAAAAAGGCTAGTTCAGAACCGCGAGAGCCTGCCGGAACGCATTGACCGCCGGTTCCACGTCTGCCTCCTGAGCTGGCAGGGTGTAGGCCAGCCAAAGTGTATAGTCCGCACTCTCACCTTGAAAGTACCACAGTGTTTCGCAGATCGGGGTGTCGCTCCACGTCCGGGTCCGGAAAGAAATTCCGCTGGCCGCGATGCCTGTCATTTCAACTTTTTCAAATCCGGCTAGTCGGTAGGATCGCAGGAAGGTTTTCGCCGCATTCCCGCCAGTTCCGGTCAGATGCTGGCGCAGCACGGCAATCATCCCGTCGCGGCCGGTATACTGACATCCGGCCATCCGGTCAGCGTCGGTTGAAAGGACCTTTGTCCGGTAAAACGTTCCGATGATATCGGGGCAGCGCAAGCCTGCGAAGTGGCGCAAACCATTCACATCGTTGAGCCAACCCTCCGTCCCTTCGGCAGGCGCAGACTGCGCGAAGACGGAAGATGGGGCCGGCGGCGCAATGACGGCGGCCAACAGTGCGAACCCAAGGAGAATGGGTCGCGCCAGTCTTTTGAGTGTCCACTGCTCGTCGATCCTACTCATCGGATGGTCCAGCCTGTTAGCCGCGTTCGCGCCGCGCCATGAATGCGAGCCGCTCGAACAGATGAACATCCTGTTCGTTTTTAAGCAAGGCGCCATGCAGCGGCGGGATCAGCTTCTTCGGGTCTGACTGGCGAAGGGTCTCCGGATCGACGTCCTCGTTCAGCAGCAACTTGATCCAGTCGATGAGCTCGGATGTCGATGGCTTTTTCTTCAAGCCCGGAACATCGCGCACGTCGTAAAACAGGCTCAGGGCTTCCCGCAGAAGACGTGGTTTGAGATCCGGGAAGTGGACTTCGACAATCTCGGCCATCGTGTCGGCGTCCGGGAACTTGATGAAATGAAAAAAACACCGGCGCAGAAAGGCGTCGGGAAGGTCTTTTTCGTTGTTCGATGTGATGATGACGACCGGCCGTTGACGCGCCTTTACCGTTTCGCCGGTCTCATAAACATGAAACTCCATCCGGTCGAGCTCAAGCAAAAGATCGTTCGGGAATTCGATATCCGCCTTGTCGATCTCGTCGATCAAGAGCACAGGGCGATTTGGTGCGGCAAAAGCCTCCCAGAGTTTGCCTTTGCGGATATAGTTGTTGATGTCCTTTACGCGCTCATCACCCAGCTGACTGTCCCGCAGCCGCGAGACGGCATCGTATTCATAAAGGCCCTGCTGCGCCTTTGTGGTGGATTTCACGTGCCATTCGATCAAGGGCGCCGAAAGCGCTTGTGCGACCTGCTGCGCCAGAACAGTTTTGCCGGTTCCTGGTTCGCCTTTGACCAACAGCGGTCTTTCGAGTGCGACCGCTGCATTCACGGCGATTCGCAGGTCTTCTGTTGCAATGTAGCTGTCCGTGCCTTCAAAGCGCATCAGCATCCCGTCTCCATGGTTGAACCGCGCTGACAGTAGGCGGGGGCACGACAACGCGCAAGGATCGGTTTGGAAATGCCACTATGGAGAATCTTGCCCGTTTCATATGGCAGTTTTTGCCGGGGTGGCAGTCCAGTTGCGCAGACGGTTCGCTGCAAATGGTGTTGCGCTTTGACTTAAGATATTGAAAAAATGAATTGAATTGGAACCGACTTCGATTGGCATACCGTTTGCCAACCCTCTTGCCAGGCATGAGCGCGTGCTCACGGCAGACAAGAGGATGTAACATGGGTATCTACGGGGCAATCAATTCGGCCGTTTCCGGGTTGGCGGCGCAGTCAACCGCGCTTGAGAATATTTCCGGTAACGTCGCAAACTCACAGACCACGGGCTACAAGCGGCTTGACACGACGTTTTCCGATCTGGTGTCCGGCGGCGGCACAGTCCAGGCCGATCAGGTGGCCGGTACGACCTACGCGACATCGCGGGCGACAAACCAGCAGCAGGGCGACATTTCCGCAAACGATGTCGATACCTATCTTGCGATCAACGGCGAGGGCTATTTCGTGGTGACATCCGCCGCAGATGTCGTTGATGGGAACACGACTTTTCAGGAAGTATCCTACTACACGCGCGCCGGCGACTTTGAGCTGGACGAGCAGAACTACATGATGAACAGCTCCGGCTATTTCCTGAAAGGTTTCCCGCTGGATCCGACCACCGGCAATGCGGTGGGTGATACGCCGGGTGTCATTCAAATCAGCGATGCGCCAGACCCGGCAAATCCGACGACGCAAATTAACTATCAGGCGAACCTGCCGCGTGTGCCGCAGCCCTCTGCCTTTGATCCGAATACGGCTGATTCTGAGCTTTTGACAGCGGCTGAAGGCTTTGGGGATGATATTGCGATCGGCGCTGCAACAGATACGTTTATCGCTAACACCATTTCTGGTGGCGCGACGACGGCCTATGATGCCAACGGAACGCCGGTCAACGTCGAGATCCGGTGGGGTAAAACCCTGAACTTTGATGCGGGTGTGCCTCAGGATAACCAGTGGGCGCTATATCTTAGCACTGGTGACGACACGGTTGCGCCGTCCTGGTACGAAATCGGGACCGTTGATTTTGACAATACGGGTGCTGTGACGGCGACAGCGGCTTCCGGTGGTACTTTCGGGGCTGCGAATGTCACGGCACTCGCGGCCAACGGTGGTTTCAATATTGACAACCTTGTTGTCGATGGCGACACGCTGCCGGCATTTGATTTCAGTTTCACATCTTTGACCCAGTACTCATCAACGTCGGGTCAGGTCACGTCATTGAATGTCAATCAAAACGGCTACGCCTCTGGTGAGCTGGTTGGCGTGTCGGTTGACGCCTCCGGCCGGATCAATGCGACTTATTCAAACAGCCAAACGCGTGCGCTGTATGAAATCCCGCTTGCCACATTTGATGCCGAACAAAACCTGAAACGGGTTGACGGGGCCGCATTCGAGGCAACGCCGACTTCAGGCGAGGCGAACCTGACGGGCACCAGCGGCTCCATCATTTCGAATGCGCTTGAGCTGTCAAACGCGGACATCGCATCCGAATTTTCAAAACTGATCATCACACAGCAGGCTTATTCGGCAAACTCGCGGATCGTTACCACCGCGGACCAGATGCTGGATGATGCCCTCAACGTGATCCGGTAACGCGGACCGACGCCTCTTGAAGGCGCGGGTTCCGCGCCTTCGCCAGGTTGACTGGAAGGGTCATTAGTATGGGATTGTCTTCTGCCATCAACACGGCGCTGTTTGGATTAAACTACAACCAGCGGCAAATCGACATTACCGCGTCGAATGTGTCGAACGCGAACACAGCCGGGTATTCACAAAAATCGATATCTGCCAAGGTTTTCTATGACGGCGAGGGCAACGTCTCGGGTCTTATCTCGAACGATATTGTCCGCTCCGTCAATGAGGACATTCAAACCGCTTATTTCGGTTCGCTCGCCGAAACGAAATACGCCGGGCAGATTGCCGGATATACAGATCGGCTTGACGAAATTTTCGGCACTATCGGAGATGGTGGCGGTCTGAACTCGACAGCCAGCGAACTTGCGAACGCCGTGGCTGCCCTGGTCAATGATCCCGGCGGCTATCCCGCGCAGCTTGATGTTTTGTCGCGCGCCGATACGTTTGCGCGCGAGCTCAATGCGTCTTATCAGGAAATCAGCGACCTGCGGCAGCAAGCAGATTCAACACTTGCCTCCCAAACAGAGACCGTAAACGACCTTCTCGCCAGTATTGCAGACGTGGACGCGACCATCACGGAGGCCAAGACCGCAGGAGCTTCCGTTGCAGATCTCCTGGATCAACGGGATCGTTTCGTCGAGCAGCTTTCGGGCTATCTCGACGTTACAATTTCCGCCGAAGCCGATGGCAAATTGCTTATCCGGGCAGAAAATGGCCAGCAGCTCCTTGCAAACAACCAGCCTTCGACCGTGTCTTTCGTTCAAACGGGGTTCTTGCAGCCGGGGACAGCTGGAAATTCCGTCACTGTGACCACGCCGGCGGGGACATCTTATGACCTGTTGGCGGGCGCCAATACCGGTTCATTGAAAGCCCTCGCTGAAATTCGAGACGAAGTTCTGGTCGAGGCTCAGGCCCAGCTCGACACGATTGCCGCAGAAGTGTCTTTGGCGTTTTCCAACAACATAGTTGAAAGCACGGCAACGACAGTCGGTCCGGATGATGGGTATGTGCTTGATGTCTCGGGCTTGCAAGCGGGCAATGAAATCTCTCTGACCTATACCGACACAGCGGGCGCGACCCAGACCGTCACGTTTGTCGCGGTCTCGGACCCGACATTGCTGCCGCTCGCGGATACGGCAACTGCCAATCCCAATGACACGGTTTATGGGTTGGACATTTCAAGTGGTAATACAAGCACTTATATTGCATCGATTGTTGCCGATTTGGCCGGTTCGGGTCTTCAAGTCAGCGACAATGGCGGCAATCTCCAAATCCTGGGCGACACCACGGCACTGCCCAATCCGACAACCGTCTCCAGCCTGAGTGCGGAAGTTACACCGGCAACATCTTCCGATGGATTGGGTTTCAACCTGTTTGTCGATCAGCGTGAGCGGTTCGATCCGTTTACCGACGCGCTTGAAAATGGCGGTCAAAGGGTCGGATATGCGGCTGCGATTACAGTCAATCCGGCAGCGCTTGCCGACAGCAGCCAGCTGGTCATCTATCAATCCCCAGCCAATTCCACAAACGACCCGGCACGCGCGCAGTACATTTACGACCGTTTGACAAACGAAACGGTGACATTTGACCCGGGAGCGGGGATTGGCAATACGAATTCGCCTTATGAAGGCAACATCCTGTCATACATCAACCAGACCGTCGCCTATCAGGGCAATCAGGCACAGGATGCGCAGACATACAGCTCCGCAAAAGAAACACTGACGACCAATTTGGCGCTTCGATACGAAGAGAGCTATGCGGTGGATGTTGATGCCGAAATGGCCTTTTTGATTGAGCTGCAAAACGCGTACACGGCGAATGCGCGCGTTATGCAGACCGCAAACGAACTCTTCGACGAATTGTTGCGAGTGATATAGGTGAGCCATGCCGATCGATAGCATCACGACATCGCGGACCTATCTCAGCCAACAGCTGGTTGGTCTCAATAGAACCATGGACGAGAAAACGACGCAGCTTGCCACCGGCAAGGTTGCGCCGACTTTTGGCGGTGTTGGTGACAACCGGATACTTGATCTGGAACTCACCCAGCGCGTGGATCGGATTTCGTCGTTTGAACAGACAATCGTAAGCGCAAACCTGCACATCAATACCATGGATGTTACCCTGGACCGGCTGGAAAACATCCGTATCGATTCCAAGAGCGCACTCGACCCGAACAGCTTTGACCTGCAAAACAACGGCAAGACGCGCACGCAAGCAACTGCGGAACTGCTGTTGTTTGAGACCGTCAATTTGCTCAACAGCGAAGTGGCCGGCTACTTCCTTTATGGCGGAACAGATGCAACCAGCAATCCGGTTCAGGCCGTGGAAGCTATTTTGAATGGCAGCGATGGCCTTTCGGGTTTATCAGACGTGATTGACGAGTACATCCAGGCGAACCTTGGAGCAAACAACAATGGCCGGCTCGACGTGTCGGCCCTCGTTACAAACTTTGCGGGCGCCGTACCGACAGACTCCACATTCACGATTTCTGAAGACGGCATACATGATTTCGGCTTTGATATCGCCTCGGTCGCCTCGACGCTGTCGAACACCACGATCACCGGCCCGGGCGGCGGTGACCCCGATAGCTTCGACATTCAGCTGACTGGGCAACCGGTCCTCGGTGAGACGATCGACATCAGTTTCACGTTGCCGCCGACCAACACGGAGACTTATACGCTCTCACTGACCGCAGCGACTTCGGACGCAGTCGAGGGGACGTTTGCTATTGGGGCGGATCTGGAAGAAACCGCAACCAACTTGCGGGCGAAGATAATTTCGGAATTGGAAACGGAAGCTCAAACGAGTCTGAAGGCCATTGCCGCTGATTGGGCTGCTGATGAGTTCTTTGACACATTCAACGGAGCTGAGCCGCAAAGAATCGACGGCCCGCCGTACGACACGGCAACTGCACGTGTTGCCGGAGGCAGCACCACCCTGTCTTGGTATACCGGTGAAAACTCCACCACAACCAATCCACGCAACGACAAGTCTGCCATCATCGACACCAACCTCACCGTGAACTACGGGGCGCGTGCAAATGAGCAGGGACTTGCCGATCTGGTGAAATCCTTGGCAACATTCGTGTCAGCAGATTTTTCCGCGGGTGCCAGCATCGATGAGCAGTATCATCAGGCGCTGACGACAAAAATGCGATCTGTTCTGGAGCCGGATACGGCGACACAATCGGGCATCGCCGATATTGCAACTGAAGTTGCCATCGTTCAGCGAACAGTCAAACAGACAAACGACCGTCATCTTCAGATGAAGTCGACCTATCAGACGACAATTGATGAAATCGAAGGCGTAGACAACGAGGTCTTGGCCGTCGAAATCCTGCAACTTCAGACCAATATAGAAGCGTCGTACAGAGCAACGTCCCTGGTTCTCAATCTGAACCTGGCTGACTTCCTGTAAGCTCTAAAGAACGATTACAAAAAAACCGGCGTCACGAATGTGCGCCGGTTTGTCGTGACCGTATTTGGCCTATTCCGGCTGAGACCGAAGGCCCTCGGCAATCATGCGGTTGATGCTGATCAGGGTTGCCAACTTTTCTGGGGTCGGGTCGGTCAGTACAGCCATGGTCTGCTTGAACACGAAGATACCAAGCGACCCGAGATTGTTCTTAATCTCCTGCGGCAACGGATTGTCTTTGTCTGTCGCTGAGGTTACGAGCACTGTCCAAAGGCGGCGGTTGTATGTGAGGGCTTCGTCCTTTTCTGCAAAGGAACTTTCCTCCCATTCATCCTTGATCAACTGCAGCCGGGCTGCGGCCTTCATGAGAAGGTTCGCCTCCAACTCCCTCGGCGATACCGCTGTCTGGCTCGCTTTCTGATAAGCCTGCGCTGCCTGCTTGTACATGACCGATCAGCGTCCTCTCGTACTCGATGAGCTTTCGTGCTTCTTTAAGTGCTTTGTAAAAGGAACCCTTTAGGATCGAGTTACTAATCACTGTAACATATGGGATCGTACTCGGTGCGGCCCTGATGATGTCGTTTACAAGTGTAAAGTAGTCTTCTTGAATTTTTTCAACGTCGTCAGATAGATACATAAGCTGAACGGCCAAATAGACGCGTTTTGCCGGTGTATCTGCGGTCGCTGGTGTGAGAATGTCCTTTTCTCGCAGGATGGGCGCTTTTCCCTCGATGAACAGGCGGGTGCGTTGATTGTCATTGGTGATAACAGAATCGCCAATAATGATCCGTTCGCCAGGTTTTAGCTCGACTTTGAGCGCCATTCCTTGACCTCCAACTCCGAAGGATGGCAGAGAACGTTAACGAAAACGTTAATTTGTCTGCCAAATCCTTAACGCCCCTAAGAAAACTAGAACAGGCTCAAAACGCTTTGCTCGGCCTGGTTCGCCAACGACAAGGCCGTCGACGACAGCTGTTGACGTGTTTGAAGCGCAAGCATGTTTGCGCCTTCCTCATTCATGTCGGCGATTGTCAGCGCGCCAGCTCCAACCTCCAGCGTGTTGATCAATTCTTCGGTAAAATCAGTTCGGATTTGCACTGTCGAGAGATTGGAACCGAAGGTACTGGCCGAGGATCGCAGTTCATCCAAAGCCGCGTTAATGGATTGCAGGATCCGTTCGATATCGGTCGCACTCTTGAATTCGGAATCGGTCGCGGTCAGTGACACAGTACCGCTCGTCTGACCCAAATTGCCTATGTTGAAGTCATTGTTGTCACTCTCGATAGAAAACGAGACTTCGCCTATCAGACTGATACTGCCGCCCGAGAATGTCGCATCCAGCCCTTTGACGTTGTTTACGAGTGTTACGAAATCACTCACGGTCGTATCAGCGTCAAGCTCCAGGGATGCCGGGATAAACCCATTCCCATCCGTGATCGTAAGCGTGTCGCCAATTTTGAAGGACCCTGAGCTTATAAGCGTTGCGGTCGACGACATCGGACTGACCACAGCCGTTGTGGTTGTCGCATTTCCGCCACCTGTGTTGTCTTTGGTTATGACAACGTTTTCGCCGAGGCCTGAGTTAATTGTGATCGTATCTGTGCCTTCGTCGAAGGTCGCGGATATCCCCTGGATGTTCTCTAGAGCATTTACATAATCCTGAACCGTGGTCACATCGGTGCCGACAGTTAGAGCCACGGTGGCGGAGCCGCCTATGATTTCAATGACGTCGCCGGCCGCAAAGTCTGGATGGTCGGCCAAGTCCGAAGAGGCCTGAAGGGCTGTGAGCGTGATGCCCGCGTTGCCGGCAAACAAAGAAAACGAGGATGTCGCCCCTACACCGGTGGCCAGATCGTCAAGGTTGAGGCCTTCGTCCAATGTTGTGTCTGTGTAATCGACCGGATTGATCATCAAGTTGGAGGTTGAATCTTCGTTGAAGATCACCTCCAGCTCGTTGCCCAGGCCTGCGAGCAGGTTTTTACCTTTGTAGCCGGCGTCCCGGGCCATGTCCTCGATTTGAACCAGGATCTCGTTGTAGCGTTCGGTGAAGTTTTTCCGCTCAAACTCGCTTTGAGTTTGAAGTGCCTGGTTTGCGATCGCTTTCGCGGATTCAACCAGCTTCACAATCGAATTGATACCGTCTTCCGCCGCGCGGAGCGTCTGCACAGCTTGGCCCATATTGTCGAGCAGGTTCGACAAATCGTTTGCCCGATCGTTCAGGCCTTGCGCCGTGAAGAATGAATTCGGATTGTCGAGAGCCGAGTTCACCTTCAGACCAGTCGCCAACCGGTTCTGCGTGGTGGACTGCAACTTCGACGTACTTTTCAGAGCGAGGAGATTTTCCCGGACGGCACTAGAAAGGACGATATCGCTCATTTGACTTCACCGCACATTTAATGATCGAGGTCACAAGTGCGAAGCAGGTTTTACCCGCTCGCACTTTGAATGATCTCAAAACTAAATGAAAAGTTAAGTAGTCGTGCACTTGTTAATCTTTTGGAAGGAATAGTTACCAAAAGAAAAATTTTAACTCATTGATTTTCTTAATTAAAAAATCTGGTGAATTTGACGCTGCTGGCAGGCAAAACAAAGAAACGGCGGGGTTTTGGCCCCGCCGTCCTGATTGTCAGGTTGTGAGTCGTGCGTTTGACTGATTCTTTCAGACCTAGAAGAGCGACAGAACTGTCTGGTCCGCCTGCGACGCGAAGGACAGTGATGTCGATGCAAGCTGCTGACGTGTCTGAAGCGCCAGAAGGTTTGCACCTTCTTCGTTGGTGTCGGCCAGGGTAAGGAGGCCGGCACCTTCCTGAAGCGTGTTGATTGTAGACCGGGTGAAGTCCTGACGGATTTCAATGGTCGACAGGTTGGTACCGAACTCGGAGGCCTGGGCACGCAGGTTGCTGAGCGCCGTATTGATCCGGTCAAGTACCTTGTTGATTTCGTTATCGGTCGCAAAGCCTGAGTTCTGAGCCGCAGTAACGTTCACGCCATCATTGTCAGCTGTGAAGGCTGAGGCTGCGAAGTCTGCGTTGTCGCTGGTCAGGTTCAGTGTCACATCACTTTCGATGGTGATCTGACCAGTACCAGTGTTGAAGCTGGCAGAGACCCCATTGAAGTCATCAACAAAGTCCTCAAGATCAGAAACAGTCGTTGCACTTGTGATTTCAAGGGAGCCGAGTTCAAATCCATTGCCGTCTTCGAGTGTGAGTGTGTCACCCACCTTGAAGGATCCGGATTCTGACAGGAGCTGTGTTCCTACAGTGAAGGCGTTTGACGTCACGCCGGTCAAGCTGGCAGAAGACGAACCGTCACCGGCTTGATTGTAGAGGAATACATCGTCATTCGATGTGATGCTCAAACCACCAGTTGCCTCGTCAAATTCGGCACGAACACCAGCAACACCATCAATTGCCGTTACAAGATCCTGCACAGTTGTTCCGGCAGAAACTGTTAGGGTTGCCTGAACGCTGCCGGCGTTGCCTGCGACGCCGTTCAAGTTGATCGTGTCACCGACTGCAAATGAAGAACTATCGGTCAGAACCGAACCAGAAGCGAGTGCATCACCGCTGCCGTTGGTCAGTGTGATGGAACTGTTTCCGCCTTCTAACTGTAAGGTTGTTGCGCCGCCTTGAGCTTCGTTGAGGTCGGACAGGTTCAAGCCAGTCGACAGTGTCGTGTTGGTGTAATCGACCGAGTCAACCGTCAGCGAGGACGTGTTGTCTTCGTTGAAGATCGTTGTCAGTTCGTTACCGGCACCGCCCAGAAGGTTTTTACCCTTATAGTCGGAGTCTTTCGCCAGATCCTCGATCTGCCCGAGAAGATCGTTGTACTGAGTTGCGAACTGAGCGCGCTCGAACTGGCTTTGCGTTTGCAACGCTTGGTTGGCTTTCGCTTTTGCCGATTCAGTCAGCTTCGTGATTGCAGAGATACCTTCGTCCGCTGCTTTGAGAGTCTGAACCGATTGGCCCATGTCATCAAGCAGTGTACCCAAATCGTTCGCACGCGAAGTCAGGCCGGATGCGGTAAAGAAGCTGTTTGGATTGTCGAGGGCGGAGTTAACTTTACGTCCGGTCGCCAGTTTGTTCTGAACGTCCGAAAGTAGCGACGCGGTTTGTTGAAGCGTGTTGAGGTTCGCACGCACCGCGCTGGAAAGCGTAATATCGCTCATATGTAGGTTCCTTTCTAGGAATACGAGATACACAGCCCCTTCCTGGAGCTATCCACGATATGACACCGAGGATCATAACAGGGTGTAAAGAAAGATGGTTAGCGCCGGTTAAGGTTAATAAGCAATTTCAAAGATCTAGCATGCGCTCTACGTTGCTTAGGCCAGATATCTTTAGGGAATTGGGAGGGAGTCCGAGGGACGACAGGCAGCAGTCGTGTTTCATCTGTCAGCGATGATTCAGAACATCACAGTTAAACAGGCAATTTCTGCTGTGTCATGAAAGCCGCGGAATGCTTACACGGTGGTTTGGAACCGCTGGGCTTCTGCAGGGCCGGCCTGCGCGGCGATCGTTTCAGCATAAACGCGCAGCCGCCGCAGTGTTTCGCTCGGAATCTGACGCACGACTTCACCGGTATCCGGATCTGTAGCCGTGTAGACGAAACTGTCGATCTCCGGGTCATAGTTGTTGCTGCGTTCAAGGCGCGGCGCAACTTGATCCAGCAGCGTCTGCTCGCGTTCCTTGGAACTTGCCGATTGCTCGTTCTGCTGAGTTTCATCAAGCGGAGCAACGGCTTCGCCAGACGGTAATTCTGTCTTTACCGCTGGTTCTGTCCGTTCCGGTGCTTTCGTAACCGGCGTTATCGCCGTGTATGACGGCAAGGGCGGCCGGGCCAATCCCAAATCCATCGCTGTATCCTCCGGGTTACTCAAAACATAAACCCGTCAAGCGAAGAATAATCTAAGGGTGTGAATCGTTTGTTAACGAAATAGATACACTTTTCAATGCGCTGATTTGATAGGGATATTTCGAATCACAAGCACTGATTTTTATCAGGAATAATGCGGGTGGATCGTTATAGAGACCGATTGACCGCAATGCCCTGGGCGGCGAATTCCCGGGAGGGGGCATTGCCGGCCGCACCGTAAGTGGTCGGTTTACGGCTTGTACCCACGGCCTTGGCCACGCTTTCCACAACCGAACCTGCAACCTCCCGGGCAGTTGCAAGAACGGCAAGGTTGATCCGCAGAACCGGCTGAAACTCGCCGTGCTGGCGGCGGAGCGCCTGGGTGCGGTTGGGGGCAAGGTTGCCAAGCGTAACGGCGTGCTCCTTCGCACACATCATTCCGCGGGTGTACTCATGGATCAACCGTGCCTTGTCTGGCTGCAAAAGGCCTGCTTCTTTCAGTTGGCCGCCCCGTACAAGCTCGGTCTCACGCTCTATTACCGAAAGCAGGGCCTCCATTGTCGTCATCAAGGCGTTGCAAAACTGCTCGGCCTCTTGCGGGCTCGACGGCCGTTCGGTTGAAAAGGGAAGAATCTGTGTCTCTGCTGCGGATGCGGTCATCGCGCTGCCTCCTGAAGAGCAAGTAGTTCGCGTTCGACGCTGTCAGCAAGTCCTATCCCCCCGCTTTCGGAGATCGACTTGGCGTATTCATTCACCAGCAAGCCCTGCCACGCTTCGGCGCCTTCGCCGCTTCCCCAGGTGCCGCCTTCCTCAAGCCCGGTAAACATGCTTTGCATCATGTTGTTCAAGAATACGGCTTCAAACTCTTCTGCTGCCGCACGGACTTGCGTTTTGTTCGCAGGATCCACACCCACAAGTGCGGAATGAGGGCTTTTCTGCGCTGCTATATTCTGGGTGGTCTCTAGCATCACAATACCTCGATTTCGGCCTGAAGCGCGCCAGAGGCCTTTATCGCTTGAAGGATCGAAATCATGTCCCTTGGACCAATTCCGAGCGCATTCAAGCCGTCGACCAGTTGCTTCAGGGTAACGGACTCTGGAACGATTGCCAGCTTCGCATCCGGATCGTCGTTAATACTAAGTTCAGACCGGGGAACAACAACGGTCTCGCCGTTTCCGAATGGCAGTGGCTGAGAAACCTGAGGCGTTTCGGCGATTGTGACTGTCAGATTGCCCTGTGCCACCGCGACCATGGAAACCTTCACGTCCTGCCCCATGACGATAATTCCGGAGTTCTCGTCAATCACCACGCGGGCTGCCAAGTCGGGCTGAATGATCAGCTGTTCGATATCGGTCAGAAGGTCGACGATGTTGCCGTCATATTCACGTGGAAGATCAATGCGGACAGTGCCTGGATCCAGCGGCTCGGCTGTTGGCAGCCCGATCAGTTCATTGACCGACAAGGCGACCCGCCGGGCTGTTGTCAGGTCTGGGTTTCGCAATGCCAACCGGACGCTGGTGAGTGAGGCGAGCTTGAAGTCCACTTCACGCTCGACAAGGGCGCCATTTGCGATGCGGCCCGAGGTTGGAACCCCGCGCACGATTGATGCAGCATCGGCCTGCGCCGAGAAACCGCCGATTGCGACCGAGCCTTGGGCGATTGCGTAGACTTCTCCATCAGCGCCGACAAGAGGCGTGACAAGCAAAGTGCCGCCTTGAAGAGATTCCGAATTGCCGAGTGCGCTGACGTTTACGTCGATCCGCGTCCCTTGAGTGGAAAACGGCGGCAGATTTGCCGTCACCATCACTGCTGCGACGGTGTTTGTGTTCAGATCGACGTCGCGGGTGTTGACGCCGAGCCTTTCGAGCATCGCTTGCAAGCTTTGCCGCGTGAATGGCGCGTTCCGGAGCGTATCTCCCGTGCCATTCAAACCAACGACGAGACCATATCCGATCAGTTGGTTCTCCCGGATGCCCTCGAAGTCTGCGATGTCTTTGATGCGCGAAGCGGCAAATGCTGCGGATGCATTTGCCGCCGCACAGGCCAGAACAGCCAGACAAATGAAGCGTCGTGCCGTTGTCCTGAACTTCAAAAAAGACCCGCCCATTGATCGTCCCGTTCGATTTCTTGATTCATTTGTCTGCCGGCGCGTTGGCTATCGGCTTTTGCGAATGGTTAATGCGAAAACCGTGCCAACAGTATTTTTAGGCTTCGTTCGGGCGGGAAATTCGGGAATGCGCCGAAATAGGTGGTCTTTCCTGCCGCAGGGGAGGCGTCCTCTGTGTTCGTAACCGGCAAATATTGCCGTGATGCAAGCCATCCCTTACCTTGGTGGGCAGAATCTGTCGGCCGGCAACCGATGTAGGCGGACCGAAGGAAAGATGGCATGCGCATTAACAACAATAATCCCGTGTCCGGAGTTCATGGGCGCGGTGCGAAGAAACGAAGTTCAGGGACGGGAGAAACATTCCGGCCGGATGACGGCGGTTCCGCAAGTTCCGCTCAAGCGACCTCCGGCGCGACCGGAATTCACGGCGTCGACGCTCTCTTGGCGCTTCAGGAGGTGGGAAGTCCGCTCGATAAACGCGGCGAGGCAACACGCCAGGGGCACGAATTGCTCGATGAGCTGGAGATGATCCGCGCCGACTTGCTGGCGGGGCACATTTCTGAACAGCGTCTCAATGCTCTGTCGGACGCCGTTTCAAGTGAGATCGAGAGCGGCGATAAGGAAGTCGACGCGGTGCTTCGCGAGATCGAATTGCGGGTAAAAGTTGAACTAGCGAAACTCGGCCGATTCCCCGCCTCCGCATGACGCTGCGGAGCATTCATTAGGCACCAAATTGCTTAAAAATTGACAAGTGTCTGATATATTTATCAAATATGTGTGCATAAATTTGAAAAATGCACCGTTGTGGCAACCGGTCACCGGGGATATATTGCGCCCGGCATAACGGTAATCCGGAGCTATCAATGACGGTTGAACTTGAGTCTGACTATCGACCTTCAGAACACGAGCCGTTTATGAATGACAGGCAGCGTGAATATTTCAAGAACAAGCTGCTGCAGTGGAAAGACGACATCCTAAAGGAGAGCAAGGAAACACTTGCAACCCTTCAGGAGGAAAGCCAGAATCATCCGGACTTCGCAGATCGGGCGTCATCCGAGACGGACAGGTCCATTGAACTGCGCGCGCGTGATCGTCAGCGTAAACTGATTTCCAAGATCGATGCTGCCCTCGAGCGTATCTCGGACGGCAGCTACGGGTACTGTGAGGAGACCGGCGAGCCGATCTCACTCAGGCGTCTTGAAGACCGTCCGATCGCGACCCTGTCGATCGAGGCACAAGAGGCCCACGAACGTCGGGAAAAGGTTTACCGCGACGACTAAGTCACGTTCCATTCCAGAACAACGGTTTAGCTTGCCTCTCGAATATTTCGGGAGGCTTTTTTTTATCCGTCTTTAAAAGATGAAACGGGCACGACGTTCGGGGAGCGAACCATCGTGCCCGTTCTGATCTCTGCCGAGGGCTTCTAGAACACCTTTGGCAGAGGGGGGGGAGAGGGAAAACTTTATTCTGGTTTGTTTCGGCGAGATTGCGGATCAGAAGGGGAGGAGGATGTCCATCACCTGGCTGCCATAGCGAGGCTGTTGAACATCTGTGATTTGGCCTCGGCCGCCATACCCAATCCGCGCTTCGGCTATCTTCTCGCTCGCAATCCGGTTGTCGGAAGTAATGTCCTCCGGGCGGACAATACCGGCGACAATCAGCTCACGGACTTCAAAATTGACCCGCACTTCCTGCCGGCCTTCGATCACCATGTTGCCGTTCGGGAGCACCTGCAGGACCACTGCGGCGATATTTGTTCGCAGTGTTTCTTCGCGCTCGACGCTGCCTTCACCTTCAAAGTCCATATCCGAATTCACGGTTGCCAGCGCACTGGCCGAGCTGCCTGCGGGCAGGAAGATTGTGTCGATTGCATTGCCGAGCGCGCCACCGGCACCGGTCGAGCTGGTGTCGCTCCGGCTCCGCTCGGTCTTGTTATCAATCTCTGCCTCGTCGGTGATCGTGACGACGACAGTCAGAATGTCACCAACCTGTTTGGCACGTTGATCTTCGAAAAATGCCCGGTTGCCTGAACGCCAAAGTGAGTTCGGATTGTAATGCGCCT
Organism: Roseibium hamelinense; assembly: GCF_007830545.1. Taxonomy (GTDB): domain Bacteria; phylum Pseudomonadota; class Alphaproteobacteria; order Rhizobiales; family Stappiaceae; genus Roseibium; species Roseibium hamelinense. Next base: position 392,210 of record NZ_VLLF01000002.1, read on the forward strand.
TGATTGGCTCGGGCATGGGCATTTGGATCGGCCTATATCCCGGCTGTGTTGTTGGGTCCTGAATGGCGTTGAGCGAAGGCTGTTTGCCGACGTCGGCCAGACGGTCAGCGGTTCCGCACGCGCCTACGAGAGTGGCAAGCGCGACACCAGCGGCAAGGGACTTGTGCTTGTTCCAAAACATCAGTTGATCCTTTGATCGAGGCTGGCGATGGCCGGCGTGTTCGGCTCTACCCGGACATGGCCGCGCGATTTGACGATGGCGGGCACGATCCGGCGGGATTGGAGATTCATGACATCGATGGTGTCGCCCTTGGCGCCGTCATCCATGGCTTGTCCGCGTGTGGTCAGCTTCATTCCTGCGACTTCGTAGGTCAGTGTCAGTTTTTCACCGCGGGCAATCAGTACCGGCCGTTCAAAATCCTGGCGGCTCAGCGGCGAATTCGCCCGCAGTGAGTTCTTCGCGGCTAGTCCGACCAGCTGGCCGGCGTCGACGACAGCGCGGGCAGGGACTTGTGACCTGGCCATTTTGACCGTTGTCAGGTCCTCTCGTTTGAGGATGTGCCCGCGCCGGAGTGGCTGGGTTAACGCCGCGACCTCCATCATTTCCCTGGCAACGCCGCGCAAATTGACGGTTTTGTCGCCATATTGTGCGTGGACTGTCAGGTATATGTCGAACCGGCCATCCGTCCGCGACCAAAGAATACGCTCAACCCGGACCGGATCGTCGGACCGTGGGTTGGCATGAACATCGTCAGGTGGACGATGGAAGGTAACGTCCAGATCGGACGGATTGATCGACGCATCCTGGCGGGACAGCGTGCTGCGCACCAGCTCCTTGAAGCGTTCTGCGTGATAAGTGTCGGCGATCCGGCGCACGACAACCGTCGACAAACCATCGGTGCCGGCAGCCAAAAGCCCGGCGGCCTGCGCGCGTTGCGCCACCAAATTGGCAGGAACGTTGCCGGTGGTTCCAAGATCTGGCGCCCGGAATAGCGGGACATCGGATTTCTCGCCGGCATTGGAGTAAAAATCGCCGACTGTGACAATGTCCGACAAGGTTCTGACTTCCGAACGAAGAACCGGCTTGTCTTGTGCCGCAACGGCGCTGAGCAGGCCGCCAAAAGCGATAACGGCAAGAAAAATGAGTTTTCTCATAATGCTATGCCCCTCAGCGGATGTTCGCAGTGGTGGAGTACATCTCGTCAGCGGCTTTGATGACCCGGGAGTTCATTTCATAGGCCCGCTGGGCTGAAATGAGATCCGCGATCTCGGTCACCGCATCGACATTGGCCATTTCAAGAAAGTTCTGCTGCAGGTTTCCGAAGCCGTTGTTGCCGGGATTGTCGACCTGAGGCGCGCCACTGGCATCTGTTTCGAGGAACAGGTTGTCACCAATGGCTTCAAGGCCTGATTTATTGACAAAGCGGGCCAGCTGGATCTGCCCCAAATTTACAGTCGCCCCGTTCGGATCGATCACCTGCACAGTGCCGTCGGCAGATATGGTGATGTTCCGGCTGTCTTCAGGAATGTCGATGCCCGGAACAATCTGATAGCCATCAACCGTTACAAGTGTGCCGTTTGCATCGCGCTCAAAAGAGCCGTCGCGGCTATACGCCGTGGTGCCGTCCGGCAATTCGATTTGGAAAAAGCCTTCTCCGCGGATGGCGACATCAAGTTCCTTGCCGGTTTGCTCCAGCGTGCCCTGCGACATGATGCGGGCCGTCGATGCCACCTTTACACCTGAGCCGATCTGAACACCGGTCGGCACGATCGTGCCCGCCGTAGAGGTTTCTGCGCCCATCCGGCGCAGGTTTTGATAAAGCAGATCCTGAAAATCGACGCGCTGGCGCTTGTATCCTGTTGTGCGGAGGTTGGCGACGTTGTTTGAGATGACTTCGACGTTTCTCTCTTGGGCTTTCATGCCCGTCGCGGCGGTGTAGAGTGCTTTCATTTTTCAGTCCCTTCCGCGCGGCTTAGGCTTCGAGCCGGCCGAGTGTCGAAATTGCCTGCTTGCGCAGGTCGTCTGTGTCTTTGATCAGCTTTGAGATCGTCGTGTAGGCCCGTTGAATCTCGATCATGCGTGTCATCTCGACGACGCCTTCCGCGTTGGACTGCTCAACGGCGCCCTGAACCACGCGCACATTTGCAACCGGCAGAGGTTCTTCGCCCGTAAACAACGTGTCCCCCGCCTGAACGAGAGCCTGGGGGTTCTCAAAACGGGCAAGTCGAATCTGGCCGCGCGCGCCCAATTCGGTCGAGATGGTGCCGTCCCGGGCAATGTCGACCCTGCCGTCTTCGGTATTGAAGAAAATCGGGCCGCCATTGGTCAGCACCGGCTGACCTTCGGATGTGACCAGCATGCCTTGATTGTCCAGATGGAACGCGCCGTTGCGCGTGTAAGCTTCCGTGCCATCCGGCAGTTGAACGGCAAAGAACGCATCGCCCTCAATGGCCAGGTCAAACTCATTCCCCGACAGCTTGATCGCGCCGGCTGTGAAGTTTGTGTACGACGCGTAATCGTGGACGTAAGACAGGTCTTCATCCGGCGTTGGAAACTCCGTCGCCTCTGCGACAGGCATTAAGTATTCTTCAAACAACAGACGTTGCGATTTGTATCCGCTTGTATTGATGTTCGCCATGTTGTTGGCGACCACGTCCAGCTGATTCCTCAGCACCGTTTGACGGGACAAGGCGACTAGCTGTGCATTCTCCATAATTAACGATTCCTTATTGCTCCCCGATGAGCCCGAGACCTCCCCAGATCGCGGGTTCACGATTTTGTTTGCACGGAACGTGCCAAGTCTTAAGCGTTTGAGAAAATTGGGCAAAAGCGGAAAAACGCGGATGCAGTCGGTAAGAGTTTCCGGCACAAATTAACCAATTGGAAATTATTGCCGGGTTACGATGGTTAACGGTTTGGTAACCAATCGTTAACCATTAACTCTTTAGAAACCTTTAGGCGCGTGTGCGCCAGAAGTGGGGCTTCGGGATGGCTGACGAAACAGCTGCAGCAGACGATGCAATCGGCGACGATGCAGGGGAAGGTGCCAAAGGCGGCAAGAAGAAGCTGATCCTGTTTGGGGTTATCGGGCTTGTTCTTTTGCTGGCTGCCGGAGGTGGAGCCTACTATTTCTTTTTCATGGGGTCGTCGACGATACCGCAACGGGATCCCATGAACCCGTCTGCGCCGGCGCCCCAGGAGCAGCGGCCGGTTGTATTCTACGATCTTCCCGAGATGACGGTTAATCTCGCTACGGAAGGCCGAACAACCTATTTGAAGGTCCGGATTGCGCTAGAGGTTGAGAATCGGGCAATGATCGATCAGATCTCGCCGTTCCTGCCGCGCATTCTGGATGCGTTTCAGATCTATCTGCGTGAGCTGCGGCCAGCTGACCTTGAAGGATCTGCCGGTCTATTCCGGCTGAAAGAAGAGCTGCTGAGGCGGATCAACCTGTCGGTTTATCCTGCGCGCGTCGAAGGCGTTCTGTTCAAGGAAATCCTCGTTCAATGAAGGTTGATGATGGCAAACATTGACGACGATGACGACCTGTCTGAAGAGGACATGGCAGATGCGTGGGGCGCGGCACTTGCCGAACAGGGCGCGGGCGGCTCCGACGATGACGATCTAGCCGCCGCGTGGGGTGCTGCCCTCGAAGAACAGGGGGCCGGTAGTTCCGACGACATGGCAGCCCAATGGGCTGCAATGATCGACGATAGCGAGCCCGATCTCGAAAACGCGACACGCGGTGCCGACCGGGTCCTCAATCAGGAAGAGATTGACAACCTTCTCGGTTTCAACATCGAGGATACGATTGCCGGTGACCAAAGCGGAATCCGGGCCCTGATAAACTCGGCAATGGTGTCTTATGAACGCCTGCCGATGCTGGAGATCGTGTTTGACAGGTTGGTGCGCCTCACCACGACCTCCCTGCGGAATTTCACTTCCGACAACGTTGAAGTGTCACTGGATTCAATCAGTTCTGTGCGTTTTGGCGACTATTTGAACTCGATCCCTCTGCCAGCGATCCTTGGCGTCTTCAAGGCCGAGGAATGGGACGGTTTCGGTCTGGTCACGGTTGAATCCAGCCTGATCTACTCGATTATCGATGTGCTGCTCGGCGGTGGCCGCGGCACCACGGCCGTGCGGGTTGAAGGCCGCCCCTACACGACCATCGAGACCAACCTGGTCCAGCAAATGGTCGAGCTGATCCTGCAAGATGCCATGCAGGCGTTCGCCCCTCTGTCACCGGTGCATTTCAACCTGGAGCGTCTCGAGACCAACCCGCGCTTTGCCGCTATCTCGCGTCCTGCGAATGCGGCCATCTTGGTCGAACTGCGAATCGATATGGAAGATCGCGGCGGGTCCGTCGAGATCATGATGCCCTACGCGACGCTGGAGCCGATTCGCGATTTGCTGCTCCAGATGTTCATGGGGGAGAAGTTTGGGCGCGATCCCATCTGGGAAGGGCACCTTGCGACCGAAATTCACGCTGCGGAAGTCGAGGTGGATGCGGTCCTTTATGAGACATATCTGCCTTTGGGGCGTGTTTTGAGTCTAGATGTTGGGCAAACATTGGTTTTCGACTTGGAACCGAGCGACCCGATCAAGATAAAATGTAAGAATGTGGCGCTGACCGAAGGGACGCTCGGCAAGGTGGAAGATTCTATCGCGATCCGGGTGGCGAAGAACCTGAAGCGCCCGAAAATGACATTGGCGGCATTCGAGCGCGCCATGCAAAGCGAAATGGAGTCATGATGAGCACACTGCCGATCGGGATGATCATTGAAGCGCTGGTTGCTGTTCTGCTTGTGGTGACCATTGGCTACTGCTGGATGCTGAACAACAGACTGCAGCGCCTGCGATCTGACGAACAGACACTGCGCGCCACAATCTCGGAGTTGATGACTGCGACGGAGATTGCCGAGCGCGCGATCCTTGGGCTGAAGACGACAGCAAATGATGCTGACCAAACGCTTGGCAACCGGCTTCAGCAAGCGGAGCTGATGTCGCGCCAGTTAACCGGCCAGGTTGAGGAAGGTGAGAAAATCTTCATGCGCATCAGCCAGATAGCCGATGCGGCCCGTGGGGCGCAGTCTGCCCAGCAGCCTGCTGCAAATCCCATGGAGGACGCAGGATACCGGCCCGCACCGCATGTCGCCGCGCCGCCTGTTCAAGCGCCGCCGCAGCAGCCCGAGCCGCCTCGGGCGAAGAGCGCGCGCGCCCAAGACATCCGCAGTGCGGCCGCCGAAGCAACTGCGCGACTTGAGCGCTTCCGCAGGCGCTCGGAGGGTGCTGTTGCATGAACTTACGCCTGCTTCCTCTTTTGGCGATTTCGGCCGGCGCTCTACTGGCGCTGAAGCTGCTGGGTTTCGCTTTCAACGAGGATCCAGGCGTGTCGCCAATCCGCGAGGCTGTTGCGCAAGAAACTCCTGCGCCGGCTGCCGGCGATCAGATGGCACCGGAAGAGCCTGCCACTGATGCTCCGCCAGCCGCGGCCGCGCCGCCTCCCTTGCCTGACAATCTCGAAATTGGCGGGTCCGCTGCGGAGCGCGCCGTTTTGGAAAGCCTTGGCCAGCGTCGGCAGAATTTGCAGCAACAAGAAGGCCAGCTGGATCTTCGCGAGAAATTGCTTCAGGCAACTGAAGAGCGGATCGAAAAGCGTGTGGAAGAGCTGAAGCAACTCGAACAGCGCATTGAATCCGCAGTTGAGGAAAAGCGGCAGCAGGAAGACAACGAAATCGCGGCGCTAGTGACCATGTATGAAAACATGAAGCCAAAAGATGCCGCACGTATTTTCAATAGTCTGAACCTGCCGGTTCTGATGAAAATCGTCCGGCAGATGAAGCCACGAAAAATGGCTGACATTCTTGGGCGTATGTCGCCAGAGGCGGCAGAACGCCTGACGGTCGCAATCGCTGGAAATGCCTCTACGCCCATGGCGCCTGCACCCGCGTCAGCGCCTGCAACAACACAAACGATTTCGCCTGCGGATTTGCCGAAAATTCCCTCGAATTAAGGCAATAGATGCGAGTTTGAATCCTTAACGTAAGGGCGCGTTAAGACCGTGGTTCTAGAAAGGTACCGGGGCGAAAAGCAGGGAATTAAAGCGTGCTGAAGCACATCGGCAAATTTGTCCGGGCGCATTTGCCCGGGATCTTCTCCGTTAAGACCGCGTGTCTTGCGGCGGCTGCCGTGTGTGGTGCGTTCATGGCCGGAGCTGCCGTGCCAGTCGCTCCTGCCAATGCCCAGTCGCTCGAGCCCGTCTCAGTCGAAGCCATGCCCGAACAGGGCTATGGGCGTATCATCCTCACATTCGAAGATCGGACGTTGCTGCCGAACTATGATGCGGTGATCACGGGTGGTGTATTGCGCATCGCTTTTGAGGATCCGATCGACATAAACGTCGATGACGTGCCGCTGGACCTTGGTGATTACATTACGATCGCGCGCAGGGATCCCGATGGCAGCGCAATCCGGTTCGCGTTGAAAAACCAGTTCCAGATCAACACGCTGGAAGCGGGCGAAAAACTGTTTGTCGATATTCTGCCGACCAATTGGCAGGGCTTGCCGCCTGGCCTTCCCGACGATGTGGTGCGTGATCTGGCGCAACGCGCAGAAGAGGCGATGCGCCGAGTGCGGGCTCTGGAGCAGGCCCGGCTGAAGGCAAAAGAAGGCCCGTCCGTAACCTTGCGGATCGGCGAACACCCGACATTTACGCGGCTCGTCTTCGACTGGTCGATCCGGTTCGACACAGCTTTCGTTCGTGAAGACGATATCATCAAGGTGACCTTCAATCACCCGGCGCAGCTCGATATCTCGCGTATGCGGGCCAACCTGCCGGACGGAGTGATCGATGCCACGTCTTTCCTGGACAAGGGTAAACTCAAGTTCTTGATGCGCATCGAGCCCTCGGTCGACATCCGGGCGTTCCGGGAAGATCAGACCTATGTCATCGACATTACACCAGAGCGCGATCAGCCGCTGGATCCGGCCAATGCTCAGATCAACAGTTTCCTGACCGGGCCATCCAACAGCAATCGCGAAAACATGGTGATTGCTCCTGGTGTCCGGGACACGGAGCCGCCGCCGCGCCCGGCCTCCGATCAGCAGTCCTCGATCAACCCGGAATTGCCCCAAGGAGAGGCCGCGGCATTTGCGGCCGTTCCTTTTGGTAGCAGCCAGTTCAACGGCGAGGTGCAAAATGACCCGGTGGACGCGCCTAGCGCTGAAAACCCCGCACAGGTTGCGATCACTGCGCCTGACACCGGCAATCCGGACGCCCCGAAGGAACTGCCCGGTGAGGGGGAACAACTCGCGGAAGTGACGTCGGCTGTAACAGATGGCAGTGCCGCAGATCAGACCACAGACGGCACCCCGGACCTGCCGGCCATCGTGCTGGCTCAGGCTGATGAGGGCGTCCAGGGCGCATTGACCTCCGCCATCCCGCGCGCCAAGCCGGTTCTCGTAGAAAACGCGTTTTCGGACCAGACCCCGGCCGCGGAACCGGTAACGTCTGCAAATCGTGCTGGTTCTTCAGAAAGTCCAGACTTCACCGGAGCCATACGTGACCCTGGGGTATCTCTGGCGCAACTGGCTCAAGACGGAACACCGGCATTGCCACTGGGAACGCCGCCGGATGGCGCGCCGGCTCAGGAATTGCCGGCGGATATGCCGGACGCGTTGCCATTGACTGAAACGGACACGGCGCCCGTGCCGGCGACACCGGAAGACCCTGCACCCGTGCCGGCGGCCGCTCCTGTGCCCGCTCCGGTTCAAGACAGCATGCCGATGCCGCAGCCCGCTTCCAATCCGGTGACAACTCCCAGCGGCGGCCAACCGAATGCTCCGCGGATCGTGCAGGATGTGCCGCCACCGGTACCGCTGCCGGATCGTGAGGACGCGCAGGAAGCGTGGCGGGCCAATGGGGGGACCGATTTTGTGGATCCGCCATCGCCGGAACAGCCCCCTGCAGACTTCGCCGACGAAGAGCGATCGTTCGTTGCAGCGGAAGCCCGGCGGATCGGCAACACGGTCCGCGTGGTGTTTCCATTTTCCGAGCCTGTGTCGAGCGCTGTCTTCCGTCGTGACGACAGCATCTGGCTGGTATTTGACACGGACGCGACGATCGACGTGCGCGGCATGGCGGCGGCACTTTCGGACAGCGCCGAAACCATCGACGTGTCCCGGGGCAACGGCTATCAAACACTCCGTCTCGATATGAACGACCCGGTATTGGCGACGGTTGGCCTCGATGGGAACGCATGGTCACTTGTGATCGGTGACATGATTCTGGAACCTTCGGTGCCGCTCAAGTTGGAGCGCAATGTTCGGGGTGACGGAGGGTCCGTTTTGCGGGTGCTCTACAAGGAGCCTCAGAATATTCGGCAAATCGAAGATCCGTTTGTCGGCGACAAGATTTCTCTTGTTACCGGCTACGGTCCCCCGCGAGGCTTGTTGAAAGCGCAGAGCTTCGTCGATCTTCAAGCACTGAGCTCGGCGCAAGGGATCGCGGTCGCAGCCCGCTCTGACGGGGTTCGCATGAAGATTTTGGGCGATGATGTCATCATTGAAAAAGACGGCGGTCTTGCCTTGTCAAACCGGCATCTGCGCGGAGGGACCGGCGTCTTCAACCGGATCATTGATCCGAACGGACCGGGTCATGTTGAGTTTGTCTCTCTGTCGACCGAGGGTCCAGGTGCATACCGTGACCGCCTGCTGGAATTGAAGCAAAAGCTGAGCAACGCACCGGAAAACCGGCGCCGCCAGCCGCTGATGGATTTGGCCAGGTTCTATCTGGCGCACCAATTCGCACAGGAATCCCTGGGGTTGATGCAGCTGGCTATGGAACAGGACCCGGCACTGGCGGAAGACAGCTCGTTCAACCTCATGATGGGGGCGGCGCAGGTCATGGCAAACCGGCCGGAACTGGCTTACGCCCATCTCAATCGCCCGGATTTGAAAAACAGTCCGGACGCAGCGATCTGGCAGACAATCGTCGATACGGCACTTGGAAATTGGACAAGTGCGCGGATCGCTATGCCGCGTGGCCGCGCTGTGATTGGCAATTATCCGCCGTCAATCCAGGCGGAGTTCAACCTGGCCGCGGCGCAATCGATGATTGAGGCCAATGATTTTGGTGTTGCTAACGGCATCCTTGCCGAAATTGAACCGAGTGAAGTTACTGCATCGCAGGCGGCACGCTACGATATTCTGCGGGGCCGTGTTGCGGACGCGTCCGGCCGGTCGCAGGAGGCGCTAACGGTGTTCGACCTTGTCTCGCGGTCAGGCGATCGTCCCCGCGCGGCAGAAGCCGAGTACCGTGCCTTGCGGATCCGCTATCGCGATGGCGAGTTGGGGATCGACGAGACGATAGATCAGCTTGCCGGCCTTGCCACTTCTTGGCGCGGTGATGAGATAGAGCTTAAAACACTCCGGTTCCTCGCCCAGTTGCATTCTGAAAAAGGCAACTACCGTGAGGCCTTTGAGGCAATGAAATCCGCCGTTCAGGCAGATCCGGAATCCGACACGACGCGCCTGCTGCAGGAAGAGATGAATGGTTTGTTCGTCTCGCTGTTCCTCGATGGGCAGGCCGATGAGATGTCGCCGGTCAAGGCGCTGGCGCTTTATTACGACTTCCGTGAGTTGACCCCGATCGGCCGCCAGGGCGACGAGATGGTGCGCAATCTGGCCCGGAAACTGGTTGAAGTGGATCTTTTGGATCAGGCAGCCGAGCTTCTGCGCCATCAGGTGGACAATCGCTTGAAAGGCGCTGCGCGCGCGCAAATTGCCGCCGATCTTGCTGCAATTTACCTGATGGACCGGAAAGCGGACGAGGCGCTGCGGGTTCTCAACGTGACACGGCAGTCAAGCTTGCCATCGGCGCTTGAACGCCAGCGCAATATTGTGGAAGCCCGCGCGCTGACCGCAAGCGGCCGCCCAGACCTTGCGCTTGAGCTGGTGCGCAACATGCGTGGTGCGGATGTGGACCGGTTGCGGGCCGACACGTTCTGGGCTGCGCAAAGCTGGCGCGAGACCGGCGAGCAGCTGGAAGCCATGCATGGGTCGCGCTGGTCGGACAACATTCCTCTGGATGCCCAAGAGCGTGAAGACATCTTGCGTGCCGGAATCGCCTATTCCTTGGCTGGCGATCAGTTGAGTCTGGATCGCCTGCGCACGAAATACACCGAAAAGATGTCTGACAGCAGTGAAGCGCTGGCCTTCGAGGTCGTCACCCGGCCAATCGAGGCACAGGGTGTGGAGTTTCTGGAGGTCGCCAATGCCTTGGCAAACACAGACACGCTTGAAACCTTTATGGAAGAATACCGGCGTCAGTACATGAACGCTCCTGCCGCCTCCACAGGTCCTGATCAAGCCGCCGCAAATGATCCTGCCGTCGACAACGGCTAAGATCTGATCCCACAAGATTGCCTCACCAGTTTCACAATAAACGTGTTTTGATGAAGCGGCGCGGCGCAATCCGGCGCATCAAGGCGTTTTACATATTCCGTTGGCAAGGGAGGTGGATCCAGTCCTGGCCAACGGGGACCTTAAAATCTCTGGTCACCAGCGTGACGGCCTCATAGACTTGCAATCCTAACAATCGGAGAGGTGACAATGGCCACTGCAAAATCATCAAACGGTTCGGAGTCGGACAATGTCAGCGCTGAAGAAATTGAAGCGAACATTCGGCGGATTCGTGAAGACATCGCCGCGCTGGCGGGAACATTGAAGCGATACGGTGCGGGAAAATCCGACGAGTACCGCGCGCGCGCCGCGGCTGCGGGAGACGAGCTCCATCAAAAAGCAGACGAAGCGCTGAGCTCCTTAAACGAGGAACTTGGTGAACTGGAAAAAGAACTGGCCGTACGTGTTCGGCGCAACCCGCTGCAGGCGCTGGGTGTTGCCGCAGGCATCGGCTTTCTGGTGGCATTGCTGGTCAATCGCCGATGATCAAGTCCGCAGGGCCGGTCCTGTCTACAGTAACGCAGGACTTCAAGGCATCGTTTCAACGGTTGAAACGCAATGTGGTCCTGCTGGCTGCCGCGCTCTTGTGCCTATTCACGGCTTATTTGGCGGCAGTTGCGGGAGTTTGGGCGCTTCTGAGTATGTATATGGGGCCTGTATGGGCCGCGGCTGCCATTTTCGCGCTGATGCTGGTATTCAGCGGATTGTTGATTGCGCGTGTGCAATACCTCACCGAAAGAGACCGAAAGCGGCGCGAAAAGCAAAAAGCTGCTCAGAGGTTGGGGCTTGCAGCAGCTTTCTCGATCCTGCCCGAGCTTAGTAGATCGAAAAACACCTGGGCCTTGATCGCGTTTGGCGGTCTGGTTTACCTGCTCGCACGATCACGGGATGGCAACGACGACGCATAATCCTCCGCAGGGCTGAGTGGTTCTACGCTGTCGGCCGGACTGGTTTACACAAACACACGGGACACCGAGATGAGTGGACTTCTTGCCCTCCTGGACGATGTAACGGCGATTGCGAAGGTGGCTGCGGCATCTGTCGATGACGTTCTTGGTCAAGCTGCAAAAGCGGGAAGCAAGGCCGCAGGTGCCGTGATTGACGATGCTGCGGTTACCCCGAAATACGTGACCGGGTTCAGTCCCGCACGTGAGCTGCCAATCGTCTGGCGCATCGCTCGAGGGTCACTCAAGAACAAGTTGATTTTCCTGTTGCCGGTTGGGCTGCTGTTGAACGCCTTCTTGCCTTGGGTGATCACCCCGCTGTTGATGTTGGGGGGGGCGTATTTGTGTTTCGAAGGCGCTGAGAAGGTCTATCACCTCTTTGCCCCGCATCATCATGATGCCGATGAGCCGAAAGATATCGTCAAGGACCCGGCGCATCTGGAGGAGCAGAAGGTTTCCGGCGCGATCAAGACCGATTTCATTCTTTCCGCCGAAATCATGACCATCGCTTTGTCCGAGATACCGGACAGCAATATCTGGATGGAAGCGGCGACCTTGGCCGTCGTTGCCGTCGGGATTACTGTCATGGTCTATGGCTCTGTCGCGCTGATCGTGAAGGCAGACGATGTGGGTCTGCATATGTCAACCAAGGGCCGGTTCGCGGTGACACGGGCGATGGGGCTCGGCATTGTCAAGGCTATGCCGGGTTTCTTGAAAGTCCTCATGACCATCGGCACCGCCGCCATGTTGTGGGTCGGCGGATCCATCGTGATACACGGTCTGGATGTGCTGGGTTTCAAACCCCTTTATGAGACAATCCACCATATCGCGGAGGCGGTGGCCCACGGTCTGGATCAAGCGCAAGGCTTCGTTGCCTGGGCAGTGACGGCAACGCTCGACGGCGTGTTCGGGCTGGCCCTCGGGCTTGCCCTCATTCCGTTTGTCGGCAAGGTTCTGTTGCCGCTTGTGAGCCTGGTTCGACCAAGCCCGGCGGGTGGCGACGGCCATTGAGACCCTGCTATTGGTCTGAAGTGCCAGGGTTGGGAATGCTGGTTGAGCCTCGCTGGGCTAACCAACCCCGAAGCTTTGGATCAATGACCCCGCGACAAGGTTCCAGCCGTCCACAAGGACGAAGAAGATCAATTTGAATGGCAGTGAGATCACCACCGGCGGCAGCATCATCATACCCATGGACATGAGAACCGAGGCGATGACCAGATCGATGATCAGGAAAGGGAGATAGAGCAAGAAGCCGATCTCGAATGCGCGCCGAAGCTCGCTGATCATGAAGGCGGGCACTAGGATGCGCAACGATAGGTCCTGCGGCGTTTCGGGTGCTTCCTGGCCGGACATTTCCTGAAAAAGAGCCAGATCCTGTTCGCGGACCTGCGAAAGCATGAAGTCCCGGAAGGGCTCGGATGCACGCTCAAATGCCTGATCTAACTCGATCGTGCCCTCGACGAGCGGCTGAACACCCTCGTCATAGGCCTGTTCAATGGTCGGCGCCATGATGAAAGCCGTCAGGAACAGGGCAAGGCTGATCATGACCATGTTCGGCGGGGCTGTCTGCAGGCCGATGGCAGAGCGCAAAAGTGACAAGACAACCACGATCCGGGTGAAGCTCGTCACCATGACCAAAATCGATGGCGCGAGCGACAGTACAGTCAGCAGCGCGACGACTTGAACAGCGCGCTCGGTCAGCGTCGCGTCATCCGCGAAGTCGAGCGTGATTTCCTGCGCAAAGGCAATGCCGCCCATGCACAGAAACAATCCGATGCTTAGTGCCAGCCACCCGCCCGGGCGGCGCAGCGTTGCTGTCATGATTTCGCTGACCCGTGGATCTCGTCGAGGATCTTTGCCATTTCATCCTCGAGCGGGTTCTTGTCGTCGAGCGGTGATTTCTTCACCGGCGGCGGAACATGGGGAGCCTTGCTCCCTGAAGGTGCTGGTTCTGTTGTAACGGCTTTTATGACCGGCGTGCTTTCGGAAGCGGGCTTATCCTCAACAACCGGTGTTGAAAGGCTTGCTTCGAGCCCCGATGCCAGCTTGTCAGTTGTTGCTTCTTCTTGCGGGCTATGAGTTACCAGAGATGCTCCTGTCGACACAGTCGTTTGTGCCTGGATTTGATTTTGCATGTCTTGCTCTGTGCCCATGGCCGCCAGCGCGGGCTGGTCCTGTTCGGGCTTTTCTGGCTGCTGACTTTCAGACGTTTTTTCGCCGTTGTTCGTGTCAACGGGTGTTTTGGGGGGCTCGTCTGGTTTTGCCGCGCTGTCTGATTGAGCCACGCTGTCGCATTGAGAGGGTGAGCCGCTTAAAACGTGTGGGTCTGGGGCCGGTTTTTGCGGTACCTGGCTGGCGAGAGCGGTTGGCTCGAGCGGACTTGCCGCGGGCTCGACAGGTTTTGTTCGTGCATTCCCGGCTTCCGCACCAAGGGCCTTCACGGCGGGGGCGGCCGGTTCTTGTTTCTCGGCAGCGGCGGACCGGAAGAGAGCTGTTCTTGCGCGCGCGGCCGGACCTGAGGATGGCGGCGAAACAGAGCGCGGTTTGTCGCTGCTGGGCTGCATTCTGTTCGCCAGAGGTTTGGTGATGGAATCCGCAAAGCCCGAAACGAAACTTTTCCGCTCGCTTGGCGCTGGTGCAGGTCCCTTGACATCTGGCGCAGGGGCAGCGATCGGGGCGGGCGCCACGTTCAAATCCGCACCTTTGCCGTCATCCGAGGCCGCTGTTGGCTTTGCAGCGGCTTTCACCTGGGGCTCGGGCGGTGTCTTTGTTGCTGTCCGGTCCCGAACGCTTGCAGCGGCGCCAAGAGCATTCTTCGCGGCCGCCCGGATCAGCGATCCGGCGTTCACTTTGGCGGAAGAAGACTGGGATTGCTCAGGTTCGGGTTCGAACAGCCCGGCAGGGTCGGTCTTGGCGGCCACATGTGAGGGGGGTGTGGGCCGGGCTGAAGCTTCGGCCGGGGCCGTGCCGGTCGGTGGTGTGTCGGTGCCGAAACGGGATTGGGCTGGGCCAACCGGCTGTGCCGATGGGGCTTTTGGCGAGGGAGCGGTTTGGACTGCAGCAGCTGCGGGCTGCTGTGTCGTTGGCACCGGCTGAGCAACTGGAGCCGGCGGCGCGGGGGGGACAGGTGTGACATCTGCCTCTAGTGCCCCGGGACCTGGTGCTTGTGCTCCGGGGAGCGGCCTTGGCATGTTGGCTCCAAGCGGCTGCCCCCGGATGATACCTTGTTCGACAACAACGTCGGTGGGGCCCCCGATTAGAATCAGATGTTCAATATTGTCCCGCCTGACCAGAACAAGACGTCTGCGCGTGTCGATGCTGGCGGCGTCCATGATCGCGATGCGCGGCTGTCGGCCCCGGGTCGTGTTGATCCGAGCGCCGGTGAGCTTCTTCAGTATGAAAAAGAACAGGGCAACCAGAGCCAAAACGACGCCCAGAGATACGACAAAGCTGGCCGCCCGGGCAACACCGTCCCCAACTCCCAATGTGCTCGAAATCCACTCGTACATAAAAACCTCTTCGGCGGCCCGTTGCATCGAACCGGCCGTTTTGCCTTGCCGCGCAGGCCGGGTGTGCTCATCCTGTGAACCCAGCGCGACTTACGAATCTCTCTTGTCGGTAAAGTTAACAGAATGCGGCAAAATCTGCCCACCGCGCAGCGCGCAAGAATTGCGTTTTGCAAAAGAAGTACCCAGGATTCGTGCCGTAAAGACGCCCTTCGGCTGTCTCAGAGGTATTCGTTAACCATTCATTAACCTTCTGGGCGGCAAGGTTTGCCTACTTGGTTAACAAATGGTGACTCGCATGGCCTTTACAGACCTGCCGATTTTTCAGGCGCTGAAGTCGAAGATGCAATGGCACCAGGTGCGCCAGGGGGTTCTTGCGGAAAATATCGCGAACGCGGACACCCCGGAATACACAGCGAAGGAGCTGAAAAGCTACTCTTTCGAGGACCACATGGGGCGTGAGTATTTCGGCCTGCAGACCGTCAGAACCGATAACGGGCATTTGACCGGCATGATTTCTGCAGGAACGCCAGGCAAGGTCGTTGAGCGGGATATGTTCGAGATTACCCCAAGCGGCAACAACGTCATCCTCGAAGAGCAGATGATGAAAGTGACCGAAAACCAGATGGATTATCAGGCCGCGACGACGCTTTACACCAAAAGCCTGAGCCTTATCCGGACCGCGTTGTCGAAAGGCCGGTGATCCGGCTGAACCCATAGGAGCTGTCCGATGGACATGATCAAATCGCTGTTTATTTCAGCATCCGGCCTGAAGGCGCAAAACGGACGCATGCGGGTGATCGCAGAGAATATTGCGAACGCCAACTCGACGGGCCGGAACCCGGAGGAGGACCCGTACCGGCGCAAGATCCCGACCTTTCGCAGTGAGTTTGACAAGCAGGTCGGCGCAGAGATGGTTGAACTCGGGCGGATTGCCGAAGACAAATCCGATTTCAAAACCCGTCTGGAGCCAGGGCATCCGGCGGCCGACGAAAACGGCTTTGTGCGGATCCCGAACGTCAACACGCTGATTGAGACCGTGGACATGCGCGAGGCGCAGCGGTCTTACGAAGCAAATTTGAACGTGATTGAGGCGACGCGGAAGATGTTGCAGCGGACCGTCGATATCCTGCGCGCCTGAGACCTGCGTGCCACACCCTACTAACCCGGAGAAGGCCTGAACCATGTCTACGCCGACAATTGCCAGCAATGCCTATCAAATGGCGGCGCGACTCACCCAGCAGGCAAATCCTGCCGAGGACGCTCTCGGTGCCCGCAACAGCGCCGATTTTGGCCAGATGGTGCAACAGGCCGTTGAAACTGTTGTGGACCAAGGCCGGGCTTCCGACCAAAAAGCCGTCGGACTTGTGGAAGGCAAGACTGACGTCGTTGACGTCGTGACCGCAATTGCCGAAACGGAAGTAGCGTTGGAAACGATGGTGACTGTGCGGGACCGGGTGATTTCCGCTTATGAGGAAATCATGCGCATGCCGATTTAGGCAGTCAGACGGGGGCGGGCAATGACAGGCGGTGAAGTACTCGACATAGCGCGCGAAGGCGTCTGGGCGATGATTGTCATATCGGCCCCGGCGATGGTGATCGGTCTGCTCGTCGGTGTTGTTATCGCTCTGTTCCAGGCCCTTACTCAAATCCAGGAAATGACCCTGGTGTTCGTTCCCAAGATCCTCGCGATCTTTGTTACCCTTATGATCAGCCTGCCCTTCATGGGTCAAACTCTATCGGCCTTCATGGCGCGGATCACGGAAATGATCCTGTCCAGCTCTTGAGCCGGGGGCCTAGATGACGGTGAACCTGTCTTTCTTGCCAGAGGTCACCGCGGTGTTTCTCTTGATGTTCGCCCGGCTCGGCACAATGATTATGTTGTTGCCGGCGCTTGGTGAAAGTTCAATTCCCACGCGGATCAGGCTTACCATAGCGTTGGCGGTGACGCTTGTGCTCTATCCGATGGCTGCGCCCCTGTATCCGGGGAACCTCATGGGGAACTTGCCGTTCCTGTTGGCCTTGCTCGCCATGGAAATGGTCATTGGGTTTGCAATCGGGCTCTGCGCAAAGCTCATCACGTCCGCACTGACCACGGCCGGCATGATCATGGCCAGCCAATCGGGTATGGCCTTTGCGCTGGGCACCGATGTCGCAAACCAGGGCCAGCAGGGTGCTTTGTTCGGGAACTATCTATCGATTCTGGGAATCACCTTGGTGTTCTCAACCGACACACACTACCTCGTCATTGCGGCGCTGCATGATAGTTTCGAGCTGTTTCCGCCCGGCACGCTGATCCCGGTCAGCGACTTTTCCCAATATGCTGTGCAAACGGTGGCCGATGTTTTTTCGGTCGCCATGCGCATGAGTGCCCCGTTCATTGTTGTAGGCATCGTGTTCTATTTCGGGCTGGGCCTTTTGAACAAGCTGATGCCGCAGCTCCAGATCTTCTTCATCGCAATGCCCGTCAACATCACGCTCGGGCTGTTGCTTCTTGTGGTTCTGATTTCGTCGCTGATGACGTTCTATCTTGACCATTTCCAGCAGGCGCTCGGCAAGTTTCTTGCCGGCTAGGGAGCGCAGATGGCTGATCAGACCGACGACTCGGAGAAAACTGAGGACCCCACGCAAAAACGCCTCAGAGAGGCGCATGAAAAGGGGGACGTCGCAAAATCTCAGGAAGTCAGCACTTGGTTCACTCTGGCCGGGGCGACCATGCTGATTGCCTTTTTCGCGCCCGGCATTGCCGGATCGCTCGGGTCCGAATTAAAGGGATACATGGAACACGCCCATCAGATCCCGGTAGACGGCAGCGCGCTGGGGATGTTGTGGTGGGACACGGGGCGGATGCTTGCGCTGCTGGTCGGGCTGCCGCTGCTTATGGTGGTTGCGATGGCGGTGGCAGGCAATCTGGTTCAGCATCAGCTGTTGTTTACGACCGAGACCATCAAGCCGAAACTGTCCAAGGTTTCGCCACTGTCCGGCTTCAAGAGGCTGTTCTCCTCGGAAAGCCTCGTGAACTTCGCAAAGGGTATGCTGAAGATCTCGATTGTCGGTGCGCTGATGGTCGCTGTCCTTTGGCCGCGCCGCGACGAGGCGGAGATCATGATCTTTGCCGATATGATGATCATCCTGGAAGAGGCGCGAATTCTTGTCCTGCAGCTGCTGGCCGCCGTTCTTGCCTTCATGACCATTATTGCCGGGCTGGATTTCATCTATCAGAAACACAAGTGGTTTCAGAAACAGAAAATGTCGCTGCGCGAGGTCAAGGAAGAGTTTAAGCAGACAGAAGGGGATCCCCTGGTCAAGGGTAAGATCCGGCAAATCCGCATGGAACGGGCCCGCAAACGCATGATGTCTGCCGTGCCTGACGCGACCGTGGTTGTGACCAACCCGACGCACTATGCCGTTGCGCTCAAATACGAGGAAGGCATGGGCGCACCGCTTTGCCTTGCCAAGGGGATTGATGCTGTCGCCTTGAAGATCCGGGAGGTCGCCAAGGATGCGGAAATTCCGGTGATCGAAAACCCGCCGCTGGCGCGCGCGCTTTATGCAAATGTGGAAATCGATCAGGAAATTCCTGAAGAGCACTACAAAGCGGTAGCTGAGCTTATTGGCTTTGTCTTTAAAATGCGCAAAAGGGCTGGATGGCGTGCAAACTGAGGGCTAAGCAGTTGATCTTGGCAGCCCCGCGTCAAACAGTTGTTCATGGCCTTAGAAAGCGATTCGGGCCGGGGAGTATGGAATGAGTGAACTGGACGGCGCACCGGCGGAGCCTGTCATTGACCGGCCGGAACGGTCCGGCAACATCTGGCTTTTGATAGCGCTGGCAATCCTCTTGATTGGCGCAGCGGCTGGCTTTGCCATGATGGAAAAGGCCGCCGCGCAGCCATATGTTCTCGGCTTCTTGGGTGTATTGGCCGTTATCGGCGTCTTTTGCCTGTTTGCCGGCGCAATCGGATTCCTGCGGGTTTCCGCGCGGAACACATCCAACCCGATCGCGACTGCGTTCTTGAACAGCATGGATGACGGCGCACTTGTAACCGATCTCGACGGGCGTCTGATTTATGTGAACCAGGCCTATGCCGATCTGACCGGGGCGGCGTCCGAGGCAGAAGTGCGGGTTGTTGAGCGGGTGTTTTCCAACGATCCGGACGCAACGGACGCAATTTTCCGTCTCTCACAGGCCATGCGCGAGGGGCGCCGCGCCCAGGAAGAAATCCGCATGACGCAGGCGCTCGGCCCTTCCGATGGAACCGCGCGCTGGTACCGGGTTTCGGTACGCCCGCTTGCCGTTCCAAAAAGCGAAGGCGGCAGTGCCCGAACCTTGTGTATCTGGCAGATTGCCGACATCACGCGTGACCGTGCCGAGCAGGAAGATTCCTTCCAAGAATTGCAGCGGGTGATCAATTTTCTGGATCATGCTCCCGCCGGCTTTTTCTCGTGTGATGGCGCAGGCCGTGTGGTGTACCTGAACGCAACTCTGGCCGACTGGCTGGGCTATGACCTTGCGCAATTTGAAGCCGGCGAGCTGGATCTGGCCGATATTGTCCGCGGTGACGGGACGGAATTGATCCGGTCTCTGAAAGGCCATGCCGGTGAAGTGAAAAGCGAGACCTTCGATCTCGATTTCGTGACCCGCAGCGGACGGAGTTTTCCGGTGCGTCTGCTGCACCGTGTTCCGTTCGGCGAACATGGCAATCCGGGCGACAGCCGGACGCTGGTTCTCAACCGGTCCCGCGGGGAAGAAGCGTCCGAAGCGCTGCGCGCGGCAGAGGTTCGGTTCGCCCGTTTCTTCAACAACACGCCGATCGCGATTGCTTCGCTCGACCATGAGGGCCGGGTGCTGCGTACCAACGCGCCCTTCTTGCGGCTGTTCTCGGCTGTGGATTTGTCCAGTGAATCTCCGAAGCTCACCGATTATGTTGCAGAAAACGCGCGCAGCGATCTCGACAAGGCGCTTGCTGCGGCCTCCCATGGCATTAGCGAAATCGCGCCGATCGATATCCCGTTGAATGAAGACAACGATGCCCGCTCTGCCACGTTTTATGTCTCGGCTGTTCAAGATGGCGAAGGCGATGGCGAGACGGCGATTGTCTATGCGCTTGAGACGACCCAGCAGCGCGCGTTGGAAGCTCAGTTCGCCCAGAGCCAGAAGATGCAGGCCATTGGCCAGTTGGCAGGCGGTGTTGCGCATGACTTCAACAATGTGTTGACCGCGATCATCGGGTTTTCCGATCTTCTGCTGGCCAGCCACAGACCGACCGATCCGTCCTTCCAGGACATTATGAACATCAAGCAGAATGCCAATCGGGCGGCCGGGCTCGTGCGTCAGCTTCTGGCGTTTTCACGCCGTCAAACCTTGCGGCCGCAAAAACTGGCGCTCAACGATGTTCTGGCGGATCTGTCCATCTTGCTCGACCGGCTGCTTGGCGAAAAGGTCGAGCTGAAGGTCATTCATGGCCGGGACATGTGGCCTGTCATGGCCGACCTCAACCAGCTTGAGCAGGTGATCGTCAATCTCGCGGTGAATGCGGGCGACGCCATGGCCGATGGCGGGCGGTTGACGATCCGCACTTCCAATGTGACCGGAGCCGAATCTACCCAGTTTGACAACACACGCGGCATGCCGCCGGGCGAGTACAGCCTGATCGAGGTTGAAGACACCGGACACGGCATTCCGCCGGATGTGATGGAAAAAATCTTCGACCCGTTCTTTTCCACCAAGGAAGTGGGCAAGGGGACCGGGCTTGGGCTGTCAACGGTCTATGGCATCGTCAAGCAGACCGGCGGTTTCATCTTCTGTACGTCGGAGGTTGGTGCCGGGACAGTTTTCCGGCTGTTCTTGCCGCGTTACATCCCCGAGGTGGAAGAAGAGAAGCCGGTTGAAAAGGTTCAGAGCGAGCCGGAAAAAGTCGCAGACCTGACCGGGTCAGCCTCGATCCTGCTCGTCGAGGATGAGGAAGCCGTCCGCGCTTTCGCGGCCCGGGCGCTTGCCTCTCGGGGATATACGGTCCACGAAGCGGCTTCCGGGACCGAGGCGCTCGACGTTATGGAAGAGACCGACGGAAAGGTTGATCTGGTCGTATCGGACGTTGTCATGCCGGAGATGGACGGGCCAACGCTTCTGGTGGAGCTGAGAAAGACACGGCCTGACCTCAAGATCATTTTCGTCTCCGGATACGCCGAAGATGCCTTTGAGGAAAATTTGCCGGAGAACGAAAAGTTCTTCTTCCTGCCCAAGCCCTTCACCCTCAAGCAGCTTGCAACGACTGTGAAAGACGTGCTGAACGGGTGAGATTGGGCAGTCACTGCCGGGACAGCAGCTCTACCAAGGCCTCGACCTCTGACTTCAGTTCCTTCAAAGGAACGCCGACAAATTGTTGCTGGAGCGACAGCAACACCACACCATGCACGGCGGCAAACGTCGTTCGTGCACGCATAGCCAGTGTCTCTTTTGAAAGTTCCGGCCAAAGCTCCTTTAGAGACGGAACGATTGCGTCTATCAGGACTGTCTGTTCCATACGATATTCTTCTGGCTTGTATTTCCCTTCAGGGAGCCGGTGTTCGAACAGGGCCATCCAACGATGCTGATGGTCTCTGGCGAAGTCGGTGTAAGCGGCAGCCAGTGCTTGCAGCACCTGCCGGCCAGAAGATGATTCGACTGGTACGGACGACGAAAGGGCGTTTCCTAAGTCCGCCAATGTGCGGGAATTCAGCTCTAGCACCAACATGTCAAGATCATCAAAGACATTGTAAAGAGCCCCTAGGGCACAGCCAGCGCGCGACGTGATATCTCGCGCCTTTAGGCCGGAAAGCCCTTTTTCGATCAGTTCCGCCTCAGCTGCGGCGATGATCCGTTCCCGCAGTTCTGCACGTTTCGTTTCTCGTTTTAACATTTCATTAACCATAAGAATGAACGGCGTTCAAAAGAATGTTGAACATTGTTCACAGTGTTATTAGAGTCATCTTGTGAACGTTGTTCATATCAATGGAGGGCCAAATGTTCAAGTTGATGACGACGCTCCTTCGGGGGCGGACATATGATGCCGCAGAGGCGTTTTTAGATACCAACACGATTTCCATTCTGCGCCAGCAATTGCGCGATGCAGCTGATGGTCTGACTTCGGCAAAAAAGTCGGTCGCAATCGTTATGGCTTATGCCGCACGTGAAAAAAAACGAGAAGAAGAGCAGGCCGAACGTTTGGCGGATCTGGAGGCACGCGCAATGGAGGCCATCCGGCTAGGCCGTGAAGATCTAGCCTCAGAAGCAGCAGCCGTGATTGCGGACCTCGAAAAGGAACACGCGGCGACAAAAAAGGCGCTGGGACACTACCAAGCTCAAGCCGCACAATTGCGCGACCAAGTGGCTTTGTCAGAGCAGCGGCTACGCACACTCCAGCGTGGAAAACAGATTGCCGATGCCGCTCAGCAAACGCAAAAACTTCGGGGCTCGGTTCCAAACGGAGTCCTCGCAAGTTTGAGAGATGCGGAAGAAACGCTGCAAAGACTGCAGGAGCGTCAATCTCATGCTGAACAGGTTGAGATTGCGATGGTTGATCTGAATGCAACAGCGTCCGCAACACATGTTGTCGAAAAGCTTGCAGGGGCAGGGTGCGGAAGGTCTGTGACCACAGATGCTTCACGTGTCTTGCAGAGATTGCAAGCAAACGCGGCAGATCAAACCTCGTAAACTCATCAGAGTCCCAATTTTTCTTTTTTATACAGTCAATCTGCCCGAAAACTGGGCCATATCTCACAAGGAGACCTTCAAATGCCAAACTTCACATCAAAACCCTCCAACGCTTGGAACCTTTTCACATACTTCAATTTTGCTGTCGCTGCGTTGATGATGGCGGGTGGTATCTGGTCGCTTGAGGCCAGCTTTTCGGCAAAAGGCTACTACGCAATGGCAGCCCTGATGCTGGTCTATTCTACGGCTTCGATCACCAAAGCGGTGCGCGACCAGGAAGAAAACAACCGTATTTACAACAAAATCGAGGATGCGAAGACCGAACGGTTGCTGGCTGAAGTATCAGCCCAGGATCCCGCCTAGGCGCGCTGTATTTTCGACCGCCGGCCCGACGCAATTGCAAAAATCAGGCACGCATCAGCAAATTGGCAGCGTTTCGACGCTGCCAATTTCCGGCACAATTTTCGAGGACCAGATCTTGTTTCAACTGACAAACATTTTCAAACACATAGCATTTGCGGCCGTGGTCATTTTAGGCGCTCTTTGGAGCATCACCGCGACGCGATTTCACCTTTCAGACACTGCTTGGTTTTTTGCGGTCACAGTGATTTTTAGTGGCCTCAGGTGGCCTGACTTGGTTGCGGTTCCGCGCGCGCACTGTCCTTGCTGGCCGCAGCGCTCTGCGCTACCGGGGTTTTCGCTTGGTATCAAACCATCACCCCGGAACAGAACAAGGCTTGGGCTAATGATGTTTCGAGGGGCGTAACGGCGAGCGTAAAAGCAAATACGGTCCGTTTGAAAAACATTCGCGACTTTGACTGGCAAACTTCAAACTCTGCGACGCACAGATGGATCAGCGGAACCTATGATCTGACACGCTTGAAGAGTGTAGATGTGATCACTTCGGTTTGGGACAATCCAGACATCGCCCATTTGATGGTCGGTTTCGGATTCCACGACGGTGAAAATGTGGTGTTTTCCGTTGAAACGCGCAGAGAAGCCCATGAGGCTTTCAATACGATAGGCGGATTTTTCAGGCAGTTTGAACTGGTCCTTATTGCCGCTACGGAGCGCGATATCTTGAGGCTCCGGACCTACATACGGCAGGAACGTGTTCGCATGGATCCGGTGGCGCTGTCACACACTCAGATGAAGGACTTGTTCTTGCCCTATGTCCGGCTCGCACAAGACCTGTCTGATACTCCCTCATTCTACAACACCTTGACCGCGAACTGCACCACTGTCGTGTTCAATCTGGCTGACAGTTTATGGCCAGAAATGCCTCTTGATTGGCGGGTGATCCTGTCCGGGCATGTGCCGGATTATCTGGACCGGCTGGGTGTTTTGGATCAAACATCGGATGCAAACGAAGGTCGGGCTACAAATTTACTGCCGGATACGTCAAATTTGCCGGCCTCTGGGCTCAATTACTCAGAGCTCATCAGGTTTGGAAGATGAGTTATTTTTAGTAGACGTAAGCGGCGCAGGATCGCTCCGAACCCGGAGTTTTTTCGGAAAGAAGTTCCAATTCCAGCTCAACTTTGAGCATCGCCCCTATTCAACGG
Organism: Roseibium hamelinense; assembly: GCF_007830545.1. Classification (GTDB taxonomy): domain Bacteria; phylum Pseudomonadota; class Alphaproteobacteria; order Rhizobiales; family Stappiaceae; genus Roseibium; species Roseibium hamelinense. The sequence goes on from NZ_VLLF01000002.1 coordinate 416,383, forward strand.
AGCCTTTCATGGACCTGCCTGATTTCATCAAAAGCTTTCCAGCATTGGACATTCCGTTTCCCGATGAAGTTGTGAAGTCCTATGCAATCCGGTCAGATCACGGGCTGGTGGTGTTTTTTGACTTCATCCGGGACATGGAGTTGCCGCCACATTCCCACCTTGCGCAATGGGGCACTGTGCTGAGCGGCGAGATCGAATTTACCATCGAGGGTGAAACGCGTGTGCTGGGCCCCGGATCGATCTATTCCATCCCTGCAGGTGCTCAGCACGGGGCTGTCATCAAAGCCGGTACACGGGTCATCGACGTGTTTGAAGAACCGGACCGCTATCCGATAAAACCAACGGCGTAAAAATAAAAAACGTAAAACACCACCCAGAAGGCGGCCCAAATGGCAAGCTTGGAGCGCAATGAAAGCCGTCTGCCAACAGCTCTTGAAATCGTATAGCTGGCAAGACTTGCCAGAAGAAAGCGCGGCAAACGGGCGAATGGAGTAAGAGCGGCAAGCAGAAATGCCGAGGTTCCGGTAACGGCGGTTTCGGCCGCCAGGATCTTGTAGGGAAGACCGGAAAAAGCCCCTGCGATCAATCCGGGAAACAGACCTTGTGAGAGAAGCTCCCGGGCCCGTTCGAAACTTGTTTCCGAAATGCCTGGCACAGCCGCCAGAAGGCGGAAGGCTGTTTCTGGATGCTGTTGAACAGCCAACGCAACGCATAAGCCGCCGATAGATGCACCGAGCGCTGCGAAGACCGATGCCAGAACAGCTTTTTTGAGGGACGACAACCCATAGGCGCTAAGCAGAACGTCTGGCACGATGAAAAAAACGGTCGCCTCGGCAAGACCCCAGCAGAATGCGGCAACGTTACTCCCAGGCCGCAAAATTCTTTTCCTTCGATAGTGCGGCAAACCTGTCTTTCAGTGCTTCCATGAAGCTTGCCCGGTCTCCGGTCCAGGTGAGTGCATCTCCGATGAAGATGTCGCAGAAGAACGGCACGAGAAGAAACGTCCCCTTCGGTAGCGCCTTGCCGAGACCATGAGTAAATACCGGTACCACGGGTGCCTGCGGAAACTTTTCTGCAAGGAAAGATACGCCCTTTTTCAATCCGGTCATCTGTTCCGGTTCGCCTCGCGAGCCTTCGGGGAACAGGATCAGGACCTGACCCTTTTCGAGCGCGTCATAACAGCCCTGAAGGGGATCCCAGGTCTTGTCCTTACGCTCGCGCTCTACAGGGATGATGCCGAGTACATGCTCAGAAATCCAGGCTTTGCGAGGGTTTGAGAAAAAGTAGTCGGCGGCAGCAACAGGCTTGATGTCCTTTAGTTTTGACAGCGGCATCAGGGCCATCAGCACCATCGTATCGAGATGGCTGTTGTGATTGGCAACGATGATGGCCGGGCCGGAGGCTGGCAGCAGCTCTTTTCGGCGGACGTTCAAACCAAGCAGGAAAAGTACGCCGATCTTGACAAATATGTAGAAGAGCTTTTGCAGCATGAGCCGGGCCGCGTCCTAGTAGAAGAAATAGCGGGTGAAATGGAAGAACAGCGGGGCGGTGAAGGTCAGGCTGTCGATCCGGTCGAGGATGCCACCGTGGCCCGGGATCAAGCTGCCGGCGTCCTTGATCCCGAGATCGCGCTTAAGTGCAGATACCGTAACATCGCCCACAAAACCGGCCAGCGCGATCAGGACCCCGGCAGCGGCCGCATATTCCCAACTGAACGGCGTTAAAATCGGAGCAGTCAGGACGGCGAGCACCAGTGTGGTGCCAACCCCGCCCAGAAAGCCTTCCCAGGTTTTGTTCGGGCTGACGCCAGGGATAATCTTGCGTTTGCCGAACAGCTTGCCCCACGTGTATTGCGCCACGTCATTGAACTGGGTCAGGAACAAAAGAAACAAAAGGAGCCCTGCACCGCCTGCGCTGTTGGTTCCCGTTGGCGGCAGGATTAAGAGGAACGCTGCGTGGCTGATGGAAAACACGCACAGCATCAAGCCCCAATTCAGCGTGCCGACTGCCTTCAAAAAGCCTTCGGTCTGCTGTGACAGAAGCGACGCAAATGGCAGAAACAGGAACATGTACACGGGGATAAATACCGCAAACATGCCGTAATATGCATCTGCTACCCAAAAATACTGCACCGGGATCGCCAGATACGCCCAAAACAACACGCGACGGTCTGCCCGGCGCGTCGGGATCATCGAAAAGTATTCTTTCAGCGCCAGAAAGCTAATCAAAGCGAACACGATAATCGAGAGCAATTCGCTAACGAGAAAGCACAGGGTGAAGATCGCGATCATCACCCACCAGCTTTTCGTCCGCTGGACCAGTTCGCTATAGTCCTTCCCAGTGTTTTTCCGGGACAGCCAGAATACAATAACGATGGCTGCTCCCAGGATCGCCCAAATGCCCAAAAGGGCGCCGTGAAGCGGGAAAAGGGTCATGTCAGCTTGCCTCGCGAAGGGCCGCGCGCGCCCGGTTGAAGATGGTGGCGGCCGAAAGCACACAGGCAAGGCCCAAAAGAGCGGCAAACGGCACTGGCATGGTTACGCCGAGGCCAACCGCGACACCAAGAAAGCCGAACAGGACTGCGCGGTCGCTTTTGCCCATCGGGCCGTCATAGCGGCGGGACGCGCCGATCTGAACGGCAATGACCCCGGTCATTTCAGCGACAATGGCAAGGAGAACAAGTCCTGTGACAAGTTCCGCGCTGACAAAGGGCAGGAAGGCAAAGGGCAAATACAAAAAACAGTCCGACACAACGTCGCCGAGTTCGTTGAGGATCGCCCCGAGTTTTGATTTTTGGCCGTGCTCGCGTGCCAGCATACCGTCGATAGCATTCAGCGCCATACGAACCAGCAACACCAGCGGCAGGAGGAGCCAGGGCCAGCTGCTGCCGGGCAAAAGCAGCATCGCGAGGCCGCTCAAAAACGAAAGCAAAGCAGCGCCGACCGTCACTTGATTGGCAGTCACACCTGCTGTTGCCAAATGCCGGCAAAGCGGCCGTAGTATATCCTGAAATCTGGATTTGAGTTGATAAATTGTTGGCATGAATATCAATCACTGAACAAGATACTGGGATGATGGGCCGGACTCACGTCGGTTTCAATACGCCTGTGAGCAGTGTCTGAGTGGCGGTGACATAAGCCCCTTCGTCGGCACCGGATGCTATCGCCAGGGCGGCCCGGTCAAACAGGGCTGAGAGCAGATCCGCAAGGGCGTCTATGGAAATGCCCGCCGGCAATTGTCCGTGCGCGGCCGCATGCTGCAATCCATCGATTAAGGTGCCTTGGCCGGTTTGCCGGTCGATCTCCGCCATCTCCTCAAGACCCAGCACGTTTGGGCCCTCCAATAGAAGCAGGTGGGCCCGTCCGGGGGTTTTCATGGCGGTGAAATAGGCCTTCGCGCCATGCATGAAGGCGTCGGGCGGCGCTTGTCCGGGATCGGTCTTGGCGCTTATCTCATCGGCGACAGCCTGGGATTCTGCATGGATCACCGCGCGCAGAATGTCCGCTTTGTCTGAAAAGTGATGGTAGAGCGCACCGCGGGTTACATTCGCTTCTTTTACCAGTTCCGGCGTTCCCGTTTCGGCATAGCCCTTTTGAACGAAAAGCGATCGGGCAGCGTTCATCAGGGCGGCCTTGGTTTCGGCCCGGCGTTCGGCTTGGCTTCGACGAGGCTTCTCTACTTGCATACATGCAGCCTGTATGTTAATTGACTATTACATACAGAGTGTATGTTGATTTGCTTTGGGAGACCAGCCATGAAATGTAACCAGTTTTACCCCGTTATCATGACCGCAAAGGTTATGGAGACGGCCGACTTCTACCGGACCCATTTCGATTTCAAAACTGCATTTGAGGCTGATTGGTACGTGCATCTTCAATCAAAATCAGATCCGGCAGTGAATTTGGCAGTGCTCGACGGCAGCCATAACACCATCCCGGAAACAGGCCGCGGCACTGTCTGCGGCCTATTGATCAATTTCGAGGTCGATGATGTTGATGCCGAGTATGCAAGGTTGAAGATGGCCGGGCTGCCAGTGGTTCAGGACATCCGCGATGAAGCGTTTGGGCAACGGCATTTTATTGTCGCAGATCCAAACGGCGTGCTGATCGATGTGATCAAGCCAATTCCGCCAAGTGCTGATTTTCTCATGCAATATGCGCCGGACGCCATTCCAGCTTAACGAATAGCGCCGGGCGCACCCGCGTTCAGCTCACACGCGGGCAAGTGCTTGCGCTTTCTGCGCGGGATTTCATACCGCGCAGGCTTTGCATCGTGTTCGGATTGCCCGGCAAAACAAAACTTTGTTCAAGCGCTGTGCGGGCATTGTTGATCACGGCAACGTCCTGCACGGCGAGCGTCTGGCAGTTGCCTCCAGTGAAGCGGACGCGCACCCGGATTACCCGGTTGCCATTATCCGACGGACCGAACTCCGCATCGAGAGCAGGGTTGGCGCCGGTCAGGGTACGTTCCATGACCACCATGTTTGGCTGGTTCTGGACCACCAACGTGCCGCGTTCTGTTGCACTTTGAACCAATGCATTGCGTACAGCGGGCGGATCGGCGGCGATCGTGACGCTCTGCGCGCCGGCTGGAACGTCCAGGGTTGGCTGATTGGGAATCGACGCCTGCTGAGAAGACCCTGATTGGCAACCGGCAAGCGCCAGCCCGAGAAGAAGGGGAGCAATGAATGTGCGCATCTTGGTCTATCCGTATTCCGTGTCGTGGCTGCGCTTGACGCCGCCTTGTTGGTCTGCCGCCGTCCCGGCTTTGAAAAAAGCCCGCCGGGGCAGCAGCTGCTCTAAAATGTGTCGCCGGTTTTGAACCCGCCACCGCCGAAGCCGCCTCCGGATTTGAACCCGCCGCCGCCAAAGCCGCCGGATCCGAAGCGACCAGAGGATCTGGATCCGCCCATGCCGCGGCCGCTGAAGCCGCCCCCCATGGATTTTGGCAGCCCCGCGCCCCGGGGAAACCCGACCCTGCCGCCGCGCGGACGGCGGCGGCGGTACGCGCGTTCAGCCCTGGCCCAATAGTCCGCGCCGGTAATCGCACCTTTAACAAGCTCTCCCAAGAGAACGGTTGTCAGGCTGTCGTCAGAAAATGTCGTTTCCCAACTGTCATATCCTTTGCTGCGGAAACGTTTTGCAACGTCAGCCAGTTCCCCACGGCGCCGCGAAATATCCCTTTGCAGCTCCCGATCCTGCCGTATCTCGCGGGAAAATTCTTCGATGCGTTCGCCAAGGTCTTCAATCCTGCGGACAATTTTCTCGTCTTCCGGCGAAGGGGTCGCGAGCGCCTGCCGCCACAATTCGTCCAAATCATCGTCTTTCAAGGACTTGGAGAGCTTTTCCTCGGCTTTTAGGTAGCCGGTATCGGATCCGGTTGAAAATTCCCGGAGAGCGTCGTTCAGGGTATCGATGCTGCTGTCCAAGGCAGCCAGCTCGCCGTCGACTGATAGCAGCTGGTCGGTCAGGTGATCGATTTTCGCTGAAATGTCTTCGCCGGCCGTGCGCGTCATGGCGGCCCGGCTCAGTTCGGCAAGCTTGAACTCTTCTTCGGCAGCAATATCGGCGCAGCGGTGAGCGTGTTTTTCCATCCGCTCGGGAATCGACGTCAGCATCGCATAATTGGCGCGGGCATCGTGAAATCGAATCAGCTTCGCAACCCAACCATCCAGCGCACGAACCAGGCCCCGCTTGTCATAGTCTGGTGTTCCGAAGCCCCGCTGCCACAAATACATGAACAGCTGGTCGTCTTCATACGCCTTTCCCTTGAGGCGGCGGTCTTGTTGCGACGTTGCAGCTTTCTTGGCAGCGGCTTCTGCGGTTTCCGCCGCTTGTTCCGCGCGCTGCTTCTGTTCCAGAAACAGGGTGTCGGTTTCGAGTTCCGCGTCAACCGTTTCCATCAGGCTGTCCATGCGGGCTTCTGCAGCCTCTTGCTCCTTGGCAAGCGTATCGCGCTGGGCCTGCAACTCCGACCGTTGTTTTTCTTTTTTCCGCAGGTCCTCCGACAGCACCTTGTGGTCCGCGGTGCGCTTTTCCAGCAGGCGGGCCGCCTCTCGCGCTGCAGTGTCCAGCCGCGTGCTAAGTGTTTCAGCTGCGTGGTTTTCAAGCCGGAATCTGGCCAGGTCCCGATATGCTTCGCCCTGGCGCTGCTGCAGGTCAGTGACGGATCGCGTTGCCCGCTCGATCCGGTTGCCAAGATCGGCCTCTTCGCGGCGCAGGTCGGCAAGCGCATGCTCAATCGATCCGAGAGTTTGGCGACCGGTCAGCATGGCGAGGCCTCACAATTTGCGTCGCGGATAACACCACCTTGCCTGGTTTCGCACCTCACCATTGTGTAATGGCTCCTTCCTCGACAGGCATCGACCAGTCGATTTCAAGGTCGCCGCGGGCTTTTTCTCCAAGCACCGCGTCTTGAACGATACCGTCCTCCTCCTTGTCGCGCCGCACTGATTCAAACGTTCCTTGCGGCACGCGCTGGCCCCAGATGGTCACCTCACGGGCCTCCGCGTTTTCCTCTGACACAATCTTACGCGGCACAACACTGCCGTCCGGTGCAACTGCCTCCACCACGATATAGTAGTTTTGCGCATTGGGATTGACCTCCGGTATGCGCGTGACACCTGTCGGTGTACCGGGGCGGGACACAATGCGTACCTCGAACACGGCCGCCAAGTTGGCGGCAAGTGCCCGCAGATCGCTGAGCGCCTTGCGGGCCGATTCTGCGTTTCCAGCACTGGCAAACGTCAGACCGTTATCGGCAAGCCTGTCCGCCTGTGACAGGGCCTCGGGAAGGGCTGTCAGGTCCGCGATCCGTGTTTTCAGAGCGCTGATTTCGGCAGGGATTGTTTCTTGAAGTTCTTGCTGGAGGGCGATCGCTGCACGTTCCCGGGGCTGAACCACCAGGAACTCCCATGCTCCTACAGCAACGATAACCGCGACAAGGGCAGCGCCGAGCCATTTCGACCACGCCATCCGTGTGACGTAGGCTTTGGCAAGAAGAATGGAAATGCCCTTTTTCGGCGGTGTGTAGGTAAAGCGGTCTTCTTTAAGCCCTTCGACACCCTGTTTCAGGATGTGGTCTGGCACATCAATGCCTTGAGCGGCATAAACCTGCCGCAAACGTTCGATCATCCGGGCGTCCCGGTCCTCGACGCCCAATTCCTTTTCGACCAGCGCCTCGTCGTGGCGGAGCGTATCCACCACATCCATCGCCATCATCAGATCGTCGAGCGGAGCGTCCGCTTTTTCCGCCATCCAGCGACTTCCTGTTTCGAAGCTGCCACGGCCGGGAGCGGCGTGACAGCTTTGTTCTTTAGCTTCTCAGCGCATTCCCTTCGGCCGCAAGCTTTGCAAGACGGCGCTTTCCGTCCTCCACTGCGGTCCGGATTTCCTCGGAGTTCTTGGTCGACATCTCGCGCATCTCATTGATGATTTCGCGGGACTGAACCTGGAAGTTGACCACCGAGTCCACCAGCTTTTTGACCGAAGCAGCCTGAACAGTAGGTCCGTAACCGGCCTTTAAGGCTTCTTTTTGGACTGCATCGCCAATTTCAGCGAGCGTCTCGAGGCTCTTGTTCACACCGTCTTTCATGGCGTTGAGCGTTTCGGTCGACTCGTGAAGACCCTGCAGACCTGTGAACGACGCATTTAATGCGGTCAGCACTGACTCGTTTGTCGAAAAGAAGCTGACAGACTGGGCGTAGACCCGCTCTTTGGCGTTGGTGGTCTGCATCAGTCGCGCCATGATGATCTCGGAGGTGTTGTACCCGATTGTCAAGTTGTCGGAGAGATCCTTGGCGATTTGGTAGCGCTTTTCCTCATCTTGCATTTCGCGCAACCGCTCGTCACGCGCAAGTTCTAGCCGGGCCTTGGCAGCGGCATCGTCACCGGCAAAAGAAGTTACTTCGTTGGATGCGTTCTCAAGCGCAGTCTTGGCCGCATTGAGCTTGTCCGTTGCAGTTTTTAGCAATTCCAGCGCCGTCACTTCGGCCTGCTTCAGGGCTCCACGGAAATCCCGATAGGCCTCCAAAATGGTCTGTTCGCGCTCGATTTGGTCTTTGGTCGCCTTTGCAACATCCTTGTAGGTGTTGCGGATGTCGTCGAACCGGTCGGAAATCGTACCGCGCCGGAAGTCGCGCCACTTGTTTGACAGGTTTTCCATCAGCGAGATCTTGCCGTCGGCCAACTGGTCCACAAGAGACTTCGCATCGTCGCGAATGGAGTTGAAAGACTCTGTGATCGCTTCGTACCGCTCACCGATATCCATCTGCTGGACCTGGGAACGGACAACCTCATTGAACTGCGAGGCTTGACCCAAAGTGCGGGTGATCACCAGAACCTTGTCGGGAGACAGGTCGGAGATCTGTTCGAGAAGCGCATTGATCGGCGCATCTGCCTCGGTTTCGGGCGTGATGCCGATGTCGCGCAGTTTGCCGAGAGCCCGGTCGAGATATTGCAGCGGCGACAGGCTTGCCGAACTTGCCGGCGCTGCTTCACCGGTTTGCGGAACAGATGCATCTACCATCACGAACACCTCCAACTGGTTCGCAGAATTCTGCTGGCCGCGGCTGGACGTTGTTTCTCGTCCATGGCGCGACGTTTCAACATAGGACAGTCCAGCCTCTTGGTGTCAACGACTTAAGGCCTCACTAAGGCCTTAAGCATGCATCTGTTACCGCCTTGCGACAGTCGACGGCCTTCATTTGTGTCAGCGGCGTTGCAGGACCAGTGTGAGAGTAAGCGTTTCCGAGGCGTAGCGGCCCGGTTCCTTTCGGTAAAGCGCTTCAAAACGTTCAAAGAATGCATGTGTAAGTCGGTCAGATTCTTCTTGTGTCGCTGCGCAGCGGTCAAACAGATGAAGGCGAAGGCTCGACTCCCCAAAGCCACGCACATAGCCGGCATAAAGTTCGGCGTATTCATCCGGCTGAGCCAGATAATCACCGTAAGCATCCTGCGGGTTCACCGCAGCATCTTCAACAGATGCTTCTAGGACGTCGAATGCCGCTGCCAGGTCGTCGTTTTCAAGGATTGGGTTCAGAACGTCATCGACAGTCGGAAACCACAAGGGAAAGATGAAGCGATCCAGCGCTTCCTTGCTCAGCAGCCCATCGTCAACCATGCCCGCTGCCACCTTGTGAATGGCTCGATAAAGATGACGGGCAGACCCCCGGATGCCATTCGTCTCGTTAGGGTCAGGAATACTTGCAAGTGTCGAGACAATCACACAGCCGCCGGAGGTAAGTTCAATTGCCCGGCTGCGCAGAAAACGTGTCCAGTCGGACTGCGCAAGCTGCATGAATGCCGAACGCGCATCCCCAGTCAGATCGGCATACCAAACGGTTCCAGGAGAGGTGATGAGCATGGCGCGGCTAAGCCAATGGCTCGCCACAAAGCAGGTCGCGATCGAGACTGAGCCCGGCGACGCCATGACGTCGTAAAAGCTTCCAACCGATGCTTCTGTCCGGATGTTCTTGTCGATCAAATACCCGGACTTACCGCCAATCAACGCGAAAAGCGCGTTCCAGTCATTGTGTGGCTGGTCCCCGTGGCATACGGCGATCGTGCCATCGGGAGACAATTGCCTGTATGCCTCAATAGAAGGTTTTACAGCTTCGATTGCAGTATGCCCGGGGCCACACCCCAGATCGAGTAGCCGGAACTCCGGCGACTGTAGCCCGGTCTTGGAAACAGCAAACTTCAACCATTCTTTCCGGCTGCGAACGAGGTTGCTCTGCATGTGGGAATGGCGGTCGTAGTCGACCATGTGTTCCGTCGCCAGGTCCTTCGCATCGTCGTCGCTGCTCATTGCCGCTGACAATTCCCAATTAGATAGGTCGCTTTTATGAGAACCTGATCTACGCACCGAGCGCAAGTTCGCCAGCAATTCTTGCTGCGAGTCGGGCATTGTTTCGCACCAGCGCAATATTGGTGTCGAGGCTGCGCCCGTCCGTCAGTTCAAGGATTTTGGACAGAACAAACGGCGTCACCTCCTTACCGCGAACATTCTCCATAGCGGCCTTGGCATTTGCAGCGTCAATGTATCCAGTCATTTCGTCCCGGGCGATTTGATTTTCCTCTGGAACCGGGTTTGCAATCAAAACGCCGCCATGGTCGGCAAACACACTGCGGGTCATGATGACGGAGGCGATTTCCGCCGGCGTATTGAGGCGGTATGGAGCTGCAATGCCGCTTTCCCGCGACCAGAATGCCGGCAATTCATCAACACCATAAGAAATCACGGGAACGCCTTTGGTCTCCAGGACTTCAAGCGTCTTTGGAATGTCGAGCAGGGCTTTGGCGCCTGCGGAGACGACGCAGACCGGTGTGCGCCCAAGCTCATCCAGGTCAGCGGAAATGTCGAATGTCTCTTCCGCGCCCTGATGAACGCCGCCGATCCCGCCGGTGGCAAAAACGGATATTCCGGCAGCATGAGCAGCCATCATCGTGGCGGCTACGGTTGTTGCGCCCGGGCGGCCTGTCGCAACTGCAAAGGCCAGATCGGCGCGGGAGCATTTCATAACGTCTTCGGCTTGCGCCAGACGGTCGAGGTCCTCGTCGGTCAAGCCGACACGAATACGGCCGTCAAGCACGGCGATTGTCGCCGGAACAGCACCTTCTGCGCGGATGTCGGCTTCGACCTGCCGGGCCGTTTCTATGTTTTTCGGAAACGGCATGCCATGCGTGATGATTGTGGATTCAAGAGCAACAACGGGCTTGCCGGAGGTCAATGCGGTTTGAACTTCGTCGGTCGGGGAAATGAGGGCATTGAGGGTCACGAGCGCGTTTCCGGTCTTTCGGGGTTGTCAGTGTTCAATCCCGTGCGCTCATATCCTAGTGCCTCGCTCAGCGCTAGGTGTTGCAGACCTCTTCTTGTTCCGTGCTAAAACCGATGCCGCAATCCGACGGTAGGTGTGTCCGAGCCACACCGGGAGCAATTGAAAAGACCGAATACCGCGGACCGATGATGAACCCGGAAGACCAGCTCGGTATCCGGATGATCGGGCAGCGCAAATGTCACTTCAGGTGAAAAATAATGCAGCAGCTTCCGGTTTTGGTCCGGTGCGGCGTTGTCCACCTCAAACTGCATGCGTTTGAATGTGTAATTGACACCGGTGCTCAGCGCGATCGATGTTTTTACAGTGTCGTTCCAAGGAAAGCTGTTCCATCTGCCGTAGAGCGCGCCCCAAACCTGGGGGCCGTTGCTGTCACCGATCAGAGCGCCGGTACCCGCCTCAAGCTCCACAGAAAACAGGCTGTTGCGGTAGAGCTCATAACCGACTGCACCGCCGAGAAAAGCAGCATCTTCATAGGCTTGATTAAACAACAGGACATCGCCCAAAGCTTCCGAACTCAATCTCCCTCCAAAAAACAGGAGATTCCAGCGCTTTTCAGAGGGAACCTGTTGGAGAAGACCGTGGAGCCGGTTGGGTTCAGAAGCGCTGCTGCCAGAGCTGGAGGCAGATGACGCGGCTTCCGAAGTTTGCGAGGAGGCTTGTGCCGGATTCGCCAAGGTCGCCGACGCCAGGCAGCAAAGCAGGACGACTGCGCCGGCGCTTAGAGCTGCTGACTTATGAAGACAGACAGAAAACAGTGGCCGCTCCTTAACGTGTCACCATGTGATCAGGCTGAACAGTACCGTAGGCCCGTATGGTTTCCAAATTATAACACTGCGGTCAATTGTCCGTCATTTCAGGCTGGACAGAGACAAGGTTGGAGCCACCGCACCGGCGCTCGCCAGCGTTTGCCGGGCAGCCCCGATTCCCATCACAGCCGCATCTGCAAACTGGGCGCCATGAGCGAGCCCGGCAAGTGTCCCTGCGATTAACGCATCTCCGGCTCCCGTTGTGTCGACGATTTTCGCTGGTTCCGCCGGAAGATTAGCTTCTTGCTTGGTGGTGGTCCAATAGACGCCCGAAGCGCCGTCGGTGATCAAAACGGTATCGGGTCCGAGTTGTAAAAGACGGGCCGCCAGTTCTTTCCGATCACATCGATCGACATCATGAAAATCAGACTTGGTCGCAGCCGCCAGAACCGCGCGGGCTTCTGCGACGTTCAAGAACAAGATGCCGATCCGATCCAGGATCGGAACAAGGCGGCCGGCCTTGGCTTGCGATACGCCGTCAACCGCGAGTTTTCCGGCTGGGCACATCTGCGAAAGCCTTTCGAGCAGGGCGGCTGGCAGGTTCGCGTCCGCAAACCACCACGCTGCAGTAGCCAGGCCGGCTGCGGTCTGCATGGCTTCATCGAACAGGTGAGCGGGCGCTGTCTCAAGGATAAGGTCGTCGACGCAGGCTGATATCAGTCCGCCATCTGGATTGTGAAAAGCAATGTACCGGCCGGTTGTCATGCCCGGCCGCTGCGTCAGTAGTGTTCGGACGCCGTCGTCTTGAAGCAAGATCTTCAGGGACTGGCCGGCCGGATCGTCTCCGCAAGTTCCAAAGAGCTGAACATTGACATCCAGACGGGCGAGGGCTCGCGCAACATTTGTGGCAACCCCACCGGGCGTGTCGCTCATCGTTGCGGGTGTCGATGTATCGGCCTGGATTGGCCGCCTTGCATGGGTGATCGTGTCCATATGCACAGCGCCAAAGCATGCGATGGCGGGATGAGCAGCGTTGGCAGTCGGGATCTCTTGGGGTGTCAAGTACGGGTCTCCTCAGCCTTGAGAAGATTGGCCCGTAGCAGGGTGCCCCCGATTTTTCAACTTCGGCGATGATTCTCGTGTTTGCCTATTCTCGATAATTTATTCCCCATGGTCAGAAATGGGTTCGTCAGTTTGGAACAATAGAAGAACATATTGAAATTATTCAGAAAAAACATGTGGTTAAATTGCATTGAAAAAAGAGAACATATCATGTACAAAGCGTTCAATTGAAACAGCGCGTCCATCATGGAATAAGGAGCGGGATCCATGTCTCAAAACTCACTTCGTCTCGTAGAAAGCAGCCAGATGGACAAGACAAAGGCGCTGGATGCAGCGCTCTCGCAAATCGAACGGTCTTTCGGCAAAGGTTCCATCATGCGGATGGGGCAGGGCCAGGCCGTCGAGGTGCAGGCAATTTCAACCGGGTCTCTCGGGCTGGACATTGCACTCGGAATCGGCGGTTTGCCACGCGGCCGGATCATTGAGGTCTATGGCCCTGAATCGTCAGGCAAGACGACCCTTGCTTTGCATGCGGTGGCAGAAGCGCAAAAAACCGGTGGTATTTGCGCATTTATCGATGCGGAACATGCGCTTGACCCGCTTTACGCCAGAAAGCTCGGCGTCAATATCGACGATCTTTTGATTTCGCAGCCCGACGCGGGCGAACAGGCGCTGGAAATTGCCGATACGCTCGTGCGTTCCGGCGCTATCGATGTCCTGGTCATTGACTCGGTTGCGGCCTTGACGCCGAAAGCCGAACTCGAAGGGGAAATGGGCGATAGCCTGCCGGGTATGCAGGCCCGTTTGATGAGCCAGGCGCTGCGCAAGCTGACCGCGTCGATTTCAAAATCGAATTGCATGGTGATCTTCATCAACCAGATCCGTATGAAGATCGGTGTGATGTTCGGGTCGCCGGAAACCACGACGGGCGGCAATGCGCTCAAGTTTTACGCTTCTGTCCGGCTTGATATTCGCCGCATCGGCGCCATCAAAGACCGCGACGAGGTTGTTGGCAATCAGACGCGCGTGAAAGTAGTCAAGAACAAGCTGGCGCCTCCCTTCCGCCAGGTGGAGTTTGACATCGTATACGGGGAGGGCGTCTCCAAGATGGGCGAGTTGATCGACCTTGGCGTAAAAGGCGGCATTGTCGAAAAGTCGGGCGCCTGGTTCTCCTATAACAGTCAGCGCCTTGGTCAGGGGCGGGAAAACGCCAAAACGTTCTTGCGCGAGAATCCTGAGATTGCCGATGAAATCGAACTTGCGATCCGCCAAAACGCCGGGCTGATCGCCGAGGCGATTATTGATCCGTCCGGCGGTGAGGATGACGCTGAGTAGCTGTTTAGCGTCGAGATGTACTTTACATGGCGCCCCTGGCCGGTTTCCGGCGGGGGCGTTTTTCATTTGACGCAACCCAAAGTGCGGCGGAACCGTGGTCTGGTCATATCCGTTCGTCTGGACAGCCGTGCGGGTGAAAGATAAAAGGCTTGCTCGGCGCTGGGCGGGCCCAGCCCATAGCGACTGGACAAGACAATCGTCAGCCCTTTGCCCGGCTGACAGGCAGAGCGAGATCCGAATGACCGGTGTAAATGAAATCCGATCTTCCTTTTTGGATTATTTCAAGAAGAACGGCCACGAAATCGTCGAGTCCGGTCCGCTCGTCCCGCGCAACGACCCAACATTGATGTTCGCCAATGCAGGGATGAACCAGTTCAAGAATGTCTTTACCGGCCTTGAAAAGCGCGACTACAGCCGGGCCGCGACAGCTCAGAAGGTCGTCCGCGCCGGCGGCAAGCACAACGATTTGGACAATGTTGGCTACACCGCGCGCCACCACACATTTTTTGAGATGCTCGGCAATTTTTCCTTCGGAGACTATTTCAAGGACCGCGCGATAGAGCTTGCCTGGACCCTGATTACGAAGGAATTCGGTCTGCCGAAGGACAAACTCCTTGTGACCGTTTACTCCGAAGACGATGAGGCGTTTGGGCTTTGGAAAAAAATCGCCGGTCTCAGCGACGACAAGATCATTAAGATACCGACCTCCGACAACTTTTGGACGATGGGAGATACCGGACCGTGTGGTCCGTGTTCGGAGATCTTTTACGACCACGGTGACCACATCTGGGGCGGTCCTCCAGGATCTGCCGACGAAGACGGGGACCGGTTCATCGAGATCTGGAATCTCGTCTTCATGCAGTATGAGCAAACACCCGAGGCGCGCCTGGATCTGCCGCGCCCGTCAATCGATACCGGAATGGGGATCGAGCGCATCGCCGCCGTTATGCAGGGCGTTCATGACAACTACGACATTGATTTGTTCCGCGCGCTGATCGCCGCTTCGGTGAATGCAACCGGCGTTGATGCGGAGGGGGCGGCGCTCAACAGCCACCGGGTGATTGCCGATCATCTGCGCTCGACCAGTTTTTTGATCGCAGACGGCGTGCTCCCGTCGAATGAAGGCCGCGGTTATGTGCTGCGCCGGATCATGCGGCGCGGCATGCGCCATGCCCACTTGCTGGGCGCACACGAGCCGCTGATGCATAAACTTGTGCCGGCTCTTATCCGGGAGATGGGCCGCGCGTATCCCGAGCTTGGCCGGGCGGAAGCCCTGATCAGTGAGACGCTAAAGCTCGAAGAAACCCGTTTCCGCAAAACTCTGGAACGCGGGCTCGGTCTGTTGGACAGCGCCACCGAAAACCTGTCCGAAGGCGGTGAGCTCGATGGCGAAACCGCTTTCAAGCTGTACGACACTTACGGCTTCCCGCTGGACCTGACCCAGGATGCGTTGCGCGCCCGGGGCATTGCCGTCGATACGGACGGGTTTGCGACTGCAATGGAACGCCAGAAAGCCGAAGCGCGCGCTGCCTGGTCCGGATCGGGCGGTGCGGCGACCGAGGCGGTTTGGTTTGCGCTCAAGGAAAAAACCGGAGCCACGGACTTTCTCGGATACGAGACTGAAAACGCGGAAGGCGTTGTGACGGGTCTTGTCGCCGAAGACAAAGAAGTCGATGCCCTCGAGGCTGGCAAATCAGGCTTTGTGATCCTCAACCAGACACCGTTTTATGGTGAATCCGGTGGTCAGGTTGGCGACACAGGCACGATGAGCGCACCGGGTGTGAAAATCCGGGTTACCGATACCCAAAAGAAGGCTGACGGTCTGTTCGTCCACAGTGTCTTGGTGGAAGAAGGCACGGTGACGCGGGATCTGGCGCTGGAACTGACCGTTGACCAAACCCGGCGCGGGGCGATCCGGTCCAACCACTCGGCGACCCACCTGGTTCATGAGGCACTGCGCGAAGTGCTGGGAACCCATGTGGCTCAGAAAGGCTCGCTGGTTTCGCCCGAACGCCTCCGGTTCGACTTCTCGCACCCAAAACCCATGTCGGATGAAGAGCTGGCAACCGTTGAAACCTATGCAAATGAAATTGTCTTGCAGAACGCGCCGGTCGATACCCGGTTGATGGCGGTCGACGATGCCATTGAAGCCGGGGCAATGGCGCTGTTCGGCGAAAAATACGGCGAGGAAGTGCGAGTCGTTTCCATGGGCACCGCGCTTCATGGCGCCAAGGAAGGAAAACCGTATTCTCTGGAGCTGTGCGGCGGCACCCATGTGCGCCGGACCGGCGATATCGGCCTGGTGACTCTGGTGAATGAAAGCGCGGTTGCCGCCGGTGTGCGCCGGATCGAAGCACTGACCGGGGCTGAAGCGAGGGCCTATCTGGACACGCAGGACAAGCGCGTTCGTGAGGTTGCCGGACTCTTGAAGGTGAGCGCAAATGATGTGCTCGCGCGCGTCGCGCAACTGGTCGATGAGCGGCGGAGGCTGGAAAAAGAACTTCAGGACGCCAAGAAGAAGCTGGCGATGGGCGGCGGGAGTTCAGATGGTGCCGGCGCCCCGGTAAAAGAGGTCGGCCCGTTCAAGCTGATGGCCCGGGTGGTAGAGGGCATCAATCCGAAAGACCTCAAGGGCATGGCGGACGACGCGAAGAAACAGCTCGGGTCCGGAATTGTTGTGCTGATCAGCGTAGGTGAAGAACAAAAGGCTGCAATCGTGACCGCCGTAACCGGCGACTTGACCGGCAAGGTCAGCGCTGTTGACCTGGTTCGGCTTGGGTCAGAGGCGCTCGGTGGACGGGGCGGTGGCGGACGACCCGATATGGCGCAAGCTGGAGGACCGGACGGAAATAAGGCTGACGCCGCAGTTTCTGCGATAGAAAGCCACCTGGCAGCTCTCTAGGGCGGTTGAAAATCCCTTCAAAGGCGGGCAGCGAAAGCAATTTGCCCGCCTTTTTGCGTTAGCTGATCCCGGCGACAATCGCCAGCGCACATGCCGCGAGCACCGTTGAGACAACCAGCATCTTCAACACGATATGACGTTTGGTCGTTTCACCACCGCGCACGGCGTCTGTCTTGAAAACCATTTCATGTCCTCCGTAGATGCAAGGGCGTTGCGCCCACACGTCTTAAATGGGGCAGCTATAGGCTGCGACAATTCACCTCAGCCTACCGCGAGTTCACAAAGCAGAGAGCATCGAACTTGGGCGATTGGACATCAGGGGCGGGAACACGCTAATCATAATGCTGAATTCCTTAGCCTTTTGCGGCCTGGCGCTGAGAGGGAACCGTGGAACACACGACGGTGAAAAGATATCTTTATGACGTCCTGGAGGATGCGGGCCGATACCGCGTCACGGCACGCTCCGTTCGCCATTTTCTTGTCTTCCTGATTGTCTTGAACATCGTCTTTGCGATTTTGGAAACGGTTCCGGAGATCAAGGCCAGTCAAGGCCATTTGCTCAACCTGTTTCAGTTGATGTCCGGGTTTGTGTTCCTGGCCGAATACTGCTTGCGGCTTTACGTGGCCGACCTGCACCCGCCCTTGCGCCGCTACGGGCCTGTCATGGCCAGAGTGCGGTACTCGCTGCACCCGGACGCTATTATAGACTTTTTGGCGGCACTCCCGCTGCTGCTTGTTCTTTTTCTGCCCAATACAGCCTTCACTGCTGTTGTCGTGTTGCGCCTCTTGCGCTTTTTGAAGCTTGCACGTTATTCGCCGGCACTGCGCTCCCTATTCTCGGCAATCGCTTCGGAGCGTCACGCGTTGATCGGGTCAACGGTGATTATTTGCGGCATCGTGCTCTTGTCCGCGACGGTCATGTACCTGATCGAGAACACGGCCCAGCCGGACAAGTTCCGCAGTATTCCGCATGCGCTGTACTGGGCCATCACAACCATCACCACGGTGGGCTATGGAGACGTCGTCCCGGTCACAAACCTCGGCAAGTCGATCGGTGGGTTTGTAATGTTGCTGGGCTATGGCTTGATCGCGCTCCCGGTCGGCATCATTGCATCTGCGTTTGCGCGCGAAATTCACAGCCGTGATTTTGTGGTGACCTGGTCCATGGTCGCCCGGGTGCCGCTGTTTGAGGATTTGACGGCGTCAGAAATCGCCGAGGTATCCAAACTGCTCCAGGCTCAAAAGGTGCGTGCCGGCACGATCATCGCGGAAAAAGGCAATGTTGCCGATAAGATGTACTTCATCTCGGAAGGGGCGGCGGAAATCCGCCTCGAACATCAAACGATCTACCTGGATGACGGAGACTTTTTCGGTGAGTTGGCACTGATCCATCAAAAACCGCGCACCGCCACCGTCCGCGCGTTCAAGGACTGCGAGCTTTTGGTTCTGGAAGCGGCAGCACTGCAAAAGCTCATGGACCGGAACCCGGAACTTACGAAGAAAATCCTCAACGAAGCGGAAAACCGTGTAGCGGAAAACCTGAAGGTTCTCGGTGATCTTGCCCAGGAAGAATTGGCACAGGCGGATATCGTTCCAGCGGATGCGGATGCGGAACCAGGATTGTTCGAGCCGGACGCACCGGGCAAAGACCCTCTCGCCGAACCTACCTCCAAAAAGCCCGCTGATCAGCCGTGAAGGCTCCATACAGCTTGCTTCGTTCAACGCTTTGGGCGGCGTGGTTGGGGCCAATCCGATCAGCCTGCTAAAACTTGCGAAGAAAAAAAGCGTTGGCTCTTGAAACCAGCCGGTCGAGCCAACACTTCCTGTCCAATGTAAACTGGTGAGTTTACTTGATTGGTGTTCGCTTGCATTTGGAGAAAAGGACAGTTTCATGACCGCCACCGCCTTGATCACCGGCGCATCCGCCGGCATCGGCACGGAGCTCGCCCGCTATCACGCCGCCAATGGGGGCGACCTGGTGCTTGTAGCCCGGCGTAAAGATCCGCTTGACGCGCTGAAGTTAGAACTTGAGGCTGCCCATGGCGTCTCTGTGCATGTGTTCGCTCAAGACATCGGGTCTGCGGAAGCCGCCCAAAGTCTTCATGATCAGGTCAAGTCGGCTGGCATCGAAGTGGGCATCCTGATCAACAATGCCGGGTTTGGCGGGCGCGGCCATCATATCGAGCGCGATCTGTCCAGTGAGCAGGCGATGATCGACCTGAACGTAATGGCATTGGTCACGCTGACACATCTGTTTGCAAAAGACATGGCAGAGCGCCGCGGCGGCAAGATCTTGAACGTCGGCTCGACTGCCGGTTTTATGCCGGGTCCAAAACAAGCAGTGTATTTCGCGACCAAAGCCTTTGTGAATTCCTATTCCCAAGCCCTCAACGAAGAGCTGCGTTCCAAGGGGATTACGGTTACTGTTCTTGCCCCGGGATATGTTGAGACCGAATTCGCTAAAGTGGCTGATCTTGAGGGCACTCAGCTTACAAAGTCAGGCGCCACGGCCGCAAGCGTTGCCAAGATCGGCTACGACGCCATGATGCAAGGCAAACTCGTTGCGATTAATGAAATGGGTTTGAACCTGGCAATGAACTGGATCGTGCCTCTGGTGCCGCGCCGGTTGATGCTGAAATTGGTGTCGAAGATGCAATCGAAAACGGCATAAGGGCGATTCAGCCAGACAAAACGACGGCCAGAGAACCGGGACTGTTCAGGCAGGTTGAGCGCCATCGGCCGGGATGAGGGAATCATCGAGCTCCGTCGCTCGTTTGTAAGCCGGTCTCTGATTCAGGTTTGCGACATAGGCTTTGAAGGCTGGACGTGGCTCGACAGTTCCAAATTGCATTGCCCACTCTAGGTTCATCCCGAAATAGACATCGGCAGCAGAGAACGAACCGCCGGCAATGTAGGTCTTGCCGCTGACCGCCATTTCGGCAACATCGAGCATATCCTCGTAAACACCATATCCGGCCTGACGCTGGCGTTCCGGCGATACCTCGAAACCCATGGAGCGGTTGACCAGGCAGGTCTCCATGGGGCCGGAAGAAAAGAACAGCCACCGGTAGTAGTCGGCGCGGGCATCCAGGGCCGGGGCCAATCCCGCTTCGGGAAACGCGTCGGCCAGATAGGCGCATATCGCCGCGCATTCTGTAATGACCTTGCCACTGTGGACGAGTGCCGGAACCTTTCCCAGCGGATTGATCGCCCGGTACGCGTCAGACTTCATCTCTGGGCCATAGGAGATCACTTTGGTCTCGTAGGGCTGTCCGATTTCTTCCAGCATCCAGCGGACCACGCGCCCGCGAGACATGGGATTTGTATAGAAAACAAGATCAGTCATTCCGG
Organism: Roseibium hamelinense; assembly: GCF_007830545.1. GTDB lineage: Bacteria > Pseudomonadota > Alphaproteobacteria > Rhizobiales > Stappiaceae > Roseibium > Roseibium hamelinense. Next base: position 436,616 of record NZ_VLLF01000002.1, read on the forward strand.
CCCCCAAAAGCGTTCCGTTTTGGTCTAGTGCCTTCGTGTGGCACCCGTCAAGGTTGTTTAAGGTGCAGATAATTGTGCCCTACTATTAGCGCGGGGCAACGCCTGCCGGAAGGGTCTGGTAAAGCGGGTCACCTTGCCAGAAAACGTCTGTCGGGCCGATGGCGTAATCAACGATGTTCCAGCGGTCATACTGGTAGCGCAGGAGCGCGTAGGTCTCTGCTCCGTCCATGTAGTCCGCGTCTTCAGAGAAGGTGGTCGTCCGCAAGTCGATCTGCGCGCCGCCCGGGCGCTGCGGGGAGACATGCAAGAACGCCCAGCCGCTTGAGACCTGCATGTAGTTGACCACGAACTCGACCGGCGGATTGAGACGGGCCTCGACCAGAGGCCGGAGGGCGTTGAGGATGTCCCGGCGTTCCTGGGACCCGCGCGGCGGTTCATAGGCGGGGGCCGCGCTGCCCGGGCTGGAAAGGCTCATCCATGTGAAGGCAAACACCAGGGCCAAAAGGGCCGGGAACGGGCGGAGCAAGCGCATTGACACCTCCTGAAGGTTTGATCACCTCAAGGATACCGTATTTCCCGCGGGGTGTTGTGACGCAGCTGTCAGAAAAAGGGCGCGCTGTGTGCGGACGCCCTCTTTCTTGAAAATGAAATCTCAGAAACGGCAGGAAGCTATCCCATCGCTTTCTGCAGGTTCTCGTCGATCTTGTCGAGAAAGCCTGTGGTGGTCAGCCAGCTCTGATACGGCCCGACCAGCAGCGCCAGATCCTTGGTCATGAAGCCGCTTTCGACCGTATCGATGCAAACCTGTTCCAGTGTGCTTGCGAACTTTGCCAGTTCGTCATTGCCGTCCAGCTTTGCGCGGTGGGCAAGGCCGCGCGTCCAGGCAAAGATCGAGGCGATGGAGTTGGTCGAGGTGCTTTCACCCTTTTGGTGCTGGCGGTAATGGCGTGTCACCGTGCCATGGGCCGCTTCCGCTTCCACGGTCTTGCCGTCCGGCGTCATCAGAACGGAGGTCATCAGGCCGAGGGACCCGAAGCCTTGCGCCACCGTATCGGACTGAACGTCGCCGTCATAGTTCTTGCAGGCCCACACATAGCCGCCCGACCATTTTAGGGCGGAAGCCACCATGTCGTCGATCAGGCGGTGCTCGTACCAGATCTTCTTGTCTTCATAGGCGTCCTTGAACTCTGCCTCATAGATCTCCTGGAACAGATCCTTGAAGCGGCCGTCATAGGCTTTGAGGATCGTGTTTTTGGTCGAGAGGTAGCAAGGCACGCCGCGCTGGAGCGCATAGTTCAACGAGGCGCGGGCGAAATCGCGGATCGAATCGTCGAGATTGTACATGGCCATGGCAACGCCTGCGCCTGGCGCATCATAGACCTCATGCTCGATGACCTCGCCGTCCTCACCGGTGAAGGTGATGGTCAGCTTGCCCTTGCCCGGAAAGCGGAAATCGGTTGCCCGGTACTGGTCGCCGAATGCATGACGGCCAACGATGATCGGCTGGGTCCAGCCTGGCACAAGCCGTGGGACATTGGACATGATGATCGGTTCGCGGAAGATCACACCGCCGAGAATGTTTCGGATGGTTCCGTTTGGCGACCGGTACATCCTTTTAAGGCCGAACTCTTCGACGCGCGCTTCGTCCGGAGTGATCGTCGCGCATTTGACGCCGACACCATGTTTCTTGATCGCGTTGGCGGCGTCGACCGTCACCTGATCGTCGGTCCGGTCGCGCTCTTCCATGCCAAGATCATAATAGTCGAGATCGATGTCGAGATAGGGGTGGATCAGCTTGTCCTTGATGAAGGACCAAATGATGCGGGTCATCTCGTCGCCGTCGAGTTCAACGACCGGATTGTCGACCTTGATTTTCGCCATGTGTGCCACGCGCCTCGTTTTTGAATGAGCAGTGTGTGCCTACCGCGTTCGGTTTAAAGAACGATGTCAGTACGATAAATCCGGCTGGACTTTGTCCTTCAGAACAGAACAGGCCGAATTTACCTTCAGATCCGGTGCTTTTCGCCATCACTGGCGCTGAAGGCGGTAATTGTGCGCGGTTGTATACAATTTGGACCAAAAGCGCAAGGCAGGTGGAAGGAACGGGGTTTGGACCGGCCGGTTGGACTGGCCGGTTGGAGCGGCCAAAAAGCGTCAAACAGGTTTATGGCCGAGAAACAGGCCCATTTGCTTCCCGACCTCCAGAACACCACCATTCTCCGCAAACGCGGTCTCCAGATCCGTCCGGAAGATCTTGCGCTGCTGTTCTGAGGCGGTTTCGCCCGGCAGGAAGGAGGTCAGCGCCAGAAACACGTCTTCCGGGTCGGTGATGCGAAGCCGTGCATCGTGCACGTGGTTCCTGACGGTGCCGAAGGTCCGGGTTATCAGCTGGTGTGCATGATCAAAGCCGAACACGGCTGCAACGGGTTCCGTTCCACTGCCGCCCACTGAACGCGCCAGCTCATAAAGCGCCTTGATGTTCCCGGCCCCGTTCGTGGTCGCGGCAAACCACCCGCCGGGTTTGAGCACTCGATGGCATTCCGCGATGGCCTTGGCCGGGTCTGATGCGTGATACAGCATGTGCATGGCGAGGACCCCGTCGAACGTGCCGTCTTCAAACGGCATGGCGCTGACCTCCGCTGCTCTTCCTTCGATCTTTGCAAACGGGGCGCTTTGGCAGTTGTCGAGGGCTTCTTCGACCATGCCGGAGGATTGATTGGCAAGCGTGAGGGCCAGACCGGACGGCAGAAACTCCGGAACAGATGCCCAGAACCATCCGGGCCCGCAGCCGATGTCGAGAATGGCCTGGTCCGGCTCAAGGGGCAGTTGACCGGCCACCCAGTCGAACCAGGGTGTTTCTGTGATCGTGTACTTGCTGTGCAGGTTTGCGCGGGCGGCGAGTTTGCTGCTGGAGCCGTATTGGGTTCGGGTCATCAGACTCAACACTCAAAAGGGTAAAGAGCGGAATAAATGCAACCTAAGGCAACTATTCGGCTTTTGCAGTCAACGGCTGACAGGGGCGGCGGAAAGGCGCGGTGTGCAGGGAAGGAGTGCCACGGGCGGTTTTCTTATGTACCGTAACGTCAATCAGGTCAGGCCGGACGCAGTCCGGAAGAGGAGACGGCAAGCATGGTTGAACACAACATACCGCCGGGTGGACGCAAGGATGCCAAAGAACCAGCGCGGCGCAATCAGCTGCCATTGCATGCCTATCTTTATGTCCCGCGGGTGCCGGCCAACTCGGACGAGGTCTCGGACAACATCGATCTGGGGGCCATTCTGCGGCTTGGTTCCTACTCGGATCTCGAAAGCCAGGCCCACCGGCTGCAAGAGGATCAAAAACACTACTATCCCTTGCAGCACATTCAGGATGAAGGCGGGCTTGGCAACGAGGCGATCTACAAGAACGCGGCCGGATCCGACAGCGGCAAGCATCACGGCATCCTTCTGGCGTGCGATGGCCGGGTGCTGCTGAAATCCGGCGAAAAGATGTATGTCGAAAGCGGCGATCAGAATGTGAAGGTCCACGGTAACTACAAGCTGGATGCCACGGGAAGCGTGACAGTGACAGCCGGCGAAGCTGTGTCCGTCAAGAGTGGCGGCGAGCAGAAAATCACCCTCAACGCCTCGGATCAGACCGGCGACATCGAATTGAAGGCCAACAATCTTGATGAGGATCTAATAGGTCACGTTCAGACGAACATTGCCGGAGATCGCACGACTCATGTCAAAGGTCATATCAACTCGTACACGGAGGGTTATCTGAAATCCATCACGATCGCCGGTTCGCTGGATGTTTTTGTGGGGGGCTTGTTGCAGGTTTCCGGCAGTTTGACCGGTCAAATATATACGGTCCGAGTACTCGGGAGCATACTTACGGCGAGCTTCGACTTTTTTCGCGCTAACCTGTCCGTGAATAACGTTAACAAGTCTGTGCGGAGAACTCAACTCGATACCATTCGTAACGCGATTACCGGGGTTAATCTCCAATTGGACCAAGTCAAGGTCTGGCGAGGTGGTGCGCGAGCGGAAAGAGCGGGGGTTGATGTTAACGAAACTCAAGTACGTCTAGTCGGTAACCAGCTGTTGGTTGAAGACGGTGGTGAAGCTGTTTCCCTGAGGACGCGCATTACCATGTTGTAAACACTAAATGGCGGACATTGGACCAATCTCACGTATGCGCGCAGGCGAAAGAAACAGCTCTTTCAAATCCGCTTGCACTCCGTCCGCCACGCTCTACGATCTGCGCACCAGGAGACTGACGTGGCCGGAATCCGTGATCACGCATGCCGAGGGAGAGCGGGATGGACAAGAAAGCAATCGACAAGAGCAAGCTGCCGAGCCGGCATGTGGTCATGGGGCCGCAGCGCGCCCCGCATCGCTCGTTCTACTATGCGATGGGGCTGACGCGCGACCAGATCAACCAGCCGTTCGTCGGTGTCGCCAGCTGCTGGAACGAGGCCGCGCCCTGTAACATCTCCCTGATGCGCCAGGCGCAGGCGGTCAAGCACGGAGTGGCCGCGGCCAACGGCACGCCGCGTGAATTCTGCACCATCACGGTGACCGATGGCATCGCCATGGGGCACGAAGGCATGAAGTCCTCGCTTGTCTCCCGCGATGTGATTACGGATTCGGTCGAGCTGACCATGCGCGGCCATGGCTATGACGCGCTGGTGGGGCTTGCCGGGTGTGACAAGTCTCTCCCGGGCATGATGATGGCCATGTGCCGGCTGAATGTGCCGTCAGTCTTCATTTACGGCGGCTCGATCCTGCCTGGCCAGTTCAAGGGCAAGCCGGTCACGATCCAGGATGTGTTCGAGGCGGTCGGCATGCATTCCGTCGGCAACATGTCGGATGCGGATCTGGAGGAGCTGGAGCAGGTAGCCTGTCCGTCGGCCGGGTCCTGCGGCGCCCAGTTTACAGCCAACACCATGGCGACCGTTGCCGAGGCCATCGGCCTGGCGCTGCCTTATTCCTGCGGGGCGCCTGCGGCCTATGAATTCCGCGACCAGTTTTGTGCCATGTCGGGCGAAAAGGTGATGGAGTTGATCGCGCGCAACATCCGCCCGCGTGACATCGTCACCCGCAAGGCGTTGGAGAATGCAGCCACCGTTGTGGCAGCATCTGGCGGATCGACCAATGCCGGGCTTCACCTACCTGCCATCGCCAACGAGTGCGGCATCAAGTTTGATCTCTTCGACGTGGCGGAGATTTTTAAAAAGACGCCGTATATCGCGGATCTAAAGCCGGGCGGGCGGTATGTCGCCAAGGACATGTTCGAGGCGGGCGGCATTCCCTTGCTGATGAAAACCCTGCTGGATGAGGGCTTCCTGCATGGCGACTGCATGACCGTGACCGGCCGCACAATCGCGGAAAACATGGCCAGTGTGAAGTGGAACGATGACCAGGACGTTGTCCGCAAGGCGAGCACGCCGATCACCCCAACGGGTGGTGTCGTCGGCCTGAAGGGTAATCTTGCACCGGATGGAGCCATCGTGAAGGTGGCAGGGCTTGCCAATCAGAAATTCACCGGTCCGGCGCGCTGCTTCGACAAGGAAGAGGCCTGTTTCGAGGCGGTGAAGAACAAAGATTACAAGGAAGGCGAAGTGCTGGTCATCCGCTATGAGGGGCCGAAAGGCGGCCCTGGGATGCGCGAGATGCTGGCAACAACGGCCGCACTTTATGGCCAAGGCATGGGCGACAAGGTTGCGCTGATCACCGATGGCCGGTTCTCCGGTGCGACACGCGGCTTTTGCATTGGCCATGTCGGGCCGGAGGCGGCGGTCGGCGGGCCGATCGGGCTTTTGCAGGACGGCGATATCATCGAAATCGACGCGGTTGAAGGCACATTGGCGGTCCAGCTTTCCGATGAAGAGCTTGAAGCCCGCCGCGCCAAATGGCAGCCCCGCGAAACCGGGTATGGCTCAGGCGCGATCTGGAAATTCGCGCAGACGGTGGGCCCTGCGAAGGACGGTGCTGTGACCCAACCCGGCGGGTTCGGCGAAAAGATCACCTACGCTGATCTTTGACGCATGTTCGGAATTTGACGACCCGGCTGCCTCAAGCCGCCGGGCCGTCCGATCTTGCTGATGCGAGCAGCCGTTCTGCATTTTTTACATCGTGGTGGGCGCGCAATAATCCCTCAAGCACAACAGCAAGGCGTTTGAGCTGCTGGACCTGATGCGGCGTTGGCATGCGGGCAACCCTGTCGATCACGCAAAGACTGCCAAGCGCCTCGCCTTGTTTCAGTGCAATCGGACATCCGATATAAAACCGGATATTCGGATCTCCGGTGACCAGCGCGTTGTCCTTGAAACGCGGATCTTTCGTCGCATCGGGAACAATTGTGATCCGGTCGTCCATGATCGTGTAGGCACAAAACGCAAGATCCCGGGATGTGCTGTCGACGCTCAAGCCGCATTTGGCCTTGAACCACTGCTGGTCTTCACCGACCAGCGACACCAGTGCGATTGGTGCCTTGAAGATCTCGCGCGCGGCTTCGACCAGGGCATCAAAAGCGGGCTCCGCCTCCGTTCCAAGGATTTCAAGGTCGTGCAGGGCCTTTAAGCGCTCTGCCTCATTTGCCGGGACAGGTAGTGACATCTAAAGGCTTATAAACCATTGGATCAGGACCGCGTTAGCAAGATCGACAAAAAAGGCGGAGATAAGCGGCAAAATGATGAAAGCCAGCGGCGAGGGACCGTATTTTTGCGTGACTGCGGTCATGTTGGCAATCGCTGTCGGTGTTGCGCCGAGCGAAAAACCGGCAAACCCTGCGGAAAGAACCGCCGCAAAGTAGTTGCTGCCCATGACCTTGAACAGCACGAACACGATAAACAGCGTCGCAAAGAGAGTTTGGAGCAGCAACGCCGTTACCAAGACGCCCGCGCTGGACCCCAGGGTCCACAGCTGCATGCTCATGAGCGACATGGCCAGGAAAACGGACAGGCTGATCTCCTGAATAAGGGCCAGAGAAGCAGTGTGGGCGGGCCAGGCAAGGCGGGTGAAAATCCGCGGGACGCTGTTTGAAATCAGTATTCCAGCAAGCAGGCACGGTACAAACAGCGGGAGCATGACCCCGGCCGCCTGTAGAGCCTCGTGCCCGGAGTACCCGACAGCAATGGCGACATGAAGCCACAAAAGGCTGCGCAAAACGCCATCATTCGTTATGGGGTCGTCTGCCGTGGCCTCATCGGTTTCGGCGCCGGCTGCGGACTGGGCGTCGGCAGTGTCCGCGGTCAGTTGGTTCTTGGTGATCAAATACCGCGCGATCGGGCCGCCCAGTAAACTTGCAGCGATCAGACCGAGTGTTGCCGTTGCGATGCCGAGTTCGGCAGCTCCTGCGACGCCATACTGGTCTTGAACAACCGGCCCCCAGGCTATCGCGGTGCCGTGGCCGCCAATGAGGGACGCAGTGCCCAGCATGACCCCGGCTTGTGCCGGCAGCCCCCATAGGACGGCGGCCAAGGTGCCGACACCGTTTTGGAACAGCATGGCGACCACGGTCAGCGCCAGCATGATGCCCAGCAATGGCCCACCCTTGATGAGATCCGATAGCCGCGCATTCAGACCAACGGTCGTAAAGAAATAGACAAGCAGTGCATCGCGGGCTGCCAGGTTAAAGGAAACTTCGCGGCCACTGAGCACCACAATAACGAGCACGCATAAGGCTACAAGCAGCCCGCCGCTGACGGGCTCCGGAATGGAAAAATCGCGCAACAGACTGACCCGCCCGGTCAAATGTTTCCCAATGAAGTAGACGACGATGCCAAGGGTCAGGGCTGCAAAAGCATCGACTTCAATTGCGTGCATTGGGCTGGATCCGTTTTGGTGGGCTGCCATAAAAAAATGACCGTAGATTTGGAAGGCTACCGCTGGCGGCTTCCCCTGTCCATGGTCTGTCCTAAAGTGGTCAGCTGCCCGCTTTGGTTGACGTAGGGCTTTGATCAATAACGTATATTCTGTACTGAATAGGTGACAATACGTCTTGTGGAGCGGGCTTAAACCCTGCAAGACTGCCCGAATGCATAGGTTTCGCCGGAGCGAATGGGCCGGCGGATGAAATGGGAACACGGTGCGGCGTACCCAACAGGGACCAAATCCGTGGCTGCCCCCGCAACTGTGAGCGGCGAGCGATACCCCACAAAGCCACTGGCCGGTTGGCCGGGAAGGCGGGGAGAAGCAGAGACACGCAAGCCAGGAGACCTGCCGTATGCATGGGCCCAGTTCGGGCATCCTTTTGAAAACATCTCGCGCACGGAGGGTGCGCTTGGGGGTAAACATGCATATTGAACCGGGCATCGTTGACGGTGCCAAAATCGCTTTGAGCTACGCAACCGCAGCTGCGTCTTTCGGCCTTTTGGGAAAAATGGCGCTGGACACTGTCCGCACGGATGGGGGGGGCTCGGCACTTATTCTGCGCAGCTTGATCACAACCGCGCTTGTCTTTTGTTTCTTTGAAATCCTGCCGCACTATCCGGTTGGTGTCTCTGAGGTTCATTTCATTCTCGGGTCGACGCTTTATCTGGTCTTTGGCGCTGGGCCCGCGGCAATCGGGTTGGCGTTGGGGCTCCTGTTGCAAGGGGCTCTGATCGCGCCTTTCGATCTGCCACAATACGGCATGAACGTTACAACGTTGATTGTGCCCTTGTTTGCCGTCAGCGTGCTGGCCAAGAAAATGATACCGGCAAATACGGCCTATGTTGACGTAAGCTACAAACAGGCGTTGGCGCTTTCGACGGTTTATCAGGGCGGCATTGTTGCCTGGGTCGCGTTTTGGGCTTTTTACGGCCAGGGCTTTGGCGCAGAAAACCTGTCGTCCGTCGGATCCTTTGGCATCGCTTACATGCTCGTTGTCTTGGGAGAACCCTTGCTGGACCTCGCTGTTCTGGCCGGAGCAAAGGCATTGGCCCCGTTTGCCAAGAATCCGATTTTCTACGATCGGCTGCACCACCGGGCCGCATGACGGTAGGTGCATGACACAGTGTTTGAAGGAGACCTCCGGGTCCCCTTTTGTTAGGGCCCAAGGAGGCCGAAACAAGCGTCTTTCAGTCCTGATACAATCCTGTTTGCCCAGTTTGGCACGTAATTTGCCAAACTTAGCTCGACAAGTAGGACCGGAGCCCGTGACGCACTTCAGGCCGGTCGTTGAGTAAAGGAGCATCCAAGATGTCGCTGAACAATGCGTTGATGGCCAATTTTGACCCGTCATTCATGCAGACACAGCTGAAAAACCGCTTAGCGGACCTTTATGGAACCGCAAATGGTGGGCGCGATGGAGGGTTTTCGCTCAGCGCGTTCACGCTCGCGGCAGAGACTGGAATCTCCGCAGCGGCAAGTTCTGCCGGTGGTTCCGCTGCTTCGGAAGTAATTGCCCAGTTCGATGCGGATGGCGATGGAAAAATAAGCAAGCCCGAGGTCGAGGCGAGGCTGATGTCTAAGGTGAACACCGGCTTTGCATCTCACTTCAGGTCCGAGCTGTTGGCGGTCCAAGAGGGAGGCAGCCTGTTTGGACTGCCTTCTGCGAGGGACGGCTTTGCATCAACAAATCCGCTGCAGCCGCTTTTTGATGCCCTTGGACCAAACGACAGGGACAGGCGGTAGATGCTCCGATATTCGGTGCAATTCCATGCTGAAGCCGCCGGTTTTCGGCGGCTTCAGGCTTTGAGGCAAACCGTCAGGATCGATGCCGCGCTAGAGACTGTCGAAAATGCTCTTGCCCAGTTCTGCGATGATTGCGTCGCGTTCGGCGATCCCGGCCGGCTTTTCGAGATGTAAATAGACGGCTACAAAGACCGGCGCCTGATCGGGTGGATAAATCACAGCAATCACAGATCGTTTGCGGTCGCGGGAAGCGCCCGACCGGTCGCCGATCGTCCAGCCTTCGGGCAGGTGAGGGCGGAGCATATGTTTTGCGGTTGTGTTGGCCGACAGCCATGCGATCAACTGCGCTTTTGATGGTGCGGCCAGCAGCTCCCCGGTTATCAGCTCCTTCAAGCTGTTGGCCGCGGCTTCTGGGGTGGTTGTGTCCTGATCCGTTCCGGCGGGCACGACATTGAGGTCCGGTTCCATCCGGTCGAGACGTGTACTCCTGTCTCCAATATCCCGCATGAAGGCTGTGAACGCCGCCGGGCCACCAAGCGCCTGCAAAACAATGTTTGCAGCAGTGTTGTCGCTATAGACCATTGTCGCCTCACAGGATTCGCGAAGTGTGATGGTGTCGGTGCCGACGCGGTTTTTTGTAACCGGTGACCATGAAACCAGGTCATCTTCGCGGATCGACCGGCTTTCGCTCAAATTGGGCCCGCCCGCCTCGGCCTGCGACAGCAAGGCACCGCATGCGAATGCCTTGAAGGTGCTGTTCAGCGCAAATCGTTCGGTCCCCCGGAAAGAAAACTCTGTGCCGGTTTGTGTGTCGATCAGTGCCAGCCCAATCCGAGCATCTTCACGTTGTTCGAGCTCGTTGAGTTTGTTCTCAAGGGCAGCCTCATCGAGAGCATATGCCGCAGGTGCGATGGGAAAGGCAATGACAGCGGCGGCCGCGGCTTGAAAGACAACAGAACGCAGCTTTTGGACTTTAAGAGCGAAATTCAATTCATTCTCCAAATGTGAGTGAAAGCAAGCGTTTGGCTGTTGGCTACCCAGACACCCGCTTGCGGGCAGGGCACATATTGCCGCGAATTACGCATCAGACAATTATTCATTTATGCTATTAGACATGAGAAAAACTTGGTCATGAGGAAGCGGATGGATATTCCACAATTGCCGCTGAATGCGCTGCGTGCCTTTGAAGCCGCCGCCCGTTTGGAGAGCTTCACCCGTGCAGGGTTTGAATTGCATGTCTCCCAGACTGCAGTGAGCCACCACGTCAAAGCGCTGGAAGACATGTTGGGCGTTGAATTGTTCAAACGCATGCCGAGAGGGGTGACACTGACCGACGAAGGTGAAGCGCTGCTTCCAGTATTAAACGATGCGTTCCGGCGCATGAGCACCGTGCTTACTCAGTTCCGTGGTGGAGACTTTCGCCAGGTGCTGACCGTCGGCATGGTCAGTAGTTTTGCGCTTGGATGGTTTATGCCGCGGCTTGAAGCCTTCAAAAAGGCGCATCCGGAAATTGATCTCCGGATCAAGACGAACAACAATCGGGCCGATTTTTTGGGAGACGGACTTGATTGTTTCATTCGGTTTGGTGATGGCGCCTGGCACGGCACCGCGGCCGAAAGAGTCCTGACCCCGCGATTCGCTCCGGTCTGCTCAAAATGCCTGGCAACTGATATCCACTCACCCGAACATTTGGCCAGTTTGCCCTTGCTGCGATCCTATCGGCGGGACGAATGGTCCGCTTGGTTTCACGCAGCCGGTTTGGATGCGCCGCGCCCGAGCGGTGTGATGTTTGACTCGTCCCATGCTCTTGTGGAAGCAGCATCCCTAGGGGCGGGGGTCGCGCTGGTTCCTCTCGACATGTTTGAAAGGCAACTTGCGGCACAGTATGTCGTTCAGCCGCTGGCGTTGAGTGTTGATCTGGGTAGCTACTGGATCACATGGCTTCATTCCCGCCGTGAAACAGCAGCCATGCAGGTTTTCCGGCAGTGGTTGCTCGCCGGGGCCGATACCAAGCGACCCGCCTTTAATCCCTAGAGGGCGGGCTTCGGGGCCGGCCGGACCGAGCTCCAACCGGCGTCCGTAGGAGCAGGGGGAGGCGCACGCCGGGCGAACGCAGGTTTGGGCGCGGGGCGCGGCGGAACCGGACTTAAATCCGTCTGCCAGGTGGTGATCACGCGGCCCACGTGCGGGGTAGGGTCTTTCAAATAAGACGTGTGCCTGGGCAGCCCCATGGGATAGAGGGCCTGCTGTTTGGCTTCGTAGGGAGCGGTTTGGTCGCTGCACAGCCGCATGCGCATGTCCTGCGGTCTGATCTCCGGTTCGTTTGCAAGGTCGTTCAGCGTTGTCCCTGTCGGCATCAAGCTGCCTTCGAATGCTTCTGTCATCAGTTTCGCGCCGCGTTCACTGCGCTCGCGCCCCGTGGTCGCGCCAAGAACAACCGTCAAGAACCGTTTTCCGCCGCGCTCTGTGAGTGCCACGATATTCCGGCCAGATGCGCAAACAAATCCGGTTTTCATACCGACCGTTCCAGGAAACTGGGTCAAAAGCGTGTTGAATGACTGGATTTCCTTGCCGTCGATCGAAACTTCGGACGTTTGGAAAATTGGCCGGAATTGCTGGTAGTTTTCATAAAGGGTGAGCCCGAGGATCGCCAGATCGCGCGCTGAGACCGTTTGTGCCCTAGCATGCAAACCGTTTGGATTGACAAACCGGCTGGCCGACATGTCGAGGCGGGCGGCCTCCTCATTCATACGCGCAACAAATGCTTTCTCGCTTCCGGAAACGGCTTCCGCGAGCGCGACGGCAACGTCATTTGCCGATCCAACGAGAACTGCATAAAGCGCATCTTCCAGACGCATGGTCCGGCCCAGCCCGAGCCCTGAATTTGCCACAGACAGGCCCACTGCGTTTTTCGACATGACCACCGGAGTGTCGAGCGTGACATCCCCCCTTTCAATCGCCTTGAAGGTCACCAGAGCCGTCATGAGTTTTGTCGTCGAGGCCGGAAACCAGGGATGACCAGCGTCGTCGGCGTGGAGAACCGCACGCGTCTCCATATCAATCACAAGCGACGGCGTGGCCGAAACGGGCGTCACAAGAGAGATCAGAACCGCGGCGGTTACTGCAACAAGAGAGCGCGAACTGGGCATATCGATGCGTCCAAACATAAGATGCCTGAGATTTAGCTGAACGAATGAAGGTTTGGCTACAGCAAGAATATGGCAGGATGCTGGAGGTTGGCTGATGCTAGGTCCGGGAAAGATAGCCCGGCAGGTCGGCCACGCTGTCCAGAATGACGTCCGCGAGCGGGGTCAGATCATCCCGGGTCCCGGTGCCGGACAGAACACCGATGGCAAGACCGGCACCGGCCGCACGCGCCATTTCCAGATCGTGGGTGTTGTCGCCGACCATGGCTATTGAGGACATGGGCAGCCGCAGGGCATCCGCGAACGCATGGACCATGCCCGGTTCCGGCTTCGGCCCGTAACCGCTGTCATAACCGGCGACAAACCGCATGCAGCTGTTCAGTCTGGCATGTTTGAGAAACACCCGGATTGAGGCTTCACTGTCGCTGCTGGCAACGCCGAGGCGATATCCGGCGCCGCCCAGCCGCGCCACGGCTGCGCTCAGACCGGCAAGAACAACAGCGTTTTTCATTCCGTCCGCAAAAATCTCGTCGAGCTTTGTTGTCAGGCTCTGCTCATCCTTAGCCGAACCGGTGGCAATGAAGGCCTTGGCAATTTCCTCGGCATTGCCCGCTGCGAACAGGCTGCCCGCTGCGGTCTTCCGTGTCGCCGGGTCCATACCGCCAGCCCGAAGCAAAACCTCGCTCAGCGCCGCGTTGCCATCAGCGGCCCAGCGTGCGGCCTGTTCCTGAGGTTTGGCCCAGGTGGCGTCGAAATCGAGCAAGGTCCCGTCCTTGTCGAACAGAATGGCTTTGATGGTGTGTGACATCTCGATCTCTCAAGCCGGAAGACAAAAAAGGCGGCCATTCGGACCGCCTTTTTCTAAAGTCTGTGTGGCTTAGCCGATGATGCCGTTCAGCGTTGCGCTTGGGCGCATCACGGCGTCGACCTTCGCCTGCGGGGCGTGGTAGTAGCCACCGGTATCGGCCGGGGCGCCCTGGACGCCGTTCAGCTCGCCAACGATCTTGTCTTCGTTGGAAGAAAGCGCCTCGGCAATCGGAGCGAACTGGGCCTTCAGATCGGCATCCTGATCTTGAGCTGCCAGCGCCTGAGCCCAGTAGAGCGCGATGTAGAAGTGGCTGCCACGGTTGTCGAGGCCGCCGACCTTGCGGGCAGGCGACTTGTCATTGTCGAGCAGGCCTTCGATCGCCTTGTCGAGCGCATCGGCCAGAACCTGGGCCTTCGCATTGCCCTTGACGTTGGCAAGGTGCTCGAGCGAGGCACCAAGTGCGCAGAATTCTCCAAGGGAATCCCAGCGCAGGTAGTTTTCTTCCTGCAGCTGCTGGACGTGTTTCGGTGCAGATCCCCCAGCACCTGTCTCAAACAGGCCGCCGCCATTCATCAGCGGAACGATGGAGAGCATCTTGGCTGAGGTGCCGACTTCCAGGATCGGATAGAGATCTGTCAGGTAGTCGCGCAGCACGTTGCCGGTGATGGAGATCGTGTCTTCACCGCGGGCAATGCGCTCGGTGGAGTATTTCGCGGCCTCGGTCGGGGCCAGAATGCGGTAGTCCAGACCGGACGTGTCGTGATCCGGCAGATAGGCTTCCACCTTCTTGATCAGCTGCGCATCGTGGGCGCGGGTCTTGTCGAGCCAGAAGACACCTGGCATACCGGACAGGCGCATGCGGTTGACGCCGAGCTTCACCCAGTCGCGGATCGGCGCGTCCTTGGTCCGGCATGCGCGCCAGATGTCGCCCTCTTCAACAGCATGCTCGATCAGGGTGTCGCCGGAGGCGCTGACCACCTTGATGGTGCCATCGGCAGGCGCCTTGAAGGTCTGCGGGTGCGAGCCGTATTCCTCGGCCTTTTGCGCCATCAGGCCCACATTCGGCACAGTGCCCATCTTGGCCGGGTCGAGCGCGCCATTGGTTTTGCAATGATCGATGACCGCAGAGTAGACGCCCGCATAGGAACTGTCCGGGATCACGCATTTCGCATCGTGTTCCTTGTTGTCCGGACCCCAACCCTTGCCGCCCGCGCGGATGAGAGCCGGCATCGAGGCATCGATGATGACGTCGGACGATACATGCAGGTTGGTGATGCCCTTGTCGGAGTTCACCATGTACATGTCGGGGCCGGCGTCGAGTGCCGCCTTGATGTCGGCCTGGATTTCGGCGGCCTTGTCTGCAGGCAGGGTGGCGACCTTGGCTTCCAGATCGCCGATCCCGAGGTCCGGATTGACGCCGAGGTCTTTCAGTGTTGCCGCGTGCTTTTCAAACACGTCCTTGAGGAATGCCTTCACGCAGACGCCGAAGATGATCGGGTCCGAGACCTTCATCATCGTGGCCTTCATGTGCAGCGAAAACAGGATGCCCTGGTCCTTGGCGTTCTGGACTTCCTTCTCGAGGAACGCGCTGAGTGCCTTGACGCTCATGTAAGTGCCGTCGATGACATCACCGTCTTCCAGCGGCCAGTCGGCTTTCAAAACAGTCTCGCTGCCGTCTTTGCCGGCAAAGACGATTTTTGCGGTTCCGGCTTGAGCTGCGGAAACGGTGATGGACTTCTCATTGGAGCGGAAGTCGTTTTCACCCATGGTGGCAACGTGGGTCTTGGAGGAAGACACCCATTCGCCCATCCGGTGAGGGTTCTTCTTGGCGTATTCCTTGACCGCTTTCGGCGCGCGGCGGTCGGAGTTGCCCTCGCGCAGCACCGGGTTCACGGCAGATCCCTTGATGCCATCGTAACGGGCCTTGATGTCCTTTTCCGCGTCCGTTGCCGGGTCATACGGGTAGTCAGGCAGCTTGTAGCCTTGGCCCTGCAGTTCCTTGATCGCCGCGTTCAGCTGCGGCTGGGACGCGGAGATGTTCGGCAGCTTGATGACATTGGCGTCCGGCTGCTTGACTATGTCGCCAAGAAGCGCGAGTTCGTCCGACTGCTTCTGGTCTTCGGTCAGGAAATCCGGAAAGGTTGCCAGAATCCGGCCGGCCAGGGAAATGTCCTTGGTGCCGACGGTCAGATCCGCCGCCTTGGTGAAGGAGCGAATGATCGGCAGGAAAGAGGCGCTCGCCAGTTCCGGCGCTTCGTCGACCTTGGTGTAGATGATATCGGCCATGGTACTCCCTTTTCCTCATGGTCTGGCAGGTGCGGACAGGGCCACGGTGTGCCCCGATTGAAAATCCAAAAAGCGTATACAATTGTACGCAATCAATTGCCAGCCCTCACAAAGGCGAAGCCGGCGGACGCCGGTGAGTTCTAGCAAAGGCGGGAGAAAACGCAATCGACTGAGCGAGAGCGTCTGCAGGGATCACGCCCAGAACGCGGCTGCACCTTCCGGAAGGTTTCGCAGCACACGGTCGAGCTCGCGTTCGTAGATCGAAGACCGGCGCAGCGCGGCAGCAACGTCTTCAATGGCGGTTTGCGGTGCCAGGTTGTGATCCTTGCGCACCGACTTCATTTCCCGAACAAGCGCTTCCCGGTCCGGGAACGGCAGGGGCACATCAGATGGCCTCCAATCCTCGACAAAGATCGCCCTCGTAACAGCAGGGAGGATATCCGCAAAACGCAGCGCGTCTGCCGTGGTCAAATGCGACCGGAAAGTGTGCAGCACGGCGCGCAGCGTATGATAGGCCTGATGGTGGCTTTGAAGCATGCAGGTGTCGCGCACGTCCTGAATGAACGTATCAAACTCGCGGGACGCGAGAAAATATGTCTGCGGCATTGGCATGGCCGACTCATCTTTTGCGTGCTCTTGAAGACTCTGACGACTGTTGGTCGATTCGGTCAAGCGCAAAGCGGACGTCCGTCTCTGCGGTTCGCAGGATACTGGCCAAGGTGTTCGATAGCTGTGAAGTCCCATCCCGGCTTGAACAGTGTGGCAGATGCATCTGTGGGGCGTCAGCGCCGGACAGGGCACGGATGACCATCGTGACGAGGTACGGAGGCCGATAGCGGAACCCCGGTGGTGGGAATGCCCGCGGATCAAGGGACTTAAAAAACAAGCAGGTACCGTCCCGGTCTGAAGCCGGGACGGTTTGGAGTGCTTTTGAACGAGGGTGCGGCCCAGGTTAGGCCGCCTTCGCAGCCTCGACGCCGCGGGCGAGCACCCGGATCCGGCTGTCGAATTCACCCCGGTCGACATAGCAGCCGCGCAGGTGGCGGAAGCCGGTGGACGGGTCGAAGGCCGCGCGGCCGTGCAGCGCCCGGCGGTTGTCAAAGATGACCATCTCGCCGCCATTCAGCTTGGTGGTCATGACATAGGCCGGATCGCGGGTCATCGCCATGATCGTGCGATAGGCGCGATAATAAGCATCCATTTGATCTGCCGGCATATCGAACACCGAGGCAATATGCGCGTTGAAGCGCACTTCGCTCACCGTGCCGAAATGGTCGAGCTGGATAACCGTGTGGTGCTTGCGGATGTCATATTCGCCGTCTTGGAAGCGGAACGGGATCGGGGTTTTGGCCAGGAGGTCGAAGGCTTCCCTGTCCAGGGTTTTCAGGTCTTCGGCAATCGCAAACCCGTCGGCAAAGGTCGACCCGCCGCCTTGCGCTTCGTTCGCCAGGCAATGCAGGAACTGAAAACCGGGCGCGAGCTCCTGGTTTGGCAGATCCGTATGCAGCGGCAAAGCGTGGCTGGTATAGGCCAGATTGTTTGGGTTCGGTTTCGACATGACCTCGAAGGTCACGCCGAAATTGGTCTCGCGCAAAAAGCCGATCCTGCGCGCCACGGTCATGCCGGCGTCCACGTCGTCGGCCATGCCTTCGACAATGGCCAGTCCGGTTTTCTTGGTTGCGATGAGGAATTCCAGAAGAGCAGCATCGTTTGACAGAAGGTCGGACGCAGCCGCCCGTGGCAGATCGTTTTTCTGAAGGTCGCCGCGCCAAACGATCGGCTCGACACTGGCCGGATCGGTCATGGTCTTGCCGGGTGTATGGGCGCAAAGCCAGTCGAGCGTGTAGCGGCTTTGAAGGTCTTCCGTGGCCCAGGAAATGACAAGCTCATTGCCCTCGATCTCAGCAGATGAGATCGAAATGCCGGCCGGAACGCTCGTGAGATCGAATTCCCGTTCCAGGGTTTGCGGGTGAAAGCCGGTTGCGCAGTTGTCCCGCAGGAAAAGAGCGGGGAAGTCCGCGTAGGTGCCGTTTGGAAGCCGCACGGATACGGCGCGGTGATCACCGCGCAGGGATACTGATGTCATGGTTTTGAAGTCCGATTTGCGTTTTGAAGTCAGATTGAGTTACGGCTCAAGCCGTCAGTTCACGCAAATCGGGGTGGCGGCCACCACCAGTGGGCTTTGGCGTGGGGCTGTCCCTGATTTCTGCCAAGGCCAGCGACCATGACCACCCTCTAGGTTCGATTTACCTAAGGCGCGCCGAAGCGAGCCTGCGGACTTGTTGGTAAGCTACATCAAAAATGGGTGCGCTGAAACCGTGCTCAGCGCGCCCAGAGAGCATAGTGTCGGAGTCAGGCCTTTTTTGAGGCCCGAGCCGCCAGCGCGATGGCGATATAGCTCCATCCGTTCATGAGGACGGAAATCCCGGCGATCAGACCAAGTGCCCAGACCGCAGAGCCAGGAAGGTCGATCCAGATCAGGATGCCGGCCACCAGCGACACGGCGCCTGCAATCGCAACCCACACCCAGCCATCATGCGGTTTGATTTTGAAGGCGAGCAGCAGCTGGCTGACGCCTTGAGCAATGAAGATCGCCGCAATCACCAACGTTAGCGCAAATGTCCCGGCCAGCGGGTTCACATAAATCACGATACCGCCAATTACCGCGATAATGCCGGTAATCAGGTTCCACAGGAAGCCGGACCAGCCTTGTGTCTTGAAGGCATGGTAGATCTGCACGAGACCGCCGACAAAAAACACGGCCGCGATCAAGAGTGTGACGGCGACGGAGGAGGCAAGCGGTGCCGCGATCAGCACCATGCCACCCAGCACAAGAACGATGCCCAGAATCAAGAACCAAATCCAATTATCCTGAACCTTGGCTTTAATGTCGTCCATATTCGGTGCGGCCTGTGACATGGCGGTCTCCGTAATTGATAAAGGTATGGCGTGCATCATAGGCATAAGCCGGCCGTTGCAAAAGCCCTGTGACAGGTGCCAAATATCGATGAGGATTTGTGGTTTCAAAGCCCGATTGTGCGAGGGGGGTTGATATTTGTGTAATTACACGATTTAACGCCGGCATGGCTGCTGAAGATGATTTTTCACTCTGCATGATGAACAACGCGCGCAAGGCTGCGCGGGCGGTGAGCCGGCGGTACGACCGCTTGGCCAAGCCGTTCGGCATCAAGGCCGCCCAATTTGCGATCCTCGGCCTGATCAAGCGGCACTCCGGTGAGACAATGACCCAATTGGCGATCCTTGCCGGCATGGATCGAACGACCCTGTTACGGAATCTTACTCTTCTGGAAAAAAAGGGATTGGTTGCGCCGAAGCGCTTCGAGAAGGGCGCTGGCCGGACCTACGAGCTCACAGCCATGGGTGATCTGGTGATCCAAGAGATGACGCCACATTGGCGCCAGGCGCAACAGGACCTCGAAGCCGAGATGGGGCCAGAAAACTTCGCACATACACTGGCAGTCTTGAAGCGGCTTTCCTCCGTCTAAAGCTGACCGGATGATCGCAGAAAGCGTCATGTGATTTATAGTGTGCAATTACACATAACAGGAGTAGTCGATGATAGAACGGATTGTGGTGACCGGCATCGGAGTGGTCTCACCCCTCGGCGTCGGAGTTGACCGGTTTTGGGATCGGTTAAAAAATGGTGAAAACGGCATTCGCGCAATAACCCAGTTCGAGGCGGGTGATCTGGCCTGCCGCATTGCGGGAGAAGTGCCGGACATTTCAGAAGACCCGGCCGGTTTCGACCCGGACCGCTATTTGGAGCCAAAGGACCAAAAGCGATCGGACCGGTTTATTCACTTTGCGCTTGCCGCCGCTGAAGAAGCGCTTGAACAAGCGGCGTGGCGACAGGGAACCGATTCCGACCCAGCCCGGGCCGGAACGATCATTGCTTCAGGGGTTGGCGGCTTCCCGGCGATGACTGCCGGAACCCGGCTTGTTGATGAAATGGGCCCCCGGCGGGTGTCGCCCTTTCTCGTGCCGTCCTTTCTGGCAAACCTTGCGAGCGGCCAGGTTTCGATCCGTCACGGTTTGAAAGGTCCGCTCGGTGCGCCCGTGACAGCGTGTGCGGCTGGTCTTCAGGCGATCGGCGATGCCGTGCGATATCTTCGCAGCGGCGAAGCCGATCTGATGGTCGCAGGCGGGGCGGAGGCTTGTCTCGACCGCGTGTCTTATGCCGGTTTTTGCGCTGCGCGCGCCATGTCGACCAAATTCAACGAGGACCCGGCGCATGCCTCCCGTCCGTTTGACCGGGACCGGGACGGATTTGTCATGGGCGAGGGGGCAGGTATCCTCGTGCTGGAAACCGAGAGCCACGCAAGGGCCCGCGGCGCCAAACCTCTGGCCGTGGTTAGCGGCTATGGCACGACAGCAGATGCGCACCACGTGACAGCCTCACCGGAAAACGGCGAAGGTGGTCTTCGCGCGATGCAGCTCGCGCTGAAAAGCGCCGGACTGGCGCCGAAAGACATCGGTTATGTCAATGCCCATTCAACTTCGACACCGGTCGGCGATGCGGCAGAACTTGCAGCATTGAACACGTTGTTTGGCGGCCGCGGAAAAGACCTGGCGCTGTCCTCCAGCAAATCCATGACCGGTCACTTGCTCGGCGCGGCCGGGGCCGTTGAAGCGATCGCCTGCGTCATGGCCCTGCAAACCGGCATGTTGCCGCCTTCGCGCAACCTGCTAATCCCTGATCCTTTGGCGGCCGAATTCGAGCTGATCCCGGATGTCGGGATCGAACGGCACGTCGATCATGTCCTCAGCAACGGTTTCGGTTTTGGCGGCGTGAACGCAAGTGCCGTTTTCTCGAACGCCGATCGCACTTGACAAAACAGCAAATTCCCAAATATGAGAAATTAAGATCTAAATAGGGAATTAATATGACCGACTTTGACAAGGCACTTGCCTTGCGGATTACCGAGCTTCGTCGGGCGCGCGGGCTCACATTGGATGGGCTCGCCGCGGCAAGCGGCATCAGCCGCGCGACCCTGTCCCGGATCGAGCGTTCTGAAACCAGCCCGACGGCATCGGTTCTGGGCCAGTTGGCACATGTTTTTGCGGTTCCGATGGCCGAGTTGTTCGGCGCGTCTGAAATCGCGGCAGGAAACCATCTTCCCCGCGCGGATCAAGCGGTTTGGATTGATCCTGGCTCGGGCTTTGTCCGCCGCAGCGTTTCCCCGCCTGCACCCGGGTTCAAAGCCTCGGTGATCGAAGGGGAACTTCCTGCAGGTCAATCCGTATCCTACGACGCGCCGCCCTTGTCCGGCCTGGAACATCACCTGGTGATGCTCTCAGGCGTTCTTGAAATGCGCCAGGGCGATGAAATCCACACACTTCGCGCCGGAGACTGCCTGCGTTTCCGGCTTGATCAGGGCAATTCCTACCATGCCCCTGGCCGGGATCCTGCCAGATATGTGTTGTGCGTGGTGGCTCCATGACCAAGAAAGAGCCTTTGTCCCTGCATATCAAGAAACTGTTTGCTTCCGATCTTGAGAAAGAGGCCCGTGAGCTCGGCGCGGTGCTGAAAGCCTGTGTCGAGGACGGGGCGGGCATCGGTTTTGTTTTGCCGATCACACAGAGGGCCGCGGCGGATTTCTGGCTGGAGCAAAAACCCGGGCTTGAAACCGGCAGTGCCCATCTGGTCATCGTCCGCAGCGGCGCCCGGATCGCCGGGACCGTGATGCTGATGCTAGCCGGAAAACAGAACAGCCAGCACCGCGCGGAAGTCGCCAAGTTGATGGTCCATCCGGATTTCCGCAGACGGGGCATTGCACGCACGTTGCTGGCGGAAGCCGAGCGCCTGGCACTGGAGCTGCACCGTCCGCTGCTGGTGCTGGATACGGTCACTGGCGATACGGCCGAAGCGATGTATGAAAAGCTGGGCTACACAAGGGCCGGCGTCATTCCGAAATACGCGGTCTCGGCCCATGGCGGCTGGGACGCAACCACTCTGTTTTACAAGCAGCTGCCCGGATGAAGCCAACCGCCGGGCAAAAGGCTTTTCAATCGGCGGCCGGTCGGTTAAATCCCCGCCCCATGAGCAAAAATGCAAAAATCAGAGAAGAGGCCCGCCGGGTACGCGGGCGCGCGCCGGCGGTGATCCTGTGCGAGCCGCAGCTGGGCGAAAACATCGGCACAGCGGCGCGGGCCATGGCCAATTTCGGCCTGGTTGACCTGCGCATCGTCAATCCGCGGGACGGCTGGCCCAGCGAAAAGGCGCGCGCCGCAGCAAGCCGGGCGGATCACGTCATCGACAATGTGCAGGTGTTCGAGACGCTTGAAGCGGCGATTGCCGATCTGACCTTCGTGTTCGCGACCACGGCCCGCTCGCGTGAAGTGCCGAAGCCCGTGCGCGGTCCCGACGAGGCTGCGGTGAAGGCGGTTGAACTTGGCACGAAAGATCTTGCAGTTGGCTATATCTTCGGCCGGGAGCGCTGGGGCCTCAACAATGAAGAAGTTGCGCTGGCCGACGAGATTGTGACACTTCCTGTCGATCCGGATTTCGCATCACTCAACATTGCCCAAGCCGTGCTGGTGTGTGCCTATGAGTGGCGCAAGACGGCAAGCCAGGGCGAGTTACCGTTCCGCCTAGACGAAGAGGAACATCCCCCGGCAACCAAAGAGGATGTCCTGCGCCTGTTCGAGCATTTGGAAAGTGCGCTGGACGAGGCGACTTTTTTCCGGCCGCCCGAACGCCGCCCTCATATGGTCAGAACTTTACGCAACATCTTCCAGAAGGCCTCCTTGACCGAGCAGGAGGTGCGGGCGTTGCGCGGCGTTGTGGCGGCTTTGGAAAAACGCGAAACGCGGCCACGGCGTCAGGAGAAGTCCGAAGAAGAGTGAGGCAAACAGAATGCGCAAGGAAGACCGACCGGTTCTGGTGTTCGACAGCGGTATTGGCGGTCTGACGGTCTTGCGCGAACTGCGTTTGCTTCTGCCGTATGAACCTCTGGTCTATTTGGCAGATGATGCGGCCTTTCCCTATGGAAACTGGGAGGATGGTGAGCTTCAGTCGCATCTTGTGGCGCTTTTCGGAAAGCTGATCGGAGCCCGCCAGCCTAAGGCGGTTGTCATCGCCTGCAATACTGCGTTCACGCTGGCCGGTGAGGCGCTGCGCCGAGCCTATCCCGAAACTCCGTTTATCGGCACCGTTCCGGCAATCAAGCCGGCCGCCGAACGCACCGCCTCGGGGCTTGTGAGCGTTCTGGCGACGCCCGGCACTGTCCGGCGCGCCTATACCCGCGATCTTATCGAGCAATATGCGTCTTCCTGCCATGTCCGGCTGGTCGGGTCTGAACGCCTGGCTGCCCTGGCTGAAGCACATATACGTGCCGAACCGGTTTCAGATAGCGAATTGCTTGCAGAGGTGGCGGATTGCTTTCTGGAAAAAGACGGCCGGCGAACCGATGTTGTCGTCCTCGCCTGCACGCACTATCCGTTTCTGGCAAATCGCTTGCGAAAAGTCGCTCCCTGGCCGGTGGACTGGCTGGACCCGGCCGAGGCAATTGCCCGGCAAGTTGTACGGGTGCTCGGCTCGGATGTGCTTTCAGCGCCGCTTTCCGCAGCCGATACCGCGGTGTTTACATCCGGGCGAAAGGATGCCGATGCCCGGCGGCTTATGACCGGTTTTGGGCTCGAGGTTTAGGCGGCGTCCGCCTCTGTGAGTGTTTTGACCACCAGCCCGTCATCTGAACGCTTGGCTTCTTTCTTAAGGTCCGCGATTTCACGATTCAGCCGGTCCGGGTGAACGCAAATCCCTTCCGGAACAGTGACGATGGAGATCGAACAATCCAGCAGCGGGAACTTTCGGGTGGCGCCGAACCGGTCGGCGGCCTCCATGTATCCCTGGGTTCTGTGTTCGGCGGAGTAAAAGCTCTCCACATCGGTTTTGAAGGCCCGCTTCAGTGCGAGAATATGCGCCGCAACGTCGGTCTGATCGCCGGACATGAAGCCGGCGAAAAAGTCATCGCCGCCAATATGCCCGCGGAACGTGCTGTTCCCGGAAACATGCCTTTGCAGCAGCTCTCCGAACAGGATGATGGCCCGGTCACCCTGGCGGTAGCCATAAGTGTCGTTGAACGGTTTAAAATTATCGAAGTCGAAATAGCACAGGTGACGCGACGCATTTTTTTTGCGGCCCGCCTCCGAGATAAATCTGGATACAGCACCATTTCCAGGCATGCGGGTCAGAGGGTTTTGGTCCTGGGCTTCTTCGATCCGCTTTTCATGGATGATCTTCAAAAGCGATGTGGCTGACAGGAAGCCCACATAGCGGAAATTCTGCGTGATGATGATGCCATCGGAATTTAATGATGAAGCGAACGTCACCAGCAGCATATCGGCATTCGAATCGATGTCGGCGATCGGGCAGGGGCGCACGAAACTGCGCAGAGGGAGGTCCAGAGCTGCACTGTAGTCGGCCTCGTCCGAACCGCCTGCGTAGAGATAGGCCTTCAGATCGCGTTCATGAATGATGCCCTTGGGCTCCTGATTGGAATCCAGCACCGGGATGATGCTGACGTCCTGCGCGGTCATGAACAGGTCCAAAACCTTCTTCATGGACGCGTCGAAGGTCGTGGTGCGCAGCGGGATCAATTCGTTGCGGATCCGTGCCTCTTCGTCCTTGCGCTTTGAGCCGAACATCGGCAAGCGAATGTGGTCGTAGAAGAGTTTTGCTTCGCGTTTTTGCTGGAACGGCCGTGCGACGTGATGGCCTTGGATCAGATCGCACCCCGCGTCCCGGCAGGCCTTGTATTCGCTATCGGTTTCAACACCCTCGGCGATCACGCGTGAGCCAAGCACATGTGCAAGATTTGCGACGGTGGTGACAAACAGTTTGCGGCGGGGGTCGGTGTCGATTCCGTTCAGGAAAAACCGGTCGATCTTGATGTAGTCGGGCGCAAGGTCATGCAGCAGGCGGAGTTCGGAAAAACCGCGGCCGAAGTCATCCAGGGTCAAAAGCACACCAGTTTGACGCAAGGTTTCAAGGGCATGTTCCGTAATATCGCAGAACGTGTCGCGGTGGCGGCCGGTCAGTTCGATGCAGACTTGGCTCGGTGACAGACGTGCCGACTTGATGATGTGCGGCAGACCCATGCGCGGATCATCATCGAGGCCAAGGCCGCGTCCGTCGAGGTTGAAAAAGAACTTGGTGCCGCGGGCAAGTGTCAGCGTGCCGAATTTTGAAAGTGCGACGAATGCGAGGCGGGCCTCGAGTTCAGCAAGGAAACCCTTGTCGAAGGCGAACTCAAAGAGGTCGGCAGGGGTTTTGAAACCGAGAACTTCGGTCCCTCGCAGAAGCGCCTCGTAGGCGTAGACAACGCCGGTTGCCATATCGACAATGGGCTGGAAAGCGTAGTCGATCACGGTCAGTACATGATCGACCGGGCAGCCGACAGCAAGGGCATCTTCCAGATTGCGCGGGGTAAAAACTGCGGGATGGCGGGCTGGGCCCATTTAAATCCCTCCGGAGGGCTTGCTGCAAAGACAAACGGGTAGCGTGCCCCATGCCGCTCCCGATTTTTATCAACCGTTATTTCTACGGGGTGCATACTGCTAAATCCCGCATTAAAAATCTCTAAATGCATACATTGTTTTTATTGTAAATCTGCCGTTGGGGTATAAGGGGTTGTTAACCGTTCCCATAGGGCTGCTGACGTAGAGACGAAACCGGTCCGATCTTAATGTGCGCCTCGGCTGCGGAAAGGCTGTCTGGCGATTGACTTTTAGCCGGGATTTCAGTAACTACCGCGCGTTCCAAGGACATATTGTTTTTGGTTGTCACGCACCCGTGGGCATTCAGCCGGCGCCGTCTAGCTGGGTCCCTGTCGATCCCGTTTGGTCTTAAAGAGATCCGACTGGATAAAGGAGGGCGCGTTTCCTTGATAAAAAACAACGCGTTACACAAAGGAAACCGCGATGTCAAAGCGCCATAGCGTTAAATACAAAATTGACCGCCGGATGGGCGAAAACATCTGGGGCCGTCCGAAAAGCCCGGCGAACCGCCGTGAATACGGACCAGGCCAGCACGGTCAGCGCCGCAAAGGCAAGCTGTCAGACTTCGGTGTGCAGCTGCGCGCCAAACAGAAGCTCAAAGGCTATTACGGCAACATCTCCGAAAAACAGTTCCGCAAGGTCTACGACGAAGCGTCCCGGCTGAAGGGCGATACGTCTGAAAACCTCATCGGTCTTCTGGAGCGCCGTCTCGACGCGATCGTCTACCGCGCAAAGTTCGTTCCGACTGTTTTCGCTGCCCGTCAGTTCATCAACCACGGCCACGTGAAGGTGAACGGCAAGCGTGTCAACATCCCGAGCTACCGCGTGCGTCCGGGCGATGTCATTGAAGTTCGCGACCGGTCCAAGCAGATGGCACTGGTTCTGGAAGCCGTTCAGTCCGCTGAGCGTGATGTTCCAGACTACATCGAAGCTGACCACAGCAAGATGACCGCAACCTACAACCGCGTTCCGGCATTTTCCGACGTACCGTATCCGGTACAGATGGAACCGAACCTGGTGGTCGAGTTCTACTCGCGCTAACCAGTCTCACGGGACTTTCAAAGGCCGCCTCCGGGCGGCTTTTTTTTGTCCTGCAAAGTCGACGCATGTAGCGGAAATACCCTTCGTCCCACCCAATTGGTCAGCTACGTGGCCACTGAATATGATAGTATTAGCCAAACAACCGAATCCGCTGCGTTATCTTGCTTTGAATCGCACCTTTTGATCCTGACGTCTGCCTCCTGCCGGGCCGTGTCGCGGCCTTTTGGGTCATTGAGATGAAGATAAATACCCTCACGAATCTGGCCTATGGAATCACCCTGGCCCTGACCTTTTTCTCCGGCCTTGCCTTCATTTTGTCGATCCGGATGGCACATGAAGAACGGCAAGCGGTTGAGGTGCATCTGGCGCTTGCAGATCTCGGCGCACAGCTTGAACTCGATGCTGAACTGAGAACCGATGAAGCCCGTCTTTATGTGATGCGCGGCGATCTCAAGCACTTGGCAGCCTTTGAGACCATCAACGAAGAAGAGCACCGGCTGGAGGAGCAGGCGCGGCATGTGAAGGATTTGGCCGGCACAGAGGCTGAGCTGGCGTTGCTTGCCGGCATCACTACCCTGATTGATGGTCTTGAAGAGCTGGAGGTGGCGGCGATCACGGCCTATCAATCCGGAAACCCGCAAGCAGCCCGGGAGATCCTGTTTGGTGATGAGCACTACACCATGCATGTCCGGCTGGTCGACCAGATAAAAGCATTCACAAACGAAGTGACGGCACGAACCGCGCTGGCTCTGCAGCAGGCGCAGATCCGAAGCGAACTCTACAACGTGATTGCCCGTGTTCTTTTAGGGGTGACAGCCCTTGTTTTCCTCGCTGTGCTTTATTTTGTGCTGCGCCGCCGTGTTGCGCTGCCGCTGACACATATGTCTTCAGTCGTCCGGCGCCTTGCGAAACAGGATTTTGAAGTTGAGGTTCCCGCCGACACCCGCCGGGATGAAATCGGAGATCTCACCAACGCGATCCGCATCTTCCGGGAAAACGGCCTTGAGCGGGAACGCCTCGATGCCGAGCGCAAACGCGATCTGAAGATGAAGGGGCTCATTCTTGAAATGATGCGCCGGATGCAGGCCTGCCAGAAAACAGAGGAAATTGCAGAGGTCGTGGCGTGCTTTGGGCCGCAGGTGTTCGCCGATCTCGGCGGCGCGTTCTTCATTTTGAACGAAACGAAGACGGTTCTTTGGCGGGCCTCAACCTGGCAAATGCCTGAAGATTTTCCCGAGCGGTTCGATCCGGAAGCGTGCTGGAGCCTTCGGCGTGGGCGGGCTCATCACAGCCTTCCAGACAAGGAAGATGTTCAATGCCAGCACTTTCCAGATCCCCGCTCGGCCGGTCTTTGCATCCCGCTCATGGCGCATGGCGATGCGCTTGGCTTGCTCGTGTTTTCGAGCCTTTCGAACGACGCCACCCCCGTGGACGATTACACCGCTTATCTTGGAATGATTGCGGAAAACGTTGGCCTGGCGCTGGCCAATTTGCAGCTGCGTGACCGGCTCACCAGAATGGCGGTGTGCGATCCGCTGACCGGTCTTTTGAATCGAAGATCGCTTGATGAATCCCTGGCAACGTTCAGCCGTGAAAACGATGGCGTTCCACTCACCTGCATGATGATCGATATCGACTATTTCAAACGCTTCAACGATGAATTCGGCCATGATGCCGGTGATGCCGTAATGATAACGTTCGCGGGCATTCTGGCGGAGATCGTTGGCGAGCGTGGCCTGTGTTATCGGTTCGGTGGCGAGGAGTTTTCGGTTCTGTTTTCGGATATTAGCCGGGAGGAAGCGCTTGAAATTGCAGAGCATATCCGCACCCGGACGGCAACGACGGCATTGTCGCATTCGGGCCGAATCCTCGGCACGATCACGGTTTCCATCGGCTTGGCAGATACCCGGAACGGCGGTTCGGTTTCGACAGTCCGCACCCGGTCGGACGTTGCCTTGATGCATGCCAAGACAAACGGCCGGAACCGGACTGTGCAGGATATGGATCTTACTGCCAAGCAGGTCGCAGGCTGATGCCGGGACATAAGCCTTCAATACTTACAGCCACCGCTCCGGGCAGCGTTTATATCATTCTACATCCATCTATAGCAGTAATCACAACTCGAACAGGTTGACGTCATCCCCTCACTCACAACGGCGAGGGGATGACCTCTTCCATCCTATCTGACCAAATGAAGCGGGTTTTTGTAGGCCTTTATAAAGTCATCTTTCAGCACGCCCACGACTCCTCTAAGGCCGTCTATGACGGAGTGCGGGATGCTGTTCTCATAGGGAGATCCGATAAACGAGCCAACATTTACACCGCCAGTGGTGCTGGCCGGTTCAAGCCGCCAAAGACTAAGATCTTTGTTGGCGTGGGTTCCATGATCTTGCCACATGTAGCTGCTTCCAAAGTCATCTTGAGTGACATCCCTGCACAAGCTTTCATGCACGCACATCACTTTGTATGCGAGATGGTCCGGAAAGTGGCCGCTCGATTCCCTGAGCACCATGAAGTCTCCGAGGGCGCGATAGCCCTGTGGGGGAGCAGGTCGCCAGCAGGAATAGTCGTGGCTCTTGCCTGAGCCTGCATCGTCCCAGATTTTTATAAAGCTCACCGGTTCTTTCAGCAGCCCAAGGTCTTCCAGGTCCCGAAAGACAGCTGCGCGGCCATCGGCGGTAGGATTATGGTTGTGCTGACCCCATTGCCCACCGTAGAAATAGCTGTCGTGCTCCGCGATGACTGGCCGCCATACCGACAGGTCCATTTTTGCGCCCGAGCCTGAGTCAGTTCCGACATTTTGCATGGCTGGGAACTGGTTGAGAGCAAGCACGGTTTTGTCTTTGACAATTTTAGTTTCCTTGCTGAGCACCCAATCGGCAAAGGCATTTTCGAGCTCCGATCTGCGCGTGCTCTCTGTCGCGAGTTCCCAGATAGGCCGAAGGCCTTCTTTGGTGAAATCCATCATAACAGCGCGATCACTGAGACTTTTTGCCCATGCCGCATAAGCTTCGGTATCACCTTTAAATATTGCGGATACATATTGCTGATCGCCACCAATAACATGGTGACTCAATTCTGAATTAGCCCTGTAGCTCTCAATCTCTTTTGCAAGATGGCTGTCAGACTTTACGTGGATTTCACCGATAAGTGCTTGATAGGAAGCCTTTGCAACAACGCGAATGTCCATTGATCTATCGACTTTGAGGGACTTGGTTGCGCTGTTGGAATCAATTCGGCCGCCTACGATTACCTCGCCAAGGAACACCGCCCCATACTTGTCGAATATTTTATTTGGAGAAATACTTTTGTTGTTGATCTCAGCAGCGACGGACGGTTTCAAATACTGTAGAATGTCGCTGGTCCGTGGCAGATTAACAGACCAAAGTTTGTGTATTTGCCGGATTGTGGAATACGTTGTTTCCTCTTGGCTCAAGGATTTTGAACTGAAAGATGTGCTGAGTGAACCCGAAAACAGTTTGTATTTTCCTTCAACGCTGATTTCATGATTTTGGGACTCTCTGTAGATGTCAATCGTATTTCCAAATACTTCATAGTAATCGGACCGTTCAATCATGTGATGGTTAAATAACTTATTTATTATATAGTCTTGTCCGCCAATGTTTACGGGTTTGGTTTCGTCAGGAAAATCAAAAAGTGCGCCGTCCAAAATACTCTCCGGCTCAGCGTATTCTCCATTAACGTCATATCCAAAACCAAGTGCTGGACTTCCAGGCAAAAAAGGTGCGTTCTCGGTTTGGGTTTCGGAATGATCTACGATCAAGGCGGCATCTGTCATCACAGTCTCCCAAAATCTTAGTGTCCTTGCGCCTAACACCATTCGGGTTGCAGGCCGTTGAAGTGTATATATTTTACATGCAACTAAAAATTGTAATAATTCACCATGAATGTTTATGTTCAGATGAGGATCATTGCTTGGTGTGAGCGATTTGGATTCTCGGCGAGCTTTCCAAAATGTCATCGCTGCTTGGCTCTGCAGCGGCAATCCGCTATGTCAGCGCAGATTCCAAAAATCGCGAGCGCCGAGCCACTCCCATGAACGATATTGCTGCAGATCAGAACGACATCGATGTTCCGCTTCTCCTGCGCGGTGCGCCGTCGAGTGTCGAATTCAAAAAACTGCGCAAGCGGCTGCTGCGCCAGACGCGTGAGGCGATCAGCGATTTCGGCATGCTCGGTGACGCAGCGGAGCCGGCGAAAAAACCCAAATGGCTTGTCTGTCTGTCGGGCGGCAAGGACAGCTACACACTGCTCGCTGTCTTGATCGAGTTGAAATGGCGCGGGCTTTTGCCCGTGGATCTGATTGCTTGCAATCTCGATCAGGCCCAGCCGGGTTTTCCTGCGCATATTCTGCCCGCGTTTTTTGAACAAAACGGCATCGAGCACCTCATTGTGCGCGAAGATACCTACTCGATCGTGACCGACAAGATCCCGGCTCACAAAACATATTGCTCGCTGTGCTCGCGCCTGCGGCGCGGGATCCTTTACCGGATTGCCCGGGAACAAGGCTGCGAGGCGGTTGTGCTGGGCCATCACCGCGAGGACATTCTGGAAACCTTCTTCATGAACTTGTTTCACGGTGGGCGGCTCGCGTCCATGCCACCGAAACTGATCAATGATGAAGGCGACCTTCTGGTGCTGCGTCCGCTGGCCTATGCGGCCGAGACCGATATAGCCAAGTTTGCGGTCGGTATGAATTTTCCGATCATTCCATGCAACCTGTGTGGTTCGCAGGACGGTCTGCAACGCGAAGAGGTCAAGCAGATGCTACAGACCTGGGAGAAGGAAACTCCGGGACGGCTGGGCGTCATGGCCCGTGCGCTCGCCCATACGAGGCCCTCACATCTGCTCGATCGCACACTCTACGACTTTGTGAACCTGCGCCCTGGTGCAGCCTCAAACAGTGAGGGGGAGGCAGAGGCGCCTTGCGGCGCCAGTCTGGCTATGACGGCGAACCTGTTTGCCGCCGAATGACCAAGCGTCCTGCGGTTTTTTACCAAGCTGGACAGGTTTAAGAACCGTTCGTAACGTCTCGGAATGGAGATACTCGAACAACGCACAGCAAATGACTACCAAATCCTGGTCGAGCCGCTCGATGGCCCGGTGACCGCGCGGCGTGGTGATACGGTGATTGCCCGGTCCGATAGGGCCAAGGTCATGTATGAAACCCGTTTGCCGCCAGTCATCTATTTCCCGCGCGAAGACGTGATTGCCGATTTGGTGCCTGCGCCCGATCACCGGACGTTCTGTCCATTTAAGGGTACAGCCAGCTATGCCGATCTAAAAATTGGCGATACCACACTTAAAAACGCCGTCTGGTGTTATGAGAACGCGCTACCGGAGGGCAGGGCAGTTGATGGATATGTTGCCTTCATGCCGGATACCGTAACGGATTACGAACTGAGCGGTCTGCACCTTCACGCATCCCCGAGCGGCAACATCTCCGGACCAACGGTCGATTGGTTGCTGCGAGAGGCCTGGACCCTGCTGAACCCGGAAGATCTGACGGCTGCCATCGGCCGACGGCTGGTGGAAGACGGGATAGCCGTCAGCCGCTTCAGCGTGTTGATCTGGTCGCTCCATCCGATGATTGCCGGGAGGCACTATATCTGGACGCGCACGGACAACCACGTGAAAGTCGCTTCGCCCTCTCACGGGATCTTTCAGAATCCCGCCTTTGTAAACAGCCCGCTTCAACATGTATCCAACGGTCTTGGCGGCGTCCGGCAAAGACTGGATGCGAACCCGGACGAGTTCAATTTTCCCATTATGGAGGATTTGCGGGCGCAAGGGGCAACCGACTATGTTGCGATGCCGCTGCCCTTCTCCAATGGGCAAATCAACGTGTTGACCATGGCGAGCGATCACCCGGACGGTTTCACCACGGCCAATCTCGGCCTCGTGTTCGAATGCGCCCCGATGATCAGCCGTCTATACGAGGTTTTCGCGTTACGGTCCAATGCGACCGCTTTGCTGGAGACCTATCTGGGCAAGCGCACTGGCGCCCGGGTTCTGGGCGGGGAAATCCGGCGAGGCGACGGCGATGTGATTGAAGCAGCGATCCTGTTTTGCGATCTGCGCGGATCGACGCGCCTGGAATCGGAGTTGAGCCGTCCCGACTATGTCGCGCTGCTCAACCGGTTCTTCGAAGTGACGACCGATCTGATCAATGAGAATGACGGGGAAGTGCTTAAATTTATCGGCGACGCGGTGCTGGCGATCTTTCCGGCAACCGATGACCGGGCGCAGGCCTGCAGCCGGGCTGTCTCCAGTGCGCGGCGGATTGTTGAAACGCTCGCCGCACCGGATGAGGGGGATCAGCCGAAAATACAGTGCGCCATCGGAATTGCTTTTGGTGAGGTGACTTACGGAAATGTCGGCTCACGCGAACGACTGGATTTCACGGTGATTGGCAGTGCGGCCAATGTTGCCGCCCGGTTAGGAGATCACGGTAAGCGGACAGGGCATCCGATCGTGGTTGCAGAAGATGTCTGTCAGGATCCGGAACGCCCACCTTTGCCTTTGGGCCGCTTGGAACTGCACAATGTGCGGGCGCCGGTCGAGGCCTTCGCAGTGCAAGTCGGCAGCTAGGCGGGACAGCGCTATTGCAGCGCGGACTGCCCCTCAAATCCGCCCACAGGCTGATTGCGCACCAAAATCACAAGACCTTCAGAATTTGGTGTGCCCCCGGCCCGGGCCAGGCCGCCATAGGACTTGCAGAGGTCTTTGGGTGTCTTGCCATTGTCGGGTGCGAAAACGGTCAAGTCGGTGCAGTCAACGCGACGGAGTTCAACCTCCGCCGGTTTCGGCGTCGTGGCCGCGACAGAAATGCCAGCAACAACGAATGCAGCGGCAGCGATCAGTAGTTTGTTCATCATCCCCAGTCCCAATCCATTGCGGCGGTGCGCCGTTACGTCATGGTCGGAAAATGGCGGTACGCGGTTGTACTGTCCCTGAATCCGGCATTCACCTTGCGTTCAGGTTAGGCGATTCGGCAAAATTTGCCGAGCTGAACACACAAAAAGCGGCCCGGAAACCGGACCGCCTTTGGATAAGTTAACTCAAGGTTAACCGAAGACGCCGCTCGCTGTTACGCGGTCTGGCTGGTCGCAATACCTTTTTCGGAGAACGCCGACTGCAACTCCTGATTCTGGAACATTTCGCGGATAATGTCGCAGCCGCCGACGAATTCACCCTTGATATAGAGTTGCGGAATTGTCGGCCAGTTGGTGAACTCCTTGATGCCGTTACGCAATTCGTCGTCTTCAAGAACGTTGATGCCCTTGTATGGTACGCCGATGTAGTCGAGGATCTGAACGACCTGACCGGAAAATCCGCATTGCGGGAAATTCGGGGTACCCTTCATAAAGAGCACGACGTCATTTGTGTCGACTTCGTTCTTGATCCACTCTTGGATGCTCATGGGATCAGTCCTTTCCAAATTCGATTGCCGGCCCTTCGACCGCGTGTTTGATCCGGTTTTACGCGAAACTACGTAGCGGAGCAAACCTCCTCTAGATGCATTCTCATTCCGGCGCTTTGGTTTGCAGGGCGAGAGCGTGCAACTCCCCGCCCATATTGCCTTTCAAAGCTTCGTAAACCAGCTGGTGCTGTTGAACGCGGCTCTTGCCGCGGAAGGCTTCGGAGACAACACTGGCCGCATAGTGGTCGCCATCTCCTGCAAGATCGCGGATCTCAACCTGAGCGTCCGGCAGAGCCTCTTTGATCAGGGTCTCGATCTCGTTTGCGTTCATTGGCATGGGGTCTGTCCCTCAAAGAATTATTGTTGTGTTCCCGAACGGTTAGGCAACCGACATGTAAGACGGAAACCAATTTTCGTGTGCTTCGGCCAAGTTTGCAACGGATATGGTGAGGATGCCCTCAACAGTCAATTGCTCGCCGCCGACCGTGCCGATGTGATTGGCTTCAACGCCTTCGTCGAGAATGTCTTCCAAGGTGCCATCCAGATCTCCGGCCGGTACGGTAATGACATACCTGCCCTGATCTTCGCCGAAGAGAGCTGCGTGGGCGGGCCCGTCCACTTTGATCTTTGCGCCTTGGTTCCCGGCAATGGCCATTTCGGCAAGTGCAACACCAAGTCCACCCGACGATACGTCGTGCACTGATGTAACGCGGCCTGCGCCGATCAGTTGGCGAACGAGGGTGCCTCGCCGCTTTTCCGCAGCCAGATCGACCGGTGGTGGAGCGCCTTCTTCGCGGCCGAGGATTTCCGCCAGATACATAGACGCACCGAGATGCGTGCCTTTGCCGCCGATCAGGATGATTTCGTCGCCCTCATTGGCGAAGGCTGCCGCGGCGCGTACCGTCACGTCGGGCAGAAGGCCGACGCCGCCAATAGCCGGGGTTGGAAGGATGGCCTCGCCATGTGTTTCGTTGTAGAGCGAGACATTGCCGGAAACGATCGGGAAATGCAGCTCCCGGCAGGCTTCTCCGATACCTTTGATGCAGCCGACGAATTGACCCATGATTTCGGGTTTTTCCGGGTTGCCGAAGTTCAGATTGTCCGTGGCCGCAAGCGGCTCGGCGCCAACGGCGGTCAGATTGCGCCAGACTTCGGCGACAGCCTGCTTGCCGCCTTCGAACGGGTCGGCTTCGCAATACCGCGGTGTGACATCGACGGAAAAGGCAAGGCCCTTGCGCATGCCTTCAACCCGGATCACGCCGGCATCTCCGCCAGGAGAGGCAGCGGTGTTGCCCTGGATCAGGGTGTCATACTGCTCATAAACCCAGCGGCGGGAGCAGCCGTTGGCTGAGCCGACCAGCGCCTTCAACGCACCGGCGTAGTCGTCTGGTTCGGCAATATCTTCGGCAGTCAAGAAAGGGCGCGGATCCTGTGCAACCCATGGCCGGTCATATTCGGGCGCTTCGTCGCCCAGTTCCTTGATCGGAAGATCGGCGACAGTCTCGCCCTGGTGCTTGACCACAAACCGTAACGTATCGGTCGTAACCCCGACGATAGCGAAGTCGAGGCCCCATTTCTTGAAGATGGCTTCCGCCTCCGCTTCCTTTTCCGGACGCAGCACCATAAGCATGCGTTCCTGGCTTTCCGACAGCATCATTTCGTAGGCGGTCATGCGCTCTTCGCGCACCGGCACCTTGTCAAGATCGAGTTCCACACCCAGATCGCCCTTGGCGCCCATCTCGACTGCGGAGCAGGTCAGACCTGCCGCCCCCATGTCCTGAATGGCGATCACGGCGCCGGTTTCCATCAATTCAAGACAGGCTTCGAGCAGGCATTTTTCAGTGAACGGGTCGCCGACTTGAACAGTGGGACGTTTTTCATCGATCGTGTCGTCGAATTCGGCTGACGCCATGGTCGCGCCGCCGACACCGTCGCGGCCGGTCTTCGCGCCAAGATAGACGACCGGCAGACCGACACCTTCGGCCTTGGACAGAAAGATCGCGTCTGAATTTGCCAGACCGGCTGCAAACGCGTTGACCAGGCAATTGCCATTATAGCGGGCGTGGAACTCCACTTCACCGCCTACTGTCGGAACACCGAAAGAGTTGCCATAGCCCCCAACCCCGGACACGACGCCGGAGACCAGATGCCGGGTGCGCGGATGATCGGGTTCTCCGAACCGCAACGCATTCATCGCCGCGACGGGGCGTGCGCCCATGGTGAAGACGTCGCGCAAAATGCCGCCGACACCGGTTGCGGCTCCCTGATAGGGTTCAATATAGGACGGGTGGTTGTGGCTCTCCATTTTGAAGACCACGGCCTGTCCGTCGCCGATGTCGACAACGCCGGCATTCTCGCCCGGCCCCTGCAATACCCGGGGTCCGTCCGTGGGCAAGGTTTTCAGCCATTTTTTTGATGACTTGTAGGAACAGTGTTCGTTCCACATGGCGGAAAAGATGCCGAGTTCGGTAAAGGTCGGCTCACGGCCGATCAGCTCGAGGATCCTGTCGTATTCGTCCGGCTTCAAGCCGTGGGATGCGATGAGCTCGGGCGTGATCTTGATGTCGTTCTGGATCATGTCGGTCCGGGAATCTGCGGCGCGTGCGCCTTTGGGAGTTTGGCGCCGGTTTAGCAGATCGTTTGCCGGATTGGGAGCCTTGTTTCGTGCCTTTCCGCTGATGGTGGCACGGAACCTGATTAATGCGCGATCGTGGCTAGATAGCCCATGTACAGCGCATATCCGAACAACATCGCAGCCCCTTCGCGCCGGGTAATTTTCCAACCGGTAAAAGCGAAAAACACCAGTGCGAGCGTTGCCGCCAGCATAACCCAAATATCCCGGTCCATGATTTCAGCAGGAATTGCGATGGGCTTGATCAAGGCTGTAGCGCCCAAAATGCCCAAGATGTTGTATATGTTCGAGCCGATCACGTTGCCGAGTGCGATGTCGGATTGCCTTTTGAATGCAGCGACCACTGACGTCACCAGTTCGGGAAGCGATGTGCCAACCGCGACAATCGTCAGACCAATCACTGCCTCGCTGATCCCGGCCTGTCGCGCAAGCCCCGTTGCCCCTGCTACCAGATAGTGGGCGCCGCCAAGTGTCATGGCGAGGCCTGCGATCGTCAGGAAGATCAAAAACGGCAGCTTCTCAGTAAAAGGCTGCGCCGTGCTGGCCTCCGCTTCCGCACGGTGAAATTCCGCTGAAGGTGTGGTTTGGCCGGTCTCCATCCGGTAGGTGACAACAAGGTAGACAGCCAGGCCGGCGAGCAGCATGCTGCCGGATATCCGTCCCGCTTCGCCAAGCAGGGCAAGGGCAACAACGGCGATGGCTGCAAGTGTCACGACGGCGCCATCGCGGCGCATGGCCGCCGGATCGGTTGCCAGTGGCGCGATTACCGCCGAAATGCCGAGAATAAGCAAAATGTTCGCAATGTTGGAGCCAACCACGTTGCCGACAGCGATGCCGGGCGCGTCGTTTAACGCGGCCAGAATACTGGTCATCAGTTCCGGCATGGATGTGCCGAAGCCGACCAGAACGAGACCTATGAGAAGGGGGGACATACCGAAGTGGCGCGCAATCCCGACAGATCCGCGAACCAATGTGTCACCGCCTGCGACCAGCAGAACGAGACCCAAAACAACTTGAAGATAAAGCACGGCAGAGCCTTTGAAGGAGGTATGTTGCGCAGATGGACAGCCGCACACGCCTTCGCAAGGTCGCAGAAAAAATAAACCCCGGCGCAGAGCCGGGGTCAATTGTCTTTGCTGGGGCCGTGCGACTAGACGGCGCCGGTGTACTCGCCGCGGGCCGGGTACTCGTTCTTGATCACGAAATCGAGTGCACCGACCATTTCTTTAAAATGCGGCCGGACAAACGGCATGGTCTGGACGGACGCGAAATAGAGTGTGCCGTCCGGTTTGACCAAGAAAACGCCGGGTTCGGAAAACAAAGCGGGTTCTTCAATGCCGATTGAGGTCGTGCCCCGGCTGGTTGAAATGTAAAGGCCCCACTCCTTGGCAAGACTAAGTGGCAGCCCATAACCGAAGCGCAAGCTGTGCGCACCGATTTTCTCCGCCATCTGCTTCGTACGTTCTTCGCCATCTGAAGAAACCGCGATCGTTTTGACGCCGCGTTCCGCAAATTCCGGTGTCAGGCGTTCCAGCTCCTTGAGGTAGGTTGCACAGATCGGGCAATGCAGACCGCGATAAAACACGACGAGTGTCGCGAATTCGGCCTGATCATTTCCCAGATCGAATGATCCGTGCTCCAATGTGGAGACCCGGAGTGTGGGAACTGCTTGACGTGGCGTTAACATCTGTTGTCCTTTCGGGGGGCGGCATTCTGGCCGCTCAGGGTATTGACGATACTGTATCGAACGGTCAGTGTTGTTTTGTTCTATATTCATGATCGAGGGTACGGTAAATGGACAGCATTCTGCGAACCAGCTTCTCTGGAAGGCTTGATCGTTTGTCTTCCCTGATCGAGAGATTCCGGGTTCACGCTGTTCTTGGACCCATTGATGGGAACGTTCAGGGCGCGATTTCTTCCAATTTCTTTGTGCTCGCAATGCCGGACGAGAGTTTGAAGCTCGTTTTTCTGCCGCATGGGGGGGCTGTGCAGGAGGTGGACGGGATTTCGGTCCCGAATGCTATGGCAACGACCTTGGTTGCAGCGGATATCCAGATCTCCGGGGCTGGCAACCACCTTGTTTGCGCGCTGCCAGAACGGATAGAGATTTCACTCCGCGACGCTCCCGATCTTGCAAACGTGGTCGCGCCACTGGTGGAAGAGGTTGTTCGGCCGCGGTGCGGCGGCCAGGCCGTCTTTCATCGCTTGTGCGAAGTGGTGGTCATCCGGCTCTTGCGTCATGCGCTTGAAACCGGGGCGGCCGATGTCGGTTTGCTTGCCGGTCTGGCGCATCCGCGGCTGGCTGCCGCACTTGTCGCCATGCACGAGGCTCCGGACCGGACCTGGACGCTCGAGCAATTGGCCTCCGTTGCCGGTATGTCGCGGACCCAGTTTGCCGTGACATTCAAGGATGTAGTGGGCGTTACGCCGGGAGGTTATCTCTC
Organism: Roseibium hamelinense; assembly: GCF_007830545.1. Classification (GTDB taxonomy): domain Bacteria; phylum Pseudomonadota; class Alphaproteobacteria; order Rhizobiales; family Stappiaceae; genus Roseibium; species Roseibium hamelinense. The sequence goes on from NZ_VLLF01000002.1 coordinate 475,539, forward strand.
CGGCTGGCGGTTGGACGTAGCGCGCATCGAGCTGGAAAACGGGGCGCCGGTCAAGGTGGTCGCCAAGATGTGCGGCTTTTCCAGCGCGGCGTCATTCTCCCGCGCATTTACCCGCCAATATGGCCATGCACCGACACAAGAGCGCCGCGTTTCCGCTTGAAGGAGCGGGGAATCAGTCGATTTCGGGCTGCTCGAGACCATAAAAATCGTCGGCCAAATCATCGATTTTTTTGCTGAGGAGGGCATGAGCGTCGCGAATGCCCTGGTTGTAAAACCGCGGCGCAAAGCGCTTGACGAGGTGGTCCACGAGCCGTTCAGCATCCATGTTGCCGATCTCCGTGTCGAGCTCATCTTCCAAGAACCGTTTCAGATTCGCTGCAAGAGCAACCTTCTGTTCGCGGGACAATTTGAGCTCTGACACGGGCGTCTCCTCAATCAGGCCGCAGCCTCCAGAAGGCTTTCGAACAGTATCCGCCCCTCTGTTCCGCCATGAAGCGGTTCCACGAGGTTCTCGGGATGCGGCATCATGCCTAGAACGTTGCCCTTCGCGTTGGTGATGCCTGCGATGTCGTTGATCGATCCGTTCGGATTGGTGCCGTTTGCATAGCGGAACACGACTTGGCCGTTGTCTTCCAGAGCCTTCAAGGTATCCCCGTCGGCAAAGTAGTTTCCGTCATGGTGGGCCACCGGGCAGCGCCAGACCTGGCCTTTTTCAAATTTTGACGAAAACCGCGTGCCGTCGCTCACAGTTTCCAGCATGACTTCCTTGCAGACGAAATTGAGCCCGGCATTGCGCATTAGAGCGCCGGGCAGCAGACCGGCTTCGGTCAAAATCTGAAACCCGTTGCACACGCCGAGAACAGTCATGCCTTTGTCTGCCTGCGCAACCAAATCCTTCAAGATCGGCGAGCGGGCTGCGATCGCGCCTGAGCGCAGGTAATCTCCGTAGGAAAAACCGCCGGGCACAACGACGAGATCAACATCCGGCAGCGTGGCCTCGGTATGCCAGACTGATTGCGGCCGCGAGCCGGTGATCAGTTCCAGCGCATGGAACATGTCGCGGTCCCGGTTGGAGCCTGGAAAAACGATGACGGCGGTTTTCATGAGGAGCGTCCCGTTGTCAGTCACAAGAGAAAGTAGACCGCGAGCAGTGCGGCGCCGGCTGGAAGAGCAATGAACATGGCGGCCTTGATGGCCATGAAACGCAGGGCCTTGGCAGCATCTTCATCCATTGCCGGACCCTCCGGATGTCTGGGTTACACGATTTCGATGGCGAAGTTTTCAATCACCGTGTTGGCCAGAAGCTTTTCGCACATTTGTTCGAGATCCGCTTTCGCAGCGCCTGCATCGGTATGCGCCAATTCCACGTCGAAAACCTTGCCCTGCCGGACGGCCGCAATGCTGTCAAAGCCGAGACCGCCCAAAGCGCCTTCGATTGCCTTGCCTTGAGGGTCAAGAACACCGTTTTTCAAAGTGACGGTTACACGTGCTTTCATGATTGGGTCTCCGCAGCGGTACTGCCATCTCGGACTATGGAAAATTGTTGGGGCTCACTTACACGAGGAACCCCAGCAAAAAAAGAGCAGAATGTGCGGAAGCCGGGAATTACGGCAGCCGGCGGACCGTTGTGCTGGCCAGATACTTGCGCAGATTGGCTTGGGCCGTCTGCCGTGACGGCGAGATCGAGCCAATCGCAACGCCGCGGTCTGCCTGGATGATGAAGCGCGCGGCAAGGTATTGAGGTTCGCCGAAGTTCGGTGTGATCCGATAGACAAAGTCAAACCCGGAATAGGCTGAAGTGGTTACCTTTTGGGTCGAGAGCGTTTGGATTCCGCCTTTGCTTGCCCTGTTCAGGGATTTCCCCAATTCCCGCATCAGACCGGCGCTGAAGATATCGGAGCGCACTGCTGCCTCGGCGTCGCCTTTCACCTTGATTGGGCTCACGAAAACGGCCTGCTTCGTTCTGCAGGTGTTTGGCGAGCACACGTACGCGATTTCGTTGCCTTTGCGCTCGGTATTCCATCCCGCTGGCGGGAAGCTGGTTTGAATGCTTCCAGGTTTAAGCCCTGCCGTCTGACAGGCTGCCAATGCCAAAGAAGCAGCTGCTACGAGCGTCAGTGCTCGAAGCTGTTTGACGTATCCACGCATAAAAAAATCCCCTGTGACGATGTGGCCGCCATAGAGGATTTAGGTATTTTTGACAATAGTCCGAGTGCTGCGCGCAGACGTCCTACTGGACCAGGGTCGGCCCGCTTGCCGTCGGCCGGTCGTTGCCGTTCAAGATGCCAAGGCGCTTGGCGACTTCCTGATAGGCTTCAAGCATGCCTCCAAGATCCCGGCGGAACCGGTCCTTGTCCATCTTGTCGTTTGTTTCGATGTCCCAGAGGCGGCAGCTGTCCGGTGAAATTTCATCGGCAACAACAATACGCATCATGTCGCCTTCAAACAGCCGGCCGCACTCGATCTTGAAGTCGACAAGACGGATGCCAACGCCCAGGAAAAGGCCGGACAGGAAATCGTTGACCCGAATGGCAAGCGCCATCATGTCATCGAGTTCCTGCGGGTTGGCCCAGCCGAACGCGGTTATGTGTTCTTCTGCGACCATTGGGTCGTCCAGTTCGTCGTTCTTGTAATAGAACTCGATGATGGAGCGGGGCAGCTGGGTGCCTTCTTCGAGGCCGAGGCGCTTGGCGATCGACCCGGCAGCGACGTTGCGTACAACCACTTCAAGCGGAATGATTTCGACTTCACGGATCAGCTGTTCACGCATGTTCATGCGGCGGATGAAGTGAGTCGGAATGCCGATATTGTTCAGATGATTGAAAATGAACTCGGAGATCCGGTTGTTCAGCACACCTTTTCCATCAACAATCTCGTGTTTCTTGTTGTTGAATGCGGTTGCATCGTCTTTGAAGTGTTGGATCAAAGTTCCAGGCTCAGGACCTTCGTAAAGAATCTTGCCTTTGCCTTCATAAATACGCCGGCGGCGGTTCATTGGCACGTACCGTGAGTGTTTGAGAAAATCCATCGATCGGGGTTTGTCCTTGGCATTCGGTTGTTCCTCCCAAGGCGCGTTCGCCGCGCTGCTCGGGTTGGCAACACTGCCTTAGCCCCGCATTCGCGGCGCGGAACTTACCCGAAGAGCAGCCAAAGTACAATCGGCGCTGTTCTTGCATTTCAGGTCCAGGTACGCTTTCAGGGCAAAAATGCGATCATTCGTTGATTTGAGGCGGTTCGGGGGATATGGAATGGCCGAGATCATTCCTATATCAATGGCACATCGCCATCCGCAGTTTGGGAGACACCAGAATGAGCACATTCGACAAGCGCGAAGAGGGCTTTGAAAACAAGTTCGCGCATGACGAGGAGCTGAAGTTCAAGGCCATCGCACGCCGCAACAAGCTTTTGGGGCTGTGGGCCGCAGAGCTTCTGGGGAAGACCGGCACGGATGCCGAAGACTATGCCAAGGAAGTTGTTCGGGCCGATTTCGAAGAACCGGGCGACGACGACGTGTTCCGCAAGATCCGCTCTGACTTTGACGCAAACAACATCGACCAGTCGGACCACCAGATCCGGCGCACAATGGAAGAGCTGTTGGCCACCGCGGCTCAACAGATCCAGAGCGGCAGCTGAGCGAACAACGCGCTTTCCGGGCTTGGGAGCAAGATCCCCCGTGGGTGACCCCGGGGGTTTTTTGTGTCTAATCGGCTGTTGTCATCACCGGAATTGACGGGAACAGGGCTTGCACGGGAACGTACAATTGATTTGATTGCACTGCTCCTTCCTGCAAACGAAAGAAGACCATGGCATCGCTCGCCGAAAAACTGAAAAATGGCCAAACCATCGTGACTGCCTGGTCCGGACTTGCAGTCCCAATTCTCTCGGAACTGCTGGCACGTAGCGGCTATGAGGCCGTGACCATGGACCTCCAGCATGGCCAGCACGACCTTGCCAGCGCGCGCGACGCCTTCGCGGCCATGAGCGGTTTGAATGCCCACCGTATTGCGCGTATCCCGGTTGGTGATTTTGCGACGGCGAGCCGCCTCTTGGATCTCGGTGCAGAGGCAATCATTGCCCCGATGATCAACTCCGCAAAAGAAGCTCAGGCTTTCGCCGACTTCATGAAGTTTCCGCCAATGGGGAGACGGAGCTGGTCTCCACACCGGGCAGCCATGCTGGCCGGGCAGGATGTCGAAACCTACTTCCAAAGGGCAAATCAGGATCTCCTCGCACTTGCGATGATCGAAACCAAAGAGGCGATTGAGGCTCTGGACGATATTCTGGCCGTTGATGGGATCGACGGCGTTTTCGTCGGTCCGAGTGACTTGTCGCTGACGCTGTCAAACGGAGCCGCGCTTGAGCCGAATTCCCCGGCAACGGCAAAGATCGCGGCCGAAATCGCCTCTCGCGCACGTGAAGCGGGCAAAATCGCGTCCATCTTCTGTCTGACTGCGGAAAAAGTGCATGAATCGCGCGAGGCAGGTTTCCAGCTCATGGCCTATGGGATGGACATGGGTCTGTTCTCCCAAGCAGCAACGGACGCGCTGAAAGCCTGCAAACCCTGATATTGCCTCGGGTGTCCTTGCGATTTTCCGTCTGCGACCGTTCGATATAGCCCTTGATGACCTTGGCCAGGTGCTCAGGGGCAAAAACCGGCGGCAATATGGTTTGCAAAGTTCCATCTGGCCCGACCAAATAGATCAAGCTGCCATGGGCGTAGATCGGCTCTCCGATATCGTCCTTGCCAACTTCCGACACGGCGACTTGAAACAGTCGGCGGGCCGCCTCAAGCTGTTCTGGTGAGCCGGTGAGGCCTGTCAGGTTGGGGTGCCATTTTGCAAGGTTCGCCCCCATGGCATCCGGAGTGTCCCGCTCAGGGTCCACGCTGATCATGACGGTCTCGATGTCATGTCCCGCGGCTGCCAATTGGTCCATGGCATTGGCAATGTCCGGCAACACGGCGGAACAGATCGCCTCACAGCTGGCATACCCGAAGAAAACCGCATAGGTCTGCCCCAGGAATTCCTGTTCCGTCCGGCGCTTGCCATATTGATCGACCAGATCAAATTCCGCTTTTAAGGCAATCGGAAACGGGGCATCCGGTGTGACCGGCGATGGACCATGCGCAGACATCTCGGCAAAGCCGGGCAAGGCAGTGCTCATCGCGTCGCGCCGCGCGTTCATTTTGGATTCGATGGCCGCGCGATCAAGCGCTTTTTCAGATCTCGCCTGGTGGATCTCGCAGGACGGCAGTGCCAGAAGATGGGCAACCGCCGCCGAAGCGCTGTCGATTTCCGGTTCCGCGCGAAGCTTGGCGAGTGCCCAGCCGGCAGTACAGGTGGCACCGATCAGCAAGACTGCCCCAAGCAGGAAACGCTTCATTGGGCGTTTTCCTCCAGCCATTTCTTGTCAACGTCCGGACCAAGGCCGAAATAACCGTCTTTCTCGATCGCGGCCTTTACATTCGGATCGCGCCGGAACCATGGACCTTCCCCGTCAGCATCCGGGTATTTTTCCTGCCATTGAGGCACGAAGGCATCCGTCTTCACCCAGTCATCTGAACCGGCAGCGCGGATCAGTTGCACCTGGTAAACCTTGGCGCCGATACCAGGTGTGAACTCCGGCTCGCCGACCAGCAAACCGTCGACTTCAACATCCTGTCCGCAAAACTCTGCCAACCGGTGATTGGCCCCGGTAAAGTTTGGCGCGCCGGACTTGTTCACCAAAAGCATCCGGTCGTCGTCTTTGCGGATGACGACCATTGGGCGCTCACCCGCGCCGCAGTCGTCCGGGCAATCGCCGGTCAGGGCACACAGCGCGTCCGTGACACGGGCTTCAAAGCGGGCTTTTTCTTCGCCAAACAAGCCCCACTCATTTGCTTGGCTGTTCGCCGAGTAGGGCCCTTCATCCTGCGCATGAGCGAGCGTGGCAACGCAGCAGGCGGCCAATGTGAATGCAATCTTTTTCATTGTAGCGTCTCCTACTGGCCGGGCTCTGCGAAGGGTGGGACAAACCCGTAATCCTCATGATTGCGGAGTGTGATTCCTTCATCGGAGACGATGTTCTCAACGAGAATGTAGTCTATGCCGTCACGCTCATAATGAATGCCGTCAGCAACCAGCTTGTGGCTTTGAACGGACAGCAGCGTCTTGCCGTCGCCGACCTGATCATGGCCCTCCCACTTGAGGACCATGTACACCTTGCCGTCCTCGGTCAGCATGCCGACAGGTATTCCGCCAGCCGCACACCACAGCGCACATGTGTGGTGTGCTGTACCGGTAACCGCGTCGGGCCCGCCCATCACGCCGGAATAGTAACACCAGGTATCGATCACTTCGCCGGTGATCTGAACACGTTCTCCAGTAGCGGACAGGGCGGGGAGTGTGGCACCCGCCAAAAAGCTTAATGAAATCAGAAGTCTGAACACGCCGCGCGCTCCCATCTTGTCATGCTTCAAAGGAAAGATTGCAGCGATTTATGTGACTGTAAAATAACGTTTACGCCGGAATCCGTGAAGACCCGGCGCAAAGCGGCAGCGGTTTAGCCAAGACGCTTCATGAAACCTGCAAACGACATCATGCCTTCCGGCCATGGCCCATGGCCGCTTGCCATATTGATGTGTCCGGCTTCGCCAGCATCTTGAAAGGTCGCGCCCCAGGCTTTCGCCAGTTCTTCGGCCTTCTGAAAACTGCAATGGGGGTCGTTTCGGCTTGCGGCGACGTGGCTCCGGAACGGCAGGGGAGCTTTTGGCGCGGGCAGGAAACTGCTTGCGTCAAATTCCAAGGCCGGGGTGTCGCGCTCCAAATCCATCGGAGCCACCAGATAAGCGCCAACCACCTTGTCCTTGGGAATGTGATGCGCCGCATGCGCAATAAGGATGCACCCGAGTGAATGTCCGACCAGAACGACCGGCTGAGTTGTTTTTTCCATGCGCTCGGTGAGGGCATCTTGCCAGGTTTTAAGAACTGGAAGAAACCAGTCCCGTTGCTCCACGACCCAGGCATTTGCCATCTTGGCCTGCCAGCGTTTCATCCAGTGGCCTTCGGGTGTGTTTCCATAGCCGGGGACGAGCAGAATATCGGTATCGGAAATCTTCACGGGAAGCGGCTTTCGTTTTATCAGGATCTTCGTTTGCTTCCTCGCAGAACGGGCCCGTGCATGTCAAACGCGACCGGTAAAAAAAGACCGGGCAGGAACAAATATCCGGGCCCGGTCACAAGGTGGGAGGGGAGCGCCGCGCGGGCGCGATCCAGCCGGCTAGGGCCAGAACGGGGAATTACAGATCTGACGAGGCCCTTCGTAGGGCTGGTAGGTGTTGTCCGCAACAAGGTAGGACCTGTAGCGCTCAAGGCACCAATTGACGTGCTGCACCCGAACATCGCCGGTCAATGCCGGCGGTTGAACCGGTGCCGCCGGCGGCTGGGCATAGACCGGGCCGGGCGCAGGAATCGGAGCGACAGTTACAACGTCGGTTTCCTGAATGACGGTGGTGGTCGAAGGCTGCTGTGCTGTGTGCCCTGGGTTGAACGGCGGGGCAGGGGCATAGTTTGGCGGCACGGTGTTAAACGTGAAGCCTTGGGGCGGGAACCACCAGCCATTATAGCGTTTCCACCCGTGTCCCCAGTAGCCGTTGCGCCAGCGGACGCCCGGCTGGTCATATGCGGGCGGAATATAGACCCTAGGCTGCGGTGGCTGCACATAAACAACGCGTGGCGGCGGTGCAGGGGCCGGAGCCGGCGGGTTGGCCAGAAGGTCCGCAGCCTGGGCCGAGACCGCTTGGACTGCCGGCAGCACCAGAGCGGCAAAGGGGGCGAGCCAGAACTGTTTCGACGGCATGCGTTCCTCCGGTCGGATCAAAAGTCCGCCAGAACCAGTGACATGCACGGTCGCCGAGTGATGCGAAGACCGGGCCTCAGGTTCTGACGATTGCTTTCAGACCTAGAGGATGAGGCTTGTCTGAAGCTGCCCTTGTTCAGCTGAACTTGCGTTCGGATCTCAAGACAATGGGCCGAAAAAGCCGTGACGCAGCGATCTGGCCCAGTCCGGGCGTTCGTTCTTTGCCGCCTTGTTGGCTGCCTTGTCCCAGTCGTAGGGGAGGACTTTTTCGCTGAAAGACCAGCCTGAGGGCGATTCCTGCATCAGCGTGTAGCGTGCATGCGGGCTGCCGATTTCCATCTTGTGTTTCAGCGGATGGGCATCGTCGTAAGACGGCAAGCCAACGCTTCCAGGATTGAGAATTGTCTGACCGGTGTTCGATAGCCGCACCACACGCGGGATGTGGGTGTGCCCGCAACAGACAATGGGAGACTGTTCTCCTGCCAAGGCTTCGAGAATCGTTTCTTCGTCCGGCAGGTGCCCTTTGGGTCCGGTGATTTCCTCTGTCAAATAGACGTCGTCCAAAGTGGGCGTTCCATGACAAAGAAAAATATCGTCGCTGAGGCGAATCGTGGCGGGCAGACTACGGAGCCACGCTTTGCTCTCTTCGGACAACAAAAGGGCCGAGAAACCGTCTGCGGTCCGCCGCGGCAGGGGCTTGTCACTCACCACAATACGATCATGGTTGCCGCGGACCGTTGGCCAGCCGGTTTCGCGCAAAATCGCAGCCGTTTCTTCGGGCCACAAAGGCCCGGACACACAATCGCCGAGATTGACGATCTGATCCGGCGCTTCCCGGGCCAGATCGTCGAGAACAGCTTCCAAGGCCGGAAGATTGCCGTGGATGTCGGAAACAACTGCGATTTTCATGAAGTGATCAGCTCTCTCCGAAAACGCGTTCAAAGATCACATCGACATTCTTGGTGTGATAGCCAAGGTCAAAACGGCTGCGAATTTCCTCTTCTGAGAGGTATTCGCGTACGTCCTCGTCATTCAAGAGCTCGGTGAGGAAGTCCACCTTGGCATCACCGGATACCTGGTAGCTGTCCCAAACCTTCATGGCGTTGCGCTGCACCAGGCGATAGGCGTCTTCGCGTGAAGAGCCTGCCTGGGTGAGGGCAAGTAGAATCCGCTGGGAATGAACCAGACCGCCAAGCCGGTCCATGTTGCCGATCATCCGCTCCGGGTAGACCAGGAGCTTGTCGATGACCCCGGTCAGGCGTGCCAGCGCAAAGTCCAAGGTGACGGTCGTGTCCGGTCCAATCATGCGCTCCACTGAGGAGTGTGAGATATCCCGCTCGTGCCACAGGGCAACGTTTTCCATGGCCGGTGTCACGGACATGCGCACCAGACGGGCAAGGCCGGTGAGGTTTTCCGTCAGGACCGGGTTGCGTTTGTGCGGCATCGCAGATGAGCCTTTTTGGCCCTTTGAGAAATACTCTTCCGCCTCGAGCACTTCTGTTCGCTGTAGGTGGCGTACTTCGGTTGCCACCCGCTCAATCGAAGAGGCGATGACGCCGAGTGTTGCGAAATACATGGCATGCCGGTCACGCGGGATCACCTGGGTCGATACGGGTTCCGCTTTCAGGCCCATGGCCTTGGCGACATGTTCCTCTACCCGCGGATCAATGTTGGCAAAGGTGCCGACAGCGCCGGAAATTGCACAGGTGGCGATCTCTTCCCGGGCGTTCAGAAGCCGGGTTTTGCAACGGTCGAACTCAGCATAGGCTTCGGCCATTTTAAGGCCGAATGTGACCGGCTCGGCGTGAATGCCGTGCGAGCGTCCGATGCAGACCGTTTCCTTGTATTCAAACGCCCGCCGCTTGAGCGCGGCAAGCAGGTCATCCAGATCAGCAAGCAAAAGATCCGTTGCCCGGACCAGTTGGACGTTCAGGCAGGTGTCGAGCACATCTGACGATGTCATGCCCTGGTGCACAAACCGTGCATCAGGACCAACTATTTCGGCCAGATGGGTTAGGAAGGCGATGACGTCGTGCTTGGTTTCGCGCTCGATTGCGTCAATCCGGTCAATGTCGAATGTGGCGGCATTGCCCTTCTCCCAGATCGTTTTTGCCGCTTCCTTCGGGATAACCTCGAGTTCCGCCAGCGCATCGCAGGCATGAGCTTCGATTTCGAACCAGATGCGGAATTTCGTTTCAGGAGACCAGATTGCGACCATGTCCGGCCGCGAATAGCGCGGAATCATCTACCGTCCTCGTTGTTTAAGGAGATGTTGGCGCGGATGTATCAGAAGGGCGGGTTTATCTCAATGCATCGGCCGCCGAACCCTGTGCGCCTACCGTTGAACGCCTGTGGTTTCGATTGGACCGCCGCCATCCGCTCCGTATTCGTCGATCTCGTCCGCTTTTTCTTCGGCCATGTAGTGGTCGAACTTTTCCTGGGACAGACTGGATCTGACCGCCAGCACAAAAATGGCGGTTGCAAATGCCGCGATGACCAGCATATCCGGGCCGACCGGCATCATGCCGCTTCCCCCGCCGAAGGAGCCTGCATATGACAGGCCAACAATCCCGGCCAGATAAGGAACAAGCCAAGCCGCTTCCCGCCAGTCGAGCTCTTCGAGTTTGCCTCGCAGTTTCCTGTACATCAACAAGAGCAGACCAACCGCAATGCAGATGCTCAAATGAAGCATGGTATGCCAGCCGCTCCAGTAGATGATCAGTGTTGCCACAATGAATGCCGCGCATGCTGTCACATGCACATAAGGCAGCTTGAATGCACGTTTTGTGTCCGAGAGCAGACTGCGGAAGGCGACGACCGCGATTGGCCCTACAATGAAGGACAACACGATCGAAACGGTGTTGAGCGCTATCACTTCTCGAAAGGGCAGGGCAAAGAAAAACGCGGCGGACGCGAGGAAGTTGATGAACAGCGCGAACATCGGAACACCACGGTCTGACAAATGCTGCATGAATTTCGGGAACAGGCCGTTTTGCGCCATGGCCATACCAAGCCGGGCGTTCGATCCGACCGAGACAAGTGCGGACGCAAAGCTGGAAATGCGCGCGCTGATGTTCAAGATGCTGACAAGCCATAGCGCGCCGACCGCAGTGGTGATCGCGGCCATTGGTCCAAGCTCACTTGAAAAATGCAGTCCTGCCCAGCCATCGGCCAGCTCTTTTTCACTCAAGGCGCCGACAAACGCGATTTGCAGTCCGGCGTAGATTGCCACGCAAACAACCAGGCTTAGAACCAGCGCGAGCGGTACATTGACCTGTGGGTTGCGCGCTTCGCCGGCCATATCGATGATGTGGCGGAAGCCGATCAGCGCAAAGATGACCCCGCCGCTGGAAACCGCGGCCAGAATGCCCTTCAGCCCTTCCGGAGCGAAGCCGCCATAGGCGCTGAAATTCGCATAGCGGAATTCGGCGGATAAAATCACCAGCGCAAGCAGTGCCGGCACAATGATCTTTATCCAGGTAAGGCCGGTATTCAAACGGGCAAACAGGCGCACGCCAAACGCATTGAGAACGACAAAAAACAGCAGCAGAAGGCACGCGGTGACCCGCCCCCAAACGGTCAGATCGTGCCCATCGGCGTAGAGCCATGGGGCAAGTCCGGCTGAATACCGCAGAATGGCCTCGACCTCGATGGTTGCAGTCGTACTGTACCCGACCCAGGCCGTCCAGCCCATGGCCATCGAGACGACCGAGCCATGTGAAAACATCGGTACACGGCCGATCCCTCCCGCGACCGGCAGTATCGAGGCGATTTCCGCAAATGTGGCCGCCAGCAAAAGCATGGCAAAACCGCCTATGATCCAGGCGATGAGGGCAGATGGACCTGCTGCCTTTGCGGCAAGAAGCGGTGCGAACAGCCATCCGGAACCCAAAATGCCGCTAATGGCAATAAAGGTCAGGCTTAACAGACCGATGCTACGCTGCATATGGGCCAAGAAGCGGCTCCCGGAGTTGTCCAGTGGCGACGAGAGGCCACCCGGATTCCCGCATCAAACAGCGATCTGCCGAATTTTGGAAGCGTGAAAAACTGTTACGCCACAGAAGACCGGATCGCATTTATGTTGGCGCGGTAGCTTTCGACAGTTCCGCCTTTGAAAACCGCGGAACCGGCCACAAGAACATTGGCGCCTGCCTTGGTAACAAGCGGAGCGGTTTCGGGTGTTACGCCGCCATCGATCTCGATGTCGATCGGCCGGTCACCAATCATGTCCCTGACACGGGCGACCTTGTCGACAACGGCTTCAATGAATTTTTGACCGCCAAAACCCGGGTTGACCGTCATGAGAAGGATCAAATCGAGACGATCCAGAACGTATTCCAAAACGCTTTCCGGCGTGGACGGGTTCAAAGAGACGCCGGCTTTCTTGCCCAGATTGCGGATTGCCTGAAGCGAGCGGTCGAGATGCGGCCCGGCTTCTGCATGTATGGTGATGATATCCGAGCCTGCTTTTGCGAAGGCTTCCAAATACGGGTCGCACGGAGCGATCATCAAATGGGTGTCGAATATCTTGTCCGTGTGCCGTCGCAGCTTGGCAATGACATCCGGGCCGAAGGTGATGTTGGGAACGAAATGGCCGTCCATGACGTCAAGATGGATCCAGTCGGCGCCGGCCTCGACCACGTCGCGAACTTCCTGGCCCAGTTTGGAAAAGTCAGAGGCAAGAATGGACGGGGCAATCAAGAGGTCTTTGGTCATTGAGGCAGGGCTCCAAAAGCGTGCGAAGGCTATTTGTCAGCGCGCTATCACGCTGCCGCGTGAAGGACAAGATGCGGCTGCGGCTCCAAATCGGTTTAGCGGTCTATAACCGCCCCGTTATGGCAAGAAATCGCCCATCCGGCCCTTCAAATCCATGCTTTGCAATATGAACGATGATCGCAATCACCGGTGGCTTGCCATCCGGGAAAAAAGACACCGCACGTTCGATCCGGTATCCGGTTGCGCAGCCCCGGCTTTTTGGAAGCGACTTGTCGAAGTGGCGCACCCGGGCCTCTCCGCCATAGACGGTGTTGAGCTGGAACCCCTTGGTTTGAACGCCATAACTTGCACATGTCGCATCGGGCAGTTCGAATTCGGCGAGCTCAATTTCCATGGGACCGTCAATTGGCGGAACAACTGGCCTGATATTGACTGTCATGTTGAAAGGATCGGCCGACAGCTCGGTCACGGGGTTGCTGCCAACCGTCGCGCCAAACCCCGCGATTGCCGTGCTTGCCAAAAGCGATTGCGCTGCAAGCCGGTTTTCACCGCGGGTCTTGTTCAACAACGCGACCGGGTCATAGCCTTGGCTGTCGTCGATCTTGTCCCTTTGCCGGAACGGCGAGGGACTGACCCAACTATCGGCGTGGACATCGATCACGTAAATTTCCGAATATGGAAAGCCAGAACCGTCCTGAATGCCGTGCTGTTCGAAGGCGAAATACCGGCCGTCTTGCGAAAACCCGAGCACCTCGAGTGTTGCCTGATCGCCTGCGGCCGCGGGCATGGCTGAAAGCAGGCATGCGGCGCCAAGACCGAATACTCTGCGGAACAGGGTTTTGATGAGCATCTTCCACCTCCCAAATCCGGTGACGTGGCAGTCTAGCCCGGTTCGGCCGGGCTGTCAGGCGGGCTTAGAGCGTCGGCGCGGGCGCGGGTGAAAAATACCGCCGCGCGACCGGCTTCAGGATCATGGGCAGCATATAGATCGGAAGCTGGCCGAGGGCGAACCAGAGCCAAGCAAATTCAGGCAGGGTTCCGCCAAGGGCTGCCACCATCAGTCCCATGTTCCTGGCGCCGGCCGAATGGGCGATGACAAAGGCGTCCGCCCGGGCCGCCGGGTAAAAAACCGCCAGGGTGAGGCCGATCTGAACAAGAGCAACGGCAAAGGTAAGCGCTGCAAGGCCGGCCGAGAATAACGGCCGCGATGCGAAATTGGCAGCCACACTGTCCATCGCGGCAATTGCAAAGAACAAGAGCACAAGAACGTTGAGGCCATCAATTTGGTGGGTGTAGGCGACGATGCGCTGCGGACCGGATATTTTGCGGATGAGCGCCGCAACGACATAGGCGCCGCCCAAAAGCAAAGCGAGTTGCAAGGCCAGTTTGGGCCCGTTGATGGGCAGGGCCGCCCCAAGCATTAACTCGCCGAGGATAGGTGCGGTCAGGGGCGTTGCAACGACCGATGCGATCAGAATGGTCAGGCTGAGCGCACCGTCCAGGCCCATCAGGTAGATGAAGGCTGGCGCCGACATGACCGATGGCGCGGCGGTGGCAATAAACACCGCCAGCATGATGTCGGGCCCGAGTTCGGTCAGGCCAACCACGTGGGCACCGAGCACGGAGAAGGCCGGAAGCCCGATCATCATCCAGGCCGAGGCGGCGGCCAGCAGCATCGGCTTGCGCAGCCTGGCGGCAACCGCCACCGGATCAACCCGCAAAAACGCGAGCACCAGAAGAACAAAAACCGCCTCGGTCAGATAAGGGCGGGCCAGCGCTGAAAAAGACGGCAAGGTCATGCCGATCAGAACGCTGGCTGCAACAGCCGCAGTTCCACGGCGGCCGATCCAGCCAAGCAGATGCAAAGGGGCGTAAATCATGAGCTCCGGAGCCTGGAGATCTCTTTTTCTGCGGTGTTCTGTTGATGACGCAGCGAAAGATTGTTGTTTTAAGGGCGTTTAGGTTAAGAGCGAATACTGGTCTTTTCCAAGAGGGCAACGTGCAGAAATTCGACGCCATCGTTCTCGGCGCTGGAATAGTCGGCGTCTCAACGGCCGTTCACCTGCAAAAACGCGGTGTTCGCACTGCACTTGTCGACCGTACACATCCCGGTGAAGAGACATCTTACGGAAACGCCGGTATCATCGAACGCAACGGGTTTGTGCCGCATGGGTTTCCCAGATCGCCAAGTGTTTTGGCGGCAATTATTTTTAAGCAATCAATTGCAGCCAACTACGATTTGGGCACGGTCTTCAAGCGCGCACCATGGCTTTGGCAGCTCTACAAGCAGGGCGGCAAGGAGCAAGTGCAGGCTTATGCGCATGCGGCAGGTGCTTTGCGCAAGGTCGCATTGGATGAGCATCGCGCGCTTGCCCGTCCGTCCAATGCGGACCGGTTCTACCGCAGCACCGGCTGGCTCAGCCTTTACCGCTCGCTGCGAAGCTTCAACGCCGATGAGGCTGAGCGGCACTACGCCAGGATTTTTGGCGTCGAGTATCAGGAGCTTTCGGCCGGCGAGATCAATTCCGTCGAGCCGGGCATCCGGGCAGGCAAAATGCTCGGTGTTCATTGGCCCGAGACGGAATCGGTGTCCAACCCCGGCGCCGTAACAAACGCCTTTTGGCGGTATTTTATACAGATCGGCGGCCAGTTTTTCTATGGCGATGGTGAGAGGCTGGAGGCCAAGCGAAGTCATTGGCGGCTGACGGCAACACGGGACGTGATCGATGCCAAGGAACTTGTGGTGGCGCTCGGACCCTGGTCTGGAACCTGGCTCGCGCAGATGGATGAGCACTATCCGATGGCGGTCAAGCGCGGGTATCACCAGCATTTCCGGCCGGTCTCTGGTGGTTCGCTATCCCGGCCGGTGGTCGATATGGACAACGGATATGCCCTTACGCCGATGGACCAGGGAATCCGGCTGACCACCGGTGTGGAATTTGCGCAGCGTGATGCGCCGCCGACACCGGTGCAGCTGATACAGGCGAAGCGCGCAGCCAGTTCGTTTCTCACACTTGGCCGTGCACTCGACGAAGATCCGTGGATGGGCTGCCGTCCTTGCATGCCGGATGGCCTGCCGGTCATCGGCCTGTCACCGCGTACGGAGGGCCTGTGGTTTAATTTCGGCCATGGCCACGCGGGATTCACGCTCGGGCCGGCCACCGGCCGCTTGCTTGCAGAGCTCATGACCGGTCAGCCATGTTGCGTTGATCCGGTGCCTTATTCCCCTTTGAGATTTATTTGATGACATCTGTTCTGGACGCGCTGCAAACGGCAATTTTGCCGGTTTTTGCCGCCTTGCTGCTCGGGTACGTGCTCGGGTGGCGGAAGATTCTGGCTCCGCGGGACGCGGCATCGATCAATCAGTTTGTGATCCTTGCCGCGCTGCCGGCGCTGTTGTTCGGGCTCGTAGCGAGGGCGCCGCTGAATGATTTCGATATGCGGGTCATGATGCTTTATCTGGCCAGCGAGGTTTTTGTCTACGCGCTGGGCTTTTGTCTTGCCCGCTATTTGTTCAAGCGTCCGGCGACCGAAGCACTCCTTCTCGGGATGGCAGGCTGTTTCGCCAACCATGTGTTTTTCGTGTTCCCGATTGCCGTGAAGGTAATCGGCCCGGAAGCGGCCCTCCCGGTTGCGGCCATCATGGCGATGGACGCGGTCGTGCTGTATGGCGCGACGATATTGTTGCTGGATGTCGTGACCGCAGGCTCCGGGTCGCTTGTCAAAATCGGTAGGCAGATCGGCAGCAATCCATTGATCCTGTCGCTCGCCGCGGGGGCGGCCGTCAATCTTCTCGCGCTGCCGTTGCCAGAAGGGTTGGCGCGCTACGTCGATTTTGTTGGAGGCGCAACGGCACCCGCTGCTTTGTTTGGTCTGGGCATCATGTTGTCCGCGGTCCGCATCCGCGAGATAGACGGGGCCAGCCTGTGGCCGGTCGTGCTCAAGCTGTTTCTGCATCCCGTCCTGTTCGCAGCCGCGCTGGCGGCGTTTTTGCCTGAGGCTGTACGTCTGTCCGGAGAGGTATGGGATCACGCGGTCTTACTGGTGGCAGCAGGCCCATGCGGCGCCATGCCCTTTGTGCTCGCGTTGCGGTACAAAATCGATGCCACGCGTTTGATGCGCGCGATTTTGATCTCAACGACACTCTCGGTCGTGACACTGGCGGTTTTGGCGTAGCTTTAGTCCGTCAAGTGCCCGGATAATGCAATGCCCGCCATCTGGTCAATGGCGCAGCAGAACAACCTCAACGCTCCGATGAGTGCGCCGGTGCGCCCACACGACGTATCAAGCAATAAAGAAATCTGATTTCAATGAATAGAAGACTTTGATTTATACCCCATCCGAGTTTCAATGATGGGAAATTTAAAAATGGCAAGTCTTAAGGGTGTTAATCCCAACGGGATGCAGTATAGCTCAAATAAAAATTCAGATTCAGCGCCGGAATCTTCTGCTTTTTCGCCGAATGAAAACAAGCCGCAAAAAGGCAAGCTCGGTGCGCAGTCAAAACTCTTCGCATTTAAAAAAGATGCGGAGACCTACGGCAAACTGATCGGAACTGATCCAGACAAGACGCTGCCGAATGATGTTCAGAGCAAGTCAGCATCGTATTTAAATATGAAAGATACGATAAGTCTGAGTCAGACCTCGAAACAGGGGTACAATATTACAAGTAACCAGTATGTAAAATTTGGCTCTGTCGAACCAAATGAGGCTGCGAAGATTTTTGCATCTGACAAATATTCTAGCCTTGACCAAGGCCTGCAGAAAAATGTTGTTGATCAGGCGGCGAAGCATAAGACTGATGGCAGCGGCCTGTTCAGAAGCATTCTCAAGAGCCCGCATTGCGACACGAAAACACTCGAAAATCTTGCGAACAATAGCAGTGTTCCCGATGAGGTGAAACGTGAACTCACGTTCCACAAGAATGCGACACCCGATACTGTTCGGAATGTGATGAACTCGCCCGGGCTGACCGAAACCTTCGGCGGCGCATTTGAAGATGATGATGGAACCATTGTCCTGGGTGGCGGTTTTACGAATTCGTTCGGCCTGGACAGCGTCCAGATTCCATCTTCGTCAGTGAAGGACTTTATAGCCCGCGATCCAAGTGTGCCTGAGGAGGCGAAAGCGGCTTTCGCCCAGAACCCGCATATTGAGGCGAAACACCTCTACACGCTTTTTGAGGATGTGGTCGACAATGACGATCTGGGCTACATCGCCGAAATTGCGATGGAAAACCTGCAAAACCGCGGGCTTGACTGAGGCCGGGTGGGTCTCATCTTCGAGACTCCAGCAGGGCAGCAATATGCCGCCCTGCCTTGCTGCGTTTTGGAATGACGCGCTTTCGACAAAACGATCTGTGTCAGTGTGCGGTTGCCTTCTCGCTTGAACAGCGCTTGAAAGTAAAAGCGCCCGGATTTGCCGGAAATCCATCAACCCGCGGTTCTAAACCTTGCTGGAAGGAGAGGTTTAAGGCCTTCGGTCATTGGCGCAGCGGTCGAGGCCGCCTCCCTGTCGGGTTGGCCAGCACGAAGGGCAGCCGTTCTGCTCTACGTGGGCAGACGCATACCTAACAGGACAGGCCATCATGCTGCCAAGCGGTCATCTGTCTACATTACCGAAACTTAAGGGAGTTTTGCTTCTTTATGCCACAATCTCCCGGTCAAATCCCTTGGTGAAGGGCTTGAACTAAACCCGTGTGGAGAAACACTATGAAACTACTTGCCAGGATCCGCTCAAGCGCCGCTGCGGGCGTTGGATTGACCGTGGTGATGGCCAGCGGTCCCGCATTGGCTTTTGGAGTTGGTGATGCCGTCGGCACGACTGTCTCGGAGATTGCAGAAGCCTTTGAGGACAAGGGCTACGAGATCCGCGAAATTGATGTGTCAAGCAATGTTGTGGAAGTCGAAGCGTCTCTGGAAGGCAAACGCTTGGAATTCGATATCGACCGGAACACGGGATCTGTCGTGAAGGTTGACACGGACTGACCGCCCGAACCTCTGCGGTGGCGGCGCAGCGTCGGTGCCGCCGGGCATGATTCAATCCCGCCGTTTTCGAGAGCCTTGCCGCCTATAACGAATGGCGCGACAGAGATGAGTTTTCCGCACATGTCGACGTGATCAGGCCGTATGTCGAAAAGTCTGCGCCAGGAATTTACGAACCTATTTACAGTGCGGGGCAGTTCCCTGAATTGCGCGAAGGTCTGCTTGGGCGGCGCTGTTGCGCCGTCTATAGCCTTCGGGCGCTCCATCCTTAATTTTCCCGCAACGGCAGGGCAACCGTGTCTTTGACCGTGTTGACCACGATGCGTGACTGCACATCGGACACCAGCGTATTGTCCAGCAGCTTCAGCCGGAGAAAATTGTCGTAGGTCTTGATGTCGTCCGTCACCACCTTGATCAGGTAGTCGACTGCACCCGTGATGCGCTCGCATGTCACGACCTCCGGCCAACGATGCACCAGCTTGTCAAAGGTTTCCATGTTTTCGCGGCTGGGCACGGCAAGTTTGACGAACGAATAAGCGACAAAACCCAAGCCGACGGTTTCACGGTCTATCACGGCCGTGATTTGCTTGATGACGCCTTGTTCCTTAAGCTTCTTTATGCGCCGCCAGCACGGGGTCTGGCTCATCCCCGCTTCCTTTGCGATTTCGGCAATTGAAAGAGAGGCGTCGCGTTGGAGAACGCGCAACACGCGGATGTCTGAAGGGTCGAGAAGATATTTTTCGGTCATAGCTCTGGAAGGAAATAATTCTGCGTTGTTTATCCTGTTTGGGAGGACGATAGCACAGAATTTGCCGCCAGGAAGGATGATATTAGTCTTATATTAAGCGGTCTGGAACGTGGCCGCATGCCATCATGTTTTCGGTGAGGAGGGAAAACGGATGAATGTACATGTGCCGACAGTGACGCTCGACGACAAGTATGTCGCGACCAGCGGGCAAGTTTACCTGACCGGCATCCAGGCACTTGTTCGCCTGACATTCGATCGTGCCCGCCTTGATCGGCTGAAATCTCTGAAAACCGGAGGTTTTATATCGGGCTATCGCGGATCGCCGCTGGGTGGATATGACACCGAACTGATGCGCTCTAAGCGCCATCTCGCGAACTGGAATATTGTTTTTAAGCCCGGTGTCAACGAAGAGCTGGGCGCAACCGCGGTTATGGGTAGCCAGAAATTGGCCGTCAACAAGACGTTCGATGGCTATGACGGCGTGTTTGGCATTTGGTATGGCAAGGCGCCGGGGGTAGACCGGGCCGGCGACGTTCTCAAACAGGCAAACGCTTCCGGAACGGACCGCAACGGCGGTGTATTGGCGCTTGCTGGCGATGATCACCTCGCAAAGTCATCGATTTTGCCGGCCCAGAGCGACTTCTTTTTCCAGCATGCGGAAATGCCGATTCTGAATCCGAGCGACATCCAGGATGTCCTGGACTACGGCCTGCACGGTTTGGAAATGTCCCGGTTCGCTAGCTTGTGGACGGGCTTTATTTGTGTTGCCGACACAATGGACGCCTCGGCGACGATCAACGTTTCCGATGACAGACTGAGCTTCATCCGCCCGAACGAATTTGATCCGCGGCTTGATTATCGCCAAAACCGCGACCTCCTGCTGGGCAACCGGCTGGAAACTGAGCGGCTCGTCCGCGAGCTTCGGCTGCCGGCGGCCCAGGCCTATGTGCGCGCCAACAAGTTGGACCATGTGACCTTCGGGTCTGAAAAACGCGTCAAGCTGGGCCTCGTTGCGACTGGCAAGGCCTATCGGGACTTGCGCCAGGCCCTGGATCTGATGGGGCTGAGCGAAAAGCGTGCCCGCGAGCTGGGTCTTGCGGTCTACAAGGTCGCGATGCCCTGGCCGCTGGAGCCAGAGCGGCTGTCCGCATTCGCCCGCGGTGCGCAGCGCCTGATGATTGTTGAGCACAAGCGCGCCTTCCTCGAGCCGCAGATCAAGGACATTTCCTATCACTGGCCGGAGGGCAGCCGACCGGAAATCTGGGGCAAAAGGCGCCCGAACGGCGCGCCGTTCCTGTCGGATGTTCTGGAACTCTCTGTTGCTGAAATCATCCAGGGGCTGTTGAACTGGCTGCCGGAAGAATCGGTCACCTCTGATATGCGCGCTGTCGCAGATCGCATGACCAAACAGGTGATGTGGGCACAAGGACACGCCGAGCGGGCCGCCCGCGCGCCCTATTTTTGCTCGGGATGCCCGCATTCCACTTCAACTGTTGTTCCGGAAGGCTCACGGGCCATGCCGGGGATTGGTTGCCATGCCATGGCCGAATTGGCAGGACGCGTCAGCGATGGACAGATCGCCATGGGCAGCGAAGGCGTTCTTTGGGTCGGCCAAAGCGAATTTTCCAAGGACAAGCATGTCTTCGCCAATGTGGGCGATGGCACCTATTTCCACTCGGGCATTCTTGCGATCCGCCAGGCTTTGGCGTCGAAAGTGCCGATCACCTACAAGATCCTCTATAATGATGCTGTTGCGATGACCGGCGGTCAGGATGTGGACGGGACTTTGACAGTGCCGCAGATCACCCGCCAGCTTGAGGCCGAAGGTGTCGAGCAGATCGCGATTGTCAGCGAAAACCCAGAAGTTTATGGCGGCTGGAGCAATCTGGCGCCGGGTGTCAAAGTCCGCCACCGCGATCATCTGATGGATGTTCAGGAGGACTTCCAGAAGTTCCCGGGCGTGTCTGTGATCGTCTACGATCAAACATGCGCTGCTGAAAAACGGCGCCGCCGCAAGCGCGGACAGTTTCCGGACCCTGACAAGCGTCTGTTCATCAATGACCGGGTGTGTGAAGGCTGCGGCGATTGTTCGGTTCAGTCCAACTGTCTTTCCGTCGAGCCGCTGGCCACTCCGTTCGGCGAAAAACGGCAGATCAACCAGTCGAGCTGCAACAAGGACTATTCCTGCGTAAAGGGATTTTGTCCCTCGTTTGTTGAAATCGAAGGTGCGGCCCTGCGTAAGGCCGAAAAGGCATCGGTTGACATCGATGCCTTGGCCGCGGCGCTCAGCGAACCCAGGCTGGCACCGCTTGACCGCACGCAAAACCTGCTTGTTGCCGGTATTGGCGGTATGGGGGTGACAACCATCAGTGCCGTTATCGCGATGGCAGCGCATCTCGATGGAAAGCAGGCCTCGACACTGGATATGACCGGTCTTGCGCAAAAGGGCGGTCCGGTAACATCCCATGTGCGTTTTGCCGCCAGCGACAAGAGCATCGAAGGGCCACGGGTTCCTACGGCAAGTCTGGATGTGCTGATCGCCAGTGACATGGTCGTTGCGACCAATGCCGAACAGCTTGCTCTTGCAAACCGCAAGGCGACGAAAACCTTCGCCAACACGCGCGTTGCGCCGACGGCTGAGTTCGTCCTGAAACAGACGCTGTCTTTCGATGAAATCCGCATGAACACATCGTTGAACGAGGCGTCCGCTCATTACCTTGCGATGGATGCGGCCGGGATTGCCGAAAAACTTCTGGGGGATGCGATCTATGCCAACATGCTGTTGATCGGCATGGCTTATCAGTCGGGTGCCTTGCCGATTTCAGCCGATGCGATTGAGGGCGCACTGACGCTGAATGGCGCAGCGGTCAAAAACAATATACAGGCCTTCCGTGCAGGCCGCGTGCTGGCCGCGGATGCTGACAAGATCCTGCAGGCTCTGCCGAGCGAGCAAAAACCGGTAGAGCGGACGCTGGACGAAAAAATCGCGTTCTATGCAGATGAACTGACCGCTTACCAGGATGCTGCCTACGCAGCTAGATACACAGGGCTGGTCAAACGTATCCAAGAGGCCGACAAGCAACAAGGGGCCGGCACGATGCGGTTGAGCGAGACCGTGGCCGACATGCTCTATAAGGTGATGGCCTACAAGGACGAATTCGAAGTCGCACGGCTTTATTCGGAGCCAGCCTTCCGGGAGAAAATTGCAGCCCGTTTCGCCGACCCGAAGAAACTGAAAGTGCATCTGGCCCCGCCGCTCATCGCCCGGCAGATCGACCCGAAAACCGGGCGCCCGATGAAAATCGCCTTCGGTCCTTGGATCTTCAAGGCGTTCGGCCTGATGTCAAAGTTCAAGTGGGCCCGCGGCAAGTGGTTTGACCCATTCTCGAAAACCGCAGAACGGCGTGCCGAACGGGAACTCATTACCCGGTATCAGGAGGATTTGCACCGGATATTGAGCCGCATGGGCAGTGCCAATTACGGTTTGCTCGTCGAACTGGCACGGATCCCGGATCTGATCCGCGGGTTCGGTCCGGTCAAGGAAGCCAACATGGAAAAAGCCGCTCAAAAGCGCGAAGCGTTGCTGAATCAGCTGTCATCGTCCGGTGGTGATTCAAACGGCAAGAGTGAGGGCGGCGACTTCCTTGAAGCCGCAGAGTAGGCCTGCCGCCTATCCGAACCGGCCCCGCCAGGTTGGGACCGGGTCGCCTTCGGCAGCCGTTGCATGGTAGATCCCGCGTGCGACGGCCCTTGCCAGGCAAGAGGCTGCGGCCGCGCCGATTTGGACCATGTCTTCCAAGGCGCGATCCAGTTTCTTTTGACCGGTGGAGAGCGCAAATACCAGGTCGCCATCCAAAGGGGTGTGAGCCGGCCAGAGCGCCCGCGCCAGCCCGTCATGCGCCATCACGGCCAGGCGCTTGGCTTCCGCCTTGGTGAGAACAGCATCGGTGGCAACGGCCGCGATCGTTGTGTTTGCGCCCGCCTTCAACGCGTCAAGCTTCGTGCGCACATGGGTGGCATCGAGCGGTAGCGGCGAGGGCAGGCCATAACCTCCGAATTCGTTGGACTGTTCAAAAGGAGCAGCCCAAAAATGACGCGTGTCGCCGACCGTCCCCCTGCCAAGGGCGTTGACCGCGACGAGCGCGCCAACCGTGACGCCATTCTCCAGAACGATGGAGGCCGACCCCAATCCGCCCTTGAGGTTTGCTGTTGTTGCCCCTGCGCCGGCGCCCACTGATCCAAGGGCAAAGTCTTCACTGACCGCGTCCAGCGCGGCGCGCCCGAGATCCCGATAGGGCGCCGCTTCGCCCCAGCTCTTGTCACCGCCATTGATAAGATCGAATAGGATTGCTGTGGGCACAATAGGGACCCGCACGGGGCCAACCGCAAAACC
Source organism: Roseibium hamelinense (assembly GCF_007830545.1). Taxonomy (GTDB): domain Bacteria; phylum Pseudomonadota; class Alphaproteobacteria; order Rhizobiales; family Stappiaceae; genus Roseibium; species Roseibium hamelinense. Next base: position 499,216 of record NZ_VLLF01000002.1, read on the forward strand.
GTAACCCAGTTCGGCAAGCCGCCCCTGAACGCCTGCACCCGCATCAAGGCCGAATGACGACCCTCCCGCCAGCACGACCGCATCGACTTTGTCGACGGTTTGCTCGGGTTCCAGCAAGGCGATTTCCCGTGTGCCCGGTGCACCGCCATGGATCGCGACGGATGCGACAGCCGGATCGTCTGGCAAGAGGACGGTCGCACCGGATTTCAGCGCATGGTCGGAGGCGTTGCCAACTTTAAGGCCGGGGACGTCCGTGATGAGGTTTCTGGGGCCAGGCAAGATCTGCTACCCTTTATGGAAGCAATGACGTCGCAGAGTGTAAACCCAACTTGGCCAAAAGGTCGAAGAGTTATTTCTCGACCTTCTCATAACCGCGCCGGATGTAAATCAGCGACTTGCCAGGCTCGCGCATGCGCAGGTCCACAACACTGCCGATGATGACCGAATGCGTACCGACCTCTGTCACGCTGAAAACTTCGCAATCGACCGAGAGGCGGGCGTTGTCCAGACCCGGGCAGCCAGTTGCCAGTTTTGTCCAATTTCCGCGTGCAAACCGCTCGTGCATCTCCAGTTTCCCGCGTCCGGCGAAAGCATCAGAAATTGTCTCGTGACCAGCATCTAAGGTGTTCACGCAAAATGCCTTATTCGCAATGATGGCATCATGGGCCCGGCTGCTCCGGTTCACGCAGACAAGAACGCTTGCAGGCTCGTCGGTGACCGAGGCGAAAGCCGATATGGTGGCTCCGAAGCAGCCGCCCGTGCCATCTGTCGTCACAACGTGAACAGCCGTCGCGATCCTGCTCATGGCTTCGCGAAAGGTTTCGGTTTCGAGCGGCAGGCTGTCGGCTGGGGTTCGGGCGGAGTTTGGTGCCAATATGCTGGTTCCTGGGTTCTGGTTTTGCACCGGCCGTGCCGGTAAATGCCTGTGGCTCAGGTTATGCCCGCGCTGCAGCGGAGGTTTAAACCGGTCGGCCGCCTCGTTTATAGGCTTGCAGGGCGGGGCTGCAACCGGGATCCCGACTCTGTTCTTCGTCAAGACGGCACTCAGAGACGAAATCTCCTCATTTCTGAGGATCAAAGATTTCGCAATCGAAAATATAATTTCTCATATGTGTTCAAATTTGAAATCTTCTGTTTTTCTGACCCATGAAATGCGAGATGAATTGTCTCAATTCATTCAGCTTGGTAAGGATTTTGTAATGAAGGCGGAAAGCCTCGTTGTACGAAGTGGCATGAGCCTCCGGGGGTAATAACAAAAACCATGGAATACTTTTTTCAACAGCTGATCAATGGTGTCACGCTGGGGTCGATCTACGGCCTCATCGCCATCGGCTACACGATGGTCTACGGCATCATCGGAATGATCAACTTTGCGCACGGCGACATCTTTATGGTCGGCGCATTCATCGCTCTTATCTTTATCGTTGCATTCAGCATTACGGCCGCGATGCCGATTGCATTGCTGGTGCTTGCGCTGATCGGCGTACTGATCGTGTCGATGGCGCTGACGGCCGCCTGGGGGTGGACGGTCGAACGGATTGCCTATCGCCCGTTGCGGGGCTCATTCCGGTTGGCGCCGCTGATCACGGCAATCGGGGCGTCTATCGCTCTACAGAACTTTGTTCAGATTTCTCAAGGGGCGCGCAACAAGCCGCTTCAACCTCTGATTCCGGGTGGTTTTAGCCTCAGCGACGGCGGTGCGGACGGGTCCGGCTTTGCCGTGCAGCTGTCCTACTCTCAGATCCTGATCATTGTCGTGACACTTGCCCTGATGATCGGATTTACGCTGCTGATCAACAAAACCTCGCTCGGCCGGGCGCAGCGTGCCTGCGAGCAGGACCGTAAGATGGCGTCGCTTCTCGGCATCAATGTCGACCGGACGATTTCGCTCACCTTCGTGATGGGGGCGGCGCTTGCCTCGGTCGCGGGCCTGATGTTCCTGCTCTATTACGGTGTCATCGATTTTTACATCGGCTTTCTGGCCGGTGTGAAGGCGTTTACCGCAGCGGTTCTGGGCGGCATCGGGTCTCTGCCTGGTGCCATGCTCGGCGGTCTGCTGATCGGACTGATCGAGACTTTCTGGTCAGGATACTTCTCTGTTGAATACAAGGACGTGGCGGCCTTCTCGATCTTGGCGATCGTGTTGATCTTCATGCCCGAGGGTTTGCTCGGCAAACCGGAAGTGGAGAAGGTTTGATCCATGTCTTCGAAATCGGAAAACTTCTTCACTGACTGCGTGAAGGACGCTGCAATGGGCGGGCTCATTGCCCTGGCCTTGTTCAGCGTGCTGATCGGGATGAAAGCGGAGGTCGCAAGCGGCCTCGGCGGCGGGCTTGGGATCGAGTACCGCTGGGCTGCCGTTGCAATCGCCGTGGCGGTCGTGTTCGGCGGACGGCTGCTTTTGAATCTTTTCGTATGGAAAACAAAGACGCCGGTCACCGAAAAGGCCGGGAGTCTCATGCCGAGCATGAGCTCGCTTGCGCCGCTCGGAAAATATGCCATGCCGGTCTTTTTGGTTCTGGCGGTTTTGCTCCCGTTCCTGTTGATGTCGGCTTATGGCGCGCGCGGATCGCGCCAATATCTCGATCTGGCGATCCTGGTGACCACCTATGTCATGCTCGGATGGGGCTTGAACATCGTGGTCGGGCTCGCAGGTCTTCTTGATCTGGGCTATGTCGCGTTTTACGCGGTCGGCGCGTATTCCTATGCGCTGCTTGCCCAGTATTTCGGCTTTTCCTTCTGGATCTGCCTACCGCTGGCCGGCATTCTTGCCGCTTTCTGGGGCATCATCCTCGGCTTCCCGGTGCTGCGATTGCGGGGTGACTATCTTGCCATCGTGACGTTGGCATTCGGTGAGATCATCCGTGTTGTTCTGCTCAACTGGTACGAGTTTACTGGCGGCCCCGACGGTATTTCCGGCATTCCGCGCCCGAGCTTTTTTGGAATCGAATTCACACGCGGCGAGGGGGGCTTTGCCGATGTGTTCGGGCTTGATTACAGCTCGATCCACCGGATCATCTTCTTGTACTACCTGATCCTGATCATGGCCTTGATCACGAATTTCGTGACCATGCGGCTGCGCAAACTTCCCGTTGGACGCGCTTGGGAAGCTTTGCGCGAGGATGAGATCGCCTGTCGGTCGCTGGGTATCAACACGACGAATACGAAACTGACCGCGTTTGCGCTTGGGGCGATGTTCGGCGGGTTCGCCGGTTCGTTCTTTGCAACGCGCCAGGGCTTCATTTCGCCGGAAAGCTTCACGTTCATTGAATCAGCCGTGATTCTTGCGATCGTTGTGCTCGGCGGTCTTGGCAGCCAGATCGGCGTCGTTATCGCTGCGATCGTGATGATTGGCGGGTTCGAGTTTTTCCGCGGCCTTGAGGAATACCGCATGCTGGTCTTTGGCCTGCTGATGGTCATCATCATGGTATGGAAACCCCGCGGTCTGATCTCAACACGTGCGCCGTCGATCACGCTCAGTGGCAAGAAGGGCAAGGGCATCAGCGCAGATCTCGTGCAGGAGGGCCACGGATGAGTTCCTGGGACATAAATCCTGTCTTGACGATCGAGCACCTGACCATGCGCTTTGGTGGCCTGGTTGCGGTTGATGATCTGTCTTTCAATGTCGGCCGCGGCGATATCACCGCTTTGATCGGCCCGAACGGTGCCGGCAAGACAACGGTCTTCAACTGCCTGACCGGGTTCTACAAACCCACCGAAGGCCGGATCGTGATGAACCGGCTGAACGGCGAGCACTTCTTGCTTGAGCGCATGCCGGATTTCCAGATTTCGGCCCATGCCAAAGTCGCCCGGACATTCCAGAATATCCGGTTGTTCGGCGGTATGACCTTGCTGGAAAACCTGATGGTTGCCCAGCACAATCCGCTGATGGTGGCCTCCGGCTACACGATCGGGGGCATCTTTGGGCTTACGTCTTTCCGCAAGGCGGAGCGTGAAGCGGTCGAACGCGCTTGCTACTGGCTGGAAAAGACCGGGCTCGTTGACCGGGCCGATGCTCCCGCCGCAGATCTGCCTTACGGCGACCAGCGCCGTTTGGAAATCGCCCGGGCGATGTGTTCGGGGCCCGAACTGCTATGTCTCGATGAGCCTGCGGCGGGTCTGAATCCCAAGGAAAGCGCAGAGCTCAATGCCCTTTTGCAGTACATCCGGAAGGAACATCAAACCTCGATCCTTCTGATTGAACACGACATGAGCGTTGTGATGGAAATATCGGACCACGTTGTGGTGCTGGACTATGGTGAAAAGATCTCCGACGGAACCGCGGCGGCAGTCAAGGACGATCCAAAGGTGATCGCCGCCTATCTGGGAGTGCCGGACGAAGAGGTGGACGCCGTTGAAGAGGAGGTTGGCATATGACCTCTGCAAACCACCTCCTGGAAGTGAAAAACGTTGAAACGCACTATGGCAAGATCATTGCCTTGCGCGGGGTCGACATGACGGTCGACCGGGGCGAAATCGTCACGCTTATCGGTGCGAACGGTGCCGGGAAGTCGACCTTGATGATGACGATTTGCGGCACACCGCGCGCCAGTTCGGGTCAGATCCTTTATGACGGCGAGGACATAACGGGCATGCCGACCCATGAGATCATGCGCAAGTCGATTGCGCAGTCTCCCGAGGGACGGCGGATCTTCCCACGCATGAGTGTGATGGAAAATCTCATCATGGGCGCGGAGACTGCGGGCAATGACGATGTCGATGGCAGTCTCGACAAGGCCTTCGACCTGTTCCCCCGTTTGAAGGAACGGCGTAACCAGCGCGGCGGCACCTTGTCCGGCGGCGAGCAGCAAATGCTCGCGATTGCACGTGCGCTGATGTCCAAGCCGCGTCTCCTGCTTCTGGATGAGCCGTCGCTCGGCTTGGCGCCCTTGATTGTCAAACAGATTTTTGACGCTATCCGGGACCTCAACAAGACTGACGGCCTGACCGTTTTTCTGGTTGAGCAAAACGCCTATCATGCGCTGAAGCTCGCGCACCGGGGATATGTCATGGTGAATGGCAAGATCACCATGTCAGGCACCGGCAAAGAATTGCTGGCAAGAGAGGACGTTCAGGCGGCCTATCTTGAAGGCGGACGGCACTAAGGGGAGCGGCATGGGTATTCTTTACGAAACATACTTCGGCGTTTTTCTGATCCTGCTGTGCGCGCTGGGCGGAGGCGCCGCCTGGATGACGGGCCGGGCTTGCGCCAACACATGGCGCCCGCTTTGGGTGCTGTGCTGGTTCTTGTTCCTTTTGACGTTGGCGATCCGTTTTTTGACCTTCGCGCTGTTTGAAGGAACACTGTTGTCGGTTCAGTTCCTGGTGGTTGATTATCTGGTGTTGCTCGGCTTCGGCCTTGCCGGATGGCGGTTCACCCGGACAAAGCAGATGACCACGCAATATGTGTGGCTTTACGAAAAGACCGGGCCCTTCACTTGGCGGTTGCGCGAAGGCCAGACTGACCGCTACGCTGAAGGCTGATCGAATTCCAGGGGCGCCTGTAACAGCGCGCCCATGGGGAACCGGCAGGCCATTGTGCGAACAAAAACACAATGCGTACAAGGGTCTGCCAAAACCGGAAGCACGTACCAAGACGATTGGCGCCGGGCTTCTTGTCCAAAGTGGTCCAGACAACTGGAACCAGGGGAGTAGATGATGAAAAAGTATCTTTTGGCGAGTGTTGCTGCAGTAGCCGGCGTGGCGATGTCCACGGCAGCTCTTGCGGACATCGTGATCGCAACTGCGGGTCCGATGACCGGGCAATACGCCTCCTTCGGTGCGCAGATGAAAGCCGGGGCCGAGCAGGCTGTTGCCGACATCAATGCGGCTGGCGGCGTCAATGGTGAAATGCTCGTTCTCGAAGTGGGCGACGATGCTTGCGACCCGAAACAGGCTGTGGCTGTTGCCAACCAAATGGTCGGTAAGAACGTCGTGTTCATGGCCGGACACTTCTGTTCCGGTTCCTCCATTCCGGCTTCTGCCGTCTATGCCGAGGAAGGTATCATTCAGATTTCACCGGCATCGACCAACCCGAAGTTCACCGATGAGCGTCCGGGACCGGGCGTTTTCCGGGTTTGCGGCCGTGACGACCAGCAGGGCCAGGTTGCCGGTACCTTCCTTGCCGAAGAGTATGGTGACAAGAACATCGCCGTTGTTCACGACAAGACCGCCTACGGGAAGGGTCTTGCAGACGCGACTAAGGCCGTGATGAACAGCCTTGGGAAAGATGAGACTCTCTACGAGGCCTACACAGCCGGTGAAAAGGACTACACCGCGCTTGTGTCCAAGCTGAAGCAGGAAAACATCAATGTGCTTTATGTCGGCGGCTACCACACGGAAGCGGGCCTGATGAAGCGTCAGATGGTTGACCAGGGCATGGAAACGCTCCTCGTATCCGGTGATGCGCTTGTGACTGACGAATATTGGTCGATCACTGGCCCGGCGGGCGAAGGCACCCTTATGACCTTCTCACCAGATCCGCGCAAGAACCCGATTGCTGCTCCGGTCGTGAAGGCTCTCGAGGACGCAGGCAAGACAGCTGAAGGCTATGCCCTTTACACGTATGCTGCGATCCAGGCCTGGGCGGATGCTGCAAAGGCAGCCGGATCTACCGACTACGACGCAGTGGTCGGCGCGCTCAATGAAGGCAATTTCGCCACGGTTCTCGGTGATCTGTCTTTCGACGACAAAGGCGACGTCTCCCTGCCAGGCTATGTCTGGTACGAGTGGAGCGATGGCCAATACGACTACAAATAAGGGTTAGCAAACCCAAAGAGGCAGGTTGTCTCAAGCCCCGTCCGGAATATTCCGGGCGGGGTTTTTATTTGGCGCTTCGGCCGGCTTAACCACGCTGCTTAAGGTTAAATCGAGGAATTTCCGCAGGTGGCTTCCACGAAGGTCACCGTTGTTTAAGGTCAGGCTCCCGATCTGTTTTGGAAGCTTGTCATGGTGTTGCGTCACTGCACGTTGTTTTTCGCCATTCTCACATTGCTCGCCGTTGCGATGCCTAGTGCTGGCCAAGCGGCTGAACTCGTTGGCTTCTCTGACAAACGGTTTCGCCCGGGCACAATCGTTATCAAGAATTCGGAAAAGCGGCTGTATCTTGTCCTGCGCGGCAACCGGGCAATCCGCTACAAGGTGGCGGTGGGCAGGCCCGCAAAAGCTTGGACGGGCACTGCGCAAATCACTGCTAAATACGTCAAGCCGTCCTGGTCGCCGTCGCCGGAGGTCCGGCGCGACTTCCCGAATCTTCCGGCCGTGATCCGCGGGGGCGCTCCGAACAATCCGATGGGTGTTGCCGCTATGACGCTGTCCAACGGCAACTATGCGATTCACGGTACAAACCGCCCCGGATCCATCGGCCGTGCTGTCTCTTATGGCTGTATCCGCATGTCCAACCGCGACGTGCAGGATCTCTTTCAACGCGTAGGCGTCCGCACGGCAGTTGTCGCACTTCCTTGAGGCGTTCCGGAATGAACCGGGGCAAAGCCAGTATTACTCAGCTGCGGATCCGCTCATAAATTATCGCTAAATTTTATATTGTTAAAATATACATGTATTAGAGATAAATTACTTGGGGCGTCAGTCTTCGGTCAATCTTTTTGATGACTGGAGTGTTGTATGTCTTGGTTTGGTGGTTTTGGACGAAAGAAAGTCCAGCAGAAGAAAGCTCCGGCCCCTCCTTCGAATCCGTCACCTGGGGCTGGCAGCCTGATGCAGAACAGTCTGGGCCAAAAAACAAAGCGCAAGTTGCCCAAAATGCCGGCGCCGCCCATTCCGCCGGGCAGCACGCCGCAGAAATCTCACACCGGTTCAGTGAAACACCGGAAAAGACCGCCCGGTCCCCCGCCAACAGCGCCAAAAAGCTTGCCAGCCAACAGCGTTCCATCACTGCAGCGCAAGCCATTGCAGAGCGCACAGACAATTGTGTTTGAAGAAAAACAGGCTGAACCAAGCATCAACAAGAACCAAGGAGGTCTGATAACCGGTTTTCAACCTGGCAAGGCTGTTTCACAGGATGCCACAGCACTCGTTGGGGACATGAAAGGCCTCACGGACAAAAAGCTGGACCCACAGGCTTGCGCTCATCGTGTGCTTAACACAAACGAAGCTCTGCTTTCGGCAGCTGGACTTGGGGGTGCGCGGATCGTTTATCCAAAGCAGCAGCAATCGTCACAAAACAATAAGGACGCACTTGATGCTGCGATGCGTCCTATGATCCAAGTTGGTAGCGGTCTCGCTGCGAAATACCTCGACCCGCAGAAAGCTCTCCTGAAACTTCATGACACCTGCTTGCGCGTGGTGAACAATCAATTGAATGCCGATGACATAGCCTTGGGCAAAAACAACGGGTCTCCGAACGCCAAAACCGACGCGCATCACACACGGTTTGTGTTTCCCAAGGCGGTGGATTGGTCCACTTACGCTCCAAATTCAAAACAGGCGAAGAGCGTGCCCTTTTGTGCAAAGGATCTGTCCAAACTCAAGACCGGCTGGGGACAGCTTGATCAGGATCTGAAGGCGTATTGCAAGCAGAACCCGAAAGCCCGGGTGATCATGATCGGCGAAAAGCACGGCTCCGTTGCAACACATGAACTGGTCGCGACCCTGGCAGCCAAGGGCATGGTCGACAAAGTCTGGCTGGAGCGGTCCGGAAAAAGCAACGACCTGGCATCAGTGGACAATGTTTTCAAACAAACGGACACCCGTGTGAAAAAGTTCTTTTCATTCGGTGACAAAACGGTCAGCCAATTAAATGAAAAGCAGCGCCTGCGGACCCAGCAGCAGGGATTTGAAGACTCGTATTTGTCAGCGTTCGATGCAGCATACAAAAAGGGTTCGGAAGAAAAATTGCCCTCGGCGATCCTTAACGGAGCCGGTCACGTCCTCAAGTCGCCCACAGCCAATCTGGAAACTGACCTTTTGATGGGTAAGGCGATCCCGGAATATACGATGACAGCCGCCATGCTGGAGCAATATGGCGGCATGGCACTGATCCCATTGCCAGGAGAACTGCTGAAAGGCTCAATCAGCAAGACGCAGATTGCCACGTCGCTTCACAAAATGCCGTCAAAAGTCACGGAACAGGACATCCTGAAAATGTATGGCGGCGGCCGATCTGACATCTTGAGCAGCATGGACTATCAGCCTTTTCGGCCGCAGCCTTATGGCAATAATAAAATCATGAAACGGCGGCCGTTGGATCCGGGGCGGACCGATCGCGGGGGTACACTGCATCGAATAAGGGCCGAAGGACGGCTTCTCACTTCAAAAATCGTCGGACTTCAATTGCCCAACGGTGAAGTTATGAAACTTTGGCAAATCGAGGTAAAGCCGCCGGAGAAGCCGGGATGGGAAAAGCCGATCAAACAGCGCGTTTCATCGGCTCAGAACACAATCCAGCACTCTCAGAAATGATGCTGCTTAGCTGCGGTGGCCGGTACCTTGAATGCTCAAGGTGACGCGGTCCCCGTAGAGTGGCTGACCGACGGCCATGCCGAACAAGCTCCGGAAAAACCCGCCATCGGCGCGGAAATTAATTTTTTGCGCGGTGGAGCCATCTTGCAGTGAGACCGATAACGATGTTGGGCGGGTCTGGCCTTTCAACTGCAAAACACCGTCGACTTCCGCCTGACGGTCATTGATTTTGCGGACCCGGGTGCTCGTGAACACAGCCGTCGCGTTGGTTTCGACATCGAACATGGCCGGGCTTTTCAGGAAGTCTGTAACGCGCTGGTTGTTGGTCACCACGCTGGATAGATCGACAACAACCTCGATCCGGCTCCGCTCTGGCTGACGTTCAAACAGAGCCATTTTGCCGCTGACCTGTTCAAATCGGCCCGTGATCGCTGATCCGGTCAGCAGTTTCACCTGAAATTGGGTCGTAAGGTCCCGCTTGTTCAGCATATAGGTGCCATTGACGCCCAGCCCGCTCGCAGATGCCGGGGCCGCCAGAAGTGCAAAACAAAGTCCAAACACGGCAAAAGCGCTGCGCGGGCGGCTGAAAGCTACGGTCTGCTGATCAGGTGCACCGCATGATATCTTGACCATCGAAGTCCTCCAAACTGTTGATGATCATGATACGCTTCAAAATGGAGGACGGAGCCATGAGTGCTGTGCACTTGTGCTCACATCCGCTTGAGAGGCGCCATTGAACTAGCCGGCGGCTTTAAGCCAGGTACGCGGATTTGACGTAGCAATGCCGTTTCCGGCACCGGACAGGGCAGCCACAAGGTCTTCAATGGCATCGAGTGAGTGCGCGGCGCGGAACTCGTCGACATGAGGCAGCATGGCCCGGATGCCTTTTGCCTTGGCCTGAAATCCGTCAAACCGGAGCAGTGGATTGAGCCAGATGAGGCGGCGGCAGGACCGGTGCAGCCGGTCCATTTCCCGCTCTAGGTCCTCGTCGGTGTCTCGCTCCAAACCATCCGTAATCAGGAGGACTGACGGGCTGCCGGACAACACGCGGCGCGACCACGTCCGGTTGAACGCGTGAAGTGCCGTAGCGATGCGGGTCCCCCCCGACCAGTCTTCAACGCCCTCCGCGCAGGCCTCCAGCGCTTCATCCGGGTCCTTCATGCGCAGCTGCCGGGTGACATTTGTCAGCCGTGTGCCGAACAGGAAGGTGTGTACATCCCGGCGCTCTTCGGTCACGGCATGCAGAAAATGCAGGATTAGCCGGGTGTATTGGCTCATGGATCCGGAAATGTCACACAGCGCAACAAGTGGCGGGCGCTTTTCAACGGGTTTGCGAAATTTGAGATCGATGATGTCCCCACCAGCGCGCATCGAGGCTCTTAGTGACCTGCGCGGATCGATACGGCCGCGCGACGCGGTGGTCAGCCGGCGCTGGCGGATCATGTCCATGGGCAGCGCGAGATCGCGAAGGGCCTGCTTGGCGAGTACAATCTCTTCACTGGTCATCTGCGCAAAATCCTTGGACTGCAGCAGTTCCTTGCCCGAAACGGTGAATTTGGCATCAACCTCGACTTCAGGGCGGGTTTCTTCGCTCACCCTGTCCTTCGCGGCCTGAAACGCCTGAGAGACGCGCGTTTGACCCGCCTTTGGTTTTTCCGGCGTGCCGCGCGGTGGTGCGACCGGCGACAGAATGGCCAGCATTTTTTCGATCAGACCGCGATTGCGCCAGTAAATCCGGAAAGCCTCGTCAAACAAGATGCGGTGCTCGCGTTTGCGAACAAAAACGGCGTGCAGGGTCCAATACAGATCCTCGCGGTTTTGGATACCAGAGACCTCGACGGCCCGCACCGCATCCACAACGGAGGCCGGACCGGCTGGAACGCCGGCCTTGCGCAAGGTGCGGGCGAAAAAAACAATATTGTCGACGATGCGGCCGTCCGAGGAGGCCAATTCGGCGCGGGTCATGGTGGGTCCTAGATGGCCGGAATAGATTGCCCGGAAGACTGACCAAGAGGTTGCGGTTCGTCCTTGCGGATATCATCAATGATTTGACGCAGTTTCGAACCGCGTACGCGCTCAATATCGTCTTGATATTTCAGAAGAACTCCCAATGTGTCCGAAGCCATGTCCGGGTCGAGCGCGATTTCATTGAGTTCCGACAGCGCTGTCGCCCAGTCAAGTGTTTCGGCCACGCCGGGCTGTTTGAAAAGGTCTTCCGATTCGCGCAGCTTTTGCACGAAAGCGACGATTTCCTCAGACAAGCGCGCGTTGGCGCCCGGCACTTTGCGTCGGACGATTTCAAGTTCACGCGCTGCATCGGGATAGTCGACCCAATGATACAGGCAGCGGCGCTTGAGCGCGTCGTGGATCTCGCGCGTTCGGTTTGTTGTGATGATCACGATTGGCGGCTCTTCCGCCTTGATCGTGCCGAGCTCCGGAATGGTCACCTGATTGTCGGCAAGAACCTCCAGAAGAAACGCCTCAAACGCCTCGTCCGCGCGGTCGAGTTCGTCGATCAAGAACACCGGCGCGCCATTGAGGGACGGTTCGAGCGCCTGAAGCACGGGTCTTTTGATCAGAAACCGTTCGTCAAAGATCGATTTCGACAACTCGGCATGATCGGTGTGGCCGGCAGCTTCGGAAACCCGGATTTCAACCATCTGGGCCGGATAATTCCACTCATAGACTGCCGAAGCCACATCCAGTCCTTCGTAACACTGCAGGCGGATCAGGTCGCGATTGAGGGTTTTGCTCAGGACTTTGGCAATTTCCGTTTTGCCGACACCGGCTTCTCCCTCCAGAAAAAGTGGGCGGTTCATGCGCAAGGCCAGATGCAGCACAGTGGCCAGAGACCGGTCGGCAACGTAGCCTGCCGTGTCGAGCAGCCCGAGCGTTTCGTCAATCGAGGCGGGCAGGGGCGGTGTCGACATGTGGATATAGCTCCCGGTACGGCGTGTGTTTGTTCTTCCAGTCACATATAGGCTAAGTCAGGCAAAGGGCAGGTGGCAAGGCACAGCAAATGCTCAAGACCGGCCGTTTGTCTCAACTCTGCTTCAGCCGCTGCCTACGCTGTTGGCACCTGCTGGAACCGGCTCCGGTAGGCGGACGGTGAGGTGCCAACGTGCTGGCGGAAGTGGTGCCGAAGCGTCATGGCCGTTCCGAAACCACAGGAAAGGGCCACCTGGTCGACCGGAATGTCTGCCAGCTCCAGAAGTTCCTTGGCCCGCTTGAGCCGTTCCAGTGTGAGCCAGCGCGCCGGTGTGGTCCCGGTTGCCTCTTCGAATCTTCGCAAAAAGGTTCTTCGGCTCATGCCGGCGCGCTGAGCCAGCGTCTCCAACGTGAAGGTTTGATCAAGATTTTCGCGCAAAAAGGCAAAAAGCGGGCTGAGCCTACCGGCTTCATGGGGCGCTGGCACCGGTGCGTTGATGAATTGCGCCTGGCCTCCGTCCCTGTGCGGTGGCACGACCAGACGCCGGGCAACCATGTTGGCAGCCTTGGGGCCAAAATCTCTCCGCACGAGATGTAGGCAGAGGTCGATTCCGGCCGCGCTGCCCGCAGATGTAAGGATCTGGCCATTGTCGGTGTACAGGACGTTCGGTTGGACCTTCAGTCTGGGATACCGTGCTTGAAGCGTGTCCGCGTAGCGCCAGTGGGTGGTTGCTTCCTGACCGTCCAAAAGTCCGGTCTCGGCCAGAACGACCACGCTGGAGCATATGGATAGAATCCGGGCGCCCCGGGAATGCGCCTTGATCAAAGCCGCCTTGACGGCATCGGGCACCGGTACATCCAGCCCGGCCCAGCCGGGGACAATGACCGTACCTGCGTTCTCAAGCGCCTCAACGCCGTTTTCGATTTTCATGGAAAGTCCTACAGCGGTCGAAATGACACCCGGTTCGACCGCGGCAATTGAATAGCTGTACCAGTTTTCGCCCATTTCAGGGCGGTTTAGTCCGAAAACCTCATAGGCAATGCCAAATTCGAACAGGCATAGGCCGTCATAGGCGAGGGCAACGACCTCTAGATTCGGAGGCAGGGGAGGAGGGGAGCGATGATTTGGCATGAATTGAACTATACATGTCATACATGCCAATCGCGAGAGGGAAGTCCAGTCTGTAAGTCTTGCTCTGTAAAACCACCAAGGACATCCTATGAGTTACGTCAGCTTCCCACCTGCCGCCTCCAGCGAAACCGCAAGACAGCATTTTGCCGGCCGCTTATCGTTTGAAACCGATTGTGCCGATGTTGCCGCGGCCTTTGCGGACAAGGAGACCGGTTTCATTGTGTTGCATGTCATCGGCTCCCACGAAGCGTATGCAAAGCGGCATGTTCCAGGTGCAGTTCATCTTCCCCATAGAGAGATCACGGAGACACGAATGGCCGCTTGGCCGAAGGACACGTTGTTTGTGGTCTATTGCGCCGGGCCACACTGCAACGGCGCCGACAAGGCCGCGCTCAAGCTGGCGGAGCTTGGCAGGCCGGTTAAAGTTATGCTTGGCGGCATGACCGGCTGGGCCGATGAAGGCTTCGTGTTCGCCAGCATTTAGCGCCTGTTTCTCCAGATCGTAGTGCCGCGTATTTCGCGCGGCAGGGCTTCGCTTTATAAGGATGGCGAATCAAGGAGAGGACACATGCGGCACGCGGCACTGGCACTAACGATTTCAGCAATTTTCAGCAGCAGCGCATTGGCCAGCGGATCGCCGTATCCCTCGGATGCCGCCAGTCTGGCTAGTGGCCGGGAAATCGCTGAAATTCATTGTGCCACGTGCCACGCAGTCTCCGAAAGCGACGTCAGTGCTCAGGACGGCGCGCCGGCGTTTCGGGACCTTTCACAGCGTTATCCCCTGGAAACGCTCGAGGAAAGCCTTGCCGAAGGTATTGTAACCGGCCACGACGGCATGCCGGAATTTGCCTTCGCGCCGGAAGATATTGATGCATTTTTGGGCTATCTCACCTCTATCCAGAGCCAATAATCGGCAAACGGCAAGTGACTCATTAGCGTGGCAGCACTCTTTATTATATGCTGCTAACATATTGGGAAATAGACTAGTTTTCTGAAAATTCAGATTTGGTTAACCTGATCTCCGCGAAACTTTTTCTTTCACCGGGAAAGTGAGGAGATCATGAAAGCAAGCTCTGATTTTCAAAAACGCATCCTGGGATACGGCCTTCTTACGGCTGACATCCTGTACCGACTGCCAGACCATCCCAAACTGCTGCAAAGCTTCTTGTGGCAAACCGAAGATCTGGCACCGCATTTTCCGGAACTGACGAAGTTCCTGAGTTACTGGGAGCGGGAAATCGAGGGCCGCATTCATTCCGTCCGGATTGCGCATCAAAAACTGGTCGAACCCGTCGATTACCGCTTTGCCGATGGCGAGATTGTTATTCACTAGAAACTTGGCCGGTTCGGCAGCACTCATCAGCGGCGCGCGGTCAGGCCAAGACCCGCGCCATCCCGCAAGACCGCTTTGGCATCTGGCAGAAAGTCAGAGCTTTCACCGTGGAGAACCAGGCCAGGCAACAATTGCAGCGGTGCCCGGCTGCCCCGAATTGCGCGGATGAGAATGCGGGTTGCGGGCGCATCCGCTCTTGGTCGTATGGCGATGACGTCGATCGCGCCAAACCTGCCTTCCAGGACAGTTAACGCATGTTGCAGGCCGTCTGCGCGGAAAATCACCGTCAGGCTGCCGCCAACCCGCAAAATGTCCGAGGCTGTGCGCACCCAAGGTTCCAGCCCGCGGTCATCCAGCATATGCGCGCTCGCGCGTTCGTTTTTGGGCGATGAGCGAAAGCGGTCGATTTCGTAATAAG
Organism: Roseibium hamelinense; assembly: GCF_007830545.1. Classification (GTDB taxonomy): domain Bacteria; phylum Pseudomonadota; class Alphaproteobacteria; order Rhizobiales; family Stappiaceae; genus Roseibium; species Roseibium hamelinense. The sequence continues at coordinate 514,447 of NZ_VLLF01000002.1, forward strand.
GCGGGTTCATGATCACGTGGTCGGCAAGACGCGGCACCAGTCCCGAGGCATGGCGCTCTGCGCCCTTTGCCGTTACGTCTGCAGTCAGCATGTTCACACGGCCTGCAAAGCCCGCATTTTCAGGATCGCGCAGAGACGCTCCACACAGGTCCTGGACCACGGGGTCGATTTCAACCAGCGTGACGGTCAGATCCGGAAGCCGGGCGGCGGCGCAAAATCCGGCTGTGCCGACCCCCGCGCCAAGGTCAACCAAATGGCCTTGCGTTTTCTCGGGCAAGGCTGCGGCCAGATAAACCGCATCGAGCCCGGCTCTGTGCCAGCCATCCTTCGGTTGCCGGATATGGACCTTTCCCCCCAAAAACGCATCGCGCGTGGTGGCTGCGTCCCGATCTGCCGGCCGTTCGCTCATGATCCGTCTTGCGAGCGCAACGGGCGCAATTCGTGCGCAAGCCCGGCATCTTCGACAAGCATGCGGGCTTTGTGCAACTGATCGCCGTCAACCAGAACACGCCGGGGTATCATCGCCAGCGAGCCTTCGAGAATGCTCATGTTGCCGTCTGCGACAAAGTGCGTAATGCCCGCCTCATCGAGCAGCGACTCAAGAAAGGAAATCAGCACCGGGTCGTTCGTTCGAATGAGTTCTTCCATAGGAGCTCTTTGATTGTTGCCGGTCCACTGTGGCAGGAAATTGACTTGCGAACAGCTGTTGGTATGGCCTGTGCTGCGCTTTCAACAGTTTGTCAAACAATTGGTCCCTTGCCCCAGACTGCGAGCCGCCATATTGTCCGCTCAATTCATAATAGGAGTGCCTTGAGTGGCCGTCGTTGCATCCTTGTCGAACCAAACACCGTCACAGCCCGGAATCCAGTCGCTTGTTGATCTTGTTTCCAAGGGTATGGAAGACGTCAACCAGATCATCCTGTCGAAAGCCGGGTCAAACGTAGAATTAATCCCCGAAATCGCAAGGCACCTGATTTCGTCCGGAGGAAAGCGCCTGCGCCCGATGCTAACGCTCGCCTGTGCGAACATGTTCGGGTACCGGGGAGACGGCCACGTAGTCCTGGCGGCCAGCGTAGAATTCATGCATACCGCGACCTTGCTGCATGACGACGTTGTCGACGAGAGCGACATGCGCCGCGGCAAGCTGGCAGCTCGTAAGCTCTGGGGAAACCAGGCCAGCGTGCTTGTCGGCGATTATCTTCTTGGGCAAGCCTTCAAGATGATGGTCGATGTTGGATCGCTTGAAGCGCTCAGGGTTCTCTCCGAAGCCTCAGCCATTATCGCCGAGGGGGAGGTCCTTCAACTTGGCGCGGCTAAAAACATCAAGACATCCGAAGCAGAATATTTGCGGGTGATTGAGGCAAAGACCGCAGCACTGTTCGCAGCGGCAGCCGAAGTCGGGCCAATCATTGCCGGTCAGGACGAAGCCATGCGTGCCGCGGCTCGAACCTATGGCATGGAGCTTGGGCTGGCGTTCCAGCTTGTTGATGATGCGCTCGACTATGGAGGTTCGTCCGCAGATTTGGGCAAAGACATTGGCGACGATTTCCGCGAAGGCAAAATCACGCTACCTGTTGTGTTCTCAATTCAGCGTGGCACGGATCAAGAGGTCGCCTTCTGGCAACGATGCCTGGAAGGCGATGACGTAACGGATGCCGATCTGCAAGAAGCAATCGCCTTGATGAAAAAATACGATGCGATTGCGGACACAGTCGAGCGCGCCAAATCCTATGGTGCAAACGCGATCAAGGCGCTTGACCGATTGCCTGCGGGAAGTCACCGGGACGCGCTGGCCGAGGCCGTCGCCTTCTGCATTGCCAGAGTGAGCTGAGGGTCAGCCCAAAGGGGCTGAAGCCACCCACCAACCGGGCTGCACCGAGCGGATCCTTTGCGCTGCTGTCGCGCCTTTGCCTGCTTCAGCCAATCCGAAACAGGTCGCGCCAGATCCCGACATGCGGGCAATGGCGATGTGATTGTCCTGTTTCAGGGTTTCGATCACCTGCGTCACGCTTGGGCACAACCGTTCCGCTGCGCCCTGCATGTCGTTGCGCGTGTGCTGCAGGTAGGAAACAAGGACACTGAGCGATTGAAAGCGGTCCGGAATGTCTGGCATCTCCGGGTTCGCACGGCTTTCCATTGATTTGAAGACGGCGGGCGTTGAAATGCCAACACCCGGATTGACCAGGAGGATATCCGCTTCGGGCATGGCCGGCGCAGGTGTCAAGAGTTCTCCGATTCCGCCCATCCGCGCAGAACAGGACGCCAGGCACACCGGAACGTCGGCGCCCAGAGACAGCGCGACACCGGCCAGTTTGTTCGGTGCGAGACTGGTGCCCATGGCCTCTTGCAACAACCGGAGAGCCGCTGCAGCGTCTGCCGAACCGCTACCGATGCCCGAGGCGACGGGCAGGTTCTTCTCCAGATCAAATACCAAGTCCGGTTCCGGTGTACCGGCGGCTTCCGAAAACGTCCTTGCGGCCTTGAGGATCAGATTATCCTGATCACTTGCCAGGGCCTGCGCAAACGGTCCCGTCAGGCTCAGCTCCAAGCGGCGGCCCGGCCGGCATGTCAACACGTCGCCGATTTCGGGGAACACGACCAAGGAATCAAGCAGATGGTATCCGTCGGCCCGCTGCCCGGTCACGTGGAGCGCAAGGTTGATTTTCGCCCTGGCCAGTTGCGGCGCCGGGCGATTCATTGCAGATAAAGTCATGGCAAAGAGCGCTTATCCGCCGTTCTGGTCGTCGCCTGTGGCCTGGGCCGCATTGGTCTCCGGATCATCGGGAAGGCCGTTTGCGATTTTTTCCCGGATTTTCGGCAGCTCGTCTTCTTCGGGCTCAAGGTCCCGTGCGTGGTTCCATTGGAACCGGGCCTCGTTCCGGCGGCCGACTTTCCAGTAGGCGTCCCCAAGGTGGTCGTTGATCACGGGATCGGACGGGCGCAACTCGATGGCCCGTTCAAGCTCGCGCACCGCTTCTTCATAGCGGCCCAACTTGTAATAGACCCAGCCGAGGCTGTCGACGATGTAGCCATCATTGGGACGGAGTTCGACAGCCTTTTCGATCATCGCCAGCGCCTCGTCCAGTTTGAGGCCCTGATCGACAAGTGAATATCCCAGGTAGTTCAGGACAAGCGGCTGGTCTTTATTCAATTCCAGTGCCTTGCGGAAATCTGCCTCCGCATCAGTCCATTCTCCAAGCCGCTCCCGGCAGATCCCGCGGAAGTAAAACAGCAGCCAGTGTTCGTCGTTGATCGTGTCGATCGTCGCCAGAGCCTGACTGTAGATTTTCTCGGCTTCCTCAAACTTTTCATGGTTGCGCAAGATGTTGCCAAGCGAGGTGATGGCCTCCAGCTCATTTGGGTCTTGTGCGATCAACGCTTCCAAATGCGCCCGGGCGCTGTCGATATCGTCCAGTGCATTGTAGTTGAGACCTATCTGGATTTCCGCGTCCCGCTTCAACGGCGAGTCGCCGGGCACCATCTTGAGAACGTCTATGGCCCGCGCCGGTTGTTCCAGCCGTTCAAACAGTCCGCCTAGAGCTATTGCGGCGAACTCTGCCGACGGATCGAGATGCAAAGACAGCTGCAGATAGGCCGCTGACAATTCTTCGGCACCGTCGCGGCCAATAGCCGATCCAAGACCATAGAGGATTTCCGCCATGCCGGCTGCAGGATCAATCACGATCGGATCGATCGGTGCGCCGGATTCAATATCAAGCCGTGTTTTGACGAGAAGCGGATGGCCACTCAAAAGCCGGTCGAAGTCATCCAGGATTTCCAGTGCGTCGGCTTTGCGCCCGTTCACCGTCAGAAGCCGGGCATAGGCATCGACGGTGCGAATGGCTCCCTGATCCGCTGCATAGGCGGCCTCGATCTCTGAAAGCGCGAGCTCGTTCTGCCCGGCGGCAAAGGCAATCAGCGCCCGGTGGGTTGATTTGAACACTTCGAACCACTCGGGACCGCGCAAATCCGCAATTGTCTGAAGTGCAGCGTCAACCTGGCCTGCGCCATAAAGAGCCCAGGCTTTGGATATTCCGATTGTCAGTTGGGCAAGGGGGCCTGCATTTCCAGGTTTGCCAAGATCCGCTTCGGCATCGCCATAGTCGCCCTGAAGCATCGCGCTGCTTGCCTGGGTCAGATGCGCAAGGAAGTTGTCGTTGCCGACCCGCTCCATCTCATTGGCGTAGTGCTCTGCCTCGATGACATCGCCATGTGCCAGTTTGAGAATAAACGTGCGTTCCAACAGCATCGGATTGTCCTGATCAGTGTTCAGGGCCTCCTGATAAAACGCTGCGGCTTGGGCGTAGTCCTTGTTGAAGCCTGCAAGGCGCCCGGCCAGGTAGCTGCCGGCAAGCGTCACGGGCAGATCAGCTGGCGTACCAAATTGCGCGCTGCTCGGTTCGGTCACGACAGCGGACGTCTCTGCATGCGCCTGGTGAGCTGCTGGTCCGGCCACAATTCCGATCAGCGCAAAAGTTTTGAGCCAGCTCTTAATGTTTGTTGAGCGGGCGCGCGCGCCGGGGGCTTTTTTCATATCACCTCGCAAATCGTACCGTCCTCGTCGACGGCGTTCTTAATCATTACGCTGACAATGGCGACTTTGCGGCCACTGAGCAAGGAAAACCGGGGAAAGTCACAGGTTCGAAATTAAACCCATTAAATTCTGATGACGTTGGGTCCGATCGACGCATTCAGCCGCATTTGCTTGGTTCTACTGCTAAAAAATAACTTGAAGCTGACGTGTGGGCGTAGCAGGAAGGTGCAGCGCAGCAATGGGCAGGGCAGAACCCGCGCAATTGTGAGCGCTTGTGAGGTCATCAAACGGAGTTCCCACATGACCAAATGGGTCTACACGTTCGGTAATGGAGCCGCGGAAGGCGCCGCAGACATGCGGAACCTGCTCGGTGGCAAAGGTGCAAACCTTGCGGAAATGAGCAGCCTTGGCTTGCCCGTTCCCCCAGGGTTTACCATCACCACCGACGTGTGCACCTGGTATTACGACCACGACAAATCCTATCCGGATGAGCTGACCGCCCAGGTGGAAGCGGCGCTGGATGCGGTGGGTGAGGCGACAGGTCGCAAATTCGGCGACGAGAAGCTGCCGTTGCTGGTTTCGGTCCGCTCCGGCGCCCGGGTGTCGATGCCGGGAATGATGGATACGGTATTGAACCTTGGTCTCAACGACGAGACCGTTAAGGCGATCGGCGCGGACGCAAATGATATGCGCTTTGCCTATGACAGTTACCGCCGGTTCATTCAGATGTATTCCGACGTCGTGCTTGGGCTCGATCACCATGAATTTGAAGAGATTCTTGAAGACCATAAGCAGCTAAAAGGCCTGACGCTCGACACGGAAATCTCCGCAGACGATTGGGTCGGCATTATCGAAAAATACAAGGCGCTGGTTGAAGAAGAGCTCGGCAACCCGTTTCCTCAGGACGCCAAGGAACAGCTTTGGGGGGCAATCGGCGCGGTGTTCAGTTCCTGGATGGTGCCCCGCGCCGTGACCTACCGCAGGCTCCACGAAATTCCTGGGGATTGGGGCACAGCGGTCAACGTGCAGGCGATGGTGTTCGGCAATATGGGCGAGACGTCCGCGACGGGTGTGGCATTTACCCGCAATCCATCGACCGGCGAAAAGACACTGTACGGCGAATTTCTGGTCAACGCACAAGGTGAAGATGTCGTTGCGGGGATTCGCACGCCGCAAGACATTACCGAAAAAGCGCGTATCGAAGCAGGCTCTGAGCGCCCATCGCTTGAAAACCTGATGCCGGAGGCATTTGCCGAGTTCCAGTCCTATTGCGATAAGCTCGAAAAACACTACCGGGACATGCAGGATCTGGAATTCACGATTGAAAAAGGCAAGCTCTGGATGCTGCAGACCCGGGCCGGCAAGCGCACCGCGAAGGCTGCCCTGAAAATTGCCGTCGACATGGTCGACGAAGGTCTCCTGAGCGAAGAGGAAGCTGTTGGCCGGGTTGAGCCCGGGGCGCTGGATCAGTTGCTGCACCCGACCATCGACCCCAAGGCCGATCGGGACATTTTGGCCACCGGTTTGCCGGCATCACCGGGCGCTGCATCCGGTGCGATCGTTTTTACCTCCGACGAAGCCGAGGAGGCCAAGGCTGCTGGCCGTCCGGTCATTCTGGTCCGGGTTGAAACCAGCCCGGAAGACATTCACGGCATGCATGCGGCCGAAGGCATCCTGACCAGCCGTGGCGGCATGACCAGCCACGCGGCGGTCGTCGCGCGCGGTATGGGCAAGCCCTGTGTTGCCGGCGCCGGCGGTCTGAGAATTGACTACCGGAACGGAACCATGACGGTCGGCGGACGCTCCCTCAACAAGGGGGACATCATCACCATCGACGGTGCGTCCGGGCAGATCCTCTCCGGCGAAGTCGCCATGCTTCAGCCGGTTTTGTCGGGCGATTTCGGAACCCTTATGGCCTGGGCGGACAGAGCGCGGCGCATGCGTGTCCGCACCAATGCGGAAACCCCGCAAGATGCCAAGGTTGCACGGGAGTTCGGCGCTGAAGGCATCGGCCTCTGCCGTACGGAGCACATGTTCTTTGAGGGCGAACGCATCATTGCGGTGAGGGAGATGATCCTCGCAGGCAGCGAGCAGGGACGGCGGGCTGCCCTCGACAAGCTGCTGCCGATGCAGCGGAAGGACTTCACGGAGATCTTCGAGATCATGAAGGGGCTGCCGGTCACCATCCGGTTGCTGGATCCGCCGCTTCACGAGTTCTTGCCGAAGACCGATGAAGAACTGGACGAAGTTGCCAAGGCCATGAACATCGCTCCGGAACTGCTGCGCGACCGGGCGCTGTCACTGGAAGAATTTAACCCGATGCTGGGTCACCGTGGCTGCCGTCTGCTGGTGTCTTATCCCGAGATAGCGGAAATGCAGGCGCGGGCGATTTTCGAAGCCGCAGTTGAAGCAGGCCGCAAGACCGGAGCTCCGGTCGTGCCGGAGATCATGGTTCCGCTTGTCGGTTTGAAAGGCGAACTTGATCTGGTCCGCAGCCGAATCGATGCAATGGCGGAAGCCGTTGCCAATGAAACCGCCTCGACAATTGACTACCAGGTCGGAACGATGGTGGAGTTGCCACGCGCAGCCTTGCAGGCGGCTGAGATCGCCAAATCGGCTGAGTTTTTCTCGTTTGGAACCAATGACCTGACACAGACCACTTTTGGAATTTCGCGCGATGATGCCGCGTCCTTCCTTGGGACCTATCAGAACAAGGGGTTGATTGAGCAGGATCCGTTTGTCTCGCTTGACCAGGATGGTGTTGGGGAACTTGTTCAGATCGGTGCCGAACGCGGCCGCAAGACGCGGTCCGATATCAAGCTCGGTATTTGCGGGGAACACGGTGGGGATCCGTCATCGATCCACTTCTGTGAAGGCGTGGGTCTTGATTATGTGTCGTGTTCTCCGTTCCGCGTGCCCATTGCCCGCCTTGCAGCAGCTCAGGCTGCATTGAAAGCGCGCAACAAGGCTTAGTTTGCCAAGCGAGGTCCGGGTGGCGAAAGACACGGCTGAATTTGCTGCGGAGTTGCAGCAGCTCCGCAAGGGCGGGAAAAGGGCGTTGTCGCGCGCCCTAACGCGGTTGGAGACGGAAGCCGGAAATGGTCGCTTGGCTGGGTTTCTCGACCACGCTGCTGCTCAGACGGGCGGACATGTACTTGGGCTGACCGGCCCGCCGGGAGTTGGAAAATCGTCCCTGACCGACAGTCTGATCCGCACCTACCGCGCCTGCGGCGAACGCGTCAGCGTCCTGGCGATCGACCCGTCCTCACAATTTACGGGCGGTGCTCTACTGGGGGACCGGACACGGCTTTCAACCGATCCTGAAGACACGATGATCTTCGTGCGCTCCATGGCGGCCCGTGACAGGTTGGGCGGATTATCCGATCATGCCATTGCAGCAATTGCGTTGCTGCGCGCGGTAAGCGATCGGGTCATAGTGGAATCGGTGGGGATTGGGCAATCGGAAAGCGATCTCGTTCAGGCGGCCGACACAGTCGTTTTGTGCATTCAACCGGGCTCCGGCGACAGTTTGCAATTCATGAAAGCCGGGATCATGGAACTGCCCGATGTGATTGCCATTACCAAGGCGGATATGGGGGCGCTGGCGCGACGGGCGGCTTCGGATGTCGCCGGAGCCTTGTCACTGGCCCGCGCATCAGATGCCAGCTGGACTGTTCCGGTAGTAGAGGTTTCCTCCAAGACCGGAACCGGAGTGGACTATCTTTGTGCTGCCGTCGGCACACATCAAACCTATCTGGCAGACGGCAACCGGCTTGGAGCAAAGCGCGCGCACCAGCACCGCGCCTGGGTCTCGGACATGGTGCGCACCCGTTATGGATCGGCGGGAATCGACTGGGCGGACGCGGATCATGACCGATGGAGTGCCAAGCCGTTTTCCGTTTTTCATGGCATTTCACAGCGGCTGGATGCCAAGTTCGCATCCGGCTGAGGCCGCGCGAACGCAGATCAGCTCTCGGCAGCCAGCTTGTCACCGGAAAAATGGTTGAGCGATGCCATATGCGCTTCCAGATCGAAGTCGGCCAAAAACTCTATGAGAGCCTCTTCATTCAAGGGGCGGGAAATGTAGAACCCTTGGATCCGGTGGCAGGCGTTGTCTTTCAAGAACGTGATCTGTTCGGCCGTTCCGACCCCTTCTGCAACGATGGTCATGCCAAGGGCGTTGCCAAGCTGGATGATCGACTTGAGGATCGCCCGGGCCTCGTTCCCTTGATCCATTCCGAGAATGAAGTCCCGGTCGATTTTGAGTGTGTCGAAGGGAAAGCGGCGCAGGTAACTTAGGCTGGAATAGCCGGAGCCGAAGTCGTCAAGCGCAACCTTGACCCCCAGATCCTTGATTCTTTGCAGCGACCGCAAAATGATGTCGTCACGTCCGGCGAACACGTTTTCAGTGACTTCGATTTCCAGTCTTTGCGGAGGCAAATCAAAGTCTTCCAAGGTCGCAATCAGTTTCTCGACAAATCGCGGATGCCGGAACTGGGTCGGCGACACATTGACCGACACGACGAGATCCGGCCAGCGGTGCGCATCGCGGCAGGCGCGCCGCAGGATCCAGATCCCAAGATCATTGATCAAACCGGTTTCTTCCGCGATTGGAATAAACACGGCCGGGGAAATCGCACCAACGCCTGGTTTCGTCCAGCGGGCAAGGGTTTCAATTGCAACAATCTTGTTTTCGACAGGGTCGTATTGAGGCTGGTAAGCGACCTCCAGTTCGTCCTTATCAATGGCTTGGCGCAAGTCGCGGCTCATCTTGTCTTTGGTCTGAACCACTTCCTGCATACGCGGATCAAAGAAGGACCAGCGGCCGCGGCCGTTTTCTTTGGCGTCATAAAGAGCAATGTCGGCCTTGCGCAGCAACTCTCCTGGTTCCGTCCCGTCGCGCGGAGCCACAGCTGCACCAATGGACAAGCTGACATAACTCTCGCTCTGATGAACGCGGACCGGGTGCACCAGCTGGTCTTGAATGCGGGTCAGAATGTGCTCGATCCATTCTTGGCCGTCGCAATGCGCCAGAAGCATGGCGAATTCATCACCGCTGATTCGGGCCACGTAGGAGTCGGGGGGCATGACGCCCTGAAGCCGGGACGCGACAGCACGGATAATTTCATCGCCTGCCGCATGACCCAGTGTGTCGTTGATGTCCTTAAAGTGATCGAGATCAATATAAATGACCGCCGTACTGTCTTTTTCCGTTTGGGGCTGTTTCAGTGCAGCCTTCAGCAATTGGGAAAAGTGCTCCCGGTTCGGCAGGCCCGACAGGGCGTCGTGTTTTGCCGTATAGACCGCTTGTTCCTGGCTTCGGGTGATGCGGCGGGCGGTCTGCCTGGTGTAATCGATCACACCGAGGGTCAGGCCGATCAGCGCAAGTGCCAGCAGCAGCAGGACCGGTGTGAGGCGGTGCAGCATCTGCGAGCCCGGTTTGCTTGGCGTCCATGCCAGATAGCCGATCGGGGTGCCGCGCGGATCATACAGTTTCAGGCCGGTCAGGCTGTCTTGCGCGATCAGTTCTTCTTCGGTGCGGACGAATTTAAGCCCCTTGAGGCCGGAGATGCTGGCAATCTCTGCCAGGCTTCGGGTTGCAAGTGGCTTGAAGCTGACGAGTATTACCGGTTGCTTGCGCATGGCCGAAACTGCTGCAACCTCTTGTACGATCGCGCTGGCAGCGAACAGGTAGACGCCGTTCTCCATGGCGATCAGGCCTGATTCTGAGAACGTCCGGCCATGACCTGTTTCATCGGGCGCAAACAGAAACAGACCGGATGGTGTTTCCTTGAAGGCCGCGTAGTAACGGACGCGAATGTTTTCCAGGGAGGGAGCCAGGTCAGAGACTGCTTCACTGGTGATCCAGTCTCTTTCAAGCGCCCGGTCGTAGCTGAACGCAGGCTGCAAATCGCGGCCGATCAACAGGGCCCGGCTCATACCATGCTGCTCATCCAGCCGGCGGGTAATGTTTTGCCGAAGCCAGGCATGGTCGACCAGACTGCTGGAGGCTTTGAAATAGGCCTGGTCCGATACCACACGGCTAATCTGCTGTTTCGACATCTGGTCGAGTTCAAGCTCGAGCGCACCTTGCAGGAGCTGACGCTCGCCCTCTGCAGCTGCACGGTCGGACACACTGGAAGACCAAATCATGAGGCCGAAGACACAGGCAACCGCGACCCCGACGACAACAATCATCGGAATGACGATGGCGTTTGCCAGATTTCCGCCAGAAGACCGCCCGCTCAGTTGCATCCACACACCTCAAATGATGGGCGAGCATGCCAAAAACCGGTTAATGAAAGGCACAATGTGGGTGGAAAGACTTCAAAAATTGTAAAAACAAACACCTCAATTTCCGCTAATACTCACTAAAATGACAAATACGGCCCAAATCCGGTTGGCCGGGACCTTGAATCAAAAACAGACTACAACAGCTGCAAGCCCCTGAAGCTTACGGTGTGGCCGCGGCCGACAACAATGTGATCATGCACTTCCACACCGAGTGGTTTCGCGATATCCGCGATTTGCCGGGTCATCTGAATGTCCGCACGGGACGGCGTGGCATCGCCTGACGGGTGGTTGTGAACCAGAATCAGGGCGGTGGCCGATAGTTCCAGCGCTCTGCGGATGACCTCGCGCGGATAGACCGGTGTGTGATCCACCGTTCCGGTCTGCTGAACTTCGTCGGCAATCAATCCGTTGCGCTTGTCGAGGAACAGGATTCGGAACTGTTCGACCTCGGCGTGTTGCATGGCAATGCCCAGGTAGTCGGTCACCTTCGACCAGCTGTCCAAGGGGGTGCGTTCGTTGATCTCTTCTTTCGCGCTGCGCACCAGAACTGCATCGACGACCTTCAAAAGATCCGTGACCTTGTCGCCGACACCCGGCACTTCCTTGAGCCGTTCGGGCTTTGCACCCAAAACGCCCGACAGCGACCGAAAGCGGCGGAGCAGGTCCTTGGCGATCGGCTTTGTGTCCTGGCGCGGCAGAGCCGAAAACAGCAGCAGTTCCAAAAGCTCGTAATCGGGAAGGGCAGACGGTCCGGCGGATTTGAAACGGGCTCTTAAGCGATCTCGATGGCCTTCTTGGTCCGGGCGGGCCGCTTTATCGTTAAATCCGCTCGCCTGGTCGCTCATGAAGGGTCTAGCTGCTGGTTGCGGGCTTGTCACGGCCCTGGGGCGAAGTGGTGAAAATCTGACAACCGTCCGGCGTGATGCCGATAGAATGTTCAAATTGCGCCGATAGAGACCGGTCGCGTGTGACGGCCGTCCAGCCGTCGCTCAGCACCTTGACGTGCGGGCGGCCCAGATTGACCATCGGCTCAATGGTGAAGATCATGCCGGGTTTCAGCTCAACACCCTCTCCCGGACGGCCGTAATGCAAAATGTTCGGCGTGTCATGAAACAGCTGGCCGACACCGTGGCCGCAAAAGTCACGCACCACGGAACAGCGTTCCGCTTCGACATAGGTCTGGATGGCGGCGCCGATGTCCCCCGTGGTGTTGCCCGGTATTGCAGCCTCGATGCCGCGCATAAGGGACTCGTACGTCACATCGATCAAACGTTCTGACGCGCGTTTCAGTTTTCCAACCCCGTACATCCGGCTGGAATCCCCGTGCCATCCGTCCAGGATATACGTCACATCAATGTTGACGATATCGCCCTCGCGCAGAGGTTTGTTGTTTGGAATCCCATGGCACACAACGTGGTTGATCGAAGTGCAGGACGACTTCGTGTAGCCCCGGTAATTCAGCGTCGCGGGAATGGCATCGTGCTTCATGCCGAATTCATAGACGTAATCGTCGATTTCTTGCGTGGTCACCCCGGGCTTGACCAGATCGGTGAGATCGTCAAGGCACTGGGCGGTCAATTGTCCGGCTGCCTGCATGCCGGCAAAATCATCCGGGCCGTAGAGCCTGACTTGGCCGGTGTTCTTGAGCGGGGCCTCTGCTGCATCGATATAGGTGACCATGTCGGGTGTCGAAACTCACTAGCCTGAACAATTGTGTGCACCGGCCAGCTGTGCCGGTCGGCCGCAAGGGCCGCATGCGCCTTCATTAGACATCACATACTGAACTCATGCCAGGATTTCCAGAGCAATCAGAACGCGCATAGCGCCTGCCATGTGAAAATAGTCAGTTGGCGCTTGCGGTTGCCCCAGCCTTTGGCTAGGGAGTAGCTATCGCGGACGTGGCGAAACTGGTAGACGCAAGGGACTTAAAATCCCTCGACTTCGGTCATACGGGTTCGAGTCCCGTCGTCCGCACCAAATTTCTATTTACCGACCTATTCTAAGAACCTGAGCAGGGCCTTGGCATCTCTGTGAGCGCCTTGTCCTGCGGTTTTTGCCAAGGTTTCATATGGAATTTTGGAGCGAAGGGCTTTCTAACCTGTGCTTTGAAGGTGTTTGGTGTTGAAAGCAGGGGCGAGGGTGACAATGTTGTCCATGAGGCTCCGGATCTCCTCTGCCGGAGCCGGGCGCCCGAAGTAGAATCCTTGAATGCCATCGCATCCAAGCTCGCGGACAATTGAAACTTCCGGCGCTTCCTCTGCGCCTTCGGCTATGACTTTCAAGCCGAGCGTGTGCGCAAGATTGACCATTCCCTTGAGCAACTTGACCTTGTTCACGTCCAGATCAATCCCGGCCACGAAGGCGCGATCGATTTTCAGCTGCCCGAATGGAAGGCGGTTCAAATAGCTTAGCGATGAATATCCCGAGCCGAAATCATCCAGTGAAAGCAAAACACCAAGCTCGCGGATCCGGCGCAATACGTCCAGAACACGGTTTTCGTCATGTCCGACGAAAACGTTTTCGGTGACCTCAAGGACCAGGCAATTCGGCGGCAGATCATGAGCGCTGAGGCTGGCCTGTACGATGTGCTCGAAATTCGGTTGCCAGATCTGGATTGGCGACACGTTCACAGACACATAGTCGAATGAAAGCCCCTCATCGCGCCACTCCTTGGCTTGGCGGCAGCTCTGGTCGAGCACCCAATTGCCGAGTTCAACAATCAGGCCGGTTTTTTCTGCAATCGGGATGAAATCAGATGGTGGGATATAGCCGCCATCTTTTTGGGGCCAGCGGGCGAGAGCCTCGAAGCCTTTAAGGCACATGCGCCGCAGGCACACTTGCGGCTGGTAATGCAAGGTTAGGGCGCCGGTGCGAAGGGCGTCGCGCAGCATGCCCTCAAGCGCAAGTTCGCGCTGTGCGCGGGCATTCAAGTGCTCGGAGAAAAAGGAAAACCGCGGGCTAAGCTCGCTCTTGGCGGCGCGCAGTGCGAGGCAGGTTTTGCGATGAGCCGTGTCTGCATCGGGCCCATCATCCGGCAGAAGCGTGATGCCCATGGCGGGCTCGACATAAACCTCGGCTTCGGGCAGCACAATGGGTTGCGACAGCAAATCGAGTGCATGATTGACCCGGCGGGCTGCCTGCGATTCATCGTGACCAAGCGGCAAGAGAATACAAAAATCGTCACCGGACAGCCGGGCGATCTTGGCATGCGGGCCAAACCCCTGTTTGAGCCGTTTGCTGGTTTGCTCTAGAACCCTATCGCCGAGCTGTTGGCCAAATGCATCGTTGACCTTCGCAAATCCATCGATGTCCATGTGAACCAGAGCGGTTCGCTCACCAATTTTTGCCCGGTCCACCGCCGCCGTGAGGTCGTGAAGGTATTTTGCCCGGTTGCCGCAGCCGGTGACCGGATCCGTAAAGGCAAGCGTTTCAAGCTTTTCGCGCAAATCAATGACCTTTGCCAGACCCTGGGCAAGGTGTCCGACATCATCTCCGCGTTTGGTATAGGGCACGTCGCCAGGATCCTCGCCCGCCGCAACGGCATTTGCATAGCCGGCAAGGCGCCGAATACGGTGCATTTCACGCCGCATCATTACGATGCCGGTGACGCCCGCCAGAGCGAGAATAAGTGCAGACACGGTGAGCACTTTGTTCTGCAGGGTTTCTTCCGCAAGTTTGAGGTCATCGGCCCAGCCGACATCGACCGCGAGTGCTCCGGCAAGCCCGTTTTCGGCTGTAACGATTGGTGTCAGATAAGCAAGCCGCTGGCGGCCCATGACAGGGACTTCGCCGACATGCATCACCCCGTTCGCCAAATCGCTGTAAGCCGGGTGATCGCCAGTGATTGACATGGGCGGTGGCAGGGACCCGTCCGGTTTCCGAAAGGTGGTCGCAAAACGGTCGAAATGCCGGGTCTGTTCGTTATAGCGGAACAAGTTGGCTGCGCCCTGGTTTGCTTGGCCAATGTCAGCAAGCAGCCTGTCATAGGCGTCCGTGTAGGACAGGATGTCCGCTTGCGTGCTTTCCGTGAGGCGTATCCGTACGGGCCGACCATTATCGTCGCGCTCGATCTCGAACTGACCGGAATACGCATGATAAAGCGCAGTCGCTGCGGTGCGTCCCGCCCGGTCAACGCGAATGGAGGCGTGCTCTTCCGCAGTGTTGTAAAGCTCAAGATACCCGAGCGAAGAAATGAGGACGATCGAAAGGGTTACAACCGTCACGAGAATGGCGGTCACTCGAAATACCAGAGAGTTCAGGCTTCGGACCTTAAACGTCATATGGTCTCGACTTACCCTTGTTCGGGGTGAGAAAAGTGCTGTTTGTCTCTATTCTACCCGAGGCGCCGGCTAAATAGTCTTAAGATGGCTCTCATTTTGTCGTAGGGTAAACCGAAGATTACCTAAGTTTCAATTATTCAAGTTATCATTGGTATTTACGTCGAGTGCAGACTTACTTAGCCGTTGATCTGTGCGCCCAGCCGGTCATTTTCTGCTCTATCAGTGCCATAATCGCATACATTGCAATACCGAGAACAGCCAGTGCGACCAGTCCGGCCCAAACAAGTGGTACGTTAAACTGGGACTGTGCAGCGAGCATCATATGGCCAATGCCGGAATTCGCGGCGACGGTCTCGGAAATCACCGAGCCAACAAAGGCAAGCGTAATCGCAACTTTCAATGATCCAAAAAAATACGGCATTGAGCGGGGAATCCCGACCTTCAGCATGATGTCGAGCTTTTTTGCCCCGAGGGCCCTCAGGACATCCTCCATTTCCGGCTCAATGGTCGCGATGCCGGTCGCAACATTGACGACGATCGGGAAAAACGCGATCAAAAAAGCAGTCAGAACAGCCGGGACCGTACCGATGCCGAACCAGATCACCAGGATCGGTACAACCGCCACTTTCGGGATCGAGTTGAACCCGATCATCAACGGATAAAGCCCGGCATAAATGTTCCGGCTCCAGCCGATCGCCAGCCCCAGCGCAAGTCCGCCGACCACGGCCATCAGGAAGCCAAGGCTCGTCGTCCAAAGGGTTTGAAGCGAGTTCTTCCAGATTGGAGACCAGTATTTGACGATCGCCTGCCAGATGTCGGTTGGCGCAGGGAGGATGAAGACCTCAATGTCGAACATCCGGACGGCGCTTTCCCAAATGACGAACAGTCCGATGGTCCAAATCCATGGGGCCAGCTTGATCCAGCGGTCTTCGCTCATGCGGCAGCCCTCGCATCGGCGATGTGTTCGCGCAGCTCGTGCACCACATCATTGAAACCTGCCTCATATGTCAGATCGATCGGCCTTGGCCGGGCAAACGTGATGTCCTTGGTTTCAATGATCCGGCCGGGCCTGGCGCTCATGACGAACACCTTGTCCGCCAGAAAGACAGCCTCGCGCAAATCATGGGTCACCAGGATCGTTGTGAATTGCTTTTCCGCATGAAGATCGCGCATTACCTGCCAGAGCTCTTCGCGGGTGAATGCATCGAGCGCGCCGAACGGTTCATCCAGCATCAAGAGGGCTGGGTCGTGAATGAGCGCGCGGCACAGGTTTGCCCGCTGTTGCATCCCGCCGGAAAGCTGCCACGGATATTTTTCGCCGAAACCTTTCAGGCCAACCAGCTCCAGAAGGCTTTCCGCCAGCGACACGTAGCGACTTCTCTCGCGGGACAAACGTTTGCGATGTGGTTGCACGATTTCCAGTGGCAGCATGACGTTTTTCAGTGTCGTGCGCCAAGGCAGCATGGACGGGTTCTGAAAGGCCATGCCGGCTATCGATACGGGGCCGTCAACCTCGTGGCCTGCAACCTCGACTGTACCGGCATTTGGCCTGATCAACCCGGTTGCAAGTTTCATAAGCGTGGACTTGCCGCATCCGGACGGGCCCACAACAGCGGCAAATTCGCCCTTTGCAACGGATATCGTGAGGTCTTCAAGCGCAAGTGTGGCGCTGCTGGCCCCGCCGTAGGACAAGCGTACATTCCTTAAGTCGACAAATCCGGTCACGCAATCTTCCGCCGATGGCTTGGTGTGTCTGGAAGGTGCCGGACAGGACATGCCCGCTCTGTCCGGCAATTGGGTAGCGGTTAGTTGACCTTACGTTCTTCGAGTGGCGGCAAGTAGGACGGATCGAAAACATCTTCCGGGGCAGGAGGTGTGTCGCTGATCCCCATAGAGGTTTTCAAAAACTCGATGGATTTGCCGAGCCGGGCCATGTCCACGTCGCCAAAACCGCTTTCCTTGACTGCGTCCGTTGCGATTGATCCGGTAACCGCCATGTTGATCCGGTCGGTTTCGACAGCCTCGTCGAGAACCTCATTGCGCTTCATGACATACGTAACGGAAGCTGCGGGATCGGCGATGGTGTCGAGGTAACCGCGAACCAGCGCGCGGATAACACCCTTGACCGCCTCCGGGTTTTCAGCCGCAAAGTCGGTGTTTGCAATAACGACGTTCCCATAAAGATCAAGGCCGTGTTCACCCATCATGATCAGTGTGATGTCCTCTTCAGGAACACCCTGGGCTTTCAGATTTATGACCGATGAAAAGGAAAAGCCGAATATGGCATCCAGTTGGCCCTGTGCCAGCATCGGTTCTCGCACGGGGAAGCCAACATTTTCGATCGTGATGCCGGAGGTGTCGATCTCTGCGACCTCGACAAAGGCTGGCCATTGGCCGAATGCAGCATCGGGCGGCGGGGCACCCAGTGTCTTGCCTTCAAGGCTTTTCGGGTCTTCGCTGATGCCTTGGCTCTTGCGGCCGATGACCGCGAATGGCGGGGTTTCATAGGCCATCATGACGGCCTTTACCTTCAGGTCCGGCTGTTCATCCATCAGCTTGATCAGGGCGTTGATGTCGCCGAAACCCATGTCATAGGCTCCGGTTGCGACCCGGGGAATGGATTCGCGTGAGCCTGCGCCGCTGTCGATGGTGACGTTCACGCCCTCTTCAGCGAAGTAGCCTTTGTCCTGTGCAATGAAGAAAGGCGCAGACGGCGCCTCGAACTTCCAGTCCAGTGTGAATTTAACATCAGTGTCGGCGAAAGCCGCCGGCACAGCCATCATCATGGCGATCGCGCTTGCAACCAGTTTTTTCATGGACCCCTCACCAGTGATAGAATTTGCGTTGCGGCAGTCTGTCGGGTGTTTGCTCAAATATCAAGCACATTACAGTGCTGTCTATTTTTTATACTTTTTGCAAAAATGGGCTGGCGGTTTTTCGCGACTTGCCGGTGCATATGTCGCAGCTTTTCGCCCCAAGCATTGGAAAACAGCTTGAAAGGGGTTACGACGAATGCGGACTTGCATCGACCAAAACCGCCGGAAGCCGACCGTTTGATTTCCCTTCGCCCCGTTTTGAATGTTCTTGGGTTTTTATATGTCGGGCTGGCAACCGCAATGCTTGTGCCGGCAATTGTCGACGTTGCGCAAAAGAACGCCGACTGGCAGGCATTTGTGTTTTCAGCCCTATTGACCGGGCTGATCGGCATGCTTTTGAGCATTGCAGTCGGAGGCTCGTTGGAAAAGGGCCTGGATACCCGGCAGACCTTCATTTTGACAACGCTGGCTTGGGCAACACTGCCAGCCTTTGGCGCGCTCCCGTTTCTGTGGCTGGGGGTTGGCTATGCGGACGCGGTGTTTGAAGCCGTATCCGGCTTTACGACAACAGGATCCACAGTCCTGTCCGGGCTGGACGGCTTGCCGCCGGGACTGCTCGTTTGGCGCTCGCTGATGCAGTGGATGGGCGGCGTTGGCATCATTGTCATGGCGATCGTGCTTCTTCCGTTCCTTCGGATCGGCGGGATGCAGCTGTTCCAGAGCGAGAACTCCGACAGGTCCGAAAAAATCGTCAGCAGATCGGTCGAGCTGATCCGCTTGATCGGTTTGTCCTATCTGTTCATGACCTTCCTGTGCATGCTGGGCTATTTGGCGACCGGCATCGACCTCTTCGACGCCGTCAATCACGCGCTGACCACGGTCTCGACCGGAGGGTATTCAACGCACGACGCCTCCTTCAGCTATTTCACCAATCCAGCATCCGGTTGGGTTGCAGTGGTCTTCATGATTGCCGGCGCGATGCCGTTCGTTCTTTTAATTCAGGCGCTGAGAGGCCAGCCGCTGCTTTTGTGGCGCGATCCGCAGGTGCGCGCACTCATCGGGTTTTTGGCCCTGGTCTCGCTGACACTCACCGTCTATCTCGGTGTGACCATGCATTTTCCCTTCGACGAGGCATTGTTGCGGGCGACCTTCAACGTCGTGTCGATTGTCACCGGCACAGGGTATGCGCTGGGTGATTACACGCAGTGGGGCGCGCCGGTCATCGGCATTGCGCTTTTGCTCAAGTTTGTCGGCGGCTGCACGGGGTCCACAACGGGCGGGATCAAGGTGTTCCGGTTCTTGGTGTTTTTCGGCACGGTTCGCGCTCATCTGCGCCGCATGGTCCGGCCAAACCGGGTGATGTCCGAAGAGTACGGCGGAACCCGGCTGACCCCCGAATTATCGTTTTCGGTTCTGGCGTTTCTCGTCGTTTATCTCGGCTCGGTGGGAATCATCACACTTGCGCTGTCGTTTTTTGACCTCGATTTGGTGACGGCTGTTTCCGCCGCTGCAACATCCGTTGGAAACGTTGGGCCCGGCCTTGGACCGATTATCGGCCCTGCCGGAAATTTCGCCGCTTTGCCAGAAGGAGCCAAGTGGCTTTTGTCCTTTGCAATGTTGCTCGGCCGTCTGGAACTGTTCACCGTCCTTGTGCTGCTTGACCCGGATTTCTGGTCCAAATGATGTCAAGAAACGGCGAAGAGAGACTGCCATGAAGCTTCCCGCTCCCCTTGTGCGCGGCAAACTGGTCAAGCGCTACAAACGCTTTTTGGCCGATATCATACTTGATGAAGACGGGTCGGAAGTGACGGCGCATTGTGCCAACCCGGGTTCCATGATGGGTCTGAAAGAGCCAGGATCAGCAGTGTGGCTTTCGGTGTCGGACAATCCGAAACGGAAACTCAAATATTCCTGGGAGATCATTGAGGCAGACGGCGCACTGGTGGGCATCAATACGGCCCATCCCAACAGGCTGGTTGAAGAAGCGCTGATCGCCGGGCAGGTTCCGGAGCTCGCCGGTTTTTCCAAGCTGCGGCGTGAGGTGAAATACGGCAAAAACTCGCGGATCGACATTCTGCTGGAGTATGACAACGCGCCGCAAACCTATGTCGAGGTGAAAAACGTTCACCTCATGCGCACAGCCGGGCTGGCGGAGTTCCCGGATTCGGTTACGGTGCGGGGCGCAAAGCATCTTGATGAAATGAGCGAGATGGTGACACAGGGCCATCGGGCGGCGATGGTCTTCCTTGTCCAGCGGCCGGATTGCTTTCGGCTTTCATTGGCGGGTGACATCGATCCGAACTACGCAGCAGCCTTTCAACGCGCTGTCCATGCGGGTGTTGAAGCTTATGCGGTGGGCTGCGATGTCACACCCGAGGCGATCACTGTGAACCGGCTGGTTCCGCTGGACACTCAGGCCTGAGCCACTTCGATCTTGGCATTCATCGGCACCCGTTGGTAGAGGTCTATAATGTCTTGCTGCAGCATGCGCACACAGCCGGAAGACACGGCTTTCCCAATTGACCAGGCTTGCGGGGTGCCATGGACGCGGTACAAGGTGTCCTTCTGGCCTTCATAAATGTACAGCGCCCGCGCACCGAGGGGGTTTTTCAGGCCCGGCTCCATTCCACCGGCGTATTTTTCAAGTTCAGGTTGACGTTCGCGCATTTCGGCCGGCGGGAACCATTTCGGCCATTCGCGCTTCGCGCCGATCCGGGCCGTGCCGCCCCACGCAAACCCGGCCCGTCCGATGCCGACGCCGTAGCGGATCGCCTTGCCGTCCGGCTTGGTAAAGTACAAAAAACGGTTCGGAGTATCGACCAGAATGGATCCGGCTGGTTCGCCAGTGTCAAAGTCAACCTCTTGACGATAGTAGATCGGATCGATTTCCGTCAGGTCGACCGCCGGAATCGGATAAGGCTCGTTGGGCATCGCGCCATAGATGCGTTCATAGTCCGTGGATTGGAACGACAGGGCCGGGTTCGGCGTATCGGCTTGCTGTGCGGCGAGCGTGCCGGGGCGCGGGGGAAGGCGTCCGGAGCTGTTGTTGCACCCCAACAGCAAGCTGCTGGAGGCGGCGAGCAAAAAATGGCGGCGCGATAGCATTCAAACCCCCGGTATCCGAGCCGACGGCCGGTGCTGCGGCCGTTCAGCATCCAAACTATTACCGCTCCGCCAACAATTCGTTAACCATACGCTTGCGCTTCCTGGTACACGACGATCCGCGTATTGTTCGGTACACGGTTGTAAAGGTCGATGATGTCTTGCTGGAGAAGTCTGACACAGCCTGATGACACGGCCTTGCCAATGGACCATTCTTCGTTGGTGCCGTGAACCCGGTACAGTGTGTCTTTGTTGCCTTCGAAGATGTACAGCGCGCGTGCTCCCAGTGGGTTTTCAAGGCCCGGAGGCATGCCGTTTGCCCACTGTGCGGTTTCGGGCTGGCGCGCGATCATTTCTTTGGGCGGCGTCCAGGTTGGCCATTGGCGTTTATAGGCAATGCGCGCGCTTCCACCCCAGCCGAAACCGGCCCGGCCAATGCCGACGCCATAGCGCATGGCCTTGCCGTTCTCCATGGTCAGATAAAGAAACCGGTTCGGCGTATCGACGATAATGGTTCCGGTTGGTTCGGCGGATGCATAGTCGACCATTTGCCGGTAATAGACCGGATCGATTTTTTGCAGATTGGCTGCCGGGATTGGGAACTTTTCTTCCGGCATCGCACGGTACATTTGCAGGTATTCGGGGGCGATCCGCCGGGTGGCCGGTGCGGTCGGCGCAAATGCGGGATTGTGCGCGGGGACAGGCTGATTGGCGGTCGTGTTACAACCCGCCAACACGGCGGCTGAAGCTGAGAGTATGAATGTTCGGCGCGAAAGCATTCTGGCCCTTGGGTATTCTTTCTGTGATGACACTAGCGTCTTGATCTTGGCCGGAGCTGGACCGGACAAAAAAAGCCAGCCACGTTGCCGCGGCCGACTGCGCTCTTGATATTCGGATAAATGCGCCGGAAAAGCGGCGGTACCTTCACCTTGGAGTGAGTAGGAGTGAAAAAATGCCTGCGGTGCGTTTACTGTGGCATTCGCGCTACAGAAAGCCATGCGCCAGGCGTTGGCGGCCGTTTACCCGCGGGTGTCTTTGGAAAGCGGCGGCTGGAACTGCCAGCCCATGTCCCAGGGAAAGTAGATCCAGGTGTCTTGCGAGACCTCGGTGACAAATGTGTCGACCATCGGTACGCCGACAGGTTTTGCGTAAACGGTTGCAAAATGTGCTTTCGGCAACATCTGCCGAACGACCTTGGCAGTCTTGCCAGTGTCGACCAGGTCGTCAATCACCAAAACACCGCCGCCTTCGCCACCTTCCAAATCGATCACCTTCGGATCGACCGGTTTGATCACCTGCAGCTCGCCCTGGTTTTCGTAGTCATGGTAGGAGGCGATGCAGACGGTTTCGATGGTGCGGATGCCCAGTTCTCTTGCCACAATCCCAGCCGGAACAAGTCCGCCGCGTGTGATGCAAACAATCGCCTTCCATTCGCCAAGGCTTGACAGGCGCCAAGCGAGCGCGCGTGCATCCCGGTGCAACATGTCCCAAGACACGGGAAAGGCTTTGTTTTCAGGTGCGGTTTCCATAAAATTTTCCTTGTCGGTGGTCAGGCTGTAACTTCGCGGACCGCCGTCTCGACAGCCGAAGTCGCCATTTCGAGCTGAGCTTCATCGCGGGCCCGGATTACAATTTGAGTGGTAAAACGCCCATCGTTGGTGCGCGGGTAGGAACCGATCAGCGTTTCGGGATAATTCTCCTGGATGGCGCGGATGCGATCTGCGACACGACTTTCCGGAACATCCGCATCCACTGTCCTGGACATCAGTTTCTTGCCCGTCTTGAGTGTCGGGGCAATGGCGTCCATCATTGCCTGCATGATGGCGGGAACACCTGCCATGACATGCACGTTGCCAATGCGGAAGCCGGGTGCTTTGGAAACCGGATTTTCAATCAGGTCGGCGCCGTCCGGAATGCGGGCCATCCGCAGGCGCGCGTCCGTCAGCTGGCCTTCAGGATAGTGCGCGGCCAAAATCGCCCGTGCGCGCGGGTCGATATCGATTGTCACTCCGAATGCGGCTGCGATGCTGTCTGCGGTGATGTCATCATGGGTCGGGCCGATCCCGCCGGACGTGAAAACATATGTGTGTTTCGCCCGCAGCGCGTTTACGGCCGCAACGATTTCGTCGGTCTCATCCGGAACAACCCGAACCTCTTTCAGATCGATGCCGATTGCCGTCAGATAGTCGGCGAGAAACCCGATGTTCTTGTCTTTGGTGCGTCCGGACAGGATTTCGTCGCCAATCACAAGAAACCCAGCAGTGACAAAGGTGTCTGGCGTTGCTTCTGACATGGCTGTCTCCTGGGATTGAATGGGGGAAGCCTTTAGCCCAGCTCGCCAGCCCGCTCAACCCCGCAAGTGCACAGCCAGGTGCTGCCCCTAGCCCGGAAGATCCGGTGTCCAGCTGTAAATCCAGTCCATGCGGCCCTGCAGTCCTTCAGGTTTCGACAGTCGCATAAACGCGTTGCGGCCGAACGCCAGCGGGCCGTCAAGGTGATAAATATAGGCGTTTGTCTCGGCCTGGTTTTGAACCTGTACGACGCGTGACTGACGAAGCTCCTGAAAATGCAGCAAGAGAGCGGGTATCGGTGCAACGGCTGCTTCCAAAAGTGCGCCGAGAATCCCGGCGTCCTCAATGGCCATAGCTGCGCCTTGAGCCACAAAGGGAAGCATGGCATGGGCTGCGTCGCCGATGAGGGTGGTGCGTTCATGAACCCATGGGCCACTCGCATCAACGGCAAACAGTGCCCACTTGGTCCAATGCTCAGGCAAGGCAAGGAGCTCTTTCGCGTCAGAGTGCCAGTTCGCGAAATGCGGCCTCAGCTGCGAGAATTGCGCTTTTGAGGACCAGGACCGCTCCGTCCAGGCTTCGTCGACAAGGGCGACAATGTTAAGCTCTTTTCCGCCTCTGATGGCATAGTGGACGAGGTGCGCTCCAGGTCCCAGCCACAAGCCCGTACTGAGCATCATCTCCCAGGGGACAGCTTTTCCGGGGATGGTTGTGCGATACGCAGTTCGGCCGCTGAAACGCGCGTCATTGTGCCCCGGAATCAAGGCCCGGCTTTTGGACCAAACGCCATCAGCGGCGATTAAAAGCGTGCCGTCGATCCAGCCTGTGCTGTCCGGTGTCTCGAACAAACAGGTCAGGCGGCCGTCATCCTGTTTCACGTCGTGAATTTCACTCGACAGCCACAGGTCGATACCAGCGGTGTTTTTTACCTTTTCCACCAGTGCGCGCTGCAGATCCGCGCGATGGACCACCCAATAGGGTGCGCCATAGCGTTCAGCAAATGCCGGTCCCAGCGGCAGCCGGCTCAATTCCTTTCCGGTTTTGCCGGATCTTATGCGGATTGCTTCCGGTGCCACCGCATGGGGTCTGATGTCCTCAAGGACGCCCAGTTTGCGCAGCACATGGCACGCATTGGGTGATAGCTGCAAACCCGCGCCGACCTCAGTCAGTTCGCGGGCACGCTCCAAAACAAGCACTTCATAGCCTGCTTTCCGCGCTGCCAGCGCAGCTGTTAAACCCGCAATACCTGCACCGGAAATAATAATCGGCCCGCTGTCTTTGGAATGCGGCATGCAGTGGCAGCTAAGCGGCTTCTGGCGTGAATACGCAGTCGTTCGGCGACGATTCAGTGGCCTTCAAGGTGTCGTCGAACTTGTAAAGGGTTGAGCAGTATGGGCAGACGATCTCGTTCTCATCGCCCATGTCCAGGAAAACATGCGGATGATCGAACGGAGGATTAGCGCCAATACACATGAATTCCTTCGCGCCAATCGCCACCGAATCGTGGCCGCTCGTGTTCTGGAAATGCGGGACAACGTGATCCGCCATGGTGGGGCCTTCCATCTCTCATTCGTATTTTGCGGCACAATAGCCATGTGCAGCGAAATTGGGTAGGGGCGTCCCGCATGTTTCTGCAGTGATTGACAGAAACTGGGCGATCTGTCCCGTCAGTGCCCTTTACCGCTCAACGCCCGCATCCTAAGCTTGATCCAATGAAAACTTCCCTTTACGTAAAAGTCAGGTTAAGCTGATGCCTCAGTTTCAAATGGATGGTGTTGATCTCGCCTATTTCGACGAAGGGGAGGGAGATCCGATTCTCCTGATCCACGGGTTTGCGTCGAACAAGTCGGTAAACTGGGCCTACCCGGGATGGGTGGATCTCCTGATCAAGGACGGGCGTCGGGTGATAGCAATCGACAATCGGGGGCATGGTGAAAGTTCCAAGTTCTATGATCCGGCCGCCTACGGCGCGCCAATCATGGCTGAGGACGCCCGCCGTCTGCTTGACCATCTGGACCTGCCGCAGGTCGATGTCATGGGGTACTCCATGGGAGCCCGTATTTCCGCCTTCCTGACGCTGAACCACGCGGACCGGGTCCGATCGGTTGTTTTCGGCGGGCTTGGATATGGCATGGTCTCAGGTGTCGGCGATCCCGAGCCAATTGCGTCGGCGCTTGAAGCGGACAGCCTGAAAGATATTCAGGATCGCACCGGGCGTGCTTTTCGCGCATTTGCAGATCAAACCGGATCTGACCGGCTGGCACTTGCAGCTTGCATGCGCTCGTCCCGGCAGAAAATTTCAGAGGCAGATGTTGCACGCATTTCCCGGCCGGCCTTGGTCGCTGTGGGAACCAAAGACGATATTGCTGGGTCACCGCAAAAACTCGCCGCCCTGATGCAAGACGCGCGGGTCTTGGAGATCCCGAACCGGGACCACATGGTCGCCGTTGGCGACAAGGTCTACAAGCAGGGTGTTTTGGACTTTTTATCGGAGGTTGCTGCATGACAGCCGACAGTTTGCGTTTTGAAGGTGCAGAAGGAAATGAGCTGATTGCAGATCGGGTCGGTCTTGCTGGACAACCGGTTCTGATGCTTCATGGGGGAGGGCAAACGCGTCACTCGTGGGATGCTGCCGCCGAAAGCATCGCGGCGCAGGGGCATGTGGTCTATGTCATGGATCAGCGCGGTCACGGCGAGAGTGCCTGGGTCAGCTCGCAGAACTACATGTTCGCCGATTTTGCCAAAGACCTGGCGGTGGTTGCAAAGACGATCCGGGAAAAAGACGGGGCCGCGCCCGTGGTGGTTGGCGCGTCGCTTGGCGGCCTCGCAGGTATGCTGGCAGAGGGGCACCTCGCCCCGGGATCACTGGCAGCATTGGTCTTGGTCGACATCACCCCGCGGATGGACATGAGTGGTGTCGAAAAGATCCTCGGGTTCATGAGTGCCAAGGTTGAGGAAGGGTTTGGAAGTGTCGAGGAGGCGGCCGATGCCATTTCGCTTTACCTCCCGAACCGCAAACGTCCGAAAGACCTTTCGGGCCTGTCGAAAAATCTGAGGCTGCACGCGGACGGGCGTTACCGCTGGCATTGGGATCCGAATTTCCTGTCAGCCAAAAACAATCAAGACGCGGCGGCGCGCACGCAATTGCAGCAGGAAATCATAGATGCGGCGGCAAATCTGAAACTTCCGGTGCTTCTGGTTCGAGGGCAGAATTCGGAGCTGGTGTCCATGGAGCATGTTGAAGAGTTTCTGCAGCTCGTGCCGCATGCGAAATTCGTCGATGTCCAAAACGCCGGGCACATGGTGGCGGGCGACCGGAATGACATCTTCGCGGCGGCCGTGCAGGACTTCTTGAATGACCTTTTTGCCGTCTCATGAAAACCAAAAGTCAAATCAGCATATTGCGCTGATTTCCTACCAAGGTGAGTCTTTCAAGTGTTTCCCGTCAGCCTTGTATTGGCCTGCGCCTAAGCGCACAACGGCAAGCTTCAAAGCGGTTGCCGCTGACAGTCCGGTGCTTGGAAAAGAAAGATGGTTCAGGGTTTTAGAGGAGGATTTTGAGGGTCTGATTCAGCCAAGCCAGACGGATGCGCGACTTAAAGCGTTGATTCAAGTACGCTCATATTCCCTTGAAGTCGGGTGACCGTTTTTCCTTGAACGCAGCGCGGCCCTCAGAAAAGTCGGCGCTGTTAAAGCACTGCGCTGCGGCCGCGTGTGCCGCGTCCATCAAGCCTTTTTCAGCGCCGGGCTGCAGAGCATTGATGGCCAGCTTGCCGGCCTGCAGGGTAAGAGGGGCATTCGCCGCGATCTGGGCACAAATCTTCTCCGTCAAGTCAGCAAGGCCATCACCGTTTGTAACCTCAGACAGGATGCCGAGTGACTGGGCTTGCGCGGCTCCGAAAACCTCGGCGGTGAACAGCAGCCGCTTGGCCGCCATGCTGCCGACCGCCGCCACGATGTCCGAAACAGCTTCGGCAGGGTAGGCCAGTCCTAGCCGGCCTGCGGGCACGGCAAAGCGGGCGGTATCATCTGCGATCCTTAGATCGCAGGCCAAGGCAAGGCCCAGACCACCACCAAGGCAATGGCCCCGGATTTCGGCAAGTGTCGGGAGCCGGCAGTGTTTGACGGCTTTAAATGCGGCAACGTTGATGGCGTCGTAGTGGGCGGCTTTTTCGGCGTTCGAACGGGTCTCTTCAAACTCAGAAATGTCTGCACCAGCAGAAAAGGGTCCTGCTTGCGTGCCGCTGAGAACAATCACCCGCACATCCTTGTTGCTCACAAGCTCGGCGACCGCGCTCGGAAGCGCCTGCCACATCTCCAGTGTCAGGGCGTTTTTGCGGGCCTGATTGTCAAAAATCAGCCGCCCCGTAAAACCTCGGATTTCTGTTTTAAGGGTTGCCGTCAGTTGAGTTTTTGAAGATGACACACTTATCTCCCGCCAAATGGACTGCCAGACCAAACCAGCAGAACCGTCCAGGGGCAAGAATGACTTTGGAATTATTCGGCGTGCGCATTATGTTACGTTCCACGAGCATACACGGCCAAGGATACCAAGATGGCGAACCCTACCCGGGCTGAAAACGCAGCAGCGGTCGCGCAGCACGATCCTGTCTGGCGGCAATTACGCGAGGAAGCCCAAGCGATGGTGGCGTCCGAGCCGGCGCTGTCTTCCTTTGTCTATGAAACGGTCTTGAACCACGAACGTCTCGAAGAAGCGGTGGTGCATCGGCTTGGCGACCGGCTCGGCCGGGACATTGTCTCTGCGTCCTTGATCCGTCAGACCTATCTTGAGGCGCTGACAATGGAGCCGGAACTCGGAGAAATATTCCGTGTCGATATCGTGGCCGTTTATGACCGGGATCCTGCCTGCACGCGTTTCTTGGAGCCGGTTCTGTATTTCAAGGGATTTCATGCGCTCCAGACACACCGGCTGGCAAATTGGCTTTGGCGCCAGGGGCGGAAGGATTTCGCACTCTATCTACAAAGCCGAGCGTCTGAAGTGTTTCAGGTTGATATTCATCCGGCTGTTCCGGTTGGACGCGGCATCTTCATCGACCACGGCACCGGACTGGTGGTGGGGGGCACGGCCGTAATCGATGACGATGTGTCGATCCTTCAAGGCGTCACACTGGGTGGTACCGGCAAGGAGGGCGGCGACCGGCACCCGAAAATCCGTCACGGGGTTCTTATCGGCGCTGGCGCAAGTATCCTTGGCAACCTCGAGATCGGCCATTGCAGCCGCATAGCCGCCGGGTCTGTTGTGCTCACACCTGTGCCGGAAAACACCACCGTGGCCGGTGTGCCCGCGAAAATTGTCGGCAAAGCGGGATGCTCCGAGCCGGCAAGAACCATGAACCAGCTGCTTGCAAGCGCGTTCGCCGATCCAGATTCGGGGAAAAACACATAGGAACCGGGGGAAAGCGCATTCCGCCGGTTGGATTGTGCGCTGTGTCATGTAGGTTCCGCCCACCAAAAACGGACGAGACCGACCAGGAGATGTATTTTGAAGCCTGATGAGATCCGCAAACTCGAAGCCTATTTGAAAAAGCTGTTCGGCAACGACCGTCTGCAGGTTCGCGCGCGGCCCAAGAAAGATGATTCCGCTGAAGTCTATCTTGGTGACGAATTCATCGGAGTCATTTTCCGTGACGATGAAGATGAGGACTTGAGCTGGAACTTTCAGATGGCGATTCTGGAGATCGATCTGGAGGACGTGTAAGCGTCGCTGCTGCGCAAAATATCCGGATAAAAAGCCCGCGATTTGCGGGCTTTTTACGTATTGTCATGGGTGAGGCTTGCCACCAGCTGGTTTACTTTTCGTTCAAGCCGTCCCCAACTGTTGATCAGGGCCCGGTCAAAACGGTAACTCACGAACAAGCCGTCCGGTGTTCTGAAATTGCGCGTACAGACCGATATGTAGCTGCTGCTGCGCTGGGTGCAGCGCGCCGCATAGCTTCCGTTTTGGCCCGGTTCAAACACAACGCCGTCCCGTGCGCTGCTGCCGGGCGGGGTCAGTATGTATTCTCTCAGGCCCGCCGGGCCGCGTTGATGCGGACTCTGGGCGAGCTGCGCATAGACCGGAAACAGCCGGTCGCGGATTGTCTCCTGTTTCCCTAGCGGTGCCAGTGTTATTTCAATCCAGCTGTCTTTTGCAGTCTTGCCGTCGCTCCCGAGTGGGGCGCTGTCTATCGGCGCCATATCAGGCCAGCGTGCGTTCAAGGTAACGGTGGTTGCGCGGCGCCCTTGACTGCCTTTTCCCTGAAGCCGGGCCTGGTCACCGGCAGACATGAGGGGTACCGGGATTGAAAGGCGCGTGGCTTGAAGCTGAACAGCAACCGAAGGTCCAGGTCGCGTATGGTGTGTTTGCCCGCCTTCTGTATCTAAAATGCTGCTCCAGCTCCCGGCCATAGCAAGCAGGTAGATGCCAGAAATACCGGCAAGCACCTTGGTCACATACGAAAATGCTGTCAGCCCCTGCGTGTCCAAAAGGCCATGGCTTGCCGGAATCATGTCAAGCACCACTCTGAAACCGTCTTTCGGACTCTACGAATGGTGTTGTGCCAGCCTGGAACAGTGGCTGTCCCTTGTTGATCCTGTGCCCTTGGCAATTCCTGCATGCTCACGAGAAAACCGCCCATAAACGGCCGAGACTCAGAAACGGCACGGCGTTTGCTCTTGACCCTTTGATTAATCTGGAGCAGCTTCAGTGCTTAAAGGTTAACAGGGGGTTAACAGGGTGATGGCAGATTTAGGTCTTGTTTTCTTTGTTGCATGCGCAGGGTTTGCGGCCGCAGGCTTGATCGCCAGCCTTTATCAGCTCGTCACCAGTCAGCCGCCACGGTTCAATTTTGATGTGGATACAGTGGTCGGAACGATCGGATCGGTCGCCCTGTGTCTCATCACCGGGCCGTTTATCATCATGCGCAATGCGATTCGGGGGCGTCGGATCGAAGGGCGGCCGCTTGGGTGGCTTGTCGCCTCTTCGACGATTGCTGGCATGTGGAGCATGTTCTCCGGTCTCTTTGTGGTACACATCGCCGTAAGCATCGCAAAAACAATCTGATTTTCAGTCCAAGGCCAGTGTTTCATGGCAGTCTTTGCCCTTGATGATGTCGCGCCTGTTTTCCCCGGAAACGGGAATTACTGGGTTGCTCCGTCCGCAGAAGTGATCGGACGGGTTCGCCTGGAAGAAGACGCAAGCGTCTGGTTCGGTGCCGTTTTGAGGGGCGACAATGAACTCATTCATTTGGGCGCCAGATCGAACATACAAGATGGCTGCGTCTGCCACACGGATATGGGGTTTCCGCTCTCGATCGGAGCCGACTGCACGATTGGCCATAAGGCAATTCTTCATGGCTGCACGATCGGTGCGAACAGCCTTGTCGGCATGGGGGCAACCATCCTGAACGGGGCTGTGATCGGCAAAAATTGCATCGTTGGTGCGAACGCCCTGATCGCCGAGGGTAAGATCATCCCAGACAATTCGCTCGTCGTCGGTGTTCCGGGCAAAGTCGTCCGAACCCTGACAGGGGAAGCTGCCGCCGGTATCCTCAAATCGGCCGAGGGGTATGTCCGAAACTGGCGCCGCTTCAAGGCCGGCCTGAAACCCGTGTGACACTACAAAGAGCGGTGTCCCGACCATGGATATCCAGAAAAAACGGGAGCCGGCCTGCGGGGGCTGGCCGACTCCCTGGATCCGGTCGTGGTAGGGATGGGGAGGGTGGGGACGCGACCGGATCTTCCCGCTTGCGCGCGCTGGGCGCGCAAATCCCAATTCCCTGCGCGATCAGCCGCCAACGCTACTGACGGTGGTGACCCGCTTGTCTGAAATACCGGTCCATTTGGCCGGTGCCTTTGTCGATTGCCGCTTAATGTAGCGGTAAGGCGTTGAATACCAAGGCAAAACAGCTTCGATTTGGTTGTCCAGGATCATGTCGCCGAGGTCCGTGCGGACCGTCAGTACAGCATGACCAGAATTGTTGATGTCCTTTGCCACAGTGATCAGCAGGGCGCTTGCCGGCCATCCCGCAGCCAACAAAGCTCTCTGCTTTTCAAGGACGTATTCCTCGCAATCGCCTGCCCCAACCGTCGGGTAGGTCCAGAATTCCGGCTGGCCCCAAAGATCTTCGTCGGTCACCGGCTGGATGCTGCGATTGATCCGGTTGTTCACCGCTATGAGCTCATTCCAACGTTCTTCCGTCAGCCTGACCACCACAGGAGAATTTGTTTCTCCGGCACAGGCAGCTGCATTTTGAGCGCAGAATTGCTGGTGTCCGATGGGAGCCGTAACCGGGGCATCCATCTCCATGAAACGCGAAGGCGATGCCGCTGCAGTTTGCGGCCCGAGGTGCGATACAAGCATCGCTCCGGTTAAAATCAGAGTAGTTTCAAGTAAATTCATCGTAACGCCCTCCCCAAGGCTGGCGTAACGATGTCATACTGTTTTTTATCTCAGAATAATTCTGAAAATCAAAAAGTAATAAAATTCAAATCGAATAGTAATAAAACTTAATTTAAATGAAAATCAAAGTTAAATCTAACTTTCAGAAAATTTGCATAAAATTTTATCTATCTCCCGCAAGGTGCTGGTTTTGATGGGTTTAATGGCTTCAAGAGCTTTAATCAAAACTGAAAAACACTGTCGGCCGAAGCAGCCCATATTGCATAACCGAGCGGAGCCGCTCAGTAATTTGGGCCCATTATTTTGATCAAAAAAATGCCTGCGCGGCATGGTTCGGCAGGCTTGCCCGAACCAGGCAACATACGCGCCTTGTCAAAACTCACAGATACGCAAACTGCTCAGTACAATTTGCGCTGAGAAGACCATCAGGGTTGATTTTGGAAGAAGGACAGCGGTGAGCGCCGCGCTTTCGCGGGCGCTTTAGACTTGATCTTCGTCGCTGCCGGAAATGTGTTGCTCAAGCAACTGCCGGTTTTGGATGGCTGCGAACTCGACCGCAATACCACCTTCGATGTGCCGGACAACCCGCGCCCGCATCTTGCCGATAGCGATGCTGTCGCCCATTTCAGGCTTCGTGTCGATCGCGATCGCCGCGCCTGACAGGGACACGTCGATAATCCGGCAAACGTGTTCGGTACCGTCGGGCATGACGATCTTCGTCATTGGATTTTTTGGCACAAACCGGTCATGGCGGCGATCTTCTGGAAGATTCAGTTCGTCGCGGTTGGCAAGCCACGTCAATACGTTTGCGATCTTGTCTCGCTTGCGCAGCGTGTTACGCAGTTCCACCGCAAATCCGCCCTCGAACACACGGGCGATGCGCCCTTCAACGCGGCTCAGATGATCAAGATAGGCAACAACACGCTCGCCAATCCGGCCTGGCACAGGGGTTATCATTGCCATGCCCCCTGGGGACATATCGACCACCTGACATGGGTATTCCCTGCGGTCTTCAAGCATAAACCGGCCGAGAATGTTGACCTTAACACGCTGATGTCGGCGCTTGTCGGCCGCGTTCAACGTTCTGTGTGTGTCGGTAGCTGCGGCCAAACCAGCATCCATGCCTGAATATCCATGTAGTGTGCGTCACCGCATTTATACCCTACCGGTGCGGTTTTGGCACCAGTCCCGGCAATTTAGCTTAGTGCGCTCGGGTTAACGATCTGTTTTTCCTTTTATGAAGAAGTGCGTTTTATCGCCTTGCAATCAAGACTTTCCGCCGGAATAGACCGTTAAATGTCCGACCTGACGTTCGGCACCTTGTGGTAATACCGCCTGTGCAGGCATGGCAACGCGTTCCGGGTTCAAACGCGGAACTGCGCCATGACTGGCCCGATCGCTATCGACAAAATGCGGGCGCTCATCCGGCCAGATCAAACGCAGGCTGGAGATCGACTGCTGGAGCAGAGGGTGAAGCCCCATCCAGTAGGGCCGCTCCATTGCTGACGAGCAGCCGAGAATGCGCACACGGCCTTCACCAGGGACATTCAATGGCAACAGAAGCATTTCCATAGGCAGCTGCTGGCCACGTTCCGTGTGGCCGTTCACGCCGACCACAGCAACCGCCGCATCTTCGATCACGGCAGTGATGAGGCTTTCAAGCGCCTCGCGATCCTTGT
The DNA here is from genome assembly GCF_007830545.1 of Roseibium hamelinense. Taxonomy (GTDB): domain Bacteria; phylum Pseudomonadota; class Alphaproteobacteria; order Rhizobiales; family Stappiaceae; genus Roseibium; species Roseibium hamelinense. Next base: position 547,844 of record NZ_VLLF01000002.1, read on the forward strand.
CGTTCCAGCCACGCAGGAAGTTCCGACCCTTCAGCTCGCGGCAGTGAACCGAGCATAGCCGGGTGCCGGCAAGCCGGTATCGGACATCCTTTACCCCGTTTGTTTCGAGAATAAAGGTGTCGCCCAAAAGGCCGCGGATTTGCCCTGGGTCTATTTCGCTGCGGTTCGGCGAAGGCCGCAATCCGCGCAAATCATCCCAGTAGCTGTAAAGGGTCCGTGTAACGCCGTTTTTCATTTCGTTCCCCGTCTGCGTTGCGTCCGGTGTCTCGATATTTGTCGAACCTGTTTCAAAGCGGGACGCTGAGGTCTTGATCGCTTGTGTCGCCTCTTACAAAGCAGGGGGCATGCCAAACCGAAGGCGTGACCGGATGTCAAAGCAGCGAAAGGATACATTAAGGTTAATGAAACCTAAAGATTGCGTTGGTTGTCAAGATTGGGCAAATATACGAAACGTTAACGATTGGTGGCGCAAAAGCCGACACCGGGCGCCCAATAAAAACAACAGGGGGCGGCAATTGACGATCAGAGTTGCGTGGGGACGCGGCTGGTGAATGGGGGCAAAGCGCAGCCAGGGAAGGATCTGGCTGCGCTTTTTCATTTTGTATCTGGGTATCTCCAAAGATCCTTTGGGACAGAAAAGGCTGGCAAGCCTCCGAGAAACGCGCGGTTCACCGGTTTGTCGCCAAATTCCCGGTTTATTGCGATTAGGTGCAGTCATTGCGATTGGGTGCAGGCATGGGGGGCGGCGTTCACCCTGTCTTGACAGACTCAGCCCCAAGGCTGTGTTTCGGCTTGTCAGTCCGGTCACGAACCGTACATGTCTAGGAAAGACTTGGAAGGGACAAGAATGAACGTCTACGAATTCAAAAAGCGGCAACCGGAGCCACCCGCGCACACTCCGGCGCTCAACCTTCCCCCGGTAATCGTGTGGTTGTCCGGAGTTATGATTGCTATCCATGTGGCCCGCACCTTCCTGTTGCCCGACAGTTGGAATGGCAACATCCTGCTGTACTTCGCGTTCTGGCCGGTGCGCTATCAGCCCGATCTGCTGTTATCGGGATCCGCGCCCGGCGGATTTGGTGCCGATATCTGGAGTTTCGTGACCTACGGGCTTCTGCATGGCGGTGCGATGCACATCATTTTTAATCTGCTTTGGATGGCGATCTTTGGCAGCGCGGTTGCCCGGCGGTTCGGAATTGCGCGCTTTCTGATTCTGTCTGCAGCTTGCGCCGCGGGCGGTGCTGTCTTGCATCTCATGACTCACTGGGGCGAATCTGCGCCAATGATCGGGGCCTCTGCTGCCGTTTCGGGACAGATGGCGGTTGCCATCCGTTTCATTTTTGAACTCGGTGGCCCGCTTGGTGCATTTCGGCGATCCGACGACGCGGCTTACCGCGTCCCCGCAATGCCACTGAATGCCTGTTTTCAAAACCCACAAGTCCTTGGCTTTACAGCAGTTTGGTTTGGTTTGAATCTGTTTTTCGGTCTTGTCGGCGGCGGCGGCAGCGGTTCGATCGCCTGGCAGGCCCATATTGGCGGTTTTATAACAGGACTTGCACTGTTCCCCTTGCTCGATCCGGTTCCGAGGCGTTTCCGATAGAAGCATTTGCGTCTGCTGGAATTTTTGCCATGATGCAGCGACGCGCAGTTTATCCGCGCCCACCGCAGCGTCATGGGAGGAGTTCGCAAATGACAGTTGCCGCAATCCTGAAAGAAAAAGGCCGGGATGTCATCGCCGAACGCGGCGAAACGGAGCTTGCCGAAGTCTGTAAGGTCCTGGGCAAAAACAAAATCGGTGCGATTTTGATTACCGATCCAGATGGGCATATCGAAGGCATTGTTTCGGAACGCGATATTGTCCGTGCAGTCGGTGAAGATGGTTCCGCTGCTCTCACCCGGCCCGTATCGAGCGTCATGACAAAGAGCGTCGTGACTTGCTCGGAAGACGACACCGTGAGTCAGGTCATGGCAAAAATGACCGCGGGACGCTTCCGGCACGTGCCGGTGGTCAAGGACGGCAAAGTGGCCGGCGTTATTTCGATTGGCGACGTGGTCAAGCACAAGATTGCTCAGGTCGAGCAGGAAGCCGAACAGATGCGCAGTTACATCACGATGGCGTAGTCTGGCACCATGGCCCGAATACAGGACAACAACCGGCCGCTTGCGCGGCCGTTTTTATGTTCAGGTGGAGCGGATCGAGGCTGAGACTTTCTCCTGTTCGGTCCGGACCAGCCGGACGTCGCCACTGACCGACTTGTCGACTTTGCGGAAGAAGCAGGACCGGTAGCCGACGTGACAGGTGCCACCATTGCCGCCCACGGTCACCTTAAGAACCAAAGCATCCTGATCGCAATCCGTGCGAACTTCACGCACAGTCTGCACTTGGCCTGACGTCTCGCCTTTTTTCCAATAGGCCTGACGCGACCTGCTCCAATACCAAGCCTCACCGGTCGAAAGGGTACGCTTGAGAGCCTCTCCATTCATGTAGCCGACCATGAGCACTTCATTTGTCTCAAAGTCGGTCACGACCGCGACGATCAGGCCGTCGCTGTCATATTTTGGCATGAGATAAGAGCCTGTCTCGACAGCGGCCTTGTCGCCGCGTTCCGCGAAACAAATGTCACACACGGAAAATGATCCTCGCCGTTTGGCGGGATCTATCGCATCCCGCCGCGCACCATGGTCATGAACTTGGCCTGTTCGGCCGGGTCGTCATGGAAAACGCCAGTGAACTGGGTGGTGATCGTGGAGACCCCCGGTTTTTGCACGCCGCGCATCGTCATGCACTGGTGTTCGGCTTCGAGCATCACCGCCATGCCGCGCGGAGCGAGCGTGTCGTCAATGGCTGAAGTGATCTGAGCCGTCAAGTTTTCCTGCGTCTGGAGCCGTTTTGCGTAGATGTCTACGACACGGGCCAGTTTGGAAAGTCCGACGACGCCTTCCGCCGGGTAGTAGGCGATGTGCGCCTGCCCAATGAAGGGAAGCATATGGTGTTCGCAGTGCGAGTGAAATGGAATGCCACGAACCATCACGATGTCCTGGTAGCCGCCCACATCTTCAAATGTGCGCTCCAGATGTTCGATTGGATCCTCAAAATAGCCGCCATAGAGTTGCGTGAAGGCTTTCACCACACGCTTGGGCGTCTCCAAAAGACCCTCGCGATCGGGATCATCGCCGGTCCACGCCAGCAGAGTTTTCACTGCCGCTTCAGCTTCTTCTTTGCTGGGCCTTTGAAGTTGGTCGGGAGTTTTCCGGTCGACCTTTTTTTGTACCGGCTTGAGGACAGCGTCCATTTGGATCCTCGCTAACTTGCTTTGGTCACTCGTCATACGGCATTCTCATTTTAGCGGATCATGTGGTTCGCTGTACTAAAGCGTTGACACCAAACATAGTCCACCCAAATTCGAACGCACAGTTTCTGAATGCACCGCGAGGATTTCAAACGCGACAAAACCGCGCCTGCCAGCCGTCCGCGACCACTCTACCCCTTGCGGAATATCCGCGAGGACTGATGTATATAGGCAGAAGGTGTACCGCCGCAATGCGGCTGTTGCACAAGAAGTTTCACGAAGAGGCGAGAATGCTCGACGACATCTACAATTCCAAAATCCTGGAGTTTGCCGGGAACATTCCCCGCATCGGACGTTTGGACAATCCCCAGGCCTCGGCGACCGCCCACTCGCGGCTGTGCGGCTCAACGGTCACTGTCGAACTTGTGACGGAGGACGGTGTTGTTACAGACTTTGCGCAAGACGTAAAAGCCTGCGCACTCGGTCAGGCTTCATCCTCGATTTTGGCGCGACATATTGTTGGGACGCCGGTTGGGGATCTGCGTGATCTTCAGACAACCATGCGTGCCATGCTGAAAGAAGGCGGCAACCCTCCCGAAGGCCGTTTTGCAGACCTGAAGTTCCTGGAGCCGGTTCGTGAATACAAAGCGCGCCACGCCTCGACGCTGCTGGCCTTCGACGCGGTCGTTGATGCACTTGATCAGATTGACGCTGCTTCAGGTGCAAGCGGCAAAGCAGCCGGCGAAGTCGCCTGACCGGGTGTTGACACCATGTGCTCCGATCCCTGTCATCACGCGCAAAAGCCGGAATACAGTCTTGGCAGCAAACGGGCATATGTCAGTTTCCCTGCACGCATTGGTCTTGGCCTGATTTGGATCTACAGACACTCGCTGTCTTTGTTTATGGGCAGGGGATGCCGATACGCGCCAACTTGTTCCGATTACACTGCCGAAGCCTTTAAGGCGTATGGACTATGGGCCGGGGGATGGATCGGTTTGTCGCGGATCCTGAGATGCAATCCATGGGGGGCATCCGGGTTTGACCCGATCCCCGCCGAGTTGCCGGCCCATGCCAGATGGTATCTTCCTTGGCGTTACGGGCGTTGGAGCGGGGCGCACATCCCCCAGGATGTCCGCCTCGATTGAGCTTGTACCGGGCTCGTGACAGCGCGCGTGTTTTGCCCGCCAGCGGTTGCCCGGCAGATTTAAATCCCTTAAGGTATGCGGTGTTTCAAACCACCAAAACGCTTACCTGCCTTGTCTGCAGGAGTGAGCTGGAGATAATGATGATACATCTGACTTTCCCCGACAATTCCGTGCGCGAATACGAACCTGGCATCACCGGGTCCGATGTTGCTGCAAGCATATCCAAATCGCTGGCAAAAAAAGCGGTCGCCATGGCGGTTGATGGCGAACTTCGTGATCTCTCCGATCCGGTTGGCGCCAATGCCAAAATCGAGATTTTGACCCGTGAAGATCCGCGCGCTCTGGAGCTGATCCGCCACGATGCGGCGCATGTGATGGCTGAAGCCGTTCAAGAACTGTGGCCGGGCACGCAGGTCACCATCGGACCGGTCATCGAAAACGGGTTCTACTACGACTTCAAAAAGAACGAGCCGTTTACCCCGGAAGATCTGCCGGTCATCGAAAAAAAGATGCGGGAGATCATTCAGCGCGGAGCGCCGTTCACCAAGGAAGTGTGGTCCCGCGATCAAGCAAGACAGTATTTTGCCGACCAGGGCGAGGTCTACAAGGTCGAACTCGTCGATGCGATTCCTGAAGACCAGGAACTGAAAATCTACAAGCAGGGGGAATGGCTGGACCTTTGCCGTGGCCCCCACATGGTTTCCACGAAGCAGATTGGCGACGCATTCAAGCTTATGAAAGTTGCCGGTGCGTATTGGCGCGGCGACAGCAATAATGAGATGCTGACCCGGATTTACGGCACCGTCTGGGCGAGCGAAAAAGAGCTGAAAGGCTACCTCCACATGCTGGAGGAAGCCGAAAAGCGCGACCACCGCAAGCTAGGCCGCGAGATGGACCTGTTCCACTTCCAGGAAGAGGGGCCGGGCGTGGTGTTCTGGCACGCCAAGGGCTGGACGCTGTTTCAGAAGCTTGTGTCCTATATGCGCCGCCGTCTTGAAGGTGATTATGACGAAGTGAATGCGCCGCAAGTGCTGCACACGTCGTTGTGGGAGACCTCCGGTCACTGGACCTGGTACAAGGAGAACATGTTCTCCGTGCAATGCGCGGACAAGGAGGCCGAAGACGATCGGGTATTCGCGTTGAAGCCGATGAACTGCCCGGGCCACGTCCAGATCTTCAAACATGGTCTCAAAAGCTACCGCGACCTGCCGCTGCGCATGGCGGAATTCGGCGTGGTCCATCGCTACGAGCCTTCTGGCGCCATGCACGGGCTGATGCGCGTACGCGGCTTCACACAGGATGATGCTCACGTTTTCTGCACCGAAGACCAAATGGCGGCGGAATGCTTGAAGATCAATGATCTGATTCTGTCGGTCTACAAGGACTTCGGCTTTGAGGAGATCGTTGTGAAGCTGTCCACCCGTCCGGAAAAGCGTGTCGGGTCGGATGAGCTTTGGGATCATGCCGAAGCTGTCATGGAAAAGGTGCTCAAACAGATTGAGGACGAGGCCGGCGGGCGGGTAAAGACCGATATTCTACCCGGTGAAGGGGCGTTTTACGGTCCGAAGTTTGAATACACCTTGCGGGACGCCATTGGCCGGGAGTGGCAATGCGGCACCACTCAGGTGGACTTCAATCTGCCCGAACGCTTCGGTGCATTCTATGTCGACAAAGACGGCGAAAAGAAAACTCCAGTCATGATTCACAGGGCAATCTGCGGGTCGCTGGAGCGTTTCCTCGGCATCTTGATCGAAAACTTCTCGGGCCATTTTCCGCTCTGGCTTGCGCCTCAGCAAGTCGTTGTTGCGACCATCACCACCGAGGCGGATGAGTACGGGCAGGAGGTTGCCAACCTTCTCAAAGCCGCCGGCTTGAGTGTTGCAACGGACTTCCGGAACGAGAAGATCAACTACAAGGTTCGTGAACACTCGCTTGCGAAAGTGCCTGTGATTGTCGTCTGCGGCATGCGGGAGGCAGAAGAGCGGTCGGTAAACATCCGCCGGCTTGGATCCAAGGACCAGACGCCGATGAGCCTCGATGAGGCGATCAACGCTTTGAAGACGGAAGCAATCCCGCCGGATCTTCGCTAAAAGAGTTCTGGCGCGAAGCGCGAAAACCTGTCTAAAACACCCAAGGGAAATTTGCCGCAATTGCGCTTCAGTTTCCCTTGGGGCAATGTCCTGTCACGAAAGTGAAATAGGGCGGCTGTTAAAGGGTGTAACCTTTTAGCTGCCAAACCAGAAAAATAGACGGTTCGCCTGTGGACTATACCGAATTCAGTTATGCGAATCCCGATCATCCTCCGCTCAAGCGGTGGCTCATCCGGTCGATTGAATCCCTGTCGGGACGGCGGAAACTCCTGAGCACCTATGAGCTCTGGAAAACGTCGATGGTCGGGACCTCCGACCACATCTGGAGCGATCTCCTCAGCCTGATCAATCTGAACGTGTCGGTGTCCGACGGCGAGTGGCCGCCGAAAAACCTTCCGGATGGCCCTTTGGTGATGATCGCAAACCATCCTTACGGAATCGGTGACGGGCTGGCGATTCTCTCGCTCGCAGAACAGCTTGGCCGGCCGTTTCGGATCATGATCAACAATGAGCTGCTTAAAGTTCCCGAGGTTCGCCCGTTTTCGCTTCCGGTTGATTTTGAAGAAACCAAGGAAGCTTTGAAAACAAATATGGAAACACGCCGGGAAGCGCTACGGCTGTTGAGCGAAGGCGTGACTATTATCGTGTTTCCGGGGGGCGGGGTCGCAACCGCAGCAAAACCATTCGGCCGAGCCGAAGAACTCCCGTGGAAGACATTCACGGCCAAGATGATCCGCTCATCCAAAGCAACTGTACTGCCGCTGTATTTTGACGGGCAGAACTCCTGGATTTTCCATCTGGTGAGCCGGTTTTCACTCACACTTCGGTTGTCGCTTTATGTTCGAGAATTCCGCAGGATCCTCGGATCGGTGATCACAGCGCGGGTTGGAACGCCGATCACCTTCGAAACGCTTGCAGGATTTAAGGACCAGAAAGAAATCATGGATTTTCTGCAGACCAAGGTGATGCAGATGCGCCCCACCGAGCGCCAGCGCCGGGGGCTGAAGTTCAGGCTCTGAAGATCGAAAAAATCATCAAAATAAGCAAGCCGCGGTCAGTCACTTGCGCGCTCCAGCCCGCTGGCTGTCTTTTTTAACGCGCGCCAACACTTCGACCTCGCGATTCAATCCTGCTTCCACGACAAATGTCCGTTGGAACAGTCGGCCATTGTTCCGGGCAACGACTTCATATTCACCGGCAGCCAGAACAAAATCGGGAAACGCTCCATTGGCTTCCACAACCACATCACCGCCAGGACTGAGCACAGACCAAGAGGTGTTTGCAATCGCCTCGCCACCCTCTTCGTTGACAAGCTTCAAGGTGATGTCCGCGGCGTTGTGATAGATGGTCGCCTCAGTCAACCGTCCTGGTATGACTTGCACATCTGCGCGAACGATTGCGTTCGCAGAGCCGTAATTGCTGACAATGTGATAGGTGTCGGGGGCAAGTCTGATGATCTTGTCCGGCTGCACATTTTCGGCGATCAAATTGCGCTCACCGCGTTCATTGAATTCTGTTCCGTAGATGTCGAACCGCAGCTCCGGGCTGACCAACGGCGTGTCGTCGGCAAGCGCGGCATCGAGTTTGATACCTCCAGCATTCAAGATCACCATCTTAGATTGGACATCACGCCCGATGACGATCCGGTTTGTCGCGGTTGCATGACCGTAGGCGGTGTGGATCAAGTAGGAGCCGGGATCGAGCCGGAATTCCGCATCGCCGCCGCGGGCGGTTGCGACAAGCTCCAAACGGCCGTCCGTATTCATTGTTTCGCTATAAATGCGCCAGATCAGCCCGCTTTCGATAGGTTGAGTATCGCGTGTGAGCTTTGCCATCAGATAGAGAGCGCCCTGGTCCTGGTAGCCAGAAAAACCGGTGTTGCCGCCGGTTGCCGGGGCATAGGGAACAAGGGTGTCTGAAAACAGCGGTTCCGGTTCGCGGTCCAAGAGATTTTGAATCGGTGTTTCCGGTTCGGGAATCGGGGCGTTGGGATCAGGCTTTGCCTTCGGCGGAAGCGGTACGTCTTGCCCCATCGCGGCTCCGGACAAGCTTACCGCGAGCGCAAACCAGAGCGCTCCAACGATACGTGCCCACCAAAGTGCCGGTTGTGTTTTCAAGTTTATTCCCTGCTTTTTAATCAAATTGCTATCGCATAAATACTGTGTCTGCCATGGGCTTGGCAACTGCTTCGCGGCGCGCGTTTTTGGCTGGCAATCCGGCATCAATAAGACGACGCCCGCCTGCATTGACATTATTCTCCGATCGGCTACGTCCAGAGCGTTACATTTGCAATTTAAGGCCGCTCCCATGTCAGACTATGCAACGGCGCATCCCGAAGTGCTCGCGTTTTTGTCCAAACGCAGATCGCATCCGTCAAAGACGATGACCGGGCCCGGGCCGGATGACGAAACCCTCCAAAAGTTACTGTCGATCGCAAGCCGGGTTCCGGATCATGGCAAACTGGCTCCGTGGCGGTTTGTAATATACCCACCGGAAAAAACGCCGGCTATCGGCCAAAAGCTGCTGGAAATTGCCGAGCGGCGGGAAGGCCCTTTGGACGAGGCAAGGCGTGACCAGGAGTTGACGCGCTTTACCCGGGCACCCGTCGTTATAGGCGTCATCAGCAGCGCGGCGATCCATCCGAAGATCCCCGTTTGGGAGCAGGAGCTTTCGGCTGGGGCGGTCTGTATGAACATGGTCTCCGCGGCCGCTGCCTCGGGATTTGCCAGTCAATGGCTGAGCGAATGGTTTGCCTTCGATGAGGAAGCTGCCCAATACCTCGGCTGTGCTGAAGGAGAGCGGTTCGCCGGATTCATTCATATTGGAACGCCCACACTGCCGCCGACTGAGCGGGCGCGACCCGAACTCTCCGAAATTGTTTCATATTGGACAGAAAGACAGGCCTGACATGTATTACGAGACAGACAAGAACGACCACGGCCTTCCCTTTAATCCGTTCAAGGCGATTGTCTCGCCGCGCCCGATCGGCTGGATATCAACGCTCAGCAAGGATGGCATCGCCAATCTTGCTCCATACAGCTTCTTCAATGCAGTCGGAGACACACCGCCAATGGTGATGTTCTCGTCGACCGGTTACAAGGATTCGGTTGCGAACATCGATGAGACCGGTGAATTCGTCTGCAACATGGCGGGCTGGGATCTGAAGGACCAGATGAACACCTCGTCTGCTTCCGTGCCTCGGGATACATCCGAGTTTGAATTGGCAGGGCTGACAATGGCACCCGGCCGCCTGGTCAAGGCACCGCGTGTCGCGCATGCGCTTACCGCTCTGGAATGCAAGCATCTCAACACGGTCCGAATGACATCGCTGGAGGGCGAGGAAACCGAGAGCTACGTGGTTTTCGGTCAAGTGGTGGCGGTTCACATAGACGACAACATCGTTTCCAACGGACGGGTTGATGTGACCAAGATTAAGCCGCTCGCCCGTTTGGGCTATAAAGATTATGCCGTGATCGAATCCGTGTTTGAAATGGGACGTCCCGCGACCTGATGTCCGGGTTCTTCAGAGGGTTTCCTTGATTTGTCTTGTGAAAAAGCGACTTTTTTTCATTGTGCCCCTGAAGTTATCCACGGCTGACATCGGTAATATTGACGGTGATGTCTGTGTATTTCGGGAATATCCATTCACGGGGCTAGATGAACTTGGCTCGTTAACCTTTCGTTAACCTTTGTAATGCGACGTTAACCATCAGTTAACGGTAAAAATCGAGGAGTAACGGATCATGCGCGTTGCAGAATCCCCCTCGATCGCGTCTCGGATCGAGCAGGCATTCCAGTCCGCAAGTACGGATACAGGCATTTCATTTGACTACCTGGTGAAGACAGCGCAGCGGGAATCGTCCTTTAATCCGACGGCGAAAGCCCGGACGTCCAGCGCCACAGGTCTTTTCCAATTCATTGAATCCACGTGGCTGGAGACGATGAAAGAGGCCGGGCCAAAGCACGGTCTCGACAAATACGCTAATGCCATTGAACGAACGTCGCGGGGATACCGCGTGTCCGACCCGAATATGCGGCGGGAGATTTTGGATCTGCGCAAAGACCCGGAAATCTCCTCGTTAATGGCTGGCGCACTTACACAGAAAAACGCAGATCATCTGCGCAGCAAGATCGGCCGGGATCCGACCGATGGTGAGCTTTACATGGCGCATTTTCTGGGAGCGACAGGCGCGTCACGGCTCATAGATGCCGCTGCCAGCAATGCGGACATGCGGGCAGATGCACTTTTCTCAGCGCAGGCGCGGGCCAACAAGCCGATTTTTTATCACAGAAACGGCGCACCGCGGTCCATGGCCGAGGTGTATGAGGTGATCGTGTCAAAGCATGACGCTGTGACGATGATTGCGAGCGTCAACCCTCTGAAGGAAGAGGGCATCACCAAAGTGGCAGCACTTCCGAATGCCAAGCCGGACGTGCCGTCACAACCGACGAATCTTCTGGCTCTTGCTGAAGAGGCGCAACGGTTGACGCCGCAACAAAGGCTGGACCAGTCGCCACTGTTCCCGGCGCCGGAACCGGTTACGGCAACGGTGACCGCACCGCCGCCAACGCCGCCAGCTCCAGCAACCCAGACGGCCACTGCCGAGAGCGAAATGTCGCTGGATCAGGCGACCGAACGTGTCTTGTCCGCCTTCAGGGCAACAGAAACCGCCGATCCGTTCAAGGCGCTGTTCCGCAATGATACCGGCGCACAAAATGCAGTTGTCAGTGCACGGTTCGCTTCTGCTTTTTCTGCAGTAGAGCAAACGCCTTATTCGGGTTTGTCGGGAGCCTCGTCACGGGTTGTTGCCCAGCAGATGGCCCGTGTTGAGGCCCCTGGGCCGCTCGATCTGACCCGATTCTTGCGGTACGACGAAGAAAAAGCGAAACGCGAATTGCTGCCGCCGGCATAGTTCAATGCCCTCTGGCCACGTCGGGCGCGCCTCAGTATTTTTATAGTGAACCGAACGTTAAACCTTTGGTGCCAGTGTTTTGGTGAAGAACACTGGCTAAGCGCGTTGTCATGATCATACAGGACTTTCTAAATTGGGTTTCAACAGCACCGGACGGTCCGAGGGCTGAGGCGGCCGGGGCTTTGGCCCGCGCCTGGCTTTACTCGAACCTGTCCGACGACGACCGGCAAGGAGCTGGTGCCGCGCTGATCTACCTGCTCGATGATCCGGTGGTTGCCGTTCGGCAAGCTTTGGCGGACAGCCTTTCTGGAAGTCCGGATGCTCCGGTGCATTTGATCCTGGCCTTGTCTCAAGACGTCGATGAGGTGGCCGAGACAGTCTTCGCGCGGTCGCCGCTGATTGGCGACTGTGAGCTGGTCGATGCAGTGGCGAGTGCATCCGAACGCATTCAGATCGCCATTGCCGGCCGGCAGGATCTGTCTCCGACCGTCGCTGCTGCCGTTTCCGAGGTTGGGCTGCCTTCCGCCTGTGCGGCACTTTTGAAGAACCATGAGCAGACGCTGCTTGCATCTACCTTTCATCGCATCAATCAAAGGTTTTCTGACGTGTGCGAGGTCAGGGACTTGATGCTGGATCGGCGCGATCTTCCAATCCCGCTCCGCCACGCGCTGCTGAAACAAATTGCTGACGGCTTGATCGATCATCCCTTCGTGCTGGAAAGTGTTCCGGCTCATGCCCGCAGTCACTTTCTGCTGGATGCGACCGACAAGGTCACACTCCGGCTGGCCTCCGAAGCAACCGGAGAGGGGCTGACAGACCTTACCGCCTATCTGCGGGAGACCGGGCAAATCAATACGCGCTTGCTGCTCCGTGCGGTTTGCACGGGCCGGCTGAGATTTTTTGTCTGCTCTCTATCCCTATTGGGCAATATTCCCGAAGCTCGCCTGCGGGACATTTTGGCAAGCGTGCGCCGTCCTGCGCTCCAGGCCGTGTTGCGCAAGGCCGGACTTCCAGCGCGTAGCCATGAGGCCTTCATGGTTGCGGTTGATATTGCCCGGTCAGGTGATGTTGATTTTTGTGAAGATCTGCCGATTGCTCTGGCCCGAACGTTGACGGAAGCTGTTATGAGCGTCCTTCAAGATGAGGCTCTAGGCGGGACCGACAGTGACATCATGGCCTTCATCAGGCGGTTTGCGGTTGATGTCGCCCGCACAGAGGCAAGAGCCTATGTCAGCGGCGCTTTGCAGAAACAGCTGGCCGCGGCCTAGTCTTGTTGCAAGGGCTGGGGTTCTGGATCACTTGAATTTTTCAAGATATGCGTCGCTGACCTCGGTCAGGCTCTCAAGCAGCTTGCTGCCTGTCGGGTTGTCCGCATCCTTGGCTCCTTCGCTCACCATGGCTCGAATAGCCTCGACGTACCGCTCTCCCAGCTCCATCGGAAAGTCTGAAGGTTCGGGTAGGTTCTCGATCAAATGGCAGAAGCTCGCTGCCACCGAGCCAACCAGCGGATAGCCAAGGGTCAGGGCCTGTCCCTTGATGTTGTGGGCGGATTGGTAGAGTCGGTCCAGCCGCTCTGCATCAGCGCCGCCGTCACGCAAGTGTTGCATGGCACCAAGCAAATCCTCGGTTTCCTTGTCCATCCAAGTGCCGAAATTTGACGAAAGCCGCTGGATTGCGGCCTCTGCTGCAGCCACAGGATCGAATTTCGCCGCTTCGCGCTTGGTCAAGATCCGCACCTTTTGGCGGAGGTCAGTCGGCGGTGTGAGGACTTCATACTCTTCACCTTCAGCTGTTTTTGCAGCCATTGCGATCCACGCTCTCTTGTTTGGTGTTTTGTCGGTCAGGCCCGCAACGACTGCCCACAAGCGGGATTCTGTCCATGACAATATCATGGGCCAGTATGCTTAACAGGTTCTTTTCAAGAAAAGCTCAGTATTTGAACATCTCTGTCAGGATCCGTTCGTCCCAGCCGTGGTCTGAGTCAAACATGATCAGGCCCTCAAGCTCACTGTCCTCATGGATTGAGACTTTGGTGACATGCCGGATTTCGCGATGGTCAGCAGAGGCGCTTACCGGGCGTTTTTTGGGCTCCAGAATGTCTATATCAACGCGGGTGTGGTTCGGCAGAAGCGCGCCGCGCCACCGGCGCGGACGGAAAGCGCTGATCGGAGTGAGGGCGAGAAGAGGTGAGTAGATCGGCAAGATTGGTCCGTGGGCCGATAAGTTGTAGGCCGTGCTGCCTGCCGGGGTTGCCACGATGATGCCATCGCAGACCAGCTCTTCCAGCCTGACCCGTCCGTCGACAGAAATCCGAAGGCGGGCAGCCTGGGAGGTTTGCCGCAACAAAGACACTTCATTTATGGCGCGGGCATCCTGAATGCCGTCTTCATCGACCGTGGCCGTCAGCGAGAGCGGATGGATCGGCGTGATGTCTGCAGCGGCAAGGCGCTGCAGAAGTCCGTCCTCGCGAAATTCGTTCATCAAAAAGCCCACGGATCCGCGGTTCATCCCGTAAATCGGGATGCCGGACCCCATAAACCGGTGCAATGTTTGAAGCATCAAGCCATCGCCGCCAAGGGCCACGATGGCCTCTGCATTTTCGGCCGGCAAATCGCCGTACTTGTCGGCGAGCAGGCGCCGGGCAAATTGAGCTTCTTCTGTTTCGCTGGCGACAAAGCTCAGCCGCGTTGGTGCAGTGGCATGGCGGGAAACGGTCGCAGGGGACATCACAACAAGCTCAAACGGTCATTTATGAAAAGAAGCCCGGCAGCGTTGCTGCCTTTCTCCTTTTTAACTGTAGGATGTTGTTGACCGCCATGACTTTTTTGAAACGCATTCTTCGCCTTTAGGGGGAGAGCGGGGAGGTGCGAAATGGCGCGCGCGGTTTAATCGCTTTCGTTCAAATCGAACGCTGGGCGCAGTGAGAAACCACCGGCGGCCTGCCCCGGACGTGCCGGTGTCTCTGCAGAGGTCACTGCCGCTTGTTCGGTCAAATCCGAAGCTCCGGCATCTTGGACAGGCGTGCAGCTCGGGTTTTTGAGGAGGGACTGCCACTTGCCATGGGGCACAACTGCCGATCGGACATTGTCGATTTTCGCCGACATCACTGCGGCAACTTTCATGGTGCCGTTTTCCTGAAGAAAAATCGGCCCGCCGGATGCCCCTTGCTCCGTGCCGCAGTCGGTGACCCAACTTCCATTCACGGTGCCAATGACGCGGCACTGAGGGTCGGCTGTCGGTAAAAAACGGCGCGAGCGCCGATAACCAACCGCCATGAAGCTGGAATTCGGCGTCACTTTTTGCTCTTCACCGCCGCCGATTTGCGGTACGAGCGGCAGCTTGGCCGCCTCGGACAAAACCACAATGGCAACATCATTGTGGATGTCTTTAAGCTGTGGTGTTTCGGAAAACACGTAGCCTTCGGGGATTTTGAAGCAGGATGCATGGATTCGGGCAGAATAGGCATCGCGCCTGACCCCCGCGACGAAGATGACGTCTTCGGGGTTGAACGGCTTGCCGCTGACCCGGGAAAAAAGGCAGTGCGCGGCAGTGAGGACAAGATTGGGTGCAATCAACGTGCCGGTGCACATGGAGGTGCGCCTGAACCCGGCGACGTTGACCCGGCCGATGGAAGGCCACGGGGCCGCGGTGCTATCGATCACGGTCAGCTGTTTCAAACCCGCTTCCGTAGATTGGGCCGGGACGTCGCCGAAGATGAAAAATCCGGCAACGGCAATTGCTGCAGTCATGCGAAGTTTGGACCAAGCACGCTGTGTTTTCCAAAAGGGCATGGGTCTGTCTCAAGCTTTTGCCGGAACAAGTTTGCCACCGTTGCACGTTCGGGTTAACCGCCCCTGAATTGAATAGAATACATAAAATACGAGGGCACATCCGCCAAGCCAATGAATGCGTAAATTTCGCAGTTCAACAACTTGAGGACGCGATCTTGGAGTATTTGTCCCTGCTTGCCGTGTCGACCTTGTTTGGTGGCATGATGCTGTATTCGTTCGGGTTTGCGCCGTTGGTGTTTCATGCGCTTGATGGCGAGACGGCCGGCCGGTTCCTGCGAGCCGCTTTTCCCTGGTATTACCTGTTTGTCACGGGCTGCGCCGGCTTTTCGGCCTTTCTGTTGGCGTTTGTCGATTGGCGCCCGGCAGCCGGTTTGCTTGTCGTGGCGCTCACCGGGCTTGCCGCTAGGGAGCTCCTGATGCCGCGTATCAACGACGCACGGGATCAGGACCTTGCGGGAGACATCTCCGCAAAAAAACGCTTTGCCTGGCTGCACGGTGGCTCTGTTGTCCTCAATATGCTGCAGCTTGTCGGCTTGGGGGCTGTGCTCTACGGATATGCTTAGATTTCCACCAACGAGCTGCACAGGCGGCGCCGGTTCCCGCCCGTTAAGAGAAGCGGGATCAAGACGGTTCGGCGATGCCCAAGGCAGCTCGCTGGTCGGCTCCACCTAGTGGCCGGTCGTCAAGCAGGCGTGACAGACTGAACCATGCCATTGTTGTCGATGATGCAAACGGCCTGTCCGTTCGGCACTGTTAGAGTGACCTGATAGGCGTTGCCGCCGGACGGACCTGAATTGATCGGCAACACACTGTCCCCTTCGACCTGCAGCTGCTGTGCCGCCGTTGAGGCGCATAACAGCTGTAGGTCCGCTGGGGCTGTGTTGGCTCCTGCGCGTACGGTCGGTTGGGCCGTCTGGCCTCCGGAACCGGATGTATTGCACCCTGCAAGGGCCAACCCTAGAAGCGCAGCCCCGCCCGCAATGCGCACGGTCCGCGGAAAAGTCTGGCTGTGTTTCATAGATATCCCCACCGCACAACTATTTTCTCACACGCCTTTATAAAGCGCTGCGCCCTGCATCAGGACGATCACTTTGGCGCCCACCTCGACCCGTTCATAGAGATCGATTACATCCTCATTGTTCATCCGGATGCAACCAGATGAAATATTCAGGCCAATCGACCAGGGTTCAGTGGTGCCGTGGATCCGATAAATCGAGTCCCGGCCATCGACGTAGAGATACATCGCCCGTGCTCCGAGCGGGTTGTCTTCGCCTCCTGGCATGCCGTTTTTCCACTTCGCGGCTTCCGGGTCCCGGGCAATCATCTCAGCTGGCGGAGTCCAGGTTGGCCATTCCCGCTTTTGGCCGACCTCAACAATGCCGGCCCAGCCGAATCCGTCGCGGCCCACACCGATGCCGTAGCGGATGGCCTGAAAATTCGGCAGGACAAGATAGAGAAAATGGCGGTCGCCATCGATGATGATGGTTCCGGGTTTTTCGGCCGTACGAAACGTCACAAGCTGACGCTGAAACTCCTCGGGTGTCTTGCCATGGGCGCGGTAGTACCGAACCGCCGCTTGTGGAGTGTAAGGGACCCAGCGTTTGTTGACATGGTCATAAATCTGGGTTCCGAAGGTTTGTGCCATTGCTGCTCCGGCCATAACACAGGCTATAAGCGTCGCCGCAGCCGCAGCGGGCTTGGCCATTTTCCACTTTGAAATCTGGAACAACGTCATTTGGTCCACTCCTCGAGGCGGCTTTTGTTGGCTGCGATCCATTCCTGGGCCACTTGATCAGCAGGTTTCCCCTCCACCTCAACAGCATAGCTCATGGTTGTCGCATCGGAGGCCGTCAGTTTTACCGCGTTCAGGAAGGTTGCGACAGCTGGCATATCTTGCCCCAGAGACGCGGCAAAGCCGATATGAAACCGGCCTTCGTCCCAGGCGGTGTCTGCGCGCGATTTGGTAAGCCAGTCAGGGTCATCCGCGCGTTTCACGATGGTCCAACGATCAGAATCATGTGCGGGTTCGTCCAGCATGACCACATCATGCAGATCGAATACATGATGCGGGCCATAACAGTAGAACACGATTGGCTTGCCGAGCGCTGCTGCCGCATCGACAGCCGCCATTGCAACTTGTTCAGGCATTTCGAGCAATGTCATGGTCTGATCATAGCCGTAGGAGCGGGCCCTGATGCGTTCGATCTCTGTTGATGACCAGGTCGGCGCTCCGATCCAGATTTCGCCCTTACCATCGCCATCCGTGTCAAATCGGGCTGCGATATCCGGATTTGTCAGGTCGGAAACGGATGTCAGGCCGGTTTCCTGCCGGGTCTGGTGTGTCGTGCAGACATTCTGGCTTGCAGCAACTCCATGCTGGCCAAGCACAAGTTTTGCAGGCTCTGCGGACAGGCGATCGACCGAGGCTTCCAGGTTTGGCAGCCAGATCTCGGGATGGATATGTACCTTTCCACTGCCGATCCCGCCCAGGATTGTCATGGTTCCCTGTTCGCGCAACTCGGTCTCGACGCCGAGTTCGTCTTGAAGGGTCGCTGATAGGATATGTGCCGTGACCTGAGCGGACGGCCAGGCTGGAACACCGATCACGACCGGTTCGGCCGCAACTCCGGTTCCACTGAGGCACACTCCAAAACAGCTTGCTCTCAGCAACTGCAAAAACCGCGTCATGCTGTCTCCCGGTATGTCCTGGCGGTAAGGATGGCCCCTCTGTGCGGGACTGGCGGCAAAAGGTTGTAGAAAAGAGTACCAGCTGCGTCAGAGGCTTTCATCGGCTTGAGGAGCGTGTCTGCCATCTGCCACAACAACTGGCCGCGCCAAGCATACTGCGCGGTGCCGTTTTTACATCCCGGTCTCCAAAGCAGGATATACCCCGTTTGAAACGGGCTTGGCATGTTGGCGTTCGAGGCAGGGGAACACGCACCTGCCCAGTGCGGTTGGTGCACAGTAGGACACTGCTCCCGGTCCTTCGGCTTATGAATCTGCTCAACGATGATGCGCTTTCCCTTCGAGAGTGGGACGCCGGCCCATAAAAAACCTTATCGCAAGCAGGCATACAGGTCATTATGCTTTGTCGACCTTTGCGGAAAATATCAGAATAGCCTTTTTCGTTTTTGGGTTTAAATGCAATTACCCTTCGGAATGTGTCTCCGGTTGCTTTTTCGAGACTAGTCAGAACGAGTTCAAGACAAGTCAGAACGAGTTAAGTGTGCTGACACCCAGAGCTCGGCGCGCCTCAGAGAGTATCGTGCGCCTGCGGTGCAGAGGGGGAGTGCCCATCAGCCTGGACCGGCAATGCGACGCTGCCTAAAATTCGGAGGACCTACAGCCCGGCGAATTGCGGCGACGGAGGCCCGCATGAAGTCACACCAGGGTACTCTCCGAACACGGCCGATTTTTGGGAGGTGGTGCCGGCAGCAGGATTCGAACCCGCGACCCCGAGATTACAAATCACGTGCTCTACCAACTGAGCTATACCGGCGCTGGGGAGGGCTTCTATCAGATTGAGCGGTGATGTCCATAGGGGGATGAAATTTTTGCACTTTCCATGTGGAGAAATAGCTAAGCGACAGAAAATGCGTGTTTTTCGGCTTTGCCGGACCATGAAAAACCTCTCACGACTCTGTTGTCCCTTTAAAACCGCCTGATCGCATCACGCGTGCCCGACATTGGTTTTTGCTTGATATTCGCTCCGGCAATCTGCCCGGCTTTTTCGGAGCGAAAGCCAACCTTTCCATTTTTTCGGCTCTCAAGAGCTCATATTTTACGGCCATCAAAAAGTTGGAAACCTGGGCAGTATTCGCGCAAGCCGTCAGACAGATGGACGGCCCGACTTTGCGCGCAAACCGTCCGTTGATTGAGGTCGTCGTCAGATCCGGTTTGGGATGCGTCTCTCATTTTTCATCCTCCAGCGTCTCGCATTCCGAGGATAAATTGGTTGTGACGTAAGGTTCGCGCAAGAGTTGCGTTCAATTGTCAATTTTGCGGATATATCCGCACGTGTTTGTGAAGAGCGGTTCAGGATCGAAGCCCTGCGCCGATGGCTACCGCTTTAAAAATCATGTTATTTTTAGAAGGACAACGCAATGTACATTGATACGCTCGACAGCGAAGGCGCGTTTTGGTTCGGAGGCGCCGGCAACGACACCTTCAAGGGTTCGCTCTACAATGACTTCATGTTTGGCGGCGCCGGCAACGACACGTTCTTAATTGAATCCGCTACGAATTCCAATGTGTATAGCGGCGGCGATGGCACTGACGTCATTCACGTCACAAAGCTCGGCCCATACCAGATTTTTGCTGCCATCGAGATCTTGTCAATCACGGGGATCGAGGAAATCCGGAGCGATGTGACAACCGCTCCCACCTATATTTACATGGGCCGGTTTCTGCCGGAGATGAGCAATAATCCCACTGGCGGCGGTGAAAACCCTGACTTCCTCAATCTGAGGGATGTCAATCTCGTCAATATCGATGGCATTCGAGGCGCCGGTCAGGCCGATACGATCATCGCAAGCAATGGCGACGACCTGATCGATGGCTGGACAAACAGCGATACCCTGACAGGTGCCGACGGGGCCGATACGTTCCACTTCGAACAACACTACAATCAGGATTTTGGCAACGATACGGTGACCGATTTCACCGACGAAGACACGATCCAGTTCACGACCGATGTCTTCGCAGATGCGGCTGCGGTCTTTGCCGCTGCGGCTCAGGTGGGTGCCGATACGGTGATCACTTATGATGCAAACAATTCTGTAACCCTGCAAAATGTTGCGCTTGCATCCCTGACAGCTGACGACTTCTCGTTTGTTTGAAGTGTAGCATCACACGAATTGCCGGGCGGAGCGATCTGCCCGGTTTTTATATGAGTTGAAAGCTCAGAATATCCGAGATACGGCTTGGCGACGCTGCAGATTGAAGAAAGGTGCTGAGCATGTATGTCGCTATGAACCGGTTCCGGGTGAAGTCGGATCAGGAGGAGGCTTTCGAAGAGGTCTGGAGAAACCGCGATTCCCATCTGGAGCAGGTTCCTGGTTTCAAGAGCTTTGATCTCTTGAAAGGGGCTCCGTTGGACGACGGAACGACGCTTTACGCGTCACATACGATTTGGGAGAGCCATCAGCATTTTGTCGACTGGACGAAGTCCGAGCACTTTCGCCAAGCGCACAAGAATGCTGGCAACAACAAGACACTGTATGACGGTCCGCCGTCCTTCGAGGGTTTTGAAAAAGTGCTTTAGGTACGGCATCAAGCCCGCGGCATGGGCGGCCATGCCGCGGCTCCGGGTGGCCACTGGTATGATGCGCTGGCTGGATGTTGTTCGGTTTCAAGTTTTCAAGTTATTGAAATTAAGTATTTTTAACTCGGGTCCGCGCCCTTTCATGTGGATACTCATGAATATCGGCGCCAGACAGTCGTCGCGTGCTTTCTTGTCGAGCGTGCATTTGGCATGACTTGCACCCGTTGATTGCCAATGCGGCACAAAGCAGTTTTTAAAAACAAGAATGCGGTTCGCGCGGTCGCCCGGCGAAACCCGGGGTAGAACAGAGTATGGACACGATCATATCGGCGCTGAACACCGTCATCTGGCAATATGTCTTGCTATACGGGCTGATTGGCGCCGGCCTTTATCTGACAGTTCGTCTAGGCGCTCTGCAGTTCCGGCATTTCAGCGAGATGTTTCGGGTGTTGTTTGGCGCTGGCAAGCAGAACGATGCGGGCATAACGCCATTTCAGGCACTTAGCGTCAGCTTGGCATCACGGGTTGGAACGGGAAACATCGTTGGTGTTGCCGTTGCCTTGTCGTGGGGAGGTGCCGGAGCGATTTTCTGGATGTGGGTGGTCGCCCTTGTTGGGATGGCAACAGCCTATGCCGAGGCAACGCTCGCTCAGCTCTACAAGATCAAAGGCCCTGAGGGCTTGTATCGAGGCGGTCCGGCGTTCTACCTCGCCAAGGGAATGGGCTGGCATTGGCTGGGCGTGGTTTTTGCCATAGTTGGAGCGGTTTCTTTCGCGGGGCTCATCCCGGCGGTGCAGTCAAACTCGCTTGCCGATTCGCTTGAAGGTGCCTTCGGTGTGCCGCAGATTTACACAGGGATCGGCCTTGGCCTGGTGGTTCTTGCAGTGCTGTTTGGCGGATTGCGCAAGGTCGCAAGCGTTGCTGCGGTCGTCGCGCCC
Source organism: Roseibium hamelinense (assembly GCF_007830545.1). Taxonomy (GTDB): domain Bacteria; phylum Pseudomonadota; class Alphaproteobacteria; order Rhizobiales; family Stappiaceae; genus Roseibium; species Roseibium hamelinense. The sequence continues at coordinate 569,274 of NZ_VLLF01000002.1, forward strand.
GTTATGGCGCTGGCCTATATCGGCTTTGCAGTGGTTCTCATTCTCTTGCACCTGCCGGACGTGCCAGCCCTGCTGTGGCACATCGTTGGTGGAGCCTTCGGGCTTGATCAGGCAGCAGGCGGGGCCGCGGGCGGGGTTCTCGCCGCACTGCTCAATGGCGTTCAGCGCGGTCTGTTTTCAAATGAGGCCGGCATGGGGTCCGCACCCAATATCGCTGCAAGCGCGGTTCCAACCCCGCACCACCCGTCCAGTCAGGGATTTGTGCAGGCCCTCGGCGTGTTCATCGACACGATTCTCGTGTGCACTGCGACAGCGCTTATCATCTTGTTGTCAGGTGTGACGGAACTTGAGGGGGCGCCTGTCGGGGCACAGCTGGTTCAGGCCGCTATGGCCGTTCACGTTGGGTCCTGGGGTGTCAGTCTGATTGCAGTCATTTTGTGCTTCTTTGTGTTCACAACGATCATCGCAATCTATGTTTATGCAGAGAGCCAGATGGTGTTTTTGAAGCTGGCCGGCAAACGTGTTCTGACGCTGATGCGTCTCGCAGTCTTCGCGCTTATTGTCTGGGGATCAACGGTCACCGTAAGCACCGCCTTCGCGGCGGCAGATGCCGGCATTGGCATTATGGCGGTTATCAATCTGATCGGTGTTGTCTTGATGTCGGGGACGGTCGCCAAACTAACACGCGATTATTTCCGGCAGCGAAAGGCCGGGATAAGCCCGGATTTCGATGCCAACATGTTCCCGGAATTGTCAGACCGGATTGACGCGCGCATTTGGACACCGGAGGTTTTGCCGGACAACGCGGCCAATCCGGACAGGAAGCGGGCCTAAAGGCCCATCTTCTGGCGCGCGACATAAAGCGAGAGCACAGCTGCATTCGAAACGTTGAGCGAACGGATTTCTCCTGGCATGTCAAGGCGGGCCAGATGATCACAAGCCTCACGGACGCCGTGGCGCACCCCCTTGCCTTCAGACCCAAGTACAAGGACAGTGCGCTCACCAAACATGGTGTTTTCGAGGCTTTCCGGACCGTCGCTGTCAAGGGCGATGCTCGTGTAGCCATTTTCGCGCATTTCCGCGATGAACTTTGCCATGTTCTTGACCCGCACATGCTTGATCATGTCGAGAGCGCCGCTTGCTGACTTTGCCAGGACGGGCCCTTCTTCCGGGGCGTGGCGTTCAGTCGTGACAACAGCATCGGCGCTCAAAGCCACGGCCGACCGCAGAATTGCACCCACATTGTGGGGATCGGTGACCTGATCAAGCGCCAGAATGAGCCTGCCTTTTTTCAAATGTTCCGGACCATAGGCGGGCAGGGGATCCGCCTCCAGGATCATGCCTTGATGGACCGCGTCCTTGGTGACCATGCGGTCCAGTGCTCTCGGCATGGCAGATTCGACCGGCACATCGATTTTTACGCCGCGCTCTTCCAGCCGCTTGAGCGCATTGTCCGTTGCGAACAGCTTTTTCCGCTTTCGATCACTGTTTGCAAATGCAGCTTCTACCGTATGAAGACCGTAGAGCAGAATGGGGCCTTCTGGGGGCAGGCCGGGTCGGCGCGGGGGCGGCTTCGGCTTGCCCTTGTATCCAGGCTTTTTTCCGCCTGCTCTTTTGGCGAAGGAGGGTTTGGAGGAGGGATCTTGCGTCATGGCGCATCCCTACCTCCTAATCTGCGTTTTAGGAAGGCTTTATCGCCTGTGACTAGGCTCCAATCCGAGTGATCATGCAGCTCACGGAGCCATGCGCAATCATCTTGCCGTTGTGATCGACCAGGGTGCCTTCGGCCGTGGCCAGCCGCCGTCCCCTGTGCACGACACGGCCCTCGCAAATCGCCTGTTTGCCGTTCGGCATCAGCGGACGGACCATATTCACGTTCAGCGTGGTTGTTGTGTAGAATTCGCCCGGTTCAAGCTCGGTATGCACGGCGCAGCTCAGCGTGCTGTCCAAGATGGTGGAGAGCCAGCCGCCATGAACCGTGCCCTGCGGGTTCATGTGGTTGCGGCCTGGCGTCCCTGTAAACACGACACGGCCCTTTTCGGCCTCCGACATGAGGATATCCATGGTGACCATGATCGGAGGTGCCGGGAGCTGTGAGTTCAGCATAGCCTGCATGATGTCCATGCCGCTCATTTTGGCGATTTGGTCGAGCGGAAGGGCGCCCAAAGGATGGGCGTCAGGGATACGCGTGGTATCTTTGGGAGCGGTAAGAGTGTCGCTCATGAGGGCTCCATCATGTTTGAAGGTTTCTGAAAGATGTAGTGTTTTGCCGGGGAGTGCGCTCAGGAGGCTCCGGCTTTGTGAACGGCTTTGCGCAGGGTTTTCATCTGGGTCCGAATTGTATCGGCCCCGGCTTCTCCCAATTCGGCCGTTAGGCTGTCCTGCGCTTGCTGCCAGGCCTCAGAAGCTTCCCTGATTTTTGTTTGCCCGGCAGCGCTCAGTTCCGGCTTGATGCGGTTTGGTGCGATCCTGACCTTGTTTACCAGCCCGGCCTCCTCAAGCAGTTTCAGGTTTCGCTGGAGCGTCGACCGGTCGACGCCGAGGAGGCGGGCAAGCTCTGAAAGCGAGTCGGCTTCACCGGCCCCGATCAGGCCGAGCAGCATTGCCTGTGTGATTTCAAGGTCAATGGGCGCCAGAAACCGGTTGTAATGACGGGTCACCAGATTCGCGGTGCTGCGCGCTGCATGGGCCAGACACACATTGCGCATCCATTCCAGTTCCATGCCATGCCTCCTCGCTGTTGCAACTACAACATGACTAGACATGTTTTGTTGTAGTTGCAACAAAGAAGCGGTGACAAAGTTTGCTCAGCGCCCGCCAGAGATCAGGAGTGCATTGTCAAACCGAAAGAAATTCCGTTCGTCCACAGCCTCGGGCTTTGACGGACGGCGCGGTCGCAAACTGGTTTGAAAAGGCGTATTCTCGGGCTCTGACGCGGTGAACGCTGCGTTATCCTGTCCGAGTGCAAGCCGAATTTGCAGCCTACGCGCTGCCGATATGCGATTTTGTCATTTTCTGTTTCAAAACGGCGTTGACACCGATGGCCCTCATCTGCATAACACGCGCCACGGGATTGCTCGCCCCTCGCGGACGGGCTTTCCGGTCAAGCCATCCTGACCGCTTCGGCGTGAAGTAGGACGAGATGGAGGAGTGCCCGAGTGGCTAAAGGGGACGGACTGTAAATCCGTTGGCTATGCCTACGTTGGTTCGAATCCAACCTCCTCCACCACCGTCCCGCCCAATGCCGGTGCGCGGGTGTAGCTCAATGGTAGAGCAGCAGCCTTCCAAGCTGACGACGAGGGTTCGATTCCCTTCACCCGCTCCATCATGGGAGCTGATCGGAATGTCCGGATCGGAAGCTGCTTTCGCCCGGAAATCCTGAAAAGTTCTTAGGGAAGCAATTCGTCGCTCTTGACCAGCAAGATGCGCCGGAAAGCGTCCCGCCTCGAGCCTTTATCGATTGAACTGCGTATTGGACAGAGAGCGACGCCGATGGCGAAGGAAAAATTTGAGCGCAACAAGCCGCACGTCAACATTGGCACGATTGGCCACGTTGACCACGGCAAGACGACGCTGACTGCTGCAATCACGATGACGCTTGCCGAGGCTGGCGGAGCGACTGCGAAGGCCTATGACGAGATCGATGGCGCGCCTGAAGAAAAGGCTCGCGGCATCACCATCTCCACGGCGCACGTTGAGTATGAGACGGAAAACCGTCACTACGCTCACGTTGATTGCCCTGGCCACGCCGACTACGTGAAGAACATGATCACCGGCGCAGCGCAGATGGACGGCGGCATTCTTGTTGTGTCTTCTGCTGACGGCCCGATGCCTCAGACCCGTGAGCACATCCTGCTTGCGCGTCAG
>NZ_VLLF01000003.1 GCF_007830545.1 Roseibium hamelinense
CCTGACAGGTTTTGGCTGACATCAAAAAGCCGTCCCCGGGGCATGGGGACGGCTTTTCTGCCGGAGGTCTTAAGGGCGGGCCCCCGGCAGAAGGGGGAGATCCGGTTATGATGTAACCGGAGCGCGCCAGTCGTCGGAACCGGATGTGCCGGCTTTTTCGTGGGTCCACTCGGCTTTGCGGTAGCTGAAGAACCACTGGTCGAGATCGCCGCGGGAAGCGTTTTTGTCGTCGTTGACGTCCGGCAGCAGGTGCTTGCCTTCAACCAGAACCGCGTCGGTGTACTTGACGGTGAAGTAGTGCTCCTGCTGGCCTGCGGTCGAGGTGCGCCAGAAAGCGACTTCGATTTCCAGGTTTTCGCCGGTTGCCAGAGCCTGCCACAGCAGCGGGGAAGCCTTGTCGAGCGGCTTGATGAAAGAGCTCGGCTGGTGGCGGCGCGTGCCGATGGCGGTGCCGGAGTTCGGGTCACGCGGGACGATTGCGTTCATTTCAAAGTTGTAGACCAGGCACTCGTCTTCATGGCCTTCCTGCCAGGAGTTGCCGATGCTGTCCGCGGTTGTTGCGTCCTTGCTGATGTCGCCCTGTGTTGCGCCTGAGATTTTAGCGTATGCAACATTTGCCATTTTGCAGTCTCCTCTAAGATGTGTCGAGCGGTCTGCGCTCTGATGTCCGTCGTCTTCAGGTTTGAATTCCGTCAGCGGCGTTGCTGATGCCACCTACTTTGCACGGGGCGTGCCAGTTTTGGCATTGGTGATAAAAGACGCATGAAAACAATGGGATAGCCATCGTTCGAAGGGGGTGCGTCAGCAAGGCGCTGTGCAGAAACCTGCACAGTGCGCTGAAAGCCGCGCAAAACCCTGCGCAGTGGCCGTGTGACAGGGATCACAGTTTGACGAAACCGGTGCCCGGCCGGGAGCTGCGCAGGCCCGTCAGGGGCCGTCAGACCCCGGAGATCTCCCGTGTGCAGGCGCTTCACGCGGCGGATTTCGGATCCTTCCACCGGTTACGCGCAGCTTTTTGGCGGTTTGTTTCACGGTGGCTCCCCTCTCGGAGGCGGGCCTTCGCGGCAGCAAGGCCGAAGAGGGGGCGGTTGACTGGGAAGATGCTCAAAAGGGACGGGATGAACGCGCTCTTTTGCTTTCGCGGCTGCTGGCGCTGATTGATGAAAGACCGGGAAATACATCCGAAAGCGCACCTGGAAGAGTAACCCGAGCCTGCACCGGCGTACTCATACACTGGTCAGCATAATGATTGTCGGGCAATAGACTTGTGAAACGGACGCCAAGAGCAATTTTTCGAATAAATACTACACCCTCTGCAATGCAGGTATTGCGGCTCATAACTGAAATATATTCAGATATAACTCATTTCCGCGCCGAAACCTTGGTTTAATCACTCACTAGCAGACAGTCTATAGGAGTGAATAGATGGCATTTCAAAAACTAGGATCAACTCAAAACAACACTGCAAATAGGCCCGAGCCACAGATCGGGCAGCCAACCGTTTCCATTAGTGATATCAGTGCGGTTGCGGTGAACCGCAACCGCCGTTTGGTTCCGCCGCCGCCGCCGCGGCATTCTCCGCCGAGCGCTGCGGACATGCAGGCTAAGAAGGATGTTCATGCGAATACCGCTAAGGTCGAGTCAAAACTCAACCATTTTAGCAAGCCCGGAAACCAACCACAGATCGTAAGAGGCCGTTTTGGCAAGGACGATATGATCCTTGCAAGAACGGCAATGCAAGCCCTCGACGGGGTATTTGGCGACAGACTCCTAACAAACGGCAAATATGATGAGCGGAAAGTTGAATTGGCCGCAAATCTGATGTTTGGGAAACATGTTCTGACTGACAAAAAACAGATGAACCCTATGTCCTTTGCAACCGTATTATCGAAAACAGTTGCAAACAATAAGCCTCTCGACAAACCAGGTTTGGTCTCTCCCAAACACTTGAACTCATTCATCGATGCGCGGAGCGCAAATCAGCAGTTTTTCAAGCATGACAAAAACATGAAAGAGGCTTTCGGTCTTTTTCAGGGCATCGCAACAAATGACCGGCCCAAGATTATCGACCAAATGGACCGAAAGACAATCAATCTGTCCAAAATGCAGAAAGCGTCACTCAAGGACGGCGGCATGATGGCCGACAAAAATGCAGGAAAACTCGGGAGGAGCAAATGGGCCCTGACACCAAAGTACGTCAAAACTCAATTGGAAAAAATGAATAGTGACAGTCCAAACGCGTACTTTAAAAAGTCATTTTCATCCCATGACAATAACGGCGGATTCATATCGAAGACAACGGTCTCGATGAAGACACCTAGTTCATTTAGAACCGCGCCTTCAATCGCGAACAAAGTCTCCAAGCAAGCGCTCAATAATTATGACTCCAAACTGGGAGACCAGGTAAAGTCAATGCCTGTGAACTATCAAGCGATTGAGGTGAAGACGACAGTTGGGCAGAATCCGCCTAAGACCGTTGTTTACAATAACTATGGCGCGAATTTCAAAGGCAAGGATCCGCAATCAAGCGACGCGAAATGTGACAAAATCCTGGGTGAGTTGTTCCCGGTCCAGCCGCGCTCGAATATCCCGGTTTTGCTTGAGTCCAAGTCTATGGACGAGGATCAGTTCAACGATAGTCTTGGAAGCAATTCCAATGCGCCGAAAAAGCCGACAAAGAAACTCATCGATCTGCGCATCCTGATGCCTGCAAAAAGTGATGAAGTGGAGATGTACGGTGAACACTGCCAGAATATGGACAAAGCGGCGAAAAAGCGCGGCGATGTTAAGTTTCTGGGGGTGCATGGCATGGGTCATGGCACCAGTGTCGAGCATGCAGCTCAAAAGATCACAAAAAGTCTCGGCATCAGCAAGAAAACTCTGACTAGCAATGATCAGCTGACTGAAGTTCGCAAAGAAATGGACGAGAGCTTCAACACTATGCCGAGCAAAATCCGGGAAAAATACCAGCCTGTGTATGACGCATGGAAAGAGCTTTCGAAAGGCCTTGGAAACAAGAAGAACGTCATCCCGTTTGCAACCATGACTGCCATTTTGTCCGACGCTATCTCTGATCACTCGAAATCCGGGCACGAACTAAAATTTGCCTTTGGTTGCAAATCGGCAAAGGATCGGACAACTGCGGTTCTTCAAGGTGTCATGATGCTGCGCCCCGTCATTGAAGCCCGGCTTGAGCAAAATGGCTCTGCGGCTGTCGACGAATATGGAAACAATGTTAATGATCAAAGCAAAAAAGGCGGTGTAAACCCAAACTGCGTTTCTGAACTGTTTGATAAAAACGGCAAGGTGATTTTGAACAATATGTCACCTGACGAAGTCCAAGTCATGAAAGACAATTTCGACCTGACTTACCTTCAGATGGCGAATAAGAGAAACACAGGCATTGCTACAAACAACGCAGACTATAATCTGTATACTACCTTCGAAAAGGTTCCGTTTGTTGCTAAAACCCTCCAGGAAGCATACACGACCGGAACGGGCGGCTAAGCGTCTCGGCATTTCTTTATCGTGATTGTTGTTGGGCCGCGGTTTCCGCGGCCCTTTTTGCTTTTGTCGCCGGCCGGTCACACCGGATCCGCCAAGGGCATCCGGCGTGACAGCCGGTCCAATCAGCTGCCGGCTTTTGCCGTGTAGGGGTTGGACTGGTGAACCAAGGGCACGTTCTTGAAGGTGGAATCCTTCAACAGACAGGCGTTGATGTTGGTCGGTACGCCCACATTCCGGTCATTAGCGCCCTGCAGAAGCTCAAGATCGAAATTCTCGTCCAGCAATCTGCGCTCGAACGGGCTCAGGTTGCTGGCTGTGAAAAAGCCGTTGCGGTCAAACAGGCCGCTAAGCGGGTCCCGCGGGCCACCACCATCGGGATCTGGTGTGGTCAGCCGGTGCTGGATGATCGGCTCCAGCAGCATCATGCCCTGAAGCACGGATGTGGTGCGGTCCTTGGCCGACTTGCAGCCCAGGGCGAATTTGATGTCGACTGCGCCGTCCGTCTCCTGACGGATTACGTCTGTCAGTATCTTGGTATAGGTCGCAAATGGGATCACATGCCGTTCGTGGCCCAGCTCGCCGGCCAGCTCCTGCCATTTATTGAAAATCGGCAGGTAGTCGTCGGGAATCTTGTCCTCATGTTCGATCAGCTTGTTCTTCAGGGCCTCGATTTGTGGCTGCGGCGTGAGCTGCCAGGTGCCGAACCAGCTGCGCGGGTTGACGCGAGCCTTGTGGCTGTGCCCCTCGCCATGGATGCCGAGATAGGTGATCCCCCGTTCCGCGGCCGCTTGCCTCATGGCCGTTGTGTGCTCGGTGTAGATCGTTTCTTCGCTCCTGTGCGCCGAAAACAGCACCCGCAGGTCAATCAACACTTTTTCTGCTTCGGCCCGGTTGCACGCAGGCTCTTCGCTTTTTTGCTCCAGCACCGGACGGGCGCCGCGTGCCAACGGTTGCTCGGGGAACATCCGGTCGAGAATGGCCTTGCATTTTTCTGGCGGAACACTGGCGTCCTTGCCCGAGAAATTGCTGCCGAACGCAAAGACTGTCGAGGCCTTGCTGGCCTGCTCAGCGTTGCACCTGCGTGTAATGCCGACTTCGAAATAGTTCACGGGCAGGTTTTTGAGGGGCGCCGACCCCCCCAGTTTGCCGGAGGCAACCTTGTTGATGAGGGAGGCGGCGGTCATGATCGGTGAGGAAAGGGACACGTGTGTGTGTTGGCTCTGTCCGTTTGCACCGGCCGTTTCGATCCGGTTTGCGTAGAATTCGCCAGCAGGCTGGTTGAACCGCCCCTGCTCAAAGTCCTGCTCTGGCAAGGAGAGGGCGTGACCCAAGGTCCTGGGAGGCGGGTTCATCACTCCAAACTGGTGATCGACTGCCTGTTTGGATTTGGCGGGCAGGTGTGGAGTGATCGCAGTGAAGTGGTCGGTCTTGAAGATGAGGCTCCGGCAGGACGGCGGCATCTTTCGCCAGGTGCTGCTGTCCTGTTCCTTGGCATCAAACAGGTCCATCATCCGGGTCAGGTGATCGTGCCGCTGGAAGTAATGCTGGTCGATCCCCGTGTTGTTGACGAGCGGGGTTATGTCGCGAACGGGCGGGAGGGTCTTGTTCAGCCGGCCATTTTCCATTTGACCCCTTGGCTGAAACGCGCGCGCCGATACCGACTTGGACAGGGCGGTCGCAAGATCGACCGGGGACCGGCCGCTGCCATAGCGGATTTTGCCGAACACCAGCCGTGCGGCGATGCGCAGCTTGCCCTTGTCCAGCCGTCCCCGGTCATCGCACAGGCGGTCGCCGAAAATGTCCTGCAGGGTATTCAGGGCGTCGTTTGCGGCCTTCTCCTGAAGCCGTCCGGTCCGGCGCAGATAGGCACCGTCGCTGTAAAGAACGGTGCGGACCTGCTGGAGCTTTTGCATTTTTTCCGCTTGGATGGCAGCAGAGCTCGAAACGGGGGGGCGGCCGCTGAAACGGCCATTCGGCCGTTCGGCGTAAGGTTTTGTTCCGAAAGTTCTAGAGTTCTTAAATTCTCCTGCCTTTCTGTCGTCAGAACTTACTGAACTGCGAAGACTTCCGGAAACATTCCAAATCATAGACATAAGACATACTCCGTGGCTAGACATAGCCCGCGCCCCAGCCAAGTATTGGATGAAGAATGTCAGGTCATTTTTCAATTTATGAGGCTATAAAGGATAAGCGGATACTGGTTTTTTCCGTTCTGTGGCGCACGCCGAAACGGCCCGAACGCGCCATTCCAGTGTGAAGCGGGCACGTTGTGCGGGTAGAAAAAATTTTTGCCATCCGGTCAAAAATGAAACGGAATCATCCCTGTTCAGGTTCACCTGCGTCTAGTCCGGGGAGGTGCCGGCGTCCGGCGCAGCCGCCTTCACAGCTTCGCGGCGCTCGGCTTCCTTGGCAAAGGCGACGTAATACTTGTAGATGTTTCCGACATAGCGCACCGGTTCGCGGCTGATGCGCCGGGCGACGGTCCATTCCACATTGCCGAACCATTTGTCCGGGTCGTAGCCGCTTTTTGCGGCCTCCTTGCGCAGCCGGTCGAACCGGCTGGGCCCGGCATTATAGGCGGCAAGCGCAAAGAAGGTCTGGTTGGCCGGGTCGGACTTCAGGTCGTCAAAATAGGTGTCGGCGAGATACCGCAGATATTTGACGCCGGCCTCGACGTTTTTGTCCGGGTCGCTCTCCACGCCCTTGATGCCGATGGGCTGACCGGCTGCGGTGGACGGTTTGATCTGCATCAGCCCGACCGCGCCGGCGCTGCTGCGCGCGTCGATCTTGTACTGGCTTTCCTGATAGGCTTGAGCGGCCACCAGCAGCCAGTCGATGTCGTATTTGAGGCCGTATTTTTGAAACAGCCCGCTGAGCTTGTCGTATTGCGCCTGGCGGTCGCCACTTTCAAGTTTTTTCAGATAGTCCGCATCGGTCAGGTAGCGCTTCAAGATGATGTTGCCGAGCAGTGTGCCCTTTTCGACCGTCTTGGCAAAAGCGCTGACCTCCTTCAAAAGGTCCGGAGCGTCCTTGCGCACCGCAAACGCGATCTGGCCGTCCGTGCGGATCGGGGCGTCTTCATGCATTTTGAGCCCGTCAAGGATCTGCATCCAGAAAGCGCCCTTGTGCTGGTCGACGATAATGGTGCCGAGCGCACCGGCCTGGACCATGTCCATAAGGTCCTCGTCCTGCAGCACTTCACCGACATCGATGATGTTGACCGGAGCCTTGCCGTCCGCCTCCAGTTTTTCATTCAGCGCCAAAAGGCTGTCATAATAGGAAGACGATGGCCGCACATGAACGTCCATGCCCGACAGGGCGGCGGCAGAGGCAATGTCCTGCGCATCCGCGGCGGTCATCGGAACTTCCTTGACGTTGTTGTAAATCGGCACCGAAAACGCAACCAGGTCCTGGCGTTCCGGCGTGATCGTCAGATTGCCGAGCGCCATGTCGCCGCGGCCCTCGGCCAGGTCGGTAAACAGGTTCTCGCGCGGTGTGGGGATCATCACCAGCTGGTCGTCCAGCGCCTTTTTGCCGTGGTGCTTGTCCAGATGCTTGGCGAACGCGTCCATCATGTCGACCGTCGTGCCCCGCTGGACACCATTGTCGATGAAATAAAACGTCTTGGAAAACGGCACGAGAACCCTCAGGTAACCGCGCTCCAGGATGGCATCGAGATCGCCGTTGAACGGCTCGCGCAGTTTGTCTTCCAGGGCGTCTGCCAGGCCGGTCTTTATGGCAAGGGCCGAGCCGGCCGAAACGATCGAAACCGCTGCAAAGGTTACGACAGCAAAGCCGAGCAATCGGGCTGCAGACGCCAGCTGCGTGAGTGCCGCCGCGCTTTGGCGGGCCTTGGAAAATTTCGGAGCGCTGGGCATCGTCTCTCCCCCCAGGAGCGGTGCGGGCCGGGAATGCGGCCCTGCCACCTGACCATTAGGAAAACAAACCAGCCTTGCATGACGCTTTCAAGGCGCCAGCGCGCACACGGGTGCATTTGTGATCGCCGGTGGTGTCCGCCGCGCCGGGTTTGCCCGTCCTAGCGCGTGAAGGTCAGGTCGACCGTTCCGACCGGAAAACCGCCTTTCACCACCTTTGCGGTGTTTTTCACCGTGCGCCGGTCGATCTGGGTCAAGGTGTCGTTGAAACGCAAGAGGATTGAGCCGTTTTCCAGCGGTACTTCCGCAACATAGGAGAACTTGAGCGAGCCATCGTCCATGGTGCGCACGATCGCCGGACCGAGCACGTCGGCGCGCTGGCCGATATAGCGGTCTTCGGCGACCTTCTGGAAAAACCAGGTCTTGGTGTCGCGTTCGCCGTCATCATAAACAAAGTCTTCGCGCAGCCGGAGCGTGAAGGTCTTCGGGTTCCAGGTGCCGGTCAGATAGACCGTGAAGGGCCGGTTGACGCCGGCGATTTTGCTTTCAAACACACCCTTTCCGACGGTCTTTCCCTTAAAAAACTCTTCGAGCACCAACGCCTTGGCAACGGCGGTAGACGGCAGGGCGAAGGTTGCCGCGGCAACGCCGGCGAAAAAGGCGAGGGACAGGGCGGGACGGCAAAGGTGGGAGAACTTCATGACGGCAAACCTCTCAATTCCGTTCAAGTCGGCTTGCTGGCTTACGCTCCGGCGCTCAAGGCGGATTTGAAACATGGGATGAAACGGCCAAACCGGCCCACTGTCGGATGGCCTGCCCATTGGCGCAGTTCGCTGGGCGGGGAGGGGAACAAGCACCGTCTCCGGCTGCCCCGGCAGATCATGCCGGGGCACCTTGGATGGCGTTGCTGCATCGGGTTTTCACCAGGTGAAAACCGGCGGTTCCGTAAACTACTCTGAGGCGCTGCCGCGTTTCAGGACCACCTTGGGCGTCGGGAACCCGCCGTCAAACTCGTCCACCACGCTGGTGTTCGGGTCGTCGCTCCACTCGATTTTTGCATCGAGATTGGAGGCCAGTTCCTTGAGCTCCTTGTCAAACTCGCCATGGTCGAGCCACAGTTCAACGGTGCCGTTTTCGGCCAGTGTGCGGGTGATCTCGTTGACATTGTGACGGGTCAGGGGCGCGCCTTGCATGGTGTAGCGGTCGACTGTCTTTTTCTTGAACGGAAATGGCGGGTCGGTGTGCCAGGCTTCCAGTTGCACCAGATTGGGGATCTCCTTGTCCGGATACTGGGAATCGAATTTCTGAGCGTTGAGGTTGACCGCGCCCTTGAAACCGGAAACGACCCCACTTGCTTCGTGAAATCCCTCACCGCCGATATCGACATGGAACCGGTCGCTTTTTTCAAGGCCGAGGTCCTCGCGTGAGGCGAACTGGCTGCGTTTGCGGGTCGCAGGCGCGCCGAGTATTTCCTTGGCCGCATCTGCGATCTCCCCGGGTGAAATCACATCGCTGTCGGTCACCTCCTGTTCGGTGTCTGCCTCCGGTTCATATTTTGTGGATGTGCCGTCTTCGTTCTGGGCCAGGCCATACAAGTCGTCTCCGAACTGGTTCTGGTTGAGCTTGTTGACGTCCGCATAAAGGGAACTCAAATCATCGAAACCCGTGTTTTGGGAAAAGCTTGGCTTCGCCACGGGTGTTTGCATGAGCGATGCATGGCCGCCGGCACGCTGCGCGGCGACCGCAAATGCTGAAAGAAGCGTGCCAAGGGTCGTGTTGAGTCTCATCAATCTGGTCCTTTTGTTGTTGTGTTTTTTGGGAGAATGCCCAGACCCGAAAAATTTCAGCTCACCTTTCAAAGTGGCGTTTTGTTCGGTGTTCGCAGGGTGTAGTCGGCCAGGCGCACGGGATTAAATATTTTTCACTTATCAACCTATCGGCGAGTTGGGGTGGCCGCTGCCCAAACGGGCGGTTGCGGTAAAACCGGGAGCGGAGGCGCGTAGCTGCCTGCGATAGGGGGGCGCTGATCTTAGGTCAGCGGAAATCCGGCTCAAGCGCCACAGGTTCGGGTGGACAAGCCAACCGCACGCGCTCTGCGCCGGCGGCGTTCCAGAACATGGTGGCCGATTGCAGCGCGGGCGCTGCAGGCACTGATTTCGTTTGGGCCGGGTCCGCGCGCCTCCCGCGACATCCGGTTTCATCCGGACTGCCGGCTTGTCTGCGTTCCGGCGGCAGGTCAGGATCGGTTTCTTATGCGATTTTGACGAAGTGCTCCGACAGGCGGATCCTTAATGATGATGTTCCGGGTGCTGGTGGTGGCGTTCGGATTTTGCTTCGGCAACTGTAGCCTTCAGGGTAGGCTTGGAGGCTGCAGTCTGCCGCCGGCCGGCCGTTTCAAAAGGGCGGCCGCGGTGAAGACGGCAGCGTAGGCGGAGCCGTAAATGATCAGGCCCGCCGCGATCAGCACCGGCGGCTCTGCGGTCTTGAGAACGGACGAGGCGCCCAGTACCAAGGCATAGGTCCAGCTTGCGCCGGACAGGGCCACACAATTCGCGATCACGGCTGTCTTGGCCCAGGACAGATCCTGCAGGGCAGAGCCCCTGGCCTCAGCGATCACCGGTTTGACCAGCCATGCCATCAGCACGGCGTCCACGGTCAGCACCGTCACCACAACAAGCTTTGTGACAAGCTTTGGCGAGGCGGCGGACGGATCGAACCCGGTGCGGATCTGCACCAGCGCCAGGCCTGACACCCACAGCAGGGCGAGCGCCAGAACGATCCGCCCATGCGCCCGGTCGATGAGTTCCAGAACGGTGCGGGAGATCCCCTCGCGCAATATCCGCGGCGCCGACAGCGCCAGCTGAATGACGCTGCCAAGGCCGAGAACGATCGCGATCAGGTGCGCAAGGCGCACCGTGTCGACATAGACCACCATCCACGACAGATTCGCGGCTGCCGAGACCATGTCGGGCGGCAGGAATTCAATCCCGCCGCGCAGTTCGTTTTCCATGGAACCCTCCTGAAGAACGGGCGCTCCCGTGATCAGACAACCGCATCCAGCGACACCGTCTGGTCATTGAAGGCGATCTGCTCGTAGTCGTAGAGGATGTCGTGGCCGTCATTGCCCCAGACCACGACGCCTTCGCCGTCTTCGGTCGGGCCCCAGCCATAGTCGGTGCTCGTCCCGTCGATGGCGAAGGTGTCCACCCCGTCGGTCCCGGTCAGGTACTGCGTGACGGAGGCAATGTCGTTGGTGACGCCATCGGTTCCGTTGATTGGGACGGATCCGTCATTGAAGAGGATTTCCTCGAACCCGTAGAGGATATCGAACGTGTCCCCCTGCCAAACGACGGTGCCCGCGCCGTCTTCGGTCGGACCGAAGCCGTACTCGTTCATGTTGGCGTCGATCTGGAACCGGTCATTGTCGGTCGTCCCGGTCAGAAACTGCGAGACCTCCTTGATGTCCTGATAAAGACCATCCTCGTTGATCAGCTCGACCGTGCGGTCGTTGAACTGGATGTCCTTGAAATCGTACAGGATGTCGAACCCGTCCTTGTCCCAGATGACGACGCCCGCGCCGTCTTCCGTTGGGCCCCAGCCGTAGTCCTTGGAGGTGCCGTCCACGACGAAGGACTTCACGCCCTCGCCGTCGAGCAGGTACTGCGTTTGGCCGGCATCGTCGTAGACAAGGTTTTCATTGCCTGTGTCCGGATCAGTGGGGTCGGGATCGGTTGGGTCTGGATCAGTGGGGGCCGGGTCGACAGGGTCTGTCGGGTCCGGATCTGTTGGGTCTGGATCTGCCGGGTCAACCGGGTCCACCGGATCGGGCAGGTCAATCGGGTCTGTGCCGTCCGACTTCAGCACGACATTGTCGACAAGGCCGCCCAGCAAGGCATTGGTGCCTTCGGTTGCTTCAAGCGACAGCGTGTCCTGCCCGCCGGTTCCAACCACCTTGAACTCGTAGATCATGGCGTCGGTGCCGTTGGGCTTGATGATGTCGACCACCTCGCCGTTCCACATCACCTTCAGGCCGATGTTCCAGAAGTTGCCCGGCGCCATGTTCTCGGTGTCATAGGTGAAGGACAGGTCATAGGTCTGCCCGCGCACGGTGGGCACGTCCTGTGAAACGGTACCGCTGGAGCCATCCAGGCCCAGAGCGGTCTGGCCGTGGGTGGCGTTGGCGTCAATGTTCTTGTCGCCGTGTACCTCAAAGAGGCCGTTGCTGCTGGTCCAGCCGTCCATGCTGGCGAGCGAGGTTTGCCCGTCCACCGGATCGGTGATCTCGAAACTGCCGTTCACCAGCAAGTTCGCCGGGTCTTCGACCAGCGGGATGTTTGACGGCATAACGTTGATGTTCGCGGCAATCGAGGGAACGCCGTCCGCGTCCCAGATGAACATCATCCAGCTCCCCGACGACAGGCCTTCGGCCGTGGACGGGGCATAGACGACAAGGGTGTTGCTCCCCCCGACGGTTCCGAAATCCGCTTCCACGAAGCCCGTGCCCATGTTGAACGCGTGGGTGGATGCCCCGTTCTTGACCAGGGTCACGCGGGCCACGTCCGATGCGTCGTCGACCTGCACGGCATAGGCGTTGCCAGCATGAACTTCATCCGGGGCCTTAAGGATTTCCGGGCGCTCGCTCAGCGCGCCGTTTTCATCGAACAGGTAGCCGGGCTTGTAGATCTGCGCATCCAGGTAGTCGATCTCTGCCATCCCGGCCGCGCCCCCACCGGCCGACAGGATCGTGCCGTCGTTGAGCAGCACCGCTGTGGAGTGATACAGCCGCGAGCTGTCCTCGTCGACGAGGGTGGTGAGTGTGTTGTCTTCCGGGTTCCAGATGACCGCCGTGTGTTCCGCGGCCGCCTCCGTGTTGCCGCGCGCCGAGCCGCCATTGATCAGCACCGTGCCGTCGGGCAGGGTGGTCATGTTGGACCAGTTGCGCTCGCCGACCAGATTGCCGACATGCTCAAAACTGGCATCGTCGCCGGAGATGTCCATCACCCACAGGCCCGTGCCGGTGTCCTGGATCAGGATCTTGCCGGGAGCGAACTGGACGGCCGGATTGTCCCATCCCGCATTAAACGGCAGGACGCCGATTTCGGTGACCGATCCGGTTCCGCCATTTGCGTCCGGGTTCATGGACATGACTTCGATCTTGCCGTTGCCGCCCTTGCCGATCGCAAAATACACAATGTTGCCGTCGGTATCGAGGAACGCCCGCGGGTAGTGGCTGGATCTGCCCAGGTTCGGGTCGGTGGCGCCGCTCAGTTCCGTCCAGCCTTCGTCCGGCGTATAAACTTCAGGCGTTGCCTGGTGGCGGCCGTTTTCATCACTGCCGCCAAGCATGAGCATCCGGCCATCGTCCAGCGACACCATGGTCGGATACCAGCGGGCATTGACCATCTCGCCTTCCGGAGCCGGGGAAAGTTCACCGGTCTTCATGTTCAGGATGTTAACATCGGACACGCCGCGGTTCGTCCCGCCGTTCGGGCGGTTGTCGCCACCGGCAATCAGGACATAATCCGTGCCTGGGATGATCATCGCCGCGGAACAGAAGATATCCGTGCCGGTGGTGTTGTTCAGGGTTTCATGCGTGCCGGTGACCGGGTCGTAAATGTCGTAGATGAACTGGCCGCCCTGCATGCCGGTTTCATCCGTGCCGAAGGTCAAAACCCGCCCGTCGTCCATAACAACGGAGTGGATTCCGATAATCGGCCATGCTTGGAGGTCACCCCATTCGCCCGTAAATGTTGTCGCCATTTAGTATACTCTGAACTCGTTCAAGGACGTAAAATGTCCCATAATGATACTATTGCCTATCGGTCCAATGTGATTTGCAACAAGGGTGCCAATCCGTAAGGGCGGCGGTGTCTGCACCCCCCTGTTCCGTATCCTCCGCCGGCTTTAAACCGCTGGGCTCTGTTGCCAGCAGGCAAAGCCACATCTGAGTACCGGTCCTATCTTGACGGGTGGGCAGGCTGAGAGCGTGCGCGGGCTCAGGAAGGGGCGTTGCCCGTTGCGCGCAGGTGGACGTGCGGCCTCTCCCCGCTTGGCCGCCCTGTTTCCGGACAGGCAGCCAGCCCCGTCGCAGCTTCTCATGAAGCGCGGTCGTCACGTGTGGATTGCGCCTTAAACAACCCGTTTTGGGCACGTTTTCGCAAAGGTTTGCGCGGGCGCGTATCTATAAAGACTGACCGGCTGCGCTGCGGCCGCCGGTTTTGTCCGGACCGGGACAGACAGTGGCCCGTCCTGCCGGATCGCGCGGCTGGACCGCCGGCTTGTCCGCGTCCCGGCGGCAGGTCAGGATCGGTTTCTTATGCGATTTTGACGAAGTACTCCGACAGGCGGATCTTCAATGATGATGCTCCGGGTGCTCGTGATGGCGTTCGGACTTGGCTTCGGCAACCGAGATTTTCGGGTCGAAGCTGTTCGGGTCGGCCATCATCCAGTAGGTCGTGTAGCCGGGGATGTCGTGGCTGTCGGCCAAAAGCTCACCCGGTTTCAGCCACGTGAAAGCGGCACTGGCCGGCATGACCTGGCGTCCGCCCTCATGCAGGAAGAAGTGTTCCGGCCGGAACTGGTTGGGGTGGTCAAGGCCCGAGGCCGCTGTAAAGTCCGACAGGGATTTCAGGGTGTTGCGGTGAAAGTTATAGACCCGCTCGGCCTTGTCTGGCACCACCAGAGCTTCTTGCCGTTTCGGATCCTGGGTCGCGACCCCGGTCGGGCATTTGTTGGTGTGGCAGCTTTGCGACTGGATGCAGCCGACGGCGAACATGAAGCCGCGGGCCGAGTTGATCCAGTCCGCGCCGATGCACAAGGCAGAGGCCAGATCGAACGCGCTGATCAGCTTGCCGCTGGCGCCGATCTTAATGTCTTTCTTCAAATTGGTGCCGATCAGCACATTGTTGACGAAGGCAAGGCCCTGCCGCAGTGGCGTGCCCAGCCGGTTGGAAAACTCGATCGGCGCCGCTCCGGTGCCGCCTTCCGCGCCATCGACCACGATAAAATCGGGTTTGATGCCGGTTTCCAGCATCGCCTTGACGATGGCCATGAACTCCCAGCGGTGGCCGACGCACAGCTTGAAGCCGGCCGGTTTGCCACCGGACAATTCGCGCAGCTGCTTGACGAAGTGCAAGAGTTCCACCGGGGTTGAAAACGCCGAATGGGCGGCCGGCGAAACGCATTCCTGACCCGGTGTGATGCCGCGCGCCTCAGCGATTTCTTCCGTGACCTTCGGTCCGGGCAAGACCCCGCCATGGCCCGGTTTTGCGCCCTGGCTGAGTTTTATCTCGACCATTTTCACTTGCGGCGACTGGGCCTGTGCCGCGAATTTTTCCGGATCGAACTTGCCGTCCTTGGTGCGGCAGCCGAAATAGCCGCTCCCCAGCTCCCAGATCAGGTCGCCGCCACCCTCGCGGTGGTAGCGCGAGATGCTGCCTTCGCCGGTGTCATGGGCAAAGTTGCCGCGCTTTGCACCGGTGTTCAGAGCGAGAATTGCATTGCCGCTGAGCGAGCCGAAACTCATCGCCGAAATGTTGAACAGGGAGGCTGAGTAGGGCTGTTTGCAGTCCGGTCCGCCAATCGTGACCCGCATGTCGTTTGGATGCGGCGTATGCGGCACCATGGAATGGTTTACCCAGGCGTAGCTGTCGGCATAGACGTCGCGCTCCGTGCCGAAGGGCAGATTGTCTTCAATGTCCTTGGCCCGGTCGTAGACCATGGACCGCTGCTCACGCGAAAACGGCCGGCCGTCCTGGTTGCTCTCGAAGAAATACTGCCGCATTTCCGGCCGGATCGATTCGAACAGGAAGCGGAAATGGCCGGTCACCGGATAATTGCGCAAGACCGCGTGGCGGGTCTGCTGCATATCCAGAAGACCGACAATCGTCAGGGCGCCGGTGATCAGCAGCGGCCAGAAGAAGTGGATGCTGACTGCCAGCATGAGAATGAAGAACAGGGCGGTGAGCGCGCAAACGGCGAAAAAGACGAAATATCTGGGCTTGAAAGGCAAGGCGGGCTTCCTTTTTCAAGATCAAAGGGGCTGGCAGACCGAACTGTGTCAGGCGGGCGCCGCGATGGAAAGCGAAAACACGCATCCCAGGCCCGGATCAGCGCACAAAGCGCACCGGATGGTTTCTGCAAGGCTGTGCCCGCCACCCGGCCTTGCTATATTTTCCGGTAGAGCAGATGGTTCATGGTCGGAATTTCCAATGATTTCTTCTGGCCGGCAAATTCGAAGCCGTTCTGGCCCATCATCTCGCCGAAATACGCCTCGTCATAGCCAAGCTCCAGCCAGCCCTTTTGCGCAATCATGAAAATCGATGTGCCGTCGCAGCGCAGCCCCCAGGGCACATAGAAGTTGCCGTGGATCGGTTCGGCGGCCAGGAACACATGCCCTCCCGGCTTCAACAGCTTGTGGCAGCAGTCGAGCAGTTTTTGCGGATAAAGGCAGTGATGGAATGACTTGAAAAACAAAATGACATCAAACGGTTCGACGCCGTCAAGGGTGTCGAGCGTGTCTTCGAAGGCGCAGGCCTGAAACGTAATCAGGTCTTCAATCGCCAGCCGGGGCGCCCAATGGTTGATCAGGTCGCCGCAGCCCGGATCGATATCCGTTGCCGTAACATGATATCCGGCACGGGCGAGGGTCAGGCTGGTGTTTGCCCAGCCGCACCCCATGTCCAGCACCCGTGCGCCGGGGGGCGCCGGAATGTGTTTCAGGACGCCGCCGACCCCGATCAGGTTTTCGCCGATCTGGGTGTTGGAGCCGCTGTCAAAGGGAAACGGCCTGTCGAAATCGCGTGACCCGGCGGCTTCGGGTTCGAACTCCAGGCTGTAAGGCTGACCGTACACGGTTTCGTAAAGATCCATCACAGCGCCGCGATACATGTTGGACGCGGGGTCCATGTCCCAGAACGGCTCGAAGGGGGCCTGATAGAAGGTGCGCCGCATTTCGCCGATGCGTTCTTCCACAGGCAGTTTTGCGGTTTCTTCTGCCCAAGTGCGAACCTCTTCTGCCGTGGTGATCACGTTGGTGTAATGAGGCCCGAGGACAAAATTGGATGGCATGAGAAACTCCGGCGGCGGGAGGGGCGACAGTGCCTGCCGCAGCGTTCATGGTCAAGACGGGAGAGCATGTGCGCTGCCTTGATCGTTCTGTTCTCCTGCGCCATGGCACCGCCGTGCCATGATCGGGAAAACCCAGCGCAGCCTGTTGATTTAAGGGGAAGTATTGAAAATGCCGACTGCCGACTGCCTGCAAACCACGTTCGAGATCCGCACCTCCGGCCCGGGGCTTTACATGTTCACCGGCGAGGTTGCGCGCTGGCTGCGGGCAGGCGGTGCGCAGTCCGGTCTTCTGACCCTATTTGTGCGCCACACGTCCTGCTCGCTGCTGATTCAGGAAAACGCCGATCCCGACGTGCAAAAGGACCTGAAAGCCTATTTCGAACGGCTGGTGCCGCCGGCTGATCACCCGTCCATGTCCTATCTGGTGCACACGCTGGAGGGCCCGGACGACATGCCGGCCCACATCAAGGCCGCGCTCTTGCCGGTGTCTCTGCAAATCCCGGTTTCGAACAGCCAGATGCGGCTTGGCACCTGGCAGGGGATCTATCTGTTCGAGCATCGCACCCGACCGCATGCCCGCGAGGTTGCCGCGCTGTTTATGGGCGGGTGAGGGGAACGCAGGGGCAGGCCGCAAAAACACGCTATGCCGGACGGGCACGCTATGCCGGGGGGGCGCTTTTTCGAGTGCCGCCTAGAACCATCTGCTCAAGTGCCGTTTCAGCCAGACGGGCCGCCGCTGTCTGCCGATCAAGATGTTGTAGAGAAGTTCAAGATCGCGGTAGAGCTCCTTGCGTCCGGTGACGGAGCGAAGCTGAACGACGAAGGATTCGGCCTGTTCCCACTGGTGAATGAGGCCATTTTCATACCAGCGCTTGAAAATGCTGAAGTTCAGCGCCCCGGTGTGGACGCCAATGGCCAGCAGTTCCAGGTGATTGAGTGTCCTGCGGATTTGCTCTGACTGATTGCTCGCATGCTGGTGTGCCTCCGCATACTGGGCGATGTTGCCGGCCTTTGCGCAGGTGTTGAATGCCGCCTGCGCGTCCAGCAGCTCCTTGTCGGATTCAGCTGTGATAATCGTCTGGATGGTGAAGGTTTTCGTGGAGGCTGCACGGCTGACCGCAATGCCGATGAGCGTCACGATGATGGCCACAACGGCAACGGCGGTGCTGATCACAATGGCTTCAATGGTTGTGCTGATCGGCAGGACGCCGAACACGCTCTCACCTTTGATCACAGACATCAACCGCTCCCGAAACGCATTAGGCCATCCTTGTCAGGATGGCCTATATACAATTCTGGGTATCTGTATTCAATTTATATCGCGTTTTCACGCAAACGGGCGTATCCCCAGACCGCCCCAGCCTTCTTTCTTGATCATGTCAAGGTCTCCTGAAAATCGACACCGGCCTCATTATACCAGACCGCTTGAGTATGCCGGGTTGCCCGGGCCACAAGGCCAACCCGTTGGGCGTGTCAGGCCGCCGGACGACACAGTAGCCCGGCTCTGCTTGGCCCTGGTTAAGGCTATGCGGCGCCCGAGCTGCTTTCAAGACGGAATTTTACCGGGCTGCGGTCCAGCCAGCAGTCCGCGCAAAATGTGTCTTCACTTGCTTTCACCGGCAACTACAGCAGCGTCACACGCGCGCGGCTGCAAACGTCCTGCAAAAAGAACCCGTGTCTCTCTTTTTGGAAAGGTGTGTCATGCCCGCTTTGAATTTCGTGCCCCAGGGCGGTTGGGGACTGTTGAAGACCGGTGAGGAAAACGGCCTGTTCACCGATGGAATGACCACGTGTGCTCCGTTGATCATCTACAACAGCGACCCGACAACCCGCGTTGCGCTGATGCATTGCGATGCAGCCAGGGTGCGCCTGCCCAGCGTGTCGCAGGTGCTCAACTGGGTGTGTCAGGGCATTGCCACAAACTCCTACACTGTCCTTGGACTGAGCAAGGATCTCTACTGGCTGTTGACCTATGCCGGCGGGTACCGGGGATCTCTGGGCGGGTTTGTGTCCTTGCCGTCGGCGGGGTGGGTCGGCGCACGGATCAATGAGGGCGCGTTTCAGCTTGTCCCGCAGGAAAACAACACGGATTATACCGAAAACAACCCGGTCACGAAGGACGGTGAGACCGGCGGCATCTCCTGGTACAGCGATGATTTTCCGGGGATCAGCAACGTGCTCCAGACGGCGTTTGATCAGGAGCTCTTAAAGCAAGGGTTGATCGAACAGGGGCTCGATCGGCAAACCTATGCGGATGTGGTCAGCGATCAGGATTTGTCGGACCTTTCCAAGATCAGCACGGCCGTCACCACCACCGGAGACCAGTTCTATTCCGTGCGCGATGTTTTGGAAAATATCCAGCGGGACGAGCTGGATTTTGGGTGATGGCGAAATTATTAGGAAAATATTCTTGACAGCGTGACGGTGATTTGCTAGGGTTTGGTCATGGTCGAAGAAGTGCGGCTGGCGCCGGGGTGTTTGCCCTTAGGGCCCAGTGACGCGCCCCGGCCCTTCATGACACAGCAGACGGACAGTACACGCAGCCGGCGCCGCGTGGATCCGCATGTGTATGCGCGGCCTGTGCAGGGCGTTCCGAACTTGGATGTGACGGAACGTCCGGAGCACTCAGTTGTGTTCCCAGACCGCTTTCTGGCGGTTTTCTGGCCGTTTTCTGGCGGTCTCCAGGCCGCTTTCGGGGCAGGCGCGGTTTTGCTGCCTTTGGCCCTGCTGTTGGATAAAGCCTGCCGGAGCGGGCGGTGGTGATGTGCAGACCGGCCCTGGCCGGTCTTTTTTGTTTTCAGGCAAGAGGCTGCTGTGGACACTGAAAAATCGTCAGACGGGACGTCGTTCCTGAAGCCGAAAGCGCCGGGGCGCTTTTCCGGCAAGTGCCTTGCAGACGCGGTGAAGGCCGAGCGGGCCGAAGTAAAGGCCCGCAAGCGGGACGAAGGCCGCCTGAAAGCAGCGGCAAAGGCGGAAGCGGGACGGCCGCCGCCCGCCCCTGTCCGGGGCGGGGAGGAATGTCCCCCGTCCCGTGTGCAGATGGTGTCGCGTCTCTACCGGGCTTTCAGCGGCCAGATGGACCAGATGGAAGCGCGGCTGAAAAGCTTGGCTCTGGACCAGGCGGAGCTTGGCGACATCGACAAGACCGTGAAGGCGCTTGCCAGCCTGGCCCGCACGCTTGCCATGCTGATGGAGCTCGACCGCGAGGCGGCGGACAAGGAGGCCGACCAGAGTGACGACGATGACGCCGAAGCGCTCCGCCGAGACCTTGCGCAGCGCCTTGTTCGCCTGCGCGGACAAGGGCCAGCTTGAGGCACTGCTGGCAGCGCTTTCGGCGCGCGAAATCAGTTTTTTGCTGCATGAATGGCCGCTGTTTGCCCATGACCATCAGCTGCCTCCGGACGGTGCATGGACCCTGTGGATGCTGATGGGCGGGCGCGGGGCGGGCAAGACGCGGGCCGGCGCCGAGTGGGTGCGGGCTTGCGCAACGGCGGCGGATGGCAGCGCTTCGAAGGCGGGCCGCATCGCGCTGATCGGTGAGACCTATGCGGATGTCCGCGAGGTCATGGTCGAGGGCGTGTCGGGCCTGCTTGCGATCCATCCCAAGGCGCAGCGGCCCAGCTGGTCGCCCACGCGGCGGCGGCTGGAATGGCCCAATGGCGCGGTGGCGCAGGGGTTTTCCTCCGAAGATCCGGAGGCCCTGCGCGGTCCGCAATTCGATCTTGCCTGGTGCGATGAACTGGCGAAATGGCGATATGCCGAGGAGACATTTGACATGCTGCAATTCGGACTGCGCCTTGGGCAAAAGCCCCGGCAACTGGTCACGACCACCCCTCGGCCCGTGCCGCTGATCAAGCGGCTTTTGGGTCAGCCCGGCACGGCGGTGACCCACGCCCCGACAAGGGCGAATGCCTACAATCTGGCACCCGGCTTTCTGGAGCGCATTGTTGCCCGCTATGCCGGAACCCGGCTCGGACGGCAGGAGCTGGACGGCGAATTGATCGAGGACCGGCCGGATGCGCTGTGGTCCCGCGAGGGGCTGGAGGCCTGCCGGGTCGATGGAGCGCCGGAGGCCCTGCGCCGCATCGTGATTGCGGTCGATCCACCGGCAAGCTCCGGTGCGAAGTCGGACGCGTGCGGCATCATCGCCGCCGGGCTCGGCGCGGACGGAAAGGCCTACATTCTGGCCGACCGCAGCCGCAGGCGGGCCAAACCGGCCGACTGGGCGGCGGTTGCGACCGGGTTGTGGCACGGGCTTTCAGCCGATTGCCTGATCGCCGAAGTGAACCAGGGCGGCGAGATGGTGGCCGATGTGATCGCCGGTGCCGACCCGTCCGTGCCGGTCAAGATGGTGCGGGCGACACGCGGCAAGTTCTCCCGCGCCGAACCGGTCGCCATGCTGTACGATCAGGGCCGGATCCACCATGCCGGCCGTTTTCCCGAACTGGAGGACGAGATGGCGGATTTCGGGCCCAAGGGCCTCACCAACGGCCGCTCACCCGACCGGCTGGACGCGCTGGTGTGGGCGGTGTCGGACCTGATGCTGGGGCCACGGGCAGAGCCGCGTGTGCGCGGACTGTAAGGCGGATCGAGGCGGCAGATGTGAAGGCGGTGGCGGGAGACCCAGCCGTGGCTGCTCGGCCACAGGTTGTCACAGCCGCGCCCGGTTGCAGGCGGCGGCTTGACTCAATTTCTCAAGAAAACCAGAAAACTCGCGAGGTTTCATGCGGTTAGGAAAAGCCTTTGATGCAGTGTTTGCGCGCCGTGACTCTGCGGCAGAAGAGCACAAAGCCTCGCGTGTGGGGCCGCTTCTGGCGCTTCACGGCAAGGCGCAACCGGTGTGGAGCCCGCGCAATTATACTGCGCTGGCCCGCGAGGGCTTTGCCAAGAACCCGGTTGTCTACCGCGCCGTGCGCATGGTGTCGGAGGCAGCGGCCAGCGTGCAGCTGACACTGTTCGACGGAGCGCAGGAACTTGCCACCCATCCGCTTTTGGAGCTGATCGCCCTGCCCAATCCGGAAGAAACCCAGGCCGACTTTCTGGAGCGGCTTTACGGTCATCTGTTGACGTCCGGAAACGCCTATCTGGAACAGGTCAGCCTGAATGGGGAGCCGCGCGAATTGCATGCGCTCCGGCCGGACCGGGTCAAGGTGGTGCCGGGACCAGAGGGCTGGCCGGAAGCCTTCGACTACACGGTTGGCGGGCGGTCGATACGTCTTTCGGCGCTGCCGGAGGAGGGGGGCGGAAACGGCCCTGCACAAATGCGGCATCTGAAGCTGTTTCATCCGCTGAACGACCACTACGGCTTTGCCCCGATCGAAGCTGCGCAAATGAGCCTCGACATTCACAACGCTGCGGGCAGCTGGAACAAGGCGCTGCTCGACAATGCCGCCCGGCCGTCCGGCGCGCTGATCTACGGGGCGGGCGATGCGGTCAATCTGTCGGGCGACCAGTTCGACCGGCTGAAGGACGAGTTGGAGGCCGGGTATCAAGGCGCGCGCAATGCCGGCCGGCCGCTGTTGCTGGAAGGCGGGCTCGACTGGAAGCCAATGGGCCTGACGCCGAAGGACATGGATTTCATCGAGGCCAAGAACCAGGCCGCGCGCGAGATCGCGCTGGCCTTTGGGGTTCCGCCGATGCTGCTCGCGATCCCCGGCGACAACACCTATGCGAATTATCAGGAAGCCAACCGCGCGTTCTGGCGCAATGCGGTGCTGCCCCTGGTCCGGCGCGTCAGCGCCAGCCTGACCGCCTGGCTTTCGCCCGCATACGGGCAGGCGCTGACACTGGAGCCGGACCTTGATGCGATCGAGGCGCTGGCGCCCGAACGCGAGGCGCTATGGCGCCGGGTCGGGGCGGCAAACTACCTTGACGACGACGAAAAGCGGGCCGCTGTCGGCTACGGCGCCCGGCAGGACGGGCACGCACAACCGCCCTTGGACAAGGACCCCGCCGATGACTGAGGATATTGCCCGCTCCGTCATCGAACGTGGCGATCTGGCTCATCTGGCGCTGTTCCTGTGGGCCGTCTGCGCATCGGTGCTGACCCTCGCGCTGGTACGTGAACTCAGCCATTCCAACCGCCGGTTTTCGGATTTTGTCGAGGAGATCGCCCGCTTGAATCGGCGTTTGAACGTCTTTCGTTCACACTTGAGCAGTGATGGCCAAGTCTCTGATCCGACTCTGCAAAACCGCCGCTCTTAAAGTGGCCTAGGCACTTCAAACAATATTCTTCAGCAAGGATCTTTAAAAATGCTCCGGACTTTTGACGGGCTGCGGCGGCATCTGCCGGTGTGGCTGCAACGGCGCGTGTTCAGCGCCTTGTCGGGCGCTCAGCACGATGCCCGGGAGAGGGACCCGTACCAGAACGTTTTCCGAGACTTTTCCCACGAGGTTGAAACCTTGCGCAAGCAGGCAAGCCGATGACAGGGCGCAGCGCTTTGCCGCCCCCTGGCCAGACCCAGGCCCGGGAGATGGCCCCGGAGATGGCCCGTGAGCCGGCATGGACGACCGCCTGGGTGCGCGGATATGCCAGCCTGTTCGGTCACCGTGATGGGGCCGGCGACATCGTGCGGCCGGGTGCGTTCGCACGCAGCCTTGCCCGCCAGACCCCGCTGCCCATGCTGTGGCAGCATGATCCGTGCGAACCGATCGGCATGTGGACCGGCCTGTGTGAAGACCGCAGGGGCTTGCAGGTTCTGGGGCGTTTGAACCTGGGTGTCGCCCGCGCCCGTGAGGCCGCGGTTCTGATCGGCACGGGAGACCTGTCCGGCCTGTCGATCGGGTTCAAGGCCCGCAGAGCGCAGCGCGACCGCGCCGGACGGCAGCTGATTGACATCGACCTTTGGGAAATCTCGCTGGTCACCTTTCCGCAGGTGAACGGCGCACGGGCACAGCTTCTGGCCCCGCCTTCGGGCGGGCTGACGAACACTTCAAGGAGACCGGCATGACCACGGACCAGCAGAAAGACTTTGACAGCGTTGCGTTTCAAATCCCGGACTATCAGATACCAGAGGATCAGCGTCCAGGCGATCAGGGCCAGGCGTTTGAAACCAAAGCCGGTTTCCCGGCAGCAAGCGCCATGCCCGCAGCGGCACCAGCGCAGCCTGCTCAACAAACGGGGGACGGTGCGGAAGTCGCGCGCAGTTTCGATGCGTTTTTTCAGGCGTTCGAGGCCTATCGTGCGGTCAATGATGCCCGCCTTGCGGAAATCGAAAGCCGCGGAAGTGCCGATGTCGTCACCCTGGACAAGCTTGACCGGCTCGACCATGCGCTGGACGCGACCCAGCGGCGGCTTGATGAACTGACGCTCAAAAGCCGGCGCCCGGCGCAGGCCGGTCAATCCCGGCCCGGCGGCACGCCGCGGGACCTCGAGCGCAAGGCCGCATTCGAGACCTATTTGCGCTCGGGCCGCGAGCACCAGCTGGAGCGGCTGGAACTGAAGGACATGTCGGCAGGTTCCGGGCCGGATGGCGGCCATCTGGTGCCCGATCACACGGAAACCGAAATCCTGCGCCGCTTGTCCCTGGCTTCGCCGATCCGCGCGATAGCGGGAAACCGGCAGGTCTCTTCCACGGCCTACAAAAAGCCCTATGCCCGCACAGGCCCGGCCACCGGCTGGGTCGGAGAGGCGGCCGCCCGGCCGAAAACCGGCGCACCAACGCTCGAGGAACTGACATTTCCGGTGATGGAACTTTACGCCATGCCGGCCGCAACAGCGACGCTGCTGGATGATGCGGCCGTCGATATGGACCAATGGCTGGCCGAGGAGGTGGAAACCGCCTTTGCCGAACAGGAAGGGGCTGCGTTCATCAACGGTGACGGGGTCAACAAACCGACCGGGTTCCTGTCCGTGCCGCAGGTGCCCGAAGCAAGCTGGGCCTGGGGATCTCTCGGCAAGCTGAAGACGGGGGCGAATGGCGCATTCAAAAGCGCGGATCCGGCCGACTGCCTGATCGATCTGATTTACAGCCTGAAAAGCGGCTACCGGCAGAACGCACGCTTTGTCATGAACCGGCGCACGCAAGGCGCCGTGCGCAAGCTGAAGGACGGTGACGGCAATTATCTCTGGCAACCACCGGCGGGGGCAGGCGCGTCCGCGACCTTTTTCAACTTTCCGATCACCGAAGCTGAGGACATGCCCGACATTACCGCCGGGGCCATGGCGATGGCCTTTGGCGACTTCAGGCGCGGATATTTGATTGTTGACCGGATGGGCGTCCGAATCCTGCGCGATCCCTATTCGTCAAAGCCGTATGTGCTGTTCTACACCACCAAACGCGTTGGCGGCGGGGTGCAGGATTTTGACGCGATCAAGCTTCTGGAGTTTTCCGCATAGGTAACGGGTTTTGGGAACAGGCGGGTGTCCGCGGTCCGGCCTGCCTGTTCCGACGGGGACAATACGCGCGGTGAGCGGAGCTGTGGGTCCGCACCGGCGCTGCCACCCCACGCCGCCCCCCCCACGCCCGGAACTCCAACGCCCGGAACTCCAACGCCTGAAACCCCACGCCGGCCCTCACTTCTGGCACACCAGCAACTTTCCATCCTCCCCAACTGGCGCCGGATCTCTTCGTGGATCCGGCGCTTCTTTTTGGGGCAACAGCGGAGCTGAAACTCTCATGACAGCGCATGTGGTAACACCGCCGGCGATCGAGCCGGTCAGCCTGGCCGAGATGAAAGCGCATTTGCGGCTGACAACCGGAACCGAAGACGATGTTGTCTCCGGGCTGATCAAGGCGGCGCGGGAACATGTCGAGCAAACCACCCGGAGGGTGCTGATTTCGCAGATCTGGCGGCTTTATCTCGACGACTGGCCTCCGGGACGTATTGTGCAATTGCACTTATCGCCGGTTTCCGCCATTCAGCAGATCTTGCTCTATCGGCTGGATGGCACGCCGGTGATCCTGGATCCTGCGGACTACGCCTTGCAAAGAGGCGCGGAACCACCCCGCGTGAAGGTGTCACTCGGATCAGGAATTCCATCTGCCGAGCTTGCCGGGATCGAGGTCGATTTCACCGCGGGCTACGGTCCTGCTGCCAACGACGTCCCTGCGCCGCTCCGGCAGGCGGTAAAGCTTCTTGCCGCACACTGGTTTGAAAGCCGGGAGGCCGCTTCAGAGCAAGATTTTGCGAATGTCCCCTATGGCTTTGACCGGCTGGTGATGGCGAACCGGGTGCCGCTGTTATGAGGGCCGGGCGGTTGAATGTGCCTGTTGTCCTTCTGCGGCCGGTGCACAGTGTGGAGGCGGATGGTACGGCCAGCCTGACCTATGCCGAAGCCGGGGCGGATTTCGCGGCTGTTGCCCTCAAAAGCCAGGGCGAGGCACCGGTCGCAGGGCATCTGGACGGCGTTGCGACCCACGACATCCGGCTACGCTACCGCGCGGGACTAAAAGGCGGCTGGAAGCTTGTTTCCGGCACGCGTATCTTCCGGCTGTTGTCGGTCAACGATCCCGATGGCCGCTACCGCGAGCTTCGGTGTGCCGCCGAGGAGGAGGCAACTTGAGTCTCCAAAGCGCACAAGGGGCCCTGCGCAAAGGTCTGTTCGCCTGCCTTGCGGGGGATGCCACACTGGCCGGGATTCTGGGCGGCGGGCGCCTGTTCGATCAGGCTCCGCGGGGGCAGAGCTTTCCCTACCTGCTGCTGCAGCTGGTCGACAGCAAGCCGCTTCTGGCGCTGGCGGAGGAGGGGCTGGAGCACGGGCTTCGGCTGAGTGTTTTTTCGCGCAATCCAAACCGGGATCAGGCAGCGGAAGCCGCGGGGCGGGCAGCCGATGTGCTGATCCATGGACCGGTGCCGATCGATGGCCACAGGCTGGTCAATCTGACTATCGGCGCGGTTGTCTCCAGGGCCATGCGGGACGGGCGCGGCTTTCAGGCCGAGTGCATTTTGCGCGCCGTCACCGAACCTTTGACTTGAACCGAAGGAACCTCAGCCATGGGCGCACAACGCGGGCGTGACCTGCTTTTGAAACTGGATGCCGCGCAATCCGGCAGTTTTTTGAGTGTTGCCGGCCTGCGTGCCCGGCGCATCGCGCTCAGTGCCGGCACGGTGGATGTGACGACCGCCGACAGTCCCGGCCGCTGGCGGGAGCTCCTGGAGGGGGCGGCCAGCCGCTCGGCCAGCCTGTCCGGGTCCGGCCTGTTCCGGGATGCCGCCAGCGACGCCGCCGTCCGGCAGCTGTTCTTCGACGGCAGCATCCGGCCCTGGCAGGTGGTGATTCCGGATTTCGGCCAGCTGGACGGACTGTTTCAGGTCACGGCGCTGGAATATGCCGGCCGGCACGACGGCGAAATGACATTCGAACTGGCGCTGGAATCGGCCGGCGCCCTGAGTTTTACCGCAATCTGAGGAGACCTGAATGGCCAACCGGTTACGCGGAGAGATATCCGCCATGCTCGACGGGCGCCGCTGGACGCTCGTGCTCACCCTCGGCGCCCTTGCCGAACTGGAAAGCGCCTTTGCCTGCGAGGATCTGAATGCCCTCGTCGACCGTTTCGGCTCCGGCCGGCTGTCGGCCCGCGACATGATCAAGGTGCTGGGCGCGGGGCTGCGGGGCGCGGGCAACGCGGTCACCGATCAACAGGTGGCGGACATGACCGCCCCCGCAGGCGTTGCCGGATTTGCGGCGATCGTTGCCGATCTTATCCGCGTGACCTTTGGCGACCCGGAGCCGGAAGATGCAGGTGAGGACCCTAATTCGCAGGCCCCTCGGGAGAGCGCCGGATGGGACGAGACCCTCCCCAAATCGCTGGTGCCCGCATGACCGCTGCCCGCCCGTTTCCATGGGCGGTCCTGCAGCAGGCGGCTTTTGTGAGACTTGGCTGGACGCCGCAGACGTTTTGGGCGGCGACCCCGCGTGAGATCGGCGCTGCGCTCGGCCTGGGCACGCGTGCCGGACATAGCGGGCAGCCCATGACACGGGCGCATTTCAATGCGCTTGTCAGCGCGTATCCGGATGAGCCACCAAGGAGCTGCCATGAATGAACGTGACGGGGTTGATCTGCCGCTTGCGGACATGGACCGGTTCGCCCGGCAGATGGACGATATCCGGCAATCGGCGGAAGGGGTCTCACGGTCGCTGGCGTCTGGGCTGAAGGCCGCACTTGTCGATGGCAAGTCGCTGGATGCGGTGTTCCGGCAAATGGCGCTCAGCGTTTCGAACCGTCTGGTTGCTTCAGCGCTCAAGCCGCTGGACGGTTTGGCAAGTTCGCTTGCGGGCAATCTGGTGTCAGGCATTGGCACGACGGCCGGAAAAAGCCTGAGCGGCCTGTTGTCCGGCGCGACACCGTTTGCCAAGGGCGGTGTTGTGGCCGCGCCAACCTATTTCGGTATGGGGCAAGACGGCCTCGGGCTGATGGGCGAAGCAGGGGCTGAAGCGGTGTTGCCGCTTCAGCGCGGATCCGACGGGCGTCTTGGCGTCAAGATGGGTTCCGGCGCGGGCACCGCACCGGTTCAGATCAACGTGACGACGCAGGATGCGGAAAGTTTCCGGCGGTCGGAAGCTCAGGTTTCGGCGATGGTGGCCCGCGCCGTCGGACGGGGACGACGCGGGCTCTGACACCGGCCTGAAAAGGAGGGGCTCAGGAGCCGGTGTTTTCCAGCGCGGCCAGCATGGCGGCAATCTGGTCTTTCAGGTGAAGCCGTTTCTTCTTGAGATCTTCCAGCGCTTCGTCGGAAGCAGGTTCGATCTCGCTTTCGATCCGGTGAATCTCCTTGTTCACGACGTGGTACTCGTCGGAGAGCTTGGCGAAATGCGCATCGTTCAGCTTCAAGCTGTGCAGCGCCTCCGTTTTGTCCGGAAACTCTTCGTGCAGTTCGTGGGGTACATGGCTCATGGTTGTTGCCTCCTTTTCTGAGCGCACCATGGCGATGTGACCACGTGCACACCTTGAGCCAGATCAATCCCGGTCAACTTCGTTTTGGAGAAGTGAGCACATGACAGCGTTTTTGGATGAGCGCTTTCCGGCTGCCGTGGCGTTCGGCGCGCTGGGCGGACCGGAACGGCGTACCGAAATCGTCGATCTGGCAACCGGCCACGAAGCGCGCAATGCCCGCTGGGCCGACAGCCGCCGCCGCTATGACGCGGCAACCGGCATCCGCTCCTTGAACGATCTGCGGGACGTGTTGAGCCTGTTCGAAAAGGCGCGCGGGCGCTTGTCCGGGTTCCGGTTCCGCGATCCGTTCGATCATTCATCGGCGGTCCATGGCGGCCCGCCCACAGCTTTTGATCAGACGATCGGCACCGGGGATGGTGCGACCACACGTTTCACTCTGGTGAAGACCTATGGTGCGGGACCGAATGCCTATACCCGGGCGATCCGGCTGCCGGAGGCGGCCAGCCTCAAGGCGGCCGTTGGCGGCAGCGAACAGATCAACGGTGCCGGTTTCTCCGCCGATCCGGCGACGGGCGCGCTTGTGTTCTCAGAGCCCCCGCCTGCGGGGCAAACGGTGACGGCCGGGTTCCTGTTCGATGTGCCGGTCCGCTTCGACACCGACCGGCTGGACCTCAGCCTGACCCATTTCGAGGCCGGCGATATCGCCTCGATCCCGCTGATCGAGATTCGTCTGGACTGAATTCTACTGGTGGTTGTTTTTTGTGCGTGCTGCAGTAAAGTGTTCAAAGGTTTATTACTTGGCGGAGCTACAATGCCATTTGTTCAAATTGATAACCAAAGTCATAGCTGGGCAGAATTCAAAGCTGACTGGGCGGCTCAATGCGATCGTTTTGCAGAAGATATAGATGACTATGCGACAGCTACGCTTCCGGTTCTTGAAAAATTGGTCATAAACCCAGAGCCAAAGGCCGGTGTGTTTTCTTTGAAATCCGACAGTCAGTTTTTAAACGTATGCCAAGTTAATACGGCGGCGATTCCAGGTTATGACGGACCAGTCTTACGAGTTCGTAACTTGACAGTTGCACCGCTCCATGATTTTGGTGACATCAGCGACAATGACTATGGACAGGTGCTCATAAAAACGCTTGTTGGGGTCATGGAGATCTCCGACGAGGGAGATTTGAAGGCAGACCACGTAAAATTTCACTTACGAAGCCCTATTGAGCGCTCGTTTTTCCAAGCTCTGGGCGTAGGTCTTGATAATGCCGACGTGTACAAAGATGTTCGCATGGCCGGCGCATGGCTCTACATAACGAAATAATAACCATTGGGCATAATGATAAAGTGAGGAGCATTCATATGGTTAAAAAAGATCATGATAAAGCAATGACGTATGCTGTTATATATGCATTGTCAAAAGTGGATCTAGCGAAGTTGCGAAGCACTCCGATGTTTCCCTCCAGTGCTCGCGTTGAACGTCTAAAAGCTGCTTAGATTACCTCATAACGATTTCAATAAACCCGGCACTCTGCCGGGTTTTTTTTGGGGCGGTCTTTAAGACATGAAACAGATTTCCGCGCCCCTGGCGGCCCATTTGGCCGGCCGGGTGACGACCTTGTGTGCCTGCTGGATCCTGGAGCAGCGGGACGGCAGCACGTTCGGGTTCACCGATCATGACCGGGCGGTCACCGTCGAGACCATCGTCTGCGCACCGGGAAACGGTCTTGGCGCGAGCGCCATGACCGGCGGGCCGGGCCTTGCCACCGGCGGCGGCGAGGTGGCCGGTGCGCTGTCGGGCGCGGCGATTACGGAGCGGGATCTGGAAGCCGGCTTCTGGGACGGGGCCGAAATCCGAACCTATCTGGTCAACTGGGCCGACCCGTCGCAGGTTCTGCTGGAACGGCGTGCCAAGCTGGGTGAAGTGGTGCGCGAAGGCAATGCCTTCCGCGCCGAATTGCGCGGTCTTGCGCATTTGCTGGAAGCCAAGGCAGGGCGGGTGTTTTCAAGAACATGCGATGCGGATCTTGGTGATCCGCGCTGCGGTGTCGGGCTGGGGTCTGCTGCCTATACAGCTGAGGCTCTGGTGCAGCCTGGCTCGGATCTTGAAACGCTGCGCCTGTCCGGGCTGGACGCTTTCGCAACGCGCTGGTTTGCCGGTGGCCGGTTGCGCATTCTTGACGGTGGCCTGTCGGGCTTTGCGAGCGAAATCGCCGATCACAGGGCGGAGGAGGGCAGCGCCGAAATCCTGTTGTGGCAGACCCTGCCCGCGGCGCTGGCCGATGGCACACGCGTGACGGTCTCTGCAGGCTGCGACAAGCGGTTGGAAACCTGTGCCGCCAAGTTTGCGAACACGGAGAACTTTCGCGGTTTCCCCCACATGCCGGGTACCGATTTTGTCCTGTCCTATCCCAACCGCAACACCGGGGAAAACGATGGCGGCGCCCGTGTTTGAACAATACATTGCGGCTGCCGGGCCGCTTCGCCGGGAGGTCCTTCGGGAAGCCGAAACCTGGCTCGGCACGCCTTACCGTCATCAGGCAAGCTGCAAGGGGGCGGGCTGTGACTGTCTGGGGCTTGTCCGCGGGATCTGGCGGGCGTTGATCGGACCCGAACCGCAAAGCCTTCCCGCCTATTCGGCAGACTGGGCAGAAGCAGCCGGCGCGGAAACGCTGCTGGCTGCCGGGCGCCGATGGCTTGTGGAACAGGACCCGACCAAGGCCCTGCCGGGGGATGTGTTGGTGTTCCGCTGGCGGGCGGGCGCTCGGGCCAAACATGCCGGAATACTGGCGCCGGGCAACCGCCTTGTTCACGCATATGAGCGCGTCGGCGTGGTGCAAAGTCCTCTGGCTTCCGCCTGGCGCAGGCGCATCGCCGCTGCGTTTTCTTTTCCGGAGGTGCCCTCATGGCAACCTTGATCCTGACCGCAGCCGGACAGGCGCTAGGCGGCGCCCTTGGGCTTGGCGGCGCCGGCAGCCTTTTGGGCAAGGCGGCCGGTGCGCTGGCGGGCGGCGCGCTGGATCAGGCCCTGTTCGGCGCCTCCCGCACAGTGGAGACCGGCCGCATTGCGGACCTGTCCGTCCAGGCCTCCAATGAAGGGGTCTCCTTGCCGAGGGTCTATGGCCGGGCGCGCTTGTCCGGCCAGGTGATCTGGGCGACCAATTTCGAGGAAGTGGTCTCGGAAGACAGCCAGGGCGGCAAGGCAGGCGGCAGTTCGGTCACGGTGCGGTCCTACAGTTACTTTGCCAACTTCGCGGTTGCGTTGTGCGAAGGGTCGATTGCGCGGGTGGGCCGGATCTGGGCCGATGGCAAGCCGCTGGACACCAGCGGAATCAACCTGCGCATTTACAGCGGCACCGAAACCCAGGCACCGGACCCGTTGATCGCAGCGTTTCAAAGCCCGGCACCCGCCTATCGCGGTACGGCCTATGTGGTGTTCGAACGCATGGCGCTGGAACATTTCGGCAACCGCCTGCCGCAGCTCTCCTTTGAAGTCATCCGGCCCGTGGAGCCGCTGGAAGAGCAGATCCGGGCGGTGACGCTCATTCCCGGGGCCGGCGAGTTTGTCTATGCCCCGGATGAGGTGCGCGAAACCGAGCGGCCCGGGGTCACCCGCACAGTGAACCGGCATGTGCCCGGCACCGCATCGGACTGGGCAGCGTCACTCGATGAACTGACAGCGCTGTGTCCGAACCTTGAGAGCGTGGCGCTGGTGATTTCCTGGTTCGGAGATGATTTGCGCGCCGGGGTCTGCTCCATCCGGCCCAAAGTGGAGGTGCTTGAGAAAACCACAAGCGGCGCCGTTTGGTCGGTCTGCGGGGCAACGCGCGCTGTTGCGCTGGCGGTCAGCCGGATTGACGGGCGGCCGGCGCTGGGCGGAACGCCGTCGGACGACACGGTGATTGCTGCCATCAAGGATTTGAAGGCGCGCGGCCTGAAGGTGATGCTCTATCCGTTCCTTCTGATGGACATACCGCCGGACGCAGACTTGCCCGCCCCATCCGGCACCGGAACGCAGCCGCCTTACCCCTGGCGCGGGCGCATTGAAGGCGGGGCGGACGCAACAGCCGATGCAAACAGCTTCTTCGGCACTGTCACAGCTGCCGCATTCTCTGTCCAAGATGGAACTGTTGCCTATTCGGGTCCCGCGGAATGGCGTTACCGCCGGCATATCCTGCATCTGGCGCATCTTGCAAAGGCCGCGGGCGGTGTTGACGCTTTTCTCATCGGATCGGAACTGCGCGGACTGACCCGCTCGCGTGCTCCGGACGGCAGCTATCCGTTTGTCGCGAAGCTGGTGGAGCTTGCCGCCGATGCGCGCGCCGTCCTGGGGCCGGCGGTTGCGCTGTCTTATGCGGCGGACTGGTCCGAGTATGGCGCCCACCAGATGTCGGCAGACGAGCTGCGCTTTCCGCTCGACCCGCTCTGGGCATCGCCGCATATCGATTTCATCGGCATCGACAACTACCTGCCGCTGACCGATATGCGCGAGAACGGCACACCCGGCGGCAGCGCGGACGAGCCGTCTGCGGTTTATGATTTGGAGTTGCTGCGCTCAGGCGTCACCGGCGGCGAATATGCCGACTGGTACTATGCCAGCGATGCGGACCGGCAGGCCGGGCTTCGGGCGCCGATCACGGACGGCGCCTATGGAAAGCCGTGGGTCTACCGCGCCAAGGATCTGAAAAACTGGTGGGCCAATCCGCATGTGGAACGCAGTGGCGGTCAGGAGCTTTCCAGTCCCACGCCCTATCAGCCGCAGGCCAAGCCGATCTGGTTCACGGAGCTTGGCTTTCCCGCCGTCGACAAGGGCACAAACCAGCCAAATGTGTTTGTTGATCCGAAGTCGTCGGAAAGCGCGGTGCCGCATTTCTCGGATGGGACGCGCGATGACCTGATCCAGCGGCGCGCATTGGAGGCCTCGCTCAGCTGGTGGGATGATCTGCACCCGCGGTTGGGCATCGGCGACAATCCGGTGTCACCGGTCTATGGAGGGCCGATGGTGGCGCCCGGCGGCATCTTCCTTTGGTCCTGGGATGCGCGGCCGTATCCGGCTTTTCCGGCCTATACCGGCGTGTGGGCCGACGGTGCCAATTGGCAACTGGGCCATTGGCTGACAGGCCGGCTTGGCGCGGCCAGCCTCGACGCCATCGTCAATGCGGTTCTGGCGGATTTCGAAATCAGCCCGCAAGACTGCGCGGCCTCCGGGCTGGAGGGCCTGATTGAAGGCTTTGTCGTGACCGGGCCGTCTTCGGCCCGTCAGGCGCTTGAGCCGCTGATCGATGCTTTCGGCGGCCTTTCCCACGACAGGGGCACGCAGATCCTCATTACGGGAAGACGCAGCGCTTCGCGTGCCGGCATTCTGCCGTGCGCGCTGGCGCGTGACGGAGATGCGCCGCTGCTTTCGAAAACGAGGGCGCAGGCCAATGAATTGACCTCTGAAATGCGGCTATCGGCTGAGGAATCCGTCTCGGATTACCGCCGGCGGATTGCGGCCTCCCGCCGTCTGGAAGGCGGCAGCCGTCAGGTGGAGACCCGAGATCTGCCGGCTGCGGCAGCCATGGATGTTCTGCAACAAGCGGCGGACCGGCGTCTGCATGCGCTGTGGTCGGAGCGCGAGCGGGTGGAGTTTCGCCTGGGACCGGAGGCGGCCCGGTTTGAGCCGGGCGATGTGGTCACTCTGCTTGGCGAACCGGGCAAGGCCTACGAACCGCCGGTCAAGGTCCGCATCGAGGCGATTGAAACGGCCGGAAGCCGGCGGATTGAGGCGGCGCGTCTGGCCCATCCCAGACCGCCTGCCAGGCCCGCACCCGCCACACCGTCCCGGCCGTTTCCGGGCGGCGGTGTCGGCGCCGCACATGCCCTTTTTCTGGATCTGCCCATTTTGGCGGGCGATGATCCGGGCCACGGTCTGCGGCTAGCTGCTTTCGCCGATCCTTGGCCTGGCACCCTGTCCGTGCTCCGCGCCCCGGGCGAGACCGGTTTTGAGCCGCTTATGTCTGTTCAGGGGCCTGCGGTTATGGGGCGTCTTGCTGCACCTTTGGGGGCTGGCCCGCTTTGGGTGGTCGATGAAGGATCCGTGGTGGAGGTCGAGCTTTTCGGCGGGCATCTGCAAAGCAGGAGCAAAACCGAGGTGCTGTCCGGCCGCAATGCGCTTGCGGTGCGCAGCTCAAGCGGCGGCTTTGAGATCCTGCAATTTATCCAGGCTGAACTCGTGGCACCGCGCCGCTACCGTCTGTCAGGTTTGCTGCGCGGCCAGCGCGGCACGGAAGACGAGATGCGGACCGGGGCGGCGGCGGGATCTGATGTGGTGCTGCTGGATCCTGACCGGGTCCCTTCCGTTCCTTTGTTGCCCGATCAGATCGGACTTGCCCTGAATTACCGCATACTGCCGCAAGGCGCAGCGTTGAATGACCCGGCTGCCGTGGCCTTGACCCATACCGCAAGCGGGCGGGGGCGGGTGCCGTTTGCCCCTGTTCACCTGAAGGCCCGCCGGACAGCAAGTGGGATCGAGGTGAGCTGGATCCGGCAGACCCGCTCCGCTTCCGACAGCTGGGAGGGGATGGACGTTCCACTCGGCGAGGAGCGCGAGGCCTATGAACTGGATATTTTGGACGGCGGCGGCGTGACCAAACGCACCTTGAGCACCGGTACCCCCTCCGCGCTTTATCCGGCAGCCGATGAACATGCCGATTTCGGCGGCCCGGTCACCAGCCTGTCCGTTGCGGTCTGCCAGCTTTCGCAGACCGCCGGGCGCGGAACCTTGAGGAGACAAACACTCCATGTCGGTTAGTCCCAGACTAAACCTGCCGCTGATTGCAGCCGCGCAGGCGCAAAAACATGTCACCCACAATGAAGCGCTGATGCGCCTGGATGCCGCGATGAATGCCAGCATTCTCGCCACCCGTGCGGATCCGCCCGCCACGCCGCAGGAGGGAACAGCCTATCTTGTGTCGTCCAGTCCGTCGGGCGGGTGGTCGGCCCGGGCTGATCATGTGGCCGTTTTTCAAAACGCGGCCTGGGTCTTCATCGCCCCCTTTGACGGTTTGACCGTTTTTGACAGCCAGCTCGGGCTGCAGCGTGTCTATAGCGGCGGGGCATGGCAAACCCTGGGCGGCGCTGCCGGGGAGGCGGGCGCGGACAGTCTGCTTGCGCAATCGGCCTTCGGCGCCAAAAGCTGGCACAAGGTGATCGACGCTGAACTTTCCGGCCTGAGCGGAGCCTTTGGCGAGACGGCTGCCATCATCCCAAGCCGGGCAATCGTGTTGTGCGTCTCCAGCCGCACGGTCGACACCGTGACCGGCGCAGTTTCCTATGATTGCGGCATTGACGGAGAGCCAGCAAAATTCGGTGGTTCACTCGGCAGCGCCGCCGGGTCGAGCAATCTTGGCGTCATCGGCCCGACAGCATTTTACAGCCCGGCAGCCATACGGCTGACCGCCAATGGCGGCAGCTTCACAGGCGGCACTGTGCGCCTCGCCGTGCACTGTTTTCTGCCCGAAGCACCCGCTGCGCCCTGACGCGCGCCCTTGCCGGATCACGGGCGGAACACCCCAGCGTCCTTTATGAAAAAGATCCTGTGCTTCCAACCCGAAATCATTCCCCAAGCCGGAGGCAATCCATGAAAATCAGCGAACGGGGCCTTGCATTTATCGCCGCGCATGAGGGCTTCGTGTCCCGGGCCTATCTCGATCCCGCCGGCGTTTTGACCATTGGCTACGGCTTCACCATGCGCAGCCGCCTGTTTGCCGCATTCTGGCGCGCGCGCCATGGCCGGAGCCTTGTTCCGGGCGACCGGATCAGCCGCGAAGACGCCAACAAGGTGCTGTTGAAACTGATCGACGAGGAATATGCGCCTCCGGTGGCAGGTGTGCTGCCAGGTGTGTCGCAACCTGTTTTCGATGCATGTGTTTCGGTTGTCTACAATCTGGGGGCACGGGCGCTCTCCTGGCGCTGGGCGCGGGCGTTGATGGGGGGCGACAAAAAAAGCGCCGCCGGACTTTTGGCCAAAACCGGGACAACAGCGGCGGGCCGGCGCTTGCCAGGCCTTGTGCGCCGACGGCGCGAAGAAGCGCACCTGCTCAAGACGGGCGACTACGGTCTCGCATCGCCCTGGCGCTGGACGCCGAACGCGGAAACCCGCCGGATCCAGACAGTGCTTGCACGGCTCGGGTTCAAACCCGGCCCGATCGACGGCCTGCTCGGCAAGCGGACGCGGGCGGCGGTCCGGGCGTTTCAGCGCGCCAATCCGCCGCTTCTCGTCGATGGCGAACCCGGCCCGGCCACAATGGCTGCGCTTGAGCGGGCAGCGGACAAGCGCAAGTCCGCCGCGCTGACCGTTCTGTCGTCTGCGGCCACGGCGCTGGGTCTTTTCTGGCAAAAACACCCGGCAGGCTTCGTCGCCGCCGCAGCTGCCGGTGTGGTCGCGATTGGCGTCGCGGTTGCCCTGTGCTGGGCTTACCGGGGGCGGCTCTTGAAAGCCCTGTCTGCCTGACGGGTTTTCGCCTTCATCACAAGCAGAATCAAAAAGGAGACCGTGCATGCGCGGATGGAAAACGGCTGTCCTAAATGGCAGTGTTTTGGGGCTGATGGGCCTTGGCGAGGTGCTGGCGCATTTGGCCGGTGTCAATTGGCATCAGATCTTGCCCGACGGGATCGCGGGCCTGGTGGTGGTCGGCCTTGGGGCGGCGAACCTCGTGCTGCGCCATATGACCGACAGTCCAGCCGGATGGCGTCACTGATACGGAAAACTGCGTATACCCCTCCTGACAGAAGGCTGTCAGGAGGGGCCGGGTATCTTGGTCTTGTCACATAGATTCAAAGGGCCAAAACGATGACCTTCATACCCAAGGATTTCAATGTCTGGATGGAGCTGCCTGTCACCGACTTCGACAAGGCGGTCTTCTTTTACAACACTGTTTTTAAAACAGAATTGAAAGTAGATCGCGAAATGGGGCCAAATCCGATCGCACTGTTTCCAACGCAGGAGTCAAACGGCGTCGGCGGGCACCTTTACCCCGGCACCCCTCCTGCCAAAGGCTCCGGCCCGACCATTCATCTGGCCTGTCCCGACAGTCTGGAGGAAACCGCCGAACGTTTGAAAGCTGCAGGCGGCGAGGTTGTCACGGACGCCATCTCTATTCCGGCGGGCCGTTTCATGTATTGTCTCGACCCGGATGGAAACTCCATCAGTCTGTTTTCCAGTTAAGCGACCATGGCTCATGAGACGCGCCGACCGTTTGTTCCAAATTGTGCAGTATCTTCGCGGCGGCCGACTTGTGCGCGCAAAGCAGCTCGGAGACTGGCTGGAAGTCTCCGAGCGGACAATCTATCGCGACATAGCGGATCTCCAGGCCTCGGGCGTGCCGATCGATGGCGCTGCCGGGGTCGGCTATATCATGCGCGATGGCTACGACCTTCCGCCGCTGATGTTCTCGCGC
Organism: Roseibium hamelinense; assembly: GCF_007830545.1. Lineage (GTDB taxonomy): Bacteria > Pseudomonadota > Alphaproteobacteria > Rhizobiales > Stappiaceae > Roseibium > Roseibium hamelinense. The sequence continues at coordinate 37,726 of NZ_VLLF01000003.1, forward strand.
GATGAAATCGTTGCCCTGGTCGCCGGGGCGCGTCTGATCCGGGCCTGGGGCGGGGCAGGGATGGCCCGGGCCGCAGAAGAAGCCCTAATAAAGATTGACGCCGTGCTGCCGAAGTCTGTCCGCGCCCGCAGCACACAAATCGAAGTGCACGCTATAGCCCCGGAAATGACCGAGGAGGTGCGCGAGCGGATCGATAAGCTTGAAGCCGCCGCTGATGCGCGTATCCGGGTCTCCATCACCTACAAGGATGGCGCGGCGAAACCGTCGGAACGCACGATCCGCCCGTTGGGCCTATGGTTTTGGGGCAAGGTCTGGACGCTGGTCGCCTGGTGCGAGCTGCGCGAGGCGTTCCGCATGTTCCGGCTCGACCGCATCTCGCGCATGGACATGCTGGAAGGCACATTCCGTCCGGAACCGGGCAAGACCTTGAAGGATTTCTACCGGCTGATGGAAGAAAGCGGCTATCACGGGCCGTAAGCGCGCGGTCCAGGCAGCGGGCCGTGCCGGTTTTTGGTTTCCCGGCGGCTACTGCGGAGTGCCCAGGCGCGAAAAATTGCCGGCTGTGATCTCCTTGATGAGCTTGCGCTTCATGGCACGCTCATAGTCTGAAAAACCGTCCGCAATCTCCAAAAACGCGCCCGGGCCGCGGATCACGCGTGTCCGGTAGTACCCGATCGGGTTCGGCACGCTGCCGGCAATCACCAGCCCATTCACGATGATCTGCTCCTGATCCAGCAAACCATGCACGGCGTCAGGACCCAGCCCTTCGTTGCTGACGCCGTCTCCTGCCAGGTCTATCACCCGTCGCAAGCAGTATTCCGGAGCGGCATTCAAGAGATCGACCCCAAAAACCAGCGCTTCTCCAAGGGCGGTGGTGCTTTGCCCGAACAGCCGCGGGCTCTTGAACAACCGGGCCGAGGCGGCGTCCGCACCGGCCTGATCTTCGATAAAAGTCCAGTCAAGTTGAAGCGCCTGCTGGGTGCGGCCGCTCCACTCGAAGCTGGAAAACCAGATCCCGCCAACCAGTTCGATCGCATCAACCACTTCCGGATCTTTGAGCGCATTTGCGAGACCGCCCAGCTGCAACGCATGTTCCTGCGGATCGACACTTGCAGAGCCGTCCATGGCGACAGTGAGGGAAAGGGAGCAGGCGGAGGCTGTGGCGACGGTCGCATACATTGCCGCTCCGAAAAACAAGCCGCCGCCATACCGGGTTGTCAGCGTCCGTCCGATCCCTGCGCAAAAGCCTGTCAGCATGCCCCAAGCCACCTTGACGGAGTTTTCTTCACGGCAGAGGGTAGCGGTGATTGCATGACAGCTCAATAAAGGGCATCCCGCGTGTCACGTTCATGTCGCGTTCAGCGATGGATTGCTAGTCATGCAGCATGACGTCCACACCTGCCTGGAAGCACCAAGTGAAACATTTTATTTCCACGCTGATTTTTGCTCTCATCCTGACCGTGCCAGCGCATGCGGCCTGTCTGTCGCAAGCCGAGGCGCGCCAGGCGGTTGCAAGCGGCCAGGCCAGGTCGCTGGGTTCCGTACAAGGCCAGGCCGGTGGAGAGATCGTGAAAGCACAGCTGTGCCTGGAAGGCGGGCGCTATGTCTACCGTCTGTCGGTTTTGGTCAACGGCAAGGTCACGACCAAGGTCGTGAACGCCAGCAATTAACCGGGGGCTGTCATGCGTATTCTTGTTGTAGAAGACGATGCGGATTTGAACAGGCAGCTGGCGACAGCGCTCGAGGAAGCGGGCTATGTGGTTGATTCGGCCGCCGACGGCGAAGAGGGACACTTTCTGGGCGATACCGAACCTTATGACGCCGTGGTTCTGGATCTGGGCCTGCCGAAACTCGACGGGTTGTCGGTGCTTGAAAACTGGCGGCGCGACGGGCGCACGATGCCGGTTCTGATCCTGACCGCCCGCGACCGGTGGTCGGACAAGGTGGCGGGCATTGACGCGGGCGCCGACGACTATGTCGCAAAGCCCTTCCACATGGAAGAAGTGCTCGCCCGGGTCCGCGCGCTTGTGCGCCGGGCGGCCGGGCATGCCTCCAACGACTTGACCTGCGGCGATGTGCGGCTGGATTTGCGCGCGGGGCGGGTAACGGTCGCCGGAGCGCCGATCAAGCTCACGTCGCATGAATACCGGCTGCTGTCCTATCTGCTGCACCATCAGGGCAAGGTGATCTCCCGCACCGAATTGACGGAACACTTGTACGATCAAGATTTTGACCGGGACTCCAACACGGTCGAAGTGTTTGTCGGACGGCTGCGCAAGAAGATCGGTTCGGACATGATCGAGACCATCCGCGGGCTCGGCTACCGGTTGGGAGCGTCCGTTGACCAGTGACACAGCTGAGGCTGCCGGCCAGCCAGACCAACCGGTGCGGCGGCAACGCTCGCTTGCCGGACGCCTGGTGCTGGTTGCCGCGCTGTGGTCGACACTGGCGCTTGCGGTTGGCGGTGTTTTTCTGGTGTCGCTGTACCGCGCGGCAGGCGAGCGCGCATTCGACGCCCAGCTTGATGTGCACCTGAAAACGATTCTGGCCGAAATGCTGCCCGATGCCGTGTCTCAGCTTCAGATGACCAAGGCTGCGGACATACAAACCCCGCGAAGCCTTGGGGAGCCTCGCTTCTCACTGCCGCTATCGGGCTGGTACTGGACCGTACGGCGCACGGGCGACAGCGACTTGCTGTTTGCGTCCCCCTCGCTGGTCGGGGATCCGCTGAACGTGCCGGACCTTGGCGAAAAGGACGCCATGGCGTCATTTGTCGAAGGTCCTGCCAATCAGGAAGTCCGTGTGCTTCAGCGCAGGATTGAGGTCGACGGACAATCGCTCGTGATTGCGGTGGCGGCGGCGACCGCAGACTTCCGCGCGGAACTGAACGAGTTTTCCCGGTCGGTCGCGATCACTTTGGTTGTGATTTGGATCGGACTGGTTGGAGCCATTTTTCTTCAAGTGAAGGTCGGTCTCCGGCCGCTTGCGCGTTTGCGCTCGTCACTTGCCGATGTGCGCGAGGGCAAGGCAGATCGGATCGATGAAGACCTTCCCAGCGAGCTCGCGCCGCTGGCGGTGGAGCTGAATGCCCTGATCGTTTCAAACAAGGAGATTGTCGAACGCTCGCGCACGCATGTGGGCAATCTAGCACATGGCCTGAAAACGCCCCTGAGCGTCATTGCCAACGAAGCCAGGTCAACGGAAGGGCCGTTTGCAAGCAAGGTTGCCGAGCAGGCACAGGTGATGTCGACCCAGATTCAGCATCACCTTGAACGGGCCCGCATGGCCGCGCAGCGACGGGTGATCGGAGTGTCGGCGGATGTCGAACCTGCACTGGCGCGGCTGGTTCGCGCGATGGCGAAAATCAATCGCGACCGGCTTGACGATATTGCGTTCAGTTGTCCTGACGGCCTGAAGTTCCGCGGCGAGCAGCAGGACCTTGAAGAGATGGCCGGGAATTTGATCGACAACGCCTGCAAATGGGCCGGAACACATGTGGCGGTGAGCGTCCAGAAAGTCGAAAGCGGCCATTCTGCCCGGGCGCTTTTCGAAGTGCTGGTCGAGGACGATGGGCCAGGGCTTTCCGAAGAGGAGCGTAAAGTGGCGGTCAAACGCGGCCGCCGGTTGGACGAGACCGTACCGGGAACAGGCTTGGGCCTGTCGATTGTCGCAGACCTTGCCGCGCTTTATGGCGGCGAGCTGGCTTTGGAGCGATCACAACTTGGCGGGCTAAAGGCACGACTGGTGTTGCCGCTTTTGTGACCGAAAATTCACTTTGGTTTTTCCGCAAGCTACGGGAAACTACACTCCTGCTTAATCGCAATGCCGTAATCTGTGACCAGCGTCACGGACCTGGTAAACAAATTGTTGGCGTAGTTCGGCCATAAAGACTGTGTACGGAATTGAAAGTGCCGCAACGCAAAGCGGTTTGCGGCAGGCATCTACGGGGTTATCGATGAAACTGCGTGCCTTTGCACCATTGATTCTGATTGCTGGCGGTTTGGCCGGGTGCAGCGCACTGAATGCGTCGTCCGATCCACAGCCTGCCTGGAACTCGTCCTTCGGCGCCGCCGGGTCAGCAATTTCGGACGCAGAAGCCAACACCGCGATTTCAGTTCTTGTCGACAATGAATTGGGCCAGGCCCTTGAGCCATCAGACCGCAAGGCGGCTGCTGAAGCTCAAAAACGTGCGCTCAGAGCGCGCGGTGTCGGTGTTTCCGTCGCTTGGCAAAATGATGCGACCGGCCGAAGCGGCCAGGTTCGCCCAGGCCCTCTTTATCAGGTCAACGAGACCGCATGCCGCGAGTTCACTCATGAGATGGTTCTCAATGGCAAGGTGCTGACCGCGCGCGGGACAGCCTGCCAGGAAGATAATGGCACCTGGGAAACCATCAGCTGACGGCTGGTGTATAAAACGGCTGTTCGTTCCTCTGGTTGCTTAACTGACGTTGACAACTATTCCTCTGGGGAAGACTGGGACCTTGCGGTTTTTTTGTCTTCAGTCGTGCTGTTGAGCGGAAAGCGAATCGCTCCGCTCCTCAGAAAAAGCCAGTTTCAATATTTGATTAAACCTTAACTGGTTATTGTCATTCTAATGCACTGATTCGTAATAATGACTTGAGCCAATGACACCGACGGATCTGGTCCTTTCGAAAATCCGTGACTACCTAAAGGACATCAGTCCGCAGGCGGTGCAAACGCTCGTCCGAAAGCTGGAAAAAGCGCAGGAAACCGGCCGCAAGGATCCTCATGCGGACGTTATCCTTGCCGTTGCCGTCGAACTGCTCAGGAAGCCGGATTTTCTCGAGCCGGACCTTCATGACGGCGTGGTGCGGCGCAATCAGGTGCAGCGTCATTTTTTTTCCACGCTCGATGAGTTTTTGATCAATGAACGGCTTCCCACACGCCAGGAAGGCCGGATTTACCGCCCCATTCTGGGCCGGGTCTGGCGCTGGCTGGGCCGCGACATTCTGCAAGGCGACATCAAGATGGTGCTCGGCGAAGCTGAAAAGCCATCGGTGAGCGACGAGCGGATTGATAATCTGGTGATTGGTCTCCGTCGGCGCAGTGTCGACGCGATCGGTTCCGCGCTGGACAAGATGCCTGACAGCGACCGGGACCGGCGCCGGATTGCAGCCGAAATGGGCGGAGAGCGTGGCCTGGCCGAATTGCGCGATCTCTATAAAATTTTTGCCGCGGAAAAATGGCTGGTGCCGCTGCTCAACACGATGCCGGACAGCCTCAATGAAAACCGCTTCAAACGGGACATGGACGTCTTGGGCCTGGTCAACAAGGTCGACGAGGTCTACCCGGATCACCTGCCCATTGTGGCCTCGGCGCTGCTTGAGCGATCGACCAGCCCGTCTGCGCTGTGCGCGTTCGCCGGACGGCTTGCCAAGTCCACCGATGCAAAGGCGATCGAGGCGTCGAAATATTCCACATTTGTCGACGCGGTGTTGAGCGAAGCCGAACGTCTCAACATCCTGGCCGTTGAACACCGTTCGCACAATCCGGACCCGGTCGCATTTTCCCAGGCGCTGTCAGAGTTTCACCGGCTTGTACAGGGGGTGGAGCGGGACATGGACATGTCTTCCGCAGCCAATTGGCGCGGCCGGCTGTCGACCACGAAACGCAGTATATCCGAGGTGGTGGAACAGGAGTTGCGCGGCGCGCACGGGGCGGTGCGCCGTGCGCTTCAGGTGCCCAAGGTTCTGCCGACTGGCGAGGTGGAACTTGATCAGCGCGCGGTAGATGATGCCGTGCGGGCGGTTAAGGTTGTCGTCTTGGCGCGCAATGCCACACAGACGCTTGCGGTCAATGATATTGGAAAACGCACCCGGCAAACGGTTGAACAAACACTCGAAATCGTGACACGAGGCCTGTTTTCCGACATCGCCAAAGTCAATGGTCCTCAGCTTGATGCACAATTTGCTGCGGTCGATGTCGCGGTGATGCTCTGCGAGATTTATTACGGCCCGGAATATGCGGCGCAGCTTCGCCGGCGCAGGCAAAGCGCAAAGCTTGCCAAAGAGCAGCAGCCAGAGCCGCCAAAACCAGCAAAAGGGCGGGGTTTGCCCCCGCATGTCCGCCGGATTTCTGCCTGATAACCTGACAAAATGACGCGCGCTCGAATGGCGCGACCGCTGGTCACATAAACCTGATCTTGCATTCGGCGTTGCGGCAGGTTCTATAGTGCATCCATGATACTCTGGATTTTGATCGCCGCGATGACCGCGGCCGCTGCCCTTTCGATTTTGGTCCCGCTGGCTCACACGCGCGCGGAAGAACCTGCTGAAGACGTGCAAACGGCGGATGAAGCCGTGTATCGTCAACAGCTTGAGGAAGTTGAGCGCGATCTGGACCGCGGCCTTATTGATCCTGCCGCAGCGGAGGCAGCGCGCACGGAAATCGCCCGCCGTCTTTTGGCAGCGCATGAGCGCGGGCAGAACGGCCGCAAAAGCGCCGAATCTAAGTCGTCCTTGCGCACGGCCCAAGTGATTGCAGTCGCCGTTCTTCCCATGTTTGCGCTCGGGCTCTATCTGTTTCTTGGCGCGCCGGGCATGCCGGACCAGCCCCTGTCTGCCCGCATGACCGCACCGGCGGAGGATCAGTCGGTCGACGTGCTTGTCGCCCGGGTGGAGAAGCATCTGGCCGAAAACCCCGAGGATGGACAGGGGTGGGTGGTGGTCGCGCCGGTCTATATGCAGCTCGGCAAACCCGAGCAGGCTGCCCAAGCCTATGCCAATGCGATTCGGCTGCTTGGCCGCCGCGACGATTGGGAGGCCAACCTGGGTGAAGCTTTGACAGTTGCCAATGACGGCATCGTCAATGTGGCGGCGCGCGAGGCGTTCGAACGCGCCATTGCGCTTGAACCAGAGGCGATCAAACCTCGCTTTTTCCTGGCGCTTGCTCTCGGTCAGGAGGGGAAAACCGAAGCGGCGATAGCGGCCTGGCAAGACCTCCTGGAAGGGGCCGATCCCCGCGAGGCTTGGGTTGCCTCTGCGGTGAGCTCGCTTGAGCGACTCGGCGGAACCGTGCCGGAGATGGGGGACGGATTGAGGGGGCCGGATCAGGAGCAAATGGCGGCCGCCTCCCAGATGATGCCGGAAGATCGACAGCAAATGATCGAAGGCATGGTTGCAGGTTTGGACGCGCGGCTTAAATCTGACGGCGGCAGCGCAGATGAGTGGGCGCAGTTGATGCGGGCGCAGGTGGTTCTTGGCAACGAGGACGCTGCGCGGGAAGCGTTTGAGCTGGCGCAGGCGGCCTTTGAGGGCGACGAAGAGGCTTTGGCCTCGATCAACGATGCCGCCCGGGAATTCGGCATAATCAAATCCAATTAGGCCGGTAGAGAGAACATGACCGTCAGGGGCGCGGGGTCCTTGCGGTGAGGGACGGATCCAATAAATGACGCGTAAACAACGGCGATTGACACTTATCGGCTCTGCTGGAGCCGTCTTGGCAGTTGCACTGGGCCTTATTCTGTTTGCCTTAAGCGATCAGATCGTTTTCTTCCAAAGCCCGACCGATATCGCGGAAAAAGGTGTGCCGGAGGGCCAGCGCATCCGGCTGGGCGGACTGGTCGAAGAGGGCACTGTTGTACGCTCTGACAATGCCCAGGTATCCTTCAAGGTCACAGACACGGTCAACGCCGTTGCCGTTACCTACCAGGGCATACTGCCGGACCTGTTCCGGGAGGGCCAAGGGATCGTCGCTGAAGGACAAATTGGCACGGATGGCGTATTTGTCGCAGATACGGTCCTTGCGAAACATGATGAAAACTACATCCCTAAGGAAGTCGCCGAAGCGTTGAAGGACAAGGGCCATTGGCAAGGCGAAGAGTGACGACCGGGTTATGCAGGCACAATAGGAAAGGGCGCGGGACACCCACATGATTGTTGAACTTGGACATTATGCGTTGGTACTGACGTTCGCACTGACCTTGATTCAGTCCACCGTTCCGCTGTGGGGCGCTGTACGCGAAGACGACCGGCTGATGGCGATTGCGCCACCGGTCTCTATCGCCATGTTTTTCCTGGTGCTGATCTCTTTCGCGGCCTTGACCATTGCCTATGTCACCTCCGACTTTTCGGTGGTGAATGTGTGGGAAAACTCCCACTCCGCGAAGCCGATGCTATTCAAGATCACCGGTGTGTGGGGCAACCACGAAGGCTCGTTGTTGCTTTGGGTATTGATCCTGGTGTTTTTCGGTGCGCTGGTCGCCTATTTCGGCTCCAACATGCCATCGCCCTTGCGCGCGGCCACGCTTGCAGTGCAGGGCTGGGTGACGGCCGGTTTTGTGCTTTTCATGCTGGCGACGTCTAATCCGTTCAACCGTATTCCGAGCGCACCGATCGAGGGCAATGACCTCAATCCCATCCTTCAGGACATCGGCCTGGCGATCCATCCACCGCTGCTTTACGTCGGCTATGTCGGCTTTTCGATCACGTTTTCTTTCGCTGTTGCGGCCCTGATCCTTGGCCGCATTGATGCGGCTTGGGCCCGCTGGGTGCGCCCCTGGACCCTGCTGGCCTGGGCTTTCCTGACGCTCGGCATCGCGATGGGGTCTTACTGGGCCTACTACGAGCTTGGCTGGGGCGGCTGGTGGTTCTGGGATCCGGTCGAGAACGCGTCCTTCATGCCTTGGCTTGCCGGGACCGCATTGCTGCACTCGGCCATCGTGATGGAGAAGCGGGATGCGCTGAAGGTCTGGACTGTGCTTCTAGCGATCTTCACGTTCTCGCTGTCGCTGCTGGGAACTTTCCTTGTCCGCTCCGGTGTCCTGACCAGTGTGCATGCCTTTGCGACGGATCCGGCGCGCGGTGTGTTTATTCTGGTGCTTCTGTGCCTGTTCATCGGCGGTTCGCTGTCGCTATACGCATGGCGGGCGCCTTTGCTCAAACAGGGTGGCCTGTTCTCGCCGATCAGCCGCGAAGGCGCATTGGTGCTCAACAACCTGTTCCTGTCGGCAGCGACGGCAGCTGTCTTGGTCGGAACGCTTTATCCGCTGGCGCTGGACGCGATCACGGGCGAGAAGATTTCGGTTGGCGAGCCCTTTTTCAATCTGACTTTCGGTCCGCTGATGGTGCCGCTCTTGATGGCGATCCCGTTCGGGCCTGTTCTCGCTTGGAAACGCGGTGACCTTCTGGCGGCTGCAGAGAGGCTCTATGCGGGCTTTGGCATCGCGATCCTTGCCGTCCTGTTCACTTTCTGGCTGTGGGGCATGGAGCGTGTGCTGGCCCCAATCGGTGTCGGCCTTGGCGTGTGGGTGATGGCCGGTGCGATTTGTGAGATCTGGACGCGGGTCAAGCCGCGCGAGGTTGGTCTCAAGCGGGCCTTCGAGCGGCTGAAGGGCCTGCCCGGCGCTGCCTGGGGAACGGCAACGGCCCATTTTGGCGTCGGTGTGACCGTGCTCGGCATTGTGACTGCGTCAGCCTTTCAGGACGAATATGTGCAGACCATGAAGCCCGGCGACACGGTCAACCTGTCCGGCTATGCGGTCACGTTTGATGGTGTTGCGCCGCGGCGCGGCGCCAATTTCATCGAGGATGTGGGGCATTTCACGGTACGCCAGAGCGGCGTTGTCATTGCGGAAATGGAGCCGTCCAAGCGGCTTTACACTGCCCGCCAGTTCCCCACGACAGAGGCCGGCATTCACACGGTCGGGTTCTCGCAGATTTATCTGTCCATGGGTGAAGGCCGGCCGAATGGAGCCATAGATGTACGCGTTTATTTCAAACCGCTCGTCACCCTCATCTGGATCGGCTGCGTGATCATGGCGATCGGCGCGGTATTTTCCATGGCCGACCGGCGCTTGCGGGTCGGGGCGCCCAAGCCGTCTGCGAAACGCTCGCCCCAGCCTTCGGCAACACCGGCGGAGTAACGCAATGACCCGTTTCCTTGCCTCGTTCTGGATCGCATTCACACTCTCACTGGCACCTGCTTTTTCGATCACACCGGATGAGATCCTGGATGATCCGGTTCTCGAGCAGCGGGCGAGGGATCTGTCCGCGAACTTGCGCTGCATGGTGTGTCAGAACCAGTCGATTGATGACAGCGATGCACCGCTGGCCAAGGACTTGCGGGTGCTGGTGCGCGAGCGCCTGGTTGACGGCGACAGCGACGATGAGGTGATCGACTACCTCGTCTCGCGGTATGGGGAATTTGTTCTCCTCAAACCGCGCATGGCTCCGCACACATTCTTTTTGTGGGCGTCCGCGCCACTGGCTCTTGTGCTCGGCCTGATCGCGATTTTCGTGACCTTGAGGCGCCGCAAACCCTCGGAACGCGATGCAATCGGCGGGACGGTTGCGTTGAGCGAGGACGAGAAGGCGAAGCTGGACGCGTTGTTGAACAAAAAGGCCGGCAGCTAAGCCTTGTGCAGCATTCTTCACGGCTGGCGCACCAAGCCGTGATTTGCATGACATGATTCCCAGCTTACCTCAGGATCTGCTTGGTGCTAAGGACCTGAAACGGCTGGGAGACTGAACATGGCGGCACGCCCCTTGAAAATCGAGTTTGAAGGCGCCCACGGCGCGCAACTGGCAGCACGGCTGGACCTGCCGGCCGGCCACATTCGGGCCTACGCACTGTTTGCTCATTGCTTCACCTGCTCCAAGGACATTGCCGCTGCCCGTCAGATCGCCTCCGCGTTAAGCGCGGGAGGCATCGCGGTCCTAAGGTTTGATTTCACCGGTCTTGGCGGCAGCGGCGGAGATTTTTCCTCGACCGACTTTTCCTCAAATGTCGAAGACCTTAAACGTGCGGCCGATTATCTGCGCCAGAATTTCGAAGCGCCCCAGCTGTTGATCGGCCATTCCCTCGGCGGAGCTGCAGTGCTTTCTGCTGCCGGCGACCTTTCCGAGGTCCGGGCTGTTGCAACAATAGGCGCGCCATCCGATGCGGACCATGTTATTCATAATTTTCATGGTGCGCTGGACGAAATCCGCGCCAATGGCGAGGGTGATGTCCAGCTCGCTGGCCGGACCTTCAAGATCCGCAAGGAATTCATCGACGATCTGGAAACTCAAACCGTGCGCCAGAAAGTGGCCGACTTGAAAAAGGCCCTGCTCGTCATGCATGCGCCTCTGGACGAGACGGTTGGCATCGACAACGCCTCAAACATCTTTGTGGCAGCAAAACACCCGAAGAGCTTCGTGACGCTCGACAAGGCTGACCATCTGCTCAGCCGCGAAGACGATGCCGCCTATGCCGCACGGGTGATCGCTGCTTGGGCAAGTGGATATCTGGACAGGGAAGATGCGGTCTCAAAGGGCGATGAATTCGAAGGGGTTGATGTTGCCGAAACGCGCCTTGGCAAGTTTCAGGCGACGGTTTCCACCGGGCATCATCGCCTGATTGCGGACGAACCGGAAAGCTATGGCGGCTTTGACAGCGGCCCGTCGCCCTACGACTACCTGTCCGCTGCGCTTGGTGCTTGCACGGTGATGACCCTGCGCATGTATGCCGACCGCAAGAGAATAGACATCGACCGGATTGGGACGCGTGTCTTGCACGGCAAAGTTCATGCGGCAGATTGCGCGGAGTGCTCCGATGAGCTGCGTGCGCGGCCCGGCAAGATCGACCGGTTCGAGCGCATCATTCAGCTGGAAGGCAATCTGGATGAGCCGACGCGCGCCCGCATGATCGAGATCGCCGACAAGTGTCCGGTGCACAAGACGCTCGAGGCAGGGGCGGCAATCGTCACCAAGGCAGCCGACTAAACCAAATCACGCACGTGCCTAGGCCGCATCCTCCTTCAAGGCGTTGAGGCGCAGGCGGATGAAGGTCAGGGCGCGCCGGGCATCGGCCTCATCGGTCACCGCGTAGTGGCTTTCCCAATTTTCGGCCGCCGATTTCGGCAATTTGAGATGCGCACATCGCGCCTGGCAAAGACCTGAAAACTCGATGTCTCCCACACCGAGCGCACGGCAAATGATGGCGATGCTGTCTATGTCGGGCCTCAGGATCGCATTGGTCACATATTTCTGCTCAAGATTGGAGAGCTCGGCCAGCACGTAGGCAAGATCAAGGATGTTATGGGACAGGGCAAAGCTGGAAAACACCTTGTTCAGCGCCCGTTGTCCGCTGCGGATTTCCCGCACAGAAGCCTTCGCATCAATGCGTGTGTTCCGTCTTTGCAGTTTGCTGGAAGCGACGATCTTGTCGGCCTCGCGGAACAGTTTTTCCACCAGCTCCTGATTTGTTTTATAAAGAAGTTTCAATCGCTTGCGTGTTTCTTCGGGAAGCTGGTCAGTCAGCTTGTCGAGTTCCCCCATGCTGATGTCGTCCCGGTTCAGCATGGTTTCCCTCAGCTCTGAGTCTTTTTCAGACTGCTTGACCAGCAGCTTCATGCCCCACTTCGAAAGTTCCGCACCTTCGTTCGAGGCAACCGACTGCTGAACCGGACGCTCGCCGCGTTCCAGAAGCACATCCGTCAACGCGGCCTCAAGCTGCGATCGTTTCGAAATCGCCAGCAGGTGTGCCTGGCTCTTCACTTTTGCCAGCCGCACGAGATCGTTTGTCGTCAGGACGGACGATGTCTCAAGCATAGGCTTGGCAACCGCAATCACGTCGCTCGCAAGGCTCATGGCCAGTTCCTTGGAGATGGTTGGCACCGGCGCGAGCCGTTCAGACAGTTTTACCCGGTCCTCGTGAGACACAGCTGCCAGCAATTTCTCCAGAACATCGTTAAAGAGGGCAAGTTCTTCGGTCTTGTACCGGTCCGCGCCGATTACGAACAGATCGGTCACATGAGACATGATCCGGCGTCGTTTTTCCGGGGTTGCTTCTTTTGCGAGTTCAATCAGGGTGTTAAGCATGGGAACCTTATTGCTGCGATCGAACGCAGCGTAAGGTCAAAACCTTGATACTTGGCTAAACACCAGAGACAATAACAAGACGCGCGGGAGTGGCTCTGCCGGTCACCGTCCGGCAGATCGTTCAGGCGGCGTCTTCCTTGGCCGTGCCGGGCTTATCAACCGCCCTCAATTTGATCCGCATGAGAGCAAGCAGACGCTCCGCATCATTCGCGTCAAGCGCATGATAGTTGGTCAGCCATTTGTTGGCAGTCGATTCTGGAAACTTCAGGTGCTTGGCTCTGGCCTTGCTGACGGAAGAATATTCCATGGCTCCCAGCCCTACGGCCCGGCACAAGGTGGCAATGCCTGTCGCGTCGAAGCGGATCATGAGATTGTGGACGTATTTCTCGTCCAGATCTGCAAGCTGAGACAAAACCACCATGACCCCGTGGAGGTTCTTGGCCATGGCCATCTGCGAGACGACATTGTTGACGCTGACCTTGCCCATTTTGATGCCGTACAGCCATTGCTCGACCGGTGTGCGCATTGGCTTCGGCACCAGGGGTTCACCGGTTGAGGCCTCGTCGTCGTTGAAAAGATCCTTGATCAGTTCCTCATTTGACTTGCGCAAGTGGCGCAAACGGTCGCCCAGCTGCTTGGGCATGTCCTTGACCACCCGCTCGAAGTCTTCCTTTGTAATCTCGGCGCCAAGGTTCATGGCTACCGATTGGCGCACTTCCGTATGGCCCCGCTCCAAGAGAAGTTTGGTCAGGTCCGGGTCGATATGCTTGCGCTTGGACAGGGCGAGCAGGTGCCCCTGGCCTTTGGTTTTGGCCAGCTCCATCAGGTCTTTTTGAGTTAGAGACTTTGAGTTTTCCAGCATCGACTGGGCGATCTGCAACTCATCTGCGGCCAGTGTTTTGGCAAGAATGGACGAGGTTTGGTCAACCTTGCACAGCTTTTCGGACATGGACTGCCGGGTGTCGACATCAACGCTGTCGACCATTCCTTCCAGGAGACCATTATAAAGGTTGATTTCCTTGGGCTGATTCTGCCCGGACCGCCGGACGAACAGATCCGTCACGTGGCTGACGACTTCCGTGCGCTTGTCAGCGGAACATTCCTTAGCTTTTTCGATAAGGTTATCGATCATTCTCAAACCAAGAGTAGGACGGGCCTTGGAGTTAACGCTAAAAGTCTTTAAATCCGGATAAAGAATGCCGGTTTTGGCGGAAAAGTCGAGCCTGGCAGATATCTGCGGGCCAGCTGCCCGCCCGCCGCCCGCCTCCACAGTCCGATGAAACTGCAAAATGTCTGATCTTCCCATACTTTATTCATTCCGCCGCTGTCCCTACGCCATGCGGGCGAGGCTTGCGATTTTGGCGTCCGGGCAAACAGTCGAATTGCGGGAGATCGTTTTGAGAGACAAAGCGCCCGAATTCCTGGAAGTTTCGCCATCAGCTACGGTGCCATGCCTGGTCCTGCCCGACGGCACGGTCATCGACGAAAGCCTCGACATCATGATCTGGGCTCTTGAAACGGCGGATCCTGAGAACTGGCTTGCACCGTCCGCGGGCGCGCGGCATGACATGCTTGCGCTGATCGCGGAAACCGACGGCCCCTTCAAACGGCATCTGGACAGGTACAAATACGACACGCGCTATGCCGATGCACATAAGGAAACCGAGAGGGCCAAGGCTGCCGAGTTTTTGCACCGGCTGGACCGGCAACTTACAGACACGGGCTGGCTGTATGGGCCTCGTCCAAGTCTTGCCGACTTTGCCATTCTGCCCTTTGTCCGCCAGTTCGCCAATGCCGACCGGGAGTGGTTCGACATCCAGCCCTGGCCGAATCTTCTGACGTGGTTGAGCCGGTTCGAGGCGTCTGCCGAATTCCGGTTGATCATGCCGAAATACAGCTGCTGGACGGCTGGAAGTCTTCCTGTTTTCTTCGGAAGCTGAGAGTTAATACTCATTACAAAAACGTAACCTTCAAGACAGGCGGCTGTAAGGCTCAGTTCATTACTTAACTGAATGACGCGCAGGCCCGGGGCGTAAAAACGGGTCTGCTGAGCGAACGAACAGTCTTGAAGGAAAACGGGATGCAAGACCAAGACACGCAATTTGGACCAAAGAAATCCGCCGCTCGGCGCAGGGCCGGTCTGATGGCCGGGGTAATGGCCCTTGGCCTTGCTGGCGCGCTGACCGCGCAGACTTTGGTACCAAGCCAAATGGCGCTGGCCGATCCGGTACGCGTGGATGCCCAAGCGCCTGCCGATTTCTCCAGCGTTGTGGAGGCGGTGCAGCCCGCCGTGGTATCGGTTCGGGTGAAGCAGGAAGTGCAGCCGCGCATGATGAATTTTGGCGGCGGCAGCCAGGGCGGCATGGAAGACTTCTTCAAGGGCATGCCCGAAGGCCATCCGCTGGAACGCTTCTTCCGCCAGTTCGGTGAGCGCGGCCAGCCCAACCGCGGGCCGCAGCAGGAACGCCCCCGCCAGTTCGGCATGTCTCAAGGCTCGGGCTTCTTTATCACTGAAGACGGATACCTGGTGACGAATCATCACGTGATCGACAAAGGCACCGAATTCACGGTCATCACTGACGATGGCAAGGAATACAACGCCAAGCTGATCGGCGCGGACCAGCGCACCGATCTGGCTCTGCTGAAGGTCGATGCGGATGAAGACTTCACCTATGTGAAATTCGCTGACGATGCCCCGTCGGTCGGCGAATGGGTCGTTGCCATTGGCAACCCGTTCGGTCTTGGCGGCAGCGTAACTGCGGGGATCGTCTCCGCCCGCGGCCGTGATATTGGCGCGGGTCCGTATGACGACTTCATCCAGATCGACGCACCGGTCAACCGCGGCAACTCCGGTGGTCCGGCGTTCAACATGAACGGCGAGGTCATCGGTGTGAACGCTGCGATTTTCTCACCGTCAGGCGGCAATGTCGGCATTGCCTTCGCAATTCCGGCCTCCACGGCAACGAATGTTATCGTTGACCTGAAAGACGGTGGCCAGGTCGTGCGTGGCTGGCTGGGTGTCCAGATCCAGGCCGTGACCGATGATATTGCCGAAAGCCTGGGTCTTGACGAAGCGCGCGGCGCGATCATCGCCGATCCTCAGGACGGCGGCCCTGCCGAGCAGGCAGGCCTTCAGGCCGGCGACACCATTCTGGCCGTCGGTGGCACACAGGTGGATGGCCCCCGCGACCTGTCGCGTCTGATCGCCGGCTACAGTCCGGACAGCAAGGTCGACCTGACCATCTGGCGGAATGGCAAGGAAGAGAGCATCGACGTCACGCTCGGCCGGCTCGAAGATCAACAGGCATCGGCTACGGTTCCAGCGGAAGCTCAAGAGACGGCTCTTGCTGATCTTGGACTGTCGCTCAGCACAGCCCGTCAGGCTGGAGTTGAGGGTGACGGTGTTGTGATCACCGAAGTCGACCCGTCCGGTCCGGCTGGTGCGAAGCGGCTTGTTGCCGGCGACCGTATCCTTGAGGTTGCAGGCCAGCAGGTGTCGACGCCGCAGGATGTCGAAAACGCAATCAGGAAAGCAGAGAAAGACGGCCGCAAGGCGGTTCTGCTGCGGATTGAAAGCAACCAGACCACGCGTTTTGTCGCTTTGCCGATGAACGTCGCCTGAACACCAACTCAACGTCTACAGGGCCGGTAACCCTCTGCCCCCCGTAATCCGGCTCTGTTGCGTCCGCTGGCGGTGAACACTCCTATCCAACCGTTTGTCGCCAGCGGCGCTTTTCAATTGGCCCGAAATATAGGTAAATGGCAGTCATGTTACGGATTCTTATCATCGAGGACGACGCCGGCGCCTCGGCCTATATGGCCAAGGGGTTGAGCGAGCTGGGCCACGTGGCCGACCAGGCAGCCGATGGCGAGCAGGGGCTTGAGCTTGCACAGTCCAGTTCCTACGACGTGCTAATCGTCGATCGCATGCTGCCAAAGCGCGATGGCCTTTCGGTCATCGAAACCCTGCGCCAAACCGGCAATCATACCCCGGTCCTGATTCTGTCGGCACTCGGCCAGGTTGACGACCGGGTGAAGGGCCTGAAAGCGGGCGGCGATGATTATCTGCCCAAGCCCTATGCATTTACCGAGCTGCAGGCGCGTGTTGAAGCACTTGCGCGCCGGCCGAAAAGCGGCGGCGATCTGGAAACTACCTACAAGGTCGGTGATCTTGTTTTGGACCGGCTTGCCCATAGCTGCCGGCGCGGCGATACCGATATTCCGCTGCAGCCGAGGGAATTCAAGCTTCTGGAATATCTGATGCAGCATGCGGGCCGCGTTGTGACCCGGACAATGCTTCTTGAGAATGTTTGGGAGTATCATTTCGACCCGCAGACGAACGTGATCGATGTCCACATCTCCCGCTTGCGCGGCAAGATCGACAAGGGGTTCGCGACACAGCTGCTGCACACCATTCGCGGCGCCGGGTACACGATCCGTGAACCGTCTAACTAGAGTAACGCGCACGACGGCGTTCAAGCTGTCGGCGCTGTATATTTCTGTTTTTACGCTGATTTCAGCGTTCCTGCTCGCTTATATCTACCAAAATACAAATCAGCTGATGTCGGCCCAGGTCACACAGACCGTGGATGCCGAGATCTCCGGACTTGCCGATGAGTATGTGCGCGGCGGTGTGCGCGCGCTGGTGGAGAGCATCGACCGCCGTGCCCGGCGGCCGGATGCCAGCCTTTATCTGCTCACGGACTTCGCCGGAAACGCGATCGCAGGCAACATCGCACGGCTTCCATCCATCATTCTTGATGAAACGGACGGCGGTATACGGCGCGTCCAGTATGCCCGGCTAGAAGCGGACGGCGAAGTTGAGCGCCAGGCGCTTGTACGCATTTTCGAACTGCGCGGCGGCTTCAAGCTGCTCGTCGGCCGTGACCTGGGCGACGAACAGCATTTCGCGGAGCTTTTGGGCGGCGCCATGCGGCTCTGGCTGGTCGTCATCGTCATCATGTCTGCGGTCACTTGGTTGTTTGTCAGCCGCCGGGTAATGAAACGGATCGACGGGATTGCAGAGACCAGCCGCCGGATCATGCACGGTGATTTGTCGGGACGGCTTCCGGTCGCGGGCAATCAGGACGAGTTCGACCGCCTTGCGACCAATCTGAATGACATGCTGGAGCGGATCGAGCTGTTGATGCGTGGCATGAAGGACGTCACCGACAATATCGCCCATGATCTGAAAACGCCATTGACACGCATGCGCAGTCAGGTGGAAACCGCCCTAAGCGAAGGCAAGACCGAGGCAGATTTGCGCGCCGCGCTCGACACGACCCTGCATGAGACCGACAGTCTGATCCGGATATTTGACGCATTGCTGCGGATCGCCCGGATCGAGGCAATGGCGCCCGAATCCGGCATGGAGCCGGTGAATATCTCCCGCCTGATCGAATCGGTCGCCGAACTATACAGCCCTTTGTTGGAAGACGAAGGTGGCGCGTTGACGGTCGATGCCGATCCGGATGTGCGGGCCATTTGCAATGGTGATCTGGTGACGCAGACACTGGTGAATCTCGTTGAAAACGCCCTCAAATATGGCCGCCTTGAAAATGAGCCGTTGCGGCTGGTGATGGCGTGCCATGTGGACGGCGACCGGGTCTGCGTGTCGGTGACCGACAATGGGCCTGGAATTCCGAAATCGCAGCAGGACCGCGTGAAGGCCCGTTTCGTGCGTTTGGATGAAAGCCGCAGTGAGCCCGGATATGGCCTTGGATTAAGCCTTGTAAATGCGGTTGCGCGCTTGCATGGCGGCCAGCTTCTGCTTCAGGATGCGGGCCCTGGATTGACGGCGCAGATGGATTTCAAGCTTGCGCCCGTCGAAGAAAACAACGAGGCGGAGGACAGCGGGAATGAAGGAGAGGCAGAGCGCAGCTGATGAGACGGCGCTTCCCGCAGGACCTCCACTTGCCGACCGACTGGCGGTCGTTCCGAAAACCATCGACCCGGCCCATGCCGACTTGTTCGTCGCAGACCTTTTTGATGGCACGTGCCGCGGTGGTCAAAAACTCGCTTCGCTTCAAGCCGCCCACCCGCGGCTGAAACCATTTCTAACCGGAATCTGCGGCAATTCTGCCTACCTTCGCGATCTGGCCTGCCGCGACCTCGATCGCGTGGCTGGCGTGTTTTCCGAAGCGCCGGAAGACCGTCTGGACCGTCTGATCGCCGAGGCACGGCAGCTGCGAAGCGAAACCGAAGCCGATCTCATGCGGGACTTGCGGGTGCTGAAGCAGGACCTTGCCCTGACGCTCGGTCTTGCTGACATTGCCGGTGCGGTTGATCTGAACCGCGTCACCGGTGCTCTTGCCGGGTTCGCCGATGCAGCGTTGATCGCGAGCATCCGGTTTTTGCTTTCCGACATGGCGAAGCGGGGCAAGTTTGCCCCAAAAAACCCCGAGGAGCCGGACCAGAACTCCGGATTCATTGTTCTGGCCATGGGCAAACACGGGGCGAACGAACTCAACTATTCATCCGATATCGACCTGATCATTCTCTATGATCCGGCCATCACGCCAATGGCCGGGAATGCTGAAGCTCCTGTCGAGTTCGTGCGCATGACCCGGCGGCTGGTCAAGATCATGCAGGAGCGCACTGCAGACGGCTACATCTTCAGAACCGATCTGCGCCTGCGCCCGGATCCCGGCGCAACCCCGCTTGCCATGTCGGTTCCAGCCGCGCTCGCCTATTATGAGTCGCTCGGCCAGAACTGGGAACGGGCGGCCATGATCAAGGCGCGGTCTTGCGCCGGCGACATTCCGGCGGGCGAGGCGTTTTTAAAGGAAATCCGGCCGTTTATCTGGCGCAAGTACCTGGATTTTGCGGCCATTTCCGATGTTCAGTCGATCAAACGGCAGATCCATCTGCACAAGGGCCATGGTGCGATCGGTGTCGCTGGCCACAATGTGAAGCTGGGGCGTGGCGGGATCCGCGAGGTGGAGTTCTTCGTGCAGACCCAGCAATTGATTGCCGGGGGGCGCAATCCGGAGCTCAGGGGGCGGCGCACGTTGGATATGTTGGACCGGCTACTGGAAAACGCCTGGATCCGCGAAAGCGTGCGCGATGAGCTGAGCGAAGCCTATGTTTTCTTGCGCAAGGTCGAGCACCGCATCCAAATGCTCAACGATGAACAGACACAATTGTTGCCCAAGGACCAAGAAGGGTTGACCCGAATTGCCTATCTTATGGGCTTTGACAGTCTGGCGGACTTCGAGACCGCGCTGGTCCAGCGTCTCAAAACCGTCCAGAGCCACTATGCGGAGCTGTTTGAGGACGAGCCCGGTTTGTCGTCCGACCTGGGAAATCTCGTTTTCACTGGCGATGATCACGACCCGGACACGCTCGAAACCCTGTCGCGGCTCGGCTACAAGCAACCGTCCGAAGCGGCCAATATAATCAAATCGTGGCATTTCGGCCGGTATCCTGCGATGCGGTCGACCAAGGCCCGTGAACGGCTGACCGAGCTGCATCCGGTTCTGGTCGGCGCATTGGCCGCCACAGACAACGCCGATGCCGCGCTGCGCAGCTTTGACAGTTTTCTGGCGAAATTGCCTGCCGGCGTGCCGCTGTTTTCGCTGCTGCGCTCAAACCCGCATCTTCTCAACCTGCTGGCAACTGTTATGGGGTCGGCGCCGCGCATGGCCGAAACCGTATCGCGCCGGGTGCATGTACTGGACAGTGTGCTCGACCCGGCATTTTTCGGTGCGATGCCGAGTGTTCAGGAATTTCGGGACGGGCTGGATCGAACGCTCAATCAGGCCCAATTTTATGAAGAGGCGCTCGACCGGGCCCGGATTTTCACCCAGGAACAGCAGTTCCTGATCGGTCTCAGGCTGATTTCGGACACGCTCAGCGCCGACAAGGTGGGCTTTGCTCTGGCACGGCTTGCCGAAGTGGTTGTCGACCGTCTGCTGTCGCGGGTCATCAAACATGTCGGTGAAAGTCATGGCGGTGTGCCGGGCGGCGAGGTCGCGGTTCTGGCCATGGGCAAACTGGGCGGGCGGGAGATGACCGTTTCGTCCGATCTCGACCTGATCCTGCTGTATGAGGCGCCGGAGGGAGCCAAACAATCTGACGGCAAGCGGCCGCTTGCGATTACCCAGTATTACACCCGTCTGACGCAGAGGCTGGTCACCGCCTTGTCGGCTCCGACCGCCGAGGGCAGTCTATACGAAGTGGATTTTCGTCTTCGTCCATCCGGTAACGCCGGGCCGCTCGCCACCAACCTGGACGGGTTTATTGCTTATCAAAAGACTGATGCCTGGACCTGGGAGCACATGGCGCTGACCCGCGCGCGGGTGATTGCCTGTTCGTCTGACGCATTCAAGGACAAGATCAACGCGACCCTGGCCGAGACCCTGTCAGAGCCGCGTGACCGTCAGCAACTCGCCGATGATGTGCGCTCCATGCGGGCGCGGATCGAGAAGGAGAAAGGCACGAAGGATATCTGGGATCTCAAACAGGTCGCGGGCGGTTTGGTCGATATCGAGTTCATTGCCCAGTGCTACCAGCTCGCCTATGCCCACAAACACCCGCAGATCCTGGCGCAATCCACTGAACAGGCGCTGCAAAACCTGCGCGATGCGGGCAAACTGGAGGCGGGCGACGCGGACCTTCTGCTCAAGGCTCTGGGGCTGTATCAGCGCCTGACACAGGTGTTGCGCATGGCGGTCTCGGGTAAGTTTAATCCGGCCGAAACCACGCGCGGCGTTCTGGATCTGCTGGTGCATGCCGGTGGCGCGCCGAACTTTCATCATCTGGAACTGGAGCTTGCCGACATCCAGGCCAGTGTCCGCGGCACATTCGTGAAGCTGATTGGACCGGTCGAGGCGATCGACCCTAAATAGCGCGGGCCTTGAGCGCGGCGGGGCGGTCCGGTAACAGACAGGTGCAGACGCCGTAAAGTGCTTCGTGAAGCCATTGAAATATTTGCAGAGTTTAAAGTGATAGCTCCTGACATGCCTGCGATCCTACCCCCGGTTCGCAGAGGAATAGTGACCCTTTCAAACGACCGCCGGCTAACCTGGTCGGAATGGGGACAGGCCGGCGCCATGCCAATCCTGTTTGTCACGGGGGCGGGGATGGACGGTTCGCTTGGTTTCGGTGAAGAGGTGCTCGACGACCTGGGTCTTAGGCTGATTGCACCGGACCGCCCGGGCCTGGGCGGGTCGGACAAGGATCCGGCCAAGACGCTGACAAGCGTTGCCGAAGACTTTGCCGGGCTCGCCGCGCAGCTTGAAACCGGCCCGATGCCCATCGTGGCTTTCTCCCAGGGTGCGCCATTTGCTCTTGCCATGGCTGCCCGTGGCGGGTTTGGCCCGGTTGCGCTGGTTTCCGGTCAAGATGATCTTGGTCATCAAGCATTCTCAGGACAGCTTCCGCCTGAAGTGGCCCATATGGTGCACCAGGCTGCAACGGATCCTAACGGATTTTTGGAGATGATGACCCGCATTGCCGAACCGGGCGGCTTGTTTGATCTGATCCTGTCCATGTCGTCGGCTGCGGACAAGGCGCGTTATGGTTCGGAGCCTTTTGCAAGTGCATACAGGAGGGCGCTCCAGGGCGGCTTCCGTCAGGGACCGGAAGGTTATGCCCGCGACACGTTAGCTGCATTTGGTGCCTGGCCGTTTGACTTGGAAGAGATTTCAGGCCGCGTCGCGCTCTGGTATGGCGCGCAGGACAAGAGCCCGGTTCATTCCCCCGATTTCGGCAAAACGCTTTCCTGCCGCTTGCCGAACGCAGTCCGTCACGTTTTGAGCCGTGAGGGCGGTGCCCTGTTGTGGACCCGGGCCCGCGATATCCTGTCAGATCTCAAGGCCGCTACTCAGGCCGTATCGGGCAGTGAGCCAAACGGTTGATTTAATGGTGCCTCACCAACGCTCCAGGCACAAAAAAGTGCGCCAGAAAGGCGCCCTTTCCTGTTTGTGAAGGGCGCTGCGTTAACGCGCGCCGCCTTCGTGTTCCTGGCCGAAGAACGTACCGCCCAGCTGTCCGCCGGTGCTCATATGATTGGCGACACGCTTGATGCGGGCGGCTTCTTGCTTGGCTTCCAGCTCGCGTTTTTCCTTGTTTGTCATGGCGATATCCTTTCGCGTTTGGTTGCGGGAAGGAAAACGCGAAAGCCTGCGCGGGGTTCCGAAACAGCCGTAAAAATTTCTCCAGCAATTCCGCAACGTGTCTCCCGGCTATTTGGTTGCCTGCGTTCAGGCGGAAGCTGACCGCCGTTCGGTGGCCGGCTTTGCAGAGGATACCGTGCGTACCGCAGAGCGGCCCGATGAGCGGACCAGCGATGTCCAGCCGCTAGCCCAACGCTGTCCGCCATCTCGGGGTCGTTGGGCGTTGCTCTGAATTGTGGACCCTGGCCTGCAAGATTCTATCGGCATCGAGGTGGATTGAACGGGCTATGTGCTCAAGATGGGGGAATTGGCTGTTTTCATTGGTGCTCGATTGAGCGTTCAATGCGCATTTGTGTCACGAAATGATGCTCTAACGAGCAGAAAACTGTCTCAAATTTCAGATAGATAGCAAATGTCAGGGCCGGGGCGGTCCTGTCGGAAAAGCGTCTGCCGGTCTGAGGGCACCTGCTTCTGGGGTTTCATGCGCATGGATCGCAAGGGTAGAATTTTGGAAATTGCTCAGCGTGACGGCCGGGTTGCGGTGGAACAGCTGGCCGGTGACCTCAGCGTTTCCGCGCACACGATCCGGCGCGATATCAATGCCCTGTGCCAAGAGGCCAAGCTGCGCAGGCTGCATGGGGGCGCAGAGTTCATCGAAAGCTCGAGAAACGTCGCGTACGAAGCGCGTGCTGTCCTGAACTATGAGGCCAAAAAGGCAATTAACTTGCCAAGGGTGCTGAATCTTAAAGCAGCTCGGGCTGTGTCTCAGTCGTTTTGTGGCCGGCCGGCAGGCTGAAGCTGACCGTCGTCCCGTGGCCGACTTCGGAGCGGATATCGAGCGTTCCGCCGTGAAGTTCGATCAGCGAGCGGGCGATGGCCAGTCCGAGGCCAGATCCCTTGTGGGTCTTGGTGAACTGGTTTTCCACCTGCACGAAGGGCTGCGCCAGCCGCTTGATATCGGCAGCGGCAATGCCAATGCCCGTGTCGGTGATGTCGAAATGCACCTGCTCGGCATCGGCCCACGCCGTCAGGCTGACTTCGCCGTCTTCCGGGGTGAATTTCACGGCGTTGGCCAAAAGGTTCAAGAAGACTTGTTTGAGCGAGCGCCGATCGGCCAGAACCGTGACGTCCTCGGCCACTTCGCAATTGACGGTGATGCGTTTCTCGATTGCTGCCGTGGTGATAATCCGGCTGGCGTCGCGTGCGGCATCGGCAACCGGGATCTGCTCCGGTTCGATCGACATACGGCCGGCTTCGATCTTTGACATGTCGAGAATGTCATTGATCACGTTCAGCAAATAGGTGCCGCTGTTGTGAATGTCATTGCAATATTCCGAATAGCGTCCGCTGCCGAGCGGGCCGAACATCTGCTGGTTCATAATGTCGGAAAAGCCGATGATGGCGTTGAGCGGTGTGCGCAGTTCGTGCGAGATGTTGGCGAGGAACTCCGATTTCGCCCGGTTGGCGTTCTCGGCGTTGGTTTTTTCCTGACCGTATTTTTCGGCCAGCTCAACCAGCTGCTGCGCTTGGACTTCAAGGGTTTGGCGGGACTTTTGCAGATCGGTGACCGTTGCCTTCAGCCGTTTTTCGCTGTCCATCAGCTTTTCTTCATGCTGCTTCAGCGCGGTAATGTCGGTGCCGACCGAAACGAAGCCGCCATCCTTGGTCCGGCGTTCTGAGATTTGCAGCCAGCGGCCGTCTTCCAGCTGCGCTTCATAGCTGCCTTCAGGGGCATCACCGCGCTGGCTGATTTTGACCGGGTGCGGGGCCAATTCGGTGTTTGTGGCTGCTGCCATGACGTCCTGATAGGGCGTGCCGGGCTTGATCGCGTCCTGAGGCAGCTTGTGCAGCGCCTGATAGTTCGAATTGCAGATCACCAGCTCGTTCTTGGCGTTCCACAAAACGAAGGCTTCCGAGATTGTCTCGATTGCATCGCGCAGGCGCAGGTCCGCGGTGCGGCTCAGTTCGGCAAGTTCGTGCTGCTCGGTGACGTCAATGCAGATGCCGATCAGGTGCGGTTCACTGCGGCCGGGATCCGACTGGATTTCGCCGCGGGCGCGCAACCAGATCCAGCGTCCGTCGGCATGGCGCATGCGGAACATCTGATCGACGGTACCTGCGCCGCTGTCCAGAAGATGTTCGGCCAGCGCAAACAGGTCGACGTCTTCCGGATGGGTCATCGCGGAGACTTCAGAGAAGCTGAGAATGTCGTCCTGGGGTGTGCGCCCCAAAAGCTCATACAGCGAAGAGGACCAGAAAACACGTCCGCGCGACAAGTCCCAATCGAACAGGCCGCAACGGCCATGGTTCAAAGCCGTGTCGATCCGGCTGCGGGTCGCAGCGTACATGTCGTCGGCCTGTTCGGCCCGGGTGGCCTGGGCAAAAAACGCATAGACCAGGACGAGGAGCACACTCGCGGTGCCGACAAACATGGTGACATTTGCCGAAACATCGGACCGCCAGCTGGCAAACGCCTCGCTCTCGGGCTGAAGAACCGCAACCATTCCAAGCCGGTCGTTTTGCAGATGTCGGGCGGCGGCATACGCGTTGATCGTGCCATCGCCTGGAGAAAGCTCCGTCTCAATCAGCATCACGCCTGCCCGGGCGCCAAAGACGGCAAGCGGCTGAGACGCGCCGAACAGATCATCTAGCGGACGGTTTTCCAGCCCCGGCTGCATCGGAGCACTGGCGATCACCATGCCATCCGCATCGCTGACCAGAACAATCCTGCCAAAGCGGGTCATGCCCGAAGGCAGGCTATCGGCAAGAGCACGCTGCAGGCCGGAGCGGAAGCCTTGTTCGGGAAGGTCCTGTGTTTCCAGCACAAGCTGTGCCGCAATCAGCGCGGAGGATAACTCAATTTCGCTGCGGACCTGCCGGTCGCGGGCGTCGTGCTCGTAGGACAGGTCAATGGTTCGGAAAACGGCAAGACTTGCGACAAAAATCAGACAAAGCGCCGGAATGATCCGGCGCATCAGGGGTTCAGAGCGCAGCAGGTGCTGATAGGTCGGTTCTGCGAGCAGGCGCAGATGTCCGGTCAAGGTCCGGTCGCTGGTCTGTTTTCTTTTGGGCCGGATATGGCGTCGCGTGGACGCGCTGCCGGCAGATGCCCGCGCCATCGGAAATGTGCCCCGATTACTTGAATTTACCGCCGGACGCCCGCCGCCCGAATCACCTTCATTTGAATCTAGGCGAGTCGGTTTGTCTAGGCCCCACTCAGAAAAAAATGGTTAACGGAACAAGCACTTGATCCTAGAAATATTAACACGGTCGAGTATTCGCAACTATTGAAGGCAACGATCGACGATATCTCTTGTATCTCTTGACAGGTCGTCTTCGGCAGAAATGCGTAATAATGCCTGTTTTGCAAGTGCGGCTCTGTTTTCCTCAAGCGCCCGCCAGGATCTGAAACTGGTCAAAAGACGGGAAGCGACCTGTGGATTTCGGTTATCAATTTCCAGAACCATGTCGGCCACAAAGTCAAATCCGCGACCGCTGGCGTGTGAAAATTGTGTCGGATTGCCCGTCGCAAAGGATTGTACCAGTGAGCGCAGCCGATTCGGGTTGGTCTTGTCGAACAAGGGATGCGCGGTTAGGGCGGTGATCCGGTCAAAGGCATCCTCCTTCGGTGCCGTGGCCTGCACCATGAACCACTTGTCCATGGCCAGCGAGGTGTCCTGGAACCGGTTAAGAAACGCGGCAAGAGCTGCCTCGGACCCGTGAAGGCCGTTATGCACCAGCATTAACAGCGCGGAGATGCGGTCCGTCATGTTGGTTGCCATGTCAAACCGCGTTTTAAGAAGTTCCGCCGTTCCCGGTTCGTCGGCGACCGCAAGAAGGGACAGGGCCCGGTTGGCAAAGGCGCGCTGTCCGGCTGCCGCCGCATCCGGCGAAAACGCTTCGCCATCAAGCTGTGCTGCGCCGATCAATGCCGAGTGATGCTGCAAACCGATGGCTTTGCGCAACGCCTGACGCGCCGCGTGGATCGCGTCCGGGTCGACATCCTTGCCGAGGTCGCGGGCAATGTCGGCTTCGCTTGGAAGGTCCAGGGTCTGGGCGCGGAAAGCAGGGTCCAGCGTAGTGTCTGAAATGGTTTCACCAAATGCGTCCACGAGTTTGACGTCCGGCAGCAGCGCCTTGTCCTGCCTTGCGTCGCCCGCCAGGCGGATCAGTTCCCGTGTGGCAAGAGTTTGGGTCGCTTGCCAACGGTTGAAGGGGTCGCTGTCCCTTTGAGCCAGGAACAAGAGATCCTGTTTGCTCTGGTCGAAGTCAAGCCGGACCGGCGCGGAAAACCTCCTTAGAAGCGACAGTACCGGACGCGCCTGAACGTTTTGAAGCGTGAAAGTCTGGGTGCGCTGTTTCAAGACCATCATGTCACCGCTCACATCGGAAGCGGGTGTCGGCACGAGGTCCATGTCCTTGCCATCTTCTCCCAACAGCCCGAAGCGGACGGGAATGACATTCGGATCGGTTTCGTCCTGCCCGGGCAGCGGCGGGATAGACTGGGACAAGGTCAGGCGCAGCTCCTGATTTTCTTCACTATACGTGCAGTCTACCTTGATCAGCGGCGTGCCGGCCTGTTCATACCAAAGCGCAAACTGGTCAAGGTCCGTGCCGGCCGCTTCGGCAAAACATGCCAGAAACGCTTCAATGGTTGTCGCCTCTCCGTCATGGCGCTGAAAATAAAGGTCCATGCCCGCCCGGAAGCTGTCCGGGCCAAGCAGGGTTTTCAGCATGCGAACGACCTCTGCACCCTTTTCATAGACGGTCGCTGTATAGAAGTTGTTGATCTCGCGGTAGGTGCGCGGACGGACCGGGTGGGCCAGAGGGCCGGCATCTTCGGGAAACTGGTGCGCTTTCAGCAGCCGGACATCCGATATGCGCTTGACGGGGCGGGAGCGCATGTCGGACGAGAACTCCTGATCGCGGAATACGGTCAGCCCCTCTTTCAGGCAGAGCTGAAACCAGTCACGGCAGGTGATCCGGTTGCCTGTCCAGTTGTGGAAATATTCGTGGGCTATCACCGCCTCGACATTGGCATAGTCCTGGTCCGTTGCCGTTTGCGGGTCGGCAAGAACATATTTGTCGTTGAAGATGTTTAGGCCCTTGTTCTCCATCGCACCCATGTTGAAGTCTGACACGGCTACGATATTGAAGACATCCAGGTCATATTCCAGCCCGAAGGTTTCTTCGTCCCAACGCATGGAACGCTTGAGCGAATCCATCGCCCAGTCGCACCAGTTTTCCCGGCCGTGCTCAACATAGATTGCCAGATCAACGGACCGGCCGGATGATGTGGTGAATGTGTCCCGCACGGCTGCCAGATCACCGCCGACCAGGGCGAACAGGTAGGATGGCTTGGGGAACGGGTCATGCCAGATCGCATAGTGGCGGTCGGTGCCGGGAATATCGCCGGCCTCTGACGGGTTGCCGTTGCCGAGCAATATTGGCGCATCGCTTTTGCGAGCCTCGATGCGGGTTGTGTAGACCGACAGGATGTCCGGCCGGTCCAGAAAGTAGGTGATGCGCCGGAAACCTTCCGCCTCGCACTGGGTGCAATAGGTGCCGGACGATCGGTAAAGACCCATAAGCTGGGTATTCGCTTCCGGGTTCACCCTGGTCCGGATCGTCAGCACAAAGGGGTCGGCGGGCGGGCTGTGCAGGACCAGTTTGTCGGGAGTAGCGGTGATTGCTGCGGGATCTGCCGGGAAGCCGTCGATTTGAACGCCCTCCAGCTCGAGACCGTCTCCGTCCAGCTCCAGCGGTGTGCCGGCTTTGGTGGCGTTTCCGCGCTCGATGTGAAGCTCTGCCGTCACAACGGTGGCCTGCGGTGCCAGCTTGACGTCCAGAAAGAGTTTCGAGATGCGGTACGGTGCGGGTGCGTAGTCCTCCAAACGAATGGCAACAGCCGTTTCCGATCGCATCAATATCTCCACATGGTTGTAAGTCTGCGCCTAACTCAATTGATCTTTTTTCAGGCGTCTTCAAGGTCGTTTTGGCAAAGTTGTTTGAGCCGGGTTACCAAGCCACTGTCTGGTTCGGCAAGAGGGTCGATGACCGTAAAATGATTCTGGCCGGCTTGAATGTCCAGCGTTCCATGAAGTTTTTCGGTCGTCCAGGTCTCGACCAGGTCCTTGCTTTGTTTATGAAATTCTTCGGATTCCTCGCCTCCGACCACGGCAATGAATTGACCGGTCTCCGGGATCGGGCCAAACAGCGGCGAAGCCTCCCGTGCGGTTCTGGCGTTGAGATGCAGGGCCTTGTTGATGCTCGTGTCGAGCAGCGGCTCAAGATCGAAAAGGCCGGAAATGGGCATGCCCCGGTCAGCGATCTCCGGAGGCAGATCAAATGTGCTCCAGTCGGTTGCCATAAGATCTGCCGTCAAATGCCCGCCCGCCGAGTGGCCGTAGACAAGCAGAGGCTTGCCCCATGTGCGCACGAGATGCGCCGCCAACAGGCGCATTTCCCGGCAAATGCCAGCAATATCGGTCCTGGGGCACAAGGTGTAGTTCGCAACGGCAACATCGAATCCGTGCAAACACAAGCCGCGGGCCATATGCGAGAACGAGCTCTTGTCGAGAGACTGCCAATAACCGCCATGAATGAACAGGGCGGTGCGGGACTGCGCCGGGGCATCATCGCTGGCGTAAAAGAAATCATAGGTCGTTCGCGGCTGGTCGGCATAGGGCATGTCGAGCAGGTTGCGCCAGCTGGTGCGGAAATCGGCGGCTCGGCGTGTCCAGTTCTCAAAGATTACAGGGTGCTCAGGAACCCTGGCCCGGTTGTTATACTGCGTCTCGTAGTCGGTATAGCCTTTGCTCGCCAAACCCGCCTCCCATTGTTGCGCTGATGATCGAAGCAGAAGACTGCTGCCTTCCGCAAGAGCGCCGGCCACGATTCCAAAAACACAGATCGAGGCGGTTCGGTGCAACCAGTGCTTTTGATTGTTGCATTTGGTGGCGGGCAGCGTTGTTATTGCACCTTAAGCTGAGGCTGGCAGGCAAATGGGCTCAGTTACATTTTCAATAAAGACATAGGCAGGGCGTGGATGACCGACGAAAAGGACAAGAACTCCAAACTCGACTCCATAATCGATTACAACACGAAGCACGCTTACGTTTACCTGCCGAAAATTCAATCCGAAAAGACTGATAAAGCGCCGGATGGCATTGACCTTGGCGCGATTGCCCGTCTTGGCGGGTACTCCGATCTCGAACAATCCGCTCACAAGGTCGAGACGGACCAGCTGCACTATTATCCGCAAAAGCACATCGACGACGCAGGCGGCAAAGACAGTGAGAATGTCTTCAAACAGGCAGCGGGTCCTGATTCCGATTCAAGTCATGGCATTCTGCTGGCATGCGATGGGCGCATGCTCGTAAAGGCTGGGGAGCGGCTTTATGTCGAGACAGGCGACCAGAGTTATCAGGTCAATGGAAACTATGAGCTGGATGCGACCGGAACGATCACGCTTTCAGCCGGTGGTGAAGTGACCGTCAAAAGCGGCAACGCCAAGTCCCTGACCATCAACGCGGGTGACAAGACCGGCGATGTCATTATCGACGCGAACAATCTCACTGAGAACATAGCGACGGACAAGACGACAAACATTCTGGGCAATCAGGTCGATCTGACCACCGGCTTTCACCAAAGCGCGATCCACGGCATGAGCCTGCAGTGGATTAAGGGGGCAAGTGTCCAGATGTTGCTCGGCGGGTCCGCCGTTGTCAGCATATCCCTTGGTTTTCAAACCTATACGTATCTCGTCAAACTCTATCAGATCGGGGATATGATCATTTCGACGAGCCGGGTAAAACTCGTCGGAAAAGATGTCAACGCGGTGCTTTCGGTCTCGAATTACGGTGCCTTGTCGATGGATAATTTTGTCGGCAAGGTCCGCACCGCGCTGACGCGCATGGACGCGATTGAACTGAAGACCGGAGAAGTGGCGGTAAACGCTTCCGCCGAACAACTGACCGCCCGGTCCAACGAAATTAAAGCCGAACTGGGCGATCTGGACGCGCGGACGAAGGTGATGACCGTGTTTGTCTAGCGGGACCGGTCCGGCGGCTTTCGCCGCCAAGGTTTTGACCAAAGCGGCCGGGGGGGCTATGCAGTGCAGCCGTGTTGCACAGCCAGGATATTTCCCATGAGTCGCCTCGACAGTTTCATCCGCCGCATGACGTCACAGAAAATCATTCTGGAGCATCTCGTCGATCAGGTGAATGAGATCGAGGGCCCGATTCTGGAACTGGGCCTTGGCAATGGCCGCACCTACGACCATTTGCGTGAGATTTATCCGGAAAAAGAGATTTTCGTATTCGATTTCGACATGACCTGCCATCCGAGCTCCGCGCCGGATGCGGAGCACATGATCCTCGGAGATATCCGCGAAACACTCGCGTTTTGCGGGCCGCGGGTCAAAGCAAAGGCCGCTTTCGCACACATTGATATCGGTTCCGCAGATCCGACCTACGATCTGGCGATTGCAAGCTGGTTGTCCCCCCTGATGGACGAGCGCATTGCGCCCGGTGGCTTTATTTTAACCGCGCTGGAACTGGACCTGCCGAATTTCGAGACCGTGGAAAAGCCGGAGGGCATTCACCCTGGCCGCTACCACATCTACCGGAAGGTCTCCGGCACCTGAGCCGGGGCACCTGAACCGGGGCACTTGAAGCTTCGCGAACTCTCAAAAGGATCATATGGAATGTCTGCGCCGCTTGAAGGCCTAAAGGTTGTTGAATTCGCTCGTATCCTGGCCGGACCCTGGATCGGCCAGACACTCGCGGATTTGGGCGCTGACGTGATCAAGGTGGAAAGCCCGGCCGGCGACGACACGCGCGGGTGGGGGCCGCCCTTTGTTGAGGGCGAAGATGGCAGCGCTTTGGATGCGGCGTATTTCCATTCCTGCAATCGCGGCAAACGGTCGATCACTGTCGACTTCAGAACGGAAGAAGGCCAGGGGACGGCCCGCAAACTGGCGGCGCAAGCCGATATCTTGATCGAGAACTTCAAGGTTGGCGGGCTTGCAAAATACGGCCTGGATTACGCCAGCCTGCACAAGATCAATCCGCGCCTGATTTATGCCTCCGTGACAGGCTTCGGGCAGGACGGGCCATATGCGCACCGCGCCGGCTACGATTTCATGATCCAGGGTATGGGCGGCATCATGGATCTGACCGGCGATCCGGAGGGCGAGCCGCAAAAGATCGGTGTTGCTTTTGCCGACATCTTCACCGGTCTTTACGGTGTGATCGGCATTCTGGCTGCCGTTCAAAAACGTCAGCGGACCGGCTTGGGGGAGCGTGTCGACCTGGCACTCATGGATGCCCAGGTCAGTGTCCTTGCCAATCAAGCGCTCAACTTTTTCGTGTCGGGCAAAGCTCCAAAACGCTTGGGAAATGCGCATCCGAACATTGTTCCCTATCAGGTGTTTGAGGTGCGCGACGGGCATTTGATCGTCGCCGTTGGCAATGACGGGCAGTTTGCCAAGCTCTGTGCCGTCCTGGGCATGCCTGAGCTTTCGGGTGATCCTGCCTATGCGACCAACGCCGCCCGTGTTGCCCACCGCGAGGTGCTTGTGCCGCTTCTTGCGGAAAAAATCAGGTTCTTTGGCCGCGATGCTCTGCTCGAAGCGCTTGAGGCGCAAGGTGTTCCGGCCGGGCCGATCAACTCGGTGGCTGACGTTTTTGCCGATCCGCAGGTGGCCCACCGCAACCTGAAGGTCGATTTGCCGGCGGCTGGGGCCAAAGGCGGGCACGTGCCTTCGGTGCGCACG
Source organism: Roseibium hamelinense (assembly GCF_007830545.1). GTDB lineage: Bacteria > Pseudomonadota > Alphaproteobacteria > Rhizobiales > Stappiaceae > Roseibium > Roseibium hamelinense. The sequence goes on from NZ_VLLF01000003.1 coordinate 70,443, forward strand.
CCGATAAGGTTTTCTGACAGCGAGCTGGTGTTGGACCGCGCTGCGCCACGGCTTGGCGAACACACAGGTGAAATCCTGAACGAGCTGGAACAGCTTGAACTGGATCTGTGACATCATCTGATATGCCGCCGGCCAGGAGTGCCGGGCGGCACGGCACCGTCACAGACCGCGATGCCACAACTTGATACCCTTTTTAAGGCCGCCTCAACTGTTCCTGCCATTTACAAAAGCAAACGAACACCATAGCGAGGCAGACAGGGCTCACCTGTGGTAACATTTCGGCCCATGCTTGTTGGCGTTGTGAACAGGATCCATGACGGAAAATAGTGGTAACAAGAGAAGAATTAAGCTGCCTCTGACGCGGATCATGGGGTTGGGATTCGGCGCTTTCGTCGCGTTAAGCCTTGCGCTTGTGCTGTTGTTGTCGGTCATCGCGAATTTTCAGAACACGTTTTCGCTGCTCAACGACAAGGCGATCCTCATCACGCAGTCGATGGAAACGCAGCTGCGCCGGCATTTTGAAGCCGTCAAACTTGCCGCCATCGGCTTGAAACCGTTTTTCGACGACGGCCCGCTTGATCCCGAAAACGTGGCCATGACAAAGCAGGAGCTGATGCTGGCCATCGTCGGCAATCCAACGGTGAGCGTCTTCGTCGTCACCTTGCCCAACGGCATGAATTACGGCGTTTACAAGGAACCGGGACAACGGCCGGAAGCTTTCGACGGCCAAGTCCCGAGCCAGGGAGGCAAGACCTATGAGCTGCCGGAGATCGCCGTTGACAGTCCGCCGTCCTGGGGTCCTCTGGTCCACAACGAATATGGCCAGTATGCAAATGTATCGGTTCCGATTGTCCGCGATGGCGAACTTGCCGGTATCCTGACGGCCGCAAGCTCGCTCGCGGATTTGAGCCGCAGCATCGCCAATCTGGATGAGGGGGCGGACGCGACCACCTTCATCATCGCCAATGGCGATGAGATCATCATGCATTCTGACACGGCATGGCTGCAGACCGGAGGAAAGCCCGCTCTTGCGCTGCCTGCACCTCGTTTGGAGTTTGGTGATCCGGTCCTGAAAGCGGTCGGCGAGCGCGAGATTTTGCCTGAATTCCAAAGAGCGGCGGAGATGGGCATTGAAGTGTCGATGATCCCGGCGGCAGATGATGAGTTCATCATGATGCGCGCGGTGATGCCCGGCTTCAGCGACGATCCCTGGGTGATCGGTCAGTATTTTCAAAGTGCGTCGATTTCGCGCGAGATCCAAAGGCTGGCCGGTTCCGCAGCTGTCGGGTTTGGCGCTTTGATCGTCGCTGTGGTGATCGCCGCATGGCTTGGGCGCCGGTTTGCGCGCCCTTTGCGCGAACTTGCGCGCCAGTCGGAAAAGGTCGGCACATTGTCCCTGGACGAGGTGGACCGTCTTCCGCGCAGCCGAGTTGCCGAGCTGGACCAGGTGGCTGTTGCTTTCAATGCCATGGTCGACGGTCTGAAGGCCATGAACACGTATGTCCCGAGATCCTTGTTCATCAAGCTGATGCGTTTGGGAGGACAGGACGCTGCTATAGCACGCGAGGCAGAGCTGACTGTGCTTTTCACTGATATCGTCGGATTTACCGCTATCTCGGAGCATATGAGCGCGACGGAATTGGCACAGAGCCTGAATTCGCATTTCGCCATACTTGTCGAGGCGGTCGAAAAGAACGGCGGCACGGTCGACAAGTTCATTGGCGACGGCATGCTCGCCTTCTGGGGCGCGCCCGATGCCCGGCCGGATCATGCCGAGGCGGCCGTTTCGACCGCGCGCCAGATCGCGATCGCGGTTCGCAAGGCGAATGATCGTGCCCGTGCCGAAGGCCGCGAGGGCATTCAGTTGCGGATTGGCATTCATACAGGTCTGGCTGTTGTCGGGAATGTCGGCGCACTTGACCGCTGGAACTACACTGTGGTGGGTGACACCGTGAACACGGCTGAACGGCTTCAGTCGCTCGGTCGGGAGGTTGCGATCTCCGACGAGGTCGTCATTCTGGCCAGCAGCGACACCATTGCCGCCCTTCCCAGCGAGGTGGCCAAAACCCATGCCGGTCTTTACAGCCTGCGCGGGCGATCCGAGTCTCTGGATGTCTGGAAGCTGGATCCATTTGTAGACGAAATCCGGCAGGCTGCCGATATCAAGTCCAGCGGCGCGGCATCGACCGCTGCGGAGTAAGCCGGCCGGACATGACCGCGCATAATATTTTTATGCGCGTGTGTTTGCCAATCGTAAACAGATCGGTGTTTTATTTGAGCGCGTGAGGCCAGCGAGAGTTCAAGCCGCACGCAGGTTTTTGATCGGAGGCTTGATCGATTAACAAGCTCTTTGTTTCGTTGGTTTGTGTTCTCGTGGCAGCGCTTGTGCCGATTTGCGCGGCCGCGGCTGAAGAGCGTGTGACGATCCTTGCGGTGCACTATCCGCCATTCGAAATGGAAGAGCCGATCGATGGCTTGCGCGGCTTTGACTATGAGGTGGTGCTGGAGGCGTTCAAACGTGCCGGTATCGAGGCTGAAATCCAGTTCGTACCGTGGAAACGGGCGATGAGCGATGTTGAGAACGGACAGGCCACCGGCGCCTTGTCTTGCGCGGACAGTCCGGAGCGCAGCGATCTGTTCTTTATCTCCGACAAAATCAGCGAGGAAAATTACGGCCTTTACACTCGAAAGGGGTTCAAAGGGCCGGTGCTGTCCAATATCGCAGATGTGGCGGGCGTTGCCGTCGCGGCCGTCTCCGGATACGCGATCTTCGATGAATTGAACAGCGCAGACGCGGTCGCGATCCCCCTGGCGGATGATCTTTCCGGGCTGAACATGCTGGACGTGGAGCGGTTCAACTATCTGTATGCCGGCCGCCGGAACAATGATTTTCTGATCAAGCAACACGGACTAAGCGGAAAGTTCGATTTCACAGAGTTTCGCTCGATCAATTATCACGTCTGCTTCTCAAAGGTTTATCCGGGCATAAACGACATCCTGCGGGCTTTTAATAAGGGTCTTGCAGAGGTACGGGCGGACGGAACCTATCAGGCGATTCATAGCAAGTACCGGTAGTTGGAACGCATGTGATTGTGAGACGTTGGACGACATGTGAGGGCGTTCGACTGTCGCTTGCCGTCGTGTCAGCGTCATGATGTTGTGTGATCTGGATCATGGCATGGCAATTGTTCAGCCACCATTGCTAAGTGACTGGCAAATGTGGTTGTCTTTACCTGGTTGAGCGGGTTTAAACACCCTGCCGGCGGACACTGTGAAGGAGGGGAACAACAGTGAACGTGCTGTCAATCGATGGTCTGACTGTCGATTTTAACACCGCGGAAGGCAAGGTCCGCGCGGTGGACGACGTGTCTTTTGCTGTGCCCGAGAACAAAACCGTTGCTTTGGTGGGGGAGTCCGGGTCCGGGAAGACCGTGATCTCACAAACCATCATGGGGCTGCTGCCGACAATGGCGGACATCACCGAAGGGCATGTTGTTCTCAGCGACCCGCATGGCAAAGTCCCCCCGGTGGACATTGCAACGCTGGACCGCAAGGGAAAGACCATGCGGAGCCTGCGCGGCAACCGGATATCGATTATCTTTCAGGAACCCATGACATCCTTGTCGCCGCTGCACACGATCGGCGACCAGATTGGCGAGGCCGCCGTCTTGCACCGGGACTGCAGCGCCGCCGAGGCGCGCGATCTAACCCAGGAGATGTTGCGGCTGGTCCAGTTTCCCGATCCCAAACGCGGACTGGACACCTATCCCTTTGAGCTGTCCGGCGGCCTTCGCCAGCGCGCCATGATCGCAATGGCAATGATATGCCATCCCGCATTGTTGATTGCCGATGAGCCGACAACAGCGCTCGATGTCACGATCCAGGCGGAAATCCTGAAGCTGATCAAGGATGTGCAGGCCGAATTAAAAATGTCGGTTCTGATGATCACGCACGATTTCGGGGTCGTCGCCAACATGGCAGACGAGGTCGTCGTGATCTATCACGGCCGCATCATGGAAAAGGGCACTGCGCAGGACCTTTTCTCCAACCCCAAACACGACTATCTCAAAGCGCTTCTCAACGCCGTGCCCAGCTTCAATATGGACCGGGACGAACGGCTGATGCCCATCCGGCCGATCGAGGTCAAGGCAGATTCGCTCAAACAGCGCGGAACCGCGAGCAAGGTGGCGCCGGGCCAGCCTCTTGTTGAGATGCACGATGTCGTTAAGGAATTCACCTTGCGCAAGGGTGGTCTGTTTTCGACCAAGCCTGCCAGTGTCCGCGCGCTCGACATGATCAATCTCACCATCAAGAAGGGCGAATGCCTCGGCCTTGTTGGCGAATCCGGCTCGGGCAAAACCACTGCGGCAAAAGCGATCTTGCGGGCGATTGAAATCGAAGAGGGAACCATCCGTTACAATCATGGCAGCGGCCTTGAGAATGTTCACAAACTCCGCGGCCCGGATCTTCTGGACTACCGGCGCCGTGTCCAGCTGATTTTCCAGGATCCGTTTTCCTCGCTTAATCCGCGCATGACCGTGAACGATATCCTGACCGAGCCGCTGCAGATCCACAATATCGGCACCGCGGCAGAGCAGGCGGAAAGGGCGCGGTCCCTGATGGATCTTGTCGGGCTGGATCCGCGCTTCCTGCGCCGGTATCCGCATTCGTTCTCGGGCGGGCAGCGTCAGCGGATCGGCATAGCGCGCGCACTCGCACTCAACCCGGAATTCATATTGTGCGATGAGCCTACTTCCGCACTGGATGTCTCCGTCCAGGCGCAGATCCTCAACCTGCTTCAGGATCTGAAACGGGATCTCAACCTGACCTACCTGTTTGTGAGTCACAACCTGGCCGTGGTCGACTACATTGCCGACCGCATAGCCGTGATGTGCCGGGGCAGGCTGGTTGAGGTTGGCGAGACCCGCGAAGTGGTCTCCAATCCGCTTCATCCATACACCCGGGCGCTGCTGTCGGCTGTGCCCGAACCGGATTTGAACACCCCGCTCGATTTTGCGGCGCTTGATGCCAATCGCGCCTCCGAGCCGGGTGAATGGCCTGAGCCGTTCCGTGTGGTGGACGGGATCGAGCCGGTACTCATTGAAATGGAACCAAACCATTTCGTTTGCGCACCCGGGATGAAAACCCGGGGCGCCCTTGAGGGGACTGCCGCATGAGCATACTGAAAACGGGAGGCCTTGCCGGCCTCGCGCTCGCCTTGGCCGGGATAGGGTCGGCCTGGGCGCTGGATTTGAAAGAAACACCGGATGTTGATCCGTCCCTGCCGCCGGTTGCGGAGCGGGTGCCTGATGAGCCGCTGGTTGTCGACATGGAAGGCAAGGGCCGGACCATCGGCACACCGGGAGGCACACTCAACACACTGATCGGCCGCTCAAAAGACGTTCGCCTGATCAACGTGTGGGGCTATGCCCGGCTGGTTGGCTACGACAGCGAGCTCAATCTCGTTCCCGATATCCTGGAGGATGTCGAAGTCGAAGAGGGCCGCATCTTCACGCTGGAAACCCGCGAAGGGCACAAATGGTCGGATGGCCATCCGTTCGGCGCGGAAGACATCCGCTACTGGTATGAAGATATCGCGCTGAATGAAAACCTGACGCCGTCCGGCCTGCCGCCGTTCATGTTGTCGGACGGGAAGCCGCCGAAATTCGAAGTTCTGGATGAAACGACGGTCCGTTTCACATGGGACACTCCGAACCCGCTATTTCTGCCCGAATTGGCCAAGTCGCGTCCGCCGTTCATTTACCGTCCTGCTCATTACCTGAAACAGTTCCACGAAAAATATGGCGACCCGGAAACGATTAAGGCCGAAGCCGCCAAGGTAAAGGCACGGTCCTGGGCACCGTTACACAACAAAAAAGACGACATGTACAACGCACTCAATCCAGACATGCCGTCTCTTCAACCCTGGATCCGCACTGATAACGGCAGCGACTTACGCTTTGTTCTAACGCGCAACCCCTACTACCACCGGTTGGACACTGCCGGTCAGCAGCTGCCCTATATCAGCGAAGTCATCATGACGGTCGCGGACAGCAAACTGATCCCGGCCAAGGCGCAGGCGGGCGAGACCGATCTCCAGGCCCGGAATCTGAGTTTTGCCGACATAACGGTCTTGAAGCAGGGCGAAGCCCAGCAAGGCTATACGACGGCGCTGTGGTCCAACTCCAAGGGAGCGGAAATCTCGATACTGCCAAACCTGACCGTTGCCGACCCGGACTGGCGCAAGCTGTTGCGCGACAAGCGGTTCCGCCACGCGCTGTCCTATGGGATCGACCGCGAAATGGTCAACCGTGTGCTGTTTTTCGGGCTAGGCAAGACGGGAAATGACACCGTGCTGCCCGCAAGTCCGCTGTTCAAGCCGGAATACCGGACGAAACATGCGGTTTACGATCCGGAAAAAGCCAATGATCTGCTGGATCAGATTGGACTGACCGAGCGCAACAATGACGGCGTCCGCTTGATGGAAAACGGCAAGCCGCTCGAAATCATCATTGAAACCTATGGCGAAAGCCAAACGGAAGCCGATGCGCTGGAGCTTGTGTCGGAAAACTGGAAAGACATTGGCGTTAAGCTCTACATTAAGCCCAGCCAGCGCGACATCGTCCGCGAACGGGCGATCACCGGCGATCTGGTGATGTCTGTCACACCCGGTCTGGAAAACGGCATCGCAACGTCGGAAATGCCGCCCACCGATCTGGCCCCCGCGCGTGGCGATCTGCTTCTTTGGCACGATTGGGGCGATTATTACGAGACCAAGGGCGAGGGCGGTGAAAAGCCGGACTGGGCGCCGGCCATCCGCCTCATGGAGCTCTACGCTGCGTGGAACAGTTCGGCATCACCGGAAGAGCGCACCGGGATCTGGCATGAAATGCTGGAAATCAACGCGGAAGAGACCATCCGCATCGGCCTCGTAGCTGAAGTGCCGCAGCCGGTCTTGATCAACGGCGTCAAGAATGTTCCCCAAACCGCGATCTACGGCTGGGATCCGGGGGCACATTTCGGTCTGCACCGGATGGATGAATTTTACCTCAGCGATACAAAGCGCTGATATCAACAAATGCCTGCCCGGCTGACAGGGCAGGCGAAACGGGGTTGAAAACGCCTTCCGGACAAGACGGGAGGTCAAGGGGCTGACGGGATGATCTATTATATGGTGCGCAGGATCCTGACGATGATCCCGACCCTGCTTGTCATTAGCTTCTTGATTTTCCTCATAATCGAACTTCCCGCCGGTGACTACATTTCCAACCAGATTGCAGCTCTGAGAACCAGCGGCGAAAGCGCGTCTATTGCCAAGCTGGAGTTCCTGCGCAAAGAATTCGCGCTCGACCGGCCGTTTTTCGAACGATACCTGATCTGGATCGGCGCATGGCCGGGTCCCAATGGCTTCGACGGGCTGTTGCAGGGCAATTGGGGCTGGTCGTTCGAGTTCGACAAGCCGGTGAACGAGGTCGTCGGCCCGACCCTGCCGCTGACCATCGTGCTGAACTTCGCCACCATCTTGTTCGTTTACATCGTGTCGTTTCCGATCGGCATGTATTCGGCCACCCGGCAGTACTCGTGGGGCGACTACGGGTTCACTTTTCTGGGCTATCTCGGCCTTGCAGTCCCGAACTTCCTGCTGGGCCTGATCCTGCTTTATCTGTTCAACCGCTGGTTCGGCCTGTCAGTCGGCGGTTTGATGGCACCTGAATACATCGACCAGCCTTTCAGCTTCGACAAGCTGATGTCGATCCTTGCCCATCTGATTGTTCCGACCATCGTCATCGGCACATCCGGAACGGCGGCGATGATCCGGCGTTTGCGCGCCAATCTGCTGGACGAATTGCACAAACAATATGTCACGACCGGCCGCGCAAAGGGCCTGACAGAGCGAAAACTCCTGACTAAGTACCCGTTGCGCATGGCTTTAAATCCGTTCATTTCCGACATTGGCAACCTGATCCCCTCGCTGGTGTCCGGGTCGGTCATCGTCTCGGTGGTCTTGAACCTGCCGACCGTTGGCCCCGTGCTCTTGTCGGCCCTTCAAAGTCAGGACCAGTTCCTGGCCGGATTCATTCTTCTGTTCGTTGCAGTGCTGACCCTGTTCGGCATGCTGGTGTCGGATATCTTGCTGGCGGTGCTTGATCCGAGAATCCGACTGGGCGGGAGGGCCGCCTCATGAGCGACGTCTTCGACCCGAAAAAGCCGGTGGACGAACACCGGGCCGAACATTATGTCGATCCGCGCCCCTTCAATCCCGAGACGGTCGAAGAGCTGTCGGAAGAGCAGGAGCGCTATTATCAGGCCTCGCAATGGCAAATCATGTGGTGGAAGTTCAAGCGCCACAAGCTCGCGGTCTGGTCGGGTGTCATTCTGATCCTGTTTTACCTGTGCGTGCCGTTTGCCGAGGTGATTGCGCCGTATACGCCGAACACGCGTGACAGCCAGCATCTTTATGCGCCGCCACAGCCGGTGCATCTGTTTCATGAAGGTGAGTTTGTCGGGCCGTTCGTCTACGGCATGAAATCCGAAATCGACATGACCAACTTGAAATGGGTGTTCACGCCGAATTATGACGACGTGCAACCGATCCGGTTTTTCTGCTCCGGCGATCCCTATGAGTTCTGGGGGCTGTTCGATGCCGACTTCCACCTGTTCTGCCCGGCAGAGGGCGGTTCGCTTTTTTTGCTTGGGACGGACCGCCTGGGCCGTGACCAGCTGTCGGGTCTGATCTATGGCGCGCGGCTGTCACTTACGGTCGGTCTGATCGGGGTCGCGATCTCGATCATACTCGGCCTGTTCTTCGGTGGATTGGCCGGCTATTTCGGCGGTTTTGTCGACAGCGCGATCCAGCGGCTGATCGAAATCATGCGCTCCCTGCCGGAATTGCCCTTGTGGATGGCGCTGTCGGCCGCCCTGCCGGTGACCTGGAACCCGGTCTGGATCTATTTCGGACTCACGGTCATCCTCGGGCTGCTGGATTGGCCGGGTCTTGCGCGCGCTGTGCGCTCCAAGCTGTTGTCCTTGCGCGAGGAAGAATACGCCAAGGCGGCGGTTTTGATGGGCGCCAAGCCCAAGCGCGTCATTACACGGCACCTGTTGCCGGGCTTTACCAGCCACATCATTGCCTCTGCGTCCTTGTCGATCCCGTCGATGATCCTGGGGGAAACCGCGCTGTCCTTCCTCAATCTGGGGCTCAGACGGCCCTCAGTCTCCTGGGGCGTCTTGTTGAACGAGGCGCAGAACATTTCGGTGGTGACCGTCTATCCATGGCTGATGGCGCCGGTCATCCCCATCATCATTGTGGTTCTGGCGTTCAATTTCCTGGGCGATGGTTTGCGCGACGCGGCTGATCCCTATAAGTGATCATTGAACAACAAGAGCATTTGACCGCCGCGCCCGACAGGGCGGCGGCGGCCGCAATTTGGAGCATCCATGTCGAAGAACGCGAGCACCGCTGAAGGTTGGGACGAGGAATATGAAGCCGGGCGCTGGGCGTTTTTGCGATCGCTGCCGGAAAGCGGCCGCTACGGCATCATCGGCATGTGGTTGAACCTGACGAATTCCAACAAGCATGTGCTGGATATCGGCTGCGGCGAGGGGCTTTTGTACGAGCGTCTGGCGCCGATGGGGCTGCAAAAATACGTCGGTATCGACCTGTCCCCGGCCTCGCTTGAAATCGCAAATGTCGATCCGGCTGCCGCGTCGCTGCGCGCGGCCGACATGCACACGTTTCAGCCTGAAGCGGGTGAAACCTTCTCCGCAATTGTCTTCAACGAAGTGCTGCATTTTGCAGAGAACCCGGGTGCGCTGGTGTCACGCTACGTGCCTTTCCTGAAGCCGGACGGGGTCATCGCACTGTCCATGTACGCGCCCAAACGCCCGGAAAGCGGGGCCAACAAGCTGATTGCCAGGCTGTGGGAGGCCACAGATGATACACATGCCTTCGAAGTCCTCGACGATTACCGGCTTGTTTCAGACAAGAAAGGTGTGACCTGGCGCATGCGGCTGGTCAAACCGGCCGGGTAACGGAGCCCAGCATCGTCAAACGGAATTTGAAAGCGGCCTCGGGGCCGCTTTTTTCATAACTTGGATTCGCATTTAATATCAGTTCAGAAAAACCACGGCTGAATACATAGAAATGAACTGAATACAGTTTGTAATCATCTATTTTTCCATGCTGTATCATTTTTAAATATATGTAATCTGCATATTTTGAAGAGATGTATTTAAAAAATCTATCGACTTATAAATTGAACAATATCATGACGCATGGGAAGACTGTCGCAAAGCGCAATCAATTTGAAAGCCAAAGCGAATGACCAGCCCCAAAATAGTGTCCGTCAGCCCGTCCGCTAAGAACGACGAAACGGCAAACGAGATGCCCGAGTTCAAGCTGCAAGACAGTGTGGAAAACAAAAAGGGCCTCAAGGTCAATTTCAAGAAACAGGAATTCGTGCGAAAGGAAATTGAAAAGCATACGCCTTTGTCCAGGAGCGAGCTTGAGGACATTTATGACCAGGCCGAATACCTAAAGGCTTGGGCAAAAACCGTCGACAAGCCCGAAGTGTCGAGACCGGATGCGCTGCTGAAAAGCATCAATGACGGTGCTCAGAAGTCTCCGCTTCACACCTTTAAGCCGAAGGGCGACGCTCAGAAAAGGTGCATAACGATCTCATTACACACGACAAAAAGCTGCAATCCGATTTTGCACATCTGCGTTCGGCGAGCCTTTCGTCCGGTTTTGATGCGGCCGCAGAGCATGGCGGGCTTGAAGACGAGAACGGTCACCTGGAAAAGCAAGCCTATAACAGCGCACATAAAGCGCTGGAGGATGGTTTGAACAAGATGAATGCCGCAAAAGACGGAAAGGCGTTCGAAGTGGGTCTCAAGCAGGCCCGGGATGCGGTCGGCAAGCTGGCAAAAATGACCGGTGCAGCGGCAAAGGAAAACGGTGAGCTAAAAGGTGCTGCGAATGACTTCGCGGGGCTTTCCGGAAGCCTGAAGGAAACCTCGCGTGCGTTTGCGAAAATGCGGACATTCAAGAACGTTACGCCGCAAGAGTCATTTGACGGTGTTTACGAACGTGACACGTTCGTCAAGAGCACCGGCCTGCAGCCCGAGATTGTGACGCATACATTTGCGGAAAACATCAATCATCAGTGGGCAGACCTCGATGACAAAACGCGAACGAAAATCGAGGATGACTGGAAGACGAACAATCCCAACGACGCTCAGGATGGCAACCTGTTTACACCGCTCAGTTATAACGCGTTCGAGTTGACTGACAGCAACGGTGTTACGACTGACTATAATAATTATGGCAAAAAAAACTACCTCTTGATGGATGGCGGGGGAGCATTCACCAATCTCTACTTGTCTTTCAACTCTGATGGCTGCTGTGACATAGATCACGCAGTCGTTCAGAAGGAGGCCCAAGGTGCGGGCCTGAACAAGGCTGCCATGCAAAGTATTTTGGATATGCGAGCTGATCAGCCGCCGCAAAAGAAACTGAAAGAAGTGACCCTCTCTGCAAACGTTAGTGTTGGCGGGTATGCTTGGGCAAAAGTTGGGTTTAAACCGGCAAATACAAATTCTTGCCGGGATATGCTTGGAACGATCAGTAAAACCTTGAAAGACGTATTGAATAACAAGACGCTTACGTCTCAGATGAATGATGGGCAAGCGCTTGCACTGCAGGAATACAAAAATGAGGTTGATCGCGCCTTGAAAGATCTGACGCAAAACGGATCTAAGAATGATCAACTGTTCAAAAAATACGCGCCACTCGTTACCAGTGCAGCTCAATTGAAACAGCCGGTTGCGCCAAAAGCTGCGGAGGAATACCTAAGAGATATCGGTGGCCGGGAGACGGACAAGTACACGCGAATGAACTTTGACAACTTCACGGTCGGCAAACTTTGCATGATGGGGACGGCTTGGGGCGGTGCGCTTGACCTCACACAGGATGCGGACCGGCAGGCTCTGAAAAAATATGCGCAGAAATGATTTCGCAACAAATCCAAACGATCTTCAGAAAGACGATGTCATGACCGAGAAAAAGAAGTCCCTGGCCTTTTGCGCAATCGACAGCAAAGGCTCCCGCGATGATGCGCTTATTCATGCAGAATTACTAAACGACGCAGACTTCGAAACTTTCGCGTCCATGCGGGCAATCAGCGACTATGTCGAGCGTGGTGGAAGCTTGCAGCACGCGCTTACCCTGTTTGCGACAGACGAAATACATGATGCAGCGCAGGGCGCACAGAGTCTTGCGACTCTGGAAGCGCGGATGAAGCACTGAACGCTGACGCCAGTGACGCTGACGCCATCACCGGACCTACCGCCGCGCCAGCACGATCGGTTCGCCGGTTGGGGTGGCTTTGGCGGCGCTATCCCATGCGGCACGCAGACCTTTGAGTGTGTCTTCTGACGCGATGTCCTTTGCGCCGAGAAGCCTCTCAAAGGCCGCAAGCCAGTGGTCATAGTACCCGGCCGTACCTGCCGGGTCTGTTGCAAGCTCTGCGCCGAGCGTCTCGGCCCATTCGCTCCAGGTAAACAGGCCCGCTTCATGTGCCGCCAGCGTCATGGCAAAGACCCGTGCTTGCCAGGGTTCTGCAAACACGGGTCCGCCGCCGTCTTTTGGGATGGCGGGCGAGGCGGCGAGAAGATCAGATGTGCTCAAGATAAGGCTCCCACAGGTCCAGCCGGAGGGTGACGGAGGGATCACTGTCCGCCCCCCATATGTCTGTTCCCTTGAAGACGACACCGTAAAGCCAGGTGGGCTGTTCGCCTCCGCCCGCCGCGTTCGCGTCCGGAAACACATGGACGCCGTGCACGGCCTCAATCACGCCGGCGCAGCCCCGCACATAACGCGGGATCCGGGTATGTCCGGTCGGGTTCATGCGCCTGGCCACCACCTGGTCGCCTTGTTTGAAAGCGGCAGGCGCTGTTGCGGGCCGGTCGGCGGGCCCCCCTTGGCCAGCGTTGCGGCGACCTTGCCGGCTGTCAGAATGTTTTTGACCGGTTTGGCCGGTTCCAACATTCGTCCGGCGCCGATTTCCGCGCGGCTGGCAAGCCCGTAGGCGACAACCAGCCGCTCAAGTCCCTTGAGCCAGATTTCGTAGTAGCTGGATGACAGATAGTCCACCGGATGCAGCGTCTCGCGCATATAGCGGGAGGTGTCGATCGACCAGGTTCCGGTCGCCCCCATGGCAAGGGTGAGCGCAAACGCGCGCTCTTCCCAAGGGGCATGAAAGTTCGGCTCATCAACCTCGATCTCGATCGGGCCGAAGCCCATCTGGCCGCCCAGATCTTGCGCCCCGTTCATGCCGCGCCCTTACGGTTTGACGGCAAGAGCGCAAGAGCGGTTCCGATCATCGAATCGCGGCATACCAGGTCCGCGAGCTTGTCTTCGCTCCAGCCTTCCGTGCCTTCGGGCCGCATGGGGATCACCAGATAGCGCACTTCTGCGGTTGAGTCCCAAACCTTGATTTGCGTGTCCTTCGGAAGCTCGACACCGAACTCCGCCAGCACTCCGCGCGGGTCGCGCACGGCGCGGGAGCGGTAGGGCGGAGACTTGTACCAGACCGGCGGCAGTCCGAGCACGGTCCAAGGATAACAGGAGCACAAGGTACACACGACCATGTTGTGGATGTGCGGTGAATTCTCCACCGCCACCATGTGCTCACCCTGCCGGCCGGTAAAGCCAAATTCGGCAATAGCCGCCGTGGCATCGGCAAGCAGCCTGCCGCGATAGGCGGGGTCTGCCCAGGCGCGTGCAACGACCCTTGCACCGTTGCGGGGCCCGATCTTTGTTTCATAGGTCTCGATCAACTCATCCAGCGCGGGCGGATCGATATAGCCTTTTTCGGTCAGCAGCGTTTCCAAAGCGCGCACCCGCAGCTCCGTTTCCGAAAGCTCCGAATGGTCGTGAGAATGATCATGGCCCGGCATGCGGCGTGTCTCCCGGTGGTTGACAGAAGGATATTGTCACTAATCCGGGTGTGCAATGGCCTTTGGCCGGACCTGCGCCGGTTTGAACGCGCCTGAAAACAGGTCCCGAATATTAGGCCACTCGGCGCCGTCATGATGCGCGGCAATTTTCAAAAACTCTTCGAGAAAAACAAAACAGCCTTTGTCATGGGCCAGATGATGCGACAGGAGGCCGAGCGGTTCGTCCGGGTTGGTCCGGCGGCGGCACAGTTGCAGGTCGAACCGCGCGCTGGCGCTGTCATAGCCGATGAACCGCCGGTCTTTCTTCCATTTGATGATGTCGATATGCGCTTGAATCTGGCCATCGCGCGGAAAATTGAACTGCGTGAAGGTGGACAACCCGGTGAGTCCGATGCCGGGAAGACGCCGCGAAATGTCCGGCGTGATTCGGTTCCATGGCGGCACCATGGCCGGAATGAACTTGCCCGGACCGAACAAGTCTTGAAGGCGTTGCTTTCCGGCCGCAAGCTCTGCCATCAGTGCATCCGGATCCCGCCGCGTTCCGAGCTCGGCCGCTTTTTCACCAAGATCTTTGCGCTGGAAATTTTTGTGCTGAAACCCGTGCTGCAGGACCATCGCGTGCGGCTCGTTGGAAAGGCGGTCGGCGAGTGCCGGTGTGGCGTATTTCGGAATGACCGCCAATGCCACATCAACGCCGTGGCGGTTGGCGATGTCCAGCATCCGGTCAAGTTCTGCGGTCGGCTCGATGGCATCGTCGTCACGCCACCAGAACCGGACCTTCCGCCCGCGCGCGGCGAACCAGTCCAGATGCGCGTTCAGGCTGCGTTGAAATTGGTCAAGATCGGCGTTCATGCCGTGCGCACTCCAATATCGTCCAAAAGAATTTCAGCACTTTTCCGGGCTCCGCCGAGCATGACACTGTGATGACTGCGGGGCAGGGCCAAGGCATCATCGACCGCTGCTGCAAGACGCTCGGCGGACAAGCCGGCTTCCGGGGCCACCACGGCCCGGCCGTGGGCGGCAAGCGCTTCGGCCCGCTGGGTCTGTTCGGTTTCCTGTTCCTGGGCAAAGGGCACAAAGACGGCTGGAACACCGGCAATCAAGATATCCAAAACAGTGTTGTATCCGGCTTGGCTGATTGACAGACGCGCCCGTTGCAAAAGGCCCGGAAAGTCCCGCCGCGCGCGTTCGACAATGATACCTTCTCCGGCACTGCGCTTGAAAATCGCAAATGCTTCCTCTGACACATCGTGCCCGACCAGGATCCGCCAGACCGTCTCGTCAGCCCGGCGGGACAGCGTGCGGGCATCCAGTGCGGCGGACAACAGGTCGTGGGCGACCGCCCCGCCGCCACAGGAGACAATCACCTCGTCCTCCCCGTCAGTGCCTGGCGGCTCGGGCCGTGGCCCGCCGCCGACATACCCGGTGTAGCGCACCAGCGGTGCAACACGGCCGGCAAACGGAAAGCTGTCGGAGAGCTGAACAAAATCCGGATCGGAATGCACCAGGATCCGGTCATAATGCGCCAGCGCCTGGTCGGCCATCCAGGCTTCTTTTTCGATTTCCGTCTTGCGCACCAGAATGTCGCGGATCGAGGTGGCAATCAGCGGCGGATTGGGCCTGTTTTTTGCCGCCTCAAGCAGCGGCGCGACCTCAAAGGCAAATTGACGCCGCCCAAACGGATAGGTCTCTGTCAGCAGCAAATCGGAGGAGTTCCGGGAAAACGCGCTCAGCGTGGCGGCGCGCCGCCCGGCCCTCCAGGTGTCATCGATCTCCGTGCCGTCCGGTGTCACCAAACGGGTGAACGCCGCATCCGGGCTTTTGACCGGTGGCAGTTCGACGATCTCCAGGCCACTGACGTCGAGCGTTGGCGGAATGCTGTTGCCGCTGGCAAGCGTGACCTCAACGCCCTCTCCGGCAAGGGCTTTGCCGATGGCGGCTGCACGGACAACATGGCCCGTGCCCAGTAGGTGCTGAACGTGAATAAAGGCGCGTGGCATGGGGGACTGCAGCTCCTCAGCGCGCTTGGTGATTGGTGATCGCGGAGGTTAAAAATGCGGCCAAACGTTGTGAACCGGCCTGCAGCCTGTGGTGTTGTGCGATGTGCAAACGCGCGGCGTGTCCAAGCTGTTCCGCGCGCGCAGGCGCATTCAAGACCGCGCGCAGGTTCTCGCCAAGCGCTGCCGCATCTCCTTCCGGCGACAAAAGCCCGGTCTCGCCGTCGCGGACAATGTCCGGAACGCCGAACGCGTCTCCAGCAACAACACCCAATCCAGCGGCTTGCGCTTCGAGAAAAACGAGGCCGAAAGCCTCGCGGATCGCGGGCCATACGAAAAGATCGTGTGTTGCGTAAAGTGCCGGCAATTCTTCAATCGGGCGCGCGCCGAGCCAAGTGATACGCTCAGGCGGGAACAGTTTCAAGATATCGGGCCGGTTGTCGCCGTCTCCGACGATGGTGAGTTGAAAGGGCAGGTCGGTCAGATCCTGCAAAGCCCTTGCCAGCACTTCATAGGAGCGGGTCTTGTCCCCAGGACGCATCATGCCGACCGTCAAGAGTTTGAGCGGCGGTGCGGCCAGTGGTTTGGGCTGAGAAGCCGCGACCTCAAAGGGCGCACTGTCGATGAAAGGCAATAAAACTCTCAGCCGCTCACCCTCAACCACCGCTTCAAGGCACTCTGCGTCGGCATTGTGAATGGCGGCCACCATGTCAGCCCGGGCAAGGGCCTTGTCCGCCTCGGCAAATCCGAATGCCCAGTCGCCGGCCTGCCGCTTCGGCGCGCGGCTTGCCTCGACGATCGCGTACGGAAGATTGAACCGGTCCGCAAGGGCGGGGCCGATCCAGTCCGGAGCCTTGTGATAAAGGTGATAGGTCAGGAAGACATCCGGGCGGTAGCCTTCGTTGTCCCAGATTTGGGAGATCCTGGCCGCTTCTGCAAGCGCCTGTTCGCGCAGCAGCGTTTGGGCCTCTTCGCCGCCGTCCATGCTCCAGGAGCGGAACGAGGAAGCGATCCGGACGTCATGCCCCGCCTCTTCCAGCGCTTTTACGATCAGGCGGCCCATGGTCCGGTCTCCCGAAGGGACGGGATGGTCCAGCGGCTTCATCGGCGCGGTGAATGCGATCTTCATCTGGGGCCTTTCAGGGCAGATGCGGCTCTCACAGGAATTTTCTGAATTTTCCGGCCAGGTAATCAAGCCCCGGTTCGGTTGAAAATGCGGCTCGGACATGCTCGGCGCCGGCGTGCCCCAGCCGGTCGCGTTCGGCCGGCCCCCGGATCAAGGCCTTAAGCGCTTCAGCAAGGGCGACCGGATCAGCCGGTGGCACCAAGCGCCCGGTCTTGCCGTCTTCAATCAGTTCCGGGATTGCGGACACGTTTGTCGACAGGCAGCACAGACCCATGGATTGTGCTTCCATCAACACATTCGGCAGACCGTCCCGGTCGCCGGATTTGGCGAGTTTTGACGGCAGCACAAACAGGTCCGAGAGGCGGCAGGCCTCAATCACGGCCTCACGCGGCTGGGCGCCGCGCCAGATGATCCGGCCGGACAATCCAAGCGCGTCCGCTTGCGCCTTGAGGGCATCTGACAATTCGCCGCCTCCCACATGGGTGAACTGCCAATTGAGCTCTTTCGGCAGGGCCGAAAGAGCTGCCAGCAAGTCATCATAGCCTTTCTTTTCGACAGCCCGGCCCACAGAAACCAGCCGGACCGGGTCCGCGGTTCCATCGCGGGTGGATGGGACGCCGGACGGTTCTGGGAAGCCGGTAAAATCCAGCCCGTGATAGACGAGTTCAACCTTTTCCGGGTCGTCACACAGCGATTTGAGATGCCGTGCATTGACGCCTGTGCAGGTCACACCCCAGGCGGTGTCGTCGAGTTTGGTCTTCAGGTCCCAGTCGGGACTGGTCCAGATGTCCTTGGCATGCGCCGAAAACGACCAGCCGCGTCCGGCCAGGTGGGCTGCGTACCGGGCCGCGGAGCAGGGCGTGTGCAGATAATGCGTGTGGATCCAGGTGATATCCTCCGGCAACTCATGCGCAAACACGCAGCCCTGCGCCCAGCGCCGCTGCCGGTCGGCGTTCGATTGCCGCGCCAAATCGGCCTCAAACAATGCCTTGGCTTTTTCATAGGTCGGCTGGTTTTCCGCCCAGCGTTTGGCCCGTGCGACCCTTGCGGGATCATCCTTGACGTATTCCGGCAAGTAGAGGATCTCCGCGGAAATCAGTCTGTGCAGCTCGTGGATATAGGGATCATAGGGTTTGCGCAGCGCCACAATCAGGATCGGAATGCCGCGCTGTTCAAGGCCTAGAATTTCCTGGGCAATGAAGGTTTCCGAAAGGCGCGGATAGCCTTTCAGCACGACGGCAATGCGGGACATGTTTTTTCTCTGGCTAAGACGGCAAAAAGGGGGGCGCTAGAAGTTGACCAGTTGCCCGGCTGGCCGGGATGCCCGGCTCTCATCGAAGATCTCACCGACGCGCATCTCGATCAGGTCGAGGCCGTCAAGAAGGTTTTGCACCCCGGCCGCAGAGGGCGCCGGCAAGTCCGGCAGCTCAGCAAGCGCGGTTTCCATGAGATCGGTATCGGGGTAGCTGTCAATCGGCAGGACTTTGAGTAAGCCGCTTTTTTCCGCCCGGTCGGCGCGGATAGCCTGTTCGCGGCGCGGAATGATGCGGGGGACCATCAAGGTTGGTTTGTCGAACGACAGGATCTCGCAGAACGTGTTGTAGCCGCCCATACCGACAATCGCGGTGGCATGGGCCAGATAAGGCTCAATCTGCGGCGTGAAGCGGATTACCTCCACATCGCGCAGCTGTTCGGCGCGTTCTGTGAAATCCTGAACCGCCGCTGCCGGCATGAACGGGCCTAAGATCACCAGAGCGGGGAACAAAGGCCTGTTGCGTGCCTCGTAGGCACGCATCACCCAGTCGACCATCTCCACACCGTCACCGCCGCCACCCGGCGTCACCAGAATGTACGGCTCTTCCCCGAACGGTGACGGCGCAGGCTGGTTTTTGGCGTTGTCCGGCAGGTCCCGTTTCAGATAACCGGTGAAGCGCAGCTTGTCGTGCGCCGCCTTGCTCAATGGAATGTCTTCAAGCGGATCACAGATTCCGTCGGGGCCGTAGACCCAGATTTCATCGTAAAGGGTTTCAAGCGCAGGATAGACGTTTTTCCGGTCCCACTCCTCGCGCAAGATTTCAGGATCATCCATCACATCGCGCAGGCCAAGCACCAGGCGGGTGTTGGTCTCCTTCAGCGCTTTCAGCGTCGGCACCACTTCGCCGCGCAAGCCGAGCGGCTCCTTGTCGACAATGAAAATATCAGGCTCAAAAACCTTTGCTGTGTGCTCGATGATCGAGGCCCGGATTTCAAGCGTGTGCTCAATGTTCAGATGCAGCGAAAGCGGAGTGTATTCCCCGTTGCGCAGTTTGATGACGCCCGGGATCCGCACAAAATCAACGCGCGAACGGAACTCAAAACTGCCGATGATCGGGGAGCCTGACAGGATCATGACCGACAGGGTGTCGAAGGCTCCGACCAGCGCATGCGCAATGGCGCGGCAACGGCGCAGATGACCCAAGCCAAAGGAATCGTGGCTGTAGATCAGAATTTTCGGTGAATCGGAACGCATACTTCCCCATAGTGCCCCGGCGTCGACGCCGACTTATGGCCCATTTGAGCGCCGGTTGTCACGCCCCGCGTTTATTTTACACCGGACAATGCCTGAATTCGAAGCCTCTGGCACATCCAGGCAGCTGTAAATTCACGCATGTATCTTCAAGGTCACAGTTGCTTGACAAACCTGGCTGGCGGATCCCAATTGAGGAAATAATATGCAAAGCTTGTTTTGAAACTATGGCGTTGAGCTGGGTCGCTCCGGAAATCGAATGCAAAAAAGCCTTTTCAGCTTCATTTGGCAGTTCAGTGCCCGCCAGCAGATCTTCATCCTGTGCGTCACGGTATTTTCTTATCCGATCACCTATATCCTGCTTGAACTGCCGAAGCTGATTGTCAATGACGCGGTTCAGGGCGATGGCTTTCCCCGCTCGTTTTTCGGGTTCGAGTTCGACCAGATCGCCTACCTCTTCGTGCTATGTATCTCGTTTCTCGGTCTGGTCGTCGTCTCCAACGGCTTGAAGCTTTTCATCAATATCTACAAGGGCCGGCTGGGCGAACGCATGTTGCGCCGGTTGCGGTTTGAGCTGTTCCAGCGTGTGCTGCGCTTTCGGCTGACGCATTTCCGTAAGGTCAGCTCCGGCGAGATCATTCCGATGATCACATCGGAAGTGGAGGATGTCGGCGGCTTCATCGGCGAGGCCTTCGCACTGCCTGCCTATCAGGGCGGGCTTTTGGTCGTCCAGCTCGGCTTTATCTTCATGCAGGATCCGTTGCTCGGTCTTGCTGCTGTCAGTTCCTATCCGATCCAGGGTTACATCATCCCGAAACTGCAGCGAAAAGTCGTCATACTCGCGCGCAAACGGGTGAAGAATGTGCGTGTGATCGCAGACAAGGTCGGCGAGAGCATCAACGGTATTCCCGAAATTCATGCAAACGATACGGCAGCCTGGCACTCCGCCGATGTGTCTGACCGGCTGTACGAGAACTTCAAGATCCGCTACCAGATCTTTAACTGGAAATATTTCATCAAGTTTCTCAACAACTTCATGAACCAGTTGACACCGTTCTTCTTCTACTTGATCGGCGGCTATCTGGTGATTGAAGGCGATCTGAGCATCGGCGCACTGCTGGCTGTCATCGCGGCCTACAAGGATCTTGCCGGCCCCTGGAAAGAGCTGCTGGCCTACTACCAGATGACGGCCGATGTCGGTGTCAAATATCAGACCGTGGTCGAAAACTTCGACCCGGCGGACATTTATCCGGTCGAACGCCTGACATCGGACGAGAAAGTTGCGCTGGACGGCGATCTGAAGTTGTCCAATGTCAGCTTTTCCGGCGGTGTTGCCGGGCAGGAAGTCTTTGACGTGTCCCTGTCCATACCAATGGGGCAAAGCTGTGCGGTCGTTGGGCCAGACGGCTCCGGGCGCGCCGAGGTTCTTCAGCTCGCGGCCGGTCTGCTCAGCCCGGTATCCGGCAAGGTAGAGATAGGCGGGCAGGATCTCGACAAACTTGCAGCGGCTTCCCTGGGGCGTGAAATCGCCTATGTCGGCGGCGCGGTGCACATCTGGACCGGAACAATCCGCGACAATCTCTATTACGGTCTGCGGCACCGGCCGGTGGTTCCTCTAGAGCGTGACGGGGACAGTTTGAAAGCCTTCAACCGCCGCTTGAAAGAGGCAGAGGAAACCCGCAACCCGACGTATGATGTCGAAGCGGTTTGGGAGGACTTTGAGGCTGCCGGCGTTTCGGACATGGACAAGCTCGACCGTCATGCGCTGGAGCTGCTGAAAGCGGTCGGACTGGAATCGGATATCTACCGGCTCGGTCTGCAGTCGCGTTTCGATCCAAAGATGGATGATGATTTCGCCGAGCGGATTTTGGGCGTGCGCAAGCAACTCGCGCATCGGATTGCCGAAGACAAAAATCTTGCCGGTCTGGTCGAGCTTTGGGACAGCGCGCAGTTCAACACCAGTGCGACGCTCGCGGAAAATCTGTTCTTTGCCGTACCGGCCGATCCTGAGATCACCATGGATCAGATGCCCGATTTGCCCGAGGTCAAGGCGTTTTTGAAAGTGACCGGCTTCGGGGAGAAACTCCAGGATATCGGCGTCAAGATTGCCGAGACCATGGTCGAACTTTTCGCCAACATTTCCGGTGACAGCGGGTTGCTCGGCACCTACTCCTTCATCACGCAGGAAGATTTGCCGGAATTCGAGCGGATCGTACGGATCGCTAAGTCGAACAGCCAGCGCCCAGGCCTGTCCGAAGCGGACCGGGCGCGGCTGATCGGGCTTGCCTTCAAACTGGTTCCGGCCAAGCACCGGTTGGGCGTCATGTCCGACGATTTAAAAGAGGAAATCATCGAGGCACGGGCCAAGTTCCAGGACATGGTTGTGGCCAAGAATGACAGTTTCGTCGCCATCGATCCTGAAGTTTATCTGCCGCCGCTTACCATCGAAGACAATCTCCTTTTCGGCCGCGCCCGTGTCGACCGCCGGGATGCGCGCAGGCGGATCGATGAGGTGATCCGCTCTGTTGTGGAAGAGACCGGTCTCAGAGAGCCGATTATTTTTGCAGGCTTTGGCTATCATGTCGGCGTGGCCGGATCACGTCTGTCGGCCAGCCAGCGCCGGCGCCTCGCCCTTGTCCGGGCCCTTCTGAAAAACGCCAAGGTGACCATTCTCGATGACATCGCAGGCGGCTTGACCGACGAAGACAAGCAGGCGCGGATAACATTGCGCAAGGTTCTGGCAGGAAAGTCGCTTATATTTGGTACAACCAATCCGTCGATAGCTGGGGAATTTGAACACCAAGTTGTTCTGGATCAAGGAAGAATTGTCTCCAATGAGCATCAGGACTCTTGAGGGTGTGCACATGAGGTGCTTTTCTGTGGCCGTGTCTCGGGCGCATGCATAGGTAAACAGGCCGGAGAGGTCTGGCTGGGAGGAATTGAGTGTCTCTGGAAACTGAAGTCGAGGTCCTGCGGAGGGTTCCGCTGTTTCGCGGAATTGAAGAAACCAAGCTCCGCCTGCTGGCTTTCATCAGCGACCGCATGCAGTACCGTGACGGCGAACGGCTGTGTACCCAGGGAGAAGAGGGCGATTGCGCCTTCATCCTCTTGTCCGGAGTTGCGGACGTCCTGGTCAAAACGCCCGATGGCGAGCGCAAGGTGGCCGAGGTCGGCGAACATTCGATCGTAGGCGAGATCGCAATTCTGTGTGACGTGCCGCGCACTGCGACACTGATCGCGTCCGGCGAGCTTGATGTTCTGACCGTTAACAAAGACGACTTCTTGAAGCTCTTGAAAGAATTTCCGGATATGTCCTTGGAGGTGATGCGGACCCTGGCTTTGAGACTGGAAGCGACAACCCAAGCGCTCGCGGCCGCCCGGTCCGCCAATGGCGACGAGTAAGGAGCTGGGCGTGTCTGACCAGTTTTATTTGAAATGCTGGGGTGCAAGGGGCTCGACGCCGACGCCGGGGGCAAGCACGTTGCGCTACGGCGGTGAGACGACATGCTTTGAAATCCGGGCGGGTGACTCGCTGGTCATGGTCGATTGCGGCTCGGGCGCCCGGAATCTCGGGTTTGAGATCTGCGATGCCACGCCGATCAAGTTCGACCTGTTGTTCACCCATACCCATCTCGATCACATTTGCGGCTTGCCATTTTTCAAGCCGGCCTTTCATCCGAACTACCAGGTGAATGCTTGGGCCGGACATTTTGAGGACAACAGCACCAGCCTGAGCGACATCGTGAGCCGCATTATGTCGCCACCGATTTTCCCGCTCGCAGCCAAGTCTCTGAAAGGCCTGTCATTCCTGACGTTTGAGGCAGGGCAGCCGCTGCCGCGTGATGACGGCCTTGTCATCCACACAATGCGGCTCAATCATCCGGGCGGCGCGTGCGGATACCGGCTCGAGTTCAACGGTAAATCCATTTGCATCATCACCGACCATGAGCACGGCAATCCGGAGGTCGATGCCGCCTTGCCGGACTTTGTGCGCAACGCCGACATCATGATCTACGATGCGATGTTCACCGACGACGAGTACGAAACCTACAAGGGCTGGGGGCACTCCACCTGGCAAAAGGCAGTGGAGCTGGCCGGTCAGGCGAATGTGAAGACACCGGTGCTGTTTCATCATGATCCGCGCCGGTCCGACGATGAGCTGGACGAGATCGGCATGGCCGCAAGCGCCGCCTATCCGGGAACGCTGGTCGCCAGCGAAGGAATGGTTTTGCGGCCGTGAGACCGGCCGAAGCGTGGTGAGCCGCGTGATCACGGGACTTCACAAAGCTGAACCGCACCTTGTGGCCGGCGGTCCCGCACGCCAGCTTACCGGGCAGGAGGCGTTTCTCTTTTCGGGCCAAGCGCCTGCGGGGTTTTGGATCCAGGTGGCGGATGGCGACTTTCAGTGAGACTGTAAGGTATATCGTGCGCGGTGGACCGCCGACCGACGGCATTCCCGAGAGGGTGCTGGCTGAAATCCGTGCGCGCGAAAACACGTCCGAGCGCCTGATCAGCTGGATTCAGCTCGCCATCGTGCTCTTCTTCACGAGCCTTTATGCCATCGCGCCCCGCGCGGAGGGCTCCGAAGGGTTCAACTTCGTGCCTGTTGCGCTCGGCCTGTATTTCACGTTCACCGTGCTGCGGCTGGCTCTGTCCTACCGCTACGAGCTGCCGGAATGGTTCCTGCTGCTTTCCATCGGCGCCGACATTGCGCTTTTGGTCGGTTTGATCTTCTCGTTCCACATCCAGTACGGCCAGCACCCGACATTTTACCTCAAGACGCCGACGCTGATGTATGTCTTCATCTTCATCGGGTTGCGCGCGCTGCGGTTTGACCCGCGCTTTGTCTTGACCACCGGTTTGGTAGCGGTCACCGGCTGGATCGGGCTTGTCGGCTACGCCGTGATTTCCGACATGGACCGCATGCGGGTGACCCGGAACTATGTGGAGTACCTGACCGGCAACAGCATCCTGATCGGCGCTGAGCTCGACAAGACCATGGTGATCCTGACGGTAACCATTCTGCTGTCGGTCGCGCTTTACCGGGGGCGGGCGATGCTGTTCGCCTCAATTCGGGACAATGCTGCCGCTGCTGATTTGAAACGGTTTTTTTCGCCCGAAGTCGCAGCTTCCATAACAAATGCCGAGAACAGTCTTCAAGCTGGGGAGGGAACTGTTCGGGATGCGGCGATCCTCTACATCGATGTGCGCGGCTTTACCAAAACATCCAGTTCGATCGCGCCGGAGGCGGTCATCGCAGTGCTTGCCGCCTATCAGGACCGGGCCGTCGAGGTGATTTCGGCTCACGGCGGCCGGGTCGACAAATTCCTTGGCGACGGCGTGCTGGCAACCTTCGGAGCCGTGGAGCCTTCGCAAACCTATGCCGCCGATGCAATCCGTGCTGCCCGCGCCCTGGCGGACACCTTCGCCGAGGATACAGGTGCCATGATCGAGGCAGGCTGGCCAGGTCCGTTCCGGATTGGCGT
Source organism: Roseibium hamelinense (assembly GCF_007830545.1). Lineage (GTDB taxonomy): Bacteria > Pseudomonadota > Alphaproteobacteria > Rhizobiales > Stappiaceae > Roseibium > Roseibium hamelinense. The sequence goes on from NZ_VLLF01000003.1 coordinate 95,517, forward strand.
CGCCGTTGCAGCCGGGCCTGTCACTGTCGGCGTCGTCGGATCAAAGTCCCGGCTTGAGTTCACGGTGATCGGAGATGCTGTGAACCGGGCCGCCAAGCTGGAAGATGCCAACAAGGCCGAACACTCCACCGCTTTGACCGACTGCACAACGCTCGACCTGGCCCGGGCGCAGGGCTACCTGGGAGCCGATGTTGAAACCCGCCCCCAGCGGGAGGTCATCGGCATGAACCGTCCGCTGGACCTGGCTGTGCTTGCTTAAGCGAAACCGGCCGCAAGCTTCGTAAAAACAGCGATGATCCGTCATCTTCTCTTGATCTTTGCTTTCATTTAAGTAGTGTCGCGCCAGCATTGACGTTTTCGTCAAGCAGTATAGAAAAATTACAAAATTTCAGTGGTTTAATCTTTTGAGTGCTGGAGTGGCAAATGCAACTAGATCATACGGTATCGGCGGTGGTGACCGGTGGCGCGTCCGGACTTGGCGCAGCGACAGCGCGGATGCTTGCAGCACAAGGGGTCAAGGTCACGATTTTTGACCGCGATTCCGGACAGGGCTCGGATGTCGCGCAGGAGATCGGCGGCGCCTTTGCCGAAGTCGACGTAACCGATCAGAACAGCGTGCAAAACGGGTTCGAGACTGCGCGCGCAGCGTTCGGCCCCGAACGCATTCTCGTGAATTGCGCCGGCATTGCGCCGGTTGCAAAGACCACGTCGCGCGGTGAGGCGCACCCGATGGACATGTTCGAAAAGGTGATCGCCGTCAATCTCGTTGGCTCGTTCCGCTGCATTTCATTGTCCGCGACCGCCATGGCGGAGCTCGAGCCCATGAACGCCGACGGCGCACGCGGCGTCATGGTATCGACCGCATCCGTTGCAGCTTTTGACGGCCAGATCGGCCAGGTGGCCTATGCAGCATCAAAAGCCGGGATTGCGGGCATGACGTTGCCGGTTGCCCGGGATCTTTCAAAATCTGGCATCCGTGTCATGACAATCGCTCCCGGCATTTTCGAAACACCGATGCTGCTTGGTCTGTCCGATGAGGTGCAGCAGTCGCTCGGTCAGCAGGTGCCGTTCCCCTCGCGTCTCGGCAAGGCCACGGAATATGCCCAGCTGGTCAAGGCGATTTGCGAAAATGACATGCTGAATGGCGAAACCATTCGGCTGGATGGTGCCATCAGAATGGCACCGCGCTAACGGAGAGCGTTTGCCTCAAACAATTGCTTTTCTTTTCCCATCGCCGGGGCATGATTGCCCTGGCGGTTGTTTTTGAGTTGGCTTGAGTGTCCGGGAGCAGGGGTCGGTGGCTTCAGATGAACAGTCTATACCGGTGTTCGATGCGCATTTGCACATCATCCCGGCTGGTTTTCCGCTGGTAGAGAACCAGGGGTTCCGTCCGGAGCCGTTTGACGTCTCGGCCTACCGGAAAGTCGCAAAGCCTCTCGGCATTGTCGGCGGTACGGTTGTTTCCGGCTCGTTTCAGGGCACTGATCAAACCTATCTGCAGGCTGCCCTGGCAGCGCTGGGGGCGTCTTACGCTGGCGTTACCAATCTGCCGGCGGGGGCAACCGACAAAGAGATTCTTGAACTTGCCCGGCATGGCATCCGGGCTGCCCGGATCAATCTTTACAGGGGCAGTCCCGAAACAGCGAAAAACCTTCCGGAGTTTGCCGCGCGGCTGTGGGAACTGGCAGGCTGGCATATCGAGGTTTACGCGTCCGCCGGGGCGATCCTTGAGCTGGAGCCGGTATTTGCAGGTCTTCCAAAGCTGTCGCTTGACCACCTGGGCATGCAGGCAGCTGCGCTGCCAGCTCTCCTGCGGCTCGCCGGTGGCGGTGTAAAGGTAAAGGCGACCGGGTTCGGCCGGGTGGATCTCAATGTCGCTGACACGCTGAATGCGATTGCAAATGCCAACCCTGACGCGTTGATGTTTGGCACGGATCTGCCTTCCACACGCGCAAACAGGCCTTTCTCGCCCGCCGATATTGATCTGATCAATCAGACATTGACTGGCGAACAGGCCCGAAAGGCCCTGTTTGAAAATGCCGCCGAGTTCTATGGGCTTGAAGCGGGACCGCACTGACCCTGAATTGGTGCAAACCGGGCAGAAGGCCTGCCCGGTTTTGCCGGCTTGGTTTGCCTTACGTGCCTGCAGAGCGTTTCAGCGTTTCGCCCCGGCACCAAGGACCGCGCGGCGTCCCAGCGGGATGGGAAGGGGTGGTTCCCGATCCGGTGGAGCGCCGCCCGCTGTGTGCAAGATCCTGGACGGGATCCCCATTCGCTCGATCCAGCCGGAGAAAACTGCCAGAAACCGGCCGCTGCGGGTGCGTACATGCGTATGGTGGCTGCTCGGGGGCCCCCGAACTGGTCTTGCAAGGACCCGTCCGTCATTTGCAATGAGGCCATCGGCAAGCAGCGCCGCATGTGCATGTACGGACCCCCATGACGGGGCAATGGGCCTGTCGCGGAACCGGGTCCCGGACAGATGCGGGTTATGCATAGCTCACAACCTCGAACTCGATTCCGTCATCGTCATGAAAATAGAACCTGCGGCCTGGTTCATAATCGGCGTGATTGAGCGTTTTGTAGCCGCCCGCCTTGATGCGTTCCTCGGTCGCGTCGAGATCCTCGACGACAACGGCAATATGGTTGAGGCCCCCACGGACACCGTAGGTTTCTCCATTCAATGCGGTGGTGTCCTTTGCCGGCGCATAGGCCGCGATGTAGCTGGTCTCGTTGCCGATGTGGTAGCTGGTGCCACCATGGATACTGGCGCCGCTCCAGCGAACTTTCCAACCGAACCAGTCGTCCAGCCGCTTTGCTGTCGCAGCCGGATCGCTGACGGTGACATTGACGTGTTCCAAGAATGCGCTGGTCATATTCTGTCCCTTCATTGCTTCGAAATTTGGCCTTTTTCGGCCCGGGACATCTGATATAATTCCTAAACCTAACTTGAGATCAAGGTTTTTTTGAGGGTTTTATGAAACGAACCGATGTGCTGTCGATAGGCGATCTTGCGGACCGGACAGGCTTGAGCGTGTCTGCGATCCGATTCTATGAAACCAAAGGGCTTGTGACACCGATCCGAAACAAGGGCGGGCAGCGCCGCTTCCTGCGGGCGGACATTCGCCGCTTGTCATTTGTGCTGGTTGCTCAGGAATTCGGCTTCACCATCACTGAGATTTCCGAACAGTTGTCGCGGCTTCCGCAGGGAAGAGCGCCGAACAAGACCGACTGGACGCGGATCAGCGGCTCTTTTCGCAAGCATCTCGATGGCAAGATCGATCGGCTCACCAAACTCAGGGACAAGCTGGACAGCTGTATAGGCTGTGGCTGTTTGTCTTTGCAAAGCTGCGCCCTTTACAATGCCGGCGATGCCGCATCGAAAAAGGGTCGGGGGCCGAGATATCTCCTGGGCGACAAACCTGCTGCCGTCGAGACGAACCCGGAAGAAACCAGCGGATCAGGCTCAGGAACGGCAGAGGGGTGATTATCTGCCTGTGAAAAAATGTGACTGCCAAAGAGCTACCGTTTTTGCATGCTGTAGGTGACAGCTCACGTCGAGTGATTCGAAGATTTTGGGGAGTTTCATGGCCACTTCAATCAAACGCATGTCCGGTGTAGCAGCCCTTTGTCTTGCCTTGATCAGTCTGGGGGCCGGGCCCGTGATCTCTGCCGACAAGTCCCTGACACCGGACTCAAAACCGGGCCCCGCCGCACCGGACGCAAAGCCCGGTTCGCAATCTGCCAAGGCGGCAGAAGACGCGAAACAGACGCCTTATCAAACCGTTCGCGATGTGTTTGAAGGCAGTGAAACCGTGACCGGCGAAGTTTTGGCGTTTCCGGCCGGCAATCCATCGGTGAAGGCAATTGAAGTCACACTTGCGCCGGGCGAGGAAACCGCCTGGCATCAGCATGGAGCGCCCATGTTCGCCTATATTTTGCAAGGCGAATTGACCGTGACCTACGAGGAATTCGGCAAGAAAGTCTACCGCGCCGGCGACGGCCTGCTGGAAGCCATGCATGTAACGCATCGCGGCAAAAACACCGGAGCGGAACCGGTCAAGGTCTTGACTGTCTTCATGCTGGGAGAGGGCGATCAGGCCACCGTGTTGGAGAAAGACCCGGGGGACAGTCGCGAGAAGGTGGAGTGAGGAAGTGCATGTAATGCGTGTGTTTTTAGTGTTTACATACTTATAGGAAAAGGTAACCATACGGCATGTTTTATCGTGCTACGGTCACATCATCGGCGGCACTCAGAAGCTTTTTAATAAAGCTGACTTAAATATAGATCGCAAACGCACAGGAAAATACCGGCATGCAATGCAGATAGTTCGAACACATAACGAGCAGACCAGGCTGGAAGCGCTGCATGATCTGAAGATCATCGGTTCGGAGCGCTTGCCCGAATTCGACGCTGTCGTTCAACTGGCATCAGAGATCTTCTCGTGTCCGATTGCGCTTGTTTCGCTTGTTGATGAAAACGAGCAGTGGTTCAAGGCCCGTTGCGGCCTCGAGGCGGACGGGACGCCGCGCGACGTCTCGTTTTGCCAATATGCCATTCAGGAAAAAGATATCTTCATCATTGAAGACGCAGCGAAGGACCCGCGTTTCCGGGACAATCCGTTGGTCACCGGTGAGCCACGCATCCGGTTTTATGCCGGGTGCCCGCTCACGCTCGACGACGAGCATATGCTGGGCACTCTGTGTATCATCGACCGCAAGCCACGCAAGTTTTCTCAGGCGCAAATCGAACAGCTGCATCAACTGGGACGAATTGTTCAGGGATTGTTGCGCACGCATCACAACATGATCCGTCTTGAGGCCGCAACGGTTGAGATCAACCAAAAGAAAGCCGAAGCTGTCCGGGAACATGAGCTGTTAACCCAGATCACGCGTTTGTCCGGCGTTGGTGGCTGGGAAGTGGATATCGAAAAGGGGCAACCGTTCTGGATGCAGCAGACCCGCGACATCCACGAAGTCGACGACGATTATGTGCCGTCAATGGACACCGCCATAGAGTTCTACGCGCCTGAAGCGCGGCCGGTGATTGCCAAGATGGTCGAAGATGGTATTAAAAACGGCGAGAGCTGGGATGTGGAGCTGCCGTTCGTGACCGCAAAGGGCCGGTCCATTTGGGTGAGGGCCGCCGGAGAGCCAGTGATCGAGAACGGTAAGCTCGTCCGTCTTGTCGGCGCGTTTCAGGACATCACCGAGCGCAAGCACTTCGAACAGGCGATCCGGAAATCGGACGCCATCCAGAAATCGACGTTTGCCGCGCTCACCGAAGGTGTCCTGCTTGTCGATGATACTGGAACGATTCAGTCGGCAAATCCGGCCGCGGCGAAAAATCTCGGTTATGCGGATGGCGAACTGGCCGGCCGGAAGATTTCCGACCTTTACGTGCATGTGAAATGCGATGCAAATGGTGTTCTGGGGTGCTGTAACCCGTTGATGGACGCGGTCGAAAATCCATCCACCGTGCGGGACGTCATTGCCGGTGTTTCCCGCGAGGATGCCACGCTGACATGGCTAAAGATCAATGCGGTCGCGATTGAAGACGATGAAGCACATGACTTCAAAGGCGTCGTCGTATCGCTGACCGATATCACCGAAACCAAGTCTCATGCCGACACGCTTAAGGCGATTTTTGATAATTTCCCGGGCGGATTGATGCACTTCGGATCGGATTTTCGGCTTGAAACGGCCAACGCGGAAGTCAAACGGCTTTTACATCATACCGGCGGGCTTCTGGAGCCCGGCGTTCATATGTATGACCTGATCCGCTACAACGCAGAGCAGGGAGAGTATGGGCCGGGCGATCCGGAAACCTTGGCAAACAGCCGGTTCGAACGGATCGGCAGCGGCAGCCTGCATAATTACGAACGCACCACTGCTGATGGCCGGGTGTTGGAAGTGCGCGGCACGCCCTTGCCGGACGGCGGCATTATATCGGCCTTGTTCGATGTGACTGATCGCAAACAGATGGAGCAAAAGCTCGTCGAGAACGAACGCATCGCCCGCGAAAAGTCCGAGGAGATGCAAGTTATCGTGGCCAATATGCGCCAGGGTGTGAGCGTGTTCGACGGTGAGGGCCGGCTGACACTTTGGAACCAGCAATACATCGATATTTTCGGCAAGCCTGTCGATGAGGTCGTCGAGGGCGCTACCCTCCACGATCTGATCAAGGCGGAAAAGGATCGCGGCGAATTCCAGGGCGATGTCGATACGCATATCCGTGATCTAAAGCAGCGGCTCGGCCGTGGCGAGGTGGTCCGATCAAAGTTTCAGCACGCGACCGGCAGGGTGATTTCATCCGTGCATGCGCCACTTCCCGGCGGCGGCTGGATCGGCACCCACGAGGATGTGACGCTGCAGGAAAAAGCGGTCGAGAAAATCTCTTATGCGGCCCACCACGACACGCTGACCGGGCTGGCAAACCGCACCCTGTTCAATCACCGGCTTGACGAGGCAATCGCTTCGGCAAGGTCGGGCAAGACGTATCCGGTCTTGATGCTGCTGGATCTCGACAAATTCAAACCGGTCAACGACACGTATGGCCATGATGTCGGTGACGAGGTGCTGAAGCAGGTCTCCGCCCGCTTAAAGGACTGCGTGCGCGGCACCGATATCGTCTCGCGGCTCGGCGGAGACGAGTTCGCCATCATATTACCGGACACATCCGCCGACATCGACTATGTGTCGGAAATCGGCGAGCGGCTTGTCAAAGCCCTGCACACGCCTTTCAAGATCGGGCTCTGCCATATTGAGATCGGTGCGAGCATCGGGATTGCGTCACTAACGCCGGATGTGAGCGATCCAAGCATTTTCATCAAGCAGGCCGATATTGCGCTCTACAGCGTCAAACATGGCGGGCGGAACGGTTTTAGGTTCTACTCAGACCTTGAACCGGCAGACCTGCGCATGACCGGGACCCACGGTCCTTCTGCATAACAGGCCACTGCCGCACTGCCGTTTCCGACGGGCCAAATGCCGTCGGCTCTTTTCAAAGAAGCGTTATTGCTGCTCCCCTGGCTCCCAGAGAGGCCGGCGAAGAGATTTCATCGGCGTTCAAAGATTTATTAAAAGTATTTACTGATATGATTGCGCCTTCTCAAAGTATATTTATCTTAAATAAAGTGTATTTCGCGCTGCAGTAATGACGCAAGGTAATGATCGCAAAAAAATTGGCTGATTTATCGAGGTTATATATTGATTACTGGAACTCTTCAAAGAGCTTTGCAAGCCTATTTGTGTTTTAGATCTTGGAGGAAGCAATTATGGCTAGCTGGCTTAGACAGAAATTCAAACAGCACAAAACAGAGCAAATGCTCGATCGCGGTCGTCAGCATCGCAAGGAAATTGCCGAAAAATACGGATTCACTGACACCAAGCCCAAGCAGAAGATCTCTGCCGAGCACAAGATGAGCCAAGTTAAGCACCGGTTTCAGAGGTCAACTCCACAGGCTGGACCGTCGACGTCGGAATTTAAGAAAACAGATTATTCCACTCCACATGCAACACCTAGCAGAGTGTCTCTCAAACAGATCGACACGCAGGAGCTGGACAAGATGGCTGCAGAGATCGACAGCCTTCTGGGGCTCGACACGCATGAAAACCGCAATGCAGGGCCCAATAACCGGCCCACTCAAAAACCCAAACAGGACATCCAGCGCGGTGACATTCTCTTCCGTCCGAACGAGCCGGTTGACCGCGACGCTCTGCGTGAAAAGCTGAATAGAATTGATCCCAAGTTCGACAATGTCGAACTGCGGTTCAAAAAAGGCGAAGGGCTTGTCCTCAAAAAGTCCGGCAGGACCCTGGGATTTGGGCGTGATGAACGTGTTCAAAAGGAGCGCACAGGGGCCGCCAATTTTCTGACCATGATCAAATTACCCGAGGCATCGTCTCTCCGGCATGAGCTGGTGCTGAAACAGACCGGCATTGCACAGAGCCGGGGGTTCGAGCATGCCATGCGTTTGAACGCGTATCGCAACAACAACTGGACTGCGGATTTTTCAACCAAGGACCTGGAAAGGCTCGAACAGGAGGTGGCCGGTTTCGAAGCAGCAGCGCAAGCGGGGTTCCAAGACGAAGGTTTAACCGTTGGTTCCCTCAGGAAGCATGTGAGCAACATTGACGAGTTCCAGGCAAAAACCAACAACTGGGGCAACGTTGATGACTGGAAGCTGTCGCCCGTGAAACAGGCCGAGATCGAGGAAGACTTTGAAGAAGTGACCGACTACGGGCGTGCATATCCACCGAAGACAGCGCAAGGCCGCAACCCGTTCATCCAGGATACGGGCTCATCGTCAAACACAAACACCGGAACGGGCTTTCACACGGGACCGGGCACGGGCGCCTGGGACGACTGATTGAAAAACGGCAAACCGGGCCTGCTTCGAAAGCGCTGTCTTACAGCTTGCGAAGCAGGGTCGGTGTTGGCCAGGCATCCGCTGGAAAGCCCAGTTGTTTTTGAACATCCTGCACGGCTGCGCGGGTGCGCGCGCCCAAAATGCCGTCAACCTTGCCGACGTCATATCCCATGCCGACCAGCTTTTGCTGCAGCTGCTTCATCTGGCCTTCGCTCAGACCTGGATCAGGCGTCCGTTGGGCATAGACCGGAGCTCCGGCAAGTCGGGTTGCGAAGTAGGCGGCCGAGGTGGTGTAGACGAAGGACTGATTCCACTTCAGATACACATCGAAATTCGGGTAGGCCAGGAAGGCCGGCCCCTTGCGGCCTTGCGGCAGGATCAGCGAGGCGGGCAAGCTTGACGAAATCTGCCCGGATCGCGGGGCCACGCCCGCTGCCGCCCAGTCGCTGGCCCGCCTTGGTTTGCCGAGGCCGGTTTGGCTCCAGTCCAGGTTGGACGGAACGGTGACCTCCTGAAGCCACGGTTCGCCAGGACGCCAGCCGAGGCTTTGAATGAACGCAGCGCCCGTCAGGAGTGCGTCCGGTGAACTGGCCTTGACATTGACATGGCCATCGCCGTCTCCGTCCTGGCCGTACAGCAGGATGTCTTCCGGCAGCATCTGGACCTGGCCGATTTCCCCGGCCCAGGCGCCGGTGGTTCGGCGCGGATCGAGATCGCCTTTTTGAACCATCGCGATCGCGCCGATCAGTTGCGGGCGGAACAGGTCCGGCCGGCGGCAGTCATGCGACAGGGTGGCCAGTGCATTGACCGTATTGAAGTCTCCTTGAACTGCGCCAAAGTCTGTCTCGAGCGCCCAGAAAGCGGTAATCACGGGCGCCGGCACACCGAATTGCCGTTCCGCCTTTTGGAAGACGCTCGCGTATTTTTGCATGTTCGCCGCGCCATTGCGCATGCGGTAGCCGGAAATCACCTTTCTGGAAAAATCCAGGAAGGTCATGCGGAAAACGCCTTGCGAGCGATCGCGTGCAAGGACGGTCTGGTCGATCTGGGCCCCATTCAATGTCCTGTCGGCTGCGCTCGCGGAAAGTCCTCTGGCAACCGCTTCCTGCTTCACACCAGTCAGAAACTGACGGAAGTCGCCGCCGCATTGCTGGGCGGACGCGGAAGCTGGAAATGTCAGGGTGGAAAGAACAACAAGAGAGACTTTGGCAAGTTGGCGGGCAGGAGGGATCATTCAAGGGTCCAGTCGGTCGGCAGCGAAACGTTGCAACAGTTCACTCTGCCTGCCGCCGGAGGTCAACCGTTGACGCGCCCTGTGCTGCGATTGATCCACGCTGTATTTTTGCGTGGTCTGGAGCGCGAAGCTATTGGCAGCCCGTCCGGCTGGATCCGGCAGAAATGGTGCCGTCGGCCGAGCGCAAGGGGCGCCGGTCGACACTGGCGGACGATCCACAGCCCGGGCGCGGGGCACTGAGCGAGGGGACCGGATAGAGCGTGTCGGCGTTCACGCCCGCGTTTTGTTGAACGCACATCTGGTAGGCCATGTCGTAAAGCGATTGCCAGCCGCCGGGCACGGATCCAAGATTGTTCAAGACACCGAGTGCGCCGCCGGCTTCAGCGCCGCGCCGCGCTCCGCTTGGTCCGCGCCAGGCGCCGCCGACCACCGCGCCTGCCATGCCGCCCTGGACTGCGTCACCCACCACATCGCCGCTGCCGATATACTGATTGGCATAGTCGGTCGCGTAGACCACGCAGTCGGTTCCGGCCGGTGCAGGTGGCTGTGCACCGGCTTGGGTCACCGGGCCCGGAACCGCCATGAGCATCGAAAGAATGGGTAGGATGCCGAACCGGTTGATCATCGCGTAGTCTCCATCGCGTTGACCAGTTTACCGGCTTTTTCTGAAAGGTGCGAGTGCGCCCGGTTTTATCCCTGGCGGGACACGAAGCGCTTGCTGATGTAGCCGGTCTTGCCGTCATAGCTGACGGAGCACCACCAGCTGTCGCAGCTGCCGACACGCACCGTCGCCTGAGGCGGCAAGACGGCCAGGATTTTCGACTTGTTGCTTGCAGCAGCGCGCATGTTGACGGCAGCTGTGATCACGGCGTCAGACGCTTGGGCGCCAATGTCGGGCGTGTTGCCTGCCTGGTCCGCCTGCTCTGCGGCAGAAACGGAGGCTTCGTTTTCGGTCGCGGCAACGATGGCTGCGATACCGTCTTCCGATTCGCCCGAGGTTTGCGCATAGGCCAGCTCAGGCTGCGTTTCTTGTGCATCCAACCCGGCGCGCAAGTCCTCGTCCGTCTCCGGAGGCGCTGCGGCAGAACCTGTCACCTCGATTTGTGCGCCGGTTTGATCTGCCTGGAAGAAGGTCTGCGCAAGCCGCTGTTCCACCTGTATTTTCAGGTCCGAATTCTGGGCGCGCTCGACAAAACTGAAACGGTCCGCGATCGGCGGGATCGGTGATGCGTCGGCTGTGCTGCGGCTGGCGGCAATCAGTGTTTCGGGGATCTCAAATGGGGCTGGGGCCTGTTCGGACATGTCATGCGCTGCATAGAGCGCTGATCCGGTGACCGTAAGTGCGATCGCAGTCGCTGCGCCAACGATTTTGAGCGACACGCGTGCTGTTCTTGGGCTGGGTGCTGTTTTGGCAGTCGGGGCAGCGAGGTCGCTTTCCGAGAACGCGGGGCCAGTATCATCTGCCCATTTGATCCGTGGTTTTGCGCTTGCTTTCCACGTTTTCGGCTGGTGTCCGTGAGATTGCCTCGTCCAAAAGAAAGTCGCCGCCTTAGAAGTCAGCTTCTGCCGCAATTCGATTTCTCCGTTTGCCGATGACCGTGCATGAGACGTTTGCTGGGTCCATGCACTCCTACCCAATACGACAGCGTGATGCTCTTAAACCCGATAAGTTTACCAACTGTCAACCTTTGCCATGGTGCGGTGGTCCGCCTCACCATGCCGAGGACGGGGTATGGGTGCAGAAGAAGACGAGAATGGGGCAGCTTCGGGCCCAACTTGAAGAAACTTTGCCTGAAGTGGAAAATAGTTTGGGATGAAAGCCGAACCAAAGAATCCGCAAAGAATATTGATATTTCTTTCGCTCCGACATCTGCGTTGTTTTGAGCAGTCTGCGCGAAATTTGACGCAGGTGATTGTGTATCGGCGGCTCATTGCCTTAAATGGGGCAACGCTTCGGACGTGGATGGAAAGCAATAGAAAAAGCCGCGTCCGGTTTGGTGACATCTGAGGGGAGTAACCATGAAACGTATCCTGACTGCGCTGGCCGCGACGGCATTTGCAGGTTGCGCCGCATTGTCGGCGGGCGCTGTGCCTTCCAAAGCCGAAACCCTGAAAATCGGCCTGTTGGCAACGCTATCTGGTCCACCAGCGGTGCTTGGCCAGCATATGCGTGATGGCTTTTTGCTCGGCGTGAAAGAGGCTGACGGGCGTCTCGGCGGTCTGGAGACCGAGGTCATTGTCGTTGATGACGAGTTGAAGCCGGATGCAGCCATCACAAAGGTGCAGGGGCTTTTGGAGCGCGACAAGGTCGACATGATGGCCGGTGTTGTGTTCTCGAACGTCATGATGGCGGTCTACAGGCCTATCATCGAGTCGGAGACGATTTTCATCGGCGCCAATTCCGGTCCTTCGCCGATCGCCGGGCGCGGCTGCAGCCCCTATTTCTTTTCCACCTCCTGGCAGAATGACCAGAACCACGAAGTCATGGGCCGCTATGCCAGTGATCAGAACTACGGCAACGTGATTGTCATGGCGCCGAACTACCAGGCGGGCAAGGATGCCATTGCCGGCTTCAAGCGCCATTTTCGCGGCAACGTGGTCGACGAGATCTACACCAAACTGGGGCAACTCGATTTTTCCGCTGAAATCGCCCGTATTGCGGACGAACAGCCGGACGCGGTGTTCACGTTCATGCCTGGTGGCATGGGCGTCAATCTGGTGAAACAGTACTCGCAGGCGGGGCTGAATGGCCTGATCCCGTTCTTGTCGGCCTTCACGGTCGATGAAACGACATTGCCGGCCACACGGGATATGGCGGTCGGACTTTACGGCGGTGCGCAGTGGGCGGCGAACCTCGACAATGAGGCCAACAATAAATTCGTGCGCGACTTTGAAAACGAATATGGTTACGCACCGTCGCTGTATGCTGCCCAAGGCTATGACGCGGCGCGGCTGATCCACGAAGCGGTCAAGCTGAACAACGGCATTTCCGACAAGCAGGGGCTGCTCGCCACCTTGAATGCGGCGCCGTTCGAGAGCGTGCGCGGCGATTTCCGTTTCAATTCCAATCAGTTCCCGATCCAGGACTTCTACCTTGTCCAGGCGGTTCAGCGGTCGAAGGATGTCTACATCACTGAGGCGGTTGAGAAGGTCTTCGACGATGTGGGTGATTCTTATGCGGGCTCCTGCCGCATGTAAGATCTCGTGAATACAGACCGCCCGGCCCCTGACCTAAGTGTTCACGGCCGGGCGCTTTGTTTCAGACGGTCCTCCTGACTTTCAAGGGACATCCATTTGTCGACAACGCTGCTCGCTGTCCAAACGCTTAACGGTCTCCAACTTGGAATACTGCTGTTTTTGATCGCCGCCGGTCTCACCCTGGTTTTTGGGGTGATGGATTTCATCAACCTGGCCCATGGTGTGCAATACATGCTCGGAGCGTATCTGGCTGTTGCCGGATACCAGCTGACCGGCTCATTCTGGCTTGCACTGATCATCGGCCTTGCGCTGGCGTTATTCTGCGGGCTTGTTCTGGAGTTTCTGGTCTTTCGAAGATTGTATGACCGCGATCATCTGGACCAGGTGCTGGCAACCTTCGGCGTCATTTTGTTCTTGAACGAAGCGGTGAAGGTGATTTGGGGGGCTGCGCCGTTGTCGCTCCCGGCACCGAATCTGCTGGATGGCGCCATCCCGCTGGTCAATAATTTGCAGTACCCGGTATACCGCCTGGCGCTGATCGTCTCCGGTCTGGGTGTTGCGGCGTTGCTTTATGTGCTTGTGACCCGAACCCGGGTGGGCATGCTCGTGCGCGCCGGGGCGACAAACCCGGACATGGTCGCCGCCCTTGGGGTCAATATCCGGCGTCTGTTCATGATCGTGTTCGGATTCGGAACCATGCTCGCGGGATTTGCCGGCATCATGGCAGCTCCGATCCTGTCGGTCGAACCGGGTATGGGAGACAACCTCTTAATACTTGCATTTGTGGTCATTGTCGTGGGCGGCATCGGTTCCATTCGCGGTGCGTTCCTGGCTGCCCTGATTATCGGTCTTGTCGATACTCTGGGCCGCTCGTTCGCCACCGACATCGCCAAGCTGGCCTTGCCGCCGGCTGCAGCCAATGATGTCGGGCCGGCGCTGGCCTCCATGCTGATCTACATTTTGATGGCTGCCGTGCTGTTTTTCCGGCCAAGCGGCCTGTTTCCGGTGCGCAGCGCATGATGACCCGCCGTTTGACCGCGGTTGGGCTTCCGGCCGCGCTGTTTGTCGTTCTTGCCCTTGTGCCGCTTTATGCCGGGGTCTTCGACGACCGGTTTGTGCTGTTATTTGCAACCCGGATCCTGATCTTTGCGATCGTGGCCGTCAGCCTCGACTTTATTCTCGGGTATGGCGAGATGGTCAGCTTTGGCCATGCCGCCTATATCGGCCTGGGCGCCTATGCGGTCGGCATCCTGGCCGAACACGATGTCTGGGCGGCGTGGATTTCGTTTCCGCTGGCCATGGCGGTGTGCGCGTTGTTTGCGCTTGTCACCGGCGCCATCAGTTTGCGCACCCGCGGCGTCTATTTCATCATGATTACGCTCGCTTTCGGGCAGATGGCCTATTACACGACCACCTCCCTGTCGGCCTATGGCGGCGATGACGGCCTGACCATGTGGGGCAGGTCAGAGCTGTTCGGCACCGGGCTCTTTAATGGCGACACCAGCTTCTACTACATCGTTTTCGGAGTGCTTCTGGCCTCCTACCTGATTCTGAAGGTCATGACCCGCTCACGGTTCGGGCGGGTGCTGGAAGGGGCTAAACAAAATGAAGCGCGCATGGAAGCCATCGGGATCGACCCTTACCGGTACCGGCTGACGGCCTTTGTACTTGCCGGTACGATCGCCGGTCTTGCCGGCGCCTTGATGGCCAACCAGGCCGAGTTCGTGTCACCTGCCTACATGTCGTGGCACCGTTCCGGCGAACTTATCGTCATGGTGATTCTTGGCGGCATGGGGCATTTGCACGGCGCGATTCTTGGCGCCATTGCGTACATGGTTCTGGAAGAAACGCTGTCGGGCTACACGGAACACTGGCGGCTGATTTTCGGTCCGCTGCTGATCCTGATCGTGCTTTATGGTAAGGGCGGCCTTTTGGGAGCGATCAGGGGGAGGTAGGCATGACGGTGTCAGAAGCTGCGCCGATTCTGGAACTCCAGGGTCTCAACAAGTCCTATGGCGCGCTGCATGTGACCAAGGATGTGTCTTTGACTGTCCGGCGCGGTGAAATCCACGCGCTGATTGGCCCGAACGGTGCCGGCAAAACAACCTTGATCGGGCAAATATCCGGGTCAATTGCGCCAAACAGCGGGGCAATTGTATTTGCGGGCGAAGATGTGTCGTCCTTGGGGGTGGCCCAGCGGGCGAGGAAGGGGCTTGGCCGGTCGTTTCAGATTACCGCAATTCTTCCGGCTTTTTCGGTGCTGGAAAACGTTGCGCTGGCAGTCCAGGCCAAGGATGGCCATTCTTTCCGGTTCTTCAAACGCGCCTCATCCGATGCCGAGCTCAACAATCGGGCCAAGGTCTATCTTGAAATGGTGGGGATGACGGCGCGCGCGGGCTTGCGGGCAGGCGACCTCAGCCATGGCGAGAAGCGCGTGCTAGAGGTGGCCATCGCACTGGCGGGCGGACCAAAACTGATGCTTCTTGACGAACCGATGGCCGGCACCGGGCCGGAGGAGACCGAGCGGCTTGTGACGGTGCTGCACGGTTTGAAAGCCAAGATCCCGATGTTGTTGATCGAGCACGACATGAGCGCGGTGTTCCAGCTCGCCGACCGGATTTCGGTGCTGGTGTATGGCGAGATCATCGCAAGCGGCGCACCGGAGGATATTCGCCGCGATCCGGCCGTGCGGGAGGCTTATCTTGGCGGGGAGAGCGATCTATGAGCCGGCCTCTGCTGTCAGTGGACCATTTGCAATCGGGATATGATGGAACGCCTGTTCTGTTCGATGTTTCTTTGACCATCGGCGAAGGCGAAGTCGTCACCCTGATGGGCCGCAATGGCATGGGCAAGAGCACGACCATCAAGACGGTCATGGGTTTGGTTCCGGCAACCGGCGGCGAAGTGTACTTCGAAGGCCGCCGCGTCGATGGTGCTCCCGCCTATGATGTGGCAAGGCAAGGCCTTGGTCTGGTGCCGGAAGGCCGCCAGGTGTTTCCGACATTGAATGTCGAAGAGAACCTTGTGGCCACATCGGCAAACCGTGCGGGCGGCGCAGCGCGCTGGTCCTTGAAAACGGTCTATGCCCTGTTTCCGCGCCTTGCAGAGCGGCGCGCGCATTTCGGATCGCAACTGTCCGGCGGTGAACAGCAGATGCTGGCCATCGGGCGGGCACTCATGACCAATCCGAAACTGTTGATCCTCGACGAGGCGACCGAAGGACTTGCACCGCTGATCCGGAAAGAGATCTGGCAGGTGTTGGCCGACCTCAAGGACACAGGCCTTGCCATCCTTGTGGTCGACAAATCGGTCGCCGCCCTGGAGCGGTTGGCCGACCGGCATGTCGTCCTGGAAAAGGGGCGAACCGTTTGGACCGGCAGCCGGCAGGAACTGGCCGCCAACCCGGACGTCAAAGACCGCTATCTCGGCGCCTGACGGCGTGCTGCCGTTTCAGGTGATCAGGCCAGCGCCATATAGACATCTGTCAAAAGCGCCTCTTCGGGCACCTCGGCCGGGTCGTTCAGATACACCTCCCAGCACGGTGCACCCATCGTAAGGCTTTCCTTCTCCATGAAGGCCAGCATCGCTCCATAAGCGTCGCGCAATTTGCTGTAAGAGCCTTTGTGCTGAAAATAGACCGCTTTACCGGCAGGGATCTGGGCAAACTGGATGGCGCTTGAGGCCTCCGTTCCAGGATCCTTTTCGACGGAAAAACCGGCCTGGAAAGTGATCTCATCCGTTGGTGCGGTGTAGTAGACCGCCATGACTTTTCCGGCGCCTTGAATACGGTGTTGCTGCATGAACCCCAGGACGTTGCCGAAGGCTTTGCCCATTTCCGCGCCGATTGCCTGCGGATCCATTGGAGCTGTGCGTTCTTCAAAAAGATACGGAATGTCGTCCGTTTCAACGATCTGGAAATCCGGCATGATCAAGTGCCTTTCTCAAAGGAAAACGTGCAATTTGCACTCAAATTTATCTTTGCGTGTGTCGCCATGATTTTGATCAAGGACGGCCCGGAACAGTCCATTGCTCCAAGTGTCCGGTAGATCGGCAAGAGCAGACAGTCAGCCTGGTGACATGGAGGCGATCCTTCGATGGCAAAACGATCGGGTGCCCAGAAGCACAAGCCAGAGCAAATGCACCCGGCGCGTCTCCCGTTGAGGTCAGGTTTTGTCGACCTTTTTCAAGGTCGTCCGAACAGCAGGAAGCGTCATCAGCATACCAGGGACATTCAGCAATTCCTTGAATGTGCGCCTCAATATTGCAAACCGGCCCGGAGTGTAGGGAGAAGAAATGAACGACTTCAATCCCCAGCCGATGCCGCCAACCTTTGGCAATGCGCCGATCACCTTGGCAAAGCCCTTTCGTACAACGGGCCACCTGTGGTTCTTGAGGGCGTTCAGCAAGCTGATCCGCTCAATATCGCGCTGGAATTCCCGCGTCAGAACCGATGTTGCGCACTTTGTATAAGTCCAGTTGATGTTGATATTCACGTCTTCTTTGGCCACGGCCCGGTGATACCAATAGGGGGGCACGTACAGCAGATCCCCTTCTTCAAGGTCGAATTTACAGTAACGCTTGTTGCGCAGCAGTTTCTCTTCATCCTTCAGAAGCGTGAAATTGGTAAAAGGGTAGCAGGGCAACGGTGTATCTGGCGAGACAAGCACCCATTCTTTGCGTCCTTTGACCTGCACGGTGATCACGTTTTCCGCATTCGTATCATAGTGAAATTCGGTGCGGTTGTGTCTCCGGTTGACCCAGAAGCGCCACGCGATCGAATCACTCATGACCTGATCGGACTGAAGGATGCTCTTCAGGAAGTCAGGTATCACGATGTCGTCTTCAAGCACCGGTTTTCGGCTGACGAAAAAGACGCCTCTGTCCGCCACATCGGGATGGTCATGCAGCGCTGCCCGCAATTGATCGGGTCCCCATTTTTCGCGGGCAGGCCAGGTATTCGCCAGACCTTTGATGAGGACGGGTTGCTCCGGCTCACCATATTTTTCGAGAAATTCCTCAAGATCGGGAATTGTGCTGATGGTTGTAATGGCAAACATGCTGTTTCGCTTGCGCCTGTATCGCGACCAATTCAGGGTTATGCGTGCCGCACCCAAATGCCGGGAGCTCTTCTCGATTATACGTCAGCATTGAAAAAATAAAACAGCTTTATCCAATCGTTATTGTTCGGAAAAATCCGCGCTCCAGCCGGAATCGGCGCGGATTCCCGCCGCGCAGCCTCGTTGGTCCGTGAACCAAACAGGACGGTAGAGCGGACTGCGCACAGTCTTGGACCGGCAGTGTTTGCCGCGAGCAAGCATCATGCTCATCTCCGGAATAGGGTTTCGGAACGTCCGGTCCAGAAATATCTTGAGTGGCTCTTGTATTTTGGAATGTACAGTCCACATTGGGTCCATGACACAGGAAACCACCATCGATAGCGGGTCCAAGAAAGCCGCACAAAGCCCCGGACGGCCACGCGGTTTCGACGAGGCAAAGGCTTTGGAAGCAGCACTTCAGGTGTTCTGGAAACAGGGCTACGAAGCGACATCTCTTGATGATCTGACATCTGCGATGGGCATCAGCCGGTCAAGTTTTTACGGCGCTTTCGGATCAAAACAATCGGTTTTGACCGCTGCGTTGAAAACGTATTCTGACGCCAATCTGGCGCGCCTGAGGGAAATCGCGATCAAGGGCGGCACGGATCCCGTTGGCGCGATGCTTGTGGCACTGACCGGGCTTGAGGCCGGTCAAAAAGGCTGTCTTCTGGTGAACTGCATCACCGAGCTCGCCCCGCACCAAGAAGAGGTTGCGGCGCTTGGACGCCGTCATCTTGAACAGATTGAACGGATTCTGGCCGAGGCGGTAAACCCGCACGACCCGGAAGCTGCGCTGGACAAGGCCAGGGCCTTGTCAGCGCTTACGATTGGCACGCTGGCCATGCGCAAATCCGGTTTTCCGCCGGAGAAAATCGTCAACAGTCTAAAGGAAGCACGCGCGATAATAGCCCCCTCATAACCGCGTTCAGAACCGGAAAGGGTCCGGGAACGTTCGCACCTAAACAACCGCATCTATTTATGGACTGATTGGTCCGAAAATAAGCAAAGTACACCTCACCGACTGGGATCTTAGATATGTCGAGTACCGAAAAACTGTTTCAGCCAATAAAAATTGGAGCAATTGAGCTCAAGAACCGCATCGTGATGGCGCCGCTCACCCGCAACCGGGCACGTGCCGAAGACGATGCGCCCTACGAGATTCATGCAGAGTACTACGGCCAGCGGGCAGGCGCGGGTCTGATCATCACCGAAGCGGCTCAAATCTCGCCGCAAGGTAAGGGCTATGCCTGGACGCCGGGCATCTACTCAACGGCGCAAATTGCGGGCTGGAAGCAGGTGACCGATGCTGTTCACGCCAAGGGCGGCAAGATCGTTCTGCAGCTTTGGCATGTCGGCCGGATTTCACATCCCGTTCTTCAGCCGGGCGGCGCAGCGCCGGTTGCCCCGTCCGCGATTTCGGCCAAGTCCAAGAGCTTTGACGGCGAAAACTTCATCGAGACCACAGAGCCGCGCGCTTTGGAAACGGACGAGATCGCCAGCATTATCGAAGACTACCGCACGGCGGCCGAAAATGCGAAGGCGGCCGGATTTGACGGCGTGGAGATCCATGCCGCGAACGGTTATCTGATCGATCAGTTCATTCGCGACGGCTCGAACACACGCACCGACGCCTATGGCGGGTCGATTGAAAACCGGCTGCGGTTTTTGAAAGAGGTCACCGATGCTGTCACGGGTGTTTGGGGCGCTGACCGTGTCGGCGTGCGCTTGAGCCCGTTCTCAAACGCCAACAACATCGAAGACAGCAATCCGCAGGCAACTTTTGCTCTGGCGGTTGATCTGCTCAACAGCTATGGCCTGGCCTATCTGCATCTTGTGGAAGGACAGACCGGCGGTCCGCGCGATCTGCCGGAGGGTGCGGACTTGCAGGCGCTCTACGCCAGGTTTGGCGGAGCGAAATTGGGCAACAATGGCTATAACCGGGATCTGGCCATTGCGCGTGTCGACAAGGGCGATGTCGATCTCGTGGCCTTTGGTCGGCCCTATATCGCAAATCCCGATCTTGCTGAACGGCTTCAGCGGAATGCGCCGCTGAATGAGCCGGATCAGACAACGTTCTATGGTGGTACGGAAAAAGGCTACACCGACTATCCGTTCCTGAACGAAACACAAGCCGCCTAGCGGCATCTGGCATCAGGCTGCCTGGTCCGTCGTCCCTATCCACACAAAGGCAGCCTGAAAGACGGCCGGTGCGGTTTCCTCTCCCGCACCGGCCGTTTTTGCAATATTGCAGTGCTGGCTTTATGTCGATCTGCGCAAGCTGGCAAACGGCGCCTGGAACATGGTGCGCTCGGGCGTCACCTTGGTGGTCCTGTCATGCATGATCGTGCGGTTGCGCCCCTGACGCTTGGCATCGTAGAGGCATTTGTCGGCTCCCTCCACGGCAAGATCAAAGGGGGTCGCAGCCGGGCAAATCACGACACCGGCGCTGATCGTGGCCTCCACCCGTTTGTCGGAGGCCGTTGCACTTTCAACCAAGAGCCTTTGCGAGATCCGGTGGGAGAGTGCACCGGCCGTGTCCTCGGTCGTGTTTGGCAGGAAGATCGCAAACTCCTCTCCGCCAATGCGTCCGGAAAGGCCGGTGGCTGGAACAGCCTCGCGGCAGATCAGGCCGAGCAGGCGCAAGATGGCGTCGCCCATGGCATGTCCGAATGTGTCATTGACCTTTTTGAAGTGATCAATGTCCAGCAGAACAACAGCATATTGTTTGATTTCGGCGCGTGGATTGGTGAGCGCTTTTTCGACCGCCTCATAAAAGGCTCTGCGGTTTGGCAGCCCGGTCAGCATGTCTTCCATAGCCTGTTCATGGAAGCGGTTCTGGATCCGCTCAATGCACATGGCCGCGATGGCCATCGTGCTGACCACGATCGTCATCAGGATCAGGACAAGGTAGACCGTCGTGACCGTCCCGCCGAATGCCTCCATGAAGTTGGTGTATCGGACAAACGCGTGGTGATTGATAAACAGAAGGAATGCGAACGCCTCAAAGGCGAAGGCGCCGGCCATGACCCGGGCGGTGACCAAGCGCTCTGAGTTGAAGCGGTAACACATCCAAATGACAAACAGCGCCGCGATCGCATGCGAGCCGTTCATGTAGAAAACCCGGTAGTGAACCCCCTCTTGAAAAAAGCTGGTTTGGCACAGGGCAGTCCACACAATGGACAGCCCGAGGGGAACCCAGAAAAACGTGCGTTTGTTGAAGAACACTGAAACGGCGATTGGTCTGAGCCAGACGCCCCACAAGATCAGAATGTTGGAAACAACGATGCTCAGTTCATTCGGAATGGTTCCACGCATGCCGGTGAGTAGAGTGCCTACTGCGATGAACAACATGCCGAATGCCCATAACAGACAGCTCCAGCCGATCTCTCGTGTCCGGTGACGCAGCGAAAACATGAAGAAAATGAGCACAAACGCCCCTGCAAAGGCGGCAATTGTAATGCTGGTATAAAGCGTGGGCGTGTCGAGCTGCATTGGCCGTACATCTTTGGAGGTCGCGAACGCGCGGACATTATCAATAACCGCGTAAACACTTCATTATGAAGCTCGTGCAAATTACCATTGTCTATTATCACCTAAAGAAAAAAACACCGCAACCTTTGGGTAGGGCAAATAAAAATACACCTCGATAATTAAATCGTACCGAAGCGTACGGCTTTTCGCCGAACCGGTCTTTTCATTTGTTCTGAAACCTGCCAAACGGATTTCTGAAACAACATGGTACGGAAAATCCCGTGCGGCGCGGACTGCTTTGTCAGTCCGGGACAAAACAACCGAGGGAGTTTGAAAAATGCCCCCCTATCGTTCCAGAACCTCCACCCATGGCCGCAACATGGCAGGTGCGCGCGGCCTTTGGCGCGCCACCGGCATGACCGACGACGATTTCGGCAAGCCGATCATCGCGATCTCCAACTCCTTCACCCAGTTCGTGCCCGGCCATGTCCACCTGAAGGATCTCGGCCAGCTTGTCGCTAGGGAAGTGGAAAAGGCGGGCGGTGTTGCCAAGGAGTTCAACACCATCGCGGTGGATGACGGCATCGCCATGGGTCATGACGGCATGCTCTATTCGCTGCCCTCGCGCGAGGTGATTTCGGACGCGGTCGAATACATGGTCAACGGCCACTGCGCCGATGCGCTGGTGTGCATTTCCAACTGCGACAAGATCACCCCGGGCATGCTGAACGCCGCCATGCGGCTGAACATTCCGGTCGTGTTCGTCTCCGGCGGGCCCATGGAAGCGGGCAAGGTCGTTCTGGAAAACGGCGTTGCCAAGTCCGTCGATCTGGTCGATGCGATGGTCGCGGCGGCTGACGATTCCATGTCTGACGCAGACGTTCTGGAAATGGAACAGAACGCCTGTCCGACCTGTGGCTCGTGCTCGGGCATGTTCACCGCCAACTCCATGAACTGCCTGACCGAGGCGCTGGGCCTGTCCCTACCGGGCAACGGCTCAACGCTGGCAACGCATAAAGACCGTGAGCGGCTCTTTATTGAGGCCGGGCATCTGATCGTGGATCTGGCCAAGCGCTATTATGAGCAGGGCGATGACAGTGTGCTGCCGCGCAACATCGCCAGTTTCAAGGCGTTTGAAAATGCCATGAGCCTCGACATTTCCATGGGCGGGTCGACCAACACGATCCTGCACCTTCTGGCCGCGTCCTATGAAGGCGAGATCGGCTTCACCATGGACGATATCGACCGGTTGTCGAAACAGGTCCCCGTGCTGTGCAAGGTCGCGCCGGCGGTTGAAAACATTCACATGGAAGACGTGCACCGGGCCGGCGGCATCATGGGCATTTTGGGTGAACTCGACCGGGCAGGGCTGCTCCATTCCGATATTCCGACGGTGCATGCGCCGACCATGAAGGATGCGCTGGCCCGCTGGGACATCGCCCAGACTTCCTCCGAAAGTGTGCACCAGTTCTACAAGGCGGCCCCCGGCGGCGTGCGCACCACCCAGGCCTTCTCCCAGGAGCGCCGCTGGGACGACCTCGACATCGACCGGGAAGCCGGGGTGATCCGCAACGCCGAGCATGCCTATTCCAAGGACGGCGGTCTGGCGGTGCTTTACGGCAACATTGCCGAAGATGGCTGCGTGGTGAAGACCGCGGGTGTCGACGACAGCATCCTGAAGTTCACGGGACCTGCCCGGATCTTCGAGAGCCAGGATTCGGCCGTGTCCGCGATCCTGACCAACAAGGTGAAAGCCGGCGATGTGGTGCTGATCCGCTACGAGGGACCGCGCGGCGGCCCGGGCATGCAGGAAATGCTCTATCCGACCAGCTACCTGAAGTCCAAGGGGCTCGGCAAGGACTGCGCGCTGATCACTGACGGGCGGTTTTCAGGCGGCACCTCTGGACTGTCCATCGGCCACATGTCGCCGGAGGCTGCAGAAGGCGGAGCAATCGCGCTGGTGGAGGAGGGCGACACGATCGTCATCGACATCCCAAACCGTATCCTGAAAGTGGATCTTTCCGACGACGAGCTGGCCAAGCGCCGTGCGGCGATGGAGGCCAAGGGCGCAGAAGCCTGGAAACCTTTGGAAAAGCGCACCCGCAAGGTCTCCAAGGCGCTCAAGGCCTATGCGCGCATGACCACCTCTGCCTCGAAAGGCGCGGTCCGCGAGCTGGACTGAGCTTTCGGTCGAATGACGTCAGTTTAAAGCGGGCCTTCGGGCCCGTTTTTCATTGCGAACTGTGCGCGGCCAGCCAGGCGCTTGGCGGAAGGCCTTTCAGCCGAAGGAATTCCCGGTTGAAATTGGACTTTGTGTTGAAGCCACTGGCGTAGATCGCGTGGGTCACCGGCGTGCCCGCCTGCATCAGTTCGCAGGCGTGCTCGATGCGGTGCCGGTTGATGTAGCGCGGAAGGTTTTCACCGGTCGCCCGGTTGATGCTGGCTGAAAGGGTCTTTTCCGGAACGCTAAGCTGGCGGGACAGCTTGCGCAGCGTCAGATCCGGATCGAGATAGATCTTTGATGTGCGCATGTGGTCTTTGATCCGGTGCATAAGATCCGGGTGTGCCGCAGTGTGCGAAGCGCGGGCTGCCGCCGCCGGGACCGGGTCTTGCGGCAGGGGGCGGCTGACGGTTTCGGACAAGCTTAGCAGACCGACCATCAGCAGGAAGGCAACCGAATAGAGCGAGACGAGCAGGGGGCCGATGCCTTGAGGGCCGTAGGTCACCGCAACGCTGATGATGAGATCGAAAGCAGCCGAGGCCATCATCGCGGCCGCCACGCAGCGCCACAAGAACAGCGCCCGCTCGCTGCCTTCCAGCCGGACGAGCGGCAAATTTTCAGCCCCGTTCCGGGCTTTGAAGAGGATCGCGGTGCCGTAGCCGGCAAACAGCAGCATCAACATGCCGTCCAGAAACAGCGGTGGAAGCCATAGGCAGGCGGCAACCGACGCCGGGGCCAGAAGATGAGCGGCGTCCGGGACCACGCGCAGGGGCCTCACAGAGGTTGCAAGGAACGTCAGATACGCAAAGACGGCAAGCATTGAGGCGGTGACCGGCTGCAACGGTCCAAAAATACGCAGACCATAGTGTTGGTTCAGGGCGATCACCGCGCTTTGGACGGCACACATCGCAACAAATGCGATGACCATCCTGGACGTTTCGCCCAGGACGGCGGCACGGATTGCAAGATAGGCAAGAACAGCGGCGGTAAAGACCGGAACGGGCAGGGCAATCATTCAAAAATCAATAGGCTCGGGGGCTTTGACGGCGGGAGGGTGAAACGGGCAAGAGCTTCGCAAGCTTGTCCGATATCGGGTTTGAGGACGTCCTGAAACCGGATTTAGGACGCGGCAGCCCGCAAGATCAAGCAGCTTGCGACCCGTGATCCATCCACGGGAGTTTCAAGACCATGATTTTTCAAGATGCCGTTCCGACCGCAGCCCTGCGGGCCGTCAAAGGGGCGTGCATAGCCCCGATACTCGCCTGCACTTTGGTCACGTCTGCCTTTGGGGCCGACTTGGCCGGCTATGACCGGTTCGACTTCAAGGCGGATCACCGGGCCGGGCTCGTTCAGGCATCGCTCTGGTATCCTGCCGGTACATCAACCTATGCGGCTCCGGTCGGTGACGGCCCTGTCTTTCAACCGGCCCGCGCCCTGATCGGTGCGGCTATTAAGCCGGGCCATTATCCGCTTGTCGTGCTGTCCCACGGCTCCGGCGGCAACATGGACGGACTGGGCTGGCTGTCCTCCGAGTTGGCCAAGGACGGTGCCATGGTGCTGGCGGTCAATCATCCAGGCAGCACCTCCGGCGACAGTTCGCCCCGCCGCTCTGCCCGGTTTGCGGAGCGGGTGTGGGATTTGTCAGCCGCTTTGGACCACGTTCTGGCAACTCCTGATTTTGTGCAGCATGTCGACCGGGACCGGATCTATGCGCTCGGGTTCTCGCTTGGTGGGACAACGGTTCTTCAAGGCATGGGGCTTGAGTTCCGGGCAAAACGCCTCGGTGATTACTGTGCTGAAAATGCCGAGGCCCCCGGTTGTGATTTTTACGGCAGCGGCGGCGTCGACTTTCGAAAGGCCGACTTTGACCTGACCGACGGCAACTACCGGGATACCCGGTACGCCGGAACCATTGCCGTCGATCCGGGGTTTCCCTTCGGCTTTACGGAGGAGAGCATCGCCTCGATGGACAAGCCGGCACTTTTGATCAATCTGGGCTCTCAGGAGACCATTTGGTGGGCCGTGAATGTCGGGGACAAGGGGGCGCGGCTTGCGGAGAAGCTGCCCAATGCCGAGTTCGTCGAGATCAGTCCCGCAACCCATTTTTCGTTTCTTGCCGAATGCAAGGAGGCCGGACCGCAGATCTTGCGCGCGGAGCAGGATGATCCGGTCTGTGACGAGCCGCAGGGTGTCGATCGTGTCGATGTGCATCGCCGGGCCGTTGATGCCGTCAGCCGTTTTTTGGCACAAGCAGCGCCATGATCAAGCTGTTGTGCAGCGTCTCTTGAACAGCATGTGGCGTCGTGAGCGCCACATGCCGGCATCTTCTGTGCCCCTGCATGCTGTTGGCCGAACCATTGAGCCAAGCTGCACCGGATACTTGCCTATCTTCCGCAGAGGAGTGGTTTCTCCATGGGCTTTTTCCGCCAGAATTATCTTCCTCTGTCCAATAAGACTGTAGCTGCTGATGCTGCGTGACTGCGGATGCGACGAGGTGCAAGGCTATCTCCTCGGACATCCCATGCCGATCGATGGGCTGTGCCGCAAGCTCAAGCCGGATATCCGGCAAATCCTCTCCGGCCAGGACGGGCTTGGCAGTGACGGGGCCTGGCCGCCAGCCGTTTCGGAAGCCTCATCAGCCTAGTATTTGAACCGGGCAAACCCGAAAAGGCTTGCCGATTGGCACCCGGGGACCACATAACCGGCTAAAAGATCACTGCAATTTCTCCAGTCCGGATTTTTTCATGGATTCGCTTACTCAGTTTGTCCTTGGCGCTGCGGTCTCGACAGCCTGCCTCGGTCCCAAAATCGGTGCCCGCAAGGCGGCTGTTCTCGGCGGCCTGCTTGGCACGCTGCCGGATCTCGATGTGTTCTTGCCGTTTGACGACCCGGTCGACTCGTTTGTCTACCACAGGGGCTGGACGCACTCGGTGTTCGTGCACGCACTGGCGGCGCCGGTGATAGGCGAGGGGCTGATGCGCCTTTTCAAAGGGCTTCGGGACCAGCGCTGGCTCACCTATGGCGCGGTTTATCTGGTGCTTGCGACCCACGCAATGATCGATGCCATGACGGTCTACGGCACGCGGATATTCTGGCCCTTTTATCCAGACCCGGTCGGTGTCGGATCTGTGTTCATCATTGACCCGCTCTACACGCTGCCGCTTCTTTGTGCGGTCATTTGGGCTTTGTGCACCAAGACGTTTTCCGCACGGCTCAAGAAAGTGCTCACCGTCGCCTTGGTGTTTTCCACGAGCTACATGGGCGCAAGCGTGCTGGTCCAGCGGTATGTAGAGGGCCAGGCGCGATCCTATTTTGCCGAGGCGGGATCTGACCCGGACAAGGTGTTCGCGATTGCGGCGCCGTTCAACATTCTGGTCTGGAAGGTTATAGGTCTTGAGGACGACAGCTACCGCAACTTTTACTATTCGCTTTTAGGGGGCAACGAGCCGCCGGAGATCTATGCGCACGCCCGCAATCCCGAACTTGTGACGTGTTTGCGCGAGACGCCGGCCTACCGGAAGCTGGATTGGTTCAGCCGCGGCTACAACCGTGTTGAGCTCATCGACGGCAAGATCGTTCTGTCGGATCTGCGTATGGGCCTGACGCCCGGCTATGCCTTCCGCTTCGTGATCGGCGAGACCGATGAATTCGGCATCAAACCGGTTCCGCCTCAGCGCGACCTGTCGTTGCGGCGGGCTGATCCGGAAGACCTTGCCTGGCTCGGCGACCGGTTGCTGGGCATCGCGTCGGTGCGCGCTGCAGAAGCACAAACCGGGAGCTCGGAGGGGCTAAGCGGCGGGCTCGCCTGTTCACTCAGCGCTCGGACGGCGCCTCAGTAGGGAATACCGGTCTTTCTGTAGAGGAAATGCAGCAACCAGGCCGGCCCGATCAAAAGAAACTGGATATCCTTAAAAAAGGACGGCTTTTTGCCCTCGATCTTGTGACCGATGAACTGGCCGATCCAGGCCAGCACGAACACGCCGAGCGCGGTTTGCCAAAGGGGCAATGGCAGACTGTAGGCGGCGTTTAGAGCCGAACAGATCACGCCGATCACCACCATGCCGAAGGCCAGCGGCACGGACAGGGTCAGGTAATAGACAGCCGCAAGCGCGATCACGATCGTTGACCAGTTGACATAAGGGTAGGCCTCGAAAGCGGCCGGTATTGGCACGCTCCACAGCAATGCCGTCACCGTCCAGACGATGACCGGCACACAGATCCAGTGAATGAATTTGTTGATCGCGTTTTGGTGGCTCTCGCCGTATTCATCGAGCAGCACATCGATCCTGCGTGCCCGTGCTCCGTGCGTTGTCTGCGTTGACATTGTTTCCTCCCATGACGTTAAGGGTAGGAAATCGAATATTGATCACATGTTCAAGTCAAAACAATCAGGAATTGCGCAAAATTGCTTGCGTCCGGTCTCTGCTATTGACCGCCAAGCGGCCGCATGTAAGGCGGCCGCTGTGGCTGGGGGTCAGTTCAAACGCGCTTTGATCTCGTCGCCGGTCATGGCAATGACGATCAGATCCGGCTTGATTTTCATGGCTCCGGCAGGCACGTCGATGGTTTTTGCGCCAAACCCCAACACCCCGCCAAATTCGGCGGTGATGCTGGACACCCGGCCGTTTTCATCGGTGTGAACTTCACGCACCTTGCCCACCGTCTCGCCATTCAGGGACACAACCGTTTGGCCTTCCAGCGCTTCGGCGGACACGGTTGCATTTGCCGCCGGATCGGATGCTCCAGGCAGTGTCGATGGAGATGCGTCCACCCCTTTGCGTTCCAAAGGCATCGTGCTGGTTTCGCTTGGAGCAGCCGGGGCAAGTGGATCGCCCTGTAACGGTGTGCTTTGGGCGTCGATCGGCTGGGTTTGGACAGCAACCGGTTGATCCGCCCCTGGGGCAGCCTCAGAGGCGCCGGCGATGGAAGTGACGCTCAAAGCGCCTGCAAGCGTTGCTGCAAACAGTGCGGATGACGATTTCAATGAAGCATTCATGGCTTGGTCTCCTTCAGTTTCAGCAGGTCCGGCAGACGGAACCCGCTTCGACACGCAGGAGAGGAGGATGGGAATGTGGCTCCGCAATGGTTGCTTTAGGGCATTTTCATCGCGCTTGCCACATTCACCAAAAGGGTCCGGAATGTCCGCAAGACTTGCAAATTCATGACGCTGTGTCGTCACAATCCGTGCAGGTTTGCGTCAGGCGTAATCGTTCGGCGTTGCTCCGAGAAACCAGCCGGCAGTTTCAAAAAGTGGAACGAACTCGGCCGGAACCCAAAGCCGGTCCTCCGGATTCGGGATCTGGAAATAGGTTTGCGGATGATACAGAACGCGGTCGTCGCCAGACAGATCGATCACCCAGCGACTCGGCGGCGTGTGGCGCGCCAGATAACGCAGCTCAAACGCTTCGAACAGCAACAGGCTGCCCGGGTTGAAGATACCCAGTTCGGCATCTCTCGCAGCTTTCACCACTTGGCGGGCGGTTCTCAGCTTCGGCGCGCGCGACAGAATCGATTGCGGCGATCCGGCGTCAAACGCTGCATCTACCGGTGAACCTTTGGCGCGGAACGGATCGACATTCGGGAAAATGAAATACGGGGAGGCAAGACCGGAGGCCAGCAGCTGTTCATTGTAACTCGGCTTGCGGTCCGCCGGAGCAACACCTGCCTGATCGAGATGCAGGTAACACAGCAAGCGGCCGTAAAAATCCAGCGCATCATAGGCGAAGGCCGTGAAGAACCGGAAGGCATCCCGGTCATCGCCCTGAGCGGTCAGATCCGACTGGATGAGATCCTCCAGCTTGTCTTCCGCTGCTTCGGCAAGCTCATGATGATTGACCGCGCCGTTGGGGCTGGCTTTGGTGTCGATATAGTCGCACAGCGCATTGCTAAACCCCAGCCGTCCACCGAATTTTTCAGCAAACGGTGTTGCCAGAAGCTCTTGGAAAATCGGGTCATCGGATTTTTTAAAGTCGCCGCTGACCGGGTCCATGAAACTAATTTCCGGTGTGTCGATCCCTAGAAACCGGACCGGAAAATTGGTGTTGGAAGCCACGTTGATCGTGTCGCCGTCATGCACCAGCTGCTTCACACTGCCCCGGGTTTCTCCGTAGAACCCGAGCTGGAAGGAGCCAGCCAAAAATCCGTTGCCGCCTGATGTTCGCCAAATTGTCTTCGCCATAGTGGCCTCCCGCGCTTCAAGTGTCGTCATAGACTGGCAGCAATAACGCGCGGGAATGTGACGCTAGGTGCAATTTTTGGCTGCATTGTCTGGGGATGATTAAATATGTGCAATTACACAAGCCAGATCCTGCAAGCGTTTACGGAACAGCGCTTGCGCGTGTTGAGGACAACCAGCATGGTGTTTGAAGCGCCATGAGCGGCGGGAAAGCAAGATCGAAGGAGAAAACAATGAAAAAGACATGGCTTTCGGTGCCGGTGACTGCCGCAATTCTCGGAGGGGTTTTTGCTCTTTTTTCTTCCTCCCTCGCGAAGGACCCCGATGATGTACCTTATATAGATGACCGCAGCACGCCGGAGGCGTTGATCCAGAGCTATTACAACGCCATCACACGCCGGTCCTATGCGCAGGCCTACAGCTATTTCCACCATCCGGACAAACCGTTTGCCGACTGGCAAAAAGGATACGAGGACACGCTGTCGGTTGAGGTGTTGACCGGGTCGACCGAGCCGGATCCGGGTGCCGGACAGATATACTGGGCACTGCCGGTGGCGATCCAGTCGACCACCAAGGACGGCAAGGTCACGGTTTATGCCGGGTGTTACACGATCCATCTGACCAACCCGGGCATGGACGTTGCTCCGCCCTTCCAGCCGATGCAGATCGAGAGCGGCTCCTTGAGCGTGTCGGACAAGGCCTTCGAGGACGCAGTGCCCAAAGCCTGCAGCCGGTAAACACTGCGGCTACAGGGTCTTTTTAAAGAAGACCGTCTCGGAAACCGGGGTGTCGTAATAAGCCGGGATTTCATAAAATCCATGGCGTTTGTAGAGCCCGATTGCCGGGCGCATGGCGGGCAGGGTGTCCAGCACCATGGCGCTGTAGCCGAGCGCCTGCCCTTCACCAATTACCGCCTCGACCAATGCACCGCCCAGGCCGTGGCCGCGCCCTTCCGGGGCAACGTAAAGCCGTTTCATCTCACACCAGCCCTCTTCGCCGAAGGGCCTGAGCGCGACACAGCCGCAGGGCGGGTTTTCACCGGCGCCGGCAAGAAACAGTTCGCCTGATGGCGGGGCGTATTTGCCGGGCAGACCGGCCAGCTCTTCCTCAAAACCTTGATAGGCAAGATCGATGTTGAGCCAGTCTGCATAGGCGCGGAACAAGCTCCGGATGGCCGACAGGTCTTGAGCGGAGCGGGCCTTGTATAGTGTGACGGTCTGGGCGGCAGGCATCGCGGCTCCGTATGCAACCGGGAAATTGGCAGATGGGCTGTTCCGGGGAGCCTACTTCAGGGCTTCCAACTGTTCCATCATCAATTGCCGGGTTTTCTCAAGCGCCTTCATGGGCCGCAGCATGACCTTGAACTCGGTAATCTGTCCGGCCTCGTTGAACCGCATCATGTCGACACCGTTGACGTAGATGCCATCCAGCTCGGTCTCGAACTCCAGCACGGCGTCTCGGCCTTGTTCGACAATCCGGCGGTAGGAGAATTTGCCCTCTTTCAGCAGCACCTTGTAGGCGCTGTAGAGATACATGAAGGTCAGTTGCTTGCCGGTTTGAGGTGCATGAATGACGGGACTGTAAAACACGCAATCCTCAGCAATCAGCTTGTTCAGGATCGTCCCGATATCCGCGCCGTGCAGCCCGCTGAGCCACAGCTGCAGTTCCTCCGAAAAGCCGGAATAGTCTTGCGTTTCCAACTGTGCGTCCATTTTGTCCTCCCTTGAAACAAAAAGCTGCAGAAGACTATCCTGCAGCTTTTGGTTCGTAAACGGTGTCCTAGGAGCATGCCCGACGGTTTGGTGAACGCATCAGGCGGTCTCCGGCACAACCTTTGCCGCCACAAGTTTGGTCACCACATTTTCGATGATCTTGTGGCCTGCCTCCTGATCCAGCGACATGATGGATTCTGGATGAAACTGGACAGCGGCAATCGCTTCCCTCTCATGTTCGATCGCCATGACCACGCCGTCTTCGGTCTGGGCCGTTACGCGGAAATCGGCCGGGAGGGTTTCACGCTTTGCGTAAAGCGAATGGTAGCGCCCGACAATGACCGGCGCTTCCAGCCCGTCAAACAACAGCGAATTGCCGGAAATCGACACGGGTGAGGGTTTGCCGTGAACCGGTACGTCCAATTGGCCCAGTTCTGCCCCAAAGCTCTCCGAAATGGCCTGAAGGCCGAGGCAAACGCCGAAGATCGGCAGGGCCCGGGCCCGCGCGCGGCCAATCGTGGCCGCACAATCAAAATCCTGCGGGTTGCCCGGGCCGGGAGACAGCACCACCAAATCCGGCGCGACATCGTGGAACACGTGGTCTGCAACGGGTGTGCGGTATGTCACAACCTCCGCACCGGTCTGGCGGAAATAGTTGGCCAGGGTGTGCACGAAGCTGTCTTCATGGTCGACCAGCAGGATCTTCAAGCCCTTGCCGGGCTTGTCGGCCCTGGCAGTGTCGGCGGCTTTCGTGGCAAGGCCAGCCTCGCGCACGGCGGCGCGCATGGCCTCGGCTTTCAGTTCTGTCTCCGCCTCTTCGTCTTCCGGGATGCTGTCATACAGCAGCGTTGCGCCAGCGCGGATCTGGGCAACACCGTCCTTGATGCGCACGGTGCGCAAGGTGAGGCCGGTGTTCATGTCGCCGTTGAACAAAACTGCGCCGATCGCACCGCCGTACCAGGCGCGGGGTGATTTTTCGTTCTGTTCAATGAATTCCATGGCCCAGCGTTTCGGCGCACCGGTCACCGTGACCGCCCAAGTGTGGGAGAGAAATGCGTCCAGCGCATCCATGTCTTCGCGCAAAACTCCTTCCACATGATCGACGGTGTGGATCAGACGGGAATACATCTCG
Source organism: Roseibium hamelinense (assembly GCF_007830545.1). Classification (GTDB taxonomy): domain Bacteria; phylum Pseudomonadota; class Alphaproteobacteria; order Rhizobiales; family Stappiaceae; genus Roseibium; species Roseibium hamelinense. Next base: position 128,125 of record NZ_VLLF01000003.1, read on the forward strand.
ATCTGCCGGCGCCCGATCACCTTGACCGACCCCGGCACGCAGACGCGGCTTTTGTCGTTGCGGTCGACATCCGAGCACATGGTCAGCTCTGCTTCGTCTTTTTCCGAATTCAGCAGCTTACGGATCTGCGCCTCGTCCTCGATCGCGTTCTTGCCGCGGCGGATCGTTCCGGAAATCGGGCAGGTTTCCACCCGCCGTCCGCCGGTCACGCGGACATACATTTCCGGAGACGCGCCGACGAGATATTCGGCATTTCCGAGATTGAAGAAAAAGGAATAGGGCGCCGGGTTAATCTGTTGCAGGCGGCGTGAAACGGCCGAGGGCGGATTGGCGCAGGTCTCGTAGAACATCTGGCCTGGAACCGTCTCGAAAAGGTCGCCGCGCCGGAAATAGTCCTTGGCCTTGTCAACCAGGCGGGCGTATTCGCCCGGTTCATGGTCACCGTGGCCCGGGTCTTCATTTGCCGGATGATAGGGTTTTTTCTCGCCCTCGCGCGGCATGTCGTTGGTGGTCTTGCCATCGACGACAAAGTCATATTCCAGCACATAGGCCCGCTTGCCGTGGTGGTCGACGATCAGGATCTCGTCGGGCAGAAACAGAACGATGTCGCGTTGGTCGGCGGGGCGCTCAAGTTTGAGATCAATCGGTTCGAACTGGAACGCGATGTCATAGCCGAACGCGCCATACAGCCCGAGATGCTCATCGTCGCAGGCAAACAGGTCCTTGAGCGCGCGGACGATGGAAAAGGTGGAGGGCTGGCGGGAGCGCTCTTCTTCCTGAAACGTGCGGTGCGGTTTGCGGACGGTGAGGGTGATCTGGTCGGCAGAGCCTGAGAATGTCTCGACGTCCTCGTGGTCTTTTAGGGCGCGCTTGACTGCAGGGATCAGCAATCTGCCGCGATCATTGAGGGCACGGATCTCGACCCGGCGGTCGGCGGCCTCCATCACCAGCGGTGGATTGACCAGCGCCATGTCCCAGCGGGTGTAGCGTCCCGGATATTCATAGGATGAGGACAGAACCGCCCCACGTTCGCTGTCCAGCCGGTCGATCCAGTCGGACGTTCCGGCTTCATAATCTGACGGGCGGGAGGTGCGCTGGATGGTGATCCCGCTGGTGGTCTGAAAGGTCTGGTCTGCCACTGCCGGCATGTGTCTGGTCCGTCTCGTTTTACCTGGCCGTTCGGCCCGTTGGGCGGCTTCTCAAACACCAAGGCCGCCTGCGGGTGTCCGCGGCGGCCTTTGGTTGTTCAGATCCTGAAACAGAACATCGAGGTTCGTGGCCGCCTTTTCAAGCGTCCCGCCACCGCTTTGCCGTTGTCATGATCGTGTTCATGAAAAAACGCATAGCCGGTTTAATGGGGCTGCGCAACACGGGATTGCAGCTTGCAGGTGGCATGGCGCTGCAAATTGGATTAAGCAGGCGCAGATTCGATCTGTCTTCGGTCTGTCATTGACCTGCGGCATGAATTGCCGGCAGGCAGGCCTCAAGGCATGCCGCAGGAGTTTTCCTTGGAACACTATGACCTTATCGTAATCGGCAGTGGCCCGGCAGGGCGGCGTGCTGCGATCCAGGCGGCAAAGTTCGGCCGCAGCGTTCTGGTGGTTGAAAAGGGACGCCGCGTCGGCGGCGTGTCGGTTCACACCGGCACGATCCCGTCAAAAACCCTGCGCGAAACGGTGCTGAACCTGACGGGCTGGCGCGAGCGCGGGTTCTATGGGCGGTCCTACCGTGTAAAACAGGACATTTGCGCCGAGGATCTCCGGGCCAGGCTGCACATCACCTTGAATCACGAAATCGAGGTTCTGGAAAACCAGTTCGCCCGCAACAAGGTCACCACCATGCGCGGCGAAGCGCGGTTCGTGGACACGCACAAGATCGAGGTGATCGGCGAAAGCGGCGAAATTCATCATTTCAGCGCCGGTCGATTTCTGATCGCCGTCGGCACCAAACCGTTCCGCCCGGACTACGTGCCGTTTGACGGCCGGTACATTCTGGACAGTGACGAAATTCTCGAAATCGCCGAGTTGCCCCGGGCCATCACCGTCATCGGCGCCGGTGTGATCGGGGTTGAATACGCCTCGATCTTTTCCGCACTCGATTGCCATGTCACGCTGGTGGAGCCACGCAACTCCATGCTTGATTTCATCGACAGCGAGCTGGTGGCGGATTTCACCCACCAGCTGCGGGACCGCGGCATTGCCTTGCGGTTCGGCTCCAAGGTCGAAAGGATCGAAAAGCACGGCCCTGGCCAATGCGAGGTGCTCCTGGAGGGCGGGCGCAGGGTGCGCTCCGATGTCATCCTGTTTGCTGCCGGACGCATGGGCTCGACCACGGCGCTCAATCTGGATGCCTGCAATCTGGAGACCGATCACCGCGGCCGTTTGAAAGTCGATCCGATGACCTTCCAGACCTCCGTGCCGCATATTTATGCGGCCGGCGATGTCATCGGCTTTCCAAGCCTTGCCTCCACTTCGATGGAGCAGGGGCGCATCGCCGCCTGTCAGGCGCTTGGGGAAACGGCCTATGATCCGCCCGAGTACTTTCCCTATGGCATTTACGCCGTGCCGGAGATTTCAACCGTTGGCATGACCGAAGAAGAGGTGAAGGACCGCGGCATTCCCTATGAATGCGGCGTGGCACGGTTCCGGGAGACGTCCCGCGGGCACATCATGGGACTGGAAACCGGTCTTCTGAAGATGATTTTTTCGCTGAAAACCCGTCGGCTGCTTGGATGTCATATTGTGGGAGAAGGGGCGACGGAGCTGGTGCATATCGGCCAGGCGGTTCTGAACCTCAAAGGAACGCTTGAATACTTCGTCGAGAACACTTTCAATTATCCAACTCTTGCCGAAGCCTACAAGATCGCAGCGCTCGACGCCTGGAACCGCATGCCGCCTTTGGAGCGGTAAGGGGTATGATCGGCGCATGTGTGCAAAGCCTTCAACTTGGCTGACCGTGGGAAATCTTGACCATTTGAACAAAAATATACTGGACCCTGCAAAGTTTGCGAATGGCGGAGTATCGGTGTCCTTGATACGCCTTTCGGGAAGACAAGCTGCAAGACAGGGTTCAGCTGCATATGAATTTTGGAATGCCAATAGGGGCGATGATCGCTGCTATGCTCACGATTGCCCCGTTTGGAGCGGAGGTTGAGGCCCGCGATTTGGTGTTCGCAGCCGATGAGTGGTGCCCGGTAAACTGCGAACCCGGCTCGGAAAATCCCGGCTATATGGTCGAAATCACCCGCGCTGTGTTTGAGCCGCTTGGATATACGGTCACCTATGAGACCATCAACTGGTCGCGCGCATTGCTCTACGCCCGTCAGGGCCGGTATGACGGTGTGTTTGCCGGAACACCGGACGAGGCACCCGGGTTCGTGTTTCCTGAAGAACCGCAGGGGCGGTACATCATTGGCCTGTTCGCGCGGGCCGGTGATCCCTGGACGTATGAGGGGGCGCAGTCACTTTCCGGCAAAGTCGTCGGCATGGTCCAGGATTACAGTTACGGTGCGGAAATCGAATCCCAGATCGAAGAGCATGCGATCAAATCATACTCCGGCGGCGACACGCCTGTCAGGCTCAATATCCGCAAGCTCATGGCCGGCAGAATTGATCTTGTCGTCGAAGACGTCAATTCGTTCCGGGCAACTGCGCAGCAGCTTGGTGTCGAACAGGACACGAAACTGGAAGAGACCTTCTTGGAGGATGATCTCTTTCTGGCGCTGTCTCCGGCAAAGGAAGATTCACGCGAACTGGCGGATCACCTGGATGCGGGCATCCGGAGACTGCGCGACAGTGGCGAACTGGACCGTATCATGCGCAAATACGGTCTGCGGGATTGGAACGCTGCAGTTCAGTAGCAGACAAGGAAAATCCCACGACCTCCGGCGCCGTTTTTTGATGCAGCCGCGTTCATGAAGTGCTCCGCGCCCGGTGTCAAACAAACGCGCGGCACTACCGAGCTGCTTGCCAGTCTTCTAGGCCGTATTTTGAAAGAATGGCGTGCAGCTCTCCAGTCTCGCGCAGGCGTTCAAGGCCGGTGTCCAGCGCGCGCGAGACGGGCAGAGTCCTTGCTGTGAGGCGAGAAGGCAATGAAGATATCCTCGCGCGAGAACACATGCGCAAGCCTGAAGTGGTCGGCAACTCCAAGACTGGCAGTGGCATGGCGGAAAATTCCGACGTCCTCGACCACAATGTCAAGCCGGCCCGCCTGAAGCTTGCGGATGTTGATGTTCAACGGGTGATCTCCGCCGGCATATGACGGGATGGCAAGGGTGGAGATCAGTCCTTGCAGATCTTCACCATAGGCATAGTCCAGAATAAGACCGATATGGCGGCCTTTGAGAGACTGTGGCCCATCAAACTGCCAGTTTGAATTGCGCCTGACAAACAGTCCAACCTGGGTTTCGCCCTGCGGGTTTTCCGGAAAAACGAAGTCTGGGGCATCTTCCCGAAGAGCACCTAAGACGGCGTCAAATTCACCGGTCCGGGCGTATAACAGCGCGCGGGCCCAATTGATTGTCTGATAGTTCACCGTATAGCCGAGTGGTTCGAAGATCCGCTGAGCAATTTCGACCATGTAACCGGGGCGCGACGACCCCGGTTCGCAGTTTGCCGGGCACCACCTGTCTGCCGCCAGCGGCAGCTGCCGTTCTTGCGACCAAACCTGAGCTGGGCTGCATACCGTCAGCATAACCAGCCAAAAAGGTAATGCGGTTCATGGGGGCATGCGTCGAGCGATGATCCGTGCACATAGGCCGCCATCCGGGTGATGGTTGCATCCGGATGGGTTTTTTGACAAGTCCCGGCTCTGCTCGTCAGAGCGACAGAATATCTACGAGCCCTGATCCCAGTCCTTGAGGCCGTATTTGCCGAGGATTTCGTTTAGCTTTCCGCTTGCGCGCAGCTCGGCCATGCCTGCGTCCAGTTGTGCTGCGAGTTCTTTTGAGTGGTCCTTCGCGGGCGACAGCGCGATGTAAATCGGGCCGCTGTCGTCAGTGTGCACAAGACGCACCTTGTCACCGGCACCAAGTTCGTTGGCGGCGTACATGAACACGCTGGCATCTTCTAAAACGACGTCGAGGCGGCCCGCCAGAAGCTTCTTGATATTGGTCGTCAGCGGATCAGCGCCGCCGGAATACTCAGGCTTTGCATGCGCATCAATGTTGGCCTGGATCTCGTCGCCATAGGCATAGTCTCTGATCAGGCCAATGGTCTTGCCGGACAGATCCTCCGGCTTTTAATAGGTCCAGTCGTCGTCAGCCCGCACGAAATAGGCGTTGCCGGACACGGGCTGTGCCAGTTCCGGGAACACGAAGTCTTCCGCGTCCCCTCGCGTTGCCCCGAAGACCGCATCGTATTTACCTTCACGTGTCTCAACCAGCGCGCGCGACCAGTTGACGGTCTCATAGGTCACAGTGTGGCCGAGCGGTTCGAAGACTTCGCGGGCGATCTCAACCATGACCCCCGGCCGGTCGCTGCCGGGTTCGCAGTTGAAGGGACACCACGGATCTGCCGCGATGACGATATCGGCGGCCTGGGATGGTGTGGCCGCTGCCATGAACCCCGCCATCACCGCAGCGCAGGCAACAGAATTCAGTTTGAACAATTGCATTGGTACGCTCCTGAATCTCGGTCCGGATAGGAGACGGGTGTTCCGTTACGGAAGAGTGAAGCGGTGCAGAAGGCCGGCGCCGGAAGCGGAGTTATGGACGCCAAAGCCCTTGAAACAGCGGATTAGCCTTAACGGTTTCTGTACAATTTGCGGGATTTTCGCCTTCTGGCGCAGCGGTGTCTCATGTTTCGCGCCATGCGGGTGGTTCCGGTAGGCGGGATTGAGCCGCTGCGGGCCTGTGACCCAATGACCTGGAAAACAAAACCAGAAACTGCTTTGAAAAAGAATTGGTCTCTGCCGGCCCGTCGTTTTTCGGGCCGGCAGGGCGAATACGGATTTTCCTGAATCCTGATCACTCCTCGAGACCGTCGAGCTGTTTGTTGATGGCTTGGGTGATCTTGTCGAAGGTGTCCTCCACACTGTCGGAAGCGGTAATTTTAACGCCCAACTTGTTCAAGAATGACTGCGGAATGCGTTTCAGGCATGCGGCGGCCTGCGGATTGTCGTCGTTCAGACAATCTGCTGGCGTTTCCCAGTCTAGGTCCGGCATCGCCTGATGCAGTGTTTCCTTGAGCGCTTTGGCGTGCAGGCTAGGGTCGTTCTTCAGCGAGCCCTGCATGCTGTTGAGAGCATCAAGCTTGCGCGCCATTTTCCTGTCTGCAAGCTCCGAATTTTTCAGAGGCTTGTTTGACCGGAGGGTGAAGTCGTCCAATGACCTATACCTGAGTTTTGTCATTGCGTTTTGAACGGTACGCCCGTTTTCGGTATCGGCGTATTTCATGTGGATCGTCCCGCACTGCCGCCGCGCGCCGTTGTTGACGTCATCTTGGACATGAACTGTGATCGATGTCGCCGGAACGCTTCCGTTGTTCAGGTTTGAGGCGACCGTCGTGCTGTTATGCGTGTCCGTCACAAATCGTGGGTTCTGCAAGTTCTGCACACGCTTGTCCTGGTTCACATTTCTAAGGTTGAAACGGGATCCGTGGCTGAGAGACGGATATTCACGGGTCGTTGGGATATGACCGGTCGCATCATAGATTGTGACGTTATCGGCTTTTAAATTAATACAATGATCGAGGCCGGAATACCTCCTTTCAATTGAATTTTTCAGGTAGTAAGGGATATTCTCGAAAGTCTTTCCCTGATTTTGACCAATAGTGTAGGCATTTTCGTCTCCGTGACCGGAATAGGTTGCGTAGGGGAGTTGCCGCAAACCCGATTTTAGGCGGTTGGACACGGTATTCATGTCTTGCGCAACGAGGCGCGCGCTTTCCTGATGAAGAGAGTAACGCAGCGTCCGCTTCGGATCGTTGTAGACTTCGTCCAAAAACCCATGCATTCGTGAAATCAGGTTTTCCTGTGCCCGATGAAGTTTTCCAAGATTGTGCTTTGGCATGTTCTTGGCCATGTTTGCGCACTTGTCATATTCGGCTTCGGCCAGCGACTGCAGAGAGTCGTTCAAACCACGGTCAAGGTTCCCCCGGTCATTTATGAGTTGCTTGAACTCGCCGAGCGTTGCCTTGATTTGCAAGTCATTCCAATCGCTCCGAAACTGTTTTTTCTTTTTATTTATCAGACTAATCTTGGATTCACTTACGGACTTCGCCTTCTGCGCGTTGTCGTTGTTTAGTTTCTGACGGGATTTGGAAGAAGCCTTTTTGTTTACATTTTGCTTGCGGTGTTTAAATACGTTCGAAGCCAGCTGGTCAAAAAGGCGCGTTTTTGTTTCTGCGCGATGCAGATTTTCTTCGGCTTTCCAAGACTCGATTTCGTTTCTTGCGTTGACCGAGAGGAACTTTAACAAAATTTCTTTTGCATTTTCAGAATTGGTGAAGTGTGTTTGGTCTTTCATGTTTGTTTTTATGGCGCAGTAATGCGAGACCATTGACTCAAAATGCCGGTGCCGCGGATCATTATTCTTTAGAGCAAACTTTTTCTCAACCAGCCGGAGTGCGAGCGATTTCGGATCTCCGTTCGTCTTCTTACACAAATCCACCGCTTTTTCGCAAAGCTGGTTTACCTGATCGACATCGTGCTGGTTGAGAGTCTGAATGCTATCAATCCGGCCACAAAGAACCTCGATTTTTTTAGCGTGATCAATATTTGACTGCACCTGTGCAAGGTATTTGTTGTAGCTTTTAAGCTGTAGGTCCTGATGTTTGTTTGCTTTATTTTGTGCTACTTTATTGAAGTCAAACTCAGAACTATCATTGGCTTTTTTGCATTTGGATAAAATTTGCTTTGAACTATTGCGTTCCCGGTAAAACTCTTGATAGTCATATGTTGAAATCAGTTGTCTTTGAGCGTCAAGAAGGCGCGCATCCAATTGTTCGACGTCTTTGGACAAATTATCGATGACATCCGCGTGCTTTTTTGCGCCGTTTTGAGAATTAATCAACTTGGCCTTTTCAAGGTGAATGGTTTTGCTTTCAAAGTCCTTGATGAGTCGGACGTCAACGTTCTGATGACTCATATCCTGACTGAATGCGCAGGCCTTGTCCAAAATGCGCTCAGTGTTGCTTGCATACTGTTCTGCAACAACCAATTGAAACTTTTGATTTGCGATTTCGTCGATAAGTTTAGTTCTCTGTTTTTCAATTGTTTTGATTTCTAATTTGAGCTTCGCTTTGTATTCATGCAGCGGCAAACCTTTGGAATCGAATAGGGGCGTTCGAGACGCGGCTGCGTTATTGTTGACGCTGTCCAGACGCGCCTGGAGGTCCAGGCTCATTTGATCCGGCGGGGGAGTGAAGCTCGTCAGACTTCTCTGTGGTTTAACAGGTTTTGGAGTTGTACTTTGATGTCCAAGAAGTCTTTTTTGTTTGGAAATATTTGAATTATTTGTTGGATATGAGCGAGCAAGAGATCTCTCTGTTTTACGCATTGCCGAAAATCTGCCGCCAAAACCCATTTTGCTTGTAAAAGACATGAATATTCCCATAATTGAATGTGATATTACTTATTCTAGTGCTATATTGGGTCTGCATCAATTTATATGAATATAAATGTGAGCGTATTTCTTGTTTTTTACTAAGAGAGGTGTGCGAGTATCCGATAATCCGGGAGGACTGCCAGACATGGCTGCCTGCCGGGAAGACAGCGAGAACACGCGGCTTGGTGTTCAGGGAAGACCCGAACAGGCGTCGGTCCCCGAAATGATAACAAAACAGGTCGAGGCGTACTGGTTTTCATCCTGGCGCGAAAGCATGGGGAACGTGGATCGTTTTCCAATCCTTGGCGGGCGGAGGAAGACACAGTTGATCAAACCCGACGGTCAGAGAGCTGCCTCTACTCCCTGCCGCGCGCTTGACCGGGCGAAATGCCCGCTCCGCACGCCGTTCCCAAGCGTGTTTTGCGGTGCCCGATGGTATAGGTTCCGTTGGGGGGGGCGAAGCTCTGGACCTTATAGGGATAGCGGCGGTCACCTTGAAAGGGCCGGGTTTACGGACGCTTCCAAGGTGAGTGCCATTTTTGCATCAAAACGCTCGCCGCCTTACCTATCCAGTCAAACGTCAAGCCCGTCGAGTTGTTTGTTGATGGCTTGGGTGATCTTGTCGAAGGTGTCCTCAACCGTGTCAGAGCCGCCGACCTTTACGCCCAACTTGTCGAAAAACTGTTTTGGAATTCGGCTGAGGCACTCTGCAGCCTGCGGGTTGTCGTTTTTCAAGGTGTTGGCCGGTTGATCCCAATTCAGCTCTGGCAAAGCACCTTGCAAGGTTTCCTTAAGCGCTTTGGCGTGCAGAGCAGCGTTTCCTTCCAAAGTGCCTTTCGTCCGGTCCAAGGCCGCAAATTTTCGATCAATACGTCGTACCGCGAGCTCGTCCTTGTTCAATTTATCAACCTGAGTGTTGTTCAGTTGATCGATTGACCGGTATCCGAGCGTCTTCATGTGACGTTTGACAGTGTGCCCGTTCTGGGTCTCCTGATATCTCATATGCACCGTTCCGCAAATGCCGCCCCGGGCCCTGTTGTCGGCGTCCTCGACGTGGACCGTGATGGATGTTGCCGGTACGGTTTCGTTCTTCACCCTGGACGAGACGGTCGTGCTGTTGTGTGTGTCCGTATAGAAGTGGACGTCGCGCAGATTGTTCATGGGTGCGTCATTGTCGGCGCGCAAGTTGAATCGCGCGCCATGGCTCAATTCGGGGTATAGATGTTGTGGAGGGATATTGTCCCGCGCGTCGTAGATTGTTACCTGTCTTTTCGGTTGTATTTCATGCCGGTTGCCGGAGTACTTGGCTTCGATCTCGGTTTTCAGGTAGGCAGGCGCATCGTAGGTTTTTCCCTGGGTCTGTCCGATTGTATACGCGCGTTCGTTGCCGTGACCGGTATCCGTGGCATAGGGGAGATGCCGGAAGCCCGCGTTCAAGCGGTTTGAGACGTTGTTCATGTCCTGCTTGACCAAACGGCTGCACTCTTGATGCAGCGCGTAGCGCTTGGTTCGTTTCGGGTTGCTGTAGATTTGATCCAGGCACTCCGTCATGCGGGTGATCAGGTACCTTTGAGTTTTTGCCCGCGAGACGGGATTACGCGGTAAATTATTGGCAATGTTTTTGCACTTTTGCAGTTCGGCTTCTGCAAGTGCTTGAACAGATTCGTTCAGCAGGTGGTCCAGATCCCCCTTGGACTTTACCAGGGACTCAAGTTCCCTGAATACGGACGCGAGTTGTTTGTCGTTCCAGGTCCTCTGGAACTCCGTCTTCGACGGCTTTTTGTCGGTTTCGTTGTTGTTCGCGGCGATCCGGGACTTTGTAGATTTGGACGGAGTCTCGTTTTTTTGGATCTCTGACTGCTTGAAATCGTCCTCTGTAATGTCAACAGGGACAGTGTTGTCCGCGCGGTGTTTGAAGTGGCTTTCGTCAAGTTGCTCGAAGATTGCGGCTTCATCATTTGCTGCAGCAAGCCGCTGTTCCGCTTTCCAAATCTCGAGATCTGATTGCGCGTATTTCTGGCCAAGAAGGAGTACAACGTTTTCCTGGCATAATTTCGTGTTTTGCTGGCTTGTCGTGTCTTTGATCAGGGCTTGTGCGGCCATGAAGTCGTCAACCATTCCGTTGACGATGTTCCGTGCAGCCGGATTGTCCTCCAAGTGCAGTTCCTTAACGGCAAGATTGGCGGCAAGCAGGCTTGGTTCCCGGACATGCGTGCTCAGGTTCGAGACGAAATGACAATTGGCCCGAACGACCTCCATATAGGTTTGGGCTGGGTTGGGGTCCATGTGGTCGTCAACCATATCGTTGACGATGTTCCGCGCCGCCGGGTTGTTCTCCAGGTGCAGGTCCTTGACCGCGAGGTTTGCGGCAAGCAGGTTCGGCCGCCCGACCGGCGTGCCCAAATGCGTGACGAAATGACAATTGGCCCGCACGACTTCGAAGTCGTTTTGGGAAAACTGCCGATCCAGACCGAGCTGGTTCAACCGGTCAATGGAGCGCTGGATTCGGTGTTCCCGCGCAATCGGACCCAACCGTTCGGCTGACTGCTGAAGGCGTTGTTCCAGTTCGGCGGTCTTGCGAACGTTTTTGAGGTGGAAGTTGTGCCATGCGACAGCATTTTTTTGCTGTTTGTTCGCCTGTTTTTCACTTTCGAAGTCCCCCTTTGATTCTGCCTTCAGGAGGCCATGCTTGCATTGAAGCACGTGTTTTTGACTTGCTTTTCTCGCATCCCGAAATTCGTTGAGGCTGTAAGTTGAAACCAGCTGTTGTGTCTTGGAGACGATTTGTTCGTTTAAGCGTTCCACTTCTCTGTTCAGGCTCTCAACGTTATGAGCGTGGGTCGCGACTTTTTTGGACCAATCGTGCTTTTGGTTCTCTTGCGTGTGCACCGCTTTTTTATCGAAGTCCTCGACAAGCGCCGGACTGATATTCTGGTTCTTCAGATCCTGGCTGAGGCCACGTGATGCCTCAAGGGTACGGTCAATGTTGCTGACCACCTGCTGAGCCTTGAAGAGCTCGAACTTGTGGTTCTCCAGTATCCTTGTGCATTTTTTTCTCTGATCCTTGAGATTTCGGATGTCCTGCTGCAGCCCGTATTTGAACTTGTCGAGATCGGCGATGTTCTCGGGGTTGAAGACCTGTTTGGGCGCTAGGACACTATTCTGGCCGGGTGCTTGATGAAGGACCAGAGGCCGGTTCGCATTGTTGCTAAACGGGTCGAGCGGCAGATTTGAATCGAGGATGGCCTGCAGCGGATCATGCGGCTGAGATGGCATTGGAGACGTCGAAGGCGCATTGGTTCGCACATAGTTCAAATGAGAACGCGAACCGTGGCCGAATTTTTGGTGTGCCGCCAATTTTGATTTCTTCCCGGGAAAGGACGCTTTGGCGTTTTCCTCAAATTTTTCGATAGTAATTTGTTTTTTCTGAGAAATCAGGTTTGTTTTCGTAAATGACATAGTGAAATCCGCGTTTTGTGAAAGTAATTCCTCCAAAATTTTGTATTTTGAACAGCATTTAATCAATTTATATCTATATAATCAGAGCGCAGCGCCTTTTGTTGGAAGCTGTGGCCCCAACAAAGAACGCTGGTAATCGAAAGCGCGAGTTTGATACTCTGGAATATTTCTGGAAATAGAAATTTTTCTACGGACTGCACGGATACAGCTTACGGTGTCGCGATTCAACTAACACGCATATGTGGGCCAAGCCTGGGACACCCAGATTAAGCTGACATGGTATCGGAATTGCAAAATACTGCCGGTGGCCGCGTAACGCGGATGAATTCCTCAAAACAGGCAAAAGTGAGCGACGGCCTCACTCACCGGGTTCCTTCACCGAGCGGATCAATTTGCCGAGCAGGTCCGACAACTGGAGCTGTTCTTCCTTGGTCAATCCGCTCACCGCCTCGTGCTGCGTTTTTATGTAGTCCGGCAGCATCCCCTTGATGAGATCAAGCGCTTTCGGTGTCAGGCACACCATCAGAGCCCGCCGGTCTTCAGGATGCGCGCAGCGCTCAATCAGTTTGTACTTTTCAAGCTTGTCGAGGCGGGCCGTCATGCCGCCCGAACTGGTCATGGTCGAGCGGTACAGCTCGGTCGGTGTCAGCTTGTAAGGGGCACCGGACCGCACCAGCGTCGCCAGGACATCGAACTCTCCCGGTTTGAGACCAAGAGCAGCAAACGCCGGGGCCAGAAACTTGGTCAAGATCAGCGGTCCTGCTTCGCCCAGACGGCCAAGCATCACCATCGGATCAAGGTCCAGCGGCTCAAGGCCCAGATTTGGAAACTCGCGCTCCCACTGGGCCTTGGCGCGGGCGGCGCGGTCTTCGAACAGGAGGGCAGGGCTGTCGGTGAAAGGATTGCTCATGTTTAAAGGTCCGGTTCGGTCCCTGGCGGGCGGCGTCTCCTCGCGCATCATCAGAGAAAACGGTTGATTGTCAATGCTTTAAGAAATTCGACGCAAAGTATCTTGATAATAAGATACTTTGCGTCGATATATATGCTCACGGCGCCGGGGCTGTGCCTGCCCGGAGTGTTGATTTTCAATCAGGAAGAGAGCCATGTCCGCACAACAATTTTCGCCGACCGCCGCGCCGGCGCCAAGCCTTTCAGCCATCAATCCGCCAGATGCCCCGCGCGGGGTGCTCACCCTTCTGGCAAGCGTTGGAACCATGCTGGCGGTCTCCGCAATACTGGCCAAAGCAGCCCCCGGTGCGGGTTGGCAGCCGGTGCCGTTTTTAATGTGGTCGCTTCTCGGCGCTGCACTGCTTCAATTCGCTCTGATGGGTGTCAAGCGGTCGCGCAGTTCAAAGGTTCAGCCGGATCAGCCGCAGCGTGCAGCGGGCACCATGCCGGGCATCTGGGACGGCAAGCTACTGATGTATCTCGTGATTTCGGGGGGCTTGTTTGCCGCGCCCAATGCCATTGCCTTCACCGCGGCCCAGCATGTCGGTGCCGGCTTTATTGCGTTGTGCTTTGCCTTTCCGCTGGTTCTGACCTACGGGTTGTCGCTGGCGTTCGGATTGGAACGGCTGGATCAGCGCAGGGCTTTGGGCGTAACGCTTGGGCTCCTGGGTGGTGTGATCCTGGCTTTGGGGGGCAGAACCATGGGAGCCGCTGCCGGATTTTGGGCGATCGCCGCTCTGTCAGTCCCTATCGTTATAGCGGCCGCCAACATCTACCGGAGCCTGAGATGGCCAAAGGGAGCCAATCCGCTGCTGTTGAGCGCAGGGATGATGGCAACCGGTTTCGTCATGCTTTTTGGATTTTCATTTGCCGCAGGCAGCGCTCTTGCGCCCGAGACATGGTCACGCGCGGCGTTTATGGTGCTGTTGGCGCAGACCCTGGTCTTTGCCGTGCAGTATGTTCTTTATTTTGAGCTGCAAAAGCGGGCGGGGCCGGTTTATCTCAGCCAGATCGGGTCCGTCGGCGCCGGGACCGGGCTTGTTCTAGCCTTCCTGGTGTTTGGAGAGGTGCCAACACTGCCGCAACTGGCCTCTGTTGCGCTCGTCGGAGTGGGCATTGTGTTTGTCAGCCGGAAGCGGCACGTCTCATGAAACACCGGGTTTCAGCAAAGCCAGCAATTGCCGGGGGGCGTGGCGGAGGCCGTTTCGCCGCCCGCTGAAATCCAGCTGGCAATGCCTTTTTCGACATTCGCGATGTTCGTGAACCCGGCATTCCCAGCAAGGTATTCCGACAGCACAGCACTGCGGTTGCCGGTCTGGCAGATGATCACGAGCTCGTCGGACGGGCCGGAGACGATCTTTTGAAGCTCAGATCCGAAGTCCGGATTGACGTTGCCTTCACTGTCGAAAAACGTCACCAGATGGCTTCCGGGGATCACCCCGGTCGCCTGCCACTCATCGGGTCTGCGAATGTCGATCACCGGCGTGCCCTCGGCCATCTTCGCTTTCAGCTCTTCAGTACCGATATCGCCGAATTTCTTGCCTTGGACGTCCAGCAGTTCGATCTCGAATTTCAAGGTCGCATTCGGCGGTATCACGCCGCCGGCACCACGCGCGCCGTAGCCGAGTTCCGGCGGGATGATAAGCTCGCGCTTGCCGCCGACCTGCATGCCTTCAACGCCCTGTTCCCACCCCGGAATGACCCGGCGCTCGCCAAGCGTGAAGGAAAACGGGGTGCCACGATCAAGCGACGAATCGAACTTTGTGCCGTCCATCAGCCAGCCAGTGTAATGGACAGTCACGGTTTCCCCGACATCGGCGGTCTCGCCGCTGCCTTTTTCAAGGTCCTTGATCTGCAACTCCTGCGCAAGAGCAGGCAAGACGAACAACATGGCCGCGGCAAAGGCGGCGAACCGGCGCAACATGAGCATCTCCTTCACATTCGTTTCCCGCGGAACAGGCCCGTCAATGACGGCGAAGTCAAGGCAAAGGGATGTGAGCGGATAGTGAAGTGCTATCGTGGCCGGCCGGACCCGCGGCCAGCTCAGTCCGCGTCCTTCAAGCTTCTCGCGGTCATGTCCAAAAGTGTCTGCAGGTCGGCGACTTCGCACAAATTTGCGGACTTGAAGGCCTTGAACCACTCGCTGGCATACTCGGTGTGTTCGGTTTCCGGATACCAGGGGCCACCGTCTGTGTAATGAATGGCCTGCGGCTGTTCGACGCCGGTCGTGTAGCCGGCCAGATAGTTCCAGCTTGCCGGGACTTCGCCGATCAGATCGTCATTGTCGAGCCATTTGAACTGGTGCAGCTGCAGACCGGTTGCCGAATTGACATATTCGGGCGTCAGAGCCTGGCATTTTGCGTTGTTGAACAACATCACGCTGGACCAGTTCTTTTTCTCGTAGCGGGTCTGTTTTTCGCCGAGAAACTTTGTGTCGGAGGTCGGGTTGTGGTCATGCTTGACGCACATCACCGCATACCTGTCGTCGCGCAGTGCCCAGAGTTTTGCGATGTCGTCGAGAAAGACGATGTCATTGTCCATGAAAATGGACCAGCCGGTAAAACCGGACAGGTAAGGCGTCAGGAAACGTGAAAACGAGAATTCCGTTGACTGGTTTGGATCCGTATCGCGCCAGAAGACATCTTTCAGATTGCGAAGGTTTAGAGGCAGGACACTGACGGGCAGGCTGCTGTGCTCGGTGATCGAATGCGCAAGTGTGGATGAAGCCACGTGGATTCGGCGATCATATCCAACAAATACCCGGACTACGCTGTCGTGCATGAACTCTCTCTTTCGCTTGTTTGTGTTCTTGCGCACCTTGCCTAGTGAGCCTGTGCGGCCCGATCAAGGAAATTGCGCAAAAAACGGTCGCTTTGTTCCAATTGATCCTGCGTCCAGACGAGCCCGTCCAACTCTGAATCCGTAAGCGGCGTGTTATGAACCTCTTTGATTGCCCGGAGCATGGACACCAATTCGTCCGGTTTTTTAACCGCATAGGCTGCTGAGCGCGCGTCAGGGGAGGGCGGGTCGAAACACGCCGGAAAATGGGTGTAATGCCGGCGCCAGGTGTTCAGGAAAACCGGGATCCGATTGTTCAACGCCTCTTGGAGGGTTGCGGAATTGTTGCCGACCAGAAGATCCATGGTCTCGAAATAGGCACTGAGCGGGGTGTCGGTGTCGATAAGGACCCGTCCCTCGAACCGTGGTTCCTTGAAAAGGGCACTTAGCCGTTCCAGGGGCACTCCGGTCTTCTTAGCCTTCATCTTTATGACCAACCGCATGTCGGGGATCTGGGCAAGGGCCTCGGCAAACGCAATGATGCCGCGCAAGAACTCTCCCGGCAATTCAGTGACCCAGGGAATATGCTCTTCGACAATTCGGAAATTGCCCGCCATGACGATTTCAAACGGCGCGCTTTCGTCGGACCGGCGTTGATACAACCTCCCTACAGTAATGGCATGGACGGCTGGAGCGTTCTCCAGCACTTGGGGCGCAAGAGGCGCAGTCAGCGGACTTTTGCAGAACAGGTCGGACATGCCTGGAGCATTGACCCTGCCGTGGCGCGCCCAAAACGCAGCACCGAGACTTGAGATCCGCATTGTCTGCGCCGTGTCTGTTCCATGGTTGATCATGACCGTGGCAACGCCCTTTTGAGTCAGATCGCGCTGCGCCCGGATGACAGAGGGCTGAATCAGATGATCGAGCACCAGGGCGTTGGGAGCGACACATTTTGCAAGCTGTTCTCCAGCGGCGCCGTCTTTCAGAAGGCGCGGCAAATAGCGAGTAACGGTCTCGCTCAAAATCTCATCAAGCGTCTCGTCATCGACAAGTGGGGCCGGCAGGACCGGGCACGCCTCTCCGATCCGTTCAAACGATGTCCTGAAAATCCGGATCGGTTGTTTCGCGTCCGCTTTTCCACGCGTGTTGACGAGCGCACGAAGGCCACGTCTCAACGTGGCCAGCATATTGTGGCCCGGATGTCCGCTCGACAAGATCGCAGCCCGGTGCTTACCTGCCGCGATCTGCTGACTTACTCTTGATGTGAATGGTGTCGGACGGTCAAGCTGGAGGACTTTGGGCCGGTTGCCAACCGCTTTCAGGATCAGGCGATTGAGAAGAAGCGCCAGCCGGGCATTGAGTTTGCTATGGTCCTGTTCCGGCAAAAGCGCATCGAAACCGGCAGCACATGACGGCGCCAGGTGCTTCAATGCTGCTTCGATCGTCTCGCACGAAACCCATGTTCCAGGCGTGAAGACCGTGAATTGGCCGGCTGGAGCGTTTTTAAGCGCGCTGCGCACCAACAGCAGCGACGGAAGCATGTTGAACACAAACATCCGCACGCTTTCGGTATCCGCAGGGTGCCAGTGTGCCCGCAAGAGCCGTTGCTCCATTTGCTGCAGCATCCTTGTGGCGGTGATCAGGTTCCGCGCGTGGGTGAAGCTGCTGCAAAGATCCTCCACATCAATCGTGGCATGACCGCGTGATTTCAAGAACTCCGAGCCATCCGGAGAAAAACACAGTGCCGCACTGTCTGAAGGCCCCTGTTCAAGCACTCGCTCTGCGTCGGCAAGACTGGTTACGATGGTCAGGCTGGATGGCATGCGTGGGACTTCCATAAGACGGGCTGCGCAGGAGGCTGTTTGCAGAGACCCGCTAACTGCCATCCGGCGCTGCGCTGCGCAAGATCGGGAGGGGGCCTGCCCGATCTTCGAACACGGCTTTCCGGCTGTGCTCAGATCGTCTGTTGACAGGCACCTTTGCCGCTCACTAGAGGTGACCGGGTCTTTTCTGCTGTCCTGTTGCACGCGTCGCACGTTTTGTGCGGGGGGCGCACAACCTCACGCCGAACGGGTGCCATGGCTGTTACCGAATACAAAATAGAAACACTGGACACCTGCCCAAATTGCGGCGCGGCAAACCCTTCGGCCTGGACCTCGAGCGCCGACATATTGCTCCGCAATGACGATTTTGAATTCGCCTATTCGAAGTGCCGGTCTTGCAATATCTACTTTCAGCAGACCCGGCCCACCGAAGAGACGATCGGTCACTTTTACCGCGGCGATTATGGACCCTACTCGCGCGCCGAGAAGTCAAAACCGCCATTTTCAAAGCTGCACAAGCGCCTGTTGAAACTGTCTCGGATGCTGACTGGAGAAACCGCTGCGGCGAAGTCAATCAAGTCGATTTTTTCCCATCACCTGGGAGCGCCTGACAGCACTTTGTTCGACTTCGGGTGCGGTGCCGGGAAACTTCTGGACGATCAGAAACACAAATTTGGTTGCCAGACGATCGGCATGGATTTTAACGAGAGCCTCGTTGAAGCGGCCGGAAAGCGCGGCCATCGGGCATACCCGGCTTCTGTCGAGGGCTGGACGAACATTGCCGACGACAGTGTTGATCTGATCGTCATGAACCATGTTCTGGAGCATTT
Organism: Roseibium hamelinense; assembly: GCF_007830545.1. Taxonomy (GTDB): domain Bacteria; phylum Pseudomonadota; class Alphaproteobacteria; order Rhizobiales; family Stappiaceae; genus Roseibium; species Roseibium hamelinense. Next base: position 146,508 of record NZ_VLLF01000003.1, read on the forward strand.
ATACCGCCCCCGGGACGTGTTTCTTCAAATGTTTCGCGTTCTGAAGACAAATGGCGCGCTCTTGATATCGACACCCAACCCGGCTGGATTTTCGGCACAAACCTATTTGTCGGATTGGTTTGCGCTGGACAGTCCGCGCCACATTATGCTGTACCCGCCCGCCACCGCCGAGGCGTTGTTGGCGGACTGCGGATTTCAAGACATCCGCGTGATTGCATTGCCTGTGACAAAAGACATCGTGCGCAGCAAAGCCCGGCGCGAGGGACGGGCCTCGCCTTGGCCGCTAAACGCGGATGGCATTCAGGCCATAAAGACGGCGTTTCTCGCCCGCCGGGAAGCTGCGGCCGGAAGGTTTGATCAATTTACGTTGCTGGCGCATAAACCGGCCGGCGAACGCAAGAACCCTTGAGTGTGCGGCGCATGAACATCCTCTGGAAAGTCGGCGTTTTGAGCATGCGGGTGGCCAGTGTGCGCCTGCGGACGCTTTTGCCTGCGCTGTCTTTGGCGCGGAGCGGCTTTAAGGTCACCGTCAGTGACCGGTCTGAAAATGAAGATGCGCTGCACAACATCGATGCTCTGATCATCAACAAGAGCTTCCGGGACGAAGACATTGGTCTTGCCCGTGCCGCAAGGCAGCGCGGCATCCCGGTCGTCTATGATTTGTGCGACTATGTTTATGCTCTTGACTACGGTGATGGCAGCGGCCGGGAGGGGGGGCAGGTGACGGACATGCTGCAGCACTGCAGCGCGTTCGTGACCACTGGTCCGGCGCTGGGTGAAGCGATTGTGGCTGCCAGCGGATTTGACGGCCAAGTGTATTACATCCCGGACAGCGAAGAGCCGAAATCCGATGTTGAAACTCTGACAGCATATTGGATCGAACCTGGGGCCTCGACAGCTGTCGCGGGGCTCACATTCTCGTCCGCCGCTCTGTTGACCCCGGAAAAGCACATATTCCCGAAAAGCGATCTGCGCCTTGCCGCCGATGCCATCTTCAAACGCGATGGCTGGCTGCGTCCTGATCGCAAAACCGTTTTCTGGTTCGGCACACCCGGCAAGGCCGGCAGCAACACCGGTCTTTATGCGTTGCGGATGGTCAAGGATGCGGTTGAAAAAGTCGGGCGGGATATTCCCCTGCAAATGCTGGTGGTGTCGAGCAGCCGCAAACTGTTTCGGGACTATTCAAGAGACTACGCGGTGCCTTGCGTTTTCCGGCCCTGGACACTGATGTCGATGTACGATCACTTCGCGCGGGCTGATGTCACGGTAATCCCGAACCCGAAGGATTCATTTTCCATTGTTAAATCCGCCAATCGGGCAATTTTCTCGCTGTCATGCGAAACGCCGGTAATCGCTGATCCAGTGCCCTCGCTCGACGAGTTTGCCGGATGCACCCAACAGGACGGCTGGGAGCGCGGCCTGCGGGCCTATCTGTCGGACCCGCAAAAGGCTGCGTCTGATGTGGCGGAAGCAAAACGGATCATCGCCGGTTCCTATTCGCTCAATGCCATCCGTGACCGGTGGATCGAAGCATTGGAAACGGTCGCAAAGTAGCCGGATGAGCGTCAGCCCGGATTGGAAGGCCGCCTGATTAGTCGTTCCACAGCCAGGCGGCACCACGTACGCCGGAAGAATCGCCGTGCTTGGCCTTGCGGATTGGCACTTCGTAGGCGTCGGAGAAGATGTAGGGCGCCATGGCGGCCGGCAGATCGTCGTACAGCTCGTCGACATTGGACATGCCGCCGCCCAGCACGAACACATCCGGATCCATCAGATTGGCTGACATGGCAAGCGCCCGGCCGAGGCGGCTGACATAGGCTTCATAATGGGCCGTGGCAACGGTGTCTCCCGCGCGCTTGAGCGCCATGATCTCCGGCCCCTTTACCGATTGCCCCGTGGCGTTGTTGTATTCGGTCTGGAAGCCGGTGCCCGAGCACCAGTAGTCGATGCAGCCGCGGTGGCCGATCCAGCAGTCAGGGCCGGGGAATTCGTCGTCTTTCAGCCAGGGAACGGGAATCGCGCCCCATTCGCCGCCGATGCCGTTGGCGCCGCGGTGGGCCTTGCCGTCAATGGCAATTCCGGAGCCGCTCCCGGTACCGATGATGATCGCATGAACGTAATGCGCGCCCGCAGCTGCGCCATCGGTCGCCTCGGACACGGCAAGGCAATTGGCATCGTTTTGGATCCGCACCGGACGGGCGAGCCGTTCCTCCAGATCCTTGTCCAGCGGCTGGCCGTTCATCCAGGTCGAGTTGGCGTTTTTTACCAGCCCCGTTGCCGGGGAAATCGAGCCGGGGATGCCGAAGCCAACGGTGCCCGTCTGGCCGGTTTCCTGCTCCGCAGCCGCCACAAGTCCGGCAACCGCCTCGATACAGCCGGCATAATCGTCGCGCGGGGTTGCGACGCGTTTGCGGAAAATCTCGTGCCCGGCGTCGTCAAGCGCAATGATTTCGATCTTGGTTCCGCCCCAGTCAATGCCCAGTCGCATGGTTTATCCCAGTCTTGTCGGCAATTCGAAGGAGGCGCCGGCCGCCTCATCCTGCTCGAACGCCTGTTTTCCATAGTTTTTGAATTTTCGAAGAATTTCGCGCATCTCGGTCACGTCCAGAATCACTGGATCACCCACGCTCAGTGCGCTCATATACTGGTCCGCAAGGTCTTCAACGCCTTCTGCGACTGCCAGCGCCTTTTTCAGGTTCGGGCCGCAGGCGATCTGGCCGTGATTGGCCAAAAGGCAGGCAGACCGGTCGCCCATCGCCGCCAGCATGGCCTTCGACAAGGCCGCCGTGCCGAAGGTCGCATAGTCCGCACAGTCGATCCGGTCTCCGCCGGCAAGCGCGACCATGTAGTGAAAGGCCGGAATGCCGCGCCTGAGGCACGACAGGGCGGTTGCGCGCGGGCTGTGGCAATGCACCACTGCGCCCGCAGCGGGATGGGCGCGGTAAATGTCCAGATGCATCCGCCACTCGGAAGAGGGCAGCGTGTCGCCATAATATCCGCCCTCAAGATCCATGGCGACGATCAGCTCTTCGGACAGGTTTTCATAAGGGGTCCCGGACGGAGTTACGAGAAATCCAGCGTCGATGCGCGCACTCACATTGCCCGAGGTGCCCTTGGTGAGACCAAGCACAGGCAAGGTGCGGGCAGTCTCTATGAGTGCACGGCGCAGGTCGGGAGTGTCTTTTTGCGATAAAGCCGGAGCCATCAGAACTTTCCAAACGGGACCGCCACTTTTAAGCCGGGCGGCGGGCTGCTTGCAAGCCATGACATCGCCATGCTTTGACGGGAAAAAACGGGTATGACAGGCGGATGGTGAACATGATCTTCAATCCGGTGCGCAATGCCTGACAAGCGCTCTCCAACGCCCGGCCGCGCCGCGGCGCGATCCGGAAATCGTCTGCGGCGACCCGGCGGGCCGCCACGGGAGCGGAACCTGTGGGGCGAGCCGGACCCGCCGCGCGACCCGGACGTGTGGCGCAAGTCGGCGCTGATCAGCCTGCCGCTGGTGCTGCTTGCGCTGGCGGCTGCCGGATATGGCATCGCAGTGTCGGTCTGGCAGCCCCCGGCCGTACCGGACCCGCCGCGGGCGGCGGACCCGTTGGCCACGCTTGATCCGGGTTTGCGCACCGAGCTGACCCAGCCTACTCCGGTATTGCCGGCCCGCCTGAGACTGACCTTCACAGGTGAACCGCAGGCGCTGTGCGACCAATTGAAAGAACTTGGCCTAGAAAACCGGGGCTGGCAGCGCGCGCCATTTCAGCGCGGCCGCTGGCAATGCGCTTCCGATCTGGTGCAGTTGACGACCCCGAGCGTCGATTTCGGGCCGTCGACCCTGTTCTTTTTGTTGCGGGGGCCGGATGAGACCAGCATCGACTACTTGCGCCTGAAGCTGGTGGTCGAGGATCCGGCACAAAAGCCGATCGGCATCGAGGCTGTCAATCTGGTCATCACCGAGTTGTCGGCGCGGTATGCCTGGGCGGTCCCTGACGCGCTCCTGCAGGCTGTGTCGCAGTTTCAGGCGCTTGAGATGGAAGACCGCGGGGTCCGCTTAAGGGTCGCGCCGGAGGACCCGGAATTGACCGGCGATCCGCTGGCGTCGCAGCGGCTCAACATCGTGCTCGATTTCAGCGAGCCGGAGCTGATCCGGCCCGCAAGCGGGTTTGAAAAGCCGGTGGGCCAGCGCCCCGCGGCTCCCCGGGTGTCACAGCCGTAACCGGCTTAAAACGGGCCGGATTCAAGGCCCTGGACGGTCGGGTAGGGGAATGAACTCTTCTGCATCGCCCGGCACGGTGTCGAAGCGCCCGGTCCGCCAGTCTTCCTTGGCCTGCTCGATCCTCTCCTTGGACGAGGAGACGAAGTTCCACCAGATGTACCGTTTGCCGTCCATCGGTTCGCCGCCGAGAATCACGAAGCGTGCCGGGGCGTTTGACTGGTTCTCGATCACCAGATGATCGCCCGGCTTGAACACCATGAGCTGCGCCGGGTCGAAGTTTTGGCCTGCAATGGTGATCTGACCTGCAATCGTGTAGAGCCCGCGTTCTTCCCAGCCCGCATCCAGCGGCATCTTCGCCCCCGGGTCGAGCGTGACATCGGCATAAAACATGTCTGAGGCGGTTTTCACCGGCGCCTTGTGGCCGAACAGCTCGCCGGCGATCAGCTTTACCGAGGCCCCGCCATCGGCAAATTCCGGCTGCTCATCCGTGCCGTGATGCTGGAAGGAAGGATCGCTTTCTTCCAGATGTTTGGGCAAGGCCACCCAGCTTTGCAGTCCAAACAAAGGGCGTTTGGCGGTGAGCCTTTCGGGGCGTTCGCGCTCGGAATGAACAATGCCCTTGCCCGCACTCATCCAGTTCAAAGCGCCTGGTGCGATTGCGATTTCCGTGCCCAGACTGTCGCGGTGATACATCTCGCCTTCAAACAGGTAGGTCACGGTGGCGAGCCCGATATGCGGATGCGGGCGCACGTCAATGCCGCCACCAACCAGCAGCTCGGCCGGGCCCATCTGGTCGAAAAAGATGAAGGGTCCGACCATGCGTTTCTTGGCGGACGGCAGCGCACGGCGGACCGAAAACCCGCCAAGGTCCGACGTACGCGGCATGATGATGGTCTCAATCGGATCGCAGCTTGCAGCGTCGCCGGGGATCGGGTCAGGGCAGTTCAGCCAGCTCATGGGTCACTCCTCTCCATAAAAGCGCTTGCGTTTGTGCAAACCAGATAGGACCCGATGAGAGCAGATGTCTATTGAACAGTGTGTTTCGGTATTGCGCGCCGAAGCGATACAGGTATAACGCGCAGCCCACCCATGCGGCACTCAAGAGTTTTAGATGAAACGCGTCATGATCACTGGCGGCCCCGGTTCCGGGAAGAGCACCCTCGCGCGCAGGCTGGGTGAGCAAACGGGCTTGCCGGTATTTCACATGGACATGATCCACTGGATGCCCGGCTGGCAGGAGCGCAGCAAGGACGAGAAGGACACGATGACCCGGCAGGTTCACATGCAGGAACGCTGGATCTTCGAGGGCGGGCATTCCAGAACCTACGCCGAACGCATCGCGCGGGCGGACACTTTTGTTTGGCTGGATGTGCCGGTCGGCCTGCGCATGGCGCGGGTATTGCGGCGGTCCGTCCGATACTACGGACAGAATCGGCCGGATCTGCCCGAAGGTTGTCCTGAACGCTTCAATTGGCAGACCCTGCTGTTTTTGAAATTTATTTGGGACACGCGTCATACCGCGCGCGCCAAGCTTCAAGCGGTTCACGACGCACCGCCTGCGCATTTGACCGTCCACCGCCTCACGACGGTGCAGGAGGTGAACACCTTTTTGAAGAACGTTGGCACGAGAGCCGGCTAACTCCAGGGCGTCACCTGCGGACAGGCCGGGAACCGGGAGCTTTTGTTCACCCGAACATGACCCTGTTTTCTGCTACAATCCGGTTCAGGAAGTCCAGCGCCGCGGCGACGGGGCGCAAGGGCCGGGTGCTTTCGTGGCAGACGGTCCAGTAGGCCCGTTCGACCCGGATGTCCGGCAAAACGGGAACCAGATCCGGCTCGGTCCGTGCAATGAAAGTGTGCAGGATGCCGATACCGGCCCCGGCCTTCACGGCTTCAGTTTGGCCGAGGGCCGAAGCTATCTCGAACCGCGCGGGCCAGGCCTTTGCAAAATCCTCGAAGTAGTTGAGGGCGGGTGCGTAGATCAGGTCCTCAACGGCTCCGATCAGCCGGTGATTGCCAAGGTCTTTGTGAGTTTCCGGGACGCCGTTGCGGGACAGGTAGTCCTTTGAGGCGTAAAGCCCCAACGCATAGTCGACCAGTTTGCCGGCGATCAGACGGCCATGGTCAGGCCGTTCGACGGTGATCGCGATATCGGCTTCGCGCCGGGAGAGCGAAAACGAGCGCGGCACCGGCACCAGCTGAACGGTCAGGTCGGGGTGTTGCTCGGCAAGCGCGCCAAGCCTCGGGGCGAGAAAGGCAACACCGAACCCGTCCGGGGCGCCGATCCGCACCGTGCCTGACACGCCGACCTCCGTGTCCGCAAGATCGGCCTCTGCGGCCAGCATGTCCGCCTCGATCTGTTCTGCGCGGGCCAGAAACCGCACGCCTTTTTCGGTCAGCACGGAGCCAGATGTCGACCGGTCGAACAGTTTGGCCGACAGGTCGGTCTCCAGTGCGGTGAGCCGCCGCGCCACGGTGGCATGGTTCAGCCCCAGCCGTTTACCCGCCGCCAGGATCTGACCCGAGCGCGCCACGGCAAGAAAGATGCGGATGTCGTCCCAGTTCACGTTCTTGACTTCAAAAAATGCACAACGGATGCGGATTATTGAGCCTTGTATAGCGCAAAAATGCAAGGCAAAAAAGATCCATGAAACTGGCGTAAAGTGTAGGCCAAGCGGCCTTTTGAAACCGCGCGAGGCTTTTGGGAGAAGCGACCATGGAACAGATCGGACATTTCATCGACGGCAAGCGTGTGGCGGGCACATCCGGCCGCACGGCGGACGTTTTTAATCCGGCCACCGGCGAAGTGCAGGCGCAAGTAGCGCTGGCGAGCCAGGAAGAAATGGACAAGGCTATTGCAAGTGCCGCTGCCGCGCAGCCGGCCTGGGCCGCGACCAACCCGCAGCGCCGCGCCCGCGTGATGATGAAGTTCGTCGATCTTCTGAACCGCGACATGGACAAACTGGCCGAAGCGCTGTCGCGTGAACACGGCAAGACCCTGCCGGATGCCAAGGGGGATGTCATTCGCGGATTGGAAGTGGCCGAGTTCTGCATCGGCGCGCCGCATCTTTTGAAAGGCGAGTTCACCGAAGGCGCAGGTCCGGGCATCGACATGTATTCCATGCGCCAGCCGCTCGGCGTCGTGGCCGGCATCACGCCGTTCAACTTCCCGGCCATGATCCCGATGTGGAAGTTCTGCCCGGCGCTGGCTTGCGGCAATGCCTTTATCCTGAAGCCGTCCGAGCGCGACCCGTCGGTGCCGATCATGCTCGCCGAACTGATGATCGAGGCAGGTCTGCCCGCTGGTCTGCTGCAGGTCGTCAATGGCGACAAGAGCGCCGTTGATGCGATCCTGGACGATGAGACCATCCAGGCGGTCGGTTTCGTCGGTTCCACGCCAATTGCGCAATACGTTTATTCCCGCGCGACCGCGTCCGGAAAACGCGCGCAGTGCTTCGGCGGCGCGAAAAATCACATGATCATCATGCCGGATGCGGACATGGACCAGGCGGCCGATGCGCTCGTTGGTGCTGGATATGGTGCCGCCGGCGAGCGCTGCATGGCGGTCTCCGTTGCGGTTCCGGTTGGCAAGAGCACGGCCGACGCGCTGATCGAAAAGCTGGCACCGAAGGTCGAAGCGCTGAAGATCGGACCGTACACCGCAGGCGATGATGTCGACTTCGGTCCGCTGGTCACCAAGGAAGCGCTGACCCGCGTCAAGGGTCTGGTCGATCAAGGCGTCAAGGAAGGCGCGAACCTGGTGGTCGATGGCCGCGGCTTTTCCATGCAGGGCTATGAGGACGGGTTTTTCATGGGCGGCTGCCTGTTCGACAACGTCACCAAGGACATGGAGATCTACAAGACCGAGATCTTCGGCCCGGTTCTGTCTGTTGTGCGCGCCGACACCTACGAGGAAGCGCTCGACCTGCCGCTCAGCCATGAATACGGCAATGGCACGGCGATCTTCACTCGCGATGGGGATACGGCCCGCGATTTTGCCTCGCGCATCAACATCGGCATGGTTGGGATCAATGTGCCGATCCCGGTGCCGCTCGCCTATCACACCTTTGGCGGTTGGAAGAAGTCCGGCTTTGGCGATCTGAACCAGCACGGCCCGGACGGGTTCAAGTTCTACACCCGCACGAAAACTGTCACCTCCCGCTGGCCGTCCGGCCTGAAGGATGGGGCAGAGTTCTCGATCCCGACCATGAAGTAAGTCTTCTCTGCAAAGGGAGATTTGCAAGTCAAGCACAACTAGGCGGCGCCGGACCTGTTTCGGCGCCGCTTTTATGTCTGCCGGGTGCGATTGTTACAGAAGTTTCACGACGGGGGGGGCTCACAGCCACCTATATGTGCTCTGTCAAACCATGGGAGTGGACAAGCAATGCTGAACAAACAGGCGGTCAAAACCCTTTTTGGAAACTTGGAAACGGGTCACGGAGATGTCTTTTTCGCTGAAGTCCGGGACGATGTCGACTGGACGGTGATGGGCACACATCCGCTTGCCGGACACTACCGCTCCAAGGCGGATTTTCATGCCCACACCTTTGCGCGCCTGGACAAGGTGCTGAAGGAGGGGACGCATCTTGCCGTTGTCGACGTTTTTGTGGACGGAAATGTTGCGATCGTCGAAATGCGCGGCACGTCTACCGCCAACAACGGCAAACCCTTCGACAATCGTTACTGCTGGGTCTTCACGTTCGACACCGACAACAAGATCAAGAAAGTGCGGGCATATCTGGACTCTGCGCTCGTTGCCCAGCTGCTCGCTGAAAACGAGTAATCGGCAGCGCCCGGCCCGCTTGAACATCAACCCATGTGAGATTGGTCAGGCGGGTTCTTTTTTTGGTGCCCACTCCGGATCCGACAGCGGTTCGGCCGCCTGTGTATCCCGTGCTCTGGCCTGCGCCGATTCCGAAGAGCCCTCCGGCGGATAGTCCAGCGTTCCGTCCAGCGCCTTCATCCGGTCCGGCGTCAGGCGCGGGAAAGGAAGGGTCCCTGACCGCCGCCAGGCGGCGACTTCCTCGTCCGCCCGGGCCGAGAGGTCTTCATTGAGCCCGTCGTCCTGCGCCATGTATAGTGTTTGCGAGGGGAAGGCGAACCCGGTGCCGGAGGCCTCAATAATGGCCTTTATCCGAAGGAAAACGTCCTCCCTGATGGCATGAAACTCGTTCCAGTCATTTGTCAGGGCATAAACACGGACGGCGATGTCCAACGAAGAGTCTCCGTAGTTGGAAAACCGCACCCTGATGGTCTCGTTGTCGATCTTCGGGTGGGCATGCAGCATTTCCCGTAAGCGGACCAGCACGAAACGCAGTTGGTCGTCGCTGGTTTCATAGCGTAGGCCGATGGTGGTCTTGATCAGCATCTTGTCGCAGCGGGCCCAATTGATCAGCTCCATATCGACGAATTTCGCGTTCGGCACCGAGACCAGCGCCCGGTCGAGGCCACGGATCTGGGTCGAGCGGATCCCGACATCTTCCACTGTCCCGCTGGTGTCCCCGAAAGTGCAGAAATCGCCGACGCGCACGGGCTTGTCGGTGAACAGGATCAGGCCGCTGATCAGGTTTTCAAGCGTTGGGCGGATCGCAAGCGCAACCGCCAAACCGCCCACGCCAAGGCCGGCCAAAAGCGGCACGATGTCGACGCCGAGACGCTCCAGCCCGAACACGGCAACACCGACGCTCGCAATCACGGCCAAAATGCCGGACAGGAGCCGGATCAGGCTGGTATCGAATCCCCGCCCGGACATGGTCGGCGAGGCGAGGATCGTCGTTCCAACAGCGTTGAACAGCCGCCAGACCGCCCACACATAAAATGCGAGCTCGAGAACTCCGGCCCCGAATAACAAGTAGCTTAGTTCAATGCCGGTGAAGTTGATGTCATTGTCGACAAAGCCCGTTGCCAAGTGAACAAAATAAGCGGCCAGCAGCGGCGCTGTGATGGCGACCCAGGATGTGATCAGGCCCGGGAACCGGAGGGCCGCGCCATCGACAATCTTGAACACCACCCAGCATGCCGCCGCCAGGACAATGAGGGTCAGAACCAGACCCAGCCACTGCCACAGGGTCTGGCCGGACACCAGCACGCTGAGAAACCCAGGCAGCCTTTCAACGATCTCGCCGAGCACATGCGTGCTGGGAACAAGATAGCCAGGGGTGGAGATGTAAAACTCATAAAAGCCGGGCGTTGCATTGGACGAGCGGAAATCGGCAAGTGTGAGCGTGCTATCCGTCCGATAGGGCAGATCCTTGAGCGCGTCATAGCTTTCAAGCAAGATCTCGACCGAGGCGCTGTCGAACAGAAAGTTCCCGGCATTGGGGCCGGATTGCAGGCGTTCGATCTCGATCCGGGTGCCGGGAAGCCGCCAACGGTAAGCCTGCTCCGGTGCCAGGCCGGAAAGATCGGCTGCGTCAGGGATTGCATCCAGCCGCGGTAGGGGCATGCGGTCGAGGATTTCTTTCAGCAAGAGTGCAGATTCGGTGCCGGTGTCCCGGCGCAGAACGTCCGGGATTTCCGACAGGTCGAACACGGATGTTGCCTGCAGAAGGTGATCGTCGGCGTCCATTTGCAATTCGCGCGCTTTTTGCAGGCTGATTGCCGGGGGCACGGCATCAAGGGCGGCCTCCGCGCGCGTTGCAATTGCGTAGGCCGCATTCATGTTGAACATGAAGGCTTCCAGCGTGTCGCGCGGACTGGTGGTGCGCACGCCGCGCAGCCGGTTTGCGATCAGATCCTCGGTTATGCCGTGAATGTCCGGTTTGAGACTGTATTCCTGATAGGCATCTTGCGCTCCGTCCAGCCTCGGCAATTCGCGGGAGCGGCGGTAATCGAGCTCCAGTTCTTCGATTGTGATCGGATCGAATTTGAAGTCCCCGGCATCCCGTCCCGCCTCGATCCTCGTCATCCGCAGGTCTGTGCCAGGCACTGTCCACGATGTCAGGCCTGTGGCCGCAACATCGGCCTGGTTCGGTATGGTGTCAAACGGCGGCAAGACGGTTCTGGCCAGGATCTCGCGGGCCAGAAGCAGCCGCTCGATCTGCTCAGACGTGGAAGAGGCATAAGGCGTGTCTTCGAAATTGAAGCTTTCGACGGCCGCCCGTAGATACAGTTTTTGTTCACGAATGGGCGCTTTGACACGCCAGAGTGCGATTAAGGCGTCCGTGTTGCGCAGGAAACTCTGCAGGGAGTCGCGGGGGCTGGCATTTTGGGCAGGCTGCAAAGGTGACGGCGGCTGGCTGGTCTGCAACGGCTGCGCCAATACCTGAATTGTGCTTGCCAAGACAAGCAAAACGCTGACGATGACCCACGCACGTGTTGCCAGAGTTGCAAGATGAAGCACACGCTGACTGTTAGACTTGCCGTTTTCAGGCATGCCCGCTCTCCCTGACTAAAACTATCCCTTCGGAAGGTTTAGACGCAGGAGCGTTAAAATCGTGTTGCGGATTCAATCAGAAGGAGAAAAATCAAGATTTTTCTCAAAAATTCTCCTTCTGATTGTTTTTGACCGTCAGGCCGCTTTGCGCGCGGTCATGACCGTTCGGTCGGGCGTGTAGTGCCCCATGGTGATCAAACCGTCGATTTCGGCCATGATCGCCTTGAACCCGGGATCGTGAACCACACGTTTTGCGGCTGCTTTGGCACAGGACAGGTCGCGCCATGACACGATATCCGCGAATGTTCCGCTTCCCTCGGCATCTTCATATGCGGTCCAGCTCAAGAAACCGTCATAGTGTTTGACGCAATCCTGGGCGGCGCGGCGGGCCTTGCAAGCATCTTCAGGGTTTTTCACTTTGAAAACCACCAGTTCAAGGCAGTGTCCGCTCATGTCCATCTCCATATCTTAGAACGCGATGATCCCTTTATGCCAAAGGCCTGCTGCCAGCTTGCTGTCAGGAGTGATGTCTGTGCGGATCGGAGCTGAAGGCAAAAAAAAAAGCCGGTGGGCCGGCTTTAAGTTGTTAGCGGGTATGAAGGTGCAAAACGCACCAGCCTTGTCTGAAACATATGCGCCGGCGGATTGCCGAACTTTGAAAATAGCCCCAAGGACATCGTAAAAAATTGCTTGGTTGTATATGATCATGATGAGCACGTTCCTGTAGCAATTTCACCCCTCTATCTTCAGGGGATGTGCACTGCAGCTCAAAAAAGTCGCCGCATTTGAACAGGGGTGCCCGTTTGTGAGCAGAGGCTCTGCGGCCAACGCGCATTGGACTGCGGTCATACGTTGCACACAAATCGGCCAGCTTAATCTGGCAAACACGGCCCGAACCGGATAAACGGAATTAGCAAAGCACCTAAGTGTGCCAGGGAAAAGAGACAGTGCGGATTGCCCGGCGGGTCATCGCGGCCGGCAGGCACCGGGGGAGACGGATCAAGTTGGTTGAGTTGACCGCCGACGATCGTGGTCAAGGGGCTCTTGAGGGGGCGGCGGAAGAAGCGCGGACACGCAAGCCGGCGCCAGCGGATCTTCTGCTGGGCAACGAGCGTGCCGCCCTGTCGCGCGCCGGGCTCCTGCTGTGCCTGTCCGATTTGTTATGGATCGGCCAGGCCGCGCTTCTGGCCTTTTGCGCAGCCTCCATGCTCTCCGCCTTCATGGCCGAAGACACCGCCGTCCTGCCACTGCTGTTTCTCGCGGCTAGTGCGTTCGCTTTTGTCCTCATCGGAGGTGCGCGCGCTTTATGTCAACATAAGGCCGGACAGATGGCCCGCAGGGTCGCTGCCACGGTCAAGATACGCAAGCGCGGCGAGTTTTTGGCATCCATCGCCCGGGTTTCGCCGGCGTCCGGCATGCCGGGCAGCGGACAGATGGCCGCTTATCTGAGCGAACAGATTGATGCACTCGGTCCCTATCTCACGCATTTCATGCCGCAGCAGCAACGGTTGAAGATCGTTCCGCTTGCCATAGTGCTAACCGTCCTGCCGATCAGCTGGCTGGCATCGCTCATTTTGATGGTTACCGGACCGGTCATCCCTCTGTTCATGGCCTTGGTGGGCATGCGCGCAAAGGCGGCCAGCGAGGCGCAGCAGGAAGAACTGGCGCGCATGAGCGGTATGCTGCTCGACCGGCTGCGCGGTCTGGTCACGCTGCGTCTCTTCGGGGCTCTCAGCAACACGGAACGCGACATAGAAACAGCCGGGGAGCGGTTCCGGAACGGGACCATGAATGTCCTGAAAATCGCGTTTTTGTCTTCCACGGTGCTGGAGCTGTTCAGTGCACTTGGGATTGCATTTGTTGCGGTCTATGTCGGTTTTTCGCTGCTGGGCGATCTGTCTGCCGGAACGTGGTGGGGGGCGCTTAGCTTCGGGCCAGGCCTGTTCATATTGTTGTTGGCACCTGAATTTTTTGCACCCTTAAGGGCCTATGCCGCCGCCTATCACGACCGGGCCGCCGGACTGGCAGCGCTTAGCAAGCTCGACGCGCTTGACCGGTCCTTGACGGAAATGGCCGCTGTAAACCGCTCGGACACAGCCGTTCGAGGCACGGACCCGGCCGCAGTTCAACGGCCCGGTCTTGCGCAGACAGCTCCGGTATTGCGTCAGGCGCCACTGATTGACATCTCGCGGCTGCAAGTCGGCGCGCAATCGGCCCGGCGTCTGGCCTCGGTCACATTCACTGCCCGAGCCGGCGAGGCGGTTATTTTGCGCGGCCGCAGCGGATCCGGCAAAACCACGCTGATCGACTGCCTCTTGGGGTTTGTTGATGCCGATGGGGGGCATATCCTGATCAACGGGTTTCCACTCAGCGATTTCGACCCTGCGGGCTGGCGCCGGTCCGTTGCCTGGATCGGACAAAGCCCTGCGCTTTTCCATGGCAGCATCAGGTCCAACCTTGAGCTGGCCAACGAGACTGCAAGCGGCGCGGATCTGGAAAACGCACTTGCCCTTGCAGGTGCCTCCGGGTTTGTCAGCCGATTGCCCAAGGGCTTGAACACGGTCATCGGAGAAGAAGGCTTCGGTTTGTCGGTCGGCGAAGGCCGCCGGCTCGCCCTCGCACGCGCCGCCTTGCGCACAGATGCGCCCGTCTTGCTTGCCGACGAGCCGACCGCAGGGCTGGATGACGACACGGCGCAGGATGTTATTGCCGGGCTTGAGCGGCTGGCTGAGGGGCGCACCGTTTTGCTGGCAACCCACGACCCTCGAGTCTTGCGGTTGTCCTGGCGGCAGATCGAATTGACGGCTGGCGCCCGGGAGGCATCGGCATGAGCGCTATAGGTCAGATCATTGCCCGCCAGCGCCATTTCAATCCGGTCGCGTTCTGGGCCGGGATTGCGGTGGCGTTTGTGCCTGCGCTTGCGGGTTTGGCGCTCCTGGGCGTTGCCGGATGGTTCATCACGGCCTGCGCCATTGCCGGTTTGACAGCCGTGTTCTTGAATGTGTTCGTCCCAAGCGCGCTTATCCGGGGGCTTGCGATTGCCCGAACGGCCGGGCGGTATGGCGAGCGGATGGTTACCCATGATGCCACATTCCGGTTTTTGGCGTTCCTGAGAACCGGAATTTTCAAGGGCCATGCAAATGCTGCGCTTCAGGGCGCGCGCAAACTCCGGAGCGGCGCCAGTCTTAATCGGCTGACCTCTGATGTTGCCTTGCTCGACGCGGTCTATTTGCGGCTCGCCGTCCCCACGGTGGTTGCTCTTGGCGTCGGTTTGCTGGTTTGCCTCTGGTTCGCCTATTTGGACTGGCGGCTTCTGGCGGGGCTTGGCTTGTTTGCGGCAGCCGTCATCTCGATGGTGGTCCGGTTGAAGGGGCGGAACGCAGCGGCCGCCCGCAGGCTGGAAGCTGGCCACGAGGCCTTGCGCGTGCGCAGCGTTGATCTGGTCGCCGGACGCCGGGATCTGGCGGTCTATGGTGGTCTGGACAAGGCGGCCGGCAAAGTCATGGTGGCCAATGATGCGCTGATCCGTGCAGAATCAGAGATCGATAACAGCGCCGGGTCTTTTACGGCGGCCACCTTTCTTGCAGGGCAGGTCTATCTTGCTGTCATGCTCACGCTGACCGGACTGCTTGTTTTTGACGGTGGTTTGCCGATGGGCGCAGGTGTTGCGGTGCTTCTGGTCTCGATTGCTTTACCGGAACTCGTTTCCGCACTGGTTCCCGGCCTGTCGGCCTTGCCGCGCACTCAAAGGGCTGCTGCGCGCGCCGAGGCGAACCTGCAGGCCGCCGAAACTGGAAACATGGACGTAAACGCGGTCGCACAGTCGGTTCCGTCCGCCGCTTTCGATGGCGGTAACACCGCTGTTCTCGCATTTGATCAGGTCTCATTTGCCTATCCCGGGGCGGGGCGCAGCGTTCTGGAGGCGTTCGACATGTCACTTGCGCCGGGAGAATGCGTCGCGCTTGTCGGCCGCAGCGGTTGCGGCAAGTCGACGGTCTCGGCGCTTGCCGCAGGGCTTGCCGCGCCGGTATCAGGTGCCATCCGGCTCAATGGCGCGCCTGTTGGCGAAGCCGGTGAAGAACGGCTGCGCAAGCAGGTCACCGTGCTCACGCAAAAACCATATCTTTTTCATGATACCGTTGCCGCGAACCTGCGGATCGCCAATCCGGACGCGTCGGAGGCCGACATGTGGGAGGCTTTGGAACGCGCCGCGCTGGCGGACCGGATTGGCCGGTCGCCGGCAGGGCTCGAAACGGTCTTGGGAGAAGGCGGCCTCGGTCTGTCCGGCGGTGAGCAGCGCCGCCTTGGCCTTGCACGGGCCTACCTGACCCGGCCTGTGCTGTGGATCCTCGATGAAATGACCGAGGGCCTGGACAACGAGACGGCCAATGACGTGCTCGACAGGTTTTTTTCATTCAAGGGGGATGCCGCGGTCTTGATGATCGCGCACAAACCGCAGGAAGTGGCCCGCGCCGACCGGCAAGTTCGGCTGGCTGACATGTTTTAGGGTCAGTTCGGGCTGATAAATTTTCTCTCCAACGACACAAGTCCTGCGTCTTTTTGGCCAATTCAATCACGTAGTTGCACGTACGTCGCCGTTCGCGTCAGGTGATAAGATCGAGCCCCACCGCATAAATTGCGGACGATCTTCGCCGGACGGACCCTGAGGGGCGGGGCCTGCCGGCCAAATGAAGGTGCACACATGGAACTCGATGTTGTTGGCCTGTCACGGCTCCAATTCGCCATGACCGCGCTGTATCATTTTCTCTTCGTGCCTTTGACAATCGGTCTGTCCATCCTGCTTGCCACGATGGAAACCGTTTATGTCATGACCGGCCGTGAGATTTGGAAGCGGATGGTCAAATTCTGGGGCACGTTGTTCGGGATCAATTTTGTCCTTGGTGTCGCGACGGGGCTCACCATGGAATTCCAGTTCGGCATGAACTGGGCCTATTTCAGTCAATATGTCGGCGATGTGTTTGGCGCACCGCTTGCCATTGAGGGCCTGATGGCCTTCTTCCTAGAGGCGACCTTTGTCGGCCTGTTTTTCTTCGGCTGGGACAAGCTTACGAAACGCCAGCATTTGGCCGCGACCTGGGCTGTGGCCTTTGGAACGAATTTCTCAGCGCTGTGGATCTTGATAGCCAATGGCTGGATGCAGCATCCGGTCGGGGCAATGTTCAATCCCGATACCATGCGCATGGAGGTGACCAGTTTCTTCGAGGTGCTGTTCAACCCGGTTGCCCAGGCCAAGTTCGTCCATACAGTGTCGGCGGGCTATGTTACCGCTTCCATGTTCGTGATTGGGGTGTCGGCCTGGTACATGCTCAAGGGATGGCATATTGCGATTGCCAAACGCTCGATCGCTGTTGCGTCGGCGTTTGGTTTCGCCTCAGCGCTGTCCGTGGTCGTTCTGGGCGACGAAAGCGGCTACGAAGCGAACCTGAACCAGAAAATGAAACTCGCGACCATCGAGGCCATGTGGGAAACCGAACCTGCGCCGGCCGCGTTCAATGTGGTGGCGCTTCCGGATCAGGCCAAGCGTGAAAACCTGTTTGCCATCGAGGTTCCCTACGTGATGGGCCTGATTGCAACCCGGTCGCTGACTGAGGAAATCCCCGGCATCAACGAACTGGTGGAGGAGTCTAAGGACCGGATTCGCCAGGGGGCGATTGCCTGGGATGCGCTGCAGAAAATCCGCGACAATCCGAAGGATGTCGACCCTGCGGTCCGCGATACGTTCGTTCAGAACCAGCATACGCTCGGTTACGCCTATCTGCTGTTGTCGTTCACGGATGATCCGTTGAACGCGACCAACGAGCAGATTGATGCGGCGGCATGGTCGGCGGTGCCGGAGGTCTGGCCGATGTTCTACGCCTTCCGGATCATGGTCGCATGCGGCATGTTCTTCATCCTGTTCACGGCGGTGTTCTTCTACTACTCGTCCTCGGCCAAGCTTGACCGGCTGGCCAAGGACCGCCGCTGGATCCTGCATATCGCCGTTTGGTCGATCCCGCTTCCGTGGATCGCCAGCGAAATGGGGTGGTTCGTTGCCGAGTATGGCCGCCAGCCATGGATCATCGAGGGGATGTTGCCGACATCGGCGGCCGCGTCAAACCTGTCGGTGACCGAGGTGCTTCTAACGCTCGCCGGGTTCATCGCGCTGTATTCGACGCTGCTGGTGATCGAGATCACCTTGATGCTCAAAAACATTCGAAAGGGGCCGGATGACGGCCGCACTGAAAGCCATGAGCCGGCGCGCCCGGTGTCCACAGGCGCCATGCCGGCACCAGCGGAGTAAGCAGGATGATCCTTTACGAACTCATCGACTATTCGACGCTGAAAATGATCTGGTGGCTGCTTCTGGGCGTGCTTCTGATCGGTTTTGCGGTCACGGACGGTTTCGATATGGGGGTAGGCGCTTTGCTCCCCTTTGTCGGCGAAACCGACGTGGAACGCCGGGTGGCCATCAACACAATCGGTGCCACCTGGGAAGGCAATCAGGTCTGGTTCATTCTGGGTGGCGGAGCGATCTTCGCCGCCTGGCCGCCGCTGTATGCCATCAGCTTTTCCGGATTCTACCTTGCCATGTTTGTGGTGCTGGCGGCGATGATCCTGAGGCCTGTTGCCTTCAAATACCGGTCAAAACGTCCCGATCCGGAATGGCGTAACCGGTGGGACTGGGCGCTGTTTACCGGCTCGTTTGTTCCCGCGCTCGTGTTCGGTGTCGCGGTCGGCAATGTGCTGCTTGGCGTTCCCTTCACGCTCGATCCTGATTTGCGCATGACCTATGAGGGATCGTTCTTCGGCCTGTTCTCGCCGTTTTCGCTTTTGTGCGGGTTGTTGTCGGTGTGCATGCTGGTGATGCATGGCGGCGCCTGGCTTGGTATGCGCGCGGGAGGCGTTGTTGCAGAGCGCGGCCGCCGCTACGGTTCGTTCGCTGCAATAGGCGCCATCGTTTTGTTCGGTCTTGGCGGTTTTCTGATTGCGAACGGTTTTGTGGATGGTCAGCGCATCACATCCGACATAGACCCGAATATGCCGGCAAATCCGTTGTGGAAGACAGCTGTGATCGAAGACGGCGCATGGATGGCGAACTATGCCGCGCATCCCATTTTGTGGCTGGCACCTGCGCTCGGGTTTTTGGGGGCGTTCGGCGCGCTTGTTGGTTTGCAGACGCGCTACGAGAAACTGACCTTTCTCTGTTCCAAACTGTCGGTATTCGGCATCATCTCGACGGTGGGTGTCTCAATGTTCCCGTTCCTGCTGCCAAGCTCGGTTCAGCCGGATGCAAGCCTGACAGTCTGGGATTCGGCTTCCAGCCACGCAACTCTGTTCAACATGCTGGTCGCGACCATCATCTTCCTGCCGATCATCCTTGTGTACACCGCCTGGGTTTACAAGGTGCTTTGGGGCAAGGTGGATGAGAAGACCATCGAACGCGATAATGAAACGGCCTACTGAGGAGATCGGCTGATGTGGTACTTTGCTTGGATCCTTGGCATGCCGCTTGCGTGCTGTCTGGCCATCTTGAACGCCATGTGGCTGGAGATGCGCGAGGATGAGAACAACCGGCTTGCCGAGAACCGCCGGGGCGCGCCGCAGTCATAAAGACACTGGAAAGACCATTCGAAACGCCGGGCAGAAAGAGCCCGGCGTTTTTTTGTTGTGGAGCGGCTTCAGACAGGCATATGGCACCGGCCTTGGGAGTTTTGCATAAGTATCGATAATCCCATTAAGACGCCAATAACCGTAAACCCACAAACCGCCTGAAATTTGACCTATTGGACAAAAAATAATCTGTCGCTGCGTCAGTCTGTCATTAAACTGCAATCCGGCGCACAGAAAAGTGCGCCCGCGGACAGAAAGTCTGCCTGTGCACCATGAGGTTTCAAAATGAAATACGGAATTCTCGCAAGCGTCTGCCTTGGCGCTTCCCTCGCGATGGCGTTTACGATCGCTGCAAACGCTCAGACAAGCGGCGCGATCGTCTTCAATGGCATGAAAAATGACGGCGCTTTCAACGAGCTGGGTTTTGACGGCTCGAAGCGCGCCAAGGACGAGCTGGGGGTGACCATTCGCGAGCGCGTTGCCGACAATGAAGCGGAAACCACCGAGGCGCTGCGCGTTTTCGCAAAGAACGGTGTCGAGCATCTGCTGACACTCGGTTTTGCAAATACCGAGGCGGTCAAGACCGTTGCTGCTGAGTATCCCGACGCGAAATTCACCATCATCGACGGTTACATTCCCGATATGCCGAATGTCCGGTCTGTCTTGTTTGCAGAGCACCAGAGCGGCTTTATCGCCGGCTATGCTGCAGGCCTGAAGTCCAAGACCGGTAAGGTTGGAGCCATTGGTGGCGTCGACATTCCGCCGGTTCGTAAATTCATGTGCGGCTTTGCTGCAGGTGCAGCCCACGCCAATCCGGACATCACCGTTGTTGCCGATTATGTTTCCGATACGCCAGCTGGCTTCCGCGACCTTGAGGGCGGCATGAAGCTGGCCGAGGGGATGACCGCAGACTCCGTTGACGTAATCTTTGCGCCGGCCGGCCGCGCTGCCGAAGGGGCTGCAAAGGCTGCCGAAAAAGCGGGTGCATACGCGATCATGGTCGATGCCAACCAGAACGGCTTCATTCCCGGTACGGTCTTGACGACTGCCCTTAAGCGGGTTGACGAAGCTGCCTTTGCGACTTGGAAAGCTGCACAGGACGGCACCTGGGAGCCGGGCGTCTTCACCATGACCGCGGCCGAAAACGGTGTCGACTGGGCCGTTGACGAGCATAACAAGTCGGCGGTTTCGGACATCGAAGCTCAGGTTAATGCAGTGAAGGCCGCTTTGGCTTCTGGCGAGATCACTGTCGCCCCCGCCGCAGGCGTTGACGGCTGCGCCGAAGTGCTCTGATTTCATACCGAAAATTGGACGGCTTAACCCCGGCTGAATTCAGCCGGGGTTTTTTATTAGAATTGCATGCGTGTCGCGGCATGTCTGATTCACCCACTGCCAGAATAGGCTTTGCGATGCCGCTGAGTTTTCGCTACGCAGTGCGCTCTTGTTCTGCGCGTGGTTTTGTAATCGCTTAACCGCGCGAGGGTAAACTCGGTTGCGGACCTGGTATGTCTGCAATTTTTACGTTGCTTTGTCTTGGGATCTGCACGTGCAATCCGGCAAGGGGCTGACAAATACGGAGGCTGCATGACGCGGCTCTTGATCACTTTGTTTCTGATCGTCTGCTCGTCGGGCGCTGCAAAACCTGCCGCACAAAGCGATGTGGCCGGGGCGATTGTCTACACGACTATGAAGAACGACGGTGCCTTCAATGAATTGGCGAGCGCGGGAACCCGCCGCGCCACCTCCGATTTGGGCCTTGATATCAAAGAATGGGTCAGTGCCGATACCGCGGAAACCGAAAAGGTGCTGCGCCTTTTTGCCGAGCAGGGCGCAAAACACATCCTGACCATGGGATTTGAGAACGCAGGCGCTGTGCGGGCGGCCGCGACCGCTTTTCCGGATGTGAAGTTCACGATCATTGATGGCTACATCGCGGATATGCCGAATGTCCGGTCTATTCTCTTTGCGGAGGATGAGGGCGGATTTCTGGTTGGCTATGTGGCCGGCCTCAAAACGGAGACCGGAACCGTTGGCACGCTTGGCGCGCTTGATATTCCGCCGGTCCGGCGTTTCATGTGCGGGTTCGCCGCTGGCGTTCACCACGCCAATCCGGAGGCGGTTATCCTGTCCGGTTTTGTCGGCGATGATGTCGCCGCGTTCCGCAATCTGCGCGGCGGCCGGAAAATGGCCGCTAAGATGTATCAGAACGGCGCCGACATTGTGTTTGCGCCTGCCGGTTTTGCCGCCGAAGGCGCAGCTCTTGCAGCCACCGATGCCCGCAAGAAGGTGATCATGGTCGATTCAAATCAAAATGCTCTTGCACCTGGAACCGTTTTGACGAGTGCCGTCAAACGAATTGACGAAGCTGTTTATGCGACTTGGAAGGCTGTTGCGCAGAACACTTGGTCCAGCGGGATTGTCACCATGACGACCGACGATAACGGTGTTGATTGGGCGGTCGACAGCAACAACTGGACGCTTGTTGAAGACATCGTTCCGAAAGTTGACGAGGTCAAACTCGGTCTGGCTCTCGAAAAAATCGAGATCACTGTTCCAGACAGCGTCGACGGGTGCGCGGACGTTCTTTAGGCCGGGCGCGCCCAAAAGAAGAAAGCCCCGGACATCCGGGGCTTTTGGTAATCAGCCCGTCTGGCGATCAGGCTGCGGCTGTTTTTGGTGTGCGCAGGTTTTCCAGAACGTTCTGAGGCGCAGACGCCCCATAAGGATCCGTATCGCAATTGTCGGAAAAGCCGTCCTCTTCGAACCACATCTCAACGGTACCGTCGTTGATCACCGCGGCGTAGCGCCAGGAGCGCATGCCGAAGCCAAGGTTGTCCTTTGCCACCAGCATGCCCATTTTCCGCGTGAACTCACCCGAACCGTCCGGGATCACTTTCACGTTCTTGACGCCCTGAGACTTTGCCCAGGCGTTCATGACAAACGCATCATTGACCGAGATGCAGTAAATGTCGTCGATGCCTTCAGCCTGGAAGTCCGCGAAAAGCTTCTCAAAATCGGGCAGCTGGTAGGTCGAGCATGTCGGCGTGAACGCGCCCGGCAGTGAAAACAGGACGACACGCTTGCCTTTGAAATAGTCATCGCTTGTCTTGTCTTCCCAACGGAACGGGTTTGGGCCTTCGATGGCTTCGTCATGGACGCGCGTGCGGAATGTAACGTTTGGAACCTTTTTGCCGAACATCAGAAACTCCTGAAAAAACTGTGGTTGGCGAACAGGTTGCGGGTAGTGGCGATGCGCAATCACCTGGGAGGAGGCGTCGCGCCCCGATCTCTGCGCACCCTGTCAAATTTACCGGTCCCGGGTAGACGATACGCTGCATTGCGGCAAGTGGTGTCCGCAGGAATCCACTGATGAAACCATGTCCCGGGCCGCCTTCCGCACAGTGAATAATCGGTGGAGTTTTTGTTTTTCGGACGGAAATTGCGTGTTCGCGCGTAGACAGCGCTTCGTTGAAAAACTAATGCATGCATTAATTTTGTCACTGGCAAGTATACGAAGAGTTCTTTTTGGTGGGTCGCGCGGCGAGACAATATCGGGCGCAAGTCTCACGTAGATGATTGTCTGCGATAACTAATTTTCTAAGGGGGTAAGGGATGTATCAGATCAAGGAGGGTCTGGGCTTCCAGTTGTCTTATGCAGCCAGATTGATCGAACGGCGTTTCGAGGAGGTCTTGTCGCCACATAAATTGACACGTTTGATGTGGTGCACCCTTGTCATGGTGGACCACTATGCGATCACGAAACCGTCTGATATGGCAGATTATCTCGGTGTAGACCGGACGGCGATCTCCCGCGTTCTACGGTCGCTTGAAAAAGCCGGGCTGATCGACCGTGTGAAGAGCGAAGATGACGGCCGGGGACGGGATGTGTTTGTAACTGGGGAAGCGCGGGCAAAGCTGGCCGCGCTGATGCCGCACGCCGGCGAGACCGCCCGGCATTTTTCATCGAAATTGTCCGAGGCGGAGGAGCAGGAGCTGAAGCGGCTTCTTGCCAAGCTCTCAAGCGGTGAAGCTCGGGAAACCTCCGGAATTTAAGCCGCACATCTACCGGGTGGGCCTGTGCCATTGTCAGCAGCCGACCGTTTCTCCCAGCGTTGTTTTGCCTTATCGTTGCCGGGGCGGGAGGAAGTCCATGACATGGTTTAAAGCATCTAGGTTCGCCGGGTTTTTGACACTGGCATACTTGGCGGTTTCGCCGCCCCCCACGGCCAGGGCGTTTCCTGTTGCGCAAGAGACCCTACGGTCTGTGGTGTCTGTCCTGCCTGTTTGGCCTGGCCGGCCACAGGGGGGGCGTGGTGCGCCCCTGGGGTCCTCTCCGGAAGGGTCGGGCGTGGTGGTGGCAAAGGGCGGATTGATTGCCACCGCGTATCACGTGGTTGAGCCTGCTGAGCGGATTGATATCCGGCTTTCCGACGGACGGATCGTGCCGGCGGCTCTGGTCGGATTTGATGCGGCCAGCGATCTGGCGCTGTTGAAGGCCGATATTGATCTGCCTGTTTTCAAAACCGGTGCTGTACCGGCACCGGGGTCTCCGGTGTGCTCAATTGGCAATGCGTATGGTCTGGGCGTGTCGGTAGCTTGCGGCGTCGTTTCTGCCTATCCGGTCACAAATGCGGGCTTCAACGAGGTCGAGGATTTTATTCAGACCGACGCGGCCGCCAATCCGGGCAGTTCCGGCGGCGCGCTGGTCGACCGGGATGGCAAACTCGTCGGGATGATGTCGGCCATCTTCGCGGCCTCGGGCGGGACCAATATTGGCGTGAACTTTGCAGTTTCGGCGGAGCTTCTGGTGCGCGTGGTGACAAACCTGGCGCAGGATGGGGCGGTTGCCTATCAGGATCCGGGCTGGCAGCTGGACGTGCTGCCGGCCGCGCTGCAGAGGCACGTGTCCGGCGTTCTGGTGGCCGCAGTCGAAGCCGGGGGAGCGGCAGCGCGAAGCGGCGTGCAATCCCGTGACATTCTTCGCCGCATTGGCGGGCGTGCGGTTCAAAAGCCACGCGATGCCGTCGCCGCACTTGCGCTTGCAAACCCCGGGCAGATGATCACAGTTACTCTGATGCGGAACGGCGGTGAGATCACACTCAAATTGCCGCTCGCGGGCAGTTCCGTCAGCCGGGCTGCAGGAAACCGCGATGCCACATGCCCCTACACGCCGCGGCTCTGCGCCATGCGGCAGGCCGTTTTCCCGGTTGCAGCGTACGATCCGCTCGCCAGCGCGACCCGCATCGGCCCGGATTTACTGGTGACCAACCGACACGTGGTGGCCGATGAAAGCACCGCACGTGTCTTCACGCCCGAGGGGCCGGTGGAGGCCGTTGTCATTCCCAGTTCTTATGGCGGCGACCTTGCCCTGTTGCGGGCCGGGGGGCTTCCCGAAGGCGGCGCGTTTTTCGATCTTAAAGGATCGCCGGCCACAGCGGGGCCGCTTCATGTCATTGGCGCAGATCCGGCGCGCCGGGAGGTTAGGGTCTTCCCCGGTGGACTTCAAACGCTCGGGCCGTCGCCCGAGGCGCTGTATGGCCGTTTGCAGGTCACAAGTTTCATGCAACCCGGTGTGAGTGGCGGCGCTCTCGTCGGCCAGGACGGACGGCTGGCTGGGATCGCGGTTGGAGGCGGAGAGGGCCGGTTTGAGGCAATTCCGGCCGAGGATGTGCAGGCATTGCTGGAGGGGCGCCAGGATGTAGACGCTGACAAAACGCAGCAGCGTTTGGGTCAGGCGCTCCGGTCTTGCGCGGACCGGGTCGGAGCTCCCGGGGTGCCCGGCGAGGCCGCTGAAACCCGATTGGCAGACACATGTGCAAGGGCGCAGAACCTTGGTCTCATGATAGAATCCGGGCAGGTCCTCGGGCGGCTTGGAGCCTATGATAAGGCGATCTCACTGCACCAACAGGCCGTCGAACAGGCACCCAACTCGTTAAATGCAAGACTCTCCCTCTTGGTCTCGCTGCAACTGGCCGGACGGTTTGAAGCCATGCTCCCGCATGCACGGTTTCTTTTGGAGCATGCAGAGCCTGAGGCCGACCTGGTTCGGCGTATATTGCAGGCAGCTGTCTGGGGAGGTGACCGCAGTCTTGCCGAAAGAGTCGTCGCGCTCATGGAAGAGAACAATATGAGGGCGGCTGCATCGGCGCGCCGCTTTTTGGAAAACCCGCCGCCGGCGCCACCATCCCGCCATCCTTGATGGGTTGGAAGGGCAGGCTTAAAGGCAGGCAAGCCGACGATCTCTTGGCATTTTGAAAGGTGCCGCCGAAAAACGGCCATTTACACATCAAGCCCGGCGGAAAGAACCCGCCGGGCTTGATCTGCTCCCCTCCAAACGACACTCCCGCCTGGCTCTGGGTGATGGGTTTCCGAAAGTTTGCACAGTAACATTCCGGTGAATCAACGTTGACTGAAGTTGCGGCCGGGATCAAGCCGCCCGGGCACGATCCGCTCAGCCGGGAGGGTTGTTCTCTTTGAACGGCCGTTCGGACAGGTTGTATTAATAATTATCGATAATAAATTTTTCGCAGGGATCCCGCTTATCTGCTCTTTTTTAAGCCGATACAGCCGCAAATTGGTCTGCAATTTTCACCACAGCCCAATAATTGCGCTCTGCAAGCGCATGCACCAGCTCACGTAAGAGTGATCAATCGGGCCGTGCACTGATTGCACGTGTTCGTCCTGTTTGCACATTATCAACAGGCTGCCAGGTCCGGACAACTCATTGCCGGAACAGAAAGCGGGTGTTCTGGCGTCTTGGTTGGCGTCACCACGGCCTGGTCGCCAGGCGACAGGTCTCTCGCTGCCTGCATGCAAGGAGTGGTCGAATCGGTGTATTCTGTCGAATACAATTACATTCCTAGTTATTTAATGTATTCATTGTTCTGGGGGCGCTTTTTGACTGTGATGCGCGATACTTGGTCATACGCCGTTTTTTCGAATTACATCGAGTAGTTTTTAAAGTGATGACTTAAAGGAAATCTAAGGTTGTATGTGTTTTGATGTACTCTGAACTGAACAATTTCAAGTCGTGTAGTGCTAAGTGGTTATACGGGGTTGAATACAACTGTTGACTGGTGTGTGTGATAGTATCACGCACCCATTGCGATCTTGGATTTATTACTGCAACCGTGTAATTTGATATTTCGATAAGTGTCGAAATAAACTAAGTGGTTGGTTCAATTGAGTTAAGTCCGTTATATTAACGCTTTATTATTTGTGAAAGTGTCGTTATACTGTCGCATGTGGTCGATGGGGCCACGTGCACAGTAACTTTTACGGCGCCTTTGGCGCCGTTTTTTTTGGCCGCTTAATAAAAGAGGTGTATTTATTAAGCGGCAAACGCTTGTCCCTGCGGCAGCTACGGCTTGTTCGGCCTAACATGCAGCGGAGCCGGGAATTGCGTGCACTGCCCTGGCGTCCTATAACCGCAACGCATTTGGACTGGGCGCGAAGGTGGCCCGGTGGCCCGGTGGCCCGGTTGCATGGGGCAATGGACGGGTTGCCGACATAGTCCCGACCGGCACGACAGTGTTTTCGGCTTGCAAGTGGGCAGCGGCCGGCGAAATTTGAATGAAAACTATGACCAGAACCAAAGTTGCTTTGAGCTACAGCGATCCGGCAAAACATCCCCGTTTTGCAGTTGCGCCGATGATGGATTGGACGGACCGGCACTGCCGGGCCTTTCATCGTCAGCTCAGCACACATGCCTTGCTGTACACCGAGATGGTGACCAGCGGGGCGGTCATCCATGGTGACCGGGACAAACTGCTCGGATTTGATGAAATCGAACATCCGGTTGCCTGCCAGCTCGGCGGGTCGGACCCAAGGGACATGGCCCAGTCTGCGCGCATTGTCGAGGCGTACGGATATGACGAGGTGAACATCAATGTCGGCTGTCCGTCGGACCGGGTCCAGTCCGGCAGCTTCGGAGCATGCTTGATGCAGCAGCCGGACGTCGTCGCGGCGTGCGTTGAGGAGATGAAGGCTTCAGTGTCGATCCCCGTGACGGTCAAATGCCGGATCGGCGTGGACGAACAGGATCCGGAGCCGGCGCTTGATGCGATGGCCGATGCCGTTTTCGCAGCCGGTGCCGATGCGCTGTGGGTGCATGCCCGCAAAGCCTGGCTGCAAGGGTTGAGCCCGAAGGAGAACCGCGACATCCCGCCGCTCGACTACGGCCGGGTGCTGCGGTTAAAGCAGCGGTACCCGGACCGATTCATCGGCTTGAATGGCGGGCTTGCCGATCTTGACCAGTCGGTCCCGTTTCTAGCCGACCTGAACGGCGTCATGCTCGGGCGCGCGGCCTACCACACGCCCCAAATCATGGGGCAGGTCGACCAGCGCCTTTACGGGCAGGATACCGGTGATGTCTCGCCCTGGCAGGCGGTTGAAGCCTACTTCCCCTATATCGAAGACAAGCTTCAAAAGGGCGTGCGTCTGGCGCATATGACCCGGCACATGCTCGGATTGTTCCACGGCCGGCCGGGCGCCCGTTCCTGGCGGCGGATCCTGACTGTCGAAGCCATCAAGCCCGGCGCAGGTTTGGAGGTGGTTGAAAAGGCGTTGTCGGCCGTGCGTCCGCACGATGTGCGTGAAAACCACATTGATGCCGATGCAGGCGCGGATATCGCCTCTGGCCATGCAGCCTAGAGCAGGTTAACAGACACTGCACTTCCTCGTTTCCGACAGGACCTCATGGACATATCCTTGCTTTCAAACGAGGCCATCGGCCTCGGACTCGCGCTCCTGGCGTCAGGGGCGGTGGCCGGGTTCATGGCGGGGCTGTTCGGGATTGGGGGCGGCGCGGTTCTGGTCCCGGTTCTCTACCAGTTTCTGACGGTGCTGGGTGTTGACGAAAGTGTGCGCATGCACGTCGCCGTTGCAACATCACTGGGCATCATTGTTCCCACATCCTATCGCTCGTTCATGTCCCACAAGAAACGCGGGGCGGTTGATCTTCAACTTCTGAAATCCTGGCTGATTCCGCTGCCGGTTGGCGTTGTGGCAGCGGCTTTTGTGGCCGCTTATGTGTCTGGAGATGCGCTGAAAGGGATCTTTGCCTTTTGTGCATTCGTCCTTGGCCTGCGCATGCTGGCGAACAAGTCGCATTGGCGGCTTGGAGCCGACATTCCGGGCGAGCCAATCCGGTCGGTCTGCGGCGCCATGATCGGGTTTTTCTCAACGCTCATGGGCATTGGCGGCGGCGTCATGAACAACACATTCATGACCCTTTACGGGCGGTCGATCCATCAGGCTGTCGCAACCTCTTCCGGAACGGGCTTGATGATCTCCGTTCCCGGCACGATCGGGCTCATTTGGGCCGGGTGGGGCGATCCCGCCTTGCCAGCGTTTTCGGCAGGCTATGTCAATTTGCTGGGCGTTGCGCTGATTATCCCGGTCACAACGTTTGCGGCGCCCTTTGGGGTAAAGGTTGCGCACGCCATGCCGCGCCGGCGCATGGAAGTGTTATTCGGCCTGTTTTTGTTGGTGGTCGCAGCCCGTTTCTGCCTCAGCCTGTATGAGTGATGGCGCTTTACGGCGTCATGATCAGGCGGTCACCTTCAATGCGCCAGCTGCGCAAGCGATCCAGCCCGGTCATGCCCAAAAGGCTTGTTTCAAGTGCGCCTTCACGGGCAACGAAACCGCGAATATCTGAGAACCGGGCATCGGCGATCTGAAGCGTATCCAGCCGGATCGGGGCAACCAGCGCCCGTCCATTTGCGGTCGAAACCGGAACCGTGAATGACAATTCCGAGGGATGAAATCCCGCCCGTTGTGCATCGGCACTCGTCAACACCACCGCACTTGCGCCGGTATCCAGCAGAAAGTCGATCGGTGCCCCGTCAACCAGGGCATTCACCCGGAAATGACCACTGGCGTCGCGCACGACCATGATTGATCCATCCGGTTGTTCGACGGCGAGCCCCGGGGCCAGGGCGCCAAGCACCCGGTATCCGCCGTTGACGAGATCGTGCCGATACGCATAGCCGGCAACGAGCAGCAGCATGATGCCGCCCCAAACAAATATCCCTTTGAAAATATCCTTCACGCTTGCCGGTCCAAATACGAGACTTGCCACAAATATGGCTGCAAGCGCAGTGAGCGCGACAAGACGCGGACCGGTTTCATCGAAGTCCAGGTTTTCCGGCTTCATCTCAAAGCCGGACAGGAACTGGATGACCGCCCAAACGCAGACCAGAATCAGCAGTCCGACGACAAGTCCGCGGAACGCATTTTTCCAACCCATGCTCAGCTCGCAACCAAGGTCTGCCGCCGCCGTTCGAGATCCGCCATAACCTGATCGCGTTGTGTGTCGTTCATCCGGCTCCACGCCGCGATCTCGTCCAGGGTCCGGAAACAGCCGAAGCAGGTCTGGCTTGCCTGATCGATTTTGCAAATTTTGATACAGGGCGACTTCATGAGCGGATGTAGGGTCTGTTCACTGTGGTTGCTAGGCTGGTCGAGGTTTGAATGTATTAAAGCTTGGTCAACTGATTCTCACCGCGCGCCAGCCCCAAGGGTAAACGGTGCGGTGATGATCGTCACGGGCAGAGTTACGGCAGTTTGTGCTGTCGATGCGACAAGGCTACCAAGGTCCTGGCTGGCCGTTGTCAGTGCGTCATCCTTGTTCGGGTTCAAGTCACCAAGTTGTCCTTGTGACAATAGCGAACGGATTTCGGGTGCAAATTCAGCAAGTTGGGCAAATTTCGAGTGATGCGCACTGTCTTCGGATTCAACCTCGGTCAAGTCCACGACGATCGCACCTAGTTCTGCCAGTTCCTGATCGTCGGAATAGGCTCCGACCCGTTCTTTTCCTCCGGCAATTGCTCGTGACAGCCGCAAGGCCCGGTCGTCTTTTGACACGATGACGATGTAGGGCTTGGGTGGTTTGCCCAAACGCCGCAATTGGGCCTTGAAGAGATCAATATCGATGTCCGGTGCAGCCAGGACGACCTGCTGGATCCTCTGGTTGATCACCCTGCGATCAGCGGCCGATACGCGCGCCGCAGTTTCAAGCAGCAGCCAGTTGCCCATCGAATGCGCCAGGATGACAATTTCGTCGGCATTGGATTGAGCGAGGTTTCTAATGGTCTTTTCCAGCGCATCCCGGGCGATAGCTGCGCTGTTCAGGTCATAGACGTAGTCCTGAAGGTTGCCGCGTGAGGCCCAGGTAAAGAATACCGGGACGCCGGGGAATTTTGAATCATCTACAAACTGGGCAAACCGGTAAAGCCCTTCGGCAAAGCGCGTATTGTAGCCGTGAATGAACAGAAAAACGGTTCTCTTGTCCTTCGGCAGCTGCGCCAAACGCCGGTTCAAACGCTGTTTGAAGGCTGCCTCGCCATCGATGTAGCCGGCCTTTCGGGTCACGAAATCTGTATTCGGGTCCCCGGGAAACTTGCTCGGCCACTCAATCTGGCCCGGGACGTGTGTTGGCGGGACTGAAATGGTCACCTCGGCAAAGTCAACGCCCTGTTCCCGGCGTTCGCCGTTGAAATACGTGTCGGGGCGGTCATCGCGCTGGCGCGTCGTCACAACCATGATGTCATGCGGCCGTGCGCCTGGCGCAGGATCTGCCGAGATAGCCAGCACACCCGCGTCTGGACGCGTGCTGCACGCCGCAAGCAACAGGCATGCAGCCAGCGCGAGAAGCCAGCTTGGTGTCTTTAGGGTGTCTCTTCGGATTAAGGTCACGCAGATCTCAACGGCCGGGGCTTGTTTCACTTGATGGTCGGGCGCCCCGTGTGCGGTGCGTCATGGATGTTTGCCAATCTTTGATCAGGCATGCAAACACAAATGTGGAACTTTTTTCCTCTACGGCAAAAGCAGGATCCCGAAAAGAAAGCCCAGGCCGGATATTTGCTGAATGCCGCCAAGAACATCGCCGGTCTGGCCTCCGATTTTCGCACGGGCCAAACCGGCCAGGGCCCAGGCCGCCAAACCTGCGCACAAGGTGCCTGTAGCCAGCGGAACAGCCGGCAGCATCGCACTGGCCAAAGCCACGCATGCAAATCCGGTCACCGCCGCCTGCACTGTGGCGCCTGCATTTGGCGTCCCGAACCGGGCGCCCAGACCTTCCGGACGCGCGGGCGGGAGGCGGTGCCATTGCCAGACAAGCAGGCTGCGGCTGAAAATTTCGCAAGTCATCAGGGCCGCAGCAGCGGCGGCAGGCCCATAGCGTTCCAAGAGACCGGCCAAAAGCACCGCACGCAGGCCGATTGCGATCACCAGCGCCAGCGCGCCAAACGCTCCGATGCGGCTGTCTTTCATGATGTCCAGCCGGCGTTCGCGCGCGGCGCCGCCAAAGAAGCCGTCCGCGATGTCGGACAGGCCGTCTTCATGCAGTGCGCCGGTCACCATGGCCAACGCGGCGCAGGTCATGATCCCGGTCGCAAGCGGGGGCAGGGCGCTCAATCCCAGAAGGAACAGCAAGAGGGCAGCTGGCAGGGCCACCACGAGCCCGGCAAGTGGTGCCGCGCGTGCCATTGTTGTGAAGTCGGGAAGTGCGGTTGGATCGTCAAAGCCGCCCAGACGCGGTACGGAAAGACGGGAGAAAAAACGGACGCACGCAGCAGTGTCAGCGACAATGCGCGTGACCGGATTGCCGCCCTGGGAAGACGAAATGCCGTTTTTTGACGTGGATTGCTCGCTCATGGTGACCAGTGTAACGGTTGTTTTTCTCTGAGTCGCCGTTATAGATCGGCGGCTTGAACGCGGCAATTCCAATCCCCAGGGGCCACGACCACATGTCCTTATCCGACACCGCTCTTCCTTTTGACGATATTCGCAATCTGATCCGATCCCTGCCTGGGCCGGACGAAGAGGCGATCAAGGCGGTGCAGGCGCGGGACGCGCAATTGACCAAACCGGCTGGTGCGCTTGGCAAACTGGAGGATCTGGCGGAATGGCTCGCGGCCTGGTCAGGCAAGCCCTCTCCCACAGTGACCCGTCCGCTTGTCGCAATTTTTGCAACGGCGCACGGCGTTGCGGACAAGGGTGTTTCTGCCTTTCCAAGCGAAGTGAACCGTCAGATGGTCGAAAACTTCGCCGCGGGCGGGGCTGCGATCAACCAGATCTGCCGGATCAACGATATCGGCCTGAAAGTCTTCGATCTTGCGGTGGATATCCCGACCCCGAGCATCACCGAGGAAGACGCGCTGGACGAAGCCAATTGCGCAGCAACCATGGCCTACGGCATGGAAGCCCTGGCAGGCGGCATCGATCTGATCTGCCTCGGCGAAATGGGCATCGGCAACACCACCGTCGCGGCGGCTGTGTTGAACGCCTTGTTCGGCGGATCCGCTGACGAGTGGATAGGCCGGGGCACAGGCGTCGACGATGAGGGCCTGGCGCGCAAGCGTGCGGCTGTCGAGGCAGCGGTTGCCCGTCTTGGGAGCGAAAAAGACCCGCTGGAAATCCTCCGCCGCACAGGCGGGCGGGAGATTGCGGCCATGGCCGGACTGATCATTGCCGCCAGGCTGCAGCGGGTGCCGGTGATTGTCGATGGTTTCGTCACAACGGCCGCGGCCGCGGTTGTTTATGCGCTTGATCCGGACGGGCTGGATCACTGCGTGTTCTCCCATGTTTCGGCCGAAGCAGGGCACAAGACAGCGCTTGCAAAAATGGGCAAGACGGCCTTGTTCGACTTCGGCATGCGGCTGGGAGAGGGAACAGGTGCCGCCCTGGCTGCGGGGATTGTCAAGGCGGCGGCCGAAACGCATACCGGTATGGCCACCTTCGCCGATGCCGGGGTGTCCGGCAAGGAGGCCTAGGGCTGCCCGTCAGCCGCCGGCAACGATCTTTGTGTCCTGCGACCCCGAAAGCGCCTCATCGGATGGCTCCGGCTTTGATTTCGGCCGCATCGCTTCTTCAAGCTGATCTTCGGAATAGTCCATCACCCGCGACTTGGGCAGGGTGAACAGGGCATCCGTACCTTCGCGCAATTTGGATTTCAGGGTGAACCGCCCGCCATGCATGGCAACGAGGGCCTGAACGATGGACAGGCCGAGACCGGTGCCTTGCTCTGCGCTCTTGATGGCGAGCGAGCCCTGACCGAAGGCCTCCATGACCACCGGGATCTCTTCCTCTGGAATCCCTGGGCCGCTGTCCTTGACCGATACATATTGGCCGCCGCCGGAAGTCCAGCCCACGGTGATTTTCACGTCACCGCCCTTCGGCGTGAATTTCACGGCGTTGGAAATCAGGTTGAGCACCACCTGCCGCAGGGCGCGTTCGTCCGCCCACACTTTCGGCAAGGTCCCCTCGTGTTTTTCAGAGATGGTGATTTCTTTGGCCTTGGCGCGGATCTGCATCATGCCGATGCATTCCTCGACAACATCGCCGAGGAGGAGCGCTTCTTCATGCAGTTCGTGACGTCCGGCCTCGATGCGCGACAGATCGAGGATCTCGTTAATAAGGTTCAAGAGATGCTGGCCTGATCCATGGATGTCCGCCGAATAGGACTTGTAATTCGCATTGGCGATAGGCCCCAGAACCTCGTCCTTCATGATTTCCGAAAAACCGAGAATGGCGTTGAGCGGCGTGCGCAGTTCATGGCTCATGGTTGCCAAAAAGCGGGATTTTGCCATGTTCGCCGCTTCCGCGCGGCGCCGGGATTCGTCTGACAACGCGTTTGCCGTCTCAAGCTCGGCGATCAGGTGGTCCTTTTCGGCGCGGTATTCCAGCATCGTGTTGGCGTTCTTGATAAGCTGGTTGCCGAGGATCAGGAAAAAGCCCTGTGCGCCGATGGCCATGGCCGCGAGCGTGTAGTGGATCGGGGAGGCTTGCTGAAGGAACGCGAAAGTCACGGTCAGCGTGATCGGCAAGGTGCTGGCCAGCAAGGCCCGGGGCAGGGTCGCCGACTGCATGGTGTTCATCGCAATCACGATCAGCATGGCCGCAAACTGAAACACCAGATGGCCTTCATTGGTCGGTTTCTGCGTTGGCAGGAGGAAAAACAGCGACCAGGCCGCGCCGTATAAAAAATCGCCGAGCGAGAACCAGTTCAACCAGTATTTTCGTGCCCGCACCTCCGACGAGCTGCGCTCATAGGCCGCGCACATCGCCACCATCATGAAGTGGGTGGCAAAAGCGAACAGCACCCACGCGCCGACCATCACGTAAGGAACCCACAAGATCGAGATCGCGGCAACGATCAGTGCCAGCATCGGCACCGCGTAGGCTGCGCTCAGCCGCGTGTCTGCAAAAAGATGCTGGCGTTCTTGTTCAAAATTGCTGCGTTTTGGATCGAGATTGGCAATCGAACCCCGCATATCCTTGATCGTCCGCGCCATTTCCCGCCGGCGTTCGGCTCGCTGGCGGTTGATGGTGCTTTTGCGATCACCGATGTTGTGCGCATTGGAGTCCATTCAGCAATTAAAACCGGTTTTCGAAGTGTTGATTGTCATCCCTGTTATTAGATGTTGTGACTCATCATTCCTTAAGATCACCCTCAAACACGTGGTAAACAGAAGGTAAGCAGGATCACTAAATTGCAGGATAAACCGCACTTAACGCCTGACGCTCTGGCCGACAGGATCCGCGCTTGCCGGATCTGCCGGGACACTCCGGAAAAGGATCCGCTGCCGCATGAGCCGCGCCCGGTCCTTCAGGTTTCGGCCACTGCGCGTGTGTGCATTTGCGGGCAGGCGCCAGGAACACGTGTACATGCCAGTGGGCGGCCGTTCACAGATCCCTCGGGGGATCGGTTGCGCGCCTGGATGGGTGTTGATGAGGCCGCATTCTACGACCGGGACAAGCTGGCCATCGTGCCGATGGGCTTTTGCTTTCCCGGTCTCGATGCCAAGGGCGGTGATCTGCCGCCGCGCCCCGAATGCCGCAAAGCCTGGCATGATGACTTGTTCGCCGCGATGCCGCAGCTCGAGCTCATTGTTCTGATCGGCCAATACGCGCAGGCCTATCACCTGGGTCCGCACCGCCGAAAATCGCTGACCGAGACGGTAGCGGCCTGGCAGACCTATCTGGAGGCTGATCGCGCCCCGGGAGCACCCGCTTTTGTGCCGCTGCCGCACCCGTCCTGGCGCAACAATGCGTGGTTGAAGAAGAACCCGTGGTTCGAGACGAACCTCTTACCGGTCCTGCGCAAAAAAATAGCCCGGCTGTTAGCGCCGGGCTTTTGAAGTTTGGGGAGTAGAGGAGGGCCCGTCAGTTGGCAACATCCGCAGGAGCAGCGGTTGCGTTGACTGGCAAGTCCTGGCGCTGGCTCCAGCCGACCATGCTGTCATCGTAGAGCGTCACGTTCTTCCGGCCGAGCACTTCGTTCAGGACGAACCAGTTGGTTGCCGCCCAATGGCCCGTGTTGCAGTAGGAAATGACCGGTTGTTCGTCACTGCCGAAGTTGGCGGGTATGAGCTTTTCAAGAGCGCTGCCGTTTTTCAGCCGGTTGGTCTCCGGGTCATACAAACCGGCTTGGTCGATGTTCACTGCTCCCGGCAGGTGACCGTAGCGCACGGCCTTTTTGTGCTTGGCCTTGCCCTTGAATTGGTCTTGCGGCCGGCCGTCCAGCAACACGATGTTGCTGTCCAGGGCCTCGGCGACCTGGTCGGTCGATACCAGAAGATCCTCATTCACCTCCGCAACAAACAGGTCGCCTGTTGGTGTGACGTCACCCGTCTGCAGCGGGCGGCCTTCCGAAGCCCAGGCTTGATGACCGCCATCCAGGATCGCAACGGCCTCATGGCCAAGATACTTGAATGTCCAGTAAATTCGGGTCGCGGCGCCGAATTCCAGGCTGGACGTGCCGGCCGGAACGATCACCACTGCCTTGTCCCCAGATACTCCGAGATCCGACAGGGCTGCCTCAAGTTTGTCGACCGACGGCACGACACCGGCGACGCCGTTGCGCTCGGTACGCCAATATCCTGGATATTCACTCCATAGGGCGCCGGGAATATGCGCCTTGAGGTAGTCATCACGGCCGGCCTCGGCGATTGGCGAGCGTATGTCGAGGACAATGAGATTGTCGTTTTCAAGATTGTTGGCAAGCCACTGGGTGGACACAAGCGGGGTGACGGCCGGCGCACTCGCCTGGGCGGTCGCGACTGAGCCTATTGCACTGGCCAAGACCACGGCAGCAAACCGGCTGACGGAGGTCGCTATCGCTGTCAGCATGAAAACGCTCCTTCTCTGCGGATGGGAAAAATTTTCTCTATCATGCCGGTAATTGACATTCGCCATGGAATTCGGCAAGGAAAACACCGCACTTCAGAAGAAGAAAAATCTAATATTCCGCCTAAAGTCCCGGCCTTTGGAAATGCGTTCTAGGAACTGCGCCGTTTTTGGAAACTATGACTGTCTGCCACCGGGGGCGTTTGGGCCGGGAACACCTTTTGAGCGAAAGGACGCTTGATGATTGACCGTATTGACCGCCGGATCCTGTCCATTTTGCAGGAAGACTGCACGGTGCCGGTCGCGGAAATCGGGCGCCGGGTCGGGTTGTCCACGACGCCATGCTGGCGGCGTATCCAGAAAATGGAAGAGGAAGGTGTCATCACCGGGCGGGTGGCGATCCTCGATCCGAAAAAGGTCAATGCCAAGGTGACCGCCTTCGTCTCGATCACCACCAACCAGCACTCTGAGGATTGGTTGAAGAAATTCGCCGATGTCATTCGGGAGTTCCCGGAAGTTGTCGAGTTCTACCGGATGGCGGGGCAGGTGGATTATCTCTTGCGGGTCGCTGTGCCGGACATCGAGGCTTACGACAGCTTCTACAAGCGCCTGATCGCGAAGATCGATATCGGCGATGTGTCGACCACCTTTGCCATGGAGCAGATCAAGAACACTTCAGCCTTGCCGCTGCAATATGTGGCCGCTGAAAAGCCGCGCGCTGAAGAGCGCTGACATCAGATTTGGGTGGAGGCGCGATTTATCCGTCGTTGGGGGATTTTCGAACCCGCCTCCGCAAGACGCAGGCGGGTTCGTATTTAGTGGCCCTGCCGCCTGTCTTTTCATGGTTTGATCATGGCATTTATACAGCCACAGTCGTCCACGAATAACGGTCAATCACCATATACTGTTGCG
This sequence comes from Roseibium hamelinense, assembly GCF_007830545.1. GTDB lineage: Bacteria > Pseudomonadota > Alphaproteobacteria > Rhizobiales > Stappiaceae > Roseibium > Roseibium hamelinense. Next base: position 183,749 of record NZ_VLLF01000003.1, read on the forward strand.
CCATGTTTGCGCCTTAGTATCGACTGTTTCGCGATTGCGGCTCAGGATGAAACAGAATTTCAACAGTATGCGTATGTCTTTATTGTCTATTCATGTTGTTGGTGTTTTCGTTGGTAAGTAAATTTTTGACTAATTGGAAAAAATTAGGACAACATGGCTGTGTTTCATATAATAAAAACGGTTTAGATGTTAATGTATTTAAATAATGCGATTTCGGGAGTGGGCTATGTGATTCATAGAATTAGTTCTATGGAGATTTTATATGGCTTATGCACTTTCACTTAACAATAAATACGCTTCCCTTGCCCTTTCAAAAAAGCCGTTGGACGAAAACGATGCTGCTTCCGACAAGGCGGTCTTGTCACCTGCGCCAAACAAACCGAAGTTGACTGTGTCGGCGCAGCAAAAGTCCAATTTTAAAAGGAAGATAAAGCCTGACATCGCAGATCCGCAAATACTTTTGAATATGGTGTCAGAAAAAATCACGAAAATCGGAAATTCGATAACGGCAAATCAAAGAATGGGGCTTGAGAGCCACAAGAAAATACTCAACGAATACATCAAGTCTGGAATCAAAATTACACCCAATGACTCACAGGCTATCATCCAAAATGTAAACGAACACATAGGCAGTCTCCTTAACAATGAAGCTCCGGTTGCAAGACTAACTGACTACAGTGGTCAAAGGGCGTTCATTAGAAATGAGGTGCGGCAGAACAAGTTTGCAGCCGAGGACCTCCCCATGATCCAGTTGGATGTAGTGCAGGAATTGTGGCCAAGTGGACCGCTATTTTGAGCTGACTGGCATCGTCGTCCCGGATCATCCTCACCGGTTTAGGCAAACCTTATTCGATGATTTGACCATGGGGTCGATCGTATAACTGTTTTGCCGGAGCGCTGGTATATGCTGCCAAGTCTGGATCCAGGATATCGAAAAACCGTGGACCACACTGTCCATCGGCAACAGGAGAAGAGCAGATGTGTCCGCAAAATAGCCCAATGCCGTGCCGTACCAGACATGGTAGTTGAGTGTTTGCGAACCCGGTGCCCGGCCGTGCCCGGACACCGGCTCAGCAAACCGTTACTTTTTCTCGGCGTTCTCCAGGCGAGCGATCAGGCTGGACGTGTCCCAACGGTTGCCGCCCATGGCCTGGACTTCCGCGTAGAACTGGTCGACCAGTGCCGTTACGGGCAGGCGCGCGCCAGTGTCATTGGCGGTCTTGAGGCAGATGCCCAAATCCTTGCGCATCCAGTCGACCGCGAAGCCGAAGTCAAACTTGCCGTCGGTCATTGTTTCCCAGCGGTTTTCCATCTGCCAGGATTGGGCGGCGCCGCCTTTGATCGCTGAGATGACCTTGGGCACATCCAGGTCCGCCTTCTTGGCAAAATGGATCGCCTCGGACAGGCCCTGAACGAGCCCAGCAATACAGATCTGGTTGACCATCTTGGTCAGTTGGCCGGCGCCGCTTTCGCCCATCAAGCCGGCAAATTTGGCAAAGCACTCAATCGCCGGTTTCGCCTGATCGAACACGTCCTGGTCGCCGCCGCACATTACCGTCAGAACACCGTTTTCCGCACCCGCCTGGCCCCCGGAGACTGGAGCGTCGATGAAGCCACAACCTTTTTCCTTGGCTGCCTGATAAAGTTCGCGCGCGACTTCGGCGGACGCCGTCGTGTGATCCACGAAGATCGCTCCGGATTTGAGGCCATGGAAGGCTCCGTCCGGGCCGGTTGTCACCGAGCGCAGGTCATCATCATTGCCGACGCAAGCAAATACGATGTCACAGCCTTCTGCAGCAGCTTTCGGTGTCGGTGCATGGGCGCCGCCATATTCGGTAACCCATTTTTCCGCCTTTGCAGCCGTGCGGTTATACACCGTGACGTCATGGCCACCCTTGGTTTTCAAAAAACCTGCCATTGGGTAGCCCATGACACCCAAACCGATGAATGCAACCTTTGCCATGAAAACCTCCCGCGCAAAGAAAGACCCGGATCACACCGGGCCAGAAAGTCAATAATACCAGCTGGCTTGTTCTAGGGCATCGGCGCGGTTCTGTCAGGCCCATTCGCGGCGCCGGACCTTTGCCAAAAAAGAAACGGTCCGGCGGGGTGACCGGACCGTTTTAAAGAATGCAACGCCGCGCTGTGGGGCTGGGGGGAGGGTGCGCGCGGGATCACATCCAGTAGTGGGGATGCCAGTAGAGTGAATTCTCTTGTGGCGTCTCCGGTATTTTTTCCTTCCCGCGTGCGGGGCGCATGTCCTGCGACCGGGCGGAGAAGCGGGAAAACAGGGAGGCGGCAAAGCTCAGAATGTGTTTGGAGGACATGACTTTATCTGTTTCTTTGCCGTTTTGCTTTCCTGATTAATATATAGATGACGGTTAGAATGGTTTAAACTTAAAAAATTTTCATTTTTTGCTTATTATTACTTCATGAATATTTTGTAATGTAGTGAAGTGAAACGTCCGCGCCGGACGGTGGACGGCGCGGGCGCTCAACACACCTTTGGCAAGCAAGCCGGCGGACGGGCCGCTTACAGCCAGTACGGGCTTCGGTGCCACAGCCGGGAATGGCGCAGGCGTTTCTCGCTGGCCGCATCCAGATGATGCTGTGTGCGGGGGTCCGGGCGTGTGAATGTGGTAAAGCGGTTTGCCAGTTGGTGTGCATATGTATTAGCCTGATAGTTCATCTTACAGTCTCCTGCGCTGTGTATGCTCTTAAAGTGGATTATTTATCGGATGAATGCGACTCAAGAAGATTTCTCAAATGTAAGGTCAAATTACATATGAAGTGGCGGGACCTGCCATCGTTGGCCAGCCTACGTGCCTTTGGTGCGGTGGCTCAAACCAAAAGCCTGTCTGCGGCGGGGCGGGAGCTGAACGTCACCCATGCGGCCATCAGCCAGCAGATCAAAAGCCTGGAGGCGCATCTGGGCTTGCTGCTGGTGCAAAGGGAGGGCCGGGGTGTCGCTCTGACACCGGAGGGTCTAAAGCTCAGCGAGGGGTTGAACGAGGGCTTTTCAAGGATCGCAGAAACAATTGAAGCGCTTTCAAAGGCCAATGCGAACCGGCCGCTGAGCATCACCATGACGCCGACCTTTGCCGTCAGCTGGCTGATGCCGCGCATTTCTGACTTTCGCGAAAAACACCCGGACATAGAGTTGATGCTCAACCCGACGGCCAGCCTGGTGACGCTGGAGCCCGGCGGGGTGGATCTCGCGATCCGCTACGGCGATGGCGACTGGCCGGGCCTGGAGGCCGAGCTGCTTCTGCCGAGCAACTACGTTGTTGTAGGAGCAACTTGTCTTGTTGGCGATGCGCCTGCGTTTAAGCCGCAGGATCTGTTGCAGTTTCCCTGGCTGCAGGAGCTGGGCATCAATGAGTTGTCTTTGTGGCTCCAGCAAAATGGTGTTGTGGCCGAAACCCGCCCGAATGTAACCGAGCTGCCCGGATACATGATCCTGGACGGGGTGCGGCGCGGACATGGCATCACGGTAATGCCGAAAGTCTTTGTTTTATCGGAAGTCGAGGCTGGAACCTTGCGGGTCTTGTTCGAGGACATCCGGAGCGAAGGATCGGGGTATTACATTGTCAGCCGGCCTGGTGTGATCCGTCCCCCCGCAAAGACATTCATCTCCTGGCTGCGGGCGCATTGCTGCGCCCCGGCTATGGGTTAAATCACCGCGAGATGTGAAAAAAAACGCCGGATACGGAACGGAAAACGTCCAATCCGGCCTCGTCACCAAATGGCGCGATCCTGTACAGTACCGGAAAGTACGGTTCTTGAGGAGACGACGCACATGGCCAATTTTGACTGGCACGCGGAGCGCAGCGATTTGTCGGGCATTGCCTTGCTCGACCGGGCGCCGGAAAGCGAAGGCATTGATCTGGCGGCCGTGCGGCTGTACCGGCGCCAACGGGTGCGGGACAAAATGGCGGAATATGGTGTGGACGCCGTGATCCTATCCGATCCGGTCAATATCCGCTACGCCACCGGCACACGCAACATGCAGGTCTTTTCCCAGCGCAACGCGCCGGCGCGCTACCTGCTTTTGACGCAGGACCGGTCGATCCTGTTCGAGTTTACCGGCGCCCTGCATCTTGCGAACGGCTACGAGACGGTGGACGAGGTACGCCCTGCTGCGACTGCGAGCTTTGTTGCCGCCGGGCCGGACATTGCCGCGCGTGAGCGGCGCTGGGCGATCGAGATGGCGGACACGGTCACCGGCCTTGTCGGCAAGGGCGCCACGCTGGGGCTGGAGCGGCTGAATGCCGGGGTCGCAATCGCGCTCAAGGACTGCGGGCTGACCATTGTCGATGCCCAGCAGCCCGTCGAGATGGCGCGGGCGATCAAGTCGCCGGAAGAAATGAAATGCGTGATCGCCTCGCTGCGCGCGACCGAGGTCGGCGTCGGCAAGCTGCGGGCCGCAATCCGGCCCGGCATGACAGAAAACGAGTTGTGGTCCGTGCTGCATCAGTCGGTGATTTCCCAAAATGCCGACTATTGCGAAACCCGGCTGTTGAATGCTGGCGCGCGCACCAATCCGTGGTTTCAGGAAACTTCGTCCAACATCATTGGCGAAAACGAGCTGATTGCGCTGGATACCGATGTGGTCGGCTGCCATGGATATTATTCGGACTTTTCGCGCACGTTCCATTCGGGCCCGGACAAGCCGAGCCCGGTGCAGCGCGAGCTTTACAAGACGGCCCATGAGCAGGTGCACCACAATATGGGCATCCTGAAGCCGGGCATGAGTTTTCGCGATTATGCGGACCGCGCCTGGAACATTCCCGAAAAATACTACGAGAACCGCTATTACCTGTCGGCCCATGGCTGCGGCATGACCGGTGAATATCCGTATCTCTATCACCACGGCGATTTTCCCGACGCGGGCTATGACGGCATTGTCGAACCGGGCATGACCTTGTGCGTTGAAAGCTTCATTGGCGAGGCGGACGGCAAGGAAGGCGTCAAGCTGGAGCAGCAGGTGCTGGTGACCGACACCGGAATCGAGCTCTTGTCGCAGTTTCCGTTTGAAGACGAGCTGCTGCGTTAGGACGCGGTGGCGCATGTGAGCCTCCCCGCCGTGGGGCGGTGAGGCTTTGAACCTGCTATGCGTGGTGCCCCAGCCGACGTCAGATTTCGGCGAGGGCCTGATCCAGGTCGGCTTTCAGATCACCCAAATGCTCAATGCCGACCGACAGGCGCAGCATGTTGCCGGGGATGCCGGACTCTTCGCCTTCAATCGTGTACCGGTGTTCGACCAGGCTTTCGACGCCGCCCAAAGACGTCGCGCGCTGAAACACGTTGAGGTCGCCGACCGCTTTCAGGGCCTCCTCCTTGCTGCCTTTCACCAATATGGACATCAACGAGCCGTATCCGCCGCTCATCTGGCCGGCGGCCAGGGTATGGGCCTTATGGCTGGCAAGGCCCGGATAAAGCACTTTTTCGATTTTTGGATGTGTTTCCAGAAACTCCGCCAGGGCGAGAGCATTCGCGTTCATGCGCTCTACCCGGAGGCCGAGCGTGCGCAGGCCGCGCAGAAGCAGCCAGGCCTCAAACGAGCCCATCACAGCCCCGGCCAGCTTGCGCTCCTCGCGAATGAACGTCCAGGCATCGCTGTCCTTGTCGCGGGTGGTGACAACACCGCCTAAAAGATCGGAATGGCCATTGAGGGCTTTGGTGGCCGAATGCATGACAAGATCTGCACCCAAATCGAGCGGCTTGAGGACCAGCGGAGTGGCGGCTGTTGCGTCTACCGCCAGAACCGCGCCCACTGGCTTGCAGTGCTCAGAGATGCCGCGGATGTCAGCAACTTTCAGATACGGGTTGCTCGGCACTTCGATCCACACCAGATCCGGTTGAGAGACGGTGATGTCGTCGGCGAAGCTTTGAAGGTCGGCGGCGTCACTTTCGACCAGCGCGATGCCGTTGCGCTCACAATGCTTGCGCAAGAACAACGTGGTGCCCCAATAAATCCCCGATTGCAGCAAAATGGTTCCGCCGGGTTTGACAATCCGGGCAACGGCAGCAACGGCAGCCATGCCCGACGCGAAAAGGCGGCTTTCCTGGCCGTTTTCCAATGTGGCGATCAGATCCTCGGTCTTGCGGAACAGGGTGTTGTCGTCGCGGCTGTAAAGATGCGACGGACTGATCAGCTCATAGGCTTCGTCTCGCACGAAAGTGGTGGCTGTTGGAACCGGTGGTGTGACTGCGCCGGTGGCCGGGTCGAAGCCGCCGCCGCCATGGGCAAGCAGTGTTTCGGGGTGAAGCCGCGAATTGCGGGTGTCCTGAGCCATGGTTGGCCTCCACTGAAAATGACAAATAAACGGATGAAAAACGGGCAGGTCCTGAAGCGCCTCAGCGCTTCAGGTGCCGGGTGAGGCGGGCCTCGAATTTGTCCCAGATACGGCGCAGCGTTTCAACGATAAGGAGATAGAGCACCGCTGCCCAGATATAGGCCTGGAAGTCGTAGGACCGGGAAAACGCCCGCCGGGTCTCGCCCATCAGGTCGTAAATTGTCACGATCGAGGCAATCGCAGATCCCTTGATCATCAGAATGATCTCATTGCCGTAAGGCCGCAAAGCCACCATCAGGGCTTGTGGCAGGATGACCTTCACAAAGATGACTGCCTTGGAAAGTCCAAGCGCCTGTCCGCCTTCCCATTGGCCTCTCGAGACATTTTGAATTGCCCCGCGCAGGATCTCGGCCTGATAGGCGGCCGTGTTCAGCGAAAACGCGAAGATCACGCAATTGAACGCATCGCGGAAAAAGCTCCAAAGCCCGATGGATTGCAGCTCTGGCCGGAAGGTCCCGGCACCGTAATAGATCAGGAAGGTCTGGGCGAGCAAAGGTGTGCCGCGGAAGAAGTAGACATAACCATAAGCCGGCCAGCGGAAGATCCCCAGTTTCGACGACCGGGCCAGGGCGATCGGGATCGACAGCGCGGCGCCGATGGCCAGTGAAATGGCGACGATCTGGACGGTGATGAAAAACCCATCGACATATTCGCCCCAGTATCTTTGGACGAAAGGGCTGCCGATGTTGAGGGCGAGGTAATAGACCAGATAGGCGCCGGAAACGATCCACAAGGCCATCAACACATGGCCGGTAATCCGTCCCCCCGTCCATTTGCGGGCCTTGGGGGGAGGGGCGCTCATGCCGGTCGCCGGATCAGCAGCTGTCATCGTGCCGTGTCTCCCCGTTTCGACCAGGCCTCAATGCGCGTCAACCCGGCGGAGGAAATCATGGCAAGGACCAGATAGATAAGGCAGGCAATGCCGAAAAACAGGAACGGCTCCTTGGTGACACGCGCCGCGATCCCCGCCTGGCGGACCAGATCGGACAGCCCGATCACGGAGACAAGCGCAGTTTCTTTCAAAAGGATCAGCCACAAGTTTCCGAGTGCGGGCAGAGCCAGGCGGATCAGTTGCGGCAAGACCACGAGCCGAAGTGTCTTGAACCGCGAAAGACCAAGCGCATAGCCGCCCTCATATTGGCCTTGCGGGATGCCGCGAAAAGCCGACAGGAAAGCCTCCGATGCATAGGACGAGAACACCAGCGCCAGGGCCACCATACCGGCAGCGAACGAGTTGACCTCGATATATACGTCCAAACCCATGAGCTTGGTCAGCTCTTGAATGCCGATCTGCACCCCGTAATAGACCAGAAACAGGGTCAGAAGTTCCGGCAATCCGCGGAAAATCGTGGTGTAGATATTAGCCGCCATGCGCACCGACGGTTCATCCGATTTCTTGGCAAGAGCGATGATGAACCCGAGCACAAGCCCGAAGGGAAGCGTTGCAATGGCGAGCGATATCGTCACCAAAACGCCTTCAGCGATCTCGTCGCCCCAGCCCTGATCCCCGAAGGAAATGAGCGTCAGAACCTCGTCCATGGGTTTGCGCTGCTTTCTTGTCGTTGTCCGATTGTTCTTTGCACCCGCTTGTTATTCTCAAGCGGCTATAAAAAGAGCGCGGCGGTGTTGCGCGCCGCGCTCCTGCTTGGAAGGTCTGAGATACTCAGCCGCCATACACGTCGAACGTGAAGTACTTGTCGTTGATTTCCTTGTACTTGCCGTTCTCAAGAATGGCAGCAATCGCTTCGTTGAACTTGTCGCGAAGAGCCGTGTCTTCCTTGCGGATCGCAATGCCTGCGCCTTCGCCGTTGATCACCGGATCCGGTGTCAGTGTGCCCAAGAGCTTGCAGCATGCGCCATCGTCGGTGTCCAGCCACTCGGACAGGACCACAACATCATCAATCACAGCGTCGATGCGGCCGTTTGCGATGTCGAGCTTGTACTCGTCCGGTGTCGGGTAGAGCTTAAGTTCGGCGCCGGAGATTTTTTCTTCCGCATAGTTCGAGTGCGTTGTGGAAGATTGCGCGCCAAGCAGAACGCCGTCCATCTCTTCAACGCTGGTGATGCTGCTGTCCTTCGGAACGGCGATCGCCGGCGGCGTGTTGTAGTATTTGTTGGTGAAGTCGACTTTCTGCTTACGCTCTTCGGTGATCGACATGGACGCAATGACCGCGTCGAATTTGCCTGCTTGCAGCGCCGGGATCATTCCATCCCAGTCCTGGGTGACGAATTCACACTCGGCATTCATCTGTTCGCAGAGCGCTTTGGCAACGTCGATATCAAAGCCGACCAGCTGGCCGTCAGCAGTGAGGGTGTTGAATGGAGGGTAGGCGCCTTCGGTCCCGATCCGGATCTTGTTCCAGTCATCAGCCTGAGCGGCGCCGACACCGGCTAGGACAACGGCAGCTGCTGCAGCCAAACGCAGAATACGCATGTTTTATTCCCCTGAGATTTGTCATTTGGGGCCTTGAGGACGGTGTTCGTCCAAAACGCCCAAGCGTCATATTCCCAACACTTTTTCCGAAATTTCAACCGTATTCAGCAAAAATTTAAAGTTGACACCGTCCTTGCCAGACATCCTGCGCTGATCATATGATGAGCTTGGCTAAGAAATAGGCGGTCACTTCAATTGAACGCAGCGTCACTCTGCGCGTTTTGCGGAAGCGGCAGAAGAGGGCTCAACCTGTCGATGCGTCCATCAATACCGGCCGTGCTTGTGAAAAAATCTTGTCTGATGAAACGGGAGGCGCGCAGAAAGCGCCTGCGGCGTTGAAAAACGCGGTCATATCCGACACGAACCGGCGGACTTTCAGCGGGATATAGCGGTTCGACGGATAAACGGCATGAATCGGGTGAGCCGGGTACATCCAGTCGGGCAGGATGACTTCGAGCGCGCCGCTGTCCAGATGCGGTTTGGCCAGCCAGGACACCGCCGGGCTGATGCCAAGGCCCGACAACGCCGCATGGCGCAGCGTTGCCGAATTGTTGATGACCATCACCGGGGAGACGGGAATGCTGGTGCGTTTGCCGCATGTGCCCTGCAGGGCCAGTTGCCCATCGGCAGCGGTGCGCGGATAAAGCAGAAAATCGTGGTGCTTGAGATCGGCGGGCGTTGCCGGACGCCCGCGCCGGTCCAGATAGTCGGGTGACGCCACAAAACAGCGGTGGGCTTCGCCCAGTTTCTTCACAATCAGCCGTTCATCGCGGATGTCACCCATGCGGATCGCCACATCCACCCGCTCTTTTTGCAGATCGACAAAATCGTCGGTGAGCTGGATGTCCAGAAAAATATCCGGGTGCGCCTTCTTGAACCCGACAACAAACTCGGCCAGGACGGTTTCGGCAAAACCGACCGGAAGACTGACGGCCAGCCGGCCGCTCATCTGCGCTTCTGCGCTTTGAACCGAACGGTCCGCCTCGGCAATTTGTTCAAGGATATCGCAAGCATAGGCAAAATACCGCTCGCCGGCCTCTGTCATAGACAACCGTCGGGTGGTCCGGGTGATCAGCCGGGTGCCAAGGGTTTCCTCCAGCGTACGAACCTGTTGGCTTACCGCTGGTTGGGAAATGCCCAGATGGGCGGCTGCTGCGGAAAAACTGCCCAGTTTGACCGCATGAACGAAACTTGTCAGGGCACTGATCTTGTCCATGGTGACCGCCGTTTTGCTCGAAATCGCACATTATTCATAAGTCTGTCTTTGAGTTCTTATAAAAATTTGACCGCTTTAAAATCCAGAAAAATAAATCAATTGACGGGCATCGCTTGCGTAGCCAAGCATATTCCATCCGGGCGAAGGCCAAAAAAGGGTGGAACGCAAAACGGCAAGGAGACTGTCATGAACGAAGGAACAATTTCACTTAACCGCCGCGGATTGCTCGCCGGCGCACTGACCGGCGGCGCGGCGGTTGCGGCGGCTGGCGGTCTTAGCCTGACTGCAGGCAGTGCCGAGGCTGCAGCCCCCCTTGCGGGCGCACCCATGGCAGGAGCCTTGCGCCGGAAGGTCGGCGCGTTTGAAGTCACAGCATTGCTGGACGGGTATCTGCAGCTCGGTCCTGAGTTGATCATCGGTCTGGACGATGCGGAAGCTGCTAAATTGCGCAAGGCAGCTTTTGTCGAAGGCACGGCCCTGACCGGGCCGGTCTCTGCATATCTGGTCAACACTGGCGACAAACTAGTGCTCATTGATGCGGGCACCTCCGACAAGATGGGGCCAACGCTGGGCCATCTTGGCAAGGCGCTTGAGGCGGCTGGCGTGACGCCGGACCAGATTGATGCGGTTTTGATCACTCACATGCACCCGGATCATCTGTTCGGGGTTTTGACGCCTGCGGGCGGCAAGGCGTTTCAAAATGCCGAATTGATCCTGCCGGAGACCGACAACACGTTTTGGTATGATGATGCCAATATGAATGCAGCGCCCGAACAGTTTAAACCGTTTTTCCTGGGTGCGCGCGCCGCGGCAGATGCCTACAAATCGGCCCAGTCCATGTTCACCGGTGCAAAAGAAATTGTTCCCGGCATCACCGCAAAGCCGATGCCCGGGCATACACCAGGCCACACAGGCTATGTCATTGAGAGCGGCGGGGAACGCCTCATCATCGCGGCCGATGTGGTGCACGCGTCGGTTTATCAATTCGCAAAACCGGACTGGGCGATTGGATTTGACATTGATCCCGCAATGGCCGTTTCAGCGCGGAAAGCCTTCTTCGACGAAGCCGCTGCCGACCGGGTGATGTTCGCCGGCATGCACATTCCGTTCCCGGGCTTTGGCCATGTGGTCAAGGACGGTGAGGGGTATAGGTTTGTCTCGGCCGATTGGCCCTACACATTCTGACACCACTTGGCTGACACCATTTGGAAAACCGGCATGCGCGGCAAAGACGCGCCGCGCGTGCCGAAAGCCGCTTCAGGCGATGCCCATGCCCGAAAAAGGCAGGAAGGTGACCATCTGGCCATCTTCTACCGACGTAGCTTCTTCGGGAATTTCGATCAGGCCATTCGCCTCGCGGAGACCGGTGATCAGGCCGGAGCCGTCACGGTCAAACTTGCGCACGACAGTGTTGCCCAATCCATCGGTTTCCAGAACGCCGCGGTAAAATTCGCGCCGGTCCGGTTTTTTCTTCGGCACCTCGAAATCTGCAGGGACCTGAAACTTCTGTGGCTCCAGAAAACCGCCGCCACCAAGCACCGATATGACAGGCCGGGCGTAAAGCAGGAAACACACCATCGCGGCTACAGGGTTTCCGGGCAGGCCGAGAAACACGCAACTGCCGATCTGGCCAAACATCATCGGGCGGCCCGGTTTGATCGCAAGCTGCCACATGTGACGTTGTCCAAGCCGGTCCAGCGCCCACAGGATGTGGTCTTCCTCACCCCGGCTCGCCCCCCCGGTGGTCAGCAGGATGTCCGCCCGGCTTGCAGCCGCTTTCAGCGTTTCTTCCACCCGGTCGGCCGTATCAGGTAAAACGCCGAGATCTGCGATGGACACATGCATGGTCTCGCAAAGAGCACGCAATAAAAAGTGGTTCGAATCGTAGACTTCGCCGGTCTTCAGATCGGCGCCGGGCCTCCGGATTTCGTCTCCGGTCGAAATCAGGGCAACCCGGATTTTTCGGTAAACGGACACGGACGGTTTTCCGGTCGAGGCAATTGCGGCAAGGTCCTGCGGGCGCAGGCGAATGCCGGGTTCCAGCAAAACCGTGCCTTGCTTGACGTCTTCCCCGGCACGGCGTCGGTTTGCTCCGCGCTTCAGGCCCTGCGGAATGATGACAAAATGCTGGCCGTCCTGATCGTGCCGCTCACAGTCCTCCTGCATGGCAACGGTATCGGTGCCCGTTGGCATGACCGCTCCGGTGAAAATGCGTGCAGCGGCCCACGGACCGATCTCCGCATCGCTTGGGCGGCCTGCGGCGATGCGCTGTTCAAGCCGCAAGAACCCGCCTGCCGGGTCGTGGTCCGAGTGGCGGAATGCGTACCCGTCGACTGCTGCATTGTCGGACAGCGGAATGTCGCGCGGTGCCACAATCTGTTCGGCCAGAATGCGCCCGTTCGCTTCTTCCAAGGGCACGCTCTCCGTTCCGGCGACTGGTCCGAGCCGTTCCTTGAGGATCGCCAGCGCCTCGTCGTGCCTCAGGCGGTCCTTGTCGTGCAGAAAACAATCGTCAATCAAGGCGTTTGCGGTCACGTGGCGGCTCCTTCAACCGGTGCCGGCAGGCCAACTGTGCCGGCGATGAAATCGGCCATGCCCGGAATATCGTTGAGGTCGAACACAGGCAGCGTTTCACCGGAAATAGCGTGATCGGCAGCGATTGCGAGGATGTGCGGATCGCCGGGCGCGAGCGGCTCCTGTTTGCGGGCCTCCAGCCTGCGGGCTTCAATCTTGGGGTGGCCTTCGCGCTTGTAGCCTTCGATGATCACAAGGTCGCACGGAGCGAGCCGGGCGAGTATGGCATCGAGCGGCGGCTCGTCTTCTTCGCGCAGTTCGTGCATCAAGGCCCAGCGGCGGCCGGACACGAGCGCAACTTCGCTGGCGCCCGCTTCCCTGTGCCGGTAGCTGTCGGCACCCGGACGGTCGATATCGAAATTGTGGTGCGCATGTTTGACCGTGGACACCTTGAAGCCGCGCCGTGTGAACTCGGCCACAAGTTCGGTGACAAGCTGGGTCTTGCCGGAATTCTTCCAGCCGGTGATTCCGAAAACCTTGTTGCTGGTCATGAAGAAAGAGCTTCCATCGCCGCGCGGGCCTTTTCGAGATCGTCCGGGCGGTTTGCATTGAAAAACGGATCAAGGCCGGTTTCGGTCGGTTCGTCAAAGGCGACTTCAACGCTGTCGTGCCGATCAACGAAGGCCAATACCTTGCCGCTTTGCCCGGTCGAGAGCCAGGTGTGAAGGTCATCGGCCAGCGCAACGGGCCAAAGTCCGAACACCGGGTGCAACTTGTCATGGGAACTGGCGAGCGCGATCACGGGTTTGTCCAGCGGCACCGATGCCGACAGGCGGCCGACCAGGTCCTTGGGAAAAAACGGTGTGTCACCCGCCACCGACACGACATGGGAAAACTGGCTGCCAAGGGTTTTTGCGTGCGACAGCCCGGCAAAGATCCCTGCGAGCGGGCCGGCAAATTCTCCTACCGGATCGGGAAGTACGGTCAGCCCATAGGCGGCAAACCGGCTGCTGTCGCCATTGGCATTCAACACGATGTGCCGGGCCTGCGGCTTCAGCCGCTCAAGGATCAGGTCCAGCATGGATTTCGCGCCGAGCGGCAACAACGTCTTGTCGCCGCCGCCCATGCGCCGGGACTGGCCGCCTGCCAGGACACAGGTCAAGATGTTGGATTGGCTGATACCGGCCTTCATTCCGCTGCGATGCTCCCCTTTCGCGACGCGCGTTTCGGCTCGTCTTCCACGGAAGCGGGATCCGTGTCAAACACGATCCGGTCCGCACCGGACAAGGCCACGAAGCGCTTGCCGCGGGCCCGGCCGATTAAGGTGAGGCCTGCCTGCCGGGCAAGATCAACACCCCAGGCGGTGAAGCCGGACCGGGACACCAGGATCGGGATCCCCATCATCACGGTCTTGATCACCATTTCCGACGTCAGCCGGCCGGTCGTATAGAAAATCTTGTCGTCTGGTGAAATGCTGTTGAGCGTCATCCAGCCTGCGATCTTGTCGACCGCGTTGTGCCGCCCGACGTCCTCCATGTAAACCAGTGGCCTGTGCCCTTGGCACAGCACACAGCCGTGGATGGCACCGGCTTCCAGATAAAGCGACGGCGTCGTGTTGATGGCTCTGGTCAGCTCGTAAAGCCAGGATGTGCGCAACTCGGCCCGCGGCAGCTGAATGTCTTCAAAACTGTCCATCACGTCACCGAAGACGGTGCCCTGCGCACAGCCGGAGGTCCGCACCTTTTTCTTCAGCTTTTCCTCGTAGTTGGTTTCGCGCTCCGTGCGCACGACCACCACTTCCAGATCGTCGTCATAGTCGATCCCGGTGATGACATCATCATCCTGCAGCATGTTCTGGTTTTTCAGGTACCCGACGGCCAGCAGGTCCGGGTGGTCGCCGATGGTCATCATGGTGACGACTTCCTGCGCGTTCAAAAACAGCGTCAGCGCCTTTTCGCTCACCACTTTGGTGTCGACCGGATGTCCGTTCTGGTCAATGCCTTCAACGGAACTCGACAGACGCGGATCATTTGGATCCGGTTTCAGGATATAGTCTTCAGTCACAAGCTGCTCCGCACCACAAGATCCCGAATTATGGGAGCTGGTGCAGCCGAGGCAAGCCCGGAATCAGGTCAAGAGGGCCGGCCGTGTCACGCCAGCATCAACATGCCGTTGGTCAGGCTGCTTTGTACCACGTCGCCTGCAAAGGTGTGCAGTGCTGAAAGGCCTTCATCCCGGGTCAGTTTTTCCGGCCGGTCGATCAGCGGCCTGAGCTGCGGATACCGGCTTGCGGCAACACTGCCGGTCAGATCGCGGAAGAACATTAAACTGTTTGGAAACAGGCGCTCGCGCGCCGGTTCGTGGAAGATCGCTTCCATATCGTAGAGCCGCTCATCGCTCATTGCACAATAAACGGTTTCCAGTACCGGGCCAGTGCTCCCCTCCAGGAACTGGATCATGTGTTCGTCGGCCAACAACAACGCGCCGGTCACACCCGCACGCCGGTTCATCTGCCGGATGCGGTTCAGTGAGTGATCGATTTCGTCAGGCAAAGCGTGTTTGAGGCGTGTCCAGTTGATCCTGGCCCGGTAACAAATGCGGTAGGTCTGCATTCTTGCACCTCATCGAGTTTGAGTCCCGATCAGATCAGCCTGCGCCTCAAATGCTCACAATTGATTAAAATTTTACCGTTTTCCACCTGAACACACGCCTGTGTTCCGGAACAAAAATGCGCCTGTCTGACACCTCGCGCGTCAGGGTGTGCGGCCCAGCTTAAACAGCAGGCCGGATTTCACCGCCGGCCATTCGCAGGCGATGATCGAATAGACTGCGGTGTCGCGAAGTGAGCCATTCGGCATGGTCTGATGGGACCGCAAGATACCGTCGAGCTTGGCGCCAAGCCGCTCAATCGCCGCGCGGCTTTGCCGGTTGAGGAAATGGGTTCTGAATTCAACGGCAATGCAGTCGAGCGTCTCGAACGCGTGGCCGAGCAGGAGCAGTTTGGCTTCCGTGTTCAGCTGTGTGCGCTGCACGGATGAGCGGTACCAGGTGGAGCCGATTTCAAGCCGTTTGTTGGCCGCATCGACGTTCATGTAGGTGGTCATGCCGACCGCCGAACCCGCGACCGGATCAATGACCGCAAAGGGCAGCATGGACCCTTTTGACTGCAGATCAAGCCGCCGGTCGATTTCCGCTGGAACGCCCTCCGGCGACGGGACGCTGGTGTACCAGAGAGCGGAAAGATTGCCATCCGCGCTGGCCTCGGAGAGGTCGGCGGCATGGGTTTGCGACAAGGGTTCAAGCTGCACATGCGTGCCGGAAAGCGTTATCGGGGCTGGCCAGGTCATGGAACGGTGTCTTTCTTCGTCGTGGCGCGGACTACATTTCTTATTCGGGCGGATGCGTCCAATTCAAACCTTGAAAGCCAGACATCACCAAAACGAATGCAAGGCTCAATAGGCCCGTTCTTCACCCGCCCAGTTGAAAAACTTTCCGCTGTCCTCAAGCGTCAACCGGTCGGCGAGCGCGAGAATGCCGCGTGCCACGTCCTGCGGGTGGTTGTCGGCTTCGGCGCCGCCCATATCCGTGCGCACCCAGCCCGGATCGACCGGTATGGCAACGATTCCCTCGTTTTTGAGATCGGTTGCCAGGCCTTGCATCACTTTGTTGACGGCAGCCTTGGACGCCCGGTAGGCGATGCGGTCGGATTTCTGGTAGCCCATCCAGGACATCTGGCTGGACATGGTCACGATCCGGCCACGCGGCGATTTTTTCAGGTGCGGCAGAAAAATCTGCGAGACAGCGAGCGGGGCAAGGGTGTTGATTTCCAGCGTCTGCGCAAAGCCGCCAAAGTCCATGTCGAGCGTCTTTTGTCGGTCCGGTCCGATAATCCCGGCATTGTTGATCAGAATGTCGATCGGAGCTTCGATCCCGGCGGCAGCGGCTTCAACAGCTTTGTGGTCGGTCACATCGAATACCAGTGGCCGATAACGATTGTTGTCTAAAAGCTCCTGCGTCTTTGCGGCATTTTCCGGGGTTCGGGCCGAGCCGTAGACTGTCCAGCCGCGGCTCAGGGCATCACGGGCAAGCTCAAGGCCAATGCCACGATTTGTGGCGGTGATCAGAACGCGGGTCATTGAAATATCCAGATTGGGAAATGGGGTGCGGGGTCCACAGCTACCGCGAGTTGCGGCTGCCTGTCCAATGCGAATTGCTGAGCATGGCGGCGAAGGCAAGTCTTCTGCTGTCATCTGAAAATACTTTGGCTTCAAAGTTAAAAAAATTTAATATTTCGATTTTAGCCGAGTGATTAAAACAAGTTCCGAATAGTACGCAGTTATGGCAAGATATATGAATGTTATTTAAATGGTTTTACTCGAAAGCATAACTTAGGTTGGAGCATGTTTAGCAGCCAACGGAGCCAACAATGTCGTCTACCCCGAGCCCAAAATTCACATCTGCCGCTGCCCCCAAGGCGCCAAATGACCAAACAGGTACAGGCCAGACGCCGCCGCCTATGAATTTGGATGATAATCTGCCGAAGAAAAACACGCTTAAAAAATTTGGTGCCATGAACAAGAAGCTCGCCCAAGGCTTGAGCGTCCAACAGGATAACGATGAAAGCACTGTAAGTACAAAAACGGGAAAAACAGCATCATCGTCTAACAACGATAACAATGATCCGGTCTCTCCGAAAATTGGCAAAATCAATCTCAAAATGAATCAGGCCAAGAAGTCGGAGTCAGCTAACAACAAAAACGATGTTTTACTTGAAACTAAGGAAGATCCAGTTGTATCGGAAATCGGCAAGAACAGTGGGCTGACACAGCCGCGATCCAAAGGCGAAACCAATCTTTCTGAACACGTTCCCAAAGCAAAAGATATTGGCGGAAAAAATCAAAAAGTTGAGGTGGATCAGAAAATCTTCAATGGCGATTTGGAGTATAAGGGAACCGGGGCCAATGTAGAATTTAAAAAAAATGCACTGAATATGTTGAATCGGCTAATGTATGATTGTGTGCTAATTCCCGACAACCACGATGTTTTTCCGCATGCTGCGATCCAAAATGCGATGCTGGAATGGTCGATCAAGAATGAACTCAAGAGGCCGCTCTTGCCTTGCATCGAGTCTGGAGTGGACCAAAGCACTGCGCGCGAAGCTGCGGCGAATGTCGGGGCGCAAGTAAAATCGAAGCAGGACTCCGTGGACAAGCAGCAAGATATTGCAAGCGTTTATCCCCAGAAGGGAAGCACAGCACGTACCAAAATCATGACCAGCGATTTCGATGACAAGCTTGACTACAAGAACTCAAAAAGCGTCGGTGGCGCTGGGTTTGAGCGACTCGACGGTCTTGCGCATCCCACGGATGAGTTGAGCCAAAAGGACATGCA
This sequence comes from Roseibium hamelinense, assembly GCF_007830545.1. GTDB lineage: Bacteria > Pseudomonadota > Alphaproteobacteria > Rhizobiales > Stappiaceae > Roseibium > Roseibium hamelinense. The sequence goes on from NZ_VLLF01000003.1 coordinate 201,663, forward strand.
TGCGGCACGCCAGTCGAACACACAAGTATGTTATGACAGCGAATGCGATCTGGTGAAAACCTGCCTTGAAAACCAAAGGCCATTTATCCTGAACCCCTGTCACGATTCCAACTCTGCTTGGCAACTGGATAAACATGGTGGCCAGAAGTCGCACCGCGATGTGGACGGAACCATCAAGGCTGCAAAAGAAAAAGGCTATATGCCGGTCGTATCAATTGGCGGGGATCATATTTTCAAGGCGGATTTCGTGGCGAACAGCGTTGCCGACCCAGTCAGTACCGCAACTCAAATGGGCAAAAAGAACGCTCATGGGAACAAGCCTCTCGTAATTTCTGCTGAATACATGATGAATGGCAGATATGCGGACGAAAAGAAAAACTACATACCTTTCGAATTAGGAACGATGAAATATAATATTACCGGTGACAATGGAAAGAAAATCGACTGTAGTACCAAAATATTCGCCTACATTCCAAAAAACTAATTACATAAAAATCCGGCCAGCGGATAACTCATATGTTTGGTGTTTCGCTGGTCGTGAGGGCAAATATTTGTCTGGCTGAGCAAGATCGCCGCTGTGCCAGAGGCGGTTCCTAGCGATATTTCTCGTGGATGGCGTCATACGTGCCATCAGTCTTAACATCGCTGAGCGCTCGGTTGAATTTCTCCGCAATCTCGCGCCCGCCCGGATAGGCTTTTGAAAAGCAGAAGTGAAATGGGCGCTTGTCGACGGGAACGAAGTGAAAGGAACCGGTATGGCCCAGTTGCCTGATTTGAAAGTCGGTTGTTTCTTTTCCGGCGTAAAAATAGTCGAACCGGCCGGTCATCAGCATTTTGATGGCTTGGGTTGTGGTTTGGACCTCAGTGGGATTCGCGCCGAGTTTTTGCAGCTCCTTGAAGCTCTCGTAGCCGGACACGGATGCAACCCGGCGTCCGGTGATGTCGTCCACATCCCTGATGGGTGCACTGTCAAAGCCTTGCCTGTAATAAAAGCCGCTGGTGAATGAGCTGATCGGGTCGGAAAACAGAATGAAGCTCTCTCGTTCCGGACGGTGCGCGCACGTCAATATTCCGAGGGTTTCGCCGTTTTCTGTCTCCACAAGTGCCCGTTTCCACGGCAGAAACACAATCTCCACCGGTATGTCGAGACGCTGGAAAACCTCAATGGCAACCTCGTAGTCAAAGCCTTGAAGGCCGTCGACGGGCATCTTCATTTCGTAGGGCGGATAGTGTTCGGCCACAATGCGCAGCGGCCCGGCACTTCGGGTGGGAGTGTGACCGGCCACGGCGAGAAACACCGCAGCAGAGGCGTATATCATAAGGTGCTTGAAAAAAGCTCGGAACAATATGACTTCCCTTAGTGTCCGGTGTTCATGTTTAAGAAATGCATGAACAACTTGTGCATGACGTTTAAGGAAACAGACTGCATTATACTAGTATATATTACATTGTTTGCGCAAATTTGCAGCAGGCTTGCGTCGTTCAGTGTGAACGCCGCACAGTCGATGTGTTTTGGCGGTGATTGTTGCCGGGTGCTCGTGCAGCCTGCAGATGCCGGCCTGCACAGAAATGCGGGCCTCCGGTGATTGACGATCCGTTCGCTGTGATTAGGTTAGGCGCAGCAAAACAAGCATCGGAATGGGGCGCATGAGCGACACGATCAAACAGGCTGTGATGGAGCGGTTGTCAAAGGTCAAGGGACCTGATCTGGAAGGCGATATCGTGTCGCTTGGCCTTGTGTCGGACGTGTTCGTCTCCGATGGGCGCGTCGCGTTTTCCATAACCGTGCCAGCCGACCGGGCTAAGGAGTTGGAGCCGCTTCGCCAGGCTGCGGAGAAGGTTGTCAGGGAAGTCGAGGGGGTCGAGACCGCGATGGTCGCACTGACCGCCGAGCGCGCGGCCGGATCCAGCACCGGACAGGGGGCGCCCGCGCGCCCGGCCCCTAGCAAGGCCCAGATGGGCAATGTTCCGCCGCCAATGGCTGCGCGGGCAAAGGCCGCCGAAGAGCAGCCGGCCCAAAAGCCGGGAGTCCCCGGCGTGAAGCGGATTATCGCGGTTGCGTCTGGCAAAGGTGGTGTCGGCAAATCGACCACCACAGCCAATCTGGCACTTGGCTTTCAGGCCAACGGGCTGAAGGTTGGCGTTCTGGACGCGGATATTTATGGGCCGTCCATACCACGCCTGTTCAAGGTTTCGGGCCGTCCCGAGCCTGTGTCCGGCCGCATTTTGAAGCCCCTGGAAGGCTATGGCGTGAAGGTCATGTCCATGGGATTCATGGTGGAAGAAGAAACGCCGATGATCTGGCGCGGGCCGATGGTAATCTCCGCGTTGACCCAAATGTTGCGCGAAGTGGCCTGGGGTGAGCTTGATGTTCTGGTGGTCGACATGCCGCCAGGTACCGGGGATGCCCAGCTGACCATGGCGCAGCAGGTGCCTCTGGCGGGATCGGTGATTGTGTCGACCCCGCAGGACCTTGCGCTGATCGATGCGCGCAAGGGCCTCAACATGTTCCGGCGTGTCGATGTGCCGGTGCTCGGCATTGTCGAGAACATGAGCTATTTCCTGTGTCCCGACTGTGGCGGGCGGCATGACATCTTCGGTCACGGCGGCGCACGGGCAGAGGCGGAAAAGCTGGGTGTGCCGTTCCTCGGCGAAGTTCCACTGAATATGCAGATCCGCGAAACCTCGGACGCCGGAACGCCAGTGGTCGTTTCCGATCCGGAGGGGGCGCACGCCAAGGTTTATCGCGATATTGCCGCAAAAGCGATCGCTGAAGCGGACCGCTATGAAGCCAGCAGCCGTCAGGCGCCGGCGATTGTGTACGAATAATTCTGCCGGTGCGCACCGGTGTTGCAGAGCGTTTGAAAAGCCGGCATTTATTGCCGGCTTTTTTTATGAGTATTTGGGCCAGTTTTTTGCCAGGCGATATAATTCGGCGCGGTTTTCTCGTGCTGCGGTGCGGTATCGTCATGTTTGACATTGGCGGAAACGTGCTTTGGCCCAGGGCTGGCCAAGCGTGAATGCGCCTGAATTAAGTGCGGCCGGAAGTGTAAGCTCCGGCTTACGAGGCTGAAACAAATGGGTTTTCAGGCTCTTAAATGTAAATCCCCCGTTATGCAGCCGATATTGAAAGCGCAGGGACTGCGCAGGAGGGACACTCCAGTGACCGGATGGCCGGCCACCCATAAGACTTTCGCATAATCTGTCCAGCCGCTGCATTGACACAGAGAGTCGCAAATTTGTGACGCAAAAATATGCGCTATTATGTTTTTTCTTCGTTATTTCAGAGAAATAGGAACTAACAATTGAAATCATGGAGACGCGTGCGCTGCAGCGTTAATTTCATTTGCGACTAAATTTAAACAGCGCGATATTCTTCCCCTAGGAGAGGAAATTATGACAAATACAGCGCCGCGCGCGGAAAAACCTGCGCCGGAGGATGCCGACAGGGCGGCTCTTTATGGATTTTTGGGCGGTGTCTTGCAGTCCGCGCCGAATGCGATCGGGCTTGAGCAGATCAGCCGGATATCCGGTGACGACACCCCAATTGGTGCCTGCCTTTCCGAAATCGCGCGCGAGGCTGGTGAGGTGTCTGAAAAGCAGCTCGCACAGGAATATATGGACCTTTTCATCGGTGTTGGCCGCGGCGAACTCGTGCCTTTCGGGTCTTACTACCTGACCGGCTTTTTGAATGAGAAACCGCTTGCTGACCTGCGTGCATCCATGGCGCAGCTGGGAATTGAGCGCACCGCCGACACGAAAGAGCCTGAAGACCACATCGCGGCTTTGATGCAGATGATGGATGGCCTCATCCGCGGCGACTTGTGGGCCAAGGGGCCTTTGCCGCTTGAGGCCCAGCAGGCGTTCTTCGCCGGACATATCGGCAATTGGGCGCCGCATTTTTTCAAGGATTTGAAGAAGACCAAGACGAGCCGGTTTTACGCCGCTGTTGGAGAGCTGGGGGAAGCTTTCATCGGCGTGGAGGCGGATGCATTTGATATGGCCGCATAAGTGACCGGCCGGGGCGGCGGTCATGGTCCGTTTGGACGCGAGCGGACCCCTGATGGAGGAGAATGAAATGGCTGAAGACAAAACCAAAGACACTGCCGGACGGCGGGACTTTTTGAAGTTGGCCGGGCTCGGCACGTTGGCGAGCGGTGCGACACTGGTTGCAGGTTCGGCCCAGGCGGCGGACGTGGCTGATCCGTCTGGAAACGGATATCGCGAAACGGATCACGTGAAAAAAGTCTACGAGACCGCGCGTTTCTAATTGAAGGCTTGGCGTCTGGTGCCGCCACACGGCGAACCGGACCCCGGGAACTGGCTTGGGGGATCCTGCGCAGTTCCGAATGAGGGAGAGACAATATGCTCAGGAAAAAGACCAGCGGCGCCGCCCGGCGTGGCCGTCTTTCGGCAACATTCGCTGAAATTGGTGCGTCCACGATGGACCGCCGGACCTTTTTGCGCCGGTCCGGCGTCGTGGCAGGTGGGGTTGCTGCCTTCGCAGCTGCCAACGGTGCCATGGTCCAAAAAGCAAAGGCCGCTTCCCCGGCCGGTCCAGGTAAGGTCGACATCAAGAAAACGGTCTGCACGCACTGTTCGGTGGGCTGCACGGTGTTGGCTGAAGTCAAAGACGGCGTTTGGGTCGGGCAGGAACCCGGCTTCGACAGCCCGTTCAACCTTGGAGCCCACTGTGCGAAAGGCGCGGCAGTGCGCGAGCACGCCCACGGCGAGCGCCGTTTGAAGTATCCGACCAAGCTTGTCGACGGCAAATGGGAACGGATTTCCTGGGAACAGGCGATCGACGAACTCGGCGACAAGATGCTTGAGGTCCAGAAGACCGAAGGACCGGACAGCGTCTATTGGCTCGGCTCTGCCAAGCATAACAACGAGCAGGCGTATCTTTTGCGCAAGTTCGCGGCCTTCTTCGGCACGAACAACATCGATCACCAGGCCCGGATTTGTCACTCCACCACAGTTGCAGGTGTTGCCAACACCTGGGGCTACGGTGCGATGACGAACTCTTACAACGACATTCACAATTCCAAGGCCATCTTCATCATCGGCGGCAATCCGGCTGAAGCGCACCCTGTGTCTTTGCTTCATGTCCTGAAAGCCAAGGAAGAAAACAACGCACCGCTGATCGTATGCGATCCGCGCTTTACGCGAACAGCAGCCCATGCTTCCGAGTATGTCCGCTTCCGTCCGGGCTCGGATGTCGCTCTGGTGTGGGGCATTCTCTGGCATATTTTCGAAAACGGCTGGGAAGACAAAGAGTTCATCCGTCAGCGCGTGTGGGGCATGGACCAGATCAAGTCCGAAGTTGCCAAGTGGACGCCGGAAGAGGTCGAAAACGTTACCGGCGTGCCGGGCTCGCAGCTCAAGCGCGTGGCACGGACCCTGGCCAACAACCGCCCGGGCACCGTGATCTGGTGCATGGGCGGAACCCAGCACACCAACGGAAACAACAACACCCGGGCCTACTGCGTCCTGCAGCTGGCGCTCGGCAATATGGGCAAGGCCGGCGGCGGAACCAACATATTCCGCGGCCATGACAATGTGCAGGGTGCAACCGATCTTGGCGTTCTCGCCGACACGCTGCCTGGTTATTATGGTCTGTCCGACGGGTCGTGGGCACACTGGGCGCGGGTCTGGGACGTCGATGTCAACTATCTGCGCGACCGTTTCGCCACCATGAACAAGAATGGCGAAGAAGTGAAAATGATCAACGAGAAGGGTATTCCCGTTTCTCGCTGGATCGACGGTGTATTGGAAGATGAAGAGAACCTGCAGCAACCCAAGAACACCAAGGTCATGGTGTTTTGGGGGCATGCGCCGAACTCGCAAACCCGCCTGACCGACATGAAAACGGCTATGGAAAAACTCGATACCCTGGTGGTGATCGATCCTTTCCCGACCGTGTCTGCGGTTTTGTCGGACCGCAAGGACGGCGTCTACTTGCTTCCGGCGACCACCCAGTTCGAGACCCACGGCTCGGTCACCGCTTCAAACCGGTCGATCCAGTGGCGCGAGAAGGTCATCGAGCCGTTGTTCGAGAGCAAGACCGATCACGAGATCATGTATCTCCTGGCCAAAAAGCTCGGCTTTGCCGACGAGTTGTTCAAGAACATCGCCGTCAATGGCAACGAGCCCCAGATCGAGGACATCACCCGCGAATTCAACAGCGGCATGTGGACCATCGGCTATACCGGGCAATCTCCGGAGCGCATGAAGCTTCACATGGCCAATCAGCACACGTTTGACCGTACCACGCTGCGCGCGAATGGCGGCCCGTGCGACGGCGAGTTCTACGGAATGCCGTGGCCGTGCTGGGGCACTGCCGAGATGAAGCATCCCGGATCGGCGAACCTTTATGATACGTCGATCCCGGTCGCTGAAGGCGGCATGGGATTCCGTGCCCGGTTCGGCGTGGAGCGGGACGGCGACAATCTGCTTGCGGAAGGCGCTTTCCCGGAGGGATCGGAAATTCAGGACGGTTATCCTGAATTCACGATGGCGACGCTCAAGTCCCTGGGTTGGGACGCCGACCTGACCGACGAGGAGCGTGCTGCGATCGAGGCTGTGGCCGGTGACAAGACCAACTGGAAAACCGACCTGTCCGGCGGCATTCAACGGGTTGCCATCAAACACGGCTGCGCACCTTACGGAAACGCCAAGGCGCGCGCAGTGGTCTGGACATTCCCGGATCCTGTGCCCGTGCACCGCGAGCCGCTCTACACCAACCGTCGCGATCTGCTCGACAAATATGCGACCTATGAGGACAAGACCTTCTGGCGCGTCCCGACCGCCTATGCGTCGATCCAGCAGAACGACTTCTCCAAGGACTTCCCGATGATCCTGACCTCGGGCCGCCTTGTGGAATACGAAGGGGGCGGCGATGAGACCCGTTCGAACCCGTGGCTCGCGGAACTGCAACAGGACATGTTCGTGGAAGTGAACCCCGGCGATGCCAACGATCTGGGTATCCGGGACGGCGAAATGGTCTGGGTGCACGGTCCGGAGGGCGGCAAGGTCAAAGTGATGGCCATGCTGACCGAACGGGTCGGCCGTGGTGTGGCATTCATGCCGTTCCACTTCGGCGGGCACTTCCAGGGTGAGGATCTCAGGTCCAAATACCCGGCGGGCGCCGATCCATATGTGCTCGGGGAATCCTGTAACACTGCCCAGACCTATGGGTATGACAGTGTGACCCAGATGCAAGAAACAAAAGCAACACTGTGCCGCATTGAGCGTGCGGCGTAAGGGAGGGGCTGATTATGGCACGTATGAAATTCCTCTGTGACGCCGAACGCTGCATCGAATGCAACGCTTGCGTCACCGCGTGTAAGAACGAAAACGAGGTGCCGTGGGGCATTAACCGGCGGCGCGTGGTCACCATCAACGATGGCAAGCCTGGTGAGCGGTCGATTTCGGTCGCCTGCATGCATTGCTCGGATGCGCCGTGCACGGCTGTCTGCCCGGTTGATTGCTTTTATGAAAGCGAAGAGGGCGTTGTCTTGCACTCCAAGGATCTGTGCATCGGCTGCGGATATTGCTTCTACGCATGTCCGTTTGGCGCACCGCAGTATCCGCAAGTCGGCAATTTCGGCTCCCGGGGCAAGATGGACAAATGCACCTTCTGTGCCGGCGGTCCGGAAGAAGACATGTCCGCCGCCGAGTTCCAGAAATATGGACGCAACCGCCTGGCGGAAGGCAAGCTGCCGCTCTGTGCAGAAATGTGCTCGACCAAGGCGCTTCTGGCGGGTGACGGCGACGTTGTTTCGGCAATCTACCGTGAACGCGTTGTTGCCCGTGGTTTCGGGTCCGGAGCTTGGGGCTGGGGCACTGCCTACCAGCAAAAGGCCGGATCGCTGTAAGCCATCCTGCCAGATCACTTTCCTGTTCGGAGGCGGCACTATGCTGCCTCCGTTCGCGCCTGAGGAGCGGGATTTTTGAGTGGAGAACCACTTGAGAGCCCATGCAAGCTTTCCTTTCGCAAAGCGCCCAAAAACAAGAATCGTGACCAAGGATCGCGTCGATGCCCGAAGTGTTTAAAGTCTTTGCCAAAGCATTTTTTTTGATCGCGGCGCTGAGTGCCTTGAGCGCCTGCCGCGAGTCGGAAGAGAACAGGCCGATCAAGCTTGATAAGGGCAATTATGAAGGACCGGCAGATACGGAATTAACCGAAGAACAGCTCAGGGAACTGCGCGCACGGGGAGCCAAGCAGGGCTTTTAAAACCGGAAACGGGGACGGGCCGGGCAGGACCTGCATCACATGCAAGCGCTCCGGCCGCAAAAAGATGGTTTTGACTGGCAAGGAGGAGGCCGTCATGGTCAAGGGATTGGCAACGGACCTGAACAAGGTGGCAAGGGCAATCGCAGGCATCATGCTGGTGCTGGCCGTAGCAATCTGCATAAACGGCTTCGAACCGGGCCCGGCGTGGGCGCAACAGGGTGTTGACAGCGCTGAAGTGCCGCTCGGCAATCCGACCGGCGGAACGGTGCCCGGCGAAGTCATGGGGTCGAGCTCCGATTCGGACTTCTGGCGCGCAGTCCGGGGCGGGTCAGCCGGCAACATCTCGATTCCCGATCAAAACGCGGCAACACTCGTGCAGTCCGAAGGCGAGGCCTGGCGGTCGTTCCGCAATGGCCCGCTTACGCTTTATGCCAGCTGGGCATTGCTCGGCATGATCGTGCTGCTTGGCATTTTTTATGCCATCCGCGGCCGCATCAAGATTGCTCATGGACGGTCCGGCCAGACCATCACCCGCTTTGCCGCTGTGGAACGGTTCGGCCATTGGATGCTGGCTTCGTCCTTTGTCGTGCTCGCATTGACAGGTTTGAACATTCTTTATGGCCGTTACACGCTCAAGCACGTGATTGGAAATGAAGCCTTCGCCTTTGTCACCCAGGTCGGCAAGTACATGCACAATTACCTGGCTTTTGCCTTCATGGCCGGGCTTGTGATGATTTTTGTGATGTGGGTGCGCCACAACCTCCCGGACAAGACGGACATCAAATGGATCTTGCAGGGCGGCGGGATTTTCTCCTCCAAGCTCCATCCGCCCGCCAAGAAGTTCAATGCGGGTCAGAAGGTGATTTTCTGGCTGACCATTCTCGGCGGTATTTCCCTGTCGCTGTCCGGCTGGCAGCTCCTCTTCCCTTACACAACCCATTTCTTCGGGGAAACCTTTGCCAAGGTTAACCTGGTATTCGGAACCGACTTGCCGGTCGCCCTGAGCGTGTTGCAGGAACAGCAGCTTGCGACCTTGTGGCATTCGATCATGTCCGTCTTCATGATCTGCGTGATCATTGCGCATATCTACATCGGGTCTGTCGGCATGGAAGGCGCATTTGATGCCATGGGATCGGGTGAGGTTGATCTGAATTGGGCGAAGGAGCACCACTCTTTGTGGGTGGAAGAGCATATGCAGGACGTCCACGACCGCGCACCGGATAAAAACGCGCCTCAGCCCGCCGAATAGGATGAGGCCGTGACCACGCTGACTGAAGGCGCCATGGCGCATATCGTGCGGGCAGCCGGCGTGTGCGTTCTCGCGGCTGCAGCGGGATGCGCCTGGTTGCAGGCTGCCGAAGCCGAATGGCCCAAGCAGCTTGCCGGCCATGGCGGGCCGGTAAAGTCCGTCACGCTCGATCCGGACACCCGGCGCCTGTTGAGCACCTCTTTCGACTACGCCGCGATCGTTTGGCCGAAAGATGGTGGCACACCCTTGCGGCTGATTGGCCATGACGCCGCCGTCAACGATGCGGTTTTTCTTCCCGGCAACCGCGCCGCCACGGTCGGCGACGACGGCGCCGTGATCCTGTGGGATCTCCAATCCGGGCTTCTGCTGCACCATGTGCCGGGCAAGGGCGAAAAAGTGCTGGCCATTGACGCCTCGGCGGACGGCACGCTCGTCGCAGTGGCTTCATGGGAAAACGAGGCGCGGCTTTATGATGTAGCCGCTGACCCGCCAAGGCTGGTCGCAAATCTGGACCAGCACCGCGGCAACGTAAACGCCGTCGCGTTTTCCGGCGATGGCAAGCATCTTTACACCGCGTCTTACGATGGCGGGATCCGGCAGTTCGATGCCCGTTCGGGAGCGCTTCTGCGCGAGATCGTCAATCTTGGGTGGGGTGTCAATGTGCTGGCGGTTCTGCCTGGAGACAAGCAACTGGTTTATGGTGTGACCGATGGCAAGGTGGCCGTGCTTGACATTGAAACCGGGGAAGATGCCAAGCTGCTGCCGCCGCACACCCGGCCGGTTCTCTCGCTTGCGCTGTCCCCCGATGCGGACCGGCTCGCGACCGGCGGCGGCGATGGCGTGATCCGGGTGATGGACGCCGAAACATTCGAGCTCCTGGAAGAGTTTGAAAACCCGTATGGTCCGGTCTGGGGCCTCACCTTTACAGGCGACGGCGACCGCCTGTTCTACGCCGGGCTGGACGATGTCATTCACACCTGGCAGGTCGCGCCGCGCAAACCGTTCGAGCCGCTCGACGTTGCCTTCCCGCGGCGGTTCCAAGTGTCGGACACGGATGATCCCGGCGAGCTGCAATTCGCCCGCAAATGCTCCGTGTGTCATACTCTGACACCAGATGGTGCAAACCGCGCGGGGCCGACGCTCTACGGTATTTTCGGCCGCAAGGCGGGGACGTTGCCGGGTTATCCGTTTTCAAAAGCGCTGCGCGATTCGGACATCGTCTGGAGCGAGCAAACGATTTCAGACCTGTTTGACCATGGTCCGGATGTCGTAACGCCCGGCTCGAAAATGCCGATCCAGCGCTTGAAAACCGTCGAGGACCGGGATGCTCTTGTCGCCTATCTCAAACGGGCGACCGGCCCAACCCTGCCTGCGCCGGACGAAAGCGCACCCGGGCAGGCACCGAACCAGTAGATAAAAAGGATAACCGCCATGAAAGCGTTTGTTTCGGGAGTGCTTGCCTGCTGTGTGATCAGCGTCGGTGCGTGGATCGTGCTGACCCAGCAGCTTGACTATTCGGCTGAAACCCTCAAGACAAGCCCGAACGACACCGTCCGGCTCGATTGAGAAAAAATTCAATATTAACAAAAACTTGTCTGGAAAATCTGATTCAAACTACAAAGCACTTGAATCAGATTTTGAGCAAGGTGACCCGCACTGTTTTCCATGCTGGGAAAGCACTTGAAACCGTTTCAAAATCAAGGCTGGTAAAACAATTGGGCATAGGGTCCTATGCCCTCGTATCAGCAATTCAAACAGATCGGAGGCCCGCCCATGAATGACGAAAACTTCAATATGTCCATGCGCAAATTCCTGAAACAGGTCGGCGTGACCTCGCAACAGGCCATCGAAAACTACGTCCGTGAAAGCGGTGCCGAAAGCGGCCAGCTCGATGCGAAAGTGGTCCTGACAATCGAGGGAACCGACTTCGTGCATGAGGTCAAAGGCAAGATCGAACTGGACTGAGCGGCCGCATGTCTGAGACGCAGCTGATTGCCGGTTTTGACGTCGAGCTGCCTCCGCTGCTCAATGGCCGGGCGGTCGTCCCGCCGCAGGATCCGTTTGCCACCGCCGTTGACGCTGCAGGGGCGGGCGATGGGGAAGCGGGCGACGTGTTTTGGGCGGTTGCACCGGAACGGGTACATCTGGCCATCCTTTTGGAGCCTGAAGTCGAACAAGCCCGGGTCCAGGAGATGATTTTCACTTTGATGGTGGCCAGTGCCGATGCAATCGGTGCGCTCGGACCGCCCGAGCTGGCCTACACTTGGAACTGGCCGAGAGACGTATGCGCAAATGATGCCAAGCTTGGTTCGGTTCAGTTTCAGGTGCTCGAGGCTGCGGAGGGCGGGGTGCCAGACTTTGCTGTTGTCGGCTTGAACCTTCGCCTGCAGCCTTATCTCGGCGAAGAGCCGGGTAACGCACCGGACCGTACGAGCCTGTTCGATGAAGGGGCCGTGGAGTTGACGGCAGACGCGGCTATCGGCGCCATTTGCCGGCATTTCCTCTCCTGGCTGCACCGGTGGGAGACCGACGGGTTCAAACCGATCCATGACGCCTGGCTGTTCCGGTGCAACGGTTATCGCAAAGCGGTGGTGTCAAAGGGGCTTGGCAAGGCCGGCACTTTTTCCGGGATCGATGAGACCGGCAATTTGCTGCTGACTGATCCGGACACTGGATCCGTCGAGATGATCTCGGTCAGCGAGGGCTTGAAACCCGGCGGGGGTTTTGTGCCGGCCAGGTCAGGAGCGGAATGACATGGCGCGCCTGCTCAGGGCAATCCGGTTTGATGCCTCCGACGCCCACGTCTTTCCCAAAGTGGCCGGTGAAAACGAATGGGCGCTGCCGGGCAGCTTTGTCTTTACGGCCGCACCCGGTGCCGATCCCGCGGCCCTGACGGGAAAGGACCGGCAGGCCTTTGTCAGCGGGTTCCTGGCGCTTGGATCGTTCGGCTTCACCACGATCGTGTCTGTTGCGGACGCGGACGAGACCGACATACGGACCTGTGAAACCGTGCTTTCGGAGTTTCTTCTGTCCCGGTTCGGTGCGCCGTCCGAAGGGGCCGCGTTATCAGCAGCGCGGCAGGAACTGGCATTTGCCCGTGACCTTGCAGAAGGCGCGCCTGTGAATACCTTGCTTGCACTGAAGCGTGAGATCGACGAGGAAGGGCAGGTGCGGGAACAGTTTCACATCGTAACCCCGCCCGGCGACAAGCCGCACGCGCGCATCTGGGACGTGGTAGAGGACACTTAATGCCGGAATTTTGGAAATCCGCGGGCTATCACCTTGTAAACCGGGACAAGAATGGGTGGCTCAGCGTCACACCGGATTTGCTCAGAGCCTATCTGACCCGGCCGGAAATCCATCCCGTCGAAGAGTCCTGTGACGTTGAGCATGCCTTGTTCGAACGCCTCATGGAGGACCCCTTTTCGCAGATCCTAGATGACGAGCTGGCACGGATTGCCGACGCGGATACGGCCGACAACTATCGGGTTGTACTCGGTTTCAGAGACCATTTGCGCAAACACGGAACCGTCGAGGGTGCCTATGCCGCTATTTTTACAGGCGACCATATACTGATCCCGCCGGTGTTTTTGGACCAGATGGTGCATCTGATCCTGCGCAACATCTTGCGGTCATGCCAGGATCCGATCCGGCTCAGAGCTGCCGAGCTTTTCTTCCGCGAACAGATCGTCACCTTGAACGAAGGCACGGTAACCATCGCCGATGCAGAAATCGTCGAGATGATGTCGGAAACCGGCGGCCTGGGTGGACTGGGCGCTCTTTTAATGGAGTCCGGTACGCCGATGCGCGAGGTCGCGCTCGATGTGCTGGGCGAGGACAATGCCGAACTCTACTGGGACAGGTCGGACCGGTTCGACACCGCGCTGGATTTCCGCTTTACCCAGCCGGGGCCGGATGCTTTGGCGCGGGTGATCGAGGCCTGGATCCGGCATTTCTCGAAAGTCGATGTGCGGGTGCAGCCGGTGCAAAAAATCCGGGACGATCATTGGTCCTGGCATATTGGGCTTGATGCCGATTCTACAAAGATTCTCAACAGTCTTTACAATGGCGACGGCTTGTCGGAGGCCGACAACCTGAAGCTGCTTTGCCTTTTCCGGCTCGATTTCGAGAACCGGACCGACATGCAGGCGGACTTGCGCGGAAAACCGGTTTGGCTCGGACTTGCCATGAGTGCCGACAAGCGTATCCGGATGAAACCGCAAAATCTCCTGGTCAATTTGCCGGTGACAACCAACAGCTAGATCACGCCGTTGACGACACCATCTAAACGGGCCGGGCAGGTGCTTGCCTGTGCTTCTTGCCTTCGGAGTGCCACGCTTGGACCATCAGGATAACACCCGCGCCATCTTGGCCATGATGCTGTCCATGGCGGGGTTCATCTTGAACGATGCGCTGGTCAAGATCGTGTCCGAAGGCCTGCCGCTCGGCCAGATCATTTTTATCCGCGGGCTCTTCGCGATCCTTTTGATCGGTGTCGCCTGCCAGATCACCGGCGTTTTCAAGACCCTCAAGGTCTTGCATCACCCGCAAGTGTATTTGAGGGCGTTCGCGGAAGTCATGGCAACCGTCTGTTACCTGTCGGCCCTGTTCCGCATGCCGATCGCCAACGCCACGGCCATTTTGCAGGCCTTGCCTCTTGTGGTCACCGCTGGCGCGGCAATCTTTTTGAAAGTGCATGTCGGCTGGCGGCGCTGGACAGCGATTGGTGTCGGCTTTTCCGGTGTGTTGCTGATTGTCAGGCCCGGATTGGAAGGGTTCAACGCCTGGTCTTTACTGGCGTTGGCCGGGGTCGGATTCATGGCTCTTCGTGATATTGCAACCCGCCGGATCCCGCAGGAAACGCCCACATTCGGAGTAGCATTGATGACGCTGTTTGGGGTGACGCTTGTAGGGGGCGGCCTGATAGCGCTTGATGGCTGGCAGCCAATCGCGCCACGCCCTGTGGCCATGCTTGCGCTGGCGGCGGTGTTTCTGCTTGTCGGATATGTTTTCATAATTATCGCCATGCGCCGCGGTGAGATTGCCGTTGTTGCTCCGTTCCGCTACTCAATTGTGATCTGGGCGATTGTTTTGGGTGTATTGGTCTGGGGTGAATTTCCCGACAGTTTCACGCTGGTTGGGACATTTATAATTGTCGTCAGCGGGGTTTATACCTTCTTCCGGGAGCAACGGCTTGCCAAGGCCCGGGCCAGAGATGCGCCAGTTGGCTCGGAGTGACTCCGATTTTTGGTGATTGCGTCATTTATTTTTGCTGTCTATGGTTGTGTTTCGGGGTTTGGAACGTTTGAAAAGAAAACAAATGAGTGCTGATTTTACCGGTGAACTGGCGTATTCGGGCAAGGTTCCTGTCAAGCGGACACCGTCGCTCGGGGTCTTGATTGCCATTTCTACGGTCAGCCCGGTCGCGATAAACATCTATCTTCCGTCACTGGCCGGCATGGTCACTGCCTTTGACACGACCGCCGCGCAGATCCAGCTGACCATGTCGCTTTTTCTCGTGGCGGTCGCGGTTGCGCAGCTGATTGTCGGGCCGCTGTCGGACCGGTATGGCCGCCGACCTGTCGTGATTGCCGGCATGGCCTTGTTTGTTGCCGGGAGTGCCCTTTGCCTGATGGCCCCGGATGTCGAAACGCTTATTTTCGCCCGCATGGTGCAGGCCGTGGGAGGATGTACGGGACTTGTGCTTGGCCGCGCGATCGTCAGGGACCTTTACGAACGGGACCGGGCCGCGGGCATGATCGGTTACGTGACCATGGGCATGACTGTCGGGCCGATGGCAGCGCCTGCGCTTGGCGGGCTTTTGGATTCGGAGTTCGGCTGGCGCGGTGGCTTTTACATGATGCTGGTGATGGGGGGGGCCGTATTGATGGCCGCGATCGTCAATCTGCATGAAACCAACCACCAGCGCTCGGCAACCGGCGGGCTTGGCGGATTGCTGCGCAACTACCGAACGCTTGCCAAGGAAAAACTGTTCTGGGCCTATGCGCTGACGGCCATGTTCACATCGTCCGTCTATTTTTCCTATCTTGGCGGAGCACCATTCATCGCGGCCGATGTGCTGGGCATGGGCGCGGCCGAAATGGGCCTTTATTTCATGTTCGTTGCCGCCGGATACATCATCGGCAACGGCATTTCCGGGCGCATTACCGAACGTGTCGGAGTGGTCCGGATGATCCTTGCGGGCTCTCTGGCGCCTTCGCTCGCCGTGTTTTTCGTGGGGCTTGCCATCTATGTCGACTGGTTGCATCCGTTGACGCTGTTCCTGCCGATGTTCTTTGTTGGGCTCGGCAACGGAATTTGCCTGCCGAGTGCCATTTCCGGGGCGGTCAGCGCTCGGCCGGAGCTCGCTGGTGCGGCGGCGGGTCTGTCCGGCAGCATGCAGGTCGGGTTTGGCGCGTTGACCAGTGCGCTCGTGGCCTGGGCAGTCTCGGAAACCATGTGGCCCGGCAGTGTTTGGCCGATGGTGGCGGTGATGCTGTTTTGCGTGTTGGCCACAGCTGCATGTGTTGCAGCCGTTTTGCGCCTCGAAAATCAGGCCGTCGCCTAAGCGGCCTGAGGTGTCCCCGTCAGGTGTCTTTCAGAAAATCATCGACCGACAGGGCCTTGTCGGCAACGTAGTCTTCGGTCATCCGGATCTTGGGCCGCTCGCCGGCGGAAAACACGGACTTGTCCATGTTCCATTGAGCACTGATCCGGCAATCGTCACACATTTCGATCATCGAGATCTGCGTTTCCGAGCGGAACATGTGGTGTTTTCCGGCCAGCTGTCCTTTGATCCGGTCGATGGTCGAGCGCGTTCCAAACGCCTTGCCGCAGGAAATGCAGGTGGCCGGTTCTTCTTCATGCAGCACAGCCGGCCGCATGGCATCCGGTGCCGCGTTGAACCGGGGCTCGAGCGAGATCACTTTTTCCGGGCAGGTGGTCTGACACAGCCCGCATTGCACGCAGGCCGATTCGACAAAACTCACCTGCGGGCGGTCCGGATTGTCGGCAAGCGCGCCGGCCGGGCAGGCCGATACGCAGGCGAGGCACAAAGTGCAGCCGTCACTGTCGATTGAGATCCGCCCGTATTGCGCGCTGTCCGGCAGCGGGATCAGGGCAGGGGCCTCCGGCGATGCGGTGTGAAGCGCGGTAATGGCAAGGCGGGCAATGTCGCGCTTGCCGCCAACCGGGCTGTATTTTTGAGGGGCTTTCAAGACCGGCGTAGCGGGCGGTGCGGCAAGGGTTGCGGCAAGCATGTCCGGGTCGCCCGTGACCAGGATGTCGATGCGCCCTTCTGCGGCGTGGCCCATGCCGGACAGCAAGGCGCGGGCAAGACCAGCCTCTGTTTCGCTGGGCAGCAGCTCCTCCCGGTTTTCAGGGCTTGCGAGAACCACGACCTTGTGGGCCCCACTCAAAAACGCGGTGAGGAACGCCTCGTGCCCAAGCGTTGTTGAGGCATGAAGCCCAAGCGGCAGGACATTGGCTGGAAGCCCGCCGCCGTAGCGGGAAAGCGCGTTGATTAGGCTGGTTCCGTGGGTCTGTTCATGGATCAGAAGCACTGGCGCAGTGCCTCCGGAACCTGTGTAAACCTCCAGAAGCTTCTGAATGCGTTTCAACGCATCGTCGCGATGCGGGTACTGATAGCTTATCGCCCCGGTCGGGCAGGTGATGGCACAGCTGCCGCAGCCACCGCAAATACCGGCATCGATCGCGACTTTTTCGCCAGCAGACTGGATCGCCCCGGCCGGGCAAGCGTCCAGACACTTGCTGCAACCAGTCTTTCCGGCATGGCTGTGCGCGCAAATATCAGCGTCATAGAAAACGTAAACCGGCTTTTCGAAAGTGCCGACCATCTCCGCGGCCTCGGTCAGGGCGTTCATGACTCCAAGCCGGTCATTCGGGTCGGCACGGAAATAGCCGTCCCGGCGCTTGGGCGCCGTGATCGGCGCTGTTTCGCCCGATAGATCGACGATCACGCTGCAAGGCGCGCGGGCGCCGTCTTTCGCAAGCATGAATTCCGGTGTCTGGCGAGAAGAGGGCAGCATCGGCGCATAGCCGTTAAGCACCACCTCAAAACCGCCAAAGGAGCCGGACACCGTTTTCAAACGCCCGCAATAGACCGGAAACGGCAGGACAGCCGGCAACAGCACATCGTCCCATGCGGACATAACCAGTGTAACGGAGAGCGAGTCTTCCAGCTTCAGTGCAGCGTCCAGCGCGGCTTGTCCGGCGCCATACACAAGGCAAACACCATCCGAGTCGACGCTGAGCGCCGGGGCGGGGCGGGCGGTATCTGCCGCAAGCGCATCGGACAACAGCGCTGCGATTTTGGCCGATGCTCCAGTCTTGTCGCTAGTCCAGCCGGCCGTTTCACGAATATTGGTGAAGCGAACGCGGTCTTGCGCATCGTGATCCTCGGCGATTTCGCTAAACAGCGGCGCTTCCTGGGTACACGCGACAAGCAAGTCTCCGTCCTGCGCCAGTGCGGTTTCAAAGACACTTGTTTCGCCGCGGCATAGTTCGGTGCACACTGGCGCGGCCAGCTCGCTGTCCACCAGGCCTGCAGCGCCGGTCAGGTCCATGGTTTTGAAACAGTTGCACAGGAGGATGCGGCTTTGGGCTGACATCAACTCACTCCGGAAAAGGCGTTTCCATTCTTTTTATACGGGAAAACACTATAGCGACGCTGAGGCATTTGGAACTGTCCAAAAGGCAAAGGTGATGATCTAATTTACGCTTGCCCGGACTTTGCGGTTCGGCGCTGTTTCGCCTAGACTCGGCGAAAAGCGGGAGGAGCTTTTGGAAGCGGAAATCACTCGATCCCTCGGAATCGTTCTGGAAAAGCGCCCGAGCAGTCATCGATGGGCCGACCATGTCTGGAAGCTGGCGGGCGTGGTGCCGGATATGCCGGCAACGCAAGGCTGGCAGCTTGCGGAGATGCGACATGGCACCGAGGTCTATCATCTTGCGCCGGCAGACCTTACCTTGCACCGCCGGATGGGTGAGGCGTATGACGCCAATATCGAGACGGAAAACCCGGCTCTTTGGGTGTTGCTGGATGACGCACCGGACATGCCGGTTCCCTATGAGCTGCGCTCCGTAACGGTAGATCCCTACGAGGCACAGGGATTTATGGACAGCGCGGAAGGCCTGGTGGAGCGGCTTTCTATACCGGCCGAAATCCTCCATTGGATGGTTGCGTTCTTGAGGCAGATGCCCGAGCCGGAAGAGTTCAAGAAGCGCAAGCGGATCAAGGTCAAGGTCGAAGAAGTGAAATTCGGTAAGGACCCGATTTTCGCACCCGGCGGCAAGCGGTCTGCTGGAGACGCGCCGTCATGAGCGATCCGGAAGAAGGCTTCCTGCAACGGTGGTCCCGCCGCAAACGTGGCGAGGGAGCCGATCAGCCGTCCGACCCCGTTGCACAGACCGATGCCGATTTTGCAAGCGAGGAGAGGACTGAAAATCCGGATCAAACCGCAACGGCTTCCAGCACGGTAGACGAGGAAGCCGAAGCCAACAGGAAAGCTGCAGAGGCGGTCGATCTCGACAGCTTGACCGCAGACAGCGATTTCACGGTCTTCATGAAGCGGGGCGTGCCGGCAGCGCTGAAAACGGCGGCCCTGAGAAAATTATGGCGCTCGGACCCGGTCTTTGCCGTGCTGGATGGGTTGAACGACTACGACGAAAACTTCCGCACAGCTCAATTGTTCCCCGAAGGTGTCCGGTCAGCGTGGAAAGTCGGGGAAGGCTATAGAGAAAAGGCCGAACAAATGGCCGCCGAGAAGGCGGCGATGACAGACGATCCCCAACCCGGGCAGCCTGATGAGGAGGTGCCGTCTGCGGAGGGCCGGCCTGCTTTGTCTGAGGACGCGGTGCCCCTGGAGGCGGCGGGCTCCGATGAACAGTCGCGGCCTGACGGGCATGTTGAGGATCCGGTCAACGCACAAAACGGCCTCGGACAGGATGGCGAAGCGGAGCTGGAGCGTGGACCGAACGCGGCGGACCAAAGGGTCTCGATCCGCCGGCGGATGCGGTTTTCGGTCGACTGAAGAATCCTCGTCGCCCGATACGCACACAAAAATGCGGCGGACAGGCCGCCGCATTCAGAGCGCTGGAGCTCAAGGATCAGGTGTTGGTGATCTCGATGCCGATGGCGTCAAAGAAAGTGATGTCGAACAGGTCACCGCTTGATACGTTCAGATCCGTGAGCATGTCCGGGTTTTGAACCTTGTAGGTCCGCTCGTTGCCGTCCGGGCCCGTAAACCGGACGTTGCCGGTTTTCTTGTCGGCAGTTTCGATCTTCACCGTGACGGTCATCTGACGCGCGCTCAAACCGCTTGGCAGCCGGTCCTGGTCGGCAAGCACGACGGTTTTCGAGACATCCACCTGCGGCTTGGTCTTTTCGCTCTTCTCGATGTCGATCACGACACCCGCCAGATAGGTCACATTCAAAAACTGATTCTTGCGCACCGAGCCAATGTCAAAGCCGTCCTGCACCGGAACCGAAAACTCGTTTTTATTGTCAGCCTTGACGATGATTTCGTTGCGTGCCGGATTTGTGGTGACCACCTGGGCCTTGTAGGTGGTGGCCTCGGCGGCTGCGAAAACATCTTCGAATGTCAGATCGGACTGGGCGGAGGCTGTGCCGGTGAGGGCAAAAACGGACAGGGTGGCAGCTGTCAAAGCGCCAATGAGCGAACGGGAAACCATTTTTAAAAATCCTTATGCCGTTTGAGACAGGTCAACATCTAACCGCAAAGCGTGACAGGTTCAGGAATGCGGCCGACCTGCGATCAACGGAACCTTCCGTTGGGCTTGCGGCGCTTTCATGGATGACAAAACTGTTAGGAAAAAGCCCGGTGTTCGGCTCATCACTCCGGTGGAAACTGGGCTTCGCAGAAACCGACGGCGCGTGCCCGGAAAGTTTCATACTGGGCATCCGAGACCACGCCATCGGCGCGCATCTTGTCGACATCGCCGACCCGTTTGGCCAGACAAGCGTCCAGCTCTGGATTTCCGGTGCCCTCGGTTGATGGTCCGGACGAACCGGTGATCATCGCGACCGTATCCCGGAGGATCGGCACATCTTCTCGGCCTATCCAGATCATTAGGCCAAGACTGGCACCGGCGATTGCAAGCGCCGTCACACGTCCCGCAACGCCGTCCATGGCAGGCCTAGCCGCCTGTCACGCTCATGTGGCGGGACACGGCCGGCTGTTTTGTCCGCCGGTCAATCACGAAGTCGTGGCCTTTCGGTTTGCGGCCGATGGCCTCGTCAATAGCATCATTCAAAAGCTCGTTGGCTTCCGATGCGCGCAGTGGAGCGCGAAGATCCGCCATGTCGTCCTGACCGAGGCACATATAAAGCTGGCCGGTGCAAGTCACCCGTACCCGGTTGCAGCTTTCGCAGAAATTATGCGTCATCGGAGTGATGAAGCCCATCCGGCCCCCGGTTTCCTTCACCTCGACATAGCGCGCCGGACCGCCGGTCTTGTAGGGAATGTCTTCCAGGGTGAACTTGTCTGCCAGCGTTGCGCGCACAAGGGACAGCGGCAGATATTGGTCCGTCCGGTCGCCGTCGATTTCGCCGAGCGGCATGGTCTCGATCAAGGTGAGGTCGTGCCCGTTGGCGTGGCACCATTCCATCATTGGGATGATTTCATGCTCATTAACGCCTTTCAGAGCGACCATATTGATTTTGATCTGCAGTCCGGCGTCCTTTGCGGCCTCAATGCCGTCCATCACTTTTGCCAAATCTCCCCAGCGGGTGATGGCCTTGAATTTCTGTGCGTCCAGCGTGTCGACCGACACATTGATGCGCCGCACGCCGTATTCATAAAGCTCCGCTGCATATTTCGACAGTTGCGAGCCATTGGTGGTGAGGGTCAGTTCCTCGAGCAAGCCGCTCTCCAGATGGCGGCCAAGACTACGGATCAGGGACATAATGTTCTTGCGCACCAGCGGTTCGCCGCCGGTCAGGCGCAGCTTGCGTACACCCTTTTCAATGAACGCGGTGCACAGCCGGTCAAGTTCCTCCAAAGACAGCACTTCACGCTTTGGCAGAAAGGTCATGTCTTCGGCCATGCAATAGACACAGCGGAAGTCGCACCGGTCAGTCACGGACACACGCAGATAGCTCACGGCTCTGCCAAACGGGTCAATCATTTGCGGGGCAGGCGCTGGCATATCCTGATCGGCGCCAAGTTTGATGGAGGACGGCAATGCTACGCCTGATGTCGCGTCGGTGCGGCCACTCGCCATGAAGGTCTCCCTCGTGCCGGACCGTGTCCGGTGTTCTGCTTACTTCTTTATATTTGAGAGTATTACACTCACAAAACAAGGCAAGTGCTTCAAAAGACAAACTGCACGGGGACTGTGGAAGCCAGCGGGCTGCCGGTTTTATGGATCTTCAGGCTCGTTGCGATAGGCGTCGAGGAACACGCGGATCTCCTCCAGCGCGGGCACCAGCGCTGAAATCTTGTCGGCGGGGATGGCAGCGCGCAAAGCCTCCATGTCGTCATCCAGCAACTTGATGGCGTCGTCGCGAAACTCACGTCCGGCATTGGTAAGCCAGACTGTCTTGCTGCGGCCGTCTTTTGGATTGCTTTTCAGGGTCACGAATGCGCGCTGAACCAACCCCGAGACCGTGTGGGTCATCGTGGTCTTCGGCACCTGAAAGGCGCGCGCGAGTGCCAGGGGCGTTGCGCCATCGCCAACCCGCACAAGATGGTTGAGCACGCTGAAATGCGGCAGCAGCACACCTTTTGGCAGCCGGGCTTCAAACTGCGCCCGGCTCAGTTGGCCAATGATGTTCACTTCGTTGAAAAACGAAAAATATAGATGACGGTCTGCGTTATCCATTCATGATCCGGCTTCGAAGGGGCCATCTCGGCGTCGGGCCAGTGTCAGGACCGAATCCGATGCGACCAAGCATTTGAAGGGTCTCACCCGGTTCGGCAAGTCTTTCGTGGATGTCTTTGCGGATCTCCTGCATTTCCGCGTACTCCTGAAGCGCCTGACTGACCGGATGAAGCGCAAGGCCAAGACGGGTGGTCTCCAGGTTGAGCCTGAGCCATTGGCGGCCTGCGGCAATCTGGTGGTGCCGGGTGTTTCCCGGTGTCTTGATCAGGATATAGGCCGGAGTTGCGGCCAGCATGGTCTTGTACATGTCGACCCCCGACTTGAAACCGGTCGACTCAGGGTCAAGCTGGCTCTCGCGGGTCAGCACACCGGCCAGCATCAGGCTTTCCAGAAACGGTCCGCCCAGGTCTATGCCGTCCGGATTGGCGTTGATTTCCGCCTTGCCGAACCGCATGAGGTCGACGCTTTCCTTGTGGGTGCGCGCAGTGGTGGATTCGATCTGCCAGGCGCGCCAGGTCAGATCGCGAAGGTAGGCAACGTCCGCTTCTTCGGTGATGAGCGGCCCGAAGGCACTGAGTGTTCCGGAAACTGCCTTCCCGGGCAGCGGCCGCATGTCGAAAGGCTCCTTGCAGGTGCGCCGATCGAGGAGATGGCGGGCGAGCGGGTCCGGTTCGGCGCCCGTTTCCAGGGTGATCCGGGCAACAGGCCCGGTCTCACCGTCCGGATACAGATCGATTGTCGCGTGGTGGCCGGTCATTGTCGCTGCAATCGCCAATTGCTCCAGAAAGCACCCAAGACCAATAACCAACTGCCGCTGATAGGGGTCGGTGTGCGGCAGGGCCCGTGTTGTGTCCCGGTGTAAAATGAACCCGCTTCCGCCGGTCAACTCAACAAGCCAAGGCTGAAGGTTGTGTGGGCTGGGCGCCAGAATGGCATAGGACAGCGCGCGAAGGCGCGGGTCTTCATAGGCGCCTGCATCCTGCCAGGGAGCCAGCGCCCGCGACGGTGTGCGGGTTGCCAGAAATCCACTGGCGGCAACAGCGGCGAAGATCGTTCCGCCACCCAGGATCTTCAATGTCTGACGTTTGGAAAGGGACATGCCATCACTCCATTTAATGCGATATCGTATTATATAGTACGATATCGCATTAAATTAAAGGCCCGGCTTGACCTATTGTGAGATTGATCTTTCCAAGGCACTTGGGCGTAGCAGAGCGGTATCACCTTGTAATTTGCGGAAGAAAGAGACTGAGACCTCATGACAATTATCGTCTGGCTGCGTCAGGATTTACGGGTGGCGGACAATCCCGCCCTGCATGAAGCTGCAAAGCACGGTCCGGTGCTTCCCGTTTTCATTCTGGAGCCGGACGATCAGCCGGGCCTGAAACATCCGATCGGCGGGGCGAGCCGGTGGTGGCTGCACCAGAGCCTCACCGCCTTGTCGAAGGATCTGAACGGCCTTTCGGTGTTTCATGGCGATCCGCAGGAGATTCTGCTCGGCCTGGCCAAACGGCATGAGGCGGCCGCGGTCTATTGGAACCGGCTGTACGATCCGCATGCGGTCAAGCGAGACACGGCGATCAAAAAAGCACTGAAGGACGACGGCTTTGAAGCGGAAAGCTTCAAGGGATGCGTGTTGTTCGAGCCCTGGGAGATCGAGACCAAGACCGGCGGGCCCTACAAGGTCTACACCCCGTTCTGGCGCGCGGCGAAGGCTGCCGGGGTCGGCGCCCCGCTCAAGCGGCCCGAAGCGCTGGAAGTTGTGGCAGATGAAGACAGCCTCGCTATAGCCGATCTGAACCTGTTGCCGGCGAAACCGGATTGGGCAAAAGGCTGGTTGGATATCTGGTCGCCGGGAGAGGCAGGGGCGAGACAGCGCCTTGAGGCGTTTTTTGCAGACGGCCTGGACGGTTACGGCGACAAACGCAACCGGCCAGACCTCCCGAATGTGTCGCGGCTGTCACCGCATCTGCATCACGGCGAAATCTCGCCGCGGCAGGTTTGGGCCGCAACCCGGCACCTGTGCGATGACAAGCCATCCTTTGAAGATGATGCGGACAAGTTCCTGTCGGAACTGGTGTGGCGCGAGTTCTCCTATCACTTGCTGTTTCACTTCCCGACCTTGCCGGAGGAAAACTGGAAGGATGCGTTCAACGCCTATCCCTGGCGCTTCAGCGAAAACGATCTCAAGGCCTGGCAAAAAGGCAAGACCGGCTACCCGATTGTCGATGCCGGTATGCGCGAACTCTGGCAAACCGGCTACATGCATAACCGCGTGCGCATGATCGCCGCCAGCTTTCTGGTCAAGCACCTGCGCATGCACTGGCACCATGGCGAGGACTGGTTCTGGGACACGCTTGTCGATGCCGATCTCGCCAGCAACTCGGCCAGCTGGCAGTGGGTGGCGGGCAGCGGCGCGGATGCCTCGCCTTACTTCCGGATCTTCAACCCGATGACCCAGGGCGAGAAGTTCGATCCCGAAGGCGATTACATCCGCAAATGGGTGCCCGAGCTGAAGGACCTCGACACGGCCTATATCCACGCGCCCTTCGAGGCGCCGGACAAGGCGCTGATCAAGGCCGGGATCAAGCTGGGCGACACCTATCCGGAGCCGATTGTCGATCACAAGACGGCGCGGGAGGCGGCGCTTGCCGGATATGAGAAGGTCAAGTCTGCGAACTAGTGCGGCGGGGCGGATCTGTCCGCGGGCGGTCGGGCGCTGGTCCCCGCCGGTTCTGCTTGAACCCTATCCGAAAACCGCCTAGGTCAGGTTTAGCTAGGCGAGGGATTTTCATGAGCGACAAAAACGAAGCGTGGCCGACCGAAATCCGGCTCAAGAATGACAAGAAGACACTTGTGGTGTGCTTCGATACCGGTGAGAGCCATGATTACACCGCAGAATATCTGCGGGTCTGCTCCCCGTCTGCGGAAGTGCAGGGCCATTCGGCCAGCCAGAAAAAAACAGTTCCCGGCAAACGCGATGTCGGCATCATGAAAATCGAGCCGGTGGGCAACTACGCTGTGCGGATCCATTTCGACGACCTGCACAATTCCGGCATTTTCTCCTGGAGCTATTTTCTGGAACTGGCCCATGAACGCGACAAGCACTGGGGCGGATATCTCAAGGACCTTGAGGAAAAGGGCCTTAGCCGGGATCGTTAAGGCATGTGCCCCACACTCGCCGAGCGTGGGGCATGTGGTGTCAGCCTTGCTCAGCGGCTCCGTTGACCGGCATGTAGAGATCCCCGCCGGTGCGGTACTTCATCGCCATGGCTTCCGTACCCTCCTTTTGCGCCTCGGCCCGGATGTCGTGCGAGATCCGCATGGAGCAGAATTTCGGCCCGCACATGGAGCAAAAATGCGCCACTTTGTGCGCTTCCTTGGGCAATGTCTGGTCGTGAAAGTCCCGCGCGGTTTCCGGATCCAGCGCCAGGTTGAACTGGTCTTCCCAACGGAACTCGAAACGCGCCCGTGACAGCGCATCATCGCGCGCTTGCGCGCCCGGAAGCCCTTTGGCGAGGTCCGCCGCATGGGCTGCGATCTTGTAGGTGACCACGCCGGTTTTCACGTCTTCGCGGTCCGGCAGGCCGAGATGTTCCTTGGGCGTCACATAACACAGCATGGCGCAGCCATACCAGCCGATCATCGCGGCCCCGATGGAGCTGGTGATGTGATCGTAACCTGGTGCGATATCGGTGGTCAGCGGGCCCAGGGTATAGAACGGGGCCTCGTGGCAGCACTCCAGCTGCTTGTCCATGTTTTCCTTTATCTTGTGCATTGCGACATGGCCCGGCCCCTCGATCATCACCTGACAGTCCTTGGCCCAGGCAATCTTGGTGAGCTCGCCGAGGGTTTCCAGCTCGGCAAACTGGGCTTCGTCATTGGCATCGGCAATAGACCCCGGCCGCAGGCCGTCGCCTAGGGAAAAGCTCACGTCATAGGCCCGGCAAATGTCGCAGATCTCGTCGAACCGCTCGTAAAGAAAGCTTTCCTTGTGATGGTGCAGGCACCATTTGGCGATGATCGAACCACCACGCGACACGATCCCGGTCACCCGGCCAACCGTCATCGGCACCATGTGCAGGCGCACGCCCGCGTGAATGGTAAAGTAGTCGACGCCCTGTTCGGCTTGCTCGATCAATGTGTCGCGGAACACGTCCCAGGTCAGGTCCTCGGCAATGCCCTTCACCTTTTCCAGCGCCTGATAAAGAGGCACGGTTCCAATCGGAACCGGCGAATTGCGCAAGATCCATTCCCGTGTGTTGTGAATGTTGCGCCCGGTGGAAAGGTCCATCACGGTATCGGCCCCCCAGCGGGTTGCCCAGACCATCTTTTCAACCTCTTCTTCCATGGAGGAGGTCACGGCGGAGGTGCCGATATTGGCGTTGATCTTGACCCGGAAGTTCCGGCCGATGATCATCGGCTCCAGTTCCGGGTGGTTGATGTTGGCGGGCAGGATCGCGCGGCCTGCCGCGATTTCCTGGCGGACAAATTCAGGCGTGACGATATCGGGCAGAGTGGCGCCGAACGCGTCTCCGTCGCGTTGGCTTGCCACGGATTCGCGCTTCAGGTTCTCGCGGATGGCCACGAACTCCATTTCCGGCGTGATCATGCCAGCCCGGGCATAAGCGAGCTGGGTGACAGCCTTCCCCTTTACCGCTTTCAGGGGCGCGCGCTTTGCGGGAAATTCGGGGACCAGATGGTCGCCCCGGGCAAAGCCGTTGTCTTCAGGCCTGGTTTCGCGGCCCGCATAACTTTCGGTGTCGCCACGCCGGGCAATCCAGTCCGCGCGCAAGGCCGGCAAGCCCTCGTGAATGACCGGGACAAATTCCGGATCGGTGTAGGGGCCCGAGCTGTCATAGACCGGAAGGGGTGGTTCGCCAGCGGTCGGATGGGTGGAAATTTCGCGCATGGGCACACGAATGTCGTTATGCACGGCGCCGGGAACGTAGATCTTTGCTGAAGCGGGCAGGGGGCCGGTGGTGATGGCCGGTGTGGCAGTATGGGGCGTCAAATCGGTGCTCCTCAAGCGATGGGCTCAAAAAGACACAGGTGACAAGGGTGCGGGAAACGGCAGAGCCCAGGCGCGCTGGGCAAAGGCAAATCCGGACGGCGATGCACCGTGCGGGCAACCGGGCTTCCTACGCCAGTATCAACTGGGTCAGGTTCAAAGGGTCGCTTCGCCCGGCTTGCTGCCTTGTCCGCCTCTCAGTCCCCTTGGCGGGACCCCCCTGCAACTTTGAAAGGGTATTGGGTCTGGCGATTCAATTCAAGAGCGCGTTGGAGGGGCGTGCTCAATCCCTTAGTGCGACACCAAGGGCGGGCAGGCTGTCTTCGAATTCGTATTTCTTGAAAATACCGTCGATCAAACCGGTGCGGCGGCCTTCATCCCAAAGCTCGCTCAGCTGTGCGATCACCGAGGGGTCGGTTTTTTTGCTGCAAATCAGCTCGGCATAACTGCGGTAAAAGTCTTTGACCTTCACCAGATTTGCAATGCCCATATCGAGTGCCAACGGCTCGATTATGTTGGATTGCGCGATAATGAACTGCGATCGGCCCGAAGCGAGCATGCGCAGCATCTGCTGGCGGTCTGAGACTTCAAACACCCGCAATCCGAGGGCTTTTGCAACGGTGGTGCTGGCTCCGCCCGCAAGGGTGATCACGGGTCTGTTGTAGTCCTTCAAAGGATCCCGGTCCGGATCGGGCGGCAACAGCGAATAGGAATAGACCGCGTAGCGGATGTCGAATACGGGGCGCACAAGAACGAAATTTTCGTCATCAACTTCTGAGGCGATGACACACACACCGGGCCGGTGGTTCATGACTTCAACAACCCGCTTGATCGGTGCGTCCTTTATCTCAAAAGAGCCAGCATATTTGCTTGAGAAATAGTCATAGACTTCATTGCGCAAGGCGATGAGGTCGATGCTCTCGAGTTTGTAGGTATAAAGGGTGATTTTGGGAGCAGCTGCCACGCCGTGGCCCGACAAGACTGCAAGCCAGACAAGCGCAATTAGATGCGTCAGAAAATATGGCACTTTGCGCGGCATCTGGGATCTCCGATTAGAAAATTTCCGCTACATCAAAATACTACGAAATTCCAACTGTTCGGTGTCACCGGTTCGTCGTTTTTGGGTTTTGGATAATCATTCCTTGCAAGACGAAACACCTGCAGGACCAGCCGGCAGGTGTTGTCAGGCTGCCAGTGCTACAAGCGGCCCATGAAATCGTGGATTTCATCGGCAATCCGGGCGCCATCTTCCTCAAGGGCGAAGTGACCGGTGTCGAGCAGGTGGAACTCCACGTTGTTGAGATCCCGCTGATAGGGATAGGCGCCGTCTGCCGGGAATATGTGGTCGTTCTTGCCCCAGACGATCAACGCCGGCGGCTGATGTTCCCGAAACAAGGCTTGCCACTTCGGATATTCGGCAAGATTGCTGCCATAATCATAAAACAGCTCCAGCTGGATCTCCTGATTGCCCGGACGGTCGAGCAGATACTGTACGTGCCAGAAATTATCCGGGCTGATTGCTTCAGGATTGCGGGTGCCATGGGTGAATTGCCATTTGGTGCCTTCGATGCCGAGAAACGCGCGCAACGGGGCGGCAGTTTCTTCATTCGGGTCAGCCCAGTAGGCACGCAGAGGGTCCCAGAACTCTCTCAACCCTTCTTCGTAGGCATTGCCATTTTGAATGATGAAGCCGGTCACTTTTTCAGGCGCTTTGGCAAAGATCCGGTATCCGACCGGCGCGCCATAATCCATGAGGTAAAGGGCGTACCGATCGATGCCTTTGCGCTCCAGAAGCGTTTCGACAACGCCGGCAAGCGCGTCGAATGTATAGTCATACTGGTCTGCTTGCGGCATGTCGGAGGCTCCAAACCCTGGATAGTCAGGCGCAATCAGATGGTAGTCCCGGGCAAGGTCGGGGATAAGTGTCCGGAACATGTGCGAGGATGTGGGAAACCCGTGCAGCAGCAAGATGGTCGGCTTCGCCGGATCTCCGGCTTCCCGATAGGCGATCTTGAGACCGTCAATGATCTCATAGCCAAACCGGACGCTCTGGTCCTGGGTGTGATATGTGCCGTGTCCGTCACGCACTGTTTGGCCGGCCGCATTCGCCGTGCTTGCGATTGGCAGTGTTAGAGCGGTTGCCAACACGGCAGCCGAAAGGGTTCTGGTAATCAGCGACATGTTCCTATTCCTTCTGGTCTGGTCACAGGGGGAGGCCGGTGGTTCCGGCCGGTTCTCAAGCCGTCGGCTTCAGAAAGTCCTTGAGTTCCGCGTTTTCCGCCTCAAGCTCGGCAATGTGCGCGCGCATCGCCGTGAGCTGCGGTTCGAGTTCCTCAATCGTGAATCGGCGCGGGATGTGCTGCGGGCAATTCCAGTCGATTGCCTCAACCGTCAGTATCATCGCCCGTTCCGGCAGGGCCCGATAGCCGTCCATCTTGAGCCGGGACATCAGGGCCGGGTCGTCCTTGGCCTCTACCTGACTGGCCCGCGCCCAGATCTTCAGCCGGCGCCGGTTGGGATAGTCCATCAGGATCAGCGAAATCCGGTCATTGGTCCGCAGGTTGCCGGAGGTGATGTACTGCCGGTTGCCGCGGTAATCGGCATAGGCAATGGTTTTTTCGTCCAGCACCTTCAAGAAGCCTTTGGGGCCTCCGCGAAACTGCACGTAGGGCCAGCCGGTTTCGGAGACGGTTGCCTGATAGAAGCCGTCCCGGTCCATGATGAAGGCTGCCTCGATGCCTGTGAGACGATCGTCGGCAGGGGCATCGGGATGGTCGAAGGCTTCATAGCTTTCGCGCGATCCCTCTTCGATCTGCCGGGCCCGGACGGTCGGGGTGAATGCAATTTCGGTCACTGCGCGGGCCATGGGGTGCCTCCGTTTCAATATCGCGGCGTTGCGTGTGACTCTAATATGTACCGATCTGTACATATTGCAAGCCATAAATTACTGATCGGTACACTAAATTTCATTGGTGATGGTTTGAGCGATTGCGAAAACCCAACTGGAATAGCAAATCATTTTCGAGAGGCCGCTGATTTCACTCAAGGTTAGACGTGCGCACTTGAACCAAAGGGCGGCTGTTGATATCTAACAGAATAGTACAGAAAGGAAGTGCGATGCGCCCGAGTAAACGCGATGAACTGGTTCAGAAAGCCGAAAAGATCTTCTACCGCGACGGGTTTCATGCCACCGGAATGGACCGTCTGGTGGCAGAAACCGGCATCTCCAAGACCACCATGTTCAAGCATTTTCATTCCAAGGACGAATTGATCCTTGCCACTTTGCGCCGCAAGGACGAGACCTTCAGAAACCGGATGCACAAGCATCTGGCTGAGGCGGGCGGGGAGCCGCGCGAACAGCTGCTGGCCGTTTTCGACGTCTTGACCGACTGGTTCGCTCAGGCAGATTTTTGCGGCTGCATGTTCATCAAGGCCGCGTCCGAGTATCCTGTGCATGACGATCCGATTGCAGTTCAGGCGCGCGAGCACAAACGGCTTGTTCTCCTGGACCTGCAGCAGCTGGCCCGGGCAGCAGGGGCGGGGGATGCTGCCGGTCTGGCCCGCCAGCTCATGCTGTTGATCGAAGGGGCGATCGTGGCCAAGCACATGGGCTATTCTGAGGCGCCGGATGCGGATGCGAAGGCTGCTGCCGAAGTGCTGATAATGGCGGCATGAGAGCGCGTTTGTTTTTTGTTCCGCGGGTGCGGGTCAGCTTTTTCCGAGGTCGGCTGCAAGTTGATCCACATAGGCGCGAATGGCCTCGATCTCCGCGAGCGTCAGCACGACTTCGGCAATCGAGGAGGGCAGGTCTTCGGGGCGCTCATTGTCACCGGCGAACCGGATGTGCGCCGGGTGCGGGCGCCGCGCCATAAACGTGTCGAACCGTTGCTGCCAATCACTCAACGCTTCAATCATGATCATGAAAGATGGGGTTGAGGAGATCCCGGCAAACCGGTCAGCCTTGCTGACGATATGGCACCGTCCGCAATGCGTTTTGGACAGCTCCAGGCCTTTTTGGACAAGGGCCAGTGGTTCGCTGGCCTCTGCGCGCCCGCTGCCAAAGCCATGCGCTATCAGCAAGGCCGTGATTGCAAACACACAGCGGATTGAGTGAAGTGATTTCGGTTTGCGCATCCTGCCGGTCCCCCCGAGGGCCCAGCATAGGCTGGAGCTTCGTTTCATGACCAGTGGCAGTTTTAGCGAGGCATCTCTGGCCGCAGCGCACAAAAAAGCCGGCATGCAGCCGGCTTTTCACAAAAACGGTTCGAACGCTTTTAGCGGACAACAACCACGCGGGACCCGACGGTCACGTTGCTGTAAAGGTGCTTCACGTCTTCATTGGCCATGCGGATGCAGCCGGACGAAACGGCTGTTCCGATTGTCCATGGCTCAATGGTGCCGTGGATGCGGTAAAGCGTGGAGCCGATGTAGAGCGCGCGGGCGCCCATTGGGTTGTTCGGCCCGCCTTCCATGTAGGCTGGCAGGATGCGCCCCTTCTTGCGCTCACGAGCCCGCATCTGTGCCGGCGGGGTCCAGCTCGGCCATTCGGCCTTGCGGGTGATGCGATGGGTGCCGGCCCACTGGAAGCCTTCCTTGCCCACTCCAACACCGTATTTCATGGCCTTGCCACCCGGGCGCACATGATAGAGGCGGCGCTCAGATGTGTTGACGACAATGGTGCCCGGTGCATGCGGACCGGTGTATTTGACCATTTTGCGCCGGATCGGCGACTTGCCTCCGTAAGAAGGGCCGTAGGTAACCCACTTCTTGGTATTCGGATCGAAAAACTGGCCACCGGACTGTGCCAGCGCAGTGCCGCCTGTTACGGCGATCAGCAGCGACAGCGCTGCCACAAGCGTTTTGAACATGTGCATTCCCCCAACTGAAAACCGGACAAAACCGTTACGCGCGGCAATCGTACCTCGTGCAATCTTGCCGCTACGTTAATCGATGCTTGCTGCTTTGGCTTCAGGAAAGTTGCGCATACATGATCAAATCTTGGCAAAACTGCCGCCTCTGTTGCGCGATAACAACGAAAGTTTCCTCTCAGATGCACAGGGTTTGTTGCTGAAACGGACGCGCGACTACCCCCGGACCGCAATCACGGTGTTGTAGAAGATCGGTTGGTCCTGAAAGAAGTCTCGTGTCTCGAGAAGGCTCTTCACAGTCAACCCGCTCTCTGCAATCACGGACAGCAGAACTTCCTGAGGAAGCGGATGGCGATCGCTCGCCTTGCCCGGATCGTTGATCCAGGACAGCGTCTCATAGCTGTAGTCTTTGATGAAAACGGGCAGGGTCAGATACGCCGTTCCCCCGGATTTCAAGCGTCTCAATTGTCCGGAAAGGCAGTCGCGCATCAGAACCGGCGGCAGATGCCAGAAACCGTCGCCGGTACAAATCAGGTCGTATTCCTGTTTCAGTTGATTTGCTTGAGAGTCAATGTCCAGAAAACGCAAGGTTTCTGTCATGAATCGTTTTGATCTTTCGCGCGCGATGTTCAGATGCGGCTCCGACCAATCGGCTGCATCCAGATGACCGGCTTGGTTGGCAAGATAGAATGACAATCGCCCGACACCGCAGCCGATCTCCAGAATGTCGGGGTTTTCAGGCAAGTCCGCCTCGCTCATTTTGAGCTCTTTCAACAGTTTCTCGATGCGCGGTAGCCCGGTCGCCCAAAAGTCGTGTTCGGTAATGCGGAAAGGGCGAACGAAAAACCGTCCATCCGGCATTTCGTGATGGTAGGGCTCGCTCAGCCCTGCAGTTTCACGAAGGTTCCGAAAGGTATGTTTGAGGTTTTCAAGATCAGTGCTGTCCACCGCAAATTGAATGGACATGGGGCCGCGGTCCATCTGGTAGAGCTGCAGCGCTTTACGTTCGGTATCTCCGCGGCTCTGATTGGCTTGAAACTCTGGTGATGAAAGTAAAAAGTCTTGAGCTTCCTGAACTGTTTTGAAATTTTCCAGAAAATACTCGTAGGCCTGCTCGGCCTCTGGTGCGCGCAAAAGTATTTTTCTATATAGCGTATCAATATGGTCGCGGGTTAATTGCATTTGGCCTTATTCCAGACATTTTATGTGTTGAAGTGGCGGGTGTCGCCCAAGTATCTTGCCGCCGATACTAATCAGGATTCGTGTTCATGCAATTTGAGAATGGCAGTCTTCCTTTCGCGGAATTCATTATTCAAAACCTGCTCTGCGAAAATGCTGCCCTGCCGGCCGGCACCCGTGCGGTGTCGGAAACCGAGCATGACATTGAAGGCGATATGTGGTTTTGGGCGGATGACAACGCCAAGGTCCTTGATTTGCTTGGCCGTCCGGAGGTGTGGAGCGCATACCCTGTCGAAGTAAGCGAGCTCTTGAGCTTCATTGCGACCATGACGGAAGGGCCGTTGATCTGCCGGCGCGTTGCAGATTTCCGTCTTGATGAAAAGGCGAGCGATGCTGAGGGAACCCGTGTGTTCTGGCATGGCTTGATGAACGTCCAGGTTCAAGAGGCGGCCGGACGTGTTGCGCTTGGTGTGCGTTTTCACGATGGCCGCTCGGCGGTATATGCGAGCTTCGGTGACAATCAGGTGTCATTCAAGTATCGCGGCATGGCGCATCGCGTATCGATGAAAAAAGACCCATTTGAGGCGGCCGTATCCTTGGAGCAGGGGGTGCTTACGGTCGCCTTTACCCAAGCTCTGTCGGCGGGCCGGATTGCCTCCGCCATTGGCAGCGCTGAGCTTGGGACGATCACATACACCTACCGGCTGCGTGCGTCCTCAATGTTCGTGGAAACAAGCGCGCGTCTCGATCTGGCAGATGGCGTCGGCATCAAGGATGTCACCGTCAGTTTTGGGCATGACGAGCTAAAGCATCACAAAGAGCGTGTGTCATATCAGGCTGTTCATACCGCCTGTTTTGGCAAGGAAGGCACACGGTTGGGCATTGCGCGCAGTGAGAGCCGGTCGGTCTCCGGCGGCGACTATTGGGCCATGGTCCAAACCAATCAGATGAGCGGCTTCGCCCTTGCCGTGCACAGTCTGACTCACGGTCCGGAAGGATGCGGCTACCGGTTGTCCTACCAGTCCGACAAGAAGGCCGATTTGAAATCGCTGGTTTCAGAGCACATTCTGCCGGGAACGCAAACGGGAACTGTCGAAACGGGCGAGTACAAGCTGCTCACCTCCGGCGGACTTTATCAGGATACGGCGCTCTACCGGGATCTGATGAAACACCGGATCGGGCTGCGCACCCATGAAACCGGGCCGACCGACTATTCTGTTTCTTACGATTATGGCGCGGAAGTCAAAGCCTATTCGAGATGCTATCGCACCCTGAAATCAAATCCTGATCTGGCGATTGCCGGCAAGACAGCCGAAGATTTGAAGGGCATGGTCGACTACTTCCATAGGGCCTACGACACCTATTTCATTCAGCCATTCAAGCAAGGCAACCCGACGATTTTTTCCCGATCCATTGCCTTGATGGGGCTGGCCTATGTCGACATGGCGCTGGCCACGGGAGAGGAGAAGTATTTTGAGGCCTTGCGTGAAGTGTGTGTCATTTTGGAAGACTTCCGCATTAACACCAAGGGGATTGACGGCTCTGATCAGGCTGCTTTCGTGATGGGGGCCGACCGCACACCCTATGCGGATTGCCACGCCACGTCGATGCTCGTGCTGTGCTACGGAACCACGCTGTTGAATGAAACCCGTTGGCTGGACAGCATCCGGCTGGGGCTCGCAGTCTACCGGGTCGACACGATCCTTTTGGACTCGTTCGGGTTTGAAGGACGCAAGCAGGATGTGGTCGGGATCGATTTTCCCGAAGACAATGGAAAACGCCGCACACTCGATACGTTCTGGAGCTTCAACGGGGCGCTGACACTTCGCTTGCTGAAAGGGGTCCGGCAATCCCGCAACCCCAAACTGCATCATATCTGGATGCAGCAGGCGGATCGGCTTGTGTTGTTTGAACAAATGATTCAGCAAAGGCTGCAAGGAGCCACAAGATTCCGCGGCCACGGCAAGGAAGT
The DNA here is from genome assembly GCF_007830545.1 of Roseibium hamelinense. GTDB lineage: Bacteria > Pseudomonadota > Alphaproteobacteria > Rhizobiales > Stappiaceae > Roseibium > Roseibium hamelinense. The sequence goes on from NZ_VLLF01000003.1 coordinate 237,042, forward strand.
CTTGTCGTCCATCCTCTCGACAGAAACCAACTCCGAAACGCAACCCTGGTCGGCGCTTGCGCTATCGACCCGCGAGGAGTTTTGAAGAGGCTATTTTTGGAACAGGTACTTTGATTTCAAAAAGATCAATGTACTCAGGCGATGATAGTCTGGCCGTATTTATATATAATTTTATGGAATTTGAGTGTTTTCTTCCTATTTCTTATGAATTCCGCAGTCTAAAGCAGCGGAGTGAAAATATGTCCTTCTTTAAAACTGGTTTTCTTTCTCGAGTTCAAAAAGCTCAAATAGCCAAAGTGATAATCTTATCAATGTAGATGATAAATTTTTGCCAGAATACTTGAAGTCTGAAAGTGTATTTCCAAAATTAAGCAAGGCAAAAACCAAAAAATTATCAAATTTCAATCGGAATAACGAAAATTCGAAGATCAGAAATCGGAACCCACAGTCGTTAGATCCCAAAAGTATGTACAGCCACAACTTTAATCAGCTCAAAGTCAAGATTAAAGATGTAAGTCTTCAAAACAAGACCTTGGATCGGCAGATCCAGACGATAAAAAAAGAAATCAAAACGCTGGCATGCGAGCTGGACAGCCAGCAGTGGGATGGATGCGCAAAGGCGGTCATGCAAGGCGCTGTGAGTAAGTTCACTGAAACCGGCGAATTACCTTCGACTGACATTGGCATGCTTGCAGTCAAGCTCCACAATATGGAGCAACAGAAGACTTATCAGGAAGATCAAAAGCAGTCTTTCGTAGACAAGAAACAGGATCTGAGCAGTAGAAAGCGCGAGATCATTGATGATAAAATTCAACATTTTGATCTTTCGCAAGAGTTCAATTCGACTGATGTGAACAATAACAGTTCGCGTAAGTTTAGCGACGAAACCGACGTGTATGGCGCTTTTTAGGCAGCCTGCTGACCCCGGATCGTCCTGATCCGGGGTTTTTCCTTATCAGAACACCGAGTCAAAGGTGGGTGCGGTGGCCTGCGAAGCGGCGTCAGAGGCTTTCAGCGGCGCCCAAGACGGCTTTGCCCGTGTCGCCCGATAAGTCTAGAAACCTTTTGCGGACACCGGCAGTCGCCGCGCGAAAGGCTGCGCGCTGGGGTTCCGTCAATGTGATCACCGACATTTTGCCACGCAAACGGTCAGCGGCAGCGGCCTCATCTGCGTGAACAAAACCGGCCAGCTGCGCTTCCACCTGTGCTGCCGCGTCAAGGATCGCTTGCTGTTTCTCATCCGACAAGCGTTCAAAAAAGTCATTGTTCATGACAGCCACAAATTCCACCGCGCTGTCATGGCTGAGGGTGAGGGTGTCCATCACCTTGTACAGCTCGCGGGTTTCAACGCCCGTTGTGGCGGTCATACCGACATCGACCGAGCCGCTTTCATAGGCCAAGTATTGCTGGGAACCGGACACGCGCATCGGGATGCCGCCGAGTGCTTCCACAGTCCAGTCTTGGACTTGGCCATAGGTTCGAACCCGCTTGCCGATGAAATCGTCCGGCTTTATCAAAGGTGCGCCCTTGCTGAGGTAGATGTTCCGCCCATAGGACTGCCACCACAGCACCCGGTTGTTGGTGGCCTTTAAGATTGCCTCATCGAGTATTTGGCGAAGCCGGGAGCCCGGGGCTGTGGCCTTTTTCAGTTTGATTTCGTTGTCGAGCAGGAAGGGGAGTGAGACGACGTTGACCGCCGGAACCGCTGCAGCGTACTGCACGAGGGATGCAGACCCCGCTTCCACGGCGCCGGTTCCAACAGCACTGGGCACCTGATTGTCCTTGAACAGCTCCGCTGAAGGGAACAGCTGGACCTTCAGGTCTCCGACGGTTTTTTGAGAAACGATATCACCGAAATCCCGCCAGTTTTGCGCCAGGTAGTGGTTTTCGGGAAGCTGAAGCGTGACCTTGATGGTCTCGCCAACGCTGGCGCAGGTGCTCATGACGAGGGCTGCCAGGGTCACGGCGAAGGTTCTCAAGAGCATGTTTTCTCCCTTATCGTTACTTTTTGAATTTGACGTGCCGGGCAGCGGCTTGCCGGGTCTACCTGCCATGCGTCCGGTCGTAGCCGTTTGCCGCGGGCGGGTACCATGTGTCCAGTGTTCCTTCCGCAGGCTTTAAGACCTCCATCAGCATCGGATGGCACGTTGCGGTGTCCGAGGAGTGGACCGCCCCGCAGTCTCCGCCCGGGCAGGCGCTCATGACCGCCAACAGATCGATCTCGGCAAACAGCTCCAGATAGTCACCGGGACGCACCGGGCTGGCTTTCATGAAATATTGCCGCGTATCGCGGGTAAAACCCGTGCACATGAAAACATTCAAAACATCATGCACCCGCGCCTCCGCCTCCTCAAGCGAAAGCGCCCGGGCGTCCGATAAAGCCCGTGTGAGGTTCGAGTGACAACAATGGTGGTAGTGGCCGCCACTCAATAGATTGCCGGTGTAAGGGTCGCAGCGTGTTCCGATCACGTCATGCACCGACCCGCCGAATTCATCGATCCCGTACCAGCTCAAGGTGTCCGCGACCACGGTGGCCATAGGCCTCAGGAACGGAAAGCAGGACCAGAGCCGGTGTCCGGTTGTCACATGGGTTCCGTGCAGCGCGCGGGTTTTCCCTGAATAGAACCGCTCGTCGAGATTCTTGGCATTGAACAGGTTCAAATCCCCCACCTGCGGACCTTCAATGCTGGATATTTTTAGAAAATGGCCAGCCGGGACCTCGATCGTTGCGGCCTCCCGGGACGGGACCACGATTTCACCGGTTTTCACAGCATCGTGATGCGCTCTCTGATAGAGGGCGAGATCGGGCACAGGCAACGTTTCGGTCGGGTAGCAAATGACCGGTTCGATTGCGCGTCGGGCGGCGGCATCCGTGGGTTCTGTCATTGTTTTGTCCGGTGATTTGATATCTTGAAGCCCTCATGCTTGGCCCGGACGGATCCGACAAGCAAGTCCGATTTCTTGCAAGTTGAACGTCAAACCACTTGTTTCTCTTGCGAAAAAGGAGCATATAACAGTGATCGATATTGCTTGACGAACTTTGTTACCGCATGGGCGACCGTGCACAGAACGATCTTCCCTCTCAACGTCGACGAACCCGCCAAGGCTCCGGCATTGGCAAACTTGAACTACCGACCGATTGAAAGGGCATCGTTATGACCATCGGTACAGTTAAATTCTTCAACACCACCAAAGGTTTTGGTTTCATTCAGCCTGAAGATGGCGGCAACGACGTGTTCGTTCACATCTCTGCTGTTGAGCGCTCCGGCATGGCCACTTTGAACGAAGGCCAGAAGGTCTCCTTCGAAGTTGTTCAGGACCGCCGTTCCGGCAAGTCTGCAGCGGACAACCTGTCCGCCGTTTAAGCTGCTTGAGGCCGGCCCCGGTCATCGGGGCTGACCGTGAGAACTTCAGAAAGGCCGGGCTCTTGCCCGGTCTTTTTGTTTGTCTTGTTGCCCGCGTTTCAACAGCGGCGCTGTCTTGCGCGCATCGCCACCAGGTTTGACATGAGCAGGGCGCCAATCACGATAACGCCGCCGGAAACAGCATAAGCGCCCGGGTCCTCACCAACCAGCGCCCAGACCAGCAAGGGCGCCAAAACCGATTCCAACAGGATCAGCAGCGCAACTTCGGCCGAGCTGATGTAGCGCGGGCCGATCGTCAAAAGGCATGTGGCGAGGCCGATAAACAGCCCATGGCCCAGAAACAGCGGCCATTTTTCCACAAAAGCGGGCAAGGGTGCCTGAAACAGACCTATCAGCACAGCGGTCCCGATAAATGCGATTGGGATCGCGGGGATCATCGGGGTTTCTTTCAGCTTGCGCACCAGGGTGAGGGCCGCTGCGTAGGACGCCGAGATGTACAGCGCCCAAACATCGCCCTTCCAGGAGGCCACTTCATTCGTGTGCGAGCCATAGGCCAGAACGGCGAGCCCGCAAAAGACCGCGGCCATGGTGAGGATCATCCGCCTGCTGATCGGTTCGCCCAAAAAGAGGCGGCTGTAGACGGACGCAAACACCGGCATGGATGCGAAGATGAACACCACATTGGCAACGCTGGTGTTGCTGACCGCCAGCACGAAGGCCGGAGCCGTCGATGCGATCAGCACCGTGTACCAAAACCCCGGCCACCCGGTCCGCAGGATCGAACGGAAACTGCCAAGCCCGGGAAACATCAGAACGGCCGCCAGAACCACGGAGCCGGAGATCAACGACCGCCAAAAGGTTGTGACCATGGGATCGCCGTCGATCAGGCGTACGAACAGCGAATCGGGCACGATGCACAGCACACCGAGCGTTGTTATCAGCAGCCCCTTCAATTGGTCTCCCATCTTGCAGAGGCTGCCGTGTGCCAATCGGGGCGTAAAGCCCAGTTTCGGGCCTAAGCGTTCGCCGCCCTGTTTTTCCGGGTGGTTTGCCGGTCAAGAAAGTCAATCAAGTGACGGGAAACCTCGTCCGGCTGGTCCTCCATCAAGAAATGCCCGCCGTCCTCAAGGATCGTGAGTTCGGACCCGGGAATGGCAGCATGCAGTTTGTGCGCCCATTCAGGATACTGCCAGGCATCATCTGCGCCCCACAAAATCCGGACTGGCAACGCACCCAGTTCGTCCAGGCGGTCTGCGACCTCCAACGTGTGTTTCGGGTCGTAGTGACTGATCTGATGCTGAAACAGGCTGGCCTGTCCGGTGGGGCCGGAAATGAATTCCAGATAGGTGTCGAGCGGACCATCCGTATAGGGTTGCTTGTGCTGGACCGCACTCAGCAGCCATTCGCGAAAATGCGCCTTGTGGTCAGCATCGGAGGCCGTGATCATTTTTTCAAGACCGGCCGCCATCAGCTCGCGGGTGCGCGGCGAGGGCCAGCTGTCGAAGCTGACGATATCAATCAGGGTCAGGCTGCGTGCAAGGGCAGGCCGGAAAATCGCAAGCCGCTTGGCAATCGCCCCGCCGAGATCGTGGCCAATCAAATGCGCGCTCTCCAGGCCCCAATGGTTCATGAGAGCTTCCAGCACCGGCCCCTGTGCGCTGACTGATGTGTCGACTGCGGGGTCCCGGGGCCGCTCCGACAGGCCAAAGCCGAGCAGGTCATAGACATGGACCTGGTAGCCCGCTTTGGTGAGACGCGGCACGACATCGCGCCAGATAAGCGAGGAGGACGGCGTGCCATGAAGAAGAATCACCGGTTCGCCGGTGCCATGAATGCCGTGCGCGATGCGCTGGCCGTTGATGAGGATGTGGTCATTGACGATATGCTGCATGGGGATTGCTCCGTTCCTGGATGATGCACACAAGATCGGCGGCGTGGAGGCATGACGCAAATTAATAGATATCATTGCACAATCGATATTTGTCATGCATGATTGCCGGCATGATGCAGAAAATGGATATCGATGAACTGCAGGCCTTGTGCATGATTGCCGAGTTGGGCGGGGTCACACGGGCCGCAGAGCGCCTCGGCCTGTCGCAATCGGCGGTGTCCCACAAAATCCGGAGGTTGGAAGACCGGCTTGGCCGAAGCCTGCTGCGTCGTCAGCCGGGGTCACCGCTCTTGACCGAGGACGGCACGAAGCTGCTGGGGTATGCGAAGCGGATCCTGGCCTTGCATGACGAGGCGGTGTCGACCTTGTCCAGTCGCCCGCTCGCAGGGCATATCCGGCTGGGCATGACCGAGGATACCACCACCGGCGGCTTGTCACGCATTCTTGGCCGGTTTTCAAGGCTTTACCCGGATGTGCATGTGCAGACCCATGTCCGCCAGAGCCTCGAACTGGAAGAAGAGCTGGCGCGTGGTGACATTGACCTCGGAGTCATGCAGGTATTTGCGCATCGGAAAGCGCCGGGTGATGCCGTCTTGTTCGAAGACAGTCTTCACTGGATCAAGGCGCGTGACTTTCAGCTGGATGTGTCGGCGCCCGTGCCGTTTATAGCATTTGACGAGAACTGTTTTTACCGCCGCTGGGCGATGGAGGACGAACGCGGTGGCGATACCGTTTTCAAGACGGTTCTGGAGTGTGCCAGCACTGCTGGAGTGTTGGCGGGTGTCAAGGCGGGCCTCGGCATAGCCTTGATGAACGCGCGGCACCTGAGCGATGATTTTGACGTCATCGACACAGCAATTGGCGAAGTTCCACCGCCCATCAGCTATGTGATCCGGCACGCGCCGAAATCAAAATCCGTGGCAGCCCGCGCGCTGAGTACGGAAATTGAACGGGAAGGCAATGGATCCGCAGCTCTAAGAGCGGCTTGATAGGCGGAGGCTAAACGTCAGGCGCACAAACCTGTGATCCTCGTCACGGCACCCCCGGGTCATCGGCGTTAGGCTTTCTCTATTGATCGAGACAAAAGCCTAGGAGGAAGCGATGCCTAAATATGGCGAAAAGCGCGCCGCACATATCCAAAAGATGTGTTTCCTCGCCAGCGCGCCGCGCAAACAGAAGTCCGCTGAAGCGGACGACGCAAAACAAGTACCGCCGAAGGCCGGCAAGTAAGGCCTTGCGGAATAGAAAACGATCGGTCTTCCCGAGGATGGTGAGAGCTTGTGCCATCTCCTGACCGTGTCCTGAGCAGCGCAATAATCGGGTGGCGCCGGGAGCGGGGTATGCATCGTTTTTGAAGCAGGCGATCGTGTGCCTCCTCGGTATCCGGGCGATTCACGGGGTCGTTCCGGAGGCTGAGGCTCCAGCACAAAGTCACGACGCAGTGCCGGATCACCGCAAAAAGCGAGGCCCGTGCACTGTCTCCTTGTAAAACCGGCAGTGTGCGGGCCCGGCCCGGCGCGACCTACTCCACCAACTCAATTTCGCCCGGACGCCAGGTCTGGTTGAACCACGGCTCCAGAGGGCCGTACAGGCGCATGATCGTGTTCCAGCCCTTGCCGGGCACCGTTTGCAGCCAGTTGCTCTCTTTGCCCTCCGGCGCTTCCGGGCCAAAGTAGATATCGGTCGAGCCGTCGGCGTTTTGCACCAGCCCGGTGTCATTGCTGCCAAGGGCCGGGAACTGCTTGTCGGTCTGCAGCATCGAGCGTGTCTGGTTGTCGTAGAGCGTGAACGACCAGAAATCCCTGGCAGGTACATTCGCCGGAACGTTCAGCTTGTAGGTCTTAGCGCCATCCAGGGCGTTCCCGTCCGAATCCCGGTAGGTGAAGGCGTATTGCGAGCCCTTGCCCGGTGATTTGAACGCCATCGCCGGGGTGATGCCGGTCGCATAGAAGTGGAAGGCCGAGCGGAAGTCATGCTTCATCGCACCGTCGATGGTGAACGTGTAAGCGCCGCCCGGGAACGCGTTTTGCCAGTTGCTTTCGCCCGGATACCAATAAGCTTCCTTTGCGCGCGGTTTGGAAATCAGCGTTTTGACGGTGACGGCTCCAGCCGCCGCAGCGCGCTCCAGGATCGATTGCATGCGTGCATCAGGCGCAAAGTCCTGGCCCTTGATGATGCCGACCGCCGCCAGATAGCCCAACAGCTCCGGGCTTTCCCCCATCAGCGGCTCGGCCTGCACGACGTTGTTGATCTCCTCGAACATGCGCGCATCCATCAGGTGGATTGTGTTGAACTCCTTGCCCGACACATCGACGAAGGTCATTTCCGGCGGATTGTCCGCCTGGGAAAGCGGATAGATCCGGAACTGCTCCTGCGTCTGTGTGACAGCGGTTTCCGGTGAACCGGTGTCATCCAGATAACCGCGCCACAGCACCCAGTGTGCATAGGTGTCGGTCTGCACGACATCGGTGTACCCGTCCGTGGCCACGTCACCTTCGAAGCCGGGCGGAAGGATCAGGAACTTGCCGCCCTTGCCCTCGTCCGGACCGAGGTTGCCGAAGTCCATGACATATTTGAACCAGGCATTGTTGATGAAGCCGAGCACATTGGGCGGGGTTTCGATCACCATCGGCTCGTCGCCCATGCGCAGCACAGCCGTCTGATAGACGCTGGTGGTGTTGGGGGTCAAAAACAGCGTCTTGGAATCCATCAGGTCCGCGAACTGGATCACGGTGGAGTTGGCTGGGCCCCAGTCCTCGATGCCGCGCAGCATGGCATCCATGGAGGCGATCTTCAGACCGTTCAAATAGGCCTGATAGGCCTGTGAGAAGTCATAAAGATCATAGACTTTCTGCGTTGTTTTCGCGTCTGGAACGCCGTCAAAGAAGGTCAAGTCTCCCAGTTGCGTCTCGATGTTGTCCGGCGTCGTAATCCCGTCGGGGATCGGCGTGGTCATCTGCATGGACGGGGGATCCTGCGCCAGGACCGGCGCAAGGCCCGCGCCCGTATAAAAAACAGCGGCGCTGGCGGCGATTGCCAGGTGGTGGGTCAGTTTCATGGCGTGTCTCTCTGCGGTTGCTGAGGTTGCTGTTTTTATGCGTTTGTGTCACTCGGCCTTTTGGATGTCCGGCAAGGTCCAGCCACTTTGCATCCAGCCCTCGGTGGGGCCGTACAGGCGGAAAAGAAGAAAGAAGTCCTCGCCGGTCGGGATCCAGTTGCTTTCAAGGCCAGCCGGAGCTTCAGGGGCAAAATAGACATCCACCGATCCGTCATCGTTCTTTTGCATATCCGGCAGATTGGGTGTTGCCAGCCCGACGCGCTCCGCGCCGGACACGAAGCCTTTGGTCTTCATGCTGTAGACAATCACCGACCAGAAATCCTCCGCAGGCGTATCGGCGAGTATGGTCAGCTTGTAGGTGTCCGTGCCGTTCAGCATTGTGCCGCTGCTATCCCGCAGTCCGGTCAGGTAAAATGTGCCGCCACCAAGGTTCTTCGGAAGGTAGGTGATCCAGAAGTAGGATCCACCCGCGCGGTCATCGACCAGAACCAGTTCGTCGTTGGCGTAGGGAAAGCCTGCGTCCGCTTGTCCGTCGGCGAAGTTCCATACCCCCCATTGCCGGTCGGGCCAGAGTGGAACCACGGATTTGGTGATGAAGTGCTCCTGCATGGTGTTATAGGCACATGCGAGACCTTCGAGCATGGCATCCCGGGTTTCGGCTTCGGGCTCGAAAGGTTCTCCCCGCACTATGCCGATGGAGGCCAGAAGCGCCATCGCCGCCTTGTCCTGCGCAAGTACAGGCTCGCGCTGTATGACCGTGTTGAGGTCGGTGTAGAAGGTCATGTCATAGACGGGCAGGGTGTTGACTGGCGTCTCCTTGACATCGAAGAACGCGGTCGGGGGCGGGGAGGCGGCTTGCGACAGGGGGTACCACTGCAATGTCTGGGCATAGGCGGCCTGATCGGCATGGGTGCCGCCATTCTTGGCCACTGGCCGGAAAACGAAATGCACGCCGTAGGTGTTTGAGTGATGAACGAGGTAATCGCCTTCTGGCACCCCGCCCTCATGGTCCGGCGGCAGGATCAGATATTTGCCGCCCGCACCGCCGTCTTCCCCGGTGGTCCCGACATCGGCGATCGGCACCTGCCAGGCGTTGACGATCGTCCCGAAAAACGCGGCCTTGTCGCCAGCGGGCGGCACCTCGATAATGATGGGACCGTCCTTGGTGCTCAGCGCGCCGAACGCATAGGGCGTAACATCATTGGCCGTCAGAAAACCGTGCCGGCTGTCCATTGGCGCGGACATGTAACCAAGTGTCCCGGCCTCCGCGCCGCCATCGCGCTGCATGGCGAGTTCGATGTCATAGACACCAACCGCTGGCATGCCCCATATCGCGGCCTCACACGCCCGGCGCACGATTGTGTCGCGCTGGATATCGGACAATTGCGACGATGCTGCTGCCATGCCCCCGCCTGAAATGAGCACAGCGGATGTCGCTGCGACCGCCAGTTGGCGCAGGTTTGTCATGGACGTTCTCCCTGAGTTTCGGCGCGTCATTGCCGTATCGTATGACTTAAATCGATCTTACATCGACGGTTGTTGCTTAACCAGCATCGGCACCGGATTTCTAGTGGTCCTGTTTGAATTCCCGCCAAGATTATTGCAAGGAAAAGCTGTGGATTCATCTTTACACGCGCACGGCCAGCGGCGGTACCCGATGCGCAAATGCCGTGGGTTTTGGACGGCGGTGCAAACCCGCAACGCTGAATCCAATCTGTGAACCATGGTGCAGCCGCCACCGCGCCGCCCCGGACATGATCCGGGGCCTTGGTGCATCGGGCATGTGCTGAGCGCAGGGCCGGGACAGCAGCGTCCGGGTGTTGGGGTAACCGGAGACCGGCGTCACGTCACCCTAAATTCAGTTCCTTGAAGAAGTCGTTGCCCTTGTCGTCGATGACGATGAAGGCGGGGAAATCCTCGACCTCGATCTTCCAGACTGCTTCCATGCCGAGTTCTTCGTATTCAACGACTTCGACGGACTTGATGCAGTCCTGCGCAAGGCGGGCCGCCGGGCCGCCGATGGAACCGAGATAAAAACCGCCATGGGCCTGGCAGGCGCGGCGGACCTGGGCAGACCGGTTGCCCTTGGCCAGCATGACCATGGAGCCGCCCGCGGCCTGGAACTGATCGACAAAGCTGTCCATCCGGCCGGCGGTGGTCGGGCCGAACGAACCGGAGGGCATGCCATCCGGGGTCTTGGCAGGACCGGCGTAATAGACCGGGTGGTTCTTGATGTAGTCGGGCAGGGTTTCGCCGGCCTCCAGCCGCTCGCGCAGTTTCGAGTGGGCCGCGTCCCGGGCGACGATCAGCGTGCCGGTCAGCGACAACCGGGTCTTGATAGGGTGCTTGGTGAGTTCGGCCAGGATTTCCGGCATGGGCTTGGTCAGGTCGATCTTGACGACGTCCCCGCCAAGATGATCGTCGGTGATTTCGGGCAGGTATTTTTCCGGCTGGGTTTCCAGCTGTTCCAGAAAAATGCCTTCCCTGGTGATCTTGCCCACCGCCTGGCGGTCGGCGGAGCAGGACACGGCCAGTCCGATCGGCAGGGACGCACCGTGCCGGGGCAGGCGGATCACACGCACATCGTGGCAGAAATACTTGCCGCCGAACTGCGCGCCGACGCCGGTTGCCTGGGTCAGCTTGTGGATCTCCTGCTCCATCTCCAGGTCGCGGAACGCGTGGCCGAGTTCCGAGCCCGCGGTCGGCAAACCGTCCAGATAGCGCGCGGAGGCGAGCTTGGCCGTCTTCATGGTCATTTCGGCCGACGTGCCACCGATGACGATCGCCAGGTGATAGGGCGGGCAGGCGGCGGTGCCGAGTGTCAGGATTTTCTCTTTGAGGAAGTCGATCATCCGGTCATGGGTCAGAAGTGACGGCGTGCCCTGGAACAGGAACGACTTGTTGGCCGATCCGCCGCCCTTGGCCATGAACAGGAATTTGTAGGCGTCCTCGCCCTCGGCATAGAGCTCGATCTGGGCGGGCATGTTCGACTTGGTGTTCTTTTCCTCGAACATCGACACCGGCGCGAGCTGCGAATAGCGCAGGTTCTTCTTGAAATAGGCATCGCGCGCGCCTTCGCCGAGGGCGGCTTCATCCGATCCGTCGGTCCAGATGCGGCGGCCCTTTTTGCCCATGATGATCGCGGTGCCGGTGTCCTGGCACATGGGCAGAACGCCGTGGGAGGCGATGTTGGCGTTCTTCAGGAGATCAAAGGCCACGAACTTGTCGTTTTCGGTTGCCTCCGGATCGTCGAGGATCTTGCGCAGCTGCTCCAGGTGGCCGGGCCGCAGATAGTGGTTGATGTCCTTGAAGGCTTCTTCGGCCAGGAGCCGCAGGCCCTCCGGCTCGACCATCAGGATTTCCTCGCCGTTGAACTGAGCCGTTTTCACATAATCCGATGTCAGCTTGCGGAACGGGGTCGTATCCTCGCCTTGCGGGAACAGGGCGCTGTGCTGATAGGCGGGCGGGGTGAGCGGAGCGTTCATCTTGGCAGCCTTCAATTTTAAGGTCGCGCGGAGTAAGCTCCGGCGGCATCTGACAGGTTTTGTGCCGCTTACATACGGCAAAAGGACCGGGAACGCCAAGCGGTCCGGTCCTTCACAATTCGTCGCGTTTGATATGCCTTATCGGATCGCGGTCAGATCGAGCGTGACCTTGACCGTGTCGGCCAGCGCATCTGTCTTCACGGTTTTACCGACATTGTATGCCTGGCGGCTGATTGAGGCCTCTCCATTGGCTTTCGCGGTATCGCCGTCAATATCGAGTGTGAAAGTCAGCTCCACCGGCTGCGAGATGCCCTTGATGATCAAGCTGCCATCCGCCTTGTATTGGTTGCCGCCGACCAGCGTCACGTTCTCTGCTGTAAATTCGGCCACCGGAAACTCGTTGATGTCAAAGAAATCGGCTGTTGGCAGCATGCCGTCCAGCTGCGTGTTTCCGGTCGAGGCCGTCGGCGTGCGGATCTGCGCGGTGATCACCGCGGTCTCCAGCTGCTCGGGGTCGAATTCTATGCTGGCAGTCCAGTCGCCAAAGGTTCCGGTAACGGTGCCTTCGCCCTGCTGAACCACAAAGCCGAGCGTGCTGTCTTCGTGATTCACATTCCATGTGTCTGCGATGGCAGACGCGCTTGTTAAAACCATCGGCGCAGCGACGGCTGCCGCGAGCAGGTTATTCATCAACATGATCGGTGTCCCTTTAAAATAGCGGAAGTGTTGACGTCGGTTATAGGCCGTCCCGCGCTGGAGCGGTTGAGACCATTCGGCGCAATGTGGCGTCGCGGGCAATGAAGTGGTGCTTGAGCGCTGCCCCGACATGGGCGATGACAAGCGCTATCATGAAATAGGCCATGTATTCATGAGCAAATTTGAACACGCCTTCGGCTTGCTCCTTGGTTCCCAGGAACCCGGGCACGGGCAGGTGCGGAATGTTCAGCACATTGAAGACGACTGTCGGGATGTTCCAGGGCGAGGCGGACACCATAAACCATCCGCTGATCGGGATCAGGAACATCAACGCGTAAAGCCCGGTGTGACCCAAATGTGCGGCGGCACGTTCCCAGGGCTTCATGCCGTTCGGCAGTTTCGGTGCCGGGTTTAAGAGCCGCCAGCCCAGCCGCAGCACGACCAGCGTGAGAATGACAAAACCGAATGACTTGTGCAGCTGGTAGAGCTGAAACGTCAGGGGATCTGTTTGGGGAAGACTGGTCATGTAAAGACCCATGCCCAGCATACCGATGATGATGAGCGCCATGATCCAGTGGAAGGCGATTGCGATGTGCCCGTATCCGCTCTTGGTGTTGCGTATCATGGCGGTGTCCTCGTGTCCGAAGGTGGCAGGGCTCCCGGGCGTTCCGGAAGCCCGGTTGTTGAAGTTAGTTGGTTTCAGATCCGGCTTCGAGTGTTTCGGAATGGAAGGTGACTGACACTTCGTCGCCGACATAGGGCACGAACATGTCCATGCCATAGTCGCTGCGCTTGACGACCGTGGTGATCGCAAAGCCGACCGCCGGCTTTTTCGCCATCGGGTGCTCACCCATTGCGGTAACATCAACGTTCAAGGTTGCCGGTTTGGTTTTGCCCTTGATTGTCAGGTCGCCGGTGACCTCAAGCTGGTTTTCGCCAACCTGCTCGACACTCGTGCTTTTGAAAGTGGCCTGCGGATGGTTGGCAGCGTCGAAGAAATCTGGGCTTTTCAGGTGTTTGTCGCGCTCGGCCCAAAACGTGTCCATGCTGTCGATTTCAATGGTGAACTCGATGGATGAATTTGCCGGCGTGTCTTTGTCGATCAAAAGGGTGCCTTCCCACTCGCCGAAGCGGCCGTCGGTGGTGGAGTAGCCGAGATGGTCATAGGTGAAAGAAAGGTTGGAGTGCGACTTGTCGAACTCGTAGGCAACCGGTTCGGCGAAGGCGGTGCCTGTGAGCAGGGACAGGGCGAAAGCAGAAGCAGCAAGACGAAGCATGATCGTTCCTTACAAAATCAAAGGGTGTGTTGTGCGCCCGGTCTCGAACGCCACGAAGCTATACATATGCAGGATTTCGGGTGTGACAATTTGACTGACTGTCCATGGTGGCTGAACAATCCCTCAGAAATGGCGCTATGTGATCATATGCGTGCACTTAATGCGCCTTTTCTGCTGGGTAGTTTCAACACTAGCGCGAAATCTGGTTTTTGAAACTGTCTTGTGTGCTTGAGGTCTCACAAAGCTGTGTGAAGTGCGTAATTCAGCAAAACCGACGAAACTGTCATCTTTTCATCAAGAAAATCAGGCACTCCGAAGAGACTTTCCGGAAATCCAGGATCGAAAAATCGACTTGAACTCCCTGCACGTCAGGCGTGCAGGACAGGGAGCCTGTTTTGCAAAGAGCCGCTATCGTCTGCCATCGGGGGGCATGCCTGATGGCCCCGGAGAACACCCTTGCCTCTCTTGAAGCGGCCATCGCGCTCGGCGCGGAAGCGGTTGAATTCGATATCCGAACGAGCCAGGACGGCGTGCTTTATGTCCACCATGATGCCACTGTTGACCGCACCACGAACGGCACTGGCCGGTTTGCGGACCTGATGTCCTTCGAGATTGATCAGCTGGATGCCGGCACCTGGTTCGACACGCGTTTTGCCGGCGAGCGCGTGCCCCGGCTCGATACCTTTTTGGACGCATGCGCTGGACGAATTGCGACCTATGCGGAAATCAAGGACGCGGACCCGGCGGTGGTGCGCGATATGCTGGCCCGCCGCGGATTGCTGTCGACTGCGTGGACGTTTTCTTTTGACCAGTCGATTCGCGCTCAAACACGGGCCAAGGTGCCGGACTTCCGGCGCATGGTTCTGTTCCAGCATGTCGGCACCATTGAACGGGCAGTGGCATTGTCTGCGCACATTCTGGAATTTCATGCGGACGACCTGACGCCGGAGCGGGCCGATGCAGCCCGTGAGGCAGGCCTTATCACGCAGATGTTTTACGGTGGTGAGGACCGTGCCGTGTTTGAGCATGCCGTGCGCTGCGGCATCCAACAAATGAACATCGACCATGTCGATATCTACCGCGAGGTCGAGGCCGAGCTGATCGCGACCGCTGACTAGCGCTGAATATGGAAAAGCCGTGGTGCTGCGCCCCGGCTTGATCCGTCGTCTGTGCGGGCGAGGCTGTTACATGCCGAGACCGCCGAAGCAGCTGTACTTGATGTTCAGGTAGTCATCGAGGCCGTATTTCGAGCCTTCGTTGCCAAGTCCGCTGTCCTTTACGCCGCCAAACGGGGCGACTTCGGTGGTGATCACCCCTTCATTGACACCGACAAGACCATATTCCAGTTTTTCCATCACACGGAAGGACCGGCCCAGATCCTGGGTGTAGAAGTAGCAGGCGAGGCCATACTCGGTGTCGTTTGCCCGGGCAATCGCCTCGTCTTCATCCTTGAACCGGAACAATGCGGCGAGCGGACCGAAAGTCTCTTCACGGGCGACCTTCATGTCGGACGTGGCGTTGGTCACGACAGTCGGAGCAAAGAATGTTCCCGGTACGTCAATTCGCTTGCCACCGGTCTTTAGCGAACCGCCTTTTTCCAAAGCGTCGGCGACATGCGCCTCGACCTTGCCGAGGGCCGCCTCGTTGATCAATGGGCCCTGGGTTGTTCCCTGATCAAAACCGCTGCCGGGTTTGAGCTGCGCTTCGACGGCTGCCTTCAACTTGTCGGCAAACGCGTCGTAGACGCCGTCCTGGACGTAAATCCGGTTTGCACAGACGCAAGTCTGTCCGGAATTGCGGAACTTGGAGGCGATCGCGCCTTCCACGGCCTTGTCCAGATCCGCGTCGTCGAACACGATGAACGGCGCGTTGCCGCCCAGCTCCATGGAAATCTTCTTCATGTGCTTGCCTGCGTTTTCCGCAAGAAGCTTGCCGACGCGGGTCGATCCGGTGAACGTGATCTTGCGAAGAACCGGGTTCTCACACATTTCCGCCCCGATTGCCGCGGCATCCCCTGTCAGGATGTTGACCACGCCCTTGGGCAGGCCGGCCTTTTCAGCCATAACGCCAAAGGCGAGCGCGGAGTAGGGGGTGAATTCCGACGGCTTGATAACCATCGGGCAGCCGGCGGCGAGCGCGGCGCCGAGCTTGCGGGCGATCATCGAATTTGGGAAATTCCAAGGGGTGATCGCGCCGACCACACCCACCGGCTCCTTTGTCACGAGAATGCGCCGGTCCGGCCACGGTGAAGGGATCACGTCGCCATATACCCGTTTTGCTTCCTCTGCGAAGAAGCGGATGTATTTCACGCCAAGGCTGATTTCGCCCTTTGCTTCGGCCAATGGCTTGCCCATCTCCAAAGTGAGGAGCTGTGCCAGACCGTCAAGATTGGCCATGATCTCGTCGCACAGCTTGTGCATCAGATCGCCGCGCTGTTCCGCTGTCTTTGCCTTCCAGGCCGGAAACGCAAGACTTGCCGCCTCAATGGCCCGGGCGGTTTCCCCGCGTCCGCAATTCGGAATGGTGCCGATGATGTCACCGGTTGCCGGATTGTTGACCTCAATGGTCTGGCCGCTATCGGATCCGGTCCAGGTCCCGTCTATGTAAACGGTTTCGCGGGTGAGATTGGTGTCGAGCGTCATGAGGTGCCTCCTTTGAGACGTCCGCTTGTTCATTTCACACGAAGTGATAGGGCGCCGGGCGCGGGTCACGCAAGAGGCGCTTCGGGTCAGAATTTTTCTATAAATTGGAAATTGGGAAAGAAAGTCCCCGGAAGGTCGGCTTGTTCGTTCCAATTCCGCGCAATTGCGCGGAATTGGTTGGCCCGAAAAGAAACTACGCTGTTTCCTCGATGCGTTGCTTCAGCCGCTCGATTTCGTCCGCAAGCGCCAAAGACTGCTTGTGGACGCGATCTAGCGCCAGCCGCATGCTGTCAAGGTCTGCTGGGGCGCTGTCGTCCTGGATCGGTGGTGTGCCACGTCCGATCAACAGCCAGGTCGGGCTGACATTCAAAAGGCCGGCCAGCAGAACAAGCTTGTTCGAACGAGGCTCAGACCGGTCGCTTTCCCAGCCTTGCAGCGTTGATGTCTTGATGCCCAGCCGTCTGGCAAGCTGTGCCGTGGACAGGCCCACAGCGTCTCGCGCCTTGCAAATTCGTTCTCCCAGTGTGTAGTCCGTGCTTTGGGACATATATGCGTCATCCCCTTCGGTTTGGATGCCGATGGTCACGTGATTTCCCCCCGGGGTTGGTCCTGGCTGCACCAACCGAAAGTGGTGCAGCTTCGCCGCAAGCCTTGCACAGGCGGGGGTACCACTTCAACCGCAGGGCACCTTTCGTGTCGGTCCGGCGCATGGCCACACCGCTTTTTCGCAAGGACCTCCGCCGTTTTTACAGGGTTGGATTTTAATACTCGCGCTCGAAAAAGATACCCGCTTTGGAGGACCCATCCGCGCCGACCTCGCCGCGAACCTTCAAGCCGCGATCCAATTCAATGTCGACCTGCACCCGGCTGGAGCCGCTTCCGGTTCCCTGTT
Organism: Roseibium hamelinense; assembly: GCF_007830545.1. Classification (GTDB taxonomy): domain Bacteria; phylum Pseudomonadota; class Alphaproteobacteria; order Rhizobiales; family Stappiaceae; genus Roseibium; species Roseibium hamelinense. Next base: position 254,348 of record NZ_VLLF01000003.1, read on the forward strand.
CGACACCGAGATAAATGTTGTCATTGACGTATTTGCCTACCGCGAGCGAAGGCCCGCCGTCGCCGTCGACATTCACATCGACCACATCAAGTCCGAGGGACTTACGGATGTCCGCCAGGGGACCGCTGTCGCTGCCGCCAGTCAGAACGGCAATCGAACTTGCCAGCTGCGCAATCTGTGTCGGAGACAGGTTGCCGACCGATCGGCCGAACAAGAGCAATGACAAGACTTCATCCTGAGGCAGTTCAGGCGCCGAGGTAAAAGAGACGGCCGGGTCGTCCGCGTTTCCTGCAACACCGACATTGATCGTGGTGTCGCTGACGGTCGTGGTCGCCAGGAAGTCGATCACCGGTGTCAGCGATCCGGAGAAAGTCGCGGATCCGCGGGAGAACACCAGTCTCCGGGTCAGGACATCAAGCTGTCCGCGGCGCAATTCGAATGCACCGATGGCTTGCGGATCACTTGTTGTACCGACGATCCTAAGGTTGCCTCCAAGTTCGGCATCCAGTCCGCGCCCTCGAATGAAAATACGGCCGGGAGCGTTCAAGGTGATGTCCAACCTCGGAGGATTGCTGGTTCCTTCCGCCTGCTTGCCGTCGCCGCCTCCGCCGAGTTCGTCAATCTGCTGCTGAACCGCCTTGGGCGCGTTAACGTGGCGCACAGCTACCGGCGAAACAGCGCCAGGCAACGTTTCGGGGATCGAAATGTCGGCTTTCTGGATCGTGATCGAGCCGCCGATCACAGCGGCGTTTCCTGTCCCGGCGAGATTACCGGTGACCGAAATGTCTGCGTCGATTTCTGCGGTCACCAGTCCGGCATCAACATATTTGACCCGGTTGAGTTTGGTGTTGATGTTCGCCGGCATGCCCTGGCCGAGACCAATGGTCCCGTTTGCGCTCAGCGTTCCGCCGCTGGAAACAGCTCCGTTGATCTGGTTGATCGAGACACCGTCTTGATTGACAGCGACCGAGCCAGTGACGTTTTGCACGGTCAATCCAGTGTTGAGGCTGGTGATCCGCACCCCGTTCGGCGTCACGGTCAGACTATAAGCAGGTTTTGAAAAACTGCCTGTCACTTTGCCGGCCACACTCACGGCACCTTCGCCGCGGATGCCCGCCTGCGTGAACTGGCGGCGCAAGGCCGCCAGTGGCGCGTTGCCGTTCAGATCAATGTTCAGCCGTCCGGGTGCGGCAATGTCGATTGACCCCGACGCTGTCATGCCGAGCCCACCGCCGCCGTCCAAAACGGTTTTCTGCGTAATTTGAGTTCCGGACAACGTTCCGTTTGAATCGACCGACACGGCGGCAAGGCCGTTGTTGCGCATTTCGGTGGCGGTCAGTTCCCGGCCTTGTATGGACCAGACGACCTTGGGATCCGCGCTCGTTCCACTGGCAGTGACGCTGCCCGAGAGTGTTCCGCTCAGGCCAAGGCCCGGCTGCACGCTGTTGGCAAGGGCAAGCGGGATCGCCTTAAGCTCGGCTTTCATATCGAGCGTTTCACCCGCTGTTCCGGCAACAGACAATTGGCCACTGCCCAGTTTCAGGGTGAGGCCGTCAACTTTTGCCGTTCCGCCTTCGTAAGACAGGTTGGCCGGGGCGGCGAGCGCCGTTGTCAGCTCCTGATAGCGGCCGTTCAGCGTCTCCAGAGCCGCTTTGAAACCGCCACTGGTCTGTTCAAGCCGGGCCGACAGATCCAGCCCGTCCGGCGTTCCGCCTTCGGTCAGGGCGATCATCGCGTCGATCTTTATGCCCTGTCCGTCCGGCACGACATCCAGTTGAGCAGACTTTACGAGGGTCGATCCGGCCAGAATATCTCCGGCGCGCACATTGGCCCGGAAACTGTTGGTGTCCGTCAGAGAGGCTGCCGAGGCCGCCAACTGCAAGGTTTCGATGTCCGCGCCCGGTACGACGACTTTGGTGGCCGTCAGATCCATCTTCAAGGATTCGGACCCGGAGCTTTCCGGCAGGGCGATGATGTCGCCGGAAAGCGCGCCCGAAATGTCTGTCAGGACCAAAGGCGACAGGGCGCTGAGGTCGGGCGCATCCACTTTGATCTCGCCATCCAAGGTCTGGAGTGCCCGAGCAAGATCACCGACTGTCATTTGACCGCTGATCCGGTTGCTGGCCAGCCTTATGTCGATCGGGTTGGCAACCGCCCCGCCATCCTTGCTGACAAGGTCTGCGGTTACCTTAATCGGGGCGCCCTGCAGCTCGCCCGATACCTCGACAGAGCCGCTTGGTTCGGTCTTCGATACGGTCGCATCAATCACCGCTGCAAGGGTCTTGAGCGGAGTCCCGGCCAGCAGAATTTCATCCGAATTGACCTTCAAACCGACTTCCGGTGTCTCGACCGTTCCCGAGGCAGTGAGGTCGAAGGTCATGTCGCCGGCGACCCGCGGTTCCAGCCGGCTCAAGTCGGTGAACGCGCCGGACAAATCAGCCTGGATGGCCTCTTGTTGCTTGCGCGCACCACCGGTCAAACTCAGACCGTTGGCCGCCAACTGAAGACCGGACACCTGAATATCATCAAGCGTGTCGAGCAAAATGTCCGCTGACAAGGTTGTCTCGCCCAAGAGCAAGCCGTCTGCTTGCGCGATCCCTGTTTTGACATCGCGGGCCGAGACACTAAGCCCAGCCGTTCCGGTGAGGGCCGACGGGTCAAGGTCTGCAGAAAAGGTGCTGCGCAGCGCGCCTTCCAATGACTGGCCTGACACATCGGAGAACACTGACAGATCAGGGGCCGTCAGCGTGCCGCTGGTGACGATGCTGCCGGCAGAGGCGGTGGTTTCTTCAAGCTCCAGCCGCGCAACGTCCGTGACGAGCCGGGAACTGTCCAGGCTGACGGATTGAGCAGCTCCGTCGGCCCGGCCGGCGGCCCGCAAGGAGATCGATCCGTCGGCAAGTTTCAGCTGCGGATCGGCCATTGCGACGCCGTTGATGTCCAGGTTCACCTGGAATGGCACCCTGAGGGCATCCGCTTGAAGATCCGCGCCGGTGCCGCCGGCATTCAGGGTAAGGCCCGAAATTTGCCCTTCGGTTGTTTGCAATGTCTGGGTGGTCAGATCTAAGGACCATTGCGCGTTTTCCAGCGTGCCGCTAACCGAAGCCTTCAGCCCGACGGGCCCTGCGGCTATCCGGCGCTCATCGATATCCAGAGCGATCAGAGCACCTTGCCCGCCTGACACGGAAATATCGGCATTGGCGCTGACCGCCTGACTGTCCGGATTGAACGTGCCTTTCAAGTCCGCCTTGACCGTCTGGGTCGACAGCGTGGCTTCACCGCCAAGCGGCACGAAATCCGGCGTCATGTCGAGATTGCCCACGAGGTCGGTCGTTCCCAGAACGAAGGCGCTGGCCACCGGCGGGGCAAGCCGCTCGATTTGCCCATCGAGATCGAAGCTCAGGCGTCGGGTGTCCTCGGTCGAGGTGATCTTGGCCGATCCGGAGGCAGTCTCGGCACCATCCAGCGCGATGCGCAGATCTGTGGCCCAATCGTTCAACGGGCCATCGCCTTTCAATTCGATATCAAGCGCGGGCAGATCTTGAATGCCGGCGAGGCGCGCCACGAGACCGCCGCGCGGTTCCTGAACACGGATGTCGAACCGCAGGGTTTCGGCGTCCGGCACGAAGGCGATTGTCGTGGTGATTTCGCCGGCAACCCCATCGATCCGCGTCACATCCAGATCGGTGGTCAATGTCAGTGGGGAGGGATCAACCGATCCGGCTGCGTTGACTGCAAGCGCGATCTCGGTGCCGATCACTGGTGCGCCAAGGTCGATTTCGGGAACCGAGATCCTGTCGATCTGAACCGCGAGGCCAAACGGCATGGAAAAGCCGCCGGACCCGGTCGTCTCCGGCTCAACCGGTGCATCTGAGGGCACGGCATCTGGCGTGCGGTCCAGGCGGATGCTGTCGGCGACAAGTCGCTCAACATGCACCCTGCGCCCGAGGAGCTCCAGCGGGGCCCAGGCGAGCGCGGCATTGTCGACCTCAAGCCACGTTCCGCGGGCGTCGGCCAGTGTCAGACTTTCGAGCTCCACATCGAGCCCAAAGCTGAGCTTCAGCCCGGTCAGCTCGATTTTTTGCTGTTCCGAGCTGGCCAGCGAGCTAATGAGCGAAGACACAAAAGTCTGGCCGACCGGAAATTGCAAAAACGCAATGACAGCGGAGGGGAGCGCCAGTGCGATCAGCACCAGCCACATCAAGCTGCGAAAAAAACGTTTCAGATAGGTCATAACCCTCAAAAGGCCTGACTGAGGCCAACGTAAATGGCAAAGTCCGGATCGTCTTTCTCCGGATCAAGCGGCACTCCGGCGTCGATGCGCAAGGGGCCAATTGGGGTAAAGTACCGCACTCCGGCACCAACACCTATCTTTAATCCGTCGGCAAAGTCCGGGAAACTGTCTTCATAAGCATTGCCGGCATCTACAAAGCCCACAACACCGATCGTGTCTGTGATCTTGACCCGCACTTCGCCCGACAGTTCAAGAAGGGACCGGCCACCTGCGACTTCTCCATCCACACGCGGGCCGACATTTCGATAGGCGTAGCCGCGGATTGACCCCCCCCCGCCCGCAATGAACCGGCGGCTCGCGGGAATGTCCTGAATGTCCGGCCCAAGGATCGATCCGGCCGAAACCCGGCCAGCCAGAATGAAGCGCTTGGCCTCATCAAGCGCGACATAGGTCGAGAAGGTGCCCTTCAAAAACACCATGGCGTTCTGACCGAGCGTGTCATAGGCAGGTTCGCCAAACACAGCTGCATATATGCCTTTGGACGGGTTCAGCTTGTCGTCGCGGCTGTCATAGACGGCGTCCGCCGGGGTGCCGACCAAAAGATAATCGGAGTTCCCGAACACATCCTCTTCGTTGGCATAAAACAGCTCCGCTCCGACCCGGCCGGTAAGGCGGTCGCTGTATTTTTTCGAAAGATAGGCGTCGAGTGTGACGTTGCGGCTGGTGTAGGCGTCCGGCGCTTCCTGCTTTGCGCCAAGGCTTGTTGTAAAGGTCGTCAACGGTCCGAAGGCACCCGGTTTTTCGAACGCAATCCGCGTCGAATACTCCATCTCATCGACGCTGTTCGAGCCGATTTGGCCAACGGACCCTTCGATAGACAGCAATTCGCCGCGCCCGAACAGGTTGCGCCGCCGCCAATAAGCTTCAAGCCCAAAGCCTTCGGTGCTGGACCAGGAGGCTCCGGCGCCAATCACATGGCGTTTGCGTTCGGTCACCTCGATGGTGATCGGCATGACCCCGTCTGGGCCGATATCGCCTTCAACCAGTCGGATCGACGAAAAAATGCCCAGCTCGTCGAGCCGCTTGCGCGCGGCCTCCAGCTCCTCCGGCGAGTAGGTGGCGCCGACCGGAATGATGGCCTGGCGCGCCACAAAGTCCGGGTCGGTCACTTCTGTGCCTGATACGCTGACAGCCCCGAAGCGCGCCTTGGGCCCGGCAATCGCACTCAACCGCACGTCCAGAAGATCGGTTTTGTGGTCGGCGACGATGACCCGTTCCGAGATGCGGGCTTTGGGGAAACCGTGATCCCGGAGCTTGCGCAGGATCGCCCGCTCGGCCGACAGGATTTCACCCGACAGGGCCGGTTCGCCCGGGGTCAGGCCCCACTCCGCCGGGTTTTCAGATAGGCCTGTGTCAGAGGCGGCAGCATCGGCAGCGGAAATTTCTATGTTGCCGAAACGGAACAGCGGGCCGGGATCGACCAGGATCTGAACGGGAAGCGGGCGCGCCGAGGAGACGTTGCCCGTTTCAAGCGCCTGTTCGAGGGTCTCGTCTCCCAACCGGATTGTTAGCGTCCCACCGTAGTACCCGGCACCATACAAGCTTGCCACGATGCGCTCCCGGTCGGACAGGGCCCGCGCGATGAGGCCATCCGTTCCCGAGGGCTGCTTGCTCTCTTCAGAGACAAGAAGCGAGGCGCTTTCCAAACGGCTCTGAAGGTCTTCTTTTTCGGAGCTGAGTGACAGCTCGGCCTTGTAGGGCAGGGGATTAGGGACCGTCTGCGTTTCTTCCGCGTCGGATCCCCACAACCGGACCCCGAACAGTTCGAATGCCGATGCGGGAAGCGGCGTCAGGCACGTGGACACAAGAAGACCGAACGCCACGGCCTTCAGCAGCTTGCTGCAGGGTTTTTGGGCGTAAACCTCCCGTGCCGGCGAAGCGATGTGCTTCCCGGTGGCCAAGACAACTGTGGCGCCCTTTTCAGACAAGGGCGCACGAGACGGTCGACGCACCACTAACTGCCGCCTGTTCCAGGTTGGGACCCTGAGCCGGATTGGCTCTGATGTCACCGGTGAAGGACAGGCCGCACCCCACGCACGACCTGCCGGTTAACTGCCCAGCCCCTTGGAAAAGCTAGAACAAGTTGGTTAAGGCTTCCTAACACCGGGATGCCGGAGCCGTCCAGAGTGCGGGGCATCACCGCCCATTTTCCGGCCGTGGGTGACTTTTCTGCCGCAGCGTTACAACAAATTGATTATGCCGCTGCCTGATCTTGCGCGTTCATGGCCGATATGGCTGCTGCGAGCTCGTCGAGAAGCCGCAGCACGTCAACACTGGCCTCGTCCATCGCGTGGAGCGCTGCCGACATCTTGGCTGTGTTGTTCTCAGCTGCACCGTCCAGCGCTTCTTTCGCGGCTGCATGTACGATTTCGTGCGGTGAGACCAGCGCCTTGAAGGACGGGAGAGCCTGGATTCGGGGATCCTGGAGCCCGTCATACCACTTGCCGAGCCGGCAATTGTGGTGGTCGGGCACATCATGGCTGGACCAGTTCTCCGCGCCCATGCAGGTATCCACAACGCGCTTTTTAAAGACGACATGGTCGATCTTGGCCATGTAGCACAGCGCAACAGGCGATTCCGGGTCGAAGCTGTCGCGGGCATTTTCAAGGAAATTCGCCGAGCTGTCCTTCATGTTATAGGACACTTCTTCAACAAATTTGCTGCTCTCGGACGCCAGTTTTGCGACACCGTTGATGCTGCCTGCGATTTCATCACATGCATGCTTTTGCTGGGACAGGATCCCTGCGATTTCGCTCATCCGGTGCGAAACACCGGACACCTGGCTGGCAAACTGATCAATTTGCAAGGACGTTTGCTCGATTGCCTCTTCACTTTGCGAAACCGCGTTGGTGGACAGCTCCATGTTGCCCTGGATCGTCGACATGCCCTCCCGCAACGCCGTGATACGGGCGGCGATGTCCTCTGTCGATTTCGCTGTCTGGGTGGCCAGTTGTTTGACCTCTTGCGCAACGACTGCAAACCCTTTGCCCGCCTCACCGGCGCGGGCGGCTTCGATTGTCGCGTTCAGCGCCAGAAGATTGGTTTGCTGGGCAATGCCTTCAATGACGGACAGCATCTGGCCAATTTGATCGGACGCTTCGGAGAGTTCATCAACACTGTTCGATGTCTGGCTGACGGCGCTCGAAATGTTCGATATGACCTCGGACAATTTCCGCACTGTTGCCTGGGAATCCGCCGCAGAGTTGCTGCTGTCCTGGGCCTCCTGTGCGGCCATGTCGCTGGTGTTGGTGATCTCGGAAATGGACGATACGAGTTCGGTGGCTGCGGAGGATATTGTCTCGCCGCTGGAAGCAACTTCGGCGGAGTTTCGTTGCAGCAGGGCAAGCTGCAGGGCAACGCCGTTTAGATTTGCGACCGAGCGTGACAGATTGCCAAGCGCAGTGGTCTTGTCTTCCCTGAGCTCGGAAACGGCTTTGGCAATTGACGCCGTCTGATAGCCGTTTAACGAGGTTGCGATGTCGGCAAACATGCGGCAAATGAGGGTTTCGCAGGCTTTGTCGAAGCCGCCTCGGTCGAACCGGAATTTTTTGTTGAGCGCGGGAAGAATGCGGATCAGCACCCAACCGTAGGCAGCAATATACCACGTGGGTGACAAACCGTGTTCCAGATGAACCGCACCGATATGCTCAGAGTTTTTCAGGGTTTCCTCTGACAAGCCGCTTTCAAACAACCGTTTCCAGTGGGCTGTCTGTGCTTTCTTGGTTGGTTCCAGCCGGTCCGGAGAAGAAAACAAAGCGCTCGCGGGTGAACCTTGGAGTTGCTGGTAAAAGTCATCCATCATGGATGGCATGATCTCATCAAGCAGCCGGTTAATGTCTTTCAACTTGTCGTTTTTGCTAAAGGCGCAGCCTAGGAAATCCAATGCGGCCCTGTGGTCGTCGTGCATGCCTACCCCCAAGTCGGCCACACACCGTGAAGCTTAGCCGTGTGAGGCTTTATTGCTTACGGTTGTGTAGTATCGCTGAATTCTACTGGAAATTATTAGAGTTACTCTTGGGGAATTTTATAAAGCCTAAAGTGTTAATAAAATTTTCAATGTGGGTTACGTGTTTAACCTTAGGGCTGGTGTTTTGATGACTATCAGCCCCAAGGTTTTGTCGGCGCATGGTTGATATTGCGTTTCTGTCGGCGTCCTTCAATTTAAAACAGCGGGGTTTCTTCCGGCAGGCCGAGTTGACGCCGTGCGGCGGTCAGCGTGTTGGCCATCAGCATGGCGATCGTCATGGGGCCAACGCCGCCGGGCACCGGTGTGATGGCGCCAGCATGCTGAACCGCTTCGTCAAAGGCCACATCGCCAATAAGCCGGTTTTTGCCTTCGCCAAGGTCCGGAGCGGGAACCCGGTTGATGCCAACGTCGATTACGGTCGCGCCCGGTTTGATCCAGTCGCCCCTGATCATTTCCGGTCGGCCGACGGCCGCGACGACAATATCGGCTGCGCGCACAACGTCAGGCAGGTCGCGGGTTCGGCTGTGGGCCACGGTCACCGTGCAGCTCTCCTGCAGCAAAAGGCTCGCCATCGGTTTGCCGACGATGTTGGAGCGCCCGACCACAACCGCGTTCTGGCCTGACAGCGTATCTCCCAGGGTGCGCTTCAAAAGCACGAGACTGCCCGCAGGCGTGCATGGCACAAGCGCATGATCGCGTTCGCCGGTCGTCAAGAGGCCGACATTGACCGGGTGAAACCCATCGACATCCTTTTCCGGCTTGATGAGCCGGAGGACTTTGCTCTCATCAATGTGCTTCGGCAGCGGCAACTGGACGAGGATGCCATGAACGGCCGGATCATTGTTCAGCGTCTCGACCAATGCCAGGACGTCCGCTTCCGGGGTGGCCGCGTCAAGCGTGTGCTTGATGGAGTTGAAGCCGCAAGCCTCTGCCGTCCGGTCTTTGTTGCGGACATAAACCTGGCTCGCCGGGTCTTCGCCAACCAGCACCACCGCCAGACCCGGACGGATGCCCTGCGCGTCCAAAAGGCCGGCTGCACGGCTGGAGATTTCGTCGCGAACGGAAGCGGCAACTGCCTTGCCGTCTATGATACGAGCGTCTGTCATGAAAAACCTTGGGTCTTTTTGAAATACCGGCTGGGTGATGGCGCAACCTAGTCGCAAACACACCGGTTCGAAAACAGCATTTGCGGCGTTCTGTGCTTCACATTCGCCATGGGGCCCTTGAGATGGACCATCTCAACTGCGTTTAAGGTCTGCGGCAAAGGCGTGCAGTTCGCCAATCGCGCAAATGATATGGTAGAAAGAACTCGCCGGGGCTGGCTCGTCGATGAACCTGCCGTCTTCTTTGAGCTTGTCGCGCCACAAGCCCGCAGGCACATCCTTGAAGTACTGCATTAACGCATCGGATGCGCGCACGATGTCGTTCTGAAAGGCATCTTGCTCCGGGCCAACCGAGATCCGCGCCAGGATGACTGCGGCCTTGATCCACTCGGTTTGGCCCCACAGCCGGGCGAGCGGATCGTGCGTTTCGAGGTCGTCATTCAGTGCCATGATTGCCACTTGGCGTTCCGCATCGATCCCGAACTGCTCGCCGATCTGATAGAGCCGCCTCGCTGCACTGATTGCATCCGCGCGGTTGCGCAGGATGCCCCAGCGGATCAAAAGCCATGCCCACTCGAACTGATGCCCCGGCTCCATGATGCGTCCCGTTTCATCTGGCATCGGCGACCAATCCAGATCGAAAAACTCGCGCAGCCCGCCGGTTGCCGGGTCGATGAATTTCGTGAGGGCGAGGTCGGCGATCTCGTCGGCAAGTTCCCGCCAGCGCGTGTCTTCCGCTGTCTGCTCCAGCTCGAGCGAGGCCTCGAACAAATGCATGTGGGGATTTGAGCGCAGCGGCGCGCGAACAGGATTTGCCTCATGGAAACCGCCGTCCGTGTGTGCAAAACCCTTGCGCAGATGATCCAGCAACGCCGATGCCTTGGCGTGCATGTCCGGCGCGCTTTGCGGAATGGCTCGCGCCAACCGGCCCATGGCGAACAGGGCAAACGCCTGATTGTATAGGTCGAACGTCGGGTCCGCCTCGCTGGTGGCAATTGTGATTGCGCTGATTGCGGTGCCGTCCTCGTTGAAATAGGAAGACAGATACGACTCCATCCCGCTGCGGGCGATCTGGAGCGCCGGGCCGTCCCAGCCCAGATCTGCGGCTTCGAGAAAAGAAAAAACCTGGCGGGGTTGAACACGCGCGCGCCGGGCAGGGGCGGCTTCCTGGTGGGACACAAGGTCAAGGGTTTCGGCAAAAGCGCCTGTATCCGGGTCGATCCCATGTGTGTGCCAAAACGGAAATGCATCTTGCAGAGCCCACCGGTCAAGTGCGGCAGAGGCTTCGATGACCTTTTCTGTGAGCGTGCTGCCGTCTACGGTCTCGTTTTCCGTCATCTTGTGGGCCCTCATTCGGTGAAGATGGTGATTCACGCGGGTATTTCCCAAATCGCAGCTTGCTGCAATCCCGGCCATTCGCGTTTTTCTGGTGACAAACCGACAAAGCCACTCAGTTCATTAAGGATTTCAGTGTCAACTGTTGCGCGGGGACAACATGAATGGACCAAGCCGGGGATTTTTGAATCCATCCTTGGACATTAAACCAGAGGCCGTGCTAGGACCACCGCACTTGGTTGGGTGGATCGGATAAGAATGAGAGTTTTCACAGTACTTGCCGTTGCTGCAGCTTTAACAGGTTGCGCGGCTTTGCCGGGTGATGGCCCCGCGGCAATAAACATCACCAGCCAAGACATCGAGTCCGAGCAGAGTGTCGCTGACTACACCGTCATAAAAATCGACAGCTCGAACATCGAAACCATCAAGCGCTACCGGCCGCTGGCCTTTGCCAACCAGTTCAGGGGGGTCGGAAACGGCGGATCCAGTACGTTGCTCGGTGTCGGCGACACCTTGAGCGTCGGTATTTGGGAAGCTTCTCCCGATGGGCTCTTTTCGGACAAGGATGGTGGTGCCAGCACGATCCCGGCGGTCATCGATGAGTCCGGCAGCATCTTTATTCCCTACGCGGGCCGAATTCGCGCAGCTGGCCTCAGTGTCGAAGGCCTTCGGCAATCAATTCAGCAAAAGCTGGTCGGCAAGGCCGTCGAACCGCAGGTTCTCGTAACTCTCAATCAAAAACTGAGCTCGACCGCTGTTGTGGTGGGAGACGTGGGCAAGCCCGGCGTTTATCCGTTGCCGGTGCGCAACACGCGGCTTTTGGACCTGGTTGCAACTGCGGGCGGAGCGCGGCAGGCCACGTTTGAAACCGTGGTGACGCTGAAGCGGGGCAACCGCTCGGGCACGACGCGGTTGGAGCACCTGATCGACTACCCGGAAAACAACGTTGTCATTTCGCCGAACGACAATATCTTGCTGTCGCACCGTCCGCGCACCTTCTCCGCCTTTGGTGCTGTAAAAGCCAACCAGCTTGTGCCCTTCCGCACGAAAAGCGTGACGCTTGCTGAAGCCCTGGCAACGGTCGGAGGGCTGAATGACAACAAAGCCGATGCAACCGGCGTGTTCCTCTTCAGGTTCGAAGACTCCGACCTTGTGCGTTCGGTCAGGCCAGAGGTTGCCTCCAAAATTGCCGCTCATACACAGGTTCCTGCCGTCTACCGCTTGAATATGCGGGATCCGAGCGGATTTTTCCTGGCGCGGCATTTTGAAATGCGGGACAAGGACATTCTGTTCGTCTCGAACCATCCGACAGCCGAGTTTGGCAAGTTCTTGCAGATTATTGCACCGCTCATCAGCAACTATGCGGTCGTGAGCTCGGTCACGGACTAAGGTTCTGGCAGAACGCCCTCTATTTGTGTAAAGCGGGAACGGGCGGACTTCGGTCCGCCCGCTGCCGTATGTGTAAGCTGGTGATCCGTTCTTTGACCCATTCTTCGCCAAGCCCGAAGGTTTTTCTTTTTCTGCAGGGCCCGCCTTCCATTTTCGCGCGCACGGTCGCCGACGAACTGGAGCGGCTCGGCGCGAAAACACTGCGCGTCAATTTGTGTGCGGGCGATTGGCTCAGCTGGCACGACAAGCGCGCGACGTCCTATCGTGGCCGTTTGTCGGACTGGAAGGACTGGCTTCGTGCGTATTGCAAGTCAAATGGCGTCACGGATCTGGTCTACTACGCTGACCGCGTGCCCTATCATGTGGCGGCGGTGGAAGTTGCCGCCGAGCTGGGCATCACTCCGACGACTTATGAATTCGGCTACTTGCGGCCGGATTGGATCACCGTCGAGCGATGTGGCATGTCGGCCCATTCTCTGTTCCCGAATGATCCGGATATAATTCGCAAAGCATCCGCGAGCTTGCCCGACATTGACCGGAGGCCATTGTACAAATTCGGTTTCTGGACTGAGGCGGTTCGCGAAGTCACCTACAACATGTCGAATGTGCTGTTCAAACTGGCCTATCCGCATTTCGTCCGTGACAAGCTGTATCATCCTTTGATCGATTACCTCAGCAACATACCGCGTCTTTTGATGTCCCGCACGAGGGACAGGAACGCCAAACACCTTATCGATGACGTGATCGGTGTCGGTCTGCCTTATTTCGTTTTTCCGCTGCAGCTGCAGAGCGATTATCAACTGCGCTACAATTCTCCCTTCGATCACATCGCAGAAGCGGCAGAGCAGGTCATCCGGTCTTTCGCAGGGCATGCACCCCCGGAAGCCCGGCTTGTGTTCAAGGTGCATCCGCTCGACAATGGCATGGAGCCCTGGCGCAAGATCCTCCGTCAGCTTGCCCGGCATTACGGGGTCAAAAAGCGGGTCTATGTGATCGACGGCGGCAATCTGGACCATCTCTTGCATCACGCCGCTGGCTCGCTCACCATCAACAGCACGACCGGCATTCACGCATTGCGGGTCGGCTGTCCGACCAAGGTTCTCGGCATCGCGCTGTACGACATTCCTGAGCTGACCTGCCAGAAACCTCTGGATGCTTTCTGGCGCGAGGGAACCGCGCCGGATCCTGCGCTTGTTGCCGATCTTGAGAAGCTGCTGGCAGCGACGATCCAGGTGAAAGGCTGTTTTTACACGCCTGAGGGACGCCATGCGGGCGCTACGGTCATGGCACAGCGTCTCAACGAGGAGACGGTGAACCTGCCGGGTGCGCTGCTGGACGCACCGCCGCGGATCGCAAAGGCGCGCAGTCTCGGGATCGCAACGACTTTTGACGAGCAAATGAAAGCGCGCGGCAAGACAGAGCTTTGGACCCATGCCTGGCGCGGATGACACGTCATGCCGGTCCGGGGTGCGCAGGGTCCTGTTTTTGCAAGGCCCGCTCAGCCCGTTGTTCCGGCTGACAGGCGAGGAGATCCGCAAGGCGGGGCATAAGGTATTCCGTATCAACCTGTGCGCCGGGGACTGGCTGCATTGGCACGGGCCGGAGACCACATCATTCAAAGACCGTGTGTCAGACTGGCCGGACTTCATTCAACGGTTCCTGGATGATAAGAAAATCACCGATCTGGTGCTGCACGGGGACCAGCGCATATATCACCGGGCAGCCGTGTCCGCAGCACGCGAGCGCGGTGTTTATGTGGCGGTCAGCGAACTGGGCTATCTCAGACCGGGATGGATGACGTTGGAGCGGGACGGCCTGTCGACCCTTAGTCATTTCCCCAAGGATCCAGAGAGAATTCGCAAAATCGCCGAATCTGTTGCCCCGATCGACCTTGGGCCGCAGTTTCCCGCTTCGTTTTACCTTCAGACCGTGCCGGATGTAATCTACAACCTCACCAATGTGTTCCTGAAGTTTCTTTATCCACATTATGAGCGGCATACGATCTATCCGCCCGTCCTTGAGTACCTGCGCGGAGCGTGGCGCCTTCTTGATGAAAAACGCCGAAACAGAATTGCGCATGACAAGATCAGGGCTTTGAAAGCGTCAAAGCAGCCGTTTTTTGTCTTGCCCTTGCAGCTGGAGGGAGATTTTCAGCTGCGGCGCCATTCGCCCTATGAAAGCTTTTCGGACGTGCTTGAGGTGATCCTGTCCTCATTTGCAAAAGAAGCCCCGTCCGATGCCGTTCTTGCCATCAAGACCCACCCACTTGATGTGGGGTTTGAAAATTGGCCGGCGGAGATTGACCGTCTGGCACGCGACAGCGGCTTGCAGGGGCGGATCGTGTTTTTGGATGGCGGCGGCCTCGGTCCATTGTTTGAAGGTGCGGCCGGTTTGGTTACGTTGAATTCGACGGCAGGCCTTGAAGCGCTTCAGGCTGGGTGCCCGGTCAAAACGCTGGTGCCAGCACATTATGATGTTGAAGGATTGACGCATTCCGGCACATTGGCGTCATTCTGGAACGCACCGGCAAAACCGGACGGAGATCTGCTGGCTGCCTATGTGATGGCAATCGCCGGGACCATTCAGGTGCGTGGCTCGATCCATAATCAAGAGGGGGGGCCGGTTGCCGCGCGCAATATTGCGGAGCGATTGCTGGAGAGGCGGCTGAACGAACCTGGTGGCTTTGAGGCGGAACCGCCTCGTCTGGCCGCCGCTCGCGCCTTGGGGGTCCCTCTGTGATGGCCCAGGCGTTTCCAAGACTTCAACGGCTCTACACGGCGGATGTCACCTTGGACGCGGTCCGCGCAAAGATCGAAAGGATGACCGGAGCCAGGTTTGTAAGTAGTGCGCCGGGTAAAGCAGATGTGATAGCTTGCGGTCCGGCAGACGCCGCGCTTGAAAAAGCAATCAAGCTGTCAGGCGGGAAAAAGCCGGTTCTGGTGGTGTTGCCGGGCCTGTTTCCATGCGCTTCAAAAACGTATCCGTCTTCTATAACGGCAATTTTTCTGCCGCCGGTTGCGCGTCAAGGGGAACCTGGATCGGCCCTGGATGCACTGGTGAACGCATTTTTGGCCGAAACAGCGCCAGAACCGCCGGAAACCGCAACACCGTTTCTTGATCGTGTGCGGGACGGCCACCGGGTGCACCGGTTTTCCGCCGCGGAGGTTGCCGGCGATGAAGCGGACAAAGCCAGCCGAAGCTTCATGGAGGAGCCTTCGTCAGGTGCCATTTCAGATCCGTTTTGGCAGAAGATTTTGGCGGCGGAGCCGGACAAGGCGCGTCTGGCCATCCGCTGTGAGCGGTTGCTAACCGAACTGACCACTTGGTTCGAGCCCTATTCTGGTTCGGCAATCACAGCGGATGAAGCGCTGGATATCGCATCGTTGATCGAAACGCGCTGGCAGGAGAATGTGCGTGCGTCGCACTGCTATGGCGCACAATATTGGAACCATCCATCCATCAACGCGACTTTTGCCGGACCTGGCGGCCCGGTGGTGTTTCACGACGACTGGGAGCTGGCCGTTGAGGCTGCCAAACGCGATGGCGGACAGGTGCTCTCCTGGGCGGGCCGCACGGCGCCGGAGATCGAACAGGCGTGTGATGCGGCTGGAGTGCCACTGCTGCGGATTGAAGACGGTTTTCTGCGCTCTGTCGGCCTAGGCGCCGGTCTGGCGCGCGGCGCGATGCTCGCGGTCGACGACCTTGGCATTTACTACGACCCGGCGCGCAAGAGCCGGCTTGAAGTCCTGCTTGAGACATATGACTTGAGCGCCGGCGAGATGGCGCGCGGCCGCGCGCTGATTGACGTGATCGTTCAGGCGCGGGTTTCCAAGTACAATTTCGGCAAGGCTAAGCCGACACGGTTCGATACGGACCAGCGCATCATCCTTGTTCCGGGGCAGGTGGCAGACGATGCCGCCATTCGCAAGTCCCGGTCTGAAACAATCGATTGCGCCAATACGCCAAACGTCAATCTCGATCTCCTCCGGCTTGCCCGGGAGCGCAATCCTGACGCCTATATCGTTTTCAAGCCGCATCCGGACGTCGAAACCGGATTGCGCAAAGGCAAACTCTTGCCAGCTGAAACGGCTGGCCTTGCCAATCATGTCGCAGCTCATGCCAATATTGTTGATCTTGTTGACGCCTGCGACGCGGTCGAAACGTTTTCCTCCCTTGCGGGATATGAAGCACTGCTGCGCGGCAAGACGGTAACTGTGCACGGGCTTCCGTTTTACGCTGGCTGGGGTTTGACCGAAGACCTGACATCTGTGCCGGAACGGACACGGGCCAGAACCCTCGAAGAGCTTGTTTATCTGGCGTTGGTGGTCTACGCCCGAACGATTGATCCGGTCAGCCTGGTGCACTGTTCTCCAGAGTTTTTGGTCAAACGGCTCAGCGAGCAGCGCGCAGACCGCAGGCACCTTTTCATGACGGCAGTCCGGCGGCACATGAGCTGGCTTGGCCGTAAACTTGGCATTTGACCACCTGCGCAATGAAAAAAGGCAGCCTGCAATGGCACGATTTGATCCGCGAACCATTGTCTTGACCGGCGCAAGCGGGGGGATCGGAGAAGCGCTCGCCCTCCAGATGGCCCGTCCGGGCCGCAGATTTTTGTTGATCGCGCGAGACGGCGACAAACTCAAAAGACTCAGTGAAAAACTCGCCGAGGCCGGCAGCGAGGCTGCATATGAGACCGTTGACATACGCGATGGCGATGCCCTCGCAAAGGTGTTGTCCGCTTTTGACGAAACGACACCGGTCGATCTGGTGATCGCAAATGCCGGTGTCACGGCGGGGCTGGGCCCGGACCGGTCGCGCGAAGACGAACACGAGGTCGAGCGGCAAATCGACATCAATTACCGGGCCGCTGTTCATACCGTCTCCGGTCTGGCGGAGGCCATGCGCAAACGTGGCCGTGGCCAGGTGGTTCTGGTGTCATCACTGGCGGGCTTGCGGGCTCTGCCGGATATGCCGACCTACAGTGCCACCAAGGCCGCAATTATTGCCTACGGGAACGCCCTCAGAGGCTGGTTGAAACCTTTTGGCGTGTCGGTGACCGTTCTTTGCCCGGGCTTTGTCACAACGCCGATGTCCGCGCGCCACAAGGGCTCAAAACCCTTCGAGATATCAGCGGACAAGGCGGCAAAGCTCATGTATCGCGCGATCATGAAGCAAAAGGCGGTGTATGCATTCCCTTTTCCGCTCGCTGCCGGCATCTACCTGCAAAACCTTTTGCCGCCAAAACTGGCCGACTTGTTCATGGGCGGCTTTGAAGCGCATATCGAAAAAGACCCCCGCTACTTGGGCGAGGGTCAAAAGCGGGATTGAGGGCTTTCGCTGTTCAGTCGAGCCGGCCGCTATTTCGCAGCCTTGACCAGCCGGTCTACCGCAGAGCCGCCTGATTGCAGCGCCTCAAGTTCTTCAACGGTAATGGCCACAGCCCGTTCGATCTGTTCAGCCGTGTGCTCGCTGGTGATGAAGAACCGGATCCGTGCCGATTTTTCCGGAACAGCCGGGAAGATGATCGGCAAGGCGTTGACACCGCGCGCAAGCAGCCGGTTTGACAGGATTGCCGCGCTGGCAGAATCGCCAACAATCACCGGCACGACCGCATAGCCCATGCTCGGACCGGTATCGAGACCGGCCGCCCTGGCCAGCTTCAAAAACAGATGACCGTTTTCCTTTAGCTTGGCGACCCGCTCCGGTTCGCGCAGCAGCAAATCCGCAGACTTGATGGCAGCCGCTGTCAGAGCAGGAGAGAGGCCAACGGAAAAGACAAATCCCGGCGCCGAGACCTTGAGGTAGTCACACAGAACCTTGGAAGCTGCGATATAGCCACCGCAGGATGAAAACGTCTTGGACAGCGTTCCCATCCACAATTCGACTTCGCTTGGATCGATGTCAAAGTGTTCCGCGATCCCGCGGCCGGTTTTTCCAAGGACACCGATGGAATGGGCCTCGTCCACCATCAGCCAGGCATCATAGGATTGCTTGAGACGCACGACCCGCTTGAGATCCGGGAAGTCGCCGTCCATCGAGTATAGTCCTTCAACGATGACCAGCACATTGTCGAATTTGTGCCGGTTTTCGGCGAGCAGCTTTTCAAGCGCATCGAGATCGCCATGCGGGAAATTGATGCGCGTCGCGCCTGACAGCCGCACTCCCTCGGCAATCGAATTGTGCACCAGGGTATCGGTGAGAACCAGATCGCCTTTGCCCATGAGATGGCCGATCGTCGTCACGTTGGTTGCATGGCCCGAGACCATGACGATGGCCGACTCGGTTCCGTGAATGCGGGCGAGGGCCTGTTCCAGCTCGCCATGGAGTGGACGCTCGCCGGCAACAATGCGGCTGGCGGAAACACTGGTTCCGAATTTTTCAAGTGCTGCGGTAGCCGCTGCGTTCACGTCCGGATGGCCATTGAGGCCGAGGTAATTGTAGGATGCAAAATTGTCATGCGGCTTGCCGTCGATTTCGGTGGTACCGGCTGCAAGGCCATCATGCGGTCGAAAAAACGGGTTTTCGATACCCATCATGTCCGCGGCCGCGCGGTGCATCTGTAGCTGCTTGATTTGCGGCAACTCACGGAAATCATAGGCTTTCTTGTGCGGCTTTTCAGCCACGGACTTGAGCTGCGGTGCCGGTTTGCGGTCGCGCGCCGACCGGCGGCCTGCTTTCAGGCTCGTCATGAGTTTCTCGCGCTCTTGAGGCGCAAGTCGCTGATTTCCGTTTTTTGAATCCGTCAAAGGAATGACCCCATTTCGCGGCTTTTGCCCTCGACCTTGGCCGCAACATCGGAAAGATCGGTTGTCTCGTCCAATTCACTTGCCATGTGCTGGCTGGCCAGCTGCTGGCTTTCACTCGACAATCCGTCTGCCTCCTCACCAAGCACGCGGCCGGCAACGCGGGCGGACAGATCAATGAGTGTCGCTCCATTTGCCAGAGACATCAACGGGATATCGATGCCAAGTTGTCGCTCCGCACTCATCCGCAGCTCAAGCGCCATCAGTGAATCCATTCCAATATCGGAAAGCGGTTTGTGATGGTCGATCTCTTCAGGCGAGATCCGCAGGATTTTCCCGATTTCGCCGGCGAGCAGTTTGGCAACGGTTTGTGCAGCTGCCACCTTGTCGAGACCTTCCAGCAATGCGTGAAGATCGATCGCGCCTTCCGCACCGGCCCCGTCTTCTTCCGAACCGAGACCAAGAAGCGCAACAAGTGGGCTGCCCATGAGAGCCAGGTCCTTGCGCGCGGCCTGCCAATCGATACGGGCAAAGCCGACCGCCGCATTGGCCTGTGTGTCCTGCGGCAGGCTCATCAGCTGCATCAGTCCATCCAGCGCCTCACGGGCGGTGAGCGCATGACGGCCCAGCTTGCGGGACAGCAATTCATTGACGTCCTCATTGCGGGCCAAATAGCCGGCGTCGGAAATCGCGCCCCAAGCAACGGCCAGTCCCGGCTTGCCCTGTGCCCGGCGTCGCCGCGCCAAACCTTCGAGATATCCGTTGGCTGCAACATAATTTGCCTGGCCCGGATTGCCGACAAGCGTTGTTGCGGACGAATACAGGACGAAATGATCCAGCGGATCCTCAAAGGTGAGCTGATCAAGCAGTTCAGCGCCTTGGACCTTCGGTGCCAGAACGCGGGTGAGACCGTCGTGATCAAGGTTGGAGATCAAGACGTCATTCAGCACCATGGCCGTATGAAACACGCCCTTGAGAGGTTTGCCCGCAGCCCGGATTGTGTTGAGCGCTTCTGATATCTTCGCTCCATCCGTGATATCGCAGACGTATCCGGTGACGGTCGCGCCGCGGCTGAGCAGCTCGGAGATAACGGCTTGGGATTCTTCGCTATCTGCTCCACGGCGGCTGAGGACCGCTATGTTGCGGGCACCGAGATCAACGAGGCGGCGTTGGAGTTCAGCGCCAAATCCGCCAAACCCGCCGGCAATCAGGTATACCGCATCGGGATCGAAGGTGACTTCTGCAGAAGTCATGATATTCGACGGTGCCTGCGGCGGCCGGAGAACGATCTTTCCGATATGGCCAGCCTGCTGCATCAGCCGGAAGGCATCAACAACCTGATCGGCCCCGAACAATCGATAGGGCAGGGGCGACAGCGTGCCGTCCTCAAAGAGCTCCACAAGCTTGGCGAACAGGTCTTCCGCCAGTTTCGGCTGGCGGGTGAGAAGCTGGTCGGCATCGATCCCGAAATAAGTCAGGTTTTGCCGGAACGGCCGCAGGCCAATCCGCGTGTTGCCGTAATAATCGCGTTTGCCAAGCTCAAGGAACCGTCCGAACGGTTTGAGAACCTCGATGCTGCGCTCCATGGCCTCGCCAAACAGCGAATTGAGAACCACATCGACACCGTCTCCGTCGGTCTCGTCCATCACCGCGTCAACAAAGGCGAGGCTGCGCGAATCGAGCACGACATCGGCACCCAGAAGCTTGAGGGTGTTTCGTTTTTCCGGCGAGCCTGCGGTCGCAATGATCCGCGCGCCGCGCGATTTTGCGATTTGAAGTGCCGCAAGGCCGACACCGCCGGCACCGCCGTGGATCAGAACGGTTTCGCCTTCGCTCAGATGCGCCAAGTGAACCAGGGCATAATACGCGGTCAGGAATGTCACCGGAATGGTCGCTGCTTCTTCGGACGACACCGAACTTGGCATCGGCGCGCAGCCGCTTTGATCCACAGTCACATGGCTGGCAAAACAGGCCGGGGCAAAGGTAATCACCCGATCACCTTCCTTGAAGCGCGTCACGCCGTCACCGCACGCGACAACCGTGCCGCAGCATTCCATCCCAAGCGTCGGACCGGCAAACCCGTCCTCCAGCGCCTCTTCGGGCAAGAGGCCAAGCGCCCACATGACATCGCGGAAGTTTAGTCCGCTTGCCTCAACGGCGATTTCGACTTCCGTGTTTTCCGGCTTGGCACGGGCGACCGGCTGCCATGCCAGCTGATCGAGCGCGCCCTGTCGGACAATATCGAGCCGCATGCCGGGTTCGCTGCCTTCAGGCAACCGGCTTTGGGTCAATACACCGCCCTGCAGTATGCGCAGGCCATAGCGGCTGTGGCCGTCGAGGATGATCTCGCGCTCGCCGTTCTCGTGGGCGATTTCCTCGGCAAGGCGTGCGGCGGCGATGCCGGGCTCAAGCGTCGGAGACACATCGATCAGCTTGATGTTCGCGTCCGGGAATTCGTTTATGGCAACGCGGCCATATGCCCAGACACCGGCTTGATCGGGAGCGAGGGCCTGGCCCTTGCTCAATCCCTGACCACCGCCTGGTGCAATAACGTGGATCCGTGCCTTGTCCGGACCGATAGCGTTGAGGATGCGTGTCAGCGACCACGTACGCTCATCGACCGTGTCTTGAGCGGACCGTCCTGCAGCATACGCGCCTTGAAGGTGAATGAGATTGCCGCTTGCCGATGACAGAAGCATCTTGACCTCGGCCAGATCGCTGTCCGGGTTCAAGACCCATTCGTCATCGGTTTGCTTGGTTTCCTGGCCCGCAATTGCAATGACGGGCTCGAAGCCCTTCCGTTCCAGGCACACCTTAAGCCCGTCAGCCAGTTTGCGGGCGTCGCCTTCAGCATCGGTAAACAGCACAACCGGCCGTTTCAAGTTTGATGCTGCGTCTTCATCGCCGGCTTCGGCTGCACCGTCAGCCTCGGACGCTACGGGCACAGTGGCAAAGACGAAATCCATCTCACCGGCCGCCGTGTTGATTGGCTGTGCGGCGATATCGATTAATCCTGCCTCGGACAAGCGGTCCTCGGGTGTGTGCGCGGTGCTGATGGAAACAGGGAATACGAACGACGCGGTTTCCGACCACCAATCGGACCCCACACCGCGGATCATGTCCGTGACCGGGGACGGCAGCATTTCCGCGCCAGCAATCAGTGCCGAAGGCGCGCTTGCAGACAGGACAGCTTTCCAGTGATCCTCGGTCAAGGAAGACATCGCGGATGCAAACACGACCAGGTCGAATTCGCCGCCTGCTTCCGCAAGCCCTTCTTCGCCAAGTTCTGCAAATTGTGTGGCCTGCGACCCGGTCCACAGCCGCTCTGCGCGCGACACGACAGCGTCATTGGGATCGGTGACCACAATGGACCCGTGTTCAAGATCGATCGCCCGATCAACGGCCACGGGAAGATCCTGGGATCCCGCACCGATCAAAAGGATGCGCAGCGCCTTGTCCTTTGGCCACCGGCCGATCAGCGCGCTTGTAACGGATTTCAGGGCATCAACCCGCGCAATCGCCGAGGGAGACGCCGTGAGATAGGCATCGAACAGCCCGCCGGCATACACATCGGATGCGCTGGCCTTCAGACCTTCTTCCAAGATGACCGGCAGATCGGTGCTCAATCGGGCGAGCAGTGCCGCTTCGCTGATATGGGCCGCACCGTCCTGGACCACAGTTTGCATGATGATATCGGGTTGCGGGCCATCCGCGGGGTCGTTCAGGGTGTAAACCCCGTCTTCGGCTGCGTCTGCAAGTCCGTCTTCTTCCAGCCACGTCAGCAGGCAGGCTGCGAGAGGAACCGCACTCTCATGCAGTTTTTGAGACGCCAAAAGTTCCGAAATGCTGAGACGTCCGGAGCCACTGAGCTGCCAGAACACCTGGTGAGCGATCGTTCGCCCGAGCGCTTCGATCAACAGTGTCGGTTCGTCGGGTTCCGGGGCGGTTTCAGCTGTGATCCCGAGATCCGCGGCAAATTTTTCAATCCCCTCCGGAACAAGCTCCCGCACCGGCGAGGCGTGCCCGTACTCAGGCAGCAGTTTGGCGATCTGGCGGTAGGCGAGCTCGTCTGCGCGGCTTTCCCGGCCGAGTTTGACAGCCCGGAAGCGGGCTTGTGCCAAGCGGGCAACAACCTGCTGATTTTCATCGAGAAACTCAAACGTTGCCTCGATTGACCTTGGGGAGGCCTTGGTGACTTTGATGCGAACGGAAACCGGGTCCGCTTCTGGACGCAGCACACGCAATGCACCGACTCTGATCGGCAGAAAACTCGTCTGTTCCGGGATGCCGTCAACGCCCTCAAGCAAGGCAAACAGTCCGTGAAAGCCGCTGTCCACCAAGGTCGGGCAGAGCGCCAGTTTTTCCTTGGCCACATTGTCGGCGCGTGGCAGCAAGGTCACCGTTGCGGTCCGCTCATCATGCCGAACGACCTTTTCCGCGCGCCGGAAAGCAGGGCCGTAATTGAGCCCGAAGGTTTCCGTCAGTGCATAAAGCGCGTCTTGGTCCATCTCGTCTGCCGGAACGTCGCTCATTTGCAGGCGCGGCGCTGTGCCGAAGGTGGACGGAGTGCTGTAGTGGCCGCGCGCATTCAGTGACCAGTCGCCTTCTGACAGGCGTGGTTTTGAGAAGATCTCGATGACCCGGTCGTCGGGCGATACCCGGACCATGGTTTCCCAAATCTCGTCGTCTTCAAGGACAAGCGGCCGGATGATGTCGAAATCGCGCAGCTCAACGGCGTCGGACTTCGTCCACCTCAGAGCAGCCCGCAGGGCCATTTCAAAGAACCCGGCGGCCGGGAACACAACTGAACCTTCAACCTTGTGGTCGTCCAGCCATTTGATCACGCCTGTATTGACGTGGTTGAACCACTCGGCCGCATCCTGACGGAGACGGTAGCCCAGCAGTGGCCATGTCGTGCCGAACATGAAATCGACCCGCTCGCCGGTCGGGTCGGGTTTGAACTCCGAATTCTGCCATGGATATGTCGGCAGATCTGCAATCGTTGCCGGACGCGGAGCGACATACGTGTCCAGATCCACACGTCCACCATTGGCGACAATGGCGGCCGCTATCCGAGAAATCGGGTTTTCAACGTCCAGCGTGTTTTTGCCTGGCTGATCCAAACTGGCCAGGACCTGAGCCTTCTTGCCATCCTGACGCAGCACATCGTTCATGTAGGTGGCGAGCACGACCTTCGGGCCGATTTCTACAAAAAGCCCAACGCCGTCTTCGGCCATGTTCGAGACGGCATCGGCGAACCGCACTGGCTGGCGGACGTTTTGCCACCAATAGTCCGCAGACAAATCAACACTGTCTTTGCCCGGCAGCACCGTCGAATAAAACGGCACCGAGGCTTTGGCCGGGCGAATATCCTTAAGGGCGGTCAGTAGCGGTTCTTTTATCGGGTCGACCAATGCGCTGTGGAATGGATACGCCAGATTCAAACGGCGCAATGCCCACTTGTTCTTGCGTGCAAACTTCGCAAATGCGTCAAGGCTGTCCACATCACCGGATATTGTGACGCTGCGCGGGCTGTTCACAGCGGCAAGCTCGAGGCGGGGCAGCCCGCTTTTTTCAATCGCTTCCTCAGCCTTGTCGGCAGGCAGCAAAAGTGCCGCCATGGAGCCGAGGTCCCGAATGACTTCCTGTTCGCTTGACCGGGCATGGATGACCTTGACGGCCTGTTCCAGGGAAAGTGCACCGCAGCACCAGGCCGCGGCGACTTCACCGACCGAATGGCCCGCGACGGCATCCGGCTCAAGACCACGTGACCGAAGCGCTTCAACCGTGGCGACCTGAATGCCGAACAGCAGAGGCTGCGCGACTTCCGCGCGCTCGAGATCGCTTTCCAGATCCTCGGCGAACAGCATGGTCAACAGCGACCAGCCGCCAATGCCCATGAAAATCTTGTCGACCCGCTCCAGGGCTTGCTGGAAGGCCATGTCCTTCTGGTAGGCTTCCTGTCCCATCCCGGCCCATTGCGAGCCGTTGCCTGCAAAGGCAAAGCCTATTTTTTCAGAAGGTTTGAAGGCTGAGCCGCTGACAGCATCGGCCTGTGTCTCGTCGCTCAGGAAGGCATCAAGGGCTTCAAGACGCTTTTCGACCGTATCGCCGAGCACGATCAGGCGCTCCGAGGCAAGGTCACGGCCGTGCACCACAGACGCGGCCAAATGTGCTGCATCGCTGGCGGAGCCTGTTGCGATTTTTTCACGGTAGGATGACGCAAGCGACTTCAACGCATCGGTTGCGCGGGCCGAGAGGATCAACGGCGCATCCAACCGGCCGTCAGACTCAGGAACCGTTTCCTGCGCATCGCCATCCGCAATCACCGTGTGAGCGTTGGTTCCGCCAAAGCCGAAGGAGTTGATACCGGCAAGACGCGCAGAGCCGTTTCGTTTCAGGTCAACGGCCTCGGATGCGACCTTCAGGTTTAAGTCGTCGAACGGAATGTCAGGGTTCGGCGTGTTGAAGTGGAGCGAAGGCGGCAAGAGGTCGTTCTTAAGTGCCAGGGTCGCCTTCAGCAGGCCCACGAGACCGGAAACCGGTTCAAGGTGCCCGACATTGGTTTTAACCGACCCTATCGGCAGAACGTCATCCCGTTTTTGGCCGATAATCTTGCCAAGGGCATCCGCTTCAGCGGGATCACCAACGCGGGTGCCGGTGCCGTGCGCTTCGACAAAGGCAAGTGCCTTGGGATCAACACCGCGCTCGGTATACATTTCCCGCAGCAGGTCAGCCTGCGCATAAGGCGAGGGCAGCGACAGGCCCACGGTCCGGCCATCGGCGTTAATACCGGATGCAACAATCTTGGCGTGGACTTTGGAACCGCCAAGTTTCCCGGCGCGCTGCGCCCGCAGAACAATGGCGACACCGCCTTCGGAACGCACATAGCCATCGCCATTTTCGTCGAAAGCCTGGCACAAGCCTGTCGGCGAGAGCATGGTGGCCCTTGAAAAGCCGACAAAGGCAAATGGGCTCAGCAGGAGGCTGACGCCGCACACGATGGCCGTATCTATCTGACCGCTTTCCAGTGCGGCAACCGCTTCGTGGAGGGCCACAAGCGAGGATGAACACGCGGTATCGACTGTAAAGCTCGGTCCGCGAAGGTCATAGATGTAGGAAATCCGGTTAGACACGATCGACAGGGTGTTGCCGGTCATGAATTGCATGTCGGCGGTTGCCGGATCGGCAATAAAGCGGTGGTGGTAGTCCAGCGAAGATGCTCCGACATAAACACCGGTGTTCGAGCCCGCCAGATCCGACGGGCGCACATTGGCCTGTTCCAATGCCTCCCACACAAGTTGCAGCAACAGCCGCTGCTGCGGGTCCATCTGCAGTGCCTCGCGCGGAGAAATGCCGAAAAAGGATGGATCGAAGCTCCAGACATCGTCAAGTTGGCCTGCGGCCCATGTGTACGATTTGCCGGAGGCGGACTGGTCCGGATGACCGAAACGGGCCAAAGGCCAGCGGTCCTCGGACACGGACGTGACCGAGCAGGTGCCGGATTTCAGAAGGTTCCAGAACTCATCGGGGGAATTGGCGCCGGGAAGCCGATTTGCGTAACCGATAATATCAATGTTTGAAGTCAGAGAAGCCACAGAAAGACCTTCAACCGTAGTCGTCGCCTCAGGCGCCTAATACATTTCCGATGATCCGGCAATCCATGCCGGCCGAGCGCCACCTATTTATAGCCCTTGTCCTCCTTTGGCTAGAAGACTTGAACACATGACCCTAGCGTAAAATCCGCTGTGTCATTATTTCCACACCTTTGCCCGCAGCCTAGCCCATGGCTTGTAGGGTTTCCAGCCTAAGCAGCTGCACAGACCATTAGCCAGCCATCAACTTTAAGAACGAATCTTTACGGAAGATATTTCGGCTTTTCTTGAGAAGGCGCCTGACTTTAAGCGGCAACAGGTATTGAAATAAATGAAAAAATTATGCGCAAAAGAAAAACGGCGCCAATGGCGCCGTTTCGCTTTGAGATGAAGTTTGCCGGTGATCAGACGTTGCTGTCCGGAAAAGATGCTTTGCGTTCTGCGATAAAGGAAAGCAAAGCCTCATCAATCGCCGGATCAAGCTCCGGGCCGGTATAGGCGCGCAATTGTTGTTTCCAGATCGTATTTGCGCGTTTTGCGGCATCAAGCTCGCCGTCGGCAAGCCATTGCTCGTAAGAATTGTTGTCCGCAATGGACGATCTGTAAAACGCGCCCTCAAAGTTTCTTTGCGTATGGGCAGCGCCCAAAAAGTGGCCGCCTGGCCCAACTTCTTGAAGTGCGTCCATGGCCATCGCCTCGTCAGAAGTGTCAATTCCTCTGGCGAGGACATGCATCATGCCGAGTTGGTCGGCATCCATGACGAACTTCTCATAGGACGAGCAGAGCCCGCCTTCCAGCCAGCCCGCTGCGTGAAGGCAGAAGTTGACCCCGCTTTGGACCGTTGCGGCGATTGTTTGTGCGGATTCCTGCGCGGCTTGGGCATCCGGCACCTTGGAGGCGGTGAATGATCCGCCGGACCGGAACGGCAAGCCGGCACGGCGGGCCAGTTTCGAGGCGCCGTTCAGCAGGAGTGAGCCTTCCGGGCTGCCGAAGGTCGGCGCGCCGGACTGCATCGAGATCGAGCTGACAAATGCCCCGAACACGACCGGTGCGCCGGGACGGATTAGCTGGGTCAGCGCGCAGCCGGCCAGAGCTTCCGCCAGAACCTGGCTCAAAGTGCCGGCAACCGTCACAGGGCTCATCGCGCCCGCCAAAATGAACGGCGACACAATGCAGGCCTGGTTGTTTTTCGCGTAGACTTTCAAGGCACCGAGCATCGTCGCGTCAAAGACCAGCGGGGAGTTCGCATTGATCAGCTGGATCATGACGCAGTTTTGGTCCACGAAGTCTTCGCCGAACACCAATTGCGCCATCTTGACAGAATCTTCGGCCCGCTCAGGTGCGGTCACCGACCCCATGAACGGCTTGTCGGAATATTTGATATGGGAATAGACCATATCGAAGTGGCGCTTGTTGACCGGCAGATCGACAGGTTCGCACACCGTGCCACCTGAATGGTGCAGCCATGGCGACATGTAAGCCAGCTTCACGAAATTGCGGAAATCCTCAATGGTGCCGTAGCGCCGGCCCTGATCCAGGTCTGTCACGAAAGGTGGGCCATAGACCGGTGCGAACACCAGATTGTTGCCGCCGATCTCAACGTTTCTGGCCGGATTACGCGCATGCTGGGTGAATTGCGCGGGCGCTGTCTTGATCAGCTCCCGCAGCATCCCTTTCGGAAAGCGGACCCGCTCGCCGTCAACCTCGGCCCCGGCATCCTTCCAGATTTTCAACACTTCGGGGTCTTCGCGGAATTCCAGGCCGATCTCCCACAGAAGGCGGTCGGTCTGTTCTTCGATTTTCTCCGCGGCTTCATCGCTCAGCACGTCGTAAAACGGAATTCCGCGCGTGATGTACGGAGTGCTTATCCCTCCTGCGCTCGATTGCCGGCGTTCCCGGCGGGCGGATCTTCCACGGCGTCCAGCGGATGCGGCGGCGTCTGACATTTTCGTGCTCCAGCAATGAGAGTCTTGTATTGATCGGTTTGAGAGTTTTGATCAGTCGCGAATCCAATCTGCGTCCATAAGCGTCGCCCGATACTTCAAAAGCGTCACGGCGGCATTTGCAAGTTTGGATTGCCCCGGAGTGGCCTGATTTGCCGGGCTGCGGTTGAGTGGTGGCTGGCCGTGGGAAATACGCCCATGTCGTGGGCATAATGTCGCCATGACGTAATTAAGCTATTTAGCGGTCCCGTCCTTCGCAATACTGCCTCCCAAATCGCGGTGCGCGGGCGTCGTGGCAATGGCGCGCATCCACCGGTGATGTTGAGGACAAAACAGGGGCAGGGCAGGCGCAAGCGTGCCGTTTGTGATCCAGAAGACTAAAAGGAATGAGAGATGTCAGCATTTCCTGACAAGGCAGAAATCGTCATCGTCGGTCTGGGCGGCATCGTGGGCGCATCGATTGCCCATCACCTGATCGAGCGTGGCTGGACCGACATTGTCGGCATCGACAAGTCGGGCATTCCAACCGACATCGGCTCAACGGCGCACGCGTCCGACTTCTGCTACACGACCAGCCACGACTATCTGTCCACCTGGACATCGCTCTATTCGGTCGAGTTTTTCGAGAAAATGGGCGCGTATGAGAAAATCGGCGGCCTGGAAGTGGCCCGAACCGGCGACGATTTCTGGATGGAAGAGATCAAGCGCAAAGTGTCTTCCGGCAAAGCTTTCGGCACCCGCGCCCATCTCGTGACCCCTGCCGAGATCAAGGAAAAGTTCCCACTGATCGAGGAAGATCAGGTTCAGGGCGGCCTCTACGATCCGGATGCGGGACTTGTGGTGCCGCGGTCGCAGGCGCTCTCCGGCAAGCTGGTCGATATGGGCGTTGAGAGCGGCAAGCTGAAATCCTTCGCCAACACGCCGGCCCAATCGCTGATCGTGGAAGACGGCCGCATCAAGGGCGTGAAAACCCACCGCGGCACGATCATGGCCGATCATGTGATTGTTTGTGCCGGCTTGTGGGGCCGCCTCATTGCCGAGATGGTTGGCGAAGACCTGCCCGTGATGCCGGTGGACCACCCGCTGACATTCTTCGGTCCGTTTAACGAGTTCGAGGGCACCGGCAAGGACATCGGCTACCCGCTGCTGCGCGATCAGGGCAACTCGGCCTATATGCGCGACACGGGCGATCCCAAGACCACCGAGGGCGGTCAGATCGAGTGGGGGTATTATGAAACCACCCATCCGCGCATGTGCCACCCGCGCGACCTTCAGGAAAAGGAAGAAGCCCGCCTGTCACCCTCCCAGCGCGATCTGGAACTGGAGCAGGTGATTGAGCCGCTGGAAAAGGCGATGGAACTGACGCCGATCCTGAGCGAGCTGGGCTACAATGAAACCTGGTCGTTCAACGGTCTGCTGCAGGTGTCCGCCGCGGGCGGCCCGTCCGTCGGCGAAAGCCAGAAGGTGCGCGGGCTCTGGTACTGCGTTGCGATCTGGGTCAAGGACGGTCCGGGCTACGGCAAGCTGGTGGCCGACTGGATCACCGACGGCCGGACCGAGATTGACCATGCGTCGATCGACTATTCACGCTTTTATTCGCATCAGCTCACCGAAGAGTTCATCGAGGGCCGGTGCTATGAAGCAGCGCAAAAGATCTACTTCCCGGCGATCCATCCGCGTGAGCCCTATGCCAATGCCCGCAACATCAAGCGCTCGCCCTTCTACGAGCGCGAGGTCGAGCTCGGCGGTTACTTCATGGAGCTGGGCGGCTGGGAGCGCGCCCATGGCTATGCCGCCAACGAGCATCTTTTGGAAAAATACGGCAACCAGATCCCCGTGCGCGAAAACGAGTGGGACAGCCGCCACTTCTGGCGTGTGTCCAACGCCGAACACCTGGCGCTCAGCGAGGATTGCGGGATCATCAACCTGTCGCACTTCTACATGTTCGACGTTGAAGGCCCGGATCATCTGGCGCTGATGGAATGGCTATGCGCGGCCAAGATCGGCGGCGACAACAACATCGGCAAGGGCATCTACACCCATTTCCTCGATGACGAGGGTATGGTGCGCGCCGATCTGACCATCTTCCGCATGGCTGACCGCTGCCGCGTGGTCGACGGCGCTGATGCCGGACCGCGCGACCTGCACTACGTCCGCCGCGTCGCGGAAGACAAAGGCTTCGATGTCACCGTCACCGACGTCAGCGAGAAATACACCACCATCGGGATCTGGGGCCCCAATGCCCGCGAGAACCTGAAAAAGGCCGTGTCCGATCCGGCCGCGCTCGATCCGGAAAACTTCCCCTTCGCCGCGCTGCGCGAGATCGAAATTGCCGGCAAGAAGGTCATGGCGCTGCGGCTCTCCTATGTCGGCGAGCAGGGCTGGGAACTTCATATGAAGTATGAAGACGGCCTCGCGGTGTGGGACGCTCTGCGCGATCTCGGCATCATGGCCGTCGGCATCGAGACCTACGCAAACTCGCGCCGGATGGAAAAGTCGCTTCGCCTTCAAAACGCGGACCTTTTGACCCAGTACAACCTGTATGAAGCGGATCTGGCCCGCCCGAAGGTCAAGGAAGCCGATTTCCGCGGCAAGGCCAAGCATCTGGAATACCGGGCCCGCGAGCACCAGCCGGCAATGCTCTGCACGCTGGTGATGAGCGAGAACACCGACATTACCGGCCTCAAGCGGTTTCCGGTCGGCATTCTGCCTGTCATGGATCCGGAAACAGGCGAAACCCTGGTCGATGAACTCGGCCGCCGGTCCTACACGACGTCGATCGCCTATGGCCCGACCATCGGCAAGAACATCGCGCTCGCCTATCTGCCCCATGAGTATGCTCAGGTCGGCCGGAAGCTGAATGTCGAGTACTTCGCCGAAACCTATCCGGTTGAAGTGGTTGGTGTCGGCTATGCGCCGCTCTACGATCCGGAAAATGCCAAGCCGCGCAGCTAAGCGCTTTTCTCTCCGTCTTTGCCGCCCCGGCCTTGCGCCGGGGCCATGCGGCTCAGGTCCCGCGTCACGCCGGGGGGGGCAGATAGGCCTCATCTCCGGGCTTGATCCGGGCACCCACGCCGCTTCCGATTCGCACATGAAGTGGTCTTGGCACGGTCAAGGTACGGAATGCCGGGTGAAGTCTGGTCGTGACGTGTCAAAGTTTGAAACGACAAAACCCGCGTGGACATCCGCGCGGGTTCTGTTATGGCAGATACAACAAGAACCAACGCGGCGGCTGGCTGCGAAACAGGGCTGGAATGCATGTCGAAACTTGAAGATCTTTTGGCCGCCAAAGGCGCTCTGCTGGCCGATGGCGCAACCGGAACAACGCTCTTTGACATGGGGCTGACCTCGGGCGATGCGCCGGAACTGTGGAATGTCGATGAGCCGGACAAAATCCGCAAACTTCATCAAGGCTTTGTCGACGCCGGGTCCGACATCATCCTGACCAACACGTTTGGGGCCAACCGCCACCGGCTCAAGCTGCACAACGCCGAAGGCCGGGTAAAGGAACTCAATGCGGCCGGGGCATGGCTGGCTCGGGACGTTGCCGAGGCTTCGGGCCGCGAAGTTCTGATCGCGGGCTCCATCGGGCCGACGGGCGAGCTGTTCCAGCCGCTGGGTGCGCTGAGTTATGAGGAGGCGGTCGAGGCCTTTGCGGAACAGATCGACGGCCTGATCGAGGGCGGTGCGGACATTTTGTGGGTCGAGACGATGTCGGCTGTCGAGGAAATGAAGGCCGCGGCCGAAGCGGCGAAGGGCCGGGACATCCCCCTGGTCATCACGGCGAGCTTCGATACGGCCGGCAAGACCATGATGGGCTTGAGCCCCAAGGGCATGGCGCAGCTCAAGACCGAATTTGCCTGCACGCCTGCAGCGCTGGGCTCCAACTGCGGCGTCGGCGCCTCCGACCTTCTGGCGGCGATTATGGACATGACGGCAGCCGATCCGGACCTGATCGTCGTGGCCAAGGCCAATTGCGGCATTCCCGAGATCCGCGGTGACGAAGTCGTCTATACCGGCACGCCCGAACTCATGGCGAAATACGCCCACATGGCCCTCAATGCCGGGGCGCGGATCATTGGTGGATGCTGCGGCACGTCGTCTGGCCATCTGGCGGCCATGCGCGGTGCCTTGGACGCGCACGTCCAGGGAGACCGACCGAGCCTTGAGGACGTGCTGGCCAATATCGGCCCGCTGGTGTCTCCGCCCAACCTTGAAGCCGATGCTGCCCGCGAGGAATCGGCGGCCGAAGGTGCAGGCGGTGGCCGCCGCCGCGGCCGCCGCCGGGGCTGAGAGAAGTCT
Source organism: Roseibium hamelinense (assembly GCF_007830545.1). Taxonomy (GTDB): domain Bacteria; phylum Pseudomonadota; class Alphaproteobacteria; order Rhizobiales; family Stappiaceae; genus Roseibium; species Roseibium hamelinense. The sequence continues at coordinate 287,019 of NZ_VLLF01000003.1, forward strand.
GCGTCTTAACTTGGTTTCATACCAGCGTCTCAAGAGACTCAGCGCTGCAAAAGCAGATTGGATGCCGCTTGCGCCCTGCTCATCTGTCCTCTACGGCGTGTGGGATAGACTTTTTTGGTCTGCTGCCATGCTGATCGAGTGAACGGATATTGCAATGCGCCTGCCCGGACTGATCCTGATTGTTTTTGCGACCCTTGTGCCGGTCATCTGGTTTGCGCCGTTGGCAGGGGAGCGGGATGCGGTTGCCCTGTTTAGCCAGTATCTGGGTTCGTCCGCCCTGATCCTGATGGGAATCAATCAGTTCCTTGCTACGCGTGTCGCCGGGCTAGAAACCATTTTCGGCAGTCTCGACCGCATTTATGTCCTGCACAAGTGGCTTGGCGTTACCGCGTTGGTGCTGATGGGGCTGCACGATATTATCGATGCGGAAATGAACGGGCTGCGTGGCGGACCGCTGGCTGGCATCGCCGAAGACATTGGCGAGGTTTCGCTCTACGGCCTGCTTATTCTCATACTGGCATCGGCAATCACGTTCATTCCCTATCATTTGTGGAAGTGGACCCACCGGTTTATCGGCATTTTCTTTGCAATGGGGGCGTTCCATTTCTTCTTCATTGAAAAGCCGTTCTCTAACTTCGAACCGCTCGGTCTTTACATTTCAGTATTTTGTATCCTCGGGTTGGCCAGTTATGTCTGGATTTCTGTGGTCCGGCCAATGGCGCCCCGCGGCCACGCCTACGTGGTTCAGTCGGTTAAGCGTCTTGGCAGCGTTACAGACGTCGTCCTGTCTCCAAAAAGCAGAGGCATGCGGCATAAGCCCGGTCAGTTCGCTTTTTTGTCCTTCAAAGGCAGCGGTTTGTCGGAGGAACATCCGTTCACATTGTCGGATGCGCCGACAGGGGATAGAACCTTGAGATTCTCGATCAAAGATTTGGGCAACTACACCCATCGTTTGGGAAAGCACCTGAAAGTCGGCGAGGAAGCTACTGTCAGCGGACCGCATGGGCACTTCACCTTGCCGTCCGGCACTGCGCCGCAGGTATGGGTTGGTGCCGGAATTGGCATCACGCCGTTTCTGGCTTTTGCGGAAAGCTTGAAGAACCGTAAATCGGGTCCGGTAAAGCTTTACTACTGCGTGCGGGACACCGGGGATATCCCCTACGCTGTGGAGTTGGAGAAACTGGCTGAGTCGCTGCCGGATCTTGAACTGATCATCGTCAACTCGGCGGAGGGCGTGCGGCTGACCCCGGAGCGGGTGATCGACGATCTTGGCGGCCGCCTGAGCGAGGCTCATGTGTTCTTTTGCGGTCCCGTGGCCATGCGCAAGGCGTTGAAATCAGGCTTGATTCTGAAAGGCTTGAAAGCCTCCAGGTTCCATTTTGAAGAATTCGAAATGCGGACGGGCATCGGCCTCGGCCATCTTTCCGCGTGGATCTGGGATACCGGGATGTACCAGTTTGAAAAGCGCCAGGCGCAAAAGGCACAGCCTGCAGAGTAGGTTACTCAATTTCCTTTGCGTCATCACAGATCGTTTATCAATGTTCTGCAGATCTGTGCATGCCGCTGGACGAGGAATAGACTACGCTCTTGTCCATGAGACAACGCTTTGCCCTTAGCAACTGCATTTTGACTACTCTGTTTTTGCTGCTTGCGCTCACCCCGGTTCGCGCGCAGGAGCCTCAGCGGGTGGATGTCGCACTCGTGATGGCTGTCGATGTGTCGCTGTCGATGTCCTATGAGGAAATGGGCATCCAGCGGCGCGGGTATGCGGCGGCGATTACCAGTGGTGAAGTCATGCAGGCGATCCGGCAGGGGGCTCACCAGCGGATCGCGGTGACGTTCTTCGAATGGGCCAACAACACCTATTCCCGCGAGATCATGGGCTGGACGGTTATTGAAAGCCCGGAAGATGCGGAGCTGATCGCTGCGAAATTGCGCACCGAACATGTGCGCGGCGAACGCCGGACGTCCATTTCCGGCGGCATCTACCATGCTGTCGAAGCACTGGAGAACATGCCCTTCATCGCTGAACGTAAAGTCATTGACGTATCAGGCGACGGGCCGAACAATCAGGGCTTGCCGGTAACGGCCGCGCGCGACGAAGCGCTTGCCAAAGGCATTACCATCAACGGCCTGCCTCTGATCACCACCGGCGGCTATGGCTCTCAGTTCAATATTCCGGACTTGGATGAATACTATCGGCGTTGCGTCATTGGCGGGCCACTCAGCTTCATGATCCCGGTGAATTCCTGGGACCAGTTTCCCGAAGCGGTGCGCCGCAAGCTCGTTCTGGAAATTGGTGCAGTGCCGGACGGAATTTTGCCGGAAGACCGGCGGGTTGTTCCTGCCCAAATCACATTCGGCAAACCCTATGATTGCCTTGTCGGCGAAAAACTCTGGCGCCAGCGGGGCTTTGGGCTCGACCGCTAGCGCCCGAGAACTTGCCGATCAAGCCGCCTTGGCAGTCTCCGTTTCCTCGGATTTGTCGAGGTACTTGTGAAACTGGTATGCGCCCACGGTTGCGAGCGAAACGGCGCACAGACCGATGAAAGCATCAATCAGTGGATGGAATGGCAGCAAAAGCGCTGCGCCGAATGTCCCGTAAAAGCTGGCCATGAAAATCAGGAACAACACGATGGTCACCATCATTGGCACGCGGTCGCCGGCGAGCCAGCCGGTGCGCCGTTCGGACTGAAACTGATCGGCCATCAGAAAATAGCCGATTTCCGTGGCCATGAAGACGAGACTTGATCCGATTATCGGAAGGATTTTGAGAAGCAACGGCATTGTTTCGCGCCTTTTGGAAATTGTTTCAGGTTGTTCTTGCGCACCAGGCCGGAAGGCGGGTCGAAAGTAAGGGAAAACGGCGCCCCCAGTGGCCGTATCATCCCAGATGGGATGGAATTGATCCATTTGCCAGTTAAATTTTGGCAAGATTGACTACTAAATTTTAGGGGTATGTCGCAACTTCGCCGTATTCGTCAAGGTTGCAAGAGCGTGTTTCGCACCATCAAGCGCGGTTTCGGGCTGGAGACCGCCAAATTTTCAGGTCGACAATGGTCTTGAGCGTAGCAGCGGCGACCGCAACACACAGCGAAACCTTGGACATCGTGCCCATTGCACCCTCAATCAGGAGTGCATGAGTGATCGTGCTGCCAACCGTGATGATGGCCAGCGAGGTGTGTATCCGGCGCCAGACACGGGGCGGTAGGCGAAGGCGTTTGCGAAATACGGCCAGGCCGGCTGCGGCAAACACAGCCCACATTGCCGTGACACCCCACACTGAAAACGGCGTTGGCGAGCGGAACAGCAATGCGTCGACAACATCTGGCGGGCTGGTGACCCAAAGACCGCCAACATGGATCAGGACGGTGATCACCAGGCCGGCTCCAAGCCACCGGTGCAGCGCGCGGGCCCGCGATGCCGGAAGCCAGCGCATGTAACCTCCAGCCAGAAGCGGCTGATACAGAAGGACCACGAGGCCGATTATCCCTGCGAAACCGGCTGCGATATAAACCGGTTGGCGCCATTGCAGCAAAGGGCTGAACGCGGCAACGGCCACCGGAACGGTGCTGGCAATCACCACCGCGGCCCAGAAGACCAAAGACCACGGATGGCCTTTGGCCCGTAATTTGGGGAGATTGAGTATCAAGCCGGGTCAGGCAGGTTCAAGCACGAAATGAGCGGCAAGTGTCTTGTGCCGCGCGCTTGGCATCACCGGACGCAGGAACACAGTTTTAAAATCGCCGCTGTCATAGGCAAGGTGTCCGTGCGGCTGCCCGAAGGCAGGCACGATTTGCGGCATGTCGAGGCTGAACTCGCCGTTTTCGTCGGTCAGGGTCGCACCGTGGCTTTGCGGATCGCGCTCGTGCCCTTCCGTGGTATGCGCCCAAATCTGGATGCGCTGGCCCGGCATCGGAGCGCCGTCACCGGCACGGCGGACGGTGCCGGTCATCAAGAAGCCACCGCTGCCAATGCGTTCCACAATTGGCGCGCCAGGGCGGTAGTTGTTCGAGCCGCCGCGCATGGACGGGGTCGGGGCGACCCCCTTGGCTTGGGCGGGGACGATGAGGCGGCCTGCGCCTGATGCCAGCGCGCCGGCAAGTGCGGCAGCACCGCCGGCGGCGATGAGGCTGCGCCGTGTGATGATCGCTTTCGTCATGCTGATCTCTCCTTAACGTCTGAAAGAGGCTCGGCCTGTCGACAATGAATGTTTGTCCCTCACAAATACAGCGCGCAAAACGGGATTTCTAAGGCAGGCAGCCTGTTCAGCTTGAAAACGTTCTCACGCTTTCGTGAGGTGGGCCGGCCGCCGATGGTCCCTTCTGCCGGCAAAACGCAGACGCTGGCTCTGTGCGCAAAACCCGTTGTGTTTCCGGTTGCCTTTTCGCTTCGTCCCGGAGCAGTCTGTGCGCTGGGAACCGGGAGGATGTTTTATGCGGATTTTGTTCACCGGCGGATCCGGGAAGGCCGGCCGTCATGCGATTGCCTACCTCGTTGAGAAGGGGCACAGGGTGCTCAACGTGGACAAAGTGCCGCTTGACCATCCCGGCGTGAGCGACCGGATTGCCGATATTACTGATGCCGGCCAGATGTATGATGTTATGTCCAGCTATGCGGGTTTTGAGGAGTTGGAACCTGGGACGGGTGTTCCGAGATTCGACGCTGTTGTGCATTTTGCGGCCGTCCCGCGCATCCTGATGACCACTGACAACGAATGCTATCGTGTAAACACGCTTGGCACCTACAACGTGATCGATGCGGCGGTGAAGTTCGGGGTCAGGAAAATCGTGTTCGCATCCTCTGAAACGACGTATGGCATCTGCTTTGCCGACGGCGAACGCAAGCCGGACTATCTGCCGATCGATGAGCAACATCCCGTGGTGCCCGAGGACAGCTATGCCATGTCGAAAGTGGTCAATGAGGTGACCGCCCGCAGCTTTCAGAAGCGTTCGGGCTTCGACATTTACGGCTTGCGGATCAACAACGTTGTCGAGCCTCATGAATACGCGCAAAATTTTCCCGATTATCTCGCGGATCCCTCGCTTCGGCTGCGGAATTTCTTTGCATATATCGATGCCCGCGATTTGGGGGAAATGGTCGACCGGTGCCTGGCGGTCGACGGTCTCGGGTTTGAAGTCTTCAATGTCTCGAACAATGACCACTCGGTCGGTCTGTCATCCGCCGAACTGATCGACGCCTACTATCAGGGCGTAAACGTGTCGGATATCGGTCCGAACGAGACGTTCTACTCAAACAAAAAAGCGAAGGATCTTCTCGGATTTCAACCCAAGCACAGCTGGCGGGATCACTTGAAGCAGGACTAAGGCGGGACGCATCCGGATCATCCGCTGGTCCTGTGGCATGCCGAAATGACGGAATTGGTATAGATCATGAAATTCATTTTTTTGGGCGCAGGGCTCGTGGTTCTGCTTGCCGTTCTAGGCGATCTCTATATCCGCTTGACGCCGGTCGGGCCGGAAGATGTGCCGCCGGTTGACCGGAGCCGGGCACCCGGCGCGTATCCGATGGAAGGCGGGTTTTATGTTGTCCGGCCTGCTGCGGACGTCGATTTGACGGGATTGGAAAAATCCATTGCGGACACCCCGCGCACCAAAAAACTGTCGGGATCGGCAGCAAATCCGCCGATGGTGTTTGTGCATCGCTCGCTCATCTGGGGGTTTCCTGATGTGACGCAAGTCTGGGTCGAGGGCGCAAATGTGCACATTTACTCCCATCTGGTTTATGGCGGCAGCGACCTCGGTGTGAACCGCAAACGGATGGATGGCTGGCTCGGCCAGTAGCCAGCCATCCTGTGTTGATCGCGGCAAGCCCGGTCCCTAGGCTGATTGCTAGAGACAGCAATTGAAAGGTGCGGATAATGGCCATGTCCGACAAGGCGCAGAGACTGCTTGAAAACGCCTATGCGCTCGAAACGCCAGATGACAGCCGCGCCTATTATCGCGGCTTTGCAGCCTCCTACGATGAAGATTTCGCGGACGTCCTCGGGTTTGTCTACCCGCAGAAGATTGCAGAAATTTACCGTCAGATATCCGGGCCGGACGATGGCCCGATCGCGGATATTGGTTGCGGCACGGGGCTTGTTGCGCAGGCGCTGGATCAGTCCGTTCAGCCAATTGACGGTATGGATATTTCGCCCGACATGCTTGCGCGGGCAAACGAAAAGGCGCTCTACCGCCGAACCTTTGAAATCGACCTGACCGGGGATCTGGGGCCGATCTGCAATGACTACGGCGCGCTCCTGTCCTCAGGCACGTTCACCCAAGGGCATCTGGGGCCGGAGGTTCTGGAAAAGCTCCTCGGGATTGCCCGGCCGGGCGCGCTGTTTGTGATCGGTGTGAACAAGGTGCATTTCACCAGCCTCGGATTTGAGGCGATGCTTCAAGCTTTGATGCATGCGGGGCGGATCTCTGGTCTGGAGGCCCGCGAAGTCCGGATCTATGCCAAGGACGGCCATGAACATTCTGAAGACATGGCGCTCGCCGTTTCGTTCCGGAAAGCGTGACATGGCAGCGGTCTGGGAGTGCGGATGCTGAATTTCGTGCGCTTTACGGCCCGATACAAGTGACACCAACAGGCGGTTCGTCCCCGACCTGCAGATACCCGATCTGCAAGGGCTCCTCGCCAGCCGAGCGGAGCAGGCGGATCGATACGAGCAGACGCTCTGCCTGATCGTCCATGAGGTCGATTTTGACGGTTTCGGCGTCTGTAAATGCCCGGGCGATCACCAGCGGAACCGCGTCCGGCAGGCCCTTTGTTGTGTAATAGTCGTTGCCGGTCCCAACTGTGACATCAATGATCGCCGGGACGGGTCCCGCGCCAAACAGAATATCAGCAACGGCGGCACCTTCGAACGCGTCACAGGTAATGTTGGAGGTCGCGAGCGCTGGTCCGGCGAGGGTCAGCATGCCGGCGGCGACGGAACTCATCATGAGAGACCTGAACCAATTCATGTGACGTTACCTCCCAACCCGGTCTGCCAGCCTTCCTGCATCCTCGCTAGCATAAGGCATTCCAATGTTCGGGGCGATGTCAAACCGGCCGGTTCACGGCTTGTCTGGAGCGGGGGAGCTGTTGTCTTCGGTTGGTTCCGTCGCTGTGCTTTCGGCCTGTTCGGTTTCGTCGTTCTGTTCCGCTTCGGCATTTTCATCTGCCTGTTCGGCAGCCCACACGCCCGCGGCTTCAACGGCAACGGGAGACGCGGTCGGCAAGACGCTGAGATAACTTTCGGTATCTTCGACCGGCGTCGGTGCGCGCTGGGTCATCCGGTAGAGCGCATAAAGCCCGATCAAGGCAAAGCTGCCTCCGAGCACCGCCCAAAACGCGATTGGTCCAGCGGTTTGCATGGCCCAGCCGGTCAAAAGGGGCCCGAGAATTGCACCAATCCCGAAAGTCAGCACCAGACCGCCCGACGCCGCCGGCATGTCTTCGACCGACAGGCTGTCATTGGTGTAGGCCAGAAACAGTGCATAGAGCGGCGTTGTTACCCCGCCAGCGAAGAAAGCAGAGGCCATCAGTGGCCAGAAACCGCCGCCGATTGCAATACCAACGATGCAGGACAAGGCCCCCAGGATAGACGCGCCGAAGATCAGCCAGCGCCGGTCGATCCGGTCAGACAGCCATCCGATGGGGTATTGCAGGACCAAAGCCCCCGCAAACAGCATGGCCACGAAAAACGCGATCTGATCTGCCGTCAGCCCGATTTCGGTGCCATAGACCGCGCCCATGCCCGATTGTGTGGCGTAGATGCTGCCCAGAATAAAAATGCCGACCGTGCCGAGCGGCGAGCCGACAAACAGGTCCTTGAGGGGCATGGGGCGGGTGACTTCCGCGGCTGGCACATGGCCAACTGACAGAAGGATCGGCGAAAAGGAAATCGATACCAGGATCGATGCGCCGATAAACAGCACCGAGGTCGCCGCGTCGCCAAGCGTGAGCAGCGCCTGTGCGCCGATGATGCCCAGGGTCTGAGCGATCATGTAGGCCGACAGCACCTTGCCACGTGTTTCATTGGTGGCCGCATCGTTGAGCCAGCTTTCCGCAGTCACATAAATGCCCGACATGCAGAAGCCGACCAAAATGCGCAGAACGGTCCAAGCCCAGGGCTCCGTGACTAAAGGAAAGGCGATCAAGGCCGCGGACATGAAACTGCCGAGCGCCGCGAACACGCGGACATGTCCAACCCTCCGGATCATTCCGGGTGTCATCCGGGCCCCGGACAAGAACCCCATGAAGTAGCCGGAGGTGACGATCGCCAATTCGGTGGCGGAAAACCCTTCGATGTCGCCGCGAAGACCGATCAAGGTGAACTGCATGCCGTTGCCCAGCATGATCAGCACGATGCCAACCAATAGGGCCCAGATGCTTGACAAGACAGAGATCATGCGTGGCCCCTTCGGTCTCCCGGCTGCCTGCAAGGGCAGCGGTCTTCCCCCATGCACCTAAGGCAGGATGATTGGAAATCGACCCCTTTTTCAGATTTCCGAGCGATTGAGCTCAGCCGCGCCGCCGGCGCCGTCGGCCCCCGGCTCCTTCTGCGCTCTGGGGCAGCTCTTTAGGCTCGGGCAGGGCAATCGCTTCACGCAGATTCGGGAACGGGTCCACCTTGTTGGGCAGCGCCATGGCGTTCACGAAATGCTCCTGGAACTTCGGCTCCAGCGCCGTTTCGATCTTCTCGATCTCGCGCACGGTTTGCTCGATCTCGCGCCGGTGGTCTGTGTTGAGCAGGGCCATCCGGGCTCCTGTTCCGGCCGCGTTGCCAACGCCGGACACGCCATCGACGGGGCAGTCCGGGATCAGCCCGAGAACCATGGCGTAAGTCGGGTCAATGTAGCTGCCAAAGGCACCGGCCAGTTTGATGCGGTCGAGTTTGGTCGTGCCCAGCTTGTCCTGAAGCAGTTTGACCCCAGCGTAAAGCGCCGCCTTGGCCAGCTGGATGGCGCGGATATCCGTCTGCAGGATCGAGATTTCGACGCCCTGGTCCGCGATCTGATAGGAAAAGGTCCGTCCCTTGGGCTGGATGCGGACGGTCCGCTCCGCCATAGACCCGTCAATAACGCCGTCCTCCGTGATCAGACCGGCCAGATACATCTCGGCAACGGCCTCAATAATGCCGGAGCCGCAAATGCCGGTCACACCGACACTGTCGACTTTCTCGTCGAAACCTTCTTCATCCGACCATTCGTCGACGCCGATCACCTTGAAACGCGGCTCAAGCGTGTCCTTGTCGATCCGAATGCGCTCGATGGCACCGGGCGCGGCCCGCTGGCCGGAGGATATCTCTGCCCCTTCAAAGGCCGGGCCGGTGGGCGAGGAGGCGGCCAGAAGCCGGTTCCTGTTACCCAGGACAATCTCCGCATTCGTGCCGACATCGACAAGCAGTGTAATGTCTTCGCCCTTGTGCGGGGCTTCGGAGAGGGTGGCGGCGGCGGCATCCGCGCCAACATGTCCGGCAATGCAGGGCAGCATATAGACCCGTGCGCCGGGGTTCAGCTCCAGATCGAGATCGCGGGCATTCAGGATCATGGCATCGGAAGCGGCGAGCGCGAAGGGTGCGCCGCCAAGCTCCACCGGATCGATTCCGAGAAACAGGTGATGCATTACCGGATTGCCGACAAAGGTGGCATCCAGAATGTCCGACCGCGCCGCGCCGACATCGCCGACCAGCTTGCCGACCAGCGCATTGATGGCATCGCGCACGGCCTTGGTGAGGTCCGGTAGTTTCGACGGGTTCATCTGCACATAGGACACCCGCGACATCAGATCTTCGCCGAAGCGGATCTGAGGGTTGGACGTGCCCTGCGAGGAAACCGTGCGGCCGGTCTGGAGATTGCACAAATGCGCCGCAATGGTGGTCGAGCCAATATCGACGGCCAGGCCATAAACGGCCGTTTTCTCGCCCGGCCACAGCGCAGTGACCGTGGCTGGTGCCTGCGCGTCGCTGTAAATCGCGGCCGTCACGGTCCACTTGCCCTGGCGCAGGATGGTCTGGACCTTGGGCAGCAAGGCAGGGTCCATGGCAAGATCAGTCAGCCCGGCCGCACCTTTCAAGGCTTCGCGGAGCCGGTCCGCATCGCCGCGCGGTACATGCATGTCCGGTTCGGCAAGGGTCACGGTGTGCAGCGAGACCGCGGATTTCGGCGCGATCGCCTTGGCCTCGGCGCGCTTGCGCACGACCTGGCGGTTGGTTTGCGCGTCGGTCGGCACGTCGATGACGAGATCGCCCAGGATCTTGGCCTGGCAGGACAGGCGCCGGTCGGCAGGCAGGCTGCGCAATTCCGCATAGCGGTTTTCAGCATCGGTCGCCCCGGCCAGATTGTCGGCCGTGCTTGTCACGTTTTCCTTGGCAAATGCGCCTTCGGACACCGAGATCTGGCAGCGCCCGCAGATGCCGCGCCCGCCGCAGACCGATTCGACATAGACCCCGAGGGATCGGGCGGCATCCAGAAGCGGCGTCCCCACCGGAAACGTTCCCCGGCGGCCACTGGGTTGAAACACGACTTTGGCTTGTTTTTCGACTGCGGTCATGACTGGCTGGTTCGAACGTGTTGCGGAGGGAGCAAGGGCCATGAAGCGCGACCCGGGATCGGTTTGCCGCCCGGGTCGTGCTGGTTTTTGATTGGCCGTCCGGACGTTTCGATGCCCGGCCGGAATAAAGCAGGCTTAGCCAGCGGCGCGACGGCCGGCCCGGCCCCCGCGCCGGCGGCCCCCGCCGGACGCATCTGCAGGGGCTGCTGCAGCCTGCCCGGCTGCGGCCGGTTGGTGGTCCCGGTAGGTCATGATCCATTCCTGACAGTTCGGATCGGTGCCGTTGAGCACGTTGGCAGCGCGAACCGCTTCCATCTCTTGAGGACGGCACGGGTTCATGATCGCCGAGGTCATGCCGGTGGCGATCACCATCGGGATGAAGGCGGCGTTGATGCCGTGACGATGCGGCAGACCGAAGGAGACATTGGACAAGCCACAGGTCGTGTTGACCTTCAATTCTTCGCGGAGGCGTCGCAGTAGCTGAAACACCTGCTGACCGGCGGTGCCCATCGCCCCGATCGGCATGACCAGAGGATCGACAACAATATCATTGGCGGGAATGCCAAAATCGGCGGCGCGCTCGACGATCTTTTTGGCAACGGCAAAGCGCACGTCCGGGTCTTCGGAAATACCGCTTTCGTCATTCGAGATCGCGACCACCGGCACATCGTATTTCTTGATGAGCGGCAGGATGGCTTCCAGCTTTTCTTCCTCACCCGTCACCGAGTTGACCAGCGGGCGGCCCTTGGCAACCTTCAGGCCGGCCTCGATCGCAGCTGTGACAGAGGAATCGATCGACAGCGGCACATCGACCAGTTCCTGGACCATTTCCAAGGTCTTGACGAGCAATGGCGGCTCGGTCTCGTTCGGGTTGACAGCCGTGACGCCTGCATTGACGTCCAGCATGGTGGCCCCGGCCGCGACTTGGGCCAGCGCGTCAGCCTTCACAGTTTCGAAATTGCCCTCGATCATTTCAGCCGCCAGCTTCTTGCGGCCGGTCGGGTTGATGCGCTCGCCAATGACGCAGAACGGCTGGTCAAAGCCAATGATGATTTCCTTGGTGGCAGAGGCGACGACAGTACGGGTCATTGAGCAATCTCTTGAACATCTAGGGAAGACGAAGTGTCTGAGCGAAAGGACCAGCTCCCACGCTGGGTGAGCCATTCAGCGGTCTTTTGGACGCCGCCAAACGGATAAACATGGATCTGGGCAAGCTGGCTGTGCGGACGGGCGGCAAGCCGCGTTTCGAGCGGCTCGACCATTGTGTCAGGATCGTAGCCAGACAGCATGGAGACAACGGATCCACCGCGTTTTTTAATGAACTTGAGCGAATTTTCGACACCTGCAAAAGCGGCGAATTTCAACAAAGTGGTCATTTTGGCCGGACCGGCAACACCTATGTGCACCGGGAACTTGTTGCCCCAGCCTGCAATTTCATCAAGCCAGATATTTACCCCGGCCGGATCAAAGCCGAACTGTGTCACCAGTAGGAACCGTGCATCGCTTTCGAGTGCCAGTTCATGCTTGCGCATCAGGAACGACTTGATGACGTCCGGCTTGATGTCAGGTGCGCCTTCCGGGTGGCCTGCCACGGCAATTGTCTTGATGCCCAGTTTATCGAACAGTCCGGTTTCAAGAAGCGCGACGGAAGAGGTGAGGGGCCCGGCCTTGTCGGCTTCGCCCGCAATGGCCAGCACGTCCGTGACACCGGCTTCCTGGGTCAGCCGTGTGATGCGCTGCTGAAACGCGTCAAGGCTCGGATACCGGCGGGCGGCCATATGCGGAACAGGCGTAAAGCTCCGGTCGGTCAGGGTTTTGGCGGCTGACACAATCATGTCTTCCGACGCATTGCCGAGATCCGTGACATAGACCCGCGTCTTTGGGGGAATGAAGTCCAGCAGTTCTGTCTTTTCGACCACCTGCTTCGGCGACATTTCTGTCGAAGCGGCAAGGCGGCCTTCCGGCGTCAGGCGTGTATCAGTCATGCTCCTTGCCTCCCTGGTCGAGCAAAGTTTTCAGTCTGTCTTTCGGGTAAGCCGCAGTCAGCTCTTCAAAGGCACTGTCCGCTTCGCTCTCCAAATCATCGGTCACTTCAATCGGGTCACTGCGGCGCCACTCGGCCATATAGGCTTCGCTGTCCTTGGCGCCGACGCGCATGGCACAGGCGTCTATCGCTTCCATGAAGACAGGCGGCATTTCCCTGCGGGCCGACTTGCGGCCTTTCTTGATCAGGATTTGCGCCGGGATGTCCCGCCAGAAAACGATTGTCTTTTGTGCCATGGGGCTGTGTCCTTTCGCCGCTGATGATTGCTTGACACGGCGCGGTTTCAGAGGCGCGAAAACGGCACTGGAAACATCAAATGCGACTTGTTTCAAACCTGTGAGAAATCGTGTTGGGTTTGCAGGTTTCCCAAGGGCTTCAGCCCGTGGCCGGCTGGCTCAAGAAACTGTCCAGCATGCCGTAGCCGGTGCGCCTTATTTCCAGCGGAAGGTCAAGCCGCTCGGCGGCCGCTCTTGCTGATTCTTCCAGTTCAGGATTGCTGGTTTGCGCTAGGTAAAGAACGCGCGTGTAGTGGGCGAAATACATGTCGCGCAAATGCGGGTGCCAATCGAGCCCGAGCGGTTCAATAACCATGGTCTGAAAATGACGGGCCAGGAAATCCGTCAGGTAAAACGTGCCCAGCTGGTCTTCCTCGAGCTGGTTGAATTCTTCAAGTCCGGTGAAGAATGCATAACAATGCGCGCCTTCGATGCGCCGGGCGCCAGTCTCATTCAAAACGTTGTCGAGCAGGCCGCCGGTTCCGCAGTCGCCGTATCCGATCAGTATCTCGTCGTAAACATCCCGGTTCAACAGGATGGCTTTCCGGACTTCCTCGGGGATCTTGTCGGGGGTGTTGTGGAGCTGAGCCGGCAGGCAGGTCAGGTCGATATGATCGAGCCCGTTGCGATCACGGATCGCTATGATCTCACGTGCCAGGGCGCCGCATGCAATGACAAGGACCCGGCCAATTTTCTTGGCCGGGCCCGATGTATCGTCAAATTCGAAAAGGGGAACGCCGGTGCTCATGCGCGTGGCATCCCATCCGTCCGGTCAAGCGCGGCTTGCCAATTGGTTGTGGCGGCGTGCAATCAGATCAGTGGCCATCTCGACGGCAACGGCTGCGTCGCGGCAGTATCCGTCTGCGCCGACAGCTTCGCCGAATTCCTCGTTCAGAGGTGCACCACCGACCAGAACGATGTACTGGTCACGAATGCCTTTGGCCTTCATCTCGTCGATCACGACCTTCATGTAAGGCATGGTCGTTGTAAGTAGGGCCGACATGCCGAGGATGTCCGGCTGGTGCTCTTCGAGAGCTGCGAGGTAATTTTCGACCGGGTTGTTGATCCCGATGTCGATCACTTCAAAACCGGCCCCCTCCATCATCATGGAGACAAGGTTTTTGCCAATGTCGTGGATGTCGCCTTTGACGGTGCCAATCACCATCTTGCCGACCTTCGGCGCGCCGGTTTCGGCGAGCAGCGGGCGCAGGATGCCCATACCGGCCTTCATCGCATTCGCTGACAAAAGCACCTCGGGCACGAAAAGGATGCCATCACGGAAGTCAACGCCGACGATCCGCATGCCTTCGACAAGTGCCTTTGTCAGGATGTCATAAGGCGCCCAGCCGCGTTCGAGCAGGATGTTCACGGCTTCCTGGATCTCTTCCTGCAGGCCGTCGTAAAGATCGTCATGCATTTGCTCGACGAGTTCGTCGTCGGACAGGGCGCTCAGGTCAATATCTTCTTCGTCAGACATTCACGTCTCCATGGGCATCACGGGCCCTCGAAACACTTTTGTTTATGTAAAAACCTTATGGCCACCGCGCGATTTGCCGGTATCTTCAAAACGACACCCCAAGTCGCACCTGCGACAGAGTGTTTCACTGCGAAAAACTTCAGTCACAGCAACAGCCGATCCGGCGGATCAAATCACAATTTTCCGTCAACATTTGAAGCAATTGCCGATCATTGCACGATGTCTGAAACCGGCTGTTGAATGTCGGTTTTGCATCGCGGGCACGCCGGGTCGTGGTGCTATGCACAATTTCGCAAGGTGCGGCCATGATGGCCGATAATTCGGGAAGACGGTGAAAGGCCGTCACTGCCCCCGCAACGGTGACAGGACGAAAGCAGCTGCCAAAACCAGCCGGTGACACCGAGCTGGTGCCTCAGGCGGCGATCGGACGGTCCTGAAGTCCGGAAACCAGCCTTGCGGAGAGAACGTTGAGCCGCGGTGGGCGGTAACAGGCGCGAGGGTGTTGCCGTCCGGTTGATCGGTTGAGGCAGCACCTCCTGTATCCCCCTATCTGCGCATGATTTTTATTGACGGGCCGCTTCGGTTGGCGGTGCTTGGAGAGGTGACATGCAGGCTGAGCAAAAGGCGCTTGAACTGCTGCAAAAACGGAAATCCGGCCACGCGTTGGAACAGGCGTTTTATACCGACGCCGAGATTTTTGCTCTGGATCTTGAGAAGATTTTCTACCGCGATTGGCTGTTTGCGATTCCCGCCTGCGAAATTCCAAAATCCGGCAACTATGTCACTCACAAAATCGGCGCCTACAGGATTGTCATCGTCAGGGGGGCGGACGGTGTCATCCGCGCATTTCATAATTCCTGCCGACATCGGGGCTCAATTCTGTGCAAGGCGCAAAAAGGGTCCGCCCCAAAGCTGGTTTGCCCGTATCACCAATGGACCTATGAACTGGACGGGTCGCTCCTGTGGGCCCGTGATATGGGGCCAGACTTCGACCCGAAAGCACATGGCCTGAAAATGGTGCATTGCCGCGAGGTCGGAGGGCTTGTCTATGTCTGTCTGGCCGAGCACGCTCCCGATTTCGAACCCTACGCCGACCTGATCGCGGGATATTTGGCGCCGCATGATCTTGGCAATGCCAAGGTGGCCTATGAAAGTTCGATCATTGAGGAGGGCAACTGGAAGCTGGTCTGGGAGAACAACCGTGAATGTTATCACTGCGGCGGCAACCATCCGGCGCTGTGCCGGAGTTTTCCGGATGATCCCGGGGTTACGGGTATTGTCGGCGATGACATGCCCGAGGCGCTTTCCAGCCATTTCTCCAGGCTGGAAGCTGTCAATCTGCCGTCAAAGTTTCATTTGGCCGATGACGGGCAATACCGGGTGGCGCGCATGCCGCTGAAAACCGGTGCGGTAAGCTACACCATGTCCGGCAAGGCAGCCGTTGCCAAACCCCTCGGGCGCATTCCTTTCGCCGATGCCGGCGCGCTTTTGAAGTTTCACTATCCGACAACATGGAATCACTTTTTGCCGGATCATTCGCTGGTGTTCCGCGTCACGCCCGTCGGCCCGACGCAGACGGAGGTCACGACGAAATGGCTGGTCCACAAGGACGCGGTCGAGGGTCGGGACTACGATCTGAAAACCCTGACCGAAGTCTGGATGGCGACCAACGATGAAGACCGCCGGGTCGTGGAAGACAATCAGCAGGGTATCCTGTCGCCTGCCTATGAGCCGGGGCCATATTCCCCGACCCAGGAAAGCGGCGTACTTCAGTTTGTCGAGTGGTACTGTGACACGCTGGGCGCGCGTATCGCACCCTTGATGCTGGCTGCGGAGTGATCCCCACATGAGCCTTTTGAAATCTGCCGGTGCTGCCGGTCCTGCCATTTGGGATGACAGCGAACTGCTGGAATGCGTTGCCATCGTGCCTGAAGTGCCCAATGTCGCAACGTTTTGCTTTCAAGCGCCATCAGGCGCGTTGTTCGACTATTTACCCGGACAGTTCCTGACGCTGGAACTCCCGGTCAATGGCGGGCCGCTTTACCGGACCTACACGATTTCGTCCTCCCCCTCGCGGCCGATGTCGATCACCGTCACCGTGAAGGCGCAGGACGACAGTATCGGCACGCGGTGGATGCTGGATCACCTCAAACCGGGCATGCGCATCAAGGCAATCGGGCCGGCAGGCGTGTTCAGCCACAAGCTGCATCCTGCTGACAAGTACCTGTTCATTTCGGCCGGCTCCGGGATCACCCCGATGATGTCGATGGCAAGCTACATGTTCGACCATGGCAGCGAACCGGATATCGTCATGATCAACTGTGCCAAACGGCCATCGGAAATCATCTTCCGGGAACGTCTCGAGCACATGGCAAGCCGGGTGCCCGGCATCGATCTCAAATTCGTTGTCGGCACCAATGACCGTTACAAGGTGTGGACCGGGTATCAGGGCCACTTGAACCAGCTGATGCTGGGTCTGATGGCACCGGACTATCTGGAACGCGAGGTGTTTTGCTGCGGACCGGAGGAATTCATGCAGGCTGTGCGCGATGCGCTGTCTGCACTCGGATACGATATGGACCGCTATCATCAGGAGAGCTTTCACGCCCCGGCTGCGACCGAGGCCGAAGTTCCAGAGCTCGACGATGTGGTGCCGGATGAGGCGGAAACTGCCGAGATCTACTTCCTGCAGTCGGACGTGCGCACAAAATGCACCGAGACCGATACCGTATTGAATGCGGCGCGCTCCGCCGGTTTGAATATTCCCTCTGGGTGTACCTTTGGGGTGTGCGGTACGTGCAAGATCAAGAAAACCTCAGGCGACGTTCACATGGTGCACAGCGGCGGGATTTCGGAAGAAGATATCGAGGACGGTTTCATCCTCGCGTGCTGTTCGCATCCGATCGGCAAGGTCGAGGTCGAGGTCTGACACAGGGGCGCTACTGAGCGGCTTGGCTCTTGACCTTCGCAAATCCGCCGGTTTCGCGGCCGGGTTTGCTTTTGAATTCCTTGAAGAGTTTCTGATCCAGCTTGCTGCCCATGCCCTGAAGGATACCGTGGGCTGTTTCCACGGGCATGGCCGCCTTGTAAGCGCGGTCTTCGACAAGGGCTGCGAAGATATCGCAGATCGTCATAACGCGGATCTCCTCGGGAATGTCCTGCGCCATTTTCCCGTTCGGATAGCCAGACCCGTCGAGCATTTCATGATGGTCCCGCGTGATCGCAAGGAGCCGCTCATCGAAATTCTCGGCCTTTTTCAACATAGCAACCCCGGCTTCGGGGTGGCGGCGGACAACATCCATCTCCTCAGCGGTCAGCTTCCCGGGCTTGTCTAGGATCTGAAGCGGGATGGCTGTTTTGCCGATGTCGTGAACAATGCCGCCTGATGTGATGACGTCCAGCGCGCGGTCGTCCAACGACAGCCGATAGCCGAAGTCTGCGCATACGGCCGCAACCAGCAGCGAATGCCGGGTTGTATGTGAGTGGTAGGCGTTGATGGTTTCCAGCACACCATCCAACCCGTGGCGCTTGATGGCAGCGTTGATGGCGCCGGCTGCCCAGGTAACTTTGGTAATCGGAGGCGGAGCACCGAGCATGGCGGCCAGATTGATGTCGTTAAAGGCCCGCCGCACCCGGTTCATCTCCGGTCCGGCCGGCGTTGCCATGGCGCGTTTGCCCTGCATGTCTGCAAACAGCTCATAAAGCGTGCTCAGCGTGTGGCGGGCATTTTCCGCACGGCTCAAAAGAACGGCGCCGGTCAGCGCCTCGGCCTGCTTTTGTTCGTGATGATCTCCGGGCGAATAATAGACCGCGACCTTCCGGTCGGCGTCGAGATATTCGCGGATCTGAAAAACCGTCTCGCGGGCCGAGAGAATTTGGTCGAAGACAATAATTGAGGCGTCATCGGCGACGGACTGGGTCAGGCCGCCCGAGGCGATGGCTTTGATTTTGAAGGCTCGCGCCAGGAGTTTCGCCCGCTCGATCGACCGGGAGATCGAATCCGAGACGAACAGGATATCGTACATCCCCGTGTGCCACCTCTGTTGCCGCCGGGCGGATCTTGTTCGGACCTTTATTTGGTTTGTGGAAGTGCTCGAAAAAATGAACTGCTTCCTATATCCGAAACACTGTCGCTGTTATTTGTTGAGGTGGAGTTAACTGGCGGAATTAATTGTCATTTTCGTAGACTAGAACAAATAACCGCAATAATTACATTGGTATATATTTCAATTTTCGATTGCGAGGCCCGGTTGTGGCCAGCACGTCCGGGCCCCGCATATTCCATCAATTAGAACAGGCCCTCAATCTGGCCCTTGCTGTCCAGCTTGATGTGGTTGGCCGAGGGCACGCGCGGCAGACCCGGCATGGTCATGATTTCCCCGCAGATGGCGACGATGAAGCCCGCACCGGCCGAGAGCCGCACTTCACGGACCGGCACGCTGTGGCCGACCGGCGCACCGCGCAGGTTCGGATCGGTCGAGAACGAGTACTGGGTCTTCGCCATGCACACCGGCAGGTTGCCGAAGCCGTCGGCTTCCCAGCGCTTCAGCTGATCGCGCACGGACTTGTCCGCCAGCACCTCGTCGGCGCGGTAGATCCGCTTCGCGATGGTTTCGATCTTTTCGAACAGCGACAGGCTGTCGTCGTAAAGCGGGGCGAATTGCGCAGCGCCGCTTTCTGCGAGTGCAACAACCTTTTCGGCGAGTTCGGCCGTGCCTTCAGAGCCCTTGGCCCAATGCGATGCCAGAATCGCATCAACGCCGAGTTCGGCGCAATAGGCTTTGACAGCTTCGACTTCTGCTTCGGTATCGGCGGTGAAATGGTTGATCGCGACCACCGCAGGCACGCCGAACTGCTTGACGTTTTCGATATGGCGGCCAAGGTTCGCGCAGCCCTTCTTGACCGCATCGACGTTTTCCGCGCCGAGGTCTTCCTTGGCCACGCCGCCATTCATTTTCAGGGCCCGCACGGTGGCCACAATCACGACCGCGTCGGGTGATAGCCCGGCCTTCCGGCACTTGATGTCGAAGAATTTTTCAGCGCCAAGGTCCGCACCGAATCCGGCCTCTGTCACCACATAATCGGCCAGTTTCAGCGCTGATTGGGTCGCCATGACCGAGTTACAGCCATGGGCTATGTTGGCGAACGGTCCGCCATGGATGAAGGCCGGGTTGTTTTCCAGCGTCTGAACAAGGTTCGGCTGGATGGCCTCTTTCAACAGCACGGTCATGGCGCCGTCTGCTTCCAGATCGCGGGCGCGGATGGCGGTCCGGTCGCGGCGGTAAGCAACGATGATGTCGCCAAGGCGCCGTTGAAGATCGTCAAGGTCGGTGGCGAGGCACAGGATCGCCATGATCTCGGAGGCGACGGTGATGTCGAACCCGCCTTCGCGCGGGAAGCCATTGGCAACACCGCCAAGCGAGCAGACGATTTCGCGCAGGGCCCGGTCGTTCATGTCGAGAACCCGGCGCCAGACGACGCGCCGCTGGTCGATGCCGAGCTCATTGCCCCAGTAGATGTGGTTCTCGATCAGCGCCGACAGAAGATTGTGCGCCGAGGTGATGGCATGAAAATCGCCGGTAAAGTGCAGGTTGATGTCTTCCATCGGAACGACCTGAGCATGCCCGCCGCCGGCCGCACCGCCCTTCATGCCGAAGCATGGGCCGAGCGAGGGCTCGCGCAAACAGATCATTGCGTTCTTGCCGATCCGGTTGAGGCCGTCCCCGAGACCGACCGTGGTCGTGGTTTTGCCTTCACCAGCCGGTGTCGGGTTAATCGCCGTGACCAGGATCAGCTTGCCGTTTTGCTTGCCATCCAGCGAGGACAAGAATTCGCCCGACACTTTTGCCTTGGTTTTCCCATACGGGATCAAGGCCTCGTCCGGAATGTTCAGCCGGACCGCAATGTCCTGGATAGGTTTCATATTGGCCGCGCGGGCTATTTCGATGTCGCTCGCCATGCGTGTTTCCTCAACGTCTTCGGGCGCATTTCAAGGCCCTTGTGATTGATGGTCCGAACCCTAGGCGAGACAGCTGATCGGGCACCGTCCCAAATCCGACGCCGCTGGCACGGGATGCGACGGGATGGCGCAGGTGTGCAATTCTGTGCAAGCAAGCTGCTGGCATGACCGGGCTGGGAGCGCTAAGAAGGAGGTCCGCGTAACTGGTTGATAAAGCAAACACCCCATGAGCGAACCGGACGTTCTCGCCCGTCTGCCTGAGCGGCTCAAAAAAGCCCGCCGTGCCCAAAACCTTTCTCTTGAGGCGGTCGAGAAGCTGTCGGGCGTCTCGAAGTCCATGATCAGCCAGATCGAGCGCGGGGAGGCCAACCCCACCATCGCCACGCTCTTGAACCTGACACGCGCGCTGAACGTGGATTTTGCCGGTCTGCTCGGCGAGGAAGCGCCTGAAGACCGGGTTGAAATCCTGCACCGGCATCAAACACCGTCCTTCGACCGCGCCAAGGACGGCTGCAAGGTTCGCATCCTGTCTTCGCCGCAGGACACTGGGCGCCTCGAAGTGTACGAGCTGGTGTTTGCCGACGGCGGCAAGCTGGTCAGCAAGGCGCATGAGCGGGGAACGCGGGAGCAGCTGGTGGTGCAAGAGGGGTGCTTGCGCGTGATATCCGGCGTTGCCAAGGGCGAGATCAAGCAAGGCGACACCGCGCGCTATGCGGCCGATGTGCCGCACGCGATTGAAGCGGTCGATGGTCCGGCGCGTGCGATCCTTCTTGTGGTCAATATTTGAAAATGACCTGGGGCAGCAGCGCCCCCGACGGTCAGTCCCAACGGCATTGGAAACACTGCCGGACGTGTCTTGGTGGATCGACCGCCGCCGCAGGCAGGCACCGGCAGGCGGTGGGTCGAGTTACTTCGTAAGATCCTGTGCCAGCATGAGCGCATTGCCGTCGGGATCATAGAACGTGGCGGTGCTGACCATGCCTTCGATGGTTTCCGTCTCACCGTCGAACCTGACGTCTTCTGCCTCAAGGGCGGCCCGCGCCACCGCTATGTCAGCCACGCCGAACACAGGGACGGTATTGCCCGGGTTTGGGTCTGCCTGTTCACCCAGACCCAGCGTGACGCCGTCAGTCTTGGTCGACATTTCACTCCACCCGGCTTCATCGATGTGCATGAGCAACTGAAATCCAAGGTGCTTTTCATACCACTCGGCGCTGACGTGCCTGTCGCGGACCGAGAGAGCCAGAGTGATCGTGTTGTCCAAAGAAATGGCAGGCATGACGCTTACCTATGTAGCAAAAGTATAGTAGCTATCATTCATGGATATAGCTACCCTTGTCAAGCTCACCTCCAAGGCCTGGTCGCTGAAAATCCTCGCCCTGCTGCACTCGGGCGTGCCCGGCCGGCAGGCGCCTCTGATCGCGGCGGCCAAAGCCAGCCGGAGCGCGTTTGCTGCAAGCCTTCTTCATTTGATCGATCTTGGCATGCTGGAGAAAAACCCGGGCCACGGTCATCCCCTGAGGCCGGAGTTCCGGCTGACGGACAAGGGCAAGGTGTTCGCTGGCCTAGCGTACCGGATCCTGGAAGCGGCGCCGGGTGACGCTGCATCTTCCGTCCTCAAACGAAGCTGGACAGTCCCGGTCCTGGCCGTCACCGGTGCGCCGCGGCGGTTCACCGCAATCAAAACCGGCCTGGGCGTCACCGATCGGGCCTTGTCCAAGACCCTGTGCGTTTTGGAAGACCAGGCCTGGCTTCGCCGGGACATTGATGTCGCGCAGCGCCCGCCTTTGCCAACGTACCAAGCCGTGAATGCAGGCCTGAAAATCAGTGAGGCCATTCGCCTGAGTTTCTAGTCACCTGAATCTGAAGTTCGTCTCATTTCGCGGCGCGCTCGGAACGAACTTCAGATTCAAAAAGGTGACGAGCAGATTTATGTTTCTAGTGTGGTTTTCGGAATTGAAATTCGTTTCTGAAGTCGCTGCGAATTTGACACGAATTTCAATTCCACCACACTAGCCCCGAGCCGCGAACGCGTTCGGAAGATACTTTCTGTCAAAGGATTTATCCGGTATAGTGGAGTTAAATTCCATTTTACCGGAGGAAGCCGTGAGCCAGGAGTTTCTGTCGCATATCGAAACCACCTTGAGCGAGATCGAGGCGGAGGGGCTCTACAAGCGCGAGCGCCTGATCACCTCGCCGCAGGGCGGAGAAATCAAGGTGGGCGAGCGAGAGGTGATAAACCTCTGTGCCAATAACTATCTCGGGCTTGCCGATCACCCGGCTCTGATCGAGGCGGCGAAAAAGGCCATGGAGCCGCGCGGGTTCGGCATGGCGTCGGTCCGGTTCATCTGCGGGACGCAGGACATCCACCGCGAACTGGAACAGCGCTTGGCCAAGTTTCTCGGCAAGGACGATTCCATTCTGTTTGCCGCATGTTTTGATGCCAATGGCGGCCTGTTCGAGCCACTTCTGGGGGCCGAGGACGCGATTATATCGGACGCGCTTAATCACGCCTCGATCATTGACGGGATCCGCCTGTGCAAGGCCAAGCGCTACCGCTATGCCAATTCCGATATGGCGGATCTTGAAGCCAAGCTGAAAGAAGCCCGGGACGCCGGCGCGCGCCACATCATGGTGGCGACCGACGGTGTCTTCTCCATGGACGGATATCTGGCTAACCTGCCGGATGTCACGGCGCTGGCCCGCAAATACGACGCCATCGTCATGGTCGACGACTGCCACGCGACCGGTTTCATGGGGCCGAAGGGCGAGGGGACGCCCGCCCATTTCGGGGTCGATGTCGACATCCTGACCGGAACGCTTGGCAAGGCGCTGGGAGGAGGCATCGGCGGCTATATTGCCGGACCTCAACCGGTGATCGATCTGCTGCGCCAGCGGGCAAGGCCCTATCTGTTCTCCAACTCCCTGCCGCCGGCAATTGTCATGAGTGGGCTGGAAGCCATCCGGCTGGTCGAGGAGGGCGATGATCTGCGCAAGCAGCTGTTTGACAACGCCCGCTACTGGCGCGATGGCCTGACCAATCTCGGCTTTGACCTGCTGCCCGGCGAGCATCCGATCATTCCGGTCATGCTGGGGGAGGCGAAGCTCGCCCAGGACATGGCGGCGAAGCTGTTTGAGGAGGGCGTTTATGTGTCGGGCTTCTTCTTCCCTGTCGTGCCGCGGGGCCAGGCGCGCATCCGCACCCAAATGAATGCGGCCCTGAGCCGGGAAGAACTGGACCGGGCGCTTGGCGCATTTGAGCGGGCAGGCAAGGCGACGGGAGTTTTGTTATGAGCAACCAGATGAAAGCGCTTCAAAAGTCGGAGCCGAGCGAGGGGCTCTGGATGACACGCGCGCCGGTGCCCGAAATCGGCCCGGACGACGTCCTGATCCGGATCAACAAGACCGGGATCTGCGGCACCGATATCCATATCTGGAACTGGGATGAATGGGCGGAGAAGACGGTTCCTGTGCCGCTGATTACTGGCCATGAATTCGCGGGCGAGATTGTCGAGGTCGGCAAGAACGTGCACGACCTAAAAATCGGCCAGCGTTGCAGCGGCGAGGGGCATCTGATCGGCAAGACCTCGCGCCAGTCGCGCGCCGGCAAATTTCACCTTGATCCGGAAACCCGTGGCATCGGCGTCAACGAGCAAGGCGCCTTCGCGGAATATTTGAAGCTGCCCGCGTTCAATGTCGTGCCGCTGCCCGATGAGATCGACGACGAGATCGGCGCCATCCTCGATCCGCTCGGCAACGCCGTCCATACCGCACTTAGTTTTGATCTGATCGGCGAGGATGTGCTGGTCACCGGGGCAGGCCCGATCGGCATCATGGCTGCGGCCGTTGCGCGCCACGTGGGCGCGCGCAATGTGGTGATCACAGACATCAATCAGGACCGGCTGGACCTGGTCGCCGAGGTCGCGGATGTCGTGCCCGTTAATGTCGCGCACGAGGATCTGAAGGCCGTGGTGTCGAAGCTCGGCATGCGCGAGGGGTTCGACGTTGGGCTGGAGATGTCCGGCAACCAGATTGCCCTTGATCAGATGGTCGAGCGCCTTGTCATGGGCGGGCATATCGCACTGCTTGGTATTCCGCCGGGCAAGTCCCCGGTCGACTGGTCGCGGATCGTGTTCAAGGCGATCACCATCAAGGGCGTCTATGGCCGCGAGATCTTCGAGACCTGGTACAAGATGATCGCCATGCTGCAAAACGGCCTTGATGTGCGCAAGGTGATCACGCATCGGTTCGATGTCGGCGACTTTAAGGACGGTTTTCTGGCCATGAAGTCCGGCAAGACCGGAAAGGTTGTGCTTAATTGGCGGTAAAGCTCAGAGCGGCGTGCGGGCGCCGCTCTCTCTCGCCAGTGGTCGCTTCAGGCGAAGCCGGATTTTTGCGGCAAGCCGAGTTTCTTCAAGATCATCACCACCGGGCACAGACCGGTAAATGACGCCTGCATCAAATGCACACCCAGGATGCCGGTGAGCCAGAGCCACATGGGGCTCACATAAACCGAGAGCAAAACCGAGGCGAGCACCAGCGCGCCTACGACAAAAAGAATTCCGCGTTCCACCGTCATGGCGGTCTCCATTCATTAATTCGAATAAATGAAACTATGCGCCTTAAAACCCTCAAGCGCCAGCAGGATCAGTGCGGCACTCCGTCCTTCGGAAAAACGCTTAATAGTTCAGTGTACTGTATTTTTTATACATACACCTATGAGGTGAAATTTTGCGACGCTTTAAATCTGAATTCATTTAATCGAAAATAATTCTTTTTATTTTTTGAAAATATGATAGTCCCTAACTAAGGGGAAGTAAAAAAATAAGCTTTGGAATACGGCTATTCCAAAAGTATTTACGTAAAAATATTCTCCAAAAATGTGACAAAATTGATATTGAAGGGAGCGTCAGATGACAACATCTGCGGCAATTACACGTTATTATGAACATATACTTCAGCGTGCGCCAACCGCAGATGAATTATCTGCGGCAGTGTCCAGCGTAGATGGCGGGACGCAGTCCTTAACGCAAATTCGGGACTCGCTTGCGACCAGCTCTGAAGCGGTCACGTTTATTGACCAGATCATCCGGATTTATCAGGCCGCTTTTAACCGGTTGCCCGACATAACCGGTATGCAAGGCGCGGGCGGTGATGGCGGATGGCCAGATCAGCTTCGGGCCGACCCGACCACGCTTTTCACCATTGCGGCAGGTTTCACGAATTCCCAGGAGTTCTTGAATATTTATGGCAGCAACACGGTGTCCACGAATTTTCTGAACGCGCTCTATTCCAACGTGCTCGGCCGAACGCCCTCAGCAGAAGAGATCGCTGCGTGGTTTGCAACGGGACAGTCGGCAAGTGAAATCCTGATCGGGTTTTCGAACTCCGCGGAATTCCAGAACAATACAGCATCGGAGGTACTGGCTCTTAAACAGGCGTCTGGAGATGCGGCAGATCAGTCTTCCGTATACAACGGCACCGACCCTTTGATCTCCAGTGGCAGCACATTTACGCTAACAACCGCAACAGATACGTTCACGGGAACATCGTCGGACGATACATTCTCGGGCGTTTTTGAAAACGGCGGAACCACAACGATCAATTCTGCCGATACGCTGGATGGTGCAGGTGGAACCGGAGACGCATTGAATATCCGGGCGATCGACAATGCGTCCGGAGGAAGCACCGTTGCTCCACAGGTTTCAAATACAGAGAACTTCTACATCACGAACCAGGACGCGACGAGCAACGATTTCTTCGCCCTGGATTTCACATCGACGACAGGCGAGGTGGCGGTTTGGTCAAAATCGTCTGTCGCAGGATCGGTGACCCGTGCATTGAATGTCGATGCGACGACAGCTGGCCTCGACAGCACACAGGGGACGCTCGCGGTGAATTTCAGCGGTGCGCGGACCGGCACATCCGATGCATTTTCACTGAACGTGATCGGATCGGGAACGTCCACAGCCGCAGCGGTTTTTCAGACGATCACAAGTTCGGCGAGCGATGACAGTACGTTCGAAGTTGCAAACATTACGACGAGCACGTCCGATTCATTTGTCCAGCTCGGCACCGGAAGCATGAGTTTGACCACGGTAAATGTGTCTGGAAGCAACAAGCTGACCATGACAGAAACCAGCTCGACCCTAAGTACGGTGAGTGCTTCGGGAATGACCGGCGGCGGCGTGGATATCACCGCGACGAGCAGTACTGCAACCGGTTTCAGCTTTACCGGCAGCGGTTCGGACGACCGTATCCTGCTGACCAACACAACCTTGAACAATGCCTCGTCGTTAAATGGTGGCAACGGGAGCGATACGCTGGCATCGACCAGCTTTTCAGTCACCGCTTCTGTTATCAACAGCGCGACCAACTTCACGACGCTGGAATCGACAAGTGGCGGAAACCTGACCGCAAGCGACTTTACTGGCATCAATCGCTTTTTGTTTTCCGGGGACGGTAGCACCGGGCGGTCAAGTATCTCAGGGGTTGAAACAAGTGATAGCTTTGTTTTTTCCGCAGATCAAAGCCAAACCGATGAAGCGCTTAGGTTTACTGGCCAAAATGCTGGCACCACGCTGACGTTCGAACTTCAGGCGCAGTCTGGAACGGATGGTCAAGTCGAGGTGTTTGCGAACACAAATAGTGGAAATGATAATGCGGCGGTTGGATTCGGTGGCAACATTTCATCCGTTGTTATCAACTCGACGGTGTCCGGTACCCAGACCAACGCCAACGCGATCTATGCGGTCGACAACAACTACAATCACTATGCGTTCGACAATCAGGGCGGTCCGAGCAATTTCACCATCACCGGTGACCATGCTTTGACGATCACTGCACTCGCCGGGGTGAGCATGTCGTCAAGCACGGATACGATCGGCTTCGAAAGCGCGGTCAATGTGAATGCCGCGGACTTGTCCGGCGTGCTTCGGATCGCTGGCTCAAACTCCGCTGACGTGATCGCAGGCGGGGGCGCTGCGGATATCATTTATGGTCTTGGCGGGGATGATACACTCACAGGTAACGGCGGAGCCGACCAGTTCCGATTTGTCGGTTTCAACGCCACGGACAGGATAACCGACTTCTCGAATGGGGAAGACAAAGTCGGGTCTAATGTTATCGATTTCGGCAACACGACGGCCACAACCGCAGGCGCGACCCTGAATGCTGCCGACTATGTCGATAACCGGGCTGCGATTACTGCGATCGGATCTGCTGATGGTAACAAGGTCATTGAGTTGCAAGGGGCATCTTCGACCACACAGGTTCAGACGGATACCGGGGCCGCGGTGGAAGCCTATGTCCTCGTGTTCAACAGCACGACAGGCAGGGGTGAGCTTTGGTACGATTCCGACTGGAGCAACACCGGGCGGACGCAGGTTGCAACCTTTGACACGATCACTGATCTTGCCGGTGTTACCGGGTTCAGCAACACCGACTTCGTTGAATTCGTCGCCTAACTGTCAGAAGATTGCGCCTTTTCGCGCCGATCTTGAGGGAGAGTGACGGCACACCAGCCTGGAGAGCGTTGCCCGGGCTGGTGTAAGCGTGTCGACGCGGTTAAACCCCAGGCTCAATGGCGCTGAGAGCGCATCCAGTCTGCCTCAAATGTAACGTTGGCGCATCCGGCGAACCGCGCGACACGGTTCAGTTCGGTTTCCAGCTTTTTGAGCCGGGCCTTGGATGAGCGGATGCCGGGCTCCGGCCAGAAAGCGCGGACATGCAGACAATCGTCTCCGCGAAACGCCTTCATGTCGATCCGGCCGATCAGTCGGTCACCTTGAAGAACGGGAAACACATAGTAGCCGTATTGCCGCTTTGGCTCCGGCACGAACACCTCGATCCGGTAGTGAAACCCGAACAGGCGTTCGGCGCGCTTGCGGTCGCGAAGCGCCGGATCGAACGGCGACAGGATTCGCACCCGCTCGGGCGGCGCAGGAAGACCGCGAAGTTCATCCAGTGTTTGCGGCTGGATGAAGACCCGGCGCGGTTTGTGGCTGGCCGCGCACAGGATCTCCGCTTCTTCGATCTCGCCGGTTGCCAGCGCCCGCTGGCACCAGTCCTTGGCTTCTTGGGGCGTGATCAGGTCAAAGAAGGCGGCGATCTCGCCGGATGTGGCAAAGCCGAGCCTTGAAAGGGCCGACCGTGCCGCCCAGTCCACCGTTTCCTCCGGCTCCGGCCGCAATGTTCTGTGCTTATCGGGAATGACCCTCTCGGTGAGGTCATAGACCTTTTGAAAGCCGTTGCGGCGGCATACGGAAAGCTCGCCGGCCCGCCAGAGATACTCCAGCGCCGTCTTGGACGGGTGCCAGTCCCACCAGCCGCCGCTTTTGCGGTCCTCGCCTTCGCCGACATCGCCGGAGGTGACAGGACCCTGGTCGGCAATGCGCTTCAACACCTCGTCGAACTTGTCGTGAAACCCTTCGCGCCGCCACTTCTGCCAGCGCTCGCCGAGCCGCGCTTTGTCCCGCGCGAATTTCAGCTGCCAGTGGCCGTAATACGCGGTCGGGATCACCGATGCGTCGTGGGTCCAGTGTTCGAACAGATGGCGATCCTGCTCCAAAAGCCGCTTGAGCGCCTTTTCCTTGTAGGCGGGGCGGCGGGCGTACAGGATCATGTGATGGGCCCGGGCGACCGTGTTGATGCTGTCGACCTGGACGAAACCGAGCTGATCGATGACAGCCATCAGGTCATCGCCCTTGCCCGGTCCAGCAGGCGGGCTCAAAAGCCCGTGCCTGTCCAGAAACAGCCATCGGGCCTGCGCGTTGGTGACTTGGGGCAGGGGGGAAGAGGTCATACGCAGATCTAGCCGTGAGTCCCATGCGCTGCGCAACCCGTTTTCATCTGTCACCGGGGTTTCTGCGATACCGGCAAGCCGCTAGGCTGATGGGATGAGCCTAATTGAAACAGCGGTTCTTGCCGCTTGCGTGTTTGTGTTTGCCGGGACGGTGAAAGGCGTTGTCGGGTTCGGCCTGCCGACCCTGGCCCTTGGCCTGCTCGTTGTGTTCATGGGCCACCAAACCGCTATGACGTTGATCCTCTTGCCCTCACTTGCGACCAACCTTGTTCAGGCTGTTTACGGAGGTCAACTCCGTCTGCTGCTGCGGCGTCTGTGGCTGTTTCTGCTGGCGGCTTTTTTCTGTGTTTGGGTTGGGGCCAGTGTGCTGACAGGTCTTGGCGCGGGTGTCTCCGAAATCCTGTTGGGAAGCTTGCTTGTTGTCTATGCGTTGCCCGGTTTGATGGGTTTCCAAGCGTCGATCCCACCCGCAAAAGAGCACTTAATAGGGGGGGCGGCGGGCGGTCTCAATGGGGTTTTGACCGGTCTGACGGGGTCGTTTACTGTTCCCGGCGTTTTTTATTTGCAGTCCATCGGACTGCCGCGGGATCAGCTTGTTCAGGCCATGGGGGTGCTGTTTTTGGTTTCGACCTGCGCCCTCGGCATCTCGCTGTCAGGTGTCGGCCGCTTGGAGGCGGGTCGGCTCGTTTTATCCGGGGCAATGGTGGTCCCGACCCTGGCAGGCCAGTGGCTGGGGATCAAGATCCGCAGCCGGTTGTCGGAAGTGGTCTTCCGCCGGCTGGTGCTCGCAGTTCTGCTTTGCCTCGGGCTTTATCTTGCGGCGCTGGGGCTTTCGTCTCTGACAGTCTGATCGGTGCGGCGCACAAAGCTTACAAACTTGTATGGTTCACGCCGGGTGGATGTGAACCGGCTCCTTTATCTCCTTGGTGCAACGGCGAATGAACGCCGGACACGCAAAGGAGAAATAAGATGATGAACTTCAAGAAACTGATGATTGCAACCACCGCCCTGGCCCTCGGTGCATCGACTTTTGCGGTGGCTCAGGCGCAGACCTCAGCCGAAGACAAGGCGCCTGCGCAGCCAGAAGCGGCTGCCGCGATCTTGACCATTGAAGAGGCAATGGACATCGCAAGCGCCAAGGTCCCAGGTGGCACGGTTGTCTCTGCCTACCTGGAAGACGATGACGATGAGGGGGACCGGGTGGTCTATGAGGTCGAGCTTGTCGACCAGGACGGGGAAAAGGAAGTCTACATTGATGCTGTGTCCGGCGACGTGATCGGCATGGACCTTGATACAGATGATGACGAAGATCCCGACAAAGACTAAGCGGTCCGTTTGACCCGGCGCAACACGATGGGAAAGTTGTAGCTTGAACCGGTCGCGTTGCGGGAACGCGAGGACAGAGCCAGCCCGGAGAACCGGGCTGGTTCTCCTGCAGTCACACGGTAAGAATGGCCTGGGACCGGAATGTGTCGCCAGCGGTAGGACAGGAAAAGATGCGGCTGCTTTTGTTGGAAGATGATGTGGAGATCGGCCAATGGGTCTTGGATGGCCTGAACCGCGAGGGCCATGTGACCGATTGGGTCAAGGATGGCCGGGACGCTTTGGCGGCGGCGATGGGACAGACTTATGATGTCGTGATCCTGGATCGGATGACCCCTGAACTGGATGGGCTCTCGGTCTTGAAAGCGCTCCGCGCTGCAAGGATCGCAACGCCGGTGCTGTTTCTCACCGCAATGGGCGACGTTGAAGACCGGGTCGAGGGGCTGGAGGCGGGCGGCGATGACTATCTCGCCAAGCCTTTTGCGTTCAGCGAACTGAAAGCCCGCCTGGGGGCGCTTGGCCGCCGCCACGCTGCACAAGCTGGAAAGGTGGAAGACACGCTTTTGACCGGGGCCGGCATTAGTCTTGACCTTCTCAAACGCAAGTGCAGCCGCAATGGTGAGGATATAGACCTGAATGCCAAGGAGTTTGCCCTTATGGAGGCGCTCTTGCGCTCCAAAGGGCGGATCCAGACGCGGACCATGTTGCTGGAGCGGGTGTGGGACATGAACTTCGATCCAACGACCAGCGTGGTCGAAACGCATATCAGCCGGCTTCGGGCAAAAATCGAAAAACCGTTCGGCGACACGGTGATCCGCACAGTGCGGGGCGCAGGCTATGTCATTGAGGGCTGAACTGCAGGCGTTGTGGCGCTCAAGCGCACTGCGCCAGGCGCTCGTGCTGTCCTTGCTGTTTGTGGGGATCCTTGTTGCAGCTGGATTTCTGGCTCAAAACCTTTTGCGAGAAGAGCTTCAGGATCGCGTTGAAGACGATCTTTATCTGCGTCTTGAATTCCTGGCCGGTCAAATTGATCAGCTCATGGAATATGACGTCGAAGACGAAAACGAGAAAGGCGGATTGGACTCGGATGCCCGGGCCGACATCCGGCAACTCGTTCGGGTCCCGGTGTCAGAAGTGGACGACAGGGTTTTCATCGACGCCTTCAGACCGGATGGAGGGGATGTCATTGGCGCCCTTCCGGCTTCTGCCTTTGATCAGCAAGGATTGCATTCTGAGCGGTTTCGCCTTGCCCCGAACGAAGACCGAGAAAGCTGGACGGTTTTGTCGGAAGACGTGACAGGCGGGCGGATAGCTGTTGCTCACCGGGGCGCTGCAACGGACGAGTTTCTCGAGCTGCTGCCTGGAGCGTTTCTCTACACCGGCGGTGCGGCTGTTTTGCTGACCCTTGTGGCCGGCACAGCCTTTGGTCTGGTGGCCCGGCGGCGGTTCCACCGCATCTCCCAGTCTCTCGACCGTTTGTCTGAAGGCGATCTGACGAGCCGGGTCGGACGGCTGTCTGGGCGGGACGATCTGTCCGATCTCGCGCGCCACATCGATGCGACCGCGGAACGGCTTGATATCCTCCTCCGGCAAACCCGGGATCTGGCGACCAGCATTGCGCATGATTTGAAAACCCCTGTGACACGGTTGCGCGCCCGGTTGGAAAACCTGTCTGTGGAATTGGAAGACGGGCGGCAGGCCGAAGAAGCGGATAAGGCCCTTGCCGAAATCGATCGCATAATCTTGACCTTTGAGTCTCTCTTGCAGATCGCTCGCATGGATGCGGGCGCCCATCGCGGGCGGTTCCAAGACATCAGGCTGGCGGACTTGGTGCGCGAGATTGCGGAGGCTTATCAACCCGTGATCGAAGACAGCGGCTACCGTTTCCAATTGGACGCTACCCCTGGCAGCGCAATGATCCGTGGGGAGGCGGGGCTTCTCAAGCGGGCGCTGGCCAACCTCATTGAAAACGCGCTGCGCCACGGCGGCGGCGGTGGAACAATCCGCCTGTTTTCCAGGGACAAGACCATCGGTCTTTCCGACGAAGGGCCGGGCATTGCCGAAGCCGAACGCCAGCATGTTCTGGAGCCCTTTGTACGGCTCGACACGTCCCGGACGGGCGAGGGCGTCGGGCTTGGGCTGGCCTTTGTGCAGTCGGTTGCCAAGCTGCATGACGCGAGCCTTTATCTGTCGGATACGCGGCAGGAAACACCTGTTGGCCTCACGGTGACGCTTGGTTTCAATGCTGCTTCGCAGAACCTGACAAACTTGTAAACTTGGCGCCAAGCGCCTGAAAATCCGGGTGCCCACATCAGGGTCATCGAGACGAACGAGAGGAAATGTCGATGTCCAAGATGGAAAGAACCGTTGTGCTTGTTGCCGGTGTTTTGGTGGGACTGATGTTGTTGCCGGTGTTTTTCACCATTGGATTGATGGTGATCGGCGTCAGCTTTTTCGCGGCTGTGGTTGCCACCCTTGCGCGAACGATCGACGGCTGGCGCAAGCGAAAGGTGCTTGCGGAAGACGAGCAGGCGGTCTCCACTCCAGCCTAACAAAGCGGGGCGCTGCCCGGGCCACAATGGACGCGCAGCGGCTAAGAAAAAACGGGAGCGTAAAAGCTCCCGTTTTGTGTTTAAAGGCGTGTTTCTGTCTGCCGCGCTATTTCACCACCAAACGCATAGGGCTGCCGGTGCCAACCCCGTTGCGGCCATTGTTGTTTGCCCACTGGTAGGATTGGCGCTCTTCGGTCGGCGTGCACAAGAAGCGCTCCCGGTAGCACTTGGTAAAATGCGATGTCGACGCGAAGCCGCAGGCGAGTGCAACGTCCAAAACCGGCCGGCTGGTCCGCCGCAAAAGATCCCGCGCGGTTTCAAGACGTAAGCGCAGGTAATACTGACCGGGCGTGCAATTGAAATGCCGGCGGAACAGGCGCTCCAGCTGGCGCGGCGACAGGTTGACGGTCATGGCCAGCTGCTGGCAGCTGAGCGGGTCTTCTATATGCAGATCCATGATGCGGATCGCGTCCAGGATCTTGGCATTGGAGATGCCGGTGCGGGCCTCGATGTCATGGCGCTGTGCTGATTCACCGGACCGCATATTCTGGTAAAGAGAGACTTCGGCGACTTCATGGGCAAGATATGCCCCATGCTGGATCGCGATCATCCGCAGCATCATGTCAAGCGAGGCCATGCCGCCAGCGCAGGTAATGCAATTGCGATCAATCGCGAAGATGTCTGAGGTCACTTCAACGTTCGGAAACTCCTCACGTAACGACCGGAGGTTTTCCCAGTGAATTGTGCACCGCCGTCCGTCAAGCAGATTATAACGTGCCAGCACATAGGCGCCGGTACACACCGCGCCGAAGGTCCGGCCCATGGCATTGAGCCGTCTGAGCTTAGTGCCGAGCTCGGGATCAAGCGGTAGGCGCTCGACATCGATTCCACTGCACAAAAGTGTAATATCGGCGTCATTCAGCTCTTTGAGAGAAAAATCGACCGCAACCTTGCATCCGTTTGAGGCCTCGACGGGATTCCCGTCGAGCGAGTAGGTATTCCAACGATAATAGTCTCGGCCAATCAGCCGATTTGCTAAACGTAACGGTTCTATGACAGACGCGAATGCGTTCATCGAAAACCGGTCAAGCATGACCAATGCTATCGTTTGGTCCGATTCTACTTTATTTTTTTCGGACATAATCTGTTGCCCTTTAAGTGGTATCTGGAGAGGTTTCTGTTGTTAATAGTAAGGTCATGCGAAACTATTATTCTGTCAAATAAAATCGTAGTTTTCCCATGTATTTGCGCAAGTGTTATGAATGTTGCAGCGCGGTTGCTTTTTTGGTGCGCAGCACAATGGCGTATGGTTGAGCAATCGCCTCTCATCTGTGCAAGGCAGCTGCGGGTGACGATAAAACGCACCGCTCAGTGCAATGATGCGAAAAGCCGAACCGGTCCCGTTTGAGCGTGGGAAGGCCATGGTGCGCGGTTAAACAGGCGGTGATCGCCATTGAAGAGCGCAAACACGGATCAATATTTCATTTTTCGTCATGTTCGGGGGCATGATTTGCTTCAGGTCAACGACCGTGAGGTGCTACATGATATGCCAAACACAGTGCGTACGAAGATGGAAAGCGTCTCCGACATGAATGTTCTTGCTAAGCCCGCTGATCTTGAAGCTGCCGCCCCCGCTGGCGCCTTCGTGGAGGAAGTGACCTCCGTTCAGCACTACACAGACCGCCTGTTCAAATTCCGAATGACCCGGCCGGCCAGTTTCCGGTTCCGCTCAGGCGAATTCGTGATGATCGGTCTTATGATCGACGGCAAGCCGCTCTATCGCGCTTATTCGATCGCCAGCCCGTCCTGGGATGAGGAGCTGGAGTTCTTTTCCATCAAGGTGCCGGATGGCCCGTTGACGTCGCACCTGCAGGGCATCAAGCCAGGCGACGCGGTTTTGATGAAGAAAAAGCCGACCGGCACGCTGGTCAATGACGCGCTGATTCCCGGAAAACGCGTTTACATGTTCTCGACCGGCACCGGGATTGCGCCTTTTGCAAGCCTGATCCGCGACCCCGACACCTACGAAAAGTTTGACCAAGTCATCTTAACCCATACCTGCCGGGAAGTTGCTGAACTGAAGTATGGTGAAGAGCTGGTCGAGCAGACCAAGAACGACCCGCTGATTGGCGAGCTGGCCGCCGAAAAGCTGGTTCATTTCACTTCGGTTACCCGCGAAGACTTCCCGCGCAAGGGCCGGATCACCGACCTTATCGAGAGCGGCGCCCTGTTCGAACACCTGGGCGTGCCGCCACTCGATCCCGCGATTGACCGGGGCATGATTTGCGGCTCCATGGACATGTTGCGCGACACCAAGGCGCTTCTGGAAAAGGCGGGGCTTAAGGAAGGTGCCAATAACAAACCGGCGGAGTTCGTCGTCGAGCGGGCCTTTGTGGGGTGATCATCAGACCGCGCACGACTGATTGGTAACCACGCAAACCAGCGCCGCTTTCAGAGATTGCGGCAGCTGGCCATTCATTTACCGCTAACGCTCTGGCTGCTTGTTTTGACAGTGTGAGCTCATGCACCCCGCCAACAACGGAGAGCGCGGTTCAGATTGCCTATGGTGCCTATTCAGACCGGTTTGCGGATGTAGGCCGGAACATTGTAGAACGGGAGCTTTTCGATCTTCAGCCGTTGTTTGCGGATGAAATCGTCAACCGAGATGGTTTCCCCGGCAACAGCGTTGTAGTCATCTAGCACGATCAGGCCGCCGGGTACGATCCGGTCGTAAAGCAGCTCCAGGGCAAAATCCGTTGGCTCCTTGACATCCATATCAAGGTGCAGAAATGCAAGCCGTGTTTCGGGGTGCTTTTCAAGATATGCCGGCAAGGTGTCAAATACATTGCCTCTGACGAGTTCGAAGTTTTCAAAGCTCTTATCTTCAAGCAGTGCCTTCAACTCTTCAATGGCAAGGCCGTGTCCGCCTTTTCCCTCGAATTCCTTGATAAACTTCAGGTCGTCCTCAACCTGAAGCCCGTCGGTCGGGAATTCGCCGAATGCGTCAAAGCCAACGATCTTCCGAGAGAAATCGTTTTCCAGTGCGTCTCTGAAAGTGGCAAGTCTTGTGATGGACGCGCCTTTGTAAACTCCCAATTCAAAAACATGTCCGGGAAGATCGACAATGCTTTTGTAGAGCTCGTAATGAGCGAGAATCTTGTTCAACCGGGATTTATGTGAAAACCAGTAAAAGCCGTTTTCGTAGTCCCATACATTTGATTTCTCAAGGCCCCTGACAGTCATCAACTTTTTCCTTAACTCGCTGCTTTCCTGGCGTAGTCTTCAACATCCGTTTGGCGGCTCGCTCGCAGCAAAAATGTAATCCGGACCGTGTCCTTGCTGTTTACGCCGCTGCGATGCCGTCTCAGAAAATCAAAGATGACGGTTTCTCCAAAGCGGGTCTCAGCAAATCTAGTCGCTTCGGGAGCTCCAACTTCCACCCTCATGAAACGCTTGGAAACCGGATCCATGTAGCGCTGATCATGGTCTAGGACATCCGGCTCTGTTTCTGTAGCCACCTCAAGAGCCCCGCCGCTTTGGTCACAATCGTGAAGATAGGTCGACAAGACCACGCTTTGCGGGCAGCAATTTCCTTTCGGAAGGTAATACCCCGCTTCCTGATGCCAGGGCGCGAACACCGGGAAAGTATCGACCAACCGGTGCGGCAGCATACGGTTCGCATCCAGGTAGTCCTGGCGCCGTTGGTAACAATCCAGCTGCTTCTCTGTGTTCCGGTTCTTTTCAATATTCTTTAAAGTGGTCTCGTTCATCTCAAAAAAACCTCTCGTGCGTGTGCGGAATTGTGGTTAGTCGTTCGGCAAGACGGTCCAGGGGTGTGTGGACGGCCGCCCCGTCGTTACGAGAGGCCGTTGTTCAAGTCCGGGCATGTCATTGCTCGTGTTTGTGGCAATGACAGAGAGGCGGGGCTGTTTTATTCTCCCACCGCGGCGTAAATGGTGTCTGCGATGCGGTTTTGGGCCTGTTTGAAGT
Organism: Roseibium hamelinense; assembly: GCF_007830545.1. GTDB lineage: Bacteria > Pseudomonadota > Alphaproteobacteria > Rhizobiales > Stappiaceae > Roseibium > Roseibium hamelinense. The sequence continues at coordinate 323,990 of NZ_VLLF01000003.1, forward strand.
GCTTTTCGAGGCGTTGCAGCGCTTTGAGGGCTCCTTCACCGTCATTCTTGTGTCCTTGCCAGATTTCTGGAATGAACGAGGCTCCCGGCATTTGCTGGAGGACCTGCTGAGCCAAGGCTCTCCAATCAATATCCCCCTCTTCAATTTGAAGGCCTTCACCATCTACGCCTGCGGCATCGGCCAGGTGAAGATGTGCAGTGTATGGGGCGACCTGATTTACGAACTCTGAAAACGACCAGCCGTGATGCGCACAAGCGAGTTTTGAGTGAGAAACATCCAGGCAGATGCGGGTGCCATTGCGCCTGCAGAAGTCAGAAATCTCAACCGGGTCCACAAACAAATTATGGAATTGCTGACCGCCAAAGTGCCAGGGGAAGGGCGGCATGGTCTGCGGGATGATCTCAACACCCTCTGTGTCCAATTTAGAGAGGCTGTCCTCCAATATCTCGTAGAGGGCAGCGGTTCCGCCCGGGCCCAAATGACTGTCGTGACTGAAGCCACCGACATTGGTGACCAGACGAATAGGCGCCGAGGTTGTAAAGTGCCCCGATAGTTCGCGTGCAATATCGACCACCCTCTGCATCTCCGACAGGGAACGCTGACGGTAATCGTGATTGGTGGAACATAGGTCCAGAGTGTGATCACCTGCGAACAATTCCGGCGTATGGACCACAAGGTCTAAACCCAGGGGATTGCCAAAATAATCGGACAGGTCGACTTCCATATCCTTGTAGCTCAAGTGGATTTCGACCAGATCCATGTTGGTGAGTGAAACCATTTTGTGAAGGTCGTGATATCGGACCGGCATGCCCCAGGCGAGCGGAAACGAGAAGTCTTGGGGTTTGACCCGGCCGGATCCAAGATCCGACGGGAAAAAGAAATCACCGGCTTTTTTTTCGCTTTGGATCCGCCGGCCGATCAACTCACCTTTCCGGTTGGGTTGCAGGCCCTGGCCGGGGCATTTGACTTCGATCATGTCGGCCGTGATTTCGGTGCCGGGCGGGATGTCTACTGCGGCGATCAGGCTTTTTGCCAGGTTTTCCCGGTTCATCATTTCGCCTTGGGAAACACTGCGTTCCTCGACATTGCCAAGGGCCGCTTCGGTTTCCCGTATGCCTGCCATCATTTGTGCGAATTCGTCCGGGAGCAGGCTAACCCTGTGGTCGTTGCCTTCCATCGTCCGGTCCAGGGTGAAGTGCTTTTCAATGACCTTTGCGCCGAGCGCGACAGCGCTGATGGCAATATTGATACCACGCTCATGGCCCGAGTAGCCGACAAGGCATTCTCCCTCCCGCTGAAGGTGGAGCATGTATTTGATGTTGATGTCTTTGAACGGAGCCGGGTAGGTTGAATTGCAGTGCAGAAGGACAAAGGGAGCCGCAAGATTACGTAAATGGGCAATGCCCTGCTTAATCTCTGCTTCGGTTGTCATTCCGGTCGAGCACAGCATCGGCTTGCGCGTTTTTGCGATTGCGGAAATAAGGTCGTAATTGGTGAAATCCGCCGATGCGACCTTGAAGGCTTCAAGCCCGTACCTGTCCAGCTTTTCGAGCGATTCCTCGTCCCATGGAGTGCAGAGCGGGATGATGCCTTGAGTGTGGCAATAGTCGAATGCCGCAAAGAGCTCTTCGTCCTTCAATTGGAAGCGCGACAGAAGATCAAGTGTATATTGTGTCCCAAGGTCTGCCGTGTCATCGACGGTATCCTGCGGATTTTTGTACAGTTTCGACAAGGAGCGCATTTGAAATTTCGCGCAATCCGCACCAGCCCGGACAGCTTCGTCTATCAGCTGCTTTGCAAGATCCAAAGACCCGTTATGATTGTTGCCGATCTCCGCGATGACGAATGCCGGATCTTCTTCACTGATAACGCGCCCGCCGATCTCGATCGCCTTGTGATGCCCGAAGGCAATGGCGATAATCCGATGCTGGCCGTCGACTAAGGGGACGGCCTTGCACCGGTTGTCTAGAAGGCGTGCGATTGATTGGGGCTGACTGTCAAAGCGTGCGTGAATGATGTTTTTGTTGATGATGCTGCTGACAGACTGGTTGATGTCGATCTGATCGGTGCCGATCAGCCAGCGTCTGAGATCGCCGTCGGTCAGGGCTCCTTCAAGTATCCCGCCTTCGGAAACCGTAAAAATTACTCCTTCCTTGTTCGCACTGATCTTGTTGAGCGCGTTTAGGATTGAGTCTTCGGAAAATACGACAAATCGCGATACGTTCCGGTCAATAATCATGGGATGTTTCCTGCTCAGCCAGCGGTACAGCAATGCCGCGGCGATTCCGGGTGCTTTTGCGGCTTCCTTTTGACTGGCCGCGATTTTGGTCGTGCAGACCTTTGGTTTGCAACGGTGCAGCGCAGTGTATGCGTCACCGGCACCGGATGGTTCCTTGCAACTTGATCGTCGGGCTCACCAAAACTCGTCAAACTTATTCTCACTGGTGCTTTGCGGCATGCACAAGCTCATTATTGAAGCTCACCATGCCCGCAACAGTATTTGTATCTCATTTTCATACTATGCAGCCAAACTGTTAAGGAGTTTACGCCCACAGATTTGTATGATCTGCCAGAAGATTGCCGGTTTGCCTTGCGCGGGGGTTGCGCGAATTTTACTAAGCGAAAAATATTACCATCAACAATAATAGCGATTATCAAATCCGGCTTCGCAAGCTTCAAGCAAGTCCAGCCCTGTTTGATGAGGCCAAGACATCTTTCGAACATTTGATGTCCCCCCGGTGTCACGAGGCCGCTGTTAATAAGCGGAAAAGTAGGATCTTGAGAGTTCAAAGCAAATATACGTTAAGGGATAACATCTAGTATACTTGGAGTCGTTTATCGGCGTGAGCGAACCGTATTCAATGGTCATGCTCGAAGACGGCAGACTGGAAACTCCCTTTTGACCGCGTTTTGTTTGGTGTTGGAATTGGACCGCAAGAAGACGAGGAATAGGCCTGTACCATGAACGTTTTCGTTCCTTCGACATATTCAGCAGACTTTCCGGCCACCCTCGATCGGAATGCGCTCAAGGGCGTAAAGGTAACCTTTATCAACATGCCTATTCGCGAGCAGGCGCGGCCGAACAACCCGCCGCTCGGCCCGGCGCTGCTTGCAGCACGACTGAGGGAATACGGCGCAGAGCCCTCCATCATCGACCTGAACATTTATCGGGTCCAAGATGAGAGTGCGGCAGCGCGTGGTCTGGAATTCGGCCGAACACTGAGTTTTTCTGAAGCGCGCGGACTGATAGAGCGGACGTTGGCGAAAACCGGCAGCCAGCATGTGATTGGTTTTTCCGGCCTCATAACAACACTGTCTTGGCAAATTGAAGTTGCTAAAATGGTTCGTGAGTTAGATCCCGACGCCATGCTTCTCAGCGGTGGCGGTCTTGCGACCCAATTCCGCAAGGATCTATTTGACTGGATCCCCGAACTGGATGCGATCGCACACAGTGAGGGTGACGATGTCATTCTCAAAATCGGGCATGACGCGAAGGTGTTGCGCGAATTTGGGTTCCCCCGCGCCTACACAAGCGGGCGTTTGGCGCCGTTTTTCCACGAAGAGCGTGATGGTCGTCCCCGCTTTTTCTACCATGGTGGCCGGTCTCCCGACCTGGATGCCTTGCCATATCCGGCCTACGATCTTCTAGAGGAAGATGTCGATGGCTTCCGCGTCCTGGATAGTTATTTGTCTGTTCCTGTGTGGGGAGGTTCTGCCAAGAACTCTTCTGCGACCGGCTTTGAGATGAAGCGGTCCATTTCGACAGTCTCCAGCCGCGGATGCCCTTTCGCGTGCAAGTTCTGCTTTCGAGGGGCACAGGGCGAGCGAAATTACGGCGTCCGGAGTGCTCACGACCTTGCCAGAGAGTTCATGGACTACAAGAGCCGCTATCAAGTCGATTTCATTGGCTTGATGGACGACAATTTCATGGTGTCGCCAAAACGGATCAGTGAGTTGGCAGATATCCTCGAACCTTTGGCGAAAGCTGGTGAGATCCGTTGGGGGGCTCATGGCCGGCTGGACGAAGCAGCCGATCTGCGGCCTGACCGGTCGACCGGCGGTTATCGCCAAGTTACCCCCCGCCGTGTCGATGACATGGCCCGCGCGGGCTGCGTTTACATCGGATTTGGTGCGGAGAGTGCCTCACCCAAAGTTCTCGATGACATGGGCAAGGGCGGTTTCATGCTGTCTTGCGGCACGGAAACCATACAAGGCTACGAGTTTCCCCGCGCCATGACGCAGGGCATGCGCAATACCCTAAATGCGGGCATCCATGGCAATTGCACATGGATCATGGGGTATCCTGACGAACGGCTTCAGGACCTTCAGACGAGTCTCGCATTTATCAAGTGGCAACAGGAACTTGCAACCGAAGGACTGATGCCGGGTACGCCGGAATATGATGTTGCCTTCGCGTCGATCAACACGTCGGTGTTCACAGCTACCGCATATCCGGGCACGGAAATGTTCCAGCACCAGAAAGTAAGGCACATCCTTTCTGAAGTATTTGATCTGAAGTTTGATCCCAATACGCATCAGCCGGTCATGGATGATAATTTCAAAAATTATGTCCTTGAATTGAACGACGCGACAAAGATGATCACCAACAAATCCGGCAGGCCGTTGAACTTCAGCGCCATGCCTGACGATCAGTTTGTGGAAGTAAGAGAGAAACTGGATGCGCGGAATTTCGATGCTGTCCTTGGATTTTAACGCAGAATCACGATGACCAGGAACACTGTCGCGGTTTCCTCTTGGTGTTTTGTGCAAGCAACTACCGTTTCTTCAGTGGGGAGGCCTAGTCTGGGCAGTGTGGAACCGGCTGAGGACATCCCGGGAGCTGAAGACACAATCCCCGCTCTTGGCGGCGTTCCGTGGCCGCAGGCGGTGGTCGCTTACCAAATACGAACCGCAGGTCTCTGCGGCATTGGACAACGAACGTGCAGCCACGAGCTCAATCCACCGACCTCTTTGTCAGACAATGCCGTTTTCTTCGAAGCTTGCTGAGCCGAAGACAGGTCGCATTCGGGCCAGTTGGACCTGACCGAGCGAAGAGTGGGGCTATCTTGGTGTGATCTGCCTCGCCCTGTCCTCAGATACGAAGTGCCGAAAGGTTGTTTTTGATGAATGCAAACATACTCAAGCGTGGTGGTGGAGACATCGAGCGTCTTTTCCTCAAGGACAAGACCTTTCGGTCCCAAACCGGGCAGGTTGTGGAGGTGAAGGCCACCGATATCCCCGGCATCGACATGCAAGACACAATCGCCCGTCACAAGGCGCGGTATATGCAAGTGGGTCTGTTTTGCAGACCGGGATTGAAAGTTTTGGATTTTCCCTGCGGAAGCGGCTACGGATCTGAGGTTTTGTGCGCCCTCGGCGTCACTTATCGTGGAATGGATATTGACGCCCTTTCAGTCGAATACGCACAAAAGGTCTATGGAACGGATCAAAAAACCTTTTTAAACGGAGATCTCAAACAGCCAAATCTGCAAAACGAAACATATGATGTTATCGGGTGCATAGAGGGTCTTGAGCATATTGAGCTTGAATTTCAAAATGCATTGATTGCTTCTTTTCGGGATGCGCTGAGGTCTGGCGGCGTCCTGGTTGTCAGCAGTCCGGTTGCGCAGACTGGGGTTTCAGGGCCCAATCCAGATAATCCCCATCATTTGGGAGAGCTTACCAAGCCAGATTTTATCGCTCTTTTGCATCGCCATTTCAAACCGGAGAGTGTTGAAGTCGTCACCCATAGAGCGCGGCTGACAATCGGTGTTGAAACAGAATGCCTGTATGGGATTTGTCACAACACCTGAGCGGTTTGATGCGTTTTAAATGCATTGCGCATTTTTGAGGTTTGCCGGTCGCTGATCAATGATCGGAAATCGGGCCGTAAAGATCATCTCATCAGGCATGCGAAACCTCCCGGACTTTGGAATCATTGTTGACAGTATATGCACTAAAGGCATGCAGTACTTTTTTAACAACAACGACTATTCAGATGCCGACCATGTTCGGAACCGCCATGAGTCAGCTTCCGGGAAGTATAAAATAGTATTCGGTTGTATGTGTTATGCCGAATTGTCGGAGTTAAAATGAAGAACATTGTTGCGATGATTCCTGCCCGTGCAGGCAGTGAGGGTTTGCGAAACAAGAACATCAAACCGCTAAACGGACTACCACTCCTCGTACACAGCCTAAAACCTGCACTGGCGTGCAGCCGCATCTCGGCTGTCTATGTCAATAGCGATAACGACGAATATCTCGATATTGGCACGCAATACGGCGCCATTTCATACAAGCGCCCTGAAAGCCTCGGGCAATCTGACACCACGATGAAAGCTGTGGTGCAGGATTTCGTTCGGGGTCTGCGCGACGGTGGGGAGGACATCGATGCTGTCATAGTTTTGTATCCGACCTATCCATTCCGCTCGCCCGAGATGCTGGATGATATGATCCGTTTTTTCTGCGAGAATGCAGGGGGGCATAGTCTGATCGGTTTGAAACAGCCCGATACCCACCCCTATCATTGTGTTGAAAAAACGCAGGAAGGCGGCGTGAAGTCCGCCATCCAATATGATGCGGACAAGTATTATCGACGCCAGGACTATCCCGAGTACTATCAAATGACTGCGCTTGCCATGGTCATTGGTGCAGACCACGTGGATGAGCTGAACGCAATGATGTTTTGTGACAAGACAGTCGGTTATGTTCTGCCTCATACGGTACGAACGGTCGACATCGACACAATTACCGAATTCCACTACGCCGAATTTTTGATCGAAAAAGGATACGTGTAGAAAAGGCGACGGCGGCGCCCTAACGTCAGAACCAGCCAGTTGGCTTTGAATTTACGCTTGGGTCGCGCTTGCGAAACTCTAGGTGAGTTCTTCTTCTGACTGGTTGCGTTAGGCCGTCGGCGCCCAGAGCGTTTTAGTCGGCGAAGCCCAGCCGCCGCATCCGCCGTTCGATCGAGGTGGTTTCCAATTCCCGCAACAGTTCTTGCCTCAGGCGGGGTGTCAGTGCCGAGGACGGTTTGTCCTCCTCAACGATCATGTAGCTCATCGAAGGATACCAAGGCGGACTTGGTTGGCCGCACAGAAGAGGCGCCTCGTGCCCACCAAATCTAATCGTGGGAACATCCAGACCACCGGAGATTTCTGCAGCGCTGGTGTTTGCGGACAAGACAATATCACAGATTGCGGTCACATTCGCTGCGCCCAGAATGTCGTCGAACAAATCGACCTCGTCTCCAAAGTCAAAGAACGCGCCCGGCAGTTTGTGTTTGAAGAAGTCGATTTCCTTTTGGACGGCAAGATATTGCAGGTTTACGAAAACAGCATCATCAATGCCTTCAATTACCCGGCAGATTTCGGGCGCTGACATGTAGTACCGGGCGCGATTGACACTCAGGTTTTTGGACCGCCAAGAGATGCCGACTATTTTTCGGTCTCCTATATCTCCAATCTTGCCGAGCAGTTGGCGAGCCTTCTCCTGGACGAAGCGATAGACCGGGTGAGGGGTGTCAGAGAAGTCTTTCAGGCTTCGGCGGAAAAAGCGCGCAAGATCAGTGATGTTTGCGTGAACTTCAAAATCGCTTCGGAGGGCTTTTTTGTTTTTGTCGAATTCCGCTGGCCTTACGAGCACATTCGGAAAGCTGTGTTGAAAGTACGCTTCGGACTTCTTTGAGACTTCGAATATTACCTTTTTTGCTCGGGCTTCCAGTTCAGGGATCATGGCGCCAGCCTTAAGGGCATCGCCCAGGCCTTGGTCTGTCCAAACAAGCACCGTTTTGTCCGAAATGTCCTCACCCTCCCACGCCGGGACGTCAAAGTAGCGGTGGTTGACCCCGGACTTTGGATCGTCGAAACGCTCGGGATGCAGGTCCCAGCCGTTTTCGAGATCACCAAGGGAAAGATAAGCCAGAGACATATTCCACTCGATGCCCTTGGCATCCGGCGGTGCAACGCGTTTGGCGTTCAAAAAGCTATCAAGTGCGCCCTGGGCATCGCCAAGCATAAGTTTGGTTACGCCGAGGGTGACGTGGCGGTGATAGTCTTTCGGATTTTCTTGAACTGCCCGTTCCGCGTACGGCAGTCCCGTATGGGACTTGGACTCGCTGAACATGAGCCGTGCGACTTCGTGCAATACATCGCCGTGGTCAGGAAAGCGCCGAAGGGCTTCGCTCAGTTCGTATTCGCTTTCTTCATACTCTTTCAATTCCAAGCGGCACCGTGCCCGTTGAACATACGCATTGGCATTGTTCGGGTTTAACAAAATGCACTTGGAAAAGAAGACGAACGCTTTTTTGTTGTCTTTTTTCTGCCGCATCAAATGGCCGTAGTTTTCGTAGGCCTCGGCGAAATCCGGATCCTCGACAATGAGCGATTGAAAGATCTCTTCTGCTTCGTCTTGCCGGTCGAGATTGCTGTAACACACGCCAAGCAGACTGCGGGCTTGTTTGTGTTTCGGATCGAGTGACAAAGCCTTTTGAGTCACAGCAAGGATGCTGTCTGGGGCCGTATCTGGCATATCAACCATTGTTCTGGCCAGATTTGCGTAAAAAGTGGCTTGGTTCGGACTGATTTTGATCGCTTTCAAGATCGTGTCGAAAGCGCGCCGTGCATCGCCGTTTTGGCGGTAGGTGACGCCAAGCAAATGGAGGGCATCGGCATTGTTCGGAGTTTTCTTGAGAACCGACTTGTAGAGCCGCTGGGCCTTTTCGATTTCACCAGTTTGGTGAAGCTGGAGTGCCTCTTGCATCTTCTGCCGAAGCCCATCGGTTTGCTTGGTTGCCATGCATGCCTCTCGTCCTGACCCACGCCCCGCCAATCCGGTTTTGGCGGCACGGAAGAATCAAATACAGGATAACAGGCCCAAGACGGGAATGTCAGTTGCGCGCAAGTGTTCCCAAGCTTTTCGGGGGTGTCCGTGACCGCTTTGAGGAAATGGTGGGCGATACTGGGATTGAACCAGTGACCCCTGCCGTGTGAAGGCAGTGCTCTCCCGCTGAGCTAATCGCCCGTGTGAATGCTGATGTACGGTGTGCAGGTCTGCCCGGCAAGGCTCTGCAGGCAACAGTTCACAGCCCATCCAGCGGTGTGACACTCAGGGTGTTCCGCCGTCGCGCTAGGCTGCAAGCTTAATTACGCCAATGTCGCCACGATGTGGATCCTCGATCCAGGCAATCCGGCCGATGGAAGGGACATCAAAAGGTTCTTTCAAGACCCGTCCACCAGAAGCCACGGCGTTGCTCACGCAACTGTCGACATCATCAACACTTACATATCCAATCCAGCGGGGAAACGTGTCGAGCTTGGGCCAGTCGAGCATGGTCTCCACACCCGTGACCCCTGCGACCGGAACACCATTCTTGGTGAACAGGCAATAAGGGCTGTGGCCGCTGTCTGCCTTTTCAGACTGCCAACCAAGAACCGACTGGTAAAATGATTTCGCCGCATCCACATCGTGCGTGACCAATTCAAACCAATGAAATGTTCCCGACGGTGTCATGACGTCCTCAAAAGCTGTTCGGCGGTTTCCGCGCGCGAGGGCAGGGCTCAATCACCGCAACAGTATAATTGATATTGTCAATAATTCGTGTACCCGGCCAACTTTGCGTTGTTGCGGTCTTGGTCCGGGTCTGACGCCCCTATGGTGACCTGCCATGTGCGCATTGCGCCCAATATCTTGCAGATCTGCGGCTGTGGAGGAACGCGGGAGCGTTGCTAGGAAACTGGTGCGACCGGTGCCCGAAGCCCCAAGCTTTCCAAAGCGCCTGCAAGCTCGTCAAAATGAGAAATTATGCGGTCCGGACCAAGCTCTGAAACCGGCACCGGTGTGTATCCGAAGTCGACCGCAATGACCGGAATGCCTGCGGCTTTCGCGCCATTGATGTCCGCAATCGAGTCACCGATCATGACGGAGCCGTCCTGCACCGCGCCCGCCATAGCGATTGCTCCCAGGATCGGCTCGGCCTCCGGCTTTTTGGTGTCGAACGTATCGCCGCCGACCACACTGTGAAAATGGTGGTGCATTTTCAGTTCTTCCAGCAAGCGGATAGCAAGGCGTTCCGTCTTGTTGGTGCAAACGGCCAACCGCCACCCGTCAGCCGCAAAGCGCTCCAGCGCGGCAATGACGCCTGGAAATGGCCGTGTGTGATCGGCAATATGAGCCGCGTAGGAGCTTAAAAATTCAGCATAGAGCGGAGCCAACATATTTTCGGTCCAGGCGACCCCGTTTGCTTCCAGACCGCGTTGCAGCAGCACCTTTGCGCCCTGGCCGACCATGGAGCGCATGTCCTCAACTGGAACCATGCCGTAGCCGGCGCGATCAAGGACAACATTCAAAGTGCGTGTCAGGTCTTCCATGGAAGAGACCAGCGTTCCGTCGAGATCGAATACGAGAGCAGGGGCCAAGGCAAATCGTCCAGTTTTTAGATGAAGTTGGCTTTGCGTAGCTGCTTCGCACGACACAAACAAGACAGTTCTCAGCCTTCCGGCCTGCCGATTAGCGCTGCTTGTAGGCTGTCCTGAATCCGCCCCAATGCCGCCCGCCGACCAGGATGGGCGCATCCACCTCTGTCATCCAGATGATGTTGCCATTGCCCATGTCGCGCGGATAGGTCTGAACCAGGAATGGCCTCGTGTTGCGCCCTGCGCTCAAACCGGCGCGATCGTCAAAGATGCGCTTGTTCCGGCAATTGGCCATATTCCACGCGGGATCGTCGGGACGCTGCGGTTTTGAGTAGATCGTGTTGTGAACCGGCAGGTAACCGCTCCGGTCGACGGCTGCGCAAAAAGCCATGTCGTTGTCCTGGTTTAGAAGCGCCTCTTGAATTGCGGGAAAAACCGCTTCGACCTGCTTCAGATAAAGTGTTTCAACCTGCTGCGGGTTCGTGCCGGGGATCTTGCGGTATTGGGTGTCAAACAGCACCTCGCTGCTGAGGCGCCGCTCGCTCACAAGCTTCTCTAGCGCATTGCTTATCTGCTGGGCGCCGGTCTGTGCACGGTTGATATAGGTTGCGAACCTTGCGGAAATCTCCGACAGCTTGCCGTTCAGCGCGGTCCTAAATTCGTCTGACATGTCCTCAAAAGCGCAGTGTAAGCCGTGCTCTGAAACGCCCCGGATGCCCACGTCTGTCGTTCCAAGGCCGGGTAGGCTGAGAGTGCCATGGCCTCCGGGTTGGCCGGTGAGCTTCTTGTCTGAAGTCACCAGCACACCGCCTTCGGACAAATCCCGTGTTTCTATGCTTTCGCGCTTGCCGCCAAGGGTCAGTTCACCCTTGATTTTAACCGGCAAACGGTCCGAGCAGCGCCGGTCTCCGATAGAGCTTTGACGCAGCATCATGGTGAACTTGCCACCAAGCTGGCCCGCATTTCCGGCCATGGCAACGCCGGCCGCGCGTGCAGCGGCGCCAGCTTCCTTGGCTTGTGCCGTTGACTGTTCAATTGCTGCAACCCGGCCGGAAACTTCCTGCACGAAGTCTGCCGTCTCCCGCGCTTGGTTGCTCAGCTGCGTGGTGGTCTCGACTTGATGGTCCACCGCGCCTTCCACGGCTGCGAAACTGGGACGGATGCGGCCGATGACGTCAATGATCTGGTTGATCGAGCCAATGCTTGTTTCGGCGGAGCCTTGCAGCCGGTGGATGTTTGAAATGATCTCGTCCGTGGCATTCTGGGTTTCAACCGACAGCGACTTCACCTCATTGGCGACGACGGCAAACCCTTTTCCTGCCTCGCCGGCCCGGGCCGCCTCAATGGTTGCGTTCAGGGCAAGCAGGTTGGTCTGTTTCGCGACATCTGAAATCAGCTGTACGACCTGCGTAATCGAGTCGATTGCGTCCCGAAGCTCCTGGACCCCTGCGTTGGCCTCATCTGCAATGTTTCGGGCTTCTTCTGCAAGGTCGTTGGATTCGCCGACTTGTCTGCCGATTTCCTGGCTAGATCCGGCCAGGTCGTCGATTGAGCCTGCCAGCTCTTGAAGCGTCTGGTCCGCATGCCCGGTCTGTGAGGCGAGGGCGGCGCCGTCGTCGTGGATTTTTTCCAACAGATCGAGCTGTTCTTGCATGCGCTGCTCGACATCCTCGGCGAGGCCTGAGATCGCATTGGCAGACACCTGTAAGTCGTCTTCCATGGCATCCAATGCGAAGGCAAGCGTGTCCGCTCCACTGGCATCAGGGCGGTCGTCCGTTGTTTCTCTCGTAATTTCAGATATTTGGTCTGTGGCTTCGACCGTTGAACGAGTGCGCCTGAAAAGGCCCATGTGTGATTTCCTCCCAGTGCAAGCGCTGCACATCCCCAAGTATGACTTAGCAAGTTAAAAACATGGTTAACTCTACGGGATGCATTGTTAGTTTCATCAGGAGCCGTGTGCGGCTGGCCAGGTCTGGACCAATGCCAGGCTTTAGTGCTAAGGACCGCGGGCAAACAAGGGCAGCGTACCCGGTTTGCTTCTAGCGGGATAAGAACGAATGAATGATGCGCTGAAACGCGCGGCGGCCGAAAAGGCTCTGGACGATGTCAAACCAGGCATGAAGCTTGGGATCGGTACCGGGTCGACGGCTGATCTTTTTACAAAGGCACTTGGAGCGAAGGTTCGCGGCGGGCTGGACATTATCGGGGTGCCGACGTCCGAGCGCACGCGCGCCCTGGCAGAAAAAGAGGGTATCCGGCTGTCGACGCTCGATGAGCTTGGTGAGCTTGATCTGACCATCGACGGCGCAGACGAGATTGGACCGGGGCTTGATCTGATCAAAGGCGGTGGCGGCGCGCTTTTGCGGGAGAAAATCGTTGCGTCTGCTTCCAGACGTATGATCGTGATTGCGGACGGAACCAAGGTTGTTCCGACACTCGGTGCGTTTCCCCTACCGATAGAGGTGGTCGCTTTCGGTCTGGCTGCGACCCGCGCGGCCATCAATACAGTCCTGCGCGCTTGCGGTCTCGATGGAGCCTTGGAGTTGCGCGGGGATGCTGACCATCCTTTTGTCACAGATGGCGGACATTACATCCTTGATGCCCATCTGGCGAAAATCCCGGAACCTGCACAGTTGGCACCGATGCTGGTCGGCATCCCGGGGGTCGTCGACCATGGTCTGTTTATTAATCTTGCGGAGAAAGCCTACGTTGCCGGTCAGGACGGTGTAGAGACCTTGACCGCTCGGGCTTGATGCGCTTTTCCTCAAGCCTTGCCATTTGCGCGAGGCAAGAGTGTCACGGAGTTCAATGATGAAACTTACAGGAATGATCTCGAAGGGTGCTGTTCTCGGCGCCGTCTTGGCTGGCGCGAGCTTTTCCGCCTTGTCCGTACAGGCTCAAGAATTTTCCGACGAGCATATGGCAGCCGCCCGCGAGGTGGTTCAGGCAACCAACGGTCTGAAAACCTTCGACGACATCCTGCCGTTGCTGGCCGAACAGACGCGCACTTTGTTCATCCAGTCCGATCCGTCGCGCACTCAGGAAGTTGTTGAGGTGACGACCGAGGTCGCACTTAGCCTCGCACCACGCCGGGCGGAACTCAACAAAACCGTTTATGAAGTGTGGGCACGCCGGTTTACCCAGGAAGAACTTGAACAGCTGGCCGAGTTCTACCAATCGCCGCTCGGAACGAAACTGGCAGAAAACGGCCCGACTCTCACCGCCTTGGCAATTGGCGCAGCCCGTCAGTGGCAAGATACCATCTCGACGGAAATGGTCAGCCTCGTTCGCGAAGAGTTGGACAAGCGGGCCCAGGAAAGCGCACCTGCGCCAGAATAAGAAAAAGCGTATTCCCTAGCGCCTCGGCGCTGATGCGCAGGGGCTACGTCACGTCCCCGTGATAAGGATTGAAACCGGGCCGCGCGAGCGGCCTTGTTTTTTTGTGCGGTGCTTGCGATATGCCGGGCCGGTATAGACAGTTGAGAGCCCGTCCGGACGAGCGGGACCTAATGATATTCCAGAAAGAGGCGACCATGGCCGAATATGATTATGATCTGTTTGTCATCGGGGGCGGATCAGGGGGCGTGCGCGCCGCCCGTATTGCAGCAACCCATGGTGCCAGAGTCGGCATTGCCGAAGAGTACCGCTATGGTGGCACCTGTGTAATCCGCGGCTGTGTTCCGAAAAAGCTGTTCGTTTATGCGTCGAAATTTTCGGAAGAGTTCGAAGATGCAGAAGGCTTCGGCTGGACTGTTGGCGAACGCACTTTTTCCTGGGAAAAGCTCATTACTGCCAAGGATCAGGAAATTGCGCGGCTTGAGGGCGTCTACCGGCGAAATCTCGACAGAACTGGCGTGGAAATGCATGACACGCGTGCGGTTGTTGTCGATGCCCACACCGTCCGTTTGTTGTCGACGGGGCAAACAGTCAGCGCAAAATATATCCTGATTGCTGTCGGGGCCTCGCCGAATGTCGATACAAGCCTGCCCGGCGTCGAACACGTGATCACGTCGAATGAGGCGTTTCACCTGGCCGATTTGCCGGAAAAAATCATCGTGGCCGGCGGCGGCTACATTGCCGTCGAATTTGCTGGCATCTTCAACGGATTGGGCGTTGAGACCACGCTTATTTACCGCGGTGAGGAAATCTTGCGCGGGTTCGATATGGATTTGCGCAAGGCCGTTCATGAAGAGATGGTCAAGAAGGGTATCAATATCATCACCGGTGATACCTTTTCCTCGATTGATAAGCGCCCGGACGGCAGCCTTGTTGGCCATACGAAGGGCGGCAAAGCGCTTGAGGCGGGCCAGATCATGTTCGCCATCGGCCGGAATCCACACACCACGGATCTGGGGCTTGAGGCGGCAGGTGTAGAACTCGACCATATTGGTGCGATCAAGGTCAACGGGCAATCGCAGTCCAGTGTGGACTCAATCTATGCCGTCGGCGACGTCACCAACCGGGCAAATCTGACCCCGGTCGCTATCCGTGAGGGGCATGCGTTCGCCGACACGGTCTTCGGAAACAAGCCCTGGGAAGTGGATCACAGTTTGATCGCGACGGCGGTTTTCTCTCAGCCGGAACTGGGTACGGTTGGCCTCACGCAGGAAGAAGCCCTGTCCAAGACCAAAAACCTCGACATTTACAAGTCCAGCTTCCGGCCGATGAAGCACACCCTGTCGGGCCGCGACGAGAAAATGCTGATGAAGCTCCTAGTCGATGCGGACACGGACAAGGTTCTGGGTGTGCATGTCCTCGGACCGGACGCAGGCGAGTTGGCGCAGGTACTTGGTATTACCCTTCAGATGGGCGCAACAAAGGCCGATTTCGACCGGACGGTCGCCGTGCATCCAACGGCAGCAGAAGAGTTGGTAACCATGCGTGAGCCGACTGCAAAGATCCGGCCATAGCATTTCGCGCCCCTGAGATGGGCTGGCGGGCTTTCGGGCCCGATGACCGGCCGCGTCAAGCAGCCTGTTCTTTTGGACGCGGCTTTTCTTCCATGAGTTCCGGTCCGTCAGCCCCATAAAAGGCGGCGCGGCCGCGGCCGTTCTCTTTGACCAGGTAAAGGGCGGCGTCGGACGCTGCCATCAACGCTTCCGGGTCGGTGCCGGCTTCGGGCGCGATCGCAATCCCGATACTCAACCCGATATCGGCGTGAACCCCATCGCCAACGTCGATGGGCATTTGTGCCAGCTCGATGAGGCGTGTGGCCAGGATCTCCAGGCGTCTGCGGTCTGCAAACGCCTTTAGGATTATGACAAACTCGTCGCCGCCAACACGGGCGACAAGACCGTTCTCGGCAATCGCCTTGGACAGCCGGTCTGCCATGGCTTTGATCACTGCGTCTCCAGCCGCGTGGCCATGTGTGTCATTGACCTGCTTGAACTTGTCGAGGTCGCAGTGCAGCACGGCAAATGGATTGGCCGGCAGATCATCGACTGCCCGTCCCAGCACGCGGTTGAATTGCAGACGGTTGGCGAGACCCGACAGGGTGTCGTGCAGAGCCAGATAGCGGTTTTGCCGCTCGCTGGCATGCAATGAACTGGTCAGCTTGCCAATGCGCCAGGCGATGAAGAACGCTAACAGGGCGAGGGTCATGCTGAGAACAAACACCACCGGGACAACCGTGGGCCAGATTGATGTGACCTGTGTCGTGCTTTGCCAGTGAAAGTGCCCAAGCGGCAGGCCGGAGAAATTCGTGACGGTGTGTTGGGGCTTGGCTTCTTCAGTCGATGCCGGCTCGGACGAAAACGACAAGTTCGTAAAGGACAGCTGAGAATTCAGGTCCTCCATCATCGGCCCTTCAATGTATTTCGCTGAAATAAGGATCGCGGGCGGGCCGTCCGGAAGCGTGACCGTATCCAGATGCGGCATGATTGGCATGGCACCAACCATCGCCGGCTTGCCATCGATCATCGCATAACCGAGCGCAGCATAGTATTGCGGAGGCAATCCTTGAAGCGATTGATGGCTGAAACCGCCCGGGACGCGCACCCGGTTCTGGAAATACAGTTTGCGGACCTGTTCGACGATTGGCACCAGGGCCGGGGTCTCGGACAAGGGGCGGTCGGTGATGTGCATGTATTCACGAAATGATTCGGCCTTGATGCGGTTGGCGCCAGCGACAATCATCACCTTGCTGTGGTGGTAGTTTGTCCAAAGGTCGCCGAGCTTGTCGCGGACGAAATCGACATCAAAATCACGAACGATGTTTTCGACCGCCAGGTCCCAGCGCGCGGTGGTTGTTTGTTCCCGTATGATCAGCCGCAGCCTGTCATGAAGAGCATTTGCAAACAGGGCTCTTTCGTTCTCGATCGCCTGCCGGTTTGAAGCTTCCGAGGCGACATAACCAACAAAAACCAGAGAAGCGGATGTAACTGCAATCAGCAGCCCGGCGAGCAAAAAGGCAAGCCGGGATATATCCTGGCGCGACATGCCGCTATGCTGGTCCGAATACCGCCTTTGGAGCTCAGCCAAATTCCCTACCGCCTGTAACCTGCCCAACGGCTTGTGCGAAGGTTGCCCGCAATACCGTTTTTATGGGCGGCAGATTACGTCAGGTGAGTTTAAATATTGGTTTGTATTTGTAATTAATGTTTGGAAAATGACGTTGAATAAAGTTGGTAAGTAATTGTCATTGTAAACAATGCGGCTACACGCCTAAGTAAATAAAGGCTCTCTTTGGCGCAAATTTCAATTTTAAGCTGTAGAAAAACATTTCCGGTTGTCTGTTCAAAAGCAGCACGCCGCGCAAAAAGAGTTAAGTCGCTGTGCGTTTCGCCCGGTCATTTTTCGGAAGCTGTTCGGCAAAAACAAACGTGTCGCGTCCGCTGGATTTGGCGGCATAAAGGGCCGCGTCAGCAGCTTTCATGAGCGAGGTCTCGGTATGCCCGCTGGCTGGTGCCCGCGCGATCCCGAGGCTCATCCCGACATCGACATGTTGTCCGCCTGCAATCTGGATCGGACCATGAATGCTCGCCAGGATTTGGCGGCACAGCGTCGATAGTCCGTCTGTTCCAAGGTCGGAGTTGATCAGAATGACGAATTCATCGCCTCCGATGCGTCCAACAAGGCCATGGCTCCCGACCACGGCTTTCAGACGGTCCGCAGTGGCACAAATCACAACATCTCCTGCGGCATGGCCATGGGTGTCGTTGATGGCTTTGAAGCGGTCGAGATCGCCAGCAATCAGGGTGACCGGCTGTTCCTGCAGGTTTTCGAGGCCAAAGTTCAGCCTGTCCGTGAATTGAACACGATTGGCGAGCCCGGTGAGCGCATCATGCAGGGCGGAGTGGCGGTTTCTCTTCTCGCTCTCCTCAAGGGATCGCGTCAGCCCGCCGATTTTTCGCGCGGTGAAAAAGGCCGCACCGGCCAGCAACACCCCGAACACACCAGCCATAGGCAGCAGCATGTGCCAGATCACGGCTCCGGGCTTGTCAACGTCCCAGGCAAACAGGCCCACAAAGTCACCCGATACATTGGACAGCTGATAGTCTGTGACCCGGATCCGGCGGGGTTCATCGGCCAAAAACCGGAAGTCCCGCAGGCTGAGCGTGCTGTTCAGCTCTTCGGCAAACTCCGGATCCAGATGGCGAAGGGCAATCAGCACATGAGGCACCTTTGAGGGCAGCAGCATTCCACCTTCATGTGGCGCAATCGGCATGGCGGCAAACAGCGCCGGCCGTTCATTTAACAAATCGAAGGCGAAGACCGCGTCCAGTTCGGCGCTGTTCCGGTCGCTTGGGACACGCGAAAAGCCGCCGTCATGCTCAAAAACGTCCGAGGCAAATCGGCTTTGCGCCGTATCTGCCAAGTCGAAGAGGCGTGTTCCGGCGTCAAGGTCATAGGGAATGAAACGTGTTGAGCCGTCCGAGGCATCGGCAACCACTTGGCCACTGGCATTGATCAGGAAAATCCGGTCGGCGCGTCCACCTGCCAGCAGCGGCTGCATGATTTGATCCCGGATGTAGGCCTTGTCAAAAGCGCGGCTGATCTTTTCGACCGAACGATCGTTGATGGAGAGCGGGTGCATCTGCACGGCAAGCAGAGTTTGCTGATCTGCCAGGGCGCGCGACAGAAGGTGTTTGTCGCTGACCAGGGCCAGCCGGTCTGCTTCTCGCGAGGCTGTCAGGCCGATGAAAACAAACGCTGCCAACGCAACGACAATCAGCAGACCTGCAAACAGGTAGATCTGGATTTCAAGCCGAAGCCCTTTGGCAGAAGGTGATGTCGGATCGGTCACGTCGTTGGCAGTCCCGGCAGTTTTTCTGGGTCGGGGGCGGGTCGGTAAGCTCCACAGACACAGAACGCTAGGTCAAATAGGTTAAGGGCCGATGGCGTTGGCAGGGATCATTTTAGAGTTCCTTCAGTGCCTGTTTTACTGCTCGATCCGCCGTCAGCGCGCGCAAGACAGTCTCGATTTCCTGCTCCGTGTTGAACGCGTGCACAGATGCGCGCACCAAAGCGGGCAGCCCGCGTAAAGGCATGTCGATGCGGGCAGATGCCGCTTTTGAAACAGACACATTGATCCCGTAGGCAGACAGCTGGGCCTTTGTTGCCTCCGGATCCTGACCGTCCACGAGGAAGGTCACAATACCGCCTTTCCGGGCCCCTTTGTCATGAACGGAGATGCCGGGACGGGCCGCCAATTCGGTTCGCAGTATGGAGCCAAGCTCAAGGATCCTGCTTGAAAGGCTTTCCATGCCATATCCTATGGCGTAACTGGCGGCGATCCCAAGCCCGATCTGACCGGCGACATACCGCTCCCAATTTTCGAACCGGCGCGCTCCTTCTTGAAGAACATAGGTGTTGGCATCGATCCAGCGCGTCGACTCCAGATCGACAAATGGTGGCTCGATCTGATCCAGCACCTCGTTGCTGACATACAAAAATCCGGTGCCACGGGGTCCGCGCAAGTACTTCCGGCCGGTTCCGGACAGGATATGACAGCCTATGGTCCGGACGTCGACCGGCACCTGACCCACTGACTGGCATGCGTCCAGAAGATAAAGCAGATTGTGTTTCTTCGCGATCTGACCGATTTCCTCGACCGGGTTGATCAAACCGCCAAATGTCGGAACATGCGTGACTGCAATCAGCCGCGTTCGCGGTCCGATGGCCTGTTCCAGGCTGGCCAGGTCGATTTGGCCATCATCATCATCGCCGATGATGTCGATTTCGGTGCCATATTGCTTCTTGACTTGCAGCATCGCAACGAAGTTGGACACATATTCCGAGCGTCCGGTAATGACCCGGTCACCCGCCTTGAACGGGATGCCGTAAAAGGCCATGTCCCAGGCGCGGGTCGCATTCTCAACGTAGGCAATTTCTTCTGGATGTGCGCCGATCAGTGCTGCTATGTTCGGGTAGAACGACTGGACCCCGGTTTTTGCGTCTTCGGCTGCCTCGTAGCCGCCGATTTTTGCCTCAAGATCAAGATGAGCTTTTACCCCGTCTAACACCGGGGCGAGCGCGAGGCCTGTACCCGCATTGTTAAAGTGGATCCTGTCGTTGACACCGGGGGTGTCGGAACGCAGGGCGCTGATGTCCTGTTGTGTCAGGCGGGGAGTGTGCATCGAAGGTCCATATTTAAGGGAGTTTGGGCGCAGACTACGGCGCTTCGGAAATTCAAAAAATGACGCATATCACATATTTTGGTTATGGCTCTCTCGTCAATGTTGATACGTTGGCTAAAAATGCAACCCATATACCAGGACGGTTGCAGGGCTGGGTTCGTGAATGGAAAATCAGCGGCCTTGCAGCAAACGGACAGGGCACATGCAGTCTCACCGTACGGCCTAAACAATGCGCTGAAATTCGCGGCTTGCTGATTAAGGAGCCGAAAGATGGCCTGGCAGCGCTGAACAGGCGTGAAGCGCGCTATGAGCCGCATCACCTAGAGGCAGAGTCATTTCTTGCAGATGTGCCGCATAGCCACCCGGGAAGCGGTCTGTTCGTTTACAAGGCGCTGCCTGAGCACAACACATGGGGAAACGAGCAAAGCCCGATCCTTCAGAGTTACCTGGACTGCGTTCTGCAGGGTTTTTACAGGCAATGGGGTGAACAGGGCGTTGTCGATTTTTTCGAGACAACAGACGGATGGCATGTGCCTGTGCTCGCAGACCGTGCCAGACCGCGGTATCCCCGGGCTATCAAGGCGGAACCTGCGCTTTTGGAGCTGGTCGACGAGATGATGCGTGCCCGGAACGTCGCGGTTATACTGGATCGTAGCCTCGCGTCATGACAGGAAGAGTCCCGCCAGGAGATGGCCCACGGCATATGCGATGCCGGCAGCGGTCATGCCGATGGCACAGGTTTCCAGCCCAGACAGGTACCAGCTTTGTGTTGACCAGCGGGATTTGGCCGAACCGATGGCAAAAAACGTCACCGCGGCCGCGCTCGTGGCGATCAACGGAGACGCACCCCAGCCTGCAGCATAAGGCACGATGGGCACGCTGCCGCACACAACAAAGGCGGCGAATGTCACCGTTCCCGCCTTTAAGGGCGAGCGCGGGACGGATGACAGCCCGTACTCTTCCTGCATCATTGTGTCGACCCAAGCGCTCCGTCGTGAGGTGATCAAAAGCACGATTTGTTCCAAATCCGTCCCTTCAAATCCCTTGGCTTTGAAGATCTGCCTGATTTCCTCGCGCTCGCCATCCGGTGCCAGGTTGATGTGCTTGTGCTCGATATCGAGCAGCCGATTGTAGTCCTCGACTTCCGACTTCGTGCCTGCGTAATTGGCAGCCGCCATCGAAAAGCCGTCTGCAAGCAGGTTCGCAAGGCCGAGAATAAGGATGATCGTCACAGACAGGTCTGCCCCGACAGCTCCGGCCACAATCGCAAAAGTCGTAACCACTCCGTCAATGCCGCCATAGACCCAGTCTCGTAGGTAGCTCAGTTTCGGTCCCCGGGCCAACCGGCCCGCTATGGCTTCCGGTTCATGGCTATGTTCAAGGGAAGGTTGTTGATTTTGCATTAGAAATCTTCGCGTGTCTTCGATCGGTTTCGCTCAAGACTAGCGTGTTTCCTTCAAGTTTTCAGCTATCCGAAGCTTCCGGGGTAAATGGTTAAAAAAATTCCCTTTACGTAAGCGTTAGAAATAAAATACCCTCTAAGCGTGCATTTATATTTCATGCACTTTGGGAGGAATTGAATGGCATTGTTTACCTACAAGGGGCAGGAGGCTTCCGCCCTGATTCAAAACGCTCGCGACCTGATGGTTTACAGCTATCACGGCATCGAGAACATCCTGCGGGATGGGGCGGCTGCGGAAGAAAAGGCGCGTCAGGCAATAGAGGCCAAGGGCTGGACCGTCCTTTCACCGGACGACCTGGGAATTCCGGGCGCGGAGGTGGACCGGAACGGGACTTTTCAAGGCGAAACCACGAAATTCAAGGACGCGCAGGCAGATGTGCTTGCAAAATTTGACGAAAGCGGTCAGCTCGTCCAGGTCGGCTTGGCAATCCGCGGCACCAGCGGCACCATCGACAACATCGTGTCCGATACGATCGGTGATGTGATCGATTATCTGGAGTTTTTGAAAAACGAACCGAACTACGCGCAAGAAGCGTTCGGGACACTTTTTTCGGCCATCAAGAGTTTCATGGAAGCGGGCGGTCTCACCGCGAGCGACTTGATCGTAACAGGTCACTCCCTGGGCGGCGGCGCCGTAACAAACATGGCGGAGCAGTCGGACACGCATGATGACGGCTATTTTGTCGACGCCAATTACATCGGATTTGCCTCGCACTACACACCCGAGGACGGCACGTCCGTATTGGACAACGGTGCGGAGATCTTCAGCTTCGATTTCGAAAACGATCCGGTGCCGTCCGTGCTTGCCGAGGACTGGATCCACCTGACAGGCAATGACAAGAACTACGAATACGAAACGAATAACATTGTCTATTTCAATGATGTCTATGCCACGCCGGCGTTTTGGGAGGGGGGCAACATCATCAATCCGCTTGCCTGGACCACCCACTTGCCATCGCGCTACGAAACAGCGATGGACGCGGTCTTCAAGTCAGAATTCTACGATGAGATGTCGCGCGACAGCCTTGTTGTTGTCTCCGGTTTGTCAGACATCACCCGCGATGTGGTCTGGGTACAGGACATCCAGCTGCCGCTGGATCCGACCGATCACTATGGCGATGGCGGTTTTATTCTGGGCTCGGACAAGCGGGACCTTCTGGGCGGACGCCAAGGCGATGATGCCTTGGAAGGCTTTGCCGGCAACGATCACCTGAAGGGACGCGGCGGCGATGACCGCCTTCTCGGCGGGACCGGGGATGACCGGCTTGAGGGAGGTTCTGGCAGTGATATTCTTGTCGACGGTGCCGGTAGCGATACTCTGGAAGGCGGTTCGGGCGCCGATATTTTCGTGTTCGTGCTCGACGGCATATCCGACTTTATTGAGGATTTTGAAGTGGGCATCGACAAGATCGACCTCAGCCTTGCGGGTGTGACCGGTTTTGATCAGCTTTCCATCACCTCCGATGGCTGGTGGCGTGACGTCGAAATCAGCTATGCCGGCGACAGCATAAGGCTTGATACCGGCATTTGGCCTTCGATGCCCGCGTTGGGCGCAGGCGATTTTCTATTCGCGTAAATCGTTCAAAGATCTGCCGGGCAGGCACAAGGGCCTGCTCGGCTTCAAACGGCAAAACGGAACGGGCCTTTAATAAATGCCTGATCGCGCCAAAACCGGGCGGATCGGAAGTGGCAATTGCGCGAAGGGGCGTGTATAACCCCGCACGTTTGGTCCAAATGCGGAGCAATCTGAGCACGAAAAGAACCCGGGCAGCAAGATAAACGAACAATTGGGAATGCCCGATCCCACTCAGGAGTACTGAAAATGGCGGAGAAGTGGACACCGGACAGCTGGAGATCCTTGCCGATCTTGCAGGTGCCGGATTATCCCGACCAAGAGGCAGTGGCAGCTGTAGAACAGCGCCTTTCGACCTATCCGCCGCTTGTTTTTGCAGGCGAGGCGCGCGCTCTTAAGCGCCAGCTTGCCAATGTTGCGGCCGGAAATGCATTCTTGCTCCAGGGCGGTGACTGCGCGGAGAGTTTCGCCGAGCATCACCCGGATCATATCCGCGACTTTTTCCGTGCCTTTTTGCAGATGGCTGTCGTTCTCACCTACGCCGCGAGTCAGCCGGTTGTGAAAGTTGGCCGGATTGCCGGACAGTTTGCCAAGCCGCGTTCCTCCTCGGTCGAGAAAAAAGACGACATCGAGCTTCCGAGCTATCGTGGTGATATCATCAATGACATCGCGTTTTCCGAAGAAGGCCGGATCCCGGATCCGAACCGCCAAGCGATGGCCTACCGCCAGTCCGCGGCCACGCTGAACCTGTTGCGTGCGTTTTCCCAGGGCGGCTTTGCCAATCTGGATCAGGTTCACCAGTGGATGCTTGGTTTCATCACCGACAGCCCGCAAGGCCACCGCTACAAGGAGCTGGCCGATCGGATCACGGAAGCGCTCGCCTTCATGCGCGCTTGCGGCGTCGACGCAACCAGCGTCCCTCAGTTGAACTCAACCGATTTCTTCACAAGCCATGAAGCGTTGCTTCTCGGCTATGAGGAAGCCTTAACCCGCGTCGACAGCACATCCGGCGACTGGTACGCGACCAGTGGGCATATGCTGTGGATCGGCGACCGGACCCGCCAGCCGGATCATGCCCATGTTGAGTTCTTCCGTGGCATCAAGAACCCGATCGGCCTCAAATGCGGTCCGAGCCTGACACCGGACGGGTTAATCGAGCTGATCGACAAGTTGAACCCGGAAAATGAAGCCGGTCGTTTGACACTCATCTGCCGGTTCGGTGCAGACAAGGTGTTCGATCATCTGCCTCAGCTTATTCGTGCAGTCGAGCGGGAAGGGCGTACCGTTGTGTGGTCGTGTGACCCGATGCATGGAAACACGATTACGGCCGGTGGCTACAAGACCCGTCCGTTCGAGCGGATCCTGAAAGAAGTCGAAGCGTTTTTTGCAGTCCACCGGGCCGAGGGCACGCATGCGGGCGGCATCCACATCGAGATGACCGGCCGTGATGTGACCGAATGCACGGGCGGGGCGCATGCCCTTACGGCCGAGCAGCTGGGCGACCGGTACCACACGCATTGCGACCCAAGGTTGAATGCCAATCAGGCGCTCGAGCTAGCGTTTCTGATTGCTGAAAATCTGAAAAAGGAACGCGATGGCCGGACAATGAAACAGGCCGTAAATGGCTGAACTGTAGGATTTTTCATCGGTAATTCCTGCATTTGGGGCGGCCTTGTGCCGCCCCTTCCTAATTGTGATCGAAAAACGCAGAAAACCTGCCCTTGGGTAAGTATCCTTTAACGCAGGACCCGCAATGGTCGTGGCCGGGTTGTGTGAGTGGGGATGAAACGGGATGCAGCGGGAGTGGGATCTTTCTCGCGTCTCCTTTCTGCTGATTGAGGACAACGGGCACATGCGCAGTATTTTGCGCTCTGTCCTCAGCGGCTATGGAGTGCGCGACATTTTCGAAGCGGGTGACGGGTTTGATGCGATCGAATGCGTCATTGATCGGCAACCTGATTTTATTCTTCTGGATTGGGTCATGTCGCCCATGTCCGGGGCCGAGTTTGTGTCCATGTTACGGGGCGAACCGAACCCGCTGCTGGCAACCACACCGGTGATCATCATCAGTGC
Source organism: Roseibium hamelinense (assembly GCF_007830545.1). GTDB lineage: Bacteria > Pseudomonadota > Alphaproteobacteria > Rhizobiales > Stappiaceae > Roseibium > Roseibium hamelinense. Next base: position 349,088 of record NZ_VLLF01000003.1, read on the forward strand.
GCATGCGCGCAAGACAACGATCATAGAGGCTGTGAACCTTGGTATTCACGGCTTTATCGCTAAACCGGTCTCGCCGGCGGTCTTGTACAGCCGTGTTGGCGAAGTCTTGAACCGCCAGGAAAGACACGGCCGCAGCAAGGGCATTTTCGGCCGGGCGCGGAAAGAACCGACCATCAAATACGATATCACCGACCTGTCGGGGCGCAGCGCGGGAGGTGCGCCAGAGGAGGTTCAGTCGCTGGCATTGCTCTAGACTGATTGTAAGTTTTGGTGCAGCGCGCTAAACCCAAGCGCATGGCAGACTCAGACACATCCTCGACCGCATCTTCAGCCGCGACACCTGCACTTGATGCGCATTTGCGCATTGCGGTTGCGCAGCTCAATCCGACTGTCGGCAACATCTCCGCAAACACCGATCAGGTGATTGAAGCACGCGCGAAAGCTGCGGCGGCCGGCGCGCATCTTATGCTGTGCCCAGAACTCAATATCGCCGGATACCCGCCTGAAGATCTCGTTTTGAAATCGGCTTTTGTCGAGCGGTGCAAGCAGGCTGCCGAGCGTCTTGCACGTGAGACAGCCGATGGTGGTCCAGGGCTTATCATCGGCGTGCCGTGGCGCACAGAGGACGGCGCGCTTTACAATGCGGCACTGCTGATGGACGGCGGCGAGATCAAGGCGATCCGCTACAAATACGATCTGCCAAACTATGGTGTTTTTGACGAAAAACGGGTTTTCGATGCCGGTCCTTTGCCGGGCCCGGTCGACTTCCGAGGTGTTCGCATCGGCATTCCAATCTGCGAGGATATCTGGAATGACGAAGTGTGCGAATGTTTGGCCGAAACCGGTGCGGAACTTCTTTTGGTGCCGAATGGCTCGCCCTATTGGGCCAACCGGGCCGAAGAACGCCTGCAGGTGGTTGTTGCACGGGTCGTGGAAAGCGATCTGCCGCTGATCTACTGCAATCAGGTCGCCGGACAGGATGAGCTGGTGTTTGATGGCGGATCTTTTGCGCTTCAAGCTGACCGGACACTGGCATTTCAAATGCCGCAGTTCGTTGCCGACCTCGGCATCACCGACTGGCGCCGGACCGATGACGGGCCCTGGATCTGCGAGAGCGGCCCAAAGGCTGTCTTACCCGAGATCGATGAAGCGAATTGGCGGGCGTGTGTGCTGGGGCTCGGCGATTACGTCACGAAGAACGGCTTTCCGGGCGTGGTGCTCGGCTTGTCCGGCGGCATTGATTCTGCAGTCTGCGCAGCCATGGCTGTCGATGCGCTGGGTGCCGACAAGGTACATGCGGTCATGCTGCCCTACCGCTACACGTCGGATGAAAGCAAAAGCGACGCGGCCGCTTGCGCCGATGCACTTGGTATCCGCTATGACACGGTGCCGATCGCCGATCCCGTTGAAGCGTTTTCCTCTGCCCTTGAGCCGTTGTTCGCTGAAACCCAGCCGGATACAACCGAGGAAAACATCCAGTCGCGCACGCGCGGTGTGATCTTGATGGCGATATCGAACAAGTTCGGCCATATGGTTGTCACCACCGGCAACAAATCGGAAATGTCGGTCGGATATGCGACGCTCTATGGCGACATGAATGGCGGCTACAATCCGATCAAGGACCTTTACAAGACACAGGTTTACCACTTGGCGGGTTGGCGCAATAAAAACCATCCGGACGGCATGCTGGGCCCCAAGGGCGAGGTGATCCCCTCCAACATCATCACCAAAGTGCCGACTGCCGAGCTGCGCGAGAACCAGACCGACCAGGATTCCCTGCCGCCTTATGATGTCCTGGATGACATTTTGGAGGCCCTGGTGGAAGACGAACTGTCCGTTGCCGAGATCGAAAAGCGCGGCCATGACAAGGTCCTGATCAACCGGATCGAACACCTTCTCTACATCGCCGAATACAAGCGCCGTCAAGCCCCGCCGGGGGTCAAAATCACCATGAAAAACTTTGGCAAGGACCGGCGCTACCCGATCACCAACCGGTTCCGCGACCGATAGCGCGGAAACTGGCGGTACTTCTTTAAAGCTTGAAGGGTCTCCGCTCTGAAGGCCAAGCCACAGGAACATGCCCGTGCCTTTTTTTGCATTCCTGCAGGCAAATGCCCGCTGGCTCGGCGCCGGGTACCTGTTGGCCCTTTTTTCCGGCTTCGGGCAAACCTTTTTCATCTCCTTGTTCGCTGGAGATCTGCGCGCCGAGTTTGACCTCAGCCACGGCGATTTTGGATTGATCTACATGGCGGCCACGCTGCTCAGTGCGCTATGCCTTTCCAGCGTTGGTCGGACGGTGGATGTCTTTCCGATCCAGCGTGTTGCGGCTGTTGTGATGCTGGCGCTGGCTGCGTTTTGCGTTTCCATGGCCACCGTCAATTCTGTCGTCATGCTGTTTGTTACCATTTTCGGGCTGCGACTATGTGGTCAGGGCATGATGACCCACACGTCCATGACGGCTATGGGACGTTGGTTTTCAGCCCAGCGGGGGCGGGCTGTTTCCATCGCGATTTTGGGGTTCCCAACCGCCGAAGCGCTGTTTCCGATCAGCTTTGTGGCGCTGTCCAACGCAATTGGCTGGCGCGGGGCATGGGGTTTTGCTGCCGCTATATTGGTCGCGCTGTCCATGCCGGTCATCCTGACCCTGCTGCGTGCCGACCGGCAACCGAAGTCGCTTGAAAGCGACGGCACGAATGTCATTGGCCGGCAATGGACGCGGGCGGAAGTTTTGCGCGATCCGGTGTTTTGGGCTGCGTGCCTCGGGGTGCTGGCTCCGCCTTTCATTGGGACGGCAATCCTGTTCCACCAGGTCTACCTGGTGGAACTGAGGGGCTGGCCCTTGGAGCTGTTTGCCAGCGCGTTTGTCGTTATGGCGGTTGTGTCCGTTGCGACATCGCTGGTGCTTGGCGGACTGATCGACCGGTACACGGCTGTGCGGCTGATGCCCGGCTTGCTGGTGCCGATGGCCGCAGCCTGTTTCGTTCTTGCCTATTTCACATCCCAGGCCGCGCCGTTCATCTTCATGGCGCTGTTTGGTATGAGCAGCGGGATCACCGCAACGCTGATCGGTGCATTGTGGCCGGAGATCTACGGCGTCCGGCATATTGGGGCGATTCGTGCCGTGGCTTTTGCACTGATGGTTTTTGCCTCCGCTGCCGGGCCCGGCCTTGTCGGCTGGCTGATCGATCTTGGGATCGACTATGACTTTCAGCTGGCGGGGATGGGGCTTTATTGCATCTTAATGAGCGTGGTTTTAACGCTGGCGTCCAAAACTGCACGGCTTCGCGACAAACAACCGGGAAATTAATCAATTCTCACTTGCCGTTGGGGCTGCGCCCGGCTACCCCGTCTTACATGATGACCACAGTACGTTTCGCGCCGTCTCCGACCGGCCACATTCACATTGGCAACAGCCGTACCGCCCTTTTCAATTGGCTGTTCGCCAAGAAGTCGGATGGAAAATTCATCCTCAGGTTCGACGACACGGACACCGAGCGGTCCAGGGCCGAATATGCCGATGCCATCGCTGCCGATTTGCAGTGGCTCGGGATTACGCCAGACCGGATCGAGCGGCAGTCTTCGCGCGTCGAAAGCTATGACACGGCTGCCCAGAAGCTCAAAGACGCCGGGCTGCTTTATGCCTGCTACGAAACACCGGACGAGCTGGAGCGGCGCCGCTCCCGCGCCCGGGCGCTTGGCCGTCCGCCGGTGTATGACCGGGCCGGGTTGAAACTCACCGACGACGAGCGCGCTGCGCTTGAAGCGGAAGGCCGGCGGCCCCATTGGCGGTTTGTTTTGCCGAACCATGACGGTGATCCGTTCACCACCCGACGCACGGAAGTCAGCTGGACAGACCTGTGCCGCGGTGACCAGTCTGTCGACCTTGCGTCGTTGTCCGATCCCGTTCTGATCCGCGAAGACGGCAGCTATCTCTACACCTTGCCGTCAATCGTCGATGACATCGACATGGGCGTGACCCATGTGATCCGGGGTGAAGATCATGTTGCCAATACGGGTGTACAGGTCGCAATCTTTGAGGCACTTGGCGCTCCTGCACCGGTTTTTGCCCACCACAATCTGTTGACCACCCGCGACGGGGAAGGGCTGTCGAAGCGCAAAGGCGCCTTGTCGATCGGCTCCCTGCGCGATGCCGGACTTGAACCCATGTCCGTTGCCTCGTTAGCTGTTCTGACCGGCACCAGCCATTCGGTCGAACCGATGGCAGAGATGGCAAAGCTTGCCGAAGCGTTTGACCTTGCCTCGGTGTCCCGGTCCTCTGCGAAATTTGACCCGGAAGAGCTAAACGGCCTCAATGCGCGCCTGGTCCATGAGATGCCGTTTGCAGATGTGGAGGGGCGGCTGGCAAATCTTGGTATTGCTGGCGGAGAAACCTTCTGGCTCGCTGTGCGTGGCAATTGCGTCAAAGTTTCAGACGCACAAATCTATTGGCAGGTCGTGGTCGGGCCGATCGAAAGCCTTGTGGAGGACGAGGACCGTGATTTTCTGGTGACTGCGTCCAAATTGTTGCCTGAAGGCGACATAACGCAGGACTCCTGGGGCGCCTGGACATCAGCGGTCAAGGCAGAGACCGGCCGCAAGGGCAAAGGTTTGTTCATGCCGTTGCGCAAGGCACTGACCGGTCTTGGTCATGGCCCGGACATGAAGGATATGCTGCCGCTTATTGGGCGACAAAATATTCGGGACCGACTACCCTGACATTCGCGTCGTCCCCGGCCGGGCGATAGTCGTCATCGTCCGCCGGAACGAGAAACACGGGGTTGGCGGGTGCTTGTGGAAGCTGCCCGTCATCGTCCAGGCCCGAGCGCATAACGGACCGCGTCCGGCCCCCCAAAATTGGAAGAGCGTTTGAGGCAGGGGCATCAGCCAAGGCACCGGTGTCTCGCGTATCGCCCGAATCGCGAAGGACTGGCGCCGTGACATCAAAGCCGAGCTCGAAATTTTTGCGCGTGTCAGGGTCTTCCAGAACCGGCACCTGATCACGGGTCATTGGGGTGCGTGCAAAAGCGCTGACCGGGCCGGCTGGAGTGGTGGCACCAGTAGCCGCAGAAATCTGGTTCCGCAATCCCTCAGCGGCGCTCGGGCCGCCGGCAATCGTGAGGCCAGCTCCGCCATTGCCTGAAAGCGGCATCAGACGGCCGCGGATCTGGTTGGCATTTGTGATCCGGCAGCTGCAGCCATGCACGAATTCCTCTTGAAACCGGTAGGCGTTGTCGTGGTCCAGATAACGAATGCCCGATAAAGAGATCATCTCTTCCTTCAGTCCACCTGGATTTTTGTAGACAAAGAGCTCTGTTTGGGCCGCCGGGCAAATTTCCCGGCATCTTGCGGCATCGTTTACGAACTGGTCCTGGCCCGTCGCAAAGCTGACCGGAAAAAAGAACCCGTCGCAGGTCCGGACACACATCGTTCGATACGTGCCTCCCGCCGGGATCCGGTAGCGCTTTTTCCGCTGTTTGGTATCGGTTGGAGAGGAGGACGCGGAAATGACACGGCCGCCGCTTTGGCCGCTTCCGTTCCCGTTGCCGGGAATTTCGACAATGACACCGTTCGGCAGCGTTCTGTAACGCGCCCCGCCGCTGTCCGGCTGGTTCGCCTGTTGCGGCGCAAACAGCCGGGCAAGCAATCCCTTGTTGTTTTGTGTGTCGCTCGACGCGTCCGCGGCGCGAGAGGGGCGGTCACAGCCCTGCCGTTTCAGCTGGGCCCTGATTTTTTTGATCTCGCCAGCCGATCTTCCGCCGGACCCGCCGGCGCGGCGTTCGATTTTCCTCAGATTGGCTCGCATCTGATCGATTTTTGGAAGCAGATTTTGACATTTGGCAGATCCGGGCTGACTGGAGCATTGGAAATACCGCGCATCACGTTCAGCAGCCGCCAGCGCAGCGCCCTGACGCTGTGCCATGTCCTGCCACTTTCCGCCGCCCGGTTGCGACGTCAGGCGGGTCAGTTCGGATTTGAGAGATGCACAGGTCGCCGCAAAACCCGGCGCGATGCCAAGCACGATCAATCCGGCGGCAAATACCAACCGCACGCCAAACCCCCGCTTGGCTATGTGACGATGCCGCTTGGCCATCCATCACCCTCAGGTTTTCAAAAAGCCGATCCCTATCCCGGACTGAGTATCCGGTCCTGGTGAAACTTTATCAACCAAACCTCTGAATTGAGGTTAATGCATTTATGGATGATAAAAAGAACGGCCGGGTCAGTTTTTGGCGCCCGGTTTGAAATCATCGGCAGCCTCAAGCAACCGGTCGTAAATATCCGACAAAACCTGTTTTTGGTCCGGGGTGAGGGCGTTCATCAATTCGTTTGAAAACGCCAGGGCTTGCGGAACCAGATCGGTGTAAGTCTGGCGTCCGGAAGCTGTCAATTCCAGGTAACTTTCGCGCATATCCAGCGGATTGGCGGCCCGGACCACATAGCCCTTAGCCTCGAGTGCAGACACCGCACGGCTCACCTTGGTTTTGTGCATGGTGCTGCGGATCCCGATCTCTTTCGAGGTCACCCGGCCGTATTGACCGATGATTGCCAGTACGCGCCATTCCGGAATCCCGATCCCTAACTGATTGGCATAGATCTGGGAGAAAGACCGGCTGACCCGTTCGGCCAACAAGTTCAGGCGGTAGGGCAAAAAACTGTCGAGTTCGAGAATGAGGGAGGCGTCCCGCCCGTCATCTTGTTCCAGTGGTGCGGTCGTGCGCGAAGGCCTGTCGGTCACGGCTGCGTCTCCTGAGTAAGAATTGCCCATTTTGCGACCGGGTTTGTGCAGCGCACAGATGTCGGCCGGTCGGGCTCTTTAATCAACTCTCCAGACCAAAATTACCGGAAAGTTTCCCATAAAGTTCGTTTGTAGAATTGCGGATGATCTGCCGGATTATTATTTGCCACTAAATTGTCCATATCTTGATATTAGTCCTAGCGCCCAAACTAACTGTTGAAAACCACAAGGTAGCGCCCCGCATTGAAACCGTAAATTTGCGAATCGCAAGGGAAAGCTGAGAACGTTTGCCTGTCCGCATCGATCAAAGGACTGCTTTGTTGCCAAACGCCTCGGGAGCTTTCGGATATCCTGATACAAGTCCAAAGAGTGTTGCCATGAGCAAGAGTTTCGCCTCCACGAATGATACCGCAGACAAGTCCATTACTTTTACGCAGATGGCTCGCGGGTGCTACGCATTTACGGCGGAGGGCGACCCCAATACCGGGGTGATTATCGGCGATGACGCAATCATGGTCGTCGACGCGCAGGCAACTCCGGCGATGGCGGAAAAAGTCATCGAAAAAATCCGGGAAGTCTCGGACAAACCGATCAAGCATGTGGTCCTCACACACTATCATGCCGTGCGCGCGCTCGGTGCCAGCGCATATGGGGCAAGCGAAATCATCGCTTCGGATCTCACCAAGCGCATGATTGAAGAACGCGGGGAAGCGGACTGGGCCTCCGAATACGCCCGGTTCCCGCGGTTGTTCCAGGACGCCTCCAGCATTCCCGGATTAACCCGTCCGACCATGAGTTTTGCATCCTCCATGTCCGTCAATCTCGGCAATCTCGAGGTCCGGATCATGCATCTTGGCCGCGGCCATACCATGGGCGATGTGGTTGTTTGGGTTCCGTCCCGCGGAGCAATCTACTCCGGTGATTTGGTCGAGTACAAATCGGCCTGTTATTGCGGCGATGGCCATCTTGGTGACTGGCCGCGCACACTCGACCGGATCGCCGCTTTCCGGCCGACATCTCTGATGCCCGGCCGGGGCGCGGCTCTGGTCGGCGCGGAAAAGGTCACCGAAGCGATTGAACTGACGCGCGACTTTGTCCTGACATTGCGGGACGCAACCGCCGCGTCCGTTGAAGCGGGACTTGGGCTCAAGGACACGTTTCTGTCGGTCCGCGATGTAATGGATCCGAAATTCGGAAGCTATGCAATCTACGAGCATTGTCTGCCGTTCAATATTGCCCGCGCGTATGATGAAGCGCTTGGTCTCGACATTCCGCAGATTTGGACCGCAGAGCGTGACAAGGATCTTTGGGATGCCTTGCAAGGCGCTGTGGAATCCGGCGATTCTCAGTCCGGCGAAGATACCCGCCAAGATGACGGTGAGGCGCCGGCTGGGCTCAGCGAAGAACAGGGCGAGGCGACCGACGCGCCGACCAGGCAATCTGATGAGAGTACCGAAGATCGGCATGCCGCAGACGCTGACTATGTCCAGGCAGAAGGCGCGGCTGACACCGAAGGCGCTCACGAGACAGCTGCAGAAACGCAACCCGAGCCGAAGACCGTTGGTGACGCCGCGCCGGACGATGCGCCGTCCGAAGAGCGCGATGAGGCAAACGCCGGACCAAGCTCTGAAGACCTGGAGGTTGCGGCCCAGCTGGAACAGGAGCTGGAAGAGGCCTTGATCGAGCAAATCGCGGACGGGGCGCCGGATGAAAAACACGCCGATGCGGAAACCACGCAAACCGGTAAACAAAAAACGGTTGAGCCTGCAGAGTGAGTCTCAAGGCAACTTCGCCTTCAACTGAAAACTGGACAAGACCCGGCCGCTCACCCACATGTGAGCGGCCTGTTTGTTTTTGGAGTGACCCTATGCGCCTCATGGCCAAGGCAGCTTGTGCTGCTGCTGCATTCTTTATTGCGACCACAGCGGCCTTTTCCGCGGATGAGCCCGATCTGATTTTCAAGAAATCAACGGTTTGGAAATTTTTGACGCCGGATCACAAACTGGCGACTTATGCCATCGACGACCCGATCATCGACGGCGTCGCCTGCCATTTCACTGTTCCGGAAAAGGGCGGTATCTCCGGCTGGATTGGCGTTGCGGAAGAGGTGTCCGATGTCTCGTTGGCGTGCCGTCAGGTCGGGCCGGTGACCATCACGGAGAATTTCGAGCAGGGCGAAGAAATGTTTCGTCAACGCCGGTCATTCCTTTTCAAGAAGATGCGGATCGTGCGCGGCTGCGATGAGACGCGGAACGTGCTTGTTTATTTGGTTTATTCCGACAAGCTGATTGAGGGCAGCCCGAAGAACTCCACTTCGACGGTCCCGATCATGCCCTGGGGAGAACAGCAGCCGCCACGATGCGCGGACTATCTGGACTAGCCATCCGGCCCACAAAGGAAGATGAGCCACCTTCGGCTGCCATGGTTTCCGTATTAGTGATGTGGGCCGTTGCCGCGGGGCGGTCCCTGGTTGGGACCTCGTGGCTGGTGTGCCCGAGGCTGGTGTGCCCTCGGGGCGTGAGCTGCAGGAGGCCTGCCGGCGTGAGGGCGGTGGGCACGCGGAGGTAAAGGATAAACGGCACGCGGTGGGAGAGGTGCGACCGCGCGCGGCGGCGGTGCAAAAACGCGGGGACCTGAACGATAAATCGGATAATTGCGGTAAATGCGCGGGACGCCGACATAAATGCCGACGGCCGTAACTGGCCGCCCGTAGTACTGGCCGCGTGCTGCGTAGGTAATATAGTTGCCTGAAACCCAGCCGCGCATTCCGGAAAAGGAGGCGTCGCACCATGCGTAGTTGGCGGTGCAGCTGTAGACTTGAAGGCCCGCGCCCTGGGGGATTGTGCTTATAACCTGGTAGCTTGTTCCGGGCCCGGTGCGGATATTGACGTTCGCAGTCGACACCGCTGGATAGCTGGCGGCTGACGCATTGGCTGGAATCGCAAACAACGCAAGCGCTGTGACGAATAGGGACAGTCTCCGATACATGAATGCTCCTGTGTTCGAGTGCCCCAGCCAGTTTTAAATTAATAAACCAGGGCAAGAAGCATAGTTAAAAATCATTCATGTCGTGTCGATTTGTATCGAAATAACGAAAACTATTTTTGAAATATTCTGTCTTTTATTTGAGTTGTTGGGCGGTAAGGCCAATTCTTGTTGTTATTTCAAATTGATTTTTGTGTCTTGCGATGCAGTACAAAACACAAACCCCGCCAACGGCGGGGCGAGCATTTCGGATTTTGTAACGTGTCACCGGCCCGGCCGCAACTTACGGGCCTCATGCGAGACCGGCCCGGGTGCGGTTGGCCGCATCGTGCTGGCAAGATCAGGCGTCAGTGGTTATGCCGGTCATGTCGTGACCGTTCGGTGCCCCTTCCGGCATGCAAAAGGTCTTGTACAGAACGGCCATGATCTCTTTGGCTGGGTCGCTGGTCATGCGGTAGTAGATCGTCGTGCCATCGCGTCTTGTGTCGACGAGGCCTTGGGAGCGCAGCAAAGACAATTGCTGGGAAACCGTTGGCATCCGCATCCCGGTTTTCTCGGCCAGATATCCCACGCTGCATTCCTTGTCCCACATCTGGCACATCAGCAGCAGGCGCGGACCAGAGGCGAGCATTTTCAAGAAGCGTGCCGCTTCTTCCGAATTCTGTTCGAGGGCTTCTTCATCCATCATAAAGCAGTGCCATTCTTCGTTGGGCCGCCCAGCCACCGGCTAGTTAATTCCACCCACCGCAATTTAGGAAGGAACCCTTACTGTTTTTCACGCTCTCTGTCGAGAATGGAAAACCACCAAAGGTCCGGAATTTCCTACCTTAAAACCTACATGCGGCCAAAAGCGGGCAACAAGACGTGCCCGGCGCCGCAGCCGACACCCGTTGTCAGGCACATGCTTTTTTGCTGCAAAACCGAAGGCGATGTGTCCGCAGAAGCGGCAAAGCTTGCCAGGCTTGCGACAGGCACCAAAAAAAGCGCGATCATGAAAGATGCGGCAAACAAACGGTTCAACATGGTTCCAGCTCCCAGAAAAGTGTCATCCACTCGATGTTGGAGACACTTTAGGGGCTGGCCCTTGAACGCAGTCTGAGGTGTGTATTCAGCTGCCGTTCAGCTTTATTTACATGGCGTAACGATCTGAAAACTCAGCGTGAAATTCAATCACAGGTTCTTCGTCATCGCCTTTGCCAGCGCGTCGAGCAGAACTTTGTCGCGTCCATAGATATCGTTTCTGAAATGAGTCGATCCGTCCTTGTTCATCCATGCCGTCAGGTAGGTGAGGTGAACCGGTATGGCTTCCTTCAAGCTGATGACATGGCGTTTGCGGCTGTCGCGGATCGCTTCAAGGCGCGCCTTGTCGTAGCCGTCGGCGGCCAGCAGGATATCCCCGAGAGCAAACGGGTCTTCAACACGGATACAGCCATGGCTGAAATCGCGCTGAGCCCGCGCGAAGAGGGCTTTTGACGGGGTGTCGTGGATGTAGATGTTGAATTTGTTCGGGAACATGAACTTGATTCGCCCAAGTGCATTGCCGTCACCGGGGTCCTGCCGCAAACGGAACGGGAAGTTTCCCTTCGAATAGCTGTTCCAGGCAACTTGGGTCGGCGCGACCTCCGCCTCGTTCTGGAAGACCCTGATTCCCTTCGACGACAGGGCGTTCGGGTTGCCCTGCAGCTGCGGCAGGTATTCGTTCGTCGAAATCGATCGCGGCACGTTCCAGTAAGGGTTCACCTCGACATAAGTCATCTCATCGGAGAAGACCGGTGTCGCATGATAGGGCTTGCCCACGATAACCGACGCGGTGTGCCAGGTTTTATCGTCCTTGACCACTTTGAGGCGCTGGTCGGCCAGATTGACAAACACATACGTGCTGCCAAAGTCGTCCGGCATCCAGCGGCGGCGCTCCATGTTCAGCTCCATCTGGATCAGCTTCGCTTCGACAGAGGTGTTGAGTGCCGCCAATGTGCCGGGCCCTACAACACCATCCACAGCCAGACCGTGGTAGGACTGAAACGTTTCGACCGCGTCGACAAGGGCCCCGTCATAGACATCGCCGCTGTGATCGGCAGCTGCAAAGTAGTCTTCCTGTTCGAGCCGGAGCCGTAGCGCGTCAAGCCTTGGATCGCTCATTCCCGGCTTCAAGACCTCGCCTTCAGGAACGGGAATGAAGCCGCCATTGGCCGCTTTTTCGCGGTATTGCTGCAGGCGGATCTGAAGTCTTGCGTAATTTGGGGTCTGCGGAGCCAAGCTGTCCAAAAAGGCGCTGAAGTCGATGGCTTTCTCGGCTGTGGCGAACAACTCGGTGGCGACCGGCTTGTCCGGAAACACATTCAGAGCTTTGTTGACTTCGTTTGGCTGAACCCGTCCCGAAGACAGGTGAGTCGCATACCGGAGGAACTGAATACTCAGATCGATATCAAGCGTTGCCCAGTCGCCGGCACTTTCCGCGTTGAGCGACCGTTCGGCCAGCCAGATCGGGTTGTAGTTCTGCGGATTGAGCGCGTGGGCATTTGCATCGGCAAATGCTCCCAGAACCATGTGCGCATTCGGTGTCAGGCCCTGTTCGTTGAGCCAGACCGGTTCAAAGACGCGCGCGGCGTAGACCTCTGTCAGGCCCGGGTCAATGCTTGCGGGCATGGCGGCGGCGATTGCCATGGCGATCGGGCTTTGAGGCGTGGCAGCGCCTTGACCGTCTGAAAGGGCGGGTGCGGCCGGTTCTGCGGGCCGGGCGGGATCTGCTTGCTGGGCAGCCCCCGGCGCGAGAGACACGAAGAAAACCAACACGCTGGCGACCAGCCTGGTGCTGATCATGTTAATTGCTGCGCGCATCCGGAAAGCCCTCCGCCTGATTCCCTTGCGTCAGAAGCCTAAACCACCGCTCAATTCTGTCCAGTTTCCTGTCACGCGGGGCAAATGCAGCCTTGACCCCGGAAAGAAAAGCAGGTCATAACATCGCCATGATGACGGCCATACGAAACATCATTTCGATCACCATTATTTGCAGCTAGCGACACCGCTGGCTGTGGCCGTTCCTTCTTGCGCACTTTCTTGAGACGGATCGCCCGGCCAGCCGGCCAGGAGACCGTTTGACATGGGCGCGCCTGAAGTTCTTTCAGAGACAGCCAAAACCGGCGAATTCAAGGGCTTGAAGCTCACCAACACATTGACGCGCCAGAAGGAAGACTTCCGGGCAATCGATGATGCAAATGTGCGAATGTATGTCTGTGGTCCGACAGTTTACGACTTTGCCCATATCGGCAATGCCCGGCCGGTCATCGTGTTCGACGTGCTCTACCGGCTGCTCCGCCATCTTTATGGGGCCGAGCATGTCACCTATGTCCGCAACATCACCGACGTCGACGACAAGATCAACGCGCGGGCCTTGCGGGACCATCCGGATCTGCCGTTGAATGAGGCGATTGCAAACGTGACGAAGCGCACGGCGGACCAGTTTCATGAGGACGTGCAGGCGCTCGGCTGCCTCAAGCCTGATCATGAGCCGCGCGCCACCGCGCATGTGCCCGGTATGGTGGAGATGATCGGGACGCTGATCGACCGGGGCCACGCCTATGAGGCCAATGGCGAGGTGCTGTTCGACACCGCCTCCATGCCCGGCTACGGCGGCCTGTCCAAACGCAAGCTGGATGAGCAGATGGCGGGCGCCCGCGTTGCCGTGGACGCGCACAAGAAAAATCCGGGCGATTTCGTGCTGTGGAAACTGTCCTCTGCCGAGGAACCCGGCTGGGACAGCCCTTGGGGCAGGGGGCGTCCGGGCTGGCATATCGAGTGCTCGGTCATGAGCGCCCATCATCTGGGCAAGGTGTTCGACATTCACGGCGGCGGGCTCGACCTGATCTTCCCGCACCATGAAAACGAAATCGCCCAGTCCTGCTGCGCCCATGGCACGCAAACAATGGCCAATTACTGGCTGCACAACGGGTTCGTGCAGGTGGAAGGCAAGAAGATGTCCAAGTCGGAGGGGAATTTCTTTACGATCCACGATTTGCTGTACACGGAGACTTTTGGCTCAAATCGATGGCATGGCTACGTTCTGCGGCTAGCTATGCTCATGACGAATTACCGGGAACCGATCAACTGGACTGTCGATAGACTTGTAGAAGTTCGAACCGTTCTCAAGGATTGGATTGACGTTTCTATTGGTTCGGACAAGTTTGTTCGTGAGGAAGGCCAGCTTAGAATTCTTGATGCGCTTTATGATGATTTGAATACGACTAAGGCGATTGCAGTTCTGCATCAGCTCGCAAATCAGGCTCGTTCTGGATGCGTAGAAACTGCGGCAGAGCTAAACGCTTCCATGAGATTTTTGGGGATTTGGAACGGCGAACCTTCGGCAGACATCTATTCATACGGTTATGTCGTGCAGGCATTCGACGAAAAGTTTGTGTCTTCGAAGATTGCCGAACGCCTCGAGTATCTCAAAGCCAAGAACTTTGCTGAGGCGGATCGAATCCGCGACGAACTGACAGCTGAAGGGATCCAGCTCAAGGATGGCAAGGATCCAGAGACCGGCGAACGCATCACCACTTGGGAGGTGAAGCGGTGACAGAAAAGGCAATCCATACCGGAGGGTGCCAGTGCGGCGCGGTGCGGTTCCGGGTAGGCGGCGACCTCAGCGAGGCAAGCATTTGCCATTGCCGCATGTGTCAAAAAGCGTTTGGTAATTTCTTTGCCCCGCTGGTCGACGCACGGCATGAGGACCTGACCTGGACGCGCGGTGAACCGAGCTATTTTGCATCGTCCGATGTGGTCGATCGCGGGTTTTGCAGCACCTGCGGCACGCCGCTGGTTTTCGCCTACCGCGACTACCCGCTGATCGGCCTTGCTATAGGTGCTTTTGATGATCCCGGCGCAATTCCGGTGACCAAGCAGCACTGGGTAAACCATCAAGTCGCGGGCTCAACGGGTTTGTTTGACTTGCCCGCCGACGGGGAAGACGCCCCAGACTTCGCGGATCTGATTGCCGAGATTGACGCAAGTAATCACCAACACCCAGATCACGACACCCAAACATGGCCAGCGGCCGGACAAGACGCGGAACGATAACCCATGAGCCAAGACCAAAAAGAACGGCTTTATCTCTTTGACACCACCTTGCGCGACGGGGCGCAAACCAGCGGCATCGATTTTTCAGTGGCTGAAAAGGTCGTCATTGCCGAGCTGCTGGAGCGCTTGGGCGTCGATTACGTAGAGGGCGGGTATCCGGGCGCAAATCCGACTGACACCGAATTTTTCTCCGAAAAGCGTACGCAAAGCGCGACTTTCACCGCCTTTGGCATGACCAAGCGGGCCGGCCGGTCTGCGTCCAATGATCCCGGTCTCCAGGGGCTTTTGTCAGCGGAGGCGGATGCGATCTGCTTTGTCGCCAAATCCTGGGATTACCATGTGAAGGTCGCGCTGGGCTGTAGTAATGAGGAAAACCTGGAATCGATCACCGACAGCGTAACGGCAGCTGTCAACGCCGGCCGCGAGGCGATGGTTGATTGCGAGCATTTTTTCGACGGGTTCAAAGCCAATCCCGGCTACGCGCTTGCCTGCGCAAAGGTCGCCTACGATGCCGGTGCGCGTTGGGTGGTTTTGTGCGACACAAATGGCGGCACCTTGCCTGATGAAATCAAGGCCATCGTTGCGGAGGTCAGGGAGGTCGTTCCCGGGGATCACCTTGGAATTCACACGCATGACGATACCGGTCAGGCTGTTGCGAATGCGCTTGCAGCTGTCGATGCCGGTGTGCGCCAGATCCAGGGAACTCTGAACGGCATTGGCGAGCGGTGCGGCAACGCTAACCTTGTCACACTGATCCCGACGCTGATGCTCAAGCCGCAATATACAGAGCGGTTCGAACTGGGACTTAGCGAGGCGCAGCTCAAGGACATCTCGGCCGTCTCCCGCACCTTTGATGAAATGCTGAACGTTTCGCCCAACCGGCACGCGCCTTATGTCGGGGAGACCGCGTTCGCGACCAAGGCAGGCATTCATGCTTCTGCGATCCTGAAAGACCCGCAGACCTATGAGCATGTGGCTCCTGAGGAAGTCGGCAACAAGCGCCGGGTCCTGGTGTCCGACCAGGCGGGCAAAAGCAACTTACTCGGCGAACTTGCACGGCTTGGTGTGGAGGCGGACAAATCCGATCCGCGGCTCGATGGCCTGCTGGCCGAGGTCAAACAGCGCGAGGCCGAGGGCTACGCCTACGAAGCGGCCGACGCATCGTTTGAGCTGCTTGCTCGAAGGGCGCTGGGCGATGTGCCCAGTTTTTACGAAGTGCAGTCGTTCCGGGTCATGGTTGAGCGGCGCCACAACGCGCTGGGGGAATTGGTCAGCGTTTCGGAGGCCGTGGTCAAGGTTGATATCGACGGCGAAACCCGCATGTCGGTTGCCGAAGGCAACGGCCCGGTCAATGCACTCGATGTCGCCTTGCGCAAGGATCTGGGCAAGTACCAATCGGCCATCGACGGATTGGAATTGATCGACTACAAAGTGCGCATCCTGAATGGTGGCACAGGCGCGGTTACCCGCGTGTTGATTGAAAGCCGCGACACCCGGACTCACAAGCGCTGGTTCACGATCGGCGTGTCCAGCAACATTGTTGATGCGTCTTTTCAGGCGCTGAACGACTCCATTACCTACGCGTTGCTGAAGGCTGAAGCGGCCTGAGGCCGTATTGCCGAAAGAACAAAGTCATGAGCGAGGCGTCCCGCATGTCGGTGCCTGAAGGTGCGTCCGAAAACGATGAAATGAGGACGGGCCTGCTTCTGGCCTTGGCCGCCTACGGCATGTGGGGCTTTCTGCCCGCCTATTACAAATTGACCGACACCATGGCGGCCGATCTCGTGGTGGCCCACCGGATTGTGTGGTCAGTGCTGTTTGTCGGGTTGTTTCTTCTGATTAAAAGCCGGGTTCACGAGATCACTGAGATCCTGCGCCAGCCGCGCATGGTCGCGCAGCTTGGTGTTTCAGCTTGTCTGATCGGCGTGAACTGGCTGGTGTTTGTCTGGGCGATTGAAAACGCCCGTGTTCTGGAAGTGTCTCTCGGCTATTTCGTCAACCCGCTTGTGAGCATTCTGGTTGGTCTGGTGGTTTTGCGTGAGCAATTGCGCCCATTGCAGTGGCTGGCGGTGTCCATGGCCGCATTTGCCGTTGCGCTGCAAGCCGTTTGGGCCGGAGGGCTGCCTTGGGTATCCTTGTTCTTGGCGTTTTCCTTTGCCGGATACGCCTTTGTCCGGAAGGTAACGCCGGTGCGCGCAACGCCCGGTTTGTTTGTCGAAGCTTCGTTGTTGTTGCCGCTCGCGTTCGGCTATCTAACCCTCAGTCTCGCATGGGGTAAGAACGCTTTGGCGCTTGATGATCCGGCGCTGTTGCTGGCTTTGATGGGAACCGGTGTCGTTACCGCGTTTCCGCTTATCTGTTTTTCCGCTGCGGCCCGGCGCCTCCCGATGGTGATGATTGGCCTGATGCAGTATCTGGCACCTTCGCTGCATTTCATCATGGCTGTGTTCATCTGGGGGGAGCCGCTGAAACCGGCAACGCTTGGCACCTTCATGATCATCTGGGGCGCGCTCGTGGTGTTCAGTTTTGACAGCTGGCGCCGCTATAAGGCGCATACCGCTGCACAGGCCGCCGCAACCCCCTGAGGTTCGATGGTCCGGGAAGGGCGCGGGACTAACCGGCAACCATACGGTTGCGGCCCTCCGATTTTGCTTTGTACAGCCGCGTATCGGCGATCTTGAGCGCGCTCTCCAGGTCCGCGTTGACCAGCGGTGCTGCGCCCATGCTGACGGTGAAATGGATTTTGGTGTCATCCACCAGCAATCCCTGGCGGGCGAGGCCGATGAGGAACGATTGCGCCCGTGCCATGACTTGCGCTTCCGTTTGCGCTGCCAGCGTCATGCAGAATTCATCGCCGCCCAGCCGCACGGCATACTCGCCCGGGCCTGTTACCTTCGAAATTTCATCAGCAACGGTCTTTAGGGCCCGGTCGCCGGCCAAATGGCCATGGGTGTCATTGATCGCCTTGAAATTGTCGAGATCGATCAGCGTGATCCAGAACGCATCTCCATCGGCGATTTGCTGGCGCATTGAGCGCAAACCTTCACTGAACAGAAACCGGCGATTGTAGAGGCCTGTCAGTGGATCGCGGAGCGCACGTTCGTTCAAATCTGAAAAACGGTCGATGACATATAGGTTCTGCGATACGCGCAAGAGCAGCTCTTCGGGTGAGCAGGTCTTTTGAACAAAATCATTCGCGCCGTATTTCAAGAACGCGATCCGGTTTTCGTCGTCCTCGTAACCGGACATGCCGATCACGGCCAGTTTGTCGCGGCTGTGCCGGCGCCGGACTGCTTTCAAAAAAGAGAATCCATCTTCGCCCGGCATGAAGTAATCGACCAGAACGAGCCTGATATCCTTGAACCGTTCGATCAGGGACAACCCGTCTGCCGCCGACTCCGCCTCGTAAACCCGGTAGCGGTGCCTGTCCAGGATGTCCGACAGCCGGGTCCGTTCTATGGTGGAATCGTCGATCACAAGGATGCCGATTTCCGGATTGCGCCACAGTTGATGGACGAGCTCGCCAATGTAGTCGAGGCTGGAGGGGCTGTCCTTGATCACATAATCTATAATGCCTTTCTGGCGCATTTCATTGCGCATGGCAGGCTCATAGCGGCTGGTGAACACAACGGTTGGGATGGCAAACAAGCCGGTCAGATCAACGATCTCGCCGTCCGGAGCGTCAGGCAGTGTCAGATCCACAAGCGCAAGGGAGGGCAGAATATCGCCGCTCTCCAAGAGCTCCTTGGCTTGCCTGTAGGTACGCGCCACGGTCACGTCGTAGTCGCCGACATCGGCAAGTTTACGTAAGGCGGCTTTTTCGAAAAAAGCAGCGTCTTCGACTAGAAGGATGCTGTGCATTGGCCAAAGCAGCTCTGAAAAATGTTGTTGCTTCAACCGTATCCAAGAGGTGCGAATGAAGTGTTAGCTTCATTCAAGAAAATGAACTTTGCGTCAGTTTCTGTGTTGATCGCCCTGGCATGCGAAAAAGCCCGCGCGAACACCGCAGCCCAATGACCTGCCGCTTTTCACAGCTTGTCCACCGGAGCAAATGCGCCGCTTTCTTGGGGCCCGTAGTCTCCCTCGGAGAGCGCTTTACGCAGCATCGGAATGGTGTCTTCCACCCGTTTTGCCACCAGGTAAGGGACTTCCGTTTCCGGCCGGATGAAACCTTGGGCGCGCATATGCTCAATGAGCTCCAGAAGCGGCGACCAGAAACCGTTGATGTTGGCAAGCACGATCGGTTTCTTGTGCTGGCCCAGCTGTGCCCAGGTCATCATTTCCACCGCTTCTTCAAGCGTGCCGATGCCGCCGGGCAGGGCGATGAATGCATCGGACCTTTCAAACATCATTTGCTTGCGTTTGTGCATGTCCGACGTGACGATCAGGTCCTCGAGTGAGGACAGCATGACTTCGCGTTTTTCCAGAAAATGCGGTATGATTCCGGTCACTTGGCCGCCAACTTCGAGCGCGGCCTTGGCAACTGTGCCCATCAAGCCGACGGATCCACCGCCATAAACCAGCCGGAGGCCATTGCCTGCGATCAGCTGGCCCAGATAAGTTGCGGTCGCTTCATAGACAGGGTCTGTCCCGAAGCTGGAGCCGCAATAAACGCAAATACTGTTCAAAGAGACGGAATCTGATGTGTTCATAGCGCATGTGTTGCATCGGCAAGGGGTTAGGTCAAGCAGAGCGATCGCGCGATGAAAGGGCGCGGCCGCATTTCTTGCCGGACTGTAAAAACCGGTCTATTCATGGGTATGAAAACAAAGCGTTTTGGCGACCCGGAGAGCCAATAAAACGGGCCCGAAACCTTGGCAGGGCCGCATCACCTGCGACAAGCGCTGCGATGCGGATGGGATGGAAGATGAATAGACAAGTACTCGCATGGACGCTTGGTGCCGGATTTGTGGTCGCGATCGCCGCTTTGATCACAGCCGGCGTATTCGAGCGCGGTGACGGATCTGCGCTGCGCGAGCAGCAGGCTGCCGCACCGTCCGGGCAGACGCAGGAGGCCGGCGGATCTCAGGCGGCTCCCGAGGCTTCGGGAAACGAAACAGCAGGATCTGCGCAGGAGCAGACGACGGAAACCGCTGAGCTGCCGGCCACGAAGGAGGATCCGGCAGATGAGGCGTCTGATGCGCTGAAATTTGATGTGGTCGGCGTTGAGCCGACCGGCGAAACCGTTGTCGCCGGTCAGTCGGATGCCGGGGCTATAGTTGCGTTGACCGCAAATGGTGAGGTGGTCGGCAAAACCATTGCCAATGCGCGCGGTGAGTGGACCATTGTCCTCGAACAGCCGCTCCAGCCCGGCGACTACGATGTTGGCCTTGCCGCCCAGGAGGAAGACGGTTCGGTCAAAGCGGAAAGCAAGCAACGGGTTGCGGTGTCGATCCCGGAAGGCGGTAAAGACCAGCCGCTCGTTGTTCTGAATACACCCGATGCGCCCTCCAGCATTTTGCAGATGCCTGCCTCCAGCCAGGCGGCAGACGCGGGAACGGCCACGCCGGCAGATAGAGACACGGCAGAAACACAGACTGCCGAAGCCCCGGCTGATGCTGGCGTTGCGCCCGAGGTTTCAGGAACCGCTCCAGCGTCAGAAGACCAAACAGTTGTTGCAGAGGCGGTGCCAACCGCCCCCACACCGGACACCGGCACGGCAGCACAGGGCGGGGCTGAACAAACCCAGACGGCCCGGGTGTCTGAAACAGACCGGGCTGGCGCAGGGACCGGTGCCGGACAAGACGACGCCGGGTTTGCCGCTGCGCAAGACACCAACACGCCAAACGCCAATATGTCTGACGCCAATGTGCAAGAGGCCGGCGGCGAAAACTCGGCAGCCGTTGAAGCTGCCTCTGCGCCGCAGGAACAGGAAGATCAGCAGGCCGCAGCAATCCGGCAAACCGAAGCGGCCGCACCAGCCGAGGATCAGACAGCGCAGGCAGCTGAAACTGCCGCTCAAGCCCCGGCGCCTGGCGCGCAGGAAACCACCGTTTCAGCCGCAGGCACGGGCACGGATGCATCGGCGACACAGGGCGCACAACAAGCATCGAGCACCGAAGCGGAACCTGCCGTATCTGAAACACAGTCTGCGGCGCTTGCTCCGCAGTCGGTTCCGGATCAAACCCTTTCTCAAGACGTTGCGCGGGACGCTGCACAGGTGGCGGAACCTGCACAGGATGCGGTGGCTCCAAAGGACACACCATCAGTCAGTGTCGAAGCGGTCGAAACCGAAAAAGGCAAGGTTTTTGTCGCAGGAACCGGCGAACCTGGCGCATCGGTCAATGTTTATGTCGGCGACGAGTTCGCTGGACAGGCGGAGGTCACCGACGGTGGCCGCTGGCTGGTCGAGGGGGAAAAGGACCTTGAGGCCGGCGATGTCGAGGTGCGCGCGGATCTGGTTGAGACCGGAACGGATGAGGTTGAAGCACGCGCTGCGGTGACCTTCGAGAAGGAAGACGAGCAGCAGATTGTCCTGACCAAGGTGGCTGCTTCCGGAGATCATGCGACGGGCGGTGGCCATACCGGTTCTGTCAACAAACCGCTCCCGGTTGTCATCATCCGTAAAGGCGACAATCTGTGGCGGATTTCCCGCCGCCTTTACGGTGAGGGCATCCGGTATACGACCATCTATCAAGCGAACCAGAACCAGATCCGCGATCCGGACTTGATTTATCCCGGACAGATTTTCCTGACGCCCGAAGGCGATCGGAACTGGGACGGCGCTGCCAACTGACGACGTCGCGTGAATCCAAACACACTTTCACAAGGCGGGCGAAGGTCCGCCTTTTTTCGGCATCAGCCTTGCCTTGGGTGGATTTCATCGCATATTTACGATGAAATTGACTTTTGATGCAGAGCCTTCATGACCACCGGCGCCGATGTCACGCAGACGCAACCCCTACAGACCGCTGATGACCCTGAAGCGGACATGCTTGCCCAAATCTTCCGGGCGCTCGGCCATCCAGTACGGCTGAAAATTCTGGAAACTTTGGCCAAAGACAACGGCGCTTGCTGCGGTCAGATCGTCAATTGCCTGCCGCTGGCCCAATCGACCGTGTCTCAGCACCTGCAGGTCCTGAAAGACGCCGGTCTTCTCACCTGTGAAGTGAAGGGCCGCAGTTGCCATTATGCCCTGAACACGGAAGCCCTGGCACGTGCTGCCGGGTTCTCGGCCGAATTTTTTGATCGCCTGACTGGCATGGGCTGTACGCCCTTCGGCGGATCACAAACCGCATGCGCTATTGATCCTGCTTGACCGTCCTGCGAACACCCGCAAGGAGCTTCGATTGACTGACAATACATATCCGTCCGGCGGCTCCCAATCCGCGGACGACACTTCTGAAGTTTCCGAACCCAAGCCAACAGCGTCCGGAAAATCCCCCAAATCCAAACAGACTGTTGTCAGCGCGGATGAAGGCTCGACGCTCAGCACGCTGATCAACTTGTGGCCCTACATCTGGCCCATAGGCCGGCCGGACCTGAAAAAACGCGTCCTTCTGGCGGTCGTCGCCCTTGTCATTGCGAAATTCATCACCGTTCTGTCGCCCTATTTTTTCGCTTGGGCATCGGATGCACTGACCGGCGAGACGGAGGGCCTTCCGGCTTTTCTCGTCGCTCCGATCATGCTGGTTCTTGCCTATAATGCGGCGAGGGTTATGGCGGTCGGCTTCAATCAGCTGCGCGATGCCCTGTTCGCCCGGGTGGGGCAGCATGCGGTGCGCCAGCTCGCACATATTACGTTCCGGCACCTGCACCGGCTCTCGCTGAGATTTCACCTTGCGCGCCGCACCGGCGGCCTGAGCCGGGTGATCGAGCGCGGGGTGAAAGGCATTGAATCGATTGTCCGTTTCACAATACTGAACGGCATCCCGACCATCCTGGAATTTGCCATCATGGCAGTGGTGATCACGTTCCAGTTCGGTGTCAGTTATCTGGGCATCGTTTCGTTCATGATCGTGGCCTATGTGTGGTTCACGATCAAAGCCTCAAACTGGCGGATCGGTATCCGCCGCGAGATGAACGAGAGCGACACCGATGCCAATTCGAAGGCGATCGATAGCCTGTTGAATTTCGAAACGGTCAAGTATTTCGGCAATGAGAACATGGAGTCCGACCGGTTCGATGTGTCGATGGCCAAGTATGAACGGGCGGCGACCCGAACCTGGACGTCCCTGGCCTGGCTGAACCTGGGGCAGTCGGTCATTCTCGGTCTGGGCATGGCCGCCTGTATGGTGCTTTCGGCCCGTGCGGTGATGGCAGGCGAGCAGACAATCGGTGATTTTGTTCTGATCAACGCCCTCCTGATGCAGATTTCCATTCCGCTGAACTTTATTGGATTCCTCTACCGGGAAGTGCGGCAGGGGCTGGCCGATATTGAATCCATGTTTGATCTTTTGGGGGTGCCTGCCGAAATTCAGGACAAGCCCGATGCCAAACCGCTCAAGGCAGTTGATGGAAACATCCGGTTTGAGAACGTGAAGTTCCACTATGACCCCGAACGGCCGATCCTGAAGGGTGTTGATTTCGAGGTGCCAGCCGGCAAGTCGGTGGCAATTGTCGGCCCGTCCGGCGCCGGAAAGTCGACGATCTCGCGCTTGCTGTTCCGTTTCTATGATGTAACCGGGGGGGCTGTGCGCATAGACGGCCAGGATGTGCGCGATGTCACCCAGGACAGCGTGCGGCACGCCATCGGCATGGTGCCGCAGGACACGGTGCTGTTTAACGATACGATCGAATACAATATCCGGTATGGCCGTCCCGATGCCTCAGCGGAAGAGGTGCGTGAAGCCGCGCAAATGGCTCAGATCCACGATTTCATCGAGCGGCTGCCGCAAGGCTACAAGACCGAAGTCGGTGAACGCGGTCTGAAGCTGTCGGGCGGAGAGAAACAGCGCGTTGCGATTGCCCGTACCATTTTGAAAGCGCCGCCAATTCTCATTTTGGACGAGGCAACGTCGGCACTCGATACTCACACCGAGCAGGAGATCCAGGCCGCGCTGGACCAGGTGTCGAAAAACCGCACGACCCTGGTCATCGCTCACCGGCTGTCGACCGTCGTCAACGCCAATCAGATTATCGTCCTGGAAGCGGGCGAGATTGCTGAGCGTGGCACGCACTCCGAGCTTTTGGAGGCAGACGGCCTTTATGCGTCCATGTGGGCCCGCCAGCGTGAAGCCGATGAAGCTGAAGAGCGTCTGCGGGCTGCGGTGGAACACGATGACAAAGGCTTTGTTGTGCGGGGCGCACGGGCGGACGAAGGCTACTCATGAAAAAGCGCCGGACTGGACGGTCCGGCACTTTCTTGAACCCGGGAAACGCGGGATTAGGCGGCTGCGCGGTGACCGGTTGCAACGCCGGGCGCGTTTGCTGCGGCGCCATGCTCGCCGGTGACTGTTTTGCCGTTCCGGGAAAACAGGGCACGGATGAGGCCGATGAAAGCTTCAGAGCGCAGGCTGCGGGCGCGGTTGTCATAAGCGGTCATCAGGTCCGGGGTCAGGATTGTGCGTGTCATTGGCTTGGTCTCCGTTTGCGCTGACAGGACTATGGCCAATTTCACGAAATCGAAGAATTGGGCTTGTTTCAAATATACCTTTCGATATTTTTTAAGAATGAGACTGGACGATCTACGCTTCTTCACCAGGGTTGCCGCCTTGGGCAGTTTGTCGGCGGCGGGCAAGGAAATCGGTTTGTCGCCATCGGCCTCAAGCTCCCGGTTGACAGCTCTGGAAAAAGCCGTCGGTGCGCAGTTGTTCGCGCGCACGACTCGCAGCACAGTGCTGACCGAGGCCGGACAGGTCCTTTTGGAAAGTGCCACAGCTGCGCTGGAGCGCATGGATGCCGGACTCTCTCTCTTGGAAGCGGGCACTGAGAAACCCCGCGGGCTCTTGAAGATATCGTGCAACATGTTTTTCGGCAGGGCTCATATTCTGCCCTACCTGCGCGAATTCATGGCGCTTTATCCGGATATCCGGTACGAACTCAGTTTTACTGACCGGATGGTGGACATTGTCGAGGAAGGCTACGACTTGGCCTTTCGGGCAGCGCCCTTGCCAGATTCTACACTCAAGGCGCGCAAACTCGGCGCCAATCAACGGGTCCTGTGTGCGTCGCCAGACTACTTGAGCCGTAAAGGCGTACCCCGGACACCAGCGGATTTGGTCAATCACGATTGCATCGGACTGACACGCATCCCGGTTTGGTATTTCGACGGTCCAAAGGGGGAAATCGCCCATCAGGTCACCCCGTTGATTTCCGGCGACAGCGGTGATTATTCCTATGATGCGGCTATTCACGGGCTGGGCATCGCGGTGAAGTCGGGGGCGCATGTCTGGCAGGACCTCCGAGAAGGGCGCCTGATCGCGGTCATGCCGGATTTCCCGGTCGCCCGCACCGGGGCCATCTGGGCTGTCTCGCCGCCAGGTAGTTTTACCCCGCCGAAAACGTCCGCCCTTGGTGATTTTCTGATCAAGAAATACGGCCGCCCGGCCTATTGGGAACTTAACCTGCCGCAGCTCTATGCCGACCATGCCAAGATTCTGGATAGGATGGGTATCGGCGCATAAGGCGCACCGTTTGCGGCTTCATTTTGGATCAAAAACCGACTACAACGCGCGGTTCATGACGTTTTTCGCTGACTGCTTGCGCCATACCTGATGCAAGGCACGTATATGTCAGCCCGACAAAGGACTGCTGAATGTCTCTCGTTGATTCCGTGACCAAGGCGTTGGTGCCGATCCATCGTGAAGGCTGGCCGTTTGTGGCAATCGCCGTCGTCGCAACGCTGGTCACGGGCTACTTCGTCGATGCGCTGTTTTGGATCGGCCTGATTTTCACCGGCTGGGTCTGCTACTTCTTCCGTGATCCCCCGCGTGTGACGCCGGTCACCGAAGGCTTGGTGATTTCTCCAGCAGACGGTGTCGTCAGCCATGTTGGTCCGGCGCGTCCGCCGCAGGAACTGGAACTGGGCAGCGAGCCCGTGCTGCGGATCTCGATTTTCATGAATGTGTTCAACTGTCACGTGAACCGGGCACCGATGGGCGGCAAGATCACCCGCGTTGCCTATCGCGCCGGCAAGTTTCTCAATGCCGAGCTGGACAAGGCGAGTGAACATAACGAGCGCAACGGGCTTGTGATCGAGCAGGGCGGAACCAAGATCGGTGTCGTTCAGATTGCAGGTCTTGTGGCACGGCGGATTGTGTGTTTCGTGCGCGAAGGGGAAGACCTTTCGGTAGGGGAACGGTTTGGCCTGATCCGCTTCGGCTCCCGGTTGGATGTGTATTTCCCGGGCGGCGCAGAGCCGAAGGTCGCGCTCGGCCAGACAATGATTGCGGGCGAAACCGTTCTGGCGGACCTGAAAAACACCGGCGAGGGCGCAGGTCCCTTGACCCGGGTCAGCTGAGGAGGCCCTGTGACCGAAAGCGTCAACAGCACAAGTCCGAACCAGACTGGCAAGCGCGAGCCCAGGTTCCGGCGGGTACCGATCCGGCTGATCCTGCCCAATCTTGTAACGCTTCTTGCGCTGTGCTCAGGCTTGACGGCAATCCGCATGGCGTTCGAGGGCCGGTGGGAATTTGCCATCGGAGCGGTTCTTGTGGCGGCGGTGCTGGACGCGCTCGACGGGCGTGTTGCGCGGTTGTTGAAGGGAACGTCGAAATTCGGTGCGGAGCTGGATTCGCTGGCCGATTTCGTCAATTTCGGCGTTACCCCGGCCTTGATGCTGTATATCTGGATTTTGAAGGAAGCCGGATCGCTCGGCTGGATCGCAGCCTTGATTTTTGCCATTTCCGCTGCGCTTCGGCTCGCCAGGTTCAATGTGGCACTGGAAGACCCGGACAAACCGGCATGGACCGCAAAGTTTTTTACCGGTGTCCCTGCGCCAGCCGGGGCGCTGACTGTCTTGATGCCGCTCTATCTAGAATTTCTTGGCCTGCTGCCGCATTGGCCGGAGTTTGCAGGGCCGATTGCGGCCTACACGATTGCCATCGCCTTCCTGATGATCAGCCGGTTGCCGACGTTTTCCGGCAAGACGCTTCGCAGCCGGGTGCGCCGGGACTTCGTGCTTCCGCTCATTCTCGTCGTCGTGCTGATCATCGCGCTGACCGTCAGCTATCCGTTCCGCATGCTCGCGGCCGGGAGTGCGCTATATCTGATCACGATCCCGTTCGCGTGGCGATCCCATCGCAAGCATCTCAAAGCTGACAGTGTTTTGCGCGGTTCGGATGACGACGGTGACTGCGGCGACACGGATCTGGATCACCTTGGGGACCGGGACAAGCATGACATGGGCTAACGCCCGCACCGAGCATTTCACTGCGCTATTCGTTCCAACCCTTATTCGGAAAAAGCATCATGTTGTTGCCATTGCTCAGACAGACCACCCCGTCGGACTGGCCCGGCTTGGACACCCTCTACGGTGACGCATTTCCTGACGAAGAGTTGCGGCCGCTGGTAAAGGACCTGCTGGAGTTCGACCGCGGGATCCTGTCAATCCTTGCGGAACAGGAGGGGGCAATCTGCGGGCATGTGATTTTCACAATGTGCCCGGTAGGCGATGAAAAAGCCGCCGTTGCAGCCCTGTTGGGGCCGCTTGCCGTGTCTCCCTCACAGCAATGCACGGGGATAGGAACGGCCCTGGTGCGGGAGGGGTTTGAGCAAGGTAAGGCAGCTAGCGCCAGCATTGCGCTGGTGCTTGGCGACCCTGCCTATTACGGCCGGTTCGGGTTTACGGCCGAGCGGAGGATCGATCCGCCTTTTCCGCTGCCGGAGGAATGGACCGGAGCCTGGCAATCGGTGCGGCTTTCTGGCGATGGAAACGCACCGATTGGTCCCTTGCAGGTGCCCGCACCGTGGGACAAGAAGACATACTGGCAGCCGTGACGCTTCAGGCCGGCCGTGTGCGAACGAATTTCTGTTCCCAGACTTCCTGTCCCCATTGGTCGCCAAGATATTCGTCTGTCAGAACAAAGCCGTTGCGCTCGTAAAGCCTGCGCGCCGGATCAAGGCCTTTCAGGGTCCAAAGCCAAGTCTCGTCAAAACCCAGCTCATCGACATGTGCCAACGCCCTTGAAAGGAGCTCTCTGCCCAAGCCCTTGCCGCGCAGCCGGTCCTGGAGAATGAACCAGCGCAAATGTGCAACGTTTCCTTCCAGATCTTCGCCGTCAATCGAGATCGATGCGACGACCCGTCCGTCCTCGACAACGCTCCAGCTGTTGTTGAAGGGCCTGTCCATTCGGCTCGCAAATTCACTGAGGCCCGCGGCGACAACCGTTTCGAAGGCCGGTCCCGTTCCGACGATGGCGCCATGTGTACGTCCATGCATGGCGGCAATATCCCCGATCATTCCGGTTTGGTAGCCTTCGGTGATCTGCCAAGAGACCGGCTCGCGGCGTGGCCGCTCATCCGTCCGGCTCAGGGCCGCGGCGTAATCCGCCAGGCTTTTGGCAACAGTCAAACCGCTGGATCCTGCGAGACGGGAGAGGGCGCCACGGACTTGTGCGTCCCCAAAAGCGTTGATCGCCTCATAGGTCCGAGTTCCTTGGTCCGTCAGGTGCAGCCCTGAGGCGCGCTTGTCGGTATCCAGCGTGCGAACGCTGATCTCGCCGCGCTTTTCAAGGGACTTCAGCATCCGGCTGACGGAGGACTTTTCAAGCCGGAGCCGTTCGCTCAGTGCTTTGGCCGTCACACCCGGAGTGTTGCCAATCTCGATCAGCATATGGACCGCCGACGCCGACATGTCGGTTCCGGCGATGGTCTTGCCGAGAAAACCCAATTCGCGGACCATTTCGCGGGAGGCGGCCCGAATGCTTGAAACGAGATCTGAGGCTACGTCCAGCATATGCAATCCGATATAGTTGTATCTTACAACAATATCTTTTGATCACATCTGGTCAATACAAAAAAACCGCCAGAGGGGATCCGGCGGTTTTGGGATTACTACTGAAAACCGGCTCATTCGGCTGCGTGCGGCAGCTCCTGCGGCGGTATGTTTGGCCGCTCCGGTTTCGGCATGGACACAACCTTTGCCGCCGGACGCTCCTTTTCCAGGTCAGGGTTGGTCCATTCCACGTCTTGGCTGCCGGCACCGGCGGTGGAAACGGCGACCTGAGCTGGGCTGGGTCTAAACCGCGCAACCAGCGACAGCCAAGTCTGAACCCAAACACTCGGTGCCGCGATCATGACGGGGATCATGATCAGGGTCAGCAAGGTCGAGAACGCCAGACCGGAAATCACCGCAGTCGACAATTGCACCCACCAGACGGCGGTGATGCCGCCATAGGCGATCACCTGGTTGAAGAAGTCAAAATTGATCTTCGTCGCCATTGGGATAAGACCTGCAATCGTGGTCACGGTGGTGAGCAGGATCGGCCGGATACGCTGTGCCGAGGTTTTCAGGATCGCATCAAGCGGTTCCAGTCCGTCGTGGCGGAAGCGGTTGTAGGTGTCGATCAGGACGATCGCATTGTTCACCACAATCCCCGCCAGAGCCACCACGCCGGTCCCGGTCATGATGATCGAGAACTTCTGGCCGGTGACCATCATGCCCAAGAGCACCCCGAAAACGGAAAGCACCACGGTCGAGAGCGTGAGGAAGGTCTGGTAGAACGAGTTGAACTGGGTCAGCAGGATCAGGAACATCAGGAACAGCGATGCAAACATGGCCCGCATCAAAAACTCGCCCGATTCCTTCTGGTCCTCATCGGCCCCCCGGAACTGCAGGTACACGTTGTCAGGCCATATCTGTGCATCCAGCCAGGTCTGCAGCTCGTTCACCTTGTCATCCGGCGTTGCGCCGGAGGCCGGGTCCACACTGGCCTTGACCATCATGGAATACAGACCGTCCCGGCGGGTGATTTCGGAGACTTTCTGCGCAGGGGCCCGGTCCACGAAGTTCGCCATTGGCACGAGTCCAAGCGGCGTTTGCAGACGCAGCTGGTCAAACCGGTCAACGGTCCGTTCGCCTTCCGGCAGGCGCACGCGAATATCCACTTCGTCCTCAGAGTCCGTCGGCCGGTATTTCCCGATCAGAACCCCATTCGTCACCAACTGAACCATGTTGCCAACCGAAGCAATGTCCGCCTGATAACGGCCGGCCTGCTCGCGGTCGATCGAAATCCGCCATTCAATGCCAGGCAGCGGACGATCGTCCTCCTGGTCCATCAGGCCGTCCATCTGGTCAAGATGTGCGCGTACCTTGGCAACGTTTTCGACCAGTGTTTCATAGTCGGTCGATTTCAGTTCCAGCTGAACGTCCTTGCCGGTGGGCGGGCCGCCTTCGATCTTGCGCGTCTCCACCTTGATACCGGGAAGCGGTGCGGTCTTCTCGCGGATTTCAGCAAAGATTTCCTTGGCTTCGCGGCGGCAGCAATAGTCGGCGAGTTCCAGCTGCAATTCACCGATCACATCCGCGGGTTTGTCCTGAACGCCGCCGATGGCCGGTCCGCCACCGCCGCCACCTCCGGGTGCCTTGGCAAGGGTGACAACGTTTTCGATGCCCTTGACGCGCAGCACAATGTCCTCAACGTCCTTGACGATGGCAAGCGACTCGGCGGCTGAAATGTTGCCCCGGCCGGACACCAGCACAACGGCCTGCTTGGGCTCCTCGTCGACGAAGAACTCAACGCCGGTCGGGTTTGAGGCAAAGCTTGTTACGATCGCAAAACATCCGCCGAACAGGAGCAACACCGTGACGATGTTTCCGATCGGATTGCCGGCCAGAAGCTTGAGCAGGCGGACATAGAGCCCAGTCGCGCCTTTTACCTTCTTGACGTCGAATGCTGCGGATCCGGAAAGCGCCGCGGCGTCGGCTTGCTCGATCGCGGCCCGCTTTTTCGCGCGCGCCTGCGACCAGCGGACAAACGGCTTCAGGATCCGGTACGAGATGGAGCCAACGAGCGCAAAGGCGATCACAGCCAGGCCGATGACCACCACACCGAGGCTTTCGTTCGGAACCAGACCGGAAAGAAGCGCTGGCATGAATGGACCATTTGCAACGATTAAGCTCGCCAAGGTACCGAACACGAGGCCAAGGATAGGTGAGGCATGGCGGCCGATCCAATGCGAAACCTGCGCAAAGATTCCGCCTGTTACCGGCAGGAACACCATCGCGGTCACAAGTGAGGCGGTCAGAACGATGATCACCATGATCGGCAGGTAGCTCATGAACTCACCGGCAACGCCGGGCCACAGGAGCATCGGCAGGAAGGCGACCAGCGTCGTGGCGGTGGACGACACGATCGGCCAGAACATCAGTTTGGCCGCCCGGATATAAGCCTCGCGGTCTTCCATGCCTTCGGCGACTTTCCGGTCGGCATATTCGGTCATGACAATCGCACCGTCGACCAGAAGACCAACGGTCAGCACAAGACCGAACATCACCATGGTGTTGACCGTGAAACCGATGCCGCCAAGGATCAGGAAGCCGACCATGAACGAGGTCGGAATGGCAAGGCCCACCAGCAGCGCCGAGCGCAGGCCAAGAGCCGCCAGGACCAGGACCATCACAAGGAAAATGGCGGTCAGGATCGAGGATTGCAGTGACCCAAGGACCTCGTAGATGTTTGACGACAGGTCCAGCATGACGTTGACCTGTATGGTCTCCGGCCAATCCGCAGATGCCTGTTCGACAATGGTTCGCACGGCCTCATTGTTTTCAATGATGTTGGTGCCGATCCGTTTTGTGACTTCCAGGGCGATGGCCGGTTGGCCATTGACGCGCGTGAAGGAATTGGGATCCTTGAAGGTCCGGCGGATCTCCGAGATGTCGGATAGGGTGACAACACCTTCGCCGCTCTGCTTGATCGGCAGGGAATAAATGTCTTCAGCTGTTTCGACCAGGCCGGGCACTTTCACGTTGAAACGGCCCTGGCCACCATCGATAAAGCCGGCTGGCACCAGCTGGTTGTTGGCCGTCAGTGTGTTGAACAGCTCCGCCTGTGTGATCGCGTAAGCTTCGAGCTTCTGCGTGTCGATCAGGACTTCCAGAAGCTCTTCGCGATGTCCGGACAGGTCGGCGGACCGCACAGTGTCGACCGCCTCGATTTGGTCTTTCAGCCGCCGGGCGTGGCGGTAAAGCGTACGTTCAGGCACATTTCCGGACAGGGTGACCCACATAACCGGAGCCAGCGCGAAGTTGGTCTCCGTTATCGTCGGTTCCTCGGCATCGGCCGGCAACTCGCTCTTGGCGATATCCACCTTGTCCCGGACATCGGCCAGGGCCTCATCCTTGTTGAACGAGATGTCGAATTCCAGAATGATCCCGGCATGGCCCTCGGAGGCGATCGCGGTAATTTCCTTCAGCCCGTCGAGCCCGCGCAGCTCCGTCTCCATCGGGCGGACGAGAAGACGTTCGGCGTCTTCTGGGGAAATGCCCTGCTGGGCGATCGAGACATAGAAGATCGGGACGTCAATGTCCGGACTGTCTTCTTTCGGGATCGCAATATAGGTCATTGTGCCGGCGGCAATCAGCGCCAGCATCAAGACGAAAACGGTTTTCGGACGCCGCAGAACGCCTTCGAGCATCGATAACATTATTGAACCTCGGCGGTATCAAAAATCGGGGCGACCTTCTGGCCGTCCGACACGTAGTCTTGACCAACAACGATGGCGGTAATTTCATCTGGCAGGCCACCAACCCAAACGCCATCTTGCTCGCCGCCCAGAACCGTGACCGGGTAAAATACCGTCATGTCGTTCTCATCGACTGCACGGATGCCGACTTCCCCCGTATCATTGAGCGTCAGGATGGCTGGTGTAATCTTGTGTGCCATCTGTTTGGGCAGCGGCAAACGGGTTGCGGCCGTAACACCGTCGCGTGCCTTGCCATCCTTGTTCGGCAACTCGATTTCGACACGGAAGGTCCGTGTGTCCGGATCGGCTGCGGGCGCGATGTAGCGGACCTTGCCCTTGATCTTGCCACCGGTGACAAGCTCGACCTCCGCCGGCATGCCCAGGGATATCTGGCCGACATTGATCTCGGACACCTGGCCGAGCGCGATCATCGGATCGAGATCAACCACGGTGGCGCAGATGTCACCGTCCTGAAGCCGGTCACCGACATTGGCCATCGGGCTCTCGATAATGCCGTCCAGCGGGGAACGGATCACGGTCCGGTTGAGCTCAAGCTCTTCTTCCTTGAGACGGGCGCGGGCGGCATCGAGTTGCGCTTGAACGGCGGCAACCCGGGTCTGTGCGGTGAAACCTTTTGTGACCAGCTGCGAGGCGGCGGAATGGTCAAGCTCGGCCTGCGACAGATTGGCTTTGGCCTCCAGAACCTTGGCTTCGCGCGGTCCGGTATCCAGCACGCACAAAATGTCGCCGACCTTGACCCTGGAGCCTTCGGTGGCCGGGCGCTCGATGACCGTGTCTGTGGTCTCGGCCCGCACGGCAACCTTAGCTTCGGCCTCGGTCCGCCCCCGGATTTCAAGCACTGGCTGGCGCTCTTCGGCCTTGAGTGTCTGCACACGAACCTTGAAAATATCACCCTGGGTCTCGGCGGCCCGCTCAGCTGGCGGTGGAGTGGCGTTCTCGCCGTCACCGACACCGCCGATCACGACGGTTCCGCTCGACATCCAAAGGGCAACACCTCCTGCGAGCCCGGCAGCGAGAAGGTAGGAAAGCTTGAAACGCATATGTGCGGCTCCGGTCGGTCTTATTCGGCAGCGTCTGCGGCGGGCGAAGGCACGCTTTTGGACGCAATCTCAATGAGGTCTTCGCCAGTCTCATCGAGATAGGCGAGGGTGAAATTCATGCAGGCGATGCCGTAGTTCCGAATCCAGCGCGACCCGGAATGCGGCGAATCTTCATTGCAGTCCTGCATCTGCTTCAGTTCGCTCAACACCTGTTCCTTGCGGCGGTTCAGCGCCCGCCGGATGACTGCCGGCCCCAGTTCTTCGGCATACATGGCGATCAGCAGGAAGGGAGACTTGAACGTGTCAGGCGCCTGGGGTTCGCACAGCGATGCCAAAAACTCATCACGGCCGGCCTCGGTGATCGAATACACCTTGCGGCCCGGCTTGCCGGGCTGCTGTTCCTCGCGGACCGTGACCATCCCGTCTGCTTCAAGCCGGGCGAGCGCCGGATAGATTGAGCCGAAGCTCGCATCGTCGAAGTAACTGAAGCGGCCTTCTGTCGATTCCTTGCGGATCTCATATCCGGTTGCATCACCGAATGTCAGAATGGCCAGGCAGAGACTGCGAACGCTCATGCGCTTGTCTTTCGTTCAAGGACACGTGCCTGGGGCTTACCGTGCGATCTGTGGGTGTAGATGCAGAAAACTACGCAGCGGCTGAATGCCCGGATCGGCAACAGCTGCCCTATTTTGCCTAGTTATATATCGGTTCTATATATTGGCCTGATATATATCAAGCGTAAATATGGGCTTCGGGCAAGATCGTTGACCCATGGTTAAACCCGGTGCATTTGACAGGTTGCCGCAGCGATCTTGCGCCCCACGTTTGGTATGATGCACCTACTGGAGGGGGATGGATCATGCGCAAGACACACGGCAAACCGCTTTCGAGACCGTTTTTACCCAAAGAGCCTTTGCTGAGGCTGCTCGTTATCAACGGGTTCATCGGTGTTGCGATCTCGCTGACCTTCGTGGCGTGTGTTCTCTATTTCAATATCGGAAACCTGCAGGTTCTGATCGCCAATTCGGATGAGCCCCTGCTGCCGGTCCTCATGCTGATTGCAAGTCTTGTCATTACACTGGGATCGGTTGTGATGGGATCCGCAGTCATGATGCTGGGTGACACAGACGACAAAAAAAGCGGACCAGGCGGTGGGCTGAAAGAGAAAATCGGTTTTTTCGAAAACAGCGGCGACATGCAATTGCGCCCAGTGCCGGTAAAACGGCACAGATAGGCTCCCGGTCAGTTTGCGAGCGGGGCGTGATAATGCGGCGCGGCGTTGCCGGACAAATCGGAGCGCTGTGTAAGGTGCTCTGTGTCTATGAATAGGGTCATGACCACTGCGCACGCGATGCACAGCAGTCCGGCAGATGTCAGGTGCATCTGAGGTCTCCACACGTATTTGTTGTTTTCAAGCCTTATACAGTCCAATTTCTAAGGGGGTGAAAAAGACACCCCTAAAATTTGAGGCATATTGTTGTATTTGACGGTAGGCTGACCGCCGATATCGTAGCGTGCACCGGTATGAACCGGGGTTTATCGCGGCTTGGAAGCCGCTGATTTTAAGAGAGAATTGTTTATGGGTACATTTTATCCACGCGACATGAAGGGCTACGGGCGCACGCCGCCGGATCCAAAATGGCCAGGTGGTGCGAAGCTGGCAGTACAATTCGTGGTTAATTACGAGGAAGGCGGCGAAAACAACATCCTGCATGGCGATCCGGCTTCCGAAGCGTTTCTGTCCGAAATCGTTGGCGCTCAGCCGTGGGAAGGGCGTCGGCACTGGAACATGGAATCTATCTATGAGTACGGCTCCCGAGCCGGGTTCTGGCGCCTCTGGAGAATGTTCACCAGCAGGTCGCTGCCGGTCACGGTTTATGGTGTTGCGACCGCGCTCGCACGCAATCCCGAAGCAGTTGCGGCGATGAAAGAGGCGGATTGGGAAATCGCGTCCCATGGCCTCAAGTGGATCGAATACGGCAATATGGACGAGGATACGGAACGGCAACATCTGGAAGAAGCAATCCGCATTCATGAGGAAGTAACCGGCGCGCGTCCGCTGGGCTGGTACACCGGGCGGTGCTCCATGCAAACCCAGAAATTGGTCATGGAAGAGGGCGGTTTCCTCTACGATTCCGACAGTTACGCCGACGACTTGCCATATTGGGTAGATGGTCCGGGCGGCGATCATCTTGTTATCCCCTACACGTTGGACAGCAACGACATGCGCTTTGCCGCCTTTCAGGGCTTCAATTCCGGCGACCAGTTCTATGCCTATCTGAAAGACGCCTTTGACGTCCTTTATTCGGAAGGGGTCGAAGGCAGTCCGAAAATGTTGAACATCGGTCTGCATTGCCGTCTTGCGGGCCGGCCGGGCCGGGCAGCGGCACTAGCCCGTTTCTTGGACTATGTCGCCTCCCATGATGACGTCTGGGTCCCGCGGCGGATCGACATTGCCTGGCACTGGCATGCCCATCATGCCAGATCCGGGGCGTAATCCGACATTGGTCTGACGGCAATCGGCACCGCAAACTTGAGCGCCGGCTTGCCGCTCTGCGCGGCTTCGTTCAAGATAAAGCATGGCGGTTTCAAACGTGGTCCCAAAGTATCACCTTTATGGCGAAGGTGACGGGGTCGAGGATTTTGATTTCTTTCATATCGAGACCATTCCGGCCCGGTCCGCACCGCTGGGCTGGATGCTCGAGCCCCATCGGCATGACCATCTCATTCAAATTCTGATGCCAACGGCCGGGCATGGCTGGTTGAAGGATGATAATGGGGAACACGAAACAACCGCCGGCATGGCCATCTTGACCCCGCCGGGGGTCATGCACGGCTGGCGCTTTTCGCCCGACACACAAGGTTATGTCGTCTCGGTCACCCGGGACTACTTGTCAGAGCAGGGCGCAGAACCCGCAGCACTCTGCGCATCCGATCTGCACGGGACGGCAAACCGGCTGGTCACGCCGGATCCGGCGGACCGGGCGCATGCCGAACGCTATCTGGCAGAGATGGCGGCCGAGTTCGATCACGGCCCGCAGCGCCGCAGTATTTTCAGGCCGCTGCTGACCCTGTTTCTCGTTCGTCTGTTTGCCGACAAGCCTGGACATGCCATGCCCGATGGCGCGCGCGGGTTTTCGCTGTTTCAGTTCCGCTCCCTTGTGGAGCAGCATTTTAAGGCCGAAAGGCAGCCGGAGTTTTACGCAAATGCCATGGGGCTTTCGCTGTCCCGGCTCAATCGCTACTGTAGGTTGTTTATCGGCAAGACGGCGGCGCAAGCCCTGCGGGA
Organism: Roseibium hamelinense; assembly: GCF_007830545.1. Lineage (GTDB taxonomy): Bacteria > Pseudomonadota > Alphaproteobacteria > Rhizobiales > Stappiaceae > Roseibium > Roseibium hamelinense. The sequence continues at coordinate 385,800 of NZ_VLLF01000003.1, forward strand.
ACGCATGATCCTTGAGGCAAAACGTCAGCTGGCCTTCTCGGACTTTTCGGTATCGCAGATCGCTTATGATCTCGGTTTTGATGATCCGGCCTATTTTTCGAGAGTTTTCCGGAAAGAAACCGGGGTGAGCCCGCTCGATTTTCGTTTACAGCAACACCCTCAAAGATAGGGTACAATCCTTTTTTACACTCATACTCTAAGTGATCATTAAAAATCTGTTAAAATTTGCCGCATCGCTGTTGCAATGAGGACTTGGGGTTTTTACAACTGCCGCTAAGTTAACTTTTTGTTAACTTTTGAGGTGGGCATGAGTTATCTCGTCAAGTACTTTTACATTTGGATTTACGTCGTTTTCGGTATCGGCTTCACACTTGGGGTGGGCATCAACCCCGACGGCTTCACCTCTGCAATGAAACCCTATGTCGCCGGGACGGTGGACAGGTACGAGCGGGCGGAGCGTTACGTGCGCACCTCCGAAACAGTTGCAACAGCCAAAGCCATGGCAACCGTCTTTCTGGACACGATCGGTGTCTCGCGGGTTCTGCTCGAACTCACGAACTCCGAGCTCGAAGATGTTTTGAGAAAAATCACCCTTGAGCCTATGCAGGATGACATCGACGGCATACCCCAACCCGTTTTCGAGCCCCGCGACGAGAACGGTTATCTGGACGCGCGGCTGCAGACTGCCCCGTTTGCTGCGGCGAGGGCCTAGTAGGGCAGGCCGACATAATTCTCAGCAAGTGACACTTGGGCTGCACGGGAGCTTGCAAGATAGTCCATGTCCGCCTGCTGGATCCGCGCGTTAAACGCACCAAGCTCTGGAAACTGGTGCAGCAGCGTCGTCATCCACCATGAAAACCGCTCCGCTTTCCAGATTCGGGCCAGCGCGCGCTGGGAATAGTGATCGATGCCGGCATCGGATTTTTCTGCGTAGTGTTCGATCAGCGCGCCGGATAGATAATGAATGTCCGAGGCGGCCAGGTTCAGGCCTTTTGCACCTGTTGGCGGCACAATATGCCCGGCATCCCCGGCCAGCATCAACCGGCCGAAACGCAAGGGCTCGGCGACATAACTCCGAAGCGGCGCAATACTTTTTTCGATCGACGGCCCGGTCTCCATGCGCTCGGCGGCCTCCGCGCCGAGACGGATCTTCAGTTCATCCCAGATCATCTCGTCAGACCAGGCGTTTACATCGGTGCCGGTCGGAACTTGGATGTAGTACCGGCTCAGCGTGTGGGATCGCATGGACGCCAGCGCAAATCCGGTGTCGTGATTGGCGTAAATCAGTTCGTGATCCACCGGTTTGGCGTAGGACAAGATACCCAGCCAGCCGAAAGGGTAAACCTTTTCATATTCGGTCAGTGCGCCCTCGGGCACGGACTTGCGGGAGATGCCGTGATAACCGTCGCAGCCGCAAATGAAGTCACATAGGATTTCGTGCCTCTGGCCGTCTTTCAGGTAGGTGACCTTCGGACTGTTGCCGTCGAAATCATGCGGTATCACGTCGTCCGCCTGATATATGATTTTGGCATCGCGCGATGCATGCGCATCCATAAGGTCCTTGGTGACTTCTGTCTGGCCGTAGACCATCACTGTCTTTCCGCCGGTCAGGTCTTTCAAGTCGATGCGCAGGCGTGTCTCGCCGACTGCAATCGTAAAGCCGTCATGCGGTAGGCCCTCGCGATGCATGCGGTCCGCGACGCCTGCTTCCTCCAGCATGCCGGTCAAACCCTGTTCAAGAACACCCGCCCTGATCCGGCTCAGAACATAGTCCGGAGACCTGTGTTCAAGCACGACACAGTCAATGCCAGCGCGGTAAAGCAGCTGAGACAGCAAAAGCCCGGAGGGCCCAGCTCCGATGATGGCCACTTGTGTACGCAATCCCTATCGTCCTTCCCGCATATGTCCGGCATGGTGCCGCGCTTTGGGTTACCCTAGGATATGTGCTTATGGCCCGAACTGAATGGACAATGGGAACAAAGGCTTGGACTTTTCAGACGCTGCTTGAATCAGTTTGTGAACAGCTGGAATCGCGCTAACAAGTTTTGCATGCAACAGCTTGAAAAGACTCGACGATCCGGTTGATCAGAGCGTTGCTTTGCCCCAGATGGCGTGCCGGATTGCGCAGATCTTGCCACGCAATTTTGCGCGACAGTGCCGGGTTGAGAATGCGTGGCAGGACCTCAAACAGGTCGGTGTTCTCTTCGGCGGCGATCCCGCAAGCCTTTTTGGTAAGGGTGATCGCATCGGCGCGCGGCATGTGTTCCGACAAAGCAAAGCTCACTGCCTCGGCAAGGAGCAGTCCCTTTGAGGCATGGATGGTGCCCAGCATCCGGGCCTCGTCGACCTGCATTTGGTTCAAAAGGGTGTCAAAATGCTGGAGCGCGGCTCCGGCGGCGACAGCCATTTGCGGCAAAACCATCCATTCCAGTGTCCAGCCAGCCCCACCGCGTTCGTGGCTTTGAAGCACGGATTGGTGAAACCCGCCAAGGGCGGCCGCATTGTGGCGGGCGAGCGCGACAAGTGTTTCTGCCAAGACCGGATTGGCCTTGTTGGGCATCGTGGACGAGCCGCCGCCCGCAGCGAGGCGGATTTCGGCAACTTCGTTTTGCGCAAGCAGAACCAGATCCTCGCCAATCTTGCCGAGCGTGCCCGTGACCAGAGCGAACCATCCCGCGGTTTCACCCAGGTTATCGCGCAAGCTGTGCCAAGGCGCTGGCGACACTGCCAGATTGAGGTCCTGGGCCACAGTCCGCTCAATCGTGGCCGCATCGGGTCCGAACGCGGCCATGTTGCCCGCTGCACCTGACAGGGACAGAACTAGTGTTCTTTTGCGGAGCTCCGCCAGACGCTGAAGATGCCGGGTGAGGGCCGCAAGCCAACCTGCTGTCTTGAGGCCGAAACTGGTCGGGGACGCCTGTTGCATGCGCGTGCGGGCGGCCATGGGAGTGGTGGCATGGGCGCGCGACACAGTGACCAGCCGGTGTCCCAGAGCGATCAGTCTGCGTTCATGCAGATCGAACACATCCCGCAGTCTCAGAACCAGGCCGGTGTCCATGATGTCCTGACTGGTCGCACCCAGATGGACGTAACTTGCGACATCCGGACCGACGGCAGACCGGAGGGCTGCAACAAAGGTGGGGATCGGAATCCCGTCCTGCGCGGTTCCCTCCCGGAGCGTTTCCGGAGGCAATTCGAAGTCTGCACTGATCTGGGTGATCCGGGTACCCGCTTGCGCAGGGATGGCACCAATTGCAGCCTGCGCTCTGGCCAGGGCCGCCTCGACCCGCAAAAACGCCCGCACAACCCGTGCGTCATCAAATTGCGCTGCGGTTTCTGCATCGGACAACAGGGCGCCGGTGATGGCGCTGTCGAAAGCTGTGAAAGCCATGTGCTAGACCGCCTCGAGTGCGATGGCGATGCCTTGGCCAACGCCAATGCACATGGTCGCCAGGGCCAGTTTCTGCCCGCGTTCTTTCAGTTCCAGCGCGGCTGTTCCTGTGATGCGCGCGCCGGAAGCACCTAGCGGATGGCCAAGAGCGATGGCACCGCCGTTGGGATTGATGTGCGGGGCGTCATCAGGCAGGCCGAGATCCCGCAGCACTGCAAGGCCCTGCGCGGCAAAGGCTTCGTTCAGCTCGATGACATCGAAGTCACCAGGCGCAAGCGACAGGCGCTCGCAGAGCTTGCGGGTGGCCGGCGCCGGGCCGATGCCCATGATCCGCGGCGGAACGCCGGCCGTTGCCCCGCCAAGGATACGGGCAATCGGTGTTAGGCCGTATTTCTCAACGGCATTGTCCGAGGCGATCAGAAGTCCTGCCGCGCCATCGTTGACCCCAGACGCGTTGCCGGCCGTAACGGTGCCATGCTCCCGAAACGGTGTTTTCAGCTTTGAAAGGGCGTCGACCGTGGTCCCGGCGCGCGGATGTTCGTCCGTACCGACGATGATCGGGTCTGCCTTGCGCTGAGAGATCGTCACCGGCACGATTTCCTGTGCCAGACGGCCGCTCTCTTGCGCGCGCACCGCCCGTTCTTGGCTGCGAACGGCAAAAGCGTCCTGGTCCGCCCGTGAAATCCGAAACTGCTCCGCGACGTTTTCAGCTGTTTCCGGCATGGAATCGATGCCGTATTGCTCTTTCATCAGCGGATTGACGAAGCGCCAGCCTATGGTTGTGTCGTAGACGGTGGTGCTCCTCGAAAACGCGGTTTCCGCCTTGGGCATGACAAACGGTGCCCGCGACATGGATTCCACACCGCCGGCGATAGCCATTTCAATTTCACCGGCAACGATGCCGCGTGCCGCAGAGATCACCGCATCCATACCTGAGCCGCACAGCCGGTTGATTGTGGTGCCGGGAACGGTGTCCGGCAGCCCGGCCAGAAGGGCCGACATGCGGGCGACATTCCGGTTGTCTTCGCCGGCCTGATTGGCGCAACCGAAAAACACTTCGTCGAGATGTGTCCAGTCCACATCCGGGTTGCGCGCCATTAACGCCTCGATTGGGATCGCGCCCAGATCATCAGCCCGAACCGCCGACAAGCTGCCGCCGTAACGGCCGAAGGGAGTGCGCACATAATCGCAAATAAAAGCACGCTGCATGTCAGGCTCCTTCGTGCGCGGCTTTGGTACGGGCATGAAGATCCCGCAAAACCAGCAGCTCTTCGGTGGTCGGGGCCGGTGTCTCGGCCATGGTCTCGGCAAATTTCGGCGCCCAGCCGACCGTGTCCATGATTTGAGCCTTGGTCACCCCTGGATGCAAGGAGGTGACGGTAAACTCCTTGGTTTCCGGATCGGGCTGCCAGATGGCAAGGTCGGTGATCAGCCGCGTCGGTCCTTTGGTGTGGACACCATGCTCTGCGCGATCCCGGCCGCCCGTGCCGTGGCCCAGCGATGTTATGAAGTCGAGCTTCTCGACGAAACCGCGGCGCGACTGTTTCATGGTGATGAAGATTTCACCGCAACTGATCGCGATTTCCGGCGCGCCGCCGCCGCCCGGCAACCGGACCTTCGGCGTTTCGTAGCCGCCGACCACGGTCGTGTTGATATTGCCGAACCGGTCGAGCTGGGCGCCTCCCAAAAAACCCACCGTGATCCGGCCGCCTTGAAGCCAGTATCGGAACATTTCCGGCACCGAAACCGTGGTCAGCGCCGTATCGCACAATTCGCCGTCGCCAATGGACAGCGGCAGCACATCCGGGGCCGTGCCGATGGTTCCGCTTTCGTAGATCAGGGTGATTCCCGGCGCATGGGTTAGCCGGGCGAGGTTGCAGGCCGCGGAAGGGGCGCCGATCCCGACGAAACACACGTCCTTGCTCGACAGCGCGCGTGCCGCGGCGACGGTCATCATCTCGGTTGGCGTGAAGTCGCTCATCGTGTGCCGCCTTTCTGCATCAGCCCCGCCACGCGGCTGGCAAATACCTCAGGCCCCGCTTCCATGACATGCTCGTCCATCCAGGCCCGGAACCTTTCCCGGTCGGACGCAATGTCATCCCAGGCGATATAAAACGCATTGTCGCGGCCATAGTATCCTTGTGTGTAGGATGGATGGGCACCGCCCTTGACCTCGGCGACGGACGTGATTGTCCACGATGGGAGAATGATGGCGTTTGGCGAAACACCTTCGAAGTCGTCGACAATTTCCTCAACCGTGACAATCGAGCGTTTGGCTGCCAGCACCGCTTCCTTTTGAACGCCGGTAATGCCTTCCATGAATACGTCGCCGTTGCGGTTGGCCTTCAGGGCATGGATCACTGCCACGTCGGGCCTCAAAGCGGGAACAGCGGCCAGCTCCTCGCCGGTAAATGGGCAGGTGATGAACTTGATGTTGGGATTGACGCGCGTGAGTTCCGCACCGCGGTAGCCGCGGAAGACCGCGCAGGGAAGACCGGCAGCGCCTGCCTCATAGGCGTTTGCCATGGCGGCATGGCTGTGTTCCTCGAGCTCGATCTTGTGCGGCCAGCCGTTTTCGACCGAGTCTCTCAATCGCCTCAGCAGCCCAACGCCCGGATTGCCAGCAAATGAAAAAATCATTTTCTTGACGCAGCCCATCCCAATCAGCTGGTCGTAGATCAAATCGGGCGTCATGCGCATCACTGTCAGGTTCTTGCGGCCCTGACGAATGACCTCATGCGCGGCCGCATGAGGGATCAGATGCGTGAACCCTTCGAAGGCAATGCTGTTGCCGTCGCGAATGTTGTCGGCGACGGCTTCCTGAAGTGTCTGAAATTTGGCCATGAGATCGCGGCGTTGCTCCCGTTTTCGTTCTTATCCGGCGTCAAATATCAAAAAAGACTGTTTCCTCAGCGCCTTGGAGGTGGATGTTGAAACGGTACACTGCAACGTCACCCGTGCTGATGCGTTCGGCAATCAGGGTTTGCCGGCGGGCTTCCTGCTCAATCGTGTTCAACACAGGATCAGCCGCATTGGCCGCCGTCTCTTCGGAAAAGTAGAGCCGGGTCTGCAAACCGACATTGAGGCCGCGGGCGACGATCCACAGGCTGATATGCGGGGCTTGCTGTACACCATTCCTGCCGGGAACCACGCCGGGCTTGATGGTTTCGAAGCTGAAAAGTCCGGTCTCGAAGTCCGATCCGCACCGTCCGAAGCCCGCAAACCCGTCATGGTCCGCACCGCCCGGCAAGTCTTCGTGACAGTTGTACCGCCCGTTTGCATCCGCCTGCCAGCACTCGATCAGCGCATCGCGGATCGGCGTTCCCGTGCCGTCGAAAACGCGTCCCTCGATGGTGATCCGTTCTCCGGGTGTGTCCGGCCCTGCAAGCTTGTTGGAGATCGTCTTGCCTGCAAACGCCTGTCCGGCCTGCGCGGGGGCAAGGCCAATATGCACATAGGGTCCGGCCGTCTGGCTCGGGGTTTCCTTCAGATAGCCAAGTGTCGGCACCATGGCTCAGTTTCCTTCCAGACGGTTTTCGAAAAGGGTCGACCGGCGGCCGCGCAGCACGATATCGAACCGGTAGGCGAGACAGTCGAATGGAATTGCGCTGTTCATGTCGAGCCGGGCAACCAGCCGGTCGATGGCTTGCGGGTCCGGAATGGTCTGCACGATCGGACACTGATCGACAAGCGGATCACCCTCGAAATAAAGCTGAGTGATCAGGCGCTGCGCAAATGCGCTGCCGAATATCGAAAAATGGATGTGCGCCGGCCGCCAGTTGTTGCCGTGATTGCGCCACGGATAGGCGCCGGGCTTGATGGTTCTGAAATAATAATAGCCATTGTCGTCGCTCATGCAGCGGCCGCATCCACCAAAATTTGGATCCAACGGAGCGAGATACCTGTCGTTCACATGCCGGTAGCGGCCACCGGCATTCGCTTGCCAGACCTCGACCAGCGTGTTCGGGACGCCGCGGCCGTTCTCATCGAGAACATGGCCGTGAACGATGATCCGTTCGCCGATCGGATCGCCATCATGAGCGTGGTTCTTGATCAGGTCGTGGTCCAGTGGGCCAAGGTCGCTTTGGCGGAAAACCGGGCCGGTGACTTCGCTTAAGGTCTGCTCGAGAGACAGGAGCGGCTTTTGCGGCGATCTGCTGACGGACGTTTTGTAGCCCTCGGTCAAAGCCGGCGGATGTTGTGTCCGGTCACGGGCATAAAGCTCGGCAGGTTGCCGTCTTGTCTGGTCTTTGGCGCCCATCGTCTCCTCCTGGTGCCCTGTGTTGCCGGGCCTTGTTTTTCAGGTGTTGCTCGGTGAGTCGGGATCTGAATCTTCAAACACGGTTTTTGCGATCTTGAATGCCGTATTGGCGGCAGGAACCCCGGCATAGATCGCGACATGCAACAAAGCTTCCCGGATGTCCTCCAGGCTGGTTCCGGTATTGCGGCTTGCCCGCAAATGCATGGCCAGTTCCTCCTGATGACCAAGCGCGGCCAAGAGGGCGATGGTCAACATGGAGCGTTCACGCCGCGTGATCGTGTTGTCCGACCAAACGGTGCCCCAGGCGCCCTCCACGATCAGCGTTTGAAAATCCTGGTCAATCCCGGTGGCCGAACGGCTTGCCTTGTCGACATGGGCATCCCCCAGAACGGCACGGCGTGTTGCCATGCCCTGATCAATTCGTGATCCCGGCTTCCGGTTGTGTGAGCGGTCAGACAAGGCCGTGCTCCTCAAAAAAGCTCTTCATGGCCCGGATCACTGCGTCTGGCTGATCGATACATGGCACGTGCCCTGCCTCCGGAATCTCGACAAAGCGCGCGTTTGGCATCATGTCGGCCGTCGCTTTCACCAGTGCGGGCGGGGTTGCCCCATCGGCACTGCCACACAGGCACAGCGCCGGCATCTTGAGCGCCTTCGTCTCGGCAGTATGGTCTGTATCCTTCAAAATCGCACAGGTTGCCAAATAGCCTTCGGTGGGGGTGCGTGTCAGCATAGCATGCCAACCGGAATAGGCTGCCGGATGCGCTGCCTTGAAGCTCGGCGGAAACCAGCGTTCGAGAACGGCATCGGCAATCGCGCCGAGACCGTCTTGTTCGATCATGCTCATGCGGCTTGTCCAGGTCGCCGCATCGCCGATGCGCGAAGCCGTGTCGCACAGGATCAGCGCCGGGACGCGGTCCGGGCTGCGCGCTGCAAAGCCCTGGGCTATCAGCCCGCCGACCGACAGCCCGACCGCGATCACCTGATCGACGCCCAACGCGTCGCATAGCGCTTCGACATCTCCGACCAAATCGGACAGCCCATACCCGCCAGGCACACATTGGCTCAAGCCGTGGCCGCGTTTGTCTGCCCGTACGATCCGGAACCGGTCCTCAAAGGCCGGGACAACATGATCCCAAATCCGGAAATCTGTGCCCAGGGAGTTGAGGAACACCAAAGCGGTCCCGGTTGCCACGCCGGTATCGGCATAGTGCAAGTTGACGCCGTTGACGGAAATCATCTGCATGGGAAGTCGTGTCTCGTTGGCACAATATTGCGCAAAATCATGAAACTCTATCTTTGATCATTGCAATGGTTATGTAAAATGAGAATATCGCAAAAAAGTATAACCATCTGGAATGCCTAATGATCGATGCGCGTGTGAAGTACCGGCATGTCCAGTGTTTCCTTGAGGTCTCGCGGCGCAGGAGCGTCGTCAAAGCCGCAACAGCTTTGTCGATCACTCAGCCCGCTGTGTCCAAAACGCTTAAGGAGCTGGAGGACATTCTCGAAGTGCGGCTGTTGGAGCGCAGCCGGCGCGGGGTTGTTCTGACGCAATTCGGGGAAGTCTTCCAGCACTATGCGGCGGCCAGTCTTGCCGCACTGAAACAGGGGCTCGACAGCGTCGCCCAGGCCCGGGTCTCCGGCGAATCGTACCTCGATGTCGGAGTGCTGCCGAGTGTTGCTGCCAGTATCGTTCCCGAGGCGGTCCGCCAGTTTCAATCGGAGAAAATCGGCACCACCTTGTCTTTGGTGACCGGACCCAACACGCTTTTGCTGTCCCGCCTGCGGATGGGCGAACTCGATCTGGTGGTCGGACGCCTTGCCGATCCGAAACAGATGGCGGGACTGTCCTTCCAGCATCTTTATTCCGAACGGGTGTCGTTTGCAGTCCGGGCGGGTCACCCGCTTCTGGGGCTGCCAGCTGCCGAACAGATGGCGCGTTTGCCGGACTATCCGGTACTGTTTCCGACGAAAGAGGCGATCATTCGGCCCTATGTCGAGCGGTTGATGATCGCGCATTCGATCACTGTGCTGCCGAACAGGATCGAAACGATCTCAAACGCCTTCGGACGCACTTTCACGCTTGAAACAGATGCCGTCTGGATCATTTCCAGCGGCGTTGTTTCGCGCGATGTCGAGGCCGGTGTCTTGCAGGAACTGCCCTTGGAGACGACGGAAACCACGGGGCCAGTTGGTTTGACGACGCGGGCCGACATCGCACCAACTCCGGCTCTGTTGCTGTTTTTGAGCGCGATCAAGTCGGCCGCAGAGGCGGGAGCTGTGAAATTATAGGGAAAACGTCCGAAACGGACATTTGATTTGGTTATATAAACAGGCGAAATGCTCATTTTACATAACGAAACAGGCAAATTAGCGTTGATGACAATTCGTGGAGGTTTGCTAGGCTGCTGGGAATGAGGGGTAGCCACAGTCTGAAACGAGCAAGAGCTGAAAGGCTCGCCATCGGGAGGAGATCACATGAAACGTATCGTATCCTTGTTGACCGGAGCCGCCGCTCTGGCGGTCGCCGCATTTCCGGCCAGCGCGCAAGACGTCACGCTGACCTTGCACCACTTCCTCGGGCCGAAAGCACCGGCACATTCCAAGATGCTCGAGCCTTGGGCCAGAAGCGTCGAAGAGGCCTCTGACGGACGCATCAAGGTGGAAATTTTCCCAGCCATGTCGCTCGGCGGAAAACCGCCGGAGCTTTACAGCCAGGTGCGTGACGGGGTGGTCGATATTGTCTGGACGGTTCTCGGCTATACACCGGGCGTTTTCCCGCGCACCGAGGTTTTCGAACTGCCCGGGGTTCATGGCGGTTCTGCCGAAGACACGACGGTGGCCATTGCCGAGTCGTTCGACATGATTGCAGACGACTTTAAGGACGTACACCCGATCCTGGTGCATGTGCATGGCGGACAGGCCTTCCACATGGTCGACAAACCGGTGCGCTCGCCTGCCGATCTGGAAGGCTTGAAACTGCGCACACCGTCGCGCATTGGCGGCTGGACCATTGAAGCTTATGGCGCTGAGCCGGTCGGCATGCCGGTGCCGGATCTGCCGCAAGCGCTCTCAAAAGGCGTTGTTGCAGGGGCCATGGTTCCGTTTGAAATCATGCGTCCATTAAAACTGCAGGAGCTGACCCAGTATTCGACAGAGGGCCCCGGCGGTGAACGCTTCGGCACGGCGACCTTCATGATCGCAATGAACAAGGACCGTTACGACAGCCTGCCCGATGATCTGAAAAAGGTGATCGACGATCACTCCATGTCCAATATTGCAAGCACATATGGCGCAGTATGGGATGGCTCCGAAGGCGACGGAAAGAGCTTGCGCGCCGAAAGCGGAGAGCTGATCACATTGACCGAAGACGAAATGGCGGCATTCGACGCGAAAGCACAGGAAGTCATCGACCGATGGATCGCCGAAGCAGACAGCAACGGCATGGACGGTGCTGGAATGGTGAAAGCCGCGCAAGAATCTATCGGCGCGCAATCTGGAAACTGATCGGCGGGAGCCTCGTCAGCGAGGCACTGACCGGCGTAAGCTGACAACAGGCGGGCGGCACGGTGTTCTGGCGCCCGCCTGAATTGTGAATGGGGAGCAAAATGGTCGCTGCACTGCATAGGGCGGTCACATTCTGGGCGTTGTTGGGGGGTGTCCTCGCCATCGCCATTGTGCTGGTCACAGCGGTCAATGTCGGCGCTTTTATGCTGGATTCCGCCTTGAAGCCCTTCGGCATCTATGTGTCTGCCCTCCCGGGATATGAAGATTTTGTCCGGTTGGCGGTCAGTGCCGCTGCACTGAGCTTTTTCCCGTATTGTCAGATGAAACGCGGCCATGTCGCGGTCGAGCTTTTTGTTCAGTCCTTTCCCGAATGGCTTCGCGGGGCCTTGGACCGGTTCTGGACGTTTTTGAGCGCGGCACTGGCTGTATTTCTCGCCTATTGGATGTGGATCGGCATGCTGGAAAGCCGGTCGGACGGCACTGTGACCGCCATATTGGGCTGGAGCGAGTGGCCGTGGTATTTCCCGGGCATCGTGTCCATGGGGCTCTGGGCGCTGGTCTCGCTCTATCAGGCGGCGGGAGGCAAGTCCTATGGGTGAGTTGGAACTGGTCGGTATTGGCGGCCTGGCTGTTTTGTTCGTCTTGTTGGCGCTGCGCATGCCGGTCGGTCTGGCCATGCTGGTGGTCGGCATCGGCGGCACATTCGTTCTGTCGCAGATGGTCTCCTACATCCGGTTTGAGCCCTATCTCAGGCAGTTCAAGTCGCTGCTGTGGAACAACATGGCCAATTACGATCTATCGGTCGTGCCGCTGTTCGTGCTGATGGGCTATCTGGCCAGCCAAGCCAATTTGAGCCGGGATTTGTTTCGGGGCATGAATGCGCTGATGGGGCGGTTCCGCGGCGGGGTGGCGATGTCCGCCATTGGCGCATGCGCCGGATTTGGCGCCGTGTGCGGATCGTCCTTGGCCACGGCCTCCACTATGGGGCGGGTCGCCTTGCCGGAATTGCGCAAACTGAACTATGCACCGCGTCTGGCAACCGGTGCTTTGGCAGCCGGTGGAACGCTCGGAATTCTTATTCCGCCCTCTGTTGCCTTGGTGATTTATGCGGTCATTGTCGAAGCCTCGATCATCGAGATGTTCCGGGCCGCGATTGTTCCCGGCGTTATTGCGGTGGTGTTCTTCATTACGGTGATCGCTGTTTTGGTGCGGCTCAAGCCGGATCTGGCACCGACACAATCGGTTATGGAACCTGAGGAGCGGCGGCGTGCGTTGTGGCGGTTATTGCCGGTCTTGCTGATTTTCGGCGCGATCATCCTGGGCCTTGGGATCGGTCTGTTTACCCCGACACCTGCGGCAGGTGTCGGCGTGTTTGCCATTCTTGTCTACGGCTTTGCCCAGCGGCTTTGGGGCGAACCGGGATTGACACTGCCGGGCATGCGCAGCGCTTTGCTCGACACGGCAGTGACCAGCGGCATGATTTACTTCATTCTGTTCGGGGCCGAGGTGCTGAAAGGGTTTTTCACCCGCGCGGGCCTGCCGTCGGCGATGGCGACCTGGGCCGGGTCCAGCGGACTTGATCCCTGGGTTATCCTGATCGCGATGCTGATCATTCTGGTCATTCTTGGATGCTTCATGGAATCGCTCGCCATGATCCTCGTCGTGGTGCCGTTTTTCTGGCCGGTCCTTGTTGATCTCAACGGCGGGGACTATGCAACGGCCGCCACCGCCACGTTCGGCATGGGGCCGGAGGAGCTGAAAATCTGGTTCGGGATCCTGGCGCTGATTGTCGTCGAGCTAGGGCTTATCACGCCGCCCGTCGGCCTGAATGTGTTTATCATCAATGCGCTGGCCAAAGATGTTCCCATGACCGAGACATTCCGGGGTGTCATGCCGTTTTTCGGCGTCGAACTGATCCGGGTCGGGCTCATCCTCGGTTTTCCGGTTCTGGCCTTGATGTTGCCAAGGCTGCTGAGCGGGTAGGGCGTTCCGGGCCGCAATGTCCAAAGCAGAGTTGGCCGCATGCCAAGGGTGCCATTGCGCAGTATGTATTCACAGCCTATAACGTAACACTATAACATTTCGGAGCGCTTGGTTCCGGCGAATTTTGAAACAGGTAGTCAATGTCCATGAAAACGGACACCGCGCCGCTTGTCAGCTTGACGCAGGCGGGCGTGCAAAAAGGCCGAGACTGGCTGGTCCGCGGGGTCGATCTGACCGTCGAGCCGGGTGAAATCGTTACCCTTATCGGTCCAAACGGCTCTGGAAAGTCAACCAGCGCCAAGATGGCGCTTGGCATCTTGAAACCAACCGAGGGCACGGCGCGCCAGCGCACCGGGCTTCGCGTCGGGTATGTCCCGCAAAAACTGATGATCGACTGGACCCTGCCGCTCAGTGTTGAGCGGTTCATGAGCCTGACGGTCAAGGTGAACCGGGACGAAGCGTTCGCAGCGCTTGGCGAGACCGGCGTGACGCATCTGGCGAAATCCGAGGTCCGCAACCTGTCCGGTGGCGAAATGCAGCGCGTCCTCTTGGCCCGCGCAATTGCCCGCAAACCGGATCTGCTGGTCCTGGACGAGCCGGTGCAGGGGGTGGACTATTCGGGTGAGATTGCGATTTACAATCTCATCCAGGAACTGCGCAACCGGTTGAAATGCGGTGTCTTGATGATCTCGCATGATCTGCATGTCGTCATGGCGGCCACCGACCAGGTTGTGTGCCTGAACGGCCACGTGTGCTGCCGCGGAACGCCGACGGATGTTTCGCAGGATCCCGGTTTTCAGGCGCTATACGGTGCAAGGGCCGGCGGCGCGATCGCGTTCTATCAGCATCATCACGACCATGTTCATTTGCCCGACGGCCGCGTTCGCCATGCAGACGGTACGGTGAGTGATCATTGCCATCCGGATCACGATCACGGCGATCACGGCACACAGAGCGCGGGTGGCGGGAGCAGCGCAGACGAAAAGCGGGCGGCCAATGCTGGATGATTTTTTTACCCGCGCCTTGATTGCCGGAATTGGCGTGGCTCTGGTCGCGGGGCCGCTTGGCTGCTTCATCGTCTGGCGCCGGATGGCCTATTTCGGCGATACGTTGTCGCACGCGGCTTTGCTGGGCGTGGCGCTGTCGCTGCTGCTTCAGGTCAATACCATGCTGGCGGTGTTTGCGGTCAGCGTCGGCCTGTCGCTGCTGCTACTTGTCTTGCGGCGCAATGATACGCTGCCCGCTGATGCCCTGCTTGGATTGCTGTCGCATTCGGCTCTGGCGATCGGCTTGGTATGCTTGGCGTTTCTGACCTTTGTCCGCATCGATCTGATTGGATTGCTGTTTGGCGATATTCTGGCCGTCTCCAAATCGGATCTGGCGATTATCTATGCAGGCGGAACATTCGTTTTGGCGGTGCTGGCCTTTGTCTGGCGGCCGCTTTTTGCCGGCACGGTCAGTCCCGAACTCGCCGCGGCTGAGGGCATGCATCCCGAGCGTGCCAATCTCATCTTCATGATGCTTATGGCTGTTGTCATCGCGATCGCCATGAAGATTGTCGGTGTTCTTCTGATCACAGCCTTGCTGATCATACCAGCGGCGGCCGCACGCCGTCTTGCACCCGGACCCGAAGCGATGGCAGCTCTTGCTGCCGGCATCGGGGGGGCGGCGGTCGTTGGCGGATTGTTCGGGTCGCTCAAGTTTGACACGCCGTCCGGACCGTCAATTGTCGTTGCGGCCCTCGGGCTGTTCATCGTCAGCTTGCTGCCTTTGCCTTTCCTGAGCCGTTCTGAAGACACGCGCGTGAGATAGAGATTGCCATGACCGCTCATTCACATGCCAAACCCGATCTGACCAAAAACCAGGGCCTCGTGTTTGGAGCGCTGACAGGCGCAGAAGGGCCGCTCACAGCCTATGCGATCCTTGATCTTTTGCGTGACGATGGCTTCCGTGCACCCTTGCAGGTTTACCGGGCATTGGACAAACTGGTGGAAATCGGGCTTGTGCACCGGCTGGAAAGCCTGAATGCGTTTGTGGCCTGCAGCCATCCGGTTGATTGCGGTGAACACAAAACCGCAGCCTTTGCCATTTGCGAAGACTGCGGCAAGGTGGACGAGTTTGCACCCGATGCCGCGCTTCAATCTCTGCAGGCATGGTCCCGGCAGGAGAAATTCGCTCTCGCTAAAACGACCATCGAGCTGCGCGGAACCTGCGCCAACTGCACGACCAGTTGACGTCAGGAAACCGTGTCAGACCGCACTTGGCAGCAGCACGGCTAGACAGACCGCGATGGTCAGGGGAATGCGCAACTTTGGGTACCAGGCCGGAGCAAGGCCGGCCTTCGCGCAATAAAGATCATAGGCCAGCAGCAGGGCGAAACAGACGGCGAGCGCGACCGCGCCGTAGTGGACGGGCATGGCAAGCGCCGCGAAGGCAGCCAGCGATGGGAGGACCGAAATGCCGAGCGCCTTGAAGGTGGGCGCATTGGCGTCGTGTTGCTGCCGCGCCATTTCCAGTCCCCAATGCACACCGCCCATGAATGACAGGATTACCGCACCATAAAAATTCAAAGCGAAATGCGCCTGCAGAACGTAGCGCGGCGGTGCCATGATGGCGGCTACGCAAAAAAGTGCGAACGGGATGAAGCCGGCAGCGCCAAGAATAAGCGCCGCCCGCGGGATGGTTGTCGCGTCCGCGCCGCCCGGCATGGAATTTCTCGTGCCGGTCGAGGAAGGGAAAGAGGTCATACGAGGATCCGGATCAGTTTTGGGGGGCTGCCTCATCTGCCGCAGGCAGGGCCGCAATAACCTGTTCGACCTTGCTTGTCACCTCGGTTGAGGTTGGCCGCGTCGGTGTGGGGAAGAAAGTGACCAATTTGCCGTCCGGACCAATCAGGTACTTGTGAAAGTTCCAATACGGACGCGATGCATCGCCGAGTTCGGCGACCGCCCATTGATAAAACGGGTGCGCGTCCTCGCCCTTGACACGGGTTTTGTTGGTCATGGGAAATTTCGCGCCATAGCGCGCTTCACAAAAGCCGGCGATCTCGTCATTGGCCCGTGGTTCCTGCCCGCCGAAGTCGTTTGACGGCACGCCCACGACAACCAGGCCTTTGTCCGAATAGCGCTCGTGGAGATCCTGGAGATCGCCGATCTGGTTCTTGAACCCGCACTCGGTGGCGGTATTCACCACCAAGACCGCTTTTCCAGCAAAAGATGACAACGGCAGCTGTTCACCGTTCGGCAAATCAAAAGCGAATGCATGCGCGGATGCCGGGGATTGCGCGACCGCGCCGCCGGGCACCGCAAGAGACAGGAAAGCGGCAGCAACGAACGTCACCGATTGGAATTGGGTCCAAACCGAGTGCATAACAGGACTCCCAAACATTGATTGCAACTTGCTTCGTCCTACGTGGACCGGGCAGTCGCGGTTCACCTCTATCGACCGTTCCAGCGCTTAAAGAGGCATCCTTAGACCCATGCTGCAAAAAGTTTCATCGTCCCGGATAGCGGTTGTTGGCGCCGGTCTTGCCGGGCTTGCTGCCGCCAGGAAGTTGCACCGCGCAGGCTATGCGGTGACGGTGTTTGACAAGGGACGGGGCCTGGGTGGACGCATGGCCACCCGGCGTACCGAGGGACCGTTTGTCTTTGATCATGGGGCGCAGTTTTTCACCGCGCGATCTCAAACGTTCCAGGCTGAGCTGGAGCAAATGGCCGCGGCCAGTCGTTGGCAGCCAGAAATCGCTGATGGAGTGACGCTTGAAAGCGAGGGCTGGTGGGTCGGCCAGCCGGCCATGAATGCACTGCCGAAAGCGTTTGCTGACGGGCTGAGTGTCACAACTGGGACACGCATCGTGTCGATTGATTATGCGTCGGAGGGCTGGCGTCTCCAGACGGAAGACGGCGAACAAGCGGGACCGTTTGACGGCCTCGTGCTGGCAATTCCGTCTGTGCAGGCGCAGGACTTGCTCGAAGGTAAGGATGACGGCCTTGCCGCCGAATTATCGCGGGTCGAAGTAGACCCGTGCTGGGCCGTCATGGCCGGGTTCAACATCGCGTTGGAGCTCGAATACGATCTTTATGCCGATGCGCTGGCCGACGTTGCATGGATTGCCGTCAACGGCTCGAAACCCGGCCGGCCCGTACAGGGCACATCCTTGGTCTTGCATGCAAGCCCGGAGTGGAGCAGGACCCATCTTGAGCTTGAACCGGACCAGATCGCGCCACTCGTGCTGGCACAGGCTGAAAAGCAGATTGGCCTCCGCCTGCCTCCGCCAGACTATTTGACGGCGCATAGATGGCGGTATGCCAAGACCCGCGTACCGGCCGGAAAGCCGTTTTTGGCCTCCGGTGACCTGCCGCTTCTCCTGTGTGGAGACTGGTGCCTCGGGGCCCGGGTGGAATATGCCTTTGAAAGCGGGATTGCGGCAGCTGATGCCGTTATTGCCCAAGCCGGGTAAGAACCCGTTCCGCTCGGCTGGCTGAGCGGAAATACAAGGCCGCCCTTATCGTCTTTTTTACGAAATGCGCGCAGCTTCGGCGAAACCACGGATCGGGAGCGGGCTGAAGAACCGAATGGCTGCCTTCATTGACCATTGTGGCGGACGCCTTTTCGCAGTGGCAGTTCTCGTGTCATGCGCGGCAACCGCGATTTTTCTGGCAGCCTTGTCCGGGCCGATTTTCCTGCTGCCTGCATCCTTGTTCGACGCTGCTTCCGAGGACCTTGCAGCGTTCTACCGCGCTGGACAAATGGCCCTTCAGGGAATTGCGGCCAAGGCTTACGAGCCCACGTCCTTCCGGCTTGGGCTTGGCGCTGAAAATGACGAGCTGCTCTATCTGAACCCACCTTATGCGCTGTTCTTTTTTCAGCCTTTGGCACTCATGCCCTATTGGGTTGCGAAACTCTTCTTTCTGCTCGCAACAGCAGTTCTTTTGGCGTTGATCGGGTGGCAGGTCTGGCCGGATACCAAGATCCCGGCCGCAGCGGTGCTTATGCTATCACCTGCCGCCTTTTATTCCTTGGATTATCTGCAACTTGCTCCGGTATTTGTGTTGCTGATCGTTGCTGGCCTTTTGGTGTGCAAGGAGCGTCCGCTTTTGGCGGGTATCCTGCTGGCACTGGCGACCATCAAGCCGCAATACGGACTGCTTGTTCCGGTTTTTTTGCTTGGCGTGCGGGCGTGGACGGCAATCATTTGTGCATCCTGCTTCACGCTTGCCTTGATAGCCGCATCGGCTGCGTTTTACGGAGTGGAATTGTGGGCCGTGTTCATTCACTCCCTGACAGAGGGCGCTCATTCTGCCCATCTGAACCAGGTGTTTCCGCTCATGGTTTCGGTCGACTCCTCCATCGGTAAATTGGGCGCCGATCCGGCGCTGCGCCGTTTGATCCAGGGGGCGGCGATCCTTTTGGCTGCTGTCATTGTGTATCGAACGGCCCGTGCGCCGAACCGGCGCAGGGCAATCGGCCTGACCATGCTCTGCATTCCTCTGGCCGCACCATCCTTTGCGCTGTATGACTGGGCCTTCATTTGCGCCGGGTTGATGATGGTCATGCCGGCCCAACAACCGCATTCATCGGCCTTTCAGGCCCACGCGGCTCACCTGTGGCTGTTTCCGCTTCTCTATCCGTTCGTCAACTGGGCGGCTTCCGCTGAGCAGTTTGCAGTACTTGCTCTTTACTCGGCATGCGTCCCGCTGCTCGTGGCGGTCGTCCTTGCCAGCCTTTTTCTGTCAGGACAAGGCAAACCCATGACCCGCGTCGGTGCGTCAGGGTCCACGGTTGAAACCCGACCCTGAGAATTTTCCGAAAAATTAAATGACCTTACGGCATTTTGTTGCCCAGTGGCAGTTGGCGACGGGCAATAGAGGTGTTCCATGGCAGGCAAGACCGGTATCGGCATTGTGGGATGCGGAAATATTTCGCGAACATATTTCAAGCTCATTCCATTGTTTGGCGGTCTTGAAATCAAAGCCTGCGCCGATCTGAACCGGGAGATGGCTGACCATGCGGCGGCGGCCAACGGCATCCGCTCACAAACGGTGCATGATCTTCTGGCCGCAGACGATCTGGACATCATCGTCAATCTGACAGAACCCGACGCGCATTGGGCGATTTCGAAACAGATTCTGAATGCCAACAAGCATCTTTATTCCGAGCTTCCCCTCGTCACGGATTTCGAACAAATGCAAGCTATGTTGTCCATCGCGATGACCAGGAAGCTCAAGGTTGGTGCCGCACCGGACAGTTTTTTGGGAGGGGCATTTCAGGCGGCCCGGGTCGCAATCGACAGCGGCCGGATCGGCACCGTGGTGTCTGGAACCTGTTTCATGATGATGCCGGGCATGGAAACGCGGCATCCGCATCCGGATATCTTCTATCGGCCTGGCGCCGGTCCGTTGATGCTTTACGGCCTTTATCACATCACTCATCTGGTCAATTTGCTTGGTCCGGTGGCCCGTGTCGCAGCCATGAGTGCCATCGGGACACTGGAACGCGAAATCACCTCCGGGGCGCGTAAAGGCGAGCGGTTTCCGGTTCAAACGCCAACCACGGTACAAGCACTATTGCAGTTTGAAAGCGGCGCGAATATCACGCTATCAACCAGCTGGGACGTGGTGGCCCACCGGCATTTTCCGATCGAGATCTACGGAACGGAGGGAACCCTTGTGCTGCCGGATCCGCTGTTTTTCGGGGGCGATGTGCATTTGACCGTCCATGGCAATGTGCCGCAAATGCTGGATGCCAGCGCACATCCGTTCTCTCGGCCAAACCAGAGCAATGGTACAAAATCGCTGGCAAACTACCGTGCGGCAGGCCTTGCCGACATGGCACAGGCCATAAAGTTGAAAAACGCATATCGATGCTCCATGGGCCTTGCGATGCATGCGCTGGATACCGCGCTGTCCATTTTAAAGTCGGCAGAGATCGGAGCGTTCGTTGACGTTGAAACGCCCGGCGACCGCCCCGAACAGCTTTCGCCCGAGGATGCCAAGGCCTTGTTGAGCTGATACCGTGGGACAAAGCCAGCTGGGAACAGCCGAATCCGGTTGACGGTTTCCCCTGCCTTTCTAGACTGCCGCTCGTTGCGATATTTTGAGAGGGAGCCGGGCTGCGCTTTGCGCCCGGAAGATGGCGGATATGCTCTATTTTCTAGTTGGTTTGATTGTCTTTTTTGGCCTTCATACGCTTCCGATGTTTCCGGAGCGCCGGGCGGCGATCGTCGCGCAGATGGGCGACATGCCGTATCGCGCGGTCTATTCGATCGCCTCAATCGCCAGTTTCGTCGTCATGATCTATGGCTATGGCATGGTCCGCGGTCAGCCGCCGATTTTGTACTATCCGCCGGAGTGGACGGGGCATCTCGTCATGCTGCTCATGGTTCCGGTGTTTCCGTTGTTGATCGCAGCCTATGTCCAAGGTCGGCTGAAGCGAACCTTCAAGCACCCGATGCTGGTGGCGATCAAACTGTGGGCCTTCTCGCATCTGTTGGTGCGCGGGGACCTTGCCTCAGTGATTTTGTTCGGCAGTTTTCTGGTCTGGGCGGTGGCGGACCGTATCTCGGTCAAACGCCGGCATGGAGGCGAGCCGTCCGTTGCGCTGCATATCGATGAAAACCGCCCCTATATCGACGGATTCGTGATCATCGCCGGGCTGATTCTGTACGGTTTGTTTGTTTGGAAGGGCCATGCGCTTGTCATTGGCGTTCCCTTGACATAATCAGGCACATCTATTCTGGCGCAAAAGGCATTTGCTCACGTCCTGCCTCACTTGCGCCATCAAACCGTTGAAAACAGCCCACATCTGATGATAGCTCAGCGCATCATCCGGTTCGGGTAGGCCTAAGCGTGACCCGTTGAAGCGAACTGAGGAAAAAGAGACGAATGTCCGATATCTTTCGTGAAGTCGATGAAGACATCCGCAAGGAAAAATACAGTCGGCTTTGGGATCGCTTTGGCGTATGGATCATCGCCGCCGCCGTTCTGATCATTGCGGGAACCGCCGGTTACCGCGGATGGATTTATTGGGAATCTCAGAAAGCTCAGGAAGCCGGCGATACGTTCTTTGAAGCATCCAGGCTTGCAGACGAAGGCAACTATCAGGACGCCCAGGCACTGTTCAATCAGCTTGAGCAATCGATTGGCGGTTACCCGGTTCTGGCGCGGTTGCGCAGCGCAACCTCGCTCGACCAGGAGGGGCGAAAGGAAGAAGCTCTGGCAGCCTTCGACGCCGTCGCCCGGGACAGCTCGGTCGCCGGCGCCTTGCAGGATGTTGCTGCGTTGCGCGCCGGATATCTGGCGATTGATCTTGAAGACTATTCTGCTGTAGCCGACCGCGTTGAAGGCCTGACGGCCGCCGGCGAACCGTTCCGCGCCGCTGCGCGCGAAATCATGGCGGTCGCCGCATGGAAAGCCGGCGACATTGACGCTGCCCGCAACTGGATTGAGCAGATCCGTGATGATGCAGAAGCGCCAGCCGATGTGACGCGGCGCGTGGGCATTTTGAATCAGGTGATCCGCTCCCAATACGGCGCACCGGAGACTTCTGGCGAGGAGGCCAGCCAAGAATGACCGTATCCTTCAGCGCAAATCTGCGCGCCAT
The DNA here is from genome assembly GCF_007830545.1 of Roseibium hamelinense. Classification (GTDB taxonomy): domain Bacteria; phylum Pseudomonadota; class Alphaproteobacteria; order Rhizobiales; family Stappiaceae; genus Roseibium; species Roseibium hamelinense. Next base: position 407,546 of record NZ_VLLF01000003.1, read on the forward strand.
CGGCTGCGCGGTCGGCCTCAGTGCGTTCCTTGTCGGTTGCGGCACGATCAGCGATGTGACCGGCTCGCTAAATCCCTTCGGCAATGAGGAAATTCTCGAAGGTGAACGCCAGCCAGTGTTTGAAGGCGTTGATCCGGCTCTTGCGGCTGCGGGCGGCACGGCGTCGGTTGGTCAGGCGACCGGCGGTCAGGACTGGCCGATGGCCGGAGGTGGCGAACGCAATGATCCGGGCAATGTTGCTGTTTCCGTTTCCGGACAGCGTGCATGGCGCTCCAATATCGGAGCCTCCGGTGGCGGTTTGACGTCCTCCTCCTTGCGGGTGTCGTCGCGCCCGGTGAGCGCCGGCGGGCGGATCTATGTTTACAAGCCGTCCGGCGAGGTGGTCGCCCTGTCTACCAATGGCGGCCGGGCCTGGACGCAAAACCTCAGGCCGGAAGGCGAGAACGGCATCGCGCCCGGCGGCGGTGTGGCCGTATCGGGCGGGCGGGTGATTGCTGCGACCGGATACCGCCAGGTGGCCGCACTTGAGGCCGGCTCGGGCCGCGTTCTTTGGACCGCCGAGCTCGATACACCGGCCCGCAGTGCACCAACGGTCGGGGCAGGGCACGTTTTTGTGGTGACCCAGTCCAACGAAGTTTATGCGTTGAACGTCGAGGACGGGACCGAAGCCTGGTCCTATATCGGCATTGACGAGACTGCCGGCCTTTTGTCGGCCGCGAACCCTGCTGTTTCGGGCAATACGGTCGTGGTGCCGTTTTCCTCCGGCGAGCTGATGGCGATTGACATCAAGACCGGTGAACCAAAGTGGATCGACGGCGTTGCGCGCGGCTTCCGCACGCTTGCGCTATCCGGCTTGGCCGATGTTTCCGCCAGCCCTGTGATTGCCGGTGACACCGTTTATGCGACCGGTGTAGCCGGGCGCACGATCGCATCTTCCCTGCGCACCGGGCAACGCCAATGGGCGCAGGACCTGGGCAGCGTGCATACGCCCGTTGTATCCGGCAACGCGCTGTTCATGGTCGATCTGGATGACCGCATGGTCGCCCTCGACCGTAAAACCGGCGAAACTCTCTGGGCCACCACCTTGCCGCGCCCGACAAAGAAAAAGCGCCGCCGCAACTGGGCCGGGCCAATCCTTGCAAATGGCGCCTTGGTCGCCATGTCGAGTGACGGGCAGTTCGCAGCCGTCGACGCGGCCTCGGGGCAGATCATGACAACCCAGCCGGTGAATACGGATGTTTTCGTGACACCTATCGTTGCCGGAGGACGTATGATCGTTCTGGATGGTGACAGCGCGGTCGCAGCGTTTAATTGATGATCCGGCCGCAGGACGGCGGATAAGGAGTACAGGACGTGGGCGCTACTGTCGCCATTATTGGCCGGCCGAATGTCGGCAAATCAACACTCTTCAACCGCCTGGTCGGCAAACGCCTGGCGCTGGTGGATGACACACCGGGCGTGACCCGCGACCGGCGGCCAGGAGAGGCGCGCCTCGGCGACCTTCGTTTTACGATTGTCGACACTGCCGGACTTGAAGATGCTGATTCTGCGAGCCTGGAGGGCCGCATGCGCCGCCAGACCGAAGAGGCGATTGAGACCGCCGATGCGGTTTTGTTCGTGATTGATGCCCGTGCAGGCGTGACCCCGCTTGATGCCCATTTTGCCGAAGTCGCGCGCAAGACCACGCGGCCGGTGATCCTGTTGGCCAACAAGGCTGAGGGGCGGGCCGGTGAAAGCGGCCTGTTTGAGAGCTACTCGCTTGGGCTGGGTGAACCGATCGCGGTGTCTGCCGAACACGGCGAGGGCCTGGCAGACCTTTACGATGCGCTCAAGCCCTATGTCGACCAGGTTGACGCCGAAGAGGCCGCCGCCAAGGAGGAGGCGGTCACCAATGTCGATGTCGATGAAGAGGGTGAGCTGATCGACGCGGAAGACCCGGTTGGCACAAGAGAGCGCCCGCTCCGGGTTGCAATTGTTGGCCGTCCGAACGCCGGCAAATCGACGTTGATCAACAAGCTGCTTGGCGAAGACCGCATGCTGACTGGTCCGGAAGCGGGAATCACACGTGATTCCATTTCCGTCGATTGGGAGTGGCGCGACCGGCACATAAAGCTGTTCGACACGGCCGGCATCCGGCGTAAGGCGCGTGTTCAGGAAAAGCTGGAAAAGCTCTCCGTTGCCGATGCGCTGAGAGCCATCAAGTTTGCCGAGGTCGTTGTCATCACACTGGACGCGACCAATTCGTTCGAAAAGCAGGATCTGCAGATCATCGACCTTGTTGCGCGGGAGGGCCGTGCCCTGGTGGTCGCGATCAACAAGTGGGACCTGATTGAAGACCGGGAAGCCGCCTGGAAGAAAATCCGCGACGCCAACGAGCGGTATTTCAATCAAATCCGCGGCGTTCAGATTGCCACCTTGTCCGGTATGCATGGTCAAGGTGTCGACAAGCTGATGGAAAGCGTGTTTACCGCATATGACGCTTGGAATGCCCGGGTATCGACTGCCAAACTCAACCGCTGGCTCGAGCGTGTAACTGTCAATCATCCGCCGCCTGCCGTTGCGGGCCGGCGTGTGCGCCTTCGCTATCTGACCCAGCCGAAAACCAGGCCGCCACATTTCATCGCGTTTTGCTCGCGCCCTGAACAGCTGCCGGAAAGCTACACACGCTACCTGGTGAATTCCCTGCGGCAGACCTTCAACATTCACGGCACGCCGATCCGCTTTTCCTATCGCAAGGGCGAAAACCCCTATGTTGCGCGGAAAAAGCGCTAGGGACGGCATCCTGTCATATCCGTGTTTCCGTTTCCGGCCTATGCACTGTTCGCTGCCATAGAGTGGGATCGGGCGCGCAACCCGTTTTTGATGGAGTTCTTGAACATGGCGTCAGAACGCTTTGATTTTGCGTGTGCTCTTGCCGAAAAGGCCGGAGAGCTCGCTCTTGAGTATTTCAAGCGTCTCGATACGCTGACGATCAGCGAAAAAGGCCATCAGGACCTGGTGTCCGAAGCAGATCGCGACGTTGAAACGCTGATCCGTGCCGAACTTGCCAAAGCCTTTCCGGATGACGGTATCGTCGGCGAGGAGCACGAGAATGTGGATGGCACCACCGGCTACACTTGGGTGATCGATCCGATCGACGGCACCGCCAATTTTGTCGCTGGTATTCCGCAATGGTGCGTGATCCTGGCCTGCACCTTTGCGGACGAGACCATTATCGGCGTGATCCGGGATCCCATTGCCGGCGAAACCTTCCGGGCAAAACGGGGGGCGGGTGCTTTTGTCAACAACAAGCCGATCCGTGCATCCTCAACAGATACACTGGCCCGCGGTTCGGTGGGCATCGGATTCAACGGCCGGAGCAAGGCAACGGACGCGATAAACGCGATCGGTGGCCTCGTGTCGAAGGGCGGCGTGTTCTTCCGGAATGCATCGGGCGGATTGATGCTGGCCTATGCCGCATCCGGGCGGCTGATCGGGTATCTGGAATCGCACATGCATGCCTGGGACTGTCTGGCCGGCATGCTGATCATGCGCGAGGCCGGCGGCAAGGTGGCTGAATTTGACGGCCACAGCGTCCTGGCCAAGGGAACCAGGGTTATTGTCGGCGCGCCGGGTGTGTTTTCTGACCTGAAGGACATTGCCGAGGCGTCGTTCGCCCCCCAATCCTGACAGGTTTTGGCTGACATCAAAAAGCCGTCCCCGGGGCATGGGGACGGCTTTTCTGCCGGAGGTCTTAAGGGCGGGCCCCCGGCAGAAGGGGGAGATCCGGTTATGATGTGACCGGAGCGCGCCAGTCGTCGGAACCGGATGTGCCGGCTTTTTCGTGGGTCCACTCGGCTTTGCGGTAGCTGAAGAACCACTGGTCGAGATCGCCGCGGGAAGCGTTTTTGTCGTCGTTGACGTCCGGCAGCAGGTGCTTGCCTTCAACCAGAACCGCGTCGGTGTACTTGACGGTGAAGTAGTGCTCCTGCTGGCCTGCGGTCGAGGTGCGCCAGAAAGCGACTTCGATTTCCAGGTTTTCGCCGGTTGCCAGAGCCTG
>NZ_VLLF01000004.1 GCF_007830545.1 Roseibium hamelinense
TCGTCCGTTTCTGCTTGCGCGATTTGGTCGACTCTGCTCGCAACCAGGCCGACAGCTTGTCGGCAAAGGCATCAAGTTTGCTGGGCCTCTCGGGAACCTTGAACACGGGTTCAACCGTATCATCCCGCAAATACTTGCGCACTGTGTTCCGGGACAATCCGGTGCGCCGGGAGATCTCCCGGATCGAAAGCTGATCACGAAAATGCCAGCGTCTGATAACGCTCAACAACGCCATGTCTATCACTCCGTATTCCCCCGCCGAAATCACTCAGGGGTGGGTTTAAACATGGGTCAGTTCTCAGTGAAAAAATCGGGCCTCACCGGGTCAGTTCTCGGTGAAAATCAACACATTGCCATGGCCGTCAAAGGTGAGCCACCAAATCTGAGCCGGCGCTATTTATCCAATTGCAGGAAGTCGTGACGGCCGCATTTTTAAACGGATCTCAGATTGGCTTGGGAGGCCACAGTGAGATCTACCAGTTTCATCGACGAAAAGTGTGAGGATTAATTTATACTGATATTTCAACAATATAGTAGTTCTCATTTTCATCCTGTCGGGTGCGCCATATTTTCCAATAACTTAGCATAATTTCGCTTAGGTGAAAATAGTGCTGTGTAAGCAGAAATCGCCTGTTCGCGAGTGCCGTTTTGGATTTCTCCCTTTCCTGTATCAGAAAAAATTGCCCGTCAGAGCCGTCACAAGCCGTCTTTGATTTGCAGATTCAATATCATCTGAGCGGCTCTGATGCCGTCAATGTTTGTCACCAGCCGTCATCCGTGCCCCATGCCTCGGTCAAACATAATGATGAACATGAACCTGACACCCGCTCCCAAAGCGTGCGGCTTTACGTCCCGCGGTCGGGAATGAACCCGTGGGACAGTAAATGCTCTGAAAGGACCCGCGGGAAACCGGTCTTCACCGCGCGAGCCAGCCGCCGTCGGCGGGCAGAACCGCGCCATGGATGAAGTTCGCATGGTTGCTGGCGAGGAACGTGACGGGCCCGGCAATGTCTTCCGGTGTGCCCCAGCGGCCTGCCGGAACACGGGCCATGAGATCTGCGATGCGTTTTTCATCTGCCTGCAGGGCGGCCGTATTGTCCGTGGCGATATAGCCCGGAGCCACGGCGTTTACGTTGACACCTTTCGAGGCCCACTCGTTAGCGAAGGACCGCGTCAGCTGCGCAAGCGCGCCCTTCGCCGCCGCATAGCCCGGCACCAGAATGCCGCCTTGAAATGACAGCACCGAGGCAATGTTGATGATCTTGCCGGACCCGCGTTCAACCATCTTGCCGCCGAGGTCACGGCTAAGCAGGAAAGCGGCATCCAGATTGACCGCCATCACCGCGTCCCAGTCCTCGACGGCGTGAGAGGCCGCTTCCGTCCGCCGGATGATGCCCGCATTGTTGACCAGGATGTCGATCTGCACCTGGTCGCGTGTCAGGCGTTCGACCAAGCCGGAAATCTGTTCCCGTGATGCCAGGTCGCAATTGATCGGCGTGAAGCGGACACCGGCGTTTTCTATCTCTGCCTTCAAGTCCGCCGAACCTGTCTCGATGGACGTGCCGATCCCAACGACATCGGCTCCGGCTTCAGCCAGACCTTTTGCAATCGCCGCGCCAATGCCCCGGCTGGCGCCGGTCACCAAAGCGGTCTTGCCGGAAAGATCGATGGTCAAGGCCATGGGGTTCGCTCTGTCCCGCTACCCGATCAGTAAACGGCGCGGATCTGCCAGCAAATCGGCATAGTGCTTCAAGAAGCGGGCGGCATCCGCCCCGTTGATCACCCGGTGATCGTAGCTCAGGTCCAGCGGCACCATCGGCACCGGCACAAAGGCCTCATCCTCCCAGACCGGCACGATCTCGGTCCGGGTGATACCGAGGATCGCGACTTCGGGCGGGTTGACGATCGGGGTAAAAGCCGTCCCCCCGATGCCGCCGAGATTGGAAATCGACATGGACGCACCGCCCATCTCGTCCGGGCGGATCTTCCGGGCCTGCGCCCGCGCCGCCAGATCTGCGATGTCGCTGGCAATCTGCCACAGACCCTTGCGGTCGGCATCGCGCACCACGGGCACCATCAGGCCCGCCGGGGTGTCGACGGCAATCCCGACATGGACGTAAGTCTTCATGTGCAGGGTCTGGCCGTTGGCGCTGAGCGAGGCGTTGAATCTCGGAAACGCCTTCAGGCAGGCCGACAGGGCCTTCACATGAAAGGCAAGCGTTGTCAGCTTGATGCCCCTGTCCAGCGCCTCTTCCTTTAGTTTCGCCCGGAAGGCTTCCGTCTTGCGGATGTCGGCGCGGTCATGGTGCGTCACCTGCGGGATAAGGGCATTCGCCGCGGACAGGTTGTCCGCCGCGACCTGGGCCATGCGGCTGACCGGCTCATCTTGCACCGGGCCATGGGCCGTGTGGTCTACATCCCAATACCGGGTGCTGGCCGGTGGGGCCATTGCACCTGGACTTGAAGCGCCGGTCAGGTGCTGATCCACGTCTTCCTTGGCCAACGTCTCGCGCCCGGTCGCGGCGGCGACCGCATCCAAATCGACACCCTTTCGCCCAGCATAGGAACGCACAGAAGGGGAGGCGATGTAGGTCATCCCGTCCTCCTTACCAACTTGCCGAGATGTACTGGGTTTCCATGAATTCCAGCATGCCTTCATGTCCGCCTTCGCGGCCGAGACCGGACTGCTTGGTGCCACCGAACGGGGCTGCCGGGTCTGAAACAAGACCACGATTCAGTCCGACCATGCCGTAGTCGAGCTTCTCGCAGACCTGCAGGCCGCGTTTCATGTCTTCCGTAAAGACATAGGCGACCAGACCGTACTCGGTGTCATTGGCGCGGCGGATGACGTCTTTGGTGTCAGAAAAGGTCTGCAGTGCCGCAACCGGGCCGAAAATCTCGTCATGCACGCAGTCCGCGGTTTCCGGCACATCAGTCATGACAGTTGGCGGATAGAAGAACCCCTTGCCGTCCGGGATTTTCCCGCCAAGCGTGATCTTCGCCCCCTTTTCGACCGCGTCCTGAACGAATTGGGCAACCTTTTGCTGGGTACCCCGGTTGACCAGCGGGCCCACATCCACGTCTGGCTCCAGACCGTTGCCGAGCTTCAGTTTCGCCATCGCTGCGGTGAATTTCTCTGCAAAGGCGTCAGCCACGCTTTCATGGATATAGAACCGGTTGGCGGCGGTGCAGGCCTCGCCAAGGTTCCGCATCTTGGCGAGCATCGCGCCTTCCACCGCAGTATCGAGATCCGCATCGTCAAACACGATGAGCGGGGCATTGCCACCAAGCTCCATCGCCGGTTTCAGGACCTGGTCGGCGGCTGAATGCAGCAGTTTCCGGCCCACACCAGTGGACCCGGTGAAAGAGACGACGCGCACGCGCGCATCATGCAGAAGATGGTCGACCAGTTTACCGGAGTGCTTTGTCGGCAGCACGTTCACGAGGCCCTTGGGAACACCGGCTTCTTCCAGAAGCGGCATCAGGGCCAGCATGGTCAGCGGTGTTTCGCCGGCCGGCTTGATGATCACCGGGCAGCCTGCGGCCAGAGCGGGCGCGATTTTCCGGGTGCCCATTGCCGCCGGATAATTCCAGGGCGTGACAAGCACGGCGATGCCGGCCGGTTTGTGCTGTACCAAGATCCGCGCACCGGACGAGGGCGCGTGGGTGATCAGGCCATCGGCACGCACGGCTTCCTCGGCAAACCAGCGGAAGAACTCGGCCGCATAGGTTGCCTCGCCGCGGGCGTCGTTGCCTGCCTTGCCGTTTTCCAACGTGATCAGCTTGGCAAACTCGTCGAGCCGGGCCGTCATCAGCTCCCACGCCTTGCGCAGCACCTCGGAGCGCTGGCGCGGCGTGCGCGCGGCCCACTCGGCAAAGGCGTCCTCGGCGGCATTGAGCGCGGCATCGGCATCCGCCAGTTCAGCGGAGGCGACGCTTGCCAGCACCTCCTCGGTGGCCGGATTGATCACGTCGAAGCGGTCGCCGGATGCGCCGGGCCGCCATTTTCCGTCAATGTAGAGATCGGTGAAGTCTTGAACGGCATAGTCCATGGGGAGCGCCTTTCGTTCCTTAAAGAAGCTGGCGGAGTGGATCGCCGACCCGCTCCGCAAATCCAGTGACAAGAGCAAGCGCGGTCCCGGCGGACACGGTATCGCCGGGACACTCGCAGGTGATGGTCAGCGTGCTGCCGGTGCCGGATACGCTCAGAACCGGGGCGGTTTCTGCGCCAAGCTGGACTGACGTGACCGGAGTGCCGCTGAGATCGCGCACGACAAGAGACGGTGCGCCTGCGCCCTCCATCGGTTCAGAACGGCCAAGGCCTGCCAGATCCGGGTCCTGATAGGCCCGGACCAGCCCCCGCACTTCGGTTTGAACGCCGATGGCATCGCTTTGATCCGTAGCCCGCAGGGCGGACGCGGCGAACCCTGCGAGGACGGCCTCCCTCCGGACTTTCTGGCCGAGTTCGCGTGCCAGCCAATCGACGAAATCTGCAAGAGCCGACCCGCTCACCTCGGCGACAATGCGGCGTGTTGCGGCCTGCGTGGCGGTTGCCGGTGCGGTCTCTTCAGGCAGGGATTTCAGCGTTTCAAGGTCCGCCACGTGGAACGGCTGCGGCGTGCCCGCGCGCACGAGCCGCTCAAGATCGAGCCCCTGTTCCTTTGCAAGGCGCTTTGCCTTGGGTGAAGCCAGGATCTTGCTGCCTGATGCTGCAGGGGGCGCCACTGGCACCGCCTTTTCGGGCGAAGACGCCTTTTGTGTTTTCGCTGGTGAAGCCGTTTCAGCGCCAGCAGCGCTTTTCATTGATGTAGAACCCGCAGCGGGCTCTGGTGTGCCTGATTTGGCGGAGCGGGTGACCGGCGCATCGGGTTTTTCGGCCGAGATGACCGCAATCACAACCCCGACGGGCACGTTCTCACCCGCTTCGGCAAGGATCGCAGCGACATACCCGTCGAACCCGGCGGGCACCTCCATGGCGCTTTTGTCGGTCTCGACTTCCAAAAGCACATCATCGGCAGACACTGCATCGCCCGCAGCCTTGGCCCAGGAGATGATGAGCCCGGTGTCCTGCGCCATACCCAGCGCCGGCATGATCACCTGCTTGCCGTCAATGTCGGCGCTGTCTCGTGCCGGAGATTCGGCGTCCACGTCGTTGCCGGATGGTTCAGACGTCGGAGGTGCGGATGATTTGCTACCGTTTCCTTTCGGGTTTTCCGAAATCAGCGCAATGGTTTGCCCCACCGGCACATCGCTGCCCGGCTCGGCGCTGACATCGGTCAGATATCCGGCCGCCTGGGCCTCGACCTCCATCGAGGCCTTGTCGGTTTCCACCTCAAACAGCACATCGCCCTCGGCAACTTCGTCGCCCGGCTTCTTGTGCCAGGCGAGCAGAAGGCCGGTATCTTGTGCCATCCCAAGTGCGGGCATGATCACGTCATGCGGCATGGAGCAGCTCCCCGCGGCAAATCTTGCGCGCATTGTCCGCAACGCCGGATGCAGTGGGCACGGTCAGGTCTTCCAGCGCCGGCGAAAACGGCACCGGCACATCCATGGCCCCCATTCGGATGACCGGCGCGTCCAGGTGATAGAACGCCTTTTCGCTGATTCGCGCGGCGATTTCCGCCGTCACGCCGTAGCTCTGGTGGCCTTCATCGATGACGATGGCCCGCGATGTCTTGCGCACCGAGTTCAGGATCGTTTCTTCATCCAGCGGAACGATGGTACGCGGGTCGATGATTTCAGCGCTGATCCCGTCCTTGGCCAGCGCATCAGCGGCTTCTTCGGCCACCTGCACCATGGAGGACGTCGCCACCAGCGTGATGTCGCGGCCTTCGCGCTTCACATTCGCCTGGCCAAAGGGGATCAGGTACTCCTCTTCCGGAACAAGAGCCTTGTCCTGATACATCAGCTTGTCTTCGAAAATCACGACCGGATTGTCGTCCCGGATCGCCGTCTTCAAAAGCCCCTTCGCCTCATAGGCCGAGGAGGGCATGGCGACTTTCAGCCCCGGAATATGGGCAACGATGGCCTGGAGCGACTGGCTGTGCTGGGCTGCGGATCGCCGGGTCGCACCCATGTTGGTGCGCAGGACCAGCGGAACCTTCAGCTTTCCGCCGGACATGTAGTGGGTCTTGGCCGCCTGATTGCAGAGCTGGTCCATGACGAGATAGATGAAGTCGCCAAACATCAGGTCGACGATGGGCCGGGATTCGGTCATCGCCGCCCCGACGGCCATGCCCATAAAGCCCGGCTCCGAGATCGGCGTGTCGATCACCCGGTCCGTCCCGAACTCCTCGACCAGTCCCGAGAGCACCTTGAACGGCGTTCCGGCCTCGGCCACGTCTTCCCCGATCAGGAACACCGTCGGGTCGCGGCGCATTTCTTCTGCGATCGCCTCGTTGACCGCCTTTGAAAAGGTAATTTCACGGGTCATCCTCGGGCTCCTCCCAGATAGTCAAGCGCGTGATCCACACCGGCAAACACGTGCATGTCGACCTCGGATGTGTCCGGATAGGGCGCGTTGAGGGCATACTCGACCGCCGCTTCGGCCTCAGCCTTGATTTCGTTGTTGATGGCGACCAGCTCATCGGCGGACAGGATCTTCTCGTCTTCCAGCCATTTGCCGAAATTGGTGATCGGATCGCGGACAGTCTTCCACTCCGCTTCCTCGTCCTTGGAGCGGTAGTAGTCGCGATTGATGTCACCGACATGGTGGCCGTGATAGCGGTAGGTCTTCAGCTCGATGAAGAACGGGCCTTCCCCCTTCCGGCAGCGCTCGACAAGCTGCGTCGTCAGGTCGTTGACGGCCAGAACATCCTGGCCATCGACCTCAAAGGCTTCGATACCGAAAGCTTCAGCGCGGGCGGTCAGGGACCCTGCAGCGATTTCCTCTGTCTTGGTATATTCGCTGTAGCCGTTGTTTTCGCAGGCATAAATGACCGGCAGTTTCCAGAGCGCGGCCATGTTCATGACCTCGTACCACAGACCCTGCGCGGTCGCGCCGTCGCCGAAGAAACACACGGTCACGAAATCCTGGCCAAGGTGTTTTGCGGACAGTGCCGCGCCGGTGGCGATGCCCATTGACCCGCCCACGATAGCGTTGGCACCCAGGTTCCCGTGGGACTGGTCGGCAATATGCATCGAGCCGCCCTTACCCCGGCAGTAGCCCTCCGCCTTGCCCAACAGCTCGCAGAACATGGCCTTGAACTCGGCACCCTTGGCGACACAGTGGCCGTGTCCCCGGTGGGTCGAGGTAATGCGATCCTCGTCGGTCAGTGCCTCGCAGATGCCGACGGCGACGGCCTCCTGGCCGGAATACATGTGGGTCAGGCCAGGCATCTTGGCGGACAGATACAGCTGGTTCGCATTGTCTTCAAAGGCCCGGATCCTGACCATCTGCTTGTACATGCGAAGGTAGTCTTCAGTGTTGTGCGTGCGCGTGTCGGACACGGGCTTGTCTCCTCCCTGTGTGCCGCCCGCGTTGACAGCGGACGGCGTGCCGCAGTTTCTTGCGGTCAATAGCGGTTGGCGATCGGCAGCTCCTCGGCCGGAAAGAGCGAGATCACCTCGCACCCGGTTTCGGTCACGACGACCTCCTCCTCGATCCGCGCTGCGGAATAGCCGTCGGCCGCCGGGCAATAGGTCTCCAGCGCAAAGACCATGCCGGTCTTGATCTCCATCGGATGCTCGAGCGATACCGCGCGGGAAATGATCGGCCGTTCGTGCAAGGCCAGTCCGAGCCCGTGACCGAATTGCAGACCAAAGGCTGCGTCTTCGTTCGGAAAGCCGAGGCTCTCGGCCGTGGGCCAAACTTCAGCCACCTTGTCGGTGGTCACGCCGGGCTTGATCATCGCGATGGACGCATCGATCCATTCCCGCGCCTTGACGTACGCGTCGTTCTGCGCAGGCGTCGCGCGGCCCACGTTGAATGTGCGGTAGTAGCAGGTCCGGTAACCCTGATAGGACTGCAGGATGTCGAAGAAGCACTGATCACCCGGCCGGATCAGACGGTCCGTAAAGTTGTGCGGATGCGGATTGCAGCGTTCCCCGGAGATGGCATTAATCGCCTCGACGTCGTCCGAGCCCATTTCATAGAGCAGCTTGTTGGACAGGGCGACGATATCGTTCTCGCGCACGCCCGGCTTCAGCTCCTCATAGATCATGTGGTAGACGCCATCGACCATGGACGCGGCCTGGGTCAGGAGCTGGATCTCGTCCCAGTTCTTGATCTCGCGTGCTGCCAGCATGATCTGCTGTCCGTCCACGACCTTGATGCCCTCTTCTTGCAGGGCATGGAACATGGCGGTCTCGGCGTAATCGACCCCCACCGGCATGTCGGCCATGCCCGCATCCTTGATCAGTTGGGCGATCATCTTGGCGTATTTACGCATCAGGCCGAACTCGGGCGGAATGGTGCCGCGCATGCCGACGACGCCGGCAAGGCAGTGATCGGGTTCCAGCCAGTCGGAATAGCGCTGGTGATGGACCGCGGCCGACCCGAAATCCCAGACGTAGGGGCTGTCATCGCCGGTCAAGAGGCAAAAACGGCACATCTTGTCCCGTTCCCACTCACCGATCTTGGTTGCCGAGACGTAGCGGATGTTGTTGACGTCGAACAGCAACAGCGAGCCCGCATTGGAGTTCTGCAAGGACTGCCTTGTCCGCGCCAGCCGGTAGCGGCGCAGGCGGTCATGGTCGACACGGCGCTCGAAGTCGACGGAGGTATGGCCCCAGGCAGGGAGGCGGTCACGCCATTCCCAGTTGGGTTTCAGGTCTTGCGGTGTGAGCATATTGGGCATCAGGGCGCGGGTCATAAAAAGCTCCTGTCGGGTGCGGACCGGCGCACCCGTTGTAAGGTGAAAACTGTCATCGGCGCGGGCTTACTTGGTCACCCAGCCGCCATCGATGGAGATCATCTGACCGGTCATGTAATCGCTGTCGTCACTGGCCAGGAACGACGCGGTTCCGGTGATGTCGTTAGGATAGGACACGCGCTTGATGACCAGATTGCTTTCCACGATGTCCTCGTAGGCCTGGCCTTCGCGCTCCTTGAAGCCGATGTCGACGAGGTCCTTGTCCAGCTGTTCCCAGAGCGGAGTGACCACCACGCCGGGCGCGTAGCCGTTTACGGTGATGTTGTGCTCCGCGAGGCCAAGTGCGCCGCATTCGGTCAAGGCGAGACAGCCGTATTTGGAGGTGCAGTAGACGGTGACGTCCACCAGCGGCTTGCGGCTGGCGATACTTCCGACATTGATCAGTTTGTAGGGGTGATCCGGCATTGGGCCCTGGGCGATCATCTGGCGGGCCGTTTCCTGCATGCCCAGCCACATGGCCTTGGTGTTGACGTTCATGATCATGTCCCAGTTGTCTTCATCGATATCCATGAAGAACCGGGGCTTGTTGAGGCCGGCGTTGAAGAGCCCCACATTGATCGATCCAAAGGCCTCGACGGTCGCGGCAACGGCGGCGGCGTTGTCTTCTCGTTTGGTAACGTCCATTTTCACCGCAATCGCCTTGCCGTTTCCTGCCGCGTTGATGGCATTTGCCACTTCACCGGCAGTGTCGCCATCGAGATCGCCGACGCAGACATTGGCGCCCTGGGCCGCAAACGCCTTGGCGTTGGCCTCTCCCATGCCGCGGGCGGCGCCGGTGATCAGGATGTTTTTTCCCTTCAGACGATTGGGGTCCATGAATTCCTCCCGTTAAAGTTTTCCCGCGTCCCTCAAAACTTGATCGGCGCGGTCTTGTGCTGCCCTTAAGGCTGTTTTTGGAGACTGAACGCCGCGCAGCATGTCGTGGAATTCCTCTCCGCAGATTTGGATGATTTGGTTGATCTCCGGGACTGGCGGCCGTGGCCAGAACTGAAGTTCGTCCCGCCAGGACATGCCATCGACCGCTTCGAAAATCGGTGACAGGCGCCGGACTTCCGGGTCGGCCCCGACCGAATAGCGCGGGTTCGTCCGGCTGCCGTGCTCGACATAAAGCTTTTGGGCTTCCGGCGATGTGAAGACGATCAGTGCCTCGACCGCCGCCTCCAGCCGCTCCGGTGGAATGTTCGCCGGAATGCCGAGCAGGTACCCGCCGACCGGTGCAACCGGATTGGCGCGTGGTCCGGAGGGATGCGGCAGGTAGCCGACATTGCCAAACGCGGCGCAGGACGGGTTTTGCTCGAAGTATGGGGCCAGGAGCGTGTAGCCATAGGCCATGGCGACCTTGCCGTTGGCAAACGGACGCACACGCTCGTACCAGGACATCGATAGGATATCCGGCGGCGAATATTGCAGCAGCGCCATGAGATACTCGGCCGCTTCCAATCCGCGCGGCGTATCGATCATGGGCCGGTAGTCGCCCTCTGCCAGCTGCGATGCATCAAACCCGCCGGCCTGTTTGGGCAGATCAAGCACTGGCTGGCCAAAATCCGCACAGGTCATGATGAAGGTGTGGCCGAGGGCCGTGCCCCGGGCGGCGTTCCAGGCGATACCGTAGCGCCCTTGCGATGGCTGATGCAGTTCTTCGGCTGCCGTCAGCAGCTTGGCGGTCGTGTGCGGTGGCTCAAGACCTGCCTCGGCAAACAGGTCCTTGCGGTAAAACAAAAGTTCGGGCGTCGTTTGCGAGGGCACACCATAGGGCCGGTTGCCCCAATGCGCGCTTTGCCACCCGGCGGTATGAAAATCGCTCGGATTCAGCCGTTCGGTGTCGAGAACATCGTCAAGTGGCAGGATATAACCGTTTTCGGCAAATTCTCCGACCCATGGCAGGTCAATGGCAATTAGATCATACCGGCTTGACGGACGCTGTGCGTTTTTAACAGCCTCCTCATAAAGCCGGTCGATTGAAAACGCGCGCTGCTGGATCGGGCAGCCGATTACCTGCTCGAATTGGCGTTTGAGCCCATGCATAACCATGAAGGTTGGGTCGCCGTGAACCAGAACCTTCAGACCGCCAGTTGCCTTGAGCGGCTCAAGCAGAACTTGCGGGGGTTGGATGGTCTGAGCCGCCAGATAGGACCCACCGAAATAATAGTCCTGCGTGTCCGCCCGCGGTTCGGCTGTGCCAAAACTCTGTGCGGCAAGGCGGCGGACGCGGTTGCTGAACTGTGTCCACGCCTCCAGCATCTCGGCACTTGGGTGCAGGGAAAAGCTCTTTCCGCTTGCCGTCCGCGGGCGCTGTTCGATGAGCCCGGCGTCAACCATCTCTTTCACACGCCGTGTGGCGGTCGCGTAGGGAACGCCCGATGCGCCGATCAACGACGTTGGGGTCACAGCCTTCGCTTCCAGATGGCGTTTGACGAGATAGGCGGACATTTTTACATATGGGTTGGGCGCGGTGACCTCGAGCAAGCCGTCAAGCTCATCTTCGAAATTCTGCAGGAAACCAAGAACTTGCAGAATTTCGGTTTTTGCTTGGGGCGAAAGGGACTGCCGCTCCGTGACCATTTCTCCATGATGGTGGTTCAACGGATTGCCCCAGGATGTTGCGGATCCAGAACCACGGCCAAAATTCTCCAGATCGGATTTTTTTTGGATCGACATTGATCTTCCCCACAAGCTTCAGTGAGAGCCCAACGCGGCAAAACGGCATAAATATCCAGAATGGATATTATTGTGTTCATATTGGATAATTTTTGGGGCGCGACGCAAGGGAAGGCCGGGCACCGTTAGTGAAATGCCACCGCTGCATCAGCGGCGCGGCTCTGGAGGAGAGCGGCAACGGCACTAAAATACTGCACCCAAGGGAGGAATAATGGGTATGACACAGTCTCTTCGCGCACTTCTGATCGCATCAACAGCCGCGGCCGGTATGGCATTCGCGGGCGCCGCATCAGCCGAAACAATGAAGATCGGCATCACGCAGAACAATGTCGGCGTCGATAGCTACCAGACCACTTATGAAAAAGCCTTCATTGAGGCTGCCGATGCGAATGCGGACGTTGAAACCGTTGTTCTTGACGCCGGCGGCGACGTCGCGCGCCAGATCGCCCAGATGGAAGATCTCATCCAGCAGGAAGTTGATGCCATTATCATTTGGCCGACCAATGGCGAAGCCGTGATCCCAGCAGTCCGCAAGGCACACAATGCAGGGATCCCTGTTATCGTGACCAATTCAAACATTGCCGAGCAGGGTTTTGACTTCGTGAAGTCATTCTCCGGTCCGGACAACATCACGCAGGGCAAACGCTCCGCGGAAATCATGTGTGACAAGTTCAAGGAAATGGGCATCGAGAACGAAGCCCAGGTCGTGCACATTACGGGTCAGCCCGGCTACACCACGGCGATCGAGCGCGCAAAGGGCTTTGACGACCGCTTGCCGGAAGTCTGCCCGAATGTGACTCAGATCGACAAGCAGCCCGGCGACTGGAACCGTGAGAAGTCGCAAAAAGTGATGGAAGCCTTTCTCGTGAAGTATGACGACATCGATGGCGTTTACGCCGGCGATGACAACATGGGCGTTGGCGCTCTCAACGCGGCCAAGGCGGCCGGCCGCGACGGCATCATCTTCGTTGGCGCAACCAACTTCGCGGTTGGCTATGAGGCCATGGAACGCGGCGAGTATTGGGGGTCGATCTATCAGTCCCCGGTTGACGACGCCAAGGCTGCGCTCAAAACAGCCGTTGCGGTCCTCAATGGCGAAGAAGTCCCCTTCCTGAACTACTTCGACACACCGAAGATCACCCAGGACAATATGGCCGAGTTCGACAAGCCGGTCTTCTAATCGGCGCAGCTCACGCCTTTCGGGGCGCGGATTCTCCGCGCCCTGCATTTTTAAGAACAACAAAATTCCGTCTCTGGGAGGAGATTATGGGCCGCTTGTCAGGGCGTTCCTGCATTGTGACCGGCGCTGCCCGCGGCATCGGCCGGGCGATCGGCGAAGCCTTGCTGAGCGAAGGCGCCGATGTCTGTTTTGCCGATATCAACGGGGAACAAGTCGAGCGCGTTGCCGCCGACAGCCACACCATCAGCAATACCAATGGCGCCAAGGTGACCTGGGCGAAGGTGGATGTCACCGACCGCCATCAGGTCCAGGATATGATCGGCAAAGCCGTTTCAGTCTTCGGGAAACTCGACGTCAAGTTCAACAATGCCGGCGTCAACAAGCCGATGAATTTCCTGGATGTCACCGAGGACAACTGGAACTTCATCATGGGCGTGAATGGCCTTGGCTGCATGATCGGCATGCAGGAAGCGGCCAAGCAGATGATTTCCCAGGGCACCGGCGGCAAGATCGTCAACACAGCCTCCATCGCCAGCCGTCAGGGTTTCGGCAATGTGGCGCCCTACTGCGCCTCGAAATGGGCGGTTGTGTCCCTGACCCAGTCCGGCGCGCGGGACCTTGCGCCTCACAACATCACGGTCACTGGCTTCGCCCCCGGTGTTGTTGCGACCGAAATGTGGGAGCAGGTCGACCAGGACCTCATGGAGATCGGCGCCTCCGAACGCCCGGGTCAGGCGATGGAAGAGTTTTCGGCCGAAATCCTCAAGGGCCGGGTCGCCAAACCGGACGATATCACCGGAACAACCAACTTCCTTGCCTCAAAAGACAGCGACTACATGACGGGCCAGATTGTCATGATCGACGGCGGCATGACACTGGTTTGAGATAAAACAACAGGTTAGGGAGGATCTGTTGGCGAATGTAACCGACAAAACAGAGGTCCGCAGCAGCGGGCCCAGGGAGAGCGGAATGAATTCCTTCAACCTTGCAGGCGCCGGGCGTTTGCTGGCGCGGCAAGGTATCCTCGTGGCGTTTGGTGTTTTCATGATTGGGTTCACCCTCGCCAATGAGCGGTTTTTGGACCCTGACAACATCATGGGCGTTATCCGGTCATCGGCCATTTTGGGCGTCATGGCGCTTGGCGTCACCTTCGTGGTGATCAGCGGAAACCTCGACCTTTCGGTTGGCTCCATGATGTCGTTTGCCACCATCGTGGTTCTGGATCTTCACGACAAGATTGGGCCGGCGCTGGCGATCCCGGGCATGTATGCGATGGTGTTGTGTCTCGGGGCGTTTATCGGTTTTCTCGTCGGTTACCTCAAACTCAACTCGCTGATTGTGACGCTTGGGATGCTGTCGGCGATCCATGGCCTGACCCTGACCTACTCCGGCGGCAAGAACATGGATATCGCCGACAAGGAAGGCACGTGGTTCAGCGTCTTTGGCCAATCGGATGTTCTCGGCATTCCTGTGCCAATCCTGCTGTTTGCCCTCGTTGCCTCCGTGCTCGGCATTTTGCTCGCCAAAACGCCTTTCGGCCGCAAGGTCTACGCCGTTGGCGGCAACGGCACGGCGGCAACCTTTTCCGGCATCCGGCGGGCGCGTGTGGTCTTCACCTGTTACCTGCTGTCGGCCTTTTGCGTTGCCACCGCGGGCCTGTTGCAGGCCAGCCGGTCGCTTGGCAGCCAGAACACGGTCGGCCAGGGGCTCGAGCTTGAGGTGCTGGCTGCGGTCATCCTCGGCGGTGCCTCGCTCCTGGGCGGGTCGGGCACGATCTTCAAGACCGTGATTGGCGTGCTGATCCTCGGCTTTATCCAGAACGGGCTTTTGCTGGTGGGCTTGCAGTTCTACGCCCAATACGTCGTCACCTGGGTCATCATCATTCTTGCGGTTTGGCTGGATATTGCGGCCAAGCGCGGCAAGCTCTGGTCGCCGATCGCGTGAGGGAGAGAACAATGGAACCGGGAACTCTCAGCACCTTTTTGAAACGCGGCGCGATCTGGGGCTTCATCGTCCTGCAGCTGGTGTTTTTCTCCGTCGCGGGCAAATACCTGTCACTCAGCGACACGGCTTTCATGGATCTCGACAACATGCTGCTGCTTTTGAAGCAGTCCGCGCCTATCGGGATCATTGCCGTCGGCATGACGGTGATCATGATCAACGGCAACATCGACCTGAGCGTCGGTGCGATCTTCGCTCTGGCAGCTGTCGTGATGCTGGACAGCATGACCTGGCCGGTTTTTGCCGGCCTTGGCGACTGGGTCATTCCCGTTGGCTGGGGGCTGGCGCTGCTGACCGGTGTGGTCTTGGGGGCGATCAACGGACTGATTGTCTGGAAAACCGGGGTGGACGCCTTCATCGTCACGCTCGGCGCCATGCTTGGCTACCGCGGCCTTGTGTTCATGTACAACGGCGAACAGCCGACCTCCCATCTCAACTGGACGCTGGTCGACTTTGCTGAAGCGCAGTTTTTGGGCCTTCCAACCGCAGCCTGGTTCCTGCTCGGCACCGTGGCCGCCGTTTGGTTCATCATGAACCGCACGGTGCACGGCCGGAACGCCTATGCCATCGGTGACAACCGGGAGGCGGCCGTGAATGCCGGGATCCGCGTCGGGCCGCACTTCCTGATCAATTTCATGCTGATCGGCTTTCTGGCGGCCCTGTCGGCTGTGGTGTTCTACTCCGAATCGGGATCCGTGAACCCGAATGACGGCCAGCTTTACGAGCTGTGGGCGATCACCGCCGTTGTGCTCGGCGGCACGAAGCTGACCGGCGGATCCGGCTCGATCATCTCCACCCTCGGCGGGGTGATTGCGATCCAGCTTTTGCGCAAGGGGCTTGGCCATATCGGCGCCGATACCGAGACTGTAAACCTGGTCATCGGCCTCATCCTGATCGCGGTTCTGTTCCTTGACCGCCAACTCAACCTCAAAGGTAAGCAGGAGCTGCGGGTATGAGCCAGTCGACACCGGCCTTGCGGCTTGAAAACATCGTTAAAACCTTTCCGGGGGTGCGTGCGCTTGACGGCGTCTCATTGGAGGTCCTGCCGGGCGAAGTTCATGCCCTGATGGGCGAGAATGGCGCCGGAAAATCGACCTTGATGAAGGTCCTGGGCGGTTTGCACCAGCCGGACGAGGGCAAGATCATCGTCAGCGAGCAACTGGTCCGCATGGCCTCGCCGCTCGACGCCAAGTCCAAGGGCATCGTGTTCATTCACCAGGAACTGAGCCTTGCCTCCGAGTTGACCGTTGCCGAGAACATCTATCTGGGCGAACTGCCGAAAAAACGCTTCGGCCTGGTCGACTGGCAAAAACTCTACGCTCAGACCGATGAGATCCTCGCGAAGCTGAAGGTCGGTTTCAACGCCAAAACGCGTGTGGGGGACCTGTCCATCGCCAACCAGCAGATGGTTGAGATTGCCCGGGCCCTGACCGTCGACGCCAAGGCGGTGATCTTCGATGAGCCGACGGCCTCGCTGACCGATGCCGAAAAGGTCGTGCTGTTCGATGTGATTGCGGATCTGAAGGACCATGGCGTCGGCATCATCTACATTTCCCACCGCATGGAAGAGATCTTCAAGATCACCGACCGGATCAGCGTGCTGCGCGACGGCTCCTACCGGGGCACCCTGGTGACGGCCGAGACCAATGAGGATGAAATCACGCAGCTGATGATCGGGCGCAGCCTCGACTTGAGCCGGAACGTCAATCACAACGAACTTGGCGACACCGCCCTTGAGGTCAAAGGCCTGTCCTGCGGCAAACTCTACCGGGACATCAGTTTTGAGGTCAGACGCGGTGAGGTCGTCGGATTTTATGGCCTTGTCGGGGCGGGACGCACGGAAATTGCCGAGACCCTGTTCGGTTTGCGCGAACCAAGCGCCGGAAAGATCTTTCTGGATGGCCAGGAAACCCGGATCCATTCCCCGGCCGATGCGATCTCCAAGGGCATTTCCCTGGTGCCGGAAGACCGCAAGGGCCAGGGTCTCGTGCTTGGCATGAACTGCCGGGACAACATGACCTTGCCGCAGGTGGACGATCTGAAGGCTGGACCTTTTGTTGCCGAAGGCGCGGAAGTGGCGATTTTCGATCAATACCGCGACCGGCTCGACATCCGCACGCCCGGCTGGAAGCAAACGGTCGGCAACCTGTCGGGCGGCAACCAGCAGAAGATCGTGATCGGCAAATGGCTGTCCATGCATCCAAACGTCCTGATCGTGGACGAGCCCACCCGCGGCATTGATGTTGGCAGCAAGTCCGAGATCCACAACCTGATCCGCGAACTTGCCGGGCACGGCTACGCGGTTATCGTGATCAGCTCCGAGATGCCGGAGGTGTTGCATGTTAGCGACCGGATCGTTGCCATGTATTCCGGCGAGATCATCCGCACCTTCACCTCGGACGAGGTCACCGAAGATAACCTCATCCAGGCCATCTCCGGCATCACCCCCGACAAGGCAGCTTGATAAAGGGGAAAGGGGAGCATAGGCCTAGCTGAAACAGCTATGGTTGCTGGCTGTTGCTGCTTCTAATTGTCCGTCGTCAGGGTATTTGGGACTGATGGCTTCGTGACTTAGCTGAGGGACTGGCTCATCGTGTTGGTTGATTTTAAGCGGCTTGATTGCGGTATTGCAAACGCCGTTGATTGATCGTGTTTCGTTTGATCCTTTCACGTTCGCGTAAAATGGTTTCGCCACGTCCGAAGTAGACATCGGCAGGAGTGAGATTGCCGAGGCTCTCGTGGTAGCGGTGATGATTGTAGTGAGTGACGAAGCGCTCAATGCTCGCTTTGAGGTCACCGGGCAGGAAGTAGTTTTCTAGCAGGATCCGGTTCTTCAGGGTTTGATGCCAGCGTTCGATCTTGCCCTGTGTTTGCGGATGGTATGGCGCTCCACGAACATGATCCATGCCTTGCTCGTTGAGCCATTCAGCCAGCTCGCCGGAGATGTAACTGGCGCCGTTGTCAGACAGCAGACGGGGTTTGTGCCGAACGGCAACCTGATCGCAGCCGGATGCCTGGAGGGCCAGTTCCAGCGTGTCGGTGACATCACCCGCCGTCATTGTGGTGCACAGCTTCCAGGCAACAACGTGTCGCGAGAAGTCGTCCAGAATGGTGCTCAGGTAGAACCAGCCCCAACCAATGATCTTGATGTAGGTGAAGTCCGTTTGCCACATCTGGTTGATGGCTGTGGTCTTGTCCCGGAATTCATCCGCCGCCTTGATGACCACGAAAGCCGGGCTGGTGATGAGATCATGGGTCTTGAGCAGCCGATACACAGAGGCCTCTGACACGAAGTACTGCTGCGTATCGGTGAACCGAACAGCCAGCTCTCGAGATGAGAGTTCGGGTTCTGCTAATGCCAGGTCAACAATAAGCCCTCGAATATCATCCGGTATGCGGTTCCAAACCCTTGATGGCTTTGGAGAACGATCCTCCAAGGCTCCCGGACCACCTGTCAGATACTTGTCGTACCAACGGTAGAATGTGGTGCGGGGGATACCGAGCGTATCGAGGGTCTGCTTGGCCGGGAGATCAGACTGCTCCACCAGCCGTATGATCTCAAGCTTCTCCGATGCGGGGTACCTTATTCGTCGTCGCCCCCATCCCCGATCATGCTTTTTTTGAGCAAACGGAGTTCCAGAGCCTGTTCGGCAACCACCTCTTTCAAATCACGCGCTTCACGCCGCAGATCCTGCACTTCACCTGTGTTGGCTTCCCGTGCCGTATCGCCAGCCAAACGCTTGCGGCCAGCTTCCATGAATTCCTTCGACCAGCTGTAATACTGGCTCTGGGCAATACCTTCCTGGCGGCACAGCTCGGCTATGCTGTCTTCGCCGCGAAGGCCGGCAAGCACAATCCGTATCTTATCTTCAGAGGAATACCGTTTACGCGTCTTGCGGCGAATGTCGTTCACCGTGCGATCGGCTGCATCCCGATGACGCTGATTCTTCTGTCTCATGCTTCACTCCTGATCTGTGAAGATGAGCCAAAATCACTCCCTTAAGCAATCAGCCAATCTGGACCCAGAGGTGCTGACGGGTAACAGGTTGCTGTCGACCAAATTGCCGTGGTTCTGTTCACAACTGTTGCGCCTGAAAACCTGGACTAAGCTGCCGATCTCGATCCCGCGCCAAATTACTTGGGTGGAACTGGCAAGCAGCTGGCTCAACTTGGCCAGAACTCCTCATGAACAGCCGACCTTCTGCCTCAGGACAAGGAGTATTTTGATGAGCCATAAGATTATCATTCAGTCGAAATCGAAAGTCACCCATAACGTTTGGGCCTTCACGACGACGCGTCCGGACAGCTACAGCTTTGAACCGGGCCAGGCTACGGAAGTGTCGATCGACCGGCCAGACTGGCGCCAGGAAGGCCGCCCATTTACCTTCACGTCGCTACCCGGTGATGAGCATCTGGAATTCACGATTAAAGCGTATCGCGACCATGACGGCGTTACCCACAAACTGGACGATGTTGCGCCCGGCGAAGCGCTGCTGATCGGCGACCCGTGGGGCGCGATAACCTACCAGGGCCCGGGTACGTTCATTGCGGGTGGTGCCGGGATTACGCCGTTTCTGGCTATCCTGCGGGATCTTGAGCGCAAAGGCGAGCTGTCCGGGCAGCAGCTTTTGTTCGGCAATCAAAAAGCCGAGGACATCATCTTGAAGGATGAGCTCGATGCGATGGATGGACTGAAGGTTATCTATGCTCTGAGCGATGAAAAACGAAGCGGGATGTATTATGGTCATTTCGACCAGGACACGCTGGACGAAATCATCGACGATACGAAGGGCAAGTTTTACGTATGCGGCCCGGACAAAATGGTCGAGGGTGTTGTCGCGAGCCTGAAGAACCTGGGCGTCGCCCCAATCGACATCGTAACGGAAGAGTAGGCCTAAGGGCGCCAAGTCTGAGTGGCAAGCGTTCAAAGTCGATCGCGGTGAGAGCTTGCGCAAGTGAAGCCTGTTATATGCAAAACTCTCTGAATTGGCTCAGCAGAGCCGGTGATTGTTTGGCGTGACACCGAAGCGTTTTTGGTAGATGCGGATGAAATGCGACGGGGAATCGTAGCCGCAGGCCAGCGAGATTTCCGATATGGACTGCTCGGTTTGCAACAAAAGGTTGCGGGCGCGCTCAAGCTTTTGATGGATTGCAAATTTTTTTGGCGAAACCCTCAGGTGCTTTTGGAACAGCCGCTCCAGCTGCCGGGTCGAAATGCCGATCTTGCGGGCGATCTCCGAAGACGGCAGGTAAAACGGCGCACTCTCGTTCATCAGCCTAATGGCTTCGGCAATATGCGGGTTTCGGATGCCATGGCGCGCCTGAACAGAGATTTGCTGAGACGCTTCCGGCGGGCGCACGCCGGAATAGACCATCATGTCGGCCACTGCGGCCGCCAAGTCCGCGCCATGGCGTTCGCCGATCAGATGCAGCATCAGATCTGACGCCGCCGTTCCGCCGGATGCGGTGACAAAGGGCTCGTCGGCGACGAACACATTCTTACACAGGTCGACATTGGGAAACGTTTCGCCAAAGCTGTCGTGGAACGACCAGTGGATGGCCGCGCGTCGGCCGTCCAGCAACCCGGCCTTTGCCAGCACGAAAGCGCCCGAACAGATCGCGCCGATCCGGGTGCCGCGGGCGCGCTCGCGCCGGATGAACGACAGGATTTGCGGCGTGACGCGCTCGCCGATGTTCTGGCCGGAGACAATGAATAGGCTGGAGCGGGCCGGCAAGGGCTCCAGCCCCTGATCGACGAGCGTAACCGACCTGTTTGAACACACGGCTTGCTGCCCGCCTGGGGAAGCAAGCCGCCAGCGGTAAAGATCGCTGCCTTCCAGCAGATTGGCGATCCGGAGCGGTTCGAGCGCACAGGAAAACGCAATGTGCGAGAAATCGTCCAACAGCAGAAATGTCACGTCAGATGTCAGGGCCATGTCGCTTTTCTCCCGCCATTGTCGCCCTGTGAAAGTCACGGGGGCGGATCGGCCGCTATGTTCGTATTGATATTGTATTCATATTGTATACAAGGTGGTCAATCATAAATCGCACAGGATCGGCCAATGCCTCCCACCCGTGGATCTGCCAAGAACGACGCCTACGAAGCCATGAAACGGGCAATCCTGACGCTTGAGCGCAAGCCCGGATCGTCCTTGGAGGAAAGCGAGCTTTGCACGGCATTCGGGTTGTCGCGCACGCCCTTGCGCGAGGTGCTGCAGCAGCTGGCCGGTGAGGGGTACGTTGTTCTCCAGGCTAACCGTGGTGCGCGCGTGTCCGACATGACGCATTACACCCTGCGCGATTTTTTTCTGGCAGCGCCGCTCGTTTACAGCGCAATCATGCGACTGGCGGCGCAGAACGCGACCCAAGCCCAGATCAGCGATTTGAAATGGGCACAAGAAGCGTTCCGCTCAGCCCTCGAAGGCGGGTCGGTCACCGACCGCGCCCTCACCAATGACCGGTTCCACCGGATCACCGGCGAAATGGCGGACAATCCGTATCTGATGGTCAGTCTTGACCGGCTTTTGATCGATCACACGCGTATCGCGATGACCTTTTTCCGGCCCAACACGAAATCTGACCCTGAACGCTTGTCACAGGCCAGCCGGCAGCATGACGACATGATCGCGGCGATCGAGGCCGGTGATGAAGACCGCGCCGCAAGTCTTGCGCTTGAGCATTGGGCATTGTCGCGCGACCAGATCGAGCTTTTTGTCATGCCCAGGGGCCTGGAGGCGCCGCTCGGGCAATTGCCAACTCAAAAATCCGCCTGAGGCCCCATGACCCCGAGACTGATATTCGAAGGCATATATACGCCGATCGTAACACCCTATGACGAGACCGGAACCGTTGTCTGGGACGCGTTGGAGGCGATGATTGATCACCTCGTCGCAAGCGGCGTTCACGGCGTGATTTCGGGAGGCTCCACCGGCGAAAACTACACCCAGACGGTTGAGGAGCGGCTGGAACTCGCCGCGTTCACCAAGAACAAGCTGGCGGGACGCCTGCCGTTGATTGTCGGCACCGGCTCGATGCGCACCCCGGACTCCGTTGCGCTGGCTGAAGGGGCTGCCAAGCTGGGCGCCCACGCCATTCTCGTGGCAACGCCGCCCTATGCGGTGCCAACTGAACGCGAAAACGCGCTCAATGTCCTGACCATTGACCGGGCGGCCGACCTGCCGATCATGCTCTACAACTATCCGGGCCGGATGGGCGTCAACATGGGCGAGGAGTTCCTCGATCGAGTTGGCCGATCGCGCAATGTTTGTGCCATCAAGGAAAGTTCAGGCGACATCAACCGCGTCCACCTTCTGGCGCGCGACTACCCGCACATCCAGATATCCTGCGGCATGGACGATCAGGCGCTGGAGTTCTTTGCCTGGGGCGCGCGCAGCTGGGTCTGCGCCGGATCGAATTTTCTGCCAGGTGAGCATGTGGCGCTGTATCGGGCCTGCGCCGTCGAAGGCAATTTCACCAAGGGCCGCCAGATCATGTCCGCCATGATGCCCTTAATGCGCGTGCTGGAACAGGGCGGCAAGTTCATTCAATGCGTCAAACACGGGGTGGAAATGTGCGGGCTTGAGGCCGGTCCGCCGCGCCCGCCCCTCAAGGCGTTGAACAAAGACGATAAACGGCAGCTAGAACAGGTGGTCCGGGTTTTGAAATCGACAATTGAGACGATCACGGCGGGAGAACACACATGAGCGAGCTTCTGACACGTGATGAATACAAGGCTCTGGCCGCCAAGCTGGCTTTTCCGGCAACAGCGTTCATTGACGGCGGATACCGCCCGGCCGCCTCCGGCAAAACTTTCACCACAAAGAATCCGGCAACGGGCGACGCGCTGGCTGATGTTTCGGCCTGCGGGGCCGAAGATGTGGACTTTGCCGTTTCAAAAGCGCGAGAAGCGTTTGAAGACGGCCGGTGGTCCAAGATGCATCCCGCGCAACGCAAGGATGTCCTGATCCGGTTTGCGAAACTCTTGACCCGCAACCGGCGTGAGCTTGCCGTTATGGAAAGCCTCGACAGTGGCAAGACGATCTTCGATTGCGAGACGGTTGATATGCCCGAGACCATCCATTGCATCAAGTGGCATGCGGAGGCCATCGACAAGATCTACGATCAGGTGTCGCCCGCGTCCGATGACCACCTGGCGATGATTGTCCGCGAACCGGTTGGTGTTGTGGGTCTCGTTCTGCCCTGGAATTTTCCGCTTCTGATGCTGGCCTGGAAGATAGGTCCGGCGCTGGCCGCAGGCTGCTCAGTGGTGGTGAAACCTGCGGAAGAAACCTCCCTCACGGCATTGAGGGTGGCGGAACTCGCGGGTGAGGCCGGAGTTCCGGCGGGCGTTTTCAACGTCGTACCCGGCACCGGCCCGGAGGTCGGCGAGCCGCTCGGACGGCACATGCATGTCGACATGATTTCGTTCACCGGCTCGACCGAGACCGGGCGCCGGTTTCTGAGCTACGCAGCCGAAAGCAACCTGAAGGAAGTTGTTCTGGAAATGGGCGGCAAGAACCCTTGTGTGGTGCTGAAAGACGCGGAAAATCTCGACCGTGTGGCTGCGCATGTGGTCAACGGCGCATTCTGGAACATGGGGGAAAACTGCTCGGCCAGCTCGCGGCTGATCGTGGAGGAAGACATCAAGGACGCCCTGTTGGAGCGGATCTATGCCCATGCACGCGAATGGATGGTTGGCGACCCGCTGGACCCGGAGCACCGGGTTGGCGCGTTGGTCTCGGAGGAGCATTTCGGCAAGGTCTGCTCCTACCTTCAAACCGATGCCAAGGTGTTGTTGGGCGGCAAAACGCAGGGTGCGGCATTCGTTGAACCCACCGTGCTTGATGTGGCGCGGAGCTCGCCCGTGGCGCACGAAGAGATTTTCGGCCCCGTGCTTGCCGTCATGAGTGTGCGCGGGTTTGACGAGGCGATCGCGCTTGCGAACAGCACAGAGTACGGCCTTGCGGCCTCGATCTTCACCGGTAACGCCAAAAAGGCCTTGCGCGGTGCACGCGCGATCCGGGCTGGAACGGTGACTGTCAACTGCTTTGGCGAAGGTGATATCACGACGCCGTTTGGCGGCTTCAAGCAATCGGGATTCGGCGGGCGCGACAACGGGCTTCATGCGCATGATCAGTATACCCAGCTGAAGACGATCTGGCTCGATCTGAGCGATGATGAGGACGAGGCTGTCGGCTGATGAGCGTCCGGGCCGCAACGAGCCTGCCGTCGCTGCAAGGTCCTGCGGCCTGGAACCGGATTTTGCCCGAGCCGGCACCTGCAGCGCCGCTTGGCCGCAATATCACCGCCGATATTGTGGTGATCGGCGCTGGCTTTGCGGGCCTGTCGGCAGCCAGGCGTTTGAAGCAAATTGATGCGTCATTGAGCGTTGTTGTGCTGGAGGCGGCCCGGATCGCCGACGGGTCAGCGGGCCGCAACTCTGGCTTCATGATCGATCTGCCGCACGAGTTGACCTCCGAAGACTATTCGGGGAGCGGTGACGACCGGGCGATGATTGCGCTCAATCGGCAGGCAATTGCCTTCGGCCGGGATGCCGTCGACGCCTATCAGATCAACCAGAACTATTTCGATCCCGCAGGCAAGGTCAACGGGGCCGCAAGCGCCGCTGCGGACGCGCACAACGCCAGTTATGCGCAGCATCTGGAGAGCCTTGGCGAGACCTATGAGAGGCTAGATCAGCAGCAGATGAGGGAGATGACCGGCAGCCGCCACTACCAGTCCGGACTTTACACGCCGGGAACAGTGATGCTGCAACCGGCCGGTTATATCCGTGGATTGGCCTCTGGGCTTGCCCGGCAGGGCGTTGCGATCTTCGAGGAGACGCCGGCGCTGAGTTTTGAAAAACGCGGAACGGGCTGGCAGGTGACAACGCCAGGCGCTACGGTTCAAACGGCCAAGATCATCCTCACGGTCAATGGCCACCTGGAAAGCTTCGGCTTTGAACGCGGACGGCTGATGCAGCTGTTCCTGTTTGCGGTTATGACGCCGGAATTGGAGCCAGATGCGCTGAAAAAGTTGGGCGGACAGCCGCGCTGGGGCATCACGCCATCCGATCCGATGGGCACGACCTTGCGGCGAATAGACAGCGGGCAGGGTGGCAACCGGATCGTCACCCGGACCTGTGCGCTTTTAAAATCCGGCATGCGCGTGCAGGCGCACGCCGTTTACCGGGCTGCAAATGTGATGCAACGGAAGTTCGACGCCCGTTTCCCTCAGCTCGCCGGGTTGAAAATGGAATATGCCTGGGCCGGGCATTTGTGCCTGTCCCTGAACAGCGTTTCCGTAATGCGGCAGGTGGAAGAGGGGGTCTATGCCGGCTGCGTCCAAAACGGTCTGGGTACGACGCGCGGCACGCTGACAGGCATCGGCGCAGCAGACCAGGCGCTTGGGATTTCCAGCCACGTCACCCGTTATTTTTCAAAGGATGCGCCGCCGGTAAAACTGCCGCCGCAACCCCTCAGGGATATTGGCGCAAACGCTGTTCTGCGCTGGAAGGAGTGGCGAGCATCTGCTGAATAGGCAGCGCTGACGGGGCTAGACAATCCAGTCGAAGGCATAACCTGCCAGGAGCGATCCAGTTACCGCCAGCGCGAGATACAGTCCGAACGGCCGCAGCTTTAGAACGGGAAAGATCGCAAGTGCGCCCCAGATGCTGACGGTCCCTCCCGAAACCAGGAAAGCCATGGCCGCACCCTGCGACATGCCGTTGTCGAGAAGACCGCGAGTCAGCGGAAGGGCTGCGTATCCGTCGATATAGGCAGGCGCGCCGACAAAAACCGCCGCCGGGATCGCCCACCACTTGTCGGGACCGACATAGTGGGCCAGCGATCCGGGGGTTAGCGCTGCGTTCAGGGCATATTCGGCGAAAAAGGCCGGACCCAAGCAGATCAGAATAAGTTTCGTCGTTGCAGCCGCCTGCCTCATAAAGCTAGCCCGCCGACCAGCGTGTTCCCATATGCGCGGATTGAACGAGGCGGGTCCACAGCATGATGGCGCGCTCAGGTCCATGGTCAGCCGGTTGGGCCGTAGCACGGCCTGCCCGCCGCCGGACGGACCCCATACGGCCGTTAACGCGCCGCCGAACAGCCCGAGACCGAAGGCGGCCACTGTTTTGCCCACGGCAAAGGCAATGCCCAATGTCGCAGCGGTTGTCGCAAGCATTGCAGGATCGGTGATCGGGGAGGACAGCCAGAACGCCATCACCGGAGCGAACGGAACTCCCGCAGCAAGCAAGCCGGCCATCAATGGCAACACCGTCACGCCGCACACCGGCGTGACCGCGCCAAGGGCGGAAGCCGCAATCACCGATGTCAGAACACGGCCCTGAAAAGCGCTTCGGATCAACCGGTCGGCGCCACTCGACATGATCCAGGCTGTAATCAGAATGCCGGGAATGACGAGTGGCGCAACGTCGATCAGGCCCTGCACGGAGAAAAGCAGGCCGGAAAACATGAAGGTCGGCCACAGCGCGATCACTACAGCGCCGACCGCAAGGCAGCCGGCCAATAGTAAGATTCTAAGGTTCCGGGCCGGTGCATGCGGGGCTGCGGGCTGTGTCATGCGTCTTTCTCCAAGGTGCACGTGGGGGCAGGTGACAGGATAGGCGCAGTTGCGTTATAGGATTATCGAATATTTTGGATTTCAGATATCTGGATTTTGAATGGCTGCCCTTGAGAGTGACCTGTTGCGGACGTTTCTTGCTGTCGCCGAGACCCGCAGCGTCACCGACGGAGCGCTCCGCATCGGGCGGTCGCAGTCGGCCACGAGCATGCAAATCAAACGCTTGGAAGAAGTTTTGGGACAGCCAGTGTTTGAGCGCACCGGGCGCGGTGTCCGGCTAACGGATGCCGGTACACGGCTTGTGCTGGTGGCGCAGGATGTTCTCGCCCGTTTGGATGCGGCCTACCGGGACATCACGTCAGACGCGCTTGGGGGAAAACTGCGGCTGGGAATTCCGGACGATCATGGCCGGGCCCGGCTGGCCGGCATTGTCGCGGCCTTCGCCCAATCGCATCCGAAAGTGGAGCTGGAGGTAAACTGTTCCCTCAGTATCGCCTTTCCCAGTCTCCTGGATCAGGCCCGGCTCGATCTTGCGGTCCATGAGGTTGCCGAACCGTCCAGCAGCGAGGAGGTGATTTTTGAGGATCCGACCGTTTGGGCCGGTGTCGCCCACGTAGACTTATGGACACGAGACCCTGTTCCGGTTGCGCTGTTCGATCAGGCTTGCTGGTGGCGGGAGGCTGCCGTCCGGTCGCTGACCCAGGCGGGCCGACGGTTCCAGGTTGTTTACTCCAGTCAAAGCGTTGAAGGGATCAAGGCGGCGGTGGCGGCAGGCGTTGCCATCGGGCTTTTGGGGCGGTCCTCGATTGACGTGCCGCTGAAAGTCCTTGGCCCAGAAGCCGGGCTCGGTCCAACGCCCGTGTCGCATTTGGTCATGGGAACACGCGCGGGCCAAATGTCTGATGCAGCCCGTGCCATGAAACAGGCCATCCGAACCGCATTTCAGCGCGAGGATCCGGCCGGAGTATGATAACCCCGGCCGTCCGTGAGTCTTATGCGAAAGACCAGCGCTCCATCCAGCGCTCGCCGTCCACATCGTAGTTCGAGGCCATTTCACCGTGCACGATCTTGTCCGAGTTGGCGAAGACATAGTTTGCGAACATCGGCAGCACCGTTCCGCCGTCCATCGTAACCAATTCCTGCATCTCGAAATACATCGCCCGGCGCTTTTCTTCGTCGAGTTCTGCGCGGGCAGCCACCAGCAGCTCGTTGAAGCGTGCGTTCGACCATTTCGTTTCATTCCAGGCCGCCCCTTCGGCATAGGCGGTTGAAAAGATCTGGTCTTCTGTCGGGCGTCCGCCCCAATAGACCGCACAGAATGGGTGCTTCAACCAGACATCCGCCCAGTAGCCATCATTGGGAACGCGGTTCACCTCGATGTTGAGACCGGCTGCCTTGGCCGAATCCTGATAAAGCACAGCCGTGTCAACAGCGCCGGGGAAGGCTGCATCCGCTGCGGACAGCGTTACGGAAAGTCCGTCCAGCCCGGCTTCCTTGAGGTGGAACTTGGCTTTGTCGGGATCAAACGGAATTTGCGGCAGGTCTGGATTGTGGAACCGGTAGCTCGGTCCGATCGGGTTGTCGTTGCCGACCGTGCCGTGGCCGAACAGGATTTTCTCGACAATGTCTTCCCGGTTGATCGCGTGCTTGAGCGCCTGGCGCACGTTCACGTCGTTAAACGGCGCCGTGTTGGTGTGTGCCGCAAAAGTATAGTACTGCGGTCCGGCCAGGGAGTTGATCTTGATGCCGGGCCGGCGGCCAAGCAGACCGACCGTTTTAAGGTCGAGCTTGTCGATCGAGTGAACCTGCCCGGACACAAGCGCCGTGGTCCTGGCGTTCAGATCGACCACCGACAGCATTTCCACGGCCTCGAAAAAGCCGCGTTGATCGTTCCAGTCATCGGTGTGGCGTTCAAAGCGGGCAACGACACCCGGATCGAATTCGACCAGTTTGTAAGGGCCGCAGCCGTCCTCTGCCTGCCAGTCCACCTTGCCGTCCTTTGCTGGGAGAATGGCAAGATGGTAGTCGGTGAAGACGAATGGGAAGTCCGCATTGCCGCTTTCTAGATCGAAAACGACCGTGTCATCGCCTTCCGTTCGGATCTCTGTGATGCCGGCTACAAGCGGTGCCGCCGCCGACGTGGTGTCGTCGCCGCGGTGGTGGTTGATCGACACCACGATGTCTTCGAGGGTCAGCGGTTTGCCGGAATGAAATACCACGCCGTTGCGAATCTTGAAACGCCAGGATTTGGCGTCGGGACTGGCCTCCCAACTCTCGGCGAGCGAGGGCTCCAGCGAGCCGTCCGTCGCAACACCGGTCAAAAATCCGTGCATGCCGTAGGAAAGCGCCACTGTAAAGCCATTGATGAATGTGCCCGGATCGAGCGAGTCGTTTGTTTGGCCGTGGCCCTTTGCGACCTTGATTGTCCCGCCGCGCTGTTGGGCACGCGCTGGGCGCAAGCCAATTCCGGTCGCAGCAAGGCCCGTCAATGCGGCGCCGCCGGCCAGCAACGTCCGGCGCGACAGCCCGTTCCCGCGCGTTAAATTCCCTGTCGTTTTCATGATGTTCGTCCTGTTCCCCATTGGTATGGGGTTGATCATAGCACCACCTGCGCGCCTTGCAGCGGGTTTATCATGACGCACCCCGAATTTTGGAAACCGGATGGTACCTCGGCACGTCCTAGCGCATTTCGAATGCAGACCTGTTATCTGCTCGTCAAAGGGCGATCTCAACGGGGGCAGTGCCGTTTCAGGTCAAGTGGATTGAGGTCACGGCAAGCTGAGGCGTGCCATACGCCCGCCATCGACCGTGAACACCTGGCCCGTTACAAACCCGCTCTCTTCGGCGGCAAGGAAGGCCACGAGTGCTGCGACCTCGTCCAGTGTGCCGGTCCGACCGAGTGGATGGATTCTGTCAACATTCCGCCGGAACCGCTCCGGATCAGACATACTCTCGATAAAATTGTTGTTGAGATCCGTGTCGATCCAGCCTGGTGCAACGGCATTGCAGCGGATTCCGTCTTTGCCATGATCAACGGCAACAGCACGGGTCAGCCCGTGCAATCCGGCTTTCGAAGCACAATAGGCGGCATGTTTCGGGTTGCTGCCCAGTGCTTCGATCGAGCCGGTATTGACGATTGCGCCGCGCGCCTCCTTTAAATACGGCAGCGCGTTTTTGATCATCAGAAACGGGGCGGTCAAATTGATGGCAAGGCTCCGCTGCCAGGCGGCAAGGTCCATGGTCTCTATCGCAGCTTCTTCCATGCGGCCGGCGTTATTGATCAGAACATCAAGGCGCCCGGTGCGGGCTGCCACGTGCGCAACCACCTTTGCAGGAACCTCCGGATCGGCAAAATCAGCGGTAATGCCCTCAAACTCCGCATCCGGCCCGCGCTGAGCTGTAAACACATGCGCCCCCTCACTGGCGAGCCGGCGCGCGATTGCCTGGCCGATTCCGCTGCGCCCGCCCGTAACCAGAACGACTTTGTCTTCAAAGCGCCTCATCCGACCGGTTTCCCGCCATTGACCTCGACTAGTGCGCCGCACATGTAGCGGGCAGCGTCGGACGCCAGGAACAACACGACCTCTGCAATGTCCTGCGCGGTGGCAACGCGTCCGAGCGGGACGGTCTTGCCCAATTCTTCAATGGCTGTTTCCGGATCAAAGCCGCGCTTTTGAAATCCGGTGCGCAGCATCGGCGTGTCGACTTCGTTTGGGCATACCGCATTGATGCGGATGTTTTGGTGCGCATGGTCCCGTCCCATGCACTGGGTGAGGGACGCAACGGCGGCCTTTGTCATGCAATATACCGCATGATTGGGCCCGGGATGCACGCCCCAGCAAGAGGCCGTGTTGACAATCGCGCCGCCGCCAGCGTCTGCCAGGATCGGAATACTCGCCCGGCAGATCCGGAACGGCGCCTCGACGTTCACACCCAAGGAGAGTGCCAGGTCAGCATCACTTGTCTCCGTGATCGGGCCCCGGGTGATAACGCCGGCGTTATTGATGATGATGTCGAGGCCGCCCAGAGCGTCAGCGGCAGCCCGCGGCAAGCCGTCTGCATAGGCTTGCTCCCGCAGGTCGCCTGACAGGATCGCTTCCGCTTCGATGGCCAAGCAATCCCTGTCGGCGGCAGCAACCCTCGCGCCTTCTGCGCGCAGCAGGGCGCAAATTATCTGACCAATCCCCCCAGCAGCGCCTGTCACAAGAGCTTTTTTACCTGAAAATCGCATAATGTCTCCGATTGGTCCAAACGGCCTAGAAGGACGCGACCGGCGCCCCGAACAGGTCTTCATCAGGGACCACACCGAGGCCGGGTCCGTCCGGGACTTTCAAATGGCCATCAACGATACTGACCGGGTTCCGGCTGTCATAGTTGCCTTCAATGAAAGGCTGGGCGACCCAGACACCTTCGAGAAATTTCGGGTGCACCGTTGCCGCGATCTGAACGCAGGCCGCGGCGATAATGTCACCGCCCCAGCTGTCATCGCAGGTGTGGGGCAGGGCTGCCGCTTCGCAAATGTCGCGGAACACGGACATGGGTTGCAACCCGCCAATCCGTGTCAGTTTCATGCCGAAGCCGTCGCAGATCCCGTCGCCGATGGCGCGCACCACTGCGGAAATATCGGTCGCTGATTCATCCAGATAGACCCCGTGTCCCAACTGGTGGCGGATGCGGGCGATCTCTTCGATCGTGTTGCAGGGTTGTTCCAGAACGATCGGAATGTCGAGACAGGAGCGGCTCACACGCAACGCCTCCTGTGATGTCCAGCCCCGGTTACCGTCGGCGACCAGGCGCATCCTTGTGCCGACCGTCTCCCAAACCTTGCGGATCGTCTCAATGTCTAGATCGACTGCGCGGCCGCCGACCTTGATCTGCATGCGTTTGAAGCCCTGGTCTGCCTTGTCCTTGGCAATGCGGGCAATGTCCTCCGGAGAGCCGACGCCCGAGGCGAAATAGGAGGGCACTTTGCCGGTCATTGCCCCGCCCAGAAGGTCGGCAACACAGAGCCCTGTGCGTTTCCCAAGAAGATCATGGGCGGCAATGTCGAAGGCGGCCTTTGCATAGGCATGGCCGTTCAGTCGCTTGTCCATCAGCCGTTGAAAAGCGCGCAGACCGGTTATGTCTGCGCCGATCAGACCGGGTGCGATTTCCTTGATTGCCGCCAGCGCTCCGGCCGCGTGCGCGGGCGCGTAAACGGGACCTACCGGGCAGGTCTCTCCCCAGCCTGCAGTGCCGGTCTCGTCGATGATCTTGACCAATGTGGTTTGAAGCTCGTGCACAACGGTCGAGGCCATGACGTATGGTCCGTCCTTGACCGGCAAGGCGTGGCTATAGACGTGGATTTCAGAAACGCGCATGGCGGAGTGCCTTTAAAAAGCAGCTGCACCGGACAAAGATACCTGGCGCCGCCGAGGCAGGGGAGTCAGTGATCCTGGTTCAGGGCATCGGCCGCCGGGATCTCGCGTTCTCGACGGGCGATGTAGTCGAGCAAGGCTTCGTTCTTTACCTCATCCAGCTTGGGTTCTTGGTATTCGGACAGCAGTTTGTGCGCTTGGGCGAGCGCTCGTTCGGTAATCTCTGTGCCGCCTTCCGCCTTCCATTGTTCGATAGAGTTGTTGTCGAACATTTCTGGCATGAAAAAAGCGCGCTGGAAGTTTTCTTGAGTGTGCGGGTGGCCAAGATAGTGCCCACCCGGCCCAACATCGCGCACAGCGGCAAGACCTTCATCGAAATCGTCCCAGCGAGGCCCTTCTGCCATCCGGTAGACCATGGCGCATTGCTCGGCATCGACAATGAATTTGGCGATGGAGCAGTGCATGCCCGCCTCGTTCCAGCCGGCGGCGTGCCAGATGTAGTTCGCTCCGGCGTGAATGACGGCACTCAACGTAGCTGCGCTTTCATAGCCCGCTTGCGCGTCGAAGGTCTTTGCGCCGCCGAGCGAACCGGAGGTGCGCCAGGGGATGTTATAAAAGCGCGCCAATTGCCCGATCATGAAGTTCATTAGGCTGATTTCCGGCGTACCGGCCATAGGCGCGCCGGAGCGCATGGAGACAGTCGACAGGTAGTGGCCATAAATCGCCGGCGCGCCCGTGCGGATCACCTGGGTGTAGGCAAGGGCGCTCAAGGCCTCGGCATTCAGCTGCGCGACGGCCGGAACCACAGAGGCCGGCGTGTTGGCCCCGCCCAGAACAAATGGCGAGCACAGCACTGGCTGATTGCGTTTTGAGAACGCGCGCATGGCGCCCAGCATGGTTTCGTCCCACACCAGCGGCGAGTTGCCGTTGCAGTTTCCAGTCGTCACCGGATGGTCTTCCAGATAATCCTCGCCGAACAGTATGGCGCACATCTCCATCACGTCTTCGGCGTTCTTTGGGCTGGTGGTCATACCCATGAACGTTTTGTCCGAATGTTTCATCGACGAGTAGGTGATGCGCAGATGGCGGTGGCTGATGGGGTGATCGTAGGGTTCAACGATATGATGCGCGCTTGAGTGCAGCGCCGGCAGCATGTGGCTCAGTTTGTGAAATGTCGCCAGATCGTCCAGCGTTGGATTGCGCCGCACATTGTCCAGATCGCAGATGAACGGTGCTCCGGTCATCGGTACGAAGATGCTGTGATTTCCGCCGAGCGAGACATTCTTTGCCGGGTTGCGCGCGTGATAAGTGAAGCTGGACGGGATTGTCTTGATCAACTCGCGCACAAGGCCCCGGTCCAGATAGACCCGCTCGCCGTTCACCTTAGCGCCGGCCTTGCGCCAGTCTTCCAGCGCAATCTCGTCGCGGAAGACAATCCCGACGTCTTCCAGGATCGCCATGGACGCATCGTCCAGCTTGCGGAC
This sequence comes from Roseibium hamelinense, assembly GCF_007830545.1. Taxonomy (GTDB): domain Bacteria; phylum Pseudomonadota; class Alphaproteobacteria; order Rhizobiales; family Stappiaceae; genus Roseibium; species Roseibium hamelinense. The sequence goes on from NZ_VLLF01000004.1 coordinate 33,134, forward strand.
CTGTTCTTCATCAAGCGGCTCGCAAAGCGGCAGGTTGCGTGACAATCCGGGAAGCATTGTGTGATCGGGGGCGGTGCGGACAGCCCGCCGTCCGGCCCGCCCGCCGGTTCGCGCGCGCGCAGCTGCAGTCATTTCAAACTCCACATTCTGTTTGCTTGAGATGAGCTTGCGCGCGCTGCGGCTGCGCCGCGCGGCTGAAACCGAACCCGGCGTGCTTTTTCCGACATTCCTGAAACCACTGAACCGAAACGTATCGCGGTCAGGTGCTAACTTTGCCCTACTCGATAGATGAGGGACCTCTGGGTGGGATCAGTCGCTCGGCGGACAGTAATGATTTATTGCGGGATAGGGTCTTTTTTAGTGCAGCGGTGTTCCGAAGCCTGCAATCGATCTCGGAAACGCATGGCCGGCCCGCTTCAAACAGTTATACGGTCAAGAATGCCTTGACCTCTTGCTCTTCGAGTTCGGCCGCTTCCCCGGACAGAACCACCTCTCCCCTGTCCATCACCGCGAACCGGTCGGCAAGATCACGGGCGAACTCGAAATACTGTTCCACCAGAACGATCGCCATGGTGCCTTGCGCGCGCAGGAAGTCGACGGCCCGTCCGATATCCTTGATGATTGACGGCTGAATGCCCTCGGTGGGCTCGTCGAGAACCAGAAGCCGGGGGCGGGTGACCAGAGCGCGCGCGATGGCGAGCTGCTGCTGCTGACCGCCGGACAGATCGCCGCCGCGCCGGTTGAGCATGTCCTTCAGGACCGGGAACAGCTCAAACACGGTGCCCGGAATGGTTCGCTCCCGCCAGGGAAGCGGGGCAAAACCGGTTTGCAGGTTTTCCTTGACGCTTAGCAGTGGGAAGACCTCACGGCCCTGCGGCACGATGGCGATGCCGTGCTTGGCTCTTGCATGCGGTTTCAGCCGCGAGATATCCGCACCGTCCCACTCAATGCGTCCGCCGCTGATCGCATGTTGGCCGACGATGGCGCGCAGCGTTGACGTCTTGCCAACGCCATTGCGGCCCATCAGGCAGGTCACCTGTCCAATTTCTGCGGTGAGAGAGACGCCCTTGAGCGCCTGCGCAGCACCGTAGTGGAGATCAATGTTTTCGACATTCAGCATGGCTCACCGCCCCAGATAGACTTCAACAACGCGCGGATCTGCCGAAACATGATCGAGCGAGCCTTCGGCAAGGACCGAGCCTTCATGCAGCACTGTGACCTTCACCTCCAGCGAGCGGATAAAGGTCATGTCGTGCTCCACGACAACTACGGAATGATCTTCGGCAATGTCTTTCAAAAGAGCGGCTGTTTCTTCTGTTTCCGCATCGGTCATCCCGGCCGCCGGTTCATCGACCAGCAAGAGTTTCGGATCCTGGGCAAGGAGCATCCCAATTTCCAGCCATTGTTTTTGGCCGTGGCTAAGATTGGCCGCCAGCTCGCTCTGCTTGTCGGTCAGCCGGATCAGATCGAGCAGATAGGCAATCTGTTTCGTCTCCGCGCCGGTGATGGTGTGGAACAGGGTCTGAAACGGTCCCCGCGGCGCTTTCAATGCAAGGTCCAGATTATCCCGGACTGTGTGGCTTTCGAAAACCGTGGGTTTTTGGAATTTCCGCCCAATGCCGAGTTCGGCGATCGAGGCTTCGTCCTCGCCGGTCAGGTCGATCACGCCGTCGAAATAGACATCCCCGGTGTCGGGGCGTGTCTTGCCGGTGATAACATCCATCATCGTGGTTTTACCGGCGCCGTTCGGTCCGATGATGGCGCGCATTTCGCCAGGTGCAATCACGAGGGAAAGCTCGTTCAGTGCCTGGAACCCGTCGAACGAGACCGAAACGCCGTCCAGATAGAGAAGACTTGTTTGCCGGGTCATGACTTACTCCGCGGGGTTCGGTGCAGGGCGGGTGGAGGGGGTATCCCCGGGGCGCTCATCCACTGCGTGCTTGCGGCGGGAGACCTTCGCCCAGTTGTCGGTGACGGTCCCCACGATGCCCTTCGGAAGGAACAGTGTGACGAAGACGAACAGACCGCCCAGCGCGAACAGCCAGAACTCGGGAAAGGCCGCCGTAAACCAGGTCTTTGCGAAGTTGACCAGCACCGCGCCGATGACCGCCCCGACCAGCGTCCCCCGACCGCCGACAGCCACCCAGATCACTGCCTCGATGGAGTTTGCCGGTGCAAATTCCCCCGGATTGATGATCCCGACCTGGGGGACATAAAGCGCCCCGGCGATCCCGGCCATCATGGCCGAGATTGTCCACACGAACAGCTTGTAGTGTTCAACCCGGTAGCCGAGGAACCTCGTCCGGCTTTCCGCATCGCGCACGGCAACCAGAACCTTGCCGAGTTTTGAGCGGGTGATGGCCCGGCAGATGATGAAGCACAGGCCGAGCGCGATTCCGGAGGCGGCGAACAGGGCCGCGCGCGTGGTGTCGGCCTGGACATCGAAGCCCAGGATGTCCTTGAAGTCGGTCAGGCCGTTGTTGCCGCCGAAGCCCATGTCATTGCGGAAGAAGGCGAGCAGGAGCGCGTAAGTCAGGGCCTGCGTGATAATCGAAAGATACACGCCGCTGACCCGTGACCGGAATGCAAACCAGCCGAAGATGAAGGCGAGCAGTCCGGGCACAAGCAGAACCATCAGCGCCGCGAACCAGAACATGTCGAAGCCGTACCAGTACCAGGGCAGGGTGTCCCAGTTCAAAAACACCATGAAATCGGGCAGGAGCGGGTCGCCATAGACACCGCGCGTGCCGATCTGGCGCATGAGATACATCCCCATCGCATAGCCGCCCAGCGCGAAGAAGGCCGCGTGCCCGAGGGAGAGGATGCCGCAATAGCCCCACACAAGATCGACCGACAGGGCAAGCAGGGCGTAGGTCAGGTATTTGCCCATCAACGTGACCGCGTAAGTCGGCACATGCAAGGGATGGTCCGGCGGCAAGAGCAGGTTCAGTGCAGGGACCGCGACAATGATTGCGGTCAGGAGCCCGAGAAACAGCGCGGCGTTCTTGTCGAGGGCGCGGAAGAGAAAGGACGTCATCATGCGTCAACTGCCCGGCCCTTGAGGGCGAACAGGCCCCTTGGACGCTTCTGAATGAAGAGAATGATGAAGATCAGCACCAGGATCTTGGCCAGAACCGCACCTGCATAAGGCTCAAGGAACTTGTTGACCACGCCGAGTGTCATCGCGCCGACCAGAGTGCCCCACAGGTTTCCGACCCCGCCAAAGACCACCACCATGAAACTGTCGATGATGTAGCCCTGGCCGAGATTGGGCGAGACATTGTCGATCTGGGACAAAGCCACCCCTGCAATGCCGGCAATCCCTGACCCGAGCCCGAAGGTGAGGGCGTCGATCCAGGGGGTCCGGATACCCATGGACGCCGCCATCCGCCGGTTTTGTGTGACAGCCCGGGTGTAGAGCCCGAAAGGGGTTTTCTTCAGCACCAGCATCAGTCCGGCAAAGACCAGCAGCGAGAAAACAACGATCCACATGCGGTTGTAGGTGATCGTCATCTGGCCAAGCTCAAATGCGCCGGACATCCAGTCCGGGTTGCCGACTTCCTGGTTGGTCGGCCCGAAAATGGATCGGACCGCCTGCTGCAGGATGAGCGAGACGCCCCAGGTCGCCAAAAGCGTTTCGAGGGGACGGCCATACAAGAACCGGATGATGCCGCGTTCGATCGCGATCCCGACCAGGCCTGCCGTGAGAAAGGCAAGGGGCAGGGCCATGAACAGCGAGTAATTGAACAGACCGGGAGCCGAGGTGCGGATGATCTCCTGGACGACAAAGGTCACATAGGCCCCGATCATGACCATCTCGCCATGGGCCATGTTGATGACGCCCATCACACCGAAGGTGATGGCAAGGCCGATGGCAGCAAGGAGCAGGACGGAGCCGAGAGAGATGCCGTACCAGACATTCTCGGCCGCGCCCCAGGCCGCCAGTGTCTTGTCGATGCGGGCCATGGCCGTTTCAGTTGCCGGCACTTCGGCGCCCTGCGCCTCCGGCAAGAAACCGCTGAGGACGGACAGCGCGTCCCGGTTACCAAGCGCCTCGAGAGTCGCGATGGCGCCAAGCTTGACCGCCTCGGGCTTATCCGACTTCAAAACTGCGGCCGCGCGTGCGGCTTCCATCTTGCGGCGGACCCTGGGCTCGGTTTCCTGCGTCAGCGCGAGATCGAGCGCCTCGATCGATCCCGGGTCCTGCGCCTTGAACATGGCGTCAGCAGCCGCCAGCCGGGTGGCCGGGTCCGGAGCCATGAGGGTCAGGGTTCCAAGCGCGGTGCGGATGACCCGGCGCAGGCCATTGTTGACCTTGATCTTTTTCATGTCGCGGCGGCGCTCTTCGCCAGCAGGTTCAAGGGTCAGCGGATCGGTCAGCTTGTAAACGCGGCCGTCCCGCTCACCGATGAACACCACGCCGTCGCTCTTGCGCGCATAAAGGTCGCCGTCGGCAAGGGCTTCAAGGGCGGGAACCACGCCGGGATTGCCCGTTGCGGCCAAAACACCAAGTTGCTGTTCGGTCTCGGAAAAACCGCCGCCTGCAAGCTCGTTGATCAACGGCCTGAGGCTTTCGGTATCCTCTTGCGCATGCGCCGATCCGGCAGGAAGGATCAAGAGGCACAGGACGACCAGCAGGGATTTCAAATAGGGCATCGGTCCACCGGCTTGGAAGTTTCACGTCTCGTCTTCGGTCTTGCGGACCGGCGCACGCCGCGCCGCTGCAGGACCGGACCTGTCGTTTCAAACCGCATCAGTCTCGCGAGTCAGATCTGACACTGCTTCACAGACCCAATGTCCGGTTTGAAAACGTGTCTGTGGGGTGAGCCAGTGCGCCCACCCCACAAAGTGCTGAAGGGATCAGCCTTCAGACCCGCCGCACTTGCCGGTCTTCACGTTGAAGTTGCCGCAGGACATGGGCTTGCGCCAGTCGGCGATCAGGTCCTTGGAGCCTTCCAGGTAGTCGGACCAGGCATCGCCCGGAACAAGGCCGGAGGTTTCCCAAACGGTCTCGAACTGGCCGTCATCCTGGATTTCGCCAATCAGAACAGGCTTGGTGATGTGGTGGTTCGGCATCATGGCCGAATATCCGCCGGTCAGGTTCGGCACCGTCACGCCGATGATGCTGTCGATCACGGCATCGGGATCAGTGGTGCCGGCTTTCTCGACAGCGTTGACCCACATGTTGAAGCCGATGAAGTGGGCTTCCATCGGATCGTTAGTGACGCGCTCCTCGTCGCCTGTAAAGGCGTGCCATGTGTCGATGAAGTCGTAGTTGATGTCGGCATCGGCGGATTGGAAGTAGTTCCACGCCGCAAGGTGGCCAACGAGCGGCTCCGTGTCGAGACCGGCCAGTTCCTCTTCACCGACGGAGAAGGCGACAACCGGGATGTCCTCGGCCTTGATGCCGGCATTGGCCAGTTCCTTGTAGAACGGAACGTTGGCATCACCGTTGATGGTGGAAACCACCGCTGTCTTCTTGCCGGCCGAGCCGAAATTCTTGATGTCGGAGACGATCGTCTGCCAGTCGGAGTGTCCGAACGGCGTGTAGTTGATCATAATATCTTCTTCGGCGACACCTTTGGCCTTCAGATAGGCTTCGAGGATCTTGTTGGTCGTGCGCGGATAAACATAGTCCGTGCCGGCCAGTACCCAGCGTTCCACGCCTTCCTCGTTCATCAGGTAATCAACCGCCGGGATGGCCTGCTGGTTCGGGGCAGCGCCCGTGTAGAACACGTTCCGCTGGCTTTCCTCGCCCTCATACTGGACGGGATAGAACAGAAGCGAGTTCAGCTCTTCGAAAACAGGCAGAACGGACTTCCGCGACACGGAGGTCCAGCAGCCGAAGACCGCATCAACGTCGTTCACTTCGATCAGCTCACGCGCCTTTTCGGCAAAGAGCGGCCAGTCGGACGCCGGATCAACGACGACGGCCTCAAGCTGCTTGCCCAGAAGACCGCCCTTCTTGTTCTGCTCTTCGATGAGCATCAGCATGGCGTCTTTCAAGGTGGTTTCCGAGATCGCCATCGTGCCCGAGAGCGAGTGCAGGATGCCGACCTTGATCGTGTCTTCCTGAGCTTGCGCGCCGCCGAGCATGGTGGTCGCCAGGAGGGCGGCCAGTGCCATCCCCGTTGCTGTCTTTTTCATGATCTTCCCCTCTGTGCTTTGACTGGCCGGGTTCCCTGTCCGGCCCCGGCGCGTGGCAAGCACCGCCGTCGGGAAACCATGCTGCGCAGAGTTTTTGCGCCGCAACATACGTCAATTGACGTAAGCGGCCCGCGCTTGCTGTGGCCGCAGCCCGGCAAACCGGCATGAACCGTGCAATGTTTGACCGATGCGCGCGGCAAACGCAGGGAACGGGCGGCTATGCCGTCGCGCGCCAAAGGGTGCGCTGCACAAGGGATGGGCGTGTGACGACAAAAGAGGCAGAGGCATGACCGCCCGGCAGCGCATTTTGCCGGTGCGGCGGAAATACAATCAGTGGGTCAATAACCAGACCTTGGAAGACTATGCCCTGCGCTTCACCGCCAAGAAGGCCCGCCGCTTTTCCTCACGGGCCATCTCGCAGACCGCCATCGGGGCCATTTCGTTTTTGGCGCTAGAGGCCATTGGCGGTGCAATTACCCTGTCACACGGCACCGCGAACGCCTTTGTCGCGATCCTGGTGGGGTGCGCGGTGCTGTTGTTTGTCGGGCTCCCGATTGCCCGCACGGCCATGCGGCACGGGGTTGATATAGACCTTCTGACCCGGGGCGCAGGGTTTGGCTATATCGGATCGACGATCACGTCCCTGATCTACGCCAGTTTCACATTTCTTCTCTTCGCCATTGAAGCCTCGATCATGTCGAGCGCGCTCGAATTTGCCTTCGGCATTCCCCTGTGGCTCGGCTATATCCTGAGCGCGGTGGCGGTCATTCCGCTGGTCACCTATGGCATTACATGGATCAGCCGGTTTCAGATCGTCACACAGCCCTTTTGGATCGTGCTCAACATTCTGCCGTTCGTCTTTATCGCCTTCACGGATTGGCAAGCGGTCGGGACATGGCTCTCCTTCGGCGGGATTGATCCCTCGACCGGCGTGCCCCGCGAGGCCGGCGGCTGGGACACGCTGAACGTCGTTGCCGTTGCCGCCGGGGCGTCCGTCATTCTCGCCCTGATGGCCCAGATCGGGGAACAGGTCGATTTTCTGCGGTTCTTGCCCGAACGCGACCACCTGCGCCGCCGGCACAGGTTGGGCCTGTTTCTGGCCGGAGCAGGCTGGGTTGTCCTCGGCGCACCGAAGCTGATTGCGGGTTCATTCTTGGCTGTTCTGGTGCTGTCTCATGGTGTGCCGGTCGAACACGCGGATGAGCCCTCGCGCATGTATGCCGTTGCCTTCGGGTACATGATCCCGAACGAGCTGTTCGCAACGCTTCTGATGGCCGCGTTTGTCGTCGTGGCGCAGCTGAAGATCAACGTGATGAACGCCTATGCCGGATCCCTGGCGTGGTCGAATTTCTTCTCCCGTCTGACGCACAGCCATCCGGGCCGGGTTGTGTGGCTGGTGTTCAATGTCGGTATCGCGCTCCTTTTGATGGAGCTGGGCATCTACCGGTTGCTGGAAGAAACCCTCGGGGTCTTTTCCATCATCTCCATGGCTTGGCTCTCCGCCATTTCCGCGGACCTGTTCATCAACAAGCCGCTAGGGCTCGCGCCACCGGGCATAGAGTTCAAGCGGGCTCATCTCCACGACATCAACCCGGTTGGAACCGGGGCCATGCTTTTGGCAACGGGACTAGCACTTGCTGCCCATTTTGGCGCATTTGGCGCCTTGGCCGGGGCGCTTGCCACCTTCATCGCCATGGGCGTTGCCTTCGTCACCGCGCCCCTCATCGCCTGGGCCACCGGGGGCCGTTTTTACCTTGCCCGCAAGCCGCGGGCCGGTTGGGCCAAGGCGGACAGCATTCCGTGCTCCATCTGCGAAAATCCGTTCGAACCGGAGGACATGGCCTATTGCCCGGCCTATCGGGCGCCGATTTGCTCGCTGTGCTGTTCGCTCGATGCCCGCTGCCACGACATGTGCAAGCCAAAGGCACGGATCGGCGCACAGATCGAGGCCTTTGCGAAACGGCTCATGCCGGAAAGCCTGATCGCCGGGTTCGGATCGCGCCTCGGGCGCTACAGCCTGACGGTGCTGTTTTCGGTCGCGGTGCTTGGTGCTGTTCTGTGGGTCATCCGGCTTCAGGCCGTGACACGGTTCCCCGGCAATGCCGCAGCGCTTGACCAGACCATCTCGCTGATCTTTTTCGTTCTTGCGATCGCCGGCAGCGTGGCCGCTTGGTTCCTTGTTCTGGCTCACGACACCCGCGTTGTCGCCGAAGAAGAATCCGCCCGCCAGAACGCGTTGCTGCAGCAGGAAATCGATGCGCACAGCATCACGGATGCAGCGCTACAAAAGGCAAAGGAAGACGCGGACGCAGCCAACCAGGCCAAGAGCCGGTACGTAATCGGGTTGAGCCATGAACTGCGCACGCCGCTAAATTCCGTGCTCGGCTACGCCCAGCTTCTGGAACGCGACAGCCGCATCCCTGAAGACCGGCAAAAGGCGATCGGCACGATCCGCAGGAGCGCCGATCACCTGTCCGGCTTGATTGATGGTCTGCTCGATATCTCCCGGATCGAGGCCGGACGGCTGCAGGTTCATATGAGCCGAATTGATCTGTCTGACTTCTTGTCCCAAATCGTCGGGATGATGCAAATGCAAGCCGAGAGCAAAGGACTTGAGTTTCGCTACACGGTTGCTCCGAATTTGCCAGCATTTGTTCGCACCGACGAAAAAAGGCTTCGGCAAATCCTGGTCAATTTGCTCTCTAATGCCATCAAATTCACAGAGGCCGGCAGTGTTTGCCTTTCTGTCGATTATCGTTCGCAAGTTGCGCGATTCAAGATTTCAGACACCGGTCCCGGTATCGCACTTGATGAACAGGCCAAGATCTTTGAGCCGTTTGGCCGCACGCAGCAAACAAAAATCAACAGAAAGCCGGGATTGGGGCTTGGGCTGACTATCAGCAGGCTTTTGACCGATGCTTTGGGCGGGGCAATTGCATTGTCTTCGGAGGTTGGCTCGGGCAGCGTTTTTGAAGTGCGTGTGATGTTGTCTGTGGTTGAGCATCCAGAAATTGAAGTGGACAATCTGTCCACCTGTTTTCGGCGCAGCGGCTCCGAACGCAAGGTATTATTGGTTGAGGACAATCCAGACCACCAGTCCCTTTTGTCCGATCTCCTGAAACCAGCCGGTTTAGACGTCCTGATTGTTCCGGACGCAGAAACAGCGCTTAAAAACTGGGATCGGTATGAACCCGATCTTTATCTTCTGGATATTTTACTTCCCGGAATGAATGGATGGGATCTTGCCGAGCACCTCCGGTTAGCGGGGGAAACGGCCCCTATTATAATGCTGTCGGCAAATACAGCTGATAACGCCTTGGGTGCCTCCAGTTCGACCTTCCACAACGATGTGCTGACAAAGCCTGTCAATGTCGCCGAGTTGCTCGAAAAGTTGGATCACCATTTAAGGTGGGTCTCGAGCAATCGTGCTGCAAACAAACAGCAAGTGTCCCAACCTACAGGGAACCATTTGCTAGGTGCGGAGAAGCCAACATCATCGATCGCGCCCGAACATGTAAACGAGCTTAAAGCCATGGCTGATATTGGGCATGTGCGAGGCCTAAGGGAGAAACTGCAGTTTCTTAGGAACGACGCCAGACAAGCGCAGGGATTGGACCTTTTAGAACGCCATCTTGAGCGTTTTGATCTCGAGGCTTTCAGGTTCGCACTTGATGAGTTAGAGCGACATGACTGAGAAGCCGAAAGATACAGTGTTGGTCGTTGATGATACGCCCGAAACACTCGGCTTTTTAACAGAAGCGCTCGAGCGTGCCGGCATCACCGTGCTTGTTGCAACAAGCGGTGAAACCGCCTTGTCCATAGTCGAGAAAATAACGCCCGACATCATCTTGATGGATGCTGTAATGCCTGGCCTCGACGGGTTTGAAACGTGCCGGAAGATTAAGTCGAGAGCATCATTTGAACATGTGCCAATCATTTTCATGACCGGGTTGAGTGAAACGGAACATATTGTCCATGCCTTGGAATCAGGAGGTGTGGATTTTCTTTCCAAGCCGATAAATGTCGAGGAGTTGCAAGCCCGGATCCGGGTTCATCTGACAAACGCGCGGACTGTCCGCAAGACCAGGGTGGCGCTGGATGCTGCGGGTCGGCACATTGTTGCTGTTTCCAGTGCTGGAGATTTGCTTTGGACGACTCCGCAAATAAGAAACGAACTGGGAAACGCGGATGACGGCGAGCTCTTTTTATTCAACGTAACCCTAGCGTTGTCACGTCGCGTTCAAGCGATGACGCGCCACCGGAATTTAAGTCGAGGTGAGGTGGTCCACACTGCATCGCTATCCGGCCGGAGTGTTCATTTTTACTACATTGGCGCTGTAGAAACGGACGAACACCTATTCCGAATGACGACCGATATGCGACCGGACGCCACGGATCGTCTCCAAGAACGATTTTTGCTCACAGCCCGCGAAGCAGAAGTGCTCTTGTGGATTGCAAATGGAAAGGCAAACAAAGATATCGGAGAAATCCTCTGCCTTAGTCCGCGTACGGTGAATAAGCACCTTGAACAGATTTTTGTGAAACTTGGTGTGGAAAATCGAGCATCTGCAGCAGTACGGGCCGCTTTGTTCTTAAGCGAGATCTGAACTCTCAGCAAAAACGGCGCACGGTGGATGCCGGGCGCCGCTGGGGTCTATGATTGCACGCTATTATGCGAGGTCAAACCGGTCGGCATTCATGACCTTGGTCCACGCTGCAACGAAATCGCGGACGAATTTCTCTGCATTGTCGTCCTGAGCGTACACTTCCGAATATGAGCGAAGGATCGAGTTCGATCCGAACACGAGATCGGCACTCGTGGCGGTCCACTTCACCGTGCCGGTTTCGCGATCGCGCACTTCATAAGTACCGTCGCCAACCGGATGCCAGCTGTTTGCCATATCCGTTAGATTAACGAAGAAGTCGTTTGTCAGCTGGCCCTCCCGGTCAGTAAAGACGCCATGTTTCTCGCCGCCGTAGTTGGTGCCAAGAACACGCATCCCGCCAACCAGTACAGTCATTTCCGGTGCCGTGAGGCCGAGAAGCTGGGCCCGGTCAAGCAGCATTTCCTCGGCAGAAACCGTATAGGCTTCTTTTTGCCAATTCCGGAACCCGTCTGCGAGCGGTTCGAGAACAGAGAAGCTATCTGCATCCGTCATTTCGTCCGTTGCATCGCCACGTCCCGGCGCAAACGGGACATCTACGTTGTAGCCTGCAGCCTTGATGGATTGTTCCAACCCAACATTGCCGGCCAACACGATTACGTCAGCCAGTGACGCGCCCGTTTCGGTAGCGATGGGCGAAAGGGCGCCGAGCACCTTTTGCAGGCGGTCAGGCTCGTTGCCTGCCCAGTCTTTTTGCGGAGCCAGGCGGATGCGCGCGCCATTCGCGCCGCCGCGCTTGTCCGAGCCGCGGAACGTGCGGGCGCTGTCCCATGCCGTTGCAATCAGCTCGGCGGCCGGAAGACCGGATGCCGCGATCTTGGCCTTTACAGCGTCCACATCATATTCGGTATTGCCGGCCGGGACCGGATCCTGCCAAACAAGATCCTCAGATGGCACGAACGGGCCGTAATAGTTGGACTTCGGGCCCATGTCGCGGTGGGTCAACTTGAACCAGGCGCGCGCAAAAGTGTCGGCAAGATAATCCGGATCCTTGTGGAACCGCTCGCAGATTTCACGGTAAATCGGATCCACCTTCATCGCCATATCGGCATCTGTCATCATCGGATTGTGCTTGATCGACGGGTCGGTCGCATCCGGCACTTTATCTTCCTCGGCGATGTCGATCGGCTCCCACTGCCATGCCCCTGCGCGGGATTTGACGGTTTGCCACTCGTATTTGAACAAGAGGTCCAGATATCCGTTATCCCATTTGGTTGGGTTGGACGTCCATGCGCCTTCCAGGCCAGAGGTGTGCTCAGTGTTTGCATTGCCGTCAAAGCCCGGGTCGGCCCAGCCAAAACCGGCCGCCTCGACACCAGCGGCTGCCGGCTCCGGCCCAACCTTGTCGGCAGCAACACCCCCATGCGCCTTGCCGACAGTGTGGCCGCCAACGGTCAGCGCTGCGGTTTCTTCATCATTCATTGCCATCCGGGCGAAGGTCATGCGGACATATTTTGCCGTTTCCGCTGGGTTCGGCGTGCCGTTAACACCTTCCGGGTTAACGTAGATCAGACCCATGTGAGACGCGGCCAGCGGGTTGTACATTGAGTTCGCGTCCGCCAAGTCATCAACACGCTCGTCGGTAGGCGCGAGAATTTCGGTGTCGCTGCCCCAGTTGATGTCGATTTCCGGGCCCCAGATGTCCTGACGGCCGAAGGCGAAGCCGAAGGTCTTCAGACCCATGTTCTGGTAGGCGACGGTCCCGGCCAGCACCAGCAGGTCGGCCCAGGAAAGCGCATTGCCATATTTTTTCTTAACCGGCCACAACAGGCGGCGCGCCTTGTCCAGGCTGGCATTGTCCGGCCACGAATTGAGCGGCTCGAACCGGATGTTGCCTGTGCCGGCGCCGCCGCGGCCGTCGCCTAGACGATAAGAGCCCGCGGCATGCCACGATAAACGGATGAACAGGCCGCCATAGTGCCCCCAATCGGCCGGCCACCACGCTTGGCTGTCGGTCAACAGCGCGTCAACGTCGTTCCAGACCCCCTGAAAGTCCAGACCCTTGACTGCATCGCGGTGATTGTAGCCAGGGTCCATCGGATTTGAACGCGCATCATGCTGGTGCAGGATGTCGAGGTTCAGGGAGTTTGGCCACCATTTCGTTGGATGATTGTTCAACGCTGTGTTGCCACCGTGATTGACGGGGCAACCGCCGAGTTTGTGTACATTTTGAACGTTCATGAGGGTCTCCGTTAGATGCGGGGGCACACGCTCGTGGCGCAGCCTGGAACTGTTCTAACCTGCGAGTTCGATAAATCCCAATTGAATCTTCTAACCGCAATGATAAGTTTTACAAATGATTGGTCTGACTCTTAAACACCTAAGATATTTTGACTCACTGGCCCGCCATGGGCATTTCGGGCGGGCGGCGCAGGCTTGCTCGATCTCCCAGCCGGCCTTGTCGCTGCAGATAAAAGAGCTGGAGGGCATGCTTGGTGCACCACTCGTGGAGCGAACGGCGCGCCAGATCCGTCTCACTCAATTCGGGACAGAAGTCGTGGAGCGTGCGCGCGCCATTCTAAGGTCCGTAGATGAACTGACGGACTTGGCGCGGGCCTCGCAGGACCGGCTGGTCGGGCGTTTGCGGATCGGAGTGATTCCTACAGTCGCGCCATATTTCTTGCCCGACGTGATTGGACGGCTGTCGCTCCATCACCCTGAGCTTGAGATCAGTGTGCGTGAAACCGTCACAACCCGTCTGATTGAAGACCTAAATGATGGCAGGCTTGATACAGCGATTGTTGCTCTGCCGGTTTCAGAGCCGGCCCTGGCGGAGGAAAAGCTCTTTGACGAGCACTTCGTTCTTGTTCGGCCAGGCGCGGATGCCGGCCAGCCTGTGCCAAGCCCGGAAGTACTAACCGAAATGCGGTTGTTGTTGCTCGAGGAAGGCCACTGCTTCCGTGATCAGGCCCTGTCTTTTTGCAATCTTCAGTCGGCTCCGCCGCGCGAGGTGTTGGACGCCAGTTCGCTTTCGACATTGGTTCAAATGGTTAGCGCAGGAATTGGAGTGACGCTTATCCCTGAAATGGCCGTGCCTGTCGAAACACGTTCGGCTTCGGTCTCAATTGCCCGGTTCAGCGATCCGCAGCCATCCAGAACAATTGGAATGGTCTGGCGCAAGACGAGCCCGCTGTCTGCACAGCTCATCGAACTGGCCGGCGAGCTACGTTCTGGGCCGGGCACAAAACAAAGGAACGGGATCGGTCGCTCGGTAAAGCAATCGTGACTGTGTTCAGATTGCAATAGTCGCCCGCCGGCTGTGCTGTTTGGCAGTTTTGGCATTACGGCTAGTGCGTAATTGCCTTAAACTGAAGATGTAGATAAAAGCACGGCTGCGTGTGACGCTGCATGATGCAAAGCTTTCTTGCCATGATCGGGCGCTGAGGAACCGGTGCCCAACATGTGCTCTGACACTTGCGGTGCCACATTTGAATGGTTAAACGAGAGCCATGCTGGCTAGATTAGCCGCTAAACAGATTTATAGGCCTTCGTATGGCAGTTACTGAAGAGCGTGACCCTTCAATGGTAAAATTAGAAGATCCCTCTCAGTTTAACAAACTGAAGCCGGTTGAGGGCAAGAAGCCTGCGAAACTACAGAAACTTGCATTTCCGCCATCCCAGTGGTCGGACATGGATGTGGATGATTGGAAAGCCAAATTTCGAATTGGCGGGTTTGGGTCTCTTTTCATCATTGTTTTTTTGCCAACCATCTTTGCAGCTCTGTATTTTTTCTTCATTGCTTCGGATCAGTATATCTCGGAAGCAAAGTTCCTGGTCCGGTCTTCCGATAAGCAACAGGTTGGCGGACTTGGAGCGCTGTTGCAGACCACGGGTTTGGGAACAGCGCCGGAAGAAACATTTTCTGTGATCGACTTTATGGGATCCCGAGATGGCTTGAAGGCGGTGGATGAGGCGCTTGATTACCGGTCGATGATGGGAGCTGATGGCATTGACTTCCTTGGGCGCTTTCCAAACCCCCTGAATGGCGACACTTTCGAAGGGATGTACGACCATTATCAGCGTCACGTAACCGCATTGCATAGCGCTTCAAGCGGGATTTCGGAGTTGGAAGTAAAGGGGTTTACTCCTTCAGACGCACAAAAAATCGCCTCAACACTTCTCGATGAGGGCGAAAAACTGGTCAACCGCATGAACCAGCGTGCCCGGGACGACTCACTAGAACTCGCCCGCCAGGAAGTGGCACTCGCTGAACAACGGGTGCTTGAAAACCAGCTTGAAATGAAAGCGTTTCGTGTTCGCGAAGGTATTGTTGACCCGCTAGCCGAATCCGAACAGGCGCTCGAGCTTATAACCGAGCTCAAAGGCGAACGTGCGAAAATTGAAACCGAGTTGAGCCTCACCAGCCAAGTTGCACCCGATAGCGTTAAAAACCGGATGCTTCAGGAGCAATTGTCTGCGATAAACAAACAGCTCGGATCAGAACAGCAAAAACTGATTAGCGAGAGTGGTTCACTCGTCGGAACCTACGCCGACTATGAAAAAATGGCTCTCGAAGCCGAGTTTGCATCGAAGGCACTTTTAACAGCTCAGGCAAACCTCGCCTCGGCCCGTGTTGAAGCCGGTAGAAAGCAGCTCTATCTCGAGCGGATCGTCGAGCCGAATGAACCCGATTATTCGAGGTACCCGAAGCGTTTCTTGTCAGTTCTCACCGTGCTGATGACGTGTTTCTTGATATATGCGATGATCTGGCTGCTTTACGTCAATGCCCGAGAGCATAAGCAATGACATTGAGCGTCTCCGACAATCTGGACAGCCGTATGAGCCGCAAAGAACGGTTTGTGGCTGGTTGCAAAGAGCAGAGCAGAGTCGTCGGTGCGCTGGTTATGCGCGAAATCCACACCCGGTTCGGCAGGGACAACATCGGGTTCGCTTGGATTATCATGGAACCGATAATGTTCTGCCTTGGCGTTATTGCAATGTGGTCGGTTCTCAAGTCAGAATCTCACATCGAGACCCCTATCGTACCGTTTCTATTATCCGGCTATATGCCTCTTTTGCTATATCGCCACTGTGTGATGCGTGCATTGAGATGTATGCAAGCCAATCTGGAGCTGATGTACCATCGACAGGTCACCATTTTTGCGATGTACATGGCGCGAATGGCGGTGGAAATTGTCGGAACCCTTGCGGCGTTTTTCATCACTGGGTTCATTTTCTTCATGTGGGGTTTCGTGGAAAAGCCCTACGACATGGGCCCAATTATTATTGGATGGCTACTATATGCTTGGTACTCGGTTGCGGTCGCTATCCTTATAGGAGCACTCAGCGAGCGCTCTGAAGTCGTTGAGAAAATATGGCATCCGATCTCTTACATCATGATCCCTCTTTCCGGCGCGTTCTACATGGTGGACTGGCTTCCTAAATCCGTGCATCACCTTATAGTCTTGTTTCCTCAAGTTAGCGCGGTCGAATACCTTCGGGGCGGCTATTTCGGGCCAAGCGTGCCGGTCTACCATAATCTTCCAGTGGCGATATATGTAACAGCGGTTCTAACCGTCCTAGGATTGTATTTCCTCAAAGATGCGCGTTCTTACGTCGAAGTCACATGATCAAAGTGATTGATTTGGTGAAGGAATACCACGTGGGCCATTCGCGCAAACGTGTGTTGAACGGCGTGAATTTCGAAGTGGCAAGAGGTGAGCGGTTTGCGGTCCTCGGGCGCAACGGGGCAGGCAAATCCACGCTGGTTCGCCTCCTCGGCGGCTTGGAGCATCCCACCTCCGGAGAGATAAGCCGCGGCATGTCATTGTCCTGGCCGCTTGGTCTAAACGGCGGGTTCCAGGGCAGCCTCACGGGCATAGACAACATGAAGTTCGTTGCTCGAATTTACGACAAGCCTTACCGTGATGTATTTGATTTTGTAGAGTATTTTTCAGAACTCGGATCCTATCTGGCCGAACCTGTTAAAACCTACTCTTCGGGTATGCGCGCACGTCTGGCGTTTGGTTTGTCACTTGCGATTGATTTTGACTGTTACCTCATCGACGAAGTGATTTTCGTTGGAGATCAGAGGTTCCACAGGAAGTGCCGCGAAGAGATTTTTGAAAAACGCGCCGATCGTTCTTTGTTACTCGTTTCGCACGATGCCAACATCTTGAACGAATACTGCAACGGTGCGCTAATCCTGCATAATGGTCGTTCCAAAGTGTTCGAAGATGTCCCGTTGGCACTCGATATCTACAACTCACTTTGAGCGCATGCGTGCTTTCAAATTTTGGTTCGCGATTGGCTTTTCGGGACGCCGGTCAAACGACCATCTCAGTCTGCTGGACTTTTATGTGTGCCTCATTCTGTAGGGCGTTTTTATGTCGGCTGTCAGCTCCTCAATCCCAACGTTCTATTTGGATATCAGCAGGCTGGAGCGGCGGCTCGGCCGCTCATCGCCTACCGGTGTCGACCGCGTTATTTTTGCCTACGCGCGCTGGTTCTTGGAAACCTGTCCAGATCGTGTTGTGTTTGTGAGGCGGTTGGGAGGCAGGCTGATCGAGTATCAGCGGCACCGTGCTGAGCAGATCCTGAAAATGACCGGTGGGAACTGGGACACTGGCACAAATCAAACGCAATCTACAAGTAGGCACCTGACTGGCCTCGTTGAACTTGTAGCTAGCTGTATTCCTCGAAAAAACGGTTCGCCCAGTGCCACTCGGGTATTCCTGTCGCTCGATCACAATGGCCTGGAACGCGCAGGAGCGGTTCGTCAGTTGTATCGAACCGGAGATTGGAAAATTGTTATATTTATTCATGATCTTATACCACTGACACACCCCGAATACGTGGTGCCCGCAACAGCGCCAGCGCATCGGCAGCGGCTCAAGACAATTTCAGAATGTGCAGACTTGGTTATTTGTAATTCGCGGTATACGGACCGCATGCTTCACGAATATCTTGGGGCAGAGGACCTGCGCATTCCACCATCATTGGTTGCTCATCTCGGAGTAGAATGCCACTGGCGAGACGATGCCGCATCCACCAAGTCCGAGAAACCCTATTTTGTAGTTCTTGGAACGATAGAGGGGCGCAAAAACCATCTGATGATTTTGAACGTCTGGCGCAATCTCACCAACCAACTCGGCGATAAAGCGCCTCATCTTCATGTGGTTGGACGGCGCGGTTGGGAGGCGGAAAGCGTTTTCGACATGCTCGACCGAAGTGAAGCGCTGCGCGGCAAGGTCCACGAGCATTCAAGTTTGTCAGACGCAAAGCTCTCTTCGCTGATTGCTGGAGCGCGTGCGCTTTTGTTCCCATCCTTTGTTGAAGGATATGGGTTGCCGCTGGTCGAGGCACTCCAATCCGGAATTCCCGCGATCGTTTCTGACATTGACGTCTTTCGCGAGATTGCGGGCGACACTCCCGAATATGTCGATTGCCTCGACGGACCTGGTTGGGCTGACCGCATCGCCGAGTATTCTTTGCCGGCTTCTCATGATCGTGCCAGGCAATTGAAACGGCTCTCATCCTTCAAAGCTGCTTCGTGGAGCAATCATTTCAGTGCTGTAAAAGCTGGATTCTCCGCCCACCTTTTCGTCACATTTGACAATCAGGAAGCGCTCAAATAATCCGCAGCCAGACACATCAACTTCCGATCTGTAGAAAGGGAAACAAAATGTCGAGCCCGATGCCTCCTGAAAAAACCGAACAGCCGCTTGATATTACCATAGATGGCAAGACCTACAAGATTGCCGACCTGTCCGCTGAAGCGCAGAACCAGATCCGCAACATCCAGGAAGTTGACCGCAAAACCGTCGCAGCTCAAAACGAGATCAAGGCGCTTCAGACGTGGCGGACGGTTCACAGTCACTCTTTGAATGAAGAACTGAAAAAGATGGAGTGACCCGGACTTGGTCGAAGCGAGTGGCAAGCAATGCCTGCTGCTCGCACGTCCGTTGCCGGCCGGTCTGAGCAACTAGGATTTTTTCAGCGCGCCGGCATCCGCTTTGATCCTGTTAAAGTGCGAGAAAGAAGCCTCTCGAACTGGGCTTCCCGTGCTCAATGAGCTCACCCCAATGCCGACAGGGCGCAATCTGCTGTCTCTAGGGACTTCACCGGTTAAACGCATTTCAAAGCTTGCAACGCCGGTCTCGGGATCGAGTGGGACTGTAAGATAGACCGAGCTCTGGCCACTGGTCAGCCTGAACCGTCCCAAAAACACGCTGCCGTTGTGAAATTCGATCTCGAACGATGCTGAGGCGTCTTTCGTGCGGACGATATCCAATTGAAACGGGATATACCGGGCGGATTCAGCGGGCTCTTCGTCGGCGCCGGCCTCCCGACAGCGCACGTTGAAACGTGCCGAGCGTCCGACGAGCCATTTTATCTGATGGTCATCCCAGTACCATGTCTCGTCGAAAGCGAAATCGGCTGCGGCGAGCGCTTGAATGGCGTCCAGGTCCGTAATCGCCAGAGAGTTTTCAAAGCCGTAGCCTAAGCCGGCCGGCAGGACGGCCGCTGCTCCCGGGCCCGGCAGCGGTCCAGTTTCGTTCAGTCGCGCGATGTGCGCCGTCATGTTGTTCAGCAAGTCTTGCGCGACATCCCGCCACAAAACGGCTTTGAATTCCTTGGCGATGCGATCGCGCCGTTCGGCGAGTGCGCCTTCTTCGAAAATCAGTGTTTCAAACAGGTCGGTACCGGCAGCAATGTTGTCGGGGTCGATATAGTCGACAAAGTCCCCGGCAACTTCCGGCATGGATGTGCTGTTGGAGGCAACGCACGGTGTCCCGAAGGCAAGGCTCTCGCCGATGGGCAGGCCCCATCCTTCCGCATGGCTGGGAAAGACCGTGAACCGGGCGTGGCTGTAAAGAAGAGCGAGATCGGAATCGCTAATGCCATTCATGATCCGCAATTTGCCCGATAAAAAACCGGTATCCTCGAATGCTTCCAGCGTGTCGTCGATCCGCCATCCCGGCCGGCCGACAAACACGAGGTCGGGCAGATCTTCCGCCGGATGTTTTTTCATCAGCCGTTGCCAGGCGCGGAACAGATACATGTGGTTCTTGCGCGCCTCCAGCGTCGAGACGAACAAGACATACGGTGTGTCCAGCAGGGCATTCACGGCGTCGCTGGCGTGTTTCCGGTCCGGCGCTGCCGGCATTTCATGCGCCAGCCGGGCGGTGGAAACGGGCGCAAGCTGCGGGACCCGGTCTTGGAACACCCGCACAAGCTCTTCACCGGAATAATCCGAGATGGTGAAAATGAAGTCGGCCAGCGTCAGAAAATGGAACAGGCATCTGGTGAAATTCGCCACAAGCGCGGGTGCGCAGAACTCGGGGTGCGTGATCGGTATGATGTCATAGATATAGACACCGATATGGACGCCGCGCTGCTTGAGCCCGGCATAAATGCCATGGGCGTCGGGCAGCATCCAGAACGCACCGGCAACGAACACCGTATCACCGGCAACGGGGCGGTAGGGTTCGGCGCTTGTCTCTGCAGTCTGCAGCAGCGCTTTCAATCGGCCATGGTCGGCGCCGTGTCCGCGCAACACATCGCAAAGCTCCAGGATGAGGCTGGTGTCGACGAGGTAATAGGCCCGGCTGCCCTCGTCGAGATAGGACACTTTCAGGCCCGCATGGCCCGTCCGGAGCAGGTTTTCGGTCATGGCCAGCTGCACCCGCTGAATCCCGGAAACGGTCGCATGGTCCTTCAGGAACTTGAAGACGTCCGACAGGTCGATCAGCAGGGACGCGGCGGCATCCGGCATGCGTGCGCTGCCGGTGGGGGCGGGAAACACGCCGAGTGCGCCGAGCTCCCGGAACGCATCGCGCGAATCGGGCGCAAGCTCCAGCGCGCGCCGGTAAAACGTCTCGGCGGCATCGTAGTCGCGCATTTTTTTCATCAGATGCCCGGCCATCAGGGCCGTATCGGCATTGTCGGGTTCCAGCGCGAAGGCTTTTTCATAGGCCTCGCGCGCGGCGTCATAAAGCGCGCTTTCCTTCAGCATGTTGCCAAGCTGCACCCAGATGCCTGCGGCATCCGGCCGGGCCTCCACATAGTCGGAATACCCCCGGGCGGCCAGCGCCCAGTCTCCCAGATCGCGCGCAGCGTCTGCCTCGCGCAGGATCGATTGCAGCCGCCTTTGTTCCGGGCTGAGCTTCTTTTTAAAGCGGAACGGACCGAACGAGCGCAACATCAGCTTCCTTGATCAAGGTGGTCACAAGAAACCGCGCGGGGCGGCTGCCGGCCTTGTGGGATAGGCGGGGCTGTCAGGTCCATACGACCGGCACGGACAGAACGCAATTGCCAAGTTTGCCGTGACCCGGTCCGCCAGCCCCCACAGGAGCCCCCACAGGCGCCTCCGCCGGCAAAACCTGTGGCGCATCTGCAACATCAGCCGCGCAAAGACCGCGGGCGGGCCCGCACTGGCCTGCGGGCTCAAAACCGTGCAACCTGCTCAAATTATTGACACAAGTACGGATGTTTCCCCCGGGCCGCCTGACAGATTTTACCGTTTCGCAGCTGCGAAATCACCGCAAGCCGGCGGACTTTTCACACAAACCGAAGCTGATCAAGTCATTGAAGAGACTTATGAATATCCGCAATCACCGCGTGCTGCGCAGTGCGGGTCAATCGGCCTCTTGAAACTGTGTGTAATTTACTATACACCTTCGCCGCATCGGATGAATCGACGCTTGGTCGATGCTGGGGTCACCGAAACCGTTGACGGACCACAAGGTTCCGCCAGCACGTAGGGGTTGAAACTCTTGTATCGGGCAAATAAGAACTCCGACCAGCGGGGGCTCGTAAGGTCTACGGCGCTCGTTTGCAATATGCACATTTCGAAGGACTTATGAGATATGACTACGTCCGCAACAGTTACCCAATATTACAACAACGTGCTTCAGCGCGACCCGAGCTCCTCTGAGCTGTCCAGCTGGGTTGCCCTGATCGATTCTGGCGCAGTCACTGCTGCCCAGGCGCTCGACGCCGTTGTTACCTCCACAGAAGCACAGACGTTTGCTGCGCAGGTCGTCCGCATCTACCAGGCCGCTTTCGGCCGCGTGCCGGACACCACAGGCATCAACGGCTGGGTTGACGGCCTTGCTGATGGATCCGTCACGACGACAGACCTGGCATCCGGCTTCACCCTCTCCGCGGAATGGTCTGCGCGTTATGGCGGCACCGAAGTCAACACCGCGACCCTGACCGCGCTGTACCAGAACGTCCTCGGCCGTTCCCCGTCCGGCGCAGAAGTCGACGCCTGGATCGCAACTGGCCAGACCATCGACCAGATCCTGCTCGGCTTTGCCAACTCCGCAGAATTCCAGAACAACATTTCCACCACCGTCAACACGCTGCTGACGACGGCTGGCAACACCGCCACCGCCGACATCGCAACCGTATATGACGGCACAACGTCGCTTGGAACGGGTGTCACCGGGGAAACTTTTGCACTGACCACAGGCGTTGACAATATCGTGGGCACGTCTGCCGGCGACGTGATCAATGGTTTCATCAACACAACAACAGGTTCGACCGACACGACTTTCAGCGGTGCTGACACAATTGATGGTGCTGGCGGTACGGACAGCTTCAATCTCACAGTTTCGGGTGCCAATGCTGCTGGTGCGCTTCCGGGCGCGACCATTACGAATGTTGAGCAATTCTTTATTCGTGACATCAACACATCCGGCGCGTCGGATTACGACTTCGGCACGATTGCTGGTGAAACTCAAGTCTGGAATGACCGCTCTACCCAAAACGTGGATTTCCAAAATGTTGGCACCGGCGCTGCTATTGGCCTGAAAGGCGATGGCTCAACCGAGCTTGGCCTGACTGAGTTCGACTATGCCACCGCGGGTGATGCCGTAACGATCGCCCTTGATGGCGGTGTGCAAGCAGACGCTGATACCGATGTCACGGCAACAGCTGGCACGGCTGAATCTGCCACGATCACATCGACTGGTGGTGCAAACGAAGTTGACGTCGTCACCTTGGCCGGCGGTGCAACGATCGAGTCCCTGACTATTGCTGCGACGACAAACTTGAGCCTTGGTGCCGGTGTTGCTGGCGACCAGGTCGCAATCGCTAATGGTGCGATCGAAGCGGGTGCTTCGCTGACCGTCACTGGCGCGGGCGCAGTTGATCTTGAGACACTTGCAGCCAATTTTGACAGTGTTGACGCGTCCGGCAACACCGGCGGTGTCACCGTTGGCCTCGACGCTGAAACCGATACTACCTTTACCGGCGGTGCAGGCAATGACAGTGTATTCACGGGCGCAGTCCTTGGCACAAACGGTTCTGCGAACGGGGGCGATGGAACGGACACTCTGACCGTTACAGACACCACCCACCTGAACTCAACTACGCTTGGTGGCCGTTATACCAATTTTGAAACCCTTGGTGTGACAGACGGCGTTGCAGTTGATCTCGACAACATCTCAGGCATTACAGCCGTTGAGATGGCGGATGGCGCCGGCACCACCCAATTGACCGACATGTCCGCGACGCAAGCAGCGGCAGTCACCCTGTCGGCGCTGACCGGTGCCGCAACTTTCGGCATCAAGAACGCAGGCAATGTTGGTCAGCTGGATACCTTGTCCGTCACTGTGACAGATGGTGATACGACGACCAGCGAAGCAGCAGTCACAACGCAGGGTGACCTGACGGTTGCTGATGTTGAGACCATTAACTTCACTCTGGTTGATGATCTTGAACTCGCTACAGTTGCGAACATGAATGAGTTCACATCACTCACCATCTCCGGAGCCGGCGATGCCGGCATCTACACGGATGGTACCGGTGTTGTGTTGAACGCATCCATGGATGCGAGCAGCTCAACCGGTACGGTGAAGTTGTCCGCTGCAGAGGCAACCGGCAACGGTATGGCCTTGACCGGCGGTGCTGGTAACGATCAGCTGATCGGTTCTGCGCAAGTGGACAACATCACTGGCAATGCTGGCAATGATACCCTTCAGGCTGGCGCAAGCGAGGACATCCTTAGCGGGGGTGCTGGCAACGACGTCATCGATGGCGGCGCTGGCAACGACACCATGACCGGCGGTGATGGCACAGACAACTTCGTTGTAGACGTCAACGGCCTCACGACGGTTGATGTGATCACCGACATGGTGCTGGGTACGGACAACTTCGTTGTGAATGCTGCACCGGGTTCGGTGACAGGCACTGTGACTGCGGCAACAGGTGCAAGCCTTGCAGCAGCTGCCGCAAATGCGGGTACCACGATTGGTGCAAACACGGCAGGTATCTTCACATACGACGGCAGTTCCTACCTGTTGATCAACGACGGCACGGCAGGCACGATCGCTGCGACCGATACCATCGTGAACATCACGGGCTACACGGGTACCCTGTCCGCAGATGACTTTGTCACCACCGGCGTGACGCTCACAACCACTGCGAACGGCACGGAAACCGTGACCGGAACAGTGGCTGCAGATACCATCACGGGCGGTACTGGGGATGACACCATCACAGGCGGTGCTGGTGCGGATACCATCGACGGTGGTACTGGTAGCGATGATATCGTTTACAGTGCAGATTCTGATGCTGGCACGGCGGGAACGCTTGCGGAAGCCCAGGGCGATACCGTGACATTCGTAGTTGCTGACGATGAAATTTCCCTTATCGGCGATTTCCTCACAGGCGAACTCACCGGTACTGCCGCGGATGCTGTTAACTTGATTGCTAATGCCGGTGGTGTCGATCTTGATGACGGTGGTACAGGTAATGACACAGTCCAGCTCATTGCAGGCGACGCGGCTAATACAGCAGCCAAGGCGGATTTGTTCGATCTGGCGGATTTGAATGCTGCGATTGGTACCATCTCGAATGGCACAGCAGGTGACGAGCGTATCCTGGCATTCACATCTGTGGATGGTAATACCGTGGTGTACAAGTACACAGACGATGGTAATGACGCAGCAATTGAGGCGGCTGAGCTTCAGGTTCTCGGTACGTTTAACGTAGCGTTGACTGCGGCTGACTTTACGTTCGCCTGATTGCATCACAGCGTGATAAAACATAGAGAAAGCCCCCAATACGGGGGCTTTCTTACTTTCAACGTTCACATTGATGCATGCAATTTCAAAAGCCCTTATCTAAACACAAACTTGCCAGAGCGCATCAATTGGGAAACCACCAAATTGGATCTGGGCCGGCCCGGGCGGCGGCTGGTGTGGGACGTGCCGATCCGGCGCAGCAAACCTTAAACCCGGGCAAATTACGGGCATGATTCACGGCTTTCGGGCCGCAGATCCTCAACGTATCCGGATTATACAAATATCTTGCTTCTATATACTCGGAGAGGAATTGTAATTGCCAGCAATTTTCTTTGACCCTGAGGGGTACAAAAGGAGTTCCGAAGCGGTCCTCGGGCGAAGGGTTGCCGGCGAGGGGTTCTTGAGAGCGTTGAGGTCTTATTCCTCAGAGTCGCGTTTGCACTTTTACTTACCGCGTGCGCTTTCCATTCGCGAGCGGGATTGGCTTCTCGACTCGATCGGCACGACCACAGAGGTGGTTTTTCTCACGGCAAAAGACAAAAGCCACTTGGCCAATGCAGGCGGTCTCTTTTTCCCTGGCCCCAATTTGACTGAGCTGAGCCGCAACCGTGCCAATATGCAAGCCGCTGCTTGGCCAATTTCTGGCGTCACCCACACAACCGCATCCGCGCGCGTCATAGATGAGTTGACCGGTATGATCACAGCCCCGGTGCAGCCGTGGGATGCCCTGATCTGCACATCCCAAGCCGTCAAAAGCAACGTGGAGCGGCTGATGCAGGCCGAGGTCGACCGGCTGAAAGACCGGCTCGGCATCCAAAAACTGGTTCTGCCCCGGTTGCCGGTGATCCCCTTGGGCATCCACCCGGATGATTTTCAATTTCCGGATGAAGACCGCGCGGCTGCGCGTCTCGCGCTTGGCGCGGGCGAAAACACCCGTGTCGTGGTGTTTGTTGGGCGTTTGTCCTTCCACGCCAAGGCCAATCCACTGGCCATGTATCAGGCGCTCGAGCGCGCTGCAAAAACCCTTCGGGACGGCGAAGACGTTGTGCTTGTCGAATGCGGCTGGCACGCCAATGACGGGCAGAAAGCAGCCTTTGAAGCCGCAGCCAAGCTGGCCTGTCCCTCTGTTCGTGTTGTGACGCTGGACGGCCGCGTCGAAGACGAGCGCAACCGCGCCTGGGCGGCCGCCGATGTCTTTTGTTCGCTCTCCGACAACATCCAGGAAACTTTTGGGATCACCCCGATCGAGGCCATGGCGGCAGGTCTACCCGTCGTCGTGTCGGACTGGGATGGCTACAAGGAAACGGTCCGGGACGGCGTCGACGGCTTCCGCATTCCAACCCTCATGCCGGCTCCGGGCCTTGCCGGCGATCTCGCCATGCGGCACGGGCTGGAACTCGACACCTATGACATGTATTGCGGCCAGACATCGGCCCTGATCGCGGTTGATATAGACAGAACCGCTGATGCATTTTCCCGGTTGTTTGCTTCTGAAGACCTCCGGCGCCAGATGGGGGCGGCGGGCCGTCAGCGCGCGCGGGACGTTTATGACTGGAAGCACATTATTCCGGTCTACGAGCAGCTCTGGAACGAACTCGACGCGATCCGGAAAAGCGAAGGTCCAAAACTCAAACCGTCGCCCATTCCGTGGCCCGCGCGGCCAGATCCGTTTCATGCCTTTGCCGCTTATCCGACCACCGTTCTTGGTGACAACACGGTCCTGGAATTGGCGTTTGCGTCGCCGGGTATCGCGATGGATCGCATCGGCGAGTTGATGGGCCTGCTGATGGTCAACTACACCCCGCTTGTAATCCCCTCTGAAGCCGAGCTGGACCATATTCTGCAGCAGGCAGCAGCCGGGCCAAAGCCTGCCCTGGCACTGGTTCAGGATCTGCCCGATGACCGCAAGGCGTTCGCCTTCCGGGGTCTTGCCTGGCTGGTCAAGATCGGGATTTTGAAGGTGTCCGCGTTCAAAGTGGCGGGATGAGTTCCCATCTCACCCGATACAACACTGGAAACGGCGGCGGGAACCGGTTACACCGGCGCCTTACCTCCTGCCATTTTCGAAGGACAGTTTCATGGTCGCCATTCAGCCGATCTCGCGCGAACGCCACGCACCGAAACGCTGGGCCCGGTTTCAAAATTACAATTTTGCCAGGGAAGAGGCGATCGCGCCGATTGTGGCGGCCGAGTTTCCCAAGGCCGTGCATGCCTTTCCGGTCGGCTTCCTGAAAGACGGCGATGCGTTCTATCCCGTTGCCGTGCTTGGCATCGAGCGGGGCAAGAACCTTTATGTCGGTCCGGACGGCAAGTGGATCGGCGGCTATACGCCCGCGATCCTGCGCGGCTATCCGTTCCGCATCGGCCAGACCGAAGACGGCAACCAGCTCCTGTGCATTGATGAAGACAGCGGCCTTGTCACCGACGGCCCCGAGGGCGAGCCGTTTTTTGCCGAAGATGGCAGCCTGTCGCCGGAAATTTCCAAGATCCTCGACTTTCTGGGCCAGACCCACCAGAACCGCCAGGCGACCCTGAAAGTCTGTGCCCTGCTGGCGCAGAAAAAGCTGATCACCGAATGGCCGATCACCGTGCGCACCGCCGATGGCGACCAGACGCTGGACGGGCTGTACCGGGTCGACGAAGCGGCTTTGAACGCGCTGCCGGCCGATGCATTCGAAGAGGTCCGCCAGGCCGGCGCCTTGCCGCTGATCTATGCCCAGCTTCTGTCAATGCAGCACATGGCGCTGCTTGGCCGGCTCGCAGAGGCGCATGCACAGCGCGCTGCGCTGATGTCCCGCGAAACGCCGCAGGTGCCAGACCTGACCAAATCCCTGACCAACAGCGACACCATCGACTGGTCGAAATTCGGGATCGAGGGCTGACAGCATGGGTGCGACCGGAATGGATCTGAGCACGACACGGGTTCTCACCCGTTTGACGACACAATTCGACAGCATCGAGGACCGCATCAGGCTGTCGGGCGAGACATCGACCGGGCCGGTCGTGCTCTGGCTGACCCAGCGGCTTGCCCGGCGGGCGATGCCGGCCTTGCTCAACTGGCTGGAAAAGCAGACGTCAGACGCGCCGATGCCCGAGCTGCAGCAGGAAATGGCCCAGCAGGCGGCAGAAAGCCGGATGACACCGCAGGAGCCGGTCATGACCGGCGCCGAAAACGCCGCCGAGGCAATGCTGGTTTACGAGATAGATCTCGGTTTTGGTGAAGAGGGCGCCCGGATCTGTTTCAAGGACCGGGCCGGGCGGTCGCTTGTGCTCGGCCTCGACCGGCTGCAGCTGCGCCAATGGCTTGGAATTGTCCGGAACACTTTTCAAAAAGCCGAATGGACCTTGGACGAATGGCCGGAGTGGAGCCGCACCAGCGGCAAGCAGGACGCCACGGTGACGCCGGCCATCCTGCATTAGGTCCTCTTCCGCGGCCGTGCCCTTTCGCCCGGCCGCACAGGGGGCGCTGCTAGGCCAGCTTGGCGTAAAGGTCCTTGAGCCGCTCTTTGTAGCGCTCCTGCGAAAATTTGTCCGCCTGGCCGATCCCCCTTTGGCGGAGCTCGTCCACGAGCCTGTCATCCTTGTCGATCTGCAAGATGCCATCGCGGATGCTCTTGATGTCCACCGGGTTGACCATCACCGCCGCATCGCCCGCGACCTCGGTCAGGGACGAGCCTTTGGACGTGAGCACCGTCGTCCCGAGCGCCATGGCTTCAAGGGCGGGCAGTCCAAACCCCTCATAAAGCGAGGGAAACAAAACCGCCCGCGCGCCCTTGATCAGGCTGATCAGGAACTCATAGGGCAAATAGCCGAGCGGAATGATCCCGCTGCCGTCCGGCCGCAACGGGTTGTCCTTGATCATCTGCTTTTCGGCCTTGTTCTGCCAGCCGCCGGAGGACACGATCACAAGAGGCCGCTTCACGCGCGAACTCAGATAGGCCTCGATCAACCGGCGCAGGTTTTTCTTCGGTTCGATGGCGCCGTAGAACAGGTAGTAGTCATTGGGTTGAACGCCGAAAATGCCGCTGACTTCGTCGGCGACTTCGTCCGGCTTTTTGTTTTTTGCGGCCGGAGGCAGCGCGACAGCCTGGTATGTGTTGGTGACACGGTCCTCCTCAACCCCGAGAATTCGAATGATGTCGTTGCGGGACTGCTCGGACACGGTAACGATATGATCCGCCTTCTTGGCGATTTCCTTGAAGATGCGAAACGTACGGCGCCGGTTTTCCAGAGTCGCATAGGGAAGGATGAGCGGAACCAGATCGTGAATGGTATAGATGTTCGCCGATTTCTTGACCGTCACCGGAAGTTGAAATGTAAAATGCGCAATATCCGGCGGCGTATCGAAGCGCAGCGGATAGAAGCGCTTCCGGGTTCTGAAATGATGGCCGGCGCGGGCATAGAGATACTTCGCAATGTATCTTGTATCCACACTGGTCATCCGGTTCCGGATTGGTTCTTCGAAAAGATAACTTTCCTCGGGAAGCTTGATTGTGCGCCCGCTATTGTGGAGGCGTGTGGCGGACTCGATCGCCTGCCTGATATCCGTGTTGGCAGGAACGAGTTTTTCCATGTCTTCGAAAAGAATAGATTTCGCAAGACGCAGATCCTTGGGAACCGGTCCGTGAAAGTCATAGATCAGTTCGGGTGTGTAGCCCATTTCCGAAACGGTTTTAATGAGCGCTCTTGCATAGGTGGCAACCCCGGTGCCGGTCGGCAGCACGATGTTGTACGTGTCGTAGAGAATGCGTGTCATAGGCGCGGTCTGATCACTTTTTCTGTCGGATTTCGGCTCGTTGTGCGTCCAAAATGTCCGTCAGCAACGCGTTTAGCGGGATTTGGGGTTTCCAGCCGGTGGCTTTTTCCAATGCTCGCATAGATATTTGGGTTCGGGGCACATCCACCTTTCGCAGTTTGTCCGGATCGACCTCGATTGCGATGTCCTGCCCACTGATGGATATCAGCTGCTCGAGCATATTTTTCAGCCGAATGGGTTGGCCGGAGCTAATATTGTAGCGGGTCACGCCTGAAATGGTGTCTTGCGTTCCCAAGAGCAGGCAATACGCCCGTACAACATCGTCCACATGCAGGAAGTCGCGTTCGACATCCAAATTACCGACCAAAATGCGCTTCGGATAAGATTGCGCAACCTCAAGCTCCGCGATTTGTGACGCAAAGTCCGGCAGCACGAATGTTGCCGGTTGCCCTGGGCCGCTGTGATTGGTTGGCCGGACGATGATGGCTTTCCCACGGTCTGAAAAAACGTCCTCGATGAGATGCTCACAAGCCAACTTCGACCTCGCATAGGCGTTTTGCGGGTTCGGTACGGTGCTTTCGTCGACCTCGCCCGCCTGAAACGCTTTGCCGTATACCTCCACCGTACTGGAAAACACCAGGAGCGCCTCCGGAGTAAGCTGTCGAATTGCCTCCACGAGGTTCAGTGTTGAGTTAAAGTTTACGTTCCAAGTGTCCGTAGTGCCCGACCCAAAGGAGCGTTTCACGGAGGACTGTGCAGCGAGATGAACTACATTTGTTGGCTGGAAGTCTTTGACCAATTGGTGAACAGCAGGAGGATCCAGAAGGTTGCAACTCGCCATACGAACGCCGTTGGCCGCGTCATCATTTGACCGCAATGGTGGTAACAACGACAGGCCAAGGATCACATCTGAGGCGGCTTTTCCTGCTGCCATGGTCTGCAGCAGACGCTGTCCGACAAAGCCACTCGCGCCCGTTATGAGTATGCGCCTAGCCGCAGAAGGCGATTGGGTCATCAATTGGATCCTGAAGGAGGAGAGCTGATGCTCGGCTGCTTAGTAAATTATCGCCAACTTGTCCATGCGTAGGAAAATCGTTTCTTCTCAGTTGTATGCCGATGCTTGGCGTGAATGATTGCCGGTCAAATCAACTCCGCGATAACGAATGTGTAAAACATGTGCCATATCGGCGGATTTGCTTGATGTCTCTTTAAGTGGCAGCCGTATAGCATTTACTTTCATACCGGTGTGCTTTATAGAAGTTATATGACAATTTAGACGCCGCAGAAGCCGGCAACGAAGCAGTGAGATCGCACAATGGCAAAGATTGCTGGCGCCCAGGCACGTGAGTCTGATCACGATATGGCAGCTCTTAGAAAATCCGCGGGTGAATGGCTAAAAGGTTTGCGGGAAGAAAGTGGACTTTCTCAAACCGAACTGGCGGAACGGGTAGGTGTCGACTACTACTCATTCATCTCACAGATCGAAAACGGCCGGGGCCGTATTCCGTCAGGGCGTTTCGCAAAATGGGCCGACGCACTTGGTGTTGACCGCCGGGTGTTCACGAAAGAAATCTTGCGTTACTACGATCCCTGTGTTCATGAGTTGCTGTTTGACGCTGCCTGATCACTCTATTGATATTGGATTTTGATTGAATGTCTTTAATTTCCTTCGCATTTGCTAAATCGCAACGTGCCGAAGCTGGAGACTGGTCACAGCAAGAGCTTGGGGAGATCTATCGCGTCCTACGCCTCTTGCAGCAATCAGGGCTTTCCATTGAAATTGACCGCGGTGTAACCGATCTCAATGAGCCGTGGTGTGTGTATTTTGATCCCGATGTCGACGATGTGTTCCTTCACATAGCTCGGCTGTCGGGCGAATATCTTTTCGTGAGCGATCAGCTCGGCCTCAAAGTAGCGGCTGCTACGTTCCGTGCGGCGTCTGCGAAATTCGAGTCAGCCATCAACAATGAACTGCGGAACAATGAGCGTAGAGGCGGCAACGTCATCGCTCATCCAGCGTCGCAGCTAATGTATTCACTGGCAGCCATTTTCCTCATTGTAAAAACGAAATCTGCTGACGCAGCCGCAACTGGTGCTGATGAAATACAAAGAGATGCGGCCGATTTTGTAAAAGTGCGGGCAATCCTTAATCGCTTGCAAGAGGCTTCGGATAACCCTCTCTTGGTCGCGGCAATGATTAGCGCGATCGTGTTATCGACGTCTTCGGTTGGGACGCTTGAAGTGCCGGATATCGATGAACAGCTGCTGTCTGGAACATTGACAGATGGTTCTGAACATTCGGGCGATGCCACGCAGTCAATCGACAGCAATGAGCATGATCACGTTACGCTGGCTGCTTCTGAGGCGCTGCCTGACGTCCGCAAACTCGCGGAAGATGAAGCGGAACAGGTCGCAGAGGATGAAACCGGTCTTCACATTAACATCAATGCGCACGAGATTGGCGTTATTGCAGACTACGGTATGAGCGGTGAGGTCGAGATCGCCGGGCTGGAAAAAGACCCAGCAGGGGAGTCAAACACGGCAACGCTGGCAATTGAGGACCAAAGTCTTGCGGACGAGGCACTTGAGCTTAACGGTTCGGGCGCCTATTCGCCCAGTGAGCAGCCGAGCTTTCAGGAATTCATCGTAAAAGCGTTCCAAACCGACAGTTATGTGGTCTTGGACACTGATGTAACGGATCTGTCTGAATTTACGGCATTGGCTATGTCGGCCGACGCCGACGAGTTGGCGCCGATCTTGTTGGCTTCCACCTCGGACGATGCTGGATTTGCAAATGAGGTGGAGACCTCGCCGGAAATTGCGCAACGCACGGGAGAGATATCAAGTGCCCCAGTCATGCCGAGCGATCCTTGGGGTGGGCTGGCAGATTGGGCAGTTGCGACTGTTAAGGCGTTTGGCGACGTGGATGTTTTCACCTACGGCCAAGGCAAGCTGTTGATCGTGGATGCTGATGTGAAATACATGAGTGGTGCAGACTTGGCGTTTGTATCCGCTGATGTGAGCGACGGCGGTTCTATTGCACTTATAGGTGGAAGAGACGTTATCAATGCTCACTATGCGGCGTAATGCTGCGCACTTTGTAGCAATGGCGGGTTTGCCTCATTTACGGCAATTATAAACGCTAGTTTTTGGAAACAAGAAAGGACGTGATGTCGATTGCATCACGTCCTTTCTTCCATTAGACAACCATTGGTGTCGCGGCTAGCCGCCTTAAAAGTGCGCTGTACTGAAATTCGGCCTAGAGCCGCTATCAAAGTCAAGTCGGTGCGCGTTGCGTCTGCCCTGGAAAAAATGAAAGACACGAAAGAGAAATGGGTCCTCAAACGCCACTTCGTATTGCGCTGAAAAAGTTCCGCTCAATTCTTGGAACAACAGTCGTATTCAGTTTCTTCATCAACCTTTTGATGTTTATCGGTCCGCTTTACATGTTGCAGGTTTATGACCGCGTGTTGGCGAGCCGGAACGAAACCACCCTTCTTATGCTGACGGTCATTGCATGTGCGCTGTTGGCCATTTACGGCATTTTGGAGTTCGTCCGTTCACGCCTGCTGGTACGGGCCGGAATCCAGTTCGACGAAGTGCTTGCACAGCCTTTGTTTCATCGGGTTCTCAAAGGCACTTTGCAGACTCCTGGCAGCAACACTGCGTTCGCGCTTGGCGACATTGACAAGCTAAGAGAATTTTTGACCGGTAACGGCCTTCTCGCCATCCTCGATGCGCCTTGGGTACCAATTTTTCTGGCGGTTTGTTTCGTATTCCACCCACTCTTGGGGTTCGTCGCGACAACCGGCGCCGTTCTGATTTTCATTCTGGCCTTAGCGAATGAATTTTCGACCAGCAAGACTTTGCGTGAGGCAGGAATGGCATCGCAGACTGCCAGCCACTTTGCTTCAACAACCTTGCAAAACGCCGAAGTGATCAAAGCGCTTGGTATGGAGAGCGCCCTTCGCGAAAAATGGCAAGACAAGCATCGTGACGTCCTCTCGCTGCAGGCGAAAGCCAGTGATCGCGCGGGCGTTGTCATGTCGATGTCAAAATTTGTACGCATGGCTCTGCAGGTGTTTATCTTGGGTGCCGGTGCGTATCTCGTGCTTCAAAATGAAGTGTCGCCAGGTATTATGATCGCTGCTTCTATCATGATGGGCCGGGCTCTTGCGCCTGTGGAACAAGCCGTTGCTCATTGGAAGCAGGTTGTTGCAGCACGTTCAGCATATAGCCGATTGGACAGTCTTTTCGATAAGGTAAAAGCTGATCCAGAACGAACTGATCTGCCCGCTCCCACGGGAGACGTGAATGTTGAGGGGCTTGTCTCGGTTATCCCGGGCACTCGCAATACGGTACTAAACGGTGTGACGTTCGCTCTTGCTCCGGGGGAAGTGTTGGCCGTTATCGGGCCAAGTGGTGCCGGTAAATCCAGCCTCGTTCGTCACCTCGTGGGCGTGTGGAGCGCCATAAACGGCACTGTGCGACTCGATGGTGCGGAACTCGTCCACTGGGATCCGGAGCGTTTGGCACAGTATATTGGTTATCTGCCACAGGATGTGGAGCTTTTCTCCGGAACAATATCGGAGAATATTGCGCGCTTTCAGCTCGATCGTGACGAAGATGTCGTTGCTGCCGCAAAAAAAGCCGGAGTACACGAGATGATCCTCGAGCTTTCGGATGGTTATGATACCCAGATTGGGGAAGGCGGGCGCCAGCTATCAGGTGGCCAAAGGCAACGGGTGGGATTGGCGCGGGCCATGTTTGGCGACCCGAAAATGATTGTGCTTGATGAGCCAAACTCCAATCTGGATTCGTCCGGTGAAGAGGCGCTCATGGGAGCGATCCAATCAATGAAAGAATCCGGGTCCACGGTCATTTTCGTCAGCCATAAGGCAAACCTGCTTGCGCTTTCGGAGAAGGTGTTGGTGTTGAACAAAGGTCGGGTCCAAGCTTTCGGACCGACGCAACAGATCATGCAGCCTTCCGCAAAATCGGCGCAAATTGATGGTAACACGCACAGTCAGAAGCAGACAGCGTTAGCGTCCAACACTACGGGTGCACTTCAGGGGTCAAATGGGTAAGCAACAGGACAGCATGAGTTCGCAAGATAAGACGAAAGACTTTTCTCCAAAGCCTTTCATTATTGGCGGATATCTCACCATTTTCATAACTTTCGGCGTCCTTGGCGGATGGGCGGCGACTGCGCCTTTGGACAGCGCGGTCATTGCACCTGGCGTCTTAAGCGTCGAAAGCTCGAAGAAAATTGTCGATCACCTCGAAGGCGGTATTGTTAAGGAAATCCTCGTCGACGATTCAGATACCGTGAAAGCTGGTGATGTTTTGGTCCGGCTGAGTGAAATCAAGTCCCAAGCGAACGCTTCGATGGTCGATACGCGCTACATGATCGCTCGCGCTGAACTTGCTCGCTTGGAAACCGAACGCGCCAATGAGGCGGAACTGGTTTTTCCCGAGGACTTGATGGCATCAGACGATGTCCGCATCAAATATGCGATGAAAACCCAGCAAGACCTATTCCGTGATCGCGTCTCCGTGCGCAACAGCCAGATCAGTATTCTGGATTCTAAAGTTGCCCAGCTGAAGAACCAAATCTCAGGCCTTGAGTTGCAAAGAGATGCGGCGAAACAGGAAATCGATTTGATCGCGGAAGAAGTTGAGCGGCTGCAGGATGGTACGAACAAAGGTGTTGTATCAACCAACCGGCTGTCTTCTTTGAGGCGCGAGCAAGCCCAGTTGACCGGTGCGTTCGGGCGTCTGGTTTCGGACATTGCCAGGGTGAACGAGAGCATTGGCGAAACCGAACTCGAAATCGTCCGCATCCGTCAAAGTTTCAGTGAGCGCGCGGCAACAGAGCTCGGTGAGGTACGTCAAGAACTTGCCGAACTGGAAGAACAGCAGGTCGTTGCAGCCGACGTCTTGGATCGGACTGAAATCCGGGCTCAAGTTGATGGCATTGTCCAGAACATGCAGGTCCACACAATCGGCGGCGTAATCAAACCCGGTGCTCCGATCATGGAAATCGTGCCAACCGACGATGAAATCGTGATCAATGCCAATATTCGGACCTTAGATATCGACAATATCTACCCTGGGCTTGAAGCAGAGGTTCGGTTGTCGGCGTTTACAAGCCGGTACCTGCCCAGCATTTTTGGGAAAATAGCGTATGTTTCGCCGGACACAATTCAACCGACCAATCAAAATGAGCAGCCTTATTACCTAGCTCGAATCGTCGTACCGGACAGCGAAATACCGGAAGAGGTCTTGGGAAAATTGACGCCGGGTATGCCCGCTGAGATTATCATTCCAACTGGCGAACGGACCGTCGTGGAGTACTTGGTTCAACCGCTTGAGGATGCTGTAAGAAATAGCATGCGTGAAGAATAACAACATTCGGAGCTGAAAAACGCCCTCCTGACTGGTCGGTCGGGAGGGCTTATTTTTTATGCGTGCGGGTGTGTTTTGGACTGTATCAAGTCTCGGGAAGCAGGACTTCCAATTCTTCGTCGGTTTCAGCAACCTTGCGCCGAAATTCGGCAAAGCCGATTGCGATCAGCCCATCGAAGACCGATTTTTCTGTTGCAAGCCGGACCTGAAGGGACGCTAGCGGATTGTCGTTTTGGAAGGAGAGGGAAATGTCCGTCCGTCCTGCAGTCGATGCGATGATGTGGGTACGGCTCAATTCTCTGAAGCCGCGTTCATCCGATGCGCCAATATCGACCACCGCCGGAATGCCCAGCGCTTCCTCTGAGAAGCTGACAACGAGCCGAACCAACCAAGTTCCAACAGGTATGTGAATGTAGGGGCCGAAGACGATAAACCGGGGCCGGCCAGTCATATCAAGTGGGGCATCGACATGGTCTTCGGGTTTGTCGCCGACCAAAAAAAGTTCTTTGGTCGCAATCAGCGGAGTATCCGGCTTAGCGTCGAGGTGCCCCTCAAAGCCTCCCAGCAAAAACGTTGCACACCTGGCAATGCCTTCAGGAAATTTTGATTGAATCGCTGCCGTGGGATCGTTCCCACCATTTTCTGGAAGCGATACTTGGCCAGCAAGTGCCGCGAGGGCTTGGATGATCTGTTGCACGGCTGGTTCGGAAAGGGCGACGCCGTGTGCTTTAGCTATAGCCTTAACAACAGAGTCGGG
This sequence comes from Roseibium hamelinense, assembly GCF_007830545.1. GTDB lineage: Bacteria > Pseudomonadota > Alphaproteobacteria > Rhizobiales > Stappiaceae > Roseibium > Roseibium hamelinense. Next base: position 69,842 of record NZ_VLLF01000004.1, read on the forward strand.
GTGCTGTCGAACTGCGCTTTCGGTTACCTGAACAACGTTTTCAGCCCCGATGAATTTGGAAATGCAGGAACAGTCCCCACTCAAACTCCGCACTGCGGTTCTTGGGTCCATTTTGCCGGAATTTGTGAGGTGCAAAAACGACCGTTTTGGATCAGTCTGGGCATAAATCAGCGGCTTTTTTGTTTGGAGCAGAACGTCTGCGAAACGCGTATCAGGCCGAGAAACGGAAAATACAAGATGAGATGCATCACGGAGAAGCAGCTCTTTTGAAAGGTCGCCTAGGCCACTTGGAATATGGGCTTTGTGAGCGCTGATGCCTGACGTTTTTAGGATGCTTGCTACAACCTCCCGGCACCACGACGTCAAAGGACCGGGTAATCCTATTATACCGTAGAGCATATCATCTTTTCCGATGCTTAAATTGCAACCGTGAACCTACTTTGATGAGTAGCGTGCAAGGTCTGCGTCAACCATCTCCTGAATGAGTTCGACGATTGCTACTTCCGGCTCCCAGCCAAGCTGATCACGTGCTTTGCTTGCGTCTCCCAGCAACACATCGACTTCAGCTGGACGATAAAACGCCGGATTAATGCGGACGTAGTCTTCCATATTGAGCCCGGCATGTTTGAAGGCGATGTCTACCATGTCGCGAACTGAGGTTGTTGTCCCTGTTGCAATGACAAAATCGTCAGGTTTGTCCTGTTGCAGCATGAGCCACATGGCGCGGACATAGTCGCGCGCATGCCCCCAGTCCCGTTTGGCGTCCATGTTGCCCATTTCAAGTCTATCAAGTTTGCCGAGCTTTATCCGTGCCACTGCATCGGTCACCTTGCGAGTGACAAATTCCAAACCGCGGAGGGGAGACTCATGATTAAAAAGCAGCCCGGAGCAGGAATACATCCCGAAACTTTCCCGATAATTCACGGTCATCCAGTGGGCATAGAGTTTGGCGGCCGCATAAGGCGAACGTGGATAAAACGGTGTGGTTTCTTTCTGCTCAGCTTCCTGAATGAGGCCGAACATTTCTGACGACGAAGCCTGATAAACGCGCGCCTCTGGAGCTTCTAAACGGGCTGCTTCGAGAATGTTGACCGCTCCGATCCCTGTTACCTGACCGGTCAATATGGGTTGGTCCCAAGAAGTCTTCACGAAGGATTGGGCCGCTAAATTGTAGATTTCGCCGGGCTGGATTGCCCGAACAAGGCGGCATAGACCAGAAAGATCTGTAACGTTTCCGTCCGCATATTCTATGTCGTTCGCTATGCCAAGCCATTCAAGCCGGTGCGAATTGACGCCCAGGTGGCTCGACCGGCGCACCATGCCATACACCTTGTAACCTTTTTGCAGGAGCAGTTGCGACAGGTACGCTCCATCCTGCCCAGTAACGCCTGTGATGAGCGCGGTCTTGGCCATGACTGATGAACCTCTAATATGCGTTAAACGCTAAATGTGTGCCGATTGCCGAGGGTTCCCGGCTCAGAGACTGTTGCCGCTGCAGGTAAACTGTTCTGCCTGTGGCGTCAACCAAACGGGCATTGTTTGGATCTACGGATCTTTATAACGGTTGAGATCAAGAAGCCCAGATTGCCGGGCGCTTTGCCGGTGGAGTGCGGTCTGGACGATGTCGGCAGTCTCCCAGAAGGCCGGGCTTGACCGGCGCACGCCATATCGGGCGACGAACTCAAGATATTGGTCTTGATTTTTTATTGTCTTGAGGGCGGCAACAAAGTCGGCAAGCCGTTCGGAAGAAACCGTGAAGAAGAAATTGGGGTAGCTGCCGAACTGACCCGGCACGATCGTCAGTGTATCTTTGTCCGGCTGTCGCCGTTCTTTTTCGCGGAACAGAAAGGCGACATTGGTGTGCGCCTTGTTGTGTGCCAGCGTGAATACGACCGGGTCTTCCTGCTTTGTGCCGGTGACGAGGAGCACGCTGAGGTTGGGCAGAAACCGGACGAAAGGCGCTGTTTGGCTGGCTGCCTCGCTAAGCGTACCCGCCAAGCTACCCGGGCCTGCGCAAGCGCTGCCCGCACACCGGTTGATCGGATCAGAAAGCGGCCACAAGCCGCCGCCACGCGTTAAAAGTTCCTGCAAAAACTCCGGCTTCGGTGCATCGCTTTGAAATGAAATACCGGTTGGCGTCCGCGTGTCGAGCGGTTGATCGCGAAGCCAGTCCACCACTGCGACCAAGTCTCCTTCATACCACTGCGCGACGAAGGCTTCGCGTTTGTTGGCCGGCATGAAGGTCAAAAAATTGCGTTCGCCTTCGCGCCGCAGGCTGTCCATGTAGAGCCGTGTGGTGAGCTGATGTTCGATATTCCCGAAAACGTCGAAACCGGCCACGAGATCATAGTAGATGCGTTCAAACAGGGGATAGTCGATCACCCAAGCGGTTTCCGGATAGTCGCCCGCAAAACCGGTGACAACCGAGGCATTGTCGAAGTTACGGTACACAGTCAAATGTGCTTGCGGGTTGGTGCCGTCACCGTCCCAAATGTCATCGTAGTCCGGGCCGTTTTGGTACTGCGGACTGGCCGCGTACTGCCTGTACCTGTGGCGTGCGTATTCCAATGGGCCGCCGGTGACGAAACTCTCAAGGCGATCTTCAATATCCTTGTCGGATAAGGAAACCGGCAACTCAAGCAGAGGCGTCACCGCGTCGAGATAGGTCTGATTGGTGACCGATAAATCGGCGTCCGGATCCAGGAATGAGACCCAAAACCGGTCCTCGATGACATTGACCGCGACCTGGCCGTAGCAAACCGGGCCGCGAATGAAACTGCGCACGAAGAAAAGGGCGTCGTCCAGTAGGAATTGATAGCGTGCGCGGGCAGGAATTGGCCTGAAGGTTGAAAAGGGATTGCCGCCGGCATTGGCGGAGTAGGGCGGCTTTCCGTCAATTCTCCAGTCTTCGGAAAAAAACAGCTGCCGGTAACGCTCCAGCCGTTTTGGGCCGATGTCGTAGACAATATGTTCCTTGTGCAAGATCGTGCCTTCGACCGGGACAAGCCGATAGAAAAACGGGCTTCCTGGATCGTCGAATGGCCGACGGGTCGCGATTTCGACAGGGGCAGGGCCTTCCTCGGAGGTAGACCGTATCATACGGAAAAAGCGGTCTGGACCATCCCCTTCGATGTGAAGGTGCGCGAGAAACAGATGCTCGTAAATATACCGGGCCGTCAGTTTGTGACGGTCGTCCGGCCGGTTTAAAAAGGTCTCTATTTCGCCAACGATGGCAGCAACCGGTTCGGGAATGCGTATGGGCGCCTCTGGCAGCGTGTCGCCGCTTTTTGCCCAGCTGATCAGCCGTTGAAACTCAGTATCTTCAAGAGCGGCCATGCCGTAGGGCATGCCCCCCATCGGATGTTCTTCCGTGTAGGCCTCCAACTCGTTCGGAGCAGGACAGGAAAGTTGCCGGACGGTTTTGAGCTTTATGGCTTCGGGCAGCCGTTTGTTGGGTGGAACTGGATTGGCCCGTCCAAGTTCAAGCAGTGATATGAGCGCAGACGGAAAAGCATCACGTTGCGACGGGTCTTTGAGAACCGGAAAGAAGCCCTTTGTGCGCCAAGCCGCTTCACCATGGGCATCAATGCCAAGCCGGGTCAGCGGGGCATCCTGCATACGCCCGGAATCATAGACACGTTCCTTGCTTGCGCCGCGAATGAGTCCCTCAGAAGAGGAGAGTTTGAGCTGACACGGCGCATCATAACATCCATGACAAACCACACAGCGTTTTTCCACGAGCGCTGGAATATCGGACCAGTTTTTTTCGAGCGCTGACCGATCGGTTTGGTTGAGTTCCGCCCGGACCGGGTACTGTGTGGGCTCATCATCCCCGCTCTTCTGACACCCCGCGATCACAAAAATCAGGGCCGCACATGCAAGAGCGCGCAAAGAGGTGCCGCCGGAAAATCGCATTCAAAACCGCCTGAGCCAGTAGGGTTCCAAGAGTTTAGCCTCATTGCAGCAGCCGGCGTCAAGGGTGCCTTAGGGGCCTCTTGCAGCTCAAACCATCGCACGTGCAAGCGAAGTGATCGCCATTGCGGCAATGGCTTTGTTGGGGCCGTTTGCTGGCCCTCCGGCCGTATGCTGCGCGATAGGCAGCGTATTCAGATCAGCCGTATTAATGTTGTCTAGATCGGCCGCTTTTGCGGCGTCTTCCGCTGCAAAGCGGACTGTGTCGAACAAAATCACAAGCGATCGCCAGACTTCCTTAGGTGGGCTTTCAGGCATGTTGCACCAGCGAATAACGGCGTCTTGGTCAACGCCCAGATAGGCGGAGGCTTCTTCAGTGCTGAGGCCGAAAAAGTCAATAATTGCTTTAAAGTTCGTCATTTGTCATTTCCGCATTCCGGCGGTTGAGTTCACATATGAAATATATTGCACTGCAATATGGCAGAATGTCGAGTGATTGCCCTGCCATGGGTAAATTATTTTTCCGGCAAACTTGCAGGGCGCTATCTGCGAGCCACGGAAATCGGCAATGGCGATCAAGTGCTTGTCTGCCGTTTGGAGGCAGCCGGAGGCTTTTATATCGGTGGAAAACGAAGTCCTGCCCCATTGTGAGGCGCAGAGGATGTTAGTTTTGCCATTGATTCTTCGACATAACGCAGTCTTCCGCGAGCTCCTGAATGAAATTCAAGGGAAAGTCCTTCATTGCAATCGTCCTGACGCCAGACCAGCCTTATGATGAATGGTTTGCCGAAATTGATCGCATTATTGCGCGGTCGCCGGGGTTTTTCATCGACAGGCCGATCATTCTGGATGTCCGTGGTAAAAAAATGCCAATTGAGGATCTGGAGACCCTGCTGGACGGTATGGCGAGCCGTTCCATCAGAGTGATGGGTATCGACGGGATTGCTGGAACCCGACTGAAGCCAGGTATGCCGCCTAGTTTTGCAGGAGGACGGCTGGCATCTGATGTCGAGGTGCCGGATACGCCGGGTGCTGTGGCCGCGCCGCACGACGAAACAGCCGCGGCACGCTCGCAGAGTGAAAAGAAAACGTCAAAGAGCACCTCCAAAACCGCCAAGAATGGTTCGGCTTCCGAAAAGACGAGCGCTCGCAAGTCCGGCGATCGTGCACCTGTCACCATACCGTCCTCTTCAGATCCGCAATCCATTCTCATTAGCGAGCCGGTCCGGTCCGGGCAGAGCATTATGCACCCATCCGGCGATGTGACGGTTGTCGGCTCGGTCAGTTCCGGCGCGGAGATCATCGCGGGCGGGTCGATCCACGTCTACGGCACTTTGCGTGGTAGAGCACTCGCCGGAGTATCGGGCAATGAAACAGCCCGTATCTTTTGTTCCAAATTGGACGCCGAGCTGGTGTCGATCAATGGCCTTTACAAGGTGGCCGATGATTTTGACGCCGAGCTCTTGAACACGGCGGCTCAGATCCGGTTCGAGGATGAGAACCTGGTCTTTGAGAAGCTCGACTAGCCGGCATCTTTTCGCCCCAGAAAGCGGGCAGAACGCATGCCGCACAACACGATAAGGAATTGGCTATGAGCAACGCCACAGTCATCGTGGTCACTTCGGGAAAAGGCGGCGTCGGAAAGACGACGTCTTCTGCAGCAATTGCCTCCGCATTGGCCAAGGAAGGATACCAGGTTTGCGCGATCGACTTTGACGTTGGCTTGCGCAACCTTGACCTGATCATGGGCGCCGAGCGCCGGGTCGTTTTCGATCTTGTCAATGTGGTGCGCGGCGAAGCCTCGATCAAACAGGCGCTCGTGCGCGACAAAAAGCTGGAAAATCTCTACCTGCTGCCGGCCTCACAAACGCGGGACAAGGATGCGCTGACCGAAGAGGGGGTTGCCAGCGTTATCAATGAGCTGCGCATGTATTTCGACTGGATTGTCTGCGACAGCCCGGCTGGTATCGAACGCGGCGCAACTCTTGCCATGCGGCATGCCGATGAGGCAATCATCGTCTCAAATCCGGAAGTGTCCTCAGTGCGGGACTGTGACAGGATTATCGGTCTGCTCGACGCAAAGACGATCGTTGCCGAAGAAGGCAAACGCATGCCAAAGCATCTCTTGATAACGCGTTATGATATAGAGCGCGCAAAAACCGGCGACATGCTGGACGTCAATGACGTTGTCGACATTCTGTCGGTTCCGCTGATCGGCGTCATTCCAGAAAGCCGGGACGTGCTAAAGGCATCGAATGTGGGCTTGCCGGTCACACTGTCCGACGAGAATTCGCCTGCTTCCAAGGCCTACACGGAGGCAACACAACGTCTGCTTGGCTCCGATGTGCCCGTGACCATTCCTTCCGAGAAAAAGGGCTTCCTCGGCAAGCTCTTCAAGGGGAGGGCTGCATGAATTTCATGAGCTTCTTTGGCAAACGGGGGGAATCCGCCTCTGTTGCCAAGAATCGACTTCAAATCCTGCTGGCCCATGAAAGATCCGACAACGGCACGGATGCAGCGCTCATTTCCTCACTGCGAGAGGATATTCTTGCCGTGGTCAAAAAACACATATCGATCGACCCGGATGCCGTGCGTCTGGAAATGGACCGGGATGGCGATGTGACGACCCTTGGAATAGACATAGAACTTCCAGGATCAACCCGAGACTGAGAACAGCCCTCGACCGAAAAGCCAGCAATTGGCCGGCTTTCGAGTGTCCTCGTCAGTTGGGCTGGCGTGTAAAGCCTTTGCCAAGGATCGGGCCGGTCGGCAGGCCAGTCGGGGAGCCGCCCGGTTGCTCAAACGTGATTTCGTAGAGCTGATCGGTTTCGGGGCTGGGCAACGCCGGCGCGGAAAGCGTCGTTTTTTGCGGAGTGTCGAAAACGCCAACCGAGACTGGCGGACCATCCGGATCCGGTTTGGTCCATAGTTGAAGAACTTGACCGGCAGGCACTTCTGTGTCGCCAAGCATTGTCACGAGGGTCCGGTTGTCTTCGGTGCCTTCAATCATTGCGACCGGCTGACCGTCGTCATTGAGAAGCACGGCCACCACCTTTGGCTCGACGGTTGTCATGACATTCCAAGTCAGCGCAATTGCAAGGATAAGGCTCGCTGCCAGACTTGCTGCCGTGGTGACAATGAGCGCACGCGGGCGCGCGCTTTTTTCAGGCCGCGCAAATGGCACAACGGTTTCCGGGGCTGTGTCGGTCTGCGGTGCCGCGTCCCCCGCGGTATCGTCCAGTCCGCCGGATATCCGCGACCACATGTCTGCCGGCAACTCTTGCGGTTCGACCGTGTCATCAAGTTCTGAAAAACGGCGGCGAGACCCTTCGACCAGTGCGGCAAAGCCCGCGTTGGTTTCAAGCAGCTTTTCGGCCTCGGCTTGTTCAACAGAGTCAAGCAGGCCAATGACGAATTCGTCAGCAAGCTCGGAGTGAGGGCGCTTTGTTTGACTCATGACATGCACTCCCGCAGAGCAGCCAACCCGCGCCGCAACCACGTTTTTGTGGTTCCGAGCGGTGCCTGGAGGCGGCCTGCGATTTCGCCATGTGTGCAGCCCAAAACGTAAGACATCAGAACGGCAGTTCGCTTTTCTTCTTGCAGCCCTTCAAGGCATTTTTTCAGTTCGCTGTCATGCCCGAGGTTTTTCCAGGCATCATCGACACGGTCTGTTTCGACGCGCAACTCAAGGCGGTCATCTTCAGTTGCGATTTCGCGCGCATCGGATCGTAAGATGCTCAGACACCGGTTCCGCAAAACCGCATAAATCCAAGGTTTTGCTGCGCCGCGGCGGGCATCAAATTGATGTGCCTTGCGCCAGATCAGGATCAGCGTGTCCTGTAGCGCGTCTTCTGCCAGCTCTTTCTGTTGCAAGAGCCTGCGGGCAACGCCGAGCATTTTGGGGCCTTCCGTCTCCAGGATTTCACGGAGCGCGGCCTTGTCGCCCTGCGCGCACAGTTCCAGCTGCTGTGCAAGCTGCGATCCTGCGGGTGTCTGTAATGTGGTTGCCAATCTGTGTGCCCCAATTTTGTTTGGCAGGCCTGATATCGCTGACAGATAGAATAGGGCGTGTCGGCTGCAGTTTATAGCCTGGCGGATGTTGTTTCTTTGAAATCGGTTCGGAGCGCGCCGTGTCTGGGGGCAGGTGGTAGACACAGAGGCTCCGAACCAGTTGCCTTGCGGTATGTGTGGGACTACCGCAAGGCGGGCCTCGTCAATTTGCGGTCATGAACGTGATGTCGCGCAGCGGGGTTTCCAGGCCTTCAAGTGTCCATTTACCGGTGACGCCACCGTTCTCCAGCGAGACGGTGTAGAGCTCAGTGCCGGCTGCCAGCCATGCTTGGTTTTCGCCATCTGCATTCGTCGCAATATCAAACGCGTAGGTCTGCGGCTTGGCGATGCCGAGCTTGCCGATTGCCGCGAGCGTTCCGTCATTCGGAGACGTTTGCTGGATCACGGCATTGATCGTGGCATCAATGTCGTACATCGCCGTTGAAGCGGGCTTGCCGAACGAGTTGATATATGCGGCCGCAACGATGTTTGGAGCTTCTCCGGCATGCATGTCCTTCGCCTCAAATGACAGGCTTCCGTCCACGGTGACCTTGCCACTCTCAATGTCGACGCGGTGATTTGTGGTGCCGGTCATGAAGCGGAGCTTATTTGCTTTCGGATTGAAATCTACTATCACCGGATTGCCGTCTTCAATCGGCAGCATCTTGTCCATGGTGGAAATGGCCGTCGCTTCGCCGGTTTTCGGATTGATCTCGACAATTCTGTGATCGGCTGTGACGCCGATGAGTTGGCCGGTTGCCGGACGCTGGTCGATTCCGAGCAATTTGTCGACGCCGGACACGTCCATGCTGCCACCGACTTTGCCGGTCGCACTGTCGATCATTACCAGTGTCTTGTCGCCGGATAGCCCAATTGCCGGGGTTGCGGCTGCTGCACCTGCGGACAACACGAGAAGGGAGGCGGCGGTAAGCGCCTTGGTCAGAAATGTCATCTATCGTCTCCAATCATCCAAACTTCGTGCAGGCCTTGTCGGCCCGCATTCTGGAGACGGTGTGGGCAGGGTTTTGGATGCAGATGAATTAAAAAAATTCTGCTTCAAAGCAGGACCGATGCTGTCGATCTCCTATTCAGAGGTTTGCACATCGAATATTGAGGCCTTGCCGCTTTCATCAAGAAGCCGCCAATCGCCTTCGGCAAGGCCGCCCAGCGTCAGTCCGCCGATTTGGATGCGTGCGAGTTCAGTCACGTGATTGCCGACCGCCGCAAACATGCGGCGGACCTGATGGTAACGTCCTTCATTCAATATGACACGCGCACGGCTCTTGCCGATTACGTCCAGCTGGGCGGGCTTGAGCGGCTTGGTTTCCCCCTCAAGCATCATCTCCCCAGACGAAAAAATTTCGGCCTCGGTCCCCGTCATGGGGCGGTCCAGCGTCACTTCGTAGACTTTCGGCACCTCCGACTTCGGTGAAATCACCTTGTGAAGAAACGTTCCGTCATCGGTGAACAGAAGAGCCCCGGACGTTTCCTTGTCGAGCCGGCCAATCGTCGACAAGACGGGCTTTCGCATGCGGAACCGGTCGGGCAATAGGTCGTACACCAGACGTCCCTGATCCTTGGTCGAACAGGTGTAACCGAGCGGCTTGTTGAGCAGCAGAACCATGCCCGGTGCCGGGTCTAATGGCTCATCATCAAACAGGATATCTTCGTGCGCTGTTGGACTGTCGGCCTTGAGCGCTGTGCCGTCGCGGTCCGTCACCCAGCCGTTCTTGATGGCTTTTTGAATGTCCTTCCGGCTGCCATATCCAAGATTTGCGATCAGTTTGACCAGCCGCATGATCAGCGCCCCTTTGCCTTGACTGCCTTGATCACTTTGTAGCCGCCCTGGTCCGCCACGATATTAAAACTGGCAAACGCCTCGCTTAGAGCATGTTCGTAAGGAAGGTGCCGGTTTGCCACCATCCAGAATGTTCCTCCGCCTCTCAGACCCTCGGAGGCTGCACGGATGAAAGCTTGGCCGATGTCCGACCGATCGGCCTTTCCAGTCTGGTGAAACGGCGGGTTGGAGACCAGAAAATCATAAGGCCCGTCCAGTCCTTTGGTGACATCCGACCAAATGCCGTTCATGGCACGCTTTCCCTTGAAGGTTGATAGGTTTTGTTCGGCAAGATCGAGCGCCCGCTTTTCAGCTTCATAAAGATCGATGCCTGTCACCTTCGGAGCGTTTTCCAGAACATGACGCGCCAAAAATCCAAGTCCGGCTCCAAGGTCTGCTCCACGGCCGGACAGGGTGTCGGGCAGATGATCGGCAAGGAGCTGCGAAGCCGGATCGATCCTGTCCCATGCAAAAACGCCAGGACGGCTCAAGTAAGCTCCGTCCATGATCGGGCGGATGCCATCCAGATCCGCCCATTCCTGCATCAGACGCTGATCGGCCAATTCAGGATCGACCGCGGCCCACAGGCAACGGCACTTGTGCTTGGTCAATTTCTCCGGTGTGCCCAAAAGCGCCGAAATATCCGCCTCAAGTGATTTCGCACCTTCCGTATTGGTGGCACAGGCAATCACGGTGCCGCCGGGCTTTGTGCGCGTCGCAGCTTTGGCCAATTGCGCGCGGGACTCCTGACGCTGGCGGCCGGGCAAAACCATAACGAGATCGAAATCGGCCGCGTCGGTCTCCGGCGTGACAACAAAGCCTGCACTTTCAAGGCTGTCCCTATCCGGTGCAAAGCTTTGCTCAAAAACGGCGCTTTTGCCTCTCAATGCGGAAAGTTGGGTGCCGGACCTTGCGCGCATGAATAGAACCTGGGACGGATCGCTCAATTCGATCTCGCCGGTTTCAAGAGGCAAGAAAAGCGTGGCTAGCGCCGGGTCGGTCATGATGCGGCTTTCTGTCGAGATGTCTGTGTGCCGTTGGCACGGTGGCCGCCTCATACAGCATCTTAGGCGGAAATCAAAAAGCAGCGTCCGAGTGGAAGGGCTGCCCGTCGACCAAAAGCCTCAACGGAAGCGAGCGGCCATCGGGGGCCAGAGCGATCACAAGCTTAACGCGCTCCGTATCAAGTGTTTCGATTTGTTTTCCGGTGCCTTCAGGCAGAAAGAAAGCGTCGATGCCATAGTCAATCCTGTACGCATCGCCGCTGGTCCCGGTCACCTTACCTTCGATTTCCGGCGTGCCTTCGCCGGCCGGGCTGCGCGACATCGACTGTGCCGAATAGACGCCGTCATCATCGGCTTTCAATTGAACGAACACGGCATCTCCGGGCGATAATGTCTCGGTATTCGCAAGGTCTTTCGGCAATGTCGTAATTGAAAGATTTATGATGACATAGTCACCGCGCAGGAGATCTCGCGGGTCTATTGGCACGAGATCCAACGTAACTTCCTGTCCGGAGAACTGGACTTCTAGCCTGTCGGCCAAGGGGACACCAATCAGAGCCAGCTGGATTACGGCCAGCAAACCCCATCGCAGAAAAGCTGAGCGGATGACCGGTTGGCGTGTCATGCCTTGGCCCCTCCTTGCTGGCGGCGAAGGAAGCGCGTTGCCGCGAATGCCATGCCAAGCAGGACAATGCCTGCGACAAGGAAGAACAGGGACTGTCCAAGAAGTGATCCAATGGTCACCTGGAGAAGCCAAAGGAAGGCAGCAGTTAACCCGCCATAGCCGCACAGGGTCCAGAAGGCGTTGTTGTAGATCGTGCCGGTCATGCACATCAGGATCAAGGTTCCCAAGCTAAGACCGGATATGACAATGATGTTCGGCAGAAGCATCGGAGTCGCAACAGTGACAAGTCCGGCAAGGGCTGTCCCGAACAGCCAGCGGGGCTTTGCGGTTTTAAACGACAGCAGGAACCCGGCCGCAGTCATGACAAGCGAAAGCAAAATGATAGCGCCGACCGGAGCCAGCATGACCGCTTCGGCAAGCCGGCTGTCTTCGAGTTCACTGGACCCGACAAGCGTTAAGACCAGCAATGCGGCAAGAATGGCGAAACCGGTGTCCTGCAGTGAATGCAGCATCAGCCATCGCCCATGCCCGCGGTCGGGGTAGTCGCTTGACCATTTGACGAACAGATCGCTGATGGCAGCCGTTTGAATGAGCAGGCCCGCCAGCCCTGCAAAACCGAGCGCAGCCATGGCAAGTGACAAGTCATCGTTTGCGCCGAGAGTTTCCGCCGTATCGGCGAGCCATCGGCCATAGGTGGTCAGTGCTAAAAGGGTGGCCGCCCAGCGGCTCACGCGCAACGGAAATGCGACCGGGTGCAGCACGATGGCCACAAGCAGTGCAAGGCCAATCAGGCTTTCGCTGACGGCAGCCTCGCCAATTTCAGACCGACCAACCTGCCACAGAATCGCGGCTGTTGCTGCAACGAGCAACGAAGCCCGTGAACCGGTCATCCACGAGGCCGCCAGCGCTCCAAGGCAGACAAGAAAAGACCCTCCGGCCCAATCCGAAGGCAGGTGAAAAATTTGGCCAACCAGCGCCATGCCACCGACGAACACCAGCGTTGCAAACGCGGTGGCAAGGTCACAGACGCCTTTCCGGCCCGATTTTGCTGCCCAGGCGGCCAGCATATGCGTGCCGACAACCAGAACCGCAATGCCGGTCAGCTTTGCCATACGCGGAATTCCGTCCCAGTTGGCTGCGATGAAAGCGGCCAGGGCAAGCGCAACACAGACAATTCCGATACCGGCCAGAACCATGGGTAAACGGGAGCGCCCGTCGCTGGCTTCCAGCTCAGTCAGGATTTGCCCGGCATTTTGGGAACTCACCAGGCCCTTTTCGACCCAGTCGTTGAGGTCTTGTTTCAGACGTCGTTTGTACAGTGTGTCGAACATCATCGGCGCGCTAGTGGTTGTGAACCAGACATAGCCGGGATGGTGTTACAGAGACAATCCCATTCACGAGTCGTCTCCCGTTTTCAAGAAGACTGGCGGAAAACAAAAAAGGGCGCCGACAGCATGTCGGCGCCCTATGTAGAGCATGAAAACCCTTTATTCCGCAGGTTCCTCGGATTTCTTGGATGGAGTTGCCCGTGGCTTGCGCGCATTCTGTGTGCCTGCGGGTTTCCGCGGTGTTCGTTTGCGCGGTGCGGTTTTCTTTTCCGAAGTTGCTGCGGCGGTGGCAGCGGCAACGGGTTTTTGCGCGGACGTTTTGGGAGCCGATTCGATCGCTGCGGGCGCTGACTCAGCGAGAGGATCGTCAACGACGTCTTCGGATACCGGCGGCAATTCCAAAACAGTGTGGATTTGCTGCAGGAGGTCCAGCGTATGGGGCGCCATTTCGTCAATTGCACCGGGAATGTACTGGACCACCTGCGCCGCCAATTCGCGGTCATTTTTTGATGGCAGCATTTTGGGCAGCGCGGCAATGGCCTCATCGCGGGCAAACTCAACGATGATGTTCTGCTCGTGAAGCATCATGGCGCGCTCGTCCGCTGTGAGCGACTTGAACGGCTCGTCTTTGGTCAAGACGCGAGCGGACCGCTCCAGCCGGTCACGACGCACGCTTCCTCTGCTTTCGGCCAGCAGGATCAGCATCCGGATGACAGCTTCGCAGAAACCGCCTTCTTCAATTCGCATGAGGGCTGATTGAACCGCAGGTAGACCGCGCAGGTCTTCCTTGCGTTTCAGCGTCCGGCCCGGTTGATGGGTGCGGCCAAACCAGCGGGCGTATGGCGTCCCCCACATGGTGTAGAACATGGTCTCGTACATGGTGTCGCGTACATCGCGGAACAGGTCGAGCGACTGCTCAACCATGGCGGCGCCAAGGTGCTCTGCGACTACAAACGGATTGTTTTTTGCCGCCGGTTGGCGTTCCGTTCTGACCCTGTCTGCCATTTCGGCAAGCGGGGCGACAAATGGGTTTTGACTAGAAAATAAAGCACGCTGCATGCGCAAAGGATGTGTCTTTCGCCGCAGGTCAGCCGATTGTTCCGTAACACCCGCCTGCACGAATGGCCGGACAGCGACGTCATAAAACTCTGCCTGCTGTTCTGATGCCCGCGCCACGGCTGCAAATGCCACCTCATCGTCACGGCCGTCATCCAGCTTCGTTAGGTCCTCCATTTTGCGTTCATGAAAGCTGACGGTGAATGTCCGGTCGAGCAGGTTGCCCTCGTAGTCATCGATTTTCATTTCATAAAGCCCGGGTGCAAGGGCCTCGATGGTTTTCAGTGTCGATGTGACTTCGGTGTGCTCTTTTTTGGCGATCTTTGACGAGACGAAGATGCCCAGATGGCCGACCTGATCATGGATCATGTAGATGATGCGCTGGCCGCGTATGGCGATTTCCCGCTCATCGGCATAGGTGTCGATGATCCAGTTCAGGGCTTGTTGCGGCGGGGTGATGTTGTCGCCGTAGCTTGCGAACACAATGATCGGTGAACGGATCTGTTTCAGATCAATGTTGCGTCCCGGCTCCAGCCGCGCTTCGTTTTTAGACAGGCGGTTGCCAACGAACAGCTGCTCGACGATCCAGCGCATTTCGGCTTCGTTTAGAAGGAAGTAGCCGCCCCACCAGCGTTCAAACTCGAGGAATCGGTGTGGCTCGGTATCGACTTTTGCATAAAGATCATAATACTTGCCGAAATAGTTCCGGGCGGGGTTGAGCATCTCGAAGTTCTGTACGATGTCAGCGCCGTCGAAAACACCGTGCCCGAGGTCGGAATAGAACATGGCATTGTAGGTGCCGCCCAAAATACCGCCGTTGTAGCGCATTGGGTTTTCACCAACACGTCCGGCCCATGTTGAGACCGGGGCCCCGTTCAGAACAATCGGGCCGGTTAGGTCCGGGTTCATCGCAGCCAGAAGCAATGTCGCCCAGCCGCCCTGGCAATTGCCGGTCACGACGGGTTTCGGCGCTTCCGGGTGCCATTCCATCACCTTTCTTACGAAATGGGCCTCGGCGTGAGTCACGTCAGCGAGTGTCTGGCCGGGTTCCGGCATCCGTTTGAAGCCGACAAAATAGACCGGATGGCCGTCATGCAAGGCAACGCCGACCTGGCTGTCAGGCTTGAAGCCGCCGATGCCAGCGCCATGGCCTGCGCGAGGGTCGATGATGATGTAGGGACGCTTCCAGTCTTTGGTCTCAACCCCCGCAGGCGGAACGATTTTGAGCAGAATGTAGTTGCAGGGGCGCGGAAGATCCGCACCGTCGACCACGATTTCGTAATCGTAGACTAGAACCGGCGGGCAACCCTTTTCCTCGTGATCCAGAAAAATGTCGCCGCGCTGGCGCAGGGTATCCATGGTCAGCACCATGCGCTGTGCAGCATCGGTCCAATAGTCCTGCCAAGCATCGAACATTCCGCCGGCTTCCTGGGCCGCCTGCGTGTCCTGCGTGACCTCACTCAAGTCGGCAATACTCTTTTGGAACCGGGCCTTGTGCGTTGTGGAGATCGACTCCAGATGCTTGGATAATCCGCGCATCATCAGGTCGCTCATATTCGATATCTCAGTGAACTGCGCCTGCAGGGCTGTCATGCGCGAACTCGGCGCCCAGGCGGTTGCGTCTGTCATGGAATTCAGGAGCTCGTTCTGGCTCGCCGAAAGGGCATCGAAGACATCCTTCATGGGTCTTGCTCCTATCCAACTATGCTATAGCCGCCATCAATCGGATGTACGCCGCCGGTGACGTTGAACGCCTCCCGGCTGGCGAGAAACGCAGCGTAAGCGCCAACATCTTCGATCGTGGCAAGGTGGTGAGTGGGTGCGCGCTCTGAAGCGTCATTCAAAAGCGCATCGAATTCGGCAATGCCCGATGCGGCGCGGGTCTTGAGCGGTCCGGGTGAGAGTGCATGGACGGAGATGCCCTTGGGGCCCAGTTCTGCCGCGGCGTATCTGGTTGCCGCCTCAAGCGCCGCTTTGACAGGGCCCATCACGCCGTAGTTGTCGACCACGAATTGAGACCCCATGAACGAAACGGTCATGCAGGTCCCACCGTGGGGCATCAAAGGCTCCGCGCGCCTGATTAGCCGCAAGAACGAATGGACTGAGATGTCCATGGCAAGCGCAAAACCATCGGCCGAGCAATCGATCACCCGGCCATGCAAATCTTCCTTTTTAGAAAAGGCGATCGAATGCAACAGCGTGTCTAGCTGGCCCCATGTGTCCTTGATTTCGCTGAACAGCGCATCCAGCTGCGCTTCATCGCGAACGTCAAGCGGGGCAATGATGCTGGCTCCGAGTTCTTCTGCCAAAGGCCGGACGTAAGGCTCAGCTTTTTCGTTTAGATATGTGACGGCAAGGTCCGCACCCTGGGTTTTGAATCCTTTTGCGCAGCCATAGGCAATAGACTGATCGTTCGCGACGCCGACAACCAGCGCCTTGTGTCCAGTGAGGTCGAACATGAAACTAACGGTTCCCACGATAATTTTACGGTCGGCCGATCATGGCAGCCCGTCGACGATTGGGAGAATATACCGCACTGCACCATGAAAATTGTGACGTAACGATGATTTTGTGCAGTTTAAGGGTTCGTACGGAGTGCGACGTCAGCCCAA
The DNA here is from genome assembly GCF_007830545.1 of Roseibium hamelinense. GTDB lineage: Bacteria > Pseudomonadota > Alphaproteobacteria > Rhizobiales > Stappiaceae > Roseibium > Roseibium hamelinense. The sequence goes on from NZ_VLLF01000004.1 coordinate 86,266, forward strand.
AATGGGCTTTCTGAGGCTTTAATTTGAGACCCGCAGCGAAAGATGAGCTGAAAAGAAACTGAGAATGTCCTCATTATGGCGGTTTTCACCCGCCGAGGTTGGGACATGGGGCTCGTCGTCGTATAGACACACAACAGGTTGCCGTCCGGCCCTACGCAAACGAGCCTCCAAACGTCTGGTCATATCCGGCGACCACACGGCGTCCGCTAAACCGTGGCTTAGGAATATCGGCCCGTCATAGCGTTCGATCTCGATTGGTGTTGTTGGAAGCAAATCGTCCGATTGGCCGTTCCAGCTCCAGGCGCGCTCCGAGGGATCCCAGGCGCGCCAACCCGGATCGCCTTGCTCTCTGCGATTTTTTGCATCGAATGCTCCGCAGACAACGTCTGGGGCTGCATGCGCTGCTATTGCATCGGCCGATCCTTCGAGGTCGTATTTCGCCATAAGAGTTGCAACGAGCAGAGCATGCTCGGCGCCTCGGGAGACACCGTAAATCCCCGCTTTGCCAGAGCAAGGGCTAAAAGACCTGAAAGCTCGAAGCGCAGCAACAGTTGTCTCCAACGGCACATCCTTTATTGCTCCTGCGTTCCAAAAATTCGCCGATCGCGAATAGGGGTGGGGATATGCAATGAAGCCATGTGCCGCAAGGATTACGGCAATACGATGTGACCAGCCCGACCAGCCGCCTTCGGATCCGTGGAGAACAACGATACCGGGAAATGGGCCTTCGCCGGCTGGTCCGTATGTTGTTCCAAAGTCTGGCAAAAGCCTTCGGACAATAACTGGCTGCATCGGTTGGTGTCACAAAAATAGAGAGTGTTACAGTAGAGTGCAACTTTTAGATGATTCTTTGGGCTGGCAACAGCCGCATTTGAACTCGGGTGGGTGCGGTTCCCTACTCAACGGCACGCGCGACCAAGAAATGGCCCTTCGCCCTTGCGCCGAAGGTTTGCCGTTCGAGGATTTCGAAACCAGCGCCTGTGATGATGTTTTCCACCCCGGCCGGTGACATCATGCGAACGCGCGGCGCCTTGCCGACTAGCCGCAAGGCGCCGATAATCGGGGCAAAAAGCCATGCGCTGTCTTTCAGGCAAACCGTTTTGGAGATGAACAGTCCACCCGGTTTGACGAGGGTTCGCAGGCATTCCAGCGCGTTTTCCGGATCTGCGAGCAGGTGCAGGAGGTTGAAGGCAAGCACGGCGTCGAAGTTCTCGCCTCCCACGGCCTTCGCAGCCTCGTTTGACGGATCAAATGGATCGGCCGTCCGGAATGTCAGGTTAGACAGCTTGGTCTGGGCGCGTTTTTCGTTGGCGATTTCAATCATGGTCGGTGCGTAGTCGGTCGCGGTTATCGCGCCTACATGCGGCGCCAGACGAAGCGCGGTCGATCCGGTACCGCAGCCAACTTCCAGAACTTTGTCATCCGGACCCAGATGTTCCACAACGCGGGCGAGCCAGCTTTCGTAGTCTGCCTGATTGCGCAAAGGCATCGCGGCGTATTTGCGGGCGGCCTTGTCCCAAAAGCGGGGCGGGGTTGTTTGGGTCATGGTGTTTGCTGTGTTCGAGGACAGGGACATCTCTTGGTCTTTCTTCACTATGCCGCCTCAAAGGGCGTTGGCATACAAGTCTTAGCGGTCGCGTTTGGTTTTCGGCCCTGCGCGGCAAGGCTGGCTGCCCCAAATGGGACGGCGTTTGCGATCGGCATGAGGCGGACGTTCTCAGCCCCGCTTTCTGTCAGCCAGCGCGTTGCTGTCTCGTCATTGGCCTGATGTGTTCTCCACTTGATTTGCACAAATGCTCCCAGCAGCGACCGCCGGGTGATGAGCGCCAGAATGGTGCCGCCGGGGCGTAGAACGCGGATCATCTCCGTCAGGGCCATGCGGGGATCCGGCAAGTGCTCGAGAACATGGGCGCACATCACAATGTCAAAACTGTTGTCTTCGAATGGCAAGTCGCGAATGTCGGAAAGGTAAGGTGCAAGGACGACCCCCTTTGAGCGTAGTTTCCGCTCCGCTTCACTGAGCATGCTCGGTGAAACGTCAATTCCGGACAATGTAAGACTTGGTCCCAGTTTATCGATCAGGGCACTGGACAAAGCGCCAGTGCCGATACCGCAATCTAAGACATGCAGCTGGGGTCCGCTGTGGCTAGGCAGAACGCCGTCATCTTCGAGGCCGGTCATGACCTTTTGATAGGCGTAGGGAACGCCGAGCTGCTGTAAAGTGGTGTGCCAGCTCGGTGCCGCGTTGTCGTAGCACGCACGCAGGGCACTCGGCGCGAGCGGCCTGCGATGCAAACTGATCTGCCAAGACCCGAGCCACCTGCTGAAAACCGGGATCGTCTCATCATGGGATGGTTGCGTCATGGTTTGCTACCCCATTCGGCAAGCCCTGCCTGCCGCGTGATGGATCCATTAAACGGGTAACCGTTGCTGAGCACGCGGCAAAACGGGCATACGGGCAGCGGTATGTGCAGGATACGGTTTGACAGGCTCATCTGAAACTCCTTGAACAGAAGCTCTATCCTGAACATTTGCGAATATAAATTGCGCAAATATGTAGTTTTGATATACATTAATGCATGAATTGGGGTGCGATCTCATTTGACTGGAACCAGGCACGCGCGTTTCTCGCGACCGCCGAAGAAGGCTCGTTGTCGGCAGCGGCCCGAGCCCTGGGCCTGACGCAACCAACGCTTGGCCGGCAGATTAGTGCCCTGGAACAGCAGCTCGGCGTTGTTTTGTTTGAGCGCAGCGGTCGCGGGTTGGCTGTGACACCGACAGGCCAGGGGCTATTGGAGCATGTTAAAGCCATGGCAACTGCTGCCAACGGTCTGTCACTTGCCGCTTCGGGGCAGTCGAAGACCATTGAGGGCAAAGTGTGCATCTCGGCATCTGACGTTGCTGCCGCATACATGCTTCCAGAAGTTTTGGCAGAGCTGCGCGACATTGCACCGGGGATCGAAATCGACATTGTCGCCACCAACTCGGTCAGTGATTTGCGCCAGCGGGAAGCGGATATCGCCCTGCGCCACGTCAGACCGGAGCAGCCCGATCTGATTGCCCGGCTTGTGCGAAACATGACAGCCCGGCTTTACGCTGCGCCATCCTACCTGTCCCGCCACGGGCACCCTGCCTCGCTCCAGGATTTGGCATCGGCGACCTTTGTCAGCTTCGGCGATCGGGATCGGCTGATGCGGGAATTGGGCAGTCAGGGCATTGTCCTGAGCCGCGCGAGTTTGTGTTACAACACCGAAAGCGGTCTGGTGGCCTGGCAGCTCGTCAGAGACGGACTTTGCATCGGCATCATGGCCGATGATGTTGCCGCGCGCTATTCCGATGTCGTGCCTGTTTTTCCGGATATGGACCCCATTCCGTTTCCATTGTGGCTTGTGACCCACAGGGAGCTGCATACAAGCCGCAAATTCCGGATCGTGTTTGATTTTCTGGCCGAAAAGTTCAGCGTTGCTAGATCACCGGCAAAGGTTTGAAGCCGGTTCGTGCCATCATAGTCTCGAAATAGTCTGCGACCTTTTGGGGATATTGCAGACCTTTGACAACGGCCGCCGACCGCAGCAGCGGCAGCAATCGAATATCATCTTTTGAAAGGGTCCCATTAACGGCGTCTGGCGACTTGATTTCCGCTGCGAGACGGTCGAGCACCAGTTCGAGCTGCTTCAGGAACTCCCTGGTCCGCGCGCGCAACGGAACGAAATCCTCATAGATCTTGAGCTTGCGAACCAGATAATGGTCGTGTGCTGCGATGGTTGCCATTTCCGGAAGGCCGAGCAGGGGATAACGCGGCATTGTCAGATAGGGTGTGATACTCAAGATCTCATCGCACATCGTGGCAATCTCAGGACGTTCCGGGCCGGTAAGGAGCGGGGCGCCCATGGCTTCGATATACTCGACCATATCCATGCTCTCCAGCATGGGCTTTCCGTCCTCCTTGATCAGGATCGGGATCACCCGTTTGCCGACGAGCGAGATCATGGCGTTGCTGTCATCGTCCAAAACGACCTGCTCTTCCAGGGCAATCCCTTTGAGGGCGGCAATCATGCGCACCCGGAAACACAAGGAACAGTGTTCGAACATCAACAGTTTCAATGGGTCACCCATGCGTAAACATCCAATTGAGCACCAGCCGCCAGTCTGTCATCCGGATGGGTGTACCGTGGACGCCGGTGTCAAACAGAGTGAACTTGATTGGATAACCGGGAGCGGCTTCCCGGATCTGCTTGAAGAATTTTGCCTGATCTTCCCAATTGTAAACCGTGTCGTCGCTGCCGTAGCCCATGTAGATTGGCACCCGGCGGGAGAGGGCGCCGGAGTGCAGGAATGCGGGGTCACGCGGCGACCCTAGAAATAGAATTCCGCTCAAGTTGCTGGCATAGTTGGCATTCTTTAGAAGATTCCAGCAGATGATCCCACCCATCGATCCGCAGGCAACCACCACTTTTGCGCGCGGGGACAGCTGTTTTTGGTAGGCGATCAGGGCCGCAACGTCTGCGGTGCCTCGGGCCCCAAAGTCCGTGAAATCGGTTGAGATATAGCCGCCGCCATTGCGCACAAGGAGGTTCTGTACACGGTTGAAGTTGCCGCCAAATGAGACGTCATTTGCGCCCTGAAAGCGGTTTCCTCCCTGGCCATGAATATAGATCACGATGGCGTTGGCGCCGCCGGTCACCTTACCAGTGCCGATGTATTTGAAGGTCCGACCGTTTGCGGTCAGCTCATAAGTGTCACGGCTGCGTCTTGGGCGGTAGGAAACATAATTACCATATACCTCGCGCTGGTCGATTTTGTCCCGGTCATAAAGGTCGCGCTGCTTGGAGTATTGAACCACCAGAAAGTCACCGTTGAAGTGCGTCGCGGTGACGTTTTTGTAGCGGAACAATCGGTCCTTGTAGGGCGCAAGCGACTGTGCGTGAACCAAATTGGTCGCGAGCACGAGACTGAGCGCGGCCAGAACCAGCCGGAACGGTGATCTGGAGATCCGGTAACCGGGCATGCAACCATGTCCTCCCAACTGAATTTCACGCAGCTTTAATAGCGCTGCCGACCCTAAATCGGCTGGGTGTCAGTGGCAATTCAAAGCTCACTGTAAATTGGCTGCATTCACAGTCATTGGGAAACGAATCACATCTCGGGTTTGAAACCCGGGCTAGCTGAGCGGTACTTGTGATCCTGCTTTCTCAAAGGCTGGCATATTTGAGTATATGACAGTTCACTGACAATTATGCGGATTAATAATCGGATAATTTACGATGTCATATTGTGTAGAAGCGCGTAATAAATGAGAAAATATTCAGGTTTTTTCGATGAGTACTTTTTATTAATGAATTGGTAACCATAAATTTCTGAAGATAAGGCATCGGAAAACGGCGGCAGGATGCCGGCGGCTGGTTCAGGAGAACAGGTATGCCCGTAATTTCCTATGCAAACGCCAAAGGTGGCGCCGGAAAAACCACAGCCGCTCTGCTGTTGGCCACTGAAATTGCCCAGCGCGGCCAGTCGGTGATTGTCTTTGATGCAGACCCGCAAAAATGGATCTCGAAATGGGCTGATCTCGGCAACCGGTCTGACGGTATTTCCGTGGTCAGTGTTGTGTCCCCATCATCAATCGCGGAACAGATCACTGATGCACGCGATCAGGCCGACTATGTGATTGTTGATCTGGAAGGGACAGAAAACCTGATTGTCGCCAATGCTTTGTCGGTTTCCGATCTTGTCGTGGTACCGATTCAGGGTTCGTCCATGGACGCCCGCGGCGGTGCGCGCATTTTGACCTTGATTTCAAAATTGGAAAAAATCGTCCGGCATGACATCAAGCACTGCGTGGTTCTGACGAGGACCAATGCGGCTGTCACCACTCGCGCGATGAAGGCGGTGCAGGACTTTCTATGTGTGAACGGGATTGATGTCCTTTACACGCCGATTGTGGAGCGGGCCGCGTACCGGGATCTGTTCGAGTTTGGCGGCGGCCTCGCCGACCAGGATCCCAAGAAGGTCACAAACTTGAAAAAAGCCCGTGAAAATGCAGCGCTTTATGCGGCCGAAGTGCTTGAGCGTGCGAAAGAAGCCTTACCGCGCAAGCGTTGGTATGAGTTTTACAAACGCGCCTCATAAACAAAAGAGCGCGTCAAGATCGCCCCATCGATCTTGCGGCCGGGCAGGTTCTCCTGCCCGGCTGTTTTTATCTTTGGAAGCGGCTCGTGAGGCGGCTGACAGCGGGAGGCGCACCGGTATATGCTCTCTGCGTGGCTGCTCGAAGCAACTACAACCATCTGAAAAGGGGACTTTTCCGTGAATCGCCAACGTCTGTCCGGTCCCCTTGTTTGTTTCATTGCCTGCACCACCCTGTTATCTGCTTGCAACGAAGCTGATGTGAGGCTTGCGCTTGGAAGCCTGGAACGGGACCGGGTGGCCCTGAGTGCGACGGCTGCAGAAGTGGTTGTCGAATTGCCCGTGGCTCAAGGGTCCGAAGTTTCGGCTGGAACCGTTCTCGTTCGTCTGGACGACAGCGCGCAGCGCGCGGCGGTGAATCAGGCTGAAGCGCAAGTACTTCAGGCCGCCGCGAATCTGGAAAAACTCAGGAATGGCGCGCGAGCCGAAGAAATTGCCAAGGCCGAAGCGGCCGTCGCTGGGGCGAAAGCCGCGCTCGTTGAGGCCGAAAACACCTACCGGCGGATCCAGGACCTGACCGAGCGCGGCACTACAAGCCAAGCAAGCCTCGACAGCGCAATTGCCTCACGCGACGCGGCTGAGGCATCTTTAAAGAGTGCTGGCGAGCAGCTGCGCGAATTGGTCAATGGCACCCGTCCCGAAGACCTCAAGATAGCCGAAGCGGAGTTGGCCGCTGCGCAGGCGGCGTTGGAAAGCGCCAAAATCGTCTTGTCAGAGTTGACCGTAACCGCATCACGGGATGGCATTTTAGACAATTTGCCGTGGAACCTCGGCGAGCGGGTGACAGTTGGCAGTCCGGTCGCGGTCATGCTGGCGGGCCAGGCGCCATATGCGCGGGTTTATGTCCCGGAACCCTACCGGGTAAAAGTGAACGAGGGAGACGCGCTGATGGTGCGCATAGACGGTCTTGAAGCACCGATTGAGGGCACCGTCCGCTGGATCAGCTCAGAGCCGTCTTTCACACCGTATTATGCGCTCAACCAGGAAGACCGGGCCCGGCTGATGTTTGTGGCCGAGGTGCAGCTGCCCGACTTTGCGGCAGACTTGCCGAATGGTGTTCCGGCCCAGGTGGAACTGCCGTGAGCCGCGACTTTCGCGAACAAACGGTCGTCAAAGCGCGTGGGCTGACCAAGAAATTCAAGGATTTTAAAGCGGTTGACAACCTCGATTTGTCGATTGAGCGGGGGATGATCTACGGCTTCCTCGGGCCGAATGGCAGCGGCAAGACAACTGCCATGCGCATGTTAACCGGTCTTTTGACGCCTTCGGAAGGCAGCGTTGAAGTGCTGGGCTTGAAAGTTCCCAAGGATGCCGAGGCACTGAAATACAAGATCGGCTACATGACCCAGACTTTCTCGCTTTATGGCGACCTGACGGTTTTTGAAAACCTGAAATTCGTCGCGAAGATCTACGGCTTGCGCGGCAGTATCCAAAAAAAACGAATTCCCGAATTGTTGGAGCGCTACGAGCTATCCGAGCTGAAAGACAGGTTTGCCGGCAAGATGAGCGGCGGTCAGCGCCAGCGTCTCGCGCTTGCTGCGGCCGTCATTCACAAACCGCTTCTTTTGTTTCTCGATGAGCCTACATCCGCGGTCGATCCGGAATCGCGCCGCAATTTTTGGGAACAGTTGTTCGACCTCTCCGACGCCGGGACAAGCATCGTGGTTTCCACGCATTTCATGGATGAGGCCGAACGCTGCCACAAGATCGCGATTCTGGAGGCCGGGAGAAAACGGGCGGACGGAACGCCCGAAGATCTCATGCATGCGATGGGTGCGAATGTCTATGAGGTCGAGGGACCCGATCTGCGGGACATGCGGCTTAAACTTCTTGCACTGGAGGATGTGGTCTCGGCCGCCCAGCTGGGGGCCCGGCTGCGGGTTCTGGTGTCGCGCCGTGTTCACAATCCCGAAGACTGGCTGACCCAGCGCCCCGAGGTGAGGCAGGCGACCCGGATCTCAAAAGTGCGGCCAAATCTGGAGGATGTGTTTGTGACCAGCACCGGGGAGGGGCGTCAATGAGATCACTCCGCCGGATACTTGCCGTGCTTTTCAAGGAACTGACCCAGTTGCGGCGGGACCGGATGACATTCGGCATGGTCATCATGATTCCACTGATCCAGCTGATCCTATTTGGCTATGCCATCAACACCAATGTCCGCGACATTCCGGTTGCGGTGGTTGACCAGAGCCAAACAGGGCTCAGCCGTGTTCTGATCCAAATGGTTGAAGCGACCCGTGTGGTCAAAGTGGTTGAGCACCACACCAATGTGCAGGATGCCGAGGAGGCAATTCGTTCCGCGCGTGTTCGTGCCGCCTTTATCTTACCGGATGATCTCGATAATCGCATCGTGCGCAGTCCAAGCGCCGGTTTCGGTACGCCGCCCTCAACTGATGAAGAGACCAGCCGTCCGGTCGCGCAATGGATTGTCGATGGATCGGATACGCTGATCGCATCAGCGATCAAGAGCCTCCGGTCGATGCCGCTTAGCGAATTGTTCCGCGAGCCACCAAACCGCAACACGGCAACCTTTGAAGTGGCGCTGTTTTACAATCCGGAGCAACGCACTGCAGTAAACATCGTGCCCGGGCTCGTGGGTGTCATTTTGACCATGACTATGATCATGTTCACATCGGCTGCGATCGTGCGCGAGCGTGAACGTGGCAATATGGAAATGCTGATCAACACGCCGATACGATCCCTTGAACTGATGATCGGCAAAATCATTCCCTACGTGTTCATAGGACTTGTTCAACTGGGTATCATACTCGGCCTCGGGCACATCCTGTTCGGTGTTCCACTGAGTGGAAACATGCTGGATCTTCTAGGCGGGACGCTTTTGTTTATCGGTGCCAGCCTGTCTCTCGGTCTGGTCCTTTCAACGATCGCTACAAGCCAACTGCAAGCGATGCAGATGACCGTGTTTGTTTTGTTGCCGTCGATCCTGCTGTCCGGCTTCATGTTTCCATATGAGGGGATGCCGATTATCGCCCAGTACATCGCAGAAGCACTGCCTGCGACACATTTCATGCGCATGATCCGGGGCTTTGTGCTGCGCGACGCCACATTCTTGGACCTTTATCGCGATGTTGTTTGGCTGGCGGGTTTCTTCTTTCTCGGGATGATTGTGGCGGCGTTTCGTTTCAAAAAACGTCTGGATTAGGGCGTTTTTGTATCATGATTGGGGGCATGCAAAGAGCTGAACCTTGAGCCGCAGAGAGTGCAACCGTGGAAATTTATGCGGTTTCAGTCTTTTGCAGGTCTCTGGTTCGACGATCGCAGCTGGAACGTGCGACACAAACCTTCAGAAATCGGGTCAAATTTGTAATGTAATTGCCGAATTTCGGACAAATCTTGGCCGCGCCCTCTCATCAACACTTTGTGATGTAACAGGAGGACGCGACATGGTGACATCACGAGTTTTTTCGTTTTTGGCGGCTGGTGGACTGGCCGGAATTTTATGGTCGGGCCAGCTTCTTGCCGAAGCGCCGGAACCGTTGGACCAGAAGCAGCTCAACAAGGCTGTAGAGGCCGATCCGTATGGGGCATTCATCAAAGCGTTTGAAGCCGGAGACGAGCTGACCGAAGCGGAGTTTTCTGCGGAACGCGGTGTCGGCGCAAAGGTCAGCCAGGACGGTCAACGGTTCTCTCGACTGCCGCGTGCAGACCTTGGCAAGTTCGGTGAATGGTCGACCCACCTGCCGGCCCGCGAAACCGGACCGGTGGCTCAATCCTGCATTTCCTGTCATTCGGCCCCTTATGCAAACGGGGCTGGTCCCAACCCGCTCAACGGTGTGGTTGATCCACTCCATACCGGCGATCCGTCGCGATATCTGCATCGCAACACACCGCATTTGTTTGCATTGGCCGCAGTGCAGCGCATCGCAGAGGAAATGACAGCGGATTTGAAAGCGCAGGAGGCTAAGCTGGGCGAAACAGCTTGCGCCACTAACGCGCCGGTCACCCGGAAACTGAAAACCAAGGGCATCGGATTCGGCAAGTTGGAAGCCAACCCTAACTCCGCAAAAGACGGCACCGGTTGCATGGCCGACTTTGATCGCAGTGGAATTGAGGGTGTGGATGAAGACCTGGTGGTGAGGATGTTTGGCTGGAAGGGCAGTCACGCAACCATTCGGGCCTTTACGCGCCATGCCGCCCACAACGAGCTTGGAATGCAGGCGGATGAATTGGTCGGATCCCATGATGGAGACCATGACGGCGTGACTGGCGAACTCACCGTTGGAGATTTGACCGCTCTTTCGATTTACATGGCAGCGCTTGAGCGGCCGACTTCAAAGCTTGAGCTTGCCGGTCTCGGATTGCTGGACCTGCCGCCACAGGAAAAAGCTCAGATCGAACGCGGCGAGCAGGCTTTTGGCGAGGCACAATGCGCAAGTTGTCATGTACCGACGCTCAAAATCAACGCGCCGATCTTTTCCGAACCAAGCCTCCAGGAGGGCTTTTATGAAGAAGTGTTCCCGTCCGGACAAGACGCGGCAGAAGCCGGTCTCAGCGCAAACACAGCGGTTTGGTTCGATATGACAACAGACAGTCCGAACAATCATGTTGAATTGCCGGATGGTACAAAAAAGAACTTGGGCGCATTTCGAAAAACAGAAGACGGCGGTGCTCTGGTCTCATGGTATTCGGATTTCAAACGTCATGATATGGGTCACAAGCTCGCGGATCCGGTCGATGTGCACGGGTTTGGGGCGTCGGTGTGGCCAACCGCTTCGCTTGCAGGTGTGGGCTCCACCGGACCCTGGCTGCATGACGGCAATGCCACGACTCTTGAAGATGCAATCGTGGCGCATGGCGGCGGGGCCGAAAAAAGTCGGCTAGCCTATGAAGCACTGCCCGAAACAGACCGCGAGGCACTGATCGCTTTTCTTGAAAATCTGATCATCGTTGATCTCGACCCAGAAGAGGACGAAGACGAGGGCTTTTAATCCTAGCGTTGCACGAGCCGTCGCACTTGGCCGGGAAACCTCCCGGCCACTTGCATCGATTGACTGCATAGAAACCGCTACCCCGCGGCTGGTCGTTGGTCAGGCTTCGCACAAGTCTTGTCCCGCCATGGTTTGTTCGGGCCAGTTTTCCAAAGTGCGATGACGCATATAAATTTTTTACAATCAAAGCGCTAAGGTCGGGGCGCCCAAATACTCTGTAGGAAGGTCGTCTTGGTTGAAATTACCGGCAACACAGCTGAATTTTTTCAGGCGCTGGGCGCGCGCGAGTCCGGCAACGACTATTCTGTCGTTAATTCTTTCGGTTATCTAGGTCGTTTTCAGTTCGGCGAACTGGCTTTGATTGATGCCGGGTACTATGCCGGGCGAGACGGAACCAGCAGCAATGATTTCATAGGTGCGTGGACCGGGCGCTACGGCGTGACCAGCAAGTCCGATTTTTTGGCCAGTGAGGCAGCACAAAACGATGCAGCTGAAATCTATGCCGCCAAACTTTGGTCCTATATCCGGGCGCTTGATCTCGAGTTTTATGCAGGTCAAACGCTGAACGGAGTTGAATTGACCGTATCCGGGATGATTGCCGGCGCCTGGCTGGTCGGAGCAGGGGGTCTCAGGACTTTCATCTCGTCCGGCGGAACTAGTGCAGCGCGGGATGGCTATTCAACCTCGGTGGTCGACTATATTGAATTGCTTGCCGGATATGACATGTCCGGGCTCGGCGTGTTGGTAACCAACGTTGACAAAGACAATGAAATAGAAGGTGGCCCTGGCGCGGACACCTTGAGCGGCGGCGACGGAAATGACGTTCTGATTGGTATCGGTGGTGACGACACACTTATTGGCGGCGAAGGCCACGATCAGGCGGTTTTTCACGGAGCTCTATCCGGCTACGAAGTAACCGAAACCGCGGGCGTTACAACGGTCATCAAAAACGGGGAAACGGCGACGGTTCAATCGGTGGAGCAGTTGGTATTCGACGATGGTAATTTGAATCTTGTCACCAACACTGATGCGCCGTCATCCCAAGTTTACCGGCTTTATCAGGCTGCCTTTGACCGGACGCCCGACACAGCCGGGCTCGTGCATAATTACAATTTGATGGAAGCAGGTGGTCTCAGCCTTACGGATTTGGCCAGTGCATTTCTGGTGTCTGAAGAATTTCAAAAAACATATGGCCCCAATGTGAATGACGAGACTTATTTGACCCTACTCTACGCAAACGTATTGGGCAGGGAGCCGGATGTCTCTGGGCTCAATGGCTGGCTGGAACACTTGAATGGGGAATACACTCGTTCCGACGTTTTGATCGGATTTTCTGAGAGCCCGGAGAACCGCGCTCTCACAAGCGATGCCATAAGCGATGGGTTTTGGGTCTGAAGCCACATTCACGGCGTCACCTAACGCGACCAAATCACTCTGGCATTTTCCGTTAAACCCGATTAAACCGGGCAACAACGAAACACCAATCCACCCGGCCCTTTAAAAGCGGTGCGCGACCCCGGAAAAACACCGGTGCGGTGCGCAGACCTGCGGGCGGTAGGACCTAGGAGACCTTCATGTTGAACGCCAATGGCGCTGCGCCATACCAGACACGGCGCACTTTTGCGATCATCTCGCACCCGGATGCTGGTAAAACGACCTTGACGGAAAAGCTGCTTCTGTCCGGCGGCGCGATCCGGGCCGCAGGACAAGTACGAGCGCGTGGTGAACGCCGGCGTGCCCGCTCCGACTGGATGAAAATCGAGCAGGAACGCGGAATTTCAGTTTCATCCTCCGTTATGACATTTGAGCGCAACGGCATCATTTACAATCTGCTGGATACACCGGGCCACGAAGACTTTTCCGAGGACACCTACCGCACACTGACCGCTGTTGACGCTGCGATCATGGTCATCGATGCGGCCAAAGGTATTGAGACCCAAACCCGCAAGTTGTTCGAAGTCTGCAGGTTGCGCGATATTCCGATCATCACCTTCGTCAACAAGATCGACCGTGAGGGCCGTCACGCGCTCGAAATTTTGGACGAGGTCCAGGAAGCTCTGGCACTGGATGTGTCTCCGATGACCTGGCCGGTCGGTATGGGCTCGGATTTCTTCGGGGTCTATGATCCAAAAAACAAGAAGTTCCACACCTCCGGAGGCGAGCGCGGCGGTCCATTTGCGGTGACGAGAACCGTCGAGGGTCTGGAAGATCCTGCTCTAACCGATGGTGTGTTTGACCGCATTATGGAAGAACTAACGGAAAACGTGGAACTTGGCGCGGAAGGCTATGCGGCTTTCGACAAGGAGAGCTTTTTGGAGGGGCATCTGACGCCTGTGTTTTTCGGCTCGGCGCTGCGCGACTACGGTATAGAGGAAGTGCTCGACTTCATTGCGCAATATGCGCCGCCGCCCCACTCACAGCCGGCGACTGGCGGACGCACGATCGCGCCCGGCGAAGACAAGGTGACGGGCTTTGTGTTCAAGGTGCAGGCAAACATGGACCCGAAGCACCGCGACCGGATTGCATTCGTGCGCCTGTGCTCCGGCACCTTTAAGCGCGGCATGAAGCTAAAGCATGTGCGGGCGGGCAAATCGATTGCGGTGTCTGCGCCTATCTTTTTCTTTGCAGAAGAGCGCGAAATTGCCGAAACTGCGTTTCCGGGCGACGTGATTGGCGTTCCCAACCATGGGCAACTTCGGGTCGGTGATACTTTGACCGAGGGCGAAAACATCCATGTGACCGGCTTGCCGGCCTTCGCGCCGGAAATCCTACGCCGGGTGCGCCTGTCCGACACCATGCGCGTCAAGCAGATGCGGCAGGGGCTGCAAGATCTCGCGGAAGAGGGACTTGTCCAGATTTTCAAGCCGGATATCGGCTCAAACTGGATTGTCGGCGTCGTCGGCGTGCTTCAGCTCGATGTTGTGGTGGACCGTCTGAAGGCGGAATACGGCACCGAGATTGGCTTTGAAGCTGTAAACCTGTCCACCGCCCGCTGGATCGAGACGGACAATCAGACCCTGCAGAAGATGATTGAAAACCATCGTATGTCGATCGCGAATGATCGTGATGACCGGCCGGTTTTCCTATTCAAAAATGCCTGGGAGGTTGGCTACATTACGGATAAATACCCGGATGTGACCTTCCGCGAGACGCGTGAGATCGTTTACGAAGGTTAAGTAAAAACCGATGCTTTTCTGACATGATCGTCACCCTCCGCCCTGTTGCGCCATCTGATTGCGACCTAATCTGCCGGCACCGCCATGACTTGTTTCTGGCCACTGGAGATGAAGAGGCAACCAAAGCAGCCTTAAGTCCGGCCTATCGAAATTGGCAGCAACAAGCGCTGCAGTCCGGGGTCTATTTCGGCTTCATTGCCGAGGTGGGACGCGATGCTGTCGGCGGAGTTGGACTGATGGTCATCGACTGGCCACCCCATCAGCTCCACCCGGAGGTGCGGCAACGCGGTTATGTGCTGAACGTGTTTGTCGAACCGGACCATCGGGGCAAGGGCATTGCCAAACGCCTGATGGCTGCATCAGATGCGGCTTTCAAAGAGCGTGGCGTCAAGCATGCAGTCTTGACTGCAACCGCTCAGGCCCGGCCGCTTTACGAGCGGGACGGGTGGCGGCAGACGGCTCAGATGACCAAAAAATCAGCTGATTTTCAAAAATTACGCTCTTTGTCCATCAAAACAAGCTGATCGCTAGACGTCCGGCTCTCCTTCCCAGTATCCAATAGACATGTCTGTCGTGACCCATTTTCTAAAGGCGGGCAAGCCATCGTCGCCCGCAAGGTCACGGAACGGGGCAGCTTTTGCCATGATGCCGATTTTGTTGCTGTCGGGATAAACAAAAACATCCGCAGGATCGAGGGTGGACAATGCCAGGTAGCGCAGCTCGGTCTCGCTGGTGTTATGGATTTGAAACGGAATACCTGTACCCGCCTCAATGTGGATGACATCCATGGGTTTGAACGGATAATCTTCCTCGCCATAGTGCAGAGTACCTGAGCCGCTCAAGATGATGAACATCTCATCGTTGATGTAGTGAAAATGCCGTGGCCAGGCTGCCTTACCCGGTGGCACGATCGTCACGTTAACACCGATTTGCTGGGTCCCGAGCGCGCGTCCGATAAAACCGAAACGGGCCTGAAACTTCCCGCGCTCTGGGTTTTCATCGCACATGTCCGGCTGAGCCAGAACCTCTTCGATGTTCAAGATCGGTGATTTGGTCATAAAGAGCCCTCCGTAGGTTTGTCTGGCAGACTAGCGAAGAACGTGAACAGATGTTTGACAGGATTGCGTTCGAGCGGCCGGGTGGATCGCTGCAAAAGCAGGGTTAAAGTGAAGCCAATTTTGGCTCTTTTAAAGGGATAAACCCATGTCCGCGAAAACCTTTGTCTTAGTGCACGGAATTTGGCATGGCGGCTGGTGCTGGTCGCGGGTTGCCGAGATCCTGCGTGATCGTGGGCATTCCGTTTCTGCACCGACACAAACCGGGCTCGGCGAACGGGCGCATTTGCTCTGCGACAACATCACGCTTCAAACCTTTGTCGACGACATCGTCAATCATCTGATTTTTGAGGACTTGAAAGACGTTATTCTGGTTGGGCACAGTTTCGGCGGGGCATCAGTAACCGGCGTGGCCGACCGTGCCCGCGACCGGATCGCCAGGCTAATTTTCCTGGATGCAATCATGCTTCGTTCGGGAGAAACCTGGCTGAGCCTACTGCCTGAGGGGACAGCTGCCGAACGGACTGCGCTTGCCAAACGAACAAGTGGCGGTCTGAGCCTGCCGGTTGCCGCGCCCGGGAGCTTTGGAATGACGGACCCTGAGCACATTGCTTTTCTGGAGAGCCGATTAACCCCGCACCCTTTCAAAACCATCACCACATCGGTGTCCCTCGCAGCACCGGTTGGCAACGGATTGCCTGCGGTCTACATCCGGTGCACTGACCCGGTGTATCCTCCAGCCGTCGTCGCATACCAACGAGCACTTGAGCTCGGCTGGCCTGTTGCGGAATTGCTGACAGGCCATGATGCAATGGTCACTGCACCTGAAGCACTTGCAAAGTTGTTGGAGCAAATTGCTGGATAATATCGAGCAAATTTGACGTTTCGGCATATGGCAATGCCAAGAACTCTTCACACAGCGGAAAAGGTGCTTCAATTCCGTTGGTGAAAGGTTCTTCTTGAAATACAGTCTGCAAAGACGCGACAACGCCACGATCCGCACCGATCAGGCCGGTTGCGAATTCACGGACAAAAGGAATGTGCCGCTATGACGAGCCTGCCGAATTCCCTGGAAGCAAGGGATATTGCCTCTCAGCTCCACTCCTACGCGGATGCGCGGAAACAGGAGGAAACCGGGGGCATCGTGATTGAGCGCGGCGACGGCATTTATGTCGAGGATATTCACGGCAAGCGCTATATCGAAGGCATGGCCGGTCTATGGAGCGTTGCCGTTGGGTTCGGCGAAAAACGTCTTGTCAGCGCGGCACAGCAGCAGATGGAAAAGCTGCCCTATTATCACACTTTCACCTACAAGACCCACGGGCCGTCCATCGAGCTTGCCGAAAAGCTTCTAGAGATGGCGCCGGTTCCCATGTCGAAAGTGTATTTCACTAATTCGGGCTCTGAAGCCAACGACACGGCGATCAAGCTTATCTGGTACAGGTCGAACGCGCTTGGCCAGCCGGAACGGAAAAAAATCATTTCGCGGGTCCGCGGCTATCATGGGGTGACGCTGGCATCTGCAAGCCTGACCGGGTTGCCGAACAACCACCGGTCGTTTGACTTGCCCATTCCGCAGGTACTGCACACCACATGCCCGCACTACCGCACAAACAAAAAGGATGGCGAAAGCGAGGCTGCCTTTGCAAAACGGTGCGCGGAAGACTTGGAAAGCATGATCCTTGCCGAGGGGCCGGAGACCGTTGCCGCGTTTTTTGCTGAACCGGTGATGGGCGCCGGCGGTGTGATTGTGCCACCGGATGGTTATTGGGACGCGATTCAGCCGGTTTTGAAAAAATACGGTATCCTGTTCGTTGCGGACGAGGTGATTTGCGGGTTTGGACGAACCGGTGAAATGTTCGGCACCATGACCTACGGCCTCCAACCGGATATCATGACCCTGTCCAAAGCGCTCTCCTCATCATACATGCCGATCTCGGCCTTGCTCATCAATGACAAGGTCTATCAGCCGATTGCCGATGAATCGCACCGGATTGGTGTCTTGGGTCACGGCTATACAGGGAGCGGCCATCCGGTGGCGGCTGCAGTTGCGTTGGAAAACCTTAAAATCATTGAAGAGCGCGATCTTGTCGGCAACGTCCGTGCCGTGTCCCCGGTGTTCCAGAATAGGCTGCAGGCTTTGGGTGAGCGCGATCTTGTTGTTGAGACAAGGGGCATTGGCCTCATCGGCGCCGCCGAGCTACATCATCCGGCCTACGCGGATGCGCCTGGCTCCCTTGGTGGAAAAGCGAATGCAGAGTTCCACAAACAAGGATTGATTTCCCGTAATATGTTGGATGCCATGGCCTTTTGCCCGCCCTTGATCATCACAGAGCCGCAGGTCCATGAGATGTTCGATATCGCCGAAAAAGCGCTCGATACCGTGGAGACGTCTCATTGACAGTCTGGTCAGCAATTGGAACCATCAGCGGCACGTCCGCTGATGGTATAGATATTGCCGAAATCGGTACCGACGCGGAGACTGTAAAACGGTTTGGACCGGCGGGCACCTCGCCCTATGCGACCAAAACAAGGGATGCCGTTCTGCAAGCTATCGCGCGCGGACCGTCGGATCGGTCGGATTGGCCGCTGATTTCTCAGGCTGTCACTGAGGACCATGCGCATGCAATTGGCGTCTTCCTGCGCCAGCATAAACTCGCGCCTCATTTTATCGTCTTCCATGGACAGACCGTCTGGCATGATCCGGACAAGGGCCAAACTGTGCAACTGGGTGATCCTAAAAAGCTCGCCAGCATGCTCTCTTTACCGGTGATTTCCGACGTACGCCAGGCTGATCTGCGCGCAGGAGGTCAAGGCGCGCCAGTCGTGCCTGTCTACCACCGGGCCCTTTTGAAGAGCGTGGATCTGCCCGGCGGATATACCGCAGATCGGCCGATGTGCTTTTTGAACATTGGCGGCGTGTCAAATCTGACTTTCCTGTCGGGCGACAAGATCCTGTCGTTCGATATCGGCCCCGGCAATGCCCTGCTGGACGATTGGTTGCGGCAAAAAGGCGTGGCCAGCTTCGACGAAGATGGGCAATGGTCGGCACGGGGCGACGTTCATGACGATCGGGTTCGCGCTGCCCTTGGCCATCCCTTTTTCGAACTGCCCGGACCGAAATCGCTGGACCGGAATGCGTTTTCGCTTGAGCTCGTTCGTGGCCTGTCAGTAGAGGACGGTGCTTCAACCCTAGCTGCGATCACCACAGCCAGCATTGCCGCATCTGTCGCGCTTTTGCCGGAACCCCCGGTATTGTGGGTGGTTTGTGGCGGTGGACGGAAAAACAAGACCATCATGGCCGGTCTGCGCAAGGCACTGGGCGTCGATGTAATTGACGCTGATGACTGCAAGATCGACGGTGACGCGATCGAAGCACAAGCCATGGCCTTTCTGGGGGCTCGAAACCGCGCAGGACTTCCAACCACATATCCCGAAACAACCGGTGCACACGGGCCCGTCGTTGGTGGCGAGATCTACCTTCCGGGCCTTTGACAAAAACACATCCTATAAATGGCGATACCCATGAAGCAGATAAAAGAACCCGCACGTCAGATCGACGTTATCCACGAGACCGACGTTCTTGTTGTCGGTTCGGGCCCCGGTGGATTGTCGGCAGCGCTCGGTGCAGCGCGTGCAGGCGTTGATGTCACACTTGTGGAACGGTTCGGTTGCCTGGGGGGCAACCTGACGGCTGTCGGTGTTGAGGGATTTGCTTGGTACCGGCATGAGAAGACTGTCGATACTGAAGGTGTCGGCCGCGAGTTCGAGGACCGTGCCTATGAAGCCGGGGCAGCAACTCCTGAGCCGCAATCCGACAGTTATGCGATCGACGCGGAAGGCTTCAAACTGGTCGCCGACAATATGGTCGAAGAAGCCGGTATTCGTCCGATGATGCATCGGGCGTTTGCTGCTCCGATCATGGAGGACAACCAAATTGTCGGCATCATCACTGAGAGCAAGGCAGGGCGCGAGGCAATTCTGGCCAAACGTGTGATAGATGCAACGGGGGATGCGGACATCGCCTACCGCGCAGGTGCGGAGACCCACAAGACACCCGTTGAAGAAATGCAGGCTGCATCGGTCATGTTTTCAATGAATGGTGTCGACAAGAAAAAGTTCATGGAGGCGGTCAAAGCAGACCCGCACACCTACAAGGATTGGGAAAGCGGAGAGTGGACAGTCGAGACCACGGGCAAAGAGGACAAGATGTTTTCTCCCTTCCTGAAAAAGCCTTTCAAACAGGCGCTTCAGGCGGGGATCATTCCAGCGCATTTGCAGACCATTTCCGGAACCTGGGGTGCGGTCTACGATAGCGGTGACCTCACCTATCTGAATCTCGTGCATCTCCCAGAATGTGATGGAACAGACCCCGATTCCATGACAAGGAACGAGATTGAGGGGCGCCGACAGGCGATGATGGCTGTCGAGGCGCTGAAGCGGTATCAGCCGGGCTGCGATACGGCAAAACTGCGGAATTTCGGCATGACAATTGGTATCCGCGACACGCGCAAGATTTTTGCCGCCTATGACATGACAGGACATGATGTGCGCGAGCAGGGCAGGTTCGACGACAGTGTCGGGATCTTTCCGGAGTTTATCGACGGCTACGGAATCCTGATCCTGCCGACGACGGGCCGCTACTTCCAGCTTCCCTACCGGACGATGCTGCCCAAAGGCGTGAAAAACCTTCTTGTGGCGGGCCGGGCGACGGGCGGCGACAAGGTCAGTCACGCAGCGACCCGCAACATGATGTGTTGCACCGTAACCGGGCAGGGCGCCGGTGTAGCCGCCGCGATTTCAGTCAAGCACGGCATCGACCTTGAGGCGATGGACATTCCGATGCTGCAGGCTGAACTCAAGCGGCAAGGCGTTCGGCTTCACTAAGACTGGCCAGTTGGCGGAAAGGAACGCGCAGTCCCGGCCTTTGAGCCGGGATTGCTGCTTCAAGCCCTTCGTTCTGGGCCGGACGCACCAGTGGCGGTTCGCCCATAGGCGACGGCTTTGACTGGAGAAACTTTCTTGGCATGAAGGCGCGTACCGGCTATCAGCTTTGTCATGAACGGATCTGAAATCTACCACCGTCTGATCAGCCTAATAGAAGAGCGGGTACTCAAACCTGGTGACCGGTTGCGCGAGGCCGATCTTGCCGAACGCTTTGGTGTCAGCCGCACGCCAATCCGTGAGGGCCTGAAGCGTCTTGAGGCACAGGGCCTCGCGGTGCATGAGCCGAACCGCGGAATGGTAATCCCCACGCTGGACCACAGCCAAATCAATGAGGTCTATTTCATGCGTGAGGTCCTCGAAGGTACCGCGGCCGGCCTTGCTGCCAAGCATGCTTCAAAACCTGAAATCGAAATCTTGCAGGACCTTGTCGATGCTGACCGGAAACGGATCGCTGACAAGGACAGTCTCGTGCGGTCGAACCGTGAGTTTCACCGGCGCCTCTGCCTTGCGGCGCATAACCGGTATCTTGTCGACCAGATCGATCATTTGCGGCTGTCGCTCATTCTGATGGCTGGGACGACGCTTGATACGCCGGAGCGCAGGGAAACCGCGGTCGAAGAACATGCCGCGATCGTCTCGGCCATCGCAGCGGGCGATGGCGAGGCAGCGGACAAGGCTGCTCGCCTACACATATCGCATGCGCACAAGACGCGTCTTAGGCAAATCTGATCGGACCTTCGAGTTCAGCGGATGCCCTGGAATTCGGAAAAATACTCAGACAGCACCTGACGGGTGAAACTGCCGATTTCGGCATATTCGGCTTCTGTCAGATTGGCGAGCGAGACACGAGCGGACGCATCGACAACTTCGAATCCTTTGCCCGGGAGCAGTACCGTTCCGGTTTCCTTGGCCAACCTGAACAAGAAGTCATAGCCCTTTTTTTGCGCGACAAACCATTCGGAAAACGCATCGCCATAAAGCTGCCCACTGAGGTGCTGCAGATTGATAAGTGTATAGTAATTAACATCATTCAGCTCCCGATGCGGAACAATGCCCATATTCATGTAAAGAGTTTTGAAACGCTTGCGGATAAGCGTCTTGGCGGCATCCTTGTAGGCGTCACGACGGTCAAGCAGGCCAGCGAAGGCAAACAGCGTCATCTGCACTTGCTGGGGCGTTGAGAGTCCCGCTGTATGGTTAAGGGCGACGGCTCGGCTGTCGGCTACCAGACGGTCAATGAAGCGGATACCACGCGGATTTGTGGTCAAGGAGCTGTAGCGCTTGTCGAGGATTTGTTTGGTGTCTTCCGAAAGACTGTCCAGCGCGTCATCGAATACACTTTCCTCATGGAGCGCGATGGTGCCGAGCCGCCAGCCGGTCGCTCCGAAATATTTCGAAAACGAATAGACGCACAGCGTATTGCGCGGGCATACGGCAAACAGGGACTCGAAATCGTCGGCGAATGTGCCGTACACATCATCGGTTACGATGTAGAGGTCAGGTCTTTTGTGTTCAACGAGGGCTGCGATGCGGTCGAGGTCGTTGGGTGCGAGTTTGACCGATGGTGGATTGCTGGGGTTCACAAGACAGAACAGCTTGATCGCCGGATCTTCGAGCTTGGCCAGTTCCGCATCGCTGAACTGCCAGTCGTCGCCTTCCGCCATTCGGATGTCGACGATGCCGAGGTCATATTCGGGCAGTGGTGGAATCTCGAGGTAGGGTGAGAAAATCGGTGTTCCAAGCGCAACCTTGTCGCCTTCCTTGATCAGCCCATTCGCCTTCATTGTCTGGAAGATATAGGTCATGGCGGCTGTACCGCCTTCAGTTGCGAACACCGAAAAAGGACCGGACCGGGGCCGGTCGCCGAACATTTCTTCGCTCAAGTAAGCGCTCACCACTCTTTCCGCTTGGGGGAGCATTCGCGGTGGAAACGGGTAGTTGCAGCCCAAGATTCCTTGAAACAGCTCAAAGACCAGCTCAGTGCGGTCAATGCCAAGTTGATCGTTGGCGTAGGAAATGGCTGCGTTCAGAAACCGAATGCCCTCACTTGCGGAATTCCGGTGCACGTAGTCTTCAAAGCGCTGCAAAATACCATTCCGATCCGGTAGTCCGCCGAAACCACTATCGAGGTAGGAATAGGAGCGTTCGGTTTCTTCCAGTGAAAACTCACCCAGGCGGAAGAAGGCGTGTCTTGGCTGACTGGCCAGAAAATTCGGGTTGCCCCTTCCGGCATTCAGCATCATCCGCGCTGCATCAGTGCTGGCAATTTCGATCAGCTTGTCTTTCAGTTCAAAAGGGCTGAGTTCGGCAAATTTTGAATAGTCCTGTTCCGGCATGGCAAGTCCTCGGCTCACGGGTTCAGGGGGAGTGGATTTGTGGTCACCAGGCCAACGATCAGTGGGCCCCAAAGGGTCAACAGCACGTTTGCCACTGCATAGGTCACTGTGAAGGTTACAACCGGCGTCGCGTTTCCGGCCTTAGCCAACAAGGCGGCAAAGCCAGGATTCGCACTTCGTCCCCCGGCTACACAGGCAAGTGCTTCAATCGGATTTCGGATCTTCAGAACGTAGTAGGAAAAGAAGAACACGATCACCTGCGGGATCAGCGTTACACCGACACCGAAAAGAAAAAGGTTTAATCCCTGTTCCTTCAACGTCGTCAGGACCTGTGGGCCGGCCGTGATCCCGACAACGCCAACAAACACAGCCAGTCCGAAGTCTCTCAGGAAATTGGTTGCACCGGTCGGCAATGCTGCGTAACGGGGATGCGTGCTGCGCAGCCACCCGAAGAGAAGTCCTGACAAGAGGCAGCCGCCTCCGCTGCCGATAGTGACCGGGACGCCGGCGATTCTGAATTCGATCAGTCCAATGAGAAGACCAAGCGTCATGCCGAGTCCAAAGAAAATGAAGTCCGTCACCGCAGCTGCAGTAATCGGGTAGCCGATTGAACCCTGCACCTTATTGAGATCCGCAGGGCTGCCGGTCAGCTGGATCTCGTCGCCCTTGTGCAGTTGAAGGCTGCCCAGTAGCGGAAGGCTACGCCCCATCCGCCTCACGCCGGTCACGAACACATCTTTAAGCGCGTTTTTGTTCGTATGGTCATGAATCGAACTCAGTTTGCTTTCATGGAACCGGTTACTGGTAATAACCAGGTGCCGGTTTTCAAGTACGAGCCGGTAGTTTTGCGGTGGGGTGGTTTCCTGACCAAGAGCCTCCTCGTATGTTTCGAGCGCGCTGACAAGACCGGTGACCGCAACTATGTCGCTCGCCTGCAAGGGAACGGCCCCTGCATGATCAACTTCCTTGCCATTGCGCAAGACAGCTTCTAGGGCAAGCGTATCTAAGGAATCATCGAGAGCTTTTGCGCTCTTTCCGATCCACTGGCTTTGAGGGAGCAGTTTAAAAAAACGGGTATCTATTCGGCTTGCGGCGTTGAATTGCCCGGGTTCCAAGGCTCCGCTGCCGCCCGACATTTCCTCTGCAAGCTTGAGCGCTTCGGCCCGAATGTCCCACTTCATGATGGTCGGAAAAAACCATGTGATCATAATGATCGGGCCAAGAGAACCGAATATGTAGCAGACGGCATATCCGACTGCGATATTGGTCTCCATAATCTGCTTCAAATCGGAAGAGATGTTGAGTTTCTGGATCGTTTCTCCGGCTGTTCCGATAATCGCAGACTGGGTAAGACCTCCAGCCGCAAGACCTGCAGCCGTGCCGCGATCAAGATTAAACAGCCAGGCGAAGGCCAGCACCGTGGCCAAGCCGACAACGCACATCAACGACGCTGAAATCAGTTGGTTGAGCGATTTAAGCGAAAGGGCCCGGAAAAACTGTGGCCCGCCCTGATATCCGACCGCGTAGATGAAAAGAGCAAAAAATATGCTCTTGATACCGCTGTCGATGGAGACTCCGAACTGCCCGAAAACCACACCGACCAGCAAGGTGCCTGCAATGCCGCCAAGCACAAAGGTGCCGACTTTAAATTTGCCTACCAAATAGCCGACCGCAATTGTCGAAAACAAAATGATTAGCGGAGACTGCGCTGCCAGCCAGGTGAAAATGTCCATCGCGCCGTCCAACTCACTCTGCAAAACTACCAATTAATATTGATAGTCTGCTTCGGACGGGTTTGTCACGAATGTGTCGAATACTTACAAAAAGGTCGCTTGTAAGCGCTGATGTTTTGCTGAACAGCCGCTTAGGGTCGGTCAGCATTCAACGATATTAACTGCCAGGCCGCCCTGTGACGTCTCCTTATATTGCTCCATCATATCCATGCCTGTTTGGCGCATGGTTTCAATGCAGCCGTCCAGCGGAACGAAATGGCTGCCGTCGCCACGTAGAGCAAGCGACGCTGCGGTAACGGCTTTGACCGCACCCAGAGCATTGCGCTCGATGCAAGGGACTTGCACCAGTCCCGCGATGGGATCACATGTCATGCCGAGGTGGTGCTCCAACGCAATTTCAGCTGCGTTTTCGATCTGTTCGTTTGTGCCGCCGAGAGCCGCGCACAGGCCCGCAGCGGCCATTGCCGATGCCGAGCCAACCTCGCCCTGGCATCCGACCTCTGCGCCTGAGATCGATGCGTTTGTCTTGATGATACCGCCGATCGCGGCAGCGGTTAGCAAGAAGGTTCGGATCCCGGCCTGATCTGCATCCGGACAATGGTCCAGATAGTAGCGCATGACTGCGGGAATAACACCGGCTGCCCCATTTGTTGGAGCTGTAACGACTTTACCGCCTGCTGCGTTTTCTTCGTTAACCGCCATAGCGTAAACGCCAAGCCAATCGACGACCGTGTGTTCAAATGGCCGGTTGGTGCGCCCTTCACGGATGAGTTTTTGGTAGATGTCGCTCGCCCGCCGTTTGACCTTCAATCCGCCAGGCAGAATACCTTGCTGGCTGATGCCGCGATTTATGCAGCTGTCCATGGCCGACCACAGGAGGTCGAGCCCCTTCTCAACCTCAGCCTTTGCCTGCGCAGCGCACTCGTTTTCCATCTTCATGTGGGCAATAGTGCAGTTCGCTTTTTGGCCCATATCGAGCATTTCTTTCGCGCTTTTGAAAGGAAACGGGACCTCGGGCGCGCCGTCGCCGATAGGGGTATTTTTGGTGTTGCGTAACTCGGATTCGGTGACAACGAACCCGCCGCCAATTGAATAGAACACGAATTCGTCGACCATCTGACCGGTCCCGTCCAGCACCTTAAAAGTCATGCCGTTGGCATGCAGGGGAAGGGGCGGGCCGTAGTCGAAAATGACATCCGTGTCCGGATCGAAGGCCAGGTTCGGCAGCCCATCGATATCAAGCTTCTTGCGCTCTGAAAGCGCGGTGAGCATGGGGTCGACGCGATCCGGGTCAAGGTCTTGCGGCAATGCTCCGAGCATACCAAGGCACACGGCGCGATCGGTCGCGTGGCCTTTACCGGTGAAGGCCAGTGAGCCGTGCAGCGTGACCGTGATTTTTGAACCGCGGTGCTCAATCTCGGGCAGGCCGCGAAGTCGGTCGAAATACCGGTTTACGGCGACCATTGGGCCGATGGTATGTGAACTGGACGGGCCAATCCCAATTTTAAAGATATCGAAAACGCTGATGAACATGTGACCCGGCTGCTTTTCGGATGTTCGAATATCGTGCTTAGCTTGCTGCCGATAATGCCGTGTTTCGCTGCCACCGTCACCATTTCCGGATGCAAAATCCGCAAAAAGACGTATCTGCGCAATGAGCGTGTCGTTTCTGGCTGCCGTGGCTTTAAGCTCACCCCATTGCGGCCCGCAATTCCGGAGGTAAATTAACCAGAAGTTTCTGATGTCCGGCTTGAGCAGCTGCAAAAAATTTTGTTTTTGGAAGCGGCTCGGAAAACAAAAAACCCTGAAACTCATTGCATTTGTTCTGCAAAAGCCATTCGAGCTGTTCGGTTTTTTCGACACCCTCCGCAACGCTGCGAATTTTCAACACCGAAGCCAGCGTCAGGATGAGCCGCACAATCGAGCCCGTAGCGTCGATATTCCGCAACAGCTTCCGATCGATCTTAATCGCGTCTATTGGATAGTCTTGAAGATACTGGAGGTTGGAATATCCAGTACCGAAGTCGTCTACCATTATCTTGTAGCCGGCGGACTTCAGCCCCTCGACAGCTTGGCGGACGTCGCTTTTTTCACCGAGCAAGACAGATTCCGTGATTTCAAACGCGATTTTCGTTGGATCGCAGCCGGTTTTTTCAGGCAGTTCGAGGATTTTGCCCAAGATGGTCGGGTCGCGGAACTGCAAAGGCGACACATTGATCGACAATGACAGATCCAGCCCTTGCTGCGCGAACTCTATCTGGTGGCTTGCCACCTCACGATAAACCCATTCGCCGAGCCTGTTTATCAAGCCAGAATTCTCTGCAACCGGAATGAAATGCTTCGGCTCGATCTCACCGCGCTCGGGGTGATGCCAACGCATCAAGGCTTCGGCCGAAACGACTTCACCGCTTCGCGCACAGACCCTTGGCTGGAAATAGATTGTGAAGTCCTTGCGCTCCAAAGCCTGTTCCAGCTCGTACTTCAGGGCTTTTGCCTGGTCCAGCTTGTGGCGCATGCGCACGACGAACGGAACACAGATATTCTTTTCACCCGCTTTTGCCTCATAGAGCGCAAGATCGGCGTGCCGGAGCAACGTGTCCATGTCCTTGCCGTGGTCTGGAAAGGACGCGACGCCGATGCTGAAATTGATCTTGCGCTTCTGTCCGTCCACATCCCGCGGGCTTTTGAATTTGCTCAGCAGGTATTTGCCAAAATCGACCGGATTTTCTTTCCGTTCCTTATCGAGACGGCAGACCAGAAACTCATCACCGCCAAGCCGTGCAACAATGTCGTCCTTATTGAGGAGGTCGCGGAATTGAGCGGATACCACCTGCAAAAGCCGGTCGCCTGCCGCGTGACCCATAGTGTCGTTGATGTGTTTGAACCCGTCCAGATCCACGAGAAACACATGTGCCTTATATCCCTGCCGCTCCGCCTCACTGATCATGGCCGGCAGGTGTGTGTGCAAGTATGCGCGGTTGGGAAGACTAGTCAGGGTGTCGTGGGTCGCCAGGTATTCCGCCCGCTCTTTTGTCTCGTGTAGCTCGGTAACGTCGATTTCGCTGACAAGATAGGCGGGCACACCAGTTGCCGCATCGAGACATTCACGGACTGTTACCTCATGCCAGCGGATACCTAAAGAGGTTACCATGCGCGCAACAAGCCGAGCGTCATGCGCTGTTTTCAGCAGCGACAAGAGGCAGCGGGCGTCTTCCTGATCCTCAAACTGACCGAACAGCGTTGTGGACAGGTCAGTGCAGGCGGCACGGGCCGCTGGATTGCGGTACAGGGGTATCCCGTCATGATCGAACATCGAAATCATGACCTGCGTGTGCAGGAGAGCTTCAGCGCTGCGCAGGTTTTCCGGTTGAATATCATGATCAACTGCGCCTTCGCAAAGGATGGCCATTCGGCCGTCCTTGAGCCGGACGCCGCTATAAACAACGCGCAACGTGCGAGGCAGTCCCTTTGGGTAGAGGGTCCAGATTTCGGAAAAACGGGTATTCCCGCGCTCGAAATCGGTTTTATATTGATTGAGCCGCTGCTCGACGGCACTAGACATGTCTACGCTGAAGTCACGCTGTTGCAGCTCAGCCAAAGTCTCTGCGTCCCATAGTCTGAGCGCGCTCTTGTTAGCCCATACCTGGCGTTTTCGATCAACGTCATAAATCCAAAAAGCCGTTTCCGCCTCGTCCAGACCGCTCTGAAGGATCGCCATATCGACCAGCACCGACCCCAAGTCGTGCGTTTGGAGAGCTGGTGCGGATACGGCACTTGCGACGCCGGGAGAGGGTAAAGCAGAGGTCAAGTTGATCGTATCCCAAGCGATATCGGCTGCATAATGTCAAAAGCACATACAACTTGGAAATCGCTGCTGATTTCCATCGGATATAGCCGCGGCTCTAGTGCCCGGCATACCTCCCAAGCTGTGTCAGCTTTGTCTGCATTTAAGTAACGTGGTGGGCTTAAAAATACCTTACTATACTTGATTGAAACTGAACTGGAGTGGTCGGCGAAATAGCGGTTTTTCCGAAGAAAAGCGCGATATTTCATCCGGTTAAAAATTAGTAGACTATATTCTTGCAAAACTACCAGATAGGTACATCCGTGCAAATTATCGATATAACTCCGGCGGTGCGTCAGGGAATGGCTGTCTTCCCTGGTGATGCGCAATACAAAGTTGCAAACACATTTAAAATCAGTCCGGAGTGCCCCGTAAATGTGGCGGAGTTTTCCATGTCCTGCCACTGCGGCGCACATGCTGACGCCCCGCTGCACTACGATGAGACTGGCGCGGCGATCGACGAGTTGCCACTTGAGGACTTCATCGGTCCCGCCCGGGTAATTGACGCGCGGGGTTCCGGACCGTTGTGCCTGCCGGACGATATAGAGACGTTTTTGACAGACGTACCGGCTCGGGTTCTTCTGCGGCTTGTGGATGGTCTTGACCCGATGGTTTGGCCCGAGGGATTTCGCGCCTTGCACCCCGAAACTTTGACGCTTCTTGCAGATCGCGGTGTGAAACTTTTAGGGGTCGATGTCCCATCAGTTGACCCGGAAACGTCGAAAGATCTCCCCAGCCATATGGTTGCGCGGGCGCGTGATCTGCGGATTCTGGAGAATCTGTCGTTAAGTGAGGTCAAATCTGACGATTATGAGTTGATTGCTCTGCCGATGAAGTTAGAAGGGCTCGACGCAGCGCCTGTGCGCGCAGTTCTGCGCAAGGTTTGACCGGGTACCACGCCGGTTGAGACTGAAAACAATAATATGCCGGTAAGATACGGCAGGGAGCAGAAATGCTAGAGCTTGACCAACTCGTACGGGATTTCGGCGGGTTCCGGGCGGTCAATGGCTGCAGCTTCTCGGTTGCAGAAGGGAGCATTACCGGGCTTATCGGACCTAACGGGGCCGGCAAGACAACCTTGTTCAATTTGATCGCGGGGGCCTTGCGACCGACATCCGGTCACATCCGGTTTTTCGGTGAGGACGTGACCGGCCTGTCCAGTGATGCGCTGTTTCACAAGGGATTGGTCCGGACGTTTCAGATCCCGCATGAGTTTCACCGTCTGACGGCACTCGAAAACCTGATGATGGTGCCGCCAAAGCAGCCGGGTGAGAACCTTTTTTCCAATTGGTTATCCTGGGGCAAGGTGCGCAATTCGGAAGCTGGGGTGGAGCGCAAGGCCTATGAAACACTTGAGTTCCTTGATCTGACCCATGTAGCTCATGAGCGCGCTGGTAATTTGTCGGGCGGTCAGAAGAAGCTTCTTGAGCTTGGCCGCACCATGATGACGGACGCGAGACTGGTTTTGCTGGATGAGCCGGCAGCTGGGGTAAATCGGACGCTCCTTCGTAAGCTTGAAGCCAAAATCAAGATTCTGAACAAGGAGCGCGGCTACACCTTCATCTTGATCGAGCACGATATGGAAATGATTGAGAAGCTTTGCACACCAGTCGTGTGTATGGCCGAAGGCAAAGTATTGATTGAAGGCGACTTCCAGTCGGTCCGGTCCGATCCGCGGGTACTTGAAGCCTATCTCGGCGAAACTGTGGAGCCAGCTTGATGACGACACTGCTGTCCCTGCAGGCCGTCACCGGCGGGTACGGTGATGCGAACATCCTTCACGCGGTGTCGATGACCGTCTCCGATCGCGAAATTGTCGTGATCGTGGGCCCGAACGGTGCAGGTAAATCAACCGCTATGAAAGCTGTATTCGGCCTTTTAAACGTCCGCGGCGGCTCGATCCGTTTCGACGGGGACGATATCACGGGCTGGGTGCCTAACAAGATCGTGCAGCGCGGCATCTGCTATGTACCGCAGGTTGACAATATTTTCCGCGAAATGACCATCCACGAGAACCTGGAAATGGGCGCTTTCCTGCGCAAGGGTGACTTATCGGCTGCGTTTGATCGGGTTTACACTCTGTTTCCCGATCTCAAAGAGCGGCGGAAAACGCCAGCGGGCAGCCTGTCCGGTGGTCAGCGTCAGATGGTTGCAATGGGCCGCGCCTTGATGCTCGATCCGAAGTTGCTCCTGCTGGATGAACCGACAGCCGGGCTGTCTCCGAAATATATGGAACAAATTTTTCAAATATGCCGGGACGTGCGCGGCACAGGTGTTGCGATCCTGTTGGTCGAACAGCATGCCAAGCAGGCGCTTGAGTTCGCCGACCGGGGCTATGTGCTAGCCGCCGGTCAAAACCGGCACGAAGGTACCGGTGCCAATTTGCTGGCCGATCGTGAAGTCGCCGAAATGTTCTTGGGCGGATAAGAGAGCGATATGGATTTCCTCGAGCTTGTAAACTTCTACATCATTCCCGGCTTGGTAATCGGCTCGATCTACGCCCTTGGCGCAGTCGGAATTACGCTTGTGTTCGCGATCTTGAGATACGCGCATCTGGCGCATGGCGACCTTGCAACCCTTGGAGCCTTTCTCGCATTGGCCGTTGTCACAGGTTTCGGTATTTCGCCCTTGGCAGCTCTGCCTATTGCCATTCTTGGGACCGCTGCGGTTGCCGTAGGTATCGACAAGGTCTTTTACGAACACCTTAGAGAGCGCCCAAAAATCGTTACGGTGATGGCGTCCCTCGGTATCGCGCTGATGGTCCGCGCCGTGGTTCAGGTGATCTGGGGCGTGGATTCCGAAAGTTACGTCAAAGGAATCGTCCGGCCAGACGTGTATTTCGGACTGAGGATTCGCGATCGTGAGATCTACACTGTGATCGCCATGATCGCGCTTGTCGGCGTGCTTCAAGTATTCTTGACCCAGTCCAAATGGGGCAAAGCGATGCGTGCCATGTCCGACAATCCGAACCTAGCGCTCTTGTCCGGCATCGACAACAAGAAGGTCGTTATGCTGACCTGGATCATCGCCGGCGGCTTATGTGCAGCAGCCGGTGTGTTCTTGGGCATTAACACAGAACTCAAGTCGATGATGGGCTGGAACATGCTGTTGCCAATGTTCGCTGCAGCGATCCTCGGCGGTGTCGGCCGGGTTGAGGGGGCGGTTTTGGGCGGGCTGATCGTCGGTGTTGCCGAGGAGTTGTCGGTCTTGGTTCTGCCGAGCGAATACAAGGCGGCAACCGCCTTTGCCATTTTGCTGTTCATGCTGCTTGTCAGACCGACGGGTCTGCTGCGCGGCAAGGTTCTATAAGGGGAGACTGACATGGAGCTTTACGGTCTTCTCAACTATGCGCTTTTCATGGGTGTATTCATCGGGATCTACGCACTGCTGGCGCTGGGCCTGAACATCCAGTGGGGATTTGCGGGCCTGTTCAACGCCGGCATTGCTGGATTTTTCGCTGTTGGTGCTTACACCTCCGCCATTCTCACGAGTGCAGCCGCTGAGGGAAGAATCGGCGGGTTCGAACTGCCGGTTATCGTAGGCTGGTTTGGTGCGATGGGTGCAGCGGCTCTCATTGCCTGGCCGATCGGCAAAATCTGTCTCAGGTTCCGTTCCGACTATCTCGCGATTGCGACGATCGGGATTGCTGAAATCATTCGGCTGGTCATCAAGTCCGAGGCTGAACTGACCAACTCGGCCCGCGGAATTACAGGCCTGCCGCGTCCGTTCGGTGATCTGGACTATATGGCATCGCAAGCAGCTTATCTCGGCATCGTGCTCGTGGTTCTTGCGATCGCTTACGTTTTGGTCGAACGGCAGTTCAATGCGCCATGGGGGCGCATGATGCGCGCGATCCGCGACAATGAGGATGCCGCTCGGGCCATGGGAAAAAACATAGAATATCGGCGCCTCGAAGCATTTATTTTCGGCGCGGCATTGATGGGACTTGGCGGTGCATTATTCGCACATTTCAATCGCTCGATCACGCCGGAGGCAATTGATCCGATGGTGGCGACGTTCCTTGTGTGGATCATGTTGATACTCGGGGGGTCCGGAAACAATAGGGGCGCTATTCTTGGGGCGGCTGTTGTCTGGATCATTTGGTCCGTGTCAGAGATTGCAACCGATCAGCTTCCGCATGAATATGCGGTTAAGGCGAAGTATATCCGATTGTTCCTCATTGGACTGTTGCTGCAGCTTGTATTGCGGTTCCGGCCCGAGGGAATTCTGCCGGAACCCCTGCGCGGGGATCTTCGTCACACAAAAGAGGGCAACCGTTCCTAGAACGGTGCCGTTTCAGACCGGCTCCGTCCGGTCATAAGTGGAGGTAAGACACATGAAATTGAAGATGCTCGCAATCGCAGGCGGTCTTCTTGCTGCAACAGCCCTGTCGACGGCCGGCGCCAAGGCCGATGTGAAAATCGGCTTGCTCGGCGGCGTGTCCGGCCCGATTGCTGCAATGGCACCGGCCATGATCGATGCGGCACAGCTCGCAATATCGCAGGTCAACGACCAGGGCGGCATTCTTGACGGCGAAACGCTCGTGGGTGTCGTCGGCGACAGCGCGTGCAACCCGCAAGGCGGTACGGATGCGGCTACCAAGGCGGTAAACATTGAAGGCGTGACAGCCATTGTTGGGCCGCATTGCTCTGGCGCGGTTTTGGCTGCTGCCGGTTCCGTCACTGTCCCGGCAGGTGTCACAATGGTCACCCCGTCCGGCACATCTCCCGAAATCACTGGTCTGGACGACAACGGCATGGTGTTCCGCACTGTACCGTCGGACGACTACCAGGGCCGCGCGCTCGCCCGTACGCTGCGCGAGCAAGGCTACGAGAAAGTCGCCGTCGCCTACATCAACAATGACTATGGTACAGGTCTGGCAAACGCATTCAAAGGCGAGTTCGAAGCCCAAGGCGGTCAGATTGCCGGATTTGCTGCTCATGAAGACGGCAAGGCCTCCTACCGGTCAAATCTGGCGGATCTGTCCTCAGGCGGTGCAGACACTCTCGTTATCTTCGACTACGGCGACGGCACCGGTTTGACAATACTTCGCCAGGCTCTTGAAAACGGGTTTTTCGAGCGGTTTGTCGGTGGCGACGGCATGAAGTCAGATGCCGTAATCAACGAACTTGGCACCGAGAACCTCGCCGATTATTTCGCCTCCTCTCCGGTGGGTGAAGCGTCAAACGCTCTGGATACCTTCAATGCCGCATTTACCGCTGTTGGCGGCGACCCGGACGCGATCTTTGTTACGACCTCTTACGATGCGGCTTTCATGCTCGCTCTAGCCATCGAAAAAGCTGGTGGTGACAAGGCGAAAGTGGCCGAATCCCTGCGCGAGATTTCGAATGGGGAAGGGGAAGCCATCCTGCCCGGCGAATGGGCCAAAGCCAAAAAGCTGATCGATGAAGGCAAGGCCATCGATTACAAGGGCGCGGCAGGCGATCACAACTTCGATGTAAACGGCGACGTACCGGGCACATTCGCGCTGTTCGAAGTTGGTGCGGAAGGCTACGAAGTCGTCACCAATATGAAGTGACCGGATTTTCACAAACGCAAATGGAAACGGCGGCTTGCGGGCCGCCGTTTTCCTTTTGGGATACATCTCCGCTTTGAACTATGATGGAGGCTGTATTTTTGTTTTGAGGCATCATGAAGCCACTTCCACTTGATCCTAGTCCACGTTCCTATCCGAAAAATGTTCTTTTGTGCGCGCGGTCCGAACGGGCGGCAAGTTGTGCGCCGGCCGTGCAGTCCTTCGAAGATGTGAAGGGCTGGCTGTTGCACGACGCTATGCGCATCGATGATTTGATGCTGCTGTTTGAAGAATTCCTTTGGAGGTGCCGCGCCGCCGGACTTCCGATCGACCGGTCGACTTTACATGTCGGCACCCTGCATCCACGGATGGTCGGTCTGGCCTGGAATTGGAACGCCGCGGATGGCTTGTGCGATGAGGTCGCAGCATTTGCTGGAGCCCTGAGCCAGGATGCCTTTACGAAAAATCCGCTTTACAAGGTGCTTGTCGAAGGTGACACGGTCCGCATCAGATTGGATGTGGACGACAACGCAAATGCCTATCCGCTTATGCGTGAATTGGCGGACCAAGGGTACACTGACTACACCTCGTTCCCTTTGTCGGCCTCGGGCAACAGGCACAACGGAATCACCTTCGCGACCAAACATCCCGGCGGCTATCCGGAAGATAAAGTGCGTGAGTCACTCGATCTGGTGGAGTTGTTCGCGCTGCATGTTGAAAAGCATATCGTACAGCGGATCGCGCGAAATGTCGCCGACACTTACTTGGGACCGCTGGCCGGACGGCGCGTTCTTGAAGGAGAGATCCGGCGGGGAGATGGAGAGGCGATCGACGCGATCATATTTGTTTCTGATCTTCGAGGCTTTACAACTCTGGCCGACAAACTGGAGGGTCCTGATGTCACCGGTCTGCTGAACGCCTATTTTGAGCGCGTCTCAGAGGCGATCGAAGAAAATGGCGGCGAAATCCTGAAATTCATCGGGGATGGTATTTTAGCCGTGTTTCCGCGCGATATGCCCTGCGCAAGCACAGCGGCCCTAACGGCATCCCGGCAAGCCTTGCGGGCCATTCAAGCGTTCAACGATGATCCGGGCGACGCTTTTCCAGACAGGTCGCTTTGGTCGCCTCTACGCCTTGGTATCGGACTTCATAAGGGTGATGTGTTTTTTGGAAATGTTGGTGGAATGGAGCGGCTGGATTTCACAGTGATTGGCCGGGCCGTGAATGAGGCGGCCCGGGTCGAGGCGCTTTGTAAACCGCTCGCAAAGCCTCTGCTCATCACCGAGCCGGTTGCAAAAGACCTGCCGAAGATGGAACGGAAATCCCTTGAATTGATGGGTCATCACCAATTGCGCGGGGTGGAGAACAAGGTCGCGATATTCAGTTCCAAAGACGCATAGTAGGCACAAACTGAGGCTATTTCGTCAGGATGAGCTTTCCAAGTTTTGTGATCGTTAGACGGTAGACATCACCATTGTGCTGGATCTTCAGCTCTCTGCGGCCTTTGAACAGCCCTCGTGTGTCCAGATCGGCAGTGTGTTTATCGTCCACGGACGTATTCGAACGCTGGTGAGGCGGAAGAGCAGGATTGACGGGGAGGCGGAGACGGTTCTGGCGGATATTTGAGGTCTGCATCTTGGGCTCCGGTTCTGTGTCAGGTTGGAAACACTCCAAACTTGAGTTTTTTACTCAAGATTACTTGACATTGATACTCAGGTTTTCGTATCAAGGCAATACCCGATTGCCTGGAACTGGAAATCGCGTCCTCTGGTGAAGGGAAATCGGGACGCTGCCTGTCAGCAGCGTTAAATGCTCGGCAAGCCAACCGCCCTCTCCTCTCCCTCAGCGGTGAGCCAGCCAAGCCTTTGCCGAAACAAAAAAGGCCTGCAAACGATGCAGGCCTTTTTTCAAAAATTTGAAAGCATGAAACTATGCTGTCGCGGCAATTTGCGTCCCTGTGTCGATTTTCAACAATTCTCGCATGCCGTACCGATCTTCTGACAAATCAGCGATGGACTTGGTATCCAGAACTTCCATGAACGCCTCTAGGGCTTCATGCAGCAAGCCGTTGAAGCCGCAGGACATGATTAGCGGGCAATCCTTACGGCCGGAATCGAAGCATTCGGCCAGAAGAAAACTTTCCTCAGCTGAACGCACGACTTCACCAACCGTGATTTGCTCCGCTGGGCGCGCGAGCATCACGCCCCCGTTACGCCCGCGGATCGTTTTTATCAGGTTCGCATCGACGAGCACCTTCATGATTTTAAAAAGGTGGGTCTCGGACATGTCAAAGCTTGCGGCAATATCGGCCACTTTGCTTGGCTTGTCAGGGTTCACTGCACAATACATGAGAGCGCGAACCGCATAGTTTGTCTGTTGTGTCAGTCGCATGTGTTTAGATATGAGACTGACCGCCGGAAAGGTCAATAATAATATTTGAATGTGATTGCCTACTTTTTGGCAAAAATGGCTTCAAAGCTCAGCCTTTAGCATTTGCTCGCAAGGTTTAGGTCTCGGGCGGCAGATTGTCTTTTAAAAATACATCGATGCCGATCCGCTCTTGCCCGGAGACAATCGGACGGTCCTCACACAAGGCTTGCAACACGCGCACTGCGCTGCGCACTTCGTGCCCCGGATCCTGAGAAATCAGCGCATTGATGGTCCCGGACGTGATGGCTTCGCGTGTATAGGGGGTCAATTCGTGTGCGATAAACGATACGGCATGTGCCTTTTCGACTTCTTCCAGGGCGAGGATCGCACCACGATTGCCCGCACCCATATTATAAAGACCAATGACACCGTCGTGCTCTTTAAGGATTTCTTTGGTGAGATTCCGGCTGCGTGTGTTGTCGTCTCTGCCTTCGCGGACTTTTAACAGTGATAGGCTTGGATAGTCTGCAGTGATGACTTCCCGAAACCCGGCATATCTGTCTGCATGGTCGCGCAAGCCCAGTGATCCGGCAAGCAGCGCGATCTCGCCTGAACGCCCGTTCAGGAACTGGCCCATCAGCCGGGCTGCTGTCCGGCCGGCGGCCCGGTTGTCGATACCAACGAAATGCTTGCGGGCGGAAGCGGGGTGATCAGAGACCAGCGTGACCACATGAACGCCACGATCCTGAAGTCGGTCTATCGCCGCGCGCACCTCCGGAAACAAAGGGGCAACCACAGCAACACCATTGCAGTTCTTTGCGTCAAGAATCGCCAGCGTTCCAGCAACCCTGTGTCCGTCGTAGGCATCAATGGGCTCGACGTGAATCGAAATACCGTCTCGTTCGAGGGTTTGTGCATAGCTCTCGGCTTCACGTGTTAGATCAGCCATGAACGCGTTGGAGCCGTTCGGAAGCAGGAAGAAAAAGGTTAGCGGGCGCTTGCGGTCGACGTTTTCGATTGTTGGCGAAGAGTTGTGGGATTTCATGTCTGGTTTCGCCGCATACTCCGGGTATTCATGCGAAGAGGTCATCCTCGATTGGCCGGTAACTGTGCTGTCGGTAATACCGACTTCGACCCGAGATGGATCGGCGATATTTTTTTCCTTTGTGCGCCCCATGCCTTCTCCTTATTGCGACGCAGTATAGTGCGGAAACGCGGCTTGTCATCAAGCGAGATTTCGATTTGGAGCTGTTTGCCGGCTCACACGCACTGTCCGGCAGCGTGGCCGGACGACCAGGCCCACTGGAAATTGAAACCGCCGAGGTGGCCGGTAACATCGACAACTTCACCGATGAAATACAGGCCGGGCACCTTGGCAGATTCCATCGTTTTGGATGAGAGCTCCTTGGTTGAAACACCCCCCAAGGTTACCTCTGCGGTTCGGTAGCCTTCTGTCCCGACTGGAGTGATTTGCCACGAATTGATAGCCTCTGCCGTCTTTCGGAACACTTTGTCCGAAAGATCCGCTAGGCGGCCACCGAGTTTGAGACCTGTGCCAAGTTCATCTGCCAGTCTGTTCGGCAGCATTGCAGAAATTGTGTTCCGGATATCTTGCTTTGGAGATGTTTGGCGGGACGCCTTCAAATGTTCAAAGACATTTATCGTGGGCGCAAGGTCGACAGCAATCGGCTTCCCTTCCTGCCAATATGACGAAATTTGCAGGATCGAAGGGCCAGACAATCCGCGATGGGTGAACAATAGCCCCTCGCGAAACGAGGTTTTGGCAAAAGAAACCAGTGCGTCGACCGACACGCCGGACAGTTTTTTGCATAGGTCTCGGTTGGCATCTGAAAACGTTAGCGGGACAAGCGCTGCGCGCGGAGCAATTGTCTTCAGGCCGAACTGTTTGGCGATCTCGTAGCCGAAACCGGTTGCCCCGATTTTTGGAATCGATAGGCCACCGCAAGCAACCACCAGCGACTGCGCACTGATTTCACCGGTGCCGGTTGAAATCCGGAACCTGTCATCCGGTTTGGTGACGCCGGCGATTTTCGTCCCGAGCTCCAGTTTGCAGCCCGCCGCCTCGAGTTCTCTCAGCAACATCGAGATGATGTCGTTCGCGGAGTTATCGCAAAACAGCTGGCCGAGAGTCTTCTCATGCCAAGGAATCCGGTGCTTGTCGACAAGTGCAATGAAGTCCTGCTGGGTGTAGCGTTTCAGCGCGGACACACAAAAGCGCGGGTTTTCGGACAGGAAATTGGCCGGACTGCAATGCAGATTGGTGAAATTGCAGCGTCCGCCGCCGGAAATGCGGATTTTCTCGGCCGGTTTTTTCGAATGATCGAGCACAAGCGTCGACCGGCCACGCCGGGCCGCTTCGATGGCACACATAAGGCCGGCAGCGCCCGCACCGACTATCAACACATCTACAGATTTCATAAGCGGGCTTATACAGAACTCGCCCTGTTCGGAGAACCGTTGCCTAAGGTTAATTTACTGCCTCGCTTATCTGGTCCAGCCCAGCTTTCTCCCAAAGCAGCACGAGCTTGTACGGGTTGCGAATGATGTAGATGGATTGAACGATGCCAGCGCGGATATCAAGCGCTGAGGCCTGACGGGTTCCGTCGGCCTCGATGCTGAGTTCACCGGGCATACCGTTCAATAACACCGGCACCCGGTAGCGCGGTGGCGCATGGTCCGGTTTGCCGGCCAGACCGGCGAAAAGCCGAACAATCTTCTCACTGCCGGTGATTACATTGAGGACCGAAATTTTCTTGCCACCGCCATCACCGTGCAAGGTAGCGTCGTTGCCCAGGAGCTGTCCAAGCGCCTGAACATCGCCGCTACGGGCGGCTGCAAAGAAAGCGCTGGCTATTTCGGCCCCTTGTGTCTCCGGGACAGCGAAGCGGGGGCGGGCGCTGCGCACGTTGTTGCGCGCACGACTGGCCAGTTTCCGGCACGTTGTTTCGTTTCTGCCAAGGATGTCCGCAACATCAGTGAACGCCATGTCAAATACATCGTGCAGTAGAAAAGCAGCGCGTTCCAGAGGCGACAAGCGTTCCAGCGCAAGCATCAGCGCAAAGGAGACATCCTTGGCGAGGGTGCCCTCGGCAACACTCGCGAGGGCTGGGTCTTCCAAAAGCGGTTCCGGCAGCCACGGTCCAACATAGATCTCGCGCCGGTGCCGCGCGGACTTCAGCCGGTCGAGGCAAAGCCGGGTTAAGATGGAGGACAGGAAGCTGCCTGGCCGCTCAACGGTTGCCATGTCCACATTCTGCCACCGCAGCCACGTGTCTTGCACCGCATCTTCCGCATCTGCCAATGACCCGAGCATACGATATGCGAGGCCGGTCAACCGGCCTCTCTCCGCTTCGAAAGCCTGCTCTCGCGAAGCTGGCATGGTCTGGGCGTTAGGCGGCATTTTCCACTCGTGTTGCCGGGTGCTGGCTTCGAAAGCCGACTGCCAGCCGGTTCCAGACATTAATGGCACCGATGGCAAGCGACAGCTCCACCATTTCACGTTCGGTAAAATGCGACTTCAGCTCTTCAAAATCACTGTCCGATGCTTGAGTTTGCTCGATGCGTGTAAGGGTTTCCGTCCAAGCAAGCGCGGCCCGTTCGCGGGGTGTGTAAAACGAGGATTCGCGCCACGCGGATAGGAGGTAGAGCCTTTCTTCGGTTTCACCTGCAGCCCGAGCATCTTTGGTGTGCATGTGCAGGCAGTAGGCACATCCGTTGATTTGAGACGCTCGGGTTTTGACCAGTTTGATCAAGCTATGTTCGAGGCCGCTTTCGCGAATAGAGTCTTCGAACGCAAGCATGGGCTTAAAAGCATCGGTCGCAGCGGAAAACATGTCCAATCTGGCAGTCATGGTGGGATCCTTATCTTGAGGGGATTACCCTGACTTGACGAGGTAGCAGTACCTGCCGTGACATCGCGCTCCGCTTGAGCCGATATTTTTGCTGTCAGAATGGTGCCTCGACGCCGTTCATTTCAACATAGACGCTCTTGATCTGGCTGTAATACTCGATTGCGGCATGTCCGTTTTCCCGGCCAACACCCGATTTTTTGTATCCGCCAAACGGCATTTCGATCGGCGTCAGATTGTATGTGTTGATCCAGCACGTACCGGCTTGAAGACTGTCGATCACCCGGTGAGCACGTTGTATGTCCTTGGTGAACACTCCGGCAGCCAAGCCGAACTCGGTCGCATTGGCTCGAGCCAGAACCTCGTCTTCTGTTTCAAAATCAAGCACGGACATGACTGGCCCGAAGATTTCTTCTCGCGCTATGCGCATCTGGTCTGTCACGTCGGCGAACACTGTCGGTTGCACGAAATAGCCTCCGTGCAGCGTTGCGACCTCGGCAGCTCCACCACCGCACACCAGGCGTGCACCTTCGTCCTGACCAATCCGCATATAGGACAGAACCTTTTCAAGCTGCGGTTTGGAAAC
Organism: Roseibium hamelinense; assembly: GCF_007830545.1. GTDB lineage: Bacteria > Pseudomonadota > Alphaproteobacteria > Rhizobiales > Stappiaceae > Roseibium > Roseibium hamelinense. The sequence goes on from NZ_VLLF01000004.1 coordinate 126,850, forward strand.
CAGCGGCCCGATGTTGGTCTCTTCGTTCAGCGGGTCACCGAGGACGGCATTGCCGGTCCGCTCGACGAGGCGTTTTAGGAAGGCTTGCTTGATTGACGAATGTACGAAGACGCGCGTGCCGTTAGAGCAGATCTGACCGGAGGAATAGAAATTCGCGTTGATCGCAGCCGACACTGCGTTTTCGATGTCCGCATCTTCGAAAACGATCAGCGGAGATTTTCCGCCCAGTTCCAAGGTGATTTTTTTAAGATGCTCGCCTGCAAGCGCCGCCACTTTAGAGCCGGTTGGTACCGAGCCTGTCAGGGATACCTTGGCGGTCTTGGGATGCGCGATCAGTTTTGCGCCAACATCGCCGAAACCCTGAACAACATTGAATACGCCGGCAGGCAGACCTGCCTCGGTTAGAGCTTCCGCCAGCCTTAGAGCGGTCAGCGGCGTGACCTCTGACGGTTTGAAAACCATAGCATTGCCACAGGCAAGGGCAGGGGCCGCCTTCCAGCACGCGATCTGAACCGGGTAGTTCCATGCGCCGATTCCCACACACACGCCAAGGGGCTCGCGTTTTGTGTAGGCGAACGACCCGCCAAGGTCGATGTGTTCACCCGTCAGGGAGCCTGCCAGATTGCCAAAGTATTCCAGGCAATCGGCGCCGGACGCGGCATCTGCCACCAGCGTCTCCTGCAGCGGCTTGCCGGTGTCGAGCGTTTCCAGCACAGACAACTCGCGGTTCTTTTCGCGTAGGATAGCGGCTGCCTTTTGCAACACGCGTCCGCGTTCGAGTGGAGGTGTTGCCGCCCAGATTTTCTGGCCAGATTCTGCCATAGACATGGCAAGTTCGATCGTCTCGTCGTCGGCTGCGTTCAGTTTCGCGATGACTTCGCCGGTTGCCGGAAAAATCGACACCAGTTCCGCGCCGTTCGGGCTGTCATGGAAGCGCCCGTTGATGTAGTGGGAGCCGGTTGGTTGTGCGCGCATGTTGCGTTCCTGTTTTGAAAAGTCTTGGCGGTTAACGCTGGCTGGTTTCCCAATGCGGGTTGAGCCAGGGTTCCGCGTTTGAGGCAGGCAAGGCATCCTTGCCCAGAATGTGGTCTGAAGCCTTTTCGCCGACCATGATTGACGGTCCGTTCAGATTGCCGTTGGTGATTTGCGGGAAAATCGAACTGTCCGCAACACGCAATCCGTCAACGCCGATCACCCGGCATTGCGAATCGACAACCGCCATTGGGTCATCCGTAGCTCCCATGCGGCACGTCCCGCTCGGGTGATAAGCACTCTCAACGTGTTCGCGGATGAAATCGTTCAAATCTGCGTCACTCTGGACATGGTTACCCGGCTGAATTTCTTTGCCGCGAAACGGCGCAAACGCCTCTTGTCCGAAGATCTCGCGGGTGAGGCGAATACATGTGCGGAAATCCTCCCAATCCTCTTCATGGGACATGTAATTGAACAGGATCGAGGGTTTCGATCGAGGGTCTCTAGAGGTCAGCTTCACATGGCCGCGCGATTTTGAGCGCATTGGGCCGACATGGGCCTGGAACCCATGGCCCTCGGCAGCGGCCTTGCCGTCATAGCGGACTGCGAATGGCAAAAAGTGGTACTGGATGTCCGGATATTTGACACCAGCCTTTGACCGGATGAAGGCGCAGCTCTCGAATTGGTTGGATGCTCCGAGGCCAGTTTTGAAGAACAGCCATTGTGCGCCGATCACGGCTTTGGATATCGGGTTCCAATGCTTGTACAGCGTAATCGGCTGTGTACAAGCTTGTTGAATATACAACTCCAGGTGGTCTTGGAGGTTCGCGCCAACACCAGGACGGTCGGCGACCACCTCTATGCCGTGCTCCGCTAGGTGCGCGCCGCCGCCAATGCCCGATTGCATCAGAATTTTCGGAGAGTTGATCGACGAAGCAGCGAGAACTACCTCGCGAGCCGCAAGCGCGGTCTTGGTTTCGCCGCCTGCCTCATATTCAACTCCGGTCGCGCGGAGGCCGTCAAAGGTGACCCGATGCACCAGCGCACCTTTAATCAAAGTGACGTTGCCGCGCTTCAAGGCCGGTTTCAGATACGCATTTGCCGCAGACCAGCGCCGGCCCTTGTGGACCGTCATTTCCATGTCTCCAAAGCCTTCCTGGCGCTGCCCGTTATAGTCTCGCGTCACCCCATAGCCGGCTTGCTCACCTGCGTCCTTAAAGGCTTCGAACAGCGGGTTCCATTTGGTGCCGCGGGTAACATGCAGCGGGCCGTTGTTGCCGCGCCAGCCCGGCTCACCGCCATGGCTGGTTTCCATGCGTTGATAGTAAGGCAGAACATGGCGATACCCCCAGCCCGTCGCGCCCATTTGTTCCCAGGTGTCGAAATCGCAGGCGTGGCCGCGCACATAGACCATGCCGTTGATCGAAGACGATCCTCCGATCACCTTGCCGCGTGGCGTTGCAAGACGCCGCCCGCCAAGATGTGGTTCGGGCTCGCTCTCATAACCCCAATCATAGCGGCTCATGTTCATCGGATAGGACAACGCGGCCGGCATCTGGATAAAAGGACCGGCGTCAGTGCCGCCAAATTCAAGCACGAGGACCCGGTTTTTTGGGTCCTCCGAGAGCCGGTAGGCCATCGCGCATCCAGCGGATCCGGCGCCGACAATTATGAAATCGAACTGGTCTGACATAGTCGATGGGGTCCTTGCTGTGCGGTGTGTATTTAGTGTTTTTGTTGGTTGCGGTGGTGGGCAATTTGCGTTTCGACGTAGTCTTCGACCAAGCAGATTGCAGCCTCGCGGTCGACTGGACTGTTTCGCAGCGCCTGGCGGATCCAAACACCGTCGATCATGGAGGCTGTGCCTTCCGCAATTCGCATGGCCTCACCTTGCGGCATAAAGTGGCGCAGGTTGAAGGTCAGGTTGGACGCTAAGCGCGCGGCATAAATCTGGAGCAAGCGGTCGTTGCTGTCGTTTGTACGGCTTTGTACATAAAACGCGAGCCAGGCAGCGATGGTCGCCGGACGAAACTGTTCTGGCGAAAAATTGCCATCGATGATTGCCGAAATGCGGGCGCGCGGCGTTTCGGCTTCACGAAGCCGTTTGCGCAAACCCGTTCCCAGATCTTTTAAGAGGTGGCGCATGGTTGCAGCTAGGAGCTGATCCTTCGATCCGAAATAGTGATGCGCCAACCCGCCGGACACGCCCGCGCGCTTTGCGATTTTAGAGATCGTCACGTCGCAGTACCCACTCTCGTGAATGGCATCAACAGTCGCCGAGATCAGGCTGCGTCGCCGCTCCGCTTCCATTCCAATCTTTGGCATTTTCGCTCTCCAAGTAAGCCTGAGCATAATTTTAATTGAATATTCAATCAATGAAAACTTGAAAAATGGAACAGCAGATGTTTCCATAGTGAAAAGATCAAGCGCACGAACACTCCCGCCGAAATACTGAAAAGGCGGGCATTGTATCGTTGCCCGAGGGTGATAATCATACTTGCGATAATGCACAAAGGAGGGTGTTAAATATGAAAACCGCAGCAAAACTCTTGAGCGGCGCGGCTCTAAGCCTTGTCTTGACTGGGCAAGCAATGGCCGCAGACCCGGAAAGCTGCAAAACAGTTCGTTTTTCCGACGTAGGCTGGACGGATATCACGGCAACAACCGCCGCAACAACCACTGTGCTTGAAGCTCTTGGATATGACACAGAAACCAAGATCCTATCGGTTCCAGTGACCTATGCTTCCCTGAAAAACAAGGACATCGACATCTTTCTCGGTAACTGGATGCCGACTATGGAAGGTGACATCGCACCATACCGCGAAGATGGATCGGTCGAAACGGTCCGCGCCAACTTGGAAGGCGCGAAATACACGCTTGCTGTTCCAAAATACACCTATGACAAAGGCCTGAAGAGCTTTGCCGATATCGCCAAGTTCAAAGACGATCTTGACGGCAAAATTTATGGCATTGAGCCGGGCAATGACGGCAACCGCCTCATCATCGACATGATCGACCAGAATGCTTTCGGCCTTGAGGGGTTCGAAGTGGTGGAGTCCTCCGAACAAGGCATGCTGTCTCAGGTGTCGCGTGCAGAACGGCGCGAGAACGACATCGTGTTCCTGGGTTGGGAACCGCACCCGATGAATGCCAACTATGAGATGGCCTATCTTGAGGGCGGCGACGACTTTTTCGGCCCCAATTATGGCGGCGCGACGGTCTACACGAACGTGCGGGCCGGCTACACGGGCGAGTGCCCTAATGTTGGCCAGCTCCTTGAGAATCTTGAGTTCTCCCTCGCGATGGAGAATGAGATCATGGGCGCCATCCTGAATGACGGAAAAGATCCATCCAAGGCGGCCGCGGCGTGGTTGAAGGAACACCCTGCCACGTTTGAAGGCTGGCTGAACGGGGTGACAACTTTTGACGGGGGGGAAGCAATCCCAGCGGTCAAGGGCGCGCTTGGCCTTTAAGCACGCCGCAAAACGTCAAAGCGCTGGGGCCAAGTCCCCGGCGCTTTTTCATTGGCTGACATAAAAACAAGAACGGAGGCTGGCGTGAACTGGCTCACAGAACACAAAATCCCCTTTGGCGCGCAGGTGGAAGCAGGGTTCGAGTGGCTCGACGAAAATGCCTACTGGGTATTCGATGCCATTTCGGGGTTCATTGAGGCCCTGATCGACTGGATTCTCTGGGTGCTGCAATCACCGCCACCGCTGGCCGCTGTGGTTGTCGTCACCGCTGCTGCCTACGCCATTCACCGGAAAATCGGCTTCGCTGCGTTCGTGGCGGTCGCCCTGCTTCTGGTGATCAATCAAGGCTACTGGGAAGAAACCACCGAAACGCTCGCTTTGGTGATTGCAGCTTCGGTTGTCTGTATGGCCGTTGGTGTGCCGATCGGCGTCTATGGCGCACATCATCCACGCTTTTTCGAAGGGATGCGTCCGGTTCTAGACATGATGCAGACCATCCCGACCTTCGTTTATCTGATCCCAGCGCTCATTCTCTTTGGTCTTGGCATGGTTCCCGGCCTCATTGCCACCGTGATTTTTGCAATACCGGCACCTATCCGTTTGACACAACTGGGCGTCGCGTCCACACCGACGCCTTTGATCGAGGCAGGCAAAGCCTTCGGAGCGACTGAACGTCAGCTGCTTTGGAAAATCGAACTGCCCTATGCGCTGCCGCAGATCATGGCGGGTCTAACCCAAACAATCATGCTCTCGCTGTCCATGGTGGTGATCGCCGGACTGGTCGCCGCAGGTGGCCTTGGTGAGGTTATCGTGCGTGCACTCAACCGGGCTGATATTGCCATGGGCTTTGAAGCGGCTCTTTGCATTGTGTTGATCGCGATTGTACTGGACCGTTTTTTCCGGACCGATGCACTTCAAGGAGGCAATCGATGAGCACTCCGATCGTTTCGTTCAAGGACGTCGATATCGTCTTCGGTGAAAAACCGGACACTGCACTGCCGCTGATTGATACTGGCAAAACGCGCAGCGAAATTCAGACGGAAACCGGACAGATCCTTGGTGTTGCGGGTGCAAGCTTCGACATCAACGAAGGCGAGGTCGTCGTGTTGATGGGCTTGTCCGGCTCTGGAAAGTCCACCTTGTTGCGGGCGGTCAACGGCCTCAACCCGGTGATCCGGGGTGAAGTTACCGTTCGTGATGGCGACAACTGGGTCAATCCGGCCACTTGTGGCCCCGAAGCGCTGCGGCAACTGCGCCGCAGCCGCATTGCGATGGTGTTCCAGCAATTTGCGCTCCTGCCTTGGCGGACCGTTGCCGAAAATGTTGGCTTCGGGCTGGAGCTTGCGGGCATTACCGGCAATGATCGCAGTGAGCGGGTCAAGACACAGCTCAAACTTGTTGGGCTTGACGGCTGGGGCGAAAAATATGTCCATGAGCTTTCTGGTGGCATGCAGCAGCGCGTGGGTCTTGCCCGTGCCTTTGCCACAGAAGCGCCGATCCTGTTGATGGACGAGCCGTTTTCCGCTTTGGATCCGCTCATTCGCGACCGGCTTCAGGATGAGTTGCTGGACCTCCAAAAGCAGCTTAACCGCACGATCATCTTCGTCAGCCACGATCTGGATGAAGCCGCCAAAATCGGCTCGCGGATCGCGATCATGGAAGGCGGCCGGGTGATTCAGCTTGGAACGCCGCAAGAGATCGTAAAAAAGCCTGCCAATGACTATGTGGCTGATTTCGTCGGACACATGAACCCGCTCAACGTCTTGCGCGCCCGGGACATCATGGTGCCACCGGGTAGCATTCCAGGGTCTTTTGCGGAATCGGTTCGCTGCGAACTTAATGCCTCGGTGCGCGAGGTTGCCGAGCTCAAGAAAGGTTCGCAGAACCCGATCACGGTCATGCAAAATGGCTCAGTTGTCGGTGTCATCGGTGAGAGAGAACTGCTTAACTGTATGTCTTGAGCAAGGTGTTTGCCGTAAAAACAACGGGGCCCGCGGGCCCCGTTTCCATGCGCGCTGATAGGTGTAGTTACACTGTCCCGGCAAGCGCCCTATCGAAGATCTCCAGCGCGCCGTCCTTGGTGAGTTCAACCGGGTTGCCACCGGCGGTCGGATCGACAATCGCCATATCCGCAATCAGATCGCGTTTTTCGTCACCCACGCTCAGGCCCGCAAGCGTGTGCGGGACATCAAGATCTGCCCGCAGCTTCAGGACCGTGTCGAGCACACCCTGATAGCCGCCGGAAATCCCCAGGAACCCGGCAAGCCGCTCGAACTTTTGTTCGATTGCCGGTTTGTTGAACTGAAGCACATACGGCATGAAGACGGCGTTGGTCATGCCGTGGTGCGTGTCGTAGAGCGCGCCGACAGGGTGCGACAGGGAGTGGATTGCGCCAAGCCCCTTCTGAAACCCGACAGCGCCCATCGCAGCCGCACTCATCATGTGGCCGCGCGCTTCCAGATCGTTCGGGTCGGCCACCACTTTTGGCAGGTTTTCAAGCACCAGCCGCATACCCTCCAGCGCGATGCCTTCGGACATGGGGTGATACATCGGTGCCGAATAGGCCTCGAGGCAATGGGCGAGCGCGTCCATACCCGTGCCGATGGTAATGATGCGTGGCATCTTGGTGGTCAGCTCCGGATCGCAGATCACGATCTCCGGTAGCATTTTCGGGTGGAAGATCACCTTCTTTGTGTGGGTCTCTTCGTTGGTGACAACGCCTGCGCGGCCGACTTCAGAACCTGTGCCGGCCGTGGTCGGAACGGCAACAATTGGAGCGATCCCGGCTGGGTCGGCGCGGGTCCACCAGTCGCCGATGTCCTCGAAATCCCATATCGGCCGGTTCTGACCGGACATGAAGGCAATGACCTTGCCCGCATCAAGACCGGAACCTCCGCCGAAGGCAATCACACCGTCATGGCCGCCTGCCTTGAACGCGGCGACACCGGCTTCAATGTTGCTGGCAAGCGGGTTCGGCTTCACATCGGAAAAGACGGCTGCCTCAAGACCTGTGGCCTTCAGGCTTTCGATCGCTTCGGCGACCATCGGCAGGCCTGCAAGACCCGGATCGGTCACCAGCAGCGGGTTCTTCATGCCCGTAGCCTTGACAGCTTCGGGCAGTTCCTTGACGCGGCCAACGCCAAAACGGATCGAGGTTGGGTATGACCAGTTAACGGAAGGAAGTGAGCTCATATGCGCACCAGATAACAGAGACTGAAAGGACCGAGTCAGTGGTCGACTCGGAAGTGGAAGGATTTCGGCCGGGTCAGGTTGTGGAAGCCGATTTCGGAGAGTGCCGCGCCCTTGCCGGTGTCCTTGACGCCAGTCCACACGAGAGCGGGATCGAGATAATCGCACCGGTTCATGAAGACGGTACCGGTCTCGATCTTGTCGCCGATCTCGGCAGCGGCTTCGACATCCTCGGTCCAGATGGACGCGGTCAGGCCATAGGGGCTGTCATTCATGAACTGGAGCGCTTCGGCATCGTCCTTCACCTTCATGATGCCGACGACCGGTCCAAAGCTTTCCTCGCGCATCACCGACATCTGGTGATTGACGTCGGTCAGAACCTGCGGCGCAAGATAAGGCGTGCCATCCTTGTCCATCTCGAACTTGGAGGTATCGATATGCGCCTTGGCGCCCTTGCGGATCGCTTCCTCGGTTTGTTCGCGCACCCAGGCCGCAAAGCGGGCCTGCGCCATCGGGCCAAGCGTCGTTGCGTCATCCAGCGGATTGCCCAGCTTGTATTGGCTGGTCAGGTCGACAAAGCCGTCGACAAACTGGTCATAAAGGCTCTCATGCACATAGACCCGCTCAATGCCGCAGCAGCATTGGCCGGCATTGTAAAACGCGCCGTCGACGAGGTTTTCAACCGCATAGCCCAGATCCGCATCTGCGCGGACATACGCGGGATCCTTGCCGCCAAGTTCCAGTCCAAGAGTGGCGAAGGTGCCTGCGAGCGCCTTTTCGATCGCACGACCTCCGCCCACGGACCCGGTGAAGTTGACATGATCAATCAGGCCGGAGCCGAGCAGCTTTTCAGTCCCGGCATGGGTCAGGACGATGTTCTGGAACACGCCTTTCGGCAGGCCGGCGATCTCGAAGGCCTTGGCAAGGCGCTCGCCAACCAGCAGCGTCTGGGCGGCGTGCTTCATAACGACGGCATTGCCCGCCATCAGCGCCGGCATGATCGTGTTGATCGCCGTCATGAACGGGTAGTTCCACGGCGCGATCACCATGACGATGCCAAGCGGAACGCGCTTCAGGTAGCGCTTGAAGCCCGGCTTGTCGGTGCGCTCAATGTCGGCAAGCGCCTCTGCGGCGGTGTTGGCACAATACTCCGTGCGCTCGACCGTGCCGCCGAGCTCGCCGCCGAACCGGACCGGGCGTCCCATCTGCCAGGCAAGCTCGGGCACGACTTCGTCATTCATTGCTTTCAGCGCGTCCAATGCCTTCAGGCAATAAGCAACGCGCTCGGCCACGGGCAGGGCTGCCCAGCTGATTTGCGCGGTCCTTGCGGCGGACACAACTTTTTCGACCTCGATTTCGGCGAGCGCTGGTCGCTCGGCATAAACCGATCCATCGATCGGCGAGATCAACTTGATCACGTCAGACATGTTTGGCTCTCTTTAAACAATGCTCTTGGAGGAGTTTGACCCTGTTAAGCCCGTTCGAACCCACGGGCAATTTCATAGTCGGTTACGGCGCGATCGAACTCTTCAATCTCCCATTCAGCCGCTCGGGTATAATGGTCAACGACCTCATCACCGAAGGCTTCCCGCAGGAATTTCGACTTGCGCAATGTTTCTCGGGCATCTCTAAGCGTTTGGGGTATTTCTCTGGCCTTCTTGGCTTCATAGACATCGCCAGACGTTGGAGCATCCAAGGGCAGCTTGTCCTCAATACCCTTCAGACCGGCCGCAATCTGGACTGCGAGAGCAAGATATGGGTTTAGGTCGGAGCCGCCGATCCGGCACTCGATCCGAAGTCCCTTGGTGCCTTCCCCGCACAGGCGGAAACCCGCTGTCCGGTTGTCAACCGACCAAACGGTCTTGGTCGGGGCAAATGTGCCTTTTTGGAAGCGCTTGTAGCTGTTGATGTAAGGCGCCAGGAAATAGGTGTAGTCGGGCGCGTATTTGATCAGCCCGGCAAGATAGTGGCGCATGGTCTCAGACATGCCAAGCTCGCCTTTGTCATCGCAAAAGACGTTGTTGCCGGCCTTGTCGAACAGGGATTGATGCACGTGTGAAGAAGAGCCAACCTTGTCACTGCGCCATTTCGCCAAAAAGGATGCTGATCGGCCTTTGGCCCAGGCAATCTCTTTGACGGCGTTCTTGGCGATGGTGTGATACTCGGCTGTATTCAGGGCCGGCGCGTATTTGATATTGAGCTCTTCCTGACCGGTCTCGGCCTCTCCCTTAGTGTTTTCGACAGGGATACCGGCAGCGTAAAGGCCATTGCGGATCGGCCGCATGACCTCCTCTTCCTTCGTCGTTTGCAGGATATGGTAGTCTTCGTTGTAGCCTGAGATTGGCTCCAGATCCCTGAACCCGCTTTTGCGCATGTCATCGAAGCTTTTTTCAAACAGGAAAAACTCCAGTTCGGTCGCCATGATTGGCGTCAGACCGAGCTCTTCGAGCCTGGCGATTTGGGCCTTCAGCATCGCGCGCGGCGAATGCGGCACATCCTTGTGTGTATGGTGGTCCAGAACATCGCAAATCACCATGGCAGTGCCATCCAGCCAAGGCAGCCGGCGAAGGGTCGACAGGTCGGGCTTCATGACATAATCGCCATAGCCACCTGCCCAGCTTGTCGCGGCGTACCCATCAACTGTGTACATCTCCAGATCGGTGGCCAGAAGATAGTTGCAGCAGTGGGTTTCCTCATACGCCCTGTCAACGAAGTGCTGTGCGAGGAAGCGCTTGCCCATTAGGCGGCCCTGCATATCAACGATGCAGGCGAGAACCGTATCGATTTCGCCTGATGCGGTGAGGGTTTTCAAGGCATCGAAGGTCAGGTTGCCAGACATAACATGGGTCCGTTTCGGGCGTTTATTGGTGTGCTAGGTATCTGAAAATCCCGGCCCGGACGGTTTCGATCCGGGCCGGTAGTTGTAAACCCGGCCGCGTTTGAACGGGGTTGGCCGGGTTTGGGCTTGCATTTAGGTGTAGCGATAGGGACGGCCTGCTTTCTGCATGTCCTGGTTATACTTTTTGAAGATCTCGACGACCTTTGCCTTGGTTGGCGACTCCGCAGCGATTTCATCCCAGAAGACCATGGCGGCGTCTTCAACCTGCTGCCATTCCGCATCCGGAATCGAGGTCAATTCCAGTTTCGTGCCATTGACGCGCAAGGCCGCTTCGCCGCCCCAGTACCACCACTGGCGATAATAGTGCGAGGCATCCATGGCCAGTTGCAGCATGGTTTTCAGATGGTCCGGCAACTCGTTCCAGCGCTCCTGATTGGCGAAGAACGAACCGGCCCAGGCGCCGGAAATGTTGTTGGTCAAGAAGTAGTTGGTTACATCAGCCCAACCAACGGTATAGTCTTCGGTTATTCCGGACCAGGCAATTCCGTCGAGTTCGCCTGTTTGAACCGCAACCTCAATGTCTTCCCAAGGCAAGGTAACCGGGACAACACCGAATTGAGCCATGAACCGACCTGCGGTCGGGAAGGTAAAGACGCGCTTCCCTTTCAGGTCTTCCAGAGACCGAATGGGATCCTTGGTGGCAAAGTGACACGGATCCCAAGCTCCAGCGGAAATGTGCTTTACGCCGACTTTGGCATATTCTTCCTCCCAGATTTCCTTCAGGCCATACTGATTGAAGAGCACCGGCACATCGAGTGAATACCGGGAGGCGAACGGGAAGTAGCCACCGAACACCGTCACTTCGGTCGGCGATGCCATCGAGTCGTCATCCGATTGAACAGCATCGATTGTGCCGCGCTGCATGGCGCGGAACAGTTCGCCGGTGGGCACCAGCTGGTCGGCAAAGTAGAGCTCGATTTCCATCTCGCCATTTGCCGCCTTGTTGAACATGTCGATGTGCGGCTTGATGACATGTTCTGCCAGTGCCGGACCCGCATATGTCTGCAACCGCCACTTGATCGGCGTCTGCCCGTGAACGGCAGGGGCAGCCAAGGTTGCTGCGCCAGCAGCTGCGACAGTGCCAACGCCGGCTTTTTTCAGAAAATCACGTCTGTTGGTCATGCTTTTTTTTCCCCTTCTGGTGGTTCATATTCGTCTGGGCCAGGCGCCTTTGCGGCTTGTGTAGGCCCATCATTCCAACCTCGAATTCTCCCGTTTTTATTATTGTCCCCGCATGTTCTCTCATTTGCCGTAAATGGTTTCCGGCAGCCAGAGAGCGATTTGAGGAAAGGCCATGACGAGCGCGAGTGCGAAGATCATCACGAGCACAAACGGGGTGATCGACCCGTAAATATCGCGCATGGTGATTTCCTTCGGCGCCATCGCGCGCATCAGGAACAGGTTGTAGCCGAATGGCGGCGTCATGTAGGCGATCTGCGTGGTGATCGTGTAAAGCACACCATACCACACGAGGTCGAAGCCGAGCGCCCCGACCAGTGGCACATAAAGCGGTGCGACAATCACAAGCATAGCTGTGTCGTCGAGGAATGTTCCCATGATCAGAAACGACAACTGCATCAGGATGAGGATCATCCATGGGTTCAGGCCGAGTTGTTCTGTAAAGAGGTTTTCAATTGCTTTGACAGCTCCGAGCCCGTCGAAAACGGCGCCAAACCCGAGGGCTGCGAGGATAATCCACATGAACATGCAAGTGATGCCAAGGGTGTTTTTCAGGCACGTTTGGAACACAGTCCAAGTCATGCGCCGTTTCAACACTGCGGCCAAGAACGCAGTGAGGGCGCCGATGGCCGAGCTTTCCACCAAGCTGGTCCAGCCATTGACAAACGGCACCATCATCGCGGCGAAAATCACGATCGGTAGAACGCCGGCGAGCAGCAGGCGGTATTTTTGTCCTCGGGACACGTTGCGCTCATCAGCTGGCAGAACCGGGCCTAGATGCGGCTGAAACCGGCAGCGGATCGCGATGTAGAGTACGAAAAAGCCTGCCATCATGAGACCCGGCAGCACACCCGCCAGCCAGAGTTGGCCCACGGGCTGGCGTGCAATCATGGCATAAAGGACGAGGACGACCGAAGGCGGCACCAATATCCCGAGCGAAGAACCTGCCTGAATGACACCGGTGACCATCCGTTTGTCATAGCCGCGGCGCAAAAGCTCAGGCAGAGCAATCGTCGCGCCAATCGCCATACCTGCAACCGACAGGCCGTTCATGGCCGACACCAACACCATCAGGAAAATCGTTCCAATCGCCAGCCCGCCGCTCACCGGCCCCATCCAGACATGGAACATCTTATACAGATCGTCGGCGATCCGAGACTCGGACAGCACGTAACCCATGAAGATGAACATCGGCAGGGTCAGAAGCGGGTACCATTTCATCAGTTTCATGGCAGCGGAGAACGGGATCTCGGACCCGCCCGTTCCCCACAAGGCGAGAGCGGCAATTGCAGCGACACCACCAATTGCGCCGAATACTCGCTGCCCGGTCATGAGCATCAGCATCATGGATGCAAACATGAAAATGGCGATCATCTCATAGGACATTAGAGTTCTTCTCCACGAATGCGGGCAATGTCCTTGATGAGTTCGGAGATGCACTGAAGCAGCATGAGGAAGAAACCAAAGATCATGATGAGTTTGATTGGCCACAGATAGGGGCGCCAGGCGGTGGGACTGCGCTCAATGAAGCCAATAACCTCAGACGCGCCGGCCGGCCCGCCGGTTAGGAAGGCGACGATCAGGTCTTTGAAGAATAAGAAAGGTTCCGTGCCGAAGTATCCGAGTGAATAGGCTGTCGAGCTCACGCCACCGTAAAACAAGATCCCTAGATAAAAGATCAGCAGCAGTATGGTGAAGGCATCAAACCAGGCCTTTTTCTTGTGCGACCACTCAGCATAAAACAGGTCCATTCGAACGTTTGAACCCATTTGGATCGAGTAGGGACCACCAAGAACGTAGTAGGTCACCATGGCAAACTGGGCGACTTCGAGTGTCCAAAGAGAGGGATTGAAGAAGGTCTTCGATATGGATGACCAAAGCAGGATCGCAGCCATCGCGAAAACGCCGTACATGATGATCCGGCCAAGCCCGCGGTTAAATCCATCGATCACATGCACATACGCGCGTGCCACCCTAAGCATGCAAACCTCCGGCAGCCGGAAGCCGGTTGCCTTCATGCGCCAGGGCTTCGGTCAATACGGCGGCCAGGATATTGGCCCAGTTTTCCTCTTGCTCAGGGGTGCGCACTTCGTCGTTGCGAATTTCGATCATCAGGCATTTGTGACCGCGGTCCTGCCCGTGGCGTTTGATGGTATAGTAGACCCCATCCGCCGGCGCGTAGGGCTCATTGTCACCGACTTGAAGGCCAGGTATTCGGCGCAGCGCGGTGAGTGCCGGTTGAGCCAGCCTTTTATCTTCCGCGTGAATAAGCCCTATCTGCCAAGGGCGAGCCGTCCCTTTATAAACGGGAGTGTATGTGTGTATTGAGACCACAGCCACCGGCTTGTTGGCAGCCTCTCGGCGCGCGAGAACCTGTTCTGCCGCTTTGTGAAACGGCGCATAGGCCATGGCAATCCGGCGCGCGCGTTCGGTGTTTGGAACATCAGCATTGCCTGGAATTTTGGTCAGTTCACTGACCGATGGGATAAGATCAGCAGCGTTCTGATGGCGATTGCAGTCAATGATCAACCGGGACAACGTTGAATAAACAAGCGGGGCGTCCAGCAAGTTGCTCAGATGTTTCGATACCCCGAGCGCGCCCGGATCCCATGCGATATGGGCCATCTTATCTGTCTGGGAAATGCCTAGGCATTGGTCATAGGGCTCTGGCAACCGATTGCTCGCGTGATCGCACAGGAGCACAAACGGACTATTTCCGTCCACATTCAAAACGGCGACCGGCGGGCATTCATCGCCGGTGTTTCTGTCCAGTGACATTCAAGACTTCCCCTCACCGAATTGCGTCACCGATCCCGATTGTAATTTTTATTACAGGATTGCGGATCATTCGCAACTCTGTATGATTTGATACATTCTTTTTGCGGAAGTCAAATGGAAAACTATCCGTATCTCAGGCGAGAAGGGCCGGCCAAATGAAAAGACCATTGGTCGAAGACATCCGTGAGCGGATCGACGAATTTACAGCAACGGAAAAGAAGGCCGCCCATGCACTTTTGGCGCGGTATCCGGTGCAAGGCCTTGGCACTGTTGCGCAATTCGCCGAGGCCGCCGGTGTGAGCTCGCCTACCATTTTGCGGTTCGTCAGCCGGTTGGGTTTCGGCGGATTTTCCGAGTTTCAAGACCGACTGCGACTGGAGCTGGACAACCAGCTGAACTCACCCTTGGCCCGCAGTGCCAGTATGGATACGGACGGCGATGCAGATCCACATGTTTCGAAAATGGTTGAGAACATCCAGGAAACTTTCCTGCATCTGCCCAAGGGAGAATTAGATGGTTTTATCAAGCTCTTGGCTGATGAGAAGCGGACGATCAACTTGATTGGCGGCCGGTTTACCGACGCTCTTGCGCGGTACACGGCTTCCCACTTGCGCATAGTCCGGCCAAATGTGGTTCATATTGCGGGGCAGCAGGGCAACTGGCTGGACCAGTTGCTCGGGATTGGGCCGCGTGACGTTGTTGTGGTGTTCGACATTCGCCGTTATCAGGCCGAAATCATTCATTTCTCAGAGGCCGCTGCCAAAAAAGGCGCAGCAATCGCACTTGTAACAGATAGCTGGATGTCACCGATTGGCCGGATAGCGGCATATGTTTTGCCAGCGCGTGTGGCGGTGCCGTCGCCCTGGGATTCCTCCCTCGCGCTGATGGCCATCGCCGAGCTCTTGATCACCGGGGTGACCCAGTTGAACCCGGCGCGCAGCCAGCAACGGATGCTTGAATTAGAAAACCTACGGGACGATCACGATCCCGCTTCGGACAGCCCGCGCGGTGGTCCGGACATATGAGACGCCGGCATGTACCGGCGTTTGCACAGGAGCACTCGGCGCAGTGGTGTCAGGCCATTTCGAGCTGCGCAGCCTGTTTTCCGCGCCCGCGGCGGTCATCTTCAGCAACATATGTGACTTTTGCACCTTCCTCTGGTGCTGCAAGTCCGGCCTGTTCAAAGGCGGTAATATGCACAAAGACGTCCTTGCCGCCGCTTTCCGGAGTGATAAACCCGAAGCCGCGGTCATAATTAAAGAATTTGATGGTGCCATTCTCGCGCATGAGAATCCTTCCGTTCGTTCAATGCGGACCCAAAACCCGGTGACCGGTCCGCGGTACCGAGCAATCAACAGAAACGGAAAAGGGGTATTCTCTCATTAAGGGACAGTGACTTTGCCCAAGGAAACCTGTCTTTGCCGGGTCTATCTGATTTCCCGATCGGCTTTCAGGCCGACACTTGAAAACTAGGGAGTGCCCCCAAGTCTGACAAGCATCACGGTTGAGATTTCAACTTCCAAGAGCGTGCGCGCATTCAGCGTGAGAGCAATAAACCCCCTCTGTGACACCGGTCACATCCTGCAAGCCCGGCTCAATGTAGGCTGATGTTCATGGGCGAAAGAAGCGAACAGACGCCGAGCCCGATGTTGCACGAAAGCAGGACAGAGGGATCAATTCAATGTTCAGGAACACACATATTAAGACAGCTGTTGTCGCCAGTACAATTGGCTTGGCTGCCGCAATGCTGCCATCACAATCCATGGCCCGGGACGGTTGGGAAACCGGGGCTGCGATTGCAGGCGGCTTTGTCGCTGGTGCGATTGTCGGATCTGCAATTTCAGGTCCGCGTTATGTCGCGCCGGCGCCAAATTACTACTACGCACCGCGTCGCCGCTATGTAGCTCCGGCTCCGGTATATTACCGAGCGCAGCCGTGGACCCCGGCTTGGTATCAGTATTGTTCAGCGAAATACCGCTCGTTCAATCCGCGCACCGGGTACTATCTCGCTTATTCCGGGCAATACCGCTTCTGCAGGTAGGTGCCGATCGATCACGCACTTCCCGCAGAGATCCGCTTTGCAAGGCGCATGGTGGTTTCCAGTCGATTGAGAAACTGAGAACGGTCCGACTTGGTAAAGGATGGGCCGCGTTCTTTTATTTCGCCTATTTCGCGCAAATGGGTGTTCAAGTTGCGCATGGCAAGGCGCATGCCGATAGCGTCTTCACTGAACGGTTTGCCGGTTGGTGACAACACCTGGGCGCCATTGTTCACACAGCGTGATGCAAGAGGGACGTCTGCGGTGATGACGACGTCTCCCGCTCCAGCACGTTCCGCGATCCAGTCATCCGCAGCATCCGGGCCTTCGGGGACGATGATGCGCTCAACAAGATGGCTCGACGGCAAACGCATATGGCTGTTGCTGACAAACAGGGTCGCTACCCCGTGCCGGTCTGCGACACGCACGCTTTCTTCCTTCACCGGGCAGGCATCTGCATCAATATAGAGCTTTGTCATGCGACCCCGCGCATCTTCGTTTTGTTTAGGCGGGCATGAATGCCCTCTGCGGCGGCCATACCGGTCGAGAAACATGCCTGAAGCAGGTAGCCTCCGGTTGGCGCTTCCCAATCAAGCATTTCACCTGCCGCAAAGACACCAGGCAATTTTTTTACCATCATCCGCTCATCAAGTTCGCAAAGCCGGATACCGCCTGCGGACGAAATCGCTCTTTCAATTGGGTAGGCTGAAACGGCGGTTAGTTGAAGACCCTTGATGGTGCGGGCCAACTTCGTGGGGTCCGTATCGAGAGGACCGGCCTCGCGGCACAGCCCGATTTCGGCGGGTGTCAGCTTGAGCGCTTTGCGTAAAAAATTCGTCATGGACTGTTTGCCTCGTGGTTTCGCCAACCGGGATTCCACAGCCGCTAGCGAATGGTCTGGCAACAGGTCAATAAAAAGAGTGCATGCGCCATCCCGTTTGATCGCGGTTCGGAGTTCAGCCGAAAGCGCGTAAACAGCCCCACCTTCCAGGCCTTTTTCTGACAGGATCGCCTCGCCTTTGATGGTACTGCCTTCTGCGGACAGAGCAATTCGCTTCAATGGTGTGCCAGAAAAACGATCTTTGAGGTGGTCCGACCAGTCAACGCAGAAGCCGCAATTGGCCGGCTCAAGATCTCGGACGTCGACACCGGCTTCGGACAGGGCTCGAACCCATGCGCCGTCTGATCCAAGTCTGGCCCAACTTGCGCCGCCCATAGCGAGCAGTGTTGCACTGGCATGTGCCGTCTCGCGGGTTCCGTCTGGCCCTTCGGTGACAGAGTTGCCGTCCTTGTCAAACCCCTGCCAGATGCGGCGCGTGCTTATTGTGACACCGCGCTCTAAAAGCCGTGCGAGCAAGGAACGCAACAACGGCGAAGCTTTCATGGCCTTGGGAAACACCCGGCCGCTGGAACCGACAAAGGTCTCCGCTCCCAGATCATCGCACCAGCCGCGAAACGCTTCCGGCGGGAAACGATTTAGTAGAGGGGCAAAGAAATCGTCAGCCTCGCGGTAGCGATGCACGAATTGAGACATGTCTTCGGAGTGGGTAAGGTTCAAGCCGCCGCGGCCTGCCATCAAGAACTTGCGGGCCGCTGATGGCATTCGCTCAATGATGGCAATGGAGTGTCCGAGGCTGCTGAGCTTGTCAGCCGCAACAAGGCCGGCAGGGCCGGCCCCCACAATCAATACGTCTATCATGCGCTGGTTATAGCCGACTTGATATTATCCGCCACCCGTATGGTTTCGATTGTTGCAATTCCTGATTGTTTTGAATTTCTTTCAATATTTACAGATGAACTTATCGTAAACAATTGTGATTTACAGTATTTTTGAATTTTTGGGTGAAAGATCGAAAAAGAGCAAATTACGGACAAGAGGTTTGGAGTTGCCGATGACGACGAAGGCACAGCAGTTGCTTGTAGTTGACCCGGACCCGAAGGTTCGCGATGCGTTTCTTCGTTTGTTTTCATCCAACTACCTAGTCACTGTTTTCGACAATCCTGACGGCGCACTTAAGTGGTTGGCCGCTCACCCTGACGTGGCCGTGATTGTATCATGTGCCAACTTGACCGGTCATGGTGGGGCCGTTTTTCTTCAAGCGTCCGAACATCATGCACCGCATGCCGCTCGTATCATGCTGACGGCCGAACAGTCGGTTGAGGTTTTGAAAGCCGCCGTTAATTCCGGGCACCTGTTCATGCTTTTGACAAAGCCTTGCTCGCCGAAGGAACTCATTTCGGCCGTCGAGGCAGGCTGTGCCCATCACGACAGGCTGGCGCAGGAGCGCCTGCTTTTGGAAAAGACACTCAAGGGTTCGGTCAAACTGCTGATCGATATGCTGTCGCTGTTTCATGCTGACGCATTCCGGAAGACCAGCACCATGCGCACCCAAGCGATGAAGATCGCTAAACGCCTAAATCTGAAACGAACTTGGGAACTGGAAATGGCGATTTTGCTGTCGCCACTGGGTGAGGCTTTGCTTCCCAAGGACATTTTGTCCCGGTATAGAGCTGCAAAGACATTAACCGAGCAGCAAAAAGACGTGTTGGAGAGGGCTCCGGGCCAGACGCGTGATCTTTTGAAAAATATTCCTCAGCTCGATAAGGTTGCGCATATCCTTTATTTGTCCGGCCGCGGTTTCGACGGTTCGGGCTTTCCAAAAAACGGACCTGTTGGCAAGGATATCCCGCTGCCGTCGCGGCTTGTCCGCATCTTGACGGATCTCTGGTATGCCAGCCCGGAAAATGGAGTTGATGCGGCGGCATTCGAGGCGCTCTCGATCAAGGGCCGTCAATACGATCCTTACTTGTTGGAAATTGCGCGCTCCTGCCTGCTGACTGATGGTGACGACAAACCTCGTCGCCAAGTCACTCTTTGTTATATTCGCGCGCTCAAACCCGGCGACGTGCTGGTGGACGATATCCTGACCGACGGGGGCTATGAACTGGTTCTGTCGCGGGATCATCAACTGACCGAGACAACCATCCGGCGTTTGGAGCAGTACAATCATGTGTCGGGCATCCGGCAGCCGATCAGGGTTCACCGGGAAGTGGAGAAAGCCGCTGCGGAGAACATTCCCGCATGAGTGTTCAGCGCCGATCCATCAGTTCGCTCTGATAGGCTTTAGCCACCCGCAGAAACCTTGCATGAGCGTAGTTCATCGCAAGAATGAACCCCCACCAACCGTACCGCCAATATTGGCGCATCACATATCCCTTTACGAACGACAGCGGAAACTCGGTCAGGAGCCGGATTTTTGAAAGCTTCCGGCCGCGGGAGCGCATGTCATCGACCTGCATGTTGGAATAGCGGTTGTATTTCCCCACCTGAAAATCAAGTGATTTGACCGAACGGTGGGCCATGATTCCGTTCAGATCGGCAATTTGAGCTCCTTTGGGCGGACGAACGGTGTCATGGACAGATGAGTCAGAGAACCGGCCTTTTCGCCGGTCATATAGACGGATTTGGTGATATCCATAGGCCCATGGCGCAGGTTTTGCCTCGTGCGGAAATGTATCGCGGATCATAACGCGCCAGAAATCAGAGGTGCGATAGGTTTCAGTCGCAAACAACGTTTTGATTTCGGCCGCAAGGTCCTCAGTGACCTCCTCGTCCGCATCGAGATTGAGCAGCCAATCGTTCCGGCATTGATCTTCGCCGAAACGCTTCTGAGGACCATATCCGGGCCAGGCGTTGAAGACGACACGCGCGCCAAGTTCTTCGGCAACAGCCTGCGTGCCATCCGTAGAGCCGCTGTCAATGACGACGACCTCATCGAGCCAGTCACGCACGCTGGTGATCGGCTTAGCGATGCGGTCCGCTTCGTTTTGGGCAATGATGAAAGCGGAAAGCGGCAGGCGCTCGGACATAGTCGGACGTTTTCAGCTGAAGATCTCGGATCCGCGCCTTTTAACTTCGCAATTGCGAAAAAGAAAGCTGTACCGCGACCTTCAGCCGATGTTTCAAGCAACCCTGCCGAAAAAGGCGTCTAGCCCCTCCAGATTGACAGTTTTCCCCTCGAGGCGACCACTAAAGACCGGGCAATTTGCCGGCATGAGATCAAGTGCTTCCAGCGCGATGGATACAGGCGCGCTGGAAAGATTGAACGCACACAGAATGCATTCATCGCCGTGTTCGCGTAAAAACACGAGGCTCTCATCTTTCTGATCGAGGAAGGCAATGCTTCCTTTCAGCAGAGCGGTTTGCCGCTTGCGCCAGTGTAGAAAGGCACGCGTCTTTTCTAAAACTGAATCGAAAACATCCAGCTGGGTCCCGACCGCACGGCTTCGATGCTCCGGCGCGACAGGCAGCCAGGGGGCGCCATCAGTAAAGCTGGCGTTTAGATTGTCTGCAGTCCAGGGCATGGGTGTCCGGCAGCCATCCCGGCCCTTAAATCTTGGCCAAAAGCGAATCCCATAGGGATCTTGCAGATGTTCGAAAAGGACATCCGCCTCGGTCAAGCCGAGTTCTTCGCCCTGATAAAGGCACGGAGTGCCGCGCAGGCTGGTCACGAGCGCGATTGCCAGAGGCGAAAAGCGATCCTGCTGCTTCCCTTCGCCCCAGCGTGTTGCGACACGAACGACATCATGGTTTGACAAGGCCCAGCTTGGCCAACCGCTTCCAATGCCGTTTTCCATGCCTTCAATTGTGTTCTGGATATATGCAGCCGATCGCGAAGTCGACAAAAGGTCGAAGCTATACGCCATATGAATCCGTTTGCCGGCCTCTGTATAGGCTGCTGTGGTTTCGATCACGTCCCGGTCCGCGCCAATTTCCCCCACAGATGTCGCACCCGGATATTGGTCCAGTAGCGCCCGCAACCTCTCCAGAAATTGCAGATTTTCCGGTTGCGTCTTGTCGTAAATATGGTGCTGGAATGCGTAGGGATTTGTGGTCTCAACGCCCGTCAGCTGCGCGCCTTCCGGGAGCGGTGGATTATTCCTCAGTTCCTTGTCATGGAAATAAAAATTCACGGTGTCGAGGCGGAAACCATCGACGCCGCGGTCCAACCAGAACTTTGCTGCATCCAAAACGGCATCTTGCACATCCGGGTGGTGGAAGTTCAGATCTGGCTGGCTGGCAAGGAAATTGTGGAGGTAATACTGGCAGCGGACGCTGTCCCATTCCCAAGCAGGGCCGCCAAAAATCGACAACCAGTTGTTAGGTGGATTCCCATCCGGTTTTGCTTCGGACCAAACATACCAATCTGCTTTGGCATTTTCGCGGGACGAACGGCTTTCCTTGAACCAGGCGTGCTGATCCGATGTGTGTGAGATCACCAGATCAATCATCACCTTTATGCCGTGTGCATGAGCTTCGGCTGTCATTTCGTCGAAGTCGGCCAGGGTGCCGAACATTGGATCGACATCCTTGTAGTCCGAAACATCGTAGCCGAAATCATCCATGGGAGATGTGAAAAACGGTGAAAGCCAGATGGCATCGACACCCAGTGCAGCGATGTATTCGAGCCGTTGCGTGACGCCCTTCAAATCGCCGATGCCGTCGTTGTTTGAGTCTTGAAATGAGCGCGGATAGATCTGGTAAATCACCGCCCCACGCCACCAATCGGCATCGAATTGCAAACCTGTGCCGGAAAGTGTGTTTTGTTTGGCGTCGGACACGCTCATGATGCTCTCCAGGGGATTGGGAAGTGTTCTGATTGCGCATTCCAAAGCGCTTTGAATGGCTATCGGCAATGTGGTGTGAGGTCAAGTTGTCCGTCGGCCTTAATGGTTGTTTTTGCGTTTCAAACAATTGGAGCCAACCCAGTGGCTGGTGTTGGCGTTTTGATGCACAATTTTTGCTTACAGTCGGCTGGCTTCGAGTAAAGAATCGCCTTTTTGGATCAATCTCGATGGTGCCTAACTAGCTGAATTTACGAATTTTTATCGATCATCATTACGTTTTGGTCAAATTGTGCTTGCAAGCACGGTCGAGGAGTGAAACTGTGCCCCGATAGTGTTGCAGTGCAGCGAAACGAACATGCGCTCCGCTCGGATGAAGACGCGCCCAGCGCGCAACAAAGGGAGAAACGTGATGACCGCAGCTATGGTCGGTTGGGCCCATTTGCCTTTTGGAAAGCACAGCGAAGAAACAGTCGAGAACTTGATTGTCAAAGCGGCCTCAAAGGCCATCGACGATGCTGGAATTTCGCCGGAAGATGTGGATGAAATCCTGCTTGGACATTTCAATGCGGGCTTTTCAGCGCAAGATTTCACCGCTTCTTTGGTTTTGCAGGCGGACGATGCGCTGCGGTTCAAACCAGCGACGCGCGTCGAAAACGCCTGTGCGACCGGGTCAGCTGCAGTCCAACAGGGTGTTCGCGCAATTTCTTCCGGCGATGCGAAGTTCGTCCTGGTTGTCGGCGTTGAACAAATGACAACCACACCCGGCCCAGAGATTGGCAAAAATCTGCTCAAGGCATCCTATTTGAAAGAAGAGGGCGATATCCCGGCCGGGTTTGCCGGCGTATTCGGCAAGATCGCCGACGGTTACTTTCAAAAATATGGCGACCAATCCGATGCGCTGGCGCGAATTGCAGCCAAAAACCACAAAAACGGTGTCGCCAATCCTTACGCTCAAATGCGCAAGGATCTCGGGTTCGATTTCTGCCGTGCGGAAAGCGAAAAGAACCCGTTTGTTGCAGGGCCGCTCAAGCGCACAGATTGTTCCCTGGTGTCGGACGGTGCGGCGGCTTTGGTGCTGACCGATCCGGCGACGGCCCTTGGTATGAAGAAAGCTGTTGCTTTCCGCTCGATGGCGCATGTCCAGGACTTTCTGCCCATGTCGAAGCGGGACATTCTCAAATTCGAAGGCTGCTCCAAGGCATGGGGTGCAGCTCTGGGCGATGCCGGACTGGCACTTGACGATCTTTCCTTCGTAGAGACCCACGATTGTTTCACGATCGCTGAGTTGATCGAGTACGAGGCAATGGGCCTGACCAAGGAAGGTGAGGGCGCGCGTGCAGCTCTTGAAGGCTGGACCGAAATGGACGGCAAATTGCCGGTCAATCCGTCAGGCGGATTGAAGGCGAAAGGTCATCCGATCGGTGCCACCGGCGTGTCCATGCATGTTCTGAGCGCCATGCAATTGACTGGTGAGGCTGGCGATATCCAGGTCAAAGATGCTGAGCTGGGAGGCATTTTCAATATGGGCGGCGCGGCCGTTGCGAACTACGTCTCGATCCTTCAGGCGATGAAATAATTCATTGCTCATATCAAAAACAAAGGCCGCCATCGGGGCGGCCTTTTTTCGAGGCTAGACGCCGAAACACATTGCGCACTAATAACACTGTATTGTCATTTATTACGAGGTATTTTTGTGCCGCATTCCCCCGCTCGCAACAATTCCCAGAAAAGTACAGCAGATCTTCACCCGGATAACTGCAGTCCAGTCAATTTATGGCGTCAGGGATTTTCATTTAGTCACTCAGCACTTTTTCGGAACGCCTATACAAACCTAACGTTGACCGAAGCAATTGATGCCGGCGTCTACGCAAACATGCGCCTGAGCGAAAACCTGCCGACTGAAGTTATCCATCGGGACGGAAAAGTGTCCGAGTTCGACTATGAAATTGATGAAAGCATAGCAGAGGTCACCGCAAATACGTCTTTAGGGTTTTTGTCTTTAGCAAACATGATCAGTGATCCGCGGTCACGGATGCAGGCTATTCTTGTTGTTCGCGGGGGCAAAATCGTCTTCGAAGCGTATATCGGCATGCGGCCTTGGGACAATCATGTCTGGCAATCTGCAGCAAAGCCTTTAAATGGCCTCCTCCTGCATCAGCTTGTTGAAGAAGGGCTGGTAGATCTGGACCATCCGGTGAGTGCCTACGTTCCGGATTTGCAAGCAACGGTCTGGGAAGACGTGCCAGTTTGGTCGGTGTTGCATCAGAGATCGGGGTTGGATGTCGGCGAATTGCAATATGGGCAGCCAGGTCATCCGGTCACCGAGTTCTATCAAGCAGCAGCAGGTGGACCGGATGTGGGGCCTGGATCCTCCTATATGGAGAGCTTGAAGGCAGTAAAAAAACAAGCCGAACCAGGAACCAGCTACAGATATTCCTCGCTTAATGCATGGGCGGTTGCGTCCATATGCGAACACGTTGCGCAAAAAACATTTGGAGAACTTGTCAGTGAACGTGTGTGGCGGAAAACTGGCATGGAGGGGGACGCCCTTTTAGGACTGTCACCGAAGGGAGAATCCACTGCCTTCGCCATTTTGTCATCGAGGCTTCGGGATTTTGCCCGTTTCGGTGTTCTGTTCACGCCCAGTTGGAGATCTCTCGCAACAGAGCGGGTCGTTCCCGAGAGCTATCTTTCAAGTGTTTATGCCGCAACCCGGCCCGAGATTTTCGCGGACGACTACATGGGTAAGCGGATCAATCAGGGTTTTGGCGAGATCGGGACAGGACAATCCTATTTGTGGGACGCTGTGCTCCCGGATGGCGACCTCTACAAGATGGGGCGGCTTGGACAGGCGCTTTATATCTCGCCAAGCACTGACAGCGTAGTGGTTTGGTTTTCTGCTGCCTATAAGAATGCCCTTTGGCTCCATCCTTTCGCTCGTGAAATTGTCTTGCAAAAGATGACCGGTTCCAGACAACTGGAATACCGCGCAAGCTGAGACCGGCGGTTTGAAGCTCTTTTTTGGGCCGGATGGCGGTTTGCCGGAAATCTATTCCGCTTTCCAGAGAAGCTTTGAAAACCGGTGCCCGGTGCCATGAGGTAGGACCGCATACATTGTAGCCATGAACAATGGGTGAGGAGACCCGTGACCATGGCAACGCGACGCGCAACGCAAAAACCACGCCCGGAAAAACACAACCGGCTCGACGTCTTCCCGGCCTTCATGAAGGTCGCCGGTCGTCGTGTCCTTGTTGTTGGTCACGGCGGTGAGGCCGCTGCAAAGTTGCGGCTGCTCAGCGAAACCAATGCACATATTGTCGTCATTGCAAAAAACATTGAAAAGGAGCTGGCAGAGGCCGTCGCGTCGGCAGGCGCGGAATATGTTGCACAGGACTTTCGTCCCGGGCTTCTGACCGGCGCCGCAATGGTGTTCAGCGCTCGCGAAGACTTGGCGCTGGATAAAGCTGTGGTCGACGCTGCTCGCATTATGGGCGTGCCGGTCAATGCCGTCGATAAACCAGAACTCTGCGACTTTTACACAGGTGCCCTCGTCAACCGTGCGCCGATTGCTGTCGCCATCACATCAACAGGTGTGGGGCCGGTTCTGGCGCGCCACATCCGGGCACGCATTGAAGCGATGCTGCCGCGTGCCACTGGCGAGCTTGCTCGTCTCGCCGAGAGTTTCCGCGAAGCCGCAGCTGCCATGATCCCAGACGGTGCCGCCCGCCGACGGTTCTGGGCACGGTTCTTTTCTGGCAGCGTGGCGTCCAATCTTTATGCAGGCAAATCGGATATTGCCCGCAATGAGGCGCAGCGGCTCTTGAACGGGATTGCCGATGAACCGGGTTTTGTCTGGCTGGTTGGAGCTGGCCCGGGCGCTGAAGACCTTCTGACACTTAGGGCGCAGCGCCTTTTGCAAGAAGCCGATGTGATTGTTCATGACGCGCTGGTTCCCGCTGGTGTTGTTGCGATGGGCCGCCGGGACGCGGAACGGATTTCGGTGGGCAAACGCAAAGGCGCACATTCTGTGCCACAGAACGAAATCAACGATCTTCTAGTGAAGCTGGGTAAGGACGGTCACAAGGTTGTTCGTCTGAAGGCTGGAGATCCGATGATTTTTGGCCGGGCTGCCGAAGAGATGGAGGCCCTGCGCGCCGGCGGAATTGGGTTTGAAGTCGTGCCGGGTGTAACGGCTGCGTTTGCTGCAGCAGCAAGCGCGCAACTGCCGCTGACTTTGCGTGGTGTTGCCTCCAGTCTTGTTTTTGCTACAGGGCACAATGCCAGATCCGAAACCCTGCCGGACTGGGCCGGGCTTGCGCTGAAGGGTTCAACCATCGCGGTTTATATGGGCCGCAGCGTTGCAGCCTCGGTCGCCGAGAAATTAATGGCTGCGGGCATGGGGCCGCAAACTCCGGTCGCGATTGTTGAAAATGCCGCCCATGCAAATGAGCGTCAGTTCGCAGGTCAGCTTGCAGACCTGGCCGCGTTGAGTGTTCGCGATGAAATCGATGGCGCTGTCCTGATCGTTATCGGCGAGGCTGTTGGCCACGCTGCCCTAGAACATGCCGAACCGCTGTTGCCACAACCTGTTCGCCAGGTCGTCGCCGCCTAAGGAGAATTTGAAATGAAGGTCATCACTGCCAACAGGTTGCTGGATGGGGAAGTCGTGTGGCTTGGCGCCGAGGATCTGTGGGTCGATGCGCTTATTGAGGCAAAGATGTTCGACGGAAAGGAAGCAACCACCGCTGCTCTGGCCGTTGCCGCCCAAGCGGTTGCCGACCAGAAGATCGTCGGCCCCTACGACATGGATGTCACTATTGATGAAGACGGAATTGTGCCGGTGCGCCTGCGCGAGCGGATCCGGGCGGCCGGCCCGACGACGCACCCTCAGTTCCGCAAGCAGGCCGCGTCCGTACGGGTCTGACCACTAGAGAATTTCCGGACGGCGCTGCGCAGCGGCAGCCTCCGAACAGGAGCTTTGAAAATGTACCGTTACGATGAGTTTGACCACAGCTTCGTTACTCAAAGAACAGAGCAGTTCAAGGATCAGGTGCGCCGCCGGCTTGCCGGAGAACTCTCTGAAGACGAGTTCAAGCCGCTCCGCCTGATGAACGGCCTTTATCTCCAGCTCCATGCCTACATGCTTCGGGTCGCGATTCCATATGGCACGCTCAATGGCCGCCAAATGCGTAAATTGGCGCATATTGCCCGTACCTATGACCGCGGATACGGCCATTTCACCACTCGACAGAACATCCAGTTCAACTGGCCG
Source organism: Roseibium hamelinense (assembly GCF_007830545.1). Taxonomy (GTDB): domain Bacteria; phylum Pseudomonadota; class Alphaproteobacteria; order Rhizobiales; family Stappiaceae; genus Roseibium; species Roseibium hamelinense. The sequence goes on from NZ_VLLF01000004.1 coordinate 154,278, forward strand.
AAATTGGAAGACACGCCTGCGATTTTGGAAGAGCTGGCCGAAGTCGAGATGCATGCTATCCAAACTTCGGGCAATTGCATCCGCAACGTGACAGCCGACCATTTCGCTGGCGCAGCTGCTGATGAGATCGCGGACCCGCGCCCTTACGCAGAAATCCTGCGGCAATGGTCTTCGCTTCATCCTGAGTTTTCGTTTCTGCCGCGCAAATTTAAAATTGCGATCACCGGCGCGCCGAATGACCGCGCGGCTGTGCAGGTCCATGACATCGGCCTTCAGTTGACCCGAAACGAAGCCGGTGAGGTTGGGTTTGAGGTTTTTGTTGGTGGCGGTTTGGGCCGCACGCCGATGATTGGCCGCAAGGTTCGCGACTTTCTGCCTGAAGAGGATCTGCTGGCGTATTCAGAAGCGATATTGCGCGTTTACAATCGCTACGGCCGCCGGGACAACAAGTACAAGGCGCGGATCAAAATTCTTGTGCACGAGACCGGCCTCGAAGAGTTGAAGGCCGATATCGAGGCGGAATTTGAGAAGATTCGCCACGGCGTCTTGAGGCTGCCGGACGAAGAAGTGCGCCGGATAGAGGCCTATTTCGCGCCGCCGCCACTTGAGGTTGGATCGGACCTGTCGGCGGATGTCGAAGCGCGCCGCGAGACCGATGCGGCTTTTGCCCAGTTTCTGGCACATAATCTCAACCCGCACCGTGTGCCGGGCTACACGTCCGTGACACTCTCAATGAAGCCGATTGGCGGCATTCCAGGTGATGCATCCGACGATCAGATGGATGTCATTGCGGATTTGGCCGAACAATTCGGTCATGATGAGATCCGCATCTCTCATGAGCAGAACGTGATCCTGCCGCATGTAAAGCTGTCCGATCTTCCGGTGCTGTTCGACAAGCTGGTTGCGGCAGGCATCGCAGAGGGCAATGCCGGTCTTATCACCGATATCATTGCCTGCCCGGGCATGGACTACTGTGCTCTCGCAACAGCGCGTTCGATCCCTGTCGCGCAGCGGATTTCCGAGCGTTTTGGTGCCGCCGAGAGGCAGGCCGAGATCGGCGAGCTGAAGATCAAAATCTCAGGCTGCATTAATGCATGTGGCCACCACCATGTTGGCCACATTGGCATTCTCGGTTTGGAGAAAAAGGGCGAGGAATTCTACCAAATCACCCTCGGTGGATCTGCAAACGAGAACGCGTCGATTGGTGAAATCGTTGGCCGTGGGTTTTCGTCCGAAGAAGTGGTCGATGCGGTCGAGAAACTGGTGGACACCTATATGGGCCTGCGTACCGGCAAGGACGAAACCTTCCTCGAAGCCTATCGACGGGTAGGCGATGAGCCCTTCAAGGAGACGCTTTATGGCGCCGCATAGCAATATGGTTTTGCGAAAAACGGCTGATGCGGCACCACACACTGCCGTTGATTACCTCAATGCGCAGTATGAAGATGCAGCGCCGCAAGAGATCCTTACCGCTGCAATCCGGGAACATTTTGCAGGCCATATTGGCCTTGTCTCGTCATTCGGCGCAGATTCAGCGGTGCTTCTGCACATGGTTGCCCAGATCGATCCGTCCACCCCGGTTGTGTCCGTAGATACTTCGAAGTTGTTTCCGGCGACGATCCTTTACCGGGACCAACTGATTGCAGAGCTTGGGCTTACTGATGTGCGCACCCAAAAGCCATCGTCAGACGATCTGAGTAAGACCGATCCAGCCGGGATGCTCTGGATGAGCAACACGGATGCGTGCTGCCATGTGCGTAAAGTGTTGCCACTGGAGCGTGCACTGACCGGTTTTGAGGCTTGGATCTCGGGTCGCAAACGCTTTCAAAGCGCAACTCGTGCCGATATCCAGATTTTCGAAATTGAAGATGACCGGGTGAAAGTGAACCCGCTTGCTGACTGGTCTGCGGACCAGATCCTGGACTATGCGAGACAGAATGATCTGCCGCCGCATCCGCTGGTAGCTGAGGGGTATCCGTCGATCGGTTGTTTGCCGTGCACCAGCAAGGTTGCGCCGGGCGAGGACCCGCGCGCGGGGCGCTGGCGGGGGCAAGACAAAGTGGAATGCGGTATTCACATGGCAACTCATGGCCGTGAGATCGACGGCAGCGGTATTTGAGATTGAGGGACGGACACGATGACGACGATCTTTAAAGACGGTATGTTTCAGGAAGAAAGCTGGACAAGGGTGGAGCCTGAGGCAGATCTGCCACAGAACCGTCATATACTCGTACCGGTCGCCACATTTCTAGCTCATGCAAACGCCTTGAAAAACCGGGGGAACTTCGGTGTTGAAGTGGCCCCCCCAGACAAGGTGGAAGAGTTGGCCGCACATCTGGATGAGCTGCCGCTAATTTCAGTGGTTTTTCCCAGTTTCGCTGATGGGCGCGCTTTTTCGGCAGCACGCATCCTGCGGGAACAGATGGCCTACAAGGGCGACATCCGCGCGACTGGAAGCTATATTCTCGATCAGGTGCCGCTGGCCCGGCGGTGTGGTGTGTCCAGCTTTGAAATCGTGAAGCCTGAAGTCCTCAAGGCGCTCAAGGCCGGTGAGTGGCCAGAGGTCACCAAGTATCTTCAGCCGGTTGGCACGGTCCATGAGATCCCGGAAGGGACGCGGCCGTGGGCCCGCCGCTCGGTTCGCGAATTGCCGGTTGCTGCCGAATAGCGGTGCGCGGACTCAATCGAGGAAGCCGTTGCGTTTAAGAATTTGATGTGTGTCGTCCAATGTCTTTCGCGCTGTTGCGACAAGATGATCGGCTTCCTCGTGGCTGAGAACCAGTGGCGGCGAGATGATCATGCTGTCACGAACCGCACGCATGACCATGCCGTGCTCGAAGGAAACATCTCGGCACAGCAGGCCCGGTACGCCAACATCCTTGAACGGCTTATGCGGGTTTTTCTTGTCCGGGACGATTTCCAGCGCTCCCATCAGACCCTTCATGCGGGCTTGTCCAACAAGCGGATGATCGCCGAGCCCGATCCAGCGTTCCTGCAGATAGGGCCCGATGTCGTTTTTTACACGTTCGACCAGATGTTCGTTCTCAATGATGTCGAGATTTGCCAGAGCCGCAGCAGCACAGGCTGGGTGTCCTGAATATGTATAGCCGTGATTGAAGTCGCCGCCCTTGTCGATCAGACCTACAGACACCTTATCTGAGACCAACACCCCGCCCATAGGTAAATAACCTGAGGTCAGGCCTTTAGCGATCGCCATCAGGTCCGGTTCAAGGCCATAGTATTGAGAGCCGAACCATTCGCCCAGACGGCCAAACCCGCAGATCACTTCGTCTGCGACGAACAGGATATCCCGCTCATCAAGGATGCGCTTCACTTCCGGCCAGTAGGTTTCAGGCGGAATAATAACTCCGCCGGCACCTTGGATCGGCTCGGCTATGAACGCCGCGACCTTGTCTTCGCCGATTTCGTCGATCGCCCGTTCCAGATCACGCGCTGCCATGACCCCGAACTCTTCCGGGCTCATTTCATATCCTTCACCGAACCAGTAAGGCTGGTTGATGTGATGAACACCTGGAACGGGCAGGTCGCCTTGCGTGTGCATGGCCTTCATTCCGCCCAAGCTGGTACCGGCAAGGGTCGAGCCGTGATAGCCGTTCCAGCGGCTGATTATGACTTTTTTGTCCGGTTTCCCCATCTGGTCCCAATAGTGCCGGACCATCCGGAAAACCGTGTCGTTTGCCTCCGAGCCGGAGGAGCAGAAAAACACGCGGTTGAGATGAGGTGGGGCCAGTTTCGCCAGGCGCTCGGCCAGAGCAACGGCAGGCGGATGGGTCGTCTTGAAGAAGGTGTTGTAGTAGGACAGTTCTGACATCTGTGCGTGAACCGCGTCAGCGATGGCTTGCCGGCCATGGCCGACCTGAACGCACCACAAGCCCGCCATGCCATCGAGGATCCGGTTGCCGTCAGAATCGGTCAGCCAGACGCCGTCTGCGCGGGTAATGATGCGGCTGCCTTCCTCATTGAGCGACTTGGTATCGCTAAACGGGTGGATATGGTGCGCTGCATCTGCAGCCCGCAAGGCTTCGGTCGGATAGGAGTTTGAGACAGCAGTCATGGACCCTCCAGTCAGAGCTACGTTCAGCTCACACGTTCAAAAGAAGATACTCGCGCTCCCAAGGGCTAATCACCGACATGAAGGTTTCGAACTCTTCCTGCTTGATTGCGCGATAGGTCGCAACGAACGTTTCTCCGAAAATCTCGATCATTTCTTCGCTGTCCTCGAACTGCGAAACAGCTTCCTGCAGCCCGCGGGGCAGTGCCTTTGCCTCGTCGCTGGAATCCATGGAACGTGGCGCATCGGGCTTGAGGTCTTCGACAATGCCGAGATAGCCGCACGCAAGCGATGCGGCGATCGCGAGATAGGGATTTGCATCGGAGCCGGGGATCCGGTTTTCCAGCCGGCGCGATTGCGGATTGGAATAGGGGACGCGCAGCCCAACCGTGCGGTTGTCATACCCCCAAAACACGTTTACCGGCGACGTCGAATTGCGTGAAAACCGCCGGTAAGAGTTTACGAAAGGCGCCATGATACAGGTGACGTAAGGTAGATATTCCTGGTGCCCCGCGATGAAAGAAAGGAAGGCGGCGGACTCTGCACCATCCTCCGTTACAAAAATATTTTTGCCGGTTTCCTTGTCGAGCACGGATTGGTGAATGTGCATGGCAGAGCCAGGCTGGTTTGACATCGGCTTGGCCATGAATGTGGCGTACATTTCATGGCGCAGCGCAGCCTCCCGGATGGTTCGCTTGAACATGAAGACCTGATCTGCCAGCGCAAGAGGATGCCCATGGCGCAAATTGATTTCCATCTGCGCAGCGCCTTCCTCATGGATCATCGTATCGATCTCAAGCCCCTGCTTTTCGGATAGATCGTAGATATCGTCAATCAAATCGTCGAATTCATTCAGAGCCGAGATGGAATAGGACTGCCGTCCGACTTCCGGCCGTCCGGACCGGCCTTTTGGCGGTTCCAGCGGATAGTCGGGGTCCGTGTTCGGGCGCACCAGATAAAATTCGATCTCTGGCGCTACCACAGGCTCCCAGCCCTTCTCTTCATAAAGCTGCAAGACCCGCTTCAGGACATTGCGCGGCGCTGTTTCGACCGGAGCGCCTTGCCTGGTGTAAGCGTCGTGTATTAGCTGCGCGGTCGGGTCGGCCTCCCACGGTACGGATGTCAAGGTGCTATAATCCGGCTTGAAATAAAGATCACCGTCAGTTGGGTTGTGCTGAAATCGGTCGTCATCTTCCGGATAATCACCAGAGATCGTCTGTGCAAAGATCGAGGCCGGCATGGTCATAACCGGGCCGGAAAAGAATTTTTCAGTGGGCATCATCTTGCCGCGTGCAACACCTGCAAGATCCGGCACAACACATTCGATGTCCTGAATGTTGCGGATTTGCAGCCATGATTTTGCTTCTTCGCCGTTTGCGACGCCGCGCAGACTTTCCATGGGCTGGATTTCGGGTGAAGCAGTTTCTTTCGTCACGATGGGCTCCAAGTGGGTTCGGCAACGGTGCGGGCATGTTTATACCGCGTCGGTTATTGCCAGTCTCTGAAATGCAAGGCGCGCAAACACTGCTTCAAAGACTGTCTTCGATAATTTGTGATCACAAAATTTGCAAGGCAATTATGATGTTGGTCCAATGGCGGTGAGGGCGGATGCTATGAGCCGTCCGACAAGTTCTCCCGCCCTATAATGCCCATGCCGTCGCTGATGTCCGCTGCAATGGCGGATTTGAGGGCGGTCACATTCTTTTCAAGAATGGCCGCGAGCGCTTCTTTGTGCCGGTCAACAAGATTCACGGTGCCGACGCGCCCGTAGACGGTCCTCATGAAAGGCGCAAATTGCAGCCACAGGCTTTTCACGAGCGGCAGCATGATCTCCGATTTGGAGGCTTCATAAAGTTTGAAATGAAACAGGTGATTGAGACGGAGATATGCCTCAGGGTCGCCCAAGGTAAGGCTCTCGTCGACCTTTAAGTCGATTTCCTTGAGTTCGCGGAGAAGCCTAGGCGTGATTTGCTTCATGGCAATTCCGGCGAGTTCCGGCTCTAAAAGCAGTCGCGTTCTAAGAATTTCATCGAACCGGGACGGCGACATTTCGGGCACTTGCACACGGCCATTCGGTTTAACTTCGAGCGCCTTTTCCGCAGCCAGCCGCTGAATGACTTCGCGCACAGGCATCGGGCTCACCCCCAAGTCCTTGGCAAGCCCCCGAAGAGTGACTGATTTGCCCGGGATGAACCGTCCAATGAGCAAACCTGCGCGTATGGCTTGGTCAACCTGAGCGCGCGCGGTTCCGCGCTCAGCGCTGCGATCTTGTGTGGCATGCTCGGAAGTGTTGGCTGGAGAATGTGCAAGGTCACTTTGCACGTGTTTTTGTTCCCATGACTTGCCGGCGTATTGGCAAATGCCGGTTTCGTATCTGCCGGAGGTGAAGCGGCAGCTTGACAGCTTTGCAAGAAGGTGATCACATTTTAATGAAATGTGCAAACATCATGTCAGCGCGCCCTGAAAAGAAGGCGAAGACGCGAGCGCGCTTGAAAGGAAATATTTTGAAGCAGTTCAAAGCAAGCATGCCGCATATGACGCTTGAGCATCCGGCCGAACCCGGCTGGAAAGACAGCTTCGAAGAATTTCTAGTCGCGCACCCGGATTTGGACACGCTCGAAGTTGTGCTGCCGGATACAAACGGAGTGTTGCGTGGAAAGTGGCTGCCTGGCGCGGCGCTGCCCAAAGTCTTCGAACAAGGCGTTGCATTCCCATACTCCCTTTATGGACTGGATGTTTGGGGCCGCGAAGTTGAGGACACGGGTCTTCATCTGGAGACCGGCGATAAAGACGGTGTGTGCTGGCCGATCCCTGAGACCTTGAAAATCGTTCCATGGACAGAACGCAAGACGGCTCAGGTGCTTTTGTCCATGTATGACAGGGACGGTGAGCCCTTCGGCATCGAACCTCGTCATGTTTTGCAGGCAATGGTCAACAAACTAGCTGATCGGGGACTGGCGGCAACCTGTGCCTTTGAACTCGAGTTTTACTTGTTCGAGGAAAGCGACGGTGATTGGACCGAGCAGCCCAAACCGCTGTTTTCAACCCATCTGGGGCCGGCGCGGCAGAACATGTATGCGCTGTCCGATCTGGAAGCGCTTATGCCAGTCGTCGATGATTTGCGCATCGCTTGCGATATCCAGGGTATTCCTGCAGATGCAGCGGTTTCCGAAGCCGCTCCTGGGCAGTTCGAATTAAACCTGCACCATCGCAACAATGCGGTTCATGCTGCTGATGACGTTGTGCTTCTGCGCCGCCTCGTGCAAGGCGTAGCGCGCAAACATGAACTGAAGGCATCGTTTATGGCCAAGCCCTATGTGGAATGGCCAGGAAACGGCATGCACGTGCATGTTTCAATGGAAGATGTCAGCGGCAACATCTTTTCGTGCCCTGACAAGGGCTGGGAGCGGTTGGGTTTCGCCATAAATGGTTTATTGGAAACGATGCCAGAGGCGCTGCTTTTGTTCACTTCGACCTTTAATGGGTTCCGGCGTATGCAGCCCGGATCATACGCGCCGACCTCTTTGTGCTGGGGGTTTGACAACCGCTCAGTAGCCTTACGCGTTCCTGCCAGTTCACCGGATGCCGCTCGCGTGGAGCATCGGATCGCGGGTGCGGATGCCAACCCCTATTTGGCCCTGACAGGTATTCTCGCCGGGATGCTGGAGGGGCTGAACAGTGAAACGCCGCCGCCTCCGCCGGTGGCGGGAAATGCTTATGAGAAAAAACAAAAGCGTCTGACGCCTTGGATGGATGAAGCGATCGATGCCTTCGAGGCGTCTGAGCGCATGAAAGAGGCGGTGGGTCCAGAAATGCATAAGGTTCTTACCGAGATTAAACGGGAGGAGTTGAACGAGTTCGGCCGCGAGATCTCTTCGCTCGAACGGCAGACCTATCTCTAAGGCACGAGAATGTACCGCCCGATTGACAGGGGCGGACTGGCCATGCGGGCTAGGGTGGAAATTATGAATTCGGCATGTAAGGTATGAATATTGCACGATAACGGGCGGTCAAAAGCCCGACTTGAACCTTCAGGAGCGGAGTTACCCAGTATGATGAAGAACCTCCTCGCAAGCGCTGCGGCTGTGGCACTGGTCACCGGATCGGCACTCGCCCAGGATCGGGTCGTGAATGTCTACAATTGGTCTGACTATATCGATGAGTCGATCTTGGAAGACTTCACCAAAGAGACCGGAATCAAAGTCGTCTACGACGTTTTTGACAGCAACGAAATTCTGGAAACCAAACTGCTGGCCGGGGGGACCGGCTACGATGTTGTGGTGCCGACTGGAACTTTCCTGTCCCGCCAGATCCAGGCCGGTGTCTTTTCCAAACTGGACAAGTCGAAGCTCGATAATCTCGAAAACATGTGGGCTGATATTGAGCAGCGCGTCGAGAAATACGATCCGGGCAATGACTACTCAATCAATTACATGTGGGGCACGACTGGCCTCGGCTACAATGTCGAAAAGGTTGAAGAAGCTCTTGGAGAGGCTGCGCCTACCGACAGCTGGGACCTATTATTCGATACCGCAAACCTGGAAAAACTCCAGGAATGCGGTGTTCATGTACTGGATGCACCGACAGAGCTGATCCCTGCCGCTTTGAACCATCTTGGCATTGACCCGGACAGCAAGGAAACGGCTGATATTGAGAAAGCCGGTGAGTTGTTGCTGACGATCCGGCCATACATTCAAAAGTTCCATTCCTCTGAGTACATCAATGCACTGGCAAATGGCGATATCTGTCTTGCAGTGGGGTGGTCCGGTGATGTCTTGCAAGCTCGTGATCGGGCTGCAGAAGCCGACAATGGCGTTACGGTTGCTTATTCGATCCCCAAGGAAGGCGCTTTGATGTGGTTCGACCAGATGGCGATCCCGGCTGATGCGCCCAACCCGGAAGAAGCGCATGAATTTTTAAACTACATCATGCGCCCAGACGTCATGGCGAAAGCGTCGAACTATGTGTTTTACGCCAATGGAAACAAGGCTTCACAAGAGCTTTTAAATGATGACGTCATCGGCGACCCCGCAATCTACCCAACCGAAGAATCGGTGAAAAATCTCTACACCGTTACTGCTTATGATCCGAAGGTTAACCGGGTTGTGACCCGTACTTGGACCAACGTGAAAAGCGGTCAGTAAACGAAACCAGGGGCCCGCACCAAGCGGGCCTCTTTTTGCGCATCATCTGAATGGCGGTCGGGGGCAAACTTGGCAAAGATGAGCATTGGGCCGGTGCGCCGGGATTTTACCCCTTGGGAAGATCCAAGCGCCATTCCCTTCATTGAGTTCCGAAATGTCACAAAGCGGTTTGGAGATTTTGTGGCCGTCAAGAACCTGAGCCTGAAGGTTTATGAACGCGAGTTTTTTGCACTCCTTGGCGGCTCGGGCTGCGGCAAGACAACATTGATGCGCATGCTGGCGGGCTTCGAAAACCCAAGCGAAGGGCAAATTCTGCTGGACGGGCAGGATTTGGCCGGGGTGCCACCATTTCGGCGCCCGACAAACATGATGTTTCAGTCCTACGCCTTGTTTCCGCATATGAGTGTAGAGGCAAACATCGCTTTCGGTTTGAAGCAGGATAACATTGCAAAAACTGAAATCGATGCGCGCGTAAAGGAGATGCTGAGACTTACCAAACTCGAAGCCTTCGCGAAGCGCAAGCCGCATCAGCTCTCTGGAGGCCAAAGACAGCGCGTCGCTCTGGCTCGATCCTTGGCAAAACGCCCCAAAGTCCTTCTGCTCGATGAGCCTCTTGGCGCGCTTGATCGCAAGTTGCGCGAAGAAACGCAGTTCGAACTCATGAACCTGCAGGAAGAGTTGAAGATGACCTTCTTGATCGTGACTCACGATCAAGAAGAGGCAATGACGGTTGCTGATCGCATTGCTGTCATGGACGCGGGCGAGATAGTCCAAGTTTCGACGCCAGCGGAGATTTATGAAACTCCGAGCTGTAAGTTCGTCGCCGACTTTATCGGAGACATCAACCTGATAGAGGCGACCGTTCTCGAAAAGCACGCCGGCGGAACCAGGCTGCAGGCGTCTGACCCGGAATTTCTCATTGATACGGACCAGCAGACAGCTGCAACGGAGGGGGAGCAGGTATGGTTTGCGCTGCGCCCTGAAAAGGTTCGCATCAATCACGGCAGCCCGTCTGGCGAGTCGGTAAACCAGTCAAAGGCGCTGGTGTGGGACATTGCCTACATGGGCGATGTATCGATCTTCCATTCTCGGCTCAGCGAGAGCAAGACGATGCGGTCTACGGTCGCCAACGTCACCAGAACAGTCGAGCAGCCGATTTCCTGGGATGATGAGGTCACCCTTTCTTGGGAACGGAATGCTGGCGTCATTCTGACAAGCTAACGCGGGGCGGAGCATGGAGGATACATCGAAAGCGATGCCGGTGCCAAAGCGCTCGTTGGGCGCATGGGGGCTCATTGCGGTGCCTTATTTTTGGCTGCTTGTCTTTTTTCTTGCGCCATTTTTCATCGTATTCAAGATTTCCCTGTCGCAAATCGCGATTGCGATTCCTCCCTACATCCCGACATTTGATCTGTCCGAGGGATGGTCAGCATTCAAAGACAATTTGGCTATGCTGTCCTTCGACAATTATGTGTGGCTTACAGAAGACGATCTTTACTGGAAGTCCTACCTGTCGAGTGTTCAGATCGCCGGCGTCTCAACCTTTCTGACGTTGCTTTTGGGTTATCCGATTGCTTATGGCATGGCCCGTAGCCCAAAGGAGTGGCGCCCGACCCTGCTAATGCTCATCATCCTACCGTTTTGGACGAGTTTTCTGATCCGTGTATACGCTTGGATTGGTATCTTGAAGAATGAGGGCCTGCTAAACCAGCTGCTGCTTTCCCTGGGGCTGATCGGCGAGCCGCTAACGATCTTGAACACCAACACAGCCGTTTACATCGGCATTGTCTATTCCTATCTGCCGTTCTTGGTTCTGCCGCTTTATGCCAGCCTGGAGAAACTCGACATTAGTCTCTTGGAGGCAGCCGAAGACCTTGGGTGCCCACCTTGGAGGGCATTTTGGCAGATAACGGTGCCTCTGTCGCTGCCAGGTGTCATTGCTGGCTGTTTTCTAGTGTTCATTCCCGCTGTCGGTGAATTTGTCATTCCTGACCTTTTGGGTGGGTCGAACACGCTCATGATCGGCAAGACACTCTGGGTTGAGTTCTTCGCCAACCGGGATTGGCCGGTTTCCTCTGCAGTCGCAGTCATCCTGTTGCTCTTGCTGGTCATTCCAATCGTTCTTTTCCAGAACCAACAGCAGAAAATGGCGGAGAAGGATGCATGAGAAACGGTCCAACCTGGTTTAATGTCACCTCGCTTGTTCTCGGCTTTTCATTCTTATATCTGCCGATTGTTCTTTTGGTGATTTTCTCCTTCAACGAATCCCGGCTGGTCACTGTTTGGGGCGGCTTTTCCACCAAATGGTATGGTGAATTGTTCCAGAACCAGCAGCTCCTGGATGCAGCCTGGGTCACACTCAAGGTTGCTTTCCTTTCCGCCAGCATTGCGACGGTACTGGGAACCATGGCAGCGCTGGTACTTGTCCGGTCTGGCCGGTTTGTCGGACGTTCCCTTTTCTCCGGAATGATCTTTGCGCCCCTCGTGATGCCCGAAGTGATCCTCGGGCTTTCTTTGCTCCTGCTATTTGTTGCAATGGATCAGGCGCGTGGGTTCTGGACGGTTATGATCGCGCATACGACCTTTGCCATGTGTTATGTCGCTGTTGTGGTCCAATCGCGTCTCGTCGGTTTTGACAAGAGCGTTGAGGAGGCAGCTGAGGATCTTGGTTGTCCGCCCGCAAAAACCTTCTTTCAAATCACGCTGCCAATTATTTTTCCAGGTGTCATTGCCGGCTGGATGCTGGCATTTACGCTTTCACTGGATGATCTCGTTATTGCGAGCTTCACGACAGGTCCGGGGGCAACGACATTGCCCATGAAAATCTATTCCCAAGTGCGTTTGGGAGTGACTCCTGAAATCAATGCCGTGTGCACTATTCTGGTAGGCCTCGTGACAATTGGTGTGATCGCGGCGTCTCTCGTAACGAAACGCCAACAGGTTCAGCGCGAGCGAGACGAACGTCTAGCCTTCGGTCCGCATTGAGTGTGACCAGCACAAAAGCCTTTTAATTCGGAGTGGCCTGTGCAGGTGCAGCATTTGTCAAACATGCCCTCTTGACGCCACGTCCGGCCTGGGATCAATTGCGAGCCGACCGGCCAAAGAAGTCTTTCGGGAGTGAGAAATGAATAAGATTTATCCGGACGCGAAAAGCGCGTTGGACGGATTGGCATTCGACGGCATGACCATTATGGCGGGCGGATTTGGCCTGTGCGGCATTCCGGAGAACCTGATAACGGCCCTTCGGGATACAGGAGCCAAGGATATCACGGCGATTTCAAACAATGCCGGGGTGGATGATTTTGGCCTTGGGTTGCTGTTGCAGACCCGTCAGATCAAAAAAATGGTCTCGTCCTATGTCGGTGAAAACGCCACCTTCGAGAAACAATATCTGAATGGCGAGCTGGAACTTGAGTTCAACCCTCAAGGTACCCTGGCCGAACGCATTCGCGCTGGAGGGGCCGGTATTCCCGGGTTTTATACCAAGACTGGTGTGGGAACGCTCGTTGCAGAAGGCAAAGAACACAAGTATTTTAGCGGCGAAACCTACATTATGGAGACCGGCCTCATTGCCGATGTGTCTCTTGTTAAAGCCTGGAAGGCCGATAAGGAAGGCAACCTCATCTACCGGAAAACCGCACGCAATTTCAATCCGATGATGGCGACGGCCGGCAAAACGACCATTGTCGAGGTTGAAGAGATTGTCGAAACCGGTGATTTGGATCCTGATCACATCCATACGGCCGGTATTTTTGTCGACCGGTTGGTTTTGGGATCCTTTGAAAAACGGATCGAAAAGCGCACAACGCGCGACGCCTAAGCGTTCTGAAGGAGATTTGATATGGCCTGGACACGCGATGATATGGCCAAGCGCGCTGCACAAGAACTCGAAGACGGGTTCTATGTCAATTTGGGGATCGGGATTCCGACCCTTGTATCGAACTACATACCCGCTGGGGTGCATGTAACCCTGCAGTCCGAAAACGGCATGCTGGGGATGGGGCCGTTCCCGACCGAGAATGAAGTCGATGCGGACTTGATCAATGCCGGGAAACAGACCATCACCGAGCTGCCGCAGACCAGTTATTTTTCGTCAGCGGACAGTTTCGGCATGATCCGTGGCGGTCACATTGACTTGTCGATCCTCGGTGCGATGGAAGTTTCGGAGAAGGGCGATCTGGCCAACTGGATGATCCCTGGAAAAATGGTCAAGGGAATGGGTGGCGCCATGGACCTTGTGGCGGGTGTAAAGCGCGTGGTCGTTATCATGGATCACACATCCAAAGCAGGTGCCCCGAAGCTTCTCAAGGAATGTAGCTTGCCCTTGACGGGTGTCGGCTGCGTGGATCGCATCATCACCAACTTCGGCGTTTTTGATGTTGCTGAAGACGGTTTGAAGGTGGTTGAGCTCGCCACGGGTGTCAGCAAAGACGATGTTGAAGCGGCAACGGAAGCGCATCTGGTGTGAAAGCGGTAGTTCCGCAGAAATATTTTAAAAGGCTCGTTCTTTTGAACGGGCCTTTTTTGCGACGAATATCGCTTACCGGTCTCTTTGATGTGCTGTTTTGAAACAAACGGGGGTTATTCAAAATAGCAATTAAGACCTCGTTAATATTGTCAAATTTTCCGATGATTGCGGAAATCTACATTAACCAAGATACTTGTTGGAAATAAAGGACTATTTGTTAGCCGGTAAAATAGAGGCTCAATATTTAAACTTTTCCTGTGTTTTACCCTAAGTAATAAATCGTGGGGCAACGATTTAGCGCTATTCTTACAGGGTGGTTTAGGAGGGTGATAGTTTGTGTCTGTCGGTGAGTTCGGCGATCGATGCGTGCCGTGCGTTTGTGAGGCAGAGGCAACCGGGTTTGCGGACCCGGTTTGTGATGCTGGTCGCGTGTCTGTTTCTTGTGCTCAGCGTCGTCATGATTGCCGTGGCGAGCTACCTTGATCTACGCGATGAAGAGAACCGGGTGATTGCCGACAGCCAATCCATTGGTGCGACCGTTTCCCACCTTGCTGTTCCACACCTTGAAAATCACCATTATCTTATTCTTGAACAAGAACTTGAGAGCATCGCTGCCAGCGGCATCGTGACGCTTGTGCATGTTTATGATCCGCAGCGATCGATCCTGATCGATTCAGATCCGCAAACAAGCTATTTCGACGACATTGCGATAGACCCGCTGCTTTTGAAGGCTATTGAGGTCGGTGAGACCCAAACTCTCACGAAGCCCGAAATGGTGAGTATGGCATTTCCTGTCCGGGCCGAAGCCGAAGGCGAGGTTCTTGGCGGCGCACTGGTAACCGTGCCACGCCCCAATCCGGAAGGGGTCATTTTCACGATTTGGAAGCGCAATGCGATCATCGCAGCTGTTTTGCTGCTGTTTTGTCTGCCGGTGGTTTTTCACTTCGGAAACAACTTCCTGCGCCCGATCAAGCTGTTGACCCAAACAGCTCACCGTGTCAGTGCCGGAGACTTCGATGCACCGTTTCCTACCGAGCGCCAGGATGAGATTGGGGTACTCGCGCGCGCATATCAGAATATGGTGGGAACCATTCGCAAGAACATGAGCCAAATTCATAAATTGGCCTATGTTGACAGTGTCAGCGGACTTCCAAATCGTGAAGCGTTTCGCCAACACTTTAAAAGTTTGAAGTCCGTTAAAGAGCTTCGAAACAAGAAGTTTGCGGTCATGTTCATCGATTTGGACCGCTTCAAGCGGGTCAACGATAGCTATGGCCATGATTACGGTGATTTGCTGCTTCAGGAAATCGGCACAAGGTTCCAAGAAGCCCTGAAATCATGCGGTTTGCCCCACGGTGTTTTTGTTCAACCAGACCGGCGCCCACGCGATACAAACTATGATGTTGCAGTCCAGTCGTGCGTCGCACGGCTTGGCGGGGATGAGTTTGGCGTGATCATGCCATTGGTTGACGAACGGGAGGCTGTGCTTAACGTTGCTGATCAGCTTACAAAGGCGGTCGAAACCCCCTTTGTGATTAATGGTTATGCCTTGTCAGTAGGTGTGAGCATCGGCGCTGCGATTTATCCCGACGACGGCAGTGACTACACCGCAATCATGAAAAATGCCGACATCGCAATGTATTCGGCCAAACACGCAGGCGGTAACAGTTTGCGCTTTTTCGATCAGGTCGATCGCAGCGGGCAAGCGGAAGACCGGTTGGTTGTCGAAGCGGAACTCCGTCATGCTTTGCGAGGCGATGAGCTCACGGTGTATTATCAGCCCAAGGTGAACTGCGAGACATCCGAAGTGGTTGGGGCTGAAGCTCTTGTGCGCTGGAATCACCCGGAGCGGGGACTTCTGGCGCCCGGCGCGTTCATAGATGTTGCTGAAGAAACCGGGTTGATCACGCGCTTGGGTGACCGCGTTCTCAAGTTGGCTTGCGCGCAGGGGCGGTCATGGCTTGATCAGAACCGGATCATTCCACTGTCAGTCAACGTTTCCGTTCGTCAGCTTCAAAATCCTCAGTTCGCTGCGGATGTTTTGAAAACTCTTCACGAAACCGGGTTCCCGCCGCATCTTCTGGAACTTGAGGTCACTGAAACCGTTGCGATGGCCGACCCGGATATCGTCTACCGAATTACCGGGCCGCTTCGCGATGCGGGCATTCGTTTTGCCCTTGACGATTTTGGGACAGGATATTCGAGCTTGGCGCATCTGCGCCAATTGCCATTCGACACTTTCAAGATCGACCAGAGCTTTATTCAGGAACTTGGAAAATCCGAAGGTAGCCGATCCATTGTCCAAACAATCCTCGCGATGGCACAAACAATGGAATACGATGTCGTTGCCGAGGGAGTTGAAACCCGTGAGCAACAGGCGATCCTGCAATCGATAGGCTGCGGAACGGCACAAGGATATCTTTTCGGCGTGCCGATGGATGCAGATATCTTCTCAGCTTGGATGGAGAACTGCCCGTCGAGAAACGCACGGCGCTCCGGCAGTGGGCAAACTGGCCGCAAACCTGACGCTTGGGCTGCGGCATAAGCTTTTAAAATCCGAGAAAAAATCCGATTTCGAAATGTCATCCGCTCTCAGTTTTCCTACTGAGCGGCCTCCGAAGCTCGCCGCTCTGCGATCGGGCGGATCGGCGGGAAATCATTATCGGTAATATTTTCCTTCTGCAGAAGGATTTCCGCGCCAGCATCAAGGTCGGCACGGTGTTCTTGGAGAAGCTGTTTGGCCCGCGAATATGCCTCTTCGACCAATGTTTTTACAGCGACATCGATTTCGCGCTGTGTGGCTTCCGACGCTTCGGCAGTACTCCCGGCCGGCTGGCCGAGAAAATTCTGGCGGTTGACGCTGTACACCCGATTGCCGAGCTCGGAATCCATGCCGTAGCGCATGATCATGTCCCTGGCTATCTCGGTGACCTTTTGAAGATCATCAGAGGCGCCGGTCGAAATCTCGCCAAAAACGACCTGCTCAGCCGCGCGGCCGCCCATCAGAACTGCCATGCGATTGAGGAGGTCCTGTGTAGACAAGAGAAATCTGTCCTCAGTCGGCCTCTGCATCGTATAGCCCAAAGCGCCGACACCCCTTGGTATGATAGAGATCTTGTGGACCGGGTCGCAGCCGTCGAGGTTGGCTGCAACAAGCGCATGACCCATTTCGTGGAATGCGACCGTCTTGAGTTCCTTTTTAGACAAAATGCGGCTGCGTTTTTCAAGGCCGGCAATAACGCGTTCTATTGCTTCGTTGAAATCCTGGAGTGCAACTTCCTTTGCGTTTCTGCGGGTGGCAAGAAGAGCGGCTTCATTGACCAGGGTAGCAAGGTCTGCACCGGAGAAACCGGCCGTGAGTTGCGCAATTTGCTCAAGGTCAGTTTCCGGTGACAGGACGATTGAATTGATGTGTACTTTCAAGATGGCCAAGCGGCCCGATTTATCGGGTCGGTCTACCAGAACCTGACGGTCGAAGCGTCCGGCCCGCAGCAAGGCGGCATCCAGTGTTTCCGGCCGGTTGGTAGCGGCCAGCAGAATAATGCCGCTGCTCGGATCAAATCCGTCCAGTTCGGTGAGCAACTGGTTCAGCGTCTGCTCTTTTTCATCATTCGAGCCCATTGGGCTGGAAGACCGTGCTTTACCGAGCGCGTCCAGTTCATCGATGAAAATAATGGCCGGCGCAGCCTTGCGCGCTTGTTCGAATAGATCCCTGACCCTTGCCGCGCCCACACCTACAAACATTTCGACAAACTCGGAGCCCGAAATCGAAAAGAACGGTACTCCGGCCTCACCAGCAACAGCCCGTGCCAGTAGTGTTTTACCTGTGCCGGGGGGGCCTACCAGCAAAATGCCTTTCGGAGCATGGGCCCCTAACCTGCCGTAGGACTTTGGATCTTTCAGGAAATCGACGATTTCCCGAAGTTCGCGCTTTGCCTCATCCACACCGGCGACATCTTCAAAGCGGGCCTTGATCCCGGTTTCGACGTACACCTTTGCTTTGGACTTCCCGACGGTCATCATTCCGCCAACGCCCTGGCGCTCAGCAAATTTTCTAATGAAAAACGCCCACAGCCCAAACAAGAGCAATACGGGCAGCACCCAGGACAGCAAATTTGTCAGGAAGGTAGACTTAACAATACCGGTATATGTGACGTCATATTTTGTCAGCTCTTCGGCTAGCGGCATCTCGACACGCGTGGTGACGAAATATTGCTTGCCGTCTTTCAAGGGCTCTTTGAACTTGCCCTCAATGGAGTTTTCCCGGATCGAGACCTCTTCGATTTTTTTGTCTTTAAGGTACTGCTCAAACTGGCTGTAGGGGATTTGCTCGACGGTTTTGTACGTTGTCCACCAACTCTGGAACAAAAACACCAGCATCATGGCGACAAATGCGTACCACAAATTGATTTGATGCTTTTTTTCCATGATTTAAGCCTTGCTCGGACTATTGATAATTCTTGTACAGCCGCAGTGACTGAAATTTGTCAAGTGCGACTGCGATGCGCCGCTGGCGAACGCGGCTTTTTTCGAAAAAGGGCAATAGTGGGCTGCATGATTAGGCGTTATTCGGAGAGCACACGTTGAGAGGGGAAACTGATCTCGACCAGTGTTCCCTGTTCCGGCGTTGAATCGATGCGGAAGTTGGCCCGATTGGCCTCGACAAGGGCTTTTGTGAGAGGCAGTCCCAAGCCGGTTCCACCGCCATGACGGGAGGTGTGTAGCTGACGGAAAGGCTCCATTGCCGCGACCAGTTCCTTGTCTGACATGCCGCTGCCGGTATCACGCACCCGCAGGATGACCTCACCATCGTCGCCACTAGCGGTAGATACAATGACCTGGCCACCCGCCTTGTTGAACTTGATAGCATTGGAAAGCAGGTTGAGGATGATTTGGCGCATGGACCGCGGGTCCGCTACGACGCTTGGAACTGTGTCTGGCAGGCTGGCCCGGATGATGATGCGCTCCCGGTTGGCCTGCGGTTGCATGAGGGCAACACACTCACTGATCACCTCGTTAGCCGACACGGCCGCGAACCGGAGGTCAAGCTTACCCGCCTCGATCTTCGACAGATCAAGGAGGTCATTAATTAGGCTCATTATGTGTGAGCCTGAGGTGCGAATGTCTTTGAGATACTCCTTATAGCGGTCATTGCCGATCTGCCCGAACCGTTCTTCCATCATGACTTCGGAGAAGCCGATAATCGCATTGAGCGGCGTGCGGATCTCGTGACTGATTTTCGCCAGGAAGTCGGATTTCTGAGAGCTGGCGTTCTCCGCCTGGCGTTTGGCTTCGGTAAGTTCTTCTTCCGCCGTCTTCCAGTGTGTGATGTCATGCAGCACGGCGCAAAACTTAGGATCGCCGCCTGCACTCACCCGGCCCATCGTCATGAACAACGGTATGACACCGCCACCGGACACTTGGCCGAGAACTTCGCGGCCATCATTCAAAACACTTGCAACACCATTTCTGGACAATCCGTCCAAGTAGTCAGCTGCAGCGCGATGACTTTCTTGTGCAAGATATTGGGTAAGCGGCACGCCGACCATGTCTGCGCGATTGGCGCTGAATAACGCTTCCGCAGAGCGGTTTACCTTCACAATGGTTCCGCTCTTATCCAAGACCAGCACACCATCCGTCGCGGTCTCGAGAATGGCATCCATCTCGGAGATCTGAGTCTGGGCCCGTTCCAGCTCTTCTGGGTCGTGGGTTGAAACCTGCGCCGCCGCAAGTGTTTTGGCAGGTCGGTCAAGGATTGATACCATCAGCGCCCGGCCACCATTCCAGGGCACGGAATGCATGCGTGCATCAACCGGACGCATGCCGCCTCCCGCAAGACGAACCTTTCTCAGCCCGTCAATGGTGCCTTCCATTCCAGAGGCGTCCGGCCAATCATCCTCGTCATCATCCGGAAAAACAGCCTCCAATCCGCCCGCCTCAGTCAGCTCGGCGAAGTCCTTGTAGCCCAGCATTGTGAGAAAAGTTTCATTGGCGTAACGGATATCACGCTCGTTGGCGATGGCGATACCGATCGGAAGCCGGTCGAGCAAACTTGGGTCAACCGGAACTTCTTCCTTTTTTGGCCGAGGCAACAGCAAGTCTTCGTTGAAATCGTCGTTGCCCGGGGCCTCAAAAACCGACAGGTCACCTTCAAACCGTGCGCCAAGAGCTTCGGCGATCTTCCGGAAAACGGCGAGTTCCGGGCGCGATAGCGCCGACGTGTCGACCGGCAAAAGATCAGGACGGGGAGCGTCATTGCCCGCGATTTCTTCATTGAAGGCTGCCAGTTCTGCATCGGCGAAGGCCGGTCCTGCGTCGATCGGGGATCGCACTCCCTGATCATCGCCCGAGCGCGCATCCGTATCTTCGATTGCGCCCTCCAGAATGGGCAATGGGGCGTCGGCAAGATCGTCTATGCCCGCCTCTTTTGAAGTTGGTTCATCAGCGCCGCCATCGTCGATCAATGGACCGGTGTCGGCTCGGGCTGGCACATCCTTGTCCAGCTGATCCGGGCTAAATTGAGTCGGGCTGTGTTGCGTCACCTCCGCATGCTGATCGCTCATGTTTTCGAGTTTAAGGTGAGCCGTGCGTTCTGGCGATATCGTTTCCGGAGCTTCTGTTGCGGTGTCCGATTTGCGTGACTGATTTTCGTTAAAGGCTTTGCTGAGAGATTTAACCGCCGCCTCGATATCCGATGGTCTAAAATCGGTATCGCTGCCAATTCCGGTCGACGAGACCGGAATGTCGGTTAGGTCACTGTCATTTTCTGCCGATGTCTGCAGCTTATCGGAAAATAGGTCTTCCGTGAGCGGATCGACTATCCGTTCGGGCTCCTGCTCTGGCTCGGCCTGATGTTTGCCAAGGGCATCAGAGCTTACAGTTTTTGGCAGTTGGTTAGACAAACCGTCCGTCGGCCCATCTTTTGCCCGATAGTTAGTCTCCGTATCGTCCGGTGTTTTTTCAGCTTGTTGCTGAAACGAGACCGGTGCTCCAGCGTTACTGCGGCTTTCCGGCTCCGCGGAAGGTTCTAGTGCCGGAGACTGTTTCACGAAATCACGTCCCGTCAGTGACCCTAGCAGAGCAGAGGCTGAGGCCCCGATTGAAAGGTCTTTGACCGGTTTTACTTTTCGATCCGGGAGGTCATGCAGGATCTTTTCGATATCTGCGGATTGATCTGAGGTCACAGAAGTAGGCTCCTCAGCAGCGTCGCCTGGTTCCTCCTTCGCGCTGAGTTCGGTCGACGTTACTTCCGCGTCCTTTAGATCGTCCGGCTGGTTCAAAGGGCCGGTCTCGATGTCCTTGGCGATGGTATCGATGTCCGCTTGGGTGCTCTTGGGACCGTCTTCTTCGGCCCCGGTTTCAAACGTTTCCTCGTACTGGGTCTCGACCTCAGAGATTTCAGGTTCAGCAGCTCCAGGCGTGTCCGGAAGTTGGTCAGTGCCGGCGGTGGCTGACGCTGTGTTCGGCAGAAGAGGCGTTTCGTCCGGATCGATTGCTGGCGGCTGTAAATCGTCTTCCTCGCTTCCGACAAGTGCTAGAAGCGGCTCTCCATCTTTGGAGCGAACTGCTTCTGCGGTCCGGCAAACACCGAAGCCCCGATAGCCTTCAAATTTGCGATCCCGATCGAATGCGGGGAGTGCCGCCATGTCGACCGGCACAAAAATATCCTTGCCGGTGACAGGCCAAAGCACCGTCTTGCCTGACCAGGTGTCGCGCCGGTCGAGAGCCGATGCAATATCGCCGGTAGTGTCGAGGTGAAACCGCGCAGCAACATCCCGCCATGTTTGGCCGACAATATCTGCAGAAGATGGGCCCAGAGTGTCTGCGAATTCGTCGGACATGAACGTAAAACGCTGCTCCAGATCCATCTTCCAGGCGAACCGGACAGGCCGCTTGCGCGGTGAAAATGCAAAATCACCTGTCCGGTTTGTAGTCTGTTCGGAGATCTCATTCAATTCCGGCTTCGGCGCAGATGCCTCTGCTCCTTCTGTGAAACTGGACGGCGTTTCAGATGCTTTTGCCTCCAGAACCTCATCGTCCAGAGCGGACCAGGTATCATTCGGGTCGAGAGCAGGGGCTGCGTCCGGCTTTGCGCCGGCGTCGTTCAATTCCTCTTCAGCGTTGCTATCTGCGGGCGCGTCCGCGGCAGGGCTTGGGGCAAGCGGCGGAACAGGCAAAAGCATTTCGTCTGACTCAAGTGTTTCCAACTCGTCCGCGCGCATCCATCCGGACGTTGATGCCGGAGTATCGGTTTTTTCTACTCCGTACCCGGTTTCAGGTTCATCAGTTTCTTGAGACGGCTCGTCTGTAATCAGAGCGATCGACTGAAGGTTCGGAAGGGTCGCCAGCAATATGTCATGCGGCTGCCCGTCAATTTCAGCTGTTCCAGCCGCGTTTTCGGCCAGCGCGCCTTGTGCTAGCACCGCTGATTGCAAGCTTCCATTTGCCGACAGCACCTTTCTGTCTTCGTCCAGCACCGCTGAGCTGAATCCAGGCAAAGCAAGAAGTCCGGCAAAGGCTTTGACTGGATCATCAAGAAGTGACAGGCCTTTGTCGGTCGAAATGATTAAAGCAGCATCTTCGCCGCCTTCAATCAGCACCCGCTGGCATTGGCAGGTCAAAAGCATCACACGCAGGCCGCGATAAAACCGCAACCGATCAATCGACATTTTTTCAGTCGGCCCACTTTCTGCAATCCGCGCGATGTGCGGCCGGGCCGGAGAGCGCTGAAGCGTTGTCAGACCCGACAGGTCCTTTGCGTGGCCTACTGAAAAAAACTGGGCGCCTGCCGCATTTGCCCAAAGGATGCGGGCTCCATCTGCCGACCACAGCCATGCGGCACGCTTGTCATCGATAAACTGAGTGAGGACCGGTTTTTGGCTGAGCTCCATGAAAGTCTTGAGTTCAGAATTCAAGGTCAACTCCACGTTTGTCCTGCGATATACCGCGCGGCGGATTTGGCCGGCCCGACTTAAGTGGTAAACGCTAAGTTAATACCGGCAAAGTCATTGGCCGTCCATGAACAATAGGCTTGGTAAAGCCCGGCACGTGAAGGCGTGGTTAATGCGGCCCGGATTGTTTGATGCGCCAATAAGTCCGTGCTACGACTTCCTGCGCAGGCAGCGAGCCACTCATGCCACGCCTCGCTGACACTATGCCAGTTATGAGGAGCAGGACACATGGCAACCGACAAAAACGGTTTTGAAATCCCCGACCAAATGCGCGATTTCGCTGAAAAGAGCGTTGACCAAGCCCGCAAAGCGTTCGACGATTTCATGGATGTGACCCAGAAAGCGGTCTCTACAGCTGAAGGGTCAGCCACCGCGATGCAGACCGGCGCTACAGATGTGAACCGTAAGGCGCTGTCATTTGCGGAAGAGCATGTGGATGCGGCGTTCAAATTTGCGCAGGATATCGTCAAGGCAAAAGACATCGAATCCATGATGAAGCTGCAGCAAGACTATTTGCGCCAGCAGATGGAGTCTCTTGGCGAGCAAGCGCGCGATATTTCTGAAACGGCAACGAAGGCCGCTCAGGATGCTGCGGAATCGTCAAAACCCTGATTTCTCTGCATTGCGCCGGTGCTGCGCGCATCTGAGCGTGGCTCCGGCCCGTCGACCTTGATCGGTCTTTTATTGTGCAGCGCAAAAAAATGTTGCAATGCAGCACAAGGTGCCTTACCTTACTACATGCGGATGACGACATGGCTCGCAGAGGAGTTCTGCGGGTTGGAACTGCATAGATGATCGCATCCGGACGAAAAGGAGATGAGATCATGACAGAGACAAGCACAACGACCAAAGCTGCTCCAAAGGCGCGTACAACCAAAGCAACGACGAAGACCGCCGCTGCCGGCTTCCCGGATTTTGAAGCGTTCGCAATGCCGAAAATGGAAGTGCCTGCAGCATTCCGTGAAGCTACGGAAAAAAGCATTGAACAAGCGCGTGAGGCTTATGCCAAAGTCAAGAACGCTGCTGAAGATGCAACGGACCTGATGGAAGACACTTTCGAAACCTCACGTCAGGGCTTGGTTGAGTTCAACCATAAGGCTGTTGATGCGGCCCGCTCGAACGCTGATGCCACCTTCGCTTTCATGAAGGACATCATGGCTGTGAAAACGTTGGCGGAAGCAATTGAACTTCAGTCTTCGTTTACACGGCAGCAGTTTGATGCGCTGAGCACGCAGACAAAAGACATGCAGGAATTTGCGACCAAACTTGGCACTGATGTTACAGCGCCGATGAAGGAAGCAATGGAAAAGTCTTTCAAAGACATCAAAGCGGCCTAATAGGGTCAGTTCAGATTTGATCTGAAAACGCCCCGCCAGCAGCTGGCGGGGCGTTTTTGCGCGGTTTTTCCTTACAAATTCTCGCCAAATCACACCTTGTGGACAGTTCGAAGTCGCGTTAGAACAGGGTCTTGCAAAGTGGGCATTTCATACGTATGTTCCGCGCCACTTCAAGGTATGCAGACGTAGCTCAGTTGGTTAGAGCGTCGGATTGTGGCTCCGAAGGTCGGTGGTTCGAATCCACTCGTCTGTACCATTCTCTCCACTCATCCCCTATATTTTTCAACCTACGGGTTTGCAAGCTTTTCCGTTAGGGAAACACTGCTCGCCACTGGCGCAATTGTTTGAACGGGGTATGTTCCGCAGAAAATTAAATCGGGCCTGGAGGGCAGTTTGGAAGACCTGAGCATATTATCGCTGGTGCTGCTTGCCGGTGCCCTGCTTGCGACGGGTGTTGTTGCAGGCATCGTCGCAGGGCTGCTGGGTGTCGGCGGCGGAATCGTGATCGTTCCTGTGCTTTATTACATGTTCACGGCCCTTGGCTTGAGTGAGGACGTGTTGATGCACGTAGCCGTGGGAACATCGCTTGCCACAATTCTTGCGACCGGAACCTCTTCAGCCCGGGCTCATTGGAAGCGCGGAAGCGTGGATATGGTTCTTTTGAAAACCTGGTGGTGGGCAATCGTTTTGGGTGTGGTGGCCGGCGCAACGCTGGCGGGCAACATTTCCGGCACCGAACTAACTGCGGTATTTGGCGTGGTAGCTCTTGCCGTAGCGGCCAACATGCCTTTCCGCAAAGAAGGAGCCGCACTCGCCAAGTCTTTGCCGGTCGCACCGCTCAAAGAGCTGATCGGATTTTTGATCGGGGGCATCTCCGTGATGATGGGGATCGGCGGTGGAACGTTGGGCGTGCCAACGCTGACACTGTTCAACTATCCAATCCGCAAGGCGGTCGGCACGGCGGCCGCCATTGGTTTGATCATCGCGGTTCCCGGGACATTAATGTCCATTTATTTCGGGTGGGGTGTTGAGGGTCGGCCGCCGCTCTCCGTTGGTTATATAAACCTGATCGGTTTCGCACTGATTATTCCGGCGTCGACCTACACCGCGCCGCTTGGCGCAAAGCTGGCGCATTCGATTGACCCGGCGAAACTACGGTTGATTTTTGCGTTGTTTCTTGGGTTCACAGGCCTGAGAATGCTCTACGATGTTCTGGTCTGATCAAGCTGGCACATTCCATCAAAAATATGCGTGAATTTGATCAAGACATTTGGTTGGTCAAATGCACTGCACATTTGCATGATGCGGCACCTTCGAACTCTTCAGAAAAAGTCGCATGTCAGAAAAACCAGTTTCTATAACGACCAGTGGCTGCTGGCGGGGCGCGGCCATGTGTTTGCCGGCTCTTCCAGGAACCGTTGTTTTTGGTGCGGTATTTGGAACTGTTGCGGCCCAAAAGGGCCTCACAATTCTTGAAACCGTGTTGATCAACTCGTTTGTATTTGCAGGCGCTTCACAATTTGTTGCAATGGAGGTCTACAAGGATCCGGTCACCTGGGCGGTGTTGCTCGCCATGGTGGGTGTCACTGCTGCAGTCAACATGCGCATGCTTTTGATCGGCGCAAGTTTGCGGCCATGGCTGGGCCAAGTGCCGGCAAGCCGAACGTATCCCTCGTTGTTTTTCCTGACCGATCTCAATTGGCTCATTGCCCTTCGCGAATACGATAAGGGCGAACGCGACTGGGGGATCTATCTGGGCAGCGGTCTGTTTATGTGGGTGACCTGGTCGGTGTCGGTGGTGCCGGGCTACTTCCTCGGCAGTCTGGTGTCTGATCCACAGAAATGGGGGCTCGACATTGTCATGCCTGCGTTTTTTGTTGCTCTGCTTGTGCCACTCTGGCAAGGCCGCCGTCAAACCATCAGCTGGGGCCTTGCTGGCGTGGTGGCTGTTCTGACGTGGCAGGCCTTTGGCGGTTATTGGGGTATACTTACTGGCGCGATCATAGGTGCATTTGCGGGAGCCTACCTCGATGACTGAAGCTCTGTTTTCCGTCGATGCCGCCTTTTTCGCCGTCGTGTTGGCGATGACCGCCGCAACATATGCCATGCGCGCCGGGGGCTATTGGGTCATGGGCCGCATCCCGATCACGCCCCGCATACGCCGCGGTCTTGAGTCCTTACCAGGGGCAATCATCGTCTCCACAATCTTGCCGATTGCACTCAAGGGCGGCGTTTCGGTCATGGTTTGTCTGGCACTGGCGGCTGCCGTCATGGCGGCTGCCCGTAAGGAATTTATCGCCGTTTTTGCTGCAATGATTGCCGTGGCGATGGTCAGGAGCTACTCGTTCTGAAGAATGCCGCAGCAACTCAGGACGAGGCTCGCTGCGTTTTTTGTGTCTTCTTTGGTACGGTTGCTTTCCAGCTTGGTCCAGCTGTTTTGGCCGATGTCGTAGGTCAGTTGCCGCTCTACGATATCTCCCGTAGCGTCGGACGCATCTCCCCCGCGCCTATCGACCCGCGCAACGAGGCTTTCCTTCGGCGCGCTAAGCCAAAGCCCGCAAAATCCGGCTGCTGCTAGACCGGCGATGACTTCACATTCGGCGCGTTCTTCTTCTTTGGCAAAAACGCCGTCGAATATGACCGAATGCCCTGCCTCTAGAACAGTTTTGCACTGAACAGCAAGTGCTTCATAGACCGCACTTGAGGCTTGTTGTGTGTAGGCTTCCTCCGGGGCTTTTTCGGTCTCGGAGATGCCAAGCCGCGCCTTGCGCTCCACATCCGTTCGCAACACGCGCGCACCCGGGGCGCGTCCTAGCGAGGGCGCGAGCGCGTAGGCAAGGGTTGTCTTGCCTGACCCGGACAGGCCTCCGATGCCGATCATCACCGGTTCGGCAGCTTCAAGAAAATCCTGCGCAAAATCGAAGTACCGTCTGGCTTGAATCTCCTGTTCCGCTCTGGCTTGGTCGGTGTCCTGATTTTCCGATGCGCTGGCAGCAATTTTTGCACGGATTGAAGCTCGCATCATCAAGAAAAACGGAAGGGCGGCAAGGCCATCCAGTTCATCCGGCCGGTGTGTCTTGTCGAGATAGCGGTTGAACACAAAATTGGCGCAGGCGCGCTGTTTGCGCTCCCACAGATCCATTAGCAAGAATGCGAGATCATACAATACATCGCAGGTCGCGATCTCGTCAGAAAATTCGACAGCATC
The DNA here is from genome assembly GCF_007830545.1 of Roseibium hamelinense. Classification (GTDB taxonomy): domain Bacteria; phylum Pseudomonadota; class Alphaproteobacteria; order Rhizobiales; family Stappiaceae; genus Roseibium; species Roseibium hamelinense. The sequence goes on from NZ_VLLF01000004.1 coordinate 181,458, forward strand.
GAAGAGGACCGGCGTACCGTCGATCAAAACAATATTCCTCAGATGCGCATCGCCGTGACAAAGCCGTATCGAGCCGGTCTCTGCGCGCTGGCGAAGCAATGGGCGAATATTTTCGAAAGCTTCTTGCGCATTTGAAGTCAAACGATCCACTGCGTTTGTATCGAACAGATCCGGTCTGGCTTTGAAGGCTGCATCGTTTTGATCGATGTACGCGTTGAGCCCGTCCAGAAAACCCGCTCCTGTGCGAACCGGAGCCTTGGCATGCGCATCGGCCATCATGTCGGCAAGTTGCTGTCCAAGCTGCTTATCAAAAGGCCCCTTTTCGGCAAGCTCATCAAGTTCGAGACGATGGTCAAATCGATTCATGACCACAACCCATTCAATGGGAATGCCGTCGCCGTTAAGGACGAGTTGGCCCCCTGTTTGTCGGGTGATCGGAACAGCTTCGCGGTACACCTGCGGCGCATGTGGTGCGTTGTATTCTATTTCGTGTTTGCACGCATTTTCCCGTAAGCTTAGGCTCGAGTAGTCCAAAAACGGGAATTTGACCGGCCGTTTGATTTTGAAGGCGAAATCACCGTTCAAGATGATGGTGTTAGCATGCGTGTCTATGCGCTCTGTCGGATTGCCGGACTTGTTGTCACAAGCGAGTTCGCTCAGCCATCTCAGTATTTGCTCACGGGCGACTGTAGTAGTCTCGGTCACTTGGGTTCTCCGCTAGGCATCTTGCCATCTGGCGTTGCCCATCCGTTAGGCTGGAGTCTCATTTCCTTTGATATTCGTCAATGAGTAGATCGATGTCTGTGTCAGTGTCGTTTCAACAATGACACAGGTTGGAGACTTGCCGTGAACGAGCATCCCGGACTTAAAAAGATCAGGCTGAACCTGGCTCGCACGAAGGAGTATCCAAACGGCTCGGCGAGCCATGGGTATGAGTTTACCGCGCCGCTTGATGACACGGGCCACATAGACGCCGCCGTTTGGAAAAAAGAGCGGGATCACTGTCGTGTGCGCCGCTTTTGGGGCGATGAAGAGGAGGAGATCGGTCATTTGGTTCATCGGCCAGGCGGCTCCTGGGCGTTCCGATACGACATTGAGGGCGATGACGACGACGAAGCTGGCTACCGGTTCGGCATACATGCCTTCAATCCCGGAGAGTATGTCTCAATCAAGGATGAAGATGGTGACCTTTACACATTTCAGGTTGTCACGGTTCAGGCCATTTGAATATTCCGCATGCGCTGTAAAATCCGGGCTTGCCCGGCTTTTTTGTTTCATTATGATTTGGAATGATGTCATTGCAAAAAAGCCCGAGGTGAGTTGTGACGCGGGTGTCTTACATCGCGTATAAAAGCAGCTGTTGCTTGCGTTTTTAGAGTGTCTCAGGCTTCAAGCTTAACAATCCGAGCCGGAATGATCAGGAGTTTCTGGAATGAATGCGACGGCAAAATCAGGTGGACAGCTGCTGGTGGATGCGTTGGGGCACCACGGCGCGGACCGTGTATTTTGTGTTCCTGGCGAAAGCTACCTTGCTGTCCTTGATGCACTGTATGATGCCAGTATTCCTGTGACCGTCTGCCGCCAGGAAGGCGGTGCAGCGATGATGGCTGATGCGCATGGCAAGCTCACCGGTCGCCCTGGGATTTGCATGGTGACCCGCGGGCCTGGTGCAACCAATGCAGCGGCTGGCGTTCATGTCGCGGCGCAAGACTCAACACCAATGATCCTGTTCATCGGCCAGATCGAGCGCGGTATGCGCGAGCGCGAAGCATTTCAGGAAGTCGACTACAGGCAAATGTTCGGCGGGGTTGCCAAATGGGTCGCGGAAATCGACCATGCGCATCGTGTGCCGGAGTTTATCTCCCGTGCGTATCACGTTGCGACATGCGGTCGACCGGGACCCGTGGTATTAGCCTTGCCAGAAGACATGCTGGTGGAAACCGCCAGCGTAGACCAGCCGGACCCTTGGGTGCAGGTCGAAACGCATCCAGGTCTGAATGTCATGTCGGATTTGCAGAAACGTCTCTGGGCGGCAAAGCGGCCGATCGCCATTTTAGGCGGTAGTCGCTGGTCGGTGGAGGCGGTGAGCGCATTCAGCCGATTTGCCGAACGGTTTGATCTTCCAGTTGCCTGTTCCTTCCGCCGTCAGATGTTGTTCGACAACCTTCACCCCAACTATGCCGGCGATGTGGGGATTGGTATCAATCCGATGCTTGCGGAGCGGATAAAAGCATCGGACTTGATCCTGCTGGTTGGTGGCCGGCTTTCAGAGATGCCCAGCCAAAGTTACACGCTGCTGGACATTCCTCAGCCGTCTCAACCTTTGGTGCATGTGCATCCGGATGCGGAGGAACTTGGGCGGGTATACCGTCCTGCTCTGGCAATTCATGCTAGCCCCACCGCGTTTTGCCGGGCTGTAGAGGGGGTGCAGCCGAATCCCGAGGCAACGACCGGCAGCTATGCTGAAGCCGCTCATGCCGACTATCTGGCCTGGTCTGGAGCACGACCTCAAACACCTGGCCAGCTTCAAATGGCCGGCGTGATGGACTGGATCGAATCTCATGTCGCCGAGGACGCCATCTTTACCAATGGTGCAGGGAACTATGCAACTTGGCTGCACCGTTTTCACCGGTTCCGCAAATATGGAACGCAAGCGGCGCCGACATCGGGTTCCATGGGCTACGGCCTGCCGGCGGCCGTTGCTGCCAAACTGGCATTTCCAGACAGGACTGTTGTGTGTTTCGCGGGCGACGGCTGCCTGCAGATGACCATGCAGGAGTTCGGGACCGCCTGCCAGGAGCAAGCTGCCATAATCGTTTTGGTCATCGACAACGGCATGTACGGCACAATCCGGATGCACCAGGAAAAGCACTATCCGGGCCGGTCGTCAGCGACAACTCTAGTCAATCCGGATTTCGCGGCGTTGGCAAAGGCCTACGGCGCGCATGCGGAAACCGTTGAGAGAACCGATGCATTCGGGCCGGCCTTTGAGCGTGCGTTGGCATCTGGAAAACCGGCGTTGTTGCACCTCAAGATTGATTCGGAAGCGATTACGCCGATGGCCTCCCTTGCGCAGATCCGTAAGGCGGCCGAGGCTGCGACGGCATAACGGTCAGACATCTTCTTCCGGCATTCCAGCCACTTCCAAAACCACCTCGGAGATCCCCGGGTCATCCTGAGAGGTTTTGACTGAAAAGCCGAGTGCCTGACACATCGACAACATGGAGGTGTTTTCTTTTAAAACCTCTCCATGCACGCTGGATATGCCATCGATCTTTGCATAGCGGATGATGAGCTTCATCAAGGCCCAACCTAAGCCGTAGCCTTTCAGGTCTGATCGCACCATGACTGCATATTCACCGGTTTGGTGGTCGGGATCTGCATGCAGGCGCACAACACCCAAAAGATCACCGGTATCCGGATCCAATGCGGCGAATGCCATTGCGCGCGAATAGTCGAGCTGAGTCAGACGCGCCAGGAACCTGTGCGAGAAGTCTCTAACAGGTGCAAAAAAACGAAGACGCAGATCATCCGGCGCAATTTTCTCGAAAAACTCGCGAAACAGCTCTTCGTCTTCGGGTCTCACAGGACGAACAAAAACGCTGGTTCCGTTTTTAAGCTGCAGTGTTTGCTCCCATTCTTTCGGATAGGGGGCAATAGCAAGCCTTGATTTGCCAGTGCGGCCCGGATGTTCAACCGGATGGCCTAGGGTCATCCTGGCATCCAGGCCCAGGATACCACTTTGCTGGGCAACGATCGGATTGATGTCCAATTCAATGATTTCCGGAATGTCGATTGCGATTTGGGAGAGTTTCACCAAAGCGAGCGCCAGGGCGTCACGGTCCAGCTGCGGGCGGGCACGGCCACCATCCAACAGCTTTGATATCCGTGTTCGGCCGATTAGTGCCTGCGCCAGATTAAGGTCCAGCGGAGGCAGCTCAATCGAAATATCCGCGCTGTCTTCAACGGATGTACCGCCATGGCCGAATACGATGACCGGCCCGAAGGTTGGCGTATCCGCAAGCCCCATGAAAAGCTCAAGACCATGCCGGTCCTCAAGCATCGGATGAACACTCACCCCTGCAATCTCAGCGTCAGGGAACATCTGACGCGTTTGATTGATCAATTCAAATGCCGCTGCTTCAACCGAATGCGGATTTTCAAGTCCGAGCCGGACACCGTCTATGCGGGATTTGAAAGGAAGATCCGGGGAGATGAGCTTCACGACACAATGGCGGGCCGCATCAAAAAAACTGGTCGCGGCCTCGGCAGCCTCTGCTGGTGTTTTGGCCAGGCGCGTGGCGATGACCGGGATCTGATAGGCCGACAATATCGCAGCGACATCTTCCGGAGACAGCCAGGCTTTTCCAGCACTTAGGGCTCTGGTAACAATCGCGCGCGCACCTTCAACATCGGGTATGAAATCTGCCGGTAGGCTCGGCGGTGCGGCCATCAAGAAGTCCCGGGACCGGGCGTCCTGCGCAATATGCATGATGCTGTGAACTGCCTCTGCCGGGCTTCCAAAGCACGGGACCTTTGCTGTGTCGAGGTCAGCACGCAACTCCACGCTTGCGCCAATCAACCCAGCAACCACAGCTTTTTTTCGGCCGGTCCGCCGCTTGTCGGCGGTAGCCGCTTCTGCAATTGCCCGTACGGTCTCGTCGATTGGTGAAAACAGACTTGGTGCCTGCAACACCAGCACTGCGTCGACGGCGAGATCGGCAAGAAGCGCCGTTATAACAGTCTTGAGGTTCTCGGCTGAAACGTCTTCCGAAAGCACAATTGGTGAGGCCGGGGTCGGAACTCCACCCTTGCGCATCACAGGGGCGAGACCTTCCACGGTATCCGGGCTTAAAGCAGCCAGTTTTCCGCCCATGTCTAAGAGCCTGTCAGTAGCGAGACTAGCGAGGCTGCGGCCGTTTGCGACCACTGCGAAATGTTCGCTCTTGGAGATACGGACGCGGGACAGTGTCTCAACGGCTTCGAACATTTCATCGAAATCCGAAACCCGCATCATACCGGTCCGGCGAAAGACGGCTTCATAGACCGCATCGGGATCCGCCAGCCGGCCTGCATGTGTGCGGCCGGTGCCGGTTAGGTCACGGCTGCGTCCGGATCGGATCGCAATGACTGGCTTTCCACGCGCCGCAGCCCGGGCCGCTGACAGGAATTTGCGTGGAGAGGAGACCCCTTCGATATGCATCAGGATGGCGCGGGTACGGTAGTCTTGTGCGAAATAATCGATCAGATCGCCAGTGTCCGCGTCCATGCGCGCACCGAGAGATGCTACAGCTGAAAAGCCGACGCGATGGGTTTCCGCCCAGGCAAGCGTTGCGTTCAAGACCGCGCTCGACCGGGCGATAAAGGCAACATCACCGGCGGAGGGTGCGCTTGCTGTGGTCAATATGTTCAGGCCAATGGCAGGGATTGCGAGCCCAAGACTGCCTGGTCCGATCAACCGGAGGCTCTTGTCACGTGCCGCCTCGCGACATGCCTGCATTAGGTCTTCAGGCCAGTCTTCAAAACCTGGCGACCAAAGAAGGACAGCGCGCGTGCCTGCGTTTGACAGCTGGGAAATTGTTTGAGGCATGTCGGCTGTCGGCCCGAGGCAAATGGCCAAGTCCGGAGGAGATGGGAGCGCATCAATCGACTTAAAGGACGCAATGCCGTCCAGTTTTTTTCGCAAGCCGACGGCGTAAACCGAACGCTTTTCAATGTTGGATTGGAGGACCGCAACAAGTTTTTCAGTTGCGGAGGGGGCGTGCCGGGAGGGGCCGAGGAGAGTGATTGATTTGGGAGCGAAGAAGCCTTCCAGATTTCGAACAGTCACTGTGCCCTCGCTATCTATCCATTCCGCAACTAGGCGGCAGTCAGACGTGCATGCCGGCCCTCCGTTGGCCGACATGCATCCTCCCAAGCAGGATGCAGCGCGGTGTTTTAGTGAGCCATCAAAACGGGAACTGTCATCGCCCCCAAAATTTCCCGGGTCGCGCCGCCAAACAAAAACTCGCGCATCCTGCTATGACCGTACCCGCCCATCACGACAAGATCATTGCCGTTGTCAGACACATAGTTCAGCACAGTGTCAGCAACACCGGTCTGTGGGTTTGTAATCACGTCGATTGTTACATCCATGTTGTGCCGGGCCAGATAAGTCGCAATGTCTGCACCGGGCTGGCCGTGATGGGGGTCGCTCTTCTGGATGACGAGGACGGTCACCTTTTTGGCCTTTTCCAGCACTGGCAGCGCCGCATGAATGGCCCGTGTAGCCGTTGAGCTTCCGTCCCACCCGACAAGAACATGCTCCGGCTGGTAGGTTTTCACACCGATATAGGGCACCAGCAGAACAGGAACGCCACTCTCGAAAAGGACTGTTTCAATGAGGAGTTCGCGCATCGGCTCCGGAGTGTCCGGATTGGCCTGGCCGATTACGACAAGATCGGTTGGTCTGCAATGCTGCATGACGCCCTCAAGAGGGCCGCCAGTCAGGACCTCGGCAATGCGGCTTTCAATCTTCGTACCCGACAGCCGGGCAAGTTCATCGAACTGTTTCTGAGCCTCTTTGGCTGCCCCCATTGCCTGTTCGTGGGCTGCTTCAAGGTAATCCACCGGCATCGGCGCCGCCGCAAAAGCTGGCACAACGGGTTCAAACGCGATCGCCAGACCGGTGACATGGGCATCGAATTGTCTGCCGAGCTCCAGCGCATATTTCGCGCCTGCCTGAGAGCCGGCCAGATCTACAATTGTCAAAATATCCTTGAATGGCATAGCCTTACCTCCTGTCAGAGCCAAAAATCTGGCCCGCGATTTCCGCCCGCGCTTGAAACCTATGCCCGGTGTGCAGTGTTGGCTTTGACCGTAGTCAATCTGACATTGCTGCGGAAGCACAATGTGAAAACTCCCGATCCTGGCGCTGAGCGGGTGAGGGAGGTCAGAGCGCTTTCAGGGTCTCCCGAGCGATGATCAGCCTCTGGATCTCGGAGGTACCTTCATAAATTGTCGTGATCCGCGCATCACGGGCGTACCGCTCAAGCGGATAATCCTTTATGTAACCGGCTCCGCCGTGCAGCTGAAGGGCGGTGTAGGTCGCCTTCTGGGCGGCTTCGGATGCGAATAGTTTAGCCATTGAGGCTTCTTTGGAAAACGGTTTGCCTGCGTCCTTAAGTGCTGCGGCTTGAAGAATGAGCAGACGGGCTGCCTCCAGCTCGGTCTCCCGGTCGGCAATCATCCACTGGATACCTTGCATGTCGGCAAGCGGGCGCCCAAACTGTTCGCGTTCTTTAATGTAGGTCTTGGCGGTGTGCATTGCTTTGCGAGCAATGCCGAGGGCAAGCGATGCGACGCCGATTCGGCCGCCGGACAACTCGCCGACAGCAACACGAAAGCCGTCATTTTCGGCGCCCATCATCGCTGTTGCGGGGACGCGGCAACCGTCGAAGACAACTTCGTTTGTTGCCGAGCCGGTTTGCCCCATTTTCTTTTCTGCCTTGCCGATGATCAAACCGGGTGTGCCTGCCTCCACCAAAAAGCAAGAGATGCCTTTACCTTTCGGCGCGTCCGGATCGGTAACCGCCCAAACCACGAAAACACCGGCATATTCCGCGGATGAAATATAGAGCTTTGTGCCGTTCAGAACGTAGTGATTGCCGTCCTTGACTGCTCGGGTTTTCATCGCAGATGGATCGGATCCGGCGCTTGCTTCTGTAAGGCAAAATGCGCCAGCCGGGTATGTCCCATCGGTTAACTTTGGCAAATAGTAGGCTTTCTGATCTTTAGAGCCGACGGCCTGTATCACCTCACCAACCATATTTGTTACGGAGACTGTCACTGTTGTGGCAGCGCATCCGCCGGAAAGGGCTTCGATCGCGAGAGCGAAGCTCACCGTGCCCGCTTCCGTTCCCCCATAGTCAGCAGAAACGTTCAGACCCATGAAGCCATTTTCTGCAAGTGTCTTGAGATTCTTGAGCATCACTTCCCGTCCGCCGCCCTGGTCCAGGGCATCGGCATTCGGTTCCAGCAAATCAGCAGACAGACGCAGTGCCGTGTCGGCAATGAGTTGATGTTCCCCTGTTGGAAAGAAATCCATATTTTGATCCTGATACTCTGGCGGAGACGAATGGGACATTCAGTCCCCTCAATTCCCACGTACATTACAAAAAAAATCCGGAATACAAGTTTTTATCAGCATTCAAGTGTCTTTCTGGAGGTGACATTGTCCCGGTATGCCCGGTTTTTGAGAAATTTGTTTCTAAGCTCTGCGGTACAAAACCTGCACGGATTTCGGGCAATCGCGTCAGAATCTAACAAATAGTGTTGCATCAACGGGTTGGACCGCGGCATGTTCGGATCTGGTCACTCAGCGTTTTTGCGTATGTCCCGAGCGGACCGTGAAAGCGTAGAACCACAAGACAGAAGATCTGGGAGGATCGAAATGTTTACTTTTAAATCCGCAACCGCAGCATCGGCAGCCGTGCTTGGTCTAACGTTTGCCTGCCCTGCCTTTGCTGCTGACGTCACCTGGAACGTCTCGCTATGGGGTAAGCAGCGTGCTTTCACCGAGCATGTTGAAAAGCTGGCGGAAGAGGTTTCAGCGCGCACAGACGGTGCTTTCGAAATCAAGCTGAATTATGGTGAAGCCCTTTCCAAGTCCCGTGAAAATCTTGACGGCATTTCTTTTGGTGCTTTTGAGATGGCTCAGTTCTGCGCGTCGTACCATGCCGACAAAAATCCATCCCTTACGGTTCTTGAGCTTCCGTTCCTCGGCGTTTCCGACCTTGAGACAGAAGTAAAGGTGTCGATGGCGCTCTACGATCATCCGGCAGTGCAAAAAGATCTGGCACGCTGGAATGCCAAGCTGTTGATGCCGTCGCCAATGCCGCAGTACAATTTCGCAGGCAAGGGCGATGTGCCGACATCGATTTCCGATTTTGACGGCATGCGCGTTCGCGCGCTGGGCGGCTTGGGTCAAATGATGGAAGCCGTTGGTGCTGTGCCGACATCGGTGACCGCATCTGAAACCTATCAGGCGATCGACTCGGGCACTGTTCAAGCCGCAGGCTTTGCTCCGCATGCGCATATGGCATTCAATACGATTGAAGCCGCCAACTGGTGGACGGCCAATCTCAATCCGGGCACAGTTCATTGCCCGGTCGTTGTAAACATGGACGCCTATGCAGCTCTGTCGGACGAGAACAAAGCTGCTCTCGATGCGTCGGTGCAACCGGCTTTGGACCACTATCTGGCCAACTACAACGCGCTCTACGACAAGTGGTGGCCGGCTTTGGAAGAAAATGGCATCACACAGGTTGAATTCTCGGAAGAAGAGCTCGCCTCTTTCCGGGAAAAGGCGGGCCCGATCTGGGAAGCTTGGCTGGAGGAGCAGTCTGGTGCCGGCCTTCCGGCGCAAGAGCTTCTTGATCTGGTGAATTCGACTATCAACGGCTGATTTAGAGCCTGCTTGAACACTTTTTGCCCCCCGGCGTGCGTCACGCCGGGGTGGTTTCATTCGGGGCTGTAAAACAATGATTGCAACTGGTAGCAAGGGCGCACCGGATCCGGACCGTCCTGAGACCTACATCAAATTCAGCGGTGCGCTGGGCCATGTCGAAAACGCTTTTAACATGATGGCCGCTGTTTCCATCCTCGCATTGATGCTGCTGGCAGTGGTGCAAATCCTCGGACGTCTGTTTTTCAACACACCGATTCCCGGTTTCATAGATATCACCGAGCAGGTCATGGCAATTTTTGCGTTCGCCGGCGTTGCTTATTGCCAGCGTGTCGGTGGCCATATCCGGATGGAAATCGTGATCGGCGCGCTAAAAGGTCGGGTGTTTTGGCTATCCGAAATGATTGGCGTCATTATTATTGCGTCGGTTGTCGCTCTGCTTGTTTGGGGGTCTTGGTATCACTTTCAAAGATCCTGGACCTTTGGAGACAGCACTATGGATATCGGGCTGCCAACTTGGCCGTCCAAGCTGATTGTTCCCGTTGCGCTCAGTCTTTTATTGATGCGTTTGTTGCTACAGATCTACGGCTATGCGCGCCTGGTTGCAAACCCCGATCGTGAGCCGGTCGATGTGCCCGTGGTTCAAGACGCCAGCGAGCACGCCCAACATGAAATCGAAGAAACAATGGGTTCTGACACAAACGCGGGAGGCAGAAAATGACCCCGTTTGATGTTGGTTTGATGATGACGGGCGTTTTGCTCGTGCTTGTCGTGATCGGAGTGCGCGTCGCGTTTGCCGCAGCTTTTACCGGTATGGTTGGATTGATCCTCCATTTTTCCCTGATGCAGGGATTTGAACGGGGTTTTTTCACCGCCATCAAAATGGCTGGAACAATCCCGCACTCTAAATCGGTCACCTATGCGCTCTCGGTGCTGCCGACATTCATTCTGATTGGGTTTCTGGCTTTCTATGCCGGGTTTACCAAGCAGCTTTTTGAAGCGGCGAAGCGCTGGCTCGGCTGGCTGCCCGGTGGAATGGCGGTCGGAACAGTGTTTTCAACCGCTGGCTTTGCCGCTGTGTCGGGCGCTTCGGTTGCGACGGCAGCAGTGTTTGCCCGGGTTGCGATTCCCGAAATGCTGGAGGCCGGTTATTCAAAACGCCTGTCTGCAGCGGTCGTCGCCGCTGGCGGCACCTTGGCATCGCTCATCCCGCCTTCAGCAATTCTTGTGATTTACGCAATCCTGGTCGAGCAGTCTGTTGGCAAACTGCTGATCGCAGGCTTTTTGCCCGGCGTTTTCTCGGCGTTGGTTTATGTTGGGATCATCGTGGCGATTTCCGTCTGGCGCGGCGACGCGCCGCCGACCCGCAAATACACCTGGGGCGAACGGATTGCCTCGGTTCCCGGAACCCTGCCAATCATCGCCGTTGTCGGCATTATTTTCTGTTCGTTCTTCTTCGGGCTGGCGACACCCACCGAAGCTGGGTCGCTTGGCGCTTTTGTGGTGCTGTGTGTCGCGCTGATCAATGGCATGAAGTTTAAGCAGCTGGGACAAGCGCTCCATGAGACTGCGAAACTGACCGTAATGATCTTTACGCTGATCTGGGGCGTGTTGGTCTATGTCCGGTTCCTCGGTTTTGCCGGTCTGCCGGAGGCGTTTGAACAGTTCATTGTCAGCCTTGAAATGTCACCCTGGTTGATCCTGATTGTCATCCTGCTTGCCTATGCTGTGCTTGGCATGTTTATGGATGCGATCGGTATGCTGATCCTCACACTGCCAGTGGTCTATCCCGCGGTGATGGCGCTAAATGGCGGCGAAACGGTTTCGGCTGCTGACAGTGCGTTCGGCATGTCGGGTGAGGCTTGCGCGATCTGGTTCGGCATTCTGGTGGTTAAAATGGCCGAGCTGTGCCTGATCACACCGCCGATCGGTCTCAATTGCTTTGTCGTGAGTGGTGTGCGTCCCGACATTCCGGTGCAGGAAGTGTTCCGCGGCTGTATCCCGTTCTTTATTGCGGACGTTCTGACGATTGCGGGCTTGCTGGCTTTCCCGTCAATCATCACTTTCCTTCCAGAGCTTATGGGATAGCTAACAAGAAAAGGCCCTGCAGAAACAGCGGAGCCTTTTTCGGTCTGTGACGCGCCTGAAGGGGATTTCAGAAAAGTGAACCTTGGCCTTCCGGTTTGGATGGCTGTGAGGTGGCTTTTTTCGTTTTCGATTTCGGATGAGATTTTCCCGGAGGGATGCCGGCTGCAACGGCTCCGAATGATCCATCCGAAACCTCAATCGACAACGCCATGCCGGACGAAACGTCTTCGGTTGACTGGATCGGTTGCCCCTTGTCATCCCGCACCACGGCATAGCCCCGCGCGAGCACATCCTTGTAGGAGAGCGATTGTAATAGGCCGCCGACGGCTTGCAGACGATCCCTTTCGCGGGAGATCCGACCGTCAAGGGCCCGGACCAGTCGGTCGGACAGGCCGCCCAGACGCTCCGTGTTGACCAACATCTGCTGGGACAGGCGCGACGGTGTCAGCCGCGCGGCAACAGCGTCGAGACCCTGGCGTTTTTGGCTGATTGTTGTGCGCAGCGCGCGGTTTTGGCGATCCGCCTCCTGAAGAAGCCTTTCCTTGGCCTGCCTGGTCATTCGTGTCAGCAGATATGGCGCATGCCGGGCTGCCGCATTTTGATAGGCCGTGCGGTGGTGCCTTGTGTTGACAATCAAACCGCGCTCGAGCCCGTTGGCCGCCGTGTCAAACCGTTGTTGCGGCAGCGCCAGAAGATCCCGCAAGGCGGGCAGGGCTGCACCTGCTGCGCGCAATTCCGTCCGCCGGTTGGACACCAGTCGATTGAGACCGGACAACAGCCTTCGGGACAGATCGTCTGTCATACCCATCAAATCGGCCTTGACCGGCACCGCGATTTCGGCCGCCCCAGTAGGCGTCGGTGCGCGGACATCGGCAGCAAGGTCAATCAAAGTCCAGTCCGTTTCGTGGCCGACGGCTGAAATCAAAGGAATATCGCTGTCGGCGGCAGCACGCACCACCGCTTCTTCATTGAACCCCCAAAGGTCTTCGATGCTGCCGCCGCCGCGGGCCACGATCAGCAAATCCGGGCGCGCGATTGGGCCGTCTTGCGGCAATGCGTTGAAGCCGCGGATCCCGTTGGCGACCTCGGCGCCGGAGGTTTCCCCTTGAACGCGAACCGGCCAAACCAGCATATGGAGTGGAAACCGGTCCGAGATCCGATGCAGAATATCGCGGATGACTGCCCCAGTCGGTGAGGTGACAACGCCGATCACGCGGGGCAGGCCGGGAAGGCTTTTTTTCCGCCCCGAAGCAAAAAGGCCTTCAGCGGTCAGCTTCTTCTTGCGCTCCTCCAGAAGCGCCATCAGCGCGCCGGCACCAGCCGGCTCCAGCGCGTCAATCACCATCTGGTATTTGGATTGCCCTGGAAATGTGGTGATCTTACCAGTTGCGATGACCTCAAGACCCTGTTCGGGCTGGATCTTCAGCTTGGATGCAACACCGCGCCAGATGACACCGGATAGCACCGCGCGGTCGTCTTTTAGGTCCAAATATATATGTCCGGACCCGGGCCGGGAAATCCGACCGAGTTCGCCGCGGACGCGCACATATCCGAATGTGTCTTCCATAGTTTTCTTGATGGAAAACGAGATCTCGGAGACCGAGAATTCGGCGACGTTCGACTTAGCTTCGGACACGGATGATTCCCTTCAATTTCAAACGGAAGGTGCCGCCGCAGGGGCAGCTGGTCAAGCGGTCAGTGTGCCGCTAGCACCCTTAAGCGATGCAGGACGCGGAAGTTGGCATTTGGCCAAAGCAATTTTAAAAAGGGGCGTTGAAACCGCGCGGCGCAATATGCATTTTGCCGGTCATGGCTAAATATGAATTCAAATTGCAAAGACTGTTTCTGCGTCATGTCCTGGCCGCAGATGCCCGGGTCGAGGCGGATCGCAGCCAAGCAAACTATTTGTTGAACGTCTTGCGATTGAAGACCGGGGACCGTGTCCTTGTTTTCAATGGCGAAGACGGGGAGTGGCTCGCCGCGATTGAGGCGACCGGCCGAAAGGCCTGCACTATGATACTGGAACGCCAGACTCGCCCGCAAACCGCAAAAAATGACCTTCACTATCTCTTCGCGCCGCTCAAACAGGCGCGGCAGGACTATATGGTCCAAAAAGCTGTGGAGATGGGAGCTGGCACCATCGCACCGGTGATGACGCAGCATACACAGATTTCGAGAGTCAATCTTGAGCGCATGGAAGCAAATGTGATCGAGGCTGCCGAGCAGTGCGGTGTGCTGTCTGTGCCTGATGTGACCCGGATGAAGAACCTGAAGGACGTGATCGGTGCGTGGGCGGCCGATCATCCAGGTCGGCGCTTGTTGTTTTGCGATGAGGGGGAGGAGACACACAATCCATTGCCTGCGCTGGCGTCATTGGCAGAGCAGGACGTGAGACCTCTCGCTCTTTTGATCGGTCCGGAAGGAGGCTTTTCCGAAGAAGAAAGGTCTTTGCTGCGGTCCCAGGCCTTTGTCGTACCTATCCCGCTTGGGCCTAGAATTTTGCGGGCTGATACGGCGGCTGTCGCGGCTTTGGCCATCATCCAAACCACGTTGGGCGATTGGACGCGTTGAGCACATCGGCAGGCGGAACGTTGCTTGCTTTTTGGACCGTTCGGGCCTAAATGCAGCCGACGTTCCTATCCGTATGGTTTGGACGCTTCGAAAGAGCTTGAGGGAAGGTTTGCATGGCGCGCGACACGGTAGATGCAAGACCGGTAGACACTATCGCCGCGTTGGCCGAAACGCTCGCGGAAGGCTGCAAACCAGAGTCCGATTTTCGGATTGGCACAGAGCACGAAAAATTCGGGTTTCATACAGATGATCTAAGCCCTATCAGCTATGAAGGCGCTTCGGGGGTGGAAGCCGTGCTCACCGGCATGGAGCAGCTCTTGAAGTGGGAGCGGATCGAAGATGCGGGCAAAATCATCGGTCTTGCCGATCCAACGGGCGGCGGAGCCATCTCCATTGAGCCGGGCGGACAGTTCGAGTTATCGGGTGCGCCGCTCGAAAGCTTGCACCAGACCTGCCGTGAGGCGAACTCACATCTGGCGCAAGTCCGACAGGTTGCGGAGCCGTTGAAAATCGGGTTTCTCGGGATTGGAATGACTCCGGATTGGCAGCGCAAAGACATACCGGTGATGCCTAAGTCCCGCTACGAAATCATGACCAACTACATGCCGAAGGTTGGCTCACTCGGCCTTGACATGATGTACCGGACGTCGACCATTCAGGTGAACCTCGATTTTTCTTCTGAAGCTGACATGGTCAAAAAAATGCGTGTCGGGCTCGCGCTGCAGCCAATCGCGACCGCCATGTTTGCCAATTCACCTTTTACTGATGGAAAGCCGAACGGGTTCAAATCGTTCCGTGCACAAATCTGGACTGATACCGACAGAGATCGCACCGGCGACATTCCTTTTGTTTTTGACGAGGGGTTTGGGTTTGAGCGCTATGTCGAGTGGGCAATTGATGTGCCTATGTATTTCGTGAAACGCGGCACCACCTACCACGATGTAACCGGCACCACGTTCCGTGAATTTATGAACGGCGGCCTCAGGGGCCGGATTGAAAGCCCCGAGCCAACGGTAGGGGATTGGGACAATCATCTGTCGACGTTGTTTCCCGATGTCCGGCTGAAGAAATTTATTGAGATGCGCGGTGCCGACGGCGGGCCATGGCGGCGTATTTGCGCGTTGCCAGCCCTTTGGGTCGGCCTGCTTTACAATCAGGATGTTCTTGATGCGGCGTGGGAGCTCGTAAAGGACTGGACACAGGACGAGCGGGCCGCCCTTCGGGCCAGGGTGCCAAAGGATGCACTGCAAACGCCGTTTCGGTCAGGCACCGTCCTGGACATTGCCAAAGAAATGCTCAAACTCTCCCAGGAAGGCCTGAAACGCCGGGCAATCATGAGCGACGGCGATCTTGATGAACGTGTTCACCTTGCGCCGCTAGAGGAAAGTTTGGCAGCCGGCTTGTCACCGGCTGACGTTTTGTTGAAACGCTATGAAGGCGCATGGAACGGTGATTTGGCCAATCTTTACAGGGACTATGCCTATTGATGCGTTTCGGGCAATCTGCCGTGAGTTGACGTCGCAGCTTTGACAGCCGATCATCAGCCTAGCGCAACGCATACCGGCAGGGCACATGTCTGAATTACAAAGCAGCTCGTTTCCGTTCAATCTTGCTGCAATCGCCGAAGATATGAACTCGCGGTTCGGCTGGCAGTCCAAAGACATGCAAGCCGCGATGCAACAGCTGCTTCCGGCGGCTCAATCTGGCTTCGATTTCTTCAGCAATACGAATAAGAATCCGTTTGCAGGCATGATGCCCGGGCTGCAGAGCAACGCGGCGGTTCCGACTATCTTTTCTGCAATCGGCAACAACAACACTGACGGATTAATGATATTCTTCGGTCCGGAACCAATTCGGTCCGCAGTTGCCGAGCGCATTTCAGGAATAACTGGACTGCAGCAGGACGCCATCAAAGAAGTCATGCCCATCGCCGCGGCGCTTGCAATGGCCAAGCTGACGCGGCCCTACTTGCCCGGTCAGGGGCAGGAGATGCTAGACGCCTTCATGCGAGGCTTCGCCCGGGGGCGTCCCAAGCCAACACCACATCCTTCTGATTTTGTCATGCAGTATGGGCAGGCCGTGCAGTCCTTTTGGCAAGGCTTCCTTCAACCCATGGTCACGGCAAATCCCGAAACCACCGAGATAGGAATCGCGGAGGACAAAGAGGAGTTCGAGCTTGAAGAGCAAGCGCCAGAGCCCGGCACACCTGACCAGAAAAGTGATCTCGATACCTTCTTAGCCGACTGGATGACGGCAGGCCGTTCAATTCAGGCGTCACAATTTGAAGCTTTCGATGAGTTTTTTGCCAAAACAGCTGAAGATTTGAAGTCATCCAAATAAAAAAGGCCCGCCGGGGGCGACGGGCCAAGTGTTGTCAGCGAGGCTGCTGACGGGGCTGCGGTTAGATGCGTTATCTGCTAAGCTGCGCGTGCAGGTGTGTACTTGAACTGATGCGGTTTTGCGCGCTCCTCGCCGTTAACAGGCGTATGAAAAAACCCGGAAGGCGGGGTTGCCAGCCGCCGTTCATCGGCCCAGCCGTTCAGGACTGCTGCCGTATTGCTCCAAAGCGGCAGACGCAACGCGTGGTGAACATCAGCGCGTTTCAATCCGATATCGCATAACTGATCATCGCTCAGCTCTGTGAGGCGTGTCACCTGGCGGCGGTTTTTCACAATGCGGGTCACGCGTGTCAGAGCTTCGGAGAGCGCTGAAATGCTTGCGAAAAAGGTTACATGTGACATGGCGTAAGCCTCCATTGAGCCGGCAAAGAAATTGCGGACACCGCATGTTTGTCTGCCGATTGGTCGGGACGTCTTAAATATGCTGCAGACGGTTGTATTATTCCAACGAATGTTCTTGATGTGATTGATCTATTGTTGTGAAGTTACGCGGCGTGGCCGAATTTTGCTGTGCAACCGACACATACGGCCTGCTTTTTCAATTGAGTGGGCTTTCTGGTGACAGCCTGTGTTTTGCAAGCTGTCTGATGCCAGGCTGCTCCTTGTGAGCGCCCGTTCTTCACCGAATGCTCAATACTTGACCGTGAAACACCAATGTCTGCCAATTCTCGACTTGCCAGGCGCAGCAAATCCTTCTGTGCTTTGCGTTCGGTGCTCCAATGTTTCAGAGCCTGCCCAGTCTCGCAGGCAAAGACGTGTAGTTCAAAAAGCCAGTTCATTGTGGTTCTCCTGAGTAGGTTGAGGGTAAAAAAGGCTCAACCGCTTGTGCAAAACGTAGGAGAGTAAAATAGATTGCACAAACGAATGCTTTTAATGATATTGATCGACATTATTGATGAAAGGCACTCATGCTAGATCTCGACCAACTTCGCACCTTTGTCGCCATTGCCGAGAGCGGTAGCTTCACCAAGGCTGCCGAGGTGGTTCATAAGACGCAATCTGCGGTCTCAATGCAGATGCGCCGATTGGAAGAGCGCATCGGGCGTCAAATCTTCGTCCGCGATGGCCGGGTCTCCAGACTTAGCGAACACGGAGAAAAGCTGCTGCATTACGCGCGCCGGCTTGTGCAGCTCAATGATGAAACCCTTGCCGCATTTGATGAGACCGAAGTGTCCGGATTTGTGCGCTTAGGAACGCCGGATGACTATGCAGACCGTTTTTTGCCGGAAATCCTCGCGCGTTTTTCCAGGTCGAACCCGAAGGCAGAGGTGAGCGTTGTGTGTGCGCCAACCCCCAACCTCTTCGAGCTGGTGAAGCAGGATGAGCTGGACGTGGCGATTGTCACGCACGTTTGGAAGAAGGGGCGGCAGTTGCCGGAAATCATCCGGCGGGAGCCTCTGCTTTGGGTCGCTTCCGCGCGTCACGCGACAGAAAATGATACGCCTTTGCCGCTGGCTTTGGGGCGGGCAACCTGCGACTGGCGCAAAGCGGCGATGCAAGCCTTGTCCTCTATGGAGCGCGAAACGCGGCTGCTTTATTCAAGCTGGAATTCGACCGCCGTTGCAGCGGCTGTCCTATCTGGCCTCGCCGTATCCGTTTTGCCTGAATCAGCATTACGGCCGGGGATGCGCGTTTTATGCGAATCGGACGGGTTTCCGAAATTGCCCGATTGTGAAATCGGTGTTCTCAGATCATGGCGCCAAAACGCAAGAGTAACGGAAGCGCTGGTGGAACATATTGTTTCGTCACTTGACAATCTATCGGTTCCTCAAGCTGCAGAGTGAGGAACTTGAATATATACTCTGGATTGTAAATGGCGGAATTGTTACCTTCGGCTTCATGTTGTAGAACCATACGTCATACGACCAGTATCGGTCTTTTCGCTTTCTTCCCTGATGGCAGTTTAAAATGTCCTACGCATTGGATATCGACCAACTAAGAACATTCCTCGCCATCGCGGAGCTCGGCAGCTTCACAAAAGCAGGCGAAGCAGTGCACAAGACGCAATCGGCGGTGTCCATGCAGATGCGCCGCCTGGAAGAACGCGTGGGCCAGCCGATATTCACGAAGGATGGACGCCAATCCCGTTTGACCGAGGATGGCATCCGGCTCGTCGAATATGCGCGCCGAATGATCACCTTGAACGATGAAACACTGTCTGCCTTCAACGGCCGGGGTGAAGTGGGACAAGTGACGTTCGGCGTTCCGGACGATTATGCCGACCGGTTGCTTCCGGAGGTGCTCGCCGCCTTTAATCGTCTGAACCCGTCGATCGAGGTCAATGTCGAATGCGCGGCCAGTTCCGTGCTGGTCGGGAAGATCAAGAATAATGAGATTGATGTTGCCATTGTTACGTCAGGTGACATGACTGACATGATGGGCGAAATAATTCGTCGCGAGCCCTTGCATTGGGTGACATCTTCGAGCCATTGCGCACATACCATGGAGGTTGTGCGCCTTGCGCTGGGTCCGGTCAGTTGCTCTTGGCGGCGCATGTGCATGGAAGCTCTCGACCGTGTGGGACGCCGGTATTCTATTGCATATGTCAGTGCGAGTGCATCGGCTTTGGTCGGAGCGGTTCAGGCCGGGTTGGCAATTACCGTATTTCCGGAAAGCGCCATTCGTGACGGTATGCGAATTCTCGATGAGAAAGACGGATTTCCGCCACTTCCGACCTGCGATATTACAATGTTGCGCTCAAATACGGCCATCGATCCAATGCATGATGCGTTAAGCAACCACATTGTTGCCGCGATCGGCAATGTCGGTGTTCAGCTTGCCGCGGAATAGGCCACCTAGCGGCGAAGCATCAGAACATTTCCAAACAGGACAAAAGCCAAGCCGACCAGCGCTGGGAACGTCCAAACATATCCTTCAAAGAGTGTCGAGACGCTGAGAGCGACGACTGGAAAAAGTACTGTTGCATAGCCTGCGCGGTCAGATCCGATCCGGCCTAGCAGTGTTAGGTAAGAGCCAAATGCGATCACTGAAGCGACAATCGCAAGATAGACAAGGCCGCCGAGGTAGGCTGGTGTCATATCGACTGCAAAACTGTCGCCCGACAGCCAAGCGAACAGACCCAAAAGAACCGCGCCATAGAACATCCCCCAAGTGGTGGCGGAGGCAACTCCGAAACCCTTTTTTTGGGTTGAGGCTGAAACCATGTTGCCAAGGCAAAAGGACAACGTTCCTAGGACACACAATCCAAGGCCGATCGCAGCCTCTACACTGGTCGATGTTCCGTTGATTTGCGGCCAAAACATAAGCGCTACGCCGCAAAATCCCAAGCATGCGGCAAGGAGGGCGGTACGCGAGACACTTTGCCGGAATAGAATAAACCCGAGCACCATGTTGAAAATCGATGCTGTCGAAAAAAACACGGCAAGAAGGCCAGATGGAACCGATTGCGCACCGTAGTAGAACAGAGTGAAATTAGTCGAGAAAATAAACAGCCCGAGGGCTGCAAAGCGAATATGGGTCTTTGGTGGGAACAAGAGACGGTGGCCCTTTGCTGCGCTCCAGGCAAACATGACGCTCGCAGCTAGAACAAACCGCCAAAATACAGAGACTTCCGGCGGAACGGAGCCGACCTGCCACTTCATTGCGATCCAGCTAAAGCCCCAGGCAAAAACGGTAATGGAATAAAGAGTGTAGTCAGTTGTGGTCAGGCCGGGCCTGGGGGAACTGGGGAGCGCGGCAGTAACCGACATTGCGTTTGCCTTTTTCGATTTTCAAGGTGCACACATTCGCTCCAGCTAAAGTTCAATTCAAACGATAGTTCGTGATCTATCAATCAGATTTTGTGATGGTTCGCGCTGGGATGGATTGTAGCCGTATAGCCGTCCCGATACGCTGCGCATATGGAAGGCGGTGTCAGAACATGAATGTTTTTATTGAAGCTGCTCAAGGGCATACTTTGTTTGTAACCAAAAAACGACCATTCCAGTGCTTGGCTCCCAATTACCAGGTAGAAACGGCCATTTGAGGAAAAAAGCGTCCCGTCAGGTAGGGCTTCTGAATATTCAAAAAGGGATCCGTGGGCAGTGCGCTCTTGGTGGAGAACGAGGTCCATCTCATCAGCGGTGAGGACGGTTTGCTTCTTTTGCCCGGAAGAAAAAGCACTGGCAAATTGGTTCGCTTGGGCCCGCCGGCACTCGAAACAAGGCCGATGACCGCAAGCAAGGGCCGTTGCCTCGTCGAGAAAGAACAACTCCGTGTAGCTCTGGCCCATGACGGTCCGGTGGCGTTCCTTGAAAGACAGAACACAGCAGATCCAACGCTTGGAGGCCCATCGTCTTGCTGTCAACGTTTTGCTGTCAGGGTGGTGGATCCTGCCGCCCCGATTGCCCATAAACAGGCCGCGTGCTTTGACAGACCGAATGGTTCCGTCAGGCTGTACGCGGTTTTGCAGGGGAGTTGGGCGGCTCATTTCAGGATCAAATTGTGGCGCCCGACATCGTGAATGTCCGTCTCCCCAGACAATCCCATGGTGACATCCAGTTCCTTGTGCATGATTTCGAGGGCCTTGGTCACACCGGCTTTTCCCATAGCCCCCAGACCGTAAATGTAGGAGCGGCCGATAAATGTGCCCTTGGCCCCCATTGCCATGGCTTTGAAAACGTCTTGTCCAGACCGGATGCCGCTATCGACGTGGATCTCGATCTGGTCCCCGACCGCATCAACAATATCCGGCAGGATGTCATATGATGCGAGCGCCCCGTCGAGCTGGCGACCTCCGTGATTTGAAACAACGATTGCGTCAGCGCCGAGGCCTGCTGCTATTTTTGCATCTTCGACATCATTGATGCCTTTCAGGATCAGTTTGCGGTCCCAGTGTTTCTTGACCCAATCGACTGACGACCAGTCGAGTGTCGGGTCAAACTGGCTGGCCGTCCATTCCGCAAGAGAGGACATATCAGCCACGCCCTGGACGTGGCCGACGATGTTGCCAAAGTCTCGCCGCTTGGTTTGCAGCATTTGCCAGCACCAGCGCGGCTTGAACAAGAGATCTATTAAAACGGCCGGTGTTGGCTTTGGTGGAGTGCTAAGACCGTTCTTGATGTCCCTGTGACGCTGCCCGAGGACTTGCAGGTCAAGGGTGAGCACCAGAGCCGAACAATCGGCGTCCTTTGCGCGTTTCATCAAGGATTCAGAAAAACCGCGGTCGCGCATGACATAGAGCTGGAACCAAAAGGGACTGCTTGTATGTGCTGCGACGTCTTCGATAGAACACACGCTCATGGTGGTGAGTGTGTATGGAACACCGAAGTTTTCGGCGGCCTGTGCCGCGAGGATTTCCCCGTCTGCGTGCATCATCCCAGTCATGCCAACAGGCGCCAAGGCCACCGGCATGGAAACATCCTGGCCGATCATCTGCGTTTTGATCGAGCGATTGTCGATGTTCTTGGCAACGCGTTGGCGCAGTTTTTGCCGCTGAAATGCATTTTCGTTGTCGTGATAAGTGCTTTGCGTCCACGATCCCGTATCGGCATAGTCGTAGAACATTTTTGGTATGCGTCGCTTTGCAAGCCGTTGCAGGTCTTCAATGCACGTGATCGCTTCCATCGACTTCCCCCAATTGGTTATTCTGAGTGCCCTTTTGCAGAGCTCGCGGATATTGCTTCTGCTGTCGGTTCACGTGATTTGAGCCGCAGCTCTGACAGAGCCTGACGTTCGCTCATGCGTTTGGTGTCTTCAATTGCCGCTTTGACGTAGTTGATGTGATTCTCAGCCGCATTGCGCGCGGCTTGCGGTTCGCCTGCCTTGATTTTTGCAGCGATTTCATTGTGCTGACGTAGTACCTCCCGGCGTGCGGTCGGGTGGTTGTAGAGCTGCTCCCTGTTATAGAAGACCCCGTTTTTCAAAAGCTTGTAACAGGCCCGCAGGCTGTGAAGCAGGATGGTGTTGTGGGCCGCCTCGCCAATCGCCTGGTGGAACTCAACATCGAGGAAAGCTTCCCGCTCATGATTCAGGTCGTCGAATGCCACCTGCATGGCACTTGTCAGATTGTCGATGATTTTAATGTCGGCATTGGTGGCGCGCTCGGCTGCATAATAAGCCGCCAGGCCTTCAACATCCCGCCGGTATTCCATGTAATCTGCAATGGCCACGGGATGCCGCTCAATCAGGGCCGTAAGCGGATCCGAAAACAGCGGGCCGACCACATCCGCAATGAACGTACCGCCGCCCTGCCGGCTGACAACAAGTTGCCGGTCCTCAAGAATTTTGAGCGCCTCGCGCAAGACGGGACGTGAAACATCCAGATCGGCAGAAAGATCGCGCTCAGGCGGCAGCCGGTCTCCAGATGCTAAAACACCTTTCAAAATCAATTTCTCTATCTGCGCGACAACGGCTTCCGCGGTCCTGTGATGTTCGATTTTCTGAAACATGACTGCATGCGCCCTGACAACTGCCGGAAGCCATCAGATCTCATACAAAATGAAATTGGTCAATAAAAATTACCAATGTTTTTGATGCTATATCACTGTGCTCATCAAACTCCGGGCGCAGGACACCAAGTGCCGGTCACTGCCTTTTGCTGAAATGATCTGTACTCCCAATGGCATACCATCGGAACTTGTCAGCAGCGGTAACGTGATTGCTGGCAGACCACCAACTGTCCACACCGAACAGAATATAGGGTCACCAGTTCCGTTCTCGGCGGGGGGGGCGGGACCAGTAGTACTGGGTGTAATGAGGGCGTCATATCCGGAAAATAGCTCCTCGAATGCCGCGTCAGCGGAAGCAGCTGCTTCGAAAGACTGTTTATAAGTTTGTTGATCAATCTGCAGCGCGCGCTCGAGGACTGGTTTTAGGGTTCTGCTAATCGAGCCGGGTTTTGATCTGAGCACGTCTCCCAAATGTAGATTGATTTCATACTCATGCAGCACTTTTTGAACAACCACGAGATCCGCGATGAACGCGGGGGCGTCTATCCGTGTGCAAGACGGTCCTAGTGTATCGAGCAACCGTTCAAACTGCCTTTTGCTGTCTTCTGTCAAACGGTTGCTGAACGGCATGTCCAGATAGGCAAGTTTCAGGTCATGGATTGCCGGTGAAGCGCCCAATCGGTCAGTGCCCAGTGCCGATCCAGAAACAACGGCAGCCAGCAAACCGGTATCCTCAACGGTTCTGGCGAAGCCGCCTATCTGATCAAGCGTTTGAGAGGTCTGAAGAACACCTGCCCGCGATATGGTGCCGCGCGTTGGCTTGTAGCCGACCACTCCGCAAAATGCGGCAGGGCGAATAACCGATCCATTGGTTTGTGTCCCCAGGGCCAGCGGAATTTGATAGGCTGCAACGGCCGCCGCCGAACCGCTGGAGGATCCACCGGGCGTGCGATCTTGGTTGTGCGGGTTTCGGGTGGCGGCTGGATGCAAAAATGCGATCTCGGTCGTGACTGTCTTGCCCATGATTACCGCGCCAGCGGTTTTCAGATTGCGCACAACCTCCGCGTCTTCGGTGGGTTGGAAGCCGGCAAAAGCCGGGCTGCCACATTCTGTGGGCATGTCGGCTGTGTCTATGATGTCCTTTATTCCGACGGGTACGCCGTGCAAGCGGCCGAGCGAATGCCCCATGGCCTGATGTCTGTCCAGCATGCGGGCCTGTTCAAGAGCCGCGCCCGGGTCCAAGAATGCCCATGCATGGATTGTCGGGTCCGTTCTGGAAATCTGCTCCAGACATGCCAAGACCAAGTTTTCTGACGACAGTTGACCGGCTTTAATCGCTTGCGCTGCCTCGATAGCAGAAAGGGATGCAGGACTGGCCGGCGTCTCAAAAACAGGCATGTATCAAACCTCAATTACATCTTTGAGTTTTTGCGGCTATCGTTCGGGAAGCCGACCGCTGACACAGTGACCAATTGTCTTGGTTTGGTCAAAGGGCGTGACAAAGAAGGCTTGACTACGCCATGCTGTATTTGCGCTGAAACTGGTGCTGAGGGCAGGGGAATTGATGCATGGATGGAGCTTCCGACGTTCCGAAAAAAAACGAGGCGGCACCGCTGCCTGATTTTGAAGCGCATCCGCTACGGGATTCCGTTCTTGGCGAAGTGCATGCCAGACCGTTTAGGCCGATCTCCACACCGCGCATCGTTTTGCTTTACGGGTTTGTCACCAACTCCGAACAGTCTGTGCAAGATAGAGAGTGGTTTTCCGAGTTTTGCGGCAGTCATGGAGCTCCCGGGCCGGGGCCATCTGCGCGCTATCATACGCTTCCATTCGCTGGCGGCACACTCTCTTGGGAGCGGCACGCAGAATTTACAACATACACCTGGGATGGCGCGGCTCCCTCTGACGAGCCGTTTGGTACTTTGCCGTCTAATCACCCTTTCGGAAAAGCGTTTCGAGCGCCCGGACAGCTGATCGTCGCGACCCGCCTCGACGTTCTCGACGATACCAGCTCCGACAGCTGGCGCCGGAATTACGATCCTGTGAGCTTGACCTTTTTCTCGGTTCAAAACGGTGCAGCGAGCGTCGCCACTGACTTCCGGCCAGACGGCAATGGTCTGACCCGCTACCTTGTATTGAACAAGACGATGACGCCGATCCAGACAGGCGCCGTTACCCAGCGTTTGCTGGAAATAGAGACCTACCGAAACCTTGCGCTTTTAGGGCTATTCGAGGCGAACCGTCTGCAGCCAAGCGTCGGCTCAATCGAAAGCGAATTGGTGGAATTGACGGACAAGATGCAGGACTCTGCCGGCCTCGATGCAAACCGAACCTTATTGGATAAACTGTCCCGGCTTGCTGCCTCACTTGAAGCGGGAGCGGCAGCCAGTTCATTTCGTTTCGGCGCAAGCCGCGCTTATTACGAGATCGTCAATGCACGGCTAAAGTCCCTTGATGAAAGTCACATTGCAGGCGAACTCAGCATGTCAGGATTCTTGAACAGGCGGCTAGGACCAGCGATGCGGACTTGCCAGTCTGTTGAGGAGCGGCAAGCCAATTTGTCACGCAAGCTCGCACGGGCAACGACGCTATTGCGAACACGGGTCGATGTCGATCTTGAGCAGCAAAACCGGGGGCTGCTGCAGTCAATGAACCGCCGGGCCCGCTTGCAGTTGAGACTGCAGCAAACGGTTGAGGGGCTCTCCGTTGCAGCCGTAAGCTACTATATCGTCGGCTTGTTCAGCTATATCGCAAAAGGAGCGCAGGATGCAGGCTGGCCTGTGCCTGCTCCTGGCGTAACGACGGCAATCGCTGTTCCAATTGTCGTGGCCGGGATCTGGATTACAGTCCGTAATATCCGGAAACGGCACGCTGAGAGCGACAAGCAGTCTGATAAAACATAGGCGCGACCACTGGAAAAGAAAAAGGGCCGGAACAACCGGCCCTTCCGACTGATCTCCGAAAAGATGTCAGTTTGTCGTACCATCAGCGTTAAATGTAGCAAGGTACGCAATTACATCAGCACGCTCTTGCTCGTCGCGGAGTTTGAACGCCATCTTCGAGCGTCCGCCAAGGTATGCTGACGGATCTTCCAGATACACCATAAGGCCTTCGGTTGTCCAAGCGCCGGTTTCCGGAGCCTTTTCCATAGCCGCCTTTGAATATCTGTAACCCTCGACGCTTGCAGCTTCGCGACCAACCACGCCGTTCAGCTGGGGGCCAACTTTGTTCCGCGCGCCCTCGCCAACGGCGTGACACGCTTGGCACTTCCGAAATACGCTTTCGCCGGCAGCTGCGTCGCCTTCAGCGCTTGCTTGAGCTGACAGGGCAAGGAATGCTGCCCCGGCGATCGTCAAAATACGTTTCATCGATTTCTCCCTCGATAGTCGTGCTTTGCACGTTTGGTCACTACACAAAAACATAGAGCGGCGCACAAGACATACCGCCGATTTTATATTCAATTCTCCGGCAATTGGGATCCTATGTCGCATTCCGCATGGAGCAATCTTTTGCATTCGACGGAGTTACCTTGGCCCGGGGCTGAAAAAGTCAACTGGCAGCATGAGTTCTCTGCGGGTTGTTCAGCCACTCATCAAGCCCCGCATCCCAATAGGGGGAAGATCCATAAAGGGCGGCCAAGAAATCAATGAAAACCCTCACTTTGGCGGGAAGAAAACGGCGGCTCGGATAAACTGCGTGAAGGCCGACATCCTTCGATGCGCGATATTCTGATAGAATAATTTGAAGCTTCCCTTCGCGCAGCTCCGGTCCGATGTCCCATGTCGATCTCAGCGCAATACCGACCCCGGCCAACAGGCACTCGCGAACGACCTCGCTTGAGTTGGTTTTAACTGGCGCAGCTGTGCGCACACTCTCAAGACCATTTGGTCCAACGAGCCGCCAAGGATCTTGGTTTGCCGCTGCCAGGCACACGTGGTTCTCGGCCAAATCATTGATTGATCTGGGTGTTCCATGCCGGGAGATATAGTCGGGCGATGCCACAAGGATCCGGTGAACCGGCGCCAGCCGCCGTGCCACGAGACTGCTGTCCGAGAGCTCAGCAATACGGATCGCAAGATCATAACCTTCGCCAACGATATCGACAAACCCGTCGTCGAGATCAAGATTGACTGAAAGATCGGGGTTCTGCTCTAAGAAAGCACTGAGATGAGGCGCAATGTGAAGGCGGCCGAAAGAGGTCGGTGCAGCGACTTTCAAAGTTCCTCGCGCTTGCGCGGAGCCGCGCGATACAAAAGCCTCTGCCTCTTCGACCGATGCAAGGATTGCAACGACCCTCTCGTAAAACCCCTGCCCCGCTTCAGTCATGGCAATTTGCCGGGTAGTGCGTTGTAGAAGCCGCGTGCCGAGTTTGTCCTCAAGGCGGCGGATGCGTTTCGAGACAACGGCTGGAGAT
Organism: Roseibium hamelinense; assembly: GCF_007830545.1. Taxonomy (GTDB): domain Bacteria; phylum Pseudomonadota; class Alphaproteobacteria; order Rhizobiales; family Stappiaceae; genus Roseibium; species Roseibium hamelinense. The sequence goes on from NZ_VLLF01000004.1 coordinate 208,764, forward strand.
AAGCCCATTTCGCGTCCGGCGGCCGACATACTGCCCGCACCTACCACGCGGGCGAATATTTCCATGTCCGTTAAATTGCTCATCTTCAACCGCCGGGAAACATTTTTTATAACCTAAGGGGCATTTCGTTTGGTTCATATTTGGGTCAGGATCAGACGTGAAGCCAATCCATATTTTCTTCCAAACCGTAATGACTACGAGACGGATTAAACACTGGATCAGCCATTTGGGAGCGAAAACGACATCATGACCGCAATTTCCATGCCCGCACCCGACAAGGCCATACTCGACCGGCGCGCTGAGATTACAAAAGCGCTTCAGGCAATCGTACCGGGCGAAGGGGTCATCCATGATGAAACCGAAATGCGACCCTATGAGACCGACGCGCTGACGGCCTATCGGCAGCTGCCATTAATCGTTGTGTTGCCCGAAACGGTCGAACAGGTTTCGGAGGTTTTGCGCTATTGCCACGAAAATGAGGTCAAGGTCGTTCCGCGTGGCGCCGGTACGTCTTTGTCGGGCGGTGCCTTGCCGGTTGCGGATGGCGTCCTGTTGTCGATGATGAAGTTCAACCAAGTCCTTGATATAGACTTTGAAAACCGGGCCGTCGTCGTCCAGCCGGGTGTCACGAACCTTGGGATCACCCGCGCTGTAGAGCATGAAGGTTTTTACTACGCTCCAGACCCTTCATCACAAATCGCCTGCTCAATCGGGGGCAACATTGCCGAGAATTCGGGTGGGGTTCACTGCCTTAAATATGGTTTGACCACCAATAATGTCTTGGGCCTCGAAATGGTCTTGATAACAGGGGAGGTTATCCGCCTCGGCGGCAAACATCTGGACAGCGAGGGATATGATCTGCTTGGTTTGATGACCGGTTCTGAAGGCCTGTTGGGCGTCGTGACCGAGGTCACCGTTCGCATCTTGCAAAAACCGGAAACGGCACGGGCTCTCTTGCTGGGTTTTCCCACAAGCGAAGACGGTGGGCGCTGTGTCGCCGAAATCATCGGTGCGGGCATAATCCCGGGCGGAATGGAGATGATGGACAAACCGGCGATCAACGCGGCCGAAGACTTCGTGAATGCTGGTTATCCAAGGGATGTTGAAGCTTTGCTGATTGTCGAACTCGACGGGCCGGAAGCGGAGGTGAACTTTCTCATGGGGCAGGTCGAAGAGATCGCGCGGTCTAACAAAGCTTCTCACCTGCGTGTGTCCGAGACCGAAGAAGAACGCATGACGTTTTGGGCCGGACGGAAAGCCGCCTTTCCTGCGGTTGGCCGAATTTCGCCGGACTATCTGTGCATGGATGGAACGATCCCGCGCCGGGAGTTGCCGAAGGTTCTGGCGGGGATGCGTCAATTGTCTGAAAAACATGGCTTGCGGGTGGCCAACGTGTTCCACGCCGGCGATGGTAACCTTCATCCTCTTATCCTCTATGATGCCAACAAGCCGGGCGAACTTGATGCCGCGGAGGCGTTTGGCGCCGACATTCTGCGCTTGTGCGTCGAGGTAGGAGGCGTCTTAACCGGGGAACACGGCGTCGGCATCGAAAAACGGGATCTGATGCCGGAAATGTTTTCAGAGGACGATCTGAAGCAGCAGCAGCGGGTCAAATGCGCATTCGACAGCCGTCAGCTTTTGAATCCCGGGAAGGTTTTTCCGGTTCTTCACCGGTGTGCTGAACTCGGCAAAATGCATGTCCACAAAGGCAAGTTGCCATTCCCTGACATCCCCCGGTTCTGATTATGCAAGGTGCTGATTTTTTGATGGATGCTTCTTTTCAACCTGCCTCGGTCGAGGATCTGAGAGAGCTTATCAAATGGGCCGCTGCTGAAGCTACACCGCTTGAAGTTTTCGGCAGCGGTTCGAAGCGAACACTCGGCCGGCAGGTTCAGGCAGCGCATGCACTCACCTTGTCCAAACTGGCTGGGGTTGATGTGTATGAGCCTGCCGAACTGGTCATGACAGCAAAGGCAGGTACGCCGATCGCCGACATTGAACGACTGGTTCAGGAGAATGGACAAGAGCTGTCTTTCGAGCCTATCGATTATGGACGTCTTCTAGGCCTGGAGCCGGGGCAGGGAACGTTGGGCGGCGTGCTGACGGCCAACCTTTCCGGCCCGCGCCGGATCAAGGCGGGGGCTGCGCGCGACCATATCTTGGGAATGGAAGCTGTTTCTGGACGAGGAGAAATCTTCAACTCTGGTGGCAGGGTCGTAAAGAACGTCACCGGTTATGATCTCCCGCGCGCGCTTTGCGGGTCGTGGGGAACGCTTGCGGTCGCTTCAACAGTCACCATCAAAGTCAATCCGGCCTCACAAACGTCGGAGACGCTGGTTTTAACGAATTTGGATGATGCCCGCGCGGTTAAGGCCATGTGCAAGGCCATGGGCTCATCTGCCGAGGTTTCAGGTGCTGCACATTTGCCAAACGGCTTGAACGGCGAGGGCGCGCGGACGTATTTGCGGCTCGAGGGATTTGTCGAATCTGTGCGTTACAGACGCGAAAATCTTGCCCGTCTGCTTGATGATTTTGGACCAGTCGCGAAGGTGCAGGCCGAGGAGACAGCAAAAATCTGGCGCAGCATCAAGGACGTTGAGCCGTTCTGGTCCAACTCTGGTCCGGTATGGCGGATCTCTGTTGCACCGACAGCCGGTCCGGTTCTTGTCGGCGCTCTTTCAAAGCTCTTCCAGCTGGAAGCCTTCTACGATTGGAGTGGCGGGCTCGTGTGGCTGAACTGCTCCGACGGCAGGGTTCACGATGTGGACATACGCCGGGTTATAGGAACAGTTGGCGGCGGCCACGGCACACTTATTCGCGCAGACGCGGCACAAAGAGCGTCTACACAAGTGTTCCAGCCGCAACCTGCCTCATTGGCGGCACTTTCGCAGCGTTTAAAGGAGCAGTTTGATCCCAAAGGAATCTTAAATCCTGGCCGGATGGGAAGCCAAACACAATAGTTAACCCACCTCTATGTGGCCAAATTTCAAAAAGGACTACTGCCATGGAGCAATCGGATGGCATTGGAAGCTACACACAAGCCGGCCGAAAGAACGTCTATCTGATTTACATTTTATATCTATTGAGCCTTGTGGTCGGTTTCTCGGCAATTGTTGGGCTAATTTTTGCCTACATGAATAAGGGCAAGGGTGAGGATTGGGTAGATAGCCACTATTCCTTTCAAATCCGAACTTTTTGGATCGGTTTGGCTGCGTCAATCGCCGGGGCGGTATTGATGATTGTCGGAATAGGCTTTCTAGTTGTCTTTGCAGCGATCATTTGGACAATAGTTCGCTGCGTAAAGGGATTGCAGTTAACATCACGCGGTGAGGCCGTTCCAGATCCGCAAACCTGGCTGATTTGATAAGGCAACCTCCGGCTGGATACCCGGCCGGAGATCTTGTGGGCTTTTTCGACGAAAATCAAAGGCCTTTCTGACACAAAACACTTACCCCGTAGGCGTAGCCATCACGTTGGTTTTTGGTGTTTTTGATGTTCCATTTGTTGGATTTCGCCTTGCCCTTTTTGGCCGCGACAGCATCCAGCTCAAAATAAGCTTTCGCCTTTACGGTCCAGGTTTTTGACAGTACTTCAGACTTAGGCATTCCGCTTTTTATTTGCTTGTCCATGTTAAGCGCACAGGCCTGCACTGGATCCCACCCTTGCCACTTGACCTTGTTCAAGGGGATGGCAGGTGTGTAAGAGATTGCAGCTGTCCGCTTTGACCCGGAGCCAACATCCCGGTGCTTAAAGCTATTGCTCCAAAGAGATCCGTCTGCTTCAAAGTACTGCACGCCCGTGAAGGAGCCAACTTTCATTGCGACAATTCTCTCTCCTTTAGTCGCCTTAGCGTAAAGTCGAAGCAGGAAGCGATGAGAGCTGGATGAAATTCCAGTGTATTTGGTTGAGTTTGCGCTAACTTTAACGGGAATGACATCAATACCGTCACGCTTGACCTCAACTCTTTCGATCCAGTCCTTCGCAGCGGCACTGCCAGGCGGCGCGCTGAGGGCTGTCATTATGATCGCGAGAATTCCAACAGTTCCGAGTTTCATCGTTCTATCCACTTTCAGTGTCATGTCTCGCCCACGGATAAACGAATAGGTGAATGGGATTGAACCGAAGCTGAGTTCACCATTCAGCTTGGGTTCAGGCTGCATGTACCAGGGGCAAGTCTTTTTCCCAAACGAGGGGAAATGCAATTGCGGCATCTTTGCTATCTTTGGCTTCAGTTCTTGTGCGTTGATTCTGCACGAACTACGATCCGGACCATAAGAACGGCTGTGTTTTGGAGGACAGGGACGCATGCAAACAAACTTCACCGCTGAACAGCTGCGTGATAGTCATGTTGCGGAATCCGAAAAGATTCTGCGGAAATGCGTCCATTGCGGGTTTTGCACCGCGACCTGCCCCACTTTTACTTTGCTGGGCGACGAACTCGACAGCCCTCGTGGACGCATCTACCTCATTAAAGACATGCTCGAAAACGACCGGCCGGCCGATGAAAAGGTAGTCAAGCACATTGACCGCTGCCTATCTTGTCTTGCTTGCATGACCACCTGTCCGTCCGGAGTGCATTACATGCATTTGGTCGACCACGCGCGGGCCCACATCGAAAAAACCTATAAAAGGCCGATGTCGGATCGGTTGATGAGAGCGGTCTTGTCCTTCGTGTTGCCCTACCCTTCGCGGTTCCGCCTGGCTTTGGTCGGTGCCTATTTCGGGCGACCCTTCGCCGGAGTGTTAAAGAAGTTTGGCGGACCGTTAGCGAAAATCGGAGCCATGCTTGAGCTTGCTCCGACGCGCGCTCCCGGTCGCTCGCGCATGGAGGGTCCTGGTGTGTTCCCGTCGCAAACAACGAGCCGTAAGGGCCGAGTCGCGATTTTGTCCGGATGTGCGCAACCAGTTTTGAAACCCTCGATCAATGATGCGACGATCCGTTTGTTGCAGCGCTCTGGCTATGAAATTGTCTTGCCAAAGGGTGAGGTGTGCTGTGGAGCCTTGGTTCATCACATGGGTAAGGAGGAGGCTGCGCTTGAAAACGCCCGTCGCAATGTCGACGCGTGGATATCAGAAGCCGAGGGCGAGGGGCTGGATGCAATCCTTATCACCGCCTCAGGCTGCGGCACGACGATCAAAGACTATGGTTTCATGCTGCGCGATGATGAGTCCTACCGCGACAAAGCAGCGAAAGTGTCGGAACTGACCAAGGATATAACCGAGTTTCTTGCGGAAGCAGATTTGGGAGAACCTGCGCTGAAACCCGACTTTACGGTGGCATATCATTCCGCCTGCTCGATGCAGCACGGCCAGAAAATTACACGCCAACCGAAACAGTTGCTCTCGGCTGCGGGGTTTAAGGTCAAGGATGTTCCAGAGGGACACCTGTGTTGCGGGTCGGCAGGGACCTACAATATTTTGCAGCCGGAAATCGCGCGCAAGCTTCGTGATCGAAAGGTGGCGAATATAGAAAAAACCCAGCCGGACTTGATCGCCACCGGCAATATTGGCTGCATTACCCAGATCGGACTAGGGACAGCCATACCGATTGTGCACACCGCTGAACTGCTGGATTGGGTTTACGGCGGTCCCTGGCCCGAAGCCTTGCCCGGCCAACTTGAAACTGTGAAAGCCAACTGATTTCAATTTTGGAATTTGCCGTATAAACTCTATTTTCGCCATTCAGAATTAGGCAGGGCGATGTCTGCGGGTGGTGAAAATACGGCGATTGTCAGTCTGGGAATGTCTTGCCAGAGCGCGCGGCAAATCCGGAAGAGCATTGACGTGCTGTCCGCGTCTCTGGGCGAACAGGTTAAGCCAGACCGGTCTTTTTTTGACGGGCTGATCGCGCCTATTACTGGCATGTGCCGGTTGTTTGAAGACGGCTTCCCGATCTTCTCGCGCGAGCAGATCATACCGGGGCCGGGCGAGCCGACATGGCAACCCTACGGGATCCGGTTTCTGCATCATTTCCGGGATGAGGCAGGGACAGCGGATGTTCTCGTGCAATTTGAGGAGAACCTTTCCCGTTTCAGCTACTTGCGTCAAAAGTTCTTGCGGCTGCGGGATCGGGCAAGAGTGATTTTTTTGTGGTGTCCAACACCCAGAACAACCTGCTGGATGTCGCGCGAAAAACGGATATCCCGACTGCCTTTTCCGATCAGGAATTGGAGAGGCTGCAAAGAGCTGTTGACGGGTTTATGGGCCGCTCCTGCGAATATCTGATTGTCAGCTGTCCTGGCCGGTACGAGGGGAGAAGCCTGCCGGATCTCCACCACTTGGCGCCCGATGACAGTGAGTGGGCTGGTGACAAAACCCATTGGCGGGCGCTGTTCAAACGCTATTTCGAGTAGATCAGTGTGATGCCGGTTGCGGTCCGAACCCTTCGTGCAACCGATTTGTACAACCGACTCATATTACATGCACTTTGGTGCCGACGCCAACACGTTCATAGAGATCGATCACGTCTTCATTGCGCATCCGAATGCATCCCGATGAAACCGCATGTCCGATCGTCCAGGGTTGGTTCGATCCATGTATCCGGTAAAGCGTGGAGCCGAGGTAGAGTGCGCGTGCACCCAACGGATTGTCCGGTCCGCCTGCCATAAAAACAGGAAGTTCCGGGCGGCGCTTACGCATTGCGGCCGGAGGGCGCCAATCTGGCCACTCCGCTTTGCGGGTAACCTTGTGGGTGCCTCCCCATTCAAATCCTGGTTTCCCAACGCCGACCCCATAGCGGCGGGCGGTGCCGTCGTGCTGGACCAGGTATAAAAAGCGCTCGTTGGTGTTGATTACGATCGTGCCGGGTGCATGCGCCCCATTATAGGGGACAATGGTGGGCAAGAACTGTGGAGCGATTTGCCGTTGCGGGGCCGGGCGAGTTGCGCGTTGCTGTTGCGTGGGTTGGGCGCGTGTAGTGTTACGTGGTGCGAACAGGCTAGCAAAACCGCGCTGGCGCTGGGGTTTGGCACGGCGAACTACCCGTTGTTGAGGCTGTTGGAGTTGTAGCAGCCATGGCTCGGTCAGGTTCGGACTAAGCACCAGCGGCGGAGGCGCGGCTCTGCCGGAATTTGCGGCGTGAGCGTACGAAGCTGCGAAGGTGGCTGCCAGCGCCAAAACTGCTAAATGCGTAACTCGTCCATACCAAGCCATTCGATCACTCACCTTACTGATATTGTGCGCAGATGATTAAAACCATTTCGCACAAGTTCATGTTTTGGAAAGAATGATATTGATCAGGAAAAAGTATTTGGTGAATAAAAAAGAGATTTTTAGGCGTATTATATTTAAAGTTACCATATAGTTTTAAAAGATGGCTTACAAAATATTACAGATCAAGGTCTCGCTTGAGGAGAGGTAAAAACATATTTGATTTCATTCTGGTTTTTCGAGAGTTAAAGTTAACGCACGCGCCGGCGGGCATCGCGAGCAATGATCGGTAAAAGGTTCTCAATCTGCTTGGACGACATGCCTGGTTCTACGCGCGGGTCATAAAGCATGTTGAGTATAATCTGATCAAAGACCGTGAAACGGCTGTGGCGCGATCGGTCATTGAACACGGAGTGAAGCAAGGCTTCGTCGTCATTCATCGGTCCCAGTCCCTGGAGCACCTCTTCAACAAGGCATCGGCGGAACAAAAATTCACCTTCGTCCGAAACAATCACCGCTGCCGAGCGTTTGATGCCGCGACGTCCGGACACGACCCGTACAAGGCATCTCCCGGGGACTTTTGCTTCCGGGTCCTTGTAAATGTCTTCGCGTACAACCCTCTTGTATTGCGCCCGATCAACAACAAAAATCAAAAAATTGGCGCTATCCGGCCTGCTGGCCAATTCTGTACTGAGGCCAAAGACTTTTTGATCGATATCACGAAGGAAGCGGTGCACCACTGGTGTCCGGTCGCGGCGGGCAAAATTGTGAACATAGAAGCGGACGGGAACAGTGTATTTTTTGACAAGGTACGGCTGCCAGCTCCAGGCACGGTATTCGAGACCGAAAACAGTCTTTTTGAAACCTGACAGGATCTCTTCTGTCGAAAACGTGTCCGATGCTGCGTGCGCGTTTCCGAAAAACGCCAAAAAAAACGCAAAAAAAACAGATCTGCAGGCGGCACGCATGTCGGCTTGTTGGCCCGTCTAGTTGTTAACGTTTTCCAAGATCGCAGTCCCCGATTTTCCGCGAAGAATGTCGCTTGGCAATCTCCTGCTGCCTTCGTACGAGCTTCAAATCAGAGCGCAAACATATCGAAAGCCGTAACCATAAGGAAACGGAAAATTGGACACGGGCTTGTGTTCACCGCTTCGTCATAAGAAAGACGCTCCGTACAAAGACTTCTTTAAACATCCACAATTATATCAGTCGTGAGAAGAGGCGTTCAGCTGCGTCATGGGATTACAGGAAAACACGGGAGTGGGCATGGCCGCTGTCAAAAGATCGTTCCGGGCGGAAAGCTTAATCCGTATGAATGCTGGAGACGCTGAGGATCCGACCTTTGCGGAATTCCGGCGGCACCAGGAGTTGATGGCCGAAATCACTTCTTTGAAGAAAATTATCCAGCAGGGTCAGGTCGCGCAAAAAACCGAGATCGACGCCGAAGCTGTCGGCGAAAAATTCATGAAAGAGTTTCGGAAGGAGCTTTCCGAAGCAGCCAAGCTGAAAGTAGAACTCGACGCCATTTACGAAGCCATCGCGCAGACCAAGCGGGAAATCGCGACTTTGCATCACACGACCGGTCAGCAGGGCGAGGAGATGCAACGCGTCACCAACGAACTGGACGCGGTTGTTACCGGGACCGAAGGCGCGACGGAGACCATCCTCTCCGCGGCTGAGTTCATCGACGAAACCGCCAATACACTTTCTGCGCGTCTGGCCGATCAGGACGCAGAACTTGCCGGCGACATCCAGGACCGTGTCATACAGATCTTCGAAGCCTGCAACTTTCAGGACTTGACCGGCCAGCGAATTACAAAGGTGGTGGGTACTCTTCGGTTTATCGAAGACCGTATCATCCAGATGATGGATATTTGGGGTGGTATTGAGAGCTTCAAGGAAATCGAAGTGGACCAAAAGGCAGCTGCAGAGGGCGATGCGGCGCTGCTCAACGGTCCGGCGCTGGAAAGCGATATGGACGTTGCCACACAGGACGACATCGACGCCTTGTTTGCGTAAGCACAGGTATCTGCAAACCGAATTAACGAGCCCGGCCGTGTGGCCGGGTTTTTCTTTCCCGCATGCCGAGTTACATGCTATAGAACAAATCATAAACAAAATCGGAGGAAGCAGCATCAATGGCATCTGATAAGCGTCTCCACGATCCGGAAACCGGGCTCATCACAGGTCAGGACGGCAAGACCAGATGCTGGTGGCATGGCGGGTTTGAGGACTATCTGACTTATCACGATCGGGAATGGGGCTGGCCTGTGGCAGATGATATCCGCCTCTTTGAAAAGATCTGTTTGGAAGGCTTTCAGTCCGGATTGTCCTGGTTGACGATCCTTAGGAAACGGGACGCCTTTCGGAACGCATTTTCCGGGTTCGATCCGGACTTGGTTTCGGGGTTCACAGATACGGACGTCGAGCGTTGCCTTGCCGATGCCGGTATTGTCCGGCACCGGGGCAAAATTATATCGACAATCAACAATGCAAAACGCGCAATCGACCTTAAGGCCGAGTTTGGAAGCTTGGCCGCCTATGTCTGGCAGTATGAGCCGGCTTTGGAGAACAGGCCGGCCCGGCTGGATTTCGTTACTGCGAAAACACTTGCGACCACCGCAGAAAGCACAGCCATGTCAAAAGACATGAAGAAACGCGGTTGGACCTTCGTCGGCCCAACAACAGTGTATGCGTTTATGCAGTCTATGGGCATGGTCAATGATCACCTTGAGGGGTGTTGTTGCCGTGAACCGGTCGAACGGGCGCGTGCGGCCTTCCACAGGCCGCAGGTAGCCGCCTCGCCAGATCCTTAAGCGGCAATCTTGTCCATAAGGGCTTTGACCAAGCGATTTTCTTTAAAAAACACGTAGTCCAGGGTCTCGACGGTCACCGTCTCTGCGCCCTCTTCAATCAACACTCTTGCGCATTCGGCGACAGCCTCTTTCGGGCATAGCAGGTGCAGCAGGTGGGAATCCGGCGTTGCGGAATAGGGTTGGATCGCGCCGATCCGGCTCACTGCCCGCAGTGCAGATGTGCGGTCTCGAACAGAGGCTTTGACAAGCTTCGCGCCCCGCGCGTGCTCCTCTGCAGCTACCCGGTCAAGAACAGCTTTTGCTCCTGCCAATGCGGTAGGCGACCAGTCGGCGTTTCGTGACGCAACAAGGTGGGCCTGACTTTTCAGCATCACGCCGTCGCTCAGCACCTTCAGATTGTTCGCCTGAAGGGTTGAGCCGGTTGTCGTGATGTCGACGATGAGTTCAGCAGAGCCCGCTGCGGGCGCACCCTCCGTTGCGCCCGCACTTTCAACGATCCGATAGTCCGCGATGCCATGTTCTGCAAAGAAGATGCGTGTCAGGTTGACGTATTTGGTGGCCACGCGAAAGCGTCGGCCATGCCTGCTTCTGAAATCTGAAGCCACGTCCCCGAGATCAGCCATGGTCTCAACGTCGATCCAGGCTTTCGGCACCGCCACAACAACATCAGCAGAGCCAAAGCCAAGTTCCGATACCACGTGAACGCTTTGCTCCGGCTCGGCGATGCTTTCATGCACGAGATCCAGTCCGGTTATACCGAAATGAACTGATCCTTCGGAGAGCTCTCTTGCAATTTCAGACGCGGACAAAAACGCGATCTCGACACTGTCGAGTCCTTTGATGGCGCCCCGGTAGTTCCGGGCGCCACCCGGTTGGGTCACCTTCAGACCAGCGCGCGCAAAAAATTCGTTGGTGTTGTCCTGCAGACGTCCCTTGGAGGGGATGGCGATGATCAGCTTGCTCATGAACCCGCTCCAAGTGCAGTTGCGATCCGGTCCAGCCAAATCGAAAAGCCCGTCGCTGGAATATCGGCTTCCGCGCCCAGAAGTTTCAAGAGTCTGTCGTAGCGGCCGCCGCCAACAAGTTGGCCGTCGACCTTGTCACGCTTGTAAATCTCGAAGACGAAACCGGAATAATAGTCGAGGCGCCGGCCAAACTCCGCAGAGAAATACAGCCTGTCCTTATTGATGCCGTCCGCTTCGAGCGCCTTCAGCCGGGCGTCAAAATCGGCAATTTGGGATTCTATGTTGATCCCTGTGCGTGTTTCAAATGCCTGAAGTGCCGAGACAGCATCGCCGCCGGTTTCTTGGATGCTGAGAAAATCCTTGAGCTGCTGGGCGGCTTGCGAATGGTCGGAAGAGCCGCTGGCAAGTGCGGCCTGTTCCAGGAACCGATCAGCGATCTCACCCGCTGTGCGCCCACCTACCGCCGAGATTCCGGCTATGGAAAGAAGGTCCTCGACGACCGCATGCGCTGCTTCCGGTGCCGCGCTTTCAAGAGCCGACAGGAAGCCAAGCCGTACATCCCGGCTGTCATCAATTTGATCTGCCGTACGTGCCATGCGGTCAATGGCGGACGTGAGCTTATCGGTGTCGCCGAAAAGGTCTTTCAAGCGGCGCTGCCAGACCTGGGGCAAACCGGTTCCGGCCAGTACAGCTGCAAAGATGGCCTCGTCTCCGACACGGACTTCAAAGCCGCTCAATCCAAAAGCCTCGACAGCGTTGACAGCGGCGCGCAGCATGTCCGCATCGGCCTGTAAACGGTCACTGCGGCCAAAACTCTCAGCCCCGATCTGATCTATTTCCCCCAGCCCGTCCGAACGTTGCCGAAAAACCGGTCCGCGATAGCAATAGTTGACCGGCAGTCCCGATGTAGCCGTTTCCAGATGCAGCCTGCATACGGGGATTGTGAAGTCAGGCCGCAGACACAGGTCGGTCCCGTCCTGACCAGTGGTCAGATACAGCCGCCGCCGGATGTCTTCGCCAGCCAGATCCAGAAACAAATCGGCCGGTTGCAAGAGCGGCGGTGAAGCCATTCGGTGCCCGTCGGCAACGAACTTTTCGACCACCTTGGCGATTGTTGCATCCATGGTTTCATCCGTCCCGTTTTGCATATCCGCGTTCAACCCATCAGATTGCCGCGGTGCGGCGACGATCCTCAGCCTGACTTGCAAGAATTGCCTTGACCGTTTCGATCAGTTTGTTTTGTGCCACCTGGATCTGTGCCGGCCGGCTTTCGCGCCATGTCACGTTGTCTGTGATTTCCTCGGACAGGCGCTTGCCCTCGATCAGGTCCTTGATCTGGACTTCGCCGGCTTCAAACTCGTCGGAGCCTTGAATGATGGCAATCGGGCAATTGCGGCGGTCGGCGTATTTCAGCTGATTGCCGAACTTTTTCCAGTTGCCTTGGTACATCTCGGCGCGAATGCCAGCTTGGCGCAGAGCCTGCACCATCTTCTGATATCGGCCAAGCGCATCCGTGTCGCCGTCCATGACGGTGACCAGAACCGGCGCAACCACGTTGACGGTGTTCAGCTTGCCGAGGTTTTTCAGCGCGGTCATCAGGCGGGAGACGCCGATGGAAAAGCCGGTCGCCGGAACATCGCGGCCGGTGAAGCGCTTGACCAGCCCGTCATAGCGCCCGCCGCCGCCGACAGAGCCGAACTGAACGACTTCGCCCTTTTCATTGGTGACGTCGAAGAGCAGCTCAGCCTCGTAGACCATGCCGGTGTAGTATTCGAGACCGCGGACGATGGATGGTGAGGCAACGATCCGGTCAATTCCGTATCCTGCCGATTGGACCAATTTTACTAGGTCACCAATCTCTGCCCCAGCAGCACTTACTGCTGGATGGCTATCAAAAATATAGTCCAAATGGTCTTTGAAGGATTTACTATCGTTTTCGTAGTTCTGATCGTCAATCAACTTAGTGAGCATGTCGATCTGGATCGCACCCAAACCGGCGCCCCTCGTGAAATCGCCGCTCTCATCTTTACGGCCTTCACCGAGCAGCAGGCGAACGCCTTCAATCCCGAACTTGTCCAGCTTGTCGATGGCTCTGAGAACCGTCAGGCGGCGCTCCGCATTCTCATCACCGCCCAGGCCAATGGCCTCCATGACACCGTCCAGAACCTTGCGGTTGTTGACCCGGATCACGTATTGGCCGCGCGGGATGCCAAGGGCTTCCATGGTGTCGGCCATCATCATGCACATTTCCGCATCGGCCTGAACGCCGGGCGCGCCAACGGTATCGGCATCGAACTGCATGAACTGGCGGAACCGGCCCGGTCCCGGCTTTTCGTTCCGGAACACCCAGCCGGCGCGGTAGGTGCGGTAGGGCAGCTGGATTTCGTTGATGTTTTCCGACACATGGCGCGCGAGCGGCGCGGTCAGATCGTAACGCAGGCTCATCCACTGCTCGTCGTCGTCCTGCACCGAAAAAACACCGGCATTTGGCCGGTCCGTGTCGGGCAGGAACTTGCCCAGGCAATCCGTGTATTCGAACGCGGGTGTTTCGACCGGGTCAAAGCCGTATCGCTCGTAGACCTTGCGGATCTTGCCCAACATTTCGTCGGTTGCACGGATGTCCTCAGCCGAGCGGTCAACGAAGCCGCGCGGCAGGCGCGCTTTCAGTTTTTGTTGTTTTTTGCTCATGTTTAGAAGGCCCTGGCGAGAATGCGGCGTCCGCCTCGAAGCCTGAAGCGGCAGGCGGGTGCATGGGGGTGATCCTGTTTCGCCGTGTCGTAGACGAAACATCAAGCCAGAGCAAGCATAGGGCCGCCATTCAGAGCTTTTGAAAGAGCCCGCAGTGTTCTGTCCGCATGTACTGCCTCAATTTCGCCTTCCCCATGGTCGAAATCGCGCACTGAATTGACGGTCCAGCCCAGCCAGCTGCCTGTAAATCTTGCATTCCGGGCAAACACGGCTATGGTCCGCGCACTTCTCCAGCAAACAGCATCTTCTGACCGGCAACGCTGAAGACCGGCATACGATTGAGTATTTAATTGCATGGACACCATGGCGGATTTGCAAGACCACGCTACAGGCGCGCATTTACAAGGACAAAAGCGACCTGCTGCAATCGAGGGCGAAACGCTGCTTTTGCCCGCTGAGGTCAGCATTGTTCTGCCGACCTTCAATGAAGCCGAAAACATCCCACCCCTGATCCGGGCATTGGGCACGGCTCTGCAGGGCATCGCCTGGGAGGCGATTATTGTCGATGACAACTCGCCGGACGGAACTGCGGAAGTGGCCCGCAAGATAGGCAGGATGGATCCGCGCGTCCGGGTCATTCAACGGTTTGGCCGCCGGGGGTTGAGCGGTGCCAGCATAGAGGGCATGCTCTCAAGTTCGGCGCCTTTCGTCGCCGTCATGGATGCCGATCTGCAGCACGATGAAACCTTGCTTCCGAAAATGCTCGAACTGATCCGGGCAGGTGACACTGACCTGGTCGTGGCGAGCCGAAAGGCCGAGGGCGGTGCTGTTGGAGATGGTCTTTCGAAAATTCGCGCCTGGGGCTCGAATATCGCCAACAGCCTCGCTCAGAAACTGTTGCATGTCACGTTGACTGACCCCATGAGCGGTTTTTTTATGATCCGCCGTGAACGTGTTGAGGAGATCGCTCCAAAGCTATCTGTTCAGGGATTCAAGATCCTGCTTGATATTGTTTCGACCGCCAAGGGCACTCTGCGCACCAAAGAAGTACCGTTTACCTTTCGTGAGCGCCAACACGGGGAAAGCAAGCTCGACACGCTCGTGACCTTTGACTATTTCGGCTTGTTGCTGGCGAAATATTTCGGAAACGTCATCTCCATTCGTTTTTTGATGTTCGGCATGGTTGGGGCGAGCGGCCTGTTCGTTCACCTCTTAGCTCTTCGCTTGTTTCTGGTTATGGGAGAGACGAGCTTTAACTTCGCGCAAACAGCTGCGTCTTTCGTGGCCATGACCTCGAATTTCGTCTTGAACAATCAACTGACTTACCGCGACCGGCGATTGCACGGCCTAGATGCACTGATCGGCCTTTTGACATTTTATGCGGTGTGTTCGGTCGGTGTTCTTGCGAATGTGGGTGTAGCCAATCTGATCTACCTTGATCCGTCCTACTGGTGGTTCGCGGGGGCTGCCGGGGCGATCATGGGAGCTGTTTGGAACTACGCTGCAAGCTCGGCGCTTACCTGGCGCAAAACCTGACGAGGCGCATGTGCACAGCCGAAAATCTGATCCGGAATTGCCGCTTCATCTGCGGCCGGTCTTTCTGATTTGTCTCGTCCTTCTGCTGACTGTCTTGAAGCTTTGGGCGGCGTCTCAATCGCATTTCGTTGAAGACGAAGCCTATTACCGGCTTTGGGGGCTCAATCCGGCGCTGGGTTATTTTGACCATCCGCCCATGATCGGTTGGTGGATCTGGGCCGGGCAGCAGCTCTTTGGCGACACAGTGCTTGGGGTCCGGTTCTTTGTGGTGTTGTCGTCCGTTGTCGGATCGTTTTTTCTGTGGCGCACGGCTGTGCTTTTGTTCGATGAACAAACAGCCGGATGGGCCGTCCTATTTCTGAATGCCAGCGTGCTGGTGGGTGTTGGGGGAATTCTGGCAACGCCCGATGCGCCGTCCGTCTTGTTCTGGGGGTTGGCTCTGTGGGCTCTGGCCGAACTGGTCAATTCAGAGAACCCAATCTGGTGGCTGGCTGTTGGTCTGTTTGCCGGTCTTGGCGTGGTTTCAAAATACTCTGTCTTGTTTCTGGGAGCTGGAATTGTGCTCTGGATCCTGTGGGTACCTCGAAGCAGACGGTATTTTCTGAGCTGGCAGCTTTGGCTTGGCGGCGCGATTGCCGTGGCTGTAATGCTGCCGGTGATCTATTGGAATTATCTTCATGAGTGGGCGAGCTTTTACAAGCAGTTTGGCAGGGCAGGCAGCGGCGCGCTGACACTGAAATACATTCTTGAGTTTTTTGGCGGGCTGATAGGGCTGCTCAACCCCATCATTGGGATGCTGGCAGTCTTCGGATTCTGGAAAATGCTTCAGGGACTGAGGGCGCAAAAACCGGTAGAAGCACTGTTGCTTCTGACAATTCTTCCGTTCTTGATCTATCTTACTTACCATTCGCTGCATGCCCGTGTTCAGGCCAATTGGCCAGCGCCATTGTTCCCAACATTCGCGTTGCTGGCGGCTGCTTTCGTAGCTGGCGCATCGCGGGACATATGGCGTAAGGCAGGGGCAATTGGCGTGTCTCTTGGTCTTGCTATTGCCCTCTTGGTGCAAATACATGCCGTATATCCGCTGACTGGCGCGCCCGGCCGAAAGGACCCGACCTCGCAGCTGCGCGGCTGGCCGGAAATCGGCCGGACACTGGACCGGATCGCGCGTGACACAGGTGCGTCCTATGTGTTGACCAGCGGATATGGCCTGAATGGTCAAGTCGCCTTCCTCCTGAAAGACAGCCTCCCGACCTATCAGTTCAATGAGCGTATTCGCTACGTGATGGCGGAGCAGCCAGAGCGAGGGGGCTTTGAAAACACGGGACTTTACGTTGCCGAAGAGCGGCGCGATCGAAGTGACAGTCTTAAAGGCCGGTACCGAAGCGTTGTTGAGATTGCCCGCGTGCCAAGAACTGTTCGCGGCATCGAGCTGGAGAAACTGATTGTCTACGAAGTTAACGGCCTACGAGGTGAACCGTTGGACCCGGTGGTAACCAAGCCGCGAAAATGAGCGAACTGCCCAAAATTGGGTGTTGAATTTTGAGGTCTGATGACGCAGGGATAGAAACGTGTTTAGATGGTAAAATCCCTGCGTCTTCCATGAAACGTATCACCCTTGGTTCACTGGACTATGGCTTGTCTTTTGCGGTCGATCGTACATTACGCGATCTACTGGAGAATGGGCGGCTAAGTGCCGTTTGCTGCGTCGTCGCCGGCGACTTATGGGCGCGTGAATTCAAGCCTTTGCAGGAAACTGTATTGCAAATGCGCCACAAGGCACTTGTCGGGGTAACCCTTGCCCTAAGCGGCGATCGGGTGCGGCCGCTCAGTCCAGCTATGCGCGATGTGTATGGTGAAGAAATGCCGGGACCTGGCACTTGGGAACGGCGTGCCATGCTCCGGCTGTTGCCCGAAGAGCTGATTTCGGCGGAGGTGAGCGCTCAGCTTGCCCAGTTCGCACAGCGTTTCGGAAAGGGGCCGGACTTGATTGCGGTCCGCCACGGCCTTCTTGCCCGGCTCGGAATTGCCGGTATCGTTATGCAAGAAGTGGAAAAAGCGGGATTTGAAAGCACTCCAATGCTGGTCGCGCCGGTTGAGCCCGGTATGCAGGCGAGCCGCCTTGAGCGGCTTGCCAAAACACGCGGGTTTAAATGTCTGCGGAAAGGTCCGCCGTTACCAACAACCGATCAGCCGGAAGAATTGCACCGCCTTTTGAAAAACCACTTTGACGGCTTGCCGGACATGACATTCGTTGCCAGCATACCCGGCAAGGCTGATGACCGTTTACGACGCGAAGAACCTCGCGATAAAATCGCGATCCGCGAGTGTCAGCGTGAAGTTTTATCGAGCGGTCGCTTTTTTCGGACGCTGGATGAAAAAGACGTGTTTTTGCATTAGGTTTGCGGCCACAACGAAAAAACGGTTCCGGCGGGGGGCGGAACCGTTTTTCGTGGAGGTCAGAAGCGGTGGGGGTTTCCGCTTCCATGTTCTTTTATATAGGGCTAATTTGTTGTTCTGCACGTGATGTGAGTCACAGCCTTCGTTTTTGTGGGCTTTTGGCAAGACGTTCTTAACAGCTGCAAAGGGGCCGGAATTGGCGAAAATTCAGGACTTTCTGCGAAATAGCTTCTCCTTGGAAGGCCTTTCGGAGGACTTGGCGCTGGAATTGTCCAAACTGGCCCGGCCGATGAAGATTTCAGCTGGCACGATCCTGTTTGAGACCGGCGATCCGGGAAACGGCTGTTACGCTGTGCTTGAGGGCTCCTTGAAGGTGTCTATCTTGTCGGTCGATGGAGACGAACAGTTGCTGGCGGTGCTCGGGCCGGGGGATCTTGTAGGCGAGTTGGCCCTTTTGGACGGCCGGCCAAGGTCCGCGACGGTCAGCGCGTTGAAGGAAGCCCAGCTTGCATTTGTCGACAAATCTGCTTTTGAGCGCTTTGCGGATCAAAATCCAGCCGTTTATCGCCACATGCTGTGCATCGTCGGCAAACGTTTGAGGCACGCCAATGATGTGCTGGCTGCACGCTCGTTCCTTCCGCTTCCTGGCAGGGTCGCGCAAACATTGCTTCAATTGTCCGATACATTTGGCAAGACATTGGATGATGGTCGCGTCCTCATTCACTACAAACTGAGCCAGGCGGATATTGCGAATATGTCCGGTGCTGCGCGGGAAAATGTCAGCAGGGTTTTGAACGAGTGGAAACGGTGCGGTACGATCAGCCGCATCTCCGGCTATTATTGCCTTGAACAGCCGAAGGTTCTTGAGCAGGCGGCGACACTTTAAAAGTGGTCAGGCTATCTGGCGAATGTGCGTTGAATTCTGCGGGGATCTGGTTTCCCCGTAGATCCAAGGATTTCGCGGAGCGTCCTGGAATTCAGGCTGTCGATAAACGCCTCTGCCGCTTGCGCCATTGCGCCCTTTAGGCCGCACCTGGGTAAAAACACACAGTCGGACGGTGCGGTCTTAAGGCAAGCGACGACCCCCATATCAGGCTCGATTACGCGGACCACCTCGCCAAGTCTTATGTCCTGCGGGGATATGGCAAGCCGGATTCCGCCGCCGCGTCCGCGTGTTGTTTCTACAAAACCGGCCTTTGCGAGCTGCGCAACGATTTTCATGACGTGGGACTTTGCTAGTCCGAGAGCCGCGGCCAGCTTGTCGACCGTCTGTGGCTCAGAGGTCTGGCCCAGAAACATAAGAATTCTCAAGGCAAAATCACTTGCTTGGCTCAAACGCATGTGGCGATCCTAAATCATTCATTTTGTATATTGATTTTAAGACGCCTTGATGCGATATAAAAGATGCAAATCAAATGAATGTTTGGAGGGGCGGATGGCCCAGGCAAATACGAGCCTCACAAAAGGACAGACACAGGAGCCGGATAGAAAAAGGACGCAGTTTTCGGCAGTAGACGAAGCCGCGATTGCGGTGCTGGTTGAAGAATTTTACCGGACGGTCCGAAGAGATCCGCGGCTCGGTGAGATCTTTGAACGCCGCCTTGCCGGCAAGTGGGATGAACATCAAGGTAAAATGCAGTTGTTCTGGCAGTCGGTGCTTTTAAAAAATGGTGTTTACAAGGGAAAGCCCGTCCCCGCGCACTTGAAGCAGAAAGAACTGGTCGGCGATGACTATGCGCTTTGGTTGGATGTGTTTCGGGCCGTGGTGTCCGGATTGTTTGAAGAACAGCCTGCTGCCGAAATCATAGGCCGAGCGGAGCGAATTGCCCAGAGCCTCTGGCTTGCATCCTTTGGTGTTGCCGGTTCACAGCCGCCTGCTGCATTGACGTCAGACGCTCATGCTTGGGGGGGCGGGTCATGCTTGAGATAATTGTCATCGGCGCTGAGGCCCTTGTTGTTATTTGGTTCGCCGTTTTCATGACCATGATCATGTCGATGTATCTGGATTCCCGCGGCATGAAGCAACCGGTGCTGACAGGGGCAGGGCGCCTATTGGTACTTAATGCCAAGTTTGCTTTCATCGTCGGCATGGTCGCGCTCGCCGCTCTGACAGTCTGGGAAGTCACCAACGCATAGCTGGAAGGAGTGATCCATGCCGAAAATGCCAAAACTCGCACGATATCTCCCGGTTCTCTTAATTTGGGTGGCAGCGCCCATGCCGCTTTGGATCGCTTTGCTTATGTGGCCATTCTTCTGATTTCATGTCTTTTCCAACGGCAAAACCACCGCTAAGGTCGCGGGTGCAAGCGGAAGGGACTGATTTTGAACGAAGATGCACCGAGCGGCGAACTTACCCTTAGAACAATGGCCATGCCGGCCGACACCAATGCTGCCGGCGACATATTTGGTGGCTGGGTTTTATCACAGATGGACCTGGCCGGCGGGATCGCGGCGGGGCAACGGGCCGGGGGGCGTGTTGTAACGATCGCGGTCGACAAAATGAAGTTCATCCGGCCGGTTCATGTCGGAGACGTCTTGTGCGTCTACAGCAGCGTCGGCCGGGTTGGGACGTCTTCTATGGAGATCCGCCTGGAGGCTTGGGCGTTGCGACATCGTTACGGCCAGCGTGAAAAGGTGACCGAGGCCACCTTCACGATGGTGGCAGTCGATGACGAAGGCCGTCCCAGGCCGGTGCCCAAAGAAGGGGTTAAGCCGTAGCTGAGCGTTTTGGGCGGCGACGGTTGATGATGTCAGCGAACAAGGCTTCATCAACAACACAGGTGCAGCCGCTCGACCATAATTTCATTAGCAGTTTTAGCCGGTCGCGACGCTGTTGTTCCGTCAGAGGCGGCAAGTGTCTGGGTAGACCACCAAAAATTCTCAAATGGTCTATGCGGGCAAGCACGCAGTCTTCTGCTGCTGCTTCCCAGGCGCGCTGGCGGTCGATGTCTTCTTGCATACCTGCAATCTGGACAAACTTCTCCTCGGCCAATAGCGCTGCCTTTCCTGCGACTGAACCTTGATACAATTAATCCTCCTTCGGTTTCCCGAGGAGGACTGGCGCAACTGAAAACGTACCGCTTGGTTGCTGACAACGTATGTAACACGAGCCAGCCGCATCCCCGTTTGCGGAAACCACCTTGCCCGGAAAGCAGGTTGGCGAGGGCGCCAGCCCTTCTCTTGATGAGTTGCGCGTTATGCCATGTCAGGATCAGCAAGGCAACCGGCCGACCACGACTTTATAGCGGCAGGCCGGTAAGCCGCGGTCTTTCTCAGATGGACCAGACCGCCAGTCAGCTCGGGTTACTGACCTTCACAACCAGTTTGCCCTTGTTTGTGCCGGCAAAGAGTTTGCCAAAAGCGGATGCGGCGTTCTCCAGTCCTTCAACGACATCAAGGCGGTAGGTCAGCTTTCCGGCCTGCATGAGTTTGCCGAGTTCGGCAAAAATCGACGGGTACTCGTCAAAGTGATCCGTCATGACAAATCCCTTAAAAGTGAGCCGCCGCCGTACGATGGCTGTCATATCCGGATATTCATCAGGCCGGTCACCGTTATAAACGGAAATAAATCCGCAAAAAATCATCCGCCCAAATGCCTTCATGTGGCGGAGCGCTGCGGCAAATGGCTTGCCGCCGACATTTTCAAAATGCAGGTCGAGGCCGTCGGGGGCGAATTCTGCCAAACCCTTGTCGAGGTCATCTGTCTTGTAGTTCAGAGCCGCGTCGAACCCCAGCTCATTGATCAGCCAAGCACATTTTTCATCTGTTCCAGCGATGCCGATGACGCGAAGACCGAGCGCTTTACCGATTTGTCCGACGAGCGATCCTACGGATCCGGCGGCACCGGTTACACAAAGCGTCTCACCGGCCTTGGGCTGTCCTTCTTTGACAAGTCCGTGATAGGCGGTTGCTCCTGCCAGCCCAAGAATACCCATATAGTCTTCCATGGCTGCCGTTTTAGGAACGACATTCATGGCACCGGGTGCGATATCCAGCCACTCGGTCCAGCCGGTGAAACCTGAAACCCAGTCCCCGGGTTTGAAAGCGTCCGATTTACTCTCTTCGACGATACCAACGCCAAGTGCACGCATGGTGTCACCGATAGGAACCGGCGGAACATAGGATTTGGTATCGGCCGAAACCCAGCCACGCATGGCAGGATCAAGAGAGACATAAACAACCCGCACGCGGGCTTTACCATTTTCAAGAGCGGTCAGTTCTTCATCGACCCGGTCAAAATGCTCGGGCCCAAGCGCACCTTCTGGGCGGGTTTTTAGTGTGTAGCGGAGGTTTCTCATGAAAAAGGCCTTGTCCAAGCGATGGTTTGTTTAAAAAAGGGACCTACAGAAGGCCGTTAGTAGTGCGGTGGTTTGTCGTGGCCTGGTTCTGGCAGCACATGTTCCATGAGCTCTTCTACCTGACCGGACGTTTCAATTTGCCGCCGGTTCAAGCGCTCCAGAAGCCTGGACTGCTCGATAACAACCGAATTCAGATCATCGATTGTCTGCATTGCGTGGGCCAAATCGATTTCTAATTTCTCAATGCGCTGCTCCAGCTCACTGTCCATGGCGGTCTCCTGCTGCTCCAATGCGGTTGGCCCGGCCCTGCCGCAGTGCCAAAATGCACTATGCAGTTTACTTTTGGCTGTCAACCGCCTTGCACCTTTACCGGAGATTAGTGCCCGCAAGTCCTCGGTGCTGCTGGGGGTAATTTTCAATCTATCGTTATTTGCCGATGGGTTTAATGTACGTGGTTAGGTCTTATGTAAAGCGCCTGTTCAAATAAGAGGGTACGCAATCTCCTGAACGATTTCCTCAAGCCGTGAGTTTTTTATGACCGGACTTTCCGACTTTCAGATCACCGAAAAATGGCCCGCCCAACATCCTGATCAGCTACAGCTTTATTCACTGCCGACGCCGAACGGTATCAAGGTGTCTGCCATGCTGGAAGAGACAGGGCTGCCCTATGAGCCGCACCTGGTCAGCTTTTCGACCGATGACCAACTCACACCAGAATTCTTGTCTTTGAACCCGAACAACAAGATTCCGGCGATCATTGATCCTGACGGTCCACATGGAGCGCCTTTGGCGCTCTGGGAATCCGGTGCGATCCTGATTTATCTCGCTGAAAAAACCGGCCGCTTTCTTTCAAGTGATCCCGCCGAAAAATACGAAACCCTGCAATGGCTGATGTGGCAAATGGGCGGACTTGGTCCGATGTCCGGGCAGCTGGGATTTTTTCATAAGTTTGCGGGCAAGGACTACGAGGACCGCCGTCCGTTTGAGCGCTACAGGGATGAGGTAAAACGCTTGTTGGGTGTACTCGATGTGCGTTTGGAACACCGGGAGTTCATAATGGGGGACGACTACACGATTGCGGATATTGCTGCCTGGCCTTGGCTGCGCACAATTGAGGGGTTTTACGAAGCCGGGCCACATGTCGAGCTGGCTGGATGCATAAACATCCTTCGCTGGCTTGAGACATGCAAATCCCGTCCGGCAAGTGAAAAGGCGATCAATATTCCTGCCCGGGATTGATCTTCATTCCTTCGGCGGAAAAGGGCATCTACTGTTGTGATACCGCAAGAGGCAGTCCGAAGACCGCCCTTTTTCATCTTGCTGACGGCCCGGATTTGAAGCGTATGCTGCCACTGAACACGCCGTAGCGTGTTCAGCACGTAGGAAGAATGCCTGCCTTATGGCATTCTTAGAAGTCGTGCCTCCCCCAGTGCAGCATAGCGGCAGAAACTGATGAAGATGGGCGGCGGCTAACACAAAAAAGGGCGGCCCGATGGCCGCCCTTTCCGCAAAGTCAATGAGCTTTGGGCTTCTTAGAAGCCCATGCCGCCCATGCCGCCCATGTCGCCGCCAGGCATTGCCGGTGCTGCGTCTTTCTTCGGCAGCTCAGCAACCATGGCTTCTGTAGTGATCAGGAGGCCTGCGACAGAAGCTGCGTCCTGCAGAGCAGTCCGGACAACCTTGGTCGGGTCAATGATACCAGCTTCGATCATGTTGACGAAAGCTTCGGTTTGAGCGTTGAAACCGAAGGTATCATCGTCATTTTCCTGGATCTTGCCGACCACGATGGAGCCTTCTACACCAGCGTTTTCAGCGATCTGACGGATCGGAGCTTCCAGGGCACGCAGAACGATCTTGATGCCCGCAGCAATGTCCGGGTTGTCGTTTGTCAGAGCTTCGACGGCTTTCTTCGCACGCAACAGCGCAGTGCCGCCACCTGGAACGATACCTTCTTCGACAGCTGCGCGGGTCGCGTTCAGCGCATCATCGACGCGGTCTTTTTTCTCTTTAACTTCGACTTCGGTTGCACCGCCAACGCGGATCACTGCAACACCGCCGGCCAGCTTGGCAAGACGCTCTTGCAGCTTTTCACGGTCGTAGTCGGAAGTGGTTTCTTCGATCTGCGCTTTGATCTGGGAAACGCGACCTTCGATGTCAGACTTCTCACCAGCACCGTCAACAATCGTGGTGGTTTCCTTGGTGATTGCGACTTTTTCGGCAGTGCCGAGCATGTCGAGCGTCACGTTCTCGAGCTTGATGCCAAGGTCTTCGGAGATCACGGTGCCACCTGTGAGGATGGCGATGTCTTCCAGCATGGCCTTGCGGCGGTCGCCGAAGCCCGGTGCCTTGACGGCTGCGATCTTGAGGCCGCCGCGCAGCTTGTTGACCACAAGAGTAGCCAGTGCTTCGCCTTCAACGTCTTCTGCGATGATCAGCAGCGGACGGGAGGACTGAACAACAGCTTCCAGGATTGGCAGCATTGCCTGAAGGTTGGACAGCTTTTTCTCGTGCAGGAGAATGTACGGCTTCTCAAGGTCAGCCAACATCTTTTCTGCGTTGGTCACGAAGTACGGAGACAGGTAGCCGCGGTCGAACTGCATGCCTTCAACGACTTCGAGCTCAGTCTCGAGAGACTTTGCTTCTTCAACGGTGATGACGCCTTCGTTGCCGACTTTCTGCATGGCTTCGGCAATGTCCTTACCGACCTGCTCGTCGCCGTTTGCCGAGATTGTGCCGACCTGAGCAACTTCTTCAGAAGTGGTGATCGGCTTGGATGCCGCTTCGAGTGCCTTTACCGCAGCAGATGCAGCCAGATCTACACCACGCTTCAGATCCATCGGGTTCATGCCGGCAGCAACCGCTTTGGCACCTTCCTTAACGATGGACTGAGCCAGAACAGTTGCGGTGGTTGTGCCGTCACCAGCGATATCGTTGGTCTTGGAAGCGACTTCACGCACCATCTGCGCGCCCATGTTCTCGAACTTGTCTTCGAGTTCGATTTCCTTGGCAACAGACACACCGTCTTTGGTGATGCGCGGAGCGCCGAATGCTTTGTCGAGAACGACGTTCCGGCCTTTCGGGCCGAGTGTGACTTTCACAGCGTTTGCGAGGGTGTCAACGCCCTTGAGCATACGTTCGCGAGCGTCTGAGGAGAACTTTACGTCCTTAGCAGCCATTTTTACGTCTCACTAAATTAGAGTTTGAATTGCGATCAGAGCGGTTCGCGGATTAAGCGATCACGCCCATGATGTCGGATTCCTTCATGATCAAGAGGTCTTCACCGTCGATCTTAACTTCGGTGCCAGACCACTTGCCGAACAAAACGCGGTCGCCTGCTTTCACATCAACCGGAACGAGTTCGCCGTTGTCTTTGCGAGCGCCATTGCCAACGGCAACAACTTCGCCTTCTTGCGGCTTTTCTTTAGCGGTATCCGGGATGATGATGCCGCCGGCAGTTTTCTCTTCGGAATCTACGCGGCGAACGACGACACGATCGTGCAGTGGACGAAATGCCATTTGACTGTTTCCTCTCATGAGCGCGCCCCATCCTGATAGGCAGCACGCGGAACATGATCATTAAGGGTTCAACACACGGCACATCGCGCCGTGTGGCTGTTAGCACTCCCACTAGGCGAGTGCTAAACGCGCTTTGGATTTATGGATCGTGCCGGCGGTTGTCAATGGTATGCGACTGAAAAATTCTACGGCAAATCCGGGCAAAATGAGTTGGCTGGGAGCTTATATAGCTACTGCGCGGACTGAACAGTGAATGGCAGTGAAACGGTGCCTGATTTGCCATCGACACGATCCCGGTAGATGGTCTCTATCGTATATGAACCGTCAGGAAGGCCGTCAAACTCAAAAGTTAGCGACGTCGACAGTTCGCGCTTTTCATTCCGGGAAGTTTGACTGAACTGTGCAAACCCGTCTTGTTTTGCAAGGACCTGACCTGTCGTATTCAACAGTCTGAAATCGACACTTAGATCGTAGGACTTGGATTCGCCGGCTTTTTGAAAGCCATACCCGACAGGCTCAATGTAGATAAGCAATGTTTCAGAGGGTGAGAATATAGTGGTGCGACGCGGAGTGAATTGTCCGTATCCACTCGCGGGCTCTGAAATGAATGTAGCCGCCGTAAACACGAGACCCGACTTTGACCAGGCAAGGTCATAGGCTTGTGCCGCTTGTTGGAGATCGGTGCCCGGCTCTGGTACGGACGCGTCCATAGCGATTGCCGCAGAGGTGTGGGCGGTTGCAACAAAAATTAATGAGAAAAATACGCTAGCCGATGCCGCTTTAAAGCGTGCTGTCATCATTACCCCCACAAAGCAGACAATGGCTTTTCTTATCGCCACCATTGCTGCCGATATAAACTGCTTGCAGCCTTGGGACAAGGACTGCAACACACCAGCTTAAAGAGAGGCAGTTAAAGAGTTTTTGCTTCCCAGGACTGACGCTTGCGGTAAATCGTTGAGGGACTGATTTCCAGCGCAGCCGCCGCCATCGCAATATTGCCATCGAATGCAGCAAGTGCATCTTCGATGATCCGGCGCTCCTGGGCCCAGAGCGGCTCAATGGACGCGAATGCGCGGGGAGGAGCGGCAGCGCGTGCCCGCTCACGTGAAAGGTCAACGACATTGGCCGCCCGTCCAGCAGGATCCCGTATGACCAGCGGAAGCATATCTAAAGACACGGCGGGGCCGTCGTTCATGACAACAATTTGCCGGATCGTGTTCTCAAGCTGGCGTACATTGCCGGGCCAGCCATAGCTAAGAAGGCAGGCTTCGGCGTCCGCATCGAAGCCTTTGAATTGCCTGACCTCTTCGCGGGCGTACCGCGCCAAGAATGTTTGCGCCAACAGCATCACATCTTCGCGCCGGTCTCTGAGAGCTGGTAATTGGATTGGCAGCACATGCAGGCGGTAGTATAGGTCTTCCCGGAAGCGTCCTGCTGAAATTTCCTCGAGCGGATTGCGGTTTGTCGCACAGATTATGCGGGCGTCGACCTTCCGGGTCTGGGTATCTCCGAGGCGTTGAAATGTACCGGTTTGCAAGAAGCGCAACAGTTTGCTTTGCAAAAGAAGATCCATTTCACCAATTTCATCAAGGAATAAGGTGCCCCCGTCAGCCTGTTCGGCAGCCCCCGCGCGGGTTTCGGTCGCCCCGGTGAAGGCACCACGGTTGTAGCCGAAGATCTCGCTTTCGATCAGATCTCGCGGAATAGCCGCGCAGTTGATCGTGACAAAACTCTGGTCGCTTCGGACTGAATTTGCGTGGATCGCAGTCGCACACAGCTCCTTACCGGTTCCAGATTCTCCAGTGATGAATACCGGAGCTTGTGACGGCGCCATTTTCAGGATCTGGTCAAACACCTGCCGCATGATTTCTGATTTGCCGATCAGGCTGTCAAAATTCAGGGATGATGAATCGCAGTCGGATGTTCTATGCTTGCCTGTCTGAATTCCAGACATGGGGGGAGTGTCTTTAGATACTGTGACGATCTCCGATGCCACAAGCGGCGCGCGCCAATCCCGGCCGCCTTTTCTCTGGTCCAGTTGGAACATCACTTTTTTTGCGAGCGCATCGAGACTGAATGGCTTTGTAAGAAAGTCATGTGCCCCAGACCTCATGGCGCTAACCGCACGGGAGACAGATCCCTTTGCGGACACCGCAATAATGACTGTGGACGGACAGCGGACAGCGAACGGCTCAAGAGCGCTATCTTCACCGAGGGCCTCAAGATCAAGAACCAGTATATCGGTGTTTTTGCCTGCCAGATCTTTCAGACAGTCTTGCGGTGCGTTGTAGAGCACAGGCTCCGCACAGTGTGCCGGGAGTTTTTCAACCACTGCAGCTGTTCGCGCGGCCTCCGACGGCAAAGAATCCAGTACACGCACCATGAGGGGCCGTTCGAGACCCATGTTACTCCCCATTGCTGGGCTTCTCCCGTCATTTGAAATTCGTCAGCCGGGTATCGACTCAATCACCATTAGAAATTTCTACGAACACGGTAAACAAAGCGTTGTCATTTCAAATTGCAGTCCGAGTTTCGCACCAAATTCGCTTGTCGGCACAAATGTGAGCCCCAGCAGGCTGGACTTTCTGGAAAACCCGCGCACCATTTATTGAAATAGGAGAAGACGCCAAAGCAACGTTGAGTGGCATTGGCACCAAACCCACAGCTTGACATGTTTGAATGCGATAAGGTGTCAAGATTGCGCTTAATCGGGGACAAATCCCCAAAACCTCTGATCTTTTCCCTTCCGGATTCGGAAGCGTGGAATTGTTAAGGCATGATTAAAGCGGGTGTTGTGATTCGAGTTGAGAGCCTGCAGAAGCCATGGGGCGCACCGCTACCATCTTTATAATGATTTGCATGGGCGTAATTGCCTTGTCGGCGGCTGCCGTATTGATTTTTCAGTTTGGCCGTCCGTTCGGTGAGGCAGTGTCTCTTGGTCTTGCTCTGATGTGCACCATGATCCTGAGCCATGTCCTTTTGACGCGGGCTCAGGACAGAAGTTCGGTCAGCGAAGCGGTCGACAGGCTGGAAGACAGAATGGCAGACCTGGATGAAGATCTTGAAAATCTGGAAGGTCGCCTGACAGGCGTTGAGCACAACATACCTCGCCGGACCCGGCTTGAAATCGATCCTCTTTTTGCAGAGGTCGAGGTGTTGGGGACTTTGGTCAAGCAAATGGCCGAAGCGATGTCCGACCTTGAAACACGGGTGGAAGAACAAGAGGCTCTGCCGCCGCAGGCCCATCAGTCTTTACCGCACTACCAATCCCAGCAGCCTGCTCCGCCTTCTCCGCGGGGGCTGCCGCATCCGCACTATCCAGCCCAGTCTGAACAGCACACTTACCCGCATTCTCAACCGGCAGATGGGCGGTACAGCCGGTATGAGCCACCTGAAACCCGGCCGCACCCGCAGGCCGCCCAACAGGCTCAGTACGCTGCGCACGAGGAGCTGCATACCCGCAACGAACCGACACGACGCGCCCCGGAACCAGTCGTTTCGCCGCCCTACGAGCGCAATTCCGCACCGGAACATGCGCGGGCCGCACCGCCGGTTAGGGTGCCCGAACCTCTCGATGACTCCGACTTTCCCATGGAGCACACAATTGCTGAGGTGCCTCCTGCGGTTGAAGAGCCACAGCCCGATCCTGCGATGCGTGAACTGATCAGATCCGCGCTTAACGCGAACCGGGTCGAACTCCATTTGCAACCGATCGTGACGCTCCCTCAGCGCCAGGTGAAATATTATGAAGCCTTCACCAAATTGCGCGATGCCGATGGCGCGATGATCAGCGCCGCGACCTTCATGCCGGAAGCCGTTCGCAGCGGCCTTGCGCCAAGAATTGACAATCTGCTCCTGTTCCGGTCGGTTCAGGTCATGCGTCGCTTAACCTCGCGCAACCGTAAGGCCGCGCTGTTTTGCAATATCTCTTCCCTGTCTCTTGTGGACGAGACGTTTTTCCCGGGCTTTCTCGAGTTTGTAAATGCAAACAGGAATTTTTCGGAAACGCTGGTCTTTGAATTCACCCAAAGCGATGTGGCCGCGATGGGAGCGGTCGAAATGGAAAGCGTCGACGCCTTGTCAGAACTCGGCTTTTATTTTTCGGTCGACCAGGTGGACAATCTTAAAATGGACTTCAAGGCTCTGGCGCAACGCGGGTTCAAATACGCCAAACTGCATGCCGACTACTTAATCGGCCGACGCGCTGTGCATCATGGTCACATTCATCCAGCCGATTTCGGGGATCTGTTGCACCGCTATGGCATGGAATTGGTGACCGATCACGTCGAAACCGAAAACCAAGTTCTCGAGCTGCTGGATTTCGATATCAA
Organism: Roseibium hamelinense; assembly: GCF_007830545.1. Lineage (GTDB taxonomy): Bacteria > Pseudomonadota > Alphaproteobacteria > Rhizobiales > Stappiaceae > Roseibium > Roseibium hamelinense. Next base: position 238,463 of record NZ_VLLF01000004.1, read on the forward strand.
GCTTGCGCAGGGCAACCTGTTTTCGCCCCCTCGTCCAGTCCGTGCGGAGGTCTTGCAGGGAACGCCAGCACCGGCGCCAAAAACCCGCGCAGCTGGGACCGCCTAAGCGTTTTCTAGCTCACATCAGAAAAGAAGCGCACCGCAGTTGGCGGCGCGCTTTAATTTTTCAGTTCACGGCGGGCCCAACCGTCACGACCGTCGGGTCCTGAGTGGCAAGCAACCGTTGCGCTACCCGCTGCACATCTTCAAGACTGACCGCTTCGATTTCCGCATTCCGCTTTTCGAAATAGTCGATCGGCAAATCAGCGTTTTGGAGGGCGACCAGCTGGCTGGCGATTTTGCCGGACGTGTCGAACCGCAGGGCGTAAGAACCCGTCAGAAACCGTTTGGCGGCCTCCAGCTCGGCGGACGTCGGCCCTTCGGTGGCCATCCTGTCAATCTGATCAAGCATTACATCAAGGGTTTCGTTTGCACGGTCTGCCCGTGTGGCTGCGGTGGCAATGATCATGCCTGCGTGCTCATAAGGAATGATTGAACTATTTGCGCCATAGCTCAAGCCGCGCTTTTCGCGAACTTCCTCAAACAACCAGGATGTAAAGGTTCCACCACCCAGGATATGGTTCATTACGAAGGCTGCCTGAAAGTCGGGGTCATCGCGTTTTAGTCCGGGAAGTCCGATCATGATTGAAGTCTGGGGAACCGGAAGTGTTTCGCTGACCCGTTCACCGAAGGCCGCCTCGGCATCCGCAACACTTCCCAGTTCGGTGTTTTCCGGCAAGTCTGCAAAAACCTTGTCAAGTAATAGGCCAAGGGTGCCAGCATCTATCGCGCCAACCACTCCAATGCGCAGCCCCGAACGGCTGAACAAAGCGCGATGTTGCTGATCCAAGTCGCCGGGGGTCAGGCTTTCCAGGGTCGACTCAGTACCACTGGTCGGGATTGCATAAGGATGCTCGCCGAAAACCGAGGCCATAAACGCTTTTCCTGCGATAGCATTCGGCTCCTTTTGCTGCCGGCGCACGCCGGCGATTAGTTGAGCCTTTATCCGCTCGACAGCGTCCTCGTCAAACCGGGGCTCATTGACTGCGATCGACAACATGTCGAATGCCTCATCGACTGTTGGTGCCAAGGTTCGCAGACTACCGAAGAACGCGTCTCGGGACGTGCTGAAGCCGATGCTGATGGCGAGCTGTTCGAGACGTGCCTGATAAGCTTCTGAATCGAGATCGGCGGCACCTTCGTCCAGTGTTGCCGACAGCAATCTGGTCAGCCCAGACTTGCTTTCAGGGTCGAGTGCCGCCCCGTTGTCGAATGAAAAGTTCATTGCGACCAGCGGTACGGTGTTGTCCTCTACCAGCCAGGCCTCGATTCCCTGAGGGCTGACCACCCTTTGAATCTCGACAGCGCGGGCGGTAACAGTCATGAAAACAATCAAGACCAGCGCAACAGTGGCGTGAAATGGCAGTGACAGTGCGCGCGAAAACGGTGTCATTCTAGTCAACTCCGGTCCGCTTCTAGGGACGTTTCAGCGTCTGCGGCATTGTCCGGAGCCGGCGGCGCAGACTTTAGGTATCCAACGACAGGGACACTTGTGAGGTAAGCTTCCGCAGCCTGTTCCACGTCCTCAATTGAAACACTTTGAATGCGCGCAGGCCATGTCTGGACATCTTCAATCGTCTGCCCGGTGGTCAATGCAGTTCCGAAGATCCGAGCCAAAGACACTTGGCTGTCCTGAGCGTAAATCGCATCGGCCACCATGCGGTGCTTTGCAGCCTCCAGTTCGTCTTCAGTGATCCCGTTTTCGATCAGGTCTTCCAAGACCGCCGAGATCCGGGGTTCCAGGTCCTCAAGTCTGGTGCCGTCAGCGGCTGTTGCGTAGATGCCAAAGCGGCCATCGTTCAGCGCACTTCCCTGATAGTAGCTCCCCGCCGAAAGGGCGATTTCCTCATCTAGGACAAGAGCCTTGTGTAAGCGGCTGGTGGGGCCGCCGCCCAAGACATAGGCGAACACATCAAGTGCTTCGGCTTCCAGATCGTCCGCAGTGGTTGCGCTTGGGACGACCCACGTTTGCGAGAGGGAATCCTGTTGAACCCTTGCATCAGTTAACGTAATCGCGCGCTCTCCCGATAGTGGCGGTTCAACGGGTCGTTGGCGTGCACCAGGGTCTGCCCGTCGCGGTAGTCGCCCGTACGTTTCTTCCGCAAGAGCCTGCACTTCGCTGGCGTCCACGTCGCCGGCCACAATCAAAACGGCGTTGTTTGGTGTGTAGAACCGGTCGTAGAACGCAATTGCCGATTCCTTGTTAAGGCCTTCAATCTCGCTTTCCCATCCTATCACCGGAGAGCCGTAGGGATGGTTGACGAATGTCACCGCATTCAACGCTTCGCCAAGCCTGGACTGGGGCCGGCTGTCCACACGGCTCCTGCGTTCTTCGAGAACCACCTCGCGCTCTGGATCGACGACCTCATCACTTAAAACGAGGTTTGCCATCCGGTCCGCTTCGAGCTTCATCATGAGCGGCAGGTGCTCTTTGGCGACGCGCTGGAAATAGGCCGTGTAGTCATAACTGGTAAAAGCGTTTTCCTGTCCGCCAAGATCCGCAATGACTTTCGAGAAAGCGCCGTCCGGATTGTCTTTAGTTCCCTTGAACATCAAATGTTCAAGAAAGTGCGCGACGCCGGACTGCCCTACAGGCTCATCGGCTGAGCCGACCTTGTACCACAGCATATGGGTGGCGATTGGAGCGCGGTTGTCCGGGATTACAACCACTACCAACCCGTTGTCGAGCGTAAAGTGGCTGAGATTGGGAGCGATCGTCAGCTGGTTTTGACTGTCTGCAGCTTGTGCTATTCCCACAAGGCCTGGCGGAGTGGCTGCGCCGAACAGCATGGTTCCGCACAAAAGAACGGCCGTAACATGCCGCAGCTTTTGTCCTTTAAACGGAGTGTATTTGTACAAGTCATACTCCTTTGCATTCGGAGATCGAAAAAAACCCGAAACCATCTCGTTCCCATATAGGGCAGCGTTGGTTCCGGGTCTCATTACAGTTTCGTTAGATTGCGATGCGCTATTACTTGTTTGCACCGCGCTGGCAGTGCCCGCCGCCGCGCTCCACGCAGCGCATGTCAAGTGGTGCCGAATCGTATTCGTCCCGAGGTCTTTCGGTCTTGACCTCGACGACCTGTGGCATCGGTGCATTGGGCGACGGCACGCTGTATTCCGTGGGGGGATCGGTCAGGTAGCGCCGTTGCGGCAGCTGGTTTTGCGTAGCAACAAGATTTTCCTGTTGCAGCGCGTTTGCAGCGTTGCCTTGTTCGCGAAGCTCTTCATTCGTCATGCGCTCGCCGGTGATCAACCGGTTTGCTCTTGCATCCGCTGCCGTTGCTTGAACCGTTGGTGCACCTCGGATGTCAATGCCGCGCATCTGTTCCGGGGTCAAAGGCGCATTTCGGTCCCGTCCGCCCTGCGCATAAAGGGCCCGGATGTCTTCCAAGTCCTGATTGACCTCGTTTTCTGGCCAATTCTCGGAGCTCCGACCGGCGACCTGCGTCTCCGGAGAGGGCAAGGCTGTCGGATTCGACGGCATTGCAAGTGGTGCGCGTGGTTTGTATTCGATCGGTTTTGCTTTTGGATCCACAGCGCCCAGGCCGGACATGACGCTGTTCACCAATGCGGTGTCCGGCGCTTGACTTGTTCCGTCAGCTGCCTGGCAGGCACCAAGCGCAATAAGCCCGAGCAGGGCGATGCCCCGTTTCAGGTTCGGGAGTTTTAGTTGCTCAAGCATTGGGACCTTCGCGTACTTGACCTTTTGAAATCGCCTCGGTTCCTATCCGCTTTTTGCGGCCGAATTGGGACTTTCAGTAAAACTGTCATACAGCAGTCCGACAACCCCTGCAACGATCCACACATCAGCGAGGTTGAACACGTACCAGGAAAACGTCCCGACGTGAAAATGAACGAAGTCAACGACCGCGCCGTGATAAATCCGGTCGAGGCCATTCCCGAGTGCCCCTCCTATGACCAAGCCAAGCGCAAGCGCAACCAAACGCGACTGGGCCCGTGCGCCCCACACCCATAAGAACACTGTGGCTGCCAGGGTGATTGCGATCAGCAAAATCCGACCGAGATCAGTATATTGTTGAAACAGGCCGTAGGAGATACCCCGGTTCCAAACCAAGACAAAATCAAGCACCGGCAACAGCTGAACCGGGCCATAGGTGCCAAGATCAAAACTGTAGAGCAGCCAAAGCTTGGTTGCCTGATCTGTCAAGAAGCCGATCACGGCAACACTCAAGACGAAGGCGCTCAAGCGGCCCCATAGTAAGGGCCGCTTTTTCGTTTCATTCATTGCGTTCAAGCGGCAACATTCCTTGCGTCCCACTCCCGCAGCGCTTCCGCGTCGCGAAGGGTCACGTCCGGGTAATCCGGATCAGAGCCAACCTCCGGCAGGATTTTCCAAGAGCGCGCACACTTGTTGCCCTTCGCAAGGCCCGGCACAACCGCCACACCCTGCGTGTCCTCAAGCGTAAACGCCCCATCCGGCGCCGGCGTGCTAACCAATGTCAGCTGGCTCGTGATTGCGATGTCAGCCAGATCCTCATCTTCGATGGCGTCCAGCAACGCTGGATCGGTGACATGGACCACCGGATGCGCTTCCAATGACGAGCCAATTCGTTTCTCGCGCCGTTCGACTTCCAGAGCGCCGGTGATGACGCGCCGAACGGTTTTGATTTTTGCCCACTTTTCGGCAAGCGCCGCGTTGCTCCAATCGGCGGGAACTTCCGGGAATTGTTCAAGGTGAACCGATGTGTCCTGACCGTAGCGCGACGTCCAGGTCTCTTCCATTGTAAATGGCAGCATGGGCGCCATCCAGGTCACAATGCAGTTGAACAGCTTGTCGATTACAAAGAGAGCCGCGCGGCGTCGGACGGAACTCGTCTTGTCGCAGTAAAGTGCGTCCTTGCGGATGTCGAAATAGAACGCTGACAGTTCCACCGTCATGAATGTGAAGAGGTGGTGGAATACGCGTTTATAGTCGAAGTCCCTGTAGCCTTGGCGGACCAAGGCATCCAGCTCGGTGAGCCGGTGCAGCATCAGGCGTTCCAGCTCAGGCATGTCGCTCAAAGCAATTTCCTCCTTTGCGCCATGCGCAAGAGATCCGAGCATCCAGCGCAGGGTGTTGCGGAGTTTCCGGTAGCTGTCGACGTTTGTTTTGATGATCTCCGGACCGATACGTTGATCTTCAGCATAGTCTGACGACGCGACCCAAAGCCTCAAGATATCGGCGCCATACTGTTTGATGATATCTTGAGGGAACACCTGATTGCCCAGAGATTTAGACATTTTGCGCCCGTCTTCGGCCATCGTAAATCCGTGGGTCAGGACGGCGTCGTAGGGCGCATGCCCGCGGGTGCCACAGCTTTCAAGCAAAGAGGAATGGAACCAGCCTCGGTGCTGATCTGAGCCTTCGAGATATAAGACGTGGTCCTTACCGCCAAGTCCCTTCCGGCATGGGTTCAGGTCATCGCGCTTTTCCATACAAAACGCGTGCGTTGACCCTGAATCGAACCAAACATCCAGAATGTCCGTGACCATGTACCAGTCATCGGCTTTGTGATCGTCAGCAAGAAACCGTTCTTTTGCTCCTTCGGCGAACCACGCATCGGCCCCTTCAGCAACAAATGCGTCAAAGATCCGCTGGTTGACAGCCTTGTCACGCAGGATTTCGGAAGTGTCTTTATGGATGAAAACAGTGATTGGAACGCCCCAGGCCCGCTGACGGGAAAGGACCCAATCTGGCCGGTTCTCGATCATGGACCGCAACCGGTTTTGCCCGGAAGCGGGAACAAAACGGGTGTTGTCAATGGCAGTCAGCGCACGCGTGCGGAGCGTATCGCCTTTACCGGAAAGGTCCTTGTCCATATAGACAAACCATTGCGGCGTGTTGCGGAAGATGATCGGCTTCTTGGAACGCCAGGAGTGCGGGTACTGGTGCCGCATCCGGCCAAGGCCGATCAAGGCTCCGGCTTGTTTCAGAAACTCAATATTTGCCTTGTTGGCTTTGCCCTTCTCGCCCTTGTGCGTGATGACCTGGTTGCCTTCAAGCCCTGGGGCGTCCTTTGTGTAGTAGCCGTCATCGGCGACAGTGAAAGGGATCGTCGTGTCAATCCCGCGGGCTTCGAGATCGCGCGTGTTGGCCATCCAGATTTCGAAGTCGTCCGCACCGTGGCTCGGTGCGGTATGAACAAAGCCGGTGCCAGCGTCATCCGTGACGTGATCGCCATTAAGAACCGGAACGTCGAATTGGTAACCGCCAAGGTTCAGATCCCGGTAAGGGTGTGCAAGCGTGACGGAAGACAGCTCCCCGGCGCTTACCGGGCGTACGAGCCGGAATTCTTCGATGCGGGCATTTTTGAAAACGTCACTGGCGAGGGCGTCCGCAAGGATGAGAAGGTCCCCTTTTTGCACCCAATTATCGTCGGGAAGCCCTTCCTGCGTGACTTCGTACAGACCGTAGCTGATATTTGAAGAAAAGCAGACGGCCCGGTTGCCAGGAATTGTCCATGGGGTTGTGGTCCATATCACGACAGAAGCCTCAAGGAGCTGCTCGGCCGCAGCCTCGTCTGTGCCACCCGCTTCGACAACCGGAAATTTTACCCAGATCTGATCGGACTGGTAATCGTGGTATTCGATTTCAGCTTCGGCCAGCGCTGTTTTTTCGACAACAGACCACATGACGGGTTTGGAGCCGCGATAGAGCTGGCCGGACATCGCAAACTTCATCAGCTCGTTTGCAATGACTGCTTCGCTTTCAAAGCGCATCGTTAAGTAAGGGTTGTCCCAATCGCCCTCAATGCCGAGGCGTTCAAACTCGCCGCGCTGAACCTTAATCCAATGCTCGGCAAACTCTCGGCATTCCTGCCGGAACTCGTTGATCGGTACCTCGTCCTTGTTTTTACCTTTGGCCCTATACTGTTCCTCGATTTTCCACTCAATCGGGAGCCCGTGGCAGTCCCAGCCCGGAACGTAATTGCTGTCGTAGCCCATCATCTGCATGGAGCGGGTGACAATATCTTTGAGGGTCTTATTGAGCGCATGGCCGATATGTATGTTGCCATTCGCATATGGTGGGCCATCGTGGAGGATGAACTTGTCCCGCCCCGCGCTTTGTTCTCGCAGCTTTTTATAGAGCTTCATGTCTTGCCAGCGCGCAAGGATTTCCGGTTCTTTTTTCGGTAGGCCGGCGCGCATTGGAAAGTCAGTCTGCGGCAGATTGAGTGTCTCGGAGTAATCACGTGTCGGTTTGTCGGTCATGACTGGCCTGATCTTCGCTTTAACGCTTACGCTTGTTCTCGTAATCAAGAGTTTTGGGGCCTGCGATCAGCGATTGCTGATGCTGGCGAACGGTGTAAACCGTGAACCCGGTCCCGGGACGCCACAAACAAAAGGCGTTATCCGCGGGCCGGGCTTGTAATTCGGCGCCAACGGATCACTCCAAGTCGCTTGATATTTATCCGGTCAAATCGCATGCCAGCTGACATACCAGCACTGCGGACGAGAATAAAGTCTCGGTGAAGCAATTGGTGGCTCTGTTTTGTCTGCAGTGAGACAAGGGAATGATAGACGATGCCCGAACGGCATTAGGCCCGAGTTTATCTGAGCGCTCGATTTCGCGCCGAATTCTATTTTCCTTAATACTTGTAGAAGAGGCTGCCGACGTCTTTGTTTTTGTCGGTGCACCATGCGATTCGAGCTGCACGCTTTGATTACCGGAGAACGGGTCCGTATTGCGTCACAGATGGCGCCAGTGGCCTACCTGTTTGCATTGTGCTTTTTCCTCTACGCTCTCGGCAAACCGGTTTACGGAGCTGGTTTTGTTTTTCCAATCGACTTTTTGTGCTTTTGGACCGCGGCGGAAGAAGCGCGGCTTGTTGGGCCAGCATTTGCTTACGAAAACCAGTTTTTAAAAACTGCCCAGGCGCCTTTCACGAGAGATGGGATGTATTTCCCATTCATGTATCCGCCGACATTCTTGCTGACTATTCTTCCGCTTTCGTCCTTATCCTTTCTGACGGCCTACATTGTTTTTATGGGCCTGTCGCTTTCAGTTTATGCAGTTACTGGCCGCTTGGTTTGGGGAAACTGGCAAGGGGCTATGTTTCTGTTGGCTTTTCCGGCGACACTGAACGCTGCAGCGCATGGCCAGACGAGCCTCTTGACCTGCGCGTGTCTTGGGGTGGGACTATACTGCCTTAAGAATCGGAGGATGGTGCTCGCTGGCGTGTGCTTCGCGCTCATGACATTCAAGCCACAAGCAGGCGTGTTAATCCCATTCGCGTTGCTTGCAGGACGGTATTGGCAAGCGTTCATCGTAGCCTCTTTCGGCACGATTTTGTGGGCACTTATAAGCTGGGCAGTTCTAGGCACGGATACTTGGCTGGCATTTCTCGAACAGAGTTCGTTTGCTCGCAGTTTGATGTCTTCCGGCGTATTGGAATTTCACAAGATGATTTCTTTAAACGCGGCCTTGCGTTTAGGGGGGGTAAATGAAGACTTGGCAATCATCCTTCAAGCCGCCTTATCGTGTCTGCTTTTGGCGGTGGTCGTTCTAGCCTGGTCAAAAGATGCAATACCGTTCGAACTGAAGGCAGTTGTCTTGGTCAGCGCTGGACTGCTGGTAACTCCATATTCACTATCCTATGACCTAACCCTTCTTGTGCTTGCAGTTCTTTTCTTCGCAATCTACGCAAGGGCTTACAGCTACCGCAGTTCAGACATCTACTTGCTGGTTATTGCTGTCGCATTTAGCGGCGCGACCCGTATCCTCGGGGATGTCGGTATCCCTATCGGTCCTCTTCCTGCGGCCGCGATGCTGTATCTCGGTCTCAGCCGCTTGCAGGACCACATAACCTATTCCGAGCTAATTCCTTTCGGCGCAATCAGGCTGAAGGGCCGTGAGAACGATACAAAGGCAGTGTAAGCCAAAGGTGGCAGGGCGAGCGGCTGTTTAAGCCCCGGGCATCAAAAGGGTGTCTATCTCGCCCAGAGGCTTCAAGCTGGAAAGAGCCGCGCGTGCTTCCAGGCTGTCTTTGTCCATCTGCGCCACGAGGGTTTCTGCGCTGTCAAATTTCTCCTCGCCTCGTAAGTAAGATACGACATGCGTGCGCAGTTTTTTTCCGTATAGGTCGCCCTGAAAGTCAAAAAGATGGATTTCGAAAAGGGGAGCGCCGTTGTCGAAAGTTGGCCGGCGGCCAAAACTAGCAACGCCATCAAACAAGTGATCCTCCACTCGAATTTTGACGGCGTAAATGCCATGCTTCAAAGGGCACCCGATAGGGAGCTGCAAATTGGCCGTTGGATAGCCGAGGTCGCGACCGCGCTTGTCGCCATGCCGGACTTCGGCATCAAAAAACCAGCGGTATCCTAGAAGTCCGTTCGCTAAGGCGATGTCGCCCTCGGCTAGCGCCTCACGGATCCGCGATGACGAGATCACTTGACGGCCTTCGTCGGTTTCTGGTTCAACCTGGGTGACCCCAAATCCAAAGCTGAGGCCGCTTTTCTTCAGAAACTCTGGTGTTCCCATGCGGGCGCGCCCGAAATGAAAATCATGACCGGTGACCGCATGGAAAATCGCGAGTTTTGACATGAGGATATCAGAGACAAACTCTTGCGCTTCGACACCGGCAAATTCCCGAGAAAACGGTACCACCAGCACGCCATCCAATCCGCATGCTGCCAACACCTCCGCCTTTTGTTTTTCCGGGGTGAGCCGGAAAACGGGTGCGTCGGGCTTAAAGACTGTACGCGGATGCGGCTCAAAGGTCATGGCATACACAGGTCGTTTTTCCCGATGTCCAATGGTTTGGGCAGCCCCCAACACGGCGCGATGTCCCCGATGCACGCCGTCAAAATTGCCGATCGCAACGACGCCGTTCCGCAAAGTTTTCGGGACATCCTCAAGGCCATTGACATGCTGGAATTGGCCAAGAGTCGCTTCAGTCATAAGTCCGCCTTCATTTCGTCAAATGGTCCAGCGCCAAAAGGCGTTGCCTACCGTATGTGCAAAGTGGCACCGGCTATATTGGCCTCGATTTTGCGGCGGAAACTGACGTGTTGGATAAAAAAGGTCAAGTTGGATTGGCGATGGCAGCCGAAAGCGATCAAGCAAGTGCCGTCTAGAGGTCAGTATCGGAGCGCAACGGAACCTTTACCAGCGCTTCTCCCTCGAGAACAACCTGATCACCGACCTGGCATATACAAGAAAGGCGTGCCCGCGCGCCGCGTTCCATGAGCTCGGCCACTGTGACGGTAACGGTAACATCGTCACCAATACGGACCGGCGCCTTGAAGTTGAGCGTCTGTGACAAATAAATCGCACCAGGACCTGGCAGCCGTGTTCCCAGAACGGCAGAAATCAAGCTAGCAGTATAAAGACCATGCGCAATGCGGGTTTTGAAAGGCGTTCGAGCGGCGAAATGCTCCGATAGATGGATTGGATTCCGGTCGCCGGAAACCTCGGCGAAGCCAACAACATCGGTTGAACTCACGTGTTTTTCGACTGACTCTGACATGCCGACCTGCAAGTCTTCAAAACACAGTTCTCTTAGTTCAAGGATTGCCAATGTGACGCGCTCCCGCTGCCGGTCTTCTTATCACTCAAACACTACGAAAGCTGTGGGTTCCCGGCTATTGGGCTTTTGGTGAAGAAAAAAACAGCGCGTTATTAACGGACTTTTCAGGGCCTTGGCGTAATTTGCAGTGAGTGTGGGGAGGCGAGGACACTTTAAAGTGTCTCTCTCCTTTTAAGTCAGAACGCGTTTCCACGGCCCAAGGCCAGGGGCCGCGCTAGTTGACAGTATGGAGTAGACGATGGCCCTTGATCTTCAGATGCCGGTCCTCGTGGTCGATGACTACAAAACGATGATTCGCATTATTCGGAACCTGCTGAAGCAGCTTGGCTTCGAAGATATCGATGATGCTGCGGACGGCACCGAAGCTTTGGAAAAAATGAAACAGCGGCGGTACGGGCTGGTCATTTCCGACTGGAATATGGAACCGATGACCGGTTACGAGTTGCTGAAGCAGGTTCGCGCGGACGGCAGTCTCAGTAAGACGCCATTCATAATGGTGACTGCCGAATCCAAAACGGAAAACGTGATTGCAGCCAAAAAAGCCGGAGTTAACAATTACATTGTTAAGCCGTTCAATGCCCAAACTCTGAAGGGCAAGATTGAAGCCGTTTTCTCGGACTAATATTACGAAGGTTTGGCGGCTGTTCGGTTGGGGAGCCGAGCCGCCAGGGCCACTCGAGACTTGGGGAAGAGTGCCGGGCGTTCCGGCACGCACTGCATTATCGACAGTGTTTTATGACTGTCGGCAATAGCTCTGGAAGGCTTCACTATGAGCGGTATGACAAAAGAAAACGTATCGCGGGTCATTGAATTTCTCGTCGAAAACAAGAAACGTGGCGGGGACGTTTCGTTAACGGACGTGATGCAGCTTGCTGAGGTCATGTCCGGATCCATGCACGACTTCCTGTCAACTGTTCAGCCTGCTGTCACCGAAGAGTTGCGCTCGATCGCGCGTGAAATCACGCGCATGAAAGAAGAGATTTCGCAACTTCGGGCAAAAGACATGACCGGGAGCAAGATCCCAGAAGCAGGCAGAGAGCTTGACGCGATTGTCGAAGCGACCGAGGAAGCCACCAACACCATTATGGAGGCTGCAGAAGAGATCATGTGTGCGGATACGAGCGATCCGCTCGCCTATCAGGATCTTGTCAGCGCCAAAATGATCGGAATTTTTGAAGCCTGCACCTTTCAGGACATCACCGGACAGCGGATATCAAAGGTCGTGAAGACGCTTAACTACATCGATGAACGGGTGTCTTCTTTCATTGAGCAATTGCGTATTCCGGAAGGGTTTGAATTGGACCTGCCGGAAACCGAGGCCGAACGCCGCGAGCGCGAACTTATTCTTCACGGGCCTCAGCACGCCGGTGAGGGTGTTTCGCAAACGGATGTTGATGACCTCTTAAAGGACGCTCAGGCAGATATCGACAAACTGTTTGATTAAGCCGGAAAACAATTCCATTTGTTTGTGCAAAAACCGAATGCCGGTCACCAAACAAGCCTAGGCACAGCTGCGCGTGCCTTCAAACCTTCCTCGACCAGTCGTGCCCGGATCAACTGTTCCTCTGGAGAATCGACCGCGCCAAAATCAGCCGAGTGAATGCCCGCAGTTATGAACAGCACATCTAGATCCTGAGACACCGCACCACGAATATCTGTTGGCAGGCCATCGCCAATGGCAAGTATACCGTCACGTGAGATATCCGTACCGCGAATTTCGGCAACTTTGCGTATTGCAGCATCATAGATGGGTTTGTGGGGCTTGCCGAGAATCGTTACTCTTCCGCCAATGTCTTCGTAAAGCCGAGCCAGGGCACCCGCGCACCAGATCAGGCGGTCTCCGCGTTCGACAACGATATCAGGATTGGCACAAATCATCTCTAAGCCGCGCGCGACGAGATCTTCAAATCGGCTTCGATAGTCGTCCGGGGTTTCGGTTTCATCGTCAAACAACCCGGTGCAGCTAATAACCTGCGCATTTTCCTCGGTACCAATCACGATGTCCATGTCATCGTAAATCGGAAAATCACGTTCAGGGCCAATATGAAGGATCGGATTGCCAGCGTGGGAGCTTAACAGCTCGCGCGTCACGTCCCCGGATGTTACGACGTCATCATAGGCTGTGTTTGGAACACCAAATCTTGCAAGTTGTTCTTTGATCAGATGAGCCGGACGCGGCGCGTTTGTAATAAGTACAACTGTTCCGTTGGTCTCGGCGCGATATTGGGTCAACGCTTTGTGCGCGTTTTCGAAAGCCTTGACGCCATTATGCAACACACCCCAGACATCGCATAGAACGGCGGCGTAGTCAGGCGCAAGCGCGCGGAGCCCAGGAACAATCAAAGGAGCAGTAGCGGTCATGACAAATCACTTGAGGTCTCGCGCATCTGTTACGATTGCGCAGAATCGGTAAGAACACGCGTCGAACATTATAGGATGCGTGCAAGCGGGGAAACCACAGAGGGATAGAATATGGAAGTTCGGCAGCTCGGCGAAGACGTGATCAACCGGATTGCGGCCGGCGAGGTGGTTGAGAGACCAGCTAGTGTCGTAAAGGAATTGGTTGAGAATGCCGTCGACGCAGGCGCGACCGTCATTGAGGTCGTGACCGCTGGTGGCGGCAAAACCCTCCTACGCGTGTCTGACAATGGTTTCGGCATGAGCAAGAGCGATCTCGAGCTGGCAGTCCAGCGGCATTGCACTTCCAAAATCACAAGCGATGATCTGTTCGAAATCAGCACGCTGGGGTTCCGCGGAGAAGCCTTGCCGTCAATTGCCTCTGTGGCTCGGCTGAGTATTAATACAAGGCGGGCTGATGAGCCGCATGCTTGGTCGATTTTGATCGAAGGTGGAAAGAGTCATGCCATCGCCCCGGCCGCCCGCAAAAAGGGAACGGTTGTTGAAGTGCGAGATCTGTTTTTTGCGACACCAGCCCGCCTGAAGTTTCTGAAATCTGACAGGGCAGAAGCGGCAGCAATAACCGAAATCGTAAAGCGCATGGCCCTAGCTTATCCGCATATCGGATTTTCGCTTACCGGGGCAGATAGGCAGCCGCAAACTTGGGCTCCTGCTGGCGGTGAGGGGCGCATGGCGCGCATCTCGCAAGTTCTCGGCAATGATTTTATTGAAAACGCAATGGAAATCGACGCGGAACGCGAGGGTGTGCGCCTTACAGGCTATGCAAGCTTGCCAACCTACAATCGCGGTAATGCCCAGTTGCAGTTCTTTTTTGTCAATGGCCGTCCCGTGAAAGACAAGCTCTTGCTTTCAGGCCTTAGAGGGGCATACGCCGATGTTCTGGCGCGTGACCGCCATGCGGTAGTTGTGTTGTTTGTTGATCTTGAGCCGGCGCTTGTTGATGTGAACGTACACCCTGCCAAGGCGGATGTGCGATTTCAAGATAGTCAATTGGTGCGCGGGCTTCTCGTCGGTGCTATTAAGCAGGCCCTTGTGCGATCCGGACACCGGTCGTCGACCGCTAACGCTGGTGTTGCAATGGAGGCCATCCGGGCTACCGGGTTTGCGCCTTCCGCAGGTCATCATCGAACAGCTGTTTGGCGCGGGCCAGAGCGGCAATCCGGCTTCGCTGCGCGTAGCTTTGCGCCCGTCGAGCAGGGAGTTGGATGGTCCGAACCGGACCAAAGCAGCTACACAGCACCTCAACCCGTTATGCAGGCCCTATCCCGGCCGTCTGCCGATGCACGAGCCTACGGTGATGCGGCTCCTGACGATGAGGCAACAGATTTGCCTCTTGGTGCCGCGCGTGCGCAGGTTCATGAAACATATTTGATCGCCCAAACCCGAGACGGTGTTGTTATCGTAGACCAGCATGCGGCGCATGAGCGTCTCGTTTATGAGCGCTTGAAGGAGAGCCTTGCAAAAAAAACGGTCGCCCGCCAATTGCTGCTGATACCAGAAGTCGTTGAGCTTCCTGAGGAAGAAGCCGCAAGGTTGCTGGAGCACAGTTCGGAGCTTGAACAGGTTGGTCTGGTGCTCGAATCATTCGGACCGGGAGCTGTCGCTGTGCGTGAAACTCCTGCCATGCTGGGCGAAATAGACGTCCGGAAACTGATTGCAGATTTGGTTGATGAGGTCACGGAATGGGAGACCGCGGACACTCTGAAGGAGCGCCTTGATCATGTCGCTGCCACCATGGCTTGCCATGGCTCAATTCGCGCTGGACGCCGAATGCGACCGGAGGAGATGAATGCGCTTTTGCGGGATATGGAAGCCACGCCGCTGTCGGGACAGTGTAATCATGGCCGTCCGACCTGGGTTGAACTCAAGCTTTCCGATATCGAACGCCTGTTCGGGCGCAAATAAATGCGGATCACTTCGGAAACCTTCCGCCAAGTGTCGAACCGAAAGACAAGATCGCTATGAAACGGTTCATTGTTAGCGTGTTTTGCGTGCTGGTCCTTGGCTATGTCGGGGCTGCGGGTGGTATGTATTTTCTCCAAAGAGATCTGATTTTCAAACCGGGCGGCAGTCTGGAGACGCCTGAGGAGACCGGCCTTCCGGATGTCGACGAGGTGCTGGTTAAGATGCCGGATGGTGCTTCCCTACTCACTTGGCAGGCTGAGCCACGGCACGATGGTCTGCCGACCGTTCTTTACTTTCACGGACAGGGCGGCAACATTTCCGACCGCGCCTCGCGCTACCAGCAGATCCTTGATGACGGTTACGGGCTGATGGCTGTGAGCTACCGCGGGTATCCGGGCAGCGACGGCTTGCCGTCAGAGGACGACTTTATTCGGGATGGAACGGTATTGTTTGACCTGCTGAACGATGCGGGCAAACCGGTTATCGTCCACGGCGAGTCTCTGGGAACCGGCGTCGCGGCGGCCGTCGGTGCGGCGAGATCAGAAGCGCTGATGGTCGTTTTGGAAGCTCCATATACGGCTGCGGTCGATATCGCTGCTCAGCAGTATCCTTGGTTGCCAGTCAGGCTGTTGATGAAGGATCCCTTCATAACCCGGGAGCGGATCAATGAAATCAATGCACCAGTTTTTATTGTCCATGGCACTGAGGACCGCGTCATCCCAGTTGGGAACGGAGAAGCGCTCTATGAGTTGGCACAAGGCCCTAAGCGTCTCTTGATTTTAGAGGGAGCGACCCACGGCAACTTGTGGAGCAGGGGGCTTTGGCCTGCTGTTGTAAAAGCGGTTGCTGATGCGTCGGGCAGCGGCCTTTGAGCGCGGGCTTTTATTCTCAAAAAAGGGCGGCCGAGCCGCCCTTTTTCATATTCGCAACGATCACCGTGTTTAGAAAGTTCTTTGCAAGCGGAAGGTCGCGTAGATCTCATCCCGGTCACTCAGGCCAGAGGCTGAGCTGAAATCAAGATCCCGGTACTGCACCTCAGCGCCGATCATGAAGCCGGACACTGGCTCCCATTGAATGTTTGGTGTGATGTCCCACTGGGTGAAGTCATAGGCGCTCGTACCACCATCTACGTTGTGGTATCCGGCGTCGAGATTGAACTCGACTGTATCAGTCAACCCTTGGCGGATGCCGCCGAAGATGTTCCAGGTCCGGGTCGTATTGGTTGACGTTCCCGTATAGACCGCATCAGTAATCCGGCTATTCCAGCCTGTTGAGCCGTAACCGCTCGCACCATCAGTGTAAACGCCTTGGATTGCAAACCGCGTTCCGGTACCAATGGAACTGAATTTGAACTCGGCACCGGCGCCAACAGCCCACCCAACCTGACCGCTTGCAGAAGCGTCTGTGAAGCGAACATTGTGAACCGCTCCCATGACCTGAGCCGATCCCCAGCCCTGTTCGACCCGCAGTGCACCGACAAGGTCCGGCCACTTTTGCCCGCCATTGCCATTCACATTCGGCGAAATCAGCGCCTGTTGGCGGAAGGTCGCATCTTCGATTGCCACCGTTGCGGAAAAACCGTTTCCGAATGCGGCAGTGTAGGCAAGCAGGTTGGTGGTCTCATCAGAATAGGTCTCGACCTGCATATCGAGCGCAAACCCGGTGAAGAAGTCGAAGAACGAATCTGCGAAACCTGCTGTGATGCCACCCCATTGGATGAAGGCATATTCCAGGTCGAAACTTCCAGAGTTGCTGGTGTTGGTCATGTACATCGATGTGTATGTGCGAAGCAGACCGAACTCTGAGTTTGTGCGGGAGTCGAGATACAGATATGCGCGGGCCCGCATCTCAACATCGTTTCGGGTCCTGTCTCCCCAGTCGCCATCGTCACCGAAGTTCTTGAACCGTGTATCAACACGAACACGGCCGCCAACACGCAGGCAGGTCTCGGTGCCGGGGATGTAGTAAAACCGGCTACCATAGGCGTCGCAGATGCGGACGTAGTCGACAGGCTCCGGTGCAATCGGAAGATCCGCCGACAGTGCGGGTGTTGCAAGTGCTAGGCTCGAAATCGCCGCTGCTGCAAGACTTTTTGTGTACATCGAACATCTCCAAATGAGGGGTCCGCCGGAGCGGCGGGATATTTGATGGAAACGTACTCCAACCAATATGACGATTGTGCAATGCGAATTTGCGATTTTTGCCGCGGCGCAAACACAAGATCTAGGGTGTTGCTCGGGGGCAACATTCGAACGGTAAGGGAATTAGTGACCTGACTGGCTGCCCCGTGATTCTAGCTGCGCCGGCCTTGGAAGAACTCTTTCAGGAGGTGTCTGGCTGGGGCTTCTGCAATTCCGGCGTAAATTTCCGGGGCATGATGGCATGTTGGCGAGGAAAAAAACCTGCCACCATGATCGACCGCGCCCCCTTTTTCGTCGCCGGCGGCATAGTAGAGCCGTCTTATGCGTGCAAAGGAAATTGCCGCCGCGCACATGGCACAAGGTTCGAGCGTCACATAAAGGTCGCACGCTGGAATCCGCTGGGATTTGAGCGCAGCGCAGGCTGCCCGGATCACAAGCACTTCTGCGTGGGCAGTGGGATCGTTTAGTTCGAGTGTCCGATTGCCGTCGCGGGCAATGATGAGGCCGCCACTTACCAAAACGGCACCGATTGGTACTTCCCCGCGGTGTCCTGCTTTTTCAGCTTCCGCGAGCGCATGCTCCATGAATGTCAAAACGGCCTCCGAATGAGGTGATGTACCGCCCGAAATGCTTAGACACGTTGAATAGACAAGTTTTCTGCCTAGCAACAGTGCGCGGGTGCAGTTTGTGGATTTTCGACCTGCAAAGGGTCTGGTATGAGGCTGTCATGACCACAGACAAAAAAACCGACAGACGCGGGCCGAAACGGTCCGCGCGTCCAAATGCGCAGGGCAAAAAGCCGGTGCGCGGTAAACCTGGCCCTAAAAAGGCAGTGCCCGGCCAGAGTTCCGAAGCGCGGCCAACGGTCGTTGGGGAAGGCGAGCGGATTGCTAAAGTGATGGCCCGGGCGGGGCTTTGCTCCCGCCGTGAAGCCGAGACTTGGATTGCTGCCGGCCGGGTGGAGCTGAACGGCAAAATTCTCGAGACGCCCGCCGTCACTGTTTCCGAGCGGGACACGGTTTCGGTTGATGGTGCGCCGCTTCCTATGCGCGAACGCACCCGACTTTGGCTCTATCACAAGCCTCGCGGGCTTGTGACAACCAACAAGGATCCGGAGGGCCGCCCGACTGTATTTGAAAAGCTTCCTGCGGATTTGCCGCGGGTACTGACTGTCGGCCGCCTCGATATCAACACCGAAGGGTTGCTTCTGCTGACCAATGACGGAGGTTTGGCGCGGGCGCTTGAACTGCCTGCAACCGGGTGGTTGAGGAGATATCGAGTCCGCGCGTTTGGCAAGGTGACGCAGGAACAGCTCGACGGCCTCGCTGACGGTGTTGCCATCGAGGGGGTTTTATATGGCGCGATCGAGGCCACTCTGGACAAGGCACAAGGTGACAATGTCTGGTTGACGGTCGGGTTGCGTGAGGGAAAAAACCGCGAAGTCAAACGCGTGCTTGAGCACTTGGGGTTGACTGTAAATCGCCTTATCCGTCTTTCTTTCGGCCCGTTCCAGTTGCTTGATCTCAATGATGGCGAGGTGCGGGAAATACGTGGCCGCGTGTTGCGTGACCAGCTTGGTGAAAAACTCATTGAGCAGGCAGGAGCAGATTTCGATGCGCCGATCATGAACGAGCGTGTGCCCGAACAGCCGAAAAAGACCAAAGGACCGGCAAAAGGTCCTGCTCGCGGGGCTGGAGGCAAAAAACAAGGATCAACCGAAGGTCGGTGGCTAAGCGCCCGCGAAGCGAAAGACAGTGCACGTCCGCGCAAATCAAACCGGCCCACAGCCGAAAAACACGGCGACAAGTCCAGCTTTGAGCCGCGTCCGTCCCGGTCTCAGCGGCGGATTTGGGGTGAGGACGGCTTGATCGAAGACAAGAGGCAGGAAGGTCGAAATGAAAGGCAGGACCGGAGCGGTCCGGAGCAGCGTGATAAATCGAGACCCAAGCCGCGCGGAGGGCGCCGGTGAGAATTGTTGCCGGGCGGTTCAAGGGTAAATCGATCAAGGCACCGAAAACGGATCGTACCCGGCCCACCAGTGACCGTTTGAGAGAGACCATCTTTAATATTATCGCGCATGGAACCACGCTTGAACTTGAAGGGGCGCGCGTGCTCGATTTGTTCGCGGGCAGCGGAGCGCTTGGGCTGGAGGCAATCAGCAGGGGCGCGCGCCATGCGACATTTATTGAAGAAGCATCGGCTGCCCGGGGTGTCATCCGCGAAAATGTTGAGGAACTTGGTTTGAACGGTGTCTGCAAGATCTTCCGAAGGGACGCTACGAAGCTCGGCGCGCCGGGAACAATTGAGCCTTTCAATCTTCTGTTCGCGGATCCGCCCTACGGCAAAGACCTCGGCGTGCTGGCGCTGGCGTCTGCCGTCTCGGGCGGCTGGCTGGCTGAACAGGCATTATGTGTGTTGGAGGAGCGTGCAGGGCTGGATATCAAGGAGCCGGTCGGACTTGTCGAGATCGACCGCCGATCCTCTGGCGATAGTCAGATTGTTTTTTACAAGCGTGACGCCTAAAGCTTGCCTCTACCGCCGCTCGGCTGCATGACATAAACCACTCTTTCGGTCGGAAGCGTCTCGCGTTTTACAATCAGGATGGGGTCCGTTGCCATTTGAACCTTGTATCCGTCTGCGCTCGCCCGGGAGGTGAACGCATCGAGCGATCCGAAAAAATGAAAATGCATTGGGATGACCAATGATGCACCAATTTCGTCAAGCACTTGCATCAAGCTCTCGTGGCGCAGGGTCGAGGAATTGTCGATTGCGGCAAACACAACGTCGATTTGCCCTAGTCGCAGGAGGTCTTCGTCGGTAAGGCGCTGGTGCAGGTGTCCGAGATGCGCAATGCAAAGATCTGCTACTTCAAACACGAAAATGGAGTTTCCAAGAGCCCGCGATGTGCCATCCCAGCCGCGTATATTGGTTTGGATGTTCCGAATACGCACGTCACCGACAAGAATGTCATGATCGATCGGGCCGCCCTCCAGGTTCCAACCCATCAATACGTGTTCAATCGAAGGATCCGGATTGAGCGTATAATGCGTGCTATGCGCGCCATTCATCGTCGCGACATTGGGCGGAATGGCAGGTTTGAAGCTGTCATTGTAATCGGTGGCAATCCGGATACCGGCCGGGGTCTCGAGCTCGAACGTCGAGTGGCCGATATACCTGATCTGGACTTCATTAGGAGCAAGCGCGACTTTCTTGGGGTTTGGGCGGTAGGGTGCATCGGCGACAATCTGGCAGATAGCCATCGCCCCTGTCGGCACGAGTGTTGCCAGCATGATCACAAGAGTTGCCGCGATACCTGGCAGGTGTGTCCACCACATCGAAAGTGAAATCCGCATCATGCTACCCCGGACGGTTTTAGTATACTTAGTTACGTAGGGTAGCTGAGAATGGTCAGCAAGCTTTTGTGAGTTGGAGCTTTGTACCGCAGTCCAGCCTCAAAAAAGAAATGGCAGCTGTTCGCTGCGGAGAACACTCGCGCAATCAGCTGCCAGGTGGGGGCTGGTGGGAGGAAGAACCCGCCCCGGGAACGTCGCATCAGATGCAGCGTCTAGGTGCACACCGCGCCCAAGAAGCGCATCCAAAACAAACAAGAGAACGCATCCTTTAACAAAGACTGTTCTGCTGCTAAGCCACCGATTTATAGATTACGATCGTAAGGCTTCTTATTTTGTAAATGCTCGTAATAATTCAGAAAAAAATAGTATTAGGTATAATTTCTGAACACTAAACTATTTAATTATCGATATTTTTTACTATCTCTTGATCAGCTTCGTTAGGGCAGTGATTGCTTGATCGCGAAGCGGTTCCGCCTTTGCAATGATTTGATCCGTTTTCATGAAATCAAGAACCCGTATATTGTCGTGCTCGGGTCGGAGCAGAATATCCGGCTGCCTTGTCTTAAGTTTTTCATAGGTTATCGACTGCATGAGAATTTGGGATGTGCCGAAAATTGCATCCATTGTTGTCGGGGTTTGACGTCCAATTCTTGGTATCGGTTTGCCCACTACATCGACGGCAATAATCAAGTCGCAGTCTGGTGGAAGGCGATCAAACGGTAGCGGATTTGTTACGCCACCATCTACCATAATGCGATCATAGAGCTTTACGGGCCGGAATACCGCGGGAATCGCGGCCGAGGCAGCTATTGCCGGCAGCAGGGCCCCCGAGGAAATATCGATTTCCTCGCAGCCGTAAAAATCGGTGGCGAGTACAGTGAGTGGAATTTCGAGGTCTTCGAATGTCTTAGGAAGATGCTCTCCGACGAAGACTTCAAGAACCTTGAGTGGATCAAACTGAACCGTGTTGCCCGAAAACAGCTCCTGAAATTTTTTGGGCCGGAGCTGCCAGATCCGCGAGAGGACTGCGTTTCTGTCGGCAAAGGTCGCGCTTGCGATTGTGCGGATTTCTTTTGAGGTTTTTCCGGCTGCAAATGCAGCGCCGAATACGGCGCCGATCGAAGTGCCGACAATCGCATGCGGCCGAATGCCCAGATCATCTAGTGCTTCCAAAACAGGAATATGCGACATTCCGCGGGCACCGCCGCCGCCGAGGGCCAGTCCGATTTTTGGCGTTGCCATAGTTGCTTCCTCAAAATGCCGTGTTTGCTCGGCACTTATGGGCCACGCGGATGCGTACCATCAAGAGGCAAGTTGGTTCGCGTCTCAAGGAAATGGCGACCAAGAGTTCGTTAGACAACAAACAGCAGATCTTCCGGAGACGCGGACAGCCACTCTGTAATGTCTTCAAAGGGCATAGGCCGCGCAATAAGGTAACCCTGAACGGAGAAGTCTCCCATCATCCGAAGACGATCAAATTGCGCATCTGTCTCCACGCCTTCACAAATCACGCCAATGTCCAGGGACCGCGCTAGATGGATAAGTTGGTTCACCACAACTTCCTTCTTCCCGTCGTCCAGAATCTGCGCGGTGAACGACCGGTCTATCTTGAGCCCGTTAATCGGAAGGTCTGCCACGTGTGACAGGGAGGCATAGCCAGTGCCGAAGTCATCAAGCTCAATATGTACTCCGAGGCGGTGCAGCTCTTCCAGGACCTGGGAATTGTCCGAGCGCTCATCGTCGAGAAACACCGATTCCAGAACTTCCGCTGTCAGGTGTTCGGGCCCCACGCCATGTTTCTTCATAGCCGCATTGAAATCGTTGAGAAGCGTCCCGGATGTCAGGTGTGACGGTGACAAGTTGACAGCAATTCGCCCGAAATCAAGATCGCGGTCCATCCACGACCGGGCTGCCGCAAGGGCCTTGTCGATGACGATGTCTCCGACTGTTGCGGCCAGATTCGATTTTTCGACTACCGGCAAAAAGGCGCCAGGCCCCAGAACGCCGCGAGTTGGGTGGTTCCAGCGGATCAATGCCTCGATGCCGGTGACTTTTTGAGTGCGAATATTAACTTGCGGTTGGAACACCAGGAAGAATTCGTTGTTCCGGATCGCCGTTCTCAGCTCCTGTTCCGTGCGTGCTTCCGCATCGCTGTCAATCTTCATGTCGCTGGTGAAAAAGCACCAGCGGTCCTTGCCGCTGTCCTTAGAGCGGTAAAGCGCAAGATCCGCGTGGACGAGAAGCGTTTCGAACGTGTCGCCATCCTCCGGGCATCTTGCAACCCCCATGCTGACCGACGGCCAAATCTGGTTGCCGTCGAATTCCATTGGGGCACGCATTACCAGATTGACCCGTTCGCAGAGCTCTTCGGCGTCGACATCCGGACCACTTGCAACGATCACGAACTCGTCGCCGCCCCACCGATAGGCTTGACCCAGGCCGGTGCAGCAGGTGCGAAGACGTTCTCCTGCCTCATCAAGGCAATAATCGCCGGCCGAATGACCGAGCGTGTCGTTGATCCGTTTAAAATTATCAATGTCTAAGTGGATGATGAATTTTGGCCGTAGGGAGCTGTCCTTGGAAAATGCGTGTTCAGCATCCCGTTGACACGCAGCACGGTTAGGTAGCTGGGTCAGCGTGTCGAAATAAGCCATCCGTTCGGCTTCTTCCTTGGCCGAGCGGATTTCGCGCTCACGGGCCGATCGTTCGGTCAAATCATTCGCAATCGCAACCAAAAGGTCCTTATTACGTTCTCTATACAGCTGGAAACGGACTTCGACTGGATAGCTTGTTCCGTCTTTCCGAAGCTGTATCCCTTCGACATTTAAGAGCGGCATTGTTCCGTCGAGGACAGGGGCAACCATGTCACGGAAAGTTTGTTCGGTATGCTGTGGGCTTATGTCCCAAGGGCATAGCTCGTAGAGTTCGTCAGCATGGTAACCCAGGTTTTCACGGGCACACTGATTGACGTGCTCGATTTTAAAGCTTGTTGCATTGACGATGTAAACTTCGTTGAGAGACGCTTCAAGGATCCCTGCGAGCAACTGGCTTTGCTCCTGGGCCGTGTGCCGTTCTGTGATGTCGAGGACGGTGCCAAACATACGCTTGGGCAGGCCATCGTGGTTGGCGATGACGTAGCCGCGCACGTGAAGATAGCGGACAGAGCCATCGTCACGAATGATCCGGTGTTCGAAATCGAAGTTGGAAACGGCGTCGATTGCATGCTGTATCGACTTTTCTACCATCGGGCGCTCGGCGGCCGGGATCTGACGGTAGAGCGCCTTGCGGGCGTTCACCGCATCAGTGTCTGTGGGAACGCCAACAATGCGGTAGAGCTCCTCTGACCAATGCAATTCACCTGTTTCCAGATTGCGTTCCCAACTACCGATCGAAGCGATACGCTGAGCCTCTTGCAATCTATTGCGGCTGTATTCCAGTTCTTCAGTGTTGGAAGCAACCTCCTGTTCCAACCGTTCGCGGGTTGCCAGCACCGAGGCCTCGACGGTTCCTAAGAGCCGCTTGAAGCTGATCCAGGATAAGGCAGCCAGCAACAATGCGGCAACGAGCGAGATGCCCGCACTTTGCGCAAACGCCCGAAACTCGTCCGTCAAATCTTGCAGGAGATACAGCGAAGTGGCTTTCGTGCCATCTGCCAACGTTACGGGGAAGGGATGGACAACTTTAAGTCTGCCACCGCTTATAAAGGACTTTTCCGCAAACGAACCACTCAAAGCGCCAGTTTGCAGGACTTCTGAGAAAAAGGCGGGCGCTGGTCCCGATCCGACTGCGCGAAACATAAACCGGTCGCTTTTTAGCCACTCAGCCTCTTCTGCAATGGCCGAGTTTTGCGCGGAAAGGGATGCCGTATCAACGACTTTCACAATGTCGGCGTCGATTGCTGTGCCGATCGCGCTCAAGGGGCCGGAGATATCTATACCAAGCTTTATGTAACCCAGCGTCTCTCCTGAGTGCACCCATGGCCTTGCAACTGTAATCGCCGGGACGGAGGTATCGCCATACTCAAGGCCGCGTGATGTTTGCCCAATAAGCTGGGCGACTGAAAGGATGTACCCACGGTCGGCCGTGCCGGTTTTTGATCTGTTGTGGGATTTGTAAAGCGCAGTCCGGGCCGGTGTGTAGATCGAGACTTGGGGTTTGTCCGCTTCACCAGAAACCTCCGTCAGGAGCCGCTGAACGGCGAGCTCGATGCGAGCGCTGTCTTCTGCACGCATTGCAGACACAAGGTCCGGATCACCCGACAATACGCTGATAGTGCGCGTCAGGCCGGCCATGGCAATCGACTTTTGGTGCAAGAATAAAGTCTGCGCGGATGAAACGGTCTTGTCGACCGGCGCTCTGAGGTTGCGATACTCGTTGATTATGTTTTGGGCTGTAAGGGCGAATAGAGCGAGCGTCAGAAAAAGCAGAAAAGTGACTTGGAGTGGACGAGAGAAATGGCGTCCGTTCTGGCTCCAGCTTCCAAGGATCGATTCCAGGCGTGATGCACGAGCGACATCTGAGCCCTCGTTTTCAATGTTTGGATTCCTCCCAAGTCGTCTATCGCCGCCCACACTAGTCTCCCACAGCAGCCGATAAGCTGCTGATTACTGCCCCACCCGAAAGCACACGCGATGTTGTTTTTGTTATTGCAAATGATTCCACCGCATTGCATTCGCCACGGCAGTTTAGACTACACAGGTTAATCTTGGTTGAACGCCGGAACTCAACAAACCAACCGCTACTATGCTGGATAGACAGCACTTTTTAGCACCCTCAGTGCATCTTAAGCACAACCATGGCACGTGCTTGCACTCGATTCAATCCCTTTCGATATCCGGCTGGGATACGCAAAAATACGAATATGTTTAGGTGGTCAAAGAGCTAGCCAGTATGGTGCCGGAAGAATCTCAAGAGTTCGTTTGAGGTGGCGGCGGGAGCTTCTTCGGCAATGAAGTGGCCACCGCGAAGGCCGGTTCCACTGACACAATCTGCCCAGCTCGCCCAGGTGTCGAGATGTGAACTTACTTTGGACGCGATGCCCGCTTCGCCCCAAAGTGCCAGCGTCGGGGCACTAATCTTAATGCCGTCCCGTTGGGTTTGCAGATCATGTTCAACGTCTAATCCAGCGCCGGCGCGGTAGTCTTCGCAAGTGGCCGCTATGCGTTCTTGGGCCGAGAAAAAGGCTTCGTAATGCGAAAGAGCCCCGTCTGAAAACGCCGCAAGAGACTTTTCTGCTGTCCAGCTGGCCAATGTGTGGCGAAGGTAGCCGACGGCGTCGCGGGCAATCAGCCGTTCGGGAAACGGCGCGGGCTGAGCGAGAAACATCCAATGATAGATGCTCAGGCCAAAGACCCGGTCGAGTTTGTTCCAGTATTCAACAGTGGGTAGGATGTCCAAAACCGCCAGAGAGCCGACGCGCTCTGGATGGTCGAGAGCCATCCGATAGGCAACCCGTCCACCCCGATCATGGCCGGCAACTGCAAATTTTTCATGTCCCAGAGCCGACATCAATTCGGTGAGGGCAGCGGCTGTCGCACGCTTGCTGTAGTTGCCATGATTGTCGGTCAGGGCCGGAATTTCCGAAAAGCCGTAGCCCGGGAGGTCAACCGCAATCAGGCGGAAATGCTCAGCAAGTGTCGGCGACACCCGGTGCCACATAACATGGGTCTGCGGGTATCCGTGTATGAGAAGCAGGGGAGGCCCCTTGCCGCCGGTTCTGCAATAAAGCTCACCTAGTTGCGTGTTGATCCTGTGTTCTGGAAAACCGGGAAACAGATCTGGAAGCTCAACAGTCATGTCGCGGTCCTGAGTTCCATTGCATTTGAGGTTTGGTAGGTTGCGCCATATCGATAATTCAATCCTAAATGGCGCGCCAGCCAATATCACTACGGCAAAAACCGTCCGCCCAGTCGACTTTCTTGACAGCTGCGTAAGCCCGCTGTTGAGCCTCTGCAACCGTGGCGCCGCGGGCCGTGATATTCAACACCCGTCCGCCGTTCGCAAGAATATCGCCGCTCACTTCGCGCGTTCCGGCGTGAAACACCTCGACATCAGGATCCGCCGCCGCATTCTCCAGGCCTTTGATCACCGTTCCTTTTTGATAATTGCCGGGATACCCTTTGGCCGCAATGACTACGGTCAGGGCGACATCGTCTGACCAGCGTGCACTTACATTATCGAGTGTTCCGTCGACGGCAGCCAGCATCAAAGTTACAATGTCGTCTTTCAAGCGCATCATCAACACCTGACACTCCGGATCGCCAAATCGTGTGTTGTATTCGATCAATTTCGGTCCGTTTTGTGTGATCATGAGCCCGGCATAAAGCACACCTTTGAACGGCGTTCCCCGAGCTTCCAGAGTTTGGATTGTCGGCTCGATGATTTTTGACAAGGTCTCCGCCACCAGGGCTTCACTCATCACTGGAGCCGGGGAGTACGCGCCCATGCCCCCCGTGTTCGGCCCGTTGTCTCCATCATATGCCCGTTTATGATCCTGCGCCGTTGCCAGCGGTAAAGCGTTCTTGCCATCTGACAACACAAAAAAGCTCGCTTCTTCTCCGCTTAGGAACTCCTCTACAACAACAGATGCGCCGGCCTCGCCAAAGCTGCCGTCAAAACATGCTTCAACGGCATCAAACGCCTCTTGCACGGTCGTCGCCACTACGACGCCTTTTCCTGCCGCAAGGCCGTCCGCTTTGACGACAATGGGTGCACCTTGCGAGCGGATGTAATCCTTTGCAGATTGGGCCTCCTCAAAGCGCTTGTAAGCTGCCGTTGGAATGCTGGCTTCATCACATACCGCTTTGGTAAAGGCCTTTGATCCTTCCAGCTGCGCAGCTGCCTTTGTCGGGCCGAATGCCTTTATCCCCGCAGAAGTGAGATCGTCGGCAAGTCCGGCCACCAACGGGGCTTCGGGACCAATTACGACAAGACCCACTTGCTGTTTTTTACAGAAATCTATCACGTTCTGATGGTTCGAGGCGTCCAGCGGGACAACGTCAGCGATTTGTGCGATGCCGGCATTTCCCGGTGTGACAAAGAGCTTTGTCATCAATGGCGAATTCGAGATCGCCCAAGCCAAAGCGTGTTCGCGGCCACCAGAGCCAATGAGAAGGATGTTCATGAAGCTTCCATCAGATTTTACCTTTTTGATGATTAAAAAGGTATCGTCGAAAGGGTTGGATGATGTCGGCTAGCGACTTACCACCAGCTCTGCTCAACGGCAATGTCCGCGGCGCGAAACCCATGGAATCGGGAAACTGCGCATGAGGGTGGAGTTGGCTTTGGCAGGCCCCGCTTTGCACCGCAAGGCGGAAGAAATGGCAGAACTTGCCTTTTCTTATCATAGACGGCCCTTTCCAAAACGACATAGAATTGCTTTCAGGTATCTCCTGGTTGAGCCGTTGAAGGGGCGGGTATACCTTGTGATGCAGGATCTTTACGCCCTAGGGCTGTTAAGTCTGAGCTTCGTTCACTCTATCCAGCATGGCGGCCTTGTTGCCGAGTTGGAGATCTTCCATCTGTGCGGGCCGCACTCAGACAACAAACCCCTTCGCGACAGAGTTCTGGAGTTGTTGTTCGACGATCTGCAAACACTTGGAGCGGTTGGGGTCGTGGTTCGATCACATGGCCTTGTGCCCAATGAAGACTATTTTCACGATCGCGGCTTTGAGGCGGTTGGTCTGGTTGAATACGTTAGAGAGGTAAATCAACCTGATCCACCATTAGAGGAAAAGGGGGGCAGGGTCGGCCTCAAGCGCCTGTTCGGCTGACATGTTCGATTGATCCTCGCACTTTCGCATCACCCTTAAAATGCCGCGCAGTAGAGCGGCGGCCTGGAGCGAACCCTACGTTTGGACACACGCGCATAAAGTTCTGGAAACGACCAAGGCCCTGAGGGTAAGGAAGGGCATGTTTTTTTCGACGAAAGATACCGGGCCCGTCGCAGATGCTGTCAAGCAGCACT
Source organism: Roseibium hamelinense (assembly GCF_007830545.1). Lineage (GTDB taxonomy): Bacteria > Pseudomonadota > Alphaproteobacteria > Rhizobiales > Stappiaceae > Roseibium > Roseibium hamelinense. The sequence continues at coordinate 266,877 of NZ_VLLF01000004.1, forward strand.
GGGTAGATACACGTTTGCCGGTCTGGGCGCGCCCTTATGCAAGACTTGCCCGTTGGGAACGGCCAATCGGCTGGTGGCTTTTGTTGTGGCCGTGCTGGTGGTCTGCGGCTCTTGCAGCCATTGCGAGCGGATCAGCTTTTCCAGATCCCTATCATCTGGTGTTGTTTTTAATTGGCGCCATTGCAATGCGGGGTGCGGGGTGCACTTACAATGATCTGATCGATCAAGACATTGATGCCAAGGTTGAGCGCACACGGTCTCGTCCCATCCCGGCAGGACAAGTGACAAGAACCCAGGCCAAAATCTTTTTGGTTTTGCAGGCCGCGATCGGACTTGCAGTACTTCTGCAGTTCAATACCTTTTCGATCATCTTGGGTGTGTGTTCTCTGCTGCCGGTCGCAGTTTACCCATTCATGAAACGCATCACGAGTTGGCCGCAGTTCTTTCTCGGAATGGCCTTTTCCTGGGGCGCGTTAATGGGTTGGGCGGCAGCTTTTGGCGAACTTGGCTGGGCGCCGGTCATTCTTTACCTAGGCGGTATCAGCTGGACCATTGGGTATGACACAATATATGCGCATCAAGACAAAGAGGATGATGCGCTGGTCGGCGTCCGTTCCACGGCTCTTCTTTTCGGCAACCGAACAAAGCCGGCCATTTTCGGTCTTTACGCGTTGGCAACCGCGCTCTTCGCCGTTGCGGCTTCCCTTGCAGATGCGGGGCCTGCCGCTTTTGCGGGCCTGGCAGCCGGTGCAATTCATCTGGCTTGGCAGGCACTCAGGCTCGATATCGATGATGCGGCGGAGTGCCTAAAGTTGTTCCGGTCGAATGCGGCCTATGGCTGGCTCATATTCGGCGGATTTGTCGTCGATGCGGCGATTGCGGCAATTTAGAAGCGGGTGCGCACTTGTTGCCTAGCCGCTGGCGGCAGCCCGTTTTTTGGGCACGTCGGTATTTGCTGCTTCCGGTGCCGTTTGTTCTGTCAGAATTACGCTGTCTCGGTGTTTCTTGACATGGGCGATCATGACCGGGTCAGGTGGCACGATGGTCTCATAATTCAGCTCGGTAATGCGGTCGCGGCCCTCGGTTTTGGCCTCGTAAAGCGCTTCATCCGCTCTCTTTAGGGCTAGGTCGAGTGTCAGAGATCCCGAGAAGCCGGTCGCGAGGCCTCCGCTGAGCGTCGCCTTCAGGTGGCCGGCAGAGGCGTCCTCGGACCCTTTGGCAAATCTTTGCCTTACCCTTTCTGCGAGGACAACTGCCTTTTCCTTCGACATGTCCGGAAAAAACAGGGCGAATTCTTCTCCGCCAAGCCGCCCTACAATGACCTTCTGGTCCAGCGTGTCCTTGCAAACCCGGCCAAGCAATTGAAGAATCGCGTCACCCAATGCGTGTCCGTAGGTGTCATTGATCGTTTTAAATCGGTCTATGTCCATCATGACGACCGCGAAGGGCTTAGGCTTTTTGTGTTTTTCAGACAACCACCCATCCGCAGCTTCGAAAAAGGCGCGGCGGTTGGCCAAACCGGTTAGCGGATCCCTGCGGGCTTGGGCCCTGAACAGAAACTGGTCTTTTTCGATCACTACCGAGAACGCCAGGATCACAATGGCAACTGCCGTCAAAAGCATTGCAAGCAGGAAGATTTGCAGCATTTGCATCTCAAAGACGCCAAGCAGAGTGTTGTACCCTTGGCCGAACACCTGGACTGTAAATGTAAAATAGGAGACGCTTTCCGCCAGCAATGCGATGCCGAGCCACCGTGCGGTGTAAAGCTTTTCGCTGTTCAAGCGCAGGCACTGCAATGCGCCCCACGCGCATATCGCCGCCATTGACAATTGAACGAACAGAAAGTGTGCATCAAAGTTTGCGCGGAATGGCGGATATGCGCACAAAATCAACCAAGCGACCGGCGGGACTACTGTGAGATAGAATCTTGGTGCGCGCTCCCAGAAATAGGCGAGAGCAACACATCTGAGGCTTACACCGAGCAACAACAAAGCATTGCCGACTACCATACTCGCGAGCTCTGGTATATGGTATCGCATTCCGATTAAAGACAGACCGAGGCCTGACAAGGCAAGCGCGGCCGCGAGCGTTTTTATGTAAGCACTATGCGCGGCCGATTGATGGGGCGTGATTTTCCATACGAGGAAAAAAAGGAGAGCACCGACACACTCAACGACGGTAATCGCAGTTAGCAGCGTTGCCGCGTCAAGATCCATGTGTGTTGTCTCCCAAACTACGTTAGGGGAGTATGTTGCCGAAAAATGGTAATTTTCTCTTTATATTCCGGCTGTTTAAAAATGCTGACTAAATAGCCTGGAAGATTTTACGATCGAGCGATGATTTCACGTTCACCTTTGTAGGATTTTATGGAACGCTCAGCATTGCCGGTTTTACGGCGCACAAGGAAGCGTGGACGCCGCCCGGTCAGCATTGAGAGTTTGCGGCGGGCGTGCGGCGCGCCGGTTTTTTCTGCTTGAAAGGCCTCGATGGGTTTAATCCGGCCGCCGAGGTCACGAACCAGCATAGGCAAGCCAAGAGCCTTGGACCAAGCGGGCCAGGCGCTGGCAAGATCTTCCGGCCGGTCCGTTTCGCACAACACCACGGACAATGTGTCGTCGCTGTGTTTGAGGATCAGCTTGGCGCAAACGCTGCCAGGAAGTGTGCCCGGCTTCACCTCGACCATCACCCCATCAAAAACTTTTGTTGGTATTACGAGCGTGCCTTGGTTGTCGCTTGTCACGGGGCGAAAGCACGCGCCGTCCTTGTCGAGCGACACCACGTAAGAGCCATGTGTGTTTGTTCCCCCGCTGCCCGGCTGGGAAACAAAGTTCACAGGCAAGTCTTCAGGGGTAAGTGGATTTTTATTACTTACCCCTGAAGTAAATGACCAGTCATTTGCTGTTTGACGTCTCAATTTGCCTCTCCGTCGGACCTTGTGTTTTTGTTTAGGTCTCGCGAATAGGGCTAAGTTACACGTCAACAGTACGAAATAACTTAACGAGTACAGTTAACAAAATCTAATAATTAATAGGGTTACTTGATTATAACCTGGTCATTAAGAAGCTGTTCACCTTGGCCATCGCTGCGTTCAACGCTTGGGAGCTTGCCGCCAACACCGCATCGCCTTAAACAAGCTGGGACAACAAAAAGGCGGGTGTGAATGTCTGATCAGGTCAACCAAGCAAAACTCGAAAACAAGGCGGAGCAGTTGGTTGCAGCCGCCAAAAGGGCAGGAGCCGATGCATGCGACGCTGTGGCTGTGACCGGCGTTTCGCTAGGAACCGACGTCCGCAACGGGCGTGTTGAGGAGACCGACCGTTCGGAAGGTGACGATTTTTCGCTACGCGTTTTTGTCGGTAAGAAGTCGGCGATTGTCTCGGCAAATCAGGTCAATGATCCCGAGGATCTAGCAGAGCGCGCGGTCGCCATGGCCAAGGTTGCCCCGGAAGATGCGTTTGCCGGGCTTGCTGATCCGGATCGGTTGCTCAAGGAATTTCCTGAGCTTGAATTGCTTGATGACACCGTTCCGTCTGCGGCAACCTTGACCGAACTTGCATTGGCCGCCGAAGAGGCGGCCATGGCTGTAAACGACGTCACAAAGTCTGGAGGTGCAAGCGCCTCTTGGCGTCTCGGTGGTATCGTGTTGGCAACATCCCACGGCTTCAAGGGGTCATACGTCTCTTCCCGGTTTGGCCTGTCCATGACGGCAATTGCCGGAGACGGCACTGCGATGGAACGCGACTATGATTTTGATTACTGTACCTTTCTGGAAGATCTACTAGACCCGGTCGTGATCGGGCGCCGAGCCGGGGAGAGAGCTGTCCGGCGGATCAATCCGGAAAAGGTATCGACCCAGACAGCGAATGTTCTTTATGAGGCGCGCGCGGCCCGCAGCTTGGTCGGACATCTGGCGGGGGCAATCAACGGGGCTTCAATTGCCCGTGGTACCAGCTTTTTGAAGTCCGAAATGGGCAATCAGGTATTTGCAAAGGGAATGCGGATTACCGACGATCCGTTCAAAAGGCGCGGTGCAGCAACGCGTCCGTTCGATGGTGAGGGAACAGCTTCTCCTGTCCTGGACGTGATTGATGACGGTGTTCTGACCTCCTGGTTTCTGGACGGTGCGACCGGACGCGAGCTGGGGCTTGAACCCAATGGCCGTGCACGGCGCTCGGGTGGTGGAACCAGTCCCGGCAGCACAAATTTGACCCTTTCTCCCGGCAAAAACAGTCCCGAAGAAATGATGAAATCTGTCGGCAGCGGATTGTTGGTAACGGATTTGATTGGTCAGGGCGTGAATGGTGTCACGGGTGATTATTCCCGTGGTGCGTCTGGCTTCTGGTTTGAAAACGGTGAAATTGTTGGCCCCGTGAGTGAGATCACAATTGCGGGTAACTTGAAGGATATGTTTGCCCGGATGGTTCCAGCCAACGATCTCGATGATCGGTATTCGGTCGCTGCCCCGTCCATCTTGATCGAAGGGCTGACACTTGCAGGCAGCTGATCCGGTCATCGATGGTCAGGATTTGCAGCTCCTTCAACAGGCAGCGCGCGAGGCTGGGCGTCTGGCCATGACCTTTTTTGGTCAGTCCCCCGAAACATGGTTCAAAGATAACAAGTCCCCGGTTTCGGAGGCTGACCTCGCCGTCGACAGGTTTTTGGAGGCAGAGCTTCTTAAACAGCGCCCAGGCTACGGATGGCTGTCTGAAGAGACAGTAGACCGGCCCGAGCGCCTTTCCTGCGACCGGGTTTTCATTGTAGATCCGATCGATGGAACACGCGCGTTCCTCGCGGGCGGATCCGAATGGACCGTGGCAATCGCTGTTGTAAGCGCCGGTCGCCCTCGGGCTGCTTGTGTGTATTGTCCAGTGAAGGACGAAATATTTACCGCTCAGTCTGGCTTCGGTGCGTCTATGAATGGGACCGAAATTACGGTATCTGCGCGGCCGACAATGAACGGAGCGATCTTGGCCGGTCCGCACTCGATCGCGGCGAATGACGATGTTGCGAGGGCGGGTGTGCAGCGGTCGGAATATATCCGGTCTCTTGCCTATCGCATTGCTCTTGTCGCCGATGGACGGATCGATATTGCTGCCGCGCGAAAAGGCCCATGCGATTGGGACCTTGCAGCTGCGGACCTTTTGGTGCAGGAAGCGGGCGGCCTGGTTTGTGACCTTTTGGGAAATACCGTCAGTTACAACAAAGCCGATGTGCGCCATCCAACACTGATCGCTGCGCCAGACCAACTAATCGGAGAGGCAATCGGCCTTGTCTCCAAGGCGTCAGGCGCCTGAATTTTCGAGAAATCGCGAGACCGAAACATGAGTGAAACGCAAACCGGCAAACAGTTGCTCCATCTTGTCTTTGGTGGGGAATTAGAATCGCCCGAGGGCCTGACATTCCGTGATCTGAACCAACTCGATATAGTGGGCATTTACCCGAACTATGCAGAAGCCGAAAAGGCCTGGAAATCCAAAGCCCAGGCAACCGTCGACAACGCGCATATGCGTTATTTCATCGTGCACATGCACAGATTGCTTGACCCGGACGCAACGGCCTGACCGGGTTGAAACGCGATCTCTTTATGGACTTGTTTTGAATGATGAAGCGTATTGGCCGGCATCCGGTTTTCATCCGGGCCGTCGGATCTTTGTTAGCAAGCTACCTAAAATTGGTGCGCGCAACCAATCGGTTCGTCATTGATCCGCCAGACATCTATGACCGGCTGCCGCCAGATCTGCCGGTGATCGTTGCCATGTGGCACGGCCAGCATTTCATGATGCCATTTACCCGTCCAGACGGCTGGCCGGTAAAGGTCATGATCTCCCGCTCGGCGGACGGAGAAATCAATGCAATTGCGGCCGAGAAACTTGGTCTTGGCCTAATTCGGGCCTCGGGAGGGCAAAAGGCGCATCAAATCAAAAAGCGTGGCGGTATGCGGGGCTTTGTCGAGGCAATCCGGGCACTCCGTGAAGGGGCGAACGTTGCCATGACCGCTGATGTACCCAAGGGTCCCGCACGTGTATCAGGTCTTGGTATTGTCCAGCTGGCAAAGCATTCCGGGCGGCCGATCTTGCCGATTGCTGTTGCAACTAGCCGGTCTATTGAGCTGAATTCCTGGGACAAGGCGAGCGTGAACCTGCCGTTCGGGCGTGCAGCGATTGCCATTGGAGACATGATCACAGTGCCATCGGACGTGGATGATAATGCCCTTGAGCGCGCGCGGCAGGCGGTCGAGAACGGTTTGAACAAGACCACGCAGCGCGCTTATGAGTTGGTCGGCCGCTCCGATGGCAGCGCCTAAATCCCTACTCTTGAAGATTTATCTTGCCGCGACCTGGTTGGCGTGGCCGGCGTTGCATATGTTGTCGCTCGTCCGGATAAAGACCGGGCGCGACGATCCTGATCGTGCGTCCGAACGTTTCGGGGTCGTACGCCGGCATAGGCCGTCGGGGCCTGTGATATGGATCCATGCAGCTAGTGTCGGCGAGACTATGTCCGTGCTGCCTGTGATAGAAAAGCTCTGCGCCGAAGAGTATCAGGTTCTTTTGACAACGGTTACGAGAACGTCTGCGGAGCTGGCGAGCCAAAGGTTGCCGACACAGGCAATTCATCAGTACTGTGTCTTCGACAGTGTCCCGCTCATCGAGCGTTTTATTGCACATTGGCGCCCGGATTTGGCTTTAACCGTTGAATCCGAAATCTGGCCGGCAACCTTCAGCACCTTGAAGAAATACGACATCCCTTTGGTATTGCTGAACGCACGGATGTCTGACCGCTCTTTCAAAGCTTGGAGCCGATTTGGCAGGGCGGCTCGCGATGTGTTCTCCATGATCGATTTGGCACTGGCACAAACACAAACGGATGCTGTCCGTTTGGAACAGCTTGGCTGCAAGTCTGTGAGGAGGCCCGGAAATCTGAAATTCGACGCTCCATTGGACGCACCGGATGCGCGCGCATTGGAGAGCCTTCGAAAGCAGATTGGCCAACGCCGGGTCTGGCTCGCGGCTCTCACGCATCCAGGAGAAGACGAAGCTGTCCTTCGGGCGCAAACATTACTGTTAGAAAACCACCCGGATCTGCTCCTGATTCTGGTGCCCCGACACCCGGCGCGCGCATCTGATATTGTTGATCTGGTTGAAACGGCTAGCCTGTCGTGTCGCCGGCGCGCTGCGGAGCAGTCTATTGGAACAGATACACAGGTTTATGTTGCCGATACAATCGGCGAAATGGCTTTGTTCTACGCCGTTGCGCCCCTGGTATTTCTGGGCGGGTCTTTTGCCGATGTTGGCGGCCACAACCCGCTCGAAGCGGCCCGCTCTGACACCGCTCTGTTGACTGGGCCAAAGGTGGAAAATGCGCGGGCGGTCTACAAGCTCTTGTGGGAAAGGCAGGCTGCAATTCGGATTGAGCGGGAAGGCGACCTGGCTGAGGTTGTCGCCGGTCTTCTTGAAGATCCGGGCAAAGGGGTGAAGATGGCTCGCGCTGCTCAGGCGCTCGTCGACGAAGGGCGTGGTGCTCTGGATCGAACATTCGACGCCTTGGCGCCTTTTTTACAAGCCGCGGGACATGGCGCCAGATGAAAGCAAGCTCGCCAGATTTTTGGTGGCATGAACACCCGTCCACCCTGTCTAAAATGCTTTTGCCTGCGGGCTGGGTGTATGGGGAAATTACCGCGCGACGCATGAATAAAGCGCCCAGCGTGAAGGTGCATGTCCCCGTTATTTGCATTGGAAACCTTGTAGTCGGCGGTACGGGTAAGACCCCGTTTTCCATTGGCCTTGCGAAGCAGCTCCAACGAGCAGGAAAGCGCCCCGGGTTTCTATTGCGTGGCTTTGGCGGTGCTTTGAAAGGGCCTGTTCAGGTCAACCCCGACCACCATTCAGCTCATGATGTCGGCGATGAAGCCTTGCTTCTTGCGAAGGTCGCCCCGACCGTGGTCTGTGCGGATCGCGGCAAGGGGGCGTTGATGGCCAGCGCGGGCCCAATAGATGTGCTGTTGATGGATGATGGCTTCCAAAATCCGTCTCTTCACAAGGATCTTTCCATTGTCTTGGTCGATCTCAGCACCGGATTTGGAAACGGAGAGTGCCTTCCCGCCGGACCTTTACGGGCACCCGTCAAAAAGCAACTTCAGTTCGCCGACATCTTGGTCACAGTTGAAAGTGCGACCCGCAAAACAGCGGCCGGCGAGGCAGCGATGAATGTTTTGACCAAAGCAAACTTGCCGGTATTCTCTACCCAGCTGGTGGCTTGCAGCGATCAGCAGGAGGTTTCAGGCAAGGAGTATATTGCGTTTTCAGGCATTGGGAGGCCGGAAAAATTCTTTGAAACCTTGAAAAGGGAGGGAGCCAAGGTCGTCACCAGCGTGCCTTATGCCGATCACCATCCCTTCACCCGACAAGACGCCGAAAAACTGGTGAATTTGTCAGCACTTCACCAAACGCCCCTCATGACCACAGAGAAGGATTTCGCGCGTTTTGAAACGCGAAACGAGCCGGAATTTAAACAGCTTCGGCAAATGACCGCGGTCTTCAAGGTTCAAATTGAAATCGAAAATTTGGCGGAGTTCATGCGCGTCCTCAAAAAGCGGCTTTTCGCGCCGTAAGAACGAACTCAACCTGCTGACTGATATCTTTTTAAGGATGCGGCCGCGTCGACATAAGCTTCCTGAAGTTCAACGGACCAATATTTGAGCTCATCGAGCGGGATCGCAGTTCCTGTCACCGCACACCGAACAAAGGTTCCCGGGCTCTCTACCTGGTAGTCGCCATCCAGATAGCGGACGCGTGCTTCACTCGGGATTCGGGGATTTTCGTAGCGGTTCATTGAAGGTCCGTATTGTCGAACTGATATCGCCGTGTTTTAGGCCGAGTTTCTGCTTTGAGCAATAGCATCCTTACCCGTAATCTGGATCTTGGCAGACAGGCATGATTTCCCGGTAGTGTGACCTAGGTACTAGGCGGGGCCAAGTGCTTGCGCGTCCTCCTTCGGAAATGCCACAACACCGGTTAAGCGAAAAAAGTCAGGACACTTCAATGACCGATATGCCGATAGATCTGATCGAGGCCTCAGGGCTTGGACTTGAAACGGCGAAAAAGATCACATCCGATGCCCTATCCGGCGCCGACGACGGAGAATTATTCGTCGAATACCGCCAAAGCGAAAGCTTGGTGTTTGACAATGGCCGTCTGAAGTCAGCGAACTACGATACAACTCAAGGCTTCGGTTTGAGAGCTGTTGTTGGCGAAGCAGCTGGATATGCACATAGCGGAGAAATCTCTAAAGCGGCGTTAAAGCGGGCAACGGACGCAGTTCAGGCCGTTAAATCCGGTCACTCCGGCACTTATGCTTCGGCCCCCGCACGGACGAACAACAGTCTGTATTCGGACATTAACCCACTGGGCCAACCCAGTTTTGAGGACAAAGTCAAACTCTTGCAGCAGATCGACGCCTACGCCCGCGCCAAAGATCCGCGTGTTCGCCAGGTCTCTGTTTCCCTCGCTGGAAACTGGCAGGTTGTTCAGATCTTGCGCGCCGACGGTCACCTGGTGCGTGACGTCCGTCCTCTGGTCCGTCTTGGCATCAGCGTGGTTGCCGGCGAAGGTGATCGGCAGGAAAGCGGTTTTTTTGGATGCGGTGGGCGCGAAGGTTTTGAGCGGTTTATCACGGCTGAAAATTGGGAAGCAGGTGTCGAAGAAGCGCTGCGTCAGGCGCTTGTCAATTTGGAAGCCCAACCAGCGCCTGCGGGCACGATGGACGTTGTCCTAGGAGCCGGCTGGCCCGGTATCCTGCTGCATGAAGCTGTGGGCCACGGTCTGGAGGGGGATTTCAATCGCAAGAAAACATCCGCTTTTGCAGGCCTGATGGGTGAGCGTGTAGCGTCCCCTGGAGTGACCATTGTTGATGATGGGACTTTGACGGACCGTCGCGGATCTCTAACCGTCGACGATGAAGGAACCCCCGCCAGCCGCACAACACTCATCGAAGACGGCATTTTGACCGGCTACATGCAGGACCGGCAAAATGCGCGGTTGATGGGTATGGAGCCAACCGGCAATGGCCGCCGCCAGTCATTCGCACATATTCCAATGCCGCGAATGACCAATACGGTGATGATGTCAGGTGACAAAGACCCGGGTGAAATTCTGGAGTCGGTGAAAGACGGTATCTATGCTGTTTCGTTCGGCGGTGGGCAGGTGGATATCACCTCAGGCAAATTTGTCTTCTCTTGCACGGAAGCCTACAAGATCGAAAACGGCAAGGTCGGAGCACCGGTTAAAGGCGCCATGCTGATCGGCAACGGCCCGGATGCATTGACCCGAGTGTCGATGATCGGAAATGACATGAAACTGGACCCGGGCATCGGCACATGCGGGAAACAGGGGCAGGGGGTTCCGGTTGGGGTTGGCCAGCCTTCCATGCTCTTGAATGGGCTGACGGTCGGCGGAACAGCCGTTTAGGGGCTTTAAAAGCTAAATACCTCATTAAAAAGCTGCTTCGTTGCGATTTCTCAACGAAGCAGGCCTTACACTCCAATACCATTGAGAAACTGTCCGGCCGCCCGGCCGCGACTCTAGAACCTCATTGCCCCATGGCTTGGAGTGGAAATGGCCGCAGAGAGCGCACCGCCGTTTTTTACCGAATCGATCATATTGCTCGCTGCCAGCGTTATTGCGGTACCCATTGCCAAACGGCTGGGCCTTGGCTCGGTTGTTGGTTATCTGGCAGCCGGGGCAGCCATCGGTCCCTACGGTCTCGGGTTGTTCGGGTCTGGCGAAGATGTTTTGCATGTGGCCGAGCTTGGCGTGGTTCTGCTCCTGTTCGTTATCGGACTAGAGCTTGACCCGAAAAAACTTTGGCGGATGCGGCGCGATATATTTGGTCTCGGGACAGCGCAAGTGGTGCTGACCGGGGTGGTCTTAAGCGCAATTGCGCTTGCCATCGGTACTCCGCGAAATGCAGCACTGGTGGCGGGGTTTGGATTGGCGCTGTCTTCTACGGCCTTTGCCTTGCAAATCCTCCAGGAGCGCGGGCAGTTTTCATCCGCCTACGGTCAACGCGCGTTTGGCATTCTTTTGCTTCAGGACATTGCAATCGTCCCGCTTTTGGCAATGGTTGCAATTCTTGCTCCGGGAACCGGTGCCTCCACGGGAGGTGAGATTGTCAGCGAAGTCTTTATGACGCTCGCCGCGGTCGCTGGCGTTGTTCTCGCTGGCCGCTATCTTGCCTCGCCTCTGTTTCTGTTTCTTGCTGCAAGCCGTGCCCGCGAAGTCATGTTGACCGCGGCATTGTTGGTGGCTCTGGGCAGCGCCGGTGTCATGCACGCAGTTGGCCTGTCCATGGCGCTGGGCGCGTTTTTGGCGGGCGTGCTGTTGGCTGAATCCAGCTTTCGGCACACTCTAGAGGCCGACATTGAACCGTTTCGCTCGTTGTTGATGGGCCTGTTTTTTGTGGCCGTTGGCATGACATTGAGTTTTTCGGTGGTCGCCGACAATCTTCTCTTTGTCCTGTCCGGCGTGATCGTCGTCATGCTCGTAAAAGGGTTGTTTCTTTGGGTTCTGGCCAGGGCAACCGGGTCTCAGACAACCGATGCGTTTCGGATCGCGGTCACCCTCCCACAAGGAGGTGAGTTTGCTTTTGTGCTGTTTACCTCCGCAGTCTCATTTCAAATATTCGATTTCGAGACCGCAAATCTGTTGAATGCGATCGTCATCCTGACCATGGTGATGACGCCAGTCGCCTGTCTTGCCCTTGATGTGATCGCGGAAAAACTCAAACAGCGCGGAATCGAAAATCCTGTTGTCGAGACTTTCGAAGAAGCCACACCCGCTGTTCTGGTCATCGGCTTCGGCCGTTTCGGGATGATGGTCGCGCAGATCCTGACGTCTGAAGGTCTAGAAATCACCGCCATCGACACACGGCCGGATCGGATCGCCTATGCCCGAAAGCTCGGGTACAGGGTTTATTATGGCGATGCGACCCGGGCCGATGTCCTGTCGGCGGCAGGGGCTGGAAAGGCTGCTTTAATCGCGATGTGTGTCGAAAACGACCGGGTTATGTCCAAGTCCATCGAGCTGATCAAACACGGATTCCCAAATGTCCGTCTTTTCTGCCGGGCGACCGACCGGGCCCATGCGATGGAACTTGCGCGTCAGGGGGTCGATTTCCAAATCCGCGAGACATTCGAGTCCAGCATTGCCTTCGGTCGCGCCGCACTCGAAGCGCTGGGAACTCCGATAGAACGGATTCAGGAAATCGAAGAGGATGTGCGCCGGCGCGACCGCGAAAGGTTGGAAATGCAGCTCAAAGAAGGCCTTTTTGCCGGCGCAGACCGGCTGCACGCCGTTACGCCGCGCCAGGCTGCTAGCAAAACCTCAGATAGCCCCTATCCCCAAGACCACCCTCACGGAAGAGCGTCATAGCCCGCGGAAAACCCGTTCAGAGAAATCGGTATGCCGATTCCTTCCTCGGGCGTTTGCCAGATTATGAACGTTGCCTGCGCGCCGGCCTTCATCCTGTTCAAGAGTTCATCTTCGAAAATTACCTCGGCGATGCAGCCATTCGGCAAACAGCGGATGAAGCCAGCGCGTCCAATATCCGCGTCGTCCACACGCAGTCCCAATCCGTTGGGTAGAAGCACGCCTAAAGGTGCAAGCACCCTAAGAATACGGGCCTGCTTTTCCGCGGTTCTGAGGACAATCACTGACAGGCCAACGTTTTCGCGGTCTTCAGCGGTGACGTTCTGGATTAACGCGCACTGCTCACCCGAAGCGCCGGGAGGTGTGTCGCAGCGCATTTGCCAGTCGCCATGTGTTGATTTGATTTCTCCCTGAGCCAGAGCCGGGCCAGAAGAAAACTGTATGCCGAGACTCAGCACCAGCCCGGCGGCGCACGCTTTCAGGAATTTTGTGAGTGTTCGCGCTTCAATCGAACCGAAGCCATGGCGGATGAACAAAGTGTCCTCCAAATTTGTTTTCGCACCTCATTCAACGCGCGGGTCGAATCAAGGTGCTGGGATGGGGCGCAGATTGCCGCATGATGGTTAATCTGACCAGCCTGCTTCGGTTGATAACATGTCGGTATTGCGGCTTTGCACCATTTTTGCCCTGTCGTTGATCCTGATCAATCATTGTCAACACCATTCAAGCCGCAAAAACACGTCATAAACATTGCAGAATGGCGCGGGTTATGGTTTTTGTGCGCCGGAATTGTGTCCGAAGAGTTCTGCGGCAGATCGCCGCTTAGACCAAGGGTCCAGTCGCGCTAAGTCTGTGATTGTGATTACAATCTTATAATCAATGGCAGATTTTAGCCGACCGCGGCGGTCTCCTGCGGATACGGTAAGTCGTTGCCGGGCGGTCAAAGAACCGATACGGGTTCACGAAATTGAATATCGCGCCGATGGGCGGCGGTTGAGGGAAGGGAGCATAGACGTGAAGGCAGTCTTCAAACGTCTCTTGGCTATGACAACAGCGATGGGTGCGAGCGCGTGGGCCGCCACCGCATCGTTCGCCAATGATGGCGGCGTGACCAACTGGCAGCTTGGCTATCAAGATTCCGTAACCGAGGTGATGGACGACATCACCTGGTTCAATAGCTTTACGTTGGTCATAATCACCGTAATCACGTTGTTTGTGCTCGCATTGTTGGTCTATGTGTCGGTAAAGTTCCGGGCATCGTCCAACCCAGTGCCGTCGCGCACGTCGCACAACACGATGATCGAAGTGGTGTGGACCGTTGTTCCAATCCTGATACTGGTGGTCATCGCCATTCCGTCGTTCCGCTTGCTCTATAAGCAGCTCGACATTCCCGAGTACCAGATGACGGTCAAGGCGACCGGGTATCAATGGTACTGGGGCTACGAGTACACCGACGAAGACATGGGTGGTCTTTTCTTCGACTCTTATATGGTGGGCGACGCGACCAACGCGGAACGCGATCTTGCAGCACGCCAGGAAGTTGCTGAGGAGCGAGGCGTTCCATTGGCTGAAGTCCCGCGCTTGCTGGCTGTTGATAACGAAATGGTTGTTCCGGTCGACACAACGGTCCGGCTCCAGGTTACCGCGGCAGACGTGATCCATGCATTCGCCATGCCTTCGATGGGACTCAAGATCGATGCGATCCCTGGACGCCTGAACGAAACATGGTTCCGTGCGCGCGAGACTGGCGTTTACTACGGGCAGTGCTCGGAGCTTTGCGGCAACCTGCACGCCTTCATGCCCCTAGCGATCCGCGTGGTATCGGTCGAGCAGTATCAGCAATGGGCGAGCGCGGCTCAAGACGATCTAGGTGACGCAAATAAGCAGCTGATGGCGTCGATCGCAGCTGAAAAGGACAAAAAGCTCGCTGCCAAATCTGGCGGTGAGCAGACTTCTGTCGCTGCAAACTAAGCGGCTAAATATTAAACCAACCCGCGCCGGGGCAGATACCGGCGCGCAGTTGAAGGTCAACGAGGGAGCACTAGATGGCTGCGACCGATATTCATGCAGAGCATGACCATCCGACCGGATGGCGGCGGTACGTCTATTCGACGAACCACAAAGACATCGGCATTATGTACCTGTTCTTCGCGATTTTCGCGGGGATCGTAGGTGGGCTTTTGAGCGTGGGCATGCGCCTTGAGCTTCAAGAGCCGGGACTACAGTATTTCGCAAACCCGCACACCTACAATGTGTTCACCACATCACACGGTCTGATCATGATCTTTTTCATGGTTATGCCGGCGATGATCGGCGGGTACGCGAACTATTTCGTGCCTATCATGATCGGTGCGCCTGATATGGCGTTCCCACGGATGAACAACATATCGTTTTGGTTGCTTCCGCCAGCCTTCCTGCTGCTCATACTCTCACTGTTTGTTGAAGGTCCTCCAGGCGGTAATGGTGTAGGCGGGGGGTGGACAATCTACCCACCGCTCTCAACCTCCGGTCAGCCCGGGCCGGCGATGGATTTGGCGATTTTATCGCTTCACATCGCAGGTGCGTCGTCCATTTTAGGGGCAATCAATTTCATCACCACAATCTTCAACATGCGTGCGCCGGGAATGACCCTGCACAAGATGCCGTTGTTTGCGTGGTCGGTGCTGATCACAGCTTTCCTGCTGCTCTTGTCTTTGCCGGTATTGGCTGGCGCCATCACCATGTTGCTGACAGACCGCAACTTCGGCACAACATTCTTTGATCCGTCGGGCGGCGGTGATCCGGTTTTGTTCCAGCACCTTTTCTGGTTCTTCGGGCACCCTGAGGTCTACATTCTGATTTTGCCGGGTTTTGGTATCATCAGTCACATCATTTCCACGTTCTCTCGCAAGCCGGTATTCGGTTACCTTGGCATGGCCTATGCCATGGTTGCCATCGGCGTCGTCGGGTTCATCGTGTGGGCCCACCATATGTATACGGTCGGTATGTCGTCCGAGACCCAAGCGTACTTTGTTGCTGCCACAATGGTGATTGCGGTTCCAACCGGAGTGAAGATTTTCTCCTGGATTGCAACGATGTGGGGCGGTTCGATTGAGTTCAAGACCCCGATGATTTGGGCGATCGGCTTCATCTTCCTGTTCACTGTCGGCGGAGTTACCGGTGTTCAGCTGGCGAACGCAGGCCTCGACCGGTCTTTCCACGACACCTACTACGTGGTTGCCCACTTCCACTACGTGCTGTCGCTCGGTGCTGTGTTCGCCATTTTCGCTGCCTGGTACTACTGGTTTCCGAAGATGTTTGGCTACATGTACAACGAGGCGATCGGAAACGCGCATTTCTGGATCACCTTTATCGGTGTGAACCTGATTTTCTTCCCGCAGCACTTCTTGGGTCTCAACGGCATGCCGCGCCGCTATGCCGACTATCCAGATGCGCTGGCTGGTTGGAACCTTGTTTCTTCGATTGGGTCATACATCTCCGCGTTCGCTGTGCTGGTCTTCATCTACAGCATTGTGGAGGCCTTCATGAAGAAGCGAGTTGCCGGTAACAATCCGTGGGGTGAGGGCGCAACAACTTTGGAGTGGACGCTGTCATCACCGCCTCCGTTCCACCAGTTCGAGACCCTGCCACGGATCAAATAAGGTCTCAGACCGGCTGACCAACGAGCCGGCCCTGAAATCGCACCGCGCCTAACATGGCGCGGTGCGCGATTGCTTGAAAAGCGGAGCAGTTCCCGCACCGTCATGGGTTGCGGAAGCCAAGAACAGAATAAGGGACGTGCCAATGTCGCTCGCAGAGCGCCAGGACATGATGACAGACAACGCCGTTTGGGACGGCGGCATGGGGTCGGTCGGTGACTATATCGCGCTGCTTAAGCCGCGGGTGATGTCGCTTGTAATCTTCACTGCATTCGTCGGTATGATGCTCGCGCCCGGAACGCTTCATCCTGTTATTGCAGGAGTGGCGTTGTTGTGTATCGCCGTAGGTGCAGGCGCGTCTGGGGCGTTGAACATGTGGTATGATGCCGACATTGACAGCGTCATGACACGTACATCGAAACGCCCGATACCGGACGGTAAAGTAACACCCGAAGAGGCGCTTGCCTTTGGCATGACACTCTCCATCGGATCGGTGCTCATTCTCGGACTCTTGGTGAACTGGTTTGCGGGGGCGTTCCTCGCCTTCACCATCTTTTTCTACGCCGTCATTTACACGATGTGGCTGAAGCGTTCGACACCCCAGAACATTGTCATCGGCGGTGCGGCGGGAGCGTTTCCGCCCATGATTGGATGGGCCAGCGTCACGGGAACCGTGAGCCTCGAAAGTTTCGTGCTCTTTCTGATTATCTTTATGTGGACCCCACCACATTTTTGGGCTCTAGCACTGTTCAAAAAAGGGGATTATGAAACCGCTGGTGTGCCGATGTTGCCGGTTGTTTCAGGCGAGACATCAACCCGTCATCAGATCCTGGTGTATTCTATCCTTCTGGCACCAAT
Source organism: Roseibium hamelinense (assembly GCF_007830545.1). GTDB lineage: Bacteria > Pseudomonadota > Alphaproteobacteria > Rhizobiales > Stappiaceae > Roseibium > Roseibium hamelinense. The sequence continues at coordinate 283,795 of NZ_VLLF01000004.1, forward strand.
CGGAATTTCTCCTTATCTGCTCGGCTATGCAAGCCCGTTTTATGGAATCGCATCCGCCGGCCTTGGGGCTGCGTTTGTATGGCTTTCGTTTGATGTCTGGCGATTGAGGGAAGGGGATGCTGCACGCAGAGCGACCCTTCGGCTGTTCAAGTATTCGATATATTTTCTATTCTTGCTGTTCGCATTGTTGTTTGTGGAGAGCATTGCCGGAAGGATCCTCGGATGACCCAGGAAAATGATGGCGTTAAACTGACTGCGGAACAAACGAAGCGGCGCCGGTCTCGCTCGATCGCAATAGCTTTCGCACTGGGTGCGCTTGTGGTTTTGTTTTACGTCGTAACCATCGTAAAGATGGGCCCCGAAATCATGAACAGAGCGTTGTGAGGTTATTGAGTTGACCGAACCAAAGACGACCGACACGAATGGTAAGAGCAATCTGAAAGTTGCACTGGCATGCACTGGCATGTTCACATTCATGATCGGCGCTGCTTATGCAGCTGTCCCGCTTTATGATCTGTTTTGCCGGGTTACCGGATTTGGCGGCACAACTCAGGTCGCAGAGTATGAAAGCGACCGGGTCATAGACCGCAAAATCACCATCCGGTTTGACGGCAACGTGAACGGAAAGCTGCCGTGGTCGTTCAAGCCGGAGCAGCGTACGGTGACTTTGAAAATGGGTGAGACCGGTCAGCTGTCTTATGTAGCGATGAACACGGGCGATATGCCTACTGTCGGGACATCAACGTTCAATGTCACACCGCTCGAAGCTGGGAGTTACTTTAATAAAATTCAGTGCTTCTGCTTCACCGAGCAGGCGCTTGAACCCGGCGAAAACATCGACATGCCAGTGGTGTTTTTTGTTGATCCAGACATGAATGACGATCCGGATTTGGCGCACGTGAAAGAAATCACGCTGTCCTACACATTTTTCCCGGTGGAAACACCGACACAACCGGTTGCGGCGCGGGTAGATGCGTCTGTTGAAACGAAGCTTTGATGCCGCTCAACAACAAGAGCGGCCCTGATTGCGTTGGGGAGCAAGCCAATGGCTGAGGCACACACCAAAAACCACGATTACCACTTGGTAGAACCGTCACCATGGCCATTTCTGGCATCGGTGGGCGCGTTTATCTTGGCGCTTGGCGCCATCGGCTTTATGCGCCTAGCGCAAGGGTCCGAATTTGTTCTTTTCGGTATCGATCTCACCGGATGGGGGCTGTTTGCGGTCGGTTTGGCGATCGTCCTCTATGTGATGTATGCATGGTGGCGCGATACTATTCGCGAATCCCGTGAGGGTTATCATACGCGCGTCGTTTCACTGCACCTGCGCTATGGAATGATCTTGTTCATTGCCTCTGAGGTGATGTTCTTTGTGGCGTGGTTCTGGGCCTACTTTGATGTTGCCCTGTTCGCGGGGGAGGCCATTAATTATCAGCGTGTTGAAGCCACTGGCGGCGTTTGGCCGCCGGAGGGCATTGCAACATTCGACCCCTGGCACCTGCCGCTATTAAATACGCTCATTCTGCTGTGTTCCGGCACCACGGTAACATGGGCCCACCATGCGCTTCTTCACAATGACCGCGAAGGCCTCAAATGGGGTCTAACACTCACGGTTCTGCTCGGCGTTTTGTTTTCGATCTGCCAAGTCTATGAATATACCCATGCCGCTTTCGACTTCAGCGGAAACATCTACGGTGCAACATTCTACATGGCGACCGGCTTCCACGGCTTCCATGTGTTTGTCGGTACTGTCTTCCTGGCTGTTTGTCTTGGCCGTGCGCTGGCAGGTCATTTCACGCCTGAGAAACACTTCGGTTTTGAAGCGGCCGCATGGTACTGGCATTTCGTCGACGTGGTCTGGCTGTTCCTGTTTGTAGCGATTTATATCTGGGGTGCGGGCGCGCCACCTGCACACTAGGGTCACTCGTCCGGGTTAAATCAGTAAGAAACGCCCGCGCCAGATCTGGCGTGGGCGTTTTACCTTTTCTACGCCAAACATTTGGTGAGAGACATGACTGGAAAAGCGGACTTCCCAAAAGCAAACCCTGTCAAAGCGGGTTTGTCAGGTGCCTGTCCGTCATGCGGACAAGGCAAGTTGTTTAACGGATTTTTATCCCTAAAACCCGCCTGCGCCGTTTGCGGTCAGCGATTCGATTTTGCTGATAGCGGCGACGGACCCGCAGTATTCGTTATCATGATTGTTGGGTTTATCGTTGTCGGTCTGGTGTTGGCAGTGGAATTGACCTACCAGCCTCCCATATGGGTGCACATGGTTCTGTGGTTGCCATTGACTGTTGTGCTTGCTGCTGGCGCTTTGCGGCCTCTGAAGGGGCTGATGATCGCGTTGCAATTTCAAAACAATGCCAAGGAGGGTGAACTTGACGATTGATGCGGGCATGTCAGGAGACGACCGGAGAAAACCATTGCTGAGGCTCGCCTGGGCGGCTATGGCGGCAGCGGCAGCCTTGGTTGTTTTGCTCAATCTCGGTTTTTGGCAATTGGACCGCTTAGCCTGGAAAGAGGCGTTGATCGAAAAGGTGCGTGAGGACGTAACAAAACCGCCAGTGCCACTGCCGGATCATTCTCAGTGGACCAGCGCAGCGCCCGAACAGTGGGACTATACGCATGTTCGCGTTACCGGCCGCTTTTTGCCCGGCGCCGCATTCTACTACACGGCATTGAATGACGCGACGGGGCACTACGACGGTCCGGGCTATCTGGTCTACGCCCCTTTTGAAACGCTGAACGGTATGGTTGTCCTGGTGAACCGTGGGTTCATCCCGCAAGGCCTTGCGGACGGCGTTGCAGCCGATGCGACTGTGCCGCCGGATGGGCAACGCGCGCTGACTGGTCTACTTCGGGTTTCCGAGCAGCCGAATTGGACAACACCTTCTGCCAGCACTGAAACAATGATCTGGTTTGCCCGCGATACCAATGCGATGGGGAACGCTTTGGGTATTGAAGCAGACAAACTCGCGCCGTACAGCGTCGACCTGGATCAGGTCCATACCCCAAATACCGGCCTACCGCAGGCTGGAGAAACAATTGTCCGTTTCAAAAATGATCATCTGGGGTACGCGCTGACCTGGTTTGGTCTTGCTGCAACGCTGGTCGGCGTGTTTTTGGCCTATGCGGCGTCAGTCGTTTGGCCTAGGCCCGAGAGCAATCCGGGCAAATAAAAACGAGAGCCAATTCGGCTCTCGTTCTGCAAGATAGACTGTCGGGGGTGTTATCAATTCAAGGCTTCAAGAATTGCCGCTGCACCTGTCGCGTTTGCTTCACCCGGATTCTCTTCAATGCTGATGTAGGTGACTTTGCCGTCTTTGGCGATCAGCGCAAACCGCTGGGACCGGGTATGGCCGAAAATCGGTGCGTCAAGCGCGAGATCAGCAGCCTTGGCAAATTCGGCCGTAGTGTCCGCAAGGAAAGTGATACTGTTTGAGCCGTTGGATGCCTTGGCCCAAGCGTCCATCACAAAGACGTCATTGACTGACAGCACGGCGATCTCATCAACACCCTTGGATTTGATCGTGTCTGCATGTTCGATAAAGCCGGGCAAATGGTTCATGTGGCAGGTAGGGGTAAAGGCTCCTGGAACGCCAAATAGGACAACTGTCTTTCCGCCAAACAGGTCCTTGGTCGACACTTCAGTCGGGCCATCGCCGGACATCGTCTTGAGGGTCGCCTCTGGGATCTGATCACCAACTTTGAGTGCCATAACAAAATCTCCGAAAACAATAAGTGAGCGCTCCCTCGAGATAGGGCCAGATCAGCGAAGAGGGAAGCTCTAATTTGATTTTAGTTGGAGGAGGTTTCGGGAAGAATATGGCGCACCGCCAAGCCGCTTCCGTTTTTTACCCAAAGGAGATCAAGGTATGCCACCCCCGATTCCGAGGGTTTTAACCCCGTAAGATCGAGGTCCCACGAAACCCTATCGGCGCTTTGCGCGCGCAGAAGGGGAAGGCCGATGTAAGAGCCACTTGGACCGGCCGCAAAAAGATCCGGGGTTTCCCCGTCTTTGGGTGCCGAAGTCTGTATGTGCGCAACAGGGGCGCCGTCGAGATTCACAATGTCAATTGCCGTGATCGGGCTTTCACTCATGGCAACACTCTTCGGTACCCGCTTCAAGTCGCGTTCAATCAGGCGGGCGCCCAGGCGATCTTCTTTCATTCCCGGCTCAAGCTGCAAGCTGAACTCGGCATCTCCAGGGACACAAATGTCCTTGCAAACCCCGAAAAACATCGAAAGATCCAGTTGGATCGGCTGGCCGGCATCTGCCGGTACTGCAAAAAGTGGCAGTATGATCCCGTCGTGGTAGACGACAGATGTCGAGAAGCCGTCATTATAGATATCAGGCACTGGAAACCTAATATCTAGGCTTTGGAGATTTGATGAGCCACTCCCGTCGATCTGGGGCGGTATGCCCGCTTCTCCGGGGTTGCGCCAATAGGTGTGCCAGCCCGGTTCAAGAAGAAATTCGATCCCGCCGCGATAGGCCGTGCCTTCACGAGTCCCGTCGAAGATCAGCCGGACAGCTCCGCCATGAACTTCAATCCAGTCGGTGGAAACGGCGACTGCGGGCGTGCTCACGACAGTCACGATTGCAATCAGAATGTATCGAAAAAGACTTGCCATTCGTTACTATTAGCCGAGCCGCGGCGATCCGTCATCTGATGGCTCAAGCCTCGCGCGTCATATCTGCGTTACGAGAATGTGAGTGGCGATTTTTAGGCGGTGCGTCCTTCAGACCATTAACAACTTGTGCGCCAGCCTGTAGGCTGGAATCTGAGCCTTGGTAACACGGAGCGTTCATATGGCAGATTTACCGGCGGCGGATTCTCTCGAAGGACAGTTTCTGATTGCCATGCCGAACATGGCGGATGGCCGGTTCGAGAATTCTGTCATTTATGTCTGCTCGCACTCTGATCAGGGGGCCATGGGGCTGGTTCTCAATCAGGTCGCAAAGCATCTTTCGCTCGAGGACTTGCTTTTACAGCTGGACATTCTCAACGATGAGACTGCGATTTTGCTGCCTGACGAAATCAAGCAAATGAACGTCTTTAAGGGTGGGCCGGTCGAAGTAGAGCGCGGCTTCGTCTTGCATTCCGACGATTATGTGATCGAACGGTCCACGCTTGAGATATCCCATGGCGTCTGCCTCACCGCGACCCTAGAAATCTTGAAAGCCATTGCCGATGGACGCGGGCCGGAAAACGCCATTCTTGCGCTTGGATATTCTGGGTGGGCTCCCGGGCAGCTTGAGCGCGAGATCCAAGCCAATGGCTGGCTGACCTGTGAAGCTGACAAGGCGATCATTTTTGATCCCGAATTCGATACCAAGTGGCAGAAGGCATTGAGCTCCATAGGCGTCGACCCGGCGATGCTATATGGCGAAGCCGGCCATGCCTGATGCCCTCGCACACCGCTTTTTTGCGCTGGTGCAACGGGAATGAGCAATCGCAGTGTCCAAGGCGATAAACTTCGCTGGCAATACTCATGCACTGGTTTAAATTCCGTGCGGTTTGCACTAGTGTGACAAAACTTTGGAGGTGGGCACCTCCATAAAAGCAACAATTTTGGAGGCGAGTCCGCGGTGAAATACTTTAGTACGCGCGGCGAGGCACCTGTTCTCGATTTTTCTGATGTACTCTTGCAAGGGCTGGCTCGGGACGGTGGGCTTTATCTCCCGGCCGAATGGCCGCGATTCAGCGCGGAGAAAATCGCGTCATTTGCGGGCAAACCTTACCGAGACGTTGCTTATGAAGTGATCAAGCCGTTTGTAGGCGGGTGCATCAAGGACGACGTTTTGCGTTCCATGATCGCGAAAGCCTATGCGGGCTTCCGCCATCCGGCGGTCACACCTTTGGTTCAGACCGGTGAAAATGAGTTTGTCCTGGAACTATTCCACGGGCCAACGCTGGCGTTCAAAGACGTAGCAATGCAGCTTCTTGGGCTGTTGATGGATCATGTTCTGGAAGAGCGCGGTCTGCGTGCGACCATCGTGGGAGCAACGTCAGGCGACACCGGCGGGGCTGCGATTGACGCGTTCAAAGGCCGTGCACGCACAGATATCTTCATTCTGTTTCCGGACGGGCGTGTCTCCAATGTGCAGCGCCGTCAGATGACGACTCAAAAGGAAGGCAACGTTCATGCGCTTGCGCTGACCGGCAACTTCGATGATTGCCAGACCATCGTAAAAGGCATGTTCAACAATTTTGGTTTTCGCGACCGCGTTGCACTGTCGGGCGTAAACTCAATCAACTGGGCGCGGATCCTAGCTCAGATTGTGTACTATTTTGTCTCAGGCGTCGCGCTTGGCGCGCCGCACCGTCCAGTGTCGTTTACGGTGCCGACCGGAAATTTCGGCGACATATTCGCCGGTTACGCCGCCATGAAAATGGGCCTGCCGGTAGACACGCTTGTGGTTGCGACCAATGTCAACGATATCCTCGCCCGTACTCTTGAGACCGGCCGCTATGAGATGCGCGGTGTTTCCGCAACGACCGCCCCTTCCATGGATATTCAGATTTCATCGAATTTCGAGCGTCTGCTTGCCGAGGTCTACGGTCATGACGGACATACCGTGCGCAGATTGATGAACCAACTTGGTCAGTCCGGCAGTTTTGAAATCGAGGCCGGGCCACTGGCGGCGATCCGGGAAAAGTTTGCTGCTGGGCGCTGCGACGACAAGCAGACAGCAGCCGTAATCGCGAATACACTGGAGGAAGCCGGCTACTTACTGGATCCCCATACGGCTATAGGGGTGCATGTGGCCCGAGAGAACGCATCATTGAATTCTCCCATGATTGTGCTTGGCACTGCCCATCCAGCCAAGTTTCCGGATGCTGTGGAGGCGGCATGTGGCGTACGGCCAGAGCTTCCGGACGAGCTGAAGCCCATGATGGAGGCGGAAGAGCAGCAGGAAATACTTCCTGCAGAGCAATCCGCTGTTGAGCGTTTCATTGAAACCCATGCCCGCGCCGTAAAGAGCGGGGTTTGATCGTATGGAAGTGAAATCGACCCGGCTGTCCAATGGCATGACCGTCGTTACCGACCGGATGCCGCATCTCAAAACTGCTGCGCTTGGTATATGGGTTCGTACCGGATCTCGATCTGAAAAGCCGGATCAAAACGGGATTACCCATCTGCTCGAGCACATGGCGTTTAAGGGCACAGCGACACGCTCGGCGCGTGACATCGCTGAGGAAATCGAGGCCGTCGGCGGTGAGCTGAATGCTTCGACAAGCATTGAACACACCAATTACTATGCCCGTGTTCTGGCTGAAAACGTGCCACTGGCTGTCGAAATGCTGGCCGATATCCTGCAGAATTCCAGCTTTGATGCTCTGGAACTCAAACGCGAGCAGCATGTGATCCTTCAGGAGATTGGCGCTGCGCACGATAGCCCGGAGGACCAAGCTTTCGACTTGTTCCAGGAGACTGCTTGGCCGGACCAGGCCATAGGGCGCCCGATTCTCGGGACGCCGGAAACAGTCAAAGGGTTTACCTCACCGGCGCTTCACACATATCTTGCCGACCGCTATCGGGGGCCGGATCTTGTATTGTCGGCAGCCGGGCTGGTTGATCATGAAGCCCTTGTGCAATTGGCCGAAGAAAAATTCAAAAAAATCCAGCCGGAACCGGCTGTTCCAGATGATACCGCCCGCTATGTCGGTGGCGAACGGCGCATTGTAAAGGATCTCATGGAGGCGCAGGTTCTTCTCGGATTTGAGGGGCGCCCCTATCGCTCAAAAGACTACTATGCAATCCAGATCCTGGCTTCGGTGCTTGGAGGGGGGATGTCCTCGCGCCTGTTTCAGGAAATTCGTGAAAACCGCGGCCTATGTTATGCAATCTACAGTTTTCACTGGGCTTTTTCCGATACAGGGCTTTTTGGACTTCATGCTGCAACCAGCGAGGAAGATCTCGGTCAATTGATGCCTGTGATCTTGGACGAACTTGCCAACGCCGGAAATACGATATCGGATGAAGAAGTGGCCAGGTCCCGTGCGCAGATTCGTGCTGGTCTTATGATGGCACTGGAAAGTCCAACGGCCCGGGCTGGCCAGATTGCAAGACAAATCCTTGTTCATGGTCGGGTCCTGACGATGGATGAGGTTTCCCGAAAAATTAATGATGTCACTGTTGCCGATATTCGGCGTGTGGCCCATGAAACCTTCCTGGAATCGACCCCGACCCTCACTGCTGTCGGGCCGGTTCAAAACATCATGCCAGTTGTCGACATCACCGAACGGCTGAATACGCCGCAACTGCGCAGGGCTGCGCTATAGACTTCGGGGAGGCGGAACATGTCGCTGCTGCGCCCTTCGATTACCCAAGACATCGACCAACGGCTAGAGGGTCAGGGCGTTTACCTGCGACATCCCGTTATGGCGGACTACAAAGCCTGGTCTGATTTGCGCTCGCAAAGCCGCGAGTTTTTAAAACCTTGGGAGCCGATCTGGCCCAAAGATGATCTGACTAAAGCCGGATTTAGACGGCGATTGCGGCGTTATGCGCGCGACCGCCGCGACGGCAAGAGCCACTCCTTCTTGCTGTTCAAGTCAGAAACCGACGACTTGCTTGGCGGTTTGACGCTTTCAAATATTCGTCGCGGCGTTTCTCAATCTGTCACTCTCGGATATTGGATGGGCGTTTCCTTCGCCGGGCGTGGGTTCATGTCAAAAGCCGTTGAGTTGATCCAGCCCTTCTGTTTTGAGGCACTTGGTCTTCATCGTATTGAGGCTGCCTGTTTGCCGCACAATGCACCTTCTTTGCGGCTTCTTGAAAAAGCCGGATTCGTCCGCGAAGGCTACGCCCGGAATTACCTGCTGATAAACGGTTATTGGCAGGACCACCTTTTGCTTGCCTGTTTGGCGGAAGATCATGCGGCTGGCAAAAATCCGGCTCCGATGACAATCGGGGGCAATTTGAAAGAATTCTTGTGACACGCCGTTCAACCCGGTAGTGCTTCGGGTTATGTTGAAGTTGAAAATGCATACATTAAAGGGTGTTGGCGCCCAGATCCTGTCGGTCATTTGGCTGTTGATCGCGTTTGCCTGCGCAACGCCCAGTCATGCGGTTGAGCCGATCCCGGTTCCCCTTGATATTGAAGCACTCGATCTCACGAATGCTATTGATCTTTATACAGACGCTGGATCCCGCCTTCAGGTCTCCACAGCGCCAGGTCCGGACGGGATTGTGCGCCGGATCGAAGTCCCCGCCCGAGACGAAGAAAACACCGATTGGGCCGTCTTTGCCCTTGCCAACACAAGCGACGAACAGATTGACCGGCTGCTTGTAGCCCCGTTCTTTCAACTCGTGGGGTCCCAACTGTTCTGGCCGGACCTCGGCGCTTCGCGCATAGAAGCAATAACTCCAAGCCAAGGCATAGCTCCGCAACGGCAAAAAAGCCTCGAGGCCGACGTCTTCCTGATCACGCTGGACCCCGGCGCTGTTGTCACATTCGTTGTCGAGTTGAATACAAGCGAACTTCCTCAACTGCGCCTCTGGGAGCCGGACACTTATAAAGAGACCGTCAACGCCTACACACTCTATCGAGGTATCATTCTCGGGATATCTGGTCTTCTAGCTCTGTTTTTGACAATCTTGTTTGTGGTCAAAGGCACGGTGATGTTTCCTGCAACCGCGGCTCTTGCCTGGGCCGTGCTCGCCTATTTATGCATCGATTTTGGGTTTTGGAGCTTGGTCTTGAACGTTGGCCAAGGCGAGGATCAGCTTTATCGGGCATGTGCAGAGGTGATGCTCGCAGCAAGTCTGATCATTTTTCTCTATGCTTATTTGAATCTGAACCGCTGGAATATCCATTATTCGCACCTGGCCCTCACGACTTTGATCCTACTGCTTGGTCTACTGGGTGTGGCCGTTTGGGATCCGTCTGTTGCGGCCGGGATCGCCCGCCTGTCCCTCGGATTGATTACTGTACTTGGCCTGATCACCATTCTCATACTGGCGGTGCAAGGGTATGACCGCGCGATCATGTTGATCCCGACCTGGTTCCTGCTGATCGCTTGGGTCATTGGAGCAGCCATGACGGTGACCGGATCCCTTTCTAACGACATTGTTCAGCCCGCTCTTGGCGGGGGGCTGGTTCTGATCGTGCTTCTGATCGGTTTCACGGTCATGCAACATGCTTTCGCGGGCGGCGCGATCGCTCAGGGCTTGATCTCGGATGTTGAGCGCCGTGCTTTGGCACTAACCGGTGCAGGAGATATTATCTGGGACTGGGACGTCGACCGAGACAGGATTTACACTGGGCATGAGGTTGAAGACCTTTTAAATCTCAAGCACGGATCTCTCGATGGTCCCGCCCGGGACTGGCTTGATATCCTTCATCCCCAGGACAGAGACCGGTTTCGTGCCACGCTGGACGCAGTCATCGACCAGCGCCGGGGGAAGATCTCACAAACCTTCCGGCTCCGGTCCGAAGATGGGCATTTCCGTTGGTTCTTGTTACGGGCACGTCCGATAATCGGTTCTGATGCGGAGGTTATCCGGTGTGTTGGGACGCTCCTAGATGTAACGGAAGAACGCACCGCTGAAGAGCGCCTTCTGCATGACGCGGTGCATGACAACCTGACAGGGCTGCCAAACCGCGAGCTGTTCATGGACCGGCTCCGCTCTGCACTAGCACAGGCCAAAGCCGATGGCAGCACGAAGCCGACCGTTCTGGTTATCAATCTTGATCGGTTCAAACAGGTCAATGACAGCATTGGCTTGTCGGCTGGTGACAGTATTCTTTTAACCGTTGCGCGACGGCTCAGCCGGCTTATCGGGGTGCAAGATGCGTTGTCTCGAGTAAACGGCGACCAATACGGCCTCGTGCTCTTGTCTGAGCAAGAGCCCGACAAGATCGTATCTCTCGCAGACAGCTTAAGAAAGGCTGTACGCGCACCCATCACCTTTGGAGACCGGGAGATCTTTCTGACCTGTTCGGTCGGTATCGCGCTCTATGAGGGTGAAAAACAGACGGGTGAGGACCTGCTTGCAAATTCGGAGATTGCTCTCAATCACGCAAAGCGGCTTGGCGGTGACAGGCAGGAAGTGTTCCGGCCGATCTTGCGCCCACTTGGCAAGAACATCGTCGATCTTGAGAGCGATCTTCGGGACGCGATTCGGAAGGAAACACTTGGCGTTGTGTTCCAGCCGATCGTCAGGCTTGAAGACCAGTCAATCGCCGGATTTGAAGTCCTGGCCAGATGGACCCATCCCAAGCGGGGTAAGATCACGCCGACCGAGTTCATCCCAATCGCCGAACAATCCGGACTGATCAACGAACTGGGCATGTACATGCTCGACAAGGGGGCGGGCCAGCTCGCCTTCTGGCAGAAGGAATTGCCCTCCGAACAACCGCTTTTTGCGTCGGTGAATTTGTCGTCACGGCAGCTGTTGAAGCACGATCTGATCAACGATGTGAAGGCTATTCTGTCCCGCACATCGTTGGCTCCCGGAACGCTCAAACTGGAGCTTACCGAATCGCTGATCATGTCCAATCCGGAATACTCGGCTAAGGTGCTGGAACGCTTGCGCAATCTCGGGGCCGGCCTGTCACTTGACGACTTTGGAACGGGACACTCCTCGTTATCTTATCTGCAGCGGTTTCCGTTCGACACAATCAAGATCGATCAGTCATTCGTAAAATCCTCCGGTAGCAGTTCCCGTCCGGTTCTGCTTCGCACAATTGTTGCAATGGGCCGGGATCTTGGCATGTCCGTGGTCGCGGAAGGCGCAGAAAACGAGGCGGATGCGCTCGAGCTGTATCAGCTTGGCTGCGAATATGCTCAAGGGTTCTTTTTCGGGGAGCCCACGTCAGCTGATGACGCCAGCAAGTTGCTGCGTAAAATGGCGTCTGAGCGGGAAACTGCGGCCTAGGCCGGCTGTATTATAGTCAGTGTGGTACTATGATTTCGAGGTGCCCGGTTGACGATCTCACCGTGACCGGTGTCACGCCGAATGGATCGCCGTCGATTTGAACGGCGACTGGCCGATCGGATCCAAACACGGCTTCTTGAAACGGCACCAGGCGAACACCGCGCGCCCGGTGGACGCGCCCAAGAAGCAGGGCCAATCCAAATCTCATGGACGACAAGGGGTCATCTTTTTCCAGGACCAGGAGTTGCAGACCCTCACGGGTCACGGAGGCTTCAGGGGCGACCTCGAACGGTCCGCCGTACAGCCTTCCATTCGTTGCAACTGCGAGTTTGCCATGAAGCACGTTTCCGTCCACGGTCAATTGGAGGTTCGAAGTTTGCCGGGAGAGCCCGATTTTTATTGCGGTCAGCACATAGGCGAGCTTCCCCAAACGGCGCTTCAAAGCCAGCGGTATGCCATGAACGACTTCTGCATCGAATCCGGCCGACGCCATGAGCACAAAGGGATGATCATTTGCCAATCCAGCATGCAGCGGCTGTGTCCGGCCCTCTAAAATGGCATCGGCAATCGCCTTTGCTTTTTTGGGAAGTTTGAGTTCCAGCGCGAGCACGTTCGCGGTCCCGGACGGGATGACGGCAATTTTTGGTGGGGCCTTTCGAAATTGCAAACCTGCGAGCGCCTCGTTGATCGACCCGTCACCGCCGGCGATCACCAACACGCCAGCGTCAAAGGACGGGTCCGCGCAGACTTCACCGATTTCACCGGCGTGCCGGGTCAGCCGCAGGCAAACGTCTTTGCCACCGGCCGATAGTCTTTTGCGCACTTCGTCAAGAACACTCGGGCGGTAGCCACCTGAGGTCGGATTGGCCATGATCAGGATCCTGTCATCCTGAACCGTCTGCGGCCCTGCTGCCGTATCGTCTTGCAGTGCGGCGGACTTGAACATGGGCTTCAAGATGACGCCTCCCCATGGCCATGTCCGGACTTGAAAGGCTCCATGCCCTCGCGCGCCAGCGCGTCCGCCCGTTCGTTGTCCGGGTGCCCGGCATGGCCTTTCACCCAATGCCATGTCACGTCGTGCCGGTCCCGTGCTTCATCCAGCGCCTGCCAAAGTTCGGCGTTTTTCACCGGTTTGTTGCTGGCTGTCTTCCAATTCCTGCGCTTCCAGCCGCCCAACCATTCCGTAATACCTGAGCGCACATAGGTGCTGTCCGTGTAAAGATCGATCGCGCAAGGCCGGGTCAGAGCGTTCAAAGCTTTGATTGCGGCCGTCAGTTCCATCCGGTTGTTCGTTGTCACGGGCTCGCCGCCTGACAGCTCCTTTTCATGTTTGCCGAACCGCAGGATAACACCCCATCCTCCTGGCCCCGGGTTTCCTGAACAGGCTCCATCCGTATAGATGACGACACGGTTTTCGGTGCTCATGCTTCAAGGCCGTAAGCTGTTGCTGTCTCCACGCTTTGGTGAAACCGCAGTTTCTTCAGATACTCGACTGGATCTTTCGGCGTTACGAGGGCGCCGTCCGGCACACTGAGCCAATCGTAGAGGCGGGTGAGCAAGAACCGCAGCGCCGATCCCCGCGCCAGTAGTGGAAGGGCATTGTATTCCGCCGGTTCAAGCGCCCGAACAGATGCGTACCCGTTTAACAGGGCCCTTGCCTTGGTAACATTGAAAGACAGGTCGGTTTCAAAACACCAAGCATTGAGGCAGATCGCTATGTCGTAGGCAAAGGCATCGTTGCAGGCGAAGTAAAAGTCGATTAGGCCGGAGAGGCGGTCATTCAGAAAGAATACGTTGTCGGGGAATAGGTCGGCATGAATCACGCCACTTGGCAAATTTTTGGGCCAGTGTTTTTCGATTGTTTCGAGCTCTGCTGTGATAATATCCGAAAGTCCCGGGTAGACTGAATCTGCTTGATCTTTGCATTGAGCAAAAAGCGGCCGCCATCCGCCAACAGATAACGTGTTTGGACGCGAGAGCTCAAAGTCCTGACCTGCCAGATGAAATTGTGCCATGGCCTCGCCCAGTGCGGCGCAATGCGCAGCTGCCGGGCGTTTGACCCACATTCCGTCCAAAAAGCTGATCAAGGCCGCCGGTCGGCCCGCCAGCTCTCCAAGAACACCGCCTGATTTGTTCTCCACCGGGATGGGGCAATTCAGTCCGCGCTCGGCCAAATGTCCCATCAGTCCAAGAAAAAACGGCAAGTCCTCGGGCGCGACACGCTTTTCATAGAGTGTCAGAATGAAGTAGCCGGTTTCCGTATGGACGAGAAAATTGCTGTTCTCCACGCCCTCCGCGATGCCTTTAAAAGAAAGCAACTGGCCAATTGGATAGGTGTCGATGAAAGCACTCAGCTGTTCATCGGTGACCTCGGTATAGACTGCCATTGAGTTATCCGGCCGCCGAGCGTTGCTGGGCGCTTTTGTCGCGCAATTCGCGCGGGAGATTGAAGGCGATGGTCTCTTCTGCCGTCCGCACGCTTTCGACTGTCACATGAAAACGTTCCGCAAACGCGGCGATTATTTCTTCAACGAGCGTTTCCGGTGCAGATGCGCCTGCAGTCAATCCAAGTGTTTTGATCCCGTCGAATTTAGTCCAGTCTATATCACTGGCGCGTTGCACCAGATCCGATACCCGGCACCCTTCGCGCTCTGCAACTTCCCGAAGCCGTTGGGAATTGGAAGAATTCGGCGCCCCGACTACGATCATGGCATCCGCTTCGGGAGCAACGGCCTTTACTGCCTCCTGGCGGTTGGTTGTTGCGTAACAGATGTCTTCCTTATGCGGTGCGACGATGTCTGGGAACCGTTCGCGCAACACATTCACGATGCCTGCAGTATCATCGACCGAGAGAGTTGTCTGCGTGATAAATGCCAGCTGACGCCCGCTCTTCGGCTGGAAGTTAAGAGCGTCCTGTTCAGTCTCGATAAGGGAAACGCTGCCTTCCGGAAGTTGTCCCATTGTGCCGATCACCTCGGGATGTCCCGCATGACCGATCAACAGGATTTCGCGGTCGCGCCGATGATGTATTTCCGCTTCCTTATGGACTTTGGACACCAGCGGACAGGTCGCATCCAAATAGAACATGTTGCGCGATTGGGCATCAGCGGGAACCGATTTGGGAACACCATGTGCCGAAAAAATGACCGGCCGCTCGCGGTCTTCGGGCGGGATTTCATCGAGCTCCTCAACGAACACAGCGCCCTTAGCGCGCAGGCCGTCGACCACAAATTTGTTGTGAACGATTTCGTGGCGCACGTAGACAGGCCGACCATATTTTTCGAGTGCGAGCTCTACAATCTGGATCGCGCGGTCAACACCCGCACAAAACCCGCGTGGTGCACACAAAAGCACAGTGAGTTTAGGCTTTTGCTCTGCCGTGTCGTTCATCTTCATCCCGCTGTTTGTCATAGTACCGCAATAACCGGCACAGACCCCTGTCTGTCAAGGTACAAGTCAGTTCGGTTTCACCCAAGTCTCGCCAATATTAATTGCACCTGCTATGTAGCAGCGCCTCGTGGCGATCGTAATGGATGATAATATGATGTTTGCTTGCATAGCTGCACAGGGTTCCCCCGTTCTCAAAAAGGCAATTGTTGCCGTTGCAGCACTGAGTTGTTTGTCTTTGGCCGCTTGTGGTTCAAGCTCAGAACTTGCAGGTAACGTTATTTCCGGCGGCAAGGGGCCGATTGAAGTCAACCCCGATGCCTTTTCAACTCCAGTCTATTGTCCGCCGATCCAACTGCAGACCAATACCTACCTGATAATGAAATACGAGCGTGGGCGGGACAACGAGCCTGAGGGCCTTCTCTATCAGGCAACGCTTAGCGATTGGGCTCGGTCCTGTACCAAAGACAGCACAGACCAAACCAGGATCAAGCTTGGACTTTCGGGTAGCGTGACACCGGGACCTGCTTGGAAAGGCGGTGAGGTTGTCCTGCCGATCCGGGTCGCGGTCATCACAGGAGCCGGCGACGAAAAACCCTTGATTAGCGAATTGCTGACTGTTCCGGTAACGATCGGTGCCGGCGCTCCGGCGGAAAACTGGACGCTTATTGAAGACAAATTTGTTGTGCCGCGCGACCAGGAGATGAAAGTTGTATTTGGTTTTGATGAAGGCCGGCGGCGCTAACTGATAATTTTTGAGACGATGATGTCGCATATTGACAACTCTGCGGCGCCGGACAACAATCCGCCAACTTTTCGGGTCGCCCCCGGAAAGCCGGCTCCCTTTCGTAGGGGGTTATCGTGAACGCGGGAGAGGCCAGGTGAAATGATCCTGGCGCCGAAGGAGCAACCGCCCCGGAAACTCTCAGGCAAAAGGACCGCGGCACAAACAGCGCTCTGGAAAGCAGTTTTTCCCGTTTGGGAATAGGCTCACCGAAGGAGTAACCGCGCCGGAAGGTTGCGGGAAATCTCTCAGGTACTCGGACAGAGGGGGTGCAGGCGGAGCAATCCGCGACCTGCGCAACCCGAGTTCAAGGAGCCTTCATGGCCAGCCCAGAAGCAGTAGAAGACCTGAAAACAACCCCGCTTTACGACCTCCATGGCGAACTCGGCGCAAAAATGGTGCCGTTCGCTGGCTACTCCATGCCTGTGCAATATAAGCCGGGGATCATGAAGGAGCATTTGCATACCCGCGAAAAAGCAGGTCTGTTTGATGTCTCCCACATGGGTCAGGCTGTTCTTGTCGGCCCCGACCACGAAACCACGGCGAGAGCTCTGGAAGCACTTACGCCATCGAATTTCGTCGAGCTTGGACAAGGTCGCCAACGCTACACCGTTTTGCTCAACGAGGAAGGCGGCATCATTGATGACCTCATGGTCACGCGCCCGGTGTCGTCTGAGGAAGATGGCCGGCTCATGCTGGTCGTCAATGCCGCACGAAAGCATATCGATTATACGCATTTGCGTGCCAAACTGCCCGAGAACATCACACTTCACGTGATTGAGGACAGGGCTCTCATTGCCGTTCAGGGGCCCGAAGCCGTGGCCGCTGTCGCCGCTCATGCTCCGGCCGCGGCTGATCTTGCGTTCATGTCAGCAGCGCCGATGGAGTTCGACGGTATTGCCTGCCACATTGCTCGCGCTGGCTACACCGGCGAGGACGGGGTCGAAATGTCGGTTCCTGGCGGCGCTGCCGAAGCAATTGCCCGTGCGCTTCTTGCCGACGACCGGGTCGAGGCCATCGGCCTTGGGGCCCGAGACAGCCTGCGGCTGGAAGCCGGCCTTTGCCTTTACGGTCATGACATTGATGAGACAACATCGCCGACCGAGGGTGCGATTACCTTTTGCGTGCAAAAGCGCCGCCGAGAGGAAGGTGGTTTTCCGGGCGCGGCCCGCATCCAGGAAGAACTAACAGATGGGCCGGGGCGTTTGCGGGTTGGCCTGCGGCTTGAAGGCAAGGCACCGGCACGTGAAGGTGCCGAAATCTGTCTACCTGGCGGTCAGCCGGTCGGAACCGTGACATCAGGTGGCTTCGCGCCGACCGTCGGTGCGCCCATTGCCATGGGCTATGTGGCGGCATCCCATGCTGATCCCGGCACAAAACTCAGTCTTATGGTTCGCGGACGCGAGCTGCCGGCCGTCGTTGCCGACATGCCCTTCGTCCCGCACCGCTACTATCGCAAACCGAAATCCTGACACCTTCAAAGGCGGACATCATCATGACAACCTACTATTCCAAAGACCACGAGTGGATCGCTGTTGAAGGCGATATTGCTACTGTTGGAATCACCACCTATGCCCAAGAGCAGCTTGGCGATGTGGTCTATGTCGAACTGCCGGACGCCGGCAAAACTGTGTCCCAGGGCGATGAAGCTGCCGTTGTGGAGTCGGTCAAGGCGGCCAGTGAGGTCTATGCGCCGATCGACGGTGAGGTGACAGAAGCGAACACCGTGCTTGCGGACGAGCCGGCTAAAGTTAACGAAGACCCGGAAGGGGCTGCGTGGTTTATCAAAATGAAGGTCGGCAATCCGGACCAGCTGTCCGAGCTCATGGATGAGGCGGCCTACAAGGCCTACGTGGATACCCTATAACCATGGCCAGTCACGTCTACACTGCTGACGTCAGATGGACCCGCGACGGGGATTTTGCGGCCAACGCCTATTCCCGTGGACACACCTGGCGCTTTGATGGCGGTGTGGAGGTGCCGGCGTCCGCCTCACCAACAGTTGTTCCTCTGCCGCATTCTGTCGAGGCGGCGGTCGATCCGGAAGAGGCGTTTGTCGCTGCCATTTCATCCTGCCATATGCTGTGGGTCCTCGATCTCGCCCGTCAGAATGGAATGGTGGTCGAAGCGTACAAAGACAGCGCTTCTGGCGTTATGGCACGGATCGCACCACGCAAGATGGCAATCACCGAAGTGACCTTGAGGCCGAAGATGACGGTCTGCGCGTTGGCAGCACCTGATCTAGCCTTTGTAGAAGATCTGCACAAAATGGCGCACGAACTTTGTTTCATCGCCAATTCTGTCATTAGCGAGATCAAGGTGGAGCCGCAGCCGGTCCGCCTTGTCGCACCTAAACCGGGAGCAGCTTGATGCGCTACCTTCCTTTGAGTGAAACCGACCGCACGGACATGCTGGCGCGAGTTGGCGTCAATTCGATTGACGCGCTTTTCGCGGACATTCCGGATAAGGCCCGATTGAACGACCTCATGGACCTGCCGCGCCGGGCCAGCGAAATGCAGGTCGAACGGCAATTGTCGGCACTAGCCGCCAAGAACACAACGGCCAGCTCTGTCCCGTTTTTTGTGGGCGCCGGAGCCTACAAACACCACGTTCCAGCGACTGTTGGTCATTTGATTCAGCGCTCGGAGTTTCTGACATCCTACACGCCTTACCAACCTGAAATCACGCAAGGCACGCTGCAATATCTGTTTGAGTTCCAGACTCAGGTTGCGCATTTGACCGGTATGGATGTGGCCAATGCGTCCATGTATGACGGCTCGACCGGGACGGGCGAAGCGGTTTTGATGGCGCACCGCATTACCAAACGCAAAAAAGCTGTTTTGTCGGGCGGACTTCATCCCCAATACCGCGACGTTGTGGATGGCTTGTCGCAAATGGCGGATGATGCCGTTTTCAGCCTACCGGCGGATCCGGCGGGCACTGAGGATATCCTCTCTCAAATTGATGATGAAACGTCGTGCGTGGTGGTCCAGTCGCCGTCTTTCTACGGTCAGCTGATTGATCTGAAACCGATTGCAGAAAAAGCTCATGAGAAGGGCGCATTGCTGATCGCCGTGTTCACGGAAGTAGTCTCTCTTGGCCTCATCGAGCCACCTGGAACCCAGGGCGCGGATATTGTTGTCGGTGAGGGTCAGTCGATTGGAAATGGTCTGAACTTTGGCGGGCCATATGTCGGACTTTTTGCCACAAAACAAAAGTACATCCGCCAGATGCCCGGACGGCTGTGTGGCGAAACCGTTGATGCGGAAGGAAAACGCGGGTTCGTGCTGACCCTTTCGACGCGCGAGCAGCACATTCGCCGCGACAAGGCTACGTCAAACATCTGTACCAATTCCGGTCTGTGCTGCCTCGCTTTCACGGTCCATATGGCGCTGCTCGGCCAAAGCGGGCTGACCAAATTGGCGCGGATCAATCACGGCAATGCTGTGAAGTTGAAAAAGGCGCTCGTTGCCGTGCCAGGCGTCGAGGTGCTCAACGACGCCTACTTCAATGAATTTACAATCAGGCTTGCCAAACCGGCGCATGCGATTGTCGAAGCGCTTGCAGAAAAAGGCATCCTCGGCGGTGTTCCCGTTTCGCGACTAGAGCCTGGAAAGCCCGAGCTTGAAAGTCTGCTGGTCGTGGCCTCGACCGAAGTCAACACAGACGAAGACCGCGCGGCCTTTGCGTCCGCGTTGAAGGAGTTGCTGGCATGAGCATGAACACCCAAGGTCGTCCAACTGCGCCGGGCGAAGCAGGCGAGCGTTTCCGCCCGAAAACTTTTACCGGCAATCGCGGGCTCGACATGGAAGAACCGCTGATTTTCGAATTTGGCGGGTTGGAAACATCCGGCGTTGATCTGGACGAGCCGGACGATCTCGAGTTCGAACTTGGCAGTCACAAGCGGACCGCCTCAATCAATCTGCCCGGCCTCGCTGAGCCCGAGGCCATGCGTCACTTCGTGCGTCTTTCGCGCAACAACTATGCAATCGATTCGGGGCTTTATCCGCTCGGTTCCTGCACCATGAAGCATAACCCGCGCCTCAATGAAAAAATGGCGCGGTTGCCGGGCTTCGGCGACATTCATCCGCTTCAGCCTGTCTCCACGGTTCCAGGTGCGCTGGAACTGATCGACGAGTTGGCTCATTGGCTTATGGTGATGACCGGCACTGAAGCGGTTGCCATGAGTCCAAAAGCAGGCGCTCACGGCGAACTGTGTGGGATGATGGCGATCAAGGCGGCGCATACTGCTGCAGGCCGTTCGCCTGAAATTGTTCTTGTTCCCGAAAGTGCCCATGGCACCAATCCGGCAACGGCCGCGCTATTGGGGTACAAGGTTGTTGCCATTGCCGCAAAGGACGACGGCACAGTCGCACTTCAGGCGTTAAAGGAAACCATCGCCAAGCATGACGGCAACATTGCGGGCATTATGCTGACCAATCCCAACACATGCGGATTGTTCGAGCGCGATATCATGGAGATCGCGGATCTGATCCATGCGGCGGGCGGCTACTTCTACTGTGATGGTGCCAACTTCAATGCCATTGTTGGCAAAGCGCGCCCGGGCGATCTTGGGGTTGATGCTATGCACATCAATCTGCACAAGACCTTCTCAACCCCGCATGGCGGTGGCGGACCGGGCTCCGGTCCGGTGGTCTTGTCCGAACGTCTTGCGCCCTTCGCACCGCTGCCATTTATCCGCAAAACAGTGGATGGGCTGGACCTGGTCGAGACCGAAGCGGCTGTTTATGACGGCGAGCGGCCATTTGGCCGGATGACCGCGTTTCACGGTCAGATGGGAATGTATGTGAGGGCACTCGCGTACATGCAGAGCCACGGCTCGGACGGATTGCGGCAGGCCTCGGAAGACGCTGTCCTCAATGCGAACTACGTCCGCGTTGGCCTGCAGGACTTGATGACTTTGCCGTATGGCGAGCGTCCATGTATGCACGAGGTCCTGTTCGACGATAGCTTCCTGAAAAACACCGGTGTCACAACGCTCGATTTCGCCAAAGCGATGATCGATGAAGGTTATCACCCAATGACCATGTACTTCCCGCTGGTGGTGCATGGCGCGATGCTGATCGAGCCGACAGAATCGGAGAGCCGGGCGTCGCTTGATCTATTCATTGCAACCATGCGGGATCTTGTGATGAGCGCGCAGCGTGGCGAGTCCGAACGGTTCTCCGGCGCGCCTTACTTGGCTCCACGGCGTCGACTTGATGAAACCGGTGCAGCCCGCAAGCCTGTCCTGAAATGGACCATGCCGGAACCGGCAGAGGTAACGCCAGTTGCTGCGGAGTAATCAAGCGATCAGGCGCGATAGCGAGATGAACGCCGGGGTTAACCTGGCGTTTTTCCATACGAAACCACTAAGCGGCTTTAGGTTTTGCCACTAACCATGTTTGTTCGGAGCCGCGGAATTCGCATAGGAAAAGAAACTTCTCTGAACTGTCAAACTCAGAGAGTTCGTTGTGTTTGTAAGGATTGCGCCCGCTTTGTTCTACCACCTCGACCTGATGGGTTGGGGTGAGGTAAGACACAAGCCGTTCGGTTATGCCTGGCACCGATTGCTCGTGCAGTTCGATGACGAAGGACGCGTCTTTGAGCGTTGTCTGGGGGACGCCGAGTAGAAATGTCTCATGGCCTTCTATATCCATAATGACCAATGCGTCCGGGTAGGCCTCAAGATCGTCTGTCAGCGATTGAGAATCGGCAGCGCCTTTTAAGACCGCATTTGACCAGTCATTGAGCAACTTCGCACATGTTTCGCGCGGTTTGTCGTTGACCTCATACCCAATGAGAGGCGTGTTCGGCAGGAGCTTCTGCAGGCCGATCAAGTAGAAGCCGTCGGACGTCCCGACATTGATGACACCACTAGGCTTGCGGGCGACGCCGTCCAAGATCGCTGGGTAGATTTCCCTTTCATACTCACCTAGGGCTTTTGCAACATAATCCGCTCCGATATTCGGGTTGTCTTCCAGAACAAACGCGGCGTTTTGAAAAGAGCCGTGCTTCACTCTGTTTCCAATCTTCGAATATAGTTCGCGGTTCAGCGCCGATGCATATTTATAAATGTTTCCGCGGTGAGTTTTTTGTGTCTTCGCATTTTTGATCAAGCTGTACCCAACGGGCTGGAGCACAGCATTGGCAATTGAACGGAACAGACCCATGAGTTGTCCTGACTGGATGAGGTGGCCGGCTGATAACCTGACGGGTTGCCACAATGGCTGCCGCGAATAAAGCCCGACCGTCCGATTCGTAGATGAAAAGACTTCCGCTTGAAATCTCGGGCCCAAAAAATGTCCCTTCATTCCGCCCTGTCTGCGAGCAAATCTCTCAGGACCGGGTGCGGAAAGCTGCGCGGGGTGGTGACGGCATAAAAGCTTTCGATAATTTTAAGATCAAAGGGTGCTGTCTGGAGACGACCCGATGCAATCTCATCGGCCAGCACGACGGAGGGGGCAATTGCAAGTCCAATGTCTTCACGTGCCAGAAGCCGGACCATCGCCATGTCGTCTACTTCGGCCGCGATACGAGGTGTCACGTCGAGGCGGGCAACCAGGCTGTCGAAGCCGGTCCTGATCGAGTTTTCGGTTGGGATAACCAAGGGTTCATTGGCCAAAAGTGCCCGCAGGCTGCCATGGGAGAGCCTTTGAGGTGTGCCGTGAATGGACACCGGTTGATCCGCGATTCGGTGGGCTGTGAACTCTCCGGCAGTACTCCGGTCCGGCGGTTCGGTCGTTAGGACAACATCCAGTGCCAAGGACTTTAGGTCTTCCAAGAGCAGCGATGGGCTGCCGGATTTCAACACGACATCGACATTTTTTGCTGCCAGTACCGGACGCAAGAACTGTAATTGAAAATTTCGCGACAGGTTGGACATCGCCCCTATACGAATGGGCGCCAGTTCGTGGCTGGACCGGTTTAAGGTGGCGAGCATTTTTTCGCCGGTCCTGAAAATTCGGTCTGCGTGATCCAGTACGATGCGACCGACTTCGGTCAAGATCAGTTTCCGGCCCTCCCGCTGGAAGAGCTGGAAGCCAAGGCGCTGTTCCAACTGCTTGATTTGTGTTGAGAGTGCAGATTGCGCGAGGTTGACCCGCTCGGCCGTGCGCGTGAGATTGCCGTCATGAGCGACTTCGCGGAAATAGCGCAAATGATGGTAGTTCAGATTGTCCATCGGACAGCCTCAGATCTCACTAGCGGATATTAGTTCTATAAAATAGAACAAAAAAACATAATAGTTATATTTATCAAAACTAGAGAGCCTGTGCATTTCGGCCTTGCATCTCGGCATTGGGATCGGCTTTCTAGCCTGGCCGGAGGCGATTTATGAGTGCCTTTGCGAGCCGCTGTTCCGAGGCGCCTCTCGATCCTGATTCTGGTCATGGGCACATTGGTCTGCTCCGGGACCTCGCGGCTGAAAAAAGGTTGCTCATGCCATTTTGATTTGCGTTCTGGCAGGCCCGATCTTGCACGGACTGCCAGGCTTCGGGGCTGGCCTGCTTGCGCTGATGGCGGCCACCAGCTCGGACATGTCCGGGCCCTCGAGCATTTTGGCAGCTCTGCCAGGGGCTAACCCGTCTGGCTAAATCGGTGCATCGGCCGGCCTTGGAACGCCGCTCGCGATCCTGAGCGTCCCGATGTTAACCGCGCTCGCTGACAGGCTGATTGGTTTCTAGGAGTACGAAACGCCCGCCCGGATCTTGGTCCGGGCAGGCGTTTTCAGTTTGCGTTCGTGTTGTCATATGACAAGCTTACGCTGCGTCCGTGGGCTTGAGTGACGGAGTGAACATGTTTCGATCATGCATTTTTGGTACCGTGTGTGCGGTCTTTTTGGGAACCCCTCTTATGGCGGCGGACCGTGCTGCCATCGTGTTTGACGGATCCGGCTCCATGTGGGGGCAGATCGACGGGCGCACCAAGATCGAGATCGCCCGCGACGCGATGTCCGAAGTGCTGACCACCCTTCCGGAAGATCTGGAGCTGGGGCTTCTGGCTTATGGGCACCGGGAAAAGGGCAAATGCAGCGATATCGAATTGATCGTTCCGCCCGGTCTCGGCACGGCTGGTGACATCTTGTCTGCCGCAACAAAGATCAATCCGAAGGGCAAGACTCCCTTGTCAGCGGCGGTACGCCAGGCCGCTGATACGCTCAAATTCACCGAAGACAAGGCAACCGTGGTTCTGGTCACAGATGGCATCGAAACCTGTAATGCGGACCCTTGCGCACTGGGCCAGGAGCTTGCCAAACTTGGCGTCAATTTCACCGCGCATGTCATTGGCTTCGGGTTAAGTGAAGAAGAGGGCCGCCAGGTTGCCTGCCTCGCAGAAAACACCGGCGGGCTCTACATTCAGGCAAGCAACGCCTCCGAGCTGAGCAGCGCCTTGACAGCAACAGTTGAACCAATTGCAAACCCGGCGCCCGAAACACCGGCGGAAGATCCAGAACCTCTACCGGAAGCATCGCTTGAAGCGCCTTCCGAAGTTTCGATCGGAGCACAGATTGACATTAGCTGGGAAGGCCCGGGTGAGCGTTATGATCTGATTCAGCTGTTCGACCCGCAAGCGCTTGGCGGAGAAGGAAAACGGCTCAGATCAAAGTCCGTCTTGAGTGGAGATCCGGATGACAATCAGGTGACCATGGCGGTTGTTTCAGAGCCCGGTGATTACGAGCTGCGCTACTACAGCGGGACGGCGCGGGACGTGCTGGCCTCTGTGCCCATAACGGTCACACCCGCCGATGTTGCGCTTTTTGCGCCGGACCAGATCGCGATGGCGCGGCCAGTCACTGTGGAATGGATCGGCCCTGGCGGAAGATATGACAGCGTTCAGCTGATCAAGCCGGGCGGGACCAAGCCGCTCCATGAAAAGCGTCTTCAAAATGACGATTATGAGAACCGCAAGGCAACCCTTCCAACCCCGGCCGAAACGGGCACCTACGAGCTGCGTTACTATGCCGGGGAAGACCGCACTGTGCTGGCAACCAGGCCTCTCGAGATTATCGACGCGCCGATCTCGCTGACTGCGGCAGAAGCTGCCGAAGCCGGGCGCCCGATCACCATCGATTGGACGGGGCCGGGAGCCCGCTATGACTCTGTCCAATTGGTTGATCCAGCGACAAACAAGGTTCTTCATGAAAAGCGACTGCGCAACGACGACTTTGACAACCAGCAGGCAACTGTGCCGGGCCCTGTCGAAGCGGGAACTTACGAACTGCGGTATTACAACGGGGATAACCGGGCTGTCCTTGCCAGCGTCCCGATTGAAGTCATGGCGCTGCAAGTCGGCCTGGAGGCACCATCTGAAATTGGTCAGGGAAAACGGTTGACGGTTGTCTGGGAGGGACCGGGTGCCCGCTATGACAGCGTCCAGATTTACGACCCGGCGGCGCGCGGTGGCGAGGGCAGGGTGATCCATGAAAAACGCCTGCAAAATGATGACTTTGATAACAACAAGGCGTCGCTGGCGACACCGGTTAAACCGGGACCGTATGAACTGCGGTACTACAACGGCGACAATCGCCAGGTTCTGTTCACGCAGCCCTTGATCATCGTGCCAATCAACATCGGGTTCGATGCTCCCGAAAGTGTTGAAACGCAGACGCGGTTTCAAGTCACATGGTCCGGTCCGGGTGCGCGTTATGACAGTGTGCAGCTGTTCGACCCGCAAGCCCGGGGCGGCGAAGGCAAGGTTGTCTTCGAACGGCGGCTTTCCAGCGGGGATCTGGATGCAAAAACCGTGGAGGTCGTTGCGCCGAATGATGCCGGAGCATTTGAGCTGCGCTACTATAATGGCGAGAACCGGGCGGTCCTTCACAGCCAGCCGCTGACGGTGCAATGAGGCGTTCGCGGTTTTCTGCTTGACATCGGCCCAGCGCTCGCGCATC
Organism: Roseibium hamelinense; assembly: GCF_007830545.1. Lineage (GTDB taxonomy): Bacteria > Pseudomonadota > Alphaproteobacteria > Rhizobiales > Stappiaceae > Roseibium > Roseibium hamelinense. The sequence continues at coordinate 309,750 of NZ_VLLF01000004.1, forward strand.
TAACATGGCATGACCAAGGCGCCCGCAATCTTCGTGTATTTTTATTACGTCACCGACATACCGGCGGCTGCGTAGGATCTTGCTCTGACAAATCAAACCTCAAAAGCCGCCGCGTCAGGCGGCTTTTTGGTTACTAGATGACCGGCTACCTGGCGGGAACTCCCGAAAGACCCAGGAAGCCGAACATGTCTCATCATATGATCGAAGCCGGAAAGCCGGCGACCAAACTCAAATCCGAAGCGGTGCAAGTGCTGCTGGAAAGGGGCCTGATCAACCAATGCACCGATCTTGAAGCGCTCGACACGAAATTGTCTGAAGGGCCGGTCACCGCTTACGCTGGCTTTGATGCGACTGCGGGCAGTCTGCATGTCGGGCATCTCATGCCTTTGATGACTCTACGCTGGCTACAGCGCTTGGGTCACCGGCCAATCGTGGTTTTGGGCGGTGGGACCAGTCAAGTCGGCGATCCAAGTTTTCGAAATGAAGCACGGCCACTTTTGGAGCAGCAGCAAATCGCAGCCAACATTGCTGGAATCAGGCGCTCGGTCGAACGGCTGGTCGATATGAGCGGTCAGGATGGCGCTTTGTTGGTCGACAACGCGGAGTGGCTGAACGAGTTCAAGTTCCTGGAGTTTTTGCGTGATTATGGATCCCAGTTCACCGTCAACCGGATGATGTCGTTCGACAGCGTCAAGTCCCGGCTCGATGCGCATGTTCCACTGACGGTTTTGGAATTCTGCTACATGATGCTTCAGGCTGTTGATTTCTTGGAACTTTCACGCCGGCATGATTGTACATTGCAGATTGGCGGGTCTGACCAATGGGGCAATATCGTCAATGGTGTCGAGCTCGGCCGTAAGGGCGACGGACGTCAGCTTTTTGGGCTCACGGTGCCGCTTTTGACCACGGCAAACGGATCTAAAATGGGCAAGACGGCAGCCGGAGCAGTTTGGCTGCATCCGGAGCACTTGTCGCCGTTTGGATTCTGGCAGTTCTGGCGCAACACAGCCGATGCCGATGTTCCCAGGTTCCTTCGCTTGTTCACGGATTTGCCCATCAGCGAAGTCGACAGGCTTTCAACGCTTCAAGGTGCGGAGCTCAATGAGGCTAAGAAGATTCTGGCCACCCAGGTGACAAACATCGTTCATGGCCCGGAGGATGCCCGCGCGGCGCTTGAACAAGGCGATGCCTTGTTCGCCGGGGGGCAGGAATTGGCGGAACCGACACACCGCATGGACATTGCTCAGCTTGCAGAAGGTCTTGGTCTGCTTGAGCTCGTTGTTGCTGCAGGCTTCGCAGGGTCAAACGGCGAGGCGAGACGGTTGGTCGAAGCTGGTGGGGTGCGGTTGAACGGTATCGTTGTTGAGGATCCGCGCAGACGGATTGCAAGTGGCGACCTACTGGCCAAAGAACGTCTGGCGCTCGCCGTCGGTAAACGGCGCAAGGCATTGATCGCTTTTGATTAAAAAAAATCCCCGGTCGAGTTGCCTGACCGGGGAATAGAGGTTCGCGGGGATCGCGAGGCCAACCTGCTTATGTGTGCAGGCGGGATCTGATTTCCTGACGCAAGTCGTCAATCGGCTTGCGGACTTGACCGGTGTCGATATGCCAAAACGTCCAGCCGTTGCAGGCCTGCTGGCCCTGAACGAGGGCGCCGACCTTGTGGATTGAACCGGTATGGTCTCCGGACTTCAAAGAGCCATCCGCGCGGACAATTGCGTAGTAGCGGCCTTTCGAGCAGGTCAGCTTGGCTCCCGGCTTCAGAACGCCGGTTTCCAAGAGGGACCCGAATGGAATGCGCCTTTCGCTGCGTTTGCCCTTTTGCATTTCAAGGGTCGACGCATCGCCTGTCTCTATTTCGCCGATCCGCGCTTCAGCGGCATCGATATAAGCTTGTTCGCGCTCAACTCCGACATAGTTTCGGCCAAGCTTTTTGGCTACAGCGCCAGTTGTGCCGGTCCCGAAAAACGGATCCAACACCACATCACCCGGCTTGGATGAGGCCGTCAGCACGCGATAAAGCAACGATTCAGGCTTTTGCGTCGGGTGCACCTTTTGGCCCCCGTCATCCTTGAGACGTTCAGCGCCGGTACACAGTGGCAAGTGCCAGTCCGAGCGCATTTGCAGATCGTCGTTAAACGTCTTCAATGCATCGTAGTTGAACGTCGGCTTGGCATCTTTCGACTTTGTCGCCCAGATGATCGTTTCGTGGGCGTTTGTGAAACGCTTGCCCCGGAAATTCGGCATCGGATTCGACTTCAGCCAGATAATATCATTCATGATCCAGAAGCCGAGATCCTGAAGGATCGCTCCCACTCTAAAGATGTTGTGATACGATCCAATAACATACAGCGATCCGTCCGGTTTCATAACCCGCCTTACGGCAAGCAACCAGGCTCGCGTAAATGCGTCATAGGCTTCGAAACTGGCGAACTGGTCCCAGTGATCGTCGCAGGCATCGACCTTTGAATGGTCGGGCCGGTGCAGATCGCCGCCGAGCTGAAGATTGTAAGGCGGGTCTGCGAACACCAGGTCCACGGACTTGGACGGCAGCTTTTCCAAGGCGGCTACACAGTCGCCCTTTATGATCGTGTTGAGCCAGGCTTGCTGGGCCTGAAGCTCCGAAGGGGGAAGGGGTGCCACGGCGGACACCCCGGTACGCAGTACTCTCATTGCGACGCAATACCTCACGCAATTTCGAGTGTCATGGTTACCGGGTTTGGTAAATCAGGAGTTAAGTCACTAAATGAAAAATTTCAAAAGATTCAATAGTTTGTTTACGTTGGTAAAAGCTTTACAAGAGATTAATTTCACGACCTCAGAAAAAAGCGCGGAATTCTGCAGATTTCCAATGCACTGCGACCGGAAGTTGATTCAAGACTGTTAAGCAATGATGTTTCCGACTGCCAAAACTTTTTTGCGGCGCGCCGAGTGCGAGCTCATCGCCTGATCAGATTTGCGAGAAAAATCTATCATTGGCGCTGCGGATGCGATTGCGAACAGATGCTTTTGAGCGGCAGGTGATTTGCTTGCTGGCCCGCATCTAACGTTCAAGGGGAGCCGTTTTACGTTCGAATCGCCTGAGCATCAGGGACAGTGAAATTGTCATCACAAGATAAAGCAGCGCAACGACATTGTAGGTCTCGAGAAACCGAAATGAACCGGATGCATAGATTTTGCCCAATTGTGTGAGATCAGCGACGCCCAAGACAGACACCAGCGAGCTGTCCTTGATCATGGCTATGAAGTCATTTCCGAGCGGCGGCAGGATGGTGCGCAAGGCCTGGGGAAAGACAATCAGCCGGAAGCGCAGCCACGGTCCCATGCCAAGAGCTTCCGCCGCTTCAATCTGACCTTTGTCGACGGCTTGAATACCCGCGCGGAACACTTCTGCAATGAACGCCGAATAACCGATCGCCAGGGCTGTTATTGCTCGCCAGATCAAAGGGAAATCGCGGGTCCGCAGGGTGTCAAACCCTAAGGGTGCAATAACAAGATTTACAGCTTCAATGAGGATCGGCGTTCCGACAAAGGCGATGTATAGCAACAGCACAAGGATCGGAAGGCCACGAATGATTTCGATATAGAATCTTGCGCATTGCCTGATCACCAGAAAACGCGAAAGCGATGCGACGGCGAGTAACAGGCCCATGATCGATGCGGACAAAAAACCAACCAGCGTGACGAAGATGGTTATGCCGACACCCTTTGAAACGGTTGCCATCACTTGGCTGTACAGCTCATTTGCCGCGATCTGGTAGAAAAAATACCCGGCGATAAGCCCGGCTGCGACCAACCAGTATGGAAAGTCGTTCTTGCTGTTTTCGCGTGTCATGATCGGGTCGCCATCCAGCGCAAAATCAAGTGTTGGCCGCAAAGCTGGCGATGAGTTGGCCAGCTTTTAAGCTTCCTCCTCAATGCCGGCGGCTATCGGCTAAAGCTGTAATCGACGAACCACTTCTGATCCAGTTTGTCGATCGTACCGTCAGATTTCATATCCGCGATCGCGGCATTGATGGGCCCTACGAGGTCAGAGCCTCTCGGGAAGATGAAGCCAAAGTCTTCAGTGCCGAGAGGGTTACCGGTCAGCTTGAACGTGTCGGGGTAGGCCGCAACGTAGCCCTTGCCACCAGTGCTGTCGGTTAGGACCATATCAACATCGCCAGCCCGCAGGGCTTGAATGGCAGTTCCGATGGTTTCAAACAGTTTTATGCGTGGATTGGCCTCATTGCCATCAAGCACTTCATAGACGCCGACATAAAACGGGGTAGTTCCTGGCTGTGCGCCTATCAAGAGGTGTTCGTCGGCTGCAAATTCTTCCGCCGTGTCGAATCTGTCCTCATCTGCACCGACCAGCATATACATCTGAGAGCGCATATAGGGATCGGAGAAATCGACCTGTTTTGCCCGGTCCTCGCGGATGGTGATGCCGGTCATGCCGACTTCGTATTCGCCTCGGGAAACGGCCGGGATCATCGCGTCCCAACTGATATTTTCGTACGAGATTTTGAAGTTCAACCGGTTGGCAATTTCTGACATGGCGTCGTATTCCCAGCCAATGGCATCGCCCGATTTGGGATCGACAAACTGCAATGGAGGGTAGGCGTTTTCTGTCACAACAACAACTTCGCGCCCTTCAAGGTCCGGCAGGCCTGTTGCCATGGTTGGCGTGGCGAGCATCAATACAGATACAATTCCTGTAAGCGTGGCAAAGCGTGATGTCATGAAAGAATACTCCCGTCGAAACTGTGAATTGGCTCATAAAACCGACGTATCCCGGGCTTATACGAGTGCCCAACTTGATGCAACGCTGCAGCCGTGGCCGGGGCGCTGACGAAACTGGCTGTCGGGCCACTGAAAAAATAATCCTTGCTGAAAATTAATTCGTAAAATCCGCCGCATCTATTGACGCTTGCAACATGAATGACGACATTGGCCGGTTAACAACAAAAATAAGGAGAAATTCATTGAAAACGACTTCCAACTTTTTTGCCCGCCAATCGTCGCGTCCGACCGTATATGCCCCCGAGCATGTGTTGGAGCCTTTTACAGACTCACAAGCAGCGGTGGAGCGGCTGATCGAGATTTTCGAAGCCAATACCAAATATTTGCGGGACGCATTTCAGGCCGTGATCTCCGGTGAGGATACCAACGTCCGCCACCGCGCATTCTATCCCCAAGTTCAGATCCACACCGAAAGCCACGCTCGGCTCGACAGCCGTCTTTCCTACGGGTTTGTCTCGAGGCCGGGATCTCATGCGACGACGATCACTCGGCCGGACCTATTTAAGGAGTATTTAGAGGCACAGATCGCGTTGTTGATGCGCAACCACGATGTCCCCGTGCTGATTGGCGATTCGGACATGCCTATCCCGCTGCATTTCGCGTTTTACGATGGCACTCATGTTGAGGGCGGTGCGGCGGCGGCCAGCATGGAACAGCCGCTTGCGGATTATTTCGATTTGCCTGACCTGTCAGTGATGGACGATGCGATCGCGAACGGTACCTATGAGCCGGCAAATGGTGTTTTGCCGCTCGCCTCATTTACCGCACCGCGGGTCGACTATTCCCTGCACCGGCTGCAGCATTATACGGCGACCGCGGCCGGGCATTTTCAGAACTTTGTGCTTTTCACGAACTACCAATTCTACATTGACGAGTTCTGCCGCATGTCGCGGGAGCTTCTGGCGAACCCAGACAGTGGCTACGAAGCGTTTGTTGAGCCGGGAAACCTTGTCACTCAAGCGGGCAAAACTGAACCCTCTGAAGGTGTTGAGCCGCCAAAACTCCCGCAAATGCCAGCCTATCACTTGAAGCGAAAAGATCACGGTGGGATCACCATGGTCAATATTGGAGTGGGTCCGTCCAATGCTAAAACAATCACCGATCACATAGCCGTTCTGCGGCCGCATGCCTGGCTGATGCTTGGGCACTGTGCGGGCCTTCGCAACAGCCAGACGCTCGGTGATTACGTGCTTGCCCACGGCTATGTCCGCGAGGACAATGTGCTAAACCAGGATCTGCCGACTTGGGTTCCGATCCCGCCTCTGGCCGAAGTACAGGTTGCCCTGGAAGAGGCCGTTGGCGAAATCACCGGCTTCGATGGCTATGAGTTGAAGAAGGTGATGCGCACTGGGACCGTTGCCTCGATTGACAACCGGAACTGGGAGCTTTGGGACCAACAGGGTCTGGTGCAGCGCTTTTCGCAATCACGGGCCATTGCATTGGACATGGAATCCGCAACCATTGCTGCAAACGGTTTTCGCTTCCGCGTTCCCTATGGAACGTTGCTCTGCGTTTCCGACAAGCCGTTACATGGTGAGCTGAAGCTGCCAGGCATGGCGACTGACTTCTATAAGCGTCAGGTTGCCCAGCATCTGGAAATCGGAATCCGGGCTCTTGAAAAACTGCGGGACATGCCGAGCGACAGGCTGCATTCCCGCAAGTTGCGCAGCTTCGCCGAGACCGCGTTTCAATAACGCGCTCGCGTCATAGAAAAAAACCGCGGACGTTCGATCCGCGGTTTATATTTCAGTTCGAAAACGACCTATTCGGCTTCATCAGCCGGTGAAGCCTGAAGCAGTCCGTAGCGCTCTTCGCCGATACGCTCCAGCAGCTCAAGCTGGGTTTCCAGAAAGTCGATGTGACCTTCCTCGTCCTCCAGGAGGGCTTCGAATAGCTGCATGGAGACGTAGTCGCCTTCTTCACGGCAGATTTCGCGGGACTTTGAATAGGATGCACGGGCGTCGTGTTCGCCTGCGAGATCGCATTCCAAAACTTCTTTGACATTTTGCCCTATCCGCAGCGGGGCCACCTTCTGCATGTTTGGATGCCCTTCCAGAAAGATGATCCTGGTCGTAATTTTGTCAGCGTGTTCCATCTCCTCTATGGATTCCATACGCTCCTTTTTGGCAAGGCGGGTGAAGCCCCAGTCGTCGAGAAGCCTGTAATGCAGCCAGTACTGGTTGATGGCACCAAGCTCGAGAAACAGCGCTTCATTCAGTCGCTCGATAACCTTTTCATTGCCTTTCATGGCACTCGATCTCCTTGTGGGGTCAGCTGCGCGCACTTTAGAATTATTCTACTCTAAAGGTCCAGCCCCTACCGGAGCCTTCGAACACCTTTTTGTCTAACAAAACAAAAACCGGTGCCCCTGAAGAGACACCGGCTTTTTTAGCCATTATTTCGGTCGAGGCACCGGACTGCCAATAAATTCAGTCTTATGACTTCGGCAGGATGACTGTATCGATGACATGGATGACGCCGTTGGAGGCTTCAACGTCTGCCGTCACAACATTCGCTTCGTTAATTTTAACGCCGTCGGTCGCATCCACGTTGATGTTACCGCCTTGGACTGTTTCCACCTCGGCAGTCTTTCCGGCGATGTCACTGGACATCACTTTTCCTGGAACGACGTGGTAGGTCAAAATTGCAACAAGCTGATCCTTGTTTTCGGGCTTGAGCAGGTCTTCGACTGTGCCGGCTGGCAGCTTTGCAAATGCTTCGTCTGTCGGAGCGAAAACAGTGAACGGGCCGTCACCCTTTAATGTGTCGACCAGCCCGGCAGCTTGGACAGCAGCGACCAGTGTGTTGAATGAACCTGCGCCGACCGCGGTATCAACGATGTCTTTTTCAGCGGCTTTCGCTGCCGTAAGAGGCACAACCAGCAAAATGGCGAAGAGGAATTTCTGCAGCAGTTTCATGTCTGGCTCCCTTTGCAATCATGTTGCAATCGGACGGTTTCTCCGGGGTAGCCGAGAGCGGCGGCCCGTTGTCCGGTTCCTGTCTCCAAGGAACGCACCACATACGTGGGAAAAATACCCACGGATCATCGATCTGAAAACTTTTTGTTGGTTTTCCGATCTACCTAGGCCTCCCCTGTTCCAAATTGTGGTTCCGCCTTATCCAAGTCCGCCAAGCGCGCAGGCGACAGCTTTTCTCATGACAGTAGGAAGCGCCTCATCTTCAAGCCCGTCCCGCGCCGCCCACCAACATCCCGCAGGAAGTTGCGCATTGTTGGAGACAGGAGCGCTTAAGATTGTCAGCCGCAGGTGAAAGTGAGTGAAGGTGTGGCGCACTTCTCCAGTGTGAGTGTGCCAAGGCCCGTCGAGCGGTGCATGGGCGGCCGGGTCTCTCAATTCAAAATCTTCGGACCACTCGGTCCCGGGAACTTCGCTCATTCCGCCCAGAAGGCCTCTGGGGGGGCGTCTGCGCAGGAGTACGGCGCCGGTGTCTGTGTTGATTGCGACAAATGCGGCGCCATACCGGGTTGGCTTCTGTTTTTTCGGCGCTTTCCGCGGAAGCGTCTCGGCAATGCCGTTTTTCCGGGCTTCACAGGCCTCCATCCATGGGCATATGGCGCATGCAGGGCGCTTGGGGGTGCAGATCGTCGCGCCGAGATCCATAACCGCCTGGGCAAAGTCGCCCGGGCGATCTGCAGGCGTCAAGGATCCCATCCGGTCTTTAATCAAGGGCTTGCTGTCTGGCAGTGGTTGTTCGATCGCATATAGCCTGCTGACAACGCGTTCCACATTTCCATCGACAACCGCTGCATGGGAGTCGAAGGCGATTGTTGAAATGGCTGCGGCTGTGTAGGGCCCCACGCCGGGCAATTTCAGCAACTCATCCATGGATTTGGGAAAATTTCCGTTGTACGCGTTGGCGATTGTCTCGGCGCATTTCTTCAAATTACGCGCTCGTGAATAATAGCCCAGCCCTGCCCAAGCCTTCATCACGTCTTCTTCGGGGGCCGTTGCCAGATCTTTGACGGTCGGCCACAATCGCAGGAACTTAACAAAGTAATCGCGCACTGCTGCGACGGTCGTTTGCTGCAGCATGATTTCCGACAGCCAGACTGCATAAGGATCCGGAACCACCCCGAGACCGCGGTCAGAGGGCGACACACGCCAGGGCAAGTCTCTTGCGTGAATATCGTACCAGGAAAGAAGGTCGGCAGACGATGGGCTGGTGATCATGGGGTGCACCTTGGTGAAATTGGATCAAACTTCAAGTGTGGTCCTGTGTTTGATGGGGAAAAGGGCATGAAGATCCATCCAGTACTTAATTTGCGTAGAGTGAGTCTTGGTTTTGTCGCAATTTGTGGCGAATCATCTGCGCGCCGCAGGAAGTAAACTGCCAACTGGAGCAGCAGCATCTCATCGGTTTCGGCAAAAAAGGCTGCGAAAGCCGGTCCAAACACCAGCACGCTGGCTGAGCTGATCGGCCGGGCGGTCGATCCGGTGTGCCAAAAGCGCGGGTTTGCTTCTTTGGATCTCTTGAAAGCCTGGCCTGACATTGTCGGTGAGCGCTATGCAGACCGTGTCCGCCCGGAGCGGCTGCTTTGGCCCCGCAAACCGGTTGAAGCCGAGGCATCAGGGGAGGTGTTTGCAGAACCCGCGACGTTGCTCGTGCATACCGACGGGGCGACGGCCCTTTTGCTCAGCCATGAAATGCCGCAGGTGATCGAACGTATCAACACCTTCTACGGATGGGCAGCAGTTGGCCGAATTAAAATCATTCAAAAGGCCGCTCCACCAAGGCCGAAAAGCCGGGCAAAGACTCTGCCGCCGCTGACCGCCGATGAAGAGGCCCGGATAAAAGCCAGGGTGGCCGGGGTTGAAAACGACCGCTTGCGTCAAGCCCTGGAAAAACTCGGTAAGCAGGTCGTTGCGCGGCAGCGCAAAGGAACGGCAGGTTAGCAGCGGCTTCTTACAAAGCCTGAACCGGCGATGACTGGGGTGTTCCAACTGCTGCCCTATTTCACCTGTCATGTACGGCTGCGGCCCAGATCGCATCATGGTGAGTTGACCTTATCCGCGTGTTTGGGCACACCTTAACACCCAAATTTGCCGGGACATTCCGGCATGACAATCATTCAGGCGACAGGAACAGCGCTCGTGACAATATCCCGCAGAACCCTTCTCCAAACCGCATCTGCATTCACAGTCGGCGCCGCATGCGTATCGCTTCCGTCTCTCGCCCTCGCGCAATCGGTCAATGTTGAAGAATTGATGAAGCCTGGGCCTCTTGGCGACAAGGTTTTGGGTGACGACAATGCGCCGGTCACGATTATCGAATACGCTTCCATGACCTGTGGCCATTGCGCAAATTTTCACACCGGCACCTATCCGGAACTGAAAAAAGAATATGTTGAAACCGGCAAGGTGCGGTTCGTCTTCCGCGAATACCCGCTGGATCCGGTTGCAGCTGCTGCCTTCATGCTGGCCCGCTGCGCGCCTGATGAGCAATATTTCGACATCATTGACATCATGTTCGAACAGCAGCGCAGCTGGGCGTTCACCGATAATCCCTATAACTCGCTGCTCAATCTCTCCAAGCAGATCGGATTTACACAAGAGTCCTTCGAGAAATGCTTGACAAACCAGGGCCTGCTCGACGCAGTGAATGCAGTGCGGGATCGCGCATCCACCGAATTTGGCGTGAACTCGACACCGACATTTTTTGTAAATGGCGAAAAACACTCCGGGGCTCTGTCATTTGACGAATTCAGCAAGATCATTGAGGAGCAGCTTTAAGCGCGTTGGCGTGCGGCCATATGCTTGGCCGTTGCTCTTGAACGATCCCCGCTGTTACTCGGCGCTCGCATCGCATCGATGGGAGCGCCGATGAAGTTTTCAAAGCTGCGTGTTGTTGGATTCAAATCGTTTGTAGAGCCGATGGAATTTGTCATCGGCGACGGCCTGACCGGCGTGGTCGGGCCAAATGGCTGCGGCAAGTCCAACCTGGTTGAAGCGCTTCGCTGGGTTATGGGCGAAAATTCCTACAAGAACATGCGCGCGTCCGGCATGGACGATGTCATATTCTCCGGTAGTCTAAACCGTCCAGCCCGCAACACAGCCGAAGTCACGCTGTTTCTTGACAATCCGGACCGAACGGCGCCTGCGTCGTTCAACGACGCCGACACCCTTGAGGTCAGCCGCCGGATTGAACGCGAATCCGGCTCGAATTATAAAATCAACGCCAAAGATGTCCGGGCCCGAGACGTTCAGCTGTTGTTTGCAGATGCTTCGACTGGCGCGCGCTCTCCAGCCATGGTCCGGCAGGGTCAGATTGGCGAACTTATCTCATCTAAGCCCACCTCAAGGAGGCAAATTCTTGAAGAGGCGGCCGGTATTTCCGGGCTGCACAGCCGCCGGCATGAAGCTGAAATCCGGCTTCGGGCTGCCGAGCAAAATCTAGAGCGGCTCGAGGATATACTGGTCCAAATTGATAGCCAGCTAGACAATCTTCGCCGGCAGGCGCGCCAAGCTACACGATATCGCAATTTATCGGGCGAAATTCGGGCCGCGGAAGCAACGATCTTGTATCTGCGCTGGGGTGATGCGCGAGATGCGCTTCAGGCAGCGGAGGCTCAACACGGCGATGCGGAGCGCGAGGTTCGCGAAGCGACTGCACTGCAATCTGAGAGCGCCCGTGTCCAGGCGATTGCCTCCCACAAGCTCCCCGAACTCAGAGACGCGGCTGTGAGCGCTGCGGCAGCCCTGCAAAGATTGCTGATTGCTCGAAACGAGCTCGATTCGGAAGAGCGGCGAATCAAGGAGCGGCTGCAGGACCTCGAGCGGCGCCTTGGACAGCTGGCGGAGGATGTCGAGCGGGAAGAGCGCATGGTGTCCGAAAATGAAGAGGTTCTGGAGCGCCTGAATGAGGAACGTGCCGAGCTGCTAGAAGAAAATGAGTCGGTTGCTGAGCGCTCTAAAGTGGCCGGTGAAAAAATTGCCGAAGCTGAAGAAGCGGTGAAAGAGCTTGAGGCGCGCCTCGCGGAGGTGACGTCTGCCAGGGCGAACGCAGCCGCAGAGCAACAGCGGTTTCGCCAGCGCATTGAAGAAGCGCGTCAGCGTGCCAGCCGGTTCGGCGCCCAGGCGGAAGCAGCGCGGGCGGCTTACTCCGAGATAGAAGCCGAACTTGCCAAGATGGATGGGGTGAGTGACACCCGCGAGATGGCTGAACTTGCCGAAGAAAGTGTATTGGAAGCAGAAGCTGCCGCTGTAGCCGCAGAAGCAGAAGTCGCCGAAGCGCGCAGCCAACAGGAAAACATGCGTGGGCCTGTCACGGAGGCCCAGACAGTATTGTCCGGGCTCGAAACCGAGGCCCGGACACTAGAAAGCGTATTGAATACGGGCATGTCGGGCGCTTGGTCGCCGCTAGTAGACGCTCTTACCGTGTCGTCCGGTTTTGAGACCGCCTTAGGCGCCGCGCTTGGTGACGATCTTGATGTACCCCTCGACAAAGATGCAGCCGTGCGCTGGGCAGGCGCTGAGATTGGTGATGAAGACCCCGACTTGCCTCCAGGTGCAAGGTCATTGCAGGAGGCGGTAGTGGCCCCTGCCGCTGTCGCGCGTCGTCTGGCCCAAATCGGTCTGGTCGAGCCGTGCGATGGCGCCGCCCTGCAAAAACTCCTCAAACCGGGGCAAAGGCTTGTCTCGCAGGATGGCGATCTGTGGCGTTGGGACGGGCTTGTTATGAGTGCCGACGCACCGACGCCTGCCGCGCAACGCCTTGCCCAAAGGAACCGGCTTGCCGAATTGGCCGACGCGATCGAGCGCGCCCGGATCGAACTTGAGCATCGTATAGAAGCCTATGGCATGGCCACAGAGGATCTTCGGCGCGCCGGAGAGGCTGAACAGGCAGCGCGGACTTTGCTCCGCGAGCGCCAGAAGAAGCTGGCCGAGGCGAAGGATGCCTTAACGGCTGCCGAGCGCGCTGTGTCTCAATTGAGCGCGAAGAAGGAGGCTGCAGCCGAGCGTATGGCCGGTCTTGACGAGCAGGCATCAGAAGCGCGTGAACAGTTGGAAATTGCAGAGGAACAATCACTGGAGCTGCCGGGACTGGCGGTTTTCGAAGAAGACATCGATCGGCTCACCGGCGATGTATCGTCAGCCCGGTCGAAATTGGCGGAAGCACGTGCGGTGTCCGAGGGGCTTGTGCGCGAAAAGCAAATGCGGGACCGTCGGTTGGAAGCGATTGCCCGCGAATATGATGGCTGGAAAACCCGGGCGGCCAACGCGAGTTCGCAGATTGAAGTACTGAAAGCCCGCCAGCGTGAAGCTGAAGAAGAACGCGATGTCTTGGTTGAAGCTCCGGAAGACCTCGAACTCAAGCGGCGTGATCTGCTGTCTGCCATCAGCAACGCGGAGGACGAGAAAAAGAAATGTGACGACGAGCTGCAATCTGCAGAAACTGACATGGCTGACTTTGATCGCGTCGCGAAAAACGCTCTTGAAGCCATGGCCAAGGCGCGCGAGCAAAAGATCCGGGCAGAGGAGCGCCTTCAGGCGGCGCGCGACCGGAAACAGTCGCTTGAACGGCGCATCGATGAAGACCTGGAGACACCGGTTTCTGCACTTCCCGGAATTGCAGGTCTCAAAGAAGGCGCACCGCTGCCGGATGTTGATGCGATTGAGCGCAAACTTGAGCGCCTCAAAGCCGAACGCGAGCGTCTTGGCGGCGTGAACCTGCGTGCTGAGGAAGAATTGCGCGAAGTCGATGAGCAGAAGATCACGCTTACAACCGAACGGGACGATCTGATCGAGGCGATCCGGCGGCTGCGAACAGGTATTTCCAACCTGAACCGTGAGGCACGGGAGCGTCTCCTCTCGGCGTTTGAGGTGGTGAACGGCCATTTCCAGAGGCTGTTCACGCATCTGTTTGGCGGCGGCACGGCTGAATTGCAGCTGGTTGATTCTGATGATCCGCTGGATGCCGGTCTGGAAATCCTCGCGCGCCCCCCGGGCAAAAAGCCGCAGACTATGACGCTTCTGTCCGGGGGTGAGCAGGCGCTCACTGCCATGTCTTTGATTTTCGCGGTTTTTTTGACGAATCCGGCACCAATTTGCGTTCTGGACGAGGTGGACGCTCCGTTGGATGACGCGAATGTGGAGCGGTATTGCGATCTTCTGGACGAGATGGCACGAAGTACGGAGACCCGATTTGTGGTGATTACTCACAATCCAATCACGATGGCGCGGATGAACCGGCTGTTCGGCGTGACAATGGCAGAACGCGGCGTTTCACAGCTCGTTTCAGTTGACCTTGAGACCGCAGAAAGATTCCGTGAGGTCGGCTAAGGGATTGTCCGAATTGAACCGCTGGGGTGCAACAGCCATCAAACTTCGGTAGTGTTTTCGGTTGAGAACTGAAAAAAGCCATTGAACGCAATGGGTTATATGTTTCCGACCTGTTCTTGACAGGGCGTAGGCCCCCGACTATGGTGCGCGCGGCTTACGGGGGTATTCCGGCGCCTAATCTTTGATACGCCGGTGCGGGGCATCATGAACAACTCTGCGCATAACGGTGGAAAAAAAGATCAGGATCCGGCACCCGCGGAAGCGGACCTGTCGACCCGGCGGGACCAGCTGAACCAGGTGCTGGACGCGCGCCGCAAAGCTGACGAAGCTTCTGCGAACCCGCGGCCCAGCAGCACAGCCGGCTACGCGCAGGCAATGAAGCTCTCCTCTGAGTTCATTGCCGGCATAATAGTTGGTGGCGGTATGGGCTGGCTCTTCGACCGATGGCTGGGGACGTCGCCGTTTGGGCTGATAGTCTTTTTGCTACTGGGTTTTGCGGCGGGCGTCTTGAACGTGTTACGGGCTGCGGGTTATGTCGCTGAACCGGATGCAAGGGCGCTGCGTGCAAAAGATCGAGACGACAAGTCTGAAACGTAATCGCGCTCATGCGCCCTGTTTTGAACGAGCGAAGAAGGCTGACCGGTGGCGAACGATCCGATCCATCAGTTCCAAATCCAGAAACTTTTCCCCATTGAAGTTGGGGGAATGGATTTCTCTTTCACCAACTCTTCGCTGTTCATGGTTTTGACCGTGGCGGCGGCATCGGCTTTTCTGATTTTCACGACAAGCGGCCGAGGCTTGATCCCAAGCCGGATGCAGTCCATCTCGGAAATGGCTTATGAATTCGTGGCAGGAATGCTTCGAAGTTCGGCCGGCACTGAGGGGATGCGGTTTTTTCCGCTGGTGTTTTCGCTGTTTATGTTCGTGCTCGTTGCGAACCTGCTCGGAATGTTTCCGTATTTTTTCACGGTGACAAGCCACATCATCGTAACATTCATGCTCGCAATGCTCGTGATATCGACCGTTGTTATCTACGGTCTGATGCGTCATGGCGCCAAATTTTTCCACCTCTTCACGCCCGCCGGAGTGCCGTCAGCACTTTTGATTATTGTAGCGCCGATTGAGGTTGTTTCGTTTCTGTCCCGTCCGATCAGTTTGTCGGTGCGTTTGTTCGCAAACATGCTCGCGGGCCACATCACCTTGAAAGTTTTCGCCGGTTTCGTTGTCAGCATGGGCGCCGCCGGCGCGGTTGGCACCGCCGGTGCAATTCTCCCGCTTGGGATGACGGTTGCCATTACGGCACTTGAGTTCCTAGTTGCGTTCTTGCAGGCCTACGTTTTTACGGTCTTGACCTGCATGTATCTCAACGACGCACTTCACCCGTCACACTGAGCAAACCCATCATGCGGCGACGAGCGCGCCGCTTGTGAAATCTGCAAAACACTACGTAGGAGCACGTGTCATGGAAGCAGAAGCAGCAAAGTACATCGGCGCCGGTATCGCATGCCTCGGCATGGGCGGTGCAGCGATTGCACTGGGCACCATCTTTGGTAACTACCTCAACGGCGCACTGCGCAACCCGACAGCAGCTGACGGACAGTTCGGTCGTCTGGTGTTCGGCTTCGCGGTTACAGAAGCTCTTGGCATCTTCTCCCTGCTGGTCGCTCTTCTTCTCCTTTTCGCTGTCTAATCTCAACTGAACCGAGATTTCCGACGCGACTCCGGTGGGCGGCGCCAGCGCCGCCCGAACGGATTTTGGAGATAGGACATGGCAGGCAACGCCGAACAAACCAACACGGAATTGCATATTCCGGCAGATGAGCATGGCGCCGGCTTCCCGCCGTTCGATAGCTCGACCTTCGCATCTCAGATCCTTTGGTTGGCGATTACTTTCGGCCTGTTCTACTGGATCATGAAAAATGTGGCGGTGCCGCGGATTGCCGGTATTCTCGAGGATCGAGAAGACCGGATTGCCGGGGACATTGCAGAAGCCAACCGGCTGAAGCAGGAAACCGACGAGGCAATCGCCGCTTATGAACAAGCTTTGGCCGAAGCTAGGGCGAAAGCGCATGGTATTGCGCAGGATACCCGTTCCAAGCTCAAAGCAGATCAAGAAGCACGCCGGGAAAAAGCCGAAGCCGACCTGAACAAGAAGCTGATCGATGCTGAGGCACAAATAGCCAAGGTTAAGTCCGAAGCGTTGGACCAGGTTGGCGACATTGCTTCTGAAACCACCTCAGCTCTGGTTGAGGCTTTGATCGGCAAAGCGCCGACAAAAACCGACCTAAACAAAGCCGTAAAATCGGCAATGAACTGAGGAGGGTTCGATGGACGCATCATTTTGGGCGCTGGTCGGCCTTGTTCTGTTCTTCGTTTTGATCTTTTACCTGAAGGTTCCTGGTAAAATCGGCGGTGCGTTGGATAAGCGGGCCGACGATATACGCAAGGAGCTAGAAGAGGCGCGCAAACTCCGCGAGGAAGCTCAGGAACTACTCGCCGAATACCAGCGCAAACGCTCTGAAGCCGAGGCGGAAGCCGAAGGCATCATCGCCGAAGCAACTGCTGAAGCAGAACGTTTGACAGTCGAGACCAATCAGGCGCTCGAAGAGATGATTGCCCGGCGGTCAAAATCGGCTGAAGACAAGATTGCTCAGGCCGAAAGCCAGGCGATTGCAGAAGTGCGGGCGAAAGCAGCTGATGTTTCTGTGACCGCAGCGCGCGAGATCCTGGCAGCGAAAGTGACCGACAAGGTCGCGGACGACATCCTCGACAAGAGTATTGACCAGGTTAAGAGTCAGCTCAATTGATCTGATCTAGTCTAGCGAATACGAAAAAGCGGCCTTGGTGGCCGCTTTTTTATTTAATGGCCGCCTGCACTGGTTTGAACGACATCCTGTGGTGCCGGCTTGGGCCAAGATTAGACAAGGCAATTTGGTGTTTTGGGACGCCATATCCCTTGTGAACTTCGAAGCCGAAGTCCGGGACATGGTTGGCAAGGCGCGTCATCATGCGGTCACGCGTAACCTTCGCCACAATTGATGCAGCTGCGATACATAGACAGCGCCCGTCTCCCTTCACAAGTGCTTGGGCCGGTTGTTTGAGACCGGGGGGAATGTCTCGCCCGTCTACCAAGACGTAGTTGGCCGGGACGGCAAGACCATTTACGGCCCGGGCCATGGCTTGCAGCGTGGCCGCGCGTATATTGAGCTGGTCGATTGTTGCAGGTGCCGCGCTGGCGATGCACACCTGAGCGCTTGCCATGATGTCCTGAAACAGCGCTTCACGCTTCGCCTCGGCAAGTTTCTTTGAATCGTTGAGCCCGGACGGTAAATTGTCGTAGTCAAGCACGACAGCTGCCGTGACAACTGGCCCCGCCCATGGACCCCGCCCTGCTTCGTCGATGCCGGCAAGCCGGCTTTGAAAGGAGCATGAATACGCCCGTTCTCGCGTTAAATCGGGTGCAGCTCCAAAATGAAGATCGAATAAGCCTGCCATATCGCTTTCCTGCCAAGCCTCTGAGGATCGAGCAAGCGCAACATCAAAACAAATCTAGTTGAACACCGCCTTTTTGTGGGGAAACGAAGCTTGCCGTATCGAGTTTCTTTTGCCGAAGGCTCAGGTCGAGCCGTTTGGCTGCCAACGAAAAACGTTTTGAAATTTGTTCTGCATAGGGACCACCTCCACGCATTCGAACACCCCATTGGGCGTCATAGTCTTTGCCTCCGCGCATGGACCGCACCAAGCTCATGACATGGCGATAACTGTCCGGCCGATTGCGGAACAGCCAATCTCGGAACAGTTCGGATACTTCTCTAGGCAAACGCAACAAGACATAGCCGGCGCCTTCTGCGCCATGGTCTTTTGCGGCTTCCAGGATCTTTTCGATTTCGCTGTCGGTTAGGGCCGGAATCACCGGGGCTACCATGACAGAGGTTGGAATACCTGCTTCTGAAAGTCTTTGAACAGCCTCAAGCCTCTTGTGGGGCGCTGATGCCCTGGGCTCCATCGTACGACACAGTTTTTTGTTTAAAGTCGTGACTGAAACGGCAACTTTTACGAGGTTGCGGTTTGCCATATCCGCCAAGATGTCGGTGTCGCGTGTGATGAGTGCGGATTTTGTAACGATGGCAACAGGGTGATTGTATCTGTTCAGTACTTCCAAAATGCCGCGCATCAATTCGTAACGGCGTTCTAGCGGCTGATAAGGGTCGGTGTTGGTGCCGATGGCAATTGAGCGTACCGAATAGCCTGGGCGGGAAAGTTCCCGCTCCAAAAGTTCGGCTGCGTTCGGTTTCGCAAACAGCCGCGTTTCAAAATCCAATCCCGGAGAAAGCCCCATATAGGCGTGGCTCGGACGCGCAAAGCAATAGATGCAGCCGTGCTCACACCCGCGATACGGATTGATCGAACGGTCAAAGGATATGTCGGGAGACTCGTTGCGGGTGATGATGGTCCTTGCCCGTTCTTCCTGTACCTCGGTTTTCAGGACAGGAATTTCATCATCAAGGTCCCAGCCGTCATCTATATATTCCCGTTTTGTTCTCTCAAAGCGTCCGCTGGTATTAAGGCCGGCTCCTCGGCCCCTGCGGCGTTCCGCCGGCACACTGGAGGTGCCGTCTGCTGCAAAACCATCTTGTAACAAGGCTGCGGCTGAAGAATCCATGAAAGCTCCAATTTGAGAACATAAGAAGAACATGTTTGTCTTTCGCTGTGAATGCAAGTCTTCATCTCGCCCTGCACAAAAAAAAGCGCTAAGTAAGCGTCATGATCAGCGTCATTGTTTCGACACATAATTCAGAAGCCGACTTGGCACATACACTGGGAGCTCTTGTGACCGCTGCTGCAGACGGGGCGGTTAAAGAGGTGATTATAGCGGATGCCGGATCCGAAGATGCCAGTCATCAAGTGGCTGATGCGGCCGGTTGCATATGGGTAACCGGTCCTGAAAGCCGCGGGGAGCGTTGGCGTTTGGGTGCCCGGCATGCCCGGCGTGGTGAATGGCTATTGTTCCTGCCACCCAACGCGATTCTTGAAACAGGATGGCATCACGAAGCCCAATCGTTCATCGAACGCTCCGAACGGTCCGGCGCCGGGACATACCTGGCCGCCGCATTCAAGTTGAGATTTGATGCATACGGGTTCGGACCACGTCTTGCCGAAGCCCTGGCCATCATTCGCTCTCAGCTTCTTGGCATGCCTTACGGCAACCAGGGTCTGTTGATCAGCCGTCGGTTTTATGAGGACTTGGGCGGTCATCGGCCGCTTCCTGAAATGGAGGATATTGACCTTGCCAAACGGATTGGACGCTCAAGGTTGGTTATCTTGCGCGCGGCCGCCGTTTGTACCGAGACGCCCGGATCGGACGGTGTGGTTAAAAGTTTTCGGAAATCAATTGCCCGTTTTTGTGTGGGGACGCTGCGTATTCCGCCGAGTCTAGTGTTGAAAATACACGGATAACACAGAGATTACTCTGCGGGGACCGGTTCTGCCGACGCGGAACGCGTGACGTCGAGCGACAAGATAACGCGGAGCAAGGGCGGGACCGTGAGCAGTGTCAGGAACGCAGACATGGACAGTCCGCCCACTACCACGGCTCCCAGCCCTCGGTAAAGCTCCGAGCCGGCCCCTGGAAACAACACCAGCGGCAGCATTCCGCAAACTGAGGTCAGCGTTGACATGAATATCGGCCGGATTCGGTTCCGTGTGGCCTCTTCGATTGCCGATACCGGATCCATCCCCTCGCTGCGCAGATGGTACAGTGTCTGATGCACGATCAAGATGGCGTTGTTGACCACAATCCCGACCAAAATAACAAATCCGAGCAGTGTCAGCATGTCGAGCGGTTGCGCCTGAAACCGGTTCAACAATGCAAGCCCGCCAACCCCGCCTGCGGCCGCTACCGGTACCGATATCATTACGACAAGCGGCAACAGGAATGATTCAAATAGGATCACCATAACCAGGAAGACGATGATCATCGCGACTGCGAGATTGATCTGAATGGCGTTCCAGGTTTGGGACAGCTGATCGGCAGTGCCTGACACCGACAGTTGGACGCCGGCCGGCAAACCTTGGCTCTGTAGTTCATCGATAACTTCTGCTTGGAGCAGCTCGACAGCGGCTTCAAGTGGAAGGGCGTCGGAAGGGCGTACCTCTAATGTCACGGTTCGCAGACGTTCCCGGTGAAGGATTTCGGTCGGACCTGCTGTCAGGCGTACGTCGGCCAGTTCCGAAACGGGGATAATCTGTCCGTCGGAGGTGACGACCGGAAAGGCCCCGACATCCTGGGTTCTCAGACCGGCAAGTGCGCGTTCGTCGCCAAGAAGCTTAAGGTCGAGCCGACGGTTGCCGACGCTGATTTCCGCAATGCGGATCCCGTCATTATAAGCGTCTACCGTGGTGGCAAGAGCCTCTGTCGTCAGACCGGCATCGGCAAGCCGCACCCGGTTCGGTACCATTCGCAGTTCGGGTGCGCCGAGTTCAAGACCGGGGACTGGCCTGAACTGGTGGCCCTCCGAGCGGGGCATGATGCCCGAAATGATGCCAGCCGCACGTCCCGCAACCCCGAGAATCTCTTCCAGTTCGTCTCCGGAGACGTTGAGTTCGATCGTGCGCCCGCCGCCGACACCTCGGCCAAACAGTGACGGCTGGGTCATGAATCCGAAGGTTCCCGGCTCTGCAAAAATCGGCCGAGAAAGCAACGGGATCAGCTCAGCCACACGGGTCTCATCCACCGCCGCCGCGCCAACGAAGCTGCTGCCTGGCCTTGCGACAAAAAAGAAGCTGTTGATTGCCGGGGTACCTTGTTCCGTAGCAGAGGCGGGACGCGCTTCCCAAAGCGGTCTGGCCACGTTTTCAATGCGTTCCGCAATTGTTTCTGTCGTGTCCAGATTGTAGCCGGGAGGAGGGATCAACAGCCCGAACACCAGATTCCGGTTGCCTTCCGGCAGGTATTCAAGCTTTGGCAAAAATGCCCAAGCCAATGTCAGCGCACCGCCAGCAATCACCGCGACCATGGCCAGCCCGATGATCCGGAACCGGACAGTCAAGCGGACATAGGCCATCACCAGCCATGTGAAGGCCGCGCCGAAGTGATCGACCCCGGGCAATTTGCGCTTGCCGACCTCGGCGCCTGAAAGCAAGCGGGAGGACAGCGCAGGGATAACCGTGATCGCGACGACCAGAGACAATAAAACGGATACTGAAATGGCAACAGCGATATCCCGGAACAATTGGCCTGCTTCCAATTCCATCATCAGAATTGGAATAAACACCATGACCGTCGTCAAAGCGGATACAAGAATGGCGCCCCAAACCTGCCGGGTGCCCTCATAGGCCGCTTCTCTTTTTGACATGCCCTGTTCACGCAGTCGGAAAATGTTTTCCAAGACCACGATTGCCGCATCGACGATCATGCCCACCGCAAAGGCAATACCAGCCAGAGAAATTACGTTGAGCGTTCGACCAGTCGCTGCCATGGCTACAAAAGTGGCGACAATCGAAACCGGGATGGCTAGGGAAATGACCAGAGTAGCTCTCGGACTTCTCAGGAAAAGCAGGAGTACTCCGGCAGCCAAAAGACCACCGATCCAGATGTTTTGAACAACAAGGTCAATCGCGCCTTGGATGTATATCGTTTCGTCATAGACTTGCTCCATGACCAGACCGGCATCGGCCACGGGACCTGCGGCCAGTTCATTGAGGACGGTTTTCACCTCTGTCATAGTGGCAATGACGTTGGCACCTTGCTCGCGCACGATGTTGAAGGCCAGCCCTGGCTCGCCCCGGAAGCGCAGGCGTGAATTCGATTCAGCATAGGCAAAAGAGACATCGGCGACATCTGAGATGAGGACGCGTCCCCTAGCGCCGTCCACTCTGGCGTTTTCAGATCGCAAGACAACGCTTTCGACCGCTTCGATAGTGTCAAGGCTCCCCTCTGCCCGCACGACATAGCGGCGCTTCCCTTCATCGACGTTTCCGGCTGACAAAGAGACGTTTTCTGCGCGAAGCTGGCGGACGACATCGGGGATTGTGAGGCCATAGCGGGCCAGTTCCTGAGGGCGGATGACAATCTGCAATTCGCGCGAAACCCCGCCGAAGATATTGACAAGCGAAACCCCGTCGACCCGCTCAATGCGGGACTTGATGACGTCCTCAAGGAAGTCGCCATATTCGGGAAGCGCTCTGGTGTTTCCAGGTTCGGCGCGTAGTGTAACCCAAGCAATCGGGCTGTCATCGGAGCCTGACGTATTGAGGGTGGGTTCACTTGCTTCGGCGGGGTAGCCATCCACCCGGTCAAGCCGGTTCGAAACGAGAAGCAAAATGTCGCCCATGCTCGACCCAACCGCGAATTCAAGCGTCACTTCCGCCTGTCCGGTTCGTGAACGGCTTGTCATTTGCTCCAGCCCTTCCAATCCGCGAAACGCGTCTTCCTGAAGATTAACGATCTCGCGTTCAATCTCGGCAGGAGCAGCGCCGGGCCAGTTGGTCTCGATTACAACAACTGGCTTGCGGACGTCCGGTGCCAACTGAACTGGGATACGAGTAAGTGCAAGCGCGCCGAAAAGAACGGCCATCGCAACAACGGCCAGCACTGCAACCGGGCGATCAATTGCAATCCGGATTAGGTTCATGAGCTGGTGCCCTGTGCTCGTTCAGTCCTCATGCTTACTCTGCGGCGCGGGCCGATGCCTGTTTCTGTGGCTGACCGATGTTGCCCTCACCAATCTGCTCGCCCTGTTTTTTCTCGGCAGGCTGTCCGTTAACAGGTGTCGGAGCTATTTGCTGCCCGGGCCGAAGTCTTTCGTTGCCACGGACCACGACCACATCCCCAGCCTCCAGTCCCGAGACGACTTCATACCGGTCTCCAAGGGCGATGCCGATGGCCACCGTGCGCGGCTCGGCAATGCCGTCTTTGGCAAGAAATACCTGCCAGCCGTCGCGGCTTTGAATAAGTGCATCCTTAGGGACGGCATGCACCTCGCGTGGTGCGCTGATGGGCAATTCAAGCGTCAGAGATTGCCCAGCGGCTGCGATTCCTTCTTTCGAAACCACATCAAAAATGACTGGTCGGGTTCGGGTCGCAGACGACTCGGTCGGCAATGCCGCACGAAGTTTAAGAACAACAGCTCCGCCTGATCCGGTTTCGCCGTAGATTGTCTGGTCTGGCTGGAGGGCTTCTATGAAGCGCGCGGGAACATTGGCTTCAACTCGTATATCACCGGTGTCAATCAACCTTGCGACTTCTGTCCCGACTCCAACGAACTGCCCTACCTCGGTTCCTACTTCAATCACGATACCGTCAAACGGCGCTCGAACGGTTGCATTGTTCAGGTCGTACTTTGCACGGCGCAGAGCCATTTTCGCAACGTTTACCCGGGCCTCTGCCTCTGCTTGGCGGCCTTTTGCGACTGAAAGGACATTTAGACGTTCTTCGTAGGTTGCATTCGAAATGATTGAGCGCTGTTGGAGCCGTTCTGCACGCGAATAAGCGGTCTGTGCTGTATCGACTTGCAGCCGAGAAGTTTGCGCAGCCGCTTCTGCCACTGATAAATCTGCCTCCGCACGGGACAGTTCTATGCTTAGAAGCTCCCCGTCGATCGTCGCTAAGATGTCTCCCGAAGCCACTTTGTCGCCGATTTCTACCGAAACCGTGTCTGCAACTCCGGAAATGCGTGCAGCCACACGGCTTTGCCGCTCGGCGACCAACTCGCCGAAGATCGAGATTGTTTCGCTCGTTTCTTCCGTTGTTACGAGATCGGTTAGCACGCCCGCTGGACGCCCCTGAGCGTGCACAAGCGTCGGACCAAGAAGAAACAGAAGGGCAACAAAAAAGATCTTTTTTGGCATAGGTGAAACTTCGGTTGCACGTCTACGTGTGACCGGTATGTCCGGATCAAAAATGGACTGCAGACTGAGAGCGTCCCAAGCGCGTCTCAGTGATCGACGTCGAAGCCCGTTTCAGACCATGATGATCGCGTTTTTCACTGAAACTCCACCTACTAAAACGGTCGGGTGGTGGTTTGCGGGATTAAACTTCTTGGAGCTTTCCGCGTTTCAAGTGCTCATCCAGCCGTGGCATGATTTCAACGAAGTTGCAGGGCATGTGGCGATAGTCAAGCTGCCATTTCAAAATGCCGTCCCAAGCGTCCTTGCAGGCGCCGGGCGAGCCGGGCAAAACGAAAATGTAGGTCGCGCCTGCGACACCGCCGGTGGCCCGTGACTGGATGGTTGACGTTCCGATCTTGTCATAGGAGATGCGGTGAAAAACTTCTGAGAACCCCTCCATTCTCTTCTCGAACAGCGGCTCAACGGCTTCAGGGGTCACGTCCCGGCCGGTGAAACCCGTTCCGCCGGTCGTGATCACCACATCAATTGTGTCCCGCGCAATCCAGTCTTTCACCACAGCCCGGATAGCGTCGACATCGTCAGTTGTAAGTTTGCGATCAGCAAGGACATGTCCAGCTTTCTCAAGCCGGTCTGCCAAAGTGCTTCCGGACCTGTCTTCCTCTGGAGATCGTGTGTCTGACACTGTCAGGACCGAAATATTCAAAGGGACAAACGGGCGCGTTTCGTCGATGCGGGACATGGTTTTCTCCTTGAACAAAACACATAGTCGTGTCGAATGTCAGTTGCCAGACATAAGACATCAATTTGCGACGTAGTCCGTATATCCAAGTCTTTTCAAGCTCAATGGTTTCCAAGAGGTGTCCCGATGAATGAGCAGCTCGATCATTATTGCGAACGCATGGGGGCAGAGTTCTGGGCTGAGCCACTCAATGCTGTGACCAACGCCGCATTTCTTGTGGCGGCTCTCTTCGCGTTCCTGCTGTGGCGAAGAAAAACGCCGAATGATTGGGTTGGACTGGCGCTGATTTTAATCGTTTTGGCGACAGGGATCGGATCGTTTTTATTTCACACTTTTGCGACCCGTTGGGCTTTGCTCACCGACGTCATCCCAATCGCACTCTTTATCCATGTTTATTTGCTTTTTGCGCTGCGCCGATTTCTTGGACTGCATTGGGTGGTTAGTATCGCCATCGTGATTGGGTTCTTCGTTTTGTCGCCGATGGTCGGTGAAATTTGGGCGCCGCTGGTGGGGTCGTCGGCCGGATATTTGCCGGCGTTGCTTGCGATTTTTGTCGTCGGCGGCTTTTTCCTGCCAAAGAACCGTAAACTCGCCATCTGGGTGCTCGGAACGGGCATCGTGTTTGCGCTGTCACTTACCTTCCGCACACTCGATTCTACCCTTTGCGACAGTTTTCAGGCCGGTACGCATTTTATGTGGCATATCCTGAACGGTGTTGTGCTGTTCTCGCTGTTACGGGTTCTCATTTTGCATCGTGCCGGTTAAACCCGTCACTAAATACGAAGATATGCCAAGGCTCTAGGTAGTCCGGAAGAACACAACGAGCTTTGACAAAACGAAAATAGGGACAGGAAAGGCGGTTCGGGATGAGTGACACAAAGCCGACAAGCGGCAGCGATTTGACAGAAGCAGCGCTGTTTTTCCATGAACATCCGCGTCCCGGCAAGCTGGAAATCCAGGCGACCAAGCCACTTGGCAACCAGCGCGACCTGGCGCTTGCCTATTCGCCGGGCGTTGCAGCGCCTTGCATAGAGATTGCGAAGGATCCGCAAAAGGCGGCCGACTACACGGCACGGCAAAACCTCGTTGCGGTGATTTCAAACGGAACCGCCGTGTTAGGGCTCGGGGCGATCGGGCCGCTCGCTTCCAAGCCTGTCATGGAAGGCAAGGCTGTACTGTTTAAGAAATTCGCTGGGATTGATGTGTTCGATATTGAGGTCGATGAACGGGACGTTGACCGCTTCGTTGATGCAGTCTCTGTTCTCGAGCCAACCTTTGGCGGCATCAACCTGGAAGACATCAAGGCGCCGGAATGCTTCATGATCGAAGCGAAGCTGCGCGAGCGCATGAATATTCCGGTGTTTCACGATGATCAGCACGGCACGGCCATTATCGTTGGAGCGGCCGTTCGAAATGCTCTGGAACTTGCGGGCAAAGAGTTAAGCGAGGCTAAGATCGTAGCTTCTGGCGCCGGCGCTGCTGCGCTGGCATGCCTCAACATGCTGGTATCCCTCGGGGCCAAGCGTGAGAACATTTGGATCACGGATATTGAGGGGGTTGTCTATGAAGGGCGTGAGGCCCTCATGGACGAGTGGAAAGCCAAGTTCGCCCAGAAGACAGATAAACGGACCCTCTCAGAGGTTATCGATGGCGCCAATGTGTTTCTTGGATTGTCAGCCGGCGGTGTTTTGAAACCTGACATGGTTGCGAAAATGGCCGATGGCCCCTTGATCCTCGCGCTGGCCAATCCCACGCCGGAAATAATGCCGGAAGAGGCAAAGGCCGTCCGCTCGGATGTTGTGATGTGTACAGGACGGTCCGACTACCCGAACCAGGTCAACAACGTTCTTTGTTTTCCCTACATATTCCGCGGCGCATTGGATGTCGGGGCGACAACCATCAACGAAGAGATGAAACGGGCAGCTGTCGAAGCGATTGCCGGGCTGGCCCGTGAAGAACCATCTGACGTTGCGGCCAAGGCGTATGGCGGAAAAACCGAAACCTTTGGTCCGCATTATCTTATTCCTTCGCCATTTGATCAGCGCCTTATCCTGCGGATCGCCCCTGCAGTCGCTAAGGCGGCCATGGACAGCGGCGTTGCAACGCGACCAATTGAGGACTTTAACGCCTATTTGGACCGGCTGAACCGGTTTGTGTTCCGCTCCGGTCTGATCATGAAACCGATCATTCAAGCGGCGTCTCAAGATCCCAAGAAAATTATCTATGCCGAAGGCGAAGACGAACGCGTACTGCGTGCAGCTCAGGTACTTATTGAAGACAAGATCGCGCAGCCGATTCTGGTCGGACGTCCAGAGGTCCTGCAAGCCCGTTGTGAGCGGTTCGGTTTGAAAATACGCCCCGGCGAGGACTTCGAATTCGTCAACCCACAAGATGATCCCCGCTACCGGGACTATGCCGAGGAATACTTCAAGTGCGTTGGACGTAAGGGCATGCCGCCCAACGCGGCACGGACAGTCGTGCGCACTAACACGACCGTCATTTCTGCTCTGGCTGTACGCCGTGGCGATGCGGATGCGGCGATCTGTGGACTGGAAGGCAGGTTTATCCGGCATCTTCGCGACATCAGGCAGATCATCGGCATGCGCGAAGGTGCCAAGGATCTTTCTGCGCTGTCATTGTTGATCAACTCGCGCGGAGCCTTGTTCCTGACTGACACGTTCGTCTCTGAAAACCCGAGCGCCATCGAACTTGCCGAAATGGCTGATCTGGCAGCTGAGGAAATCCACCGGTTTGGCATT
Source organism: Roseibium hamelinense (assembly GCF_007830545.1). Lineage (GTDB taxonomy): Bacteria > Pseudomonadota > Alphaproteobacteria > Rhizobiales > Stappiaceae > Roseibium > Roseibium hamelinense. Next base: position 337,181 of record NZ_VLLF01000004.1, read on the forward strand.
GAGCCAAGGGCGGCTCTGCTGTCGATGTCGAACTTCGGTTCCCGGGACACAGAATCCTCGCGAAAAATGCGCGAGGCGCTTGATATTCTCTGGAAGCGCTGCCCTAACCTCGAGGTGGATGGCGAGATGCACGGCGATTCCGCGTTGAGTGAAGCTTTGCGGGAGCGCGTGATGCCGGACAGCCGGCTGAAAGGCGAGGCAAACCTATTGCTGTTTCCAAATTTGGATTCGGCCAATATCGCGCTGAACCTTTTGAAGGTGGCAACAGAAGCCTTGCATGTCGGACCGATCCTGCTGGGCACCGCAAAGCCGGCACATATTCTGACCCCGTCGGTCACTTCGCGCGGTGTGGTCAACATGTCTGCTCTTGCCTGCGTTGAAGCGCAGCAGGGCCGTGAAATCAAGCCATGAAACGTCGAACATCCTGCCAGAATTAAAGATGATAGTGCGCCGGCTTCGAGCCGGCGCTTTTGTATAAAGTTAAAGGTCAGATCCACATATGTCCAAGCTCCCGACCAGACCGCCCGAGAATTGCAATACAAAACAGCACATCCGCGCCGAGATCGACCGGATCGACCAGCTCTTGCTCAGCCTATTTGCAGAGCGGCAAGGCTATGTCCGTCGCATGGCCGAGATCAAACAGAACCCGGAAGAAGCATTCGATGCCGAACGGATCGAAACAATGGTTGCGGATATCAAGACACGGGCTGCGGCGCTTGATCTTGAGCCGGAGCAGGTTGAAGAGGTTTGGCGGTGTTTGATCGATTGGAACGTTGCTTACGAAAAACGGACGATTTTGCGTAGGTTGAACAGTTCGAAGAAGTAAATATCGCAAGGGCCGGGCTGGAAGCGCCGCCTATTATGCCTATTTCCAGCATAGCTGGTGGTGCCAAGCTTCGAGGGAGATCCAATGAGCGCGAGAAATCGAGTTGCCGGATTAGTGGGCGGGTTCAGGCAGACGGCGACAATGTTTCTGCTTGCTGTCGGCATGGGCACCATCCCCGTTCAATCTGCCGCGGCTCAATCCTCTGTCAGTCCGGAGGTTGTTGTGGATGGGCTGTCGTTTCCTTGGGCTGTGGCTTTTCTTCCCGAGGGTGGTTTTTTGATCACCGAACGTGACGGGGCCCTTAAATATGCCAGCCCGGAGGGTGCAGTTTCGGATGTGCCCGGAAGCCCGGAAGTTTTTAGTCAGGGGCAGGGTGGTTTGCTTGATATCGCCTTGGCACCTGATTTTGACCAAACCCGCAACGTTTTCATGACGTTTTCGCAAGGTTCTCCCGAAGGGGCGGGAACGTCTGTCTTCAAAGCCGTTCTCGTTCCAGTCGGCGAGGGCTACAGTCTTGAAGATGGCGAGACGATTTTTAGGGGAAACAACCGCGGTTTTGGTGGCCGGCATTTCGGCTCACGCATGGCGTTTAAAGACGATGGAACGCTGTTCCTGACAACGGGTGACAGGGGAGATGGTCCGCGCTCGCAAGACACCATGGACCATTCAGGCAATGTTCTGCGCATCAATCAGGACGGCAGTGTTCCTTCCGACAATCCTTTTGTGCAAACCAGCGGTTATCTGCCCGAAATCTGGTCGACCGGGCACCGTAATCCGCAGAGTGCTGCGATCAATCCAGCCACCGGAGAGCTGTGGACTGTCGAACACGGTGCCCGTGGCGGGGACGAAGTGAACCGGCCGGAAGCCGGCAAGAACTACGGATGGCCTGAAATTTCTTATGGCCGCCATTACTCTGGCGGCAAGATCGGTATTGGCACGAGCGCGCCTGGCTTCGAACAGCCGCTCTATTATTGGGATCCATCGATAGCACCATCGGGCATGGCCTTCGTCACGAGCGATCTTTATCCGGATTGGCAGGGCGACCTGTTGGTCGGGGCCTTGAGGGGGCAGCATATTGCTAAATTGTCGTTGGATGGCACCGAAATTACCCGCGAGGAAAAACTGCTTACTGATCTGGCCGCGCGGATCAGGGATGTCCGCCAGGGGCAGGACGGGATGATTTATGTGCTCACCGATGATGATCCGGGCAAGCTTCTGAGACTGGTGCCGCAAGCGACCCAGTAACCGAATGAACTTGACTTTAGGCCGTACAACAGCGATACGGCGGGGTATCCCGCCTGCCGCGTGAGCAGCGTGCGCCGTCTTGCTGAAGTCAAACGGTGCCAACGGGCCCGGTCTCATGAAAGACCATTTCTCAAAAAAGTTCCCATTTCACGCGGGGTTCTGCCGGCGGTGCGGCCATGAAACAGTTCGGTTTCTGGTTAGGGTCATCGCCGCAACCGCTTCGCGGTCCTGCCATTGGCAGCGCCGGATGTAGGTCTGTTCGCATAGCGTGAGCAGGCACACGATAAAGGTATGACCTTGACTGATTTTCGCACACTGGGCCTCTCTGACGCGGTCTTGAATGCAATCGCTGCCAACGGCTACGACACCCCAACCCCCATCCAAAAAGACGCTATCCCGCATGTTCTGAAAGGGGAGGACCTTATTGGACTGGCCCAGACCGGGACTGGGAAAACGGCCGCATTCGGTTTGCCGCTGGTGGACCAGCTTCTATCAAACCCAGGCCGGCCCGCGCCGACGGGTGCTCGCGCCCTGATCCTTGCGCCAACCCGCGAGCTGGTCAACCAAATTGCAAAAAACATCATTTCATTCGTCAAGGGCACGCCGTTGCGTGTCACGTCGGTGGTTGGTGGCGTGTCGATCAACGGTCAGATCAAGCGTCTTGCAAAAGGCACTGACATTTTGGTTGCAACTCCCGGGCGCCTGCTTGATCTGGTCGATCGCCAAGCCGTTCGGTTGGACACAGCCTCTTTTCTCGTTCTGGACGAGGCCGACCAGATGTTGGATCTCGGCTTTATCCATGCGCTGCGAAAGATCTCCAAACTGGTTGCAAAAGAGCGTCAGACCCTTCTGTTCTCGGCGACGATGCCGCGGCAGATTGAGGATCTTGCACAGACCTATCTAACTGATCCGGTCCGGGTTGAGGTGGCCCCGGCTGGCAAGACCGCGGACAAGATCGCGCAAACCGTCCATTTTATGGATCAAAAAGCGAAGACCGGTTTTTTGATCGACCTGCTTTTTGGGCGGCCCAACGACATGTCTCTGGTGTTCTGCCGCACGAAACATGGCGCGGAGCGCTTGATGAAAAAATTGGTGGCTGCCGGTGTTTCTGCAGGGTCAATCCACGGCAATAAAAGCCAGAACCAGCGTGACCGCGCGATCAAAGGGCTACGCGAGGGGAGCATTAAGGTTCTCGTGGCAACCGATGTGGCTGCACGGGGGATCGATATCCCGGGGGTTAGCCATGTCTACAATTTTGAACTTCCAGAAGTTGCCGAAGCCTATGTCCACCGAATCGGCCGGACTGCGAGAGCCGGGGCGGAGGGTGATGCCGTTGCTCTTTGCGCGCCGGAGGAATTTGGCTTACTGCGCCAGATCGAAAAACTGATCGGCTTCACGATTGAAATCGCCAGTGGTGAGCAGCCAAGCGCTCGTTTTGAATCCGCAAAGCCGGCACGCAAGGGGCGCGGCAACGGATCAGGGCGCGGTGGCGGAGCCCGGCCCGGTGCGGCCAAGCCAAAGGCGTTTGATGAGCGTAAAGGTCGCCGCAAGCGCAACTTTTCAAAGCGGGACGCTGCCTGATCGCTAGGAGCTCAGGATGAGCTGATCCAGGATATTGCAACCTTAGCGGAAAATGATGTGAAATTTTTCATACTGTGAAAAATTATATTGATCTTTCCGTTAAGGTAAACTACAAAGCATCCAACGGAGCGTGATGAACCTACTGTTCTTCGCTCAGCAGCCACAGTGGCTGCAATAGCGACGGCGCGGAAATCATCCGCACGCTGACGTCTCCGGAAAACATATTAGAAAGATATCAATGGGACCGGCCCAAGGTGGGTAACAACGTCGGTTTGCATTGAATCCAGCTTGTGGCAGCGGGTCGGAGGCGCGACCAGCGATGACAAACGAGGGGCAAAGCTCCCAACGTGGCCGTTCGCTCCGGACAACCGCGACCGGACAATTGTGCATACGCGCAATATTCGGAAAATGACCCATCGGCCGCAAGACTACAGCGCCGGGAACAGATGTTCCTGGCGCTGTATGTTTTTCACCACGTCCCTACATGTTGGGATAATTTGGCCCGCCCGCGCCCTCAGGTACCGTCCAGGTGATATTGCGGTTTGGATCTTTTATGTCGCAGGTTTTGCAATGTACGCAGTTCTGCGCATTGATCTGAAAGCGAGGCGCATCTTCCCCCTCTTCGACCCATTCATATACGCCGGCTGGGCAGTACCGGTTCGAAGGGCCTGCAAACACGTCGTGCTCTGACAGTTTTTGAAGGGTTTCGTCCTTGACCTTAAGGTGGATCGGCTGATCTTCCTCGTGGTTGGTGTTTGACAGAAACACAGAAGACAGCTTGTCGAAAGAGATCACTCCGTCTGGTTTCGGATATTCGATTTTCTTGCAATCTTTCGCTGGTTTGAGGCTTTCAGCATCGGATTTGCCGTGCTTCATCGTGCCAAAAAGCGCCACTCCAAACAGCTCGTTCGTCCACATGTCGAGCCCGCCCAGCGCGATGCCTGCCCATGTTCCAAACTTTGACCACAGAGGTTTGACGTTGCGGACGTTTTTCAAATCGCGCCCGATTTCGCTCTCACGCCAGGCAATGTCGTAGTGTGCGAGTTCGGTGTTCGCTTCGCCGCGTCCCAGCGCAGCCATGACTTCTTCTGCAGCCAGCATGCCGGAAAGCATGGCGTTGTGTGATCCCTTGATCCGCGGAACATTCACAAAACCGGCCGAGCATCCCATGATTAAGCCGCCCGGGAAGGACAGTTTCGGCACGGATTGATAACCGCCTTCGGTAATCGCGCGCGCGCCATACGAGATGCGCTTCCCGCCCTCGAAAGTTTCGCGAATGGCCGGATGCGTTTTAAACCGCTGGAATTCGTCAAACGGCGACAGCCAAGGGTTTTGGTAATTCAAGTGTACCACGAACCCGACGGCCACCTGATTGTCCTCCAAATGGTAAAGGAACGAACCACCACCGGTCTTGCCATCAAGCGGCCAGCCAAATGAGTGTTGAACCAGACCCGGCTGGTGCTTTGACGGATCTACCTGCCACAGTTCCTTGATCCCAATACCGAATTTCGGAACATCGCTGTCGCGGTCAAGACCGAACTTTTCGATCAGCACCTTTGCGAGCGAACCGCGTGCGCCTTCACCGATGAGCGTGTATTTGGCTTTAAGCTCCATGCCGCGTGTGAACATCGCATTGGGTTTTCCGTCGCGACCAATTCCCATGTCGCCGGTCGCTACACCGGCCACACTGCCATCCTCATTGTAGAGGATCTCGGCAGCGGCAAAGCCGGGATAGATTTCAATCCCCATGGCCTCGGCTTTTTCGGCCAGCCAACGGCACACATTGCCAAGGGACACGATGTAATTCCCGTGATTGTTCATAAGTTTCGGCATGAACAGGTTTGGTAGCCGAATGGAGCCCGCTGGGCCCAGAACCAGGAAGTGGTCGGCTGTAACTGGCGTCTTGAACGGTGTGTTTTCTTCTTCGCGCCATTCGGGAAGCAGTTTATCAACTGCGATGGGGTCAACAACAGCGCCAGACAAAATGTGGGCACCAACTTCAGAGCCCTTTTCCAGAACGACGATGCTGATTTCTTCGCCTTTTTCGTTCGCGATTTGTTTCAGCCGGATCGCTGCTGCAAGACCTGCCGGACCCGCGCCAACGATGACGACGTCGACATCCATGCTTTCGCGTTCACCAAGGGCGTTGTCTTCCGCCATTGCGTTCTCCCCTCCTTTTCCGGTTCCGCCGGTATTCCTCTATTTGCATCATTTTGCGGCGCAAAACACGACATTTAACGTCGTGCTAACACCGTATTGCTCAGCTGTCGGCCACATTTGGCCCTGATAGACCCGACAAGACGCTTTTCGTCAAGCAGTAGAATAACCTTTACGTAAACGTAATATAGCGTCTAGATCCAGTCTGCAAGACGTCAATCTGCCTCATGCAAAAAAACGGGAAGATCAACCGGCTGAAGCTGAATGTGAACAACAGGCCTTATCCACACGCGCTTTTACAAGGGAGCAAACTGTCGTATTGAGGGTTCGGAGGCCCTGTGAACCACAACGAACCGATCCTTGGCGAACTCGAATCGCTGCTTGAGTTTTATCAGGCTGCGGGCGTTGACGCATGCCTGACGGAAAACCCTCTGGACTGGTTTGAGGAGAGTGCCCGGCAGACCACGAAACGGTTGCAACATGGTCATAACCCGCCCCGGGAGACTGCCGAACATGCGGAACGGCCCCCGTCGCGACAGCCGTCCGGCTCCAGTGTTATGCCGGTTGGTGCAGCTCCGTCCGTGCAAGGACCGGCAACAGGTCATACAGCCACCATACCAGATGCGGCAGTTGTCGAATCCGCTCGTGACGCGGCGGCTAAAGCGCAAAACCTTGAAACGCTCTGCAGCATTCTGGAAGAGTTTGAGGGCTGTAATCTAAAGCTGTCCGCAAAAAACCTCGTGTTTGCTGATGGGGTGCCCAACGCAAGGCTGATGTTGGTTGGGGAAGCGCCCGGCCGCGACGAGGATCTGCAGGGCAAACCTTTCGTTGGGCGCTCCGGGCAGCTTCTAGACCGCATGTTGCACGCGATCGGACTTGATCGCACCAATGTCTACATCGCCAATGTTGTTCCCTGGCGCCCACCAGGAAACCGGACGCCGACCCCGCAGGAAACGGAAATCTGCAAACCCTTCATCAAGCGCCAGATTGAACTGGCCAACCCGGATATGCTTGTGTTTTTGGGCGCGGCATCCGCGAAAACGCTGCTTGGCGTGCAAGACGGTATCCGTAAAATGCGCGGCCGGTGGATGACTTACGACCTGAATGGCCGAACCATTCCCTGTGTTGCCACCTATCATCCAGCTTATTTGCTCAGGAGCCCGCTCGAAAAACGACTTTCCTGGCGGGATTTTCTGAGCATTCGCTCCAAGCTGCATAAGCAAGACAATGAGCATATCTAACGTGTGCTCGCGGGCGAACCCGCTAGCTAGGCTCGTTTTTCGAAGTGAAAAAGGCTAACCCTTCGGATTGTTCCGGCGACGTTAAGATGTGCTTAGGAGCATAGTGCGTAGTGTCCGCGCTCGATAAAGTAGAGGGTGTGGTAGGCATGCTGTCGAGTGCTGCGGAATTTGACGATCTTTTACCGGCTCAGATTGTGGACTTGAGCAATATGAGTCATATCGAAGCCTATGCCTACTCAGTGTCACCCGACGGGTGCTGGATTCTGTCAGATGAGATTGATCAGCTGAACGAGCGGATCGGCCTCAAAATCGAAGGCTATCAGGACCTCATCCGCGGCAGGATTGTGGCCTTGTCCGATCAAGGCGCGCAAATCGCCTTCCAGGCAGAACGGAAGCTTCTCCACAATGAAAAGCGAACCGAAGTGCGGCGCGCGGTCTGGATGACGGCAAAGATCACCTGTATTGACCTTGAAGACGAAATCCAATGCCAGATTGTGGATGCAAGCCGGTCGGGCTGCCGCATTGAAGCCGATCGCGTTTCGGAACTGCCAAACGATATTTTCCTGTCAATTGCCGGTGTCAAGACTTGTGTCAGTGGCACAATTGTTTGGCGGAACGGCCAACAGGCGGGCGTGCGCTTGAATTGGCCGTTCGAAAATGGTTTGAAGGCAGGCGTGAAGGGGCAAACACATCCTCGCCAGCCCGATGAAACCACTGAAAAGCGGCCGAAGAAAAAGCGTTTGAGCGCCTTCGGCGGGTAACCTCCCTCTGGATTTTAATCTGCTAGCCAACCGGCTTGTGGAAAATTCCGTAACGTTAGAATTGAAAAGCTCCGCGCAAGCCTGAACGGCGACTCTTGTCTTTAACCGCCGTATTTAAAACGATTGCTTGCAGGCAGCCGTTCCGGGTGCGCTTACACCGTGCTTGGTCGACACAAATGTCCTGCGGCATGCTTTTTCAGGGCAGCAATGGACAATCTGGTCGATCACATTCCCCCACATGCGATATTGTCGGTGCTTGTTGTCGATCTCGGCGACCTGACTTGCATTGAGGCATCCGCTTCTGACTTTTGCGCCGAGGGCTGCAAAGTTACGTCAAACAAAATTGCCAAAATCAACGATCTGATTGGTCTTCGGGTTACCGGCCTCGAAAAAATGATCAAAGGCCGCGTGGTCACGTCCTCAGAGGACTGGGCTGAGATAAAGTTTGAATTTAAGAACACTGAAGTTAGGGAAAGGCGGCGGGAACGAAGGCGTCAAGTGCGAATTCCAGTAACCGTAAGCAATCGTGCCCGTTCGATTTCTCTTGAGTGCCTGATTGTGGATGCCAGTCCCTCAGGGTGCCGGTTGAAAGGCGCAGACCTCCACTATCTTCCCGACGAGGTGTCTTTGAAAATCGTCGGCCTCGATCTGCCGGTAAAAGGACAAATTGTCTGGCGCAAAAGCCACTTCGCAGGCGTAAGGATGCTGTGGCAATTCTCAAGCAGCGCGGAAGTTGCCAAGAAATCCGTCGTCCAAGGCAATGGCGGGTTAGGTTCCCCGAACCTCCCGAAAGGATGAGTGTATCTCTTTATTCCTAGGCGTCCGGCCCCTATATCCGTCGCAGACCAGATGGAATGTGGAGCCTTTCGTGTCAAACCCTTTTCGCCGCCTTCTGCCGAAATCCATGCGTAATGACGGCCCGGTCGTCCCAGTCGTCCGGCTGCAGGGACCTATTGGGATGGCAACCCCCTTGCGCCCGGGAATGTCGCTGGGTTCTGTGGCCCAGCCGCTTGAAAAAGCGTTTTCAATGAGAAAGGCGCCGGCCGTCGCGTTGATTGTCAACTCGCCGGGTGGATCTCCCGTCCAGTCCCGTCTGATTTTCCAACGCATTCGTGATCTGGCGAAAGAAAAGGAAAAAGAGGTACTCGTTTTTGTCGAGGATGTCGCTGCGAGCGGTGGCTACATGATTGCTGTGGCCGGGGATGAGATCATCGTCGACCCGTCCTCGGTTGTCGGATCCATCGGGGTGGTGGCTGCTGGCTTTGGCTTCACCGAACTTATTGAAAAAATCGGCGTTCAGCGGCGGGTTTACACTGCCGGTGAAAAAAAGGTCATTCTCGATCCGTTTCAACCGGAAAACGCAGAAGACATCGAATATTTGAAGAGCCTGCAGGCGGAGATCCATGAAACATTCACGGATCTCGTCAAAGAGCGGCGCAAGGATGTTCTCAGCGACGATAAAGACATCTTCAGTGGCAAATTCTGGACCGGACGTTCCGCGCGTGATCTTGGATTGGTCGACTCTATCGGAGACCTGCGAGGGACGCTCAAGAAGCGATTTGGCGAAAAAACCGAAACGCGGCTTATTTCCGCCCCTCGCAGCTTGTTTGGACGGCGCAGCGGCGCGGGAGGTATTTCCGCTCTCTCAGGAGAGGCGATGAGCGGTTTGGGGGATGATCTTATTTCAGCCGCAGAAACCAGAGCAATGTGGATGCGCTTTGGGCTCTAGAAGAGTCCTTCGCTTACTGTGTTATGAGGCTTCCAGGATCGGGTACGATTATGACTGAATTGATTGGCGTTGCTGCTTTGGCTGTCGGGGGATACTGGATCGTCCAGCGCATGAAGCGTAAAATGGCCGAAGTTGAAAACAAGTTGTCCAAGGCGGCGCGGGATGCACAGGGCGCGGACCAGATGCCCAGTCTCGTTCTTGACCCGGAAACCGGCCGGTACAGGCCGCAACGTTAGACCCCTGTCGTGAGCCGCTGGACCGTCCTGCCTGCCGGCTGGAAAGGCAGGCGCTGACTTGCAGCCTTGACCTCGGCGAATGTCCGTGGCACCTGTCCGGCAGTCTGGCGCTCGGCCGGATTTTCTATCAATTTTGGACGTAATTCATGTCGACACAGGATCTTCCGGCGCATATGCGGCCGGAAAACTCGTTTCAAGGCCTTATTCTAACCCTGCAACGCTATTGGGCGGATCAAGGGTGTGTGGTTTTGCAACCTTACGACATGGAAGTGGGCGCTGGAACATTTCACCCGGCCACAACGCTCCGCTCTCTCGGTCCGCGCCCGTGGAAAGCAGCCTATGTTCAGCCCTCGCGACGGCCGACCGATGGCCGGTATGGTGAGAATCCGAACCGACTGCAACATTACTATCAGTTCCAGGTGATCCTGAAACCGTCACCAGCCAATCTTCAGGATCTTTATCTGAATTCCCTTTACGCAATCGGTCTTGATCCGAAGCTGCACGACATTCGCTTCGTCGAAGACGATTGGGAAAGCCCGACGCTTGGCGCGTGGGGCCTGGGCTGGGAGTGCTGGTGCGACGGTATGGAAGTCTCGCAGTTCACCTATTTCCAGCAGGTTGCCGGCTTTGAGTGCTCCCCTGTTTCCGGGGAGCTGACTTACGGCCTAGAGCGTATCGCCATGTATGTTCAGGGTGTCGATGACGTTTATGACCTGAATTACAACGGCATGGAGGGGGCGGACAAGGTCACCTATGGGGATGTCTTTCTGCAGGCAGAACAGGAGTATTCCCGCTACAACTTCGAGCACGCAAACACGGAAACCTTGTTCCAGCACTTCAAGGATGCGGAAAATGAGTGCCGCGCGATCCTGGAAGCCGGGGCGAAAGCACGCGATGCAGCGGGTGCAGCTGTGCATCAGGTGGTGTTGCCCGCCTATGACCAGTGCATCAAAGCCAGCCACGCATTCAATCTGCTGGACGCCCGCGGCGTGATTTCGGTTACGGAGCGCCAGAGCTACATCCTTCGGGTACGCGAACTTGCAAAAGCTTGTGGCGCGGCGTTTCTGGAGACCGAAGCCGGCGGAGTCGGGTACCACAATCAGGCTGCTGAGTAGTTGTCACCGTTCTCCGTCAATGAGGCTTAGACGGCACAGTTTGAAGGCGGGCCATAAAAGATGTGCCAAAAGTGTGTTCCGGATTACGGTTTGGCGCTTATTAAGAGCCTGCTCGTCCACCGCTGATGACATTGTTGTGAGCTGAGGCTAGCCTCCGAACAACGCGCCTTCCGGAGGATGTCATGGCAACCTGGTTTATACTTGCAGCGCTGATCGCGCTCTCGCTGTTTGCGATCCTGCTTTACAATGCTCTGGTCAAAAAGCGCCAGATGGTTGAAGAAGGGTGGAGCGGAATCGACGTTCAGCTCAAACGCCGCAACAATCTCATTCCAAATCTTGTCGAGACGGTTAAGGGCTACGCCAGCCACGAACAGTCCACGCTGGACGCTGTGACGCAGTTACGCGCTAAGGCCGGCGGTCTTGCCAAGGACGATGTTGCGGGGCGCGCGAAGGTTGAGGGAGAGCTCAGTCAGGCGTTGGGACGGTTGTTCGCTGTTGCCGAAGCGTATCCGGACCTGAAAGCCAGCCAGAATTTCTCGGATCTACATGCCTCTCTGGATGAAATTGAAAACGCCATTCAGATGGCCCGGCGCTACTACAACGGCGCCGTAAGAAACATGAACGTTGCGGTGGAGAGCTTTCCTTCCAATCTCGTGGCCAGCCAATTCAAGTTTACGAAGGCAGAATATTTCGAGATCGAAGACGAGGCCGAACGCGCCGTTCCCAAGGTTACTTTTTAGGAGGGCCGGCCAGTGCGGTTTTCTCGGATTGCCTCTCACCTTTTTGCCCTTGTCGCTGTTTTATTTCTAACGGGTGCCGGGGTCGCGGAAGAGCGGATCCTCCAATTCCACTCGGATATGGAGGTGCGTACTGACGGACAGTTGCTCGTCACCGAACGGATCACGGTTCGCGCAGAAGGCAATCAAATCAGGCGCGGAATTTTCCGCGACATCCCTCTGCGCGCCCGTGATGCCAACGGTTGGATATACGAGGTTGGTTTTGAACTTCTGGATGTGGAACAGGACGGTCAGCGTGCGTCCTACTTCACTGAAGACAGCGCATCGGGCGTCCGGATATACATTGGTAGATCCAACGTCTTTCTCGATCCGGGCAAGTACACATACACAATCCAGTATTTGATGGATCGTCAGGTCCGCTTTTTTGGCGACTATGATGAGATCTACTGGAACGTAACGGGGAATGAATGGGCGTTTCCGATCGATCAAGCGAGCGCCCGTGTCACCCTTCCGGAGGGCGCCGAGGTGATCCAGTATCAGGCCTACACTGGCGTGTTCGGAGCGGATGGATCGAATTATGAGGCCGAAGTCGATCAGGCCACGGGGCAAGTCGTCTTCCAAACCATCCGGCCGCTGCAAGCCAACGAGGGCATGACCGTTGCAGTTGGATTTCAAAAAGGGATTGTTGCTGAGCCCGCTGGCACAGAAAAACTGTTGATGTGGCTTCAGGACCAAAGAGTCTTCGCGATCGGGGCATCAGGTGTTCTTGTTTTGAGCATCTACTACGTCTTCACTTGGTGGCGGGTCGGCCGCGACCCTGCTAAAGGCGTCATATTTCCGCGGTTCAAAGCGCCGGACGATATCTCCCCAGCTCTTGCAAACTACATCACCAACCGCGGGATCGAGGGTGGCCGCTGGACAGCGCTTACAGCTGCTTGCTTGAACCTTGCCATCAAAGGCCGCCTGCAGCTCAATCAGGATGGAAAAACCATGGTTCTGGAACTGCCGGACATGGTTTCGAGCCACCAGCGCGGCGAGCTTCCAAAGGGGGAAGCTGTTGTCGAAGACTATTTGCATGGTCGTGGAGCCCCGCTCCCGCTCGACAAGGAAAATGGCAAGTCGGTAAGCGCGCTGGGCGACAAGTTTGTCGGCGCAATCTCAAAGGAATACCGGGGCGTCTATTTCCGCAGAAACGGCCTCTACCTGCTTCCGGGTCTAGCCATCAGCATTTTGACGATTGTGCTGCTGATCCGCTTTGGAAACCTGAGCGAGCCTCAATTTGTCCAGGCCTTTCTTTTCGGCTTCTTCACGATCTTCGCCATTGCGATATCGTTCGGCTTGTCGATTCTTGTTCAATCACTTCTGGAGGGCCTGTCCGGCAGCAGACTGCCTGCCTTGGGGTATTGGCTGGTTTTTGCCGTCATCCTCGGCAGCTTGATCTATCTGGTAAGCTTGCTTGTGTCGTTCATGCTCGGAAGCCCACACGAAATTCCGCTGCTTCCGGTTTTCGTGCTCAGCATTGTCGCTATGTTTTTCGTTTACGCGTCGGTTATTGATGTTCCCACGGCCCACGGCCGGCAGGTGATGGACGCGATTGACGGCTTGAAACTGTATTTGTCCGTAGCCGAAAAAGACCGGCTGAACATGAGTGATGCGCCGGACATGAGTGTTCTGCATTTCGAAAATTTGTTGCCCTACGCCGTTTCGCTCGGGGTTGAGAAGCCGTGGGCCACTCATTTCGAGACCTGGCTGTCCAGCGCAGTAACGCCTCAAGCATCTCAAGGTTACCAACCGAGTTGGTATCGGGGACCCGATTTCGACAGCCGCAACATTTCACGCAGCATAGGGACGACAGCGAGTGCCATGGCGGGGTCGTTCCAGTCTTCACTGCCCGTGTCCAGTTCGTCCAGCTCCGGATCGTCGGGTGGCGGGTCGTCGGGCGGCGGCGGGGGAGGCGGCGGCGGCGGAGGCTGGTAGCCCCGCCACGTTCTAGATTGCAGTTTTCTTCTGGTCGGAAAACAGCGGGCTTATATCAGATGAGGGTTGAGCCCCTTCCGGAACGGTCTCGTTGTCGGGAAGCTCGTTTTGAAGCAGTGTAGTGATGCCTTCCGCCGACTTTGCTGCTCCGAAGAGGAACCCTTGGCCATAGTGGCAGCCCTGGCTGTTGAGCTTTTGCAAGATTTCCGGCTGCTCGATGCCTTCGGCCACGACATCAATGTTGAGGCCGTCGGCAAGAATCAGGATTGCCTCAACGATCGCAGCGGACTCCTTGTCCTCGTTCATCTTGAGCGTAAAGGACTTGTCGATCTTAACTTTCTGGATGGGGAAGTCCCGGAGATAGCTGAGACTTGAATGGCCGGTACCGAAATCATCCAGCGCAATTGAAATCCGCGCCGCAGTTAGTTGTTCCAAAATCGTTTTCGCAGACATCGGATTCTTCAAGAGGGACGTCTCAGTGATTTCCAGAACCAGCCGGTCCGGCGCCAATCCGGTTTCCGACAGGATCGAGATTACCTTCAACGGCAAGGTTGTATCCTGAAGCTGCACCGGAGAGATGTTGAAGTTAAGGCACATATGGTCCGGCCAGGTCTTGGCAACTTTACAGGCCGCACGGAGCAAATGCTCGGTCAGATCGGTGATGATCCCGCAGTCTTCGGCGATAGGGATAAATTGCTTTGGGGCAACCTGCCCGAAGTCCCGGTCGTTCCACCGGGCCAGCGCTTCAAAGCCGACAATAGTCTGGTTCGTGAGGTCGAGAATCGGCTGGTAATGCGCTTGCACTTCGTTTTTCTTGATGGCCGCACGGAGCCGTTGCTCGAGCAAGGTCCGATGCAGGATCGATGCATCCATATCCACTTCGAAGAACCGGAAAGACGATCGACCAGAAGTCTTGGCGCGGTAGAGCGCGATATCCGCGCGACGAAGCAACTCGGTCGCAGAATAGCCGTCATCGGGAAAAATGGTTATTCCAATACCGGTGCCGACGCTTACCTTGCGTGCTCCGAGCTCAAAGCTCTCCTGAATTTTTGTCAAGATCCGTCGTGCGATTCCCGCAGCCTCGGATTTGTCTGCCAGTTCAGGAGTGACAATCGCAAATTCATCGCCGCCAAGGCGCGCGACCAGACCGTCCGGGCCAACAGCTGCAGCGAGACGTTCCGCAAAGCTCTTGAGCAAATTGTCGCCAAACGCATGGCCATACACATCGTTGATCGGTTTGAAGCCATCTACGTCAAGCATCATGATGCCACGGTAGTGTCCTACCTTGATCGACGAGGTCATGGCCGGGAAGACTTCTTCGAACTTGCGCCGGTTTGGTAGCCCAGTAAGAGCGTCATGTTGCGCCAGTTCCATCGCCTCCCGATGCGCCCGGCGCTGTTTGGAGAACTGGCGGCGCATGTAAGCGTATTGCCAAGCCATCGCGGCGAAACCGGCAACCGTGAAACATACAGCGAAGCTGAACAAAAACTCGGCTAAAGTATGAGAGATGCCGGAGTGTGGCATATGCTCAAGCGGGTGCCACAGCGACAGGGCATAGCTTGCACCGAGCGTGACACAAAACAGGCCTCCAAGCACCCAAGACTGACGATTTGCGACGATTTTCGAAAGCTTCACTGACCGGATCCAAACACGAGCAACGCAGACGTCAAACAGTGTTGCTGTTTTTCCTTGAAGAAACGTGAAACAACCTCCGGTACTCACATGACTTAAAGGAAGGATGTGTTTGTCCCCAAAGGGGGTGACAATTCACGGCTGACTTGGTAACGGACGACCCAACAGACAGACGGGCCGCCGCCCTCCGGCCCCGACCATCAAAGGCCGAAAAAAATGCCAGATCTTCTGCTCGAACTGTTCAGCGAGGAAATTCCCGCGCGTATGCAGCGCAAAGCTGCTGACGACCTCAAGTCACTCGTCACAAATGCTCTGGTTGATGCGGGTCTGCACTATGAGGGTGCCAAAGCCTTTGCAACGCCGCGCCGCCTGGCCCTGCATGTGGCCGGTGTACCAGCCGGTTCTGCTGCAACCCGTGAAGAGCGGAAAGGCCCGCGCGTCGGCGCGCCGGAAAAGGCCGTTGAAGGGTTTTTGCGCGGGGCAGGACTTGTCTCCATTGACGAGGCTACGATCCAGACGGATCCGAAAAAGGGCGACTTTTATGTGGCCGTGATCGAGAAGCCGGGCCGCTCCGCCATCGACATTATCGCCGAATTCATTCCGGGCATCCTGCGCAACTTCCCGTGGCCGAAGTCGATGAAGTGGGGCACTACATCAACCCGTTGGGTGCGCCCGCTCCATTCCATCGTCGCCACCTTCGGTCCGGAAACCGAAGAGCCTGATGTCGTGCCGTTCGAGTTTGACGGCATCAAGTCGGGCAAGACCACCCGCGGTCACCGGTTCCTTGCCGACGTCGCCTTCGATGTCCGCCGGTTCGATGACTATGCACCGGCTCTGGAAAAGCACAAGGTCGTGCTGGATGCGGACCGCCGCAAGGAGATCATCCTTGCCGACGCAAAAGACCGGGCACTGGCGCTTGGGCTTGAGCTTGTCGAAGATCCGGGACTTCTGGAAGAGGTTGCCGGTCTGGTCGAATGGCCGGTCGTTCTGACCGGGTCCTTTGATGAGGCGTTTTTGGAAATCCCGGACGAGTGCATTCAGCTGACCATCAAGGTCAATCAGAAGTGCTTTGTGCTGAAGGATCCGAAAACCGGCAAACTTGCCAACAAGTTCGTTCTGATCTCCAACATTGTTGCGCCCGATGACGGCAAAACGATTGTTGCGGGCAATGAAAAGGTGATCCGCGCCCGCCTGTCGGACGCTCAGTTCTTCTGGCAGAGCGATCTGAAAACCAAGCTCAGTGACAATCTGACGAAGCTGTCGGACGTGAAGTTCCACGAAAAGCTCGGCAGCGTCGGCGAACGGGTTCAGCGCTTGATCGCGCTCTCAGCAGAGCTTGCACCGCTGGTTGGCGCGGACGAAGCCAAGGCCAAACGCGGAGCGGAACTTGCCAAGGCCGATCTTGTCTCTGCGATGGTCTTCGAGTTCCCCGAACTGCAAGGCCTGATGGGCCGCTACTATGCGACGGCTCAGGGCGAGGACGCCTCTGTGGCAACGGCGATCGAAGAGCATTACAAGCCGCAAGGTCCGAGCGACAACGTGCCGGCCGATCCGGTCGCGATTGCCGTGGCCCTGGCTGAAAAGCTCGATCTTCTCACCGGTTTTTGGGCGATTGACGAAAAGCCGACCGGCTCCAAGGATCCTTACGCCCTGCGCCGCGCTGCTCTGGGTGTTATCCGGATTGTTCTGGAAAACAATTTGCGCCTGAAGCTGGGGGATCTGATCCTCTCCGCGCTGAAAGCCCAGTCTGCAAAAGCTGATGATGAAGCAGTACTGGTTGCCGACCTTCTTTCTTTCTTCGCCGACCGCCTGAAGGTCCACCTGAAGGACGAGGGCATGCGGTATGATCTGATCGACGCCGTGTTCGCGCTCGAGGGTCAGGATGATCTCCTGATGGTCGTGAAACGCGTTGAAGCCTTGCAGAAATTCGTCTCCTCCGACGACGGCACCAACCTGGCAGCCGGCTACAAGCGGGCGGTGAACATCTTGAAGGCGGAAGAGAAAAAGGACGGAAAACCGGTTACCGGCAGGCCGCACGCGGATCACTTGGCCGAGCAGGCCGAGATTGACCTGGCGGCTGCCATCGACACGGCCCGTGCGGAAGCCGCCGAGGCTGTGAAATCGGAAGACTTCGAAGGGGCCATGGAGGCGCTGTCCAAACTGCGCGCGCCGGTCGACAAGTTCTTCGAGGACATTCTGGTCAATGCCGACGATCCGGCACTTCGGATGAACCGTCTACAGTTGCTCGCCGAAATCCGCGACGCCACCCACGTGGTTGCCGATTTCTCGAAAGTGGCAGGGTAATCCGGCCGGAGCACAATTAAAAAAGCGGGCTTGGCCCGCTTTTATTTACTTCATTCAGCAGCCTGTTGCGCAATACGGTCAACGGGTTTTTCCTGGATCGGCCAGTGGATGATGGCCGCGGCTATGCCAAGGGCAATGCCCATCCACCAGATCGCGTCGTAGGAGCCGGTCTCATCATAGAGTTTGCCGCCGAGCCAGACGCCCAGGAACGAGCCGATCTGGTGCGACAGGAACACAAAGCCAAACAGTGTCCCCATGTAGCGTGGTCCGAACATGACAGCGACAAGACCGGATGTCGGCGGCACAGTCGATAGCCATAAAAGGCCCATCACGGCTGCAAAGACGAGCACAGTCAAAGGCGTCGCCGGGATCATGATGAACAGGAAAATCGCCACCGCTCTTGCTAGATAGATCAAAGCTAAGAAAATCGGCTTCGAATACCGGCCGCCAACGTAGCCCGAAATCAGCGATCCAGCGATGTTAAACAACCCGATCAGCGCGATCGCGGTTGCGCCCCAGGCCGGGTCGAGGGCGAGATCAGCAATATAGGGCGGCAGGTGCACGGTGATGAAAGCGACATGAAAGCCGCAGACAAAGAACCCAATGGTTAGCAGCACAAAGCCGCGCGTTCCGAACGCCTCGGCGATTGCGCTTCTGAGGTTCTGGTCCACTACACCTGGCTGTGCCGCCGGGGCTGCCGACCGCCCGCGCAGTGCAGCGGCAAGCAACGGGAGAAGGAGCATCAAACCGGAAAACACGATCAAGGTGTTTTGCCAGCCGATGTCCTGGATCAGAGTGCCTCCGAGCGGTGCGAACAGGAATTGCCCGAGCGACCCGGAGGCGGTACCGATCCCGAACGCGATCGATCTTTGTTCCGGTGTTACCACGCGGCCAAACGCTGCAAGAACAATTGAAAACGAGGAGAAAGCGACTCCAAGACCAACAAGGACGCCGGCGGATACGTGCAGGGCGACTGCACTTTGCGCGTCGACCATCATGAACAGGCCGCTTGCGTATAACAGGGCGCCGACTGTGATTGTCTTCCAAGTGCCGTAGCGGTCGGACATCATGCCCGCAACCGGTTGGCCGAGCCCCCACATGAGATTCTGGATCGCAATCGCGAGGGCAAACAGTTCGCGGCTCCAGTCACGGGCTTCTGTCATGGGCTGAAAAAACAAACCCATGGCAGAGCGGGGGCCAAAGGAAATCAGCGCAATGATGCAACCGCAAGCGATAACCAGCGGGATGTTCGGCCCCGTGCGCGCAGCTGGACTGTTGGATGAAAAATTCGACATAGGCGCCCCTGATTTTTCGGTTGCCTTACAATACTGTTGTATTCACATTCCAGATAACGATTTTTTGTGAAGTATCGATCAGTTTATGGAATGAATTCAGCGTGCAAATGTCGGTGCAAGTGGCACAGGAAAGCTCGGCGGAGCAGGCTATGAGGACGGGCACGCTGCACCTGCGGTCAAAAAACAAGTAGATTTTCCGTTAGCTGGGTCCTATATAAGCTCATGAAGAGCAAAAGACCGAGGGCGAAAGCCCGTTTTCTTTTGGGAATAATATGCTCAGAACGAGTATAAGTGTCAGGGAGGTCAAGATGACCACGACGCAAACCACGATGAGCCAACCGTTGCGAAACGCCACGGTTCAAACCGCTGCCGATCGCTTTGGCGTTATCGAGCGCCCCGACCTTAATTTCACGCCGGAAGTCGTCGAGGCGACACAGGAGGCGTATGAGAAGGTCAAACACATCATTCCTGCGATTGAATGGGCTGCACTTGCTCCGACAATTCATGCTATCAACACGCTGAAGAAAGAGCGCAACGCGGTCATACTGGCTCACAACTATATGACGCCAGACATTTTCCACGGTGTCGCGGATATCGTGGGTGACAGTCTGCAGCTGGCAATTGAGGCAACACGCACCAACGCGGACGTGATCGTCCAGTGCGGGGTGCATTTCATGGCCGAGACCTCCAAAATTCTGAGCCCAGAAAAGACCGTTTTGATTCCGGACATGAAGGCAGGGTGTTCTTTGGCCGAATCCATCACGGGAGCGGATGTGCGCGGTCTGCGTAAGCGCAATCCTGGTGTTCCGATCATTACGTATGTGAACACCTCGGCTGATGTGAAGGCGGAGTGCGATATCTGCTGCACCTCTTCCAATGCCCTGCAGGTTGTCGAGAGCTTCGGCGTCGACAAGGTCTTTCTGATCCCGGACAAATATCTGGCGGCGAACGTTGGCAACAAGACCGATGTGGAGGTGCTGATCTGGGACGGTGCCTGTGAGGTGCATGAGCGTTTCACCGCGCAAGAGCTGCGCGATTACCGGAAGATCGAACCGGATGTAAAGATCATCGCGCACCCGGAATGTCCGCCAGAGGTTGTTGCCGAAGCCGATTTTGCCGGGTCAACCGCTCATATGATTGACTGGGTCAAAACCGAACGGCCGGAAAAGGTGATGATGATCACCGAATGCTCGATGGCGGACAATGTTGCCAGCGAAACGCCGGATGTGGACTTCATCCGTCCCTGCAATTTGTGTCCGCACATGAAACGCATCACCTTGTCAAAAATCCTCGACTCTTTGGTCGAGATGAAGGAGGAAGTGGTCGTTGACCCGGACGTTGCTGCAAGAGCGCGCGTTGCGGTCGAACGTATGATCAACTTGAAGAGTTGATTTCCGCTCCACTTTTCAAAGGTTTCCGCCGGCCGGCCGGCGGAAGGTCCTTTCGGCCGTCCGGCCATACGAATTCAGGATGTCTCCCATGGCCGTATCGGTTGAGGATTTTGTGCCCGCGCTTATTGGCAAGGATGTCGATGATGTCGTGATACTTGGAGGTGGGCTCGCCGGCTTGTTCTGCGCACTAAAACTTGCGCCCCGGCCCGTGACCGTCATTTCGAATGCTCCTATCGGCCAGGGCGCTTCGTCCGCATGGGCACAGGGCGGAATTGCCGCCGCCGTTTCCGATCACGACACAACGGAAAAACACTGTGCCGATACGATCGCGGCCGGGGCGGGTATTTGCGAAGAAAAAATAGTCCAGCAGATGACTCAGGAGGCAGGCGACCGGATTCGGGATCTTCTGTCTTATGGGGTCCCTTTCGATCAGGATCTTGAAGGCAGGCTGACCGTTTCGCGTGAGGCCGCGCATTCGGAAAACCGTGTCGTCCGCGTGCGCGGCGATATGGCCGGTAAGGCGATCATGGGCGCCATCATCAGCGCGGTGCGGAACACACCGTCAATTCGTATCCTTGAAGGCTATATGGGCGAAAGCCTGATGGGAGAAGGACGTTATGTGACAGGGGTGCTTGCCCGTAAACGCGGCGGTCTCGCCCGGGTAGCATTGCCGGCAAAAGCGGTGGTACTTGCGTCTGGCGGTATCGGCCATCTTTACGCTGTGACGACCAATCCCGGAGAAGCCAACGGTCATGGGGTTGCAATGGCCGCGCGTGCCGGTGCGGTGATCGCGGATGCAGAGTTCGTTCAGTTTCATCCCACCGCTCTGGACGTCGGACGGGACCCGGCGCCATTGGCAACGGAAGCCCTGCGCGGCGAAGGGGCGACATTGGTCAACGCTTCGGGCGCAGCGATCATGAAAGACGTTCACCCAGACGGCGATCTGGCACCCAGAGATGTTGTCGCCCGTGCCATCCACCGGGAGCGCGAGGCTGGACGTGGGGCTTTCCTCGATTGCACCAAAGCGATAGGTGCGGAGTTTCCGGAGCGCTTCCCGACCGTGTTTGCAGCGTGTGAAGCTGCGGGAATCGATCCGATGTCACAACCCATCCCGGTCGCGCCTGCGGAGCATTACCATATGGGCGGTGTTTTGACCGACGCCAACGGCAGAACGTCGCTCGATGGTCTTTGGGCAGCGGGTGAAGTGGCTTCAACCGGTGCGCATGGCGCAAACCGGCTGGCGTCGAACTCGCTCTTGGAAGCAGTTGTCTTTGCGGCACGGATTGCGGAAGACATCCAGGGGCTGATGCCAACCCCACGCAGTGCCTATTGGGCCGATATGGGCGAAGAGACTGGATTGCCGACCCGTCGCAACGCGGAAGAGCGGGCAGCCATCACCATTCTGCGTGAAACCCTGTCAAGAAATGTCGGTGTTGAACGCAACGCCGAAGGGCTGCAGCGCGCCTTAGGTGATATTTTGGCCGCCGAGGCGCAGTGTCAGCGCGATTCAATCAAGAATATGATGGTCACTGCGCGGATCATTGCCGCATCGGCCCTTAATCGTAAGGAAAGCCGTGGAGGACATTTCCGCAGTGATTATCCGGATATTGATCCTGCGCAAGCCAAACGCTCCTACATCACACTGCGTGAAGTGAATGAAATCGCCAGAAACGCTGTCGAAAACGTTTCAACGTCCGCCTGACCCATCAAATCGCAAGGCCCTTCATGTCTGCAAACCTGCCAGTGCTCCCCGAACTCATGGTCCATGAGGCTGTCAAAGCGGCGCTTTTGGAAGATTGGGGCCGCGCTGGTGACCTCACAAGCCAGGCGACCATTCCCGCTGGCACCGTAGCATGCGCGGTTGTCGCCGCACGAAAGCCAGGAGTGCTTTCAGGCGTCGCGCTGGCCAAAGCGGCATTTGAGCTGACTGACCCTGGTTTTACGATTGAGTCTTTAAAAACCGACGGTGTACGCATTCAGCCAGGTGATGTCGTTATGCGCATTCAAGGCCCTGCCAGGGCTCTGTTGTCGGCTGAAAGAGTTGCTCTCAATTTTCTTTGCCATTTGTCCGGGGTCTCTACGGCGACAGCACGTTTCGCTGATTTGATCAGCCACACGAACGCACGTATCGCCTGCACGCGGAAAACGACTCCAGGTCTGCGCAGTTTCGAAAAATATGCGGTGCGTTGCGGCGGCGGTTCAAATCATCGCTATGGTTTGGACGACGCTATTTTGATCAAAGATAACCATATCGCAGTGGCAGGTGGGGTGGCCAAGGCAATTGAGGCCGCAAAAGCCTTTGCAGGACACTTGGTGAAGATTGAGGTCGAGGTCGATACACTGGACCAATTACAAGAAGCCCTCAGGTCCGATCCGGATGTCATCATGCTTGACAATATGAGCCCTCGGTTTTTGCGACAGGCCGTTGGTATTGCGGACGGCGCTGTGATCCTCGAAGCCTCGGGCGGGATTGAGGCCGGCACGGTCAAGGCTGTAGCTGAAACCGGTGTCGACCTAATCTCATCTGGCTGGATCACTCATTCCGCCCCGATTCTGGACCTAGGGCTGGATATTGAAATCGCCTGAGCGCCCGTGCTTATCCGGCTACCGCAAGATAGACGCCGGATACGGCCGTAATCGCGCCCAGAGCGCGGATAACGCGCCGGGCTACTGCGGGATTGTTTCGAGCGGCGGCGAAGGCACCCTGTGCGATCAAGAGACCGGCACCGTGCAGGATCGCCGTCGCGAGAACAAATCCGGCGGCATAGGAAATTTCCCCGGCTGATCCGATTTCTCCACCATGTGCGTGGCCATGACAGATACCAAAAATGCCGATAAGTGCTACGGAGACAGCATTTGGGATCTTTAGCGCAAGACACACGGCTGCGCCGAACAGAACAACCGAAGCCAGGATCAACGGCTCGACAAATGGCAGGGGCATACCCGCGATAGCTAAAACGAAGCCAATCACCATGGCGCCCACAAAGGCGCTGGGAAACAGCCACAGCGCGCGACCACCGGACAGTGCAGCCCATAATCCGACCGCAATCATTGCCAGAACGTGGTCCAGCCCGAACAGGGGATGTGTGAAACCGGCTGCGAATGATCCGTGCTCGGCCGGATCGAGATGGGCAGCTGCCGGACTTGCAAGCAACACCAGACTGCTCGCAGCCAGAAGAATGCGGAGTACCATGAATTGATCCTTTTTGGGTGGTTCAGGTGCCCCGGATTGGGTCGCACCTTTCATAGACAAAGCGCAACCAAAACAGATTCGACAGATCATGCAAGATAAAATGGCAGGCCGTCTTTTCCGCGTGTCCTTGATCATGCTTGACAACCGAAATATCGTTCTTTTGCAGTGCATCATTTGAGAGTTTTGCGCACGTCATGAACGAAGGCCATCAGAAGTCTGACAGTCCCCATTCGCCAGACATTGTCACCCGTTTGACCCGGTTTGCCCAGTTGCCGCTGCTTGTCGGATTGGCAATCGGTATGGCGTTGTTTTTGATTACCTTTTTTGTCGATATTTTTCAGGCGATTGTCACCTATGAATTTTTGGATCGAAAGAAGACGATCCTCTTGATCTTGAATCTGCTCGACATGGTGTTCATCGCTAATCTGGTGATTATGGTGGCAACCAACACCTTTAATACGTTTCGGATCAAAGCATCGGCGCATGGTGAGGACTACATCCAGCAAGGCCAAAAAGCCTACAGGCGGATGAAGCACCGCATTGTATCGACGATCATCATCATTTCGTCGATCCACGTACTAAGTGAGCTATTAGAGTATTCGCAGGCAACTGCGCTTCAGGTCGCGGCGCTGTTCGGTTTTCACCTCATCCTGCTTGCGACCTACGTCGTTACAAACGTGTTCGAATCGAACGACTAGCTGACTGATTGCCCTTCGACATCTCGTAAGTCGTTGGCACACAATCAAGCGGCCACCGCATTTCGCGATGGCCGCAAGGGGATTTGGAGGTCAGGAATATTTGTGTTTTACCAGCCGCCGGTCCGGGTCTTGTAAAAAATGTGCAATCCGACCTGTCCAAGCTTGTTCATGGACTTTGCCCAGCGCGGATTGACATAAGTGGCATGGTAGTGCGTCGAAGCATCGACCATTTTCAAGTACCGCTGACCATCAGAGACTTCGCGGGCAAGGCGCTGGGCGGTTTTCCAGGCGCCAGGGCTGTTGATGCGGTCCTTAATGCCATCGCATGCATAGGAAAACTGGCAGCGGTTGTGCTTGTGCCGGTTCTGATAAACCACGCCACAGATTGAATCCGGGTAAGCAGGATTTTTGACGCGGTTCAAGACCACCTGCGCAACAGCAACCTGGCCTTCTTCGCTTTCCCCGCGCGCCTCAAAGTAAATCGCTTCGGCAAGACAGCGCTGTTCTTTGGCGCTTCCGACAGACAGCGGCAGTGGCTTTTGCGCCCACCAATGCGGATTGTTCGGATCTTCAGGTGGGGGAATCTCTTGCTCGTATTTTGGTGCGCCAAATAGGGCGTCGAATGGATCTTTTGTCTCGCGCACGCTGTCGGGAGCATAGGCAGACACAAGTGAGAAGCTTGCTGCGGCAGCGTTGCGTGCCATCATCACCCGTTGCAGGTCGATCGGAGTGCCGTCATCCAGCTCGTTTCCTGACCCGTCAAGTGAATTGCTGCCATTGAGCGTGTCGAACGGCTGCGGTTTTACAAACGCGACGCGTGGGAAGTCGTCGATTTTCTTGTCATTGGCATAGAGGCTGCGCATCGCGTAGACGGCGCCAGCGGCCATGTCGACCATTTGGCGGTCGGGCGCCAGACTGATCAGCCGGTCACCTTTGCCTGTCCGGTTGATTTCAATTTCATCAGGGATTTCAATAGGGAGGAATTCCTCGGCAATATCTTCAAGGCCATTGACCGGAGTTTCCTTCGAGCCTTTGGCAGCCGATGTCACCGACAGCTTTGGTTTGCCTGACGCAGGCACTTTCGCCTGCGCAAGACGTGTTGGTGTTGCCGGTAGGGCGGTGGAAAAGCTCGCTGCACTGAGGCTCATCATCCAGGCCGGAGCCTTAGCCTGACGTTCCTGAAGCAAACCGTAAATGTCTTGTTGTCCGGTTGTTGCTGTCAGTGCCAAAAATAGGACAGGTGATAATGCCAGAAAGCGTTTGAGCTTCCGCACCCGTGGTTTGCTTCGTTTTTTCGTATGATCCACGGATAGTTGCCGCCTGGAAAAGCGGGTTCTCGGGCCAAACATACGCAGCCAACTCCAACTCGATACGCAACTCGGCCGGACCCAGCTCGTTAGACTAAACAAGCGGTTAAGCCATTCGACTGATTTAAGTTTGTCTGCTTAACCTTGAAAGAGCGTTAATGAAGGGAATAAACGCGGAATTCTGCCAAGTAGCGAAAGAAATTCAACGGCTTATGGTTAAAATATCTATTGCAAAAGCAGAAGGACACCTGTTCCGGTAACAGTCAAAGCCGCGCCGACCCAGGCGGGCGGTGGTAGATCCCGGGTCCCCAAAAGCCACAGAAGCGGCAGCATGATGACAGGTGCGGTGGCACCCAAAACCGCAACAACACCGCTATGGTAGATACTGATCCCATAAAGAAGAAGGCTGACCGCGACAACATATCCAAGAAGGCCCGGTACAACGGCTTGAAATAGCAGGCGTGGTGTCAGGGACGTAGAAGGACGAAGTGTTTCCAAAGGAAGAAGTCCTGCGAAAAAGATGACAATCGCAGCGAGCCCGGTGCGCAAATACGAGGCAACAAGCGGTTCGGTTCCAGCTTCCATAACCGGCTTAAGAACAATCAGCCCAAACCCCTGACAGAATGCGGCGACAGTCCCAAAGAATATGACGGAAGCTATCGAGCCGGAAACCCCGTCGATAGACGCGGCTGATCCCTTCGCACCACGCATTCCAACTGCAATCGCAATTCCGGAGAGTGTCAAAAGGCACGCGATCAATTGGAACAGACTAATTGTTTCGGCCAAATAGATCCAGGAAAGGAACATGGTCGTCAGCGGACTTAGCGATAGCAGCAATTGCATCCGCCTTGGCCCGCCGCGTTTCAGGCAGGCCATCAACGCGAGATTGCCCAACAGCACTCCAACCAAGGCGCTCAATAATATTGACGGCCAGGCATCAAAATTGACACTTGCCCAACCAGTGCCGGCGGAGACCAGGGTCACCAGAACTGGAGCGGCAACAATCAATTGCAAACGGGTAACCGCAAATGTGCCCAGACGGCGTGACGGTTCAGTTGCCACAATCGAACCGAACGCCCAGCAAGTTGAGGCGCCCAATGCTGCTGAAGTTGCAAGCAAGGACATGAATGCCCTCCACGGCGTACTTTGGGAAGAAGCTACAGTCTGTGAAGCGGCGAATGCAAGTTAAAATAGAAATAATTCGATCTACCTACCACCCACTTTAAGGCCTAAGGCAGGGCGTTCCGTCAGCAAAGCGCGGCGGAATCGGAAGAGAGCAGCAGGCCGTCCTCCTGTTGCAGTCGAGGTTGCTCCAGTGGGTTCAACGAGATTGGCGTTTTCCACAAGGCGCCGGAAGTTCTGTTTATGCAGGTGACGGCCAGACACCGCCTCCACCGATGTTTGCAGTTCGGTCAATGTGAACCGCTCAGGCATCAATTCGAAAACGACTGGGCGGTATTTCAGCTTTCCTCTCAATCGCGAAATCGCCGTTGCAAGCACACGGCGATGATCAAACCGCATGGTGCGGCCCAGTTCTGGGACGTTTGGCCGCTTGAGCGCAGCTTCACGTCCGTCTACGAGTGCTTCTTGCACCAGGCCCGCTTCGTAAAGCAGTTCATACCGATCCAGCGCGCGTTCTTCGTCCCATTCACGATCGGACCCAAAGGCGAGACGGATGCGCTCACCTCTTGCTAAGGCGCGGGGAGGCGTGTCCTGCGGCAGCGGTTCCTCTGACCACGCGTCCAATGCCGGCAGTATCTCGCGGTCCAGGATGTCAGGGCGGCCATTTCGCCAATCCTCCCATGGAAAATAGTCGTACCAGGAACGCCAGCGGGATTGCTGTTTGGCCAACACGTCCTCAGCGTCGGGAGTCTGGCGTGTCAAGGCAAGATACCCGACGGACACCACATGCGGTCCTGCGTCTTCCTGAAGCCGGTGGCGGCCCCGGTCGCCGAAGGTGTAAAGCTGTTCTACATAACCAAGCTTAAGGGCGGTCTGTTCTTCCACCCAGGCGCGCAGCCCGATTTCGAATGTGCGATGATGCAAGGGGTCAAATGGCCCAAAGGGAAGGCTGTCCGGAATGCCCTTTCCGCCCGAGCCAACTTGTACGATCTGCGGGTACCCGGCCGAGACCGACACGATCACGGCATTCAGCCCGATCTCAATGCTGGCGGTCTTGTTATTCATGCCGAGCAGATTCCCAAATGTCCGGGCAGCGAAGTGGTCACGGTGTCAATGGCATCTGAAACGGCTTGCCCTCGAAAGCTGTCGCACCGCGGCCGATCGCGCTGATTGCATCTATCATACGACCGTCACGTCCGAGCAGTTTGTCCGCCATAGCTACAAGCCTTGCGTTGGGAGTTGCCGAAGGCGCCCGGTCGCGCAACGTCTTCGCCAGATCTGTTTCGGTTCTATCGGGCAGAAGCGAACAGGCGGTGATGTAGGCGCCTGCTGTTGATCTGCTGATGCCTGCCCAGCAGTGAATAATCAACGGGCTGGTCCGGTCCCAATCGGAGGTGAATTTAAGTAGCTGAAGAACATGGTCTTCCGTCGGTGGGGTCAGCCCGGCAACCGGTGCGACAATATCGTTGAAACCTAAAAACAAGTGGTTTTCAGGCGCGATACCATCGGGCGTGGGAACTTTCATGTCGCCATTGATCAAAGTGACAAGACGTGTCGCACCGGTGTTTTGAACAGTTTCATTAAGCCTGGACAGTGAACAAACAAAAAGCATGGCATGCCGCTGATTTGGTTTTTTCAGACCGTACCTGTCTGAACGGCAGGGGTCACCTGTTAAGCTGTTTTTCTGCAGGTGTTTTTGCTCGAAGCACGAAGATCCTCGATCTCTACGAACCGTTTCAGGAAAAGGCGCTGTGCGTCTGCAGTTGTCAACGGGGTCAGCTTGAGCCGGTGTCCAGGACCAAGATGTTCTTGAAAGGCGCGCGGTTTTCCGAAAATCTTGGCCGCTTCGTTCTCGTCAAAACCGGCCAATTCAATTGCCTCGAAATAGGCGCAGATCAGATCGGCGCGTTTGGCCAGTTTTTTGATTGTCTGCGGAATGTCGGCCGGCAGACCAAATCGAAGGTGGATTGCCGCTTGCAGCCGGGCCTCCACGGCTTTGTACGCTCCCCCCATAACCGCCTTAAACGGTGAGATCATATCGCCGATGACATATTCGGGGGCGTCGTGAAGCAAAACGGCGAGGCGCCAGTCTGGAGACAGGTCTGGTTTCAGTGTGAGGGCAATGTCCTCAACGACCATAGAGTGTTCGGCTACCGAGAAGGCGTGGTCACCGATCGTCTGGCCGTTCCAGCGCGCCACTCGGGCAAGGCCATGCGCAATATCGGAGATCTCGACATCCAGCGGTGAGGGATCCAGCAGGTTAAGGCGGCGACCAGACAACATCCTTTGCCATGCGCGGGGTGTTGCGTCTGATCGCTCTTTCGTCATCGATTCCATTTCCCAGGTTCAGTGGTCCGCTTTCGTCGTCTCGGGCCAGTCAAAGGTTGCCCAAGCCGGAAGATCGACCTCAACGGGAGCTTCGCCACAGGTGATCGTGGCCCCCTTGTCGAGTGCGGCACGCACCTTGTCAAGGCGGAGGAGGGCGACCGAAATACTGGTGTCCCCGTCCTTCACATGCGAGCCAATATGGCCAACGCTTTTTCCATCTGCCATCACATCGCTGCCGGCCTCCGGCAGCTCCGCCTTTGACCTTAGTTTGACAAACCGTTTGCGGGCGGTTCCCCGGTGTTGCATGCGCGAGACAATTTCCTGACCTACATAGCAGCCCTTGGAAAAGCTGACGCCTTGAAGTGCATCCATGTCTGCGTCATGCGGGAAAATGTCGGACAGAGAAAAATCAGTCGATGATTCTGGCACGCCCAATTTCAAACGGTGCAGCTGATAGTTCTCAAACGTTGCGCTGGTTCCGCCAACTGTCTGAAGTCCAGACGAAACAGTTTCTTTTTGCCCGATCACTCTGTAACCGAGTTCATCCAACCGCGGGTCTCGAAAAACTAGCGCTCCGTCCAGATGAAAAATTTCGCTGTCCCAGACCGCAAAGACCGCCTGTTCGGCAACATCTATTTCGACCTTTGTCCTCAGGCGATAAAATGTCAGTCGTTTTTTCAAATCCTGAAGAACAGTGCGGTCGACTTCGATCAAATAACTTTCACCGGATTTCACGATGAAAAAGTCAAACTGAATCTTGCCCTGAGGTGTGAGCAAGCCGGAAAACGCCGCACCATTTTTGTCGACGATGCTCAAATCAGTGGTTACGAGATTTTGCAAAAAATCATGCGCCGGATCGCCAGAAATCCTAAGCAGACCGCGATTCTCTAGAGGCGTAAAAAACATCTCAGTTCCCGACTTTGGTGATGGTTGGCCAACATCCAGATAGTGAGCCTGTGAAATTCGGGCAAGGTTTAAAAGCTGCACCACCCGGACTCGCTCAAAGGAGCAAGGACACGTATAAGCAGCTCGGAAATCATGACAATGATGGGAGCTCAGTGTGCCGGATACTTTCGATACCATTCTCAAAAACGGAACCGTCGTCAATCAGGATGGAACCGCGCAGCGCGACATCGGCATCCGCGACGGACGGATTGCGGGGATTGGGTCTTTTTATCCAGAGCAGGCCGGCGAAACAGTAGACTGTACCGGCCTTCATGTCTTGCCGGGTGTTATCGACAGCCAGGTTCATTTTCGCGAACCGGGCATTGAGCACAAGGAAGATCTCGAAACAGGCTCACATGCGGCCGTCATGGGTGGTGTAACAACAGTATTTGAGATGCCGAATACCAAGCCGCTCACAACAACCGAAGCCGCGCTGGCAGACAAAGTTTCAAGGGCGCATCATCGCATGCATTGCGACTTCGCGTTTTGGGTCGGCGGCACTCGTGAGAATGTTAGAGACATTCCCGAACTCGAGCGTCTGCCAGCTGCTGCGGGGATCAAAGTCTTTATGGGATCGTCTACTGGTGATCTGCTTGTCGAGGATGATCAAGGAGTGCGTGATATTCTTTCGGCAACAAACCGACGCGCGGCCTTCCATTCCGAAGATGAATACCGCCTTAAGGACCGCGCGGGCGAAAGGATTGAAAACGATCCGCGCTCCCATCCTATCTGGCGGGATGAAATTGCTGCCTTGCAGTGCACCCAACGCCTGGTGCGCATTGCCCGTGAAACAGGCGCGAAAATTCACATCCTCCATTTGTCGACCGCCGAAGAGGTGGACTTTCTGATCCCGCACAAGGATGTTGCCTCAATAGAGGTCACCCCCCATCATTTGACGTTGACCGACGAAGCGTATGAACGCCTTGGAACTCTTGTTCAGATGAACCCGCCAGTAAGGGCTGAGCGGCACAAGGACCGACTGTGGTGGGGCCTTGGCCAAAGCGTGCTCGATATCCTTGGGTCGGATCATGCGCCACATCTTCTTGAAGAAAAACAAAAGCCGTATCCGGCGTCGCCGTCTGGCATGACGGGTGTTCAGACCCTGGTTCCGATCATGTTGGACCATGTCAATGCCGGGCGCCTGACGCTGGACCGCTTCGTTGACATGACCAGCGCAGGCCCGCTGCGTCTTTTCCAGATTGCCCGGAAGGGCCGGATCGCCGTTGGCTATGATGCCGACTTTACGATTGTTGATCTGAAGAAAACCCGGACCATCACCAATGATTGGATTGCGTCGAAGTGTGGTTGGACGCCGTACGACGGAAAGTCAGTGACTGGTTGGCCGATTGGCACCGTGATCCGTGGCCGAAAAGTAATGTGGGAGGATCAGCTGGTCGGGGCTTCCACAGGCGAAGCGGTGTTGTTTCAGGAAAGCCGCATTAGGTCGTGAACCAAAAGGGAGGGACCGAAGCCCAAATGCAGCAGTCCCGACCTAATCGGTTTCCAGGAGGGAAATAGAACACAAAGAGTGATGTTCACAACAGAACCGATGTGCTTAGCTTGTTAATGTGCGGGGCTGTGGCTGATAAGGGAAACGTAACCTTATCTACTAACTTAACTTACATGCATGCGAGCGTATAGTTCGCCAGGGCTTAGATGTATTGCGTAGGGTGAGGCTCAAAAATGCGTAGGGGAAATCCTGGTTTTCTTGGTGGTTGGTCAAGTCGGCTTCGCATGATATTTGCAGTTAGTTCCCTTGCTGTTGGCTCGGGTATGGTTTCTGGAGCATCAGCTCTCGAAAATCAGGCTGAAGATAAGCTGGATGAACTTGCACCACTCCACATGCTTGTATCGCTGGACGATCAAAAGATCGACGTTTATCGCGGTGGCGAGCTGATCCGGACATCACCGATTTCCTCAGGCAAGAAGGGGTACAGCACGCCGACCGGCGTGTTTTCTATCCTTGAAAAACGGCGGCGGCATTTTTCAAACCTTTATGATGATGCGCCTATGCCATACATGCAGCGCCTGACATGGTCAGGTGTGGCATTGCACCAGGGACATTTGCCCGGCTACCCTGCTTCCCACGGGTGTGTCCGAATGCCCCGTGACTTTGCCAAAGATCTTTTTGCTCTGACAAAAAGAGGCGCTCAGGTCATCGTGACTAACGAGCATGCCGAGCCACGGCGCGTGGACCATCCCGTTTTGCCGCAACCCTATGTGCCGGCGACCACGTTGGTCAGCCTGTCTCCCGCAGTTATCGGTTTCGATGCCGGATTGCGCGGCTCACTAACATCGGCAGCGCTCCAGGAGAACATTCAGACCGTAGAGCCGAACCCATATTTCGAACATCCATTGCGAATGATCATCACGCCGAACAAACCAATCAACAAGGTCAAGACAGTTCAGCGCCTGCTAAACAGGCTTGGATACCGAGCTGGCCCGGTCGATGGTGTGATCGGCCGCAAGACCCGGGCTGCGATCGCTCTTTTTCAGGAGGGAGCGGAGCTTCCAATCAACGGCAATATGTCGGACTTCATCGTCGCGCGGATCTTTCAGGAAGCAGGCTATGAGAAGCCTCTGAACGCGACCCTCCGGGTTCGCCGCAAGTTCCGAGAAGTCTATTCAGCGCCGGTCTTCATAGAAAATCCGGATGTTCATGTTGGTACCCATGTCTTCACAGCATTGGGCTTCAAAGAGGGTGAGGCGCGGGTCAGTTGGATATCGGTTCGGGCGGAAGACCGGGGCGAGCGAACCCCGCACGCGATCTTGGACAGGGTCGACTTGCCTGAAAAGGTCCGAAAGGACCTTGGCAAAATCCTGACCCCTGGCACATCGCTTATTATTACGGAACGCAGTTTCAAACGGCACACAGATCTTGGTACGGATTTCGTTGTAATGACCAGGTAATATATATTTTTGATTGAATTTGTGCACAAAGGCCTCTGCCCGCCCGCGGAGGCTTTTGTTTATCCGGATAACCTGAAATTCAGCGCGTTTCGTCACCAAACTGTCGTCGCCCTGCCGTATCGGAAAGCCACCTAATTAAAGTGGCAGCCGGGAGACAACTATGCCGCAAAGCACGCTTGAAGCTTCGAAATCGCGTCTGAAAAAGGCTGTTCACCGCTCAAGCGCTACGTCCCGGGAGGGGATGCTGGAAAGGCTTTTCACCTTTGCATTCAAGGGACTTGTTTACCCGCAAATCTGGGAAGACCCTGATGTCGATATGCAGGCGCTGCGGCTGACATCGGAGTCTCGTATGGTTGCGATAGCGTCCGGCGGCTGCAATGTCATGTCCTACCTGACGGCCAATCCGGCGCAGATCACTGCCGTTGATTTGAACAGGGCGCATGTTGCACTTGGCCGGCTCAAATTGCTGGCGGCCCGGAGGCTTCCAAGCTACGACGCTTTCTACCGGTTTTTCGGCGAAGCGGACGAGCGTTCGAACATTGCAGCTTATGAGCGCTTTCTAAAGCCCGAACTTGATGCGGAAAGCCTTGCCTACTGGGAAGGTCGGGACATTAGCGGCTGGGGCCGGAAACGAATTACTCTCTTTTCGCGAGATCTCTATCACCATGGGTTGCTCGGCTATTGCATTGGCCTGGGGCACTTTATCGCGCGTCTTTACGGCATTGACCCGAAACACATGGTGAAGGCCCGTAGCTTGGACGAACAGCGGTCCTACTTCGAAACGGCTTTGGCCCCGCTGTTTGACAAGCGCCTGGTGCGCTGGGCGACCTCCAAGAAAATGTCGCTTTATGGTTTGGGAATTCCGCCCGCGCAGTATGAGGCTCTTGTTTCTGCCAGTGCCGATCGGGACATGTCCTCGGTTCTGCGCGAGCGTCTTGAAAAGCTTGCCTGCGATTTTTCGCTGCAAGACAACTACTTCGCGTGGCAGGCCTTTAATCGTGGCTATGCTCCGCGAGCGGGCGAAAGCACCGGCGAGGCCGGGCCATTGCCGCCCTATTTGAAGAGGCAGCACTTTGAAGACATCAAACAACGTGCCTCACGTGTGCGCGTGTTGAACCGGAACTTCACCGAACACCTGCAGACTGAGGGCGATGACCAGCTCGACGCCTTTGTTTTGCTGGATGCTCAGGACTGGATGACTGACGTCCAGCTCAATGCCCTGTGGAGCGAAATCACCCGGACTGCTCGTCCAGGCGCCCGTGTTGTCTTCCGCACCGCCGCGGAGCCGACCTTGTTGCCGGGGCGGGTCGCCGATGCAATCCTCGACCGCTGGACCTACGAGAAAGACGAAAGCTTCGCGCTCGGTCGGCAGGATCGCTCGTCTATCTATGGCGGCTTCCACCTTTACGTTTTCAATGGGTAACAGCGTGCATAGTGATCAAAAAGCTGCGGAAACCGCTCAATTGATGGACGGTATCTATAAGTATCAGCGCCATTTTTACGATGTCACACGCAAATACTACCTGCTCGGCCGGGATCATCTGATCGAGCAGCTGGAACCGGGGCCGGACCAGACCGTTCTGGAGCTTGGCTGCGGGACCGGCCGCAATTTAATTGGCGCAGCCAAGCGGTACCCGAATGTGACGTTCCATGGCATTGATATTTCGCAACAGATGCTGGAAACAGCGCGTGAAAGTGTTGCGCGCGCGGGGCTCAGCGACCGGATTTATCTCCACCAGGGCGATGCTTCAAGCAGCTCTTTCGTATCGTCAGCCGGTGCGCCTGAATACGACCGAGTATTTTACTCCTATACATTGTCTATGATGCCGGTCTGGCGCGAGGCGCTGGCCGCAGGTCTGGACTGCCTTTCGGCGGATGGGCGTCTCTGCATCGTCGATTTCGGTCAACTGGACCGGTTGCCGGTGTGGTTCGCTCGCTTGTTGCGGACCTGGCTGGCAAGCTTCCATGTCACACCGCGTGCCGATTTGTTGAATGAGGTTGCCAAACTGTCGGACCGCTCGGGCCGGCCTATGACCAGCACCAGCCTGTACCGCGGCTATGCAACCTACGTACAGGTCAGCTAAGGCGATTGCTCACTCACCGGCGACGAAATAGTGCAGCGTGCCGTCCTTGCCGATACCAACGCGGTAGAACAGCCAAACGCCGTAGTTCTGCATCTCGTTGAAATCCGCTGAGGTGATGATCCTGTACATCTCCACCTTCTGGTCCGGACGCAGATCGTTTAGCGGGTAGCGCGCAAAATACGGCCAGACATACATTTCTTGCGCGGTACCGGCGTCGGTATGAACAAATCCCGCCTCAAGCACATCGATCAGAATTGCTAGGATCTCCAGCCCTTCACCGTCACCGGAGCTGTCTTTAAGAAAATCAATCGGGTCGCCAATTTCGGTCAAGGAAAGGGTTGGCAGGACTTCATTGCTCTCAAGCACCATTCGGAGCCGTTCAACATCTCCGGTCTGGGCGGCTTCTTTCAGTTGCGAATGCATGCGCTGAACCGGTTTGGGCAACAGGCTCAAATCGTAGAGGACTTCGGGCGCAGGCAAAGGCTCAGCAGCCCGGTCTGGCAGCGGTGCTTTTTCGAATTCTTCTGTTTCGGTTTCAAGAAGCTCCTCGCTCGGAATCGTGATCGTTGATCCTGCTTCTGCTTCTGGTGAAACCAGAATAGTGTCGGTCCGAACGGTTTTTGCATGCGCGACCAATGGAATCATCCAAACCAGAATTACAGATAATCTGAGAATCTTCAGCATGCCGTTCACCTTCGTATTTCAGCAGTCTGCCTGCTGTCCCACATTCTCGCCGACGACGCTACCTGCAATCCCGGTAATCGTCTCGAAACTTGAAACGCGTATCACCAGCCGCTATCGACGGCAGTACTACGACATTGTGAAGGACCGGATTGCGTGACATTTCTGGAATATGCGCTGATCGGATTCGTAATCGGCGTGATAACGACGGCACCGGTCGGACCTGTTAACGTCATGGCTATCCAGCATGCAGCTCAGAGCGGGTTCCGTCAGGGCGTTTTTGTCGGACTGGGCGCTGTTGTCGCTGACGCAATTTACGCCGCTGTCGCGGTTTTCGGCGTATCCGCAATCACACAGTTCATCGAGGGTCAGTTTGACCTCATTAAAATCGTCGGTGGTGCTTTATTGATCGTGTTCGGCATCAAAGTGTGGAACACGCACCCGCATCTGGCAGATGCTGCTGACGGGGATGAGAAAGGATTCTGGGGAGATGCCACGGCGGCGTTTTTCATGGCCCTGACCAACCCAGGCACCGTATTAGCGTTTGTTGCAATATTCGGCGGGTTGGGTGACCTGAGACCGAAACATGGCGATATCTTCGGCAAGCTCATCATGGTTGCAGGTGTTGCAGGTGGCGCAACGACCTGGTGGGTTTTTGTGTCCGGCATGGTTACGCGCTTTCGCGGCGGCATCGACGATAGTTGGCTGGACAAGGCCAACCACATAGCGGGCACCATATTAGTGGTCTTCGGCGCATTGATTTACGCCGATCTGCTCTTCGATATTTTCTGAGTGCCACGCAATACTAGGCTGCAGAACCAGCCGGGACATCAGACTTATTGCAGGATACGGTTCACGGTGTAGTCGCCGCGCTGGATCCGGTCCGGCAAGCCTTCCGCAAGCTTTGCCACAGCTTCCTCGCCATAGGTCGCAACCAGGTCGGCTAGGGCGGTAAACATGGCAGCATGAGCAACCGCATCGGCGTCCACACCGTTTGCAATGGCCTCTGCCCAGGCATCGGTTATGAAGCTGAGTGCCGCCCGCCGGAGATCTTCATCTTCTGCAAATTCCGCTTCCATGGCAGCGTCGTTGAAATCGTCGTTTATCATTCGTTCCTTACCGGTCTCAAAACACTGGGGCTAAACGCGCCTGCCAATGCGGTCTTTCCGAATCTCTTGCTAAGAATCCTAGCACGCCGAAGCGGGAGGGGTAGCAACCGTGAACGCAAACTTAACGGCCATTCACAATCTTTATCGGAAAGGTTAACCAATCGGTAAGAAGTGACCCAACGGTTGTGGATTTATCGACCATAGCGGCTTGTAACTGTGGTTATCAGCGTTTCGCCCTCTGCGATATACTGTTCCATAGCGGTACGCGCGGTGGATGTGCATACCCTATAAACTGCTGAAAAACCACGATAACCCTGATTAAAACGTTCGATGAACTTGCGCCTGCGGTTCTCCGTGCGGGCTTCTGCCAGCAAAAGCGCCTCCATATTTTGCCGCCAGCTCGGTGCGTCGTTAGACCCGCACAGGGGCCGTAAAAAATGCAGCGCACCCATCACCTCCGACAGCCGGAGCAGCTGCTGCTCATAGGGCGGCTCCTCGGTTTGTGGCGTTTGTGCATGGCTGGCTGGAGAATTGGTAGCAAGACATACTGCCAGCAGAAGAAAAATGGCAAATCGCATGGGCGGCATCATGAGGACAGTGCTGGAAATGCGCAACAGAAAGGCGTCATTCACGGACAGATTGAACACACGAATATTGCTGGTGATGTTGATGCTGGAGTGTTTGCCGCACACAGCGTGAACATCATACAGTTGCGGGGCGGGCGGACCGCTTCAGGCTATCGGCCTGGAAGCAGTCTTTTTATCCGCGCGACGGTGCCTGGGGTGGTATGGAGGCTGCCCAGCTCTCCAATGGCAAACCAAGAAGCGTCGGCGGCATCATCTCCTGCCCACGGCGTGCCGGACAAATAGGCACCAGAGAAAACGACAAGCACATAATGGCTTGTCGTGGTGCCCGCGCCGTCGTGCATCATGGTTTCGAACATGTCGACCGGTTCACCAAGCGTTGCTTTGATGCCAGTTTCCTCAAAAAGCTCGCGCTCTGCCGCTGCGGTCAGCGCCTCACCATATTCAACGCGCCCTCCCGGCAGGCTCCAAAGCC
This sequence comes from Roseibium hamelinense, assembly GCF_007830545.1. Taxonomy (GTDB): domain Bacteria; phylum Pseudomonadota; class Alphaproteobacteria; order Rhizobiales; family Stappiaceae; genus Roseibium; species Roseibium hamelinense. The sequence goes on from NZ_VLLF01000004.1 coordinate 374,844, forward strand.
CCTTGTAGGGCGGATTGCCGCGCTTGATCAGAAGCACGCGATCCTGGTCGTGGCACAACACGCTGACGCCGACAATGGGGCCTTTTCGCGAAGCGACTTCAGATGTCATGTCGGCTGGCTGAGTGAGAAATGAACATTGGCATAAGCTGCGGGGCCAATCGGCCTAGGCAAACATGGCATCGATTTCTGCTTGCGCCGCATCACCTTCGGGTTGAAGCGTATCTGTTTCAATGTGTCCATGTATGATTCCGCTCGCGGTCGAAATGAGCGGCTTAATGCGAAGCGTGGCCTTTTCCGACACTTCGCCCGCAATTTCTGCGACATCGGGTGCGTTTTTCAGCATGTCCTGAGCCTCGCCAACAGCCGAATTGATTGCTTCAACATTCGCTTCCAGATGTTCACGGAGATCTGAAGGTGCTGCAGAATACGCAAGGATCGCAAGATTCTTGTCTTTGAACGAGGAGTTTTCGAAATGCTCGGCATAACCGAGTGGGCTCCACGCGATGACGTCTTCGGCACAGTCGGGCATGGCGGGCAGCATCTCAAGGAGCATAACCACTTCATTGAAATGGTTCAGATAGTCCGTCGCCAATCCGGTCGAAGCATTAATGTTCGCCTGCTCCAGCCGTTCAGCTGCCAAAACTCCGGCGCCAAGTACTGGATCATCGCATTCCATACCGTTCCCCCGGCGACTACATTATGGTTCGAACCTACTTCGGTTTTGTTGCCAATTAACTAACCGTGCGTGTGCAAACGCTTTTCACGCAGCGCCCTTAAAATGATAGGTCAGTAAATGTGCGGCCGCTTTAGTCTTACAGCCACACCCGACGATGTGAAGGCCCTGTTCGGCTACATCGATCAACCGAATTTTCCGGCGCGCTACAATATCGCGCCGACTCAGCCGATCGGGATTGTCCGCCGGGAACACGGCCAGCGCAGGTTTGCACTTGTCCGCTGGGGGCTGGTTCCGGGCTGGGTTAAAGATCCGGCGAGTTTCACCTTGCTGATCAATGCGCGCGCCGAGTCCGCTGCGCAAAAACCATCCTTTAAAGTCTCCATGCGCCATCATCGGTGCATTGTTCCAGCCTCAGGATTTTATGAATGGTGCCGAACACCGGATGGCAAACAACCTTTCTGGATTTCCCCCGTGGAGGGAGGCGTCATAGCGATGGCCGGGCTATGGTCAACATGGTCGGATGCTGATGGAGGGGAAATAGACACCGGAGCACTGCTGACAGTGGATGCCAACGATATGATGGCGCCCATCCACCACAGAATGCCGGCAATTCTTCATTGGCAAGACTTTGAGACCTGGCTGAATGTCACTGACGTCCCGGTCAAAGAAGCGGTCAATCTGCTGAGGCCGATTGAGAACGATTATCTCCAAGCGGTTCCGGTTTCATCAAAGGTCAACAAGGTGACAAACGATGACAAAAGCCTCCAGGAGGCTTGTGAGGAACAACCAGCCTCTCCTCAGTCAAAGAAGCAAACTGCAAAACCAAAAGGCGGGAGAGACCAGCTGGATCTATTTTGAGGCCAATCAGCTGTGGCCGCAGATGCAGCAGCGCTGTAGAAAGCGCAATCGAATACCGAGTTGGAGAGCCTCTGTTGAACGAAACCGATGAAGATGCGCTGGCGGAGGTCTATAATCATGGCCTTGAGCTCGAAAAGAAAGGCGACCATGACGGCGCCGAGCGTGAATATCGCAAGCTACTCGAAATGGATCCGTCCGACCCCGGCGGTGTGAGCATTCGGTTGGCTGCGATGGGCCGCATGGCAGCTCCTTCCAAAATGCCGGACGCCTATGTTGCGACACTGTTCGACCAGCATGCCGATGTGTTCGACGATATTCTAGTGGATCAGCTCGGGTATTGCGTGCCGCTGCTGCTTCGCGAGCGCATCCGCAAGCTTGGCCTTGGTCCATTTGAAACACTGCTCGACCTCGGATGCGGCACGGGTCTGACGGGTATCGCTTTTTCCGATTGTGCTGCTCGGATGACTGGCGTTGACTTGTCGGAACGTATTGTCGAGTTGGCCTATGACCGTGAGGTCTATGAGGACCTTTATATTGGCGAGGCTGTCGAGTTTCTTCAAGAATTTGAAGAGGACGACGGAACACGCCCAATGTACGACTTTATCGCGGCCACGGATGTGTTTCCCTATCTCGGCGAGGTTAGACCGATAATCTCCGCTGCAGCGGATCGCTTGCCCAAGGGCCGACTGTTTGCCTTTTCAACCGAAACTCTGCCGGATCCGGCTTTCGCAGACAGCTGTTTCGCTGTTGGCCCTAAGAACAGGTTCGCCCATCACTTGCCGCACCTGCTCAGCGAACTGGAGCACGCCGGTTTTCAAACGCTGTCTCGGGAAGATATCACCGTTAGACTGGAAGACGGCGCCCCGGTGCCCGGTCATATGATCGTTTCAAAGAAGCGCGATCAGTAAACAGCGCTGAAGGAGGCGAGGCATGCGGGCAGGGTGCCGCGCATGCTTTGCTTGTTATGCTGCCAAAATTTTTAGATGCGGATTGCCGTCCGATGTCCGCGCAATGGATATTCCGAACCGGTCTACAACGGCACTGATCCGGCTTCGAAAGCATGAGAAACTCTCGAAGGTGACGACATCGACCGGATGGTCGAGCTGCAGGGTTACGCGATACCGGTTGGCATCGGCCAGTTGAGAAATACCGATAACTTTGGCGCTGTATGGTTGCCGCATGTATTCACCGCTTACCCTCTGACCCAGGGAAAACGTCTTCTCGCTAGTTCGCGACCGGGTTGTCGCGAGCAAGGTATTCCAGTCTCTGGAGCCGAGTTGCTTTGCGATCAGCTCCAGGGCTTGGCCATGCGTACAAGTCTGCTGCAGTACGGATGGTATGGCGTTGCGCAAGCGCTTAGCTTGCTCTTTTAGGTTCTGCACCGAAGAAATTGTCATTTACGAGCCCTCTTATGAGGCAGGCATCTATGACGGTGTTCGCATTGCCGACAACCTGCAAAAAGATGCAAGAGGCGTCTGTGCTTCCGTATCCGCTGAGACATTGGATGCGATGGGGATTTCACCAAAGGCTGCTTGCAGCCCGCGAACGGCAGGGCCCCCGACCTTACGGACGCGTTTAAGCGCCGTTCGCGGCCAAGTCAATCCGGTCATTGTATTAGAGAACACGGCCGGGATTGAGCAAACCTTTGGGATCGAACGCGTCTTTGATACGATGCATGAGGTCGAGTTCGGTGTCGCTCTTGACCGTTTTGAGCAAGTCCCGCTTCAGGCGTCCGATCCCATGCTCTGCGGAGATTGAGCCCCCAAAGTCATGAACAATACCGTGAACGATCTCGTTCATCGCATCCCAGTTTTTCAGATAGGCTTCCTTGTCCGCTCCAACTGGTTGGCTTACATTGAAATGGATATTGCCATCTCCCAAATGTCCGAACGGCACGGGCCGGCATCCCGGTACAAACTCGCTCACCGCCGATATTGCCTTGTCCAAAAAATCTGCAATCGCTGCAACAGGCACCGAAACATCGTGCTTGATCGAGCCGCCTTCGGCCTTTTGAACCTCAGACATGCCATGACGGATGTGCCAGAACGCATTCACCTGAGACAGGTTCTCGGACAGGACGGCGTCTTCAACCAAGCCGTCTTCAAACGCTTCGCCCAAAATTTCTTCCAACAGGTCCCGGACCGGGAAAGCGTCGGAACCGCTCGAGAGTTCCATCAATACGTACCAATTGTGCGGCGCCTCAAGCGGATCACGGGCACCATCAAGGTGGGACAGGCAGAATTCAACGCCGACGCGGGGCATGATTTCAAACCCCGTCAACACCGGTCCCGCCTTTTGCTTGGCGAGAGAGAACAGCTTGAGCGCAGCATGGGGATCAGGAAGCCCGACAAATGATGCCTCGAGCTTTTTCGGCTTTGGGAACAGCTTTAGAGAAGCGGCTGTAATTATCCCCAGGGTGCCCTCACCACCGATAAATAATTGTTTCAAATCATAACCGGTGTTGTCCTTGCGAAGGGTGCGCAGCCCATTCCAAATGTCGCCGTTCGGAAGCACAACTTCGAGCCCAAGAACGAGATCCCGGGTGTTTCCGTATGCAAGCACCGCAGTCCCGCCAGCATTGGTCGAGATGTTTCCTCCGATCTGACATGAGCCTTGGGCGCCCAGCGAAAGCGGGAATAACCGGTCGGCCTTTTCAGCCTCGTTCTGCAGTGTTTCTAGGACAACACCACTCTCAACCGTGATCGTGAAACCCACCGGATCAATATTGCGCACCTTGTTCATGCGCCCGAGAGAGAGAACGATTTCGCCGCCGTTTTCCGTTGGAATTTGACCACCAACGAGGCCAGTGTTGCCGCCTTGCGGCACAATGGTCAGCCCGTTCTCATATGCATATTTCAGAATCTTGCTGACCTCTTCCGTTGAGCCCGGCCGCAGCACCATTGGTGTTGAGCCCTGATACAGGTCACGCCATTCCACAAGATAGGGCGCTTTGTCTTCTACAGTGGTCAAGACATTCGCGTCGCCGACGATGGACGCCAATCGGCCAGCGTGGTTTGACTGCTCCATGAAAAGGGAACCTCACAATTCGATATTGGTTTTTCGCGGTAACATAGTAGGTGGAGCTTAAGCCGTCGACGGCTCATTACGCCACGGTGTGTCTTGAAGGAAATTTAGGCCTGTGCCATAGCATGCCGGCCCTTCGGGCAAGAGTTAATGAATCCTTCTGGAGATGAATATGGCGGAAACGCGTGGATTGATGACTGGCAAGCGTGGCCTGATCATGGGCGTTGCGAACAACAGATCTATCGCGTGGGGAATTGCAAAAGCCGCCGCAGATGCTGGTGCCGAGATTGCCTTAACCTATCAGGGCGATGCTCTGAAAAAGCGGGTCGAACCGCTTGCTGATCAACTGGGCGCTATCGTTGCCGGGCATTGCGATGTGACGGATCCGGTCAGCATAGATGCGGTTTTCAAGCACCTTGAAGAGAAGTGGGGCAAGCTTGACTTCATTGTTCATGCCGTTGCTTTTTCGGATAAGGATGAGCTGACCGGACGTTATGTCGACACTTCATCTGCGAATTTTGCAAGGACGATGGACATCTCCTGCTACTCGCTGACGGCTGTGACGCAGCGAGCCGAGAAGCTTATGACAGATGGTGGTTCAATCCTGACTCTAACCTACTACGGCGCAGAAAAGGTCATGCCACACTACAATGTCATGGGTGTCGCAAAGGCTGCACTTGAGGCAAGCGTCAAGTATCTCGCTATGGACCTTGGCCCGCAGAACATCCGCGTAAATGCAATTTCCGCCGGCCCGATCAAAACGCTCGCCGCCTCGGGGATTGGCGATTTCCGCTATATCTTAAAGTGGAATGAATACAACGCCCCCTTGCGCCGCTCCGTCACCATTGAAGAAGTTGGCGACAGTGCCTTATTCCTGCTGTCTGACCTTGGACGTGGAGTGACAGGCGAAATCCAGCATGTGGATTGCGGATACAACATCGTCGGCATGAAAGCCGTCGATGCACCGGACATCTCGGTGGTTAAAGACTAACTCAAGGGCCGGATTTTCCGGCCTTTTTCGTCTATGACGAGTTAACTGGCTCCCGCGCCGAACTCCGCCCCGAGATATGATTGGTTTAGATGACTGCTCCCGTTTCCCGGCTTAAGCCGCTCGAAATTTCTGCGCGCCTTATTTTTGTGCGTCATGGCCAAACGGACTGGAACGCCGAAGGACGGATGCAGGGACAGAAGGAAATCCCTTTGAACGCGACCGGTCGGGAGCAGGCCTGTTCGAACGGCAGGCGTTTAAAGGACTTTTTTGAAAAAAACGGGCTCACTGCCAGCATGTTCCGGTTTGTTGCCTCACCAATGGACCGTACCCGCAGAACCATGGAGCTGCTGCGTGAAAACATGGGTCTTGATCCGCAGGCCTATACCACCGAACCGCGTCTCAAGGAGCTAACTTTCGGCGCGTGGGAGGGTTTCACGATCCCCGAGTTGGCAGAGCAAACGCCGGAGCTGGTCGAGCAGCGGCGCATTGACAAATGGGCTTTTGTGCCCCCCGGCGGCGGCGAAAGCTACGAAATGCTCGCCAAACGGATCGGGGGATGGTTGGAGAGTTTTGAAGAACAGAGTGTTGTGGTGGCTCACGGTGGCGTTTTCCGTGTGCTCCGCGGTCACTTGGAAGGTCTTGCAACCTCGGATATTCCGAAGCTTGATGTCCCTCAAGACCGGGTTTTTGTCTGGTATCACAGCCAGATGGAGTGGGTTTAGCCACGCTGTACACATGGATGTTATCAGTGCGCGATGCATCATAGATGCAGAAATATGCGTATTCTAGTCGTGTAGCTTGGGAACAACGATCAGATGTCCGACCAGTTTTATCGCGATCTTGAAAGCTTTTCCGATCTGGCCCGGTTGGGCGATTTTGAGGGTTTCCGGAGCGTGCCGGATGATTGGCTGGTCCTGGCCGCTGATATTGTCCGGTCCCGGGAGGCTGTCGCAGAAGGGCGCTACAAAGATGTCAACCTAATCGGTGCCGCGGTCATTTCGGCGGTCTTGAACAAGCTTGGTCGCGATGACATTCCTTTCGTTTTCGGCGGGGACGGTGCCCTTTTGGTTGTTCCGGCCAAACATTTGGAACCCAGCCGCGAAGCGCTGCGGGGAGTTGCTTTGCTAGCCCGCGATGCCGCACAGCTCGATCTACGGATCGCTATTATCCCGGTGGCCGATCTGCGTGCACGCGGCACGGACATAAAGCTGCGGAAGTTCGAACTGTCTCCTGGCAACTATCTTGCCATGGCAATTGGGGATGGTCTTGAGCTATCCGAGAAGATCCTCAAGGATGAGCAGGCGTGTTCTCCCTACCGGCTCAACTTGGAGGGCGCGGACCTTCCCAGCCTCGATGGATTGTCGTGCCGTTGGGAGCCGCTGCCTTCCAAGTATGGCAAGATGGTCACATTGATCTTGAAACCTAAAGGCGGTCATCAGCTTAACTCCATCATCGAAGGCATGACCGACGCAATCGGGTTCAATCCTTTGTCGGAAGGGCAATCCGCCCAGTTGGTGACACCTGAAAATCTGCGTTTCAAGTTCCTGCCGAGCGGGTTCCGGAGGGAAGTGCGACTTATCGGGCCAACCATCGGCAAGGTTGGTTTCGCAGTCAGAACGGTTTTGGAATGCGTTGCTTTTGTATGGGGATATGTGACCGGATTTCGGGTTGGGCCATTCCGGCCAAAACAGTATCTAGCGGAAATCAGCCGCAACACTGATCATCGCAAATTCGATGATGCTCTCCGGCTTGTGTTGGATTTGACGCATGAGCAAACAAATGCGTTGGAGCAATATTTGCAGAATGCCTATTCAAGTGGCTTGTTGACCTACGGACTGAAGGTGTCGAAATCTGCGCTGATGACGTGCTTCGTGACAGATATGGGCAATAGCCAGCACATTCATTTCATAGATGGAGAAGACGGAGGCTTTTCCGAGGCTGCAACCGATTTTCACAGACGGCTGCAAACCCAAGCACGTGCCAAAGACTGCTTAAACACTGGCTGAGGCCGCCAAGGGGTGGGGCGGGGTTTCGGTGCGGGCGGCCCGCTCGGCAATCTGCTTGAAAAGATCAGCCTCCGGGACAGCCTTTGAAACAAGAAAACCCTGGATTACATCACATCCATGATCCGCCAGCCATGTGCGCTCGGCCTCTGTCTCGACGCCCTCGGCCAAGGTGGATATATCCAGACTGCGCGCGAGCTGGATCAAAGCGCGGGTGAATTTCTGGAGCTCAGGGTCGGAATCGACGCCGCGCACAAAGCTCCTGTCAATCTTCACCCGGTCGACTTTCAGGTCCCGAAGGCTGGTGATGCTTGAGTGCCCAGTGCCGAAGTCATCCAGCTCGATGAAAAATCCAAGTTCTGACAGCTTGGCGATGTTGGCCTTGATCGGTGTTGCCGCAAACTCATCGATCATAACTGCCTCGAGGATTTCGATACTGACGCAGTCGGGCTTGAGCCCTGCTGCCTCAACCTCTTCCAGGAGCAGAGCGACACAGTCTTCGTCAATAAGCACCGAGGCGGTGACATTTAGTCCGACATGAAAAGGAATTGGGCAGTTTTCTCTAAGGCGCGCCGTCATGGCAAGCGCCTGTTTGCGTACGCACCTGTCAACCCTTTCCATATAGCCTGCTTCTTCTGCTGCAGGCAAAAAAGCGCCGGGGTAGCGGACACCGTTTTCTGCATCGACCCAGCGCACCAGAGCTTCCGCTCCAACGACAGTGTCGGATTTTGCGCATATTTGAGGCTGGAACCACGCAAGGATGTGGCCGCTGTTCATTGCCTCAAGCAGATCTTTTGCAATTTCAGTGTTTTTTTCAAACTGGGCACGCATGTTTGGATGGAATTGGCATACCGACAGTGTGTTGCGCTGTTTAACGGATCGCAGCGCGAGTGTTGCGTCCATGATCAGCTGTTCTGTGGCTTGCTGACGAACGGTGCCGATCGCGTAGCCGATGCAGCTTTCCAAGCTTATGTCGAACCCGTCAACATTTCGTTCTCGCGCTAAATGTTGAACGATTTTCTCGCCCAGTTCGTGAAAGCTCTTCTGGTCGGTGACATTTCTTCGCAAAATTGCAAATTCGGTTCCCCCGGTGCGGACGATGAAATCGTCCGTATCCCCAAACACGGCAAGGTCTTCTGCGATGCTGCGCAAAACAGAATCCCCAACCTCGTCTCCGTAACGATTGTTGATTGCTTTAAAGCGCCGAATGTCGAGAAGCATGAGGGCCGGGAAGCCTTCAGGCTCGGTTCCAGCTTCCACTTCCAGGGCAGACATCAATCCGCGCCGGTTTGGCAAGCCGGTTAGCGGGTCATGATAGCCCAGTTTGTCGAATTCTTTTTGCGTACGTTCCGCGACTGCGCGGCTCAGGACAATAGCCAAGCCAAATGCGGCCGCGATAACGAGCAGCCCGACGGTTCCGGCAAGGACAACACCAAGCGAGGTTGCGGACCGGCGTTCTTCGAGTTCCGCCGTTAGGTAGGCAACCGAGCCCGCCCACAAATCCATGGTGGCATTCGCGAGCTCTGGCCATGCGTCCAGCACGGGACCAGCCTCGATATCTTGGCCGGTTTGTGCTGCGCTGGTTGACATGAGCAAGCGAGATCCGGCGTTTTGATAAATACCGTTCGACGCGCGGTAGTTGTCCGATAGCATTCGCAAGTCTGCAGTGCCGGCCTCCGGGAGCATTCCAATAGTCATGTTGGTGACGCGTGTGACGGTATCGGCCGAGACCTTGAATTGGCCACCTTGCACTGGGATTGCCATCTTATCCCAGAGATTGAGTTCAGGTTTTTCAGCCAAGCGGAGACCACCGTGCACCATCGCACTCGATTCGATAATGACGGTCGGCAGGGTGTCACTGATCAAATACGCAAGCTCGGACGCCTGGGGACTTATAACCGACGAGATTTTGGCGCTTTGAAATAGAAGCCTAATTGCGCTGCGTGCACCGCGAAGCGCTCCATGCACAGTCTCCGCGTCGCGAAAGACAGTCAAGCTGAGCTGGTATTCAACCGCTTCTTCTTCGCTCATTTGCAGCGCGGGCCGTATTTCGGGGGGGGCGAGGTCCGACAGCGGATCATCTTGCAGCATGCGGGCGCGAATGGCGCTTTCCAGTCCGCTTGCTGCATTCAGCGCCGAGAGACCGGCGTCTAGAGCACGAACTTCGTTGAGTGAATTCTTCACCCAAAGACCTGCAAAGAGAAGGCTTGGTGCCAGCAGAAACACGACTATGCCGGATAACCATTGCCTAATGTTCACGGACACACCTTCTGTACTTCACTGACACGCTGACAATGGGGTCTGATACTTAAATTTTTCCAAAGATAACGATCCGTAGCTCCGTAAACGGCAGGGCTCGGTAAATTGTGATCAGAGATAAGGCCGGAAAAAACCTTATGTGACTGTTTTCGTGTTTTTGCTCCCATGCTTGTGAAGCCTGTCTTGTGCTTTACAAGCCGTAGCCATTGCCGTCGCCTCCCATCTTGAGCTTTTCCTTGTGATGCCGTATCGCTGGCACCGTCTTTTTTGCGCAGCCGAGGCCTCAACCCGGCCGGATCTGCGGACGTCATCCCGAATGAAAGAAAGTTATGTCGCACAACAGTTTCGGTCATATGTTCCGTGTCACCACGTGGGGAGAAAGCCACGGACCTGCGATCGGATGTGTTGTTGATGGCTGCCCGCCGTTGCTGCCGCTGACCGAAACAGACATTCAAGTCTTCATGGAAAAGCGCAAGCCGGGCCAATCCCGGTTTACGACACAGCGCCGCGAGCCCGATGAGGTTAAAATCCTTTCTGGTGTGATGGTTGATGAAGATGGCGTTCAAAAAACGACTGGGACACCGATCTCTTTGATGGTCGAGAATACAGATCAACGATCGAAGGATTACTCTGAAATCAAAGATCGCTTTCGGCCGGGCCACGCAGATTTTACCTATGACGCGAAATACGGCATTAGGGATTACCGCGGCGGCGGGAGATCCTCTGCCCGCGAAACGGCCATGCGTGTCGCTGCCGGCGCTGTTGCTCGTAAAGTCCTAGATGGCGTTACGATCCGGGCAGCGCTTGTTCAGGTCGGTCCTCATGAAATCGACCGCTCCAACTGGGACTGGAACCAGGTCGATCAGAACCCATTTTTTGCCCCGGACGAAAAAGCCGCTGCGTACTGGGCTGATTATCTCGACAGGGTGCGCAAGGCCGGCTCTTCTGTTGGCGCGGTGATCGAGGTTGTTGCGGAAGGTGTACCCGTTGGCCTCGGTGCGCCGATCTATGGCAAGCTCGACACCGACTTGTCTGCGGCGATGATGTCAATCAACGCAGTCAAGGGCGTTGAAATCGGCAACGGCTTTGAAGCTGCACGTTTGAGCGGCGAAGAAAATGCGGACGAGATTCGCATCGGTGAGGATGGAAAACCCGTATTCTTGACCAACAATGCAGGCGGTGTTCTAGGCGGTATTTCTAATGGTGACCCGCTTGTCGTGCGCTTCGCGGTCAAACCGACGTCGTCCATTTTGACTGAGCGCAAGTCTATTACGCGGACTGGCGAAGAAATCGATGTAATGACCAAGGGCCGGCATGATCCTTGTGTCGGCATACGGGCTGTGCCGGTTGGAGAAGCAATGATGGCATGCGTGCTTGCAGATCACTTCATTCGGCATCGTGCCCAAATCGGATAAGCCCTGTGTCGATCGATTTGTCAGACGTGATGCCGCGTTTTCACGAAATCCCGTGACCAACGCGACTATGGACATCACCGTTGGAGGCTCTCCCACTAACTTTACTGTCCCGGGCGCTGGCTAACGCAGAGCGTGATGAATGAGGTGACGCCGGATGCCGAGTTGGACGAACGGATCAACGCTGGCTGGCCGGCGTATGAAGAAGCGCTTAAAGCAAACAACGACGACTACGCTGCGCACATGTATCCCGGCGCGAACCATGGTTTTCACAATGACACTACGCCGCGCTTCGATGCCAAAGCCGCAGCTTTTGCCGAAAAACGCACCATTGCGTTTTTCAAACAGCATCTGAGCTGAATGCCGAACGCGCCCAGCCAAGCCGCAGCCAGGGGTAGTGTCAAATATTTTTCGCACTTTTGTTTTCAGGCGACGGCTCCGTGGGTTTGGTGTTGCTCCTGGTAGAGCGGTGCCATGTTCATGTATTTTCGGGCGGACCATTTGCCGGCCGCGATATGTCTGAGTCTTGCCGCGGCCAGGTTCAGGCATGATTGACCATCCGGGAACGCCCCGACAACTCGCGTTCGCCGCCGGATCTCTTTCATTATCCGCTCCAGAGGATTGTTCGTCCTGATCTTGCGCCAATGGCTGTCCGGAAAGCCGTAGTAGGTCAGCGTCTCGTCGATGCTCTCTTCAATGAGATCGGCAGCTCGTGTCAGACGTTGTGCCCGCAGGTCTGCGATAACAGCGTCAGCCTTTTCCTGTGCTGCCCTGCGGTTCTCTTG